>OZ241841.1:0-2768541 GCA_965202665.1 Candidatus Spongiisociaceae bacterium
TTGGGGCAGTATCTGAGAGGCGGCGTGGTGGTGCATCCTCTGGTCACTTCGCTTTCGGCGATGCCTTCGATGGCCCTTACCATGGCTGCGTCCAGGTTGGCGGTGTCGGCGAACAGGTTTTGGGATTCGGATACGGCTTGGATGTGGGGGAAAGCGGCGACCATCATGACGGCCATGTCGGCTCGGGTTACTATGCCCCTGGGGTTGAAGTTGCCGTCGTCCAGTTGGAAGGCTCCGATGCTTACCAGCCAGTTGGCGTAGGGGCGGTAGCTGGCGTCGGCGGGGACGTCGTTGATTGTTACGCCGGTGGGGATTTGGATGGGCCAGCGGGGGTTGACTGCGCGGTAGATGAAGGTGGCCATTTGCCTGCGGGTGATTTGGGCGCTGGGGCAGTATTTGGTGGGGTCGTTGGCGTCGCATCCGATGGTTATTCCCCATTCGGCCATTAGCGCGATGTTGGGTTCGTGGACGCTGCCGTCGTCGTCGCAGAACCGACCCTGACAGGCCACCGGCGCAGGGGGCGGTGCGACGGGTGCGGCGGGCCCAGCCGGGGGCGGGGCCCCTCCTCCTCCTGCGGGGGGCGGTGCTCCTCCTCCGCCTCCTCCTCCTGCGGCGGGTGGCGGCGCGGCCGGCGGCGGCGCGCCTCCACCACCACCACCTCCACCACCCCCGCCTCCTCCCCCTCCTCCGGTGGGTGGGTTTGGTGTGGTGGTTGGGGGCGGCGGGGGCGGGGGCGGGGGTGCGCTGTTGCGGATGGTGAGAACGGCGGGGGTGATGGTGAACCCGGCGAGGGTTCCGGTTATTTGGAGGGTTTCGTTTGGTTCGGGGCCGTCGGTGTTGGGGATGGTTATGTTGAAGGTTCCGGTTCCGGTTTGCGTTGCGGGGCGGATGGTTATGGTGGCGGGCTGGTTGGTGATTTGGTAGTCGGCGGGGGTGGTGGTGCTGTCGGGGCCGGGGATGGTTATAGCCACTTGGGTGGTTTCCGATCGGGTGGTGGAGCCGTCCAGCCGGGCGGTGATGGTGATCTGGCGGTTGGTTTGCCCTTCGGGCAGGCTGGCGGGGTTGACGGTGAGGGTGACGCCGCTGGGTGGATCGTCGTTGTCTTTGATAGTGAAGGTGGCGGGTTCGATGGTGATTCCAGCGGAGGTTCCAGTTATCTGTACGGTTTCATCCGGTTCATCGATGCTGTCATCGGTGATAGGCAGGCTGAGGGTTCGGGTGGCGCTGTTTTGGTTGGCGAGAATAGTCAGGGGGGTGAGGGCGGGGGCGGTGTAGTCGACGGCGGCGGCGGTTCCCCCGAAGGCCAGGGTTACGGTGTGGGGGTTGGGGAGGGTTTCCCCGGTCGGGTAAGCAGCTTGTAGGGTTACGGACGTGTTGGTGTCTCCTTCGGTCCCTTGGTTTGGGGTGAGGGTGAGGGTTACGGTCAGGTCGTCGTCGATGAGGGTTAGGGTGTCTTCCCCGATCGTGAAACCGGCGAGCGTTCCGCCGGCGACGGTTAGCGTTTCCGGCCCCTCAAAGTTGTTGTCGTTGTATGTTCCGTCGGTTTTGAGCAGGAAAGTGTCGGTTCCGCTGTTTTGATAGCCGGGGATTTCCACATTGAAGGCATCCACCGTTTCATAGTCGGTTCCCTCAGTTGCTTCCCCAGCGGCCGTTTTACCGACCACGATAGGCACGAAGGTGGCGGCGGAACGGGTGGCGGTACCCTGGAAGGTAGCTACCACCCGCACCCGGGTTTCTTCGTTTTCGTGGGCTTCGGTGAGGTGTTCCCCACTGCTGTCGGCGCGGGTGCTGTGCAAGGTGAGAGTGATAGCAGTGGGAGGGCCGTCGTTATCGTTCAAAGCCAAAGAAGCGGCCACCGTGTGATAATCCACATTGTTGATGCTCACATGACTGCCGTCGATGACTATCCTCCTCGCCGGTTCATCCACGTTGTCATCGTTCACCGTAAAATCTATATCCACATAGCCGGTAGTGGAACCGGCGGAGATGGCGATGCCAGCGGCGTAGCCGGAAGGCGTTCCACTCGGTTTAGAGGGCCAAACCACTCGGTAGTCTTCCCGGTTCGTCCAAACCCGGTTGGGGTCCGCGGTGGCGGTGCTGTCCTCGTCGATCTCCAGGCCCACTACCACACCCCCGGTAGGGGCGTTCACCGGCAGGGTAGCGGTAACCCGTATGGTGGTTGTTCCGCTGTTTTCATCCAACGCGGACAGGGCGTTGTTGTTGGAGGGGTTGGTCAGGGCAAGCCGGATGCCGCTGTCCGCGATGTTGATAGTCGTAGAATCGGAGGCGGATGTTCCGGCGACGGTGGCCGAGCCGCTGATTTTCACCGTTTCCGCAGTAGTTTCCGCATCAGTATCCACCCGGGCGGTCAGCTGAAACGACCCCGTATGATGATGCTGCCCAGCCGGGATACGGATAGTGAACGAGTTGCCCGTCTGGTCGGTGCACACATCTTCAGTCATCGACTGAGAGCATACTGTCGCCACCGTAGCTCCGTTGGTATCCCCGGCCGCTATTGTTACCGTCACATCGGTGTTGGTTGTCAGCGCGGAGGAGGTGGCTCCGGCGAACCCGGCGGTGACCGTTACGTTGTGGGCGTCGGTGCTTTCCGTTACCCTCCCCGGCGAGGCGGTTACTTCCAAAGTGGTGTCGCTGGCCCCGATAGTCAACGTGTCCGGGGTAATCCCCACGCCGCTGTTCACCGACGTCCCCGCGATTCTGAACGTTTCCGCCAACTCGGTTATCGCATCGTCTATTACCGCTAACCCGGTCAAGTTGGTCCAGGCGCTTTGCGTTTGCCCGGCGGGGATGGACACCGTAACCGGGGTGGCGGGAGGAGTGAAATCGATTCCCCCCGCCTCCGCCGACGCCGGCGACAAAGCCTCCGCAGTCACCCGCACCTGCAAAGCAGACCCTATATCGTTGCTGGTAGCAGTAGCGAACGCGGCCCGTACCCGCACCGCAACCGTTGAGCCCTCCGACAGGGTTTTCTGAATCCCGTTTTCCACGCTGTCAGTATCCGCTGTCAGGGTCACGTCTAGATCATCGTCGGTGATTACCAGCGTCGTTCCGCTAACCGCAAACCCCCCGGCGGTACCGTCGATGTCGATAGTTTCCGCGTCCTCCGCAATCGTGTCCCCCGTAATCAGCAAACCGCTCAACGCAACCGCCGAACTAGAAGTAGAAGAGGCTGGGATGGTCACCGTTACCGCAGTACCCGGGGCGGTGAAATCCGCCGCCTCCGCGTTCTCACCCACTCCAAACGACAAAGTCACATCCGTAGCCTGAGTAAGCGAAGAACTAGACGCCCCCGCGAAGGAGGCGGTAACAGTCACGGCTCCGGCGTTGGCGTCTCTTTCATCCACCGTGGACTGACTGAGAGCCAAAGTGATCGTCTCCAAAATGGACAAATCAGCTACCGCGGGCAGATACCCGCCGGTAGCGGAAGCGGTGAAACGGATAGTTTCCACCCCCTCAATCGTTCCGTCGTCGCGGGGAGTGAGCACAACATCCGCCGTCCCACTGGTTTGGCCGCTAGCGATGGTGATAGTCGCCGTGGCGCTCCCGCGGGTGTAATCCCCAGTCGCTCCCAAAGCGGCGGTCCCGCCCGCGGCCCCTACGTTTACAGTCACCGTAGCGGACGACGAAGCGGCTGCGCCGAGGGTGGCTTTCACCCGCACCGTCTGCGCCCCCCCATCCTCAGTAATCCCCGACAAGGCCGGAGCGGCGCTGGTCGGCTCATGGAAGGACAAAGTAACCGCCCGACCCGGATCGAAAACGCCCATCTGAGCGGACGCCACCTGACCTATAGAAGTAGAACCAGTCAGTTTCAAATACTCGATACCCTCAGTGTCATCCCCATCGGCGCGGGCCCGCAGCTGAAAAGAACCCGAACCGCTAACATCCCCGGCGGGGATACTGACCGTGAACTGATTGCCCGTCTGGTTGGTGCACACATCCGCTGTCATCGTCATCGTAGAACATACCGCGGTATGCACCGTCGCGCCGCTGGTATCCGCCGACCCGACCGTTACCGTCACCGGAGTAGCCGCCGACAACACCGAAGTAGCACCCTGAAAACGGGCCGTTACCACTATCTGATGATCCGCCGCTTGCTCCACCACCTCCGCCGGAGACGCGGACAGTGTTACGTCAACGTCGTCGTCGACGATAGTCACCGTCTCCGCAACCACCGTCCCGCCTGCCGCGGTACCGGTGATGAGAAAAGTCTCCGCTCCCTCCGCTATCGTATCATCCGCCACCGACAGGCCGGTCAGATTCACCCAACCGCTCTGCAAGGCGGTACCGACGGGCATAGTCACCGTCGCAGTCGTACCCGGAGCGGTGAAATCAACACCCCCACCGGTCGCCGACACCGGAGAACCCTCCCCCGCAGTCACCTGAACCGTATACGCAGCGGTCAAGTCGTTGGTAGTAGCCGATGTAAACCGGGCCCGCACCCGCACCGCCGCCTCCTCACCCTCCGGCAAAGTCTGCTGCACCCCAGACGCGCTATCGGTATCCGCCGTTAAAGTAACCCCCAGATCATCATCGGTTATCGCCAACTCCGTTCCGCTCACCACAAACCCATCCGCCGACCCCCCAACATCAATCTTCTCCTCCCCCTCCGCAATCGAATCAGACGTAATCAGCAAACCAGTCAAAGCAGTAGCGGAACTGGAGGTGGAAGAAACCGGAATGCTCACCGTGATCGCCGTACCCGGAGCAGTGAAATCCACCGCCTCCCCATTCTCCCCCGCCCCGAACGACAACGTCACAACCGTCGCCCCCGTCAACTCCGAAGTAGACGCCCCCGCGAACGCCGCCGTCACCGACGCCGCCCCCGCGTTCGTCGCGCCCTCGCCTATTGACGACTGGCTGAGCGTCAACGTAATCTCTTCCGTGATTTTCAAATCCGCGGGGAACACGGCAAACCCGGCGGCGGAACCGGTGAACTGAACCGTTTCCTCCCCCTCCGCCACCGTATCCGACAAAGGAGTAATCGTCACATCCGCCGTCCCAGAAGTCTCACCCGACGCAATCGTCACATCCACCGTCGCCGCCCCCCGATCGTAGTCGCCGCTCGAACACGACCGGGACTGTCCGCTCCCCGTGCACGTCCCCAAAGTCGCCGTACCCCCCGCCGCCCCCACATTCACGCTAATCGTCGTATCCGAGGTCACCATCGCCCCCGCCGTAGCCTTCACCCGCACCGTCCGCTCCCCCCCGTCCTCCGCAATCCCCCCCAAAACCGCCTCCCCGCTCGTCGCCTCATGCAACGACAAATCCACCCGCGTCCCCACATCCACAATCGGCAAATCCACCGACTCCACCGCCACCGCCGTCCCGCCCACCGACGCCGAACCCGACACCGACAGCCTCTCCCCCGACTCGCTCGTACTATCATCAGGAACCGTCACCATAAACGTTCCGGTCCCCGACGTCGCACCCGCCGGAATAGACACCGTCATCTGATTATTAGTCAAACTCGTACAAGCATCCTGCCCGCTAGTAGTCGGACACGACGAACCCAAAGAAGCCCCACCCGACCCCGCCACCGACACCGCCACATCAGTCGCCGACGTCAAAACCGACGACGAACCCTTAAACCGGGCGGTCACCGTAACCTGCTGCGACCCCGCCTGCTCATCCACCGACGACGGAGACACCTCCAACTCAATATCAGCATCGTTATCATAAATCGTCAACGTGTCCGCCGTAGCGGATCCCAGCACCGACGACCCACCCACCAAAAAGGTTTCCGGCCCCTCCACAATCGCATCATCGGTGATCGTCAACCCCGCCAACGTCCCCGTACCCGAAGCAGTGATGCTCCGAGCCGGGAAAGAAATCATATTCGCCGTGGACGGAGCATACGTGAAATCGGCCGCCGTCGCCTTCCCCGCCCCCGCCGGAGTCTCCGCTGCCGCCGACAACGTCACCGTCGTCGCTGAAGGAAGCACCGACGATGTCGCGTTCGGAAAACTAGCCGAAACCGACACCCCCGAACCGGAATCCCCCTCCGTCAACACATCCTGATCCCCCATAGCCTCACTATCGGTATCCACCGTCAAACCCACCCGACTATTAGCATCCTTAATCGTAACCGGAGTCTTGAACACCGTCCAACCCGACGGGACGGATTGCAACCCAATATAAAAAACCTCATCCGGCTCCACCGCCTCATCCCTCATAACTAGTGTCAAAAAAGTAAGGTGACCATGATATATGGCGTTCAAACTCCCGGAAACCGAATTGGCGGCTATCCTCACACCCATAGGATCATCACCGTCATTATTATGGGATGAAGCGACATCCGTAGTATACTTATCATCTGAACCGGTCGCATTAATAACGGTAGCGGTTCCCGCCTCTGTCAGTATTCGCATAAGCCTCGTATCGCTAGTATTGTACTCTAAAGTTCCGCCGTACGTTGAAGAAGTAGAAGCAGTGAACACACCACCCTTCACCCCACCCACCACAACCGATGGCCAAAGTTTATGTAGATAACCATGAGCACGGTTACCACTGGATGGTGTAACCTGATCCTCCCGCACCACATCCTGCTGTAAGTTCACCTTAATCGCCCGGTCCTGATCGGTAATCGTCAAAGTAGCCGGAGTCACCGTATACCCAGAAGCGGAACCGGAGAAAATGATAGTCTCATGCTCCTCCGTAATCCTATCCGACCGCAGATCAATCTTAATATTAGTAGACGTAGCACTCGTTTGATTCCTCTCAATAGTTAAAATCCAAGGCGCCCTAGTACAGTAATCACCAGAATTGCAAACAAGCCTCGGAGGACGGAACCGATCAAACGGATTCAAATTTATAGTAGCTCCTTGAGTGGCGGTACCGGATAACGAACTGACAGTAATATACAAATTGGAGGACGGCGCCGAAGCCACCGACGCCCTCAACCGCACAACCTTAGAACCGCTGTCCTCCCCCACCGAGGTCACCGCGTTGCCCGAGGTATCAACCACACTGAACGTAATCGCCGTCGCCGCCCCCACCACCGCAGGCACGGCCGGCAACACCGACAGGACCATCCCCGCCGCCAACGCCAACAGACCCAGCCGTCGCATCACCCAACCTCCATCCTTCGCTTCCGGCCCAACCCGTATCAGGGCCAATTACGAAACACGCTACCCCCCCCCCCCCAATTTGTCAAATCAAACCTCGATGAAGGCGTCTTCGACGCGGCCGCGTTGCTCCCCCATGCGCACCTGCCCAGCATGTGGAAGAGCAGGTGCTACAAGAGCGGCGGGCGTTGCGGGCGGGCCCGGCTCGGTTGTCGGCGTTTACGGGGGTGCCGGAGCGGACCATCAGCCGCCTCCGCCGCCGCCACGGAGTATTGCGTCTGTAGGAATGCGACCCGCTGACCGGCGAGCCGCTCAAAACCCCTCCCAGGCAGGTGGTTCCTTATGAACGGGGCAGGCTTGGGGAGTTGCTGCATATGGATGTTAAGAAGCTTCCGTCCATACCCCCCGGCGGGGATGGAAGATACACGGCCGCGGCAACGCCCCCGCCGGAGGGCGGGATGGACCCGTTCACCGCCCGCGCCCTGCATGCCTTCCAGCAAAAAGGCATCACCCACATTACGGAGAACATGACCGACAACCACCGGCCCCGCTACAGCCTCGGGGAGGCAAACCACCAACCTCCAAACTGTAACCAACCTATCGGCCATGTACAGTTAGAAGCTGGTGACCCGTAGAAACTCGTCCTGGTAGAGCCGTTCCAGTTCCTCGTCCAACTCCAGCCGGGCCAGCGTGTTCATGGTCTCCGGCGGGGGGTAGATGACCGGGTTGCGGGTGAGAATGGGGTTGATGTAGTCCAGGGCCTCCCGGTTGGGGGAGGCCAGCCGGGAATTGTTGGACATGCCCGCCGAGATGCGAGGTTCCAAAATGAAATCGATGAAAGAATGGGCGGTGCACGGGCTGCGGGCGGTGATCGGCGCTCCCATTACGTCCATCCAAATGACCGCCCCCTCCCGTGGTATGACGTAGTCGAAGTCGGTCGAGTCTTCCGGAATGGCCTCGAAGAAAAGATCGGAGCGTCCGTGGGCCACGTCCACGCTGCCGTCCACCAGCTGCGCGGCGTAGCCGATGGAATCAAAACGGGCCAGCAGCGAGCGGGCGCCGCCGATCAAATCGGCCGCTTCGGCCACCTGGGCCGGGTTGGAGGTGTTGGGCGAATAACCGAGGTAAAGGAGGGCGGCGGCCATCGTCTGCCGGGGGTCGTCCATCATGGAAATCCGGCCGGCGTACACCCAGGCCCGGTCCAGGTTGAAAATCAGCTCCCAGCTGGGTTCGATCTCCGGGACGGCCAAGTTGACGTTGATGCCGATGCCGACCGTCCCCCACAAATAGGGCACCCATAGGAACCCCTCCCCCACTTCCGCCGGGTACCGCCAGCGGGCGGGGTCGAAGCGCGGGCCGAGGTTGGAACGCCCCGGTATGGCCAGCGGGTCCAGCGGCAGCAACAGGCGGTCCCGGCCCATGACATAGGCCAGGTTTTCGGTCATCAGGACAAGATCCACCGGGTCGGCCCCGGCGCTGATCCGGGAAAGCAGCTCCTCTTCGGTTTCATAGGCCTGCTCCTCCACCACCACCCCGTATCGGCGTTCGAACTGATCCACGGCGTTGAACACCGGCGAACCGGTCTGGTTGACCACTAGCAGATCCCCGTCTATCTGCCCGGCCGCGCACACCACCGGCTCCGGATCGGAGGAGCCTTCATCGGTGGAGCAGGCCCCGGCCGCCATGCCGAAGCCGAGGAGGAGGACGGCGAGGCGGGCAACGAGGCGGCGGGAGGGCATTGGGGGTCCGTCCCGCTAATCGAACCTGACCGGAGGGCGTTGCGCGGCGCAGGACAGGTCGGGGTCCGGTTGCGGGCCGTCCAAGAAACTTAGGGAGATGGACCGGGCGCAACCATGGGCGGCCGCCGTCCCGTGCGCCAAGTCGGGGAACTCCGCGAAGCGGCTGTTGAACAGGTTTTGCGCCGCCAGCCGCCCCCATTTGGGAGGGGTGATGGGGTCGAAGGAACCCGCCAAAACCAGGGCGGGGATGCCGCTGGAAACCGGCTGGTTCTCCAGCGGGTCCGCCTCCCCCAGGCCCAGCTCGCGGCAGAAGCCCATGGCGTCGGCGGACTGGTAAACCGCCTCCGTGTAGAAGCCCCGCAGCCGGGGGTGGCGGCCGGCGGCCGCGTCGAGGGCGCCGGGGTCTTCGAACGGTATCTCCTCGTTGCACAGCACCGCCATGCCCTGGCCGTGGGAAATCATCCGGTTGGCGAACAGCAACCCGGTTATCACCAGGGCGGCGTCGAAGACTTCTTCGTTGCTGATGGAGCGGAGCAGGGAAGGAATCCGCCTGGCCACCCCCATGTTGTACATTCCCAGGAAAACCATGTCCAGCAGGCGGTCTCCGGTTAGAAACCCTTCCTGTATCCACAGGCGGTCGGCGTTGAACAGGATGACCGGGGCGGGACGGGCGTTGAGCCGGTTGCGCTGTCCGTAGAACAGGGATTCCACATCGCCGTAGCGGGACGAGCAGTCCGCATCGGCGGCGCAGGACGCGGACAGATGCTCCACCGCCCGGTTGAGGTTGTCCCGTATCTGCGGCCGTCCGTTCACCTCCAGCGGGAAGGCGGAGTCCAATATCACCCGCCGCACCCCCGCCGGGTAATCCCGCATGATGGTCAGGGCCAGGCGGGAGCCGTAGGACAGCCCGAACAGGTCCCACTCCTCGTATCCCAGGGCCCGGCGGAGAAAGTCGACGTCGGCGGCGGAGGCGGCGCTGTTGATGTGGCGCAACACCGAACCGTCCGCCTCCCAGCGGGCGGAACATTCCCGCAGGACGTTCAGGAAAAAGCCGGTGTCCTCGTCCGTCCCGCCCATTACCTCGAAGGTGCGCTCCACCACCTCCGGGCAGGACAGGTCGGGCTGGGAGTAGCCCACCCCCCGCTGATCGAAGACCACCACCGTGCGATCGGCGTCAAAAGGCTTGATCAAGCCGTCGTAGGTGAACAGGAGGGAGGCCAGGGTTTTGGTGCCCGGCCCGCCGTCCAGAAATACCAGCGGAGCGGCGGTTTCCCCGTTGCGGGCGGGGAAGACGGCCACCGCCAGTTGGAGAAGCGGGCTGTCCGGGTCGGTGCGGTCCAAGGGGACCGTCAGCCGCCCGCACTCCGGGTCGGCCCCCAGCGGAACCAGAAACGGGCATCCCCCAGCCGGAGCGAAAGTCCCCCACTCCGGCGGTTGCTCCTCCTCCGCGACGGCGGCCGCGGAAGAGGAGGCGGCAGCGGGCGCCGTCGTCGTTGCCGCGGTAATGGGAACGGTGGTGGTCGTGGTAGTCGTAGAAGTGGTGGTGGTAGTGGGAGCGATGGTGGTCGTGGTGGATGTTGTAGTAGTGGGAGCGGTAGTGGTCGTGGTGGTGGGAACCGTAGTAGTGGTAGTAGTGGTAGTGGTGGTGGTCGTGGTAGTAGCGGGAAGGGTGGTGGTCGTGGTGGAGGTGACGGTGGGAGCCGCGGTGGTTGCGGTAGTGGGTATAGAGGAGGAGGACGTGGTGGATGGGATTGCCGGGCCGGCAGCGGAAGAGGAGGGGGGCGGTTGCGACGGGGGGGCGGATTCGTCGCCGGCGCAAGCGGAGGCCGCCAAGGCGACGGCGACGACGAGCGCAACGGCGCCGAGCGGACGGTTCATCAACCGGGCGGCCAACCCAGACTACGGCCTCCCAGAATATGGAAATGCAGATGCTCCACCGTCTGGCCGCCGTCCCGTCCCACGTTGGTAACCACCCGGTACCCGGATTCGGCCACCCCTTCCTGCGCGGCCACCTTGGCGCAAACCGACAGCAGATGGCCGATCAGGGACCGATCGCCTTTGGTGATGTGCGACAAGGAGACGATGGGCCTGCGGGGTATCACCAGCACATGCACCTCCGCCTGCGGGTTGATGTCGCGGAAGGCCAGGCAGGCCTCGTCCTGATAAATGATGTCAGCCGGAATCTCCCCGCGGATGATCTGGCTGAAAATAGTGTCCGGGGGTTCTCCGTCAGTCATTTGCCATCGCGTCTTTCCATTCGTCTTCGGTCATCATTTCCGCATCCTCCACCAGCATCACCGGAATGCCCTCGTCTATCCGGTAGCGAAGCCGGGTTTCGGGATCGGCGGATATCAGGTATCCGTCCACTTCCCGCAGGGAGGCCTTGCTGACCGGGCAGACCAGTATTTCCAGCAACTTCGGGTCCAACGTCATAGTCCAAGTATCGCACCTTTCCCGCCTTTAGGGCGGCTAGTATGGGAAAAGTCCGGTATACGCTCCCCCGCCGAGGAAAAATGTCCGACATCGCCCGCCGGGTGCGGGAGGCCCTAACCGCTCTGCGAGCCGAATTCGAAGTGCTGGAAATCGACCCGGCGCTGTCCGACACCGTGCCTTTCTGCGAACATTACGGCTACCCGCTGGAGACGGCGGCCAACGCCATCTTGGTGTCCTCCAAACGGCCCCCCGGCCGCCACGCGGTGTGCGTAGCCCTGGGCGCGACCCGTCTGGACGTGAACCGCAAAGTGCGGGAGTTGCTGGAGGTGAAACGGCTCTCCTTCGCCTCGGCGGAGGCCACCGTGCGCATCACCGGTATGGAAATAGGCGGGGTGGCCCCCTTCGCCCTCCCCGATGGGCTGGACTTGTACGTGGACTCGGCAGTGGTCAAACACCGGCGGGTGATCACGGGAGCCGGGGACCGGTCCGGCAAAATCTTGGTCAACCCCGAAGTCTTCACCCGGATGCCCGCCGCCCGGGTGGTGGAGGGCTTGGCGAACCCTTCTCCCCCGCCCGGCGGAAACGTCTGATATCCCGGCGCAGCAAAGCGGCGTATCCGCCCAGCAGCACCGCCCCGAAGGAGAACCACTGGATGGCGTAGGACAGGTGCGGGCCCTCCCCCAGGTCGGGAAGCGGGAGCGGCTCCGGCAGGGCCTGCGGATCGTCGGGGGCGGTCAGCTGGATCCAGAAAGGAAGCAGCGGCGTCGGCACCTGTTGTCCGATGCGCGGCACATCGATGCGCGACACCCGTCGCAACGGCCCCTCCGGTTCAGTGCGTCCCAAAGGGGGCCGCGGTTGGCTGGGGCGCACCAGCCCGGTAATTTCCACCCGTCCCGGCCCGTACGGGCCGGAGAGCGCGGGGCGGGCCGCGCCGGAGGGAAACCAGCCTATGTTGACCAGCACCGCCCGGCCGTCCTCCATCAGGAAAGGGTGGACGGCATGCACCCCGTCCACCCCCTCGGTCACCTGCGAGCGGACATCCACCGCCCCCTCCTCCAAAAAACGGCCAGCGGCGGACACCGCCGTGTACTCGTAATGACCCGGGTCGTCCATCGCCCCGGGCTGGGCCAGAAGCTCCTCCATGGGCAGAGGGGGCCTTTGCAAACGGGCGGCGGTGATCCGGTTGTCGAAGCGGCGCTCCTCCAAGCGGCGCAACTGCCACATTCCCAGGGAGGCGAAGACCGCCAGCAACAGGACGGCGACCGTCGAGAAAATCAGCCATCCCGGCCGCCGGAGCGGATGGGAGGGGCGGGGGCGGGCGGGTTGGTTCACGGCGGAATCCCGCTCATCTTAGAACCTTCCCGCCCGGGACCCCGCCGGATCCCTATCACTGCGGAGGTGTATTGTCCCCTACATCCACGGTGACGGCCACCAGCTCCACCCGGCTGTGACGGCCTTCGGCGTCGGTCCAGAAACGCCGATGCACCTGGCCGACCACGTCCACCCTGGTTCCCCGCACCGAATCCAGCACCGCCTGGGCCGGTTCCCAGACGGTCACCGGAATCACATCCGTGCGGGGCCGGGGCTCCTCGATGCGAACGGTCACCAGCAACCGGGCCATGCTGGCCCCCGATCCGAACAAACGATGTTCGGGAACGGCGGCCAGCACGCCGGAGATCGCCACCTGGTTCCGGCCAAGCCCTCCCCGCCGCACAGTCGTATCGTTATCTTTCATTGTATGCTCCTTTCATAAGAGGAAGTGCGATAACGATTGCCAAGATAGGAGACGCCTGTGACACAAACCGGAACAACCCCAACTTCACGTACATATCCGGAGCGCTGGAGCAGGCGGCGTAGGCGGTTCCACACCCGGTGTGCCTGGACGGTCAGAAGGCGCGGCGCTCCGACGGGGCGCGGGTTGGGAGCAATCGCTACCAGGCGCGCCTGTCCAGTACCGGGGGGCCGCCCCTGTAAAGTGATACCTCCCAATCAACCGATAGTAGGAAAATGAACCCTCGTTACGCGCTTAATTTGTCCGTCATCGGCGCCTGCCTAGAGGCCGATATTCCGGTATTTTTGTGGGGTCCCCCGGGTTCCGGCAAGTCATCGGCGGTGCGCAGATTGGCTGCGGACCGGGGTTATCGGCTGACTGAGATAACCCCCTCCATACTGGATCCCACCGATCTGCTGGGGCTTCCCTACCTGGTGGGCGAGGCCACCCGTTACGCCCTCCCGGATTGGCTGGCCGACATCGCCGGATCCGGGGAGGAGCGGCATCTGATTTTTCTGGATGATCTGAACCTGGCGCCGGTGGCGGTGATGAACGCCTGCCTCCGGCTGGTGCTGGAGCGGGCGGCGCACACCACGCAGCTCCCCCCGGGGGTGCGGTTTGCAGCCGCCGGCACCGATCCCTCCCAGGTTCCCGCCGCCCGGTTTCTGTCACCGGCCATGGCCAACCGGTTCGCCCATGTGGAATGGACGGGGTTGGGCGGCTCCGAATGGCTCACCGCAAAACTCCAGGACTGGCCGACGCCCGCTCCGGTGGCGGTCTCCGACAAAGACTGGAGGATGGCCATCGCCGCCTTCCATACGGTGCGCCCCCAGATAGCCGACGCGTTCGCCGACGGCAAAGCGGCCGGGGAGGGGCGCGGTTATGCCAGCGCGCGGAGCTGGGACGCCCTGTGCCGGGTGCTCCCTTACGCCGGGAGGAATCCTGACATGGAACGGGCCCTGGCCGACGCCATTATCGGCAAAGCGGCGTCGCGCGAGTTCATCGCACACGTTCGCACCGACCTCACAGACGGCAACATCCCGTAAAACTAGGCAACGGGTTGTTCGGGTTGTATGGCCGTCGAGGCGGGCAAACCCCCGCGCGGCGAGGAGTCGTTTTGGAGGCGGCGCTCCGGCGGATAGAGGAAGTTGCGGCTAGAAGAGCGGCCAACGTATGGGACGCCGCCCGGGACGATGTTGGGGGACGCGGCGACCCTACACCGCGATGATGATATGTGTCACCGCCAAAGCCACGGAGACGGCCGTCATCACCGCTACCTCGGGGCGACGGATGCGGATACCCGCCCAGTAGATCACCACAAAGGCGGGGAACACCAGCAATAGGGCCGCACCCAGCCATTTCGTCCATACATAGTTGGGGAAATAAAGGACCACCGCTAACAGGATGAGAATCCGGCCCATCCAGATCAGAGTGCCTACCGCCCTATCAGCGTCGCTCATATTTTTTATCCTCCTCGGAATCGGGATCACCGTCAGCTTAGCCGCCCCAAGAGGTAAATCAGCGTTATCCGAGTTGGCCGAGGACTCCTAAAAGAGCGTAACCCTCTAATCCACCGCTCCCCTCTCCGAGGCGAAGAGCCGTTTATAAGGATTGCGTAAGATGCGACATATGATCATCGCGTCTAAAAGCAACGGGCCAATGATACGGCCGGTGGAGGTGCGTTCCGCCGGGCCTTGGCGATTGTGGCTCAAATTCGAGGACGGGACTGAGGGCGAGGTCGATATCAGCGACTTGCGCGACCAGCCCCAATTCGCGTCGTTGCAAGATCCGGATATATTTCAGTACGTATACATCCATCCACTTCGGCGCACCATCTGTTGGGACAACGAACGGATAGAGCTGGCCCACTGCGGCTTCCGCGAAGCGGTCATCAGCGGGCGCTAGTTGGCGCTGGCGTTTAGGAATTTTGCGAAAGGGCAATGGGGCGGTCGGCGGCGGCTGATTCTTGGAGGGCCAGGCCCGCTTCTAGCAAGTGGCGGCCCTGCTCGCCGGTCAGGGACAAGGGTTCCTCGCCCCGCAGGGCGGCCGCCGTGTTGCGGGTGGAGGCCGTGAAACTGGCCTCCCAGCCGGAGGGCATGTCGTCGTATTCGAAGGTTGCGCCCCCCCGGTAGACGATGAGCGGGGCCCGGGGGACGGTGCGGCCATGCCCCCGGGTTACCCACAGCACGCCTTCGGAGCCGGTTACCTCCACATGGTCGTCCTGCGCGTAATGGTCGCTGTGAATCCGCAGTCCCGGGGAATGCACCACGTCGAACACCCCCATCCGCCCTCCGCTGAACCCGAAGGTGATCACCGCCGGGGCGTCCAGTATCATCCCGTCCGGCAACTCGGTTCGGCCGATGCGGGCGTGCACCCACTCCATGCGCCCCATCAGGAACCAGGCCGCGGCCAGTTTGTGATGCCCGTCGTCGAAGGTGAGGGGCCCTCCCCCGCCCCGCGCCGGGTCGTGCCGCCACTCCCGGGCCGCCCGGGGCACCTCCCATCCGAAATACGGATTCCCCGAATTGGATTTGATGCGGATGCCGAGCGGCTCCCCGATTTCCCCCCGGTCGATGACGCGCCGGGCGCGGGCGATGGGCGGGTAATGGACGAAGTTCTCATACACTTTGAAAAACAAGCCCCGCCGGTCGGCTTCGGTGATCATTTCGTCCGCTTCGGCCAAGCTGACCGCCATCGGCTTCTGCAGGGAAACCGACAATCCGGCCCGCAAAGCGTACATCGCCACCTGGTGGTGCAAATGGTGGGGGACGAGCACTTCCACCAAATCCGCCCGGCCCGAATCGCACAAAGCCCGATAGTCGTCGAACACCGCCTCCGGGGGCAGCCCCCAGGCCCGGGCTTTGGCGGCCGCCGCTTCCCGGTCGACATCGCAGGCCGCCGCCAAGCGGAAGCCGTCGCAACCCCGGTAGCCGAGGGCGTGCAGATCGGAAATCCGCCCGCAGCCGATGATTCCAACTCGGAACACCGGCCTACCCTTTGACGGAACCGGCCAGCAGGCCGCGCACGAAGAACTTTTGGAAAATCAGGAACACCAGCACGGTGGGGGCGCTGGCCAAAACCGCCAAAGCCCCCTGCGTGCCGTAGGCCACCGTGAACTGCCCCTGCACCGCCAGCAGTCCCAGCATCACCGTCCGCACCCCGTCGCTTTGGGTGAAAACCAGCGGATACAGGAAGTCGTTCCAAATGAACACGAACTGCAAGGTGGCCAGGGCGGCCAAGGCGGGGCGGGCCAAAGGCAGCATCACCCGCAGGAAAATGAACCCGTCGTTGGCCCCGTCCACCGCGGCCGCGTCCCGCAGCGAATCGGGTATCTGGTCGAAGAAGTTGCGCATCACCAGGGTGCATATGGACAGGCCCACCGCCGAATGAACCAGGATGATGGGCCACAGGGTGTCGATCATTCCCAGGTCGCGAAACAAGGTGAACAGGGGCACCAGCAGCACCTGCGGGGGGACGAACAGGCCGGCGATGACCGTTATAAAGATGAGCGTCCCGCCCCGGGGGCGCAGTTTGGACAGGGCGTATCCGATGAAAGATCCGCCGGTGATGGAGATGGCCACCGCCGGCACCGTGGACAGAAGGGAGTTGAGCAGGTAGCGGGGGGTGTTGGTCTCCCGCCAGACGGAAAGATAGTTGTCCACCGTCAAAGCGCCGGTGGGGGCCCATATGCCGCGGGCGGCGATCTCGGCGTTGGTTTTGAAAGAGGTGAGCGCCACCCCCAGAATGGGGATCAGGTAGATGATCACGAAGACGAGCAGGGCAACCCGGCCCAGGCGGCGGCGGACGCGCTTCCCCGGCGGGCGCCGGACGGGGGCGGCGGTTTTAGAGGGCACTGGACTTCCGCCGCCCCCACCAAGTGAACATCCCGATCACCAGCAACGTAATCAAAAACAGGATCAGGGCGATGGCGCTGGCCTCCCCCTGTTGCAGTTCGCGCAAGAGCACCCGGAACACCAGCAGGGGCAGGGTTTCCGTTTCCCGCACCGGGCCGCCCTCGGTCATGGCGAACACCAGGTCGAAGTTGCGCAGCGAGTTGATGGACACCAACGACAGCACCACCGTGGTGACCGGGGCCAACATGGGGAAAGTCACTTTGCGGAACACCTGCCACCGGTTGCCGCCGTCCACCCGCGCCGCCTCCGCCAGTTCGTCCGGGATGGCGCTCAGGCCGGCCAGGTACAGGATCATGGCCAGCACGATCTGCTGCCAGGACCAGGCGGCGAACACCGCCCACAGGGCGGTGGAGCGGTTGGCCAGCCACGCCTGTTGCAAACCTTCCAGCCCGATCCCGCCCAGCACCGCGTTGGCCAAACCCCCCGGCTGGTAGATCCAAATCCATACCTGCCCCACCACCACCAGGCTGACCGCGATCGGCGCGAACAGGGCCGATTTCATCACCGTCGAGAAACGGGAGGCGCCCCGCAGGAAGTTGGCCAAGGCCAAGCCGATGGCGGGGGGGATGATCGCCCCCGCCACCGTCCAAATCAGGGTTATGCGAATGGAATGGCGGACGTTTTTGTCGCCGAAGGCGTCGATGAAGTTGTCCCATCCCACCCAGTTGGCGGCCCCGCCCAACAGGTTGGCGTCGGTGAAGCTGAGGCGGAGGGCGGCCGCCGTCGGATAGGCCACCACCAGCGCGAACAGAACCAAGGGAGGAGCGAGGAAAATCCCCATCCACAGCCTGGATTGCCTCAAATCTCCTCCCGGTGCGCCGACCCGGAACTTTACCCCGCCGGTCTCGCCGTGAGCCGAGAAGGCCGCCGGGCCCCAACCTGGAATAGGGCCCGGCGCCTCTCGGGAACGCCGGGGCGGGAGTTATCCCAGCCCGGCGAAGGCCTCGGCTGCTCCTGCCTGCGTATCGGCTTGTATTGCGGAGTAGCCGGCGGGGTCGTCCATGAACGCCTGGAACATGTCCAACCCGTATTCCGCCACCTCCGGCGGGGTGGCCAGGTCGTAGTTGAACGAATAGGAGGCCGCCTGCTGCACCTCGCCCAGCGCCTTCTGCAGAATCGGGTTCAACTGACTGGTGTCCGCTTTGGCGTTGGGAGGCAGCGCCCCCTGCCCGATCGCCCACGACAACTGGTTCTCCGGCTTGGCGTAATGCTCCAATAAGGCGAACGCCCCCTCCGGGTTGGCCGCATCAGCCGCCACCACCCAGCCGTCGATCGGACCCAGGGCCGCGTTTTCCACCCCCGCGTTGATCACCGGAAAGTTGAAAAAGTCGTAGTCATCGCCCGGAGCCAGGCCGTTCCCGTCCCAGTAACCGGTGATCCACGTCCCCATCAACGTCATCGCCGCCTCCCCCCGCGCCACCTGATCGGCGGCGTCCGTCCAAGTGTAGGCATTGGCGTCGTCCACGAAATAGCCGGCGTCGACCAAACCCTTCCACATTTCCAAAACCGAGGTCACCTCCGCGTCCTGGTAGGACCCCTCCCCCGACATCAACCGGGCCCGGTATTCGGGACCCGCCGTCCGCAACATCAAAAAATCAAACCAAAACTGCGCCGGCCAGCGATTCATCGAACCGAGCGCGAACGGCTTGACCCCCGATGCGGCGATGCTGTCGGCGGCCGCGATCATCTCCTCCCACGACGACGGCGCCTCCGACACCCCCGCCGACTCCATCACGGACGGATTGTAGAAAAAGGCCACGTAGTGATACCCGAACGGCAACAGATAGGGCTCCCCGTCGTAAACGCCCGCGTTGGCCAGCGCCGCCGGGAAATCCTCCCACACGTTGGCGTTCTCAAACACTTCCCCCATCGGCTGCAACTGGCCGCGTCCCTGAACGGAGGCCGTCCGCGCCCCCGCCCAGTAGGAAAACACGTCCGGGGGCTGCCCGCCGGCCAGGGCCACCAAAATCTGAGTCTTAAACGCCTCGTGCTCGATCGGGTTTATCACCGCATCGCCCCCGTCCCACGAAGCGTTCAAATCAATGATCGCCTGCTGGCCCAGATCGGAACCGAAATAGTGTCCCACCGACACGTCGCCCAGTCCCATCATGGCGCCGTCCCCGTCGTCCTCCGTCGTCGCGGCCGGGGCTTGCGTGGTCTGCTCCCCGGCCGGGGCGGCGGTGGTAGTAGCGGCGGCGGTAGGGGTGGTGGTGGTGGTGGGGGCGGCGGTGGTGGTGGTCTCCTCCCCGCCGCCGCAGGCGGCCGCCGCCAAGGCCAGCGCCGAAAGCGCCGCCGCCCACCGGCGTCCTTTACCTTTCTGCAACATTGTCTTGCTCCTCCCTCGCCCTCTTCGGGCTTCCTTTCCGAATGTCGGTCGTCATTCCGGTTGTTTGCTTGGTTCCTTTTGGTCGTGATCGGGGGTTGTTTGAATCTTCTGTTCGGATCCGCCCAGTCCGTACGTGGTCCGGTCGGCGGCGCCGCGCACCTCCGCCCCCAGTTCGGCGAGCCGTTCCAGCGTGATGCGGTGGGCCGGGCCGGACAGTCCCAGCGAGGCGATGGCGGACCCGTGGATGTCGAACACCGGGGCGGCCAAGCACCGAATTCCTACGTTGAGTTCCTCGTCGTCGACCGCGTAGCCCCGGCGTCCGGTTTCCTCCAAGTCGGCCAGCAAAGCCTCCACCGTCTGATGGGTGCGGTAGGTGTGGCGCTCCAGAGGCAGGGTCAGCAACGGCTCCACCTCGTCCCGGGAGCATCCCGCGTAGAGGGCCTTGCCGGTGGAGGTGCAGTGGATGGGCACCGGGGAGCCCAGTTCGGTTTCCACGCTCAAACGGCTGAAAGGCCTCTCTTGGGCGATGTACACCCCGCCCCGGGGGGTGCGCCGGGCCAAGTGGATGGTCTCCCCGGTGGACTCGCACAGCTCCCGCATGACGGGGCGGGCGATCTCCACCAGGTCCAGGCTGCGCAGCATGCTCCCCGCCAAGCTCACAATCTGAACCGTGGCCTTGTAACGCTTGGAGGCTTCCTCCTGCTCCACGTAGCCGGCCTCCCGCAACACGGAAAGCAACCGGTGCAGGTTGCCTTTGTCGGCGTCTATTTCCTTGGCCAGTTCGGTGACGCCCAGCCCGGCCGGGCTGGCGCACAGGGTTTCCAGTACCAGCAGTCCGGTCTGCAACAGGCCCGAAGTTGATCGACTCATGCCCCCACTATACAACCCTGTTGTAAATATGTCAACTCGGTTGTTGAGCTAAGAAGTCCAAGTCGGCCCCCAGGTCAGCACCCAGCGCCGAGCGGGCGTACAAACGGCGCCAACCGCGTTGTGGGAGCGGGTAGCGGGAAGGGTCCCAAATCCCCCGGCGGCGGGCCAGTTCCGCCTCGTCCACCAGCAGTTCCAAACGGCCCTCCGGGACGTCCAACTCGATCATGTCGCCGTCCTCCACCAAGGCCAGGGGGCCGCCCGCGGCCGCTTCCGGAGCGGCGTGCAGGACGACCGTTCCGTAGGCGGTGCCGCTCATCCGCCCGTCGGTGACCCGCACCATGTCGGTCACCCCCCGCGCCGCCAGGAGGCGGGGAATGGGAACCGAACCGGCCTCGGGCATGCCCGCGCCCCGCGGCCCGATCCCCCGCAACACGATGACATGCGATTCGGTCAGGGCCTCCCCCATGGCGTCCAGCCGGGCCGCGGCCCCCTCCTCCCCGTCCACCACTACCGCCGGGCCCGCGTGGCGGAGCAGATGCGGGGAGGCGGCCGCCCGCTTCAGCACCGCCCCGTCCGGGGCCAGCGACCCCCGGAGCACCGTCAAAGTTTCCGTCCCCCCCACCGGTTGCGACAGCGGCGCGATCGTCGTCTGCCATTCCTGCGGGCCCGGCGTCCGCTCCAAAATCCGCCCCACCGTCTCCCCGGCGACGGTCATCGCCGACGTATCCAACTTTTCCTCCAGGGACTTCATCAGCGTGGGAACCCCGCCCGCGGCGTGAAAATCCTCCATATAGCCCCGCCCGGCCGGTTTGCAGTCCACCAGCAGCGGGACCTCCCCGGAGATGCGGCGCAGGTCGTCCAAGCCGAAGGCGAACCCGGCGCGGCGGGCGGCCGCGATCAGGTGGATGACGGCGTTGGTGGAACCGCCCGCCGCGCACAGCACCAGGGCCGCGTTGCGGAACGACTCCTCGGAGAGAACCTGCGAGGGGCGGCGTCCGGCGCGGGCCGCCTCCACCGCCGCCCGCCCCGCGGCGACCGCCGCCCGCAGCCGGTCCCCGGTGCCGGAGGGAGGGGAGGCGGAGCCGGGGAGGGCCATTCCCAGGGCCTCCAGCAGGCAGGCCATGGTGGAGGCGGTGCCCATCACCATGCACGTTCCCCCGTCCGGGCACAGCCGGGAACGGATTTCCCCCAGTTCGTCGTCGGACAGCTCCCCGGCCCGATGGCGGCCCCACGACTCCCGGCAGTCGGTGCACGCCCCCAGCCGCCTCCCCCGCCAGCGGCCGGTGGTCATCGGCCCCGCCACCAGGGAAACCGCCGGCACGTCGGCGCTGATCGCCCCCAGCAGATGGCCGGGGACGGTTTTGTCGCACCCTCCGGCCAGGATCACGCCGTCCATCGGCTGGCAGGAGATCAGCTCCTCGGTTTCCATGGCCAGCAAGTTGCGCAGCAGCATGGAGGTGGGGGAGGTGAAAATTTCCCCGATGGCCAGGGAGGGGAACACCATGGGCAGGCCGCCCGCCTCCAGCACCCCCCGGGAGGCGGCGTCCACGATGGCGGGCATGTGCCGGTGGCAGGTCACGAAGTCGGAGGCGGTGGAGGCGATTCCCACCACCGGCCGGTCGGCGTCCGCATCGTCGTAGCCGGCCGAGGCCAGAAAGGCCCGGCGGAGAAACCGGCTGAAGCCGGGATCCCCGTAGGAGGTCAGGTTGCGGTCGAAACCGGCGGGGGCCTCGGGCGTCAATGACCGTCCCATGTTTCAGAGGGGCGGCAGGGCCATGTTGATGTGCTTGGAAACGGTGTATGCGTCCAAGCCCTCGGCGCCGCCTTCCCGTCCGAATCCGGACATTTTCACGCCCCCGAACGGAGCTTCGGCGGTTGCCACCGCCAGGTTGTTGACCCCCACCATCCCCGTCTCCAAAGCTTCGGCGGCTCGCCAGGCGGTGGACAAGTCGCGGGTGAAAACATAGGCGGCGAGCCCGTACCGGTTGTTGTTGGCCCGGGTTACCGCCTCCTCCAAAGTGTTGAAGGAAGTGATGGGGGCGATGGGGCCGAAGGGCTCTTCGCTCATCACGGCCATGTCCTCCTCTACATCGGACAGGACGGTGGGGGCGAAGAAAAACCCCCGCGGGCGGTCGGCCAGGCGGGCGCCGCCGGACAGGAGGCGGGCCCCCCGTTGCACGGCGTCGGCCACCAAGGCTTCGGTGGCCTCCACCCGCCGCAGGTTGGACAGGGGCCCCATGTCCACCCCCGGTTGGCGCCCGTCCCCCACCCGCAACCGGTTGGCCGCTTCCGTGAAATGTTCGGCGAAGGGGGCGGCGAGCGACTCGTGCACGAAGAAGCGGCTGGCGGCCACGCATACCTGACCGGCGTTGCGGAACTTGCCGGCCGCCGCCTGCCGGGCCGCCAGTTCGACTTCGGCGTCGTCGAAGATCAGCACCGGGGAATGGCCGCCCAGTTCCAGCGAGACGGGCTTGGGATGTTCCGCGCACAAAGCCATCAGCAACCGCCCCACCCGCACCGAGCCGGTCAGCGTCGCCTTGCGGATGACCGGGGAGCGGATCAGGCGCCGGCTGATCATCTCCGGGTCGCCGGTCACCACGTTCACCGCCCCCGGCGGAACTCCGGCGTCCCGGCAGGCTTGGGCGATGAGAAATGCGGAACGGGGTGCCTCCTCGGCCGGCTTCAGCACCACCGAGCAACCGGCGGCCAGGGCGGGGGCCAGTTTGCGGGCCGGGAGCAGGCTCGGAAAGTTCCAGGGGGTGAACGCGGCCACCGGGCCGATCGGCTCCCGGCGGATGATCATCCGCTTCTCCGGCTGCTGGCCGTCGATTAACCGGCCGTAGATGCGGCGGGCCTCGTCGGCGTACCAGTCGAACTGGTCGGCGGCCGCCCCCACCTCCCCCCGGGACTGGTCCAAAGGTTTGCCCTGCTCGTCGGTGAGAACGGCGGCCAGCCACTCGGCGCGCTCCCGGATCAGGTCGGCGCACCGGCGCAGAACGCGGCTGCGGGTCCACGGGTCCGCCGCGCGCCACGCTTCGAACCCTCGTTGGGCGGCGGCGAGGGCGTCGTCCAGGTCGGAGGGGGCGGCCACCGGTATGCGGTCTATTTCCCGTTCGGTGGCCGGGTCGATCACCGGCCTCTCCGACCCATCCGCCGCCGGGCGCCACTCCCCGTCGATGAACAGCCGGTTCGGCGTCCGCGTCGTGTCTTCCGTTGCGCTGGCCGCTTTCATTTTTCCTCGCTTCCGATAGCCGTCTTCGTTTGGTTTGCGGCGCCGTTCGGTCCGCCTACAAGCCGATCCGGTGCCGGAGGGCCTGGGTTTCGGCCGCGTGCGGCCCCACGTTCCACAGCCCGTATTCCCCCAGCCAGCCCAGCGGGTCGGGGCCGTAATAAACCGGCAGGTGGATTAAGGACAGGCCGGGATGGGCGTAGGCCCCGTCCAGGCTTTCCAGCAGCCGGCCGGGAGAGTATCCGCCGTGGAAGGCGGCCACGCCCGCCACCGACTCCGCCCACTGTACGTAATCCACCTCCACTCCGTCCCCGGTGGCGAATTCGCGGCCGTACTGGCGCTGTTGCAGGCCGGAGATGGCCCCCATCCGCCGGTTGTCCAGCACCGCTATCACCCCCCGCGCCCCGGCCGCCGCCCCGTCTATCAGAATCTGCGGGTTCATGGTGAACGACCCGTCCCCGACCACCGCCACCCCGTAGAAAGGCTCCTCGGACAGGGCGGTGGACAGCAGGGCCGAGGTGGCGAACCCCATGTAGGAGGCCCCGGAGTCGGTGATGGTGCGGCCCGGCCGGTCGTCCTCCGCCACCTGCAGGCCGTTGGCTTGGACGTCGCCCGCGTCGAAGAAGACCACCGCCTCCCGGGCCCGTGCCCAGTCGGTGATCAATTTCACCGCCGCCGGCTGGGTCAGCGCCTCCCGTCCCCACATCGGGTCGCGCAAGACGGGGTGGTCGTAGCGGAGCCGTTTGTGCTCCTCCCATTTCCGCCGTTGCTCCCGGCAGGCGGCCAGCCAAGGGGAAGGATTCGTTTCCGGAACGGGCGGGACTTCCCGACGCAGATGCTCCATCAAAACCCCCAAGGTGGCCCCCGCCTCCCCCACCAGGGCGATGGTGTCCGAATAGTGGGCGGCGGCGTCGGGGTCGGCGTTGATGTTGACCACCTGTTGGACGTTCGGGTAACCGGTGCGGGAGCAGTCCGACTGGCACACCGCGCGGGCGCCGATCGCCACCAGGGCGTCCGCCTCCCGCATGGCGTAGTTGCCGCAGATGGAGCCTTTGGATCCGCCCAGCGTCATGTTCCGCCGGTTTTCATAGGGAAGCACGCCGGAGGCGGCCGGGGAAACCACCGCCACCCCGTCGGCCAGTTCCAGAAATTCGGGCAACCGGTCCCGGGCGCTCAGGGAGCCGCCGCCCAGACGCACCGCCGTTTTGCGGGAGCGGGCCAGAACCTGCGCCGCTCTTCGGTATGCCCCGCCGTCGGCGGCGGGGCCCAGCGGGGGCGGGGCGCCCCGGGGCAACTCCCGCAGGTTGAAGTCGGCGATGACGGCGGGCTGGGTGTTGATGGGCAGCAACAGGAAGAAGGGGCCCGCCCGATGCGGGTGTTCCACCGTGTTCAAACCGCGGCGCAGGGCGGCGGGGAGGGCGGCCGGGGTGTGCAGGGAGTAGGCCCGCCCCATCACCGACAGCAGTTTCAGGTACAGCCCCTGCTCCGGTTTGGGGATCTGCTGCATGTTGGGGCCTTCGTCCTCGGTGGTTTCATCCCCGTAGATATGCCATACGCCGATCCCGTCGCTGGCAGAAGTGAGCGATCCGGCCATGGCGTGCATCGCCCCCGGGCCGATGGAGGTGACCACCGCCGCTTTCTGGCCGGTCGCCCAGCGCAGGGCGGTGGCGGCGTGGGCGGCTTCCGTCTCGTGCCGGACCCCCCGGACCCGGATCAGCCCGGCCTCCTCGTAGGTTCGCAAAACATCGGCTAAGTCGGTGGAGCCGTGCCCGAAGACGGCCAGGTAGGTGCGCACCCCCTGCAACAGCAAGCCCAGCGCCACGCCTTCGGAGACGGTGATGTCCAAGCGCCGGGGGATAACGCCGGCTTCGATGGCCTCCTCCAGCCCTCCGCAGGCGGCGATGGAACGCGCCCGGCTCAGGCGAGCGTTTTGGAGGGGGCTCTGGGAACCTGTCACGGGAACTAGATTACAACCAAGTTGTGAAATAAGCAATATAAAGGGCGCAAAGGCGCTTTCAATCCCGCTCCGCCTGTTTTATTTCTTCGGCTAGTTCCTCCAAACCCGGCAGGTCCGGCTGTCGTTCCCGAATGGCCGACGCCAGGCGGAGGGCGGTTTCGCCGTCGCCCAGGGCGGCCGCCGCCCGGGCTGCCACGTACCAGCGGCGCAACAGATGCGGGGGCGGATCGGGTTGCAGTTGAACGGGCCCGGTCGCCGACCAGGCTTCCCGGGGGCGGCCTTCGTCCAACAGGAAAGATCCGTACACCACCCGGGCCTCGGAGTCGGTAGAGGGGGGTCCGCCCGCTTCCCGAATCCGAAGCCAGGTTTTTTCCACCCCTTCCCGGTCGCCCTGGGCGCGCAAAGCGTCCATTTCGGCGGGCATGTAGATGACATCGCCGGTCATTCTCCGATATGCCCGCAACTCCGCCACCGCCTCCCGCCAGTTTCCGGTGTGATAGGCGGCCAGTCCCAGCAACTCGCGCACGCAGGAGGCCCGGCTGCTGGCCGATTTGGCTTTGCGCAACTCCCGGCGGGCGGTTTCGTATTCTTCATCGGCGAACGCCTCCACCGCCCGGGTCACGGCGGCGGTAGCCGCGTTGAGCCGTTCCTTGCCGGTGACCCGGCGCAGTTCGTCCCGCATCCACTTGGGCAACTCGGCGTCCCCCGAACCGGGCGTGACCCGGGCCGCCCGCCGCGGCGCCCCTCCCCGATGGCCATCCCCACTGCGAGGTTTTCCCCTCCGTCCCCTGGTATCGCCGCCCCGCCTCGGGGAACCTACCCTCTTCCGTTGGCCCCCGGACGCTCCTCCTCGCCGCCGGCCCCCCTCCCCGTTTCCGCCGCCCCGCCCCGGGGGCTTGCCTCCCCCCGGTTTTGCCCCGCCTCTGCTCCGGCCGGAACCAGCGGAACGGGAAGCGCCCGCCCGGCCGCGATTGCGCCCGCCGCCGCTGCGGGGCGGCCGGGAGGAAGACGAGGAGCGTTTGGGTTGGTTGGGTTTGGGCATGCGGCTGTCTCCGGATAGCGGATTTGTCCCAGAATAATAAAGAGCCGCCCGTACCGGGCGGTGCGGGCGGCTCCAACGAGTGTGTCCGGCGGTTTCCTACTCTCCCAGGGGTCTGCACCCCAAGTACCATCGGCGCCAGCGGGCTTAACTTCCGTGTTCGGAATGGGAACGGGTGGATCCCCGCAGCTATCGCCACCGAACAGCATCTTGAAATGTGGGAGGCTCTTTGAGCGCTCCATAGCGAGCATGAAAGCCTGAATTCATATCCAAGCCCTCGGACTATTAGTACCGGTCAGCTGAACGCATCGCTGCGCTTACACTTCCGGCCTATCAACCTGGTGTTCTCCCAGGGTCCTTACCCGGTTGTCCCGGTGGGAGATCTCATCTTGAGGTGGGCTTCGCACTTAGATGCCTTCAGCGCTTATCCCGTCCGTACGTAGCCAACCAGCCGTGCTCTTGGCAGAACAACTGGCACACCAGCGGTACGTCCATCCCGGTCCTCTCGTACTAGGGACAGATCCTCGCAAATCTCCTGCGCCCGCGACGGATAGGGACCGAACTGTCTCACGACGTTCTAAACCCAGCTCGCGTGCCGCTTTAACGGGCGAACAGCCCGACCCTTGGGACCTGCTTCAGCCCCAGGATGCGACGAGCCGACATCGAGGTGCCAAACACCCCCGTCGATATGGACTCTTGGGGGGTATAAGCCTGTTATCCCCGGAGTACCTTTTAGCCGTTAAGCCACCGCGCTTCCACGTGCCACGGTAGGATCACTATGTCCGACTTTCGTCCCTGCTCGACTTGTAGGTCTCACAGTCAAGCTCCCTTGTGCCATTACACTCGTAGTCTGATTGCCGACCAGACTGAGGGAACCATTGAGCGCCTCCGTTACTCTTTAGGAGGCCACCGCCCCAGTGAAACTGCCCACCAGACACTGTCCCTGATCCGGATAACGGACCGAAGTTAGGTGCCCGCCATGCAAAGGGTGGTATTTCAAGGATGACTCCACGGGACCTGGCGGCCCCGCTTCACAGTCTCCCACCTATCCTACACAGTACATACCAGACATCAATGTCAAGTTGCAGTAAAGGTTCCGGGGTCTTTCCGTCCTGTCGCGGGTAGTGAGCATCTTTACTCACAATGCAATTTCGCCGAGCCTCTGGTTGAGACAGCGCCCAAGTCGTTACGCCATTCGTGCAGGTCGGAACTTACCCGACAAGGAATTTCGCTACCTTAGGACCGTTATAGTTACGGCCGCCGTTTACCGGGGCTTAGATTCAGAGCTTCGCCGAAGCTAACCCCTCCTCTTGACCTTCCGGCACCGGGCAGGCGTCACAGCGTATACTGCGTCTTGCGACTTCGCACGCTGCTGTGTTTTTAGTAAACAGTCGCTTGGGCCTGGTCACTGCGGCCCCTTCAAGCTCCGGATGTGCATCCTTCACTTTACCGGGGCGATCCTTCTCCCGAAGTTACGGAACTATTTTGCCGAGTTCCTTAACCAGAGTTCTCTCGCTCGCCTTGGTATTCTCTACCTGTCCACCTGTGTCGGTTTGGGGTACGGGCGCCATGCGCACTGGCTAGAGATTTTTCTCGGCGGCATGGGAGTTCAGTGGCTTCGCCTAAAGCGGCTCGGCATCGCGCCTCGGGCTTCGCGAGGTCCGGATTTACCTGGACCTCACCCTACACGCTTACCCCGGGTCTACCAACGCCCGGGTCCACTTACCCTTCCGCGTCGTCCCATTGCTGACCTCCCTTGACTGGGTCGGTAGGCCCCGAAGGGCTTTCCTTAGCAAGTCAAGTTCGGTCTGGACGCACGCATGGCGGTACTGGAATATCAACCAGTTGTCCATCGACTACGCCTGTCGGCCTCGCCTTAGGTCCCGACTAACCCTGGGCGGACGAGCCTTCCCCAGGAACCCTTGGACTTTCGGCGGTGGAGATTCTCACTCCACTCTCGCTACTCATGCCGGCATTCTCACTCGAGCAGTCTCCACAGACGCTTCCGCGACTGCTTCTCTGTCTGCTCGACGCTCCCCTACCGATCCCATCCTCTGGACGCCCGAAGGCGCCGAAGTATATGACGGAATCCCGCAGCTTCGGTGATGTGCTTGAGCCCCGTTACATTTTCCGCGCAGGATCACTCGACCAGTGAGCTGTTACGCACTCTTTCAAGGAATGGCTGCTTCTAAGCCAACCTCCTGGCTGTTTTTGCAATCCCACCTCGTTTCCCACTTAGCACATACTTGGGGACCTTAGCTGGCGATCTGGGCTGTTTCCCTTTCGACTATGAAGCTCATCCCCCATAGTCTGACTGCCGCGCTTGGCGCTATGAGATTCGGAGTTTGACTGAGGTTGGTAAGCTTGTTGGCCCCCTAGCCCAATCAGTGCTCTACCCCCATAGCGGAATACGCGACGCTAGCCCTAAAGCTATTTCGGGGAGAACCAGCTATCGCCGAGTTTGTTTGGCCTTTCACCCCTATCCACAGGTCATCCCCCCAGTTTTCAACCTAGGTGGGTTCGGGCCTCCACGAGGTCTTACCCTCGCTTCACCCTGCCCATGGATAGATCACTCGGCTTCGGGTCTAGACCATGCGACTGTACGCCCTATTAAGACTCGCTTTCGCTTCGGCTCCGGACTTTTGCCTTAACCTTGCCACATAGCTCTAACTCGCCGGCTCATTCTTCAAAAGGCAGGCGGTCAGGAGCCGAAGCTCCCTCCCACTGCTTGTAAGTCTACGGTTTCAGGTACTATTTCACTCCCCTCGCCGGGGTACTTTTCACCTTTCCCTCACGGTACTTGTCCGCTATCGGTCGTCGAGTAGTACTTAGCCTTACGAGGTGGTCCTCGCAGATTCACGCCAGATATCCCCGACGCTACTCGGGATGGCCATCGGAAGACCGATATGATTTCGCCTACGGGGCTGTTACCCTCTATGGCCAGTCTTTCCTGACTTGCTCGGCTATCATACGGTTTTGTAACTTCCCGCCGGTTCCGATGCACCGGCCGACGGTTCCCTCAACACCGACATGGCAACGCCATCGGGCTCTCGCACCACATCGGTTTAGGCTCTTCCCGTTTCGCTCGCCGCTACTCAGGGAGTCGCTGTTGCTTTCCTTTCCTCAGGTTACTAAGATGTTTCAATTCACCTGGTTGCCTCAACCGGCCCTATGTGTTCAGACCGGAGTGGCCGGGCATTACCCCGACCGGGTTTCCCCATTCGGACACCCCCGGATCAACGTTTGCTTGGCAACTACCCGGGGCTTTCGCCGCCTGCTACGTCCTTCATCGGCTCTCGACACCAAGGCATCCACCGTAGACCCTTGGTAGCTTGAATAGTAAAGAATTCAAGACAAATTCATGCTCGCTATGCAGTTCTCAAAGAGCCGGGCCCCCCGGTCGTCGCCGACCCGGAAGCCCTTGAAGCAGTCTCCGCATCCGGTTCCGTCCGTTGCCGGGCGGTCCGGGGGCGACTCCCTCACTACTAAACAGCGTGTCCGACCCGTCCGCCGCCCGCCGGGAGCGGGCCGCTCCCCGAAGATTCGGGGGGCCGCGCGCCCGGATGGCGCGGTGCGGGTCGAGTAACCGAAAGATCAACTAAGAGCGGACCGGCGGCAACCCGTCGGTTGCGCGGTCCTCCCGGAGGCGTCGCTTCCTCCGGGCTTTGGGCGATGACCGGGCCGGTTTCCCCCGGATGGGGTTCCCCGGTTCCGGCGGCCCTCTGCGCTCCTTAGAAAGGAGGTGATCCAGCCGCACGTTCCCGTACGGCTACCTTGTTACGACTTAACCCCAATCATAGACCCCGCCTTAGGCAGCTCCCTCCCCGGAGGGTTGGGCCACTGACTTCGGGCGTTGCCTACTTTCGTGGTTTGACGGGCGGTGTGTACAAAGCCCGAGAACGTATTCACCGCAACTTTGCTGATTTGCGATTACTAGCGACTCCGACTTCATGGAGTCGAGTTGCAGACTCCAATCCGAACTGAGGCCGGCTTTAAGGGATTGGCTCACCCTCGCGGGATCGCTACCCGTTGTACCGACCATTGTAGCATGCGCGCAGCCCTGGACATAAGGGGCATGATGATTTGACGTCATCCCCACCTTCCTCCGAGTTATCCCCGGCAGTCTCCTATGAGTCCCCACCGTTACGTGCTGGCAACATAGGACGGGGGTTGCGCTCGTTGCGGGACTTAACCCAACATCTCACGACACGAGCTGACGACAACCATGCACCACCTGTCACGGACGCTTACGCACACCCTGTCTCCAGGGTTTTTCCCGTGATGTCAAGTCCAGGTAAGGTTCTTCGGGTTGCATCGAATTAAGCCGCATGCTCCGCCGCTTGTGCGGGCTCCCGTCAATTCCTTTGAGTTTTAGCCTTGCGGCCGTACTCCCCAGGCGGGGTACTTAACGCGTTAGCTTCGAGCACGGCATCCGTTGATAGGACGCCACGCCTAGTACCCAACGTTTACGGCGTGGACTACCAGGGTATCTAATCCTGTTTGCTCCCCACGCTTTCGCTCCTCAGCGTCGGTGCCGGCCCAGGGAACCGCCTTCGCAACTGGTGTTCCTCCCGATATCTGCGCATTTCACCGCTACACCGGGAATTCCATTCCCCTCTACCGGACCCTAGCCATGACAGTATCGACCGGCTTCCCAGGGTTGAGCCCTGGGTTTTCACGGTCGACTTGTCAAGCCGCCTACGAGCCCTTTACGCCCAATAAATCCGGACAACGCTCGCCCCCTACGTATTACCGCGGCTGCTGGCACGTAGTTGGCCGGGGCTTCTTCTCGAGGTACCGTCATCTTCTTCCCTCGTGAAAGGGGTTTACAACCCGAAGGCCTTCATCCCCCACGCGGCGTCGCTGCGTCAGGCTTTCGCCCATTGCGCAAGATTCCCTGCTGCTGCCTCCCATAGGAGTCTGGACCGTGTCTCAGTTCCAGTGTGGCTGATCGTCCTCTCAGACCAGCTACCCGTCGTAGCCTTGGTGAGCCGTTACCTCACCAACAAGCTGATGGGACGCGACCTCATCCCGAAGCGCCGGAGCCTTTACTCACCGGGCCATGAGGTCCGATGAGGCCATCCGGTATTAATCCGGGTTTCCCCGGGCTATCCCGGTCTTCGGGGCAGATTGGTCACGTGTTACGCACCCGTTCGCCGCTCCGTCAGACCCCGCCGTTGCCGGAGGGGAATGCGTCGCTCGACTTGCATGCATTAGGCGCGCCGCCAGCGTTCGTCCTGAGCCAGGATCAAACTCTCCAACGTCAGTCTGTTCATCCCGCGCCCGGCCGCAGGCCCGGCGGGGGACTGAATCCTGTCTTGGTCTTCTCGGCTTCGTCCGCCCGCAGGGGGCGGCCGGGCCGGAAAGGTTTGATCCGGCCTGCCGGTGGGAAAACACCGGCAAGCGGGAGTACATCCCAAACCGCCCTGCCCTCCCCTGGCGGGGACGGGGGCGGCGGAATGACTTTCATTCGGCTTTTGACACGCTGTTTAGTTGTCAAGGAGCCCCGGGAGCGGATCCCGGTTCCAAGACCCGGCGGAGGCGACGGGAGGCCTTGCGGGCTCCGGTTCCTCCACCAGGGCTAGCCAACTATAGCAGGGCGCCCGCAAACATGTCAAATCAATCCCCGACCCCGCCCCGGAGAAGCCCGTTTCGGCCCCTGACCAGGCATTTTAGCATCACCCAGGTGCCGGGCCGGGAGGCAGCGGCCGCCCGCCCCTGCGTTGGATGGGTGGCTTCTCTTCGCCGAAAACGACCCTCTTGAAAACGTCGCGGGAATTCGTATCTTGTACCGTATGAGCAACTCATGCCCCGCCCATTCCATCGCGGACAGCCTGCGCAGGCGGCGGATCCTCTACGTCTGCCATATGACCCCCTGCCATCGCCTGCCCTCCATATTCGCCTCCGGGGGGCTGCTCTCGCTGGCCGCCCGCCGGGTGAGCGGCATCGCCGAACCGGAACAGCCGCACGACTGGGGCGGGGAAGGCAAACGGGAGGCCTTGGCCGGATACGTAGTGTGCGGTTTCGAAACCCCCAAGTGGATGTGCCGCAAACACCCCGAAGAGCTGGCCCTCGTCCTCCTAGACGCCCACGCGGTGTGCTGCGGGGAAAGCGTCCTCTTCTGCCCCGGCAACTCCGCCGACGACCGCTACCCCGCCTCCGATATCGCAAAGATGACCGGCGCAGAACATTTTGACGACTGCTTCAAAAATCGCCATGACCGAGAATCAAAGTTCGGCGAGATATTGGTTCCGGGCCAGGTTCCGGTCGACCTTTTCCGCGGCCTGCTCTTCTGCGACCGGGAGGCGATGGACTACTGGATTCCCAAAATAGAAGGCCTGTTTCCGCACCCGCCGCTTACTGCGGACGTCCGGTACCTTTGGGGATACGCGTTTCCGGTAGACTGGAGCCCCAGCGAAAGGATCCGCCCATGACCTCACAATACGATCTTTCCTCCTTGCCCGTCGACGGTCCGGACAGTTACGTGTTGCGTATGGACCGCGTGCTGATCGCGGCGGCGGCGGGGGACGCTTTGGGATGGATGACCGAATCCATCCGCGACGTTGAACAGTTGCGGAACCGGTTCAACACCGACTGGCTGACCTACTACCGAGACTGGAGCAAACCGGAAGGAGGCGCCCGGAGCTACATTGACCGAATCCGCCGGGGCGACTACTCCGATGACACGCAGCTGACTTTGGCCACCGCCCGGTCGCTACGGGGAGACGGCTCGCTGGACGCCGGCTATTTCGCCCATTGGGAACTGCCCGCCTGGCTGGACTATGCACGGGGAGCGGGCTCGGCCACCCTGGCCGCCGCCCGGAACTTCCAACGTAATTCGGTTCGCTGGAACCAAAACTTCTACACCTACACTCGCCGTCATCAGACTTTTGACTACCGGGACGCGGGGGGCAACGGTGCGGCGATGCGGGTTGCGCCCATCGCCTTGGCCAACCTGGCCGACCCGGATCTGATAACCGAGGGGGTGTGGCGCTCGGCGATCACCACCCACGGCCATCCGCGGGCGGTGTTGGGGGCTTTGCTCTACGCACACGCCTTGCAACTCTGCTTCATCGGCCAAAAGTCGCTTTCCAAATCGGATCTGGTCGAAGAGCTGGCCGGACGGTTGGAGCGAACCGACCCGCCCCCGACTCCGGAGTTCGATGAATGGGTGGCCGTATGGAACCGGGGCGCAGACACATCTTTCGCCAACCTGATGGAAAAAGTCGCCCAGGAGACGGCAGCCGACCTCATTCACTTGGCGGAGCTTTCCTCGGACGCAACGACCACCCGCCGTTTCATGGAAGCGCTGGGATGCTTCCGACCGGAGACGAAAGGCTCGGGAACGGGCACCGTTCTAGCCGCGTTGGCCATAGCGTTGCAGGAGCGGGACGACGTCCACCAGGCCATCCCTTGGACGATCAATCAGCTGGGTTCCGACACCGACACCATCGGTTCCTTCGTAGGAGGGTTGTGCGGAGCCATCTACGGAACGGATTTCGCCCAATCCGTCTGGTTCTACGAACTGCAGGATCACGACGGGTTGTCAATGGCCGCCAACCGGATGGGGCGCATCGTCCGCCGGGAGGAGGCAGCGGAGCCTTGTCCCGCTTCAAACCAAACTCATTGGAAAGAAAACCTCCCCAAAGCGCCGGACAGCATCCGTTCCGGTGTTCTGTCCGAAGGAGACTGGGTGTTTCATCACCTTTTCGGCCATGGCAAGATCGACGAAATTGAAACCCAACCTTTCAGAAACGACTCCGACGGCCAAGTTCGCTTAGTGCGCGCCGACTTCAACAACGGCCAAAGTTGCAAGTTCCGCAGTTTACAATCTCTTCAGATTTAATGGAGGAGTAGGGGGTTAGGACCGCGGCACTGGACCGGAGTGGCGGCCCGCCCCGTCGCCGAGGCTGGCACCGCGTCGAATGGATGATGTCTTTTTTGCCGAAAACAGCCCTCGGCCAGCCGATCACGGTCACAACCCGGGGACTGTGGGATTTCGGATTTCCGCTAAACTGGCTTCCCAATGAAAGGGCACGGCTATGACCTCGCAATTTGATATCTCCTCGTTGCCCGACGGGGGTCCGGACGGCTTTTACTATCGTTTGGACTGCGTACTGATGGCGGCCGCGGCGGGTGATGCGCTGGGGTGGATGACCGAATCGGTCCGCGACGTTGAACAGTTGCGTAACCGGTTCGGCACCGACTGGCTGACCTACTACAGGGACTGGAGCAAGCCGGAGGGAGGCCGACGCGGATACATGGACCGCATCCGCCGGGGCGACTATTCGGACGATACGCAACTGACGTTGGCCACCGCACGGTCGTTGCGCGGGGACGGATCGCTGGACGCCGAACATTTCGCCTACCGGGAGTTGCCCGCTTGGTTGGACTACGCGAGAGGAGCCGGGGCGGCCACGCGAGCCGCCGCCCGGGCCTTTCGGAAACAGTCGGTACGCTGGAACAAAAACTTCTACACCTATACCCGCCGTCACCAAACCTGCGATTACCGGGATGCGGGGGGCAATGGGGTAGCGATGCGGGTTGCGCCCATCGCTTTGGCCAACTTGGCCGACCCGGATCTGATAACCGAGGGGGTGTGGCGTTCTGCCATCACCACCCACGGCCACCCGCGGGCGGTAGCGGGGGCACTGCTCTACGCCCACGCCCTGCGCCTGTGTTTCATGCGCCGCCGTTCTTTGACCAGATCCTATTTGGCCGGGAACCTGACGGAGCTGTTGGAGGGCGCCGCCCCTCCCGCCGTCCCGGAGTTCGATGAATGGCTGGCCATATGGAACCGGCGAGCCGACACGACCTTCGGCAACCTGCTGGAAAAAGTAGCGGGAGAAGCGGCCGCCGACCTCGCCCACTTAGCGGAACTGCCCGCTGATGACGAGCGGTCCACCCGCCGTTACATGGAGGTTCTGGGATGTTTCCGCCCCGAAACGAAAGGTTCGGGAACCGGCACCGTCCTCGCCGCCCTCGCCATAGCAACCGAAGAAAGGGACGACATCCAGCAGGCACTCCCTTGGACCATCAACCAACTGGGTTCCGACACCGACACCATCGGCTCCTTCGTAGGAGGACTATGCGGAGCCGTCCATGGGGTGGACTTTGCGCAAAGCATTTGGTTCTACGAACTGCAGGACCATGATGGGATATCGCATGCGTCGCGATGCATAGGACATATAGCCAACCGCCTCCATCCATTCCAAACCGTTTCCGTTCCCCCGCGCAACGGAGCCAAAGGCCAACCCCCCTTGTTGACGGAGCGCATAAAAGCGGAGGACCTTGCCGAAGGCCAATGGGTTTTTCACTCCATCTTCCGCGAAGGAAAAATAGAAAAAATAGAAACCCGCCCCCTGCGCAACCAACCGGACCGCCAAGTCCGACTAGTCCGCGTGTGCTTCGAAAACGGCCAAAGTTGCAAGTTCCGCAGTTTCGTTCCATCCGGCATTAGCTCGCGCTGATGACATCGGAGCGGATTTCCGAGCACTTGGAAAGCGCGCTGTTCGCCAACGCCTGCGGGGACGCGCTGGGGTGGATTACGGAAATGAATCAAGACCCCTCCAGGTTGTGGCGGATCATTGGCTCCAGCTGGCTAACCGACTTTGCGGACTGGTCGAAATCCGCTGGCGCGGGCGGCGGGATCAGGTACGTGGACATGGTGCGCGCAGGTGAATATTCCGACGACACGCAGTTGACTTTGGCCATCTTCCGTTCTTTGCGGGGCGACGGCTCCTTCGATGGCGACCATTTCACCGGCCGGGAGCTGGCGAAGTATCTGGATTACGCACGCGGGGCCGGGGCGGCCACGGTAGGGGCTTGCCTGGCCTGCCGGAGACGGCCGACTAGGTGGAATGACAACTTTTTCACCTACGGATACCGCGGCCGGCGGGATTACCGGAGCGGAGGCGGCAACGGGGCGGCGATGAGAGTGTCGCCGGTCGCTTTGGCGAACTTGCGCAACCCGGAGCAACTGGAGGACGGCGTGTGGCGGTCGTCGGTGGCGACGCACGGCCATCCCACCGCCGTCTTGGGTTCCCTGCTCTTCGCCCACGCCCTGCGCCTGTGCCTGGAAAGACGAGAGCCCGTGCCGCGCTCCGAACTGGTCGGAGAGTTGATTCCGGTTATCGCCGGGGCCGCTCCTCCGCCGACCCCGGAGTTTGAACATTGGGTGGACGTTTGGAACCGGTCTTACGATCTGGTCTGGGACGAACTCCCTTTTGAGGAACTGTTGGATAAGCGAGCCGGTGAAGTGGTCGGTCAACTGGAACAGCTGGCGGAGATTCCTTCTGAACCGGAGGCCACCCGCGCCTTTATGGAGGACGTGGGCTGTTTCAGCGGGGGAACCTTCGGCTCCGGAACCGGCACCACTTTGGCGGCCCTGGCTATCTACCTGCAAGACCGGAACGATCCCCGGTCGGCCATCCCATGGGCAGTCAACCAGCTGGGTTCCGACACGGACAGCATCGCCGGGTTCGTGGGAGGAATGTGCGGAGCGTCTTACGGCCGGGAGGCCATCCCGTCTCACTGGTTCCACCAGGTGCAGGACTCCCAGTACCTGGCCTATGCGGCCCGTTGCCTGGAGGGGGTAATCAACGGCCGTACCAACGCCGGCGACAATTTCCTTCCCGAACCAACGGATGAGGACGCCCTCCTGCCGCAACTGCCCGAATGTTTGGAATCACACGATCTCGGCGCGGGAGACCGGGTTTTCCACCCCATTTTGGGAACCGGGGAAATAGAAGATGTAGAAACCCAATACGACAATCGCGTCCGTCTTACCAGAGTAACCTTCGATCAAGGCCAAAGCTGCAAATTCAAATACGTGCTTCCCTAAAGGTTCAGGCTCCAGCATCCAGGCGGGCAATCAGTCGGGGAACGTCCTGCTCAAATACCAGTCCGAAGTTTTCCCATTTGCCCCAGCGACCGTCCTTGTTGACCGCTTTTAGCCACAAATTCAGATACTGCTGCTTCGCGCTCGCCTCCGCCTCGGTCGCTCCTTTCGTCTCCACAATCAAATTCGTTTCGTCTTCCCTTAGGCAAGACCTTTCTCCCGCCGGACGCAGGCGAACTACGAAATCCGGATAGTAAGGCACTGACCGCCCTTCGAACACATAATCCACCTTGAAACCGATGTGCTCGCGGTCATTTTTAACCCAACCCGCAACGTTTCTATGGCCGGAGAAAATCCTTCCCGCATGCTTTTCCAAACCGGAGTCGTATACGCCGACATTCAGGTGAGTGCGTCCCACGTTGCCGTCTATCAATTCAGGACGGCGACGGGTCACCCATGGACGCATTTCCCTGGTAGATAAAACAGGGCGGTGGGGGTTTTCGTAGACCCCTTCCATCATATGATATTCTTCCTGAAATAGATGGGGGCGAAGGTGTCGCACTATCTGTCCCAGCCCGGCCTTGATAACCATCTTTTCAGAAACGCCGTTGCCCACTATTTGCAACATCTCAGGGTTTTTCACAAACTCCAGCATCACCATGGCCAGCTGGCCCCACATGGCGGCACCGCCGTCCGGCCATCCCTCCCGGCTCCGGTAAAACACCCGGGCCGCATCGAAGGCCAAAGTTTGCAACCGTATCTCCTCCAGTTTGTCGCGTAGCACCGTCTCATCGGGTTCGGCGGTAACGTACTCCAATGTTTTAGCCATTCCCGCTTCGGTAAAAACCTCATCCGCCCGCAACAGAAGGGGCTCTACATCTTCCCAGTCTATTTTGAGTGTCTGACGAGGCATGGTTTCCACTCGCAACAGAGCGGGCCAGGCGACCTCGAACTTGCGGTTTTTCTCCACGGTGTATACGTCCACCGGTGGATGCGTAATCCTCTCACGGGCGGTGGACGTCTCCTTTTCGGCTAGCAACAAGGTGAATGGAACTCCGAAAATGCGCACATATTCGGGTTCAAAGGATCCGTCTGCGTTCAACTCGTAGGAAGTGCGGCGCAAACCGCGTCCGATTACCTGCTCGCATAAGAGTTGGCTTGTGAAAGCCCTCAACCCCATAATGTGCGTGACCGTTTTGGCATCCCACCCTTCGGAAATCATATTCACGGCGATGACATGCCTGATTTGCCCGCCGGGGGAACCTTCCACCCCCACGGTTTTGGCAATTTCCCGTAGCCGCTCCGCCTGTTCCCCCGCTTTACCGGCAACCCGCTCCCCGGCCTCTAATTTTTTCACCGCCTTGATGGTCGTACTGTCATAGTGGAGCGTGGTTTCCTTATCGATCAATTCGTCATTAACCAGCTTCAAATCAACAAATAGCCTTTTCACACGCTCCGCCGTCTCCGTTCTGTTGCAGATGCTGACCATAACCGGCGGAACCGATGAACTCTGCTCTCCCCATTCCTTGAGCGTGTCCGACCATGATCCGGCCAGCAGTTGGTATGCCGACACCACGAGCGGTGGCAAGGGCTCTCCTATCATATTTTTCCCGCCGCGTAAGTTTTCTTTGACGCCTTCTTCTTCATATAGATGAAACAGTTTGCTGCGCCTCTCCTCCCCTCCTGCTTCCAATCCAGGGAGCGGTTCGTCGTCCGGCGTGGTCAGGTTATCCTCGGCGGCGATACGCGGCGTCTTTACCAGCCCTGATTCGATTGCGTCGGATAAGCCGAAGTCGGACACCACCCATGGGAACAGCCGCTCCTCCCGTTGCGTTTTCTTCCCAGGAGGAGGAAACGGGGTGGCGGTGAAATCGTAGCAACGAACAAGTTTTCCCATCTTGTGGAGCCTGTCCAAACCCTGAATCCACACCGTGGCCGTTTCTCGATCCTCTTTTTTGTACTCGGTGAGTTTGGCATTCGACGGCACCCGCCAGGCGTGATGAGCCTCGTCGTTGAACACCAGAAACGGCTCCGTCAAATCCAGCATGCGGTTGAAAACCCGAGTTGCGAAGGCGCGATCCGTTTCCGGATCCAGTTTTACGACGCCCCGGCCCGACTCGGTTTGCGGGGCCAGTTTATGCCAGTTGGTTATCAGCAACTTCACCCGATTGAGTTTCTGCCGGAAACCGCCGCCGGGCGGCACCAGGGCAAAAAGGTCGTAATAATTGTCAGTATGGGAGGGTAGCAAAACCTGTAACCGATCCCGTACCGTAAGATTGGGCGCCAGAATCAGAAAATTCTTCACCCAGCCGCGCTCTCTACGTCGCGCTTTATCGGCCCCGGCATAGTTCAAAGATTGCCAGGCAATCAACATTGCCATCAGCACCGTTTTGCCGGTTCCGGTGGCCATCTTGGCGCACCATCTTTCCAGCGAACCCCCATCTCCGGTAATCCGTTGCGCAACACTCCGGCCGGTGGCGTCTTCTGTGAGAAAAATGATAGTCTCGGCCGCTTCCAGTTGCGCGTAAAACAACTTGTGTTCCCGCTCAGGATTTTCCCAATGTTCCAACAGCCGTCTAGTAATAGAGGTAAGACCGGGACGGCCTCGGCTTCGCCAGCGGATAAGGGCCTCCCTAATGTCATTAACCAACTGCAGAGGCTCTTCTATAAAATCGCCACTTCGAGGTTCGCGCAACTGGTAGGTGGCGTATCGCCGATGATGCACCAGTTCGAACTCTTTGGTCTCCCGGTTGAGTTTCCAATGCTTATCCGGACAGCTGAACGGCCTGTTGATAATCAAATCTCCATCCACCCCCAACACCGTTCTGTCCATGGTATCAGTACCCATCACTCCTCCTGCCCCACTTGTTTGGACTCTGGCAGAGGTATAACCACCATCGATTCCACCCCGCGCCGATCAACGATTTTAACCGCCACCCGCCGATACTGACCCGCCTCAAAGGGAAGGCTTATATCCCCGTGGTACCATTCCAGAAGATCCTCATCTATCGTCGCGCCTAGTGTCTTAGCTAGACTTCCCCAACCGTCCTTAGGACTTTGTGCGTTCGGGAAAAATATCTGGGAGGGGAACAGACTCTTTCCGTCGTAGTTGGAATCCAAAGACCACAAGGCGACCTCTTCCGCTCCGCTTGGTATAACCTTATTTGATTGATGATCATAGTAATCGAAACCAATAATCTTTACTTGCCAAATGTCTTCACCTGTCTCCTCAATGTCAATATCAGGCTGGCCTACCAACCAAAAGACATCATCGCCAGGTTGGGCACCCTTCAAATCTGTAACAAGCAAATCAGCGTCGATAACAGCACGAACTAGATCCACCCCAGGCCAACTTTTTCGGCCTAGCAACTCGGATGCCGCCGTATCGAACCCGAAGGCTGCGAACAGCACCATCTCCGGACGTGGAACAAGTGATTGGGCTTCTTCTATAGCCTGCTCCACCTGAAAGCCCGATAAAGGCGCATAGGGCGATCCAAACACTACAACGCACACCTTTCCTTCTTCCAATACCCCGGTGGCATGTATCCATCGGCCGCCAGCGTGTTCTGCTAGTTCATCAAAACGGATTTTGCCGTTACGGACGGTGCGCACCCCGGAACGACGCATCTGCTCCAACCAATCTCGCCAATCATCCATTCCTTCCACATCGGCCACTACCTCCCCCCGGCTAGATGGACCATTTTCGGACAACGGCAACACCGGATGCGGAGCATACGGAGCTGGCAACGCCTCTATAGTAAACCACCCCGTAACCCGTCGCTTACGGGATATCCTTCGTGGACGGTCTACCAAGTCGATGGTTTCCGAATCTAAATCGTATGCTAAGGTTTTAGCAGTAACCTTCGGGCAGGTCTTATATATGAACCCACTAGCCGGGCTACTCCCATCCCTCAGCTCATAATATGGGTAAACCGCGGTAAGTAACCGCTTTCTTGCTATAGTTAAAGCCACTCTGCTAGTGTCAATGGTAATCCAACGGCGACCCCACTGCTCGGCTACATACGCGGTGGTTCCGCTCCCGCAGGTCGGATCAAGCACCAAATCACCTGGATCCGATGTCATAAGCATGCAGCGCTCTACAGCAGTAGTTGCAGTTTGGACAACATATATCTTACCAAAAGGACGTATCTGTTTCCACCATATATTATGTAGCCTGCTTCCTGGCCAATCCTCCTCGTATTTCTTATACATTAGTTGTTTTGATTTACCCGCCTTGTCACACAGCCTATTTAACTCTGCAAGATTATCCATACCTTCTTTTGATACACTCCAATGCATATTAGGGGGACAATAAAATATTTTACCGCTCCATTTATAAGGTTCGGAACGGTTCTGGACATAGCCTTGAGATGTTAATAGGCGACGTGCATAAAGACGTATCTTTTCCATATTATCAGGATTCTCTCTTTCTCTTTTAGATAATTCGCGTGTTGTTCCATCCAACTCTTCACCCATAACCCAAGATCCGAAATGTTTAACAACGTCTTCTCTAGTTCGCTCACCAAACAATTGGCGAAATTTAATTTTGGTTTTATCTTTAGCATACCAAAGCAGATAGTTGGCGGCATTGGGCAACAGAGTAGAAGATCCCCCTCCCGAAGTAGCATATGTAATCAGCTCCACTCGGTTCTCAGCTCCAAATATTTCATCCAACAGCAAGCCCATCCGCATAACATTTTCCGAACCGATCTGGACAAAAACAGACCCGCTATCCTTTAGCAGTTCCCGACATAGTAGTAATCTATCTCGCATATAAGACAAGTATGAATGAATTTCTTTTCGCCAAGTGTCCCGGAACGCCTGTACCATCTCCGGTTCCCTTGACACTCCAGTCTTGGTCTCACCTACATTCAAATTGTCCGTTACAATCTGCCAATTCCCTCCATATTTTATACCGTAAGGTGGGTCAAAGTAAATAGTTTGAACTTGTCCGCCCATGCCCTCTTTCTCTAATAGCGATGCCATTACCAGCAGGCTGTCGCCTGCGATCATCCGATTTCGCCAACCTACCTCGTGCTGGTAAAACTCTACCGATTCCCGACCAGTCAGTTGGCCAGGATCAAATAGCGGGGGTTGCCCCCCCCCCCCCCGCGCCTCTTCCGCCCTTATGGCATCCAGAACGCTCAACGGCTCTATGCGCTCATGGACATGCAAATCCCGGACGTCCACTTCCAAAATTCGGTTCTCGCGCTTCCCGTGCCATGACAGGAAGGGGTCGGTGCGGTCATCGTGTTCCCAAACCCGCGTCTCCGCCTCGCCCGGATGATCTAGATGCGCTTCGGCCTGACCGGCCTGCGGGTTGTTTAGCCTGCTCGCCTTGGAGTGGTCATAGGAGGACGGTCGCCCCCCCCCCCCCGTAGATCTACGTTGATTGGACATCTCTGCTACTTACCCTGAGTAGTGTTGTAGTTTTCGTTATATAACAATACTTTGGTTACGTTTACTGATTTTGTTAGGAAGGGGTTGTCTAGCGTTTCGGTGTCTAGCAGGTCTATCTTGCGGTCGAACATTTTTTGCAGTTCTAGCAGAACGTCGATGTAGAACCATGTTGACTGGTAGGCTTCCGGTTTGAACTCCACTAGGAAATCGAGGTCGCTTTGGTCGGTGAAATCACCTGTCGCGGCGGAGCCGAACAGGTGGAGGCGGCGGATGTTGTGCTCCGCGCACAACCGCCGCAGGTCAGCCAAGCGGTCCTCTATCAAAGCTATCACGGGTTGACCTTCTCCTATTCTTTGGTTAGGTGGGTGAAGCGGCGGCGGCCTACTGATAGGGTTTTGCCTGCTACTTCTTCCCTGGGGTGGGTTTCTTCTTTTGTCGGTTGGCCGTCTATGCGGACTGCTCCTTGGGAGAGCATCCGGCGGCCTTCGCTTTTGGACTTTACCAGGCCCGTTGCCGCTAGCAAAGCGGGCAGGTATACCGGGTCGTCCTCCGGCAGGACGTAGCGGGGGGCGTCTTCGGGGGGTTGGTGGGCGCGGAACTGGCGGTTGAAGGCTTCCTCGGCCCGCTCCCCCGCTCCCGGGCCGTGGTAGAAGTCGGCGATGGAGCGGGCCAGCGTCCGCTTCGCCTCCCCCGGATGGGCCGTCCCCGCGGCCAGTCCGGCCGCCTGCTCTTCGGCCCGTTCCCAGTCCAAGCCGGATGCCAGGCGCAGCCACTGCGGCATGGCCTGGTCGGGGATGCTCATCGTCTTGCCGAACATTTCCTCCGGCGGCTCGTCGATCCCGATGTAGTTACCCAGGGACTGCGACATTTTCATCCGCCCGTCGGTGCCCACCAGCAACGGCATCGTCAAAACCATCTGCGGGCGTTGGCCGAACCGCTGCTGCACCTGGCGGCCCATAATCAGGTTGAACAACTGGTCGGTCCCCCCCAGCTCCACGTCCGCTTTGATCGCTACCGAATCGTAGGCCTGCAACAGCGGATACATGAACTCCATCATGGAAATGGGACGTTCGGCCGCAAACCGTTGGGAGAAATCGTCCCGTTCCAGCATCTGCGCCAAAGTGGTCATCGCCGTCAGACGCAGCACGTCGGCCATGTCCAAACCGGACAGCCACTCCGAATTGCGGCGAATCTCCAGGTTGTCCTCCGACAGAATCTTGCGGAACCCGCCCAGCACCGCCTCCGCGTGCTCCGCCACCTCCTCGGCGGTGAGCCGTTTGCGGGTCTCCGAACGGCCGCTCGGATCCCCCACTTGGGCGGTGAAATCCCCCACTATCAGCACCGCGGTGTGCCCCAGATCCTGGAACTGGCGCAGTTTGCGCAGAACCACCGCCCACCCCAAAGTCACCGCCGGGGCGGTCGGGTCCAAACCTAGTTTCACCCGCAACGGGCGCCCCTCCCCCAGCCGCGCCTCCAACTCGTCCTCCGGGAGGAACGTTTCGGCGCCGCGCAACAGCCTCTCCGCCTGATGTTGGGGGTTCATGACCGCCAAGAATAACGCCCCCGGCCCCCGCCCGCCTCTTAGGCGGCGCTGGCCCGCAGGGACTCCACCGGTTCCAAGCGGGAAGCCCGCACCGCCGGATACAGGCCGGCTAACAGCCCCACCACCGCCCCCAGCAGGGGGGCGGCCAGCGGAATCACCGGGTTCAACACCGGCGTCCAAGTGCGGGCGGCCGACACCGCCACCACCGTCAGAATGCCCAACGAAGCCCCCACCACCCCGCCGAACAGGCCCACCCCGGTCGACTCCAGCAGAAACTGGTAGGCGATGTGCCGCCGCCCCGCCCCCAGCGCCCGGCGCAGGCCGATTTCCCCCACCCGCTCCAGCACCGACACCAGGGTGACGTTGGCGATACCGATTCCGCCCACCAGCAGCGACACGCCCCCCAAAATCAGGAACAGGGCGTTCACGTTCTCCTGCACCTCCTCCCGCAACTCGTCCGGTTCGGGCGGGGCCTGCACCCGCACAATGGACGGGTCGTCGGGCGACACCGCTATCGGCCCCTGGGCGGCGATGAGCGGGGCCGCCCCCACCTCGGTGCGGATCTGGATGGTGGTGGGCGACTCCAACTTGTAGAGGCGGCGGGCGGTGCCCTCCGGTATGATGAGGGCGTTCAGCAACTCCGGTTGCCGTTCCACGTCGGCCAAGATGCCCATCACCGCGAAGCTGACGTCCCCCACGAACACCACCGGTTGCTGATCCACCCGGTTCACGTTCAACCGTTGCGCCGCCCCCGAACCGAGCACCGTCACCCGGTCGGCCCGCTCCGAATGGCCGAAGTCGTACCAGCGGCCGGTGGCCAGCCGCCCCCGCGAGGCCGGGTAGATGCCCGGGGAGGCGGCGATCATCGGAATCTGAAATTCGGTTTGGCCCAGCGGGTCTTTGATGGGAACCGACCGCGCCAGGTCCCCCCCTATCGACACCTCCGCCATGGAACCGGCCGCCACCACCCCGTTCAGGCGGGCCAGCCGCCGCTCCGAATCCCAGGGCAGGGACAAGCGCCGGTTGGCCGCCGAAAAACCCCCTTCGGTGGTCAGCACCACCGAGGTGGCCGACAGCTCGTCGAAAGTGGCCACTATTTGGTTGCCGGCCGTGTCCGCCACCCCCAAAGTGGCCACCAGGGCCGCTATCCCCAGCACCGCCCCCAAGGCGGTGAGAAGCGACCGGCCGGGGCGGGTGAACAATCCGGCCAGCGCCTCCGAAAACAGGTCCCGGAGGCGAAACCGGGAGCGGGGAATGCCGCTCACGCCGCCGTCTCCTCCGCGGCCCGCCCGTCGTGCATGCCGATTATCCGCTCCGCCCGCCCGCTGACCAGCGGGTCGTGGGTGACGATGACGATGGTCAACCCGTCGGCCCGCAACTCCTCGAACAGTTCCAAGATGGACTCGCTGGTGGCGCTGTCCAAACTGCCGGTGGGTTCATCGCACAGCAAAATGGGGGGCCGGGTGACGATCGCCCGGGCGATGGCCACCCTTTGCCGCTCCCCGCCGGACAGGCGGGAAGGAAGAAACCCGGCCCGCTCGGTCAACCCCACCCGGGCCAGCGCCTCCCGGGCCCGGGGTTTGCGCTCCGCCGGGGGGACGCTCCCGTACAGCATGGACAGGATCACGTTCTCCAGCACGGTGCGGTGGGCGAGCAGGTGAAAAGACTGGAAGACGAATCCGATGCGGTGCGCCCGCAGGCCGGTGCGCTCCCCCTCCGACAGGCCGGAAACGTCGTGCCCTTCAAACCAGTAGCGGCCGTTGCTTTGGCGGTCCAGCAGGGCGATGATGTTGAGCAAAGTGGATTTGCCGCTCCCCGACGGCCCCACAATGGACATGTAGTCCCCCCGGTTGACGGCCAGGTCGGCCTCCCGCAGGGCGTTGATCTCCACCTCTCCGGAGCGGAAGGTGCGCCCCACCCCCTCCATCCGCACCAAAATCTCACGCACCGGAGGCGACCCCCACCACCACCTGATCCCCCTCTATGATCTCGCCGTTCAACGGGGTGATTTCCACCAAACCCTGGGCCGCCAACCCGGGAACCACTTCCACGAACCGGCTGGACCCGTCCTCCCCGGCGATCTCGATGCGGACCGCTCCGTCGGCGGTGGCCGACAGGGCGGCGGCCGGGACGGCCCACACCTCCCCTTCGGTGCCCCCCACCGGGATCACTATCCGCACGTTTTTTCCCACCAGGTCGTCCGGTATTTCCTCGGTGGAGGTGATTTCCATGTAATGCCGGTCGCTGGCCACGTTGCGGGTGCCGGGCCGGTTCTCCAGCAGGCGGATCACGCCCGGAATGGGGTCGGTCAGCGAAGGATCCTCGATCCGGGCCTCCCCCCCCTCCCGCACCAGCGACACGTCCCGCACCAGCACCGAGCCCCGCACCGCCAAATCGGACCCGGTGACGGTCATAAACCCGCCGCTCACCTGGCTGCCCAACTCGGAGGTGAGGGCGTCCACCCGCACCGGCATCCGCTTCAGGAAAATTACCTCCCCGGCCGGAATCCAAGTCCCGTAATCGGCCTCCAATTTGGCCAGGTCGTTGCGGGCGGCCTCCAGTTCCGTTTCCGCGTCGTCCGCCCCGCTTTGCAGTGCGGCCAAATCTGGCGGTTTCAACAGCTCGTTCAACGCGTCTTGCGCGTCCAGCAAGCGGTTGCGGGCCGTGCGGCGCTCGGTGGCGGCCAAAGCGGGGCGCCTGGCCAGCGCCGCCCGGGCGTCGGCCTCCGTCTGCCGGGCCCTCGTCAGGCGATCCTCCAGGTTGGGCGGGTTGAGCAGCTCGTTCAACGACTCCTGGGCGTCCAACAGCCGGTTGCGGGCGGCCCGCATGTCGGATTCGGCCTGTCTGGGCCGCGCCGCCACCGCCTCCCGGGCGTCGGTTATCGCCTTCTCCGCTTCCTCCAGGCTCATGCGGGCCGCGTTCACCGCCAACCGCAACGACTCCAACTGGGCGGAGGTGGGGATGTTGCCGCCCTCCGGGTGCACCCCCATCTGGGCGCTTCGCCAGCCGCTCTCCGCCTCCGCGTAAGAGCGGGCGGCCGTTTCCCGGGCCCGTTCCGCGTCCAGCACCGCCCGGGCGGCGGCCGCGTCCTCCTCGGCCACCCGCAACTCGGTTTTGCGCAGGTTCTCCCCGGCGTCGGCCGCCTCCGCCCGCGCCTGGCGCAGTTGCTTGTCGGTGGGGCCCGCCTCCAACTCCTCCAAAGACTGCTCGGCTTCGGCCAAAGCGGTGCGGGCCGCCGCGTCGGCGGCCGCCACGCTGGTTTCGATGTTGTTCCAATTTTCCTGGGCGTCGGCCACGGCGCTGCGCGCCTGGCGGAGCTGGGCGTCGGTGGGGCCCCTTTCCGCATCCGTCAAACTTTTGCGGGCGGCGCGCAGGGAGTCGTCGGCGGATTTCACCCGGTTGCGGGCCGTTTTCAGGGAAGTCTGCTCCTGTTCGCTGATCCCGTTGGCCTGGTAGCCCCGGGCCTGGTACCAGGTTTCCACCGCCGTCTCGGTGTTTTCGTCCCAAACCTGGTCGGCTTCCCCGTCGAAAAACCCGAGGCGGATCAAAGACCGTTCCAACTGCATCACATCCGGGCCGACCGCCCCCGGCCGCATATCCCGGAACACCGGAATGGGGCCTTCCAGCAGGAACACCGGCCGGCCCGCTATTTCAATGGCCGTCTCCCCCTCCGCCAGGTCATCCCCCCGGCTGGGGGCGGCGGTCACCACCAGATTCCCGGACACCCCGCCCAGGGACCCGCCCAAGGAAAGAATGGCCGGATCGTCGTATCCGACATCGGCCCGGGTGATCACGTTGGCCGACAGTTCGGTGCGTTCCACCGTCACCGTGATCAACGAAGGATCCGGCGGCTCCGCTTCGGCGGCTATCTGTGCGGGGGAACGTATGCTCCGCCCGAACCACCATCCCGTCCCGGCGGACGCCGCCACCAGCAAGACGACTACGCCGACCGACAGCCCGCGTTTCATCGCCCGCCGCCGGCGGTCAAATCAACCCACGCCCAAAGAGTCGCGGGCCCGGAGCAAGGCGTCCCGATTTTGTTGGATGAACTCCTTCTCATATTCGGATCGCACCTCCTGCTCCAGTTGCCGCCGCGCCTCCCCGCATTCGTAGTTGGCCACCGCCAAGGCGATCTCCTCCTCCTGCAGGGCGGTCAGCGCCTCCTGGTCCACATCCTGGCGGGACTGCTGCTCGAACTGGGCGTAGAAATCATCCAACTCCTGCGGGCTGCTGTTGGCCACAAACTCCTGTATCTCCTCGTCCGACCATCCGGCGAAAGGATCGGAGCCTCCGGCAATGGCCTGGTATCTCTGCTGCAGGTCGTCAAGGGCCGTGTTCCAAATATCGTCGGCGCTCTCGTACTGGTAGCCCCGATCGGACATGCAGGCGGTCCAACCCTGGTCGGCGTCCGCCATCCGGGGATCGGCGTCCACCCGCTCTTGCAGATCGGTTAGCAACGGTTCCAACTCTGAAAAAATGGCTTCGGCTTGGCCGAACACTTCTTGCGCCGCCTCCCCTTGGCATCCTCCGCCCCAAAAAGTGGCGTCCGACTCTTCCGCCCCGGCCTCCAGTCCGGTTTCCGCGCCGTACAATCCTTCGTAGTAGGCGTTTCTCTCCGACTCCGACATAGCGGCCACAATGGCTTCGTTGGGGTCCGTCCACTGCCCGGACGGGTCATTTTCATCAATCGCGTCGTATCTGGTGCTGATGCCGAAACCCTGCTCGCGGGCGAACTGCTCCTCGTCGAAGGCGACCCCGATAATGGAGGACGGGGTCGCCGCGGGCACGTATTCAAACCCCTGGTTGGCCATGCAGGTTGCTATCAACTCCTGCTGGCGCATCTCCCATCGGCGGAACTGTTCCTGGGAGGCGTCCGGGTCGTTGGGGTCGAAGCCGAAGAAGGAATCCAAGGTAGCGGGTTCTTCGCCGGGATCCGGCGCGGCGGTAGTGGAGGTTTCCCCCTCCGTCCCGGCGGAAAGTTCCCCGTCCGCCCCGGACGAGGAGCCGCAGGCGGCCGCCGTCAAAAGCAACGCCGCACCTAGCATCGAAAGCAAACGCCTGGGCATCGCATACCCCTTTCGTTCCGGGGGCTCCGGGAAGCGGAGACGCGTCCGGCGGGCGGAACCCTCCCTCATATTATGCCACATGCCCGTTGGCAATCGTCTTTACGACCAGACCAGGGGGCGTTCTTGGAGCAACTCGGCCGGGCCGTCGCGCAGGCCGTTGCCGTTCCGGTCCCAAAAAACGCGGATGGTGTCGGTAACGGTGCGGGTATGGTGCTTGGGTTTGACGGGCCCCGTGTATTGGAAAGAAGCGGTTTGGGAGCCTGAAACGGTGGCTTCCCGGGTGTGCACCGCCAGATCATCCCGGATAACCTGTATGACGATCCGTTGCCGGGACAGGGTGGAATCTCTCAGCAAAGCGGTGATGGTCACTTTTGCCTCGTATTTGGCCCCGGCGGGCGATGTGACTTGCAGTTCGGTGGGGGCCGAACGCCACACCACCGGGGCGGAAGTTTCGTTTCCCACCAAATCGGCGTCGAACACTTGCCCCTCCGCCCCCGCCCAGGCGTAGACGATGTTGACGGCGGCGACGGGGGAATGGGACAGGCCTACCACCACTTTGCCCATGGAATCGGTGCGGGGGTCGGCGCGGTCGATGCGGCAGTCCGCGGAAGTGCCGGCGTCCACCCCGTTGATGCGGGCCCCCGCGTCCAGCCAGCACAGCCCGTTGGAATAAAGGCGCCCTACCGCGAAAACGTCTATCAGCAATCCGGGGTAGGGGTCGCCGTTGGGTTTTAGGGCGGTGATTTCCGCGGTGGTGGAACCCGCCGTGGACAGGCGGTCCGGTTCGACGACGATGCTCAACCGCACCGGTTGCGCCTCCCCCGTCTCCAGCGAACGCGCCAGTTGCAGGGCCATGTCCGACCGGGTCACCGCCGCGTCGGGCCGGAACAATGCGGGGGAGGCCCCGGGCATTATTTCGGCGGCGGCCAGCTGCCCGGCGGCCCGGGTCAGTTCCGCCTCCGAATCGGGCAAATCCTCGAATGTCCGTATGACTTCGGGGAGGCCGATCCCGGCTTGCAGCAACAGGCGGTGGATGAACCGCGCCATCTGGCCGCGGGGCACCTCGCGGCCCGGGTCGAAAGTTCCGTCGGAGGCCCCCCGGGTGACGCCCAGCTGGAGCAGGCGGGCGATGTCGAGTCGGGTTTCTTCGTCGAGGTGGGCGATGTCGGTGAACGGGGAGGTTGGGTTGTCGGGCAAGTCCAGGCCGAGGGCGCGGGCGGTGCGGATGAGGAAGCGGGCCATTTGGGAGCGGGTGACCCGGCCGTCGGGATCGTAGACGGCGGCGGAAACCCCTCGCGTCACCCCGTAGTGGAGGATGCAGGCGATGGCCCGTTGCCTCTCCTCGCTGAGTTGGCCGATGTCGGCGAAGGCGGAGGCCGTCGGGGATTGGGGGCAAGTCGGGAAACCCCCCTCGGCGCCGTCTTCTTGCGCTCCGGCCGCTCCGGTTGCGGCCAGCGCCGCAAGAACCAACGCGCACACTGCGATTCGGCGCATATCGTATTTTACCACGCCCCGTCGCCTTCCGTTTACGTATTATGTTTCCAGGAGAAACCTCCATGGGCGGTCGGTTGCCTTGGTGATGCCGATGCGGGGGGTGGCCCGGATGCGGGACGGGTGGGGCGGGGGGCCGGGTTCCAGGCGCAACGGGCCGGTAAAAGCGGAGGAGCCGTCCTGCGCGCCGGTTACGCCCAGGGCCTGGGTTAGTTTGCCGGGGCCGTCCGCCAAATGATCGCTCCGCCCCCGCCGCCGCGCCGCGACCTCTTCCCCCTCCGCCGCTTGGCCGCCTCTCAGCAGCACCGCCTGCCCTTCCCCGGCCGGGCCGGTCACCAGGTTCAGGCACCAGTGGACGCCATAGGAGCGGTATACGTACCAGAACCCGGACGGGCCGAACATGGACCCGTTGCGGGCGGTCGGCCCCCGGAAGGCGTGGGAGGCCGGGTCGTCGGAGCCGCCGTAGGCTTCCGTTTCGTTGATTGTCAGCGAGACGCGGGGCCCCAGTTCGCTGACCAGCCGGCTCCCTAAAAGAGCCTTGGCGGCTTGGGCCGGGCCGGATGACAAATCAATCCACCCTCCCCCGGTCGGCGCCCGGTCGGCGCCGGTCAACCGGCCAACTCCGTCAGCACCGACTTCATGGCATGCAGGCGGTTTTCGGCCTGGTCGAAGACGCGGGAGCGGGGATGGTCCATCACCCCGTCGGTAACCTCTTCGCCCCGGTGGGCGGGGAGGCAGTGCATGAAAATGGCGTCCGGGCGGGCGCGGGCGAACAAGGCTTCGTCCACCCGGTAGGGGGCGAACAGTTCCCGCCGTTCCGCCGCCTCCGACTCCTGTCCCATCGACGCCCAGACGTCGGTGTACACCGCGTCCGCCCCCTCCACCGCCGCTAAATCGTGGGTGATTACGGCCCGTCCCCCGCACAGTTCGATGTAGGAATCTTCGGGGGCGAACCCGGGCGGGCCCACCACCCGCACCTCGGCCCCCAGCAGGGCGGCCCCGGCCATGAGGCTGTGGCACACGTTGTTGCCGTCCCCCACGAAGGCCACCACCGCCCCCGCCGGCTCCCGGTGTTCGGCCAAAGTCTGCAGGTCGGCCACCGCTTGGCAGGGGTGCTCCAACTCCGACAACAGGTTGACGACCGGAACGGAGGCCGCCCGAGCCGTCTCCGCCAAGGTCTGATGGCGGAACACGCGCAAGGCCAGAACATCCAGATAACGTTCCAGCACCCGGGACAGGTCCTCCGCCGACTCCCGGCTTCCCAGCCCCACCTCCGACTGCCCCAGCGCCACCGGATGGGCCCCCAGTTCCACCGCCGCTATCTCCGCCGACACCCGGGTGCGGGCGGACGGCTTCTCGAAGAAAAGCCCGATTTTCTTCCCCGCCAAGGCCCCCCGGCCCCGGGCGCGGTCTTTTTTCATCCGGGCCGCCTCCTCCACCATCCGCTCCAACTGACGGGCCTCCAAATCGGCGATGCACAACAGGTTCGCGATTTCCCTCATTCCACCGACCCCCGCAGTTGTCCGTCCAGCCGCTCCGCCACCGCCCCGGCGATTTCTTTAAGGACGGGGGCCGCTTCCTCGTCGGTCAAAGTGCGATCCATGCCCCGCAACGTGACCCGCACCGCCAGGCTGCGGCGGCCGTCCGGAATGGAGGAACCCCGAAACTCGTCGAACAAGTCCAGCGTTTCCAGGGTGGGCCCGGCGACGGTGCGCATCACCGACAGCAACCGGGCGGCCGGGACGTCCTCGGGGAGGATGAACGACATGTCGAAAACCAGGGGGGGGAACATGGACACCGGGCGGAAAATCCAGTCGTCCGCCGGGGCTATCAGCGGTTCCAAATCCAACTCGGCGATCACCACCCGCCCCTCCAGCCCCGCCTCCCGGGCCAGGGACGGGTGCAACTCCCCCATGAACCCGATCGTCTTCCCCTCGCAGAAAACGTTGGCGCCCCGCCCCGGGTGCAACTCCTCCAGCCGGGTTTGGGGCAGGCTCAGATTGCGGCCCCCCGTTTCCGACAACAGTTCGATCAGGCTGGCCCCGGAGAACACATCCACGTCCTCCCCGGCGATTATCACCCCCAGTTGCATCGGCTGGTGGGGGATGCGGGGATCGTCGGGGTCGTCCCTCCGCCAGAAAACCCGCCCGATTTCAAAAAAAGCCTCCCGGTCGGCGCCCCGGGCCGCGTTGCGGGCGGCGGCGTCCATCAAGCCGGGGATGAGGGTGGTGCGCAGGACGGACTCTTCCTCGCGGAGGGGGTTCTTCACCCTGATTCCGGTGCGGCGGGGGCTGTCTTCGGGAATGCGCAACGAATCCAGCAGCCCCGGCCCCAGGAAACTCAAAGTATGCACTTCGCTCAAACCGGCCCCCACCAGCACCTCCCGCAGGCGGCGGAGGGCCGACTGGGCCGGGGAAAGGGACCCGTCCGTCCCGTGCCGCACCCGGTCCGCGAAACGGTCGAAGCCGTAGAGGCGGGCGATTTCCTCCACCAGGTCGGCCGGGCGGGCGGCGTCCGGCCGGTGGGTGGGGACCGTCACCGCCGCCGCCTCCCCGGAGTCGGCGGGTTCGGTTTGGAAACCGAGCCGGTTCAGCAGGCCCAGGGATTCGGCGAAGCCCGGTTGCGGCCCCAGCAGGCGGGAGACGTCTCCGGCCCGCAGCCGCACCGTCCAGGGCCGGCGGGGGGAGGGATAGCGGTCCACCGCCTCCGCCCGCGGCGTTCCGCCTCCGAGGGAAACGATCAGTTCCACCGCCCGGGCGACGGCCAGCCCGGACAGGTTGGGGTCCACTCCCCGTTCAAAGCGGGCGGAGGCTTCACTGCGCAATCCCAGCCGATGGGAGGTGGACAATATGGAGGGGGGGTGCCAGTTGGCGGCCTCCACCAGAATTTCGCCGGTGTCGGCGCCCACCTCGGTGGACTCCCCGCCCATCACCCCCGCCAAGGCGATGGGCCCGGACGGGTCGGCCACCACGATGTCCGTTTCGTCCAATTCCCGTTGGGAGCCGTCCAAGGTGCGCAGGCCCTCCCCCGCCCCGGCCCGGCGGATGATAAGGCGGCGTCCTGCCACTTTGGCGGCGTCGAACATGTGAATGGGGTGGCCCAGCTCCCACATCACGTAGTTGGAAACGTCCACCACGTTGGAAATGGGGCGTTGCCCGATGGAAAGCAACCGCCGTTGCATCCACCAGGGTGAAGGCCCCACCCGCACTCCGTCTATCTCATGCCCGACGAAGCGGGGGCAGGCGACGGGGTCTTCGATGGCTATGTCGACGCCGGCCGGGGCGGGACCGCAGGCGGGTCGGGGGTCGACGTCCCGCAACGGTATTTCCCAGTAGGCGGCCAACTCCCGGGCCAACCCCCGGATGCTCATGCAGTCCCCCCGGTTGGGGGTGATGGAAACGTCCAGCACCGCGTCGCCTAAGCCAGCGGCCTCGGCGAAGTCCCGTCCCACGTCCGACGGGCCGGCCGCGCCCATCAGGTCCAGTACCATGATGCCCTCATGGTCGTCGCCCAGCCCCAGCTCGCGGGCGGAGGCGATCATCCCATGGGAGGCAGCCCCCCGAATTTCCCGCACCCCCACCTCCAGGGGCCGTTTGGAGCCGAGGCCCAGTCGGGAACCGGCCCGGGCATAGGCCACGATCGCCCCCGCCTCGAAGTTCCACGCCCCGCACACCACATCCAAAGTCTGGGATCCGTCATTCACCCGGCAGAAGCGGAGGCGGTCGGCGTTGGGATGGGGGCCCGCCTCCTCCACCCGGGCCACCACCACCCCCTCAAAACCGGGGGAGATATGCTCCACGTTCTCCACCTCGTGTCCCAGCGAGGCCAGGATTTCCTCCAGCTCCTGCGGGTCGGAAGTAGGCAGATCCAGAAAGTCGGCCAGCCAGCTGATGGGGACTTTCATCGGAACTGCCTCAGAATCCGCAAGTCGTTTTCGTAGAAGTGGCGGATGTCGTCTATGCCGTGTTTGACCATGGCCAGGCGCTCCACGCCCATGCCGAAGGCGAAGCCGGTCACCCGCTCCGGGTCGTATCCCACCGCTTCGAACACGTTGGGGTCCACCATTCCGCATCCCAGCATTTCCAGCCACTGGCCGCCCCATCGCACCAGCATTTCCGCCGATGGTTCGGTGAACGGGAAAAAATGGGGGACGAAGCGGGTTTCGGCCTCCGGGCCGAAAAACTCCCGGGCGAAGTGGGCCAGGGTCCCTTTCAGGTCGCCGAAGGTGATGTCCTCGTCCACCGCCAAGCCTTCTATCTGATGGAAAACCGGGGAATGGGTGGCGTCCCACGTGTCGGTGCGGAACACCCTCCCCGGAACCACCACGTAGGCCGGGGGGCGGCGGTTTTCCATGTACCGGATCTGCATGGGGGAGGTCTGGGTTCGCAACAGCAACTCGTCGGGCCCGGTTCGTTCCCGGTCGTCGTAGGACTCCACGTACATGGTGTCCGACTCGAAACGGGACGGATGGGTGGGGGGCGTGTTCAGGGCGTCGAAGTTGTACCAGGCCAGCTCCACTTCCGGGCCTTCCGCCACCTGATATCCCAAAGCCCGGAAAATGTCGCAGACTTCATCCATGGTGAGGGTCAGCAAGTGATGGTTTCCCCGCCGGAAACGCCGGTAAGGGAGGGTGACGTCCACCCGGTCTTCCTCCAGCAGGCGGTCTTCGGCCTCCGCCTGCAGGGCCGCCCGCCGTTCATCCACCGCCTTGGCCAGCTTCTGCATGGTTTCCCCGATGACGCGGCCCACCGCTTTCCGCTGTTGCAGGTTCAGCTGGCCTATCCCCCGCCGGGCTTGCGCGATCTCCGAACGGCGGCCCAGCAACTCGGATTCCAGCTCTTCCAGATCCTCCAGGCTGGAGGTTTCGGTGATCCGCCCCGGGGCGGTTTCCGCCAGCTGTTTTATCCGGTCAAGGTCCATGCCGCCGCCTGGTTATCGCCGAGCCCGCGGTTCCGCCGCAACTAGGGACGTTGCGCGTCCGCCAGTTCCACAATTTGGCGGAAGGCGTCGGGATCGTTGACCGCCAAGTCGGCCAGCATTTTCCGATCCACCTCCAACTCGGCCGCTTTCAACCCGGCGATCAGCTGGGAGTAGGTCATGCCGTTTTCCCGGGCGGCGGCGTTGATGCGGCTGATCCACAACCGGCGGAACTGGCCTTTGCGGGTGCGCCGGTCGCGGTAGGCGTACTGCATGGACTTCATCACCTGCTCGTTGGCGGCCCGGTGCCGACGGCTTTTGGCTCCGCCGTAGCCTTTGGCCTGGGCGAGGACCCGGCGGCGACGGCGCCGGGAGTTGGGGGAACGGGTTACGCGCGCCATTTCACGCCTCCTCTTTACATTCCCAGCAGGCGCTTGGCCCGCTTCTCGTCGCCTTTGGCCAAACCGGTCTCGCCTTTCAGACGGCGGTAGGAGTCCTTCCCTTTGGCCATGCGAAGATGGCCGCGGTGCGACTGACGGCGGCGCAGTTTGCCGGTTCCGGTCACCTTGTAGCGCTTGGCGGCGCCTTTGTGCGTTTTCATCTTGGGCATAGTTTGTTCCTTGTTAGACGGCGGATGGTTGAATGACGCAACGGTCCAGCGGCCGGAATTCAGTCGCGGGCCGGGGCCGGTTCTCCGGCGCGGAGGCCCCCTTTGCGGATGGGGCCGAAGGTCATTGTCATATTGCGGCCTTCAATCTTGGGCTCCTGCTCGATTTTAGATACTTCTTCCAAGTCGACGGTGAGCCGATCCAGTATGGCGTGTCCCAGCTGGGGGCGGCTGGCCTCCCGGCCCCGCAGCCAAACCCGGATCCGCACCCGGTCGCCGTTTTCCAAAAAGCGACGGGCCCGGTTGCGCTTCACCTCGTAATCGTGGTTGCCGATTTTCACCCGGAAGGAAAGTTCCTTGATGTTGCTGCGGGTGGTTCGTTTGCGGGCTTCCCGCTCTTTGACGGACTGCTCGTACTTGAACTTGCCGTAGTCCATCAACCGAGTGACCGGGGGCGTGGCGGAGGGGGCCACCTCTACCAGGTCCAACCCCAGCTGGTCGGCCAGCCACAGCGCCTCCCGCAGGGTTTTGACCCCTACCTGCGCCCCGTCGGGCGCCACCACCCGCACCTGTTCGGCCTGGATATCCTTGTTGACGCGCAGATCTGCGATACTGTCATCCTCCTCGTGTTCATAGGGCTTTCGGAAATCGCATCCGATTGTTCCGGGAAACCAAGAGAACCCACCCCGACGGGGACCAGCCCGCCGGCGCACCGCAACCCACTGCCGGGCCGGGAACCGCGGCGCGCCCTGAACAGGCGGCCGGGTGGGAAGCCGCTGGGCTCCCTCTTAGTTTCGCCCGCCCACTATACACCTTCCCTGAACGCGGTGCAACCACCCTGGCCGAGGATTCGGTTTTGGACCGGAGCGAAATCCGCGTCGCCCGCCACGGCGTCGTCAGGAAAGGCGGGCCCAGGTCAGGTCGCGGCCGATCAGCAACTCCGTCATCTCCGCCAAGTGGGTGTTGCGCATGCGGATCTTGTCAGAGGGAGCGGAGGGCGTTGGCTGCTACTAGGGCGGCGGCGGCGGCTTCTCGGCCCCGGTTGTCGGGGCCGGGGCGGCTGCGGGCGATGGCGGCGGCGGCGTTTCGTACGGTCAGCACCCCGTTGGCTACCGGGGTTCCCGTGTCCAAGGCCACTCGGGCCAAGCCGGCCGCGCTTTGGGCGGCCACATGGGTGTAATGGTCGGTCTCCCCCTCGATCACCGCCCCCAGGGCCACCACCGCGTCCATGGTCTTCGCCAAAGCGGCCGCTATCACCGGCATCTCCAGCGCCCCGGCTGCCTCCACCACCACCACTCTCTCCACCCCCGCCTCCTCCAAAAACTGCAGGGCTCCGTCCAGCAAAGGCTGCGTGTCGAACTTGGCGAAGCGGGACACCACCACTCCCACTGACAGGCCGGAACCGTCCCGGTTGGCGGCGACTTCACGACGGATCATCGTCTTCCAACTCCATCATGTGCCCCATTTTCTCCACTTTGGTGCGCAGATATCTCCGGTTGTGGTCGTTTTCGCCGGTAACCAGCGGCACCCTTTCCACGATGCTCAACCCGTATCCTTCGATCCCGGCCCGTTTGGTGGGATTGTTGGTGAGCAAGCGCATGGTTGTCACGCCCAGGTCGGACAGTATCTGGGCCCCTACTCCGTAGTCGCGGGCGTCTTTGGGCAAACCCAGTTCTACGTTGGCCTCCACCGTGTCCCGACCCGCGTCCTGCAGGGCGTAGGCGGCTAGTTTGTGCATTAGGCCGATGCCCCGTCCCTCATGGCCCCGAATGTACAGGATCACCCCCCGGCCTTCGTCGCCTATCCGATGCAGCGCTTCATCCAGCTGGGCCCCGCAGTCGCATCGCAGACTGGAAAAAACATCCCCCGTCAAGCATTCGGAATGAACCCGCACCAGCACCTCCCCGGCGCCGGCCACCGTGCCCCGCACCAAGGCCACGTGTTGGCGGCCGTCCACCAGCGACTCGTAGCCGATGGCCCGGAAGTCCCCGTAGGGGGTGGGAATGACGGTTTCCGAACCGCGCCGCACCAGCCGCTCGTCCCGACGGCGGTAGGCCACCAAGTCGGCGATGGTGCACATCAACAGTCCCTGTTCTTTGGCGAAGGTCTCCAACTCCGCGCCCCGTTTCATGTCCCCGTCGTCGTTGACTATTTCGCACAGCACGGCCACCGGTTGCAAGTCCGCCATTCGGGCCAGGTCGATGGCCGCCTCGGTATGCCCCGCCCTCCGCAACACTCCCCCTTCCTTGTAGCGCAAGGGAAAAATGTGGCCGGGACGGTGAAAGTCCTCCGCCCGGCTGTCCGGGTCGGCCAGGGCGCGGATTGTTTTAGAGCGGTCGGCGGCTGAAATGCCGGTGGTGGTGCCCTGCGCCAGATCCACCGAGATGGTGAATCCGGTGCGGAAGCTGTCGGTGTTTTCGGTAACCATCAACGGGAGGCGCAACTCGTCCAGCCGTTTGGAGATCATCGGAACGCATATCAAACCGCTGGTGTAACGGACCATGAACCCGATTTTTTCTTCGGTGGCCAGCTGGGCGGCCATCATCAGGTCGCCTTCGTTCTCCCGGTCGGCGTCGTCCACCACCACCACCATCTCCCCCCGCCGAAAAGCCTCCACCACTTCCGGAATGGGAGCGAAGCTCACGGCCCCGCCCCGCCCCGCCCCGCCCCGGCGCCGCTCCGCTCCAGATAGCGGGCTACGTATTTGGCCAAAATGTCAACCTCCACGTTTACGGAATCGTCGATTAGGCGGTCGCCGAGGACGGTGGTGCGCAAAGTATGGGGCACCAAGGCTACCTCCACCAGAACATTCTCCCCTTCGTCGGTTGCCGAGACCGCGGTGAGGCTCACCCCGTCCAAGGCTATGGAGCCTTTTTCCACCAGGTAGGGGGCGAGGAGGCCGGAGATGAGAACTTTCATCCGCCGTCCTTCCTCATCTTGTTTTATGGAAACCACCGGGGCGGTAGCGTCCACATGGCCTTGCACGATGTGCCCCTCCCAGCGGGAGTCGGCCCGCATGGGCCGTTCCAGATTCACGTATTGGCCGATGGCCAGCTCACCCAGGTTGGTGCGGGAGATGGTTTCGGGCACCACCTCGGCCGTAAACGACTCCGGGGAAACCTTTTCCGCCGTTAGGCAAACCCCGTTCACCGCGATGGAATCCCCCACCTGCAGGCCGGGCAGTGTTTTCACCGCCGCCACCTCCAAAACCAACCCCGGGTCCGACTCTCGGCGGGCGGCCACCCGGGCCCGCTCCTCTACGATGCCGGTGAACATTCTCGCCCTCGCTTCCTCATTCGGCGGCCCGAACCCGATGATAGGCGGGGTCCAGCTGCAACGCCGCCGCCCGGCGCAGGCCCACCCAGGCGGGGATCCCGGCTGCCTCCAGCGCCGCCAGGCCCCTCCCCCGCACCCGATGGTCGGGATCGACCGCCGCCGCGGTGACGCTGCCCACCCCGGCCGCCGTCAGGGCTTCGGCGCAGGGCGGGGTGGCTCCGTAATGGGAGCACGGCTCCAAAGTGACGAAGACGTCCGCTCCCCGGGCCGCCGGCCCCGCCATGCGGAGGGCGAGCACTTCGGCGTGCTCCCGCCCGTATGCCTGATGCGCCCCCTCTCCCAGGATGTCTCCCGTTCGGGAGGCGATCACGCATCCCACCCGCGGGTTGGGGGCGGGATGGTGGGCGCGGGCCAACTCCAGCGCCCGGTCCATCATTCGCTCCGCCCAGGGGAGCGGGACGGCGGGCAACCGCACGTGGTTCAGGGGCAAACCGCCGCTCATCTGATGCATGGTATCCAAACCGGCCCCCTTACCCGGAGGCGGCCGCCGCCGCCCGCAACTTTCTTACCGCGGCGGGCGGATCGGGGGTTCGGAAGATGGCGGTTCCGGCCACGAACACATCGGCCCCGGCGGAGCGGGCCAACCGGATGGTGCGCGAGTCGATCCCCCCGTCTACCTGCAGGCCGGCGCCCAGCCCGCCCGCCTCTATGGCCCGCCGGGCCTCTTCCACTTTTCCCAGCACCCCGGATATGAACTCCTGTCCGCCGAAGCCGGGTTGCACCGACATCACCACCGCCAAGTCGCACAACTCCAGGCAGGGTTCCAGCACGGCGAAGGGGGTGTCCGGGCTGATCGCCGCCCCGAAATGCAATCCCTCCTCCCGGGCGCGGCGGGCGGCCGCCGCCGGGTCGGACACCGCCTCTACATGCACGCTCACCCCGTCCGCCCCCGCCTCCCGCAGCGGGCCGAAGAAAGGAACCGGGTCGACGGTCATCAGATGGCAGTCGAAGTGAAGTTTGGTTACCGCCCGCAGGGAGCGAATCACCGGAATGCCCAGCGAGATGTTGGGGACGAACCGGCCGTCCATCACGTCGATGTGCAACATGTCCGCCTCCTCCGCCACCGCTCCCACCTCTTCGCCTAAGCGGGCGAAGTCGGCGGCGAGGATGGAGGCGGCGATGCGAACCGGGGCGGATGTTTTCACCTCCCCATCGTACCCTCCCCGCCCTCCTCCGCTCATCGTTGCAGCACCGCGATGAACATTCCGTCCGTGTCGGTGAGATGGGGGGCCATTAATAACCCCTCCTCCATCCGCCGGCCCGGCAATCCTTCCGGCGGACGGGCCCCCAGGCCGGCCACCGCCCCCGTGGTTTCGGCGCTGGTGACGGTGCACACCGAATACACCAGCCGCCCGCCGGGGCGCAGCATCTCCAAGCCGGCTTCCAGCAGGCCCCGTTGCCGGGAAGCCAGCCGCCGGTAATCGTCTTCGGTGACCCGGTAGCGAATTTCCGGGCGGCGGCGCAAGGTCCCCAAGCCGGTGCAGGGGGCGTCTAGCAGCACCCGGTCAAAGGTTCCGGGGGGGAAAGGCGGGCGGCGGCCGTCGGCCAGCACCCACCATCCTCCGAATTCCGGGCCCGCCCAGCGCCGGGCCGCCCGCCGGATGCGGCGGGGATGGACATCCACCGCCGCCAGCGCCTGCGGAGCGCCCGCCCACAGGATGGCCGATTTTCCACCCGGGGCGGCCCCGATGTCCAACACCCGGTGGCCGGGGGAGGCCATCACCGCCTGCGCCGCCGCCGCCGAAGCCGGATCGATGATCAGCGCCCCGGATGGCGCGGGGGCGGTTCCCCGGGCGTAAACCCCGGCCACCGCGGTGGGAACCGCCCCGGCGGGGGGGCGGGCGCCCGCCTCCATCCAAAAAGTCATCGGAGCTTGGCGGTGGCTGGCTTCTAGAAAAGCGGCGGTTGATTCCAACCCCCACGTTTCCCGCAGGTCCGCCGTCAGCCACTGGGGGATCCCGTAGGTTGCGGACAGGGAGCGGGGCGGGGACGGTTCCCCCTGGCGTTGCAGGCGGCGCACCAGGGCGTTGACGAAGCCGACCGCCGGGCCGTGTCCGGCGGCGCGGGCCGACTCCGCCGCCGTGTCGGCCGCGGCGTGATCGGGGGTGCGGTCGAACAGCACCTCGTGGAACGCCACCCGCAGGCAGTCCAGCAACGGCCCTTGGATGGAACCGAAAGGACGTTTGGACATGGCGGCGATGGCCCGGTCGATGCGGGCCAGGTTGCGCAACGTTCCGTACGTCAGATGACGGACCAAGCGGGCGTCGTTCTCCGGCATATCCAGTTTCCGGAGCAACGCGTTGGACCAAGCCCCCTCCCGATCCACCCTGCCCACCAAACCTGCCGCCGTCGCCCGGGCCGCCACCCCCGCTTTCAAAACGGCCTTATCGGGCATCAATTGCCAGGGGGCGGATATCACACCTCGGACATAACATTCGACTGCGGAACGGTCTCCATGTCATCCGGGAGGGGCGGGGCCGGCCCGGGGTTGGTTGAGGCCGGAGGACGCGGATCGGGGACGGGCGGGCGGGCGTCGGAGGGGACTCCCATTCGCCCCTTGATTTCGCTCACTTCCCTTTCCACCACCCGCACCCGGTCATCCACTACCTGCACCCGGTTATCCACCCGGCGGATTTCCTTCGTCAACGCGGACCTGGTCTTTCGGATTTGCTTCTCCAAATGGGCCCTCGTTTCTTTAATCTCGGCTTTGGTTTCCTCAAGGCCGTCCGCAATCCGCCCGATATCGTTGGCCATTCCCTGCATCTGCATCTGCAACAGGTTGAACCGGTTCTCCGCCGCCTCCCGATCAGCTGCGCGCGCTTCCTCCAACGCCGCCCGATCGGCCGCACGCACCTCCTCAGCCGCCGCCCGATCGGCCGCACGCACCTCCTCAGCCGCCGCCCGGTCAGCCGCACGCACCTCCTCAGCCGCTACCCGGTCAGCCGTACGCACCTCTTCAGCCGCCGCCCGGTCAGCGGCGCGGAAGCGCAACATCATCACCGTTAGGCCGACGAACAGACCGGCGGCCAAGGACAAGTTGTAGAGAAACTCGCCGTTCATGGCTATCCCCTTTCCTGGTAAGAGTATACACGGAAATATGAGCCCGCGTCTTGCTATATTCTTAATATATGTAAAACGCGGACAAATTCAATACCCTTGTTTCAACAATCGGTTAGAAAACGCCAGCGGGCTTGGGCGGCGGGACGGACACTTACCGGAGGGCGGCGCTCCAGCGGCTATTCGAATCGGCCCGGATCGCCTTTCACGCCTCTCCACCATGCGGCGGCCGGCATGGGACGTTTGCCGGGGGGTTGCACCGTCCCCAACTGCAACGGGCGGTCGCCGGAGCCGACCATTATCCGCTCCCCCGCCGCTGCCGGGCGGCCCGGGGGAAGGGCGGGGAACTCAGAATCGGCTACGCGGGCGGTGAGGATTTTGAAGCCGGGGACGCCCCGCCAGACGGCTGCCGCCCCCGGACGGGGGTTGAAAGCCCGCACCATCCGCGCCGTCTCCGCCGCCGGGCGATGAAAGTCCAAGCGGGCCTCCCCGGATTTGATGCGGGGGGCGTAGGTGACCAGCCTCTCGTCCTGCGCGACCGCCATCGCCTCCCCGGACAATATTTTCCCCAAGTTGTCCTCCAGCAGGCGGGCGGCGCCCTCCGCCAAACGTTCGGTCAGGCCGCCGCCGGTTTCCTCCGATCCAATGGGGGTCTCCCAGGAGCAAAACACGGGCCCGGCGTCCAAGTCCTCCGTCATCGCCATCAGCGACGCCCCGGTGGTCTCATCCCCGGCCAAGATGGCCCGCTCCACGGGGGCCGCCCCCCGCCAGCGGGGCAACAACGAAAAATGAACGTTGACCATCCCCGCCTCCGGCGTCTCCAAGATGGTTCGGGGAAGCAACAAGCCGAAGCCCGCCGTCACCGCCAGCCGCACCGGTTGCGACCGCAACGCCGCCGCGGTTGCCGCTGCGTCCTCCGCCTCCGCCACCGGCAGTCCCAGCTCCTCCGCCGCCTCCCCGACCGGGGTGGGCGAGGTTTTCCGCCCCCGTCCCCGGGCTTTGGCGGAGCGAGTAACCACCAGCCTCACCTCCCCCGTCCGATGCAGGGCCCGCAGGCAGGGCACGGCCGAGGCGGGGGTGCCCAAAAAAGCAAGGGGCGTCACTGGTGCGGCCCTATCACCGCTCCGCGCAACTCCCGCAGAACCGCCTTCCGGAGGCGCCTGTCCAGCCGTTCCACCAACAACGTCCCGTTCAGGTGATCCAGTTCATGTTGCAGCACCCGTCCCAGCAATTCGTCTCCGGCGAACTCCAGGGGCTTCCCCTCCAGGTCGCATCCGGCCATTTTCACCCATCCCGGCCGGACGATCGGCCACGAGCGATCCGGCACCGACAGGCACCCTTCCTCGAACTCCCAGGAATCGGAGGTTTCCATCAACCGCGGGTTGACCAGAACCTGCGGCCCTTCGCCGGCGTCGAACACGAATATCCGCTTGGAAACTCCGATCTGGGGGGCGGCCAGACCTACGCCCGGGGCGTCGTACATCGTCTCCAACATATCGTCTGCCAACCGGTACAACGCCCGGTCGAACTCCTCCACCGGCTGGGCCGGGATGCGCAACACCGCATCTCCGAAGGTGCGGATGGGAAAAATGGCCATTTATCGTTCACAGGGACTCGCGGGCGATCTGCGGCGGGGATGCGCCGTTACGCGCCTTGCGTTTCCAACCCCGTCCCGCGGGCGGAATCTTACAGAACCGCCGGCGGGCATGTTGGGAAATCTAGAGATGGCGGGGATCGACGTCGGCCCGTACCCGCCCGCCCGCTTCGCGTATTCGGGCGATGACCGGCCGCAGCCGTTCCCGGAGCGGGTCCAGGTTCGTCCCTTGCAACAGCCAACGGACTCCGCCGTCCGCCTCCTCCGCCGGGCCGTGCGCCGCCGCCCCCGCCGGGAGGTCCCGCATGGCCTCCTCCAGCGGGGAGTAATCCGCGGCGCCGCCCGCCCGCAACAGGATCATCTCCCTCGCCGGGGGCAGTCCCAGCCGTCGGCGGAGGGCCAGTTCCTCCTCCAAGAAGACGGCCGGATCCCCCTTCTGCAACGCCCGGAACACCGGGTGTTGCGGGTCGGCGGTCTGGATTATCATCCGCCGTCCCCGCCGCCCTCCCAGGCTGCCCGCCACCCGGGCCAACAGGAGCAGCGCCTCCTCCGCCGCCCGGTAGTCGGGACGGCGCACCAGGCCGTCGGCGTCCACCACCACCGCCAGGCGCACCGGCGGCAACTCCGGCAGGTCGCGTTCCGTTCCCACCAACACCGTCCGCCCCGAATCCGCCTCCCCCGCCGCGCCGCCGCCCAGCTTGCGGGACAGTTCCTCCAACACCCGGCCCGTCCCCGCCCCCAGCGGCTCAAACCGTTTCCCGCCGCAGGCCGGGCATCCGCCCAGCTCCGCACCGCATCGCGGGCAATGGCCCCCCGGATCGGGCCGGGAGCCGCATTCCGGGCAGATGCGCAAACTCCGGCAAGACGCGCAACGGGCGGCGGGCGAGTAACCGCGCCGGTGGCAGAACACCAGCGCCGGGCCGCCCGCGTCGACCGCCGCCCGGATGGCGATGCGGGCCCGTTCGGTGATCACCCCTCCGCCGGGCGGCTCCCCCCGCCGGTCCGCCGTTTCCACCGGCGGCCACCGTCTTCCCCGAACCGGCGCCTCCTCCTCCCCGGCCGCCCGGGACTCCAGGGCGGGGACCGGCCCCGCCGACAGCGCCGGGAAACCCTCCATCCGGGCCCGCAATCGGATGTGGAAGCCGGCGGCCACGGTGGGAGTGCGCCGCTCCTTCATGCCCGGACGCCCCTCGTCCACCAGCACCGCCATCGCCAGATCCCGCACCGGCCACCACATGGCCCGCAACGTTCCCACCACCGCCAAACCCGGCTGGGCGGCCGCCCGCGACCATATTTCGGTCAGGGCGGCGGCGTCCCCGGCCGCCTCCGCCACCCGCCGCCCCAAGTCGCGGCGCAACTCATGGGCCAGCTGAGCCGCTTCCGCCGCGGTGGGGGCTATCACCATCACCGACTTGCCTTTTTGCAAAGGGGCGGTGACCGCCCCGCGGATCAGCCCCGCCCTGTCCCCCGCGGTAGGCAGGTGCATAACCGGGCCGGGCCGCCCCGCCGCCGCCAGCCTGCTCACCTCCGGCGCCGGGCTGTCGGCGGGGGGGATGGAGGGAAGATGCAACCGGCGGGGCGGGCGGGGGAGATTGGGGGGGGCGGCGCGGCCCAAGACGGCCGACAGGGGGGCCAGGTAATGGCGGGCCGTCTCCCGCAGGGCGGGCAGCATCTCCGGGGTGAAAACCGGCTGTCCCCCCAAAACGGCGGCCACTTCTTTCAGAGGGGGGGATGCGGGAAACAGGGAGTCGCGGTCCAGGGGGGGTTCGCACCCCGTTTCCACTACGAAACCGCGGGTGGTCCGCCCCCCCAGAGGAACCCGCACCAGCGACCCCACCTCCACCCGGTCGGCCAGCGGCGGGGGGAGGCGGTAGAGGTAGCCTTCGTCGACCGCGAAGGCGGAAATGTCGGGAACGACGCGGACCGCCGGAGCGGAGTCCGGGCTCAGCCCGCCTCCCGGCGCAACGCGGCGGCCTGGTCGGTGGCCTCCCAGGGGAACTCCGGGCGGCCGAAGTGGCCGTAGCTGGAGGTGGGGGTGTAGATGGGGTTGCGCAATCCGAGACAGTCCAGCATCCGCTTGGGCCGAAAATCGAAGCATTCCCCCACCAGATTCAGCAACCGGTCCGGGTCCATCTGCGCGGTTCCGAATGTTTCTACGTTGAGGGAGAAGGGCCGGGCTTTGCCTATGGCGTAGGAAACGGCGATTTCGCAGGCTTCCGCCAGCTCGGCGGCTACCACGTTTTTGGCTACGTAGCGGGCGAAGTAGGCCGCGGAGCGGTCCACTTTGGAGGGGTCTTTGCCGGAGAAGGCCCCTCCGCCGTGCCGGGCGTAACCGCCGTAGGTGTCCACGATGATTTTGCGTCCGGTCAGCCCGGCGTCGGCCCCCGGACCTCCTATTACGAAACTGCCGGACGGGTTGACCAGCAACTTGGTGCGTTCGTCGAGCCAACCCTCCCCGCAATGCTCCACCACATGGGCCCGCAAGTCTTCTTCCATCTGCGATTTGTCGACTCCCGAGGCGTGGTGGGCGGAGATGAGCACCCGGGGGACGGTTACGGGGCGGCCGTTCTCGTATTGCACCGTCACCTGGGTTTTTCCGTCCGGATGCAGATAGGGAAGGTCGCCGTTTTTGCGGACTTGCGCCAAGCGTCGCGCCAGCTGGTGGGCCAGGGCGATGGGCAGGGGCATAAGATGTTCGCTTTCCCGGTTGGCGTACCCGAACATGAGCCCCTGGTCGCCCGCCCCTTCCCGGTCGTTCGGATCGTCGGAGAGCCCTTGGCGCGCCTCCAATGATTCGTTCACGCCCCCGGCGATGTCGGCACTCTGCTTGTTGAGCAAAACCTCCACTTCCACCTCGTCGGCCGCAAATCCGATGTCCGGGTCCACGTAACCGATGTCGCGGATGGCGGCGCGGGCCACCGATTCAAAGTCGTGGGACGGGTCGGACACTTCCCCGGCCAGTATCACCTTGTGGTTGGATACCAATGTTTCGCAGGCCACCCGGGCCCCCTCGTCGGCTTGCAACATGGCGTCCAAAACGGCGTCGGAAATGCGGTCGGCCACCTTGTCCGGATGGCCTTCGGTGACGGATTCGCTGGTGAAAAGTTTCATATCGGGCAAGTTTACAGCAACACTGCGACAGATTGCCGGGACGGCGCCGGGGCTAGCGGTTGCGCAGTTCCGCCACCCGCCTCCAGATAGCGGCCGCCACCTCCCGTTTGCGCATCAACGGCAACGTCTCCACATCGCCTGCGGGGGTGATGAAACGCACCGCGTTGTCATCGGAACCGAAGCCGCTGCCCGGAGCCGCCACGTCGTTGGCCACCAGCAGGTCCACCCCGTAGGAGGCCGCCTTGCGCACCGCCCTGTCAAACCCGCCCACTTCGGCCGCGAAACCCACCAACGTCGTCCCCTCCGCGACCCGCTCCGCCAGCCCGGCCAAAACGTTGGGGGTGGCTTCCAGCGTGATGGAGGGCGGGCCCGAGGCCCGGTCCAGTTTGCGGTCTACGGCATGGGCGGGGCGGAAGTCGGCCACCGCCGCCGCCAGCACCGCCGCGTCCAGTTCCCCGGCCCGGGACCAGGCCGCCTCCGCCATCTCCGCCGCGCTTTCCACCTCCACGATTTCCATGTCGGCGGAGGCCGGGGGCGGAGCGGCGGTTACCAGAATCACCCGCGCTCCCCGGCGGGCGGCTTCCCCGGCCAACTCATGTCCCATTTTGCCCGAAGAGCGGTTGCCCAGGTAGCGCACCGCGTCCAGGGCCTCCCGGGTGCCGCCCGCGGTGACCAAGACCGTCATGCCCGCCAGGGAGCGATCGAAGGACTCCGCCACCGCGGCCAGTATCTCCTCCGGTTCGGCCATCCGCCCCATCCCGCGGTCGCCGCCCGCCAAATCCCCTTCCGCCGGGCCCACCAGGCGGCGGCCGTCTTCTATGAGCCGGGATACGTTGCGCCGGGTGGAGGGTTGCTCCCACATTTCGACGTGCATGGCCGGGGCCAGCACCACCGGCCCGGCGAAGGCGGACACTACCGAGGTGAGGGCGTCGTCGGCCAGGCCGTGGGCGATTTTGGCCAGCAGGTTGGCGGTGGCGGGGGCTACCGCTACCGCCTCCGCCCAGCGGGCCAGTTCGGTGTGGGGGCTGATCCGTTCGTTGCCGAACAAATCGAGCAAAACCGGGTGGCCGGTGACCGCGGCCAAAGTGCGCTCGCCTAAAAACCGGCGGGCGGACGGGGTCATCACCGCCCGCACTTCCGCTCCCGCCTCTACCAGGCGGCGGGCCAGATAGGCCGCTTTGTATGCGGCCACTCCACCGCCCACCCCCAGTACCAGACGGCGGTCCGACAGGGCGGGTTCAGTCAGATCCGCCCTCAGGTATTTTTAGAAAATTGGCTTCCTCTTTTTGGGGCGGGGGCGGTTCGCCCACCCGGGAAGTCAGCTTGTCCCCGGCTATCTCCTCCAAGGCGATGGTCAGGGGCTTCTGGCTCTGCGACAGCACCTGCGGCGGGGCGTACTGGCCGATGCCGCCCCCCAGCTGGGTGTAATAGTTGTTGATATCGCGGGCCCGCCGGGCGGCTACCACCACCAGGTCGAAACGGCCGCCCACCTTGTCGACCAACTTCTCAATGGGGGGTTCGATCATCGTCCTGCCTTTACCTGTCGCCTTTCTGACCTTGACTTCCCAGAACCGCCGATTATCGGCCGGTCCGCTCAGTCTCCGGTTTTATTATAGCCAAAATTTCTCGTACGGCGTCGTCCACTCGGTCGTTTATCACCTGATGGGGGAATCCCTCCCCTATCCGTATCTGTTCGGCGGCCGCCGCCATCCGGGAGGCGATCACCTCTTCGGTCATGTCCCCCCGCCCCCGCAAGCGGTTTTCCAGCTCTTCCATGGTGGGCGGTTTTAGGAAGATGGCCGTCGCCTCCGGATATTCTTCCCTAATCCGCTGCGCTCCTTTGGCCTCCACGTCCAGAACCACGTTCCGCCCTTGCGTCAGATGCCCTTCCACTTCGGAGACCGGGGTCCCGTAACGATGCCCGGCGTAACGTTCCCATTCCAGCAATTTGCCCTCCCTCGCCCAAGCCTCGAATTCGGCTTCGTCCAGGAAAAAATAGTGCTCCCCGTCCACTTCGCCCGGACGGGGCGGGCGGGTGGTGGCCGACACCGCGAAGCGGTGGGGCCATCGGCCCGCCAAACCGGACAGAATGGTCTGCTTTCCCACCCCGGAGGGCCCGCAGATGATCGCCAACCGGCCGCGGCCAGCCGCCACATTGGCCACCTCCGTCACCCGGGCTATCCGGACTTATCGCATTCTTCAATCAGTTTCTGCCTCTGCCGTACGCCCAATCCCCGCAGCCGCCGGTTTTCGGAGATGCCCAGTTTCTCCATCGTCCGTTTGGTTTTCATCTTGCCGTAGCCGGGAATGGACACCACCACCGCCGACACTTTCATGCCGGCGGCGATCTCGTCGGTTTCCGCCATCTCCAAAAGTTCGGCCACCGTCATGGAACGGGTCTTCAGGGCCTGCTTCCATTCGGCGCGGGTGCGGCGAACATGGGCCGCCTTCGCCAAAGCTGCGGCCCGTTGCTCTTCCGTCAAAGGGGTGAGGGGCATTTGTCGACTCCTTCGTCCAAGCCTGCCGGGTGGCGGTTTGCCGACCCAACTTTACCCGGAGAACCGGGCTAAGTAGCCCAACCGCCCAGTATCTCCCGGAGCGGCGTTTTTCAGTCCGGCGCCGGGCTCGCCTCCGCCGCGCCCGGCCCGGCCGCCGCCAGCTTGGCCGCGATGGCCGCCGCAGCCGCCGCCGGGTCGGGAGCGCGGGTGATGGGCCGTCCTATAACCAGCAGGTCCGCCCCCCAGCTCAAGGCTTCGACCGGGGTGGCGGTGCGCACCTGGTCGTCCCCTTCGGCCGCCGCCGGGCGGATGCCGGGCGTCACTTTCAGCATGTCCGGGGCGGCGTCGGCGATCACCCTCAGCTCGCGGGGGGAGGCGATCACCCCTTCGCAATCGGCTTCGGCGGCCAGGCGGGCCCGGCGGGACGACAACCCGGCGGGGGAACCGCTCTCCCCGGTCTCGGCCAAATCGGAAGAGTCGAGGCTGGTGAGGACGGTGACCGCCAGCACCCCCGCCGGACGCGAACCCGCCCCTTCGGCCAGTCCGTCCACCGCCTCCCGCAACATGGTCCGGCCGCCCGCGGCGTGGGCCGTCACCCACCGGGCCCCGGCCGCTCCCAGCCCGCGGGCGGCGGCCCGCACCGTGTTGGGGATGTCGTGCAGTTTGGCGTCCACCAGCAGGGGCTTGCCCATCCGGGACAGGGCCGCCACCACCCCCGGGCCGGGCCCGGTTAGCAGTTCCAGCCCCACTTTGAAACCCCCCACATGGGGGGACACCCTCCGCGCCAGGTGCACCGCTTCCTCGGCGGTGGAAACATCCAGCGCCGCCAAGATGGGATTGCGGACAGCTTCGTTCATGGCCTTACCCTACTTTCATGATTCCGGTCAGTTCCGATACCTTCCCCACCCGGTTCGCCCGGCACCAGCGGGCCAACTCCCGGTCGATGCGGCGCGCCGCCCGGGGGGCGGAGAAATGCACGGTGCCGATGGCCACCGCGCTGGCCCCCGCCATCATATATTCCACCACGTCCGCCCCCGAGACCGCCCCCCCGCAGCCGACGATGGGAACCCCCGGCAGGGCGCGGGCCGTCTCCGTCACGCACCGCATGGCCAGCGGCTTCAGCGGCGGGCCCGAATAACCGCCCACCGTTCCCGCCAGCCGGGGGCGGCCGGTGGCGATGTCCACCGCCGCCCCCAGGGCGGTGTTGGTCAGCACCAGCCAGTCCGCCCCGGCTGCTACCACCGCCCGGGCCACCGAAACGATATCGGGGGCGTTGGGGGACAGCTTCACCCCCATGGGCGAAGACACCGCCTCCCGCACCGCGGCCGTAACCCGGCCGGACAGGGCCGCGTCGAGGGCGATCAGGCCTTCCCCCTCCAGGTTGGGGCAGGACAGGTTCACTTCCACCGCCGCCGTTCCCGCTTCTTGCAACCCCCGGGCCACCGCCGCGAACTCCCCGGGGGTGCGCCCCACCGCCGACCCCCATACCGGAACCGGCAGGGAGGCGATGCGCGGGCCGAACTGGGCCGCCCACCGTTCAATGCCCGGATTCTGGATGCCTATCCCGTTCAGCATCCCCGTCCCGGCCGGGGCCAGGCGGGGCGGCGGGTTGCCCGGCCAAGGATCCTGCGATACCGACTTGGCCACCAGCGCCCCGTAGCAATCCAAAGTCCCCGCCCCGGCGAAGTCCACCGCCGACCCGACCGTCCCCGACGCCCCGATGAGGGGCGAACGGAGCCGAATCGGCCCCAAGGTCACCGACCGGTCGGGGTTCCGTGCCATTCCTGCAGGCTCCGCACCCTGCGCACCGCTTCCCGGCCGGAGGCCAGGCTGCGGGCCGCGGCATGGGCGGCGGAGATGGTGGTGATGCACGGCACGCCCCGGGCGGAGGCGGCCCGGCGGATGAGTTTGCCGTCCCCCCGGGCCCGCCGCCCCCGGGGGGTGTTGATCACCAGCCCCACTTCCCCCTCCGACACCCGTTGCACTATGTCGCGCGGCCCCTCCCCGGCTTTGGGCACGGACTCGGCCTCCACCCCCCCGCGCCGCAGGAAGGCGGCGGTGCCGGGGGAGGCCAGAAGATGAAAGCCCTCCGCGGCGAACGCCCGGGCCGCGTCCAGACCGGGCGGTTTGTCCCGGTCGGCCAGGGACAAAAAGACCGTCCCCCCGTCCGGGATGCCGCTCCCGGCGGCCAGCATGGCCTTGGCGTAGGCCACCCCCGGGTCGTCCCCGATCCCCATCACCTCCCCGGTGGCGCGCATTTCCGGTCCGAGCACGATATCCTCCTCCGGGAACCGGTCCCAGGGCAGCACCGCCTCCTTGGCGGAGGTGAAAGCGGGGGCCGGAGCGTCGGCAAACACCCCTTGCCTCCGCAACTCTTCCAGGGAATCCCCCATCATCACCCGGGTGGCCGCCTTGGCCAGCGGAACCCCCGTCGCCTTGGAAATGAAAGGGACGGTGCGGGAACCGCGCGGGTTGGCCTCCAAAACGAACACCTCGTCCCCCGCCGGCCGGTCCGGGCCTCCGTATTTGACCGCAAACTGGATGTTGATCAGGCCCCGCACCCGCAGGGCGGCGGCCAAGTCGGCGGAGGCGGCGATGATGCGCTCCCGCACCTCCCCGGGCAGGGTGGGGGGCGGGGTCAGGCATGCGGAGTCGCCGGAATGAACCCCGGCCTGCTCCACATGCTCCATCACCCCCCCCACCAGCAGTTCCGATCCGTCGAACACCGCATCCACGTCCAACTCCACCGCCGACTCCAAAAACCGGTCCACCAGCAACGGCGCCGCGAACAGATCCAGGCCCGCCACCTGCTCAAAGCCGTAGATTTCCCCCAGGTAGGAGTCCAGTTCATCGTAGGAATAGACCACCCGCATGGCCCGCCCCCCCAGCACGTAGGAGGGCCGCACCAGCACCGGAAACCCGATGCGGTCCACCACTTCCTGGGCCTGCGCCGGGTTGGCGGCGATGCCGTGCGGGGGCTGGGCGATCCCCAGCTCCCGGCACACGGCCGAGAAGCGCTCCCGGTCTTCGGCGGCGTCGATGCTGTCCGGGGAGGTGCCGGCGATGGGAACCCCGGCCGCCTCCAAATCGCGGGCCAGGGACAGGGGGGTCTGTCCGCCCAGTTGCACCAGCACCGCCTCCGGGTTTTCGGCGGCGCAGATTTCCAGCACGTCTTCGGCGGTGAGGGGTTCGAAGTAAAGACGGTCGGAAGTGTCGTAATCGGTGGACACCGTCTCCGGGTTGCAGTTCACCATCACCGTCTCGTAACCGGCTTCCCGCAGGGCGAAGGAGGCGTGCACGCAACAGTAATCGAATTCTATTCCCTGCCCGATGCGGTTGGGTCCGGAGCCCAAAATCACCACCCGGGGCCGCCCGGACGGCTCCGTCTCGCTTTCGTCCTCGTAGGTGGAATAGAAGTAGGGGGTGCGCGCCTCGAATTCGGCTGCGCAGGTGTCCACCCGCTTATAGGTGGGAAGCACCCCCGTCCGGCGGCGGGCGGCCCGGATCTCCTCCGGGGTCCTGTTCCACAGGTAGGCCAGCTGGCGATCGGAGAAGCCTTTCCGCTTGGCCTCCCGCAGCGTCTCCGCGTCCGGCTCGGGGCTTTCCCATCCGGCGGCCGCTTCCAGCTCGGCCCGGGTTTCGCAGATTTCCAGCATTTGGTCCAGAAACCACGGGTCTATGCCGGTGGCGGCCGCTACGTCGGCGACCTCCCAACCGCGGCGGAGGGCCTCGGCCGTCTGATATATGCGGTCGGGGGTGGGAACGGAGATCCGCTCCCCCAGCTCCTCGTCGGACATTCCGAGCAGGGGCCGCTCCCCTTGATCGGCGTTCAAACCCGCCCGTCCCGTTTCCAGGCTGCGCAGGGCCTTCTGCAGGGCCTCCGGGAAGGTGCGTCCGATGGCCATCGCCTCCCCCACGGAACGCATGGAGGTGCCCAGCCGGTCGGAGGTGGAGGGAAATTTGGCGAAGTCGAAGCGGGGGACTTTCACCACCGCGTAGTCCAAAGCCGGTTCAAAGCAGGCGGGGGTGGCCTCGGTGATGTCGTTGGCGATCTCGTCCAAAGCGCATCCCACCGCCAGCAGGGCGGCGATTTTGGCGATGGGGAAGCCGGTGGCTTTGGAGGCCAGCGCCGAAGAACGGGACACCCGGGGGTTCATTTCGATGATCAGGCGGCGGCCGGTGCGGGGATCCACCGCGAACTGCACGTTGGAGCCGCCGGTCTGCACCCCGATGGCCCGCAGGCAGGTGATGGCGTCGTCCCGCATCAACTGGTATTCCCGGTCGGACAGGGTTTGAATGGGGGCCACCGTGATGGAATCGCCGGTGTGAACCCCCATCGGATCCAGGTTTTCGATGGAACATACGATCACCGCGTTGCCGTTGCGGTCGGCCATCACCTCCAACTCGAACTCTTTCCACCCCTCCACCGACTCCTCCACCAGGATCTCCCCCACCGGGGAGGCCTCCAAGCCCCGTTCGGCGATGCGGGCGAACTCGTCGGAGTCCCGGGCCACCCCGGTGCCGCCGCCGCCCAGGATGTAGGAGGGGCGCACCATCACCGGGAAGCCGATCTCCCCTGCCGCCGCCCCGGCTTCGGCCATGGAGCGGGCGTAGCGGGAGCGGGGCATTTCCAGCCCGGCCGCCTCCATCGTTTCTTTAAACAGTCCCCTATCCTCGGCCCGTTCGATGGCGTCGAAGCCGGCCCCGATCAGCTCCACCCCGTATTCGTCCAAAGCGCCGGCGCGGGCCAGGTCGGCGGTCACGTTGAGGGCGGTCTGCCCGCCCAGGGTGGGGAGGAGGGCGTCCGGTTTTTCCCGGCGGATGATTTCCTCCACGACGCCGGGGGTTATCGGCTCTAGGTAGGTGGCGTCGGAAAACTGGGGGTCGGTCATTATGGTGGCCGGGTTGGAGTTGACCAGGGCCACCCGGTAGCCCCGGGCGCGGAGGGCTTTGGCTGCCTGGGTGCCCGAATAGTCGAACTCGCAGGCTTGGCCGATCACGATCGGGCCGGAGCCGATGAGCAGGATGGATGACAAATCGGTCCGGGCGGGCATCAGGGTCCCTCTGTCCGGTCGGGGGCGGGAGGGGCGTCCAATCCCATCAGGTCGATGAAGTCGTCGAACAGGCCGAGGGCGTCGTGCGGGCCGGGGGCGGCCTCCGGATGGTATTGCACGGAGAAGGCGGGAATGTCCAGGCATCTCATCCCCTCCAAGGTGCCGTCGTTCAGGTTCTGATGGGTGGGGCGAATCGGACCGAAGGCGCTTTCCGCCTCCTCCGGCAGCCTCTCCGGACCGGGCAGGCCCGGCGCGGGGGGCGGGGGGCGGCCCGCCAGCGGCCACAGATCCACCGCGAAGCCGTGGTTCTGGGCCGTGATCTCCACCCGGCCGTCGCCCAGGCGGCGCACCGGATGGTTCCCCCCGTGATGGCCGAAAGGCAGTTTGAAGGTTTCGGCCCCCAAAGCCAACCCCAGCACCTGGTGCCCCAGGCAGATGCCGAACACCGGAACCTTGCCCAGCAACCCCCGCAGGGTGGCGATCTGGCGGACCAGGGGTTCGGGGTCGCCCGGCCCGTTGGACAGGAACACCCCGTCCGGACGGAAGGCCTCCACTTCCTCGGGGAGAACGGTGGCGGGCAGGACGTGCACTTGTATTCCCCGGTCGGCCAGCCGCCGCCCTATGTCCCGCTTCATCCCCAAGTCGATGGCCGCCACCCGTCCCACTGGGTCGCCCTCCGGGTCGATCCGGTACGGCCTGGGGGTGGTTACCGCCCCGGCCAGGTCCTGGCCTTCCATGCCGGGGGCGGCGGCGGCCATCGCCTGCAACTCGGCGATGCCGCCCTCGTCGGAGATGACGGCCGGCTGGGCGCCCGCCTCCCGGATGTGGCGGGTGAGGCGGCGGGTGTCGATGTCGGCCAGGGCGCGCACTCCGTGACTGCGCAGGTAGGCGGCGATGGAACCCTCCGCCCGCCAGTTGGAATGACGGCGGGACAGGGAGCGCACCACCAGCCCCCGGGCGGCGGGGGCGTCCGCCTGGTCGTCCCAGTCGTTCACCCCGTAGTTGCCGATGTGGGGGGAGGTCATTACCACCACCTGCCCGGCGTAGGAGGGGTCGGACAGCACCTCCTGGTAGCCGGTCATGGACGTGTTGAACACCACCTCCCCGACCGCGGGGCCCTCCGCTCCCACCGCCCGGCCGGTGAACACCTCCCCGGAGGCGGTGACTAAAACGCCCCGTCTCATATTCCGGCCCCCGCCGGCGGGGAGGCCGGGCCGTTGGGGATGCGTCCCCGGTCGTAGGTGGGGCGGCCCCGGTAGAAGGTGTACCGCACCCGGCCGGTGAGGGGGCGGCCGGTGAAGGGGTTGTTGGAGGATTTGGAATGGTAGGGCGGAGCGGGGGTCCAAGGCTCGTCCCAGTCCACCGCCGTCAGGTTGGCGGGGGAACCGGGCCGGATCCACTGTCCCTGGTCGGGGAGGCCGGCGATGGCGGCGGGGGTTACCGACATGCGCAGGAACAAGGTAACCGGATCGGGATCCAATGCGGTGCGCACCGCCGCCAAGGCGGTTTCCAACCCGGTCACCCCCCTGGGGGCCTCTTCGAACGGCACATCCTTTTCGTGGGCGGCGTGGGGGGCGTGGTCGGTGGCCACCGCGTCGATGGTTCCGTCGGCCAAGGCCTCCGCCAAGGCGGCGCGGTCCTGTTCGGCGCGCAACGGCGGATACATTTTGTACACGGGGTCCATTCCCTTCACTTGGCGGTGGGTGAAAACCAGATGGTGGGGGGCGACTTCGGCGGTTACCGGCAACCCTTTGTCTTTCGCCTCCCTTATCAGGGTTACGGAGGCGGCGGCGCTCACATGCTGGATGTGATATCGGGCGCCGGTCATTTCGGCCAAGGTCAGGTCGCGGGCCACCGTCACCGTTTCCGCCGCGGCGGGCAGTCCGTACATTCCCAGAAGCGATGATACTTCCCCTTCGTGCATGTGCCCGCCCCGGGCCAGCCCCTCGTCCTCGGCGTGCTGGGCGACCACCGCGCCCCGGTCGCACACGTACTCCATCGCCCGGCGCAACAGGCCGGCGTCGGCCACCGTCCGCCCGTCGTCGGTGAATAATCTCACCCCCGCCTCGAACATTTCATCCAGGCGGGCCAGCGACTTTCCCCGGCCGCTTTTGGTGACGCACCCGGCGGGAACCACTTCCGCCAGCCCCGCCGTCCGGCCCCGGTCGGTTACGTAGCGGGCCAGATGCCCGGCGTCCACCGGCGGGTCGGTGTTGGGCATGGCCAGCAGCGCCGTGTATCCGCCCGCCGCCGCCGCCGCCGACCCGGAGGCTATGTCCTCCTTCCACTCCTCCCCCGGTTCCCGCAAGTGGGCGTGCAAATCCACCAGCCCCGGCCCCACCACCAGCCCGGCGGCGTCCACCGCCTCGGTTGCGGGGTTTTCCGGGCGGGGCAGGTCGGGGCCGACCGCCGCCACCCGCCCGTTTTCGATTAAAACGTCGGCGGCGGCCGGGCCGTCGGGGGTGAGAACCGTCCCGCCCGCGATCAGATATCCCACCGGGCGGGGCCTGGAGTCGGCGGCGGGGGTCATGGCCGTCCCGCCAGGAGCCGGAAAAGCACCGCCATCCGCACCGCCACCCCCGCCTCCACCTGTTCCATCATCAAAGCCCGTTCTTCGCCCGCCACCGAATCTTCAATCTCCACGCCCCGGTTCATCGGGCCGGGGTGAAGCACCACCGATTCGGGGGGCATGGCCTCGAACCGGCTCCGGGTGAGGCCGAAGCGGGAGGCGTATTCGGGCAGGGACGGGAAAACCGAACTTCCGCCCCGCTCCGTCTGGATGCGCAGCAGGCATACGGCGTCCATTTCGCCTATGACGTCGTCGAAACGGTCGGTGACGGCCGCCGGCCATCCCCGGTCGGTGACCGGTTGCAGGGTGCGGGGCGCCACCAAAGTAACCTCCGCTCCTAGGGCGGTGAAGGCGAACATGTTGGAACGGGCCACCCGGGAGTGGCGAATGTCGCCCACGATGGCCACCCGCAGCCCGTCCAGTTTGCCGAACCGGCGGCGGAGGGTAAACGAGTCCAGCAGGGCCTGGGTGGGGTGCTGATGGGCCCCGTCCCCGGCGTTCACCACCGGCAGGCCGGTCCATTCCGCCATCCGCCAAGGAGCGCCGGCCGCCCGATGGCGCACCACCAGCAGGTCGGCCCCCATCGCCTGCAGGGTATGGGCTGTGTCGCGCAGGCTTTCCCCTTTGGACAGGGCCGATCCTTTCCCGGCGAAGTTGATGACTTCGGCGGACAGGGCCCGGGCCGCCCGCTCGAAGGAAAGGCGGGTGCGGGTGGAATCCTCAAAGAACATCAGGGCGGCGCTTGCGCCCTGCAAGGCGGGGACTTTGGGTATGGGGCGGGCCAGCACCTCCCGGAATTCTTCGGCCAAGTCCAGCAGGTTTTCCAACTCGGCCCGGGGCGCGCCTTCGGTGGTGAGGAAACTCATGTTCCGGCAGGGGGGGCGTCGGGCGATCGTTCTATCCACACCCCTTCTTCCCGGCCTTGGTCGGTTTCGGCCAGACGGGCCGTCACCCGTTCCGCGCGGGAAGTGGGCACGTTGATTCCCACATAGTCGGGGCGGATGGGAAGTTGGCGGTGCCCCCGATCCGCTAGAACGGCCAGCCGCACCGCCGCCGGCCGGCCGAAGTCGTTGAGGGCGTCCAAGGCGGAGCGCACGGTGCGGCCCGTGTACAGCACATCGTCCACTAACACCACGGTGCGGCCGGTGATGTCCACCGGGAGGCGGGTGCGGGCCAGCCGGGCGGCGGGCCGTTGCGCCAAATCGTCCCGGTGCAGGCCGATGTCCAACGCCCCTACCGGCGTTTCCGCGTCGTGGAATTCCCGGATGGCGGCGGCTATCCGCTCCGCCAGCGGCGCCCCCCGGGTGTGGATTCCGATTAGCAGGAGCTGGTCCGGACGATCGGCCCCTTCCATGATTTCATGGGACATCCGCCGCACCGCCCGGTTAATTTCCTCCCCGGTCATCACCTGCGGCACGGGGCCTCCGCAACCGGAGCGGGATGGGCGGCGCCAACCGCGGCGGGCGGGGGCCGTCCCTGAGCGGACAAGGGCATTGTTTCTCCTTCCCGGCCTCGCCGAACCGGATTAAAGGTCTTGCTTGGCATTTTAGCCCGTCGTCTCCCCCGGCATAAATCCCACCTCCGCGGCCTCCTCATAGCGTCCGGCTACGGGCGGGCCGTCTAGGATGGGAAATGTCGCACCGGCCTCCTACCCTGCGCCCTATAGCCGGTTCCGAGGTTGCGCTGGCCGCCGGGGGGTAACCGGGGCCCGACTGACGCCGGAGGAGAAGGGGATATGAGCACAACCGAAGAACTGTTCAACGAAGGCTTGGCCGGCTCTTTGCGACGGTGCCTGCCCGAATGGGATCAGCCCGACGTGGTAATTGCGGAGCAGACCGGGCTGTTGGCCTCCAGTCTCAGAAAGAAGGTGGACATTTTGGTGTCGGACCCATATCTGCCGCCGGTGTGCCTTGAGGTGGAGATTGACCCGCCCGCCGGGCAAAGCAACCCCGCGGAGGACGCTATCCGCCGTTTGGGCGAGCAGTTGTCCCCAGAGGCGGGCGCCTACGCGAATCAACATGTCAGCACCTCCATAGCGGTGCGCGCCCCTTTCGCGGTGAGAGATCTCAAAACTTTCCAGGAAAGGAGGGACGCCCTGTTGGGAGGCATGCCGCTTTTCTATAAAGCCTGTTACCAGGAGGGCAAAGAAGGCTACATTACCTATCCAAGAGAAGGGTACATAAACGGAACCGTCCGGGAGTTATCCGAATTCATAAAATTAGCTGCAATCCCCACTGAAGAAATGAGACGCACCTCCGACAAAATAATCAATGCAGTAAAAAGCGCGGCGACCAAGATTTCCCGCGCCCTAAATGATGAGGGGGAACGGCGTCGAATAGCGGATGTCTTGGCGCGTAGGGACCCAGATGGCGCATTGAGGGTGGCGGCTGTTGTCTGGTTGAACGCTTTTTTGATGCAGAATAAACTGGCTTCGGCATTGCCCGAACATGTTCTTTCCATTCAACAAATGATAGATCAAGAGGGCGACGGTATGTTACGTAACCGGAATATCAGAAAAGTTTGGGTTGATATTCAGAGAATAAACTATCGCTCCATTTATGACCCGGCATTGGGCGCGTTGCCGCGTAACATAAATGCTTATATTCTTATGGATTCTCTTCAGAATATTATTGAAGCTGCGGAAGATACTGAAATTACAAATTTGGATAAGGTTATCAATGTCGGGGGGGACCTTTTCGCCCGTATGATAGTGGATCGGAAGGAAACCGCTTCCTTTTATACCTTGCCGGAGGTGGCTGAATTGTTAGCCTACTTGACTATCCCGGCCGATGTATCACCCGCCAACGGCAGTTGGGGCAAGGTACGGCTGGGAGATTTCGCTTGCGGTACCGGAACTCTTCTCCGGGCAGGTTATCGCAGGATCAGTTCTTTAGCTAACGATGAATCTTTGCACAAGTGGCTGATAACGGAGGGTATTGCCGGTTTTGATATAACTCCCATAGCGGCGCATTTAACAGCCACCGCTTTGGCCTCTTTCGAACCCGCCCAGTCCTACTATACTACCAACATCGGGGTGGTTCCCATAGGAACGGACGGTCGGACCGGTTCCCTGGAATTGCTTAATGAATATATGTTGGAAAATTTGTTCGGATCCGGCACTAAGGCCTCTCTGGGCAAGAAAGACGATGATGAAGAAGATAAGATTACCGCCGCTACCGGTTTGACCGCAATGAACGGAACCTTCGATTTCATTCTTATGAACCCTCCTTATTCTCGTACTCGGGGCGGACAATCCGCTTTTGACATTGAAGGGGTGCCGCCGGAAGAACGTAAGCTATGTCAAGCTAGAGCCGGTAAACTGCGTAAGAAAACTCCCGCCAACGGACAGGCGGGCCTGGGTTCTGACTTTGCGGTAATCGCCGACCTTAAACTGGCCGATCACGGGCGGGTGGGGCTGGTTCTGCCTATGACCGCCGCCTCTGCCTCCTCTTGGCGTCAAGTTCGGAAAATGTTTGAAAAACAATACAGCGATCTAACTACCGTCTCTTACGCAGGAGGCGCGAAAGGCGGCAAAGAGTCAATGTCCGCCGATACTCATCAGGGGGAAATGTTGCTAATAGCGCAGAAGGGACTAAAAGGACGAGCCGGTATCGCCAGCGTCATCATTGACCATCCTGTTCGGTCTATGGCGGAGGCCGCCGAAACCGCCCGGGGTATCACCAAATCTCTCCGGGGAACTGAACCGGGGCAGGAAGGGATTCTGAGAGTCGGGGAAGACGAAGTAGGACGCTGGCGGGTGCAGTCGGTGTCAAATGAAGGCGACTCTTGGGGTGCGGTCGGTGCGCAAAGCCTGGAATTAACCGACATTATCAGCGAACTGTTAAGGGGAAAATTTGGTCCCCAAAAAGTAAAAATGACTACGGTAGGGGAGCTATTCACAGTGGGACCCACCCATCATCTGATCGGCCATGTAGTAGGTAAGGAAGCAATAGGGGCCTTTGAGTTTCATTCCATAAAAGGTTCGGCAAGCCCCCGGCTGGGGGATCGGGCGCTCTGGTCGTCCGGACGTAAATATCAGGACAATCAAACCATTAACGTGTCACCGACCCATTACGGGATTGTTTACAACCCTGATAAAGCGGATGGCATACGCGAAAGCGCATCCGATCTGTTGTTGCAACGCAATATGAGATGGACATCTCAACCGGCTTTAGCGGCCTATGCTGAAAGGTCCATGCTAGGCGGTCAAGGGTGGATCACATTGCAACACAATAACAATTTAGTAAAGTTGGGATTCGCTTTATGGGCCAACTCTACATTGGGAATGGCGACATATTGGTATCACGGAGGACGTCAACATAGCGGAAGAACCCGGGCTCAAGTGACCAGTATAACCGCCCTGCCCTGCCCTGATTTTCAACATTACATCAGCAAACTCGAAGGTTTGGATGATGTTAGCGATTTTGATCTTGATCTGGCTAACCGCGCTGACCAAGATCAAACCAGGGCAAAATTTGATGAACTTGTTTCGGAAGTCCTTGATATTGATTACGATAAGATTCGCCAACTGGCGGGAATGTGGGTAGCGGAACCGTCAGTAAAAGGATGACCGGTTCGTCTCTCCGGGGAAAGGCCTACCCGGTGTCGGAGATGGCATCGGCGGGTAGATGGGCGGCTAGCACGCCGTTGATGAAAACGCTGCTGGCGGCGGTGGAAAAACGTTTAGCCAGCTCTATCGCCTCGTTCAAAACCACCGCCGGGGGCGTGTCCTCATACTGCAACTCATACAAACCCAGCCGCAAAATTGCCCGATCCACGGCCGCCATCCGGGGCACCGCCCAATGATCGGACGACTGACCCAGGGCTTCATCCAACTCCGGGAGACGGGACCACGCCCCCTCCGCATAACGGCGAGCCCGCCCCCTCAAATGAGTAGTGTCCGGCTCCGCAAAGTTGCGCTGTTCCGCCTCATAGAGGGCCTTGAGCGCTTGCTGCCGCGCCCGTCTTCCGCTAGTAGCCGTCCCGGCGTGCTTCTCTGATTCGTCGGGGGAATCCTGCGTTTGCGCCCGCGGCTCGGAGGAGATCACACCCGGGTGATATATTCACCGGAGCGGGTGTCCACTTTTATGACATCGCCCGCCTCCACAAACAGCGGCGCTTGCACTACCAGCCCGGTCTGCACGGTTACGCCTTTGGTCGCCCCCGACACCCGGTCGCCCTTCACCCCCGGTTCCGCTTCCGTCACCTCCAGCTCCACCGCCGCCGGCAACTCCACCCCCAGGGCCCGGCCTTTGAACAGCCGCAACCCGGCCACCGCCCCTTCCGTCAAAAACCGGCGGGCCTCTCCCACCTCGTCCGGCGACAGCGCATGTTGCGAATAGTCCTCCAGGTTCATGAAATGGCAGCCCAGGTCGTCTTCGTACAGGAACTGGTGATCGCGTCTTTCCACCATCGCCCGCGGAACGTCCTCGTCCGCCCGGAACGTCCGGTCCACCACCGCTCCCGAATTCAGGTTGCGCAGTTTCATCCGCACGAAGGCCCGTCCTTTGCCCGGCTTCACATGCTGATGCTCCAGAATCTGAAACAGGCCTTCGGGCAACTCCAGGGCCATCCCCGTTTTGACGTCGTTGGTGGAAACCATGCCCCCATATTAGGGGGATGGCCCGCCGTCCGCCTACCCCGCCCCGATGGCGGCCAAGCCCAAGTCGATTTCCTCCGGCCCCACCGGTTCCACCACCGGGTCCCCGATGCCCCTGAGCAACACCATTCGCAGACCTTGCTCCGTTCGTTTCTTATCCCGGGAAATCAAGGTCAGAACCCGGTCCCGGTCCACCGGCGGGGCCTGCGTCGGCAACCCCAGCTTCTCCAGCGGACCCCGCACCAGTTGCGGATCGAATCCGTAGCGGTGGGCGGACACTTCCGCCTCCGCCGCCATCCCCACCGCCACCGCCAACCCGTGGGGCATCCCGCACGCCGCCTCCACCCCGTGCCCGATGGTGTGGCCGAAGTTGAGCGCCGCCCGGCGGCCCGCTTCCCGGAAGTCGGCCGCCACCACCTCCGTTTTCACCGCCGCCGCCCGCCGCACCACCTCCCCCAGCGGGGCTTTCAGGCCGCGCCGGTCGAACAACTCGGTCAAAGCCGGGTCGGCGATGAACCCGGCTTTGACCGCCTCCGCCGCCCCTTCCCGCAGCAGCTCCGCCGGCAACTTCTCCAAAATCCGCAGGTTGATCGCCACCCGGGACGGATGCCAAAAGGCCCCCACCAGGTTCTTGCCGGCCACGTTCACCCCGGTTTTGCCCCCGATGGCGGCGTCCACCGCCGCCAGCAAAGTGGTGGGAACCAAAACGCTTTCCACTCCCCGCAGCCAGGTGGCGGCCACGAACCCGGCCAAGTCGGTGGCCGCTCCCCCGCCCACCCCGACGATGACGTCGCGTCTTCCCAGGTTGGCCTCCGCCAGCCGCTCATAGGCCATCCCCGCGGTGGCCACCGTCTTCGCCGCGTCCCGGTCCGGCAACGCGATGGAGGCGGCGACCGCCAGCCCCCGCCCCCGCAAGTCCTCCGTTACCCGCTCCGCCCAGTCCGCAACCGACAGCTGGTAGAACACCGCCGCCGCCCGCCGCCCCTCCGAGTCGGGCAACAGGGGGGAGGGCAGATGCGGGCCGATCAGAACCTCCGAGGACTCGCCCGCCGTAAGCCTCGCGCATTCCCCGGCCCGGGCCGCCGTCTCCTCCGCCGAACCGCTTCCGTCGATCACGTAATGGGCGGCCGCCTGGTAATGCGGGCGGCGTTCGGCCAGCAGCTCCTCCAGGCGGGAGGCGGCGTCCCGCCCTTCCAGCAGGGGCCGCCCTCCCTGGGCCCGCCCGGCCAAAACGGAAACCGGGGCGTCCAGCCACGCCACCGCTCCGCTGTCGCGCATCGCCTCCCGGTTGGACTTGTCCAAAACCGCCCCCCCGCCGGTGGAAATAACCGCCTCCCCCGGGGCGGCGGCCAGCCGGGCCACCTCTTCTTTCTCCAACCTCCGGAAGCGCTCCTCCCCTCCGGCGGCGAATATTTGGCCGATGGAAAGGCCCGCCCGCTCCTCGATCAGCCGGTCCATGTCCCGATGGGCGACTCCCCGGGCGGCCGCCGCCAGCTCCCCGGCAGTGGTTTTGCCGGAGCCCATCATTCCGATGAGCCAGACTTTTCCCATCGGCGTTCAGAAGCCGGCCAGCCGGGCCCGGTAGGCTTCCACCCCGGCTGTGAAATCGGCCAACGCGTCCCCGCCGAACTTGCGTTGCATCTCCTGGGCCAGCACCACGGCCACCATCTGTTCGGCCACCACCCCCGCCGCGGGCACCGCGCACACGTCCGACCGCTCCCGAAAGGCCTTCTCCGGTTGCTTGGTGACCACGTCCACCGTGCGCAAAGGGCGCATCACCGTGGAAATCGGTTTCATGGCCGCCCGCACCCGCAACGGCTGGCCGGTGGACATCCCCCCCTCGGTCCCCCCCGCCCGGACGGTGGGGCGGACGAAAACGCCGTCCTCGTAGAAAATCTCGTCGTGGGCCTCCGAACCCCGGCGGCGGGCCGTTTCCATCCCATCCCCCACCTCCACCGCTTTTATGGCCTGGATGGACATCAAAGCCCCGGCCAGCCGGGCGTCCAGCCGCCTCTCCCAATGCACATGGGATCCGATCCCGGGGGGCAAGCCGTGCGCCACCACTTCCACCACCCCGCCCAAAGTGTCCCGGTCGGCGGCGGCCCGTTCTATTTCAGCCACCATCTCCGCCTCCGCCTCGGCTCCGAAGGCCCGCACCGGCGAAGAGTCTATGGCGGGCAGGTCCTCCACGGCGGGGAGGTCCTCCCGTTGCGACTCCGCCCGCCCGATGGCCGTCACATGGCTCAGCACCGCCACCCCGGCCGCCGCCAGCAGTTGCTTGGCCAGGTAGCCGGCGACGGTGCGGGCCGCCGTTTCCCGGGCCGAGGCCCTTTCCAGAATGTTGCGGGCGTCTTTGGTGTCGTATTTGAGCATTCCCGCCAAGTCGGCGTGGCCGGGGCGGGGGGTGGTCATAGGACGGCGCGGCTCCCCCGGATCGGGGGACATTTCCTCCGACCAGCGGGGCCATTCCGTGTTGCGAATCAGCACCGCCACCGGCGAACCCAGGGTCAGGCCGTGCCGCACCCCGCCCAGGAACTCCAGCTCGTCCCGCTCTATCTTCATCCGGTTGCCCCGCCCGAATCCCAGTCGGCGGCGGGCCAGCTCGGAGGCCAGTCCCTCCCGCAGGCAGGGCATGCCGGCGGGGAGGCCCTCCACGATGGTCACCAAGCCCGGGCCGTGCGATTCTCCGGCGGTGAGAAAACGAAACATAGGCCGATATTAGAGGATGGCCGGGACGTTTCCCGGACGCCGCCCGCCCCGGCTGGTTACGCCAAGGCGATCCGCTCCCAGAAAGGGGAGCCGGCCGCGGCCGCCGCCAGCCAGGCGGTTGCCGCCATAAAAGGCCCGAAGGCCAAAAGGTCCCCGCCGGTGCGCTTACCCGCCGCCATCAGCAAAACTCCGGCGACCGCCCCGGTTGCGAAGGCGGCCAGCAGGGACAGGGCCGCCCACCGCCATCCCGCGTAGCCGGTGAACAAACCCAGCAGGAAAGCCAGTTTCACATCCCCGTAACCCAGCCCGCCCCGGGCCAGCAGGGCCGCGGCCAGCATCACCGCGAAGCTCCCCGCCCCGGACGCCGCCGCCTCCCCCAGCCGGGCCGACTCCCCCGCCGCCAGCGAACCGGCGGCCAGCAACGCGCCGCCGACCGCGATTCCCGGAAACAGAATCCGGTTGGGCACTCGCATCTGCTCCAAGTCGATGACGGCCAAGGCCAGGGCGATGGAGGCGAACCACAGGTAGGCGGGGAGGACCGGGGAGGCCCCGATTGCCAGAACGGTGGCCGCCCACAACCCTCCGCAGGCCGCCTCCAGCAACGGGCCCCGCGCCGGAATGCGCATCCCGCACTGCGGGCACCGACCGCGGCGGGCCGCCCACCATCCCAGCGGAACCCAGTCCCATCCCCCCCTCCGCCCGCAATGGGAGAACCGCCCGGCCCCGCCTCCGCCCGGCCGTCGGTCGGCCCAGGCGAACAGGGGACGGGCGGCCAGCATCCCCGACAAAGCGGCCCAGCCGGCCCAGGCCGCCAAACTCATCGGCCCGCCTCGGCCAGGGCCTGCAGCATTACGCGGGCGGGAACCGTCTTTCCCGTCCAGATGCGGAACCCGGCGACGGCCTGGCCCACCAGCATCATTTCCCCGGTCGCCACCGGCCGTCCGGCGGCCCGCATCCGCAGCATGGCCGGAGTGGGTCCGTGCCCGTAGTTCATTTCAAACAAACCGACCGCTTCCTCCAGCACCGCCTCCGGCAGGGACTCGCCCTCCAAGCCGAGGGGGGTGGCGTTCACCGTCACCGCCCCCGGAACCGGCCGCCCCCAGGGGACGGTCCGCGTCCCCGCCGCCGGTCCCTCCGCCAAGGCGGCGGCCGCCTGCGGACGGCGGGCCGACACCCACAACTCCCTCCCTTCCAGCGCCAGCAGGGCGGCCGCCGCCGCCCCGCCCGCCCCCAGCACCAGCGCCGGGGCCCCGTCCGGGAGGCGGGCGTCCTCCCAGGCGAAGGCCACCCCGTCCGGGTCGGTGGTGTGGCCGTGCAACATTCCGTCCCGTAGCCACAGGGTGTTGGCAACCCCGCACCGCTCCGCCTGCGGGGTGAGGCGGTCGCACAACTCCGCGGCCAGCCTCTTGTGGGGCATGGTCACGTTGGCCCCGTCCAGCCGCCCGTCCCGGATTTCCCCCGCTCCGGCCCGCATCCCCGCCTCGTCCACCCGGCGGCGGCCGTAACGGCCTTCCATTCCGATGTGGCGCAGGGCCGCCCCCATTATCACCGGCGACAGCGAATGCTCCACCGGGTCGCCGAAGATAGTGAAATTCACCCGCCGATCCCCCGCGCTTGCGCGTCGGCTTTGGCCCGCAGGAAATCACCGTATTCGGCGAAGAATGAGTGGGAGCCGTCTTCGGAGGTGAGCACGTAGTAGATAAAGTCGGTGTCGGCGGGGGCGGCCGCCGCCTGCAACGACCGGAAGCTGAAGTTGCCGATGGGGGTGGGGGGCAGCCCGGCGACGCGGTAGGTGTTGTAAGGGGAGGCGGTTTCCAGTTCGGCCAAGCTGGGGGAACGGCCCCGAGTTCCCAGCGCATAGAGAACGGTGGCGTCGATTTGCAACGGCGTCCCGGCCCGCAGCCGGTTGTAAATTACGCTGGCGATCAGCGGCCGGTCGGCGTCCACTCCCGCCTCCGACTCGATTATGGAGGCCATCACCATCCCCTCGTAAACCGACAACCCCCGCTCCTCCAACAACGTCCAGTCCGCCCCGCCCACCCGCCGCCCGGTTTCGTCGGCCAGCCGTTGCAGAATGCGGGAGGGGGCGTCATCGGAGAAAAACTCGTAGGTTTCGGGAAACAGCAGCCCCTCCCAGGCGGCCAGCCCTTCCCCCCCTTCCGGCAGATAAGGGGAGGAGACTTCCCCGCCGGCGAGGGCGGCCGCCAGCTCGGCTTCGGTAAAGCGGGTCTGAGCGGCGATGTCGGCCAAGGCCTCCCCCACGCGGCGCCCTTCCACCAGGGTCAGCCGGAAGGTGGAAATGTTGGGTCCTTCCAGCAGAACGTCGACGATTTCGTCCAAGTCGGTTCCGGACACCAGTTCGTACTGCCCGGCCTGCAGGTTGGACTGCACCCCCCGGGACCGCACTACCGCCTCAAAGTCGTTGGCGGAGGAGACCACCCCCTGCCCCACCAGTATGGCGGCGATTCCCCGGGAGGAGGTTCCGGGGGGGATGACCAGGCTCACCGTCCGCCCCTCCTCGATTTCCACTTCTTCGGCGCCGTCCCCCAGCCCGCCCAGGCCGGCGATCCAGTCCCCCGCGGTGCGGGCCACCGCTATCAGGACGGCCGCCGCCACCACCGCCGCCGCCGCCGCCGCCAACGCCCCCCGCCATCCCCGTCCGGACGGCTCCCGGTCGCCGTGGTCGAAGTGGAGATGGTCTTCCGGCGGTTCGTAACTCACTTCCCCCCCTCCCGCCCCCGGCGGTCCAGGTAACCCTGCAGCATCACCGCCGCCGCCGTCTTGTCCACCGCCCCCCGCCGGGCCGCCCGGCCCGCCCCGGCCGCGGCTAAAACCCGGTCGGCGATGCGGGTGGTGAACCGTTCGTCGTACAGTTCCACCGGCGCCGACAGGGCTTTTTCCACTTCGGCTGCGAACCGGCGGGCCGCCCGCGCCGAATGATGTTCGGTCCCGTCCAGGGAAACCGGCAACCCCACCACCACCGATGCGGCCCCGTACTCCTCCATTATTTCCCCCAGGCGGGTCAGGAGACGGGGATCCCGGCGGCGGATGACCTCCACCGGCTGGGCGGTCAGGCCCAGGCCGTCCGACACCGCCACCCCCACCCGGGCCGTCCCGTAATCCAAACCCATTATCCGGCGGACGGGCGGACGGGGGGGGCTCATGGTTCCAGTTCGGACAGGCGGCGGCCCACCTGCTCCCGAACGGCGTCCAAAGCCTCCGCCAGTTTCTCCCCGTGGGGACCCCCCGCTTGCGACAGCTCCGGGTCGGGGGAGCCTCCGCCGCCCAGCAACTTCGCCCCCGGCAGGACCAGTTCCGCCGCCGACACCCCCGCCGCCGCCAGATCTTTGGTGACCAGGGCCACCAACCCGCCTTTGCCGTTGTGGGCCGCCCCCAGGGCCACCACCCCCGACCCCAGGCGGTCCCGCACTCCCGCCCCCACCGCCCGCAGCTCCCCGGGGGGGCAGTCCCCTAATTTGGCCACCACCCAGGCCGTTCCGTTGGTTTCCCGGGCCCGGCCGGCCAACTCGGCCGCCAGTTGCGAACGTCCGGTTTTGTCCCGTTCCTCCAGTTGGGAGGCCAGCTCTTCGGCCCGCTCCGCCAAGGCCCGCACCCGGGCCGGGATCTCCGCCAAACCGACTCCCAAGGTCCGTCCCGCATCCGCCAGCCCGTCCCGCAGTTTGCGCAGATAGCGGTAGGCGGACATTCCGGTCAGGGCCTCCACCCGCCGCAGGTTGGACCCGATGGAAGATTCGGAGGTTAGAAGCAGGGGGCCCACCTCCCCGCACGCCCCGACGTGGGTGCCCCCGCAAAACTCCACCGAAAAGTCCCCCACGGTCACCACCCGCACCCGCTCCCCGTATTTGTCCCCGAAGAAGGCCAGCGCCCCCATTTCCTCCGCCCGGTCCTTGCTGGTTTCCAAAGTGGATACGCGGTGGTTGTCCACGATGCGGCGGTTGGCCGACTCCTCCACCTCCCGCAACTCTTCGGGGGCCAAGGCCGCGAAATGGTTGAAGTCGAACCGCAACCGGCCGTCCTCCACCAGCGAACCGGCCTGATGGGCGTGATCGCCCAGCGTTTCCCGCAACGCCCAGTGAAGGAGATGGGTGCCGGTGTGGGCTTTGCGGATGCGGTCCCGGCGGGGGGAGTCGATGAGGGCCTCCACTTCCTGCCCGACCGCCAGCTCTCCTGCGGCCACCCGGCCGCGATGCCCGTGGAGGGAGGGGACCGCCGCCTGCGTGTCGGAAACTTCCACCGTCGCCGCCCCCTCCTCCGTCGTCAGCCGGCCGATGTCGCCCACCTGCCCCCCCGCCTCGGCGTAAAAAGGCGACCGGTCCAGGAAAACCTCCACTTCCCTCCCGGCCGGAGCGGACCGCACCAGCTCCCCCTCCGCCATAATCGCCGTCACTTTCGCCCCGGCCCGCTCCGCCTCGTAGCCGACGAACAAGGTGGGGCCGGCTTCGTCCAGCACCCGCAGGTAGGTTTCGGCGCGGGCGGCGGCCGCGCCCCCCTTCCAGGCCGCTTTGGCCCGGGCCCGCTGGTTGGACATCTCCGTCTCGAAGCCGGCCGCGTCCACCCCCCGGCCCCGCTCGGCGGCTATCTCCTCGGTCAGGTGGATGGGGAAGCCGTAGGTGTCGTGCAACCGGAAAGCCTCCGCTCCGTCCAGTTGTCCGCCCTCCGGAATCCGGGACAGGGCTTCCTCCAGCCTCCCCGCTCCGGCGGACAGGGTGCGGCGGAAGCGGGCTTCCTCCCGCTCCGTAACTTCCAAAATGAAATGGAGGGAGGAGGCCAACTCCGGGTAGGCCTCGGCCATCACCCCGGCCGTGGTTTCCGCCAAGGCGGGCATGATCATCTCTTCGCCCCCCAGTTGCCAGGCGTTGCGCACCGCCCGCCGTATCAGGCGGCGCACAATGTAGCCCCGGCCTTCATTGGCCGGAGTCACCCGGTCCCCGATCAGGAAGGTAGAGGCCCGGGCGTGGTCGGCCACCATCCGCAAAACGGCGTCGGCTTCCGCCGACTCCCCGTAGGAAACCTCCAGCAACTCGCCGGCCCGGCGCAACACCGCCCACACCGCGTCCACCTCGAATACGTCTTTTTTGCCCTGCAGCACCATGGCCAGCCGTTCCAGGCCGGTGCCGGTGTCGATGCTTTTGGCGGGGAGGTCGCCCACCACGTTATAGGGCTGGTCCTGGATGTTCTGCATGAACACCAGGTTCCACAACTCCACGAACCGTTCCTCGCCGCCCCCTATGGGCCCGCCCTCCGGGCCGTAATCGGGTCCGCGGTCGATGAAAATTTCGGAGGCGGGGCCGCAGGGGCCGGCCACTCCCATCTGCCAGAAGTTGTCCCGTCCGCCCTTCTGCAGCCGGTGGGGGGGGACTCCTATTCCGTCCAGCCAGATTTCGGCCGCTTCGTCGTCGGTTTCGTAAACGGTGAACCAGAGGCAGTCCGGGTCGACGCCCAGCGGGCCGGTGATGAAGTCGTAGGAGAAGCGGATGGCGTCCTCTTTGAAGTAGTCGCCGAAGGAGAAGTTGCCCAGCATTTCGAACATCGTCAAATGGCGGGTGGTGGTTCCGATCAGGTCGATATCCACGGTGCGCACGCATTTTTGGATGCTCACCGCCCGCGGCCAGGGGGCGGCCTCTTCTCCGAGGAAATAGGGTTTGAACGGCACCATTCCCGCCCCGGTGAGCAGCAGCGTCGGGTCGGTGGGGATGAGCGAGGCCGACGGGCGGGGGGTGTGTCCCCGCTCCGTGAAAAAATCCACGAAGGCGCGGCGGATGTCGCTGGTGAGCATGGCCCTGCCAGGTTAGCCGGGCGCCGGTTCTTTCCCCGACCGGTCGGACCGGGCCCGGGGCGGGCGTCCCAGCCGGGCGTCCCATTCCGCCAAGCGGCGGGCCGTCTCCGCTTCCGCTCCCTGTTGGGTGGGCCGGTAGAAGACCATCCCCTCCGCTTCGGGGGGCAGGTAGGCCTGTTCCACCAGATGGTCCGGGAAGTCGTGCGGGTTGAGGTAGCCGGGGGCCCGTCCGTCCACCGCCTCCCCGACCAGCCGCCCGCCGGTGGAGCGCAGATGGGTGGGCGTAGCCGCCTCCGGGGCGGCGGCCACCGCTTGCCGGGCGGCCAGCATCCCGGTTTTCACCGAATCCGATTTGGGGGCCGCGGCTAGGAAGACGGCCGCCTGCGACAGGTTGAAGGCGGCCTCCGGCAGGCCCACGTAGGCCAGGGCGCGGGCGGCGGCCACCGCCTGCGGGAGGGCTTGCGGTTCGGCCAGTCCCACATCCTCGGAGGCGAAGATCACCATCCGCCGGGCGATGAACTCCGGATCCTCCCCCGCCTCCAGCATGGTGTGCAGCCAGTAGAGGGCCGCATCCGGGTCGGAACCCCGCAGGGATTTGATGAAAGCCGAGATGACGTCGTAGTGGCGGTCGCCTTTTTTGTCGTAGCGGATGATGCGCCGCTGCAGGGCCTCCTCCATGTCCTCCACCGTGATGTTGCCCCGCCCGGCCCCGCGGGCCACCACCGCCGCCACCTCCAGCGCGTTGAGGGCCAGGCGGGCGTCCCCTCCCGCTCGTTCCGCCAGGGAAATTCGGGCTTCGGGGTCCATGACGAGGGGCGGCGCGGCGGATTCCCGTTCCATGGCGGCCAGGCCGGATTCCTCGTTGGACAGGGCCCGCTCCAAAAGGTCGCCCAGCTCGGCGGGGGGAATGGGTTCCAGCCGGAAAAGGGTGCTGCGGCTGATCAGGGGGGAGTTCACCTCGAAGAACGGGTTCTCGGTGGTGGCCCCCACCAGGATGACCGTTCCGTCCTCCGCCGCCGGGAGCAGGGCGTCCTGCTGGGCTTTGTTGAAGCGGTGGATTTCGTCCAAAAACAGCACGGTGCGCTCCCCTCCCTCCTCCAGGCGGCGGCGGGCCCGGTCCAGAACCTCCCGCACGTCCCGCACTCCGTGGGCGGAGGCGGACAACTGTTCGAAGGAGGCCTCCGTTTCGGAAGCCACCAGCCGCGCCAAGGTGGTTTTGCCCGTTCCGGGCGGCCCGAACAGGATCATCGACGTCGGGCAGCCCGTTTCCACCATGGTTCGGAAGGCGGCCCCGGGGGACAACAGGGCGGGCTGGCCGGCCACTTCCTCCAAGGTGCGGGGACGCATCCGGTCGGCCAGCGGAGCCGCCCGGCGACGGCGCTCCTCCCCCTCCCGCGCGAAAAAGGCGGGCTGGCCGCCGATCATCCACCCCCGTTGGGGGAGGCAGGGGAGGCGTCTAAGGCGCGGCGGGCGGCGGGAGTCAGATCCAAGCCCAGTTCCCGCAACCCGGCGTCGGGCACGATGGTGGGGGCGGTGGTGAGCGGGTCGGCCCCGGTCTGGGTTTTGGGGAAGGGGATCACCTCCCGGATGCTGGGTTCGTCGCGCAGGATGGCGACCAGCCGGTCGATGCCGATGGCGAAGCCGGCGTGGGGCGGGGTTCCGTAGCGCAACGCTTCCAGGAACCATCCGAAGCGGCTTTCCGCCTCCCGGGGGGAGATGCCCAGAATGTCGAACACCGCCCGTTGCGTGTCCGGGTCGTGGATCCTCACCGATCCCGACCCCAGCTCGGACCCGTTCAACACCAGGTCGTAGGCTTGGGAAACGGCCCGCAGGGGATGGTCGCGCATTTCCTCCACGGAAACCGGGGCGGTAAACGGGTGGTGGGAGGGTACCGGGACTCCCCCCTCCCCCGCCTCGAACATGGGGAAGTCGGTCACCCACAACAATGCCAGCCGGTGGTGGCCGTCCGGGCGCCCGAAGTCCAAGCGGAGCGTCCCCAGCACCTCCCCCGCTATGTCCGGGGAGTCGGCCGCCAAGGCCAAAACATCCCCCGGTTGCGCGTCCAAGGCGCGGGCTACGCCTGCGGTTTCGGCATCGGATAGGAACTTGGCCACCGGGGAGCGCAAACCCCCGTCCTCTTCCGCCACCGCCCACACCAGCCCGGCCGCTCCCAGTTCCCGGGCCCTGGCGATCAGACCGTCCAGCTGCGCCCGGGACATTTCCCGAGGGCCCAGGTTGATTCCCCGCACCGCGCCGCCCCCGTCCAACGCGGCGGCGAAGCCCCGGAAGCCGGTGCCTTGGAATATGGGGGTGAGGTCGGCGATTTCCATCCCGAAGCGCAGGTCGGGCTTGTCGGAGCCGTAACGGTCCATAGCCTCCCGGTAGGTGAGGCGGGGCAGGGGCAGGGCGATCTCCTCCCCCCGGCAGCGGCGGATCACCTCCGCCATCACCCGCTCCACGGCTTCGAACACCCCCTCCCGCCCCCAGAAGGAACCTTCCAGGTCCAGCTGGGTGAACTCCGCTTGCCGGTCGGCCCGGGTGTCCTCATCCCGGTAGCAACGGGCGATTTGGTAGTAGCGCTCCACTCCGGAGATCATCAGCAGCTGTTTGAACAGCTGCGGGCTTTGCGGGAGGGCGTAGAAGCGGCCCGGGCGGTGGCGGCTGGGCACTAGGAAGTCGCGGGCCCCCTCCGGGGTGGAGTTGATGAGGGTGGGGGTTTCCACGTCCATGAAACCCAGGCCGTCCAGCGTTTCCCGGATGGCCCGGATCGTCCCGGTGCGGGCCCGCAGGTTGGCGGCCATGCGGGGGCGGCGCAGGTCCAGGTAGCGGTGCCGCAAGCGGGCGGCTTCTTCGATTTCGGCCCGGTCTTCGATCATGAACGGCAACGGGTCGGCGGGACCCAGAACGGTCACTTCATCCGCCGCCACTTCCATCTCCCCGGTTTCCAAATCCGGGTTTTCGCTTCCCTCCGGGCGGCGTTGCAGAATCCCGGACACGGACACGCAGTATTCCATTTTCAACCCGGCCGCGGCCGGGGCCCGCTCCGGGTCCACCAGGACCTGCGCCAGTCCGGAGCCGTCCCGCAGGTCGAAGAACAGGACCCCGCCCAGGTCCCGCACCCGCACCACCCATCCGGCCAGACGCACCCTCTCCCCCGCCAGCTCCGGGGTCATCTGCGCCGCGTGATGGGTGCGGTAGGGGTTCACGCCGTCACCCGCCCAGAGGCGCGGGCCCAGGCCGCCAGATCGCCGGCGGGCATGGTTCGTTCGTCCCCGGAACTCAGGTCTTTCACCTTCACCAGGCCCTCCTCCCATTCCGCTCCGATGATGGCCGCCACCGCCGCGTCCCGCCGGTCGGCGGCGCGGAACTGGGCTTTTACCGGCCGCTGCCCGGCGGTTAGGTCGCAACGCACCCCGGCCGCCCGCAGACGGCGGGCGTAGTCCTGGGCGAGGGCCCGCAAGCCGGGGTCGGCCACCACCAGGAACACGTCCAAAGCACGGGCGGGGGGGCGGTTCCCCAGGGCGGCCAGGATGCGGTCCAGTCCCAAAGCCAGACCCACTCCGGGCAGGCGGGGGCCGCCCAGCAGGGCGGAGAGACCGTCGTAGCGTCCGCCGCCGCCCACCGCCTTCTGGGCGGCCTGATAACCGGCCGGTTCGTATTCGAAGACGGTGCGGTTGTAATAGTCCAGTCCCCTAACCAGGCGAGGCTCCTCCCGGAAGGTTATGCCCCTTTCTTCCAAACCCGTTTTCAGGAGCCGGTAGTGGGCGGCGGTTTCCTCCCCCAGGTGATCCACCGGGGCGGGGGCGCCGGCCGTGGCTTCCCGGTCGGCTTTGGAGTCCAACACCCGCAGGGGGTTTTGCTCCAGGCGTTTTTGGGCGTCGGGGCTGAGGAGGGCGCGGCGCCGGCCGAGCCAGTCGGCCAGGAGGCGGTGGTAACGTTTCCGGTCGGAGGGGTCGCCGATGGAATTAATGAGGATTTCCACATCGGCCAGGCCGCATTCCAGCAGATACCGGTAGCCGAGTTCGATCACCTCCAGGTCGGCTTCCACATCGTCCGCCCCCAGGTATTCCACCCCCAGTTGCCAGAACTGGCGGCGACGGCCCTCTTGGGGTCGTTCGTGGCGGAACATGGGACCGGAATAGGCCCCTTTGAACTCCCCGGTCCGTCCCGCCTGCAGGTAGGCCCGCACCACCCCGGCCGTGTTCTCGGGGCGGAGCGTCAAGCGGCGGCCTTTGCGGTCTTGGAAGGCGTACATCTGTTTTTCCACCACCTCGGTGTGCTCCCCCACCCCCCGGGCGAAAAGTTCGGCGCTTTCGAAGACGGGTGTGGCCACCAGCTCGTAGCCGTAACGTTCGGTAAGCGTGTCCCATACCCGCAGCAGGCGCCGCCACATGCGGGAGTCGGGCGGCATTATGTCATCGGTGCCTTTCGGGGCGCGCAGGTTCACGGGGAGCCCCCCCCGGTCACTTCCGTTAGGAAAAAGTTGGTGCGCCGTTCGCGTCCGATGGTGGTGGGCGGGCCGTGACCGGGGAGCACCCGCGTCTCGTCGTCCAAGGGGAGCACCTGCTCCGCCATGCTCCTCATCAGAGTCTGGTAGTCCCCTCCGGGCAGGTCGGTGCGTCCCACTGAACCTTGGAAGAGTTGGTCGCCGGAGAAGAGGATTCCCTCGGATGGGATGCGGAAGCAACAGTGGCCCGGGGTGTGCCCGGGGGTGTGGAGGGTCTCCAATTGGATGCCCGCCAGCTCCAGGACAAGTCCGTCTTTGAGGGGCTGGTAATGCTCGGGCGGGGCGTAGTCGCCCGGGGGGACCATTCCCAGCAGGGAGCGCAACTGGTCTTCGGGACGGGCGGTGAGGAAGTCGTCGTCGGGGTGGATGTAGGCGGTGATGCCGCTGGAACGGGTCAGGGGCCCCGCCCCGCCCACATGATCCACATGGCCGTGGGTGACCAGCAACGCCGCCGGAATCAGATTGTGGACGGCTAGCAACTCCAGTATGCCGCGCCCGTCGGGCGGGGCGTCGACCACCACCGCCGGGCCGCCCGCTTCTAGGGCGACGACGTAGGTGTTGGTGGCGGCCAGCCAGAGTTCGCGTTGTTCGATCAGCATCACCGGTGGAGGTTAGCCGGAGGACGCGACAAAACCTTTCCCCGGCGAGCCCTCCGCCCAGGCATCCCGCACTTGAAACCCCTCCGGCAGGGAGACGACCTTGCGCAGGGACCCGTCCTCCCCGTCGAGCAGGCTGATCGTCGAGCCGTCCGCGTACAGCGCTTCGTCCTCCGCCGTCAACCACACCCGGTGGTTCCGTTGCGGGAAGTCGAATGGGATGATCCGGTCGTCGACGGTCGCTATATGCTCCACCGTCCCCGATGTCACATGGACCCGGTACAGCGACCAGTAGTCACCCCGGTCCGGGAGGAATAAGGTGAGAAAAGCATCGGCGGCGTATATGGGCCCGTCGTGGAGGACGCGCGCCGATCTCCAATAGCCGACCCCCGGTTTTTCCACTGTGCGCAAATATTTTTTGGTTCTCATATCAGCCACAATTATTTCATTGATTTGATAGTCATATTCTTCGGGCCCCGCCTTGTATCCGGGACCGGTGAAATACAGCGGTATGGTTTCGTAATATGCTAACGCTATAAGCTCTTGATCGTTTACCCCTACCACCTCCGGGCATATGGAAAGGTTGTATATGTTGCACCGAAGGAACCGTTTAGTAAGAACGCTCTCCAAAATAATTCTTTCGTTTTCCGACACCATTAGCAGCTTGTTTCCCACGACCGCCTCCACTCGGTATGGGTTCTCCAGTTGTTCCATGAAAAAGTTTCTGCCCGTACCGACCTCAAATCCATCAACCAACGTAGAATCCAAATCGCTGGGCCCGGAGCGCTGGATTATCCAAATTCGCTCTCCGTCCGCGCTAGCGACAGCATGCGGGTACTGCTGGTATATCGGAAATGCGCTGGGCTCAGTATGGAAATCAGAAAAAAGATAGGCTAGACAGTCATATCCGGAAACGGCAATCACCTCGCCGTTGGGTGTGAAAGATATATCCTCCCGATAATATAGCGCATCAGAATAAAGAAAGGAAGGGTCATAAGCATACGTTGTGATCTTGAGCTCACTCAAGTCAACGACCATAATATCTGTCAGATATTCGTCAACCTCTATTGCCAATATTTTACCCGACAGCTGTGGTCCGTCCCATAGAAAGCGGCTCTCCGATACGCTAACGGGTAAGGTAACTGGCGGTTCATCATCGCATTGATCTTTCTGTAAATCAAAAACTGTGGTGGTAGTATTAACAACAGTCGTATCCGACGCTTCCATAAAACTCTGCTGGACAGGCTCCTCTATCAGCACAGCAGCAGACGTAGCGCCTGCATCGCATTTTGCGGGATCATCAAGATCACAGGTCGCCGCTTCAGGAGAGCCTCCCCAAATAACTATCCCTAAGCAAATCAATATAAATGCCGAAAGAACCACGGAAAAAATACGATTCACAGCGACCATACAAGAATCCCTGGGTTATGGGCCGGTGGTTCTTAAACGGACCGCCTCGTAGACGCTGGCCACGTTGCGCATCTGGCGGAGAATTCCATCCACCTGTCCCGGGTCGGACAACTCCACCTCGTAACGCAACACCGCCACCCGGTCCCGATCGGTGCGGGTGGAGGAAGCCACGATGTTCCCCCCCGCCTCGGAAATGACCTCGGTCACATTCGCCAACAGCTTGGGACGATCCAAAGCCTCCACCTGAAACCAGACCGTGAAACTACGCACCCAGTCCGGCACCCACGACACCTCGATCATCCGCTCCGGCCGCTCCCCCAGCCGCTCAATGTTGGCGCAGTCCGCCCGATGCACCGACACCCCCCGCCCCACCGTCACGAAGCCGGTTATGTCATCCCCCGGCACCGGCCCGCAACAACGGGCGATCCGCACCCACATATCATCGTAACCCTCCACGATCACCCCCTCCCCCGCGGGCCGCAAAGCGGGACGGGAGGGACGCCCCGCCGGTTCCAAATCCAAATCCTCCGGCCCCTCCGCCAACCGCCGCATGCGGGCGGCCACCGTCAGCGGCGACAAACCCCCGTCCCCCACCGCCACATGCATGGCGTCCGCATCGGCGTAACCCAACGCGGTAGCCGTCTCCGCCAGCAACCCGGTCCGCTCCCCGGCGGGGACTGCCACCCGCTCCCGGCGCAGGGCGTCCTTCACCCGCACCCGGCCCTCCTGCAGGGAAGTTTCCCGCCGGGTGCGGCTGAACCATTGCCGGATGCGGGAGCGGGCCCGGGAGGTGCGGACGAAGCCCAGCCAATCCCGGGTCGGCCCGTAGTCCTCCGCTTTGGTGGTGATGATCTCCACGATGTCCCCGGAGGACAGCTCAGTGGCCAGCGTGACCAGCCGCCCGTTCACTTTGGCCCCCGCGCACCGGTGCCCCACCTCGGTGTGAATGGAATAGGCGAAGTCCACCGGGGTGGCGCCCCGGGGCAGGGTGCGCACCTCCCCCTGTGGGGTGAGCACGAACACCTCGTCCCGGTACAAATCCAGTTTCAGGTTGTCCAGGAACTCCACCGGGTCGGGATGCTCCTCCCACACCTGCCTCATATCGGCGATCCACGGCAGTTTTTCGCTGTCCGCGCCCTGCTTGTAACGCCAATGGGCGGCGATTCCGAACTCGGCCCGGGCGTGCATCTCGTGGGTGCGGATTTGCGCCTCCAGGGGTTTCCCGTCCGGGCCGACCACCGTGGTGTGCAGGCTCTGATACAGGTTGAATTTGGGCATGGCCACGTAGTCTTTGAACCGCCCCTGCACCGGGGCCCAGGCGGAGTGGATCAGCCCCAGGGCGGCGTAGCAGTCGGTAACCTCCCTCACCAGAATCCGCACCCCGATCAGGTCGTAAATGTCCTCGAAGCTGAGCCGGCTGTCCATCATTTTGCGGTAGATGGAATAGTGGTGCTTGGGGCGCCCGCTCAGCTCCGCCTCCACCCCGGCCGCCTCCAGCATCACCCTTATCTCCCCGATGACTTTTTCTATCACCGCCTCCCGTTCCGGGGCGCGGTGCGCGATCAGGTCGTCTATTTCCTGATAGCGGCCCGAATAGAGAATCTTGAAAGAACGGTTTTCCATCTCGTGCTTGATCTCTTGGAAACCGAGACGGTGGGCCAGCGGAGCCAAAATCTCCAAGGTTTCCCGGGCCTTCACCCGGCGCCGCTCCTCGGGGAGGGGATGTATGGTGCGCAGATTGTGCAGTCGGTCGGCCAGCTTGATGATCAGCACCCGCACGTCCTGGGCCATGGCCACCATCATCTTGCGCACCGTCTCCGCCTGCGCCTCCTCCCGGGACAGGTCGAATTTAACCCGGTCCAGTTTGGTCACCCCGTCGATGATGCGAGCCACGTTGGAGCCGAACTCCCGCTCGGCGTCCTCCACGGTGAAGTCGGTGTCCTCCACCGTGTCGTGCAACAGGGCGGCGGCGATGGATTCGGCGTCCAAGCCGTAGGCGGCCAACACCTGGGCCACCGCGATGGGGTGGGTGATGAACGGATCGCCGGACAATCGGAACTGGCCGGCGTGGGTGCGCTGGGCTATGTCGTAGGCCCGCATCACCAGCTCCTCATCGGCGGACGGGAAATGGCGGCGCAGGTCGTTGAGGATGGGGGCTAGTTCGGAGCGGGCGGCGTCCAACCGGGCGGCGGCCGGCTCAGGCATAAGAGACGATGGTGTGAAATTCAATCCCCGGCAGGGCCTCCCTCCCGTTCAGAAACTCCAGCTCTATGAAAGCCCCCAGCCCGGCCACCTCCGCCCCGAAATGACGCACCAGCCGCGCCGCCGCCCCGGCTGTTCCCCCGGTGGCCACCACATCGTCCACGATCAGCACCCGCTCCCCGGGGTTGATGGCGTCGACGTGGGCTTGCAAAGCGTCGCTTCCGTACTCCAGCTGGTATTCCTCGGCGTGGACCCGGTAGGGAAGTTTGCCCGGTTTGCGGAACGGAGCGAAGCCCACTCCCAAAGCCAGGGCCACCGGGGTGGCCAGGGTGAAGCCGCGGGCTTCGATCCCCGCCACCCTGGTGACGCCCGCCCCCCGGAACGGTTCGGCGATCAGTTCCACCAGGGAAGCCAAAGCCCGGGGGTCGGCCAGCACCGGGGTCACATCTTTGAACATGACGCCTTCCACCGGATAGTCGGGAACATCGCGCACCAAGGCGCGCAACTCGGACGGTCCCATTGTCGTGCTCCTGACTGTCGGCGGGCCCCATGGGATTGCGGGAACGGCTATTTTACCGAACCGGCGCCCACCCGGCCAAGAATTGGGGTCAGCGGCGGTCCCGGCTGCTCAACCGGCCCCCGCCCCCCGTCGCCGGACCGGGCCGGCCCGTAGGGCGGCGGGAGGCTTTGCGTTCGGTGCGGAAACGGCGGCGGCGCCACTCGTCCTCCCGCTCCTTCCACAAAGCCAACAGCGGAACGGCCACGAAGATGGAGGAGTAGGTCCCGGCGGCGATTCCCACGAACAGGGCCAAGGCGAACTCGCGCAAGGTGCCCGCCCCCAGCAGCAGCGACCCGATGAACAGCAACGATCCCACCGGCAACAGGCTGGTCAGGGAAGTGTTTATGGAACGCATCAGCACCTGGTTCATGGCGCGGTTGACCAGTTCGGTGTAGGTGCGCCGATGCTGATCTTCGGCTACGTTCTCCCGCACCTTGTCGTACACCACCACCGTGTCGTACAGGGAATAGCCGAGGATGGTCAGCACCGCCACCACCGTGGCCGGGGTGACCTCGAAGCCGAGCAGGGAATAGGCCCCGGCGGTGATGACCAGATCGTGCAAGAGGGCGGTGATGGCCCCCACCGCCATCTTCCATTCAAACCGGATGCTGATGAACACCACCACCACCGCCAGGAAAACCAGCAGGGCCTGCACCGCCCGGCGGGTGACCTGCCGCCCGAAGGTGGGCCCGACCGAATCGGCGTCGGTCAGTTCGATTTCGGTGCCGGTCGCCGCCACCAAATCCAGGACCATCCGCCGTTCGGCCTCCAGATCCAGCGACTCGGTCTGTACCCGCACCACGGCCCCGTCGTCGACGAGCTGGATGCGGGCCGTATCCCCCGCCGCGCCCAGGGCCGTCCGCACCGCCCCGATGTCCGCCCCGGCCGGGTTGGGGGAGGTGATGGAAATGCCGCCGGTGAAATCAATTCCCAGGTTCAGGTTGCGGACGGCCAGCGAACCGAGGCAGAGGAGCAAAGCCGCCGCCGACACTATGAACCAGCGCCGGTGGTTGCCCACCACGTCGAAGGCGGTCTCCCCCCGGTACAGGCGGCGTAACAGGGAACCCCGGCTCATGCGCCCCCCTCCCCCGCCGGTTTTCGGCCCCGCAGTCCGGCGGCCGTCCATTTGCCGAGGCGGCTGCGCACCAGAATTCCGCCCGCGTTGCGGGTGAAGAAGTAGAACACGATCACATCCAGGACGGTGGCTATTCCCAAAGCCTGGGCGAACCCCCGTACCGGCCCCACCGCCAAAATCCACAGCAACAGGGCCCCCACGAACGACACGAAGTCGGCGGTGAGGATGGTGCGGAAGGCCCGGCGGTAGGCTTCGTTGGCCGCGTCCACCACCGTCCTCCCTTTGCGTATCTCCTCCCGCACGCGTTCGAAGTAGACGATGTAGGAGTCGGCGGTGATGCCCACCGCCACGATCACCCCCGCCACCCCGGCCAAAGTAAGGGTGAGTCCTTGGATCACCCCCAGCAACCCGAACACCAAAACCAGCAAGGAGCCGAAGATCGTCAAACCGATTAAAGTCACCAGGCCCATCGCCCGGTAGTAGGCGATCAGGAAAATTATGACCAAAATCAATCCGCCGATCCCGGCCGCCAGCCCGGCCCGCAAAGAATCATCCCCCAGGGTGGCCGACACTTTCTGCACCGCCGAGCGTTCGAAGGCCACCGGCAACGACCCGTAGCGGAGCACGGTGGTCAGATCCCGGGCTTCCGCCTCGGAGTTTTCATCGTTGCCGAAGGTGATGATGGACGTGCCGCCGGTGATGCCCTCCGAGGTCACGTCGTCGGCCATGGCGGGGGCGGAAACCACCGTCCCGTCCAAAACGATGGCCATCCGGCGCTGGGGGGTGCCGACCGCGTTCAGGGCCAGGCGGCCGGTGATGTCGGCGAACCTTTCGGCCCCCGCCGGGGTGAGGTTGAGTTGCACCACCCAGGTTCCCGGGGTGTACTGGCCGTAGATGGGCAGGGCCGATTCCACTTCGGCCCCGGTCAGGTCGGCCGGACCCACCTCGTAGACGGCCGCTATTCCCCCCTCTTCGTCCAGCTCGGGCAGAAAAGCCCGGGAGCTTTGGATGTCATCTTGCATGGTCAGGCCGAGGACGGGATCCACCCCCGGCGGGAAGACAAAGTCCTCCCCGGCCTCTTCGGCTTCGATCAGGATCGGGGAACGCTCATCCAAGGTGCAGGTGGAACCCCTGAAGGCGGCGCTGGAAACGGAGGCGGTGCAGTTTAGAACCTGGCGGAAGGAAAGAAGGCCGGTGCGGCCCACCGCGTCCAAGGCCCGCTCCTGGTCGGTCACCCCCGGCAACTGCACCAGCACCGACGTGCCGCCGGTGATGGAAATCTCCGGTTCCTGCACGTTGCCGAAGTCTTCGATGCGGTTGCGCATCACCTCCACCGCCTGCTCCACCACCTCGGGGTCGACGCCCTCCGGGGCTTCCAGGATGACCGAGGTCCCTCCTTGCAGGTCCAGTCCCAGACGAGGCGTCCAGCCGAGGAAAAAGGCGCCCGTCAAACCGCCCCAGGCCACTCCGGCCATCACCAGGACGGCCGTCCACCGACGCCACATGGAAGGTTAGTTCCCGCCTGTTCCCATAATGTCGGTGCCGGGATCGGAATTGGCGCTTCCGCCCACTTTGCCGGCGATGGCCGACCGGGACACCCGAATCCGGCCTTCTTCCATGGCCAGCACCAAATGGTCGTCGGCGATGCCCACCACCATCCCGAACAGGCCGCCGATGGTGCGCACGTTGTCGCCCACTTCCAGGCTGGCGTTCAATTCCTGTTGCTGACGGGTCCTCCTCCGTTGCGGCCGGATCATCAGGAAATAGATGATGGCCCCAAACAGGGCCAGGTAAATCAATATCCCGGGGCCCCCCAGGCCGCCGCCGCTGCTGCCTTCTCCGGCAGCTGTGCAACCGCCGGCCGCTAGGGCCAAGGCCAGCAGGGCCAACGGGCCGCCCCATCCGTTTTTAGCTAACAATTTCACCGAGTTTCAACCTCTCGTCTATCCGACCGCCGGCGGCGGTTCGTCCAAGCGCGGCGCGCCCGCCCGGAGGTTGGCGCCGGGCAACGGACATTGCGCCGTCCCGATATTAGCCGACTCCGATTTTAACGTGGGAATCCCCGTCCGGCGCCGGGGCCCGGCTTCTCACAACCTCCCGCCGGAACCGCTGAAAATCCCCCCGTTCGATGGCTTCCCGGGCATCGGCCAGCAACTTCTGGGTGACGGTGAGGTTGTGGACCGACAGCAACCGTTGCACGCCTGCTTCTTTAGTTGCCGTCAGATGGCGCAGGTAGGCGCGGGTATGAGTACGGCACACCGCGCAGGAGCATTCCCCGTCCAATGGACGTTCGTCGGCGGCGTAAGCGGCCCCCCGGATACCGTAGTCCCCCCGGCGGGTGATGACCTTGCCGTGGCGGGCCAGGCGGGTGGGCCACACGCAGTCGAACAGGTCCGCCCCCCGGGCGATGGAATCCAACATTCCCTCCAAGTCGCCCAAGCCCATCACGTAGCGCACCGCCCCGGCGGGCAGATGGGCCGCGGTCGCCTCCACCGCCCGGTTGCGCTCTTCGGCGGGCTCCCCCACCGACAGCCCTCCGATGCCGAATCCGTCCACCGGCAACTGGGCGGTGCGGCGGGCGCTCTCCGCCCGCAAATCGGGGTCGACTCCCCCTTGCACTATCCCGAACAGCGCCTGGTCGGGGCGGGTGCGGGCGGCCGTCGCCCGCTCCAGCCAGCGCAGGGTGCGCTCCATCGCTTCTTCCGCCTCCTCCCGGGGGGCGGGGAGGCCGATGCACACGTCCAGCGCCATGGCGATGTCGGGGCCGAGCTGTTCCTGGACGCGCACCGCATCCTCCGGGGTAAGCGTCACCGCCGACCCGTCGTAGACCGACCGGAACCGGGCGCCCTGTTCGTCGACTTCCGGATCCAGGGAAAAAATCTGGTAGCCGCCCGAGTCGGTGAGGATGGGGCCCTCCCAGGCGGTAAAGCGGTGCAGGCCGCCCATCCGCTCCACCAGTCCCGCCCCGGGCCGCAACATCAGGTGGTAGGTGTTGGACAAAATCATTTCCGCCCCGGTTTCCGCCAAGTCCCTGACGTCCAAGGTTTTGACCGCCGCCCGGGTGCCGACCGGCATAAAAGCGGGGGTTTCCACCGTTCCGTGCGGGGTGGTGATCCGTCCCCGGCGGGCCTCCCCGTCCGCGGCCAGAACCTGATAGGAAACGGGAGCGGCCATTACGAAGCCCCGGCCCGTTCCGCCAGCATGGCGTCGCCGAAAGACAGGAAGCGGTAACGGCGGTCCAGGGCGGCGCGATAGGCGGCCCGCCACCGCTCCCCCATGAAGGCGGCCACCAGCGCCAACAGCGAGGAGCGGGGGATGTGGAAGTTGGTCATCATCAGGTCCACTGCCCGGAAACGGTAGCCGGGCGTGATGTACAAACTGGTGAAACCCCGGAAAGGGCGGCCCTCCCCCCCGGCGGCGGCCGTCTCCAGGGAACGCACCACGGTGGTGCCGATGGCGGCCACCCGGCCTCCGGCGGCCCGGCAGGAGGCCACCCGTTGGGCGGTAGCGGCCGGCACCTCCGCCCATTCCGAATGAATTTGGTGGTCCTCCAGGCGGGCGGCGGTGATGGGGCGAAAAGTGTCCAAACCCACCTGCAGTTCCACTTTCGCCACCCCTATCTCCCGCTCCCGCAAAGCGGCCAACAGGCCCTGCGTTAGGTGGAGGGCGGCGGTGGGGGCGGCCGCCGAACCGACCTTGCGGCCGAACACGGTCTGGTAGCGCTCCGGATCGTCCAGCGCGGCGCGGATGTAGGGGGGGAGGGGGATTTCCCCGGCGACGGCGATCGCCTCCTCCACGTCCCGCCCGCCCGCATCCAGCGTCACCTGCGCCCGGCCCTGCCGCGGTTCGTCTTCCAAACGGGCGGAAAGCGAACCGAATTCCAGGACGGTTCCCGACCGCAACCGCCGGGCGGGCCGGAGCAGCGCCTCCCATCTTTCCCCGATGCGGCCCAGCAGCAGCATTTCCACCGCCCCGCCGGTGCCCCGCCTCCGCCCCCGCAAGCGGGCGGCCCGCACCCGGGTTTCGTTGACCACCGCCAAGTCGCCCGGACGCAACAGGCGGGGCAGGTCCCGCACCGTCCAGTCGGACAGGTCGGATGTCCGCAACAGGCGGGCCGAGTCGCGCGGTTCCGCCGGATGCTGCGCCACCCGCTCCTCGGGCAACTGGTAGGCGAACTCCGCGGTCTCCACTCTCTTCGATTGCGCTCAGTCGCCGGGGGGCAGGGTCATCGGCCCTGATCCGGGTCTTCGGCCAGGAGAGGGGACTGGTCGGCGTAACCGGCGGCGGGGGGGAGGGGTGCGCCCAGGTGATCGTAGGCCAGCGGAGTGGCGATCCGCCCGCGGGGGGTGCGCTGGATCAAACCCCGTTGCACCAGAAACGGCTCGTAGGCCCCTTCGATCGTCTCCGGCTCTTCGCTGACCGCGATGGACAAGGTGGACAGGCCCACCGGCCCGCCCCCGAATTTGAAAACGATGGACTCCATGATGGCCCGGTCCACCTTGTCCAAACCGAGGGAATCCACCTCCCAGACGGCCAGGGCGTCCAGGGCGGTCCGCTCGTCGACGACCCCCTCCGCCCGGGCGATGGCGAACTCCCCCACCCGGCTCAGCAGGCGGTTGGCGATGCGGGGGGTGCCCCGGCTGCGGTCGGCGATCGCCTGCGACCCGCCGGGGGTGATGGGCATGCCGGTGATGCGGGCGGAGCGGGCCACGATCTTCTCCAAGTCCTCCGGGCTGTAATAGTCGAGGCGGTCCACCATCCCGAACCGGTCCCGGAGGGGGGCGGTCACCGTGCCCAAGCGGGTAGTGGCCCCCACCAATGTGAAACGGGGCAGGCCCAGGCGCAACGACTGGGCGGAGGGGCCTTTGCCCACCATGATATCCAGGGCGAAGTCCTCCATCGCCGAATAGAGCACCTCCTCCACCACCCGCGGCAAGCGGTGAATCTCGTCTATGAACAGCACATCGCCTTCCTCCAGGCCGGACAGGATGGCGGCCAAGTCGCCCGCCCGCTCCACGGCCGGGCCGGAAGTGGAACGGAGGGTGGAACCCAACTCCCCGGACACGATGCGGGCCAGGGTGGTTTTGCCCAAGCCGGGCGGGCCGGACAGAAGCAGATGGTCCAGCGGCCTCCCCAGCTTGCCCGCCGCCTCGATGGAAATGCCCAGCCGTTCTTTGAGGGCCGTCTGCCCCACGAACTCGCCCAAGGTGCGGGGCCGCAGAGTGTCCTCCAGGACGACGTCGTCTTCTTTGGATTCGGTTGCCAGCAGGCCGTCCTCGCGCATAATGGCTCCTTACCGTCCGCCCAGCAGTCGCAGGGCTTGCCGGATTTGCCCCTCCACCGGCTCGTCCGGGGAAATATCCTCCAGCGCGGCTCGGATTTCCGACGGGGAGTATCCGAGGCCCTCCAGCGCTTCCCGCACCGGGGCCAGCCCGCTCCCGGCCCGGGCGGAGGTTTCCAACGCCCCCAGTTTGGGTTGCAACTCCAGGATAATCTTCTCCGCTTTGCGTTTGCCCACCCCCGGGGCGGCGGTCAGGGCGTCCCAGTCGTCGGTGGCCACCGCTCGGCGAATCTCCTCGGAGGTCAACGCCCCCAGCATTCCCATCGCCAGGGACGGGCCCACCCCGTTGCAACCCAGCAGCACCCGGAACAGATCGCGGGTCGGCTCCGCCTCGAACCCGTAGAGGGCGATTTTGTCCTCCCGCACCGCCATGTGGGTGTACATCTCCGCTTCCTCCCCCAAACCGGGAAGGGAGTCCAAGTGGCGGGGCGTCACCGCAATCTCATAGCCAACACCGCCCACCTCCAACAGCACGGCGACCGCGGCGCGGGACCCCAGCCTCCCCCGCAACTTTCCGATCATCTAGCGGCCTCCGCCATCACCAGCCGCCCCCACCGGCCCGCCGTATGCTGCAGATGGCACAGGGCCACCGCCAAGGCGTCTGCGGCGTCCGCCGGGCGGGGCGGGGCCGCCAGGCCCAGGCGGCGGGCCACCATTCGCTGCATCTGGGTTTTGTTAGCCGCCCCGTCCCCGGTCACCACCGCCTTGATGGCCGAAGGGGAATATTCGGCGGCGTCCACTCCGGCCGCGGCCGCGGCCAGCAGGGCCGTCCCCGCCGCCTGCACCACCCCGGTGGCGGTAGCCAAGTTGCGGTTGACGAACACCTGCTCCACGGCCATCACCTCCGGCCGCAACTCGGCCAAAAGGCCGGTCAGGTCGTTGTACAACTCCAGCAGGCGACGGGAAGTGGGCAGGGCCCGGTCGGTGCGGATAACCCCCGTCGCCACCGCCTCCACCTCGGTTCCCGCGGAACGCAAAGCCCCGAAGCCGGTGGCCGTCAATCCGGGATCTATACCGAGTACGAACATATGTTCTATTTTACCCACCGCCGGCGACAAAACCCGGTATTTGCCCAGTCAGGCCCGATTCACAAATCCTACTGCAAATCACCCAGATAGGGAACCGGCGGCAACGACGGATCGTCGGCTGCTATCTCTCCATCGTTCCGGATGCGGTACCCATCCGGCAAACAATCCAGAAATGAACCGCCTCGTCTCCAGTCCATCCAAACCGCCCTGTTGATGATGTATCCGGGCCGACTCCACCGCATACGCTATTTCCTCCTCCGGCGTTAGCGCATCCGGCGACCCGGGCGGAACCCAGGACCACGATCCGACTACTTCTCCATCCTGATCGACGACCTTGTCATCGCTCCGGTGGTAATAGCCCCGGGGCCGCTCCGCCCCAACGGCGCAATCACCGTCGTTCTCCGACTCCTCCCTAGTTACCCGCTCCGTCAACGGATGCGGCTTAGAAGGAGGGTCGCTGCTCACGAATCCGGCTTGCACCGCCCCAGGTAGGGGACCAGCGGTAATGACGAATCGTCCCTCACTATTTCCCCATCTTGTGCGTGATATCCCTGGGGCAGGTTGTCCAAAATCCAGCGGACCCACTCGGCCAATTCCTGATCCATCTCCCCGGCATGCACCCGGTCGGAAATGGCGATGTAGGCCGCCGCCTCCTCCGGCGTTAGAACATCGGGGGCCAGCTGATGCGGATATGCGATGGCGTCATCCAACGGCGTTACGGTTATATCATTCATAATATCACGACTCTCCCTTATCCATCATTGCGTAGGACCAGCTGCGGGGCAGGTTAGGGGACTCATATCGGCGCATCGGCGGGGTCATAATCCATGGGGCGGACCCGTTGGGCGCGCAGCCATTTCAGGACGAGGTCGCGGTGGAAGAGGCCCCGCCCATCCGCCTCGGCGTCCGCCAAATGCCCCTCCCCCGCCAGGCGGCGGGCCTCCTCGATGGAAATACCGAGGAGGTCCGCCACTCCGGGCAGGTCGAGGATAGGAGGGAACCGGGCATTTTTCATTCCTACCCTCAAAAACGGCGGGTTTTCAGAACCGCACCTTGTCCCGCAGCCAGCCGATAATGTCCGCCCCCAGGCTGTTGAACAGCGTCTGCAGGCCGAACACCACCATCACCCCCACCGCAATCCAGGCGAAGATGGTGGAAGTCTCAGCCGCCCCCCGTTCGCTGCGCAATCGTTCCCACAGCGCGTGCAGAACCGCCATCATTTTCATCGTCGTCTCCTTTGCTCTCGCTTGATTGAACGGGTTGTCCGTTACCGGCCGCAAGCACATGTCACCCTCCGAAGATGAGGGTCGGTATGGGCGCGGCCAGAAACAACAGGGTCACCGGGGCCAGAACGACCACGATGGGAAACACCATCAGCAACCGGCGGCGGGCGGCGGCGCTGCGCAGGGAGTAACGGCGGGCGGCCCGCAGTTCCTTGGCCAAATCCAACAGCGCTCCGGACAGGTCCGCCCCCCGTTGATGGCAGGCGGCGATCACCCGGTAGGTGCGGGCCGCCTCCGGTTCGGGAGTCATGCGGGCGGCCCGTTCGAAAGCCTCCCCGAACGACCATCCCCGCCGGTGCAGGGCCAGGGCATCGGCCATTTCCTCCGCCGCTTCCCCCGCCGCCCGCTCCGCCGCATAGCGAACCGCCTCCGCCGCCCCGCCCCCCACCCGGCTCCGCATGGCCGTCAACTGGTTGATGGTGTACAACTCGGAGCGAATGCGCTCCCGCCGCCTGCGCACCGCCTCCCGCACCCGGCTGCGTGCCAGGTACGCCCCGAGGGCCGCTCCGCATCCGGCGTACGTCAAAGCCCTGATCCCGGAACCGCCGGTGAACAGGGCGAAAACCCCCAAACCGGCCGCCAACCCGGCCGACCGGTACAAAGTTTGGATGCGGTAGGCCTGCACCCGGCTTCCCTCCGCCGTCTCCGGAAACAAACCGGAGCGGCGCAGGCGCAACTCCAACTGCGCCTCCGCCCCGGAGGGAATCAGCCGTCCCAGCCACCGCGCCGCCCCGGCCGCCATCGGAGCCAGCAAGCGGCGTATCACCCCCGGACCGAACCCCGCCCCGGCATGGGCCGGGCCCAGCGGGTCGGGGGGATGGCCCAAACCGGCCCGGGCCGAGGCCAGATAGGGGCGTACCCGGGAGGCGAGACGACGCGGGGGGCGCACCGCCAACGCCGCTCCCGCAACCGCCGCCGTCGCCGAGGAGGCCAAAGCCAGCAATCGCAGGCCGTTCACGACCCGCCGCCCTCCGCCCCGGCGGGAGGGGGGCCGGTCAGAACCCGCCGTTCGGCCTGCGGGCGGGACAGGCGGCGGACGATCAGCCAACCGGCCAGCGACCAGGCCGCCCCGCCCGCCGCCACCAGAAAGCCGGTTCCGGTCCGGTAGAAAGCCTGATACTGGCTGGACGAGGCGGAGACGAACAGCAAAATCGCCCATGGGACGAGGGCCACCACCCGGCTTTCCATACGCTGTTCGGCCCCGTCGGCCCGCACCTCGGCTTCCAGCCGCAGGTCCTCGGTTATTTCCGCCGCCAGATCCCGCAACACGGAGCCGATCAACCCCCCGCCGTGGTGATGGGCCAAAATCAGCACTTCCATCACCCGGTCGGAAATCGGATCCCCCAACTCTTCTTTCACCACTTCCAAAGCGGCCGCCGCCCCCATCATCCGGGACAGCGTCCCGAAGCGGGCGAACCGGGCCCGCAGCGGCTCCGGCCCCTGCTCGGCCAACTCCGCCAAGCCGTTGACCAGGGTGGCCCCGGAGGAAACGGCCGCCGTCAGGTCGCGCAAAGCGTCCGGCCAGGCCTCCCGCACCTCCCGCAGCCGTTCCCGGCGGCGGCGGGAATAGTAGGCCCGGGGAAACCAGGCCGCCGCCAAGGCGGGGACCGCCGCCAGCCACCAAGCGCCGCTCACGGTCAGGGCGGCTGCGAAGACCGCCGCCCCCACCGCCAGCGACCCGGCCGCGAACTGGAAGGGGGTGAGGTCGCTGCCCGCCTGCGCCAGCCACAGCCGCCGGTCAGAGGCCGGCCGGGGCCGCATCGGGCGCAACCGCACCTTGGGCAGCCCGCCGAAGGCGGTCGCCGCCGCCAGGTAGGCGGTCAGTCCGCTCAGCAGGACGGCGGCCGCCTTCATCGGCCGGGACTCCACTCTCCGGCCATCACCCGGGCCAGTCCCACTCCGGGCGGCAACCCCCCTTCCAGCCGGGCCGCGGTTTCCGGCGGTGGCAACTCCCCGGTCCATTCCAAGGCGGAATCCGGCTTTCCCCGGACGAACAGGGGCGCCACCGCAAACCCTTCCCCGCCCGGGGCGGCGGCCAGGCTGATGATTTCCTGCACCCGGCGTTCGGGCGCGTCCCCCATGGGGCCGTCCGCGGTTCGACGCGCCCACCGACGCAGGTGAACCGTGAAATCGATGGAATCCCCGAACACCCTGGTGACTATGGATTCGGTGATGTTCTCCCCGGCCATCATCGCCGCGTTGACCAAGGCGGTGAGGGCGCGGCTGGCCGAATCGGCGTGGATGGTGCAGGCGAAGCCGCATCCGGCGTTGACCGCCCGGGTCAGTTCGAAGGCCTCCGCTCCCCGCACCTCCCCCACGCAGATCAGGTCGGGCCGTTGCGCCAGCACCACCTTCACCAGGTCGCGCAACGCGTAGCGCCGGGTTCCGTCCAAGGCGGGCGGGCTGGCCTCGTAGTAACTGCCGTGCGCCAACGGAACATGCACTTCCCGCACCTCTTCGCACACCCGCACGCACCGGTCGGGGGGCAGGGCCCGCAGGTAGGCGCTCAGCATGGTGGTTTTCCCCGCCCCGGGCGGCCCGCTGAAGATGAGGGTGTTGACCGACTGGGCCGCCGTCCACAGAAACGCGGCCGCCGCCCCGGACAGGGCCCCCTTCCCGGCCAGAAAACCCAGGTCGTAGTCTTTGACCACGTATTTGCGGATGGTGACCGACAGCCGGTCCGCCACCGGGGGAATGACGGCCGTCAGGCGGGCGGAGCCGTCCAGCACCCGGGCCTGTTCGATGGGGTTGGAAGTGTCCAAGCGGCGGTTGGTTCCGGCCAGGATGCGGGACACTATCTGCAGGTTCTCCTCCTCGGAGGTGGGGGCGTTCAGCGGTTGCAGGCGCCCCGCCCCATCCAGGTAGGACACCCTCTCCCCTTCTATGAAAATTTCTTCGATGTCGGTGCGTTCCAACAGGGGGGTGAGCGGGCCGTATCCGGCCAGGGAGTCGAGCAGCCGGCCGGCCAACCCCCGCGGATCCCGCAGCGGGCGGTTTCCGTCCCCGGCGAAGGCCCGCCGCTGATAGTCGTCCACCAGCCGCTCCACCTCGGCCCGCACCCGGGCCGGGTCGGCGGCCGGGTCCATCCCCATTTCCCCGATCCGCTCCGCCGCCCGTCGCCGCAACAGGTCATAGGCCCCCAGGTTCATAGGCCGGCCTCGATCATCTTCTGCCCCAGGCGGTGCACCGTTTTGCGAAAGGGCCCCCGGGGCACCGGCGTCCCGTTCCAAGCGGACCGGGCCCGGGCCGGGTCGGCGGGGAGCCAGGTGATGGAGGCGGGCCGGAAAGTCCGAGTCAGCTCATCGCTCAGCTGGGTCCGTTCAAAGGCCCCCGCCGGGGCGTTCTCAAACAGGACGTGCAATCGGCCGGAGGTGAGCCGTTGCGCCTGGGAAATCCAGGATATGGCCCGTGACAGACCCACAGGAGTGGGTTCCGCCAGCAGGGCCACCTCCCCCGCCAAGCGCAGGAGGGATCGGCTCACCTCGAACCGGCCGTCTCGAGAACCCAACCGGGAAAGGTCCTCGATGTAGGGGGAGATCTTGACCACCACCCGGCCGAACCGTTGAGCGGCGGCGGTCACCAAATCCGCGATGTCCTCGGAGCGGATGGTTTCCCACTCCGACGCCTCCGGGATTCCCGTCATCAGGGTCACCCCGTCCGGGCCGGACAGCATGGAATCGTCGATGCTTCCCCGCAGTTGCACAAGTGAATCAAGGGCGGTCAACAGGTTGGGAACGATGGGCATGGACAGCCGTTGCGCCAGGCAGGGGGACACCGTGTCGGCGTCCAACACCAGCACCTTCCAAACGGAGGCGAACGTCCCGCCCAAGGCCAGCGCCACATCCCCCGCCAGGTCCCCGCCCGCCACCGCCGTCACGCCGGGCGGGGAGGGGGTCATGATCTCCGGCGGGGCCGGGGCGGACTCGGTCCTGCGGGGCGAGACCAGCAACGCCAGTTCCAACAGCGCGTTGGGACCGGCGTCGGCCTTCGCCACCGCGTCCACTTCGGCCACCGTTAGCCGCTCCCGCGCCGTTTCGCCGTGTTCCCCGTCGTATACGCCCACCACCCGCCGGCCCTGCTGGTGAATCTTTTCCACCAGCCGCGGGCTGAAGTAGCTGGTGATGTCGTCGATTATCAACACGTCGTAGTCCTGTTGGAGGGCGTCCTCCCCGGTGAGGGCCGTCCCTCCCAGGCGGGCGCCCCCGTAGTCGATGAGATGCCGGATCAGCTCCGCCGACCAGCCCCGCTGGGAGACGGTCACCGCAATCACGGTCTCGCCGTCCGTCATCTCCCCTCCTCCCCGTCGGAACCCTCCGCCTCCCATCCGGGATCGCCCGGCGCCGGGGGAGGGCGGAAGGTGAGTTCCTCCACCGGCGGGGCCCCGGTGGAGCGGACCAGAAAAACCTCGCCCGCCGCCAAAGCCGTAGCCACCGACAAGGCGTCGGTCCCGTCCACCGCCACGATCACGTTCAATTCGCCGCTTCCCAACCCTCCGCCCTCCTCCGCGATGGACAGCACTTCCACCCCCAACGCCGCGAACCGCCCCCCGCCCCGCTCCGCCGCCACCACATCCACCCGGTCGCCTGGCCGCAGGTCGGCCGCCACCGCCCGCCCGGGCGGAACGGGTATGCTCATCGCCCTTCCCGGGGCGGGGACTTGGGGGCGGAAGTCATCGGGAAACAGGGGAGCGCCGGCCTCCACATCGCGAATGAGGGCCGTATCCACCAGCCCGGCGGCCGCCTCGGGGGTGAGCGCCCGCCGGGACAAAGGACCGCCGGCTGCGATGCGGACTTGGTCCAAGTCCCGTTCCGCCAGCCGGGCCCCGGCCGGGAGGGAGCGGGCGGCCACCGCCGCCGGAACGGTCTCGTCTTGGCCGCGCAGTATCAGCAAATTGAGCAACAAGGCGGACAACCCGGCCGCGATCATCACCATATGGCCGGCCGACAGCCGGGCGAAGAGCCGTCGTTGGGGAAAGGAGCCGGACCGACCTTCGCCGGTCCGCTCGGGGCCGCCGCCCTGGTTCATCGTTTTATCGCGCATCGCCCGCAACATAAACCCCTCCCTCCCCGCCGGGTTCAGTAGTTGGGCTGGGATAGTTATGTTGCTTTTGGTTTGTTTGGTTGGAAATAATCTCCGGTTTGCTCAAACAACGGGATGCCAAATTGGAAATATTTGGGAGAAAAACTGGAAAAAATATCCAATATTGTTCGACCAAGTATCCTTTTGCCCCAAATCTCCGGTCGTAACAAGGAAACCGAGGCAATTATTGAGGAAATGTTTCGCGTTCTCCCCGACTTTTATTTTTGCCAAAATTTCCCAAGCGGGGGCTCTCCTAACCGTCGTAAAAAACGGCTTAGTAAAATCATCGGAAAAACGCGGCTACGGCAAAAAACCTCCTCGGATTTAGGCCCACTCCCCCCATCCGAAGAGTCGCTCAGGCAGGGCGATGCGTATCAGCCGCCGCCGGAGCCGCCTTGTCTCGCAAAGCTTCGGGAGACGGTCAGATGGGCGTGGAGGACCGCCCACCAGACGCTGACCGCGCCCAGCACGTGCAACCCCACCAGAACCTCCGGCACGTCGGTGAAATATTGGACGTAGCCGATGAAGCCCTGCCCGGCTATAACCCCCAGCAGCACGTAAACGGGGCGCCGGGTTTCCCGGGAGACCCCGGCGCGGGCGAGCATCCACAGGACGGCCAGCGTCATCAGGCAAAAAGCGATGACGCTCAAAGAATGAATGCGGGCCACGTTGGAAATATCGAAGCCGAGCCGCCGGGCGTGTTCGTCCCCGCCGTGCGGCCCGGAACCGGTAACCAGGGTTCCGTTCACCAAAACCCATCCCGCCGCAACGCTGGTCGCCCACAGCATGGCCCGCACCCCCCGCCCCCCGCCGGACGGGATCGTCTCTCGCGGCCCATCGTCCGCATAGCCGGGGCCGGCCCGATGATGGAGCACCACCGCGTTCCACAACAGGACCATGGACAGCAGAAAATGGGCGATCACCGCCACCGGGGCCAAATCGGAGGTAACCACCCAGCGCCCCAGCACTACCTGCGCTGCCACCCCCGCCACCAAGCCCAGCGACCACCATGCCAAGTCCGGACGGCGGGGCCGGCGCCGCCATGAACCCAGCACCGCCAAAACCACCGCTATCGACACCAGTCCGGTCACCAGCCGATTGCCGAACTCGATTACCGCGTGGTATTCCCAGGGCGGGACGATGCGCTGGTCGGCGCAGGTCGGCCAATCGGGGCATCCCAATCCCGACCCGGTGAGCCGCACCGCCGCCCCGCTGAGCACGATGGCCCCCAACGCGACGATCGTCCAGAAAGTGATGCGACGGTAGGCCGCCGCCGAAATTTGAAATTTCACTGGCGGAAACATAATAACATTGGCCTCCGTGACCTCCGCCCTAGCCAACCCAACGCCCGCCCCGACGCGCTCCTCCGCCGCCCGCCGCGCCGCGGCGTGGGCCGCTCTCACCAAACCGCGCATCGTCGGGTTGCTGGTCGTCACCACCGTTCCGTCGATGATTTTGGCCTACGGCGGACTCCCTCCCCTGGGGCTGACGGCGGCCGCCGTCGCCGGAGGGGCGCTGTCGGCGATGGGCGCCAACGCCGCCAACATGGTGCTGGACCGCGACATCGATCGGATAATGCTCCGCACCCGGGGACGCCCCCTGCCGGCGGGCCGGATCACCCCCCGGGCCGCCGCCCTGCTGGCGGGCGGGTTGCAAATCGCGGCCGCCGCCGTTCTGATCCTATGGGTGAATGCGCTGAGCGCGGCCCTTACTTTGGCTGCCGCCGCCTTCTACATTTTGGTTTACACCCTGTGGTTGAAGCGCCGCTCCCCTTCCAACATCGTCATCGGAGGAGCAGCCGGGGCGGTTCCCCCGTTGGTGGGATGGGCGGCGGTGACGGGCGGCTTGGGCTGGGAGCCCGTTTTGCTGTTCGCCATCGTGTTCTTCTGGACCCCGCCGCATTTTTGGGCGTTGGCGGTGCGTTACCGGGAGGATTACCGGGCGGCCGGGGTTCCCATGTTGCCCGCGGTGGCCGCTTTGCCTTTGGTGGCTAATCGGATTCTGGCCTATTCCCTCATCGTGGTGGCGCTCAGCCTGGAGTTTGCGCCGGCGGCGGGGATGGGATTGCCCTATGCGACGGCGGCGGTCGGGCTGGGGGCGGTTTTCCTGGCCCGCGCCCTCGCCTTGCGCCGCGCGCCGGACGCCGCCCGGGCCCGCCGCCTGTTCTCTTTTTCCATACTTTATTTGGCGGGGTTGTTCGGGGCGGTGGCGGCGGATGCGCTGTGGGCGTCGGTTCGGTAGCCGCCGTCCAGCGCGACCTTGCTGTTTATCGGAGGGCGCCGTCCGCCGGGCGGGGGCGGATAACGCAGGCGACGGACCGGAGGGGAATCAAGATTTGGCCGCGGGGGGATTCCAGCGCCAGATGGTCGCGCGCCGCCGTCTCCAGCCTGCCCTGAAAGCGGTTGGCGCTGTCCCGTCCGACCACCTCCACGTTCTCCCCGTAAATCTGCATTTCCGCCAAGCGGGCCGCGAAAGATTCGGCCTCCATGGGAAGGGAACGGGCCGGGGAGGCGGCGGGGCGGATGATAAGGGCGTCCACGTTGGGAAGGCACACTTCCAGTCCGCCCCGGACGGTCTGCAAACTCAGCAGATCGCGGCGGGCGTACAACGCCGTCCCCTCCGCCTCGAAGTCCCCCGCCCGCACCTCCACCAGACAGCCGTACTGCGCCGCCTCCCACGCCGCGTCCGCTAAGCGCCGTCGGCGGGCGGCCAGGACCGCCGCCTGCTGTTCGGCCTTCTCCGACTCGCGGCGCGCCCGGGAGTCCATCCAGCGGCGCAAATCCGGATCTAAAACATCGTCGTTTTGACGTCGTTCGGAAACTGGCATGGGACGATTGTAAAACGGACTGAAAATAATGCGGTCGCCCGGGCGAGGGCCGCCCGGAGCGCGGGCTCGGCGACGGGCCGGGTGGTGGGCGCTACTGGGATCGAACCAGTGACCTCTGCCGTGTGAAGGCAGCGCTCTCCCGCTGAGCTAAGCGCCCTCGCTCCGCCCTAAACAATAGCGGACCCGTTGCCGGAGCGGGAACCGTCGCCCAAAATTCTCGCTCTAAACATCATACACCGCCGTCTGAGCGCGCGGTGGAAACCGACGACCTTTCCGCGCCGCTCCTAAACCCCGACGCCTACAATCGGAAACATGAACATCTACGGACGTCCTATCCGCCGCCTCTTCCAACGGGCGGTCGAACGGGCTATATCCGAGTTGCCGCCGGAAGTCGCCCGGCGACTTGAGAACATGGCGGTGGTGATTGAAGACAAACCGGACCCCGAAGACGACCCATGCGGACAATGCCTACTCTGGTTGCATCACGGCCCCCCAAAGAAGAAACGCGGTTTTGACCGCACCGGGGACCGCATCTCCATATACATCAGCAGCCACCTCGCCCTGCAACTCGACGACCCGGAACTAAAAGACCAAATCCGGCACACCGTCCTCCGCGAAATAGGGGATCATCTAGGCGCAGGCGAGGAACGCCGGCCGAAAAGATACGGACGTTCCATCCGTCGCCTCTTCCAGCAAACGGTGGACCGGGCGATGTCCGAAATACCGCCGGACATCGCCCGCAAAATAGACAACCTGCTGGTGTTAGTGGAGGACCGGCCCGAACCCGAAGACGACCCGTGCGGACAATGCCTGTTTGGGTTGTTTCAAGGAATCCCCAAGACGGAACGGGGGCTTGACTACGCGGGGGCCATGCCCGACCGCATCTCAATCTATATCAGCAGCCACCTCGCCCTGCAACTGGACGACGCGGAACTAAAAGACGAAATCCGGCGCACCGTCCTCCACGAAGTCGGCCATCATCTAGGGTTCGACGACCACCGACTAGAAGAACTGGGGTGGGGTTGAAAGGCTTTGTTCAGTTGCGACTAGTGCGGGATATGCCAGCCCGGCCGAGCACATCCGGGGCGACTCCGGCCGCTCTCCACGCGCTGTAACCAATTCCCTTGCGCTCGGAGTAAGCGGACGCCACGGCCACGAAGTTGGACTCCAACTGTTCCATGTCGACCGTCTCGGCGGCCGTATTCAGCCGGTCCAGAAGGTCGAACTTCTTCTGGGTGAGATCCAACTTCTTGAGGGAGTTGGTCTCAGTCTCCAAGGCCGCCTCGGTGCGCTCCAAGCGCTGGCGCAGGCTGGCCTCATTGCCAGGGCTCCGGGGTGAGCTGGAGGTGAGGGCGTCCAAATAAGCCTTCACGGCCCGGGACTCTTTCCTGCCCTGCACAATGGCGTCACGGTGCTGTTCGCTGATCGGCATTGCCGTATCTTCCTTTCATAGCGGATATTGCTGACCGCATTTTACACTCCCGTTTAAATAAAGCAAACCGAAAAATCGGAATGGGGAAACAGCGGAGAATAACACCGCCCGAGACGGCCCTTTCCGGTGGGAAAACCGCCGGGAAAGAACAGAAAAACCCAACTCGGACAGCGGGGAACAATCGGTGGTGGGCGCTACAGGATTTGAACCTGTGACCTCTTCCGCGTCAAGGAAGCGCTCTTCCCCTGAGCTAAGCGCCCGTATTTCCCCAGCCGAGGCGACGACCGGAATCGAACCGGTGTACCAGCTTTTGCAGAGCTGTGCCTAACCACTCGGCCACGTCGCCCTTGGAGCGGAAGACGGGATTCGAACCCGCGACCTCAACCTTGGCAAGGTTGCGCTCTACCAACTGAGCTACTTCCGCATTCAGCAACCGTCCAGCGGGGAAACAGTATAGCGACATTTTCAGTGTAGCGGGCGCGGAGGCGGACGCAACCAGGACCGCCTACCGCCCCGTGGAACCGAACCCGCCGTTCCCCCGCTCCGCCTCCCCCAACTCTTCTACTTCAATCACCTCCAGGGTGGTGGCCACCGCCAGCACCACCAGCTGGGCGATGCGATCTCCCCGCGCCACCGCGTACCGGTCCCGGCCGTGGTTGACCAAAATCACCTTCACCTCCCCCCGGTACCCGGAGTCGATCACCCCGGGGGAGTTGACCACCCCGATCCCGTACCGGGCGGCCAGCCCGCTGCGGGGAACCACCAGCCCGGCGTAGCCTTCGGGGACGGCCACCGCCACCCCGGTGCCCACCACCGCCCGCTCCCCGGACTCGATCACCGTCTTAGCACTGGCGTACAGGTCCAAACCAGCGTCCCCGGGATGGGCCCGTCGCGGCGTGGGTAGTTGCCGATCTGATTTCAGGATGCTAATCTGCATTGCTTCTATTACTAGCAAGCGACAGATCGGTAGAGCCGGTTGTCCGAAAAAAAAATTTAAGGCGGGGCTCTTGAGCCGGGCGGAGTATGGCCGAAGGAGCTTTCCCCATCCCCCGAACCGAAACTTCGTCTCCGACATCCGCCGACCCCTCTGTCCCCCCCACCGGCAACACGGCCTTCGACAACGGATCCGGCAATGGAAAAGGCCGGCATCGGGCGTCCCGTTCTTGGACTCGCCACCACCCCCGGCACGCCCCGGACAAACGCAACGCGGTGGATTTCTTCCTCCCCTCCTGGCTCATGTCCCCCCGCCTGCCCGATGACCGCCCGACCGGCCCCGCCGCCAACGGAGACCCCGCCCCCGCAAAGATAAAAAAACCCCCGGCTTCAGCCAACGGAAAAAATACCGCAGGCCAGGATTCCGGAAACCGGGATACCGGCAGCTGGCCGGACCCGGCCCCCGCCCCGGACGGCCAACTGCCGCTAAACGCAACCGTCCCATCCGACCCCAACGGCGGCAAGCCCGCCCGCCGTCGGACCCCCCGACATAAGCATCCCTCCCCCAACGGAGCGGGCTCCCGCAACGGCAAAGGCGGCGCCCCCTCCTCCCGCAACGGGGCGAACGGCCGCCGAGCCCCCGCCCCAGCGGCGGTCTACGTCGACCACAGCGACCTGCTGCCCACCGCCCATCCCGCCGACGGGGGGATGCTGGCCACCCTGCTCGGCTTCGACGAACACCCGGCCCGCTTCGTCACCGCGGTGGGGGAAAACGGATGGGAAAACCCGACCGCCCCCCAGTCGGCCTGGGACCTGTTGCCCTCCCTGGACGATGTGGCGCCCGACCAGGAGGCGCCGACCGGCCGGGACGGCAACACCGGGGACGCCGTCAAACGACTGTGGGACGCCACCGAACAGATGGATCTCAGCCCCCGACGGAACCCCGACCATCTGCAACCGGTCGACCATCTGAACCGGAGGCGTATGCGCTGGCCGCTCATACTGGGGGTGCTGGTCATCCTCGCCGGAGGGGTTTTCGTGGGACGGGAACTGACCAGCCGCTCCACCCAGGCCGTTGCGGCCCGCCAAGCGGAACACGTCGCCGCCGCCGAAAAACTGGACTCCACCCTGCAGCCGTTGGAGTTGCGTTTGGCTTCCATCACCGCCCAGGGGGGGCTGGATGAAGCCGTCCTGTCCGGGTTGGCCGGCGAACTGGGGCGGCTGGACGGAGCGGCCCGCCAAACTTTGGCCTTGGCCGGCCAGGCCCTGCCCGACTCTCCTCTGCTGGGATCCTCGGCCCCCGCGGAAGAGTTAACCGCCGAGCAGGAAACTCTGGGGCGGGTCTCCACCCGGGCCCTGATCGTGGAACAGCGGCTGGCGGCAATGGTGGCCTACGCGCAACCTTACAGCCGGGCCTTCAACCTGCCGGCGATGCCGGAGCGGGCCGCCTCCTCCGCGGAGCTGGACGCCATCACCGGCGACCTCAACAGAGCCATCGTCGAATCCCGGGACGTCTTGGACGACCTGCCCGACAACCCCGACTTCACCGCCCATCGAAAGGATGCGCTGTCTTATATGGCGCTGCTGGAAAACGGGCAAAGCGACTATGTGACCGCACTGCGCTCCGGAGACGAGGCGGGGGCGGGGGCCGCCGCCCGCAACATCGAACAACTGACCATCACCCTCGACCAGTCGCTGGCCTGGCAACGGGGGCCGGTGCTGGAATGGGCGCAAGGGGAAATAGGCGACTTGCGCTCCCAGCTCCGTCTAACCGCCGCTGAATAATCCGCCCCGGCGGTTAGCCGAACCCCGGCGGCCCATTGTCCCCCGACGGCCGCGATACGCAGACGGCCGGGGAGAACCGACGATTGTTTAGTGAACAACCAACCCGCTCATCGCCGTCTCCGCGGTCATTGTTCACCCGCTTCATCCGCCGATTCGCCCGCGCCGTCCGACCAGGGAAACTCCCCGCCGAATTCGCGGCCGACCATCTGATAGAATGCAGCGGTGGTTTCAGCGCTGGCCGTTATCTGGGTTATCACCGTCAGGTGCTGTTCGCTATAGGTCGCGATAACGGATAACGCCAAATTGACCGGCTCCGGGATGGTGACGTCGTCCGATGCCCGAACAGCAGCCATCGCCGCGTTCACTCGCTTATTCGCCCGCCGGAGCCGCTTATCCATCTTCCGGAATCGGCGCGCCGCTTCAGCAATATCGTCAACCAAATCGGCGCCTTCGGACAGTATCCCTGACTGCTCCCATGACCGCCGGCCCTCATACAAGACGCCGTACGTATGACACCAGGCGGCTATTAGTTCAGCGACCAGCGGGTCCAACGGGTCAAACTCATTCACCAGGTCCGCCCATCATCATCGCCCCCCGTCGGGGGAATCGGAGCGGCCCAGTCGCCGTTACCTAACGGTTCGTATTGCCGGCCGGTGACCTCCCGCCGCCCCGTCGCTTTCTCGTCCGTCATCGTTATCCGTTCCTTCCGATTTCCAAAACGGCCAACCCCGAACCGCCGCTGTCAATCTCATCTATGCACCCGCCCAACTAAGAATAACCGCACCCGCCCCACTAAGAATAATTCGACCCGGCCCGGCGGGGGGAGCCCGGTCACCCGCCGCGCACCGGGACGACGATTCGCTGGCCGGCCCGCAGGTTGGAGCCGGTCATGCCGTTGGCCTCCCGGATGTCCGCCGTCAGTGCGCGCAGGTCGCTCCCGCGGTCGGCGTATTCGGAGGCGATGGACCACAACGTGTCGGAGGGGGCCACCACATGGGCGACGACGGTCGGCTCCGGCTCGTCGGCCCCCGCCCCCGCCTTCGCCGCCGCCAGCAGAGCCAGCAGGGCCAGCATCGCCGCCACCGCGCACGCCACCGCCCGCAGCCGCGCCGCCCGGCGTCCCCGGCGGGGCGCGCCCTTCGGCGAAGCGGGGCGGCGAGCCGGACGGACCGCCCGCACCGTCGGAACCGGGCCCAGCCGGTCGGCGGCGGTTTCCACCCGGCCCCGGACCCGACCCGGGTCATACCCCGCCCGGTAGGCCGCCGCGGAGGATCTGATCGAATTGTCCATAATGTTTTCCCTTCCTCTCTGCTTGTCGATCCTCTCTCCGCCCGTGGAGGAACATATGTTCGATTAGTTACATCCTCAGTATTACCGAACGCGTGTTCGGTGTCAAATCGAACATATGTTTGTAATCCGTTTAGGCGGCTGATAGAATGGGGACGACCCGAAACAGAAGGGAGCGCGATGGAGCGCGGTAAAACGGCCAGCGGGGGCGGAATGTCCGGACGGGGCGGGCTCAGCCGCCGCCAGACGCAGGTGCTGGAACTGATCAGGGAAACGGTGGCCGAACGGGGATACCCGCCCACGGTGCGGGAGATCGGGGAGGAGCTGGGGTTGCGTTCCCCTTCCACCGTGCACAGCCACCTGTCGGCGCTGGAACGGGCGGGGGCCATCCGGCGGGACTCGACCAAACCGCGGGCCATCGCCGTGCTGGTAGGCGACGGACAGGGGGCCGGGGCGGAGCGGTCCGAACCGGGGCGGGAAGTGCCGCTGGTGGGACGGATCGCGGCCGGGGGTCCCATCTTGGCCGAAGAAAACCTGGAGGAGGTGATGACCCTGCCCGAGTCCCTAGTCGGATCGGGCGAACTGTTCATGCTGGAGGTGCGGGGCGACTCCATGATCGGAGCGGGCATCCTGGACGGGGATCTGGTGGTGGTGCGCAGCCAACCCGATGTGGAGGATGGGGACATCGCCGCTTTTCTGGTGGACGGCGAAGAAGCGACCGTGAAAAGGCTGGAGCGCCGGGACGGACGGGTCATCCTGCATTCGGAGAACCCGGACTACCCGCCAATGGAATTCACCGACGGAGTGGAATCCCTAGGGCGGGTGGTAACCGTCCTACGCACCCTCCGCCCCAGCCGCACCCATCGCCGCGCCCTATAGACCTAAAGGTCCGTATAGAGAGTAGAAATGTTTCCCATGAAGTACGGATACGTTCTGGAACCGGGCCAGCGGGGGCGGTGGTTCGCTTACGTGCCGGATCTTCCCGGATGCACCGCCGCCGGCAAGACGGTGGAGAAGGCCGTCCGCAACATTGCCGGAGCGGTCCAGGTCTACATCGAGGCTCTGCGAGAAACCGGAGAACCGGTCCCGTCGCCCAGCCCGATGATCGAGGCCTACCCGGAAACGGAACCCGGTTATCGGGTAGTCCAACCCGGGGATGCGACGTATCCTCCGTCTACTGGTTAATCGGGTCTTTGCGTTTTGTGGTGGGGATAGGGGCTGTTGAGGGCGGTCGGTTTGCCCGGTGTGCGGGGCGGGTTGCCAGCGGGTACGGGGATATCGGCCGTAACGGGTACGGGATCTTCCGACCCGAGAACGGGAGACTGTGCTGACTAGGTGTACAAGGCCGGTAGGTTGGTTACAGTCTGGAGGTTGGTGGTTTGCCTCCGAGGCTGTAGTGGGGCCGGTAGTTGTGGTAGTAGTGGAGCCAGTGGCGGAGGGCTTGGTTTCGGGTTTGGTTGTCGGGCCAGGGTTGGGAGTTGGCCCATTTGGGTTTGAGGGTTTGGTTGTATCGTTCCACTTTGCCGTTCTGCTGGGGATGATACGGTTTGATCGTGATATGACGGATGCCGTGTTGGGCGAGCAGGGAAGCGAACGCTCGGCTGCGGGTGTAGCTGCGGTGGTTATTGGTCATGATCTCCGCGATGTGGGTGACGCCCAGTTGGTGGAAGTGGTGTATGGCGCGGGCGGTGAACGTCCTGGCCAAGTACAGCTAGGGTGCGACGGGGTGCCTGTTCCTGTCCAGGCAGGCCACGGCGGCCTGTCAGCTCTTGTCCTGATCTGGTCTGCGGCAAGAACCTGCCTGCGGACCATCCAGGCCTGTCTGGTGGCCTGTTCTGCCATCAGGAACGGCCCCTGCTCTCCCTGGTCTGGTTCGGGGTCAGGGGTCAGGACTGCCTTTTTGTGATTTCCAGGCTTGCCTGACCACTGGTCATCCTGCTGGATTTCCGTCTGCTGACCCCTAATGTTTCCAGCAGTGCTATCTGCTTGTCTGTAGCAGGCAGGTTCATCCTGGTTTTGGCCTGCCTGCCGTGGATAGCCTTGTACACTTTCTTGACCTGCCTTTTTTTGCCCATGTCTGTGTCCTGTCCTGTCTGCTCTGCTCTAATGGTTATGGAATGTCCAGAGCAAGGCACAATACCCTGCCTGGACACAGAGGGGGCAGAACCAGGGATGGTCTGCCCGTTTCCAGGATAGCGAGTTCCAGATATTCCATTATTACAACCCGCAATGATGGACGGCAGGTTTCTGCCATCGTTCCAGACAGGCCTGAAATGTTCTGCCTGGAAATCCTGATATGTCAGAGCAGACAGGTTCTACTACCGATTAATCCATCGCTATCGTTCCTCGGAACGCTGTTCGGGCGGGGCCGGTTAACCAGGCCCGTCCCTCTATTAGTTCCACCCGCAACGGGCCGCCCGGCAGTCGCACCGTGGCCATCGGATCGGCCAGTCCGCGGCTGACGGCGACGGCTACCGCGGCGGCGGCTCCGGTGCCGCACGCCCGGGTCTCCCCCGCTCCCCGCTCCCACACCCGCAACCGCAGTCCCGCGCCGTCCGGGTCGGGGGCTGCGAACCCGACGTTGACCCGGTCGGGGAAAGCCGGGTGGGTTTCCACCCGGGGGCCCACCTCCCCCACCGGGGCCCGTTCCGGGTCGTCCACCAGGGTCACCGCATGCGGGTTGCCCACCGACGCCAAAATGAACTCCCGCCCGTCGATGGTGATTTCGCCTTCCACCGCATACTCCCCCAACTCCACCCGGCACACCTCCGGACGTTCCGGGTCCGGGATTTGCGCCCGCCGCTCCCCCATCGGGGTTTCCACGATGAAATCGGCGCCCCCGGTCCATCCCCGCTGGTAGCCGTAGCGGGCTACGCAACGCAGGCCGTTGCCGCACATCTCGGCCGGCGACCCGTCGGCGTTCCAGTAGTCCATGCGCAGGGCGGCCGGCGGGCGGGAGGCGGGCCCCGCCAGCAGCACCCCGTCCGCCCCCACCCCGGTGCGGCGGTCGCACAGGCGGCGGATGGTCTCCCGGTCGGGGGGTTCCCCTTCCAGCACCACGAAATCGTTGCCGAGTCCCTCCATCTTCAGGAAATCCACTGCGCCTCCGTTTCTTCTATCAACCGGCGGACGGACCGGCACATTCCGCCGACATCCTCCTCCCAGGGAAGCCATCGGATGCGGGGGTCGCGGCGGAAGAAGGTGCGCTGGCGGCGAGCCAAACCCATTGTGGCCGAAAGGGCCCGCTGTTGCCCTTCCCGTAACGGGATTTCCCCCCGCACCACCGGCAGGAGTTGTTTGTAGCCGACCGCCTGGGAGGCGTTGCGGCCCATCTTTCCGTCCAGGCCGGCCACTTCCTCCAGCAGTCCGGCCCGCAACATCCGCTCCAAGCGGGACTCCGCCCGCCCGGCCAGGGCCGGGCCGGGATCCAACCCCAGGGTCAGCAACGGGGCTCCACCCTGATAGTCCCGCACCTGCCGGGCGCTTTTCAGCCGGACGCGGCGGGAAGGAGGCGGGCCGCCCATTTTGACCACCTCCAAAGCGCGGCGCACCCGGCGGGGATTGGCCATGTCCAGATGCCGGGGCGCCTCCGGGTCGGCGGCCAGCAGTTCGGCCCGCGCCCGGTCGTCGGACAGTTCGTCCACCCGCCGTCTGATCTCCGGGTCGCCGGGGGGGAATTCCAGCGGGTCCGCCAAAGCCCGGAAGTAAAGCCCCGACCCCCCGGCCAAAATGAGACGCGCCCCCCGGCGTTGCGCATCCGCCATCACCCGCCTTCCCGCGGCTTGAAATTCGGCGACCGTGTAATCCGTCTCCGGGGAGGCCAAATCCAGCAAATGATGGGGGATGCGGGCTTGATCGGCGGGGGCGGGTTTGGCGGTGCCGATGTCCATCCCCCGGTACACCTGCATGGAATCAACCGAGGCTATTTCCGCCCCGTATGCCTCCGCCAAACAGAGGGCCAGGTCGCTTTTGCCGGAGGCGGTGAGGCCGAGCAGGGCCACTGCCGGAATCAGACGGGAATCCCCATCAGGTAATGCCGGGCGGCCCCCACGATGTCCACTTCCAGCAACGTGCCGGGAGGGTACCGGCCCGGCACATGGGTGACCGTGTTGCCCCGGGTGCGGGTGGCGGCCGTGTCCGGGTCTTTGCGGGAGGGGCCTTCCGCCATCACCTCCAAGCGGCTTCCCACCCGGCGGCGGTTGTTCTCCTCCCCGATGGCGGCCTGCATTTCGGTGAGGCGGGCGAACCGCTCTTTGGCCGCGGCGGACGGGACGAACCGGTCGCCCATCTGCGCCGCCCGGGTGCCGGGGCGGGCCGAAAACAGGAACATGTAGGCGTGGTCGAAGCGGGCGGTTTCCACTACGCGCAGGGTGCGTTGAAAGTCCTCCTCCGTTTCGCCCGGGAAGCCGACGATGATGTCGGTGGAAACCGTCAGGCCGTCCACCGCCTCCCGGGCCATCTCCAGCCGTTTCAGGAACTTGTCGGCCGTGTATCCGCGGTGCATGGCGGCCAGGATGCGGTCCGAACCGGACTGGAGCGGGAAATGGAGCTGCTCGCACACCGCCGGGGTTTCGGCCATCGCCTCCGCCACCTCCGGGCGGAAGTCGTTGGGGTGGGGGCTGGTGAAGCGGATGCGTTTGATGCCCTCCACTTCCCCCACCCGGCGCAACAGGTCGGCGAAGATGGGGCGGCGGCGCCCGTCGATGGCCAGGTCCCGCCCGTAAGTGTTGACGTTTTGGCCGAGCAACGTCACCTCCGCCGTCCCGTCCGCGGCCAGTTGTTCCACCTCCCGGATTACGTCCCCCGGACGGCGGCTGATTTCCGGCCCCCGCACCGCGGGCACGATGCAGAAGGTGCATGTGTTGTTGCATCCGACCTGGATGGTCACCCAGGCGGAATGGGCGGATTCCCGGCGGACGGGCAGGTCGGAGGGCATGGCGGCCAGCTGGTCGGCGATTTCGGTTACCGGCCCCCATTCTTCGGCCTGGTCCAGCAGGTGCAGCACCCGGTCCAGGTTGTGGGTGCCCAGCACCACGTCCACCCACGGGGCCCGCTCCCGCACCAGCTCCCGGTCTTTTTGGGCGGCGCACCCGCCCACGATCAGCATCCGGCCCGGGTCGGCCTCTTTCAAAGGCTTCAGTTGGCCCAGGTTGCCGTACAGCCGGTTGTCGGCGTTTTCCCGGATGGTGCAGGTGTTGATGAAAATCACATCCGCCGTTTCCATCCGGTCGGCGGGGGTCATGCCGTCCGATTCGAACAGGCCCGCCACCCGTTCGCTGTCATGCTCGTTCATCTGGCAGCCGAAGGTGCGCAGGAAGTAGCGGCGCCCGGTGCGGGTGGGCGGGCGGGATTCGGCCCGTTCCGCGGCGGCGGGGGCCGGTCGGCGGCGGGGTTCGTCTAGAAAAACGGTGGTCATCGGCGGCGTTTCCTCGCTAACGGGCGTAGTCGGTGACACGCACTTCCCGAATCACCGTCACCTGAATGTGATTGGAGTAGCGCAGGTCGTTTTCCATGCGGCGGGCCACCGAATGGGCCAGGTGGGCGGCGGCCAAGTCGTCCACCTCCCCCGGGTCCACCACTATCCTAACCTCCCGGCCGGCCTGCATGGCGTACACTTGCTCCACCCCGCTGAACTCCCGCACCAGCGACTCTATTCTTTCCAGGCGGCGCATATAGGATTGCGCGGTGTTGTTGCGGGCCCCCGGACGGGATGCGGACACGGTGTCGGCCGTCTGTACGATGATGGACAGCAAAGTTCGGGGCTCCACTTCGTTGTGGTGGGCTTCTATCCCGTGCACCACCGCCGGGTCCTCCCCGAAGCGGCGGGCTATCTCGGCTCCGATCAGCGCGTGGGAACCCTGCACTTCGTGGGTGACCGCCTTGCCGATGTCGTGCAAGAAGGCGGACCTTTTCACATCGGCCGGGTCGATGCCCAGTTCGGCGGCCAGCATTCCGGCCAGGTGGGCGGATTCGATCAGATGGTTGAGCACGTTCTGCCCGTACGAGGTGCGGTATTTGAGGCGGCCCAGCAGGGTGATCAGTTCGGGGTGTATTTGGGAGGCCCCCGCTTCCAGCACCGCCCACTCCCCGGCGTCCCGCACCGACTGCTCCACTTCCGTCTGGGCTTTCTCGTAGGACTCTTCGATGGAGGCGGGGTGGATTCGCCCGTCGGCCACCAGGTTCTCCAAAGCGAGGCGGGCGATTTCCCGGCGGACGGGATCGAAGGAGCTGACCATCACCATTTCCGGCGTGTCGTCCACCACCAAGTTGACCCCGGTTACCGACTCGAACGCCCGGATGTTGCGGCCTTCCCGGCCAATGATGCGGCCTTTCAGTTCATCGTTGGGCAAGGACACGGCGGAAACGGTGGTTTCGGCGGTGACCGGGGCGGCCAAGCGTTCGATGGCGGTGGTGAGTATGCGACGGGCCCGGCGGTCGGCTTCCTCCCGCACCCGCAGTTCGGTTTCCCGGACCATCAACATCCCCTCCCGGCGGGTTTCTTCCTTGATTTGCTTGAGCAGTTCCTCTTTGGCGGCGGCGGCGTCCATGAGGGAAATCCGCTCCAGGCGGGCCCGGGCGTCGTGGCCTATCCGTTCCGCTTCCGAACGCAGGTCGTTCGCTTCGGCTTCCCGGCGGGCCGCCATCTGCTCCCGCAAAGCCAGGTTGGAGGCCCGTTGCTCCAGGGTCTGCTCCCGTTGCGCCAACCGGTCCTCGGAGGACGCCAACTCCATCCGCCGCTGATCCATCTCCGTCTGTCCCCGCTCCAGGTACTCGTCCACCCGGGCCCGCCCCTCGTCCTCGGCGCGGTCCATCAAACGTTGCGCCCGCCGCCGGGCCGCCGCCCCCGGATCCTCCAGCACGTTCCTCCGCACGCGCCGCGCCGCCGCCAGCGCCCAAAGCGACAACCCCAGTATCGCCCCGCACGCCCCGACCGCAATCACCGACGTAAGACTGACTTCCATTACCTTCCCAAGTTTGGTCACCGCCCCGGCCCTCCGACCAAAGCACCCCCATCCTAACAAAACCCATTACCAAATTGAAACCGCCTTAGGATAAGGAAAGGAACCAGCTAATCCTCCGACCAGGAGAAAGGCAAAGAAGGAGACATTTCCGTTACGTTACCAAAACATAGTCCACTCTCAATCTGCGGAGGTGGACTTCTATCAAAAAGTTCGTATCTTACGGTAGGGTGGGGAGGTTTTATGTCAGGGATGCCTATACCTTCCAAAGTATCCTGGCCTTTATTTGCCTGACGTATTATGTTAGCTTTAGCCTGCATCATAGGAATAATATTCCTAGAATAAGATTCATATATGTATTCCATAATAAGATCACCGACGGGGTGGTCTGTTGCAAAAATTAATGTATAAATTGGTATATTGTTATCTCTTATCCCTAGCGCATGTGTTTTCTTATATTGCAATATTGTCTCTAGCCTTTTTCGATATAATTTGATCAATTCTTTTCTCATATTACTTGCATCCAAAAGGCCACTACGACGACGCTGATATATTGAAACCCAGTCCTCTGTCCCGTATACGCTATTTACTAAATCAATACTACTCTTTCCTTTCGCAACTTCAGCACCTATAACACGAAGCAGTGCTGGTTCAGGAAATAGTATGAATAACTCAATTTTAGGCTTACCTCTATCTTTCCATTTAGCTAATTTCTCCAAAGTTGCCCATTTAACTTGAAGTCCACAAGGATCAAGAAAAGCAATTGTAGGTGCTGATCTGTTCTTTATATACTCTAAACCCATATCAATTGTATTATTACAGTCTCCAGGCAACACCTTCCAATCGCGAACATTGTGAGATACGCTCGTCTGAATTGATGATCTCAGGACTTCCGCTTTATCTCGCTTTTCGAATAATGCTACACGCGTGAAAGTCGGCTCGACATTAAAAGCGATCTGCGGCGAGCCGGGGAAGTATCCTTCCTCGTCACGCCTTTTATTACGATATGACCCAGCAAACAGATCAAGATATATCCTATCGCGGGCACTTTTGCTAGCAATTGCAAATGGCCTTAGGTAATCCCATAGAATATCTATCTTGGTCTCTGACCACCAAGACCAATCTCTTTGCTCTGGCATATATCGTCACAACTTCCTTGCCGGTGGCATTTCGTTGTGGGTTTGGCCTTGGAGGGTGCGGCCGCCGGATTTGGGGGTGCGGCCGCCCCATTGTTTAAAGAAAAAGGGGACTTGGGCGGTATCGCACTGGTCGCGTAGGTCAGTAGCCCACTCTCCTTGCATGGGGCGGGCGCCGGGGCCGCTCTCCCCGCCTACGATCATCCAGTGGATGCCGTCTAGGTCAAGATTGGGTAGCGGTCCCAGCAACGGTTCGGCGCTTATGAACCTTACGGCCGCGTCCACTGTCCGCAGGTGGTCGATTCTGAATTTGTAGCGGGCGGTTTCCACGCTCACGCCCATCCACAGGTTGGGCGGCCACGCCAGTTTCTGACCGAACCGGGCCAGGCGTTGGGAACGTTTGGTTAGCAACTGGTACTGATGTTGCGGCGTGTCGGCTATCACCTCGAACACCCGGCGTATGTAATCGTCGGGCACGTCCTTGTGGAACAGATCGCTCATGGAGTCCACGAAGATGGTGCGGGGCTTGCGCCAGGAACGGGGAATATCCAATGCGTCGGGATGCAATGTCATTCCAAAACCGGGTCCGCTGGTGCGGGGGTCGCCGTCGTTACGATACTTTGCCACCCCCATCGCTTGCAATCGCTTGGCCAATGTGAGGGCGTAGCAGTTGTCGCATCCCGGCGAGGTGCGGTCGCAACCGGTGGTCGGATTCCACGTTGCTTCCGTCCATTCTATGGCGCTCCTGTCAGACATTTTTCCCACTCCGCGCCCGCCCGCCATTAACTTCCAGGCCCCAGGCGCGCCAGCCTTCGACCTGTTGCCGGGCGAACAGCTCGATCTTCTTCTGTGCGGGAAACATTTGTTCGATGCGTTTGCGCACCTCGGCGGGTTTCTCCGAATGGGCGCCCCGTTTGTATCTCAAAAACTGGCGCACGTTGCGCGCCCCGCGCGGACTGGGAATTTTGCCGCGTTTGAAAACCAGGCACATCTCGCACTGGCTCATCGTGTAGAAGCCGGGGTTCACCCGTATCTTGTCCCACACGAATGCCACCGTCGCCCACGCAAAGCCCCATGTTTTGCCCAGGTCTATAGCCTGATCCAGGTGCGGGTTGGTGGCCCACATGAACAGCAGGCAGTCGTCCGCCGCGATGTCGGGCACGGCTAGGCCCTTCAAGTGGTCCAGCGTAACGGTCGGGTAGTGCCGCATCGCTCCGCCCGTGTCCCGGTTGCCCGCTCCGGCATGTTGCAGTTGCCCTTTGTAATCCCAAGGCGGGTCGGCGTAGATGATGTCAAACTGGTCTTGCGGGAGAGCGGGGAAGCCGCCGGTGTCTCCGTTCCATATCTGGTCGAACTCGGCGCGGGTCAGTTGCCCGGGCTCCGCCTCCGTCGGCTGCAACGCCCCTTTACCCGTGATGGTCATTTTGTCCCTCCGCTTTCGTCCGGGGCGCATCCGGCGTCGCCCCGGACGAAAGTCAGCATATATCCTCGGCTTGCCGCCAACCGGGGGTCAGGCGGGGGTTGGGGCGGGAGCTTCGGTTTGGGTTTGGTCTGTTTCGGGGGCGGGTTCGGGCGGGGGGTTGACCGAAGCCAGGACTTGGGCTTGGAGTTGCATGGCCACCTCCGGGTTCTCCCGCAGGAAAGCCTTGGCCTTCTCCCGGCCCTGACCCAACTGGTCGCCGTCGAAGGTGTACCAGGCGCCGCTTTTCTTCACGATGCCCTCCGCCACCGCCACATCCAGCAGGCTCCCCTCCCAGGAAATGCCTTTCCCGAACATGATGTCGAACTCAGCCACCCGAAACGGAGGGGCCACCTTGTTTTTCACCACCCGCGCCCGCACCCGGTTGCCGATCTGAACGCCCCCGTCCTTGATCGCCTCAATCCGCCGCACGTCGATCCGCACGCTGGAATAAAACTTCAACGCCCGCCCACCCGGCGTCACCTCCGGCGATCCGTACACCACCCCAATCTTCTCCCTAAGCTGATTGATAAACACCGCCGTGGTGGACGACCGGTTTATTCCCGCCGTCAACTTCCGCAACGCCTGCGACATCAACCGAGCCTGCAAACCCACATGGGTGTCGCCCATCTCCCCCTCAATCTCCGCCCGCGGCACCAACGCCGCCACCGAATCCACCACCACCACATCCAAGGCGTTGGAGCGCACCAGAATATCGGCTATCTCCAAAGCCTGCTCCCCGGTGTCCGGTTGCGACAGCAGCAGCTCGTCGGTGTCCACCCCCAATGCCTGCGCGTACACCGGATCCAACGCGTGTTCGGCGTCCACGAAAGCCGCCAACCCCCCGTTGCGTTGCGCCTCCGCCACCACATGCAAAGCCAACGTGGTCTTCCCGCTCGACTCAGGGCCGTACACCTCCACCACCCGCCCCCGGGGCACCCCCCCGATGCCCAAGGCGATATCCAAGGCCAAAGCCCCGGTGGAGATGTGCTCCACCCTCAAGTGGGTCCCCTCGCCCAACTTCATGATCGCCCCCTTGCCGAACTGCCGCTCAATCTGCGACATCGCCCCATCCAAAGCCTGACTCTTTTCCTTCATCGTACCATCTCCTTCAGTCTCCACGACGCAACCTGCGCCCACTCCGCCCGGAACCAAACCCCGGCCCCGGTCGGCGTTTTCTCGCCTGTGGAGCACAAGGTACGGACTGCCTGTGACAAAAACGGGGGAGGGCCGTTTCCCGACCCGTGCCCGCTTTGCTTACTCTCCTTCCTTCCGCCCGTCGGCAGGCCGCACCCGCCTTAAATTACACGGATGTTTTCAACATCCCCGGCAATTCGTCCTCGCGCCCTTCGGCGACGTGAAACCAATATGCCAAATTTCCGCGGCGAATACTACCCGAACGTATGTTCGGTTACAAGGATTTCGGTTCAGATGATGGCCTGGAAGGAGGCAAGGCCTTTGCCCGTATCCCGGAAACCTTTGTGGGGCAAGGGAATTCGTCGAGGAGGGGCGGTGCGGAACCCAGCGCGGATTAGAGGGGGAAAGTTTCCAAAATTTCGTATCGGGCCGGTTTTCCGCCCAGGAAACTGCGGTACAGCGCCATCTCCCTCACCGTCATTTTGACGCCCAACCGGGCCTTGGCCGAGCCGGCTGGTTCGTCCCGGCCGACTGCGCCGGCCGCTCGCAGATCGGCGGGGGGGCGAATGCGGGCCAAAGTTACGTGCGGATGGAAGGGGCGTTCCTCCGGCGGGAGCCCGGCCGCCCGCGCCGCCTCCTCCGCTATCGCCGCCAACCGCTCCAAACCTTCCCGCCCTTCCTCCGCTCCCAGCCAGGCGACGGTCGCCCGGGACGGTTTCGGAAACGCCCCCAGCCCGCCCAACCTCGCGCTGAAAGGCGCGGGCTTTCCCGCCCGGTCCAAGGCGGCCAGCAGCCGCTCCGCAACCGGCCGCTCCACCTCCCCCGCGAAGCGCAGGGTGATATGGAAGTTTCCGACCGGAACCGGGCGGGCCGGGCCCGGCGAGGAGGAGGCGCCCGTCGGCAAACCCAGGCCGGAGCGCCATCGGTCGACGGCCATCTGAATCTCGTCGGGGACGGGGACGGCTGCGAACACCCGCAACCGGCCCTCACTCATCGGGCTTCCACCATTCCCCGATCAGGGCCAGCCGCATCAACTGCAGGACGGCGGTGGCGGCGTAGGCCCGCACCCGTTCCCGGTCGCCGGGCAGTCGCAAAACCTTGGCGCGGACGTCCTGGGGGGTGCGCACCGCGACCACCACCGTCCCCGGCGGATGCTGCAGCGGCTCCGGGCCGGCCGAACCGGTCACCGCCGCCGCCGCGTCCGCCCCCAGCGCGCGGGCGGCCCCCTCCGCCATGGCCCGGGCGGTTTCCGGACTGACCGCCCCGTGCTCTTCCAGAACGGCGGGCGGTACACCCAACATCCCGATTTTCACCTGCGGGTGATAGGCGGCCACCCCGCCTCGGAACACCGCCGACGAACCGGGCGGTGCGCTCAACCGGGCGGCCACCATCCCCGAAGTCACCGACTCCGCCACCCCGATCGTCCATCCCCGGCGGGCCGCCTCCTCCAAGATGATCCCTTCGATGGTCTGCTCGTCGGCGGCGAACACGGAGTTTCCCAGCCGGCGCCGCACTTCGGCCTCCACCGGGGCGATCATCGCCCGGGCCCGCTCCTCGTCGGGGGCTTTGGCGGAAATGCGCACTTTCACCTCCCCGGCGGAGGCCAGATAGGCCAGGGACGGGTTGGCCCCCTCGTGGTAGATGTCGTCCAGGATTTCCGCCACCGCCGACTCGCCCCTCCCCCAGGTGCGCAACATGCGGCTCACCAGCGCCCCGCTCTCCCCCGACTCCGCGGCCAGGACGCCGACCGCGCCGTCCTCGAACATGCGGCGCATTTCGGCGGGCACTCCGGGCAGGGCGATGATCAGGATCCCCTCATGGCGGACCACCAAACCGGGGGCGGTGCCCCGGGAGTTGGGCAGCAGTTGCGCCCCCGCGGGATGTTCCGCCTGGCGGAGATTGTTGTCCGGGAAGGGACGCCCCAGTTTCCGCCAGCGGGCCGCCATTTCATCGGCGTATTCCCGGTTGTAAACCATTTCCAGTCCGGCGGCGGCGCAGATGGCCTCCCTGGTGGCGTCGTCGGGGGTGGGGCCCAGGCCGCCGGTGATCAGCACCGCGTCCGCCCGGGCGGCGGCGGCGCGGATGGCGTCCGTCATCCGTTGGTGGTTGTCGCCCACCGCCGTCTGATAGTGGGCGTCGTAGCCCAGCTCGGCCAGCCGGTCCCCCAGGTAGGCGCAGTTGGTGTTGACGGTCTGGCCCAGTAGCAGTTCGGTTCCCACCGCCACGATTTCCACGATCATCAGGATCCTCCGCTCGCTTGGAAGGCGGGGGGCGGGGCGGCGGCTTGGATGACCGACAGCGTCCGGGCCGCCTGGTCGGTTTCGTAGGAGCCGGTGATTTCCGCCCGCACCCACTCCCCCGGCCGCCCCTCGTCCAGGCAAATCAGGCCGTCTATGTCGGGGGCCTGCCGGTGCGAGCGCCCCACCGGAACGCCGTCTTCCACCTGATCCACCAGCACCTCGTGTATTTCCCCCACCGCGGCCGCGTTGCGGTCGGCGGTGATGCGGTCTTGGACGGCGGACAGTTCCCGGATGCGGGCCGCCGTCTCCTCCGGCTCCGCCCGGCCTTCCATTTCCACGGCGTCGGTGCCCGGTTCGGGGGAATAAGGGAAAAACCCGGCCCAGTCCAACCGGGCTTCGGCCAGGAACCCGGCCAACTCGTCCACTTCGGCGGCGGTTTCCCCCGGATAGCCGACGATGAAGGAGGAACGCAGGGCGGCGGCGGGGGCGGCTTCCCGGATGCGCCCGATCAGTTTGAGGTGGCTGTAGGGGCTCCCCGGCCGGCGCATGGTCCGCAACAGGCGGCGGGAGGCGTGCTGCAGACTCAAATCGAAGTAGGGGGCGATGACCGGGTTGGCGGCCATCTCTTCGATGAGGGCGGGGCGGATTTCGGTCGGATACAGGTAGAGGAGGCGCAGGCGGCGCAGGCCGTCGACGTCGCTTATGAAACGGAGCAGGTCGACGATGGTATGGCCGGGCCGGGAGGCGGCGGTCAGATCCCGCCCGTAGGCGGCCAAATCTTGGGCGACCAGCACGATCTCCGACGCTCCCCCCTCCCCCAGGGAGGCGATTTCCCGGCGGATGTCGATGGGGCGGCGGGAACGTTGCGGGCCGCGGATGAGGGGGATGGCGCAGAAGGCGCAGGTTTTGTCGCACCCTTCGGCTATTTTCACGTAGGCGTAGGGCAAGGAGGGGGCGGGGCGGTTGGTCATTTCCAAAATGTCCATTTGCGGGCGGCGGGGGCCGAGGCGCACCGGCTCCCAGCCGGTCAGGCCGTCCAGCAGGCCGACCAGTTCCCCGTAGCGGTCCAGGCCGACCACCGCGTCCGCCTCTTCGCGCAGGGCCTCCGTCAGTTCGGCCCCGAACCGCTGCGCCATGCATCCCATGACCACCAGGCGGGCCGAGTCGGTTTTGGCGGCGTGGGCGTCCAGAATGGTTTCCACCGATTCCCGCCGGGCGTCTTCTATGAAGGCGCAGGTGTTGATCATCACCACATCGGCGGTTTCCAGGTCGGCCCCGGCCCGGTAGCCGGCTTGGGCGAGCGCGGCGGCCACCTTGTCGGAGTCCACCTGGTTTTTGGGGCATCCCAGGGTGGTGATGTGCACGCGGGGGGCGAGGTCGGATTCGGCGGCGGCCGGGACGGGGAAGGGCATGCCGGCCAGTCTAAATAGTTCAGCGGGGAATGCGGGGGCGGCGGCGGCGGCGGCGGCCGTCTCCCTTAAATCTCGGAGAAGAAATAGCGGCGGATGACGTCCAGGCGGTGGTCGAATCCGTCGGGGTGCAGATACCAGAGGGTGGCGGCCACGGTGGACAGCATCGGGTTGCCGTCCTGGGGGGTGAAGCAGAATCCGACCACCCGCCGCCCGTCGCGCACCGCCAGGGTTTCCACCGGCACCACCGTCTGGCTGAGAATGCGCCCGTAGTAGCCGTGGTCGCGCCCGAAGGAGAAGATGCGCCCCGCGGAACGTTTGTAGGTGAGCGCCACCCGGGGATTGGCGGCCAGTTTGTCAACGGCCCGCTCAACGGTTACGTCGTGGTCCAGCCGGATGTCGAAGTGGAGGGTGTGCATGTATTGGCTGTTTATTTTGAGAGCGGAGGAAAACAGGTCCAGGTCGTGGCCGAGCGTCTGAAAAAGATGATGGGCGTCGCGGGCGTGATGGGTGCCGAAGCGCTCCTCTTTGTGGGTTTCCACGGTGGGGCCGGGCACGAACCCCCTGTCCTGGCTGATGTCGTTGGCCCGCCTGATGCACAGGAAGGAGCCGTTGACGATGCGGGAGGAGCCGTCCGGGTCGAAACCGAGGGTTTTGAGGAGAACGGCGATGTTGTGCGTGTTGCAGGACACGATGTGGATGAAGCGGTCCCGGTCGCGGTCCAGGGCTTGGTCGTTTATGCCCCGGGCGTACATTTTGCCGAAACCGAATTCGGAGCCCTGGGCGAGGAAGCCCGCCACCTGGGGGGCGTTCACATAGTGGAGGGCCTTGTTTTCGTTGCCGGAGGGAGTGCAGTCGACGACCACCGAGGCCCGCTCCAGGGCTTCCCGGGAGTCGTATTTGGGAGCGTGCCCCAGTTCCTCGAACCCCGCCCACCGGTCGGCGTCCACCGCCAGACGCGCCCCCCGTTGCACCAGGTCGTTGACCTTCCCCCGCTCGTCCAAAAGCGGCGTGCGCTTGTGAAAGGTAACCTCGTCGATCCCGAACGTCCGGTGGTGATCCGCCAGCAACCCGATCAGCGGCTCCCCGATGGTCCCGGTCCCGACAATGTGAACAATGTTTCCCATAGCCCTCCTCCGCCCCCATCCTACCCTCCCCCGCCCGACTCGCGCGGCACCGTCCGATTAGCGTTACCCCGCTGGGCTTGGTAACCTGTAGCTTGGAGGGCTCACGACGGGCACCGGGAGGCAGAAAGGGAGGCACGCGATGGATGGCAAAAGGTTCATCCGAACCATCCGCTTGGAGAACATCCTTTCCTACGGTCCGGACAGGACCGAGTTAGAACTGCAACCGTTGAATGTACTGATTGGCCCCAACGCCTCCGGCAAATCCAATCTGATCGAGGCTCTGTCGCTACTTGAATCCGCTCCTGGCAATCTGCAAAGGCCCATAGAAATGGGAGGTGGTATTAGAGAATGGTTATGGAAAGGACAGGACGATTTACCTATTGCTACGATAGAAGTTACCGTAGAACATCCCAACCAACTTTCGGATATTCGATATAAACTATCATTTTCAGAGACAAATCTGGGAGGTTTTAAATTGCAAGACGAAACAATAGAAGGAACAAAAAACAAAAATAAAAACGGAGAACCACCCTTTTATTATCAATACAATGAAGGCAAATCAGTGCTTTATTCTAAAGATATTTCAAAAAAATCAAAATGGAAGCAAAGGAGTTTGGAAATAGATTTAAGTTTCGAACAATCCATTCTATCTCAGTTTCGTGACCCGGTGGTGTTTCCAGAGCTTGATTACTTGAGTGATCAATTTAAAAGTATATGGTTTTACCGTGAATGGGACCTTGGACACTATAAACCACCCCGTATCCCTCTACCAATTGATTTTCCCGTATCCTATCTATTCGAAGATGCTTCTAATCTTAGTTTAGTTTTAAGTACTCTATTAAAAAACCCTGAACTAAAAGAAAAAATTATTAATTATATGAAGATTTTTTATCCAAATAGCACCGATATCGGTTTTGAAGTAAAAAGTGGAGGTGTTCTCATGCACTTACATGAACGAGGTCTGAGACATCGAGTTCCGGCGACTAGATTATCAGATGGAACTCTACGCTTTCTCTGCTTACTAACTATCTTATTGCATCCTGATCCACCATCCATAATCTGTATAGAAGAACCAGAAGGCGGCTTACATCCGGATATTATTCCGGAAGTAGGAAAACTGCTAGTTGATGCATCATCTCGTAGTCAGATTATTGTTACCACTCATTCCGATATTCTAGTTGATGCCTTATCCGATTTTCCAGAATCGATTATCGTCTGCGAAAAACCCGAAATATCTACTCAATTGCAACGATTAGATCGAGAAGAAATCGAAAAGTGGCTCAGCGCATACCGTGGAAAAGAAAACCAACTTGGAACAATGTGGACAAATGGAGAAATAGGGGGAAACCGATGGTAAATCGAATTATATGTATCGAGGGTGGAGGCCAGGGTAAGGGAGCGAGCATCGCTCACCGTAAAGGCTTTGTATCTTTTGTAAAGAGGGCTGGTTTGCAAGGAAAAATGCCCAAAATTGTACTCTGTGGTAGTCGCTACAAAGCGTACAGTAAGTTCAAAAAGGAGAGTGAGTATAGTCAAGATGTTATACTCCTCGTTGATGCTGAGGCAACAGTTGCTACTAACCAACCGTGGGAACACCTTAAGAAAGAAGATGGGTGGGAACGCCCTGATGGTACTACCGACGAGCAATGTCATCTTATGGTTCAAATTATGGAATCCTGGTTTCTGGCGGACAAGCAAGCACTAGCAAAATATTACGGACGCCAGTTTAATAGGAGTGCACTTCCAAAAAATCAAAATATTGAAGAAATTTCTAAAGTAGATGTAGAAGAAGGATTAAAGCAAGCAACTAAAAAAACTCAAAAAGGTGAATACAGTAAGGGATCACACAGTTTTAAGATTTTAGCACTATTAGATCCTGAAAAAGTACGAAAGGCCTCCCCATATGCAGACCGCTTTATCAAAACATTGTTAGGGCAAAGCAATGCCTGATAGCGGAGCTACTATCGGGTATGAGGCTGAGCTTTGGGATATGGCGAACAGTCTGCGAGGGAGTATAGATGCCGCTGAGTATAAGCATGTGGTGCTGGGATTGATTTTTCTCAAGTATGTGTCGGACGCATTTGAGGAACTACGCAAACAGTTGCTAAAGGAGCCCGAGGCGGACCCAGAAGATCCGGAAGAATACATCGCTCAGCGGGTGTTCTGGGTGTCGCCTGCGGCACGATGGGAACTTTTACAGGGCGAGGCCAAACAATCTGACATCGGCCAGCTGGTGGATAGAGCGATGGATGCCATCGAACGGTACAACCCCGCTCTCAAAGGCGTACTACCCAAGGAATATGCTCGGCAATCCCTAGAACCAAAAAGTCTTGGCCAGCTGATTGACATGATTAGCAACATCAAAGTGGGAGATAAAGAATCCCGTTCCAAAGACGTACTAGGCCGCATTTACGAGTACTTTCTGTCACAATTTGCCGGGGCTGAAGGCAAAAAAGGTGGCGAGTTCTACACCCCGCGTTGTGTGGTGAAACTGCTAGTGGAAATGATCGAACCCTACCAAGGCCAAGTGTATGATCCCTGTTGCGGCTCCTCAGGTATGTTCGTGCAATCAAAAGAATTTATTGAAGCACATGCTACTGGCAACGGGAACGGTGGTTTCCAAACTCAGCACCTGACACTCCAATCTATGGGCAAGAATCCAACTATACCACCTGGAGAATGGCCAAAATGAATCTGGCGATTAGAGGCATCGACTCTTCTCAAATCTTTCATGGAAATACTTTTCACGACGATAAACACCCAGACCTAAAAGCCGATTATATACTTGCCAACCCTCCATTCAATATCTCTGAGTGGGGTGGTAAAAGTTTAAAGGATGATCCACGCTGGAAATTCGCCCCCCCCCCCCCTAAAAATGCGAATTTTGCTTGGGTCCAACACATTATACACCATCTCAGCCCAAACGGCGTAGCCGGATTTGTTCTCGCTAATGGATCAATGACATCTCGACAAAATAACGAGGGGGAAATCCGAAAAAAGATAATAGAAGAAAGATTAGTTGATTGTATGGTTGCTCTCCCAGGGCAACTTTTTTATTCCACTCAAATTCCGGCTTGCCTTTGGTTTATTGCACGCAACAGGGCAAATGGAAAATTCAGAAATAGAATAAACGAGATATTATTTATCAGTGCTAGCAAAATGGGACAAATGGTTAGCCGAACTCATCGAGAACTAACAAACGAAGAAATAAAACAAATAGCAAAGACATATCATGCTTGGCGTGGAGAAAATTATATAGATGAATATAATGATATACCAGGATTTTGCAAGAGTGCTACCATAGAAGAGGTACGTCAATACGATTATATGCTAACCCCTGGCAGGTATGTTGGAGTAGAGTTACAAAGAGAAGATGATGAAATCTTTGAAGACAAAATGTCGCGATTATCAACACAGTGGTTTCAATCTAGTAGAGAGGCGAAGGAGATAGACCAACTTATATCATCCAATCTGGGAAAACTAGGTTTTACTTCTAGACAGGAAAATGAGGATCCGCTATGATAAACGAAAATTGGATAAAGACCACTTTAGGCGAATGCGCGATTATAAACGAACGCACATATCGTCCAAGCGAGCAATGGCCGTTTGTCAACTACCTTGAGACTGGTCAAATAACCGATAATAGAATTTCTGGTATCCACCATTTTGATGCCAGCAAAGACAAAATACCATCCCGTGCTCGCCGAAAAGTACGGCCGGGCGATATCGTTTATTCCACGGTCATAGCAAATAAAAATAATTTCGGCATCATCAAAAAGGTATTTGACAACTTCTTAGTTTCCACTGCTTTTGCCGTAATACGCGGAAAGCCATACATAGCAGACACACCATATATTTACTATTATATTACTCAAAAAAATATAAGAAATTACTTTCATACGTTAGCCCAGCAAAGCTCGTCAGTAATACCTGCATTACAAATTAGAGACCTTGAGGAACTGCAAATACCACTGCCCCCAATCGAACAACAACAATCTATCATTCATATTCTGGAAACTTTTGACAACAAAATACACTTGAATCAGCAAATGAACAGAACTTTGGAGGAGATATCTAGGGCATTGTTTAAATCGTGGTTTGTTGATTTTGATCCAGTTCGGGCTAAAATGGACGGTAGCTGGCAACCCGACCAATCACTCCCCGGTTTACCCGCAGAACTCTACGATCTCTTCCCCGATCGCCTTTTACCCTCTAAACTGGGTGAGCAACCAGAGGGATGGGATATAGTAACAATAGGAGATATATCAACCATTGTCGGCGGTGCTACACCCAGTACTAGCCAACACATTTTTTGGGAAGACGGCCACCATCCCTGGGTCACCCCCAAAGATGTCTCTGCGCTTTCTACTCCAGTTCTCCTGACAACCTCTCGTAAAATAACTGATGCTGGATTAGAATGTATAAGTTCAGGACTTTTACCTCAAGGTACAGTACTAATGTCTTCGAGAGCTCCAATAGGATATTTAGCTATAACTGAAATACCTTTAGCTATCAATCAAGGATTCATTGCCATATTACCTAACAAAAATATATCAAACTTATTTTTTCTTTACTGGTGTGAATATAATATATCGCATATAATTAATTATGCCAACGGTTCTACGTTTCTTGAAATAAATAAGAGAAATTTTAGGAACATTAATCTATCATTACCTATACGACCTATCTTAAAAATTTACGATGAAATAGTAAGAAATTTATATGAACAAATGAAGTCAAATGAAATAGAAAATATACTCCTCGTAAACATGCGCGATGCTCTTTTGCCGAAATTGTTGTCGGGGGAAATTCGGGTTGAGGATTTGGAAGGGGTTTTGGGATGACGTCTTTAGGTATTGACGAATCGGTGGTTCAGCAACAGGCTTTGGAACTGCTGGAGGGTCTGGGATGGGATATCGGGGGGGCTTTGCCTGGGCCGGACAGCCTCTATTCGGAGCGGAGCGGGTACGATCAGGTGGTGTTGGAAGGCCGGTTGCGACAGGCTATCGCCCGACTCAACCCGGACTTGCCGGCGGCGGCGCGAGAGGATGCCCTGCGCCGTGTAACCCGGCCGGAAGGGTCGTCTTTGGAACACCGTAACCGTCATTTTCATCAGATGTTGGTCAACGGCGTTACGGTGGAATACCGCTCCTCCGACGATGGCATTCGGGGGGCGCAGGCCCGAATCATCGACTTCGGCCGTCCGGAAAACAACGACTGGCTGGCGTTCTCCGAATTCATCGTCCGGGAAGGAAACCATCAGCGGCGGGCTGACATCGTCCTGTTCGTCAACGGCCTGCCGCTGGGCGTCGTCGAATTCAAAAATCCGTTGGACGAGGACGCCACCATCTGGACCGCTTGGAGCCAACTCCAAACCTACAAAAACGAACTTCCCGCCCTGTTCTCCATGAACGAGCTGTTGATCCTGTCCGACGGGCTGGAGGCGCGGGTGGGGACGCTCACCTCCGGGCGGGAATGGTTCAAACCGTGGCGCATCTTCCCCGACCCTGAATCCGATGACCGCTCCGGCCCATCGCACGGGTTGCAACTGGAAACGATGTTCGACGGCGTCCTCCACCACGACCGGTTCCTGTCCCTGATACGCGATTTCATCGTCTTCGAAGGCCGGGAAGGCGAACGCCCGGTCAAGAAAATGGCCGGATACCACCAGTTCCACGCGGTGCGGACGGCGGTGGAGGAAACCCGGCGGGCCGCCCTGATGCGGGACGCTCCCCCGCCCGAACCGGATCGGAAGCCGGGCGGCGAACCGGGCGACCGGCGCATCGGAGTGGTGTGGCACACCCAGGGAGCGGGCAAAAGCCTGACCATGCTCTTCTACGCCGGGCGGATCATCCGCGAACCGGACATGGGCAACCCGACCATCGTCGTCCTGAGCGACCGCAACGACTTGGACGACCAGCTGTTCGGCGTCTTCGCCCGATGCCAAGAATTGCTCCGCCAGCCGCCCGCCCAAGCCGAAAGCCGAGCCGACCTGCGCCGCAAACTGGAGGTGGAAGCGGGCGGGGTGGTGTTCACCACCATCCAGAAATTTTTCCCCGATGAGAAAGGCGACCGGCATCCGATCCTGTCGGAGCGGCGCAACATCGTGGTCATCGCCGACGAAGCCCACCGCAGCCAATACGATTTCATCGACGGCTACGCCCGCCATATGCGCGACGCCCTCCCGCATGCTTCCTTCGTCGGCTTCACCGGAACGCCCGTCGAGAAACAGGACGCCAACACCCGGGCCGTGTTCGGCGACTACATCAGCATCTACGACATCAAACGTTCCGTGGACGACCGGGCCACCGTCCCAATTTTCTACGAAAGCCGCCTGGCCTGTCTGTCCCTGGATGAAGAACATAGGCCGGTCATCGACGAAACCTTTGAGGAGGTGACCGAAGGGGAGGAAACGGAACGGAAGGACAAACTGAAACACAAGTGGGCGCAACTGGAGGCGGTGGTCGGGGCTGAAGAGCGGTTGCGGGCGGTGGCCGAAGACATCGTCGTCCATTTTGAGAACCGGCTGGAAGCCTTGGACGGCAAAGCGATGGTGGTGTGCATGAGCAGGCGCATCTGCGTCGACCTGTTCCGGGAAATCACGCGCCTCCGGCCCGACTGGGGCGATCCCGCCGACGACCGGGGGCGGATAAAAATCGTGATGACCGGGGCCGCTTCCGACCCGGCCGACTGGCAACGGCACATCCGCAACAAAACCCGCCGGGAGGCTTTGGCCAACCGTTTCCGAGACCCGGACGACCCGTTGCGGATGGTTCTGGTGCGGGATATGTGGCTGACCGGGTTCGACGCCCCCAGCTTGCACACCATGTATTTGGACAAGCCGATGCGGGGGCACGGGCTGATGCAGGCCATCGCCCGGGTCAACCGGGTTTTTAAAGACAAACCGGGCGGGCTGGTCGTGGACTATCTGGGCATAGCGCATGAACTGAAAGAGGCGTTGGCCGTCTACTCCGACAGCGGCGGGCGGGGCGATGTGGCGCCGGACCAGAAACAGGCCCGGGATCTCCTGCAAGAAAAATACGAGGTGTGCCTTGGGCTGTTCCACGGGTTCGACTGGTCGGGTTGGACTGAGGGGGGCAACATGGAGCGGTTGCGGATATTGCCGGCCGCTTTTGAGCACATCTTGGCGCAACCGGACGGCAAAGACCGGTTCGTGCGAGCGGTGCGGGAAACATCGCAGGCTTTCGCCCTGGCCGTGCCCCATCCTTACACGGCGGAAATACGGGACGACGTAGCGTTTTTCCAGGCGGTGCGGGCCAGCCTGATGAAACGCACCGCGAGCGAAGGCAAGCCGGAGGAAACCTTGGATCAGGCGGTGCGGCAAATACTGTCCCTGGCGGTGGTGTCGGAAGGCGTGATGGACGTGTTCGCCGCCGCTGGCTTGGACAAACCCGACATTTCGGTCCTCTCCGATGAGTTCCTAGCCGAAGTGCGGGACATGCCCCGCCGCCACCTGGCCGTGGAAGCGTTGCAACGTCTGCTGAGGGGGGAGGTGCGAAACCGGCGGGGCCGGAACGTGGTGCAAGGGGAAATGTTCTCGCAAATGTTGGAGGACGCCATCCGCCGCTACCAGAACCGTTCCATAGAAGCGGCGCAGGTGATCGAGGAACTGATCGAACTAGCCCGGGAAATGCGGGCCGCCAACGAACGGGGCGAGCAACTGGGGCTGAGCGAAGAAGAGACGGCCTTCTACGACGCGTTGGAAACCAACGACAGCGCGGTGCAGGTGATGGGGGACGCGGTGCTGTGCCAAATAGCACGGGAACTGGTGGAAACGGTGCGCGCCAACGCCAAAATCGACTGGACCCGCCGGGAGGATGTCCGCGCCCAACTGCGGGTGGCCGTCAAACGACTGCTCCGCAGACATGGCTACCCGCCTGACAAGCAGGAGAAGGCCACCAACACCGTAATCAAGCAAGCGGAAGCCCTAACCACCACCTGGCTCACCTAACCCCGCCCGTATGCTACACTATGCCTTCTAGGCTATACGCTTACCTAGAAAGGAAGAGTGCCAATGTTGCCTCCCAACCCGAATGAGATCTTTGGAACCAAAGATGTTATTCAGGAACTGAAAACGAAACTCATCAACGAGTTACGCAAGGTTCGCAATCCTGTCAGCTTCAACAGTGTTGATTCCTACGTAAAGGAGTTTTCAGTAGAGATTCCCGTCTTAAGGAAACATCAAACAAAGATTGGGGTTGATAAAGCATTCCCTGCTGGGGCTGAATATTTTAGTAGAAATTGTAGTCCATATACTATGATACCCGGAAAAGAGTTCATTCTCGTTATACCTTTTATAGGAGATGCTAGAGTGTTTTATCATATGCCTTCCTCCTGGCTTGTCTCTGGTCGACAAGAAGGAGATATAGAAAATAATAGATTGGTTATAAAGTTCGGGGTATTGACTTATGGGCTGGCAAATCCTAAAAAAGATATTCCAAATAATGTCAATAAACGGAGGCAAGATATTATAGATCGTATTGAAAGGTGGTACGAGTTAGTTAAAAAAGATTTTATTAACTGGAACAACAACTTGAATAGTTTTGTTGAATCTCAGATTGTTGCGAGAAAGAAAGAAATTGAAATAGAGGCCGAAATAAATATAGCTATCAATAATAGTTTAGATTGAGCATTGCCCCTAAATTGTTTTGTCGAGGCTCTCCCTGTTCGGCCCGGGGATAGCGTCAAGGTGACGGCGGAGATGCCAGCCGGGTGCTACCGGGAAACTGATAGGCTGAAAAAAGGGAGGCTACCGAATAGCGGAGGTCAGGTTAATCTCCTCCTCGGTTACTTCGTGTAGAGAAACCGCGCTGGCGGGGTCCTCTATCCGAACTTCGAGCCTGTAACCCAGCGTCTGCGCCAACAGGTCTATCTTCACATCCGTTACTGTTGAGACTTCGTGCCCCGGGTGGTCTATAAACCATTCCTTAGCAGCCCAGACGCGTTCGACCACCAATGTTTCTTCGGTCATTTGTCTGTCCCTCCTTCGTTGTTCTTATTCGCCTGTTGAATTTTGAGTTTGACAAGAGTCTTGATGTCCCTGATTAGATAATTGAGGGCGGGTTTGTTTCCCTCCACAAAAGGGTCTAACCCGGTCTTCTGATGGTAGGAAGTGCCTACTAGGCTCGTCGCCGACAAAATAAACGATGCCTCCTTTTTGAGCCATAGTCTCCGCCAGGAGATGTGGCAAGTGATTGGGGGAAGAAACCCGCGTTCGGTGTCGGCTGCCATGAATGCTGTGGTGATGTGGTAGGTGCGCTTTGTCTGGGAGGTGAAGATGGCAGGATGAGACTCTACATTCTCCTCCACGTATAATACGTGAGCATCCCATCTTTCCCATTCCTCCGGGTTTGTTTTGGAGAATGAAACCCGAACATCTTTGCAGGGACGAAAACCCTCTTGGTGCACCCGGCAAACCATCGCCGTCCCCTCAATCTCTAAAAAGGCAACCATGCGAGGGAGGCCTTTGCCGGACAGCCAGGCTACTCCAAGCGCGCCTCCCGCGCCGACCACGGCGGGAAGCAACAACTCTAATATCACCGCCATATTAGCCTCCTTGTTTCGGGGACATTAGATTGCCGTTCGACTCCGGTCAGCATAGCGGTATTCCCTTTTGCCCGGTGTTTGGCGGGCTGGCCGACCGCATACGGGGTGCGGGGGAGCAGGGTGTTCCCCAACAGGCAGGAATGAAGCCCTGTGCTATCAGGGTCCGTTTCATCGTTGCTTCCCCTCCTCGGCTCCCCCGCGGAGGAACATTGCGTGGGACACATCCTTTCATTTCCTCGCCACCGCCGCGGCGGACGCCAGGTCGGCGGCCAACCCATAATGTGGGTGATGCTTTTTTGGTGGAAGTTGTTGAGGGCGCGGGCGGTGAACGCGGCGACGGTGGTTCCTTTCTCGTCCGGCAACGGTTCGGAGTAGGCAAGGCGGGTGTAGTCGTCCACTATAGAGTGCACAAAGGTCCATCCCGCTCCCCGGCGGGAGCGTTGCCCCGGCCGCGTATCTTCCATCCCCGCCGGGGGGGTATGGAAGCAAGATTCTTAACGTCCATATGCAGCAACTCCCCCATCCTGTCCCGTTCATACCGTATCACCCTCTCAGGGCGGGTTTTGAGAGGCTCGCCGGTCGAACGGGCCGCATCCCCAAAGACACGGCACCCCATGACGGCGGAGGATGCGGCTGATCGTCCGCTCCGGCACCCCCGTAAACACCGACAACCGACCCGGCCCCGCCCACAACGCCCGCCGCACCCGCAACACCTGTTCCTCCACCGCCGGGCTGATGGTACGTATGGCACCCTGCCAGATTCCCAGTCGTTGGCGTGATTGGTGCCTAAAGATCAGATTCTTTGATCCCCGCCAATTTCATTATATGTCTCTGCAGACCTGGTTTCAGATCGCGATTTCCGTGTACGGGAACAGATATGTTCACCTTCGTCTTCGGCTCATAATACACATAATGACTGCCTCTTATGTTTTTCAGGATGCAACCGTGCTCGTCGAGAACCTTGCACATCCTTTTTCCGCTTATGATTTTCAAACTGCGACCTCCACTTTGCTACCTAGCCCAGGGGTGAACTCCGCGACCTGCTCTTGCTTGTCATCCATTTGGACAGCTACGCTGAGTACCGCTATAATAGCTTCTTTTATGTTGTAAATCATTTCTTCCAGGGTGTCGCCTTGCGAGCAGCAACCGGGCAGATCGGGCACCTCCGCCCAGAACCCGCCGTCTTCCTCGTGTATGATGACGGTAAATTTCATCCCTGTGCTTCCCTTTCCTTGGGTATTTCTCGACTATATTAGCATACGCGGAGGGTTGGGTTAGGCGGGGGCGGGGGTTTCTAGGTCTTCAGCCGTCATTAGGACTTCTCGGGCTTTGGAGCCTTCGGAGGGGCCCACTACGCCCTGTTGCTCAAGGATGTCCATTACCCGTCCCGCACGGGCGAAGCCGATGCGCAGTTTGCGTTGCAACATGGACGTGGAGCCTAGTTGCGAGCGCACCACCAGCTCGGTGGCCTGCTTCACCAACGCCGCCTCTTCGTCGTCTATTTCTTCGGCGGCGGCGGCCGCGGCCTCCTCTTTGGCGGCCGTCACCTCCTCGGAAATCTTCTTGTAGTCCGCCTCCCGCTGTTCGGCCGACCACTTCACCACCGCCCGCACCTCGTCTTCCCCCACCCACGCCCCCTGCACCCGTTGCGGACGCGGCTCGCGGGCGGTAACCAGCAGCATGTCCCCCATTCCCACCAGTTTGTCCGCCCCCACCGAATCGATGATCACCCGGGAGTCGGTCTGGGAAGCCACCGCAAAAGCCATACGGCTGGGCACGTTGGCTTTGATGACCCCGGTGATCACGTTCACCGACGGGCGCTGCGTGGCGATCACCAAATGAATCCCCACCGCCCGGGCCATCTGGGCGATGCGGACGATGGCGCTCTCCACCTCCCGCCCGGCCACCATCATCAGATCGTTCAACTCGTCGATCAGCACCACCAGATAGGGGAACCGGTCAAACCCTTCCTCCGGCAACTCTTTTTTGTCGAACTTGTCCTGGTAGCCGATGATGTCCCGCACCCCCGCCTCGGCCAGCAGGTCGTAGCGCCGGTCCATCTCCGCCACCGCCCACTGCAAAGCCTCCACCGCCTTCTTCGGACTGGTTATCACCTTCGTCAGCAGATGGGGCACCCCGTTGTACTGCCCCAGCTCCACCCGCTTCGGATCCACCATTATCAGCCGCATGTCATCGGGGCGGGTGCGCACCAGCAACGACGTGACAATGGAATTGATGCAGGACGATTTGCCCGCCCCGGTCGCCCCGGCGATCAGCACATGGGGCAGCTCGGACAGGTTGGCCAGCACCGGCTTCCCCGAAATGTCCTCCCCCAGGCCGACCGTCAGCGGATGGGTGAGGGCCTTGGCTTCTTTGGAGGCCAGCACATCGCCCAAAGTGACCAGGCGGCGGTCCGGGTTGGGCACTTCCACCCCGATGGCCGACCGGCCGGGAATGGGGGCCAGCATCCGCACGTCCGGCGTGGCCATGGCGTAGGCGATGTCCCCGGACAGGTTGGTCACCCGCGACACTTTCACCCCCGGGGCCAACTCGATCTCATAGCGGGTGACGGTCGGGCCGGCCACCACGTTGGTCAGCCGGGCGTCCACCTGATGCTGGCGCAAAGTGTTCTCCAACTGCCGGGCGGTCTGTTCCAGCATATTGCGGTCCGGGCCCCCGCCCGACGCCCCCCGATTCAGCATTTTCAACGGAGGCAACCGGTACCCTTTGGAGGATTTGGCGACGGCGGGTTTGGGAGCGGGAGCAGCCTCGCCGCTAGTCTCACCCTTAACTTGACCGTTAGGCGAGGGGGGCTTTGGTGAGTTCGCCGCCGCTTGTGCGGCAACGGTAACTGCGGAATCCTGGGCCGGAGGGGCCTTGGCCTGTCCGTTGGCGGCGGGATGCCCGGCATGCCCGGCTTGATAACCTTGAAGCGGAGGTTGAGGGCGGGCCGCCTGGGGGGGATGCGCCCGGGCGGCCGGGGCCGGGGGACGCTGACGGTAACGGGCCGGGTTGGGACGCAGCCGCTGACGGAAGGCCTCCCGGCTTTGCCCCAAACGTTTGAACATGTAGGAGGTCAACTCCACCGCCGCCCTCACCACCTGTCCCAGGGAGGTGCGGCACACCACCAGCACCCCGGTCATCGTCAAAGCGGTGATCACCAAAAAAGCCCCCCAAAAGCCCATCAGGCGGTGCAGCGGGAAAGCGAGCAAGGCCCCGAGGGCCCCGCCCCTTTCCCGCACCGCCTCTATGTTCCCCGCTAAAGCCACGTTGCCGGTCATTAGATGAAAGAGCGCCAACGAGCCGACCAAAGTCAACAGCACGCCGAAAAATACCCGGCGATACTGATCTCGAAAGCGCCCCAGCAGCAACACGACTCCCAAACCGACTAAAACGGCCGGGGAGACATATACCCAAACACCCGCCAGGAAGCGGAATGTAGACAACATCCATGCGCCCAAAGGGCCCGCCTTCCCCCAAAACGACAGAAAAGCCAGCAGGCCGGATACTATCAAGGCCAGGCTCATCACGTCCCGGGGTTGGCGGACTAAACCAAAGCGAATACGGTCCCGCATCGCCCGCCACAAGGAGGGGCGGGCATCCCGGGCCGAAGCGGCCCCGCCGGAGCGGGAAGTTTCCGACCGGTTGCGGGAAGGGGAAGAGGGGGAATCTTTACGGGAACCGGTCGAACGGGCAGCGGCGCGGCCGGGGGCCGCTCCGCTGCGGGATGCGGACGACCGGGCGGAGGGGTTGCGGGAAGCAGAGGAACGAGCGGAAGCGGCGCGGTTGCGGGAAGCCTTAGAACTAGCGGAACTGCGGGAACGGGAAGAAGCGGCCGTACGCGACCGGCCCGCGCCGGACGGCGGAGAACGCCGCGCGGCGGTTTTGGCGCCCGCCCGGGCGCCCGGTTTTTTAGCAGTTGTCTGGGACACCCGTCTCCGCCCCGCGCCCTTACGGGTAGGTGTCGTCTTGGGCATGCGCGGGCCAGTATAACACCTGCTTGGGACAACGCAAAGCATTATCCCGGGGATTACACCTCCTGCGCTACGGCCACCACCTCCGGGCGGCGCCCGGTTTCCGACTTGATCGCCTTGCGCACCGCCCTTTTCACGGCCGCCTCCAAACCCTCCGGCCCCCCCTCCGCGTAATCGTCGGCGAAGGCGTCCGCCGCCGCCGCGGCCGCCTCAGAGGCCAGCGCCAGCACCGCCCCGTCCTCGTCGGCGAACCCGCGGCTGACCAAGCGCGGCCTGCCCGCCAACCGGCCGGTGTCGTAATCCACCGCCACCGCCGCCACCACCGCCCCATCGTCGCTCAGCCGCCCCCGCTCGGCCAGCAACTCCTCCCGCACGTCCCCCACCCCGGAGCCGTCCACGTACACCAGGCCGGCGTCCAAAGTCCCCCGTTCCGCCACGGTGCGGTCGCCGTCGATCACCACCGCGTCCCCGTCCTCCAACACCAGCACCTCCGGCGTCCCCATCGCCTCCCCCAGCCCGGCGTGGGCCCGCAGATGCCGGAACTCCCCGTGCACCGGCACCAACGTTTGCGGGCGAACCACGTTCAGCAAAATCTTCAACTCTTCGGCCGCGGCGTGCCCGGACACATGCACATGGGCGTTGCGTCCGTGGAAAACCCGCGCCCCTCTCCGCATCAGGTCGGAGATGACCCGGGAAGTGGAGGTTTCGTTGCCGGGAATGGGGGTGGCGGAGATGATCACGGTGTCGGTCGGGTCGATGTCCACCCAGCGGTGGCGGCCGGCGGCCATCTTCGTCAAAGCGGAAAAAGGCTCCCCCTGGGAACCGGTGGTGACGATCAGCGCCCGGTGCGGGGGCAGTTCCAACGCTTCGTCCACCGCAACCACCCTGCCTTCGGGCAGATCCAGCGCCCCCAGCTCCCCGGCGATGCGCACGTTGCGCTCCATGGACCTCCCCAGAAAAGCCAGATAACGGTCGTCTTCCAAACCGGCGTCGGCGATTTGCTGCACGCGATGCAGGTGGCTGGCGAAACAGGTGGCGATCACCCGCCCCGGGGCCTCCCGGATGAGGCTCCGCATGGAAGCCGCCAGCGTCCGCTCCGAAGGAACCACCCCTTCCCGTTCGGCGTTGGTGGAGTCGGACAGGAGCAACCGCACCCCCATCTCCCCCAGCCGGGCGAAGGCGGGCAGGTCGGTGGGGCGGGAGTCGATGGGGGTGGGATCCAGTTTGAAATCCCCGGTGTGCACCACCAGCCCCTCCGGCGTGTCGAAAGCCACCCCGCACCCTTCCGGCACCGAATGGGAAACCGGGATCATCATAAACCGAAACGGGCCCTCCTCCACCCAGTCCCCGGCGGGGGTCACCCGGAAATCCTTCGGCGCCCCCAGCTCCTCCACCCGCCCGGCGGCGATGGCCAGGGCCAGTTCCGTTCCGTAGACCGGCACGTTGCATTCCCGCAGAAAATACCCCAGCCCGCCCATGTGGTCTTCGTGGGCGTGGGTGAGGATGACGCACCGCACGTCGTCGCCCCGTTGCTCCAGCAGCCCCCGCCAGTCGGGCAACACCAAATCCACCCCCCACATGTCCTCTTCGGGAAACATCAGGCCGCAGTCGATCATGGCGATGCGGCCTTCCACTTCCAAGAAGGCGCAGTTGCGCCCCACTTCGCCGAGGCCGCCCAGGAAACCGACCCGAATGCTCACAGGGCCTGCGCCAACCCCACCGCCGCCGTCACCGACTCGCGGGTGGATTCAAGGGCGGCCGCCAGCGGGAGGCGGGGGTCTCCCACCGGCTCCCACAGCGCGCTCAGCCCGGCCCGGGTCGGCATCGGATTGGGTTCTATGAAACACGCTTCGAAAAGGGGCATCAGGCCGTTGTGCAACCGTTCCGCCTCCGCCCGGTCGCCGGCCAGAAACGCCTCCACCATGGCTTTGATCTGGCGGCCCGCGAAGTGGGAGGCCACTGAAATCACCCCCGCCGCCCCCGCTTCCATCAGGGGGAGGGTGACCGAATCGGTGCCGGAGTAGATGGCGACCTCGTCGGGCATCGCCGCCCGGCTTTCCTCGGTGAACCGCACGTCCTCCACTGCGTCTTTGACGGCCGCCACTTGGGGATGGCGGGCGATTTCGGCCAAGGTTTCCACTTCTATCAGGCGGGCGGCGCGCCCCGGAATGTTGTAGACGATGAGCGGCAGGTCGGTGGCTTCGGCCACCGCGTGGAAATGGGCGGCCAAACCCCGTTGCGGGGGGCGGGAATAGTAGGGGGTGACGGCCATTATCCCATCCGCTCCGGCGTCGGCCGCCCGCCGCGACATTTCCACCGAATGGGCGGTGTCGTAGGTTCCGGTTCCTGCCACCACCGCCGCCCGCGCCCCCACCGCCTCCGCCACCGTGGAATACAAGGCCAGTTTTTCGGCGTCGGACAGGGTGGGCGACTCGCCGGTGGTGCCGCTGACCACCAGGCCGTCGGAACCGTTGTCCACCAGGTAGCGGGCCAGGCGGGCGGTGCGCTCGTAGTCGACTGAACCGTCGGGGGCGAAGGGGGTGATCATGGCGGTCAGCATCGAACCGAAGGGGCTGGTCATATTACGCTTCCTCCCCGAAGCCGCCGGGCGCCCGCGGGCGCGGGCCGCCTCCAATCTACCAGCCGGGCGAACCGCCGCCGGGGCACTACTGCCCGGCCCGGCCGGCGGCCGCCAGCAACGGCCGGGGGGTGACGTACATTTCCAACTCGGCCGTCCCCCAGGCCGCCTCGGCCAGGGAGGAGCCGGGCGTCGCCAGGCAGGCCAGGGCGGCGGTGGGCATTCCCAGCATCCCCCCGGTGAGACGGCTGGCCGTCAGCGACATGGCCGGGTTGTGACCCACCACCAGCAACCGCTCCGCCTCTCCCTCCTCCCGCGCCATGGCCAGGACGTCCTCCGGTCCCGCCCCGTACAGTTCGGGAACCTCCCGGATTTCCGCCTCCCATTGGCCGGCGGCGGCGGCCAGGCGGACCGTGTTCGCCGCCCGCGTCGCGTTGGAGGACAGAATCAGATCGGGGATCAGGCCGTGCGCGGCGACGAAGCTCCCGATGGCCTGCGCGGAACGCACCCCCCGCCGGTTGAGGGGGCGGTCGCGGTCGCTGCCGTATTCGGCGTCCCAGTCCGATTTGGCGTGGCGGAGCAACATCAGGTTGGCCATGCTATGACAATAGCCCGCCCGGACGGCCGGAAGCTGGAACCGCCCGGTTCACCGCGCGGTGCGGTCCGCCGGCACCAGGCGCAGACCGGCCGACGGGGAGCGGGGCAGGCACCCCAGCCGGGGGGCGGGATCCACGTACGTCCCGTTGATGCGCACCGAAAAATGGAGGGTGGGATAGGGCAGGCCGGAATGCGAACGTCCGTCCGCCTCGCCCAGGGGCTGGCCGCGGGCCACCCGTTGCCCTTTAGCCACCTGCGACCGGGCCAGGTAGGAGTAACTGGTTTTCAACCCGCCTCCATGGTCCACGGTGACGGTGCGGTTGCCGGCCACCGTCCCGGAGAAGGAGACCACTCCCCCGGCCGCGGCCCGCACCGGTTCGTCGCCGACGGCCGCCAGGTCCAGGCCCCAATGTCCTCCGTAGCCGGGCCCCGGCTGGTAGCCGGCGGTTTCCTCCCCAGAAACCGGCTTCTCCAAACCCACGCAGGAAGTTCCCCCGCCGGCTCCCCCGGCTCCGTCCGCCCCCGCCCACATCCCGGCCAAGAGCGCCGCCATCCCCAATGCCAACATACGTCGCATAGTCTTTCCTCCCACCCCCGTCATTCTCCTAACATACCCGGTCTCCCGCCGCTTCACAAGGGGGTCTTATCCGCCGAATCTTTCTTACTAGGAGGACTAGGAGACAGGCGGCCAAGGGCGGGAAGCAGGTTCAGGCCAACGGGATCAGGCCGCTCAAGCCGACCAAAAAACCTATATTCGAACTTCGCGTTCTAAGAAAACTTTTCGCGTTCTCAAAAATTGGGGGGGCCCCGCCCGCCCCCCGCCCTCCCGCCCCTAACGTACGGTGGTTTTTCGAGAAATTCAAGGGGGCCGATAGAGATATTTTTCGCGTTCCGGGGGCTGGCTAACTGGTCAGCGGGTACGCATTTTCGAAGTGGCGGCTGAAGGCCGGGCAGTTCCGATCAAAATGTTGCCACGCCCCTCAGGCCGGCCAAAAAACCTATATTCGGACTTCGCGTTCTAAGAAAACTTTTCGCGTTCTCAAAAATTGGGGGGCCCGCCCGCCCCCCGCCCTCCCGCCCCTAACGTACGGTGGTTTTTCGAGAAATTCAAGGGGGCCGATAGAGATATTTTTCGCGTTCCGGGGACTGGCTAACTGGTCGGCGGGTTTTTTTGGGGGGATCTAACGGGTTGGCGTTTCGGCTAACTTCGCGGCGGGGCGGCTGGGGTCGGGGGCGGGGTTCGGCGGGGGGCGCCCGCCATTTCTATGAAATCGCGTAGTTGGCGCAGGTTGCGCACCTCGTAGGTTCCGTCGCAGTGGTTGGCGTAGGTTTCCATTACCGAATCTCCGGTATTCCAGTAGGCGCGCGGCTCCGGGTTCAGCCAATACAGGGCCCGGGCCCGTTCCCTTATTTGGCCTAAGGTTTCCGCTCGGGGGCGGCGGTAGTTGTTGCGGGCGTCGCCGGTGATGATGACCGTGGTGCGGGAAGTTAGGTCGTCCCCGTAGCGGTCGCGGAACATTTCCAGTGAATTTCCGTAGTCGGAATGTCCGTCCAGCCATACCACTTCCGTTTCGGCGGTCACCGCCCGCAACGCAGTTTCGAAGTCCGCTCCTTGGGTGAAGAAGCGGGTGGCTTCGTCTAGGGCGTCCACGAACACGAAAGAGCGCAACCGGCTGAACTGGCCGGACATGGCGTATACGAACTGGAGGGTGAAACGGGAGAAGGTGGCCATGGAGCCGCTCATGTCGCACAGCAGCATTATTTCCGGACGGGAAACGAACGGGTTGCGGAAAACCGGATCGATGGGGGTTCCGCCCGTTGCGAGAGAGCGGCGCATGGTGCGGCGGAAATCCAGCCGTCCGGTTCGCAACCGTTTGCGGCGGGAGGCTAGGCGGGAGGCCAGTTTGCGGGTTAGCGGATACACCGCCGACTCGATGCGGGCCAAATCCACCCGGGTGGCGTGCATCAGGTCCAAATCTTCCGCTAAGGGGACGCGCAAGGTGCGGGCCACCGCCTCCCGTCCCCGGTCGGCCACCAATCTCCTCCGGATCTCGGCCCGCACCTCCTCCCGGAACCGTTCCAGACGGGCCTCCAACTCGTCGCGGCGCACCGCCCCGTCCAAACCCCGCCCCTCCCAGCTGGCCGCCATCTCCTCCAGCAACTCGTCCACCGACAGGCGGCGCAACGTGCGGTACAAATAGTAGGCCCCGCCCACCGGACGCCCCCGTTCCATCCCCGCCAAGCCGTCCACCGCCATCCGGGCCAGGCGGCGCATCGCCTCCCCGTCCCCCCCGGCCAGGGCGGCGGCCAGCATTTCCCGCAACCTGTCCGCCGCCTCCCCCTCCCCTCCCCCCCCTCTCCCCTGTCCGGGCGGGAGCCGGGGGGAAACCCCTTCCGGGGGCGGGTCGTCGGCCGGCGGGCGGGGGCGGTCGAAGGCGAAAAACACTTCGAAGGCCGTGTCGAAGGCCGGCTGGTGGCCGGCGTTTTTGACCAGGGTGGCCGCCAAGGCCGATTTGAAGGCGGAGCGGTCGGACAGGTCGATGGCCGACAGGGCCCGCAAGGCGTCGATCGACTCCACCATGGAAGCGGGCACCCCCGCCTCCCGCAGTTCGCGGATGAAACCGGTCAGGACCTCCAGCATCTCATCGGGCGGGAGGCGGGTCGTCCCCCGCCGCTGGCTCCAAATCTGCCAACTCCCGTCCGGCCGCTTCGATGTCGGTCTGATGTTTCAGGGCGACGTGCAGGGTGGAGCGGGCCGTTTCGGCGTCCAGGCGGGAGGCCCCCAGAGTGAGGAGGGTGCGGGCCCAGTCGATGGATTCGCTCACCGAAGGGGCTTTCTTCAACGGCATGTCCCGCAAGCGGCGGACGATGCGGGCCAGGCGGTCGGCCAGTTCGGCGGGCAACCCGGGCACCCGGCTGAGCAGGATTTCCCGTTCCCGTTCCACCTGCGGGTAGTCCAGATGCAGGAACAGGCAACGGCGTTTCAGGGCCTCCGACAACTCGCGGGTGTTGTTGGAGGTGAGAACCACCAGCGGGTGGGACTGCGCCTGCAAGGTGCCCAGCTCGGGTATGGACACCTGAAAGTCGGATAAAACCTCCAACAGCAGGGCTTCGGTTTCCACCTCCACCCGGTCCACTTCGTCGATCAGCAACGCCGCCGGCTGCGCGGAGCGGATGGCTTCCAGCAGGGGCCGTTCCAGCAGAAAACCGGAGGTGAAAATGTCGGCTTCCAGGCTTTCCCATCCGGCGTCGCGGTCGGCCTGGATGCGCAACAGCTGCTTTTTGTAGTTCCATTCGTAGAGGGCTTTGGACTCGTCCAAACCTTCGTAGCACTGCAGGCGGATCAGCCTTCGCCCCAGGGCGGCGGCCAGCGACTTGGCCAATTCGGTTTTTCCGGAACCGGCCGGGCCCTCCACCAGCAGGGGCTTGCCCAGCCGTTCGGCCAGAAAGGCGACGTTGCTGATATGTTCGTCGGCCAGGTAGCCGACTTTTTGCAGGGCGTCCCCCACCGCGGCGGGGGAAGCGAAATTTGCCAACTTGACTCCCGGGATCGTTTCCGGGCGCAATGCTACCCGCCGGTCAGGGCCGCCACCATCCGCCGGGAACGTTCCGGTATCGGCTCATCGGGAAAAACGGCTTGGACGGCTTCCATAACCCGGCGGGCGGTGGTGAAACCGAGTATTCCCAGCAGGGTTTTCACGTCTTCCGCGTCGGCGCGGCGGGCGGACATGACTTTCATGGCCAGCATCCGCTCCGGGGAGGCGGCGGCCACCCACAGGGACGAATGGTCGAACACCACCCTCTCCCTCGCGTCCCCGCCCCGGGTAATGCAGGAGGAGGCCCGCTCGTTCAACCAGGAGTCGGGCAATCCCCGGCGTCGGGCGACTTCCCGCACCGCCTCGGTCAACTCGGCGCACCCCCCGGCGGCCGGCTCGTCAAGGGGCGTGTGCCGGTCGCGGTCGTAGGCCAGGGCCATGGCCGCCCCGCCCACGATGTAGACGCGGGCGCTCACCCGCCGCCTAGACAAAATCTCGGCCACTTCCGTAAAACAGGCCTGCGTCTCTCCCCGGTTCATCACACCACTTTCAGTTCCCGTTCGGCCAGCAACGTGCCGTGGGCTTCGAAAGCGGCCGGGGAATGAACCCGGTCCTCCATGCGGAAGAAAGTCCATTCCGGGGGGAGGATGAACCAGAAACCGTCCAGGTAACGTCCCGGTTGGAACACCCAGTCGGGGGCGCGCAACCGGTCGTGATAGCAACGGTATTCGGCGTAGGCGGCCAAAAAGGCGTCCCAGGGCGGGGTGACCGGGCCCGGTTCTTCGGCTATCAACGACAACCTTTCCCGAAGGGGGGTGTCCTCCCAGCGCAGGCCGAACTCGTGGGCTATCAGGCGCAGGCGATGCAGATCGTCCGTTTCCCTCAACAACGGGACGTAGGCGGCCAAAGTGGGCGGAAACATGGTCATCCCGCCCCGTATGCTACCCGTCCCCGGCCCGGCTCCCGCCCGCCCGTCGGAGGGCGGCGGGGCGGGCAAATCTTTCGCCGGGGGGCGATAGGGCACTAACCTTATATTCGTACAAGCTAGCGGGGGTTTACGCAACCTTATGCGCATAATTATTGTCGGCGCGGGCGCGGTCGGGACTTTCCTGGCCGAACGTCTGGCGGGCGAAGGCCAGGACGTGGTTGTCATCGAAACCAACGACCGCCGCGTTGATGAGATACGGGAACGGCTGGACGCGCTGGTGATAACCGGCAACGGGGCCAGCTCCTCCGTTCTCACCGAAGCCGGAGCGGAGCGCAGCGACCTGTTGCTGGCCGTCTCCGCCAACGACGGGGCCAACCTGCTGGCCTGCCACGCCGCCAAAACCTTGGGGGTGAAACGCACCGTGGCCCGGGTGCAGGACCCCGACTTGCAGGAGGGCATAGAGGGCCTGTCGGTGGACATGGTCATCAACCCGGTGGAGTCGGCGGCGGAGGAAATCTCCACCCTGGTCAGCGAATCGGGGGTTTCGGAACTGATCGACTTCGGAGAAGGCCGCCTGTCGCTGGTGGGGGGGACCGCCACCGGCCTGTCGCCGCTGGTGGGGCCGCCGTTGAGCACCTTGCAGAACCGGGTGAACGGGTTCGGATGGCTGGCCATCGCGGTGGTGCGGGACGGGCTGACCATCGTGGCCCGTGGCGACACCACCATCCAAGAAGGCGACCACCTGCTGTTGATGGTGAAAACCGAGCATGTGGACCGGGCCAAAGAGCTGATCGGCCTCAACAAACGGGAAATCAGCCGTTGCCTGGTGGTGGGCAGCACCCGGGTGGCCTCCCAAACCGCGCAACTGCTGTTGGAAAAAGGGGTGGACGTGGTGGTGATCGACCGGGACCGGGCCCGCAGCGAGCGGATGGCGGAGGAGAACCCGTCCGCGTTGGTCATCACCGGCGACCCCACCGACCCGGAGGTGCTGGGCGGATTCGACATCACCGAAGACGCGGTGGTGGCCCTCACCGGGGAGGACACCACCAACCTGATCGCCTCGCTGGTGGCCAAAGCCCTGGGGGCCCCCACCACCATCAGCCGCGTCACCCGCATGAGTTACGTGGGGTTGCTGGCCGGGATCGGGGTGGACACCACCGTTTCGGTGCGGCTGGCGGCGGCCAACTCCATTCTCCGTTTCGTGCGCCGGGGGACCATTCATTCGGTGGTCACCTTCTCCGACACCGACGCCGAGGCGGTGGAGTTCGAGGTGGATTCGCAGTGCGGCATAGTGGGGCGCACCCTCAACGACATTCCCCTCCCGTCCGGGGCGGTGGTGGGGGGCATCTTGCGCGAGGATCAAACCCTGGTGCCGTCCGGGGCCACCGAAATCCGCCCCCGGGATCATATGATCATTTTTTCGCTTCCGTCGGCCATGGCGGAAGTGGAAAGCCTGTTTTCCCGGTGAAAAAGGGAACCGGGCCGCCGGGGAAAAGCCGGATTCTGGCCGCCCTGCTGGGCAACCGGGGGCATATGTTCGGGCGGCTGGCGTTCGTCATCGGGTCGGTGGTGGCCGCCTCCGGCATCGCCATGCTCCCCGCGGCGGCGGTTTCTTTCATCTACCGGGAGTGGGAAACCGGCTGGGGGATAGCCTTGGCCTCGGCGGTCACTTTCGCCTGCGGGGCCGCCAGCCGCCGGATCTTCGGGCGGCCCGGCAACCTGACCACCAAGGAGGGTTTCGCGGCGGTGGGCCTGTCGTGGCTGGCCATGTCCCTGTTCGGCACCCTCCCCTATCTGCTGAGCGGGGCCATCGGCAACGCCACCGACGCCTTTTTTGAAACCGCCTCCGGGTTCACCACCACCGGGGCGTCGGTGGTGCCCGACCCGTCCCTGCTCCCGCATGGGATACTGCTGTGGCGGTCGCTGACCCAGTGGATCGGGGGGATGGGGGTGATCCTGCTGTCGCTGGCGGTGCTGCCCCTGCTCGGTTCGGGCGGGGTGCAGTTGGCCCGCGCCGAGTCGCCCGGCCCGGAACCGGACCGCCTCACCCCCCGTTTCCGGGAAACCGCCAAGCGCCTCTGGTACGTTTACGCGCTCATCACCCTCGCCGAGGCCCTGTTGCTGTGGGCGGGGGACATGAACCTGTTCCAGGCGGTCAACCACGCTTTCACCACCATGTCCACCGGCGGATTCGGCACCGAGGCGGCTTCCATCGGGGCGTTCGGGGCTTACACGCAGTGGGTGGTGATCGTGTTCATGTTCATCGCCGGCTCCTCCTTCGCCCTCCATTTCCGGGCCGTTCGGGATCCGGGCCGTTACTGGCGCAACACCGAGTTCCGTCTCTACGCGGCGATTATTTTGGCGGCGGCGGTGATTATCGCAGGGGGGTTATGGGGGTCGGGGGCGGGCGATGACATTCGGAACTCCCTGTTCACCGCCGTGTCGCTTATCACCACCACCGGCTACGCCACCGCCGACTTCGGCTTGTGGATACCGGCCTTGCAGATTCTGGTGGTGGGCCTGATGTTCGTGGGGGGGATGGCCGGGTCCACCGCCGGGGGCATCAAAACCTTCCGCCTGGGGGTGCTGGTGAAGGCGGCGGCCAACGATTTGCGGCGCATCATTCATCCCCGGGCGGTGTTTCCCACCCGCTTCGGGGCCAGACGGGTGCCGGATCCGGTGGTGGAAAGCGTGCAGAGCTTCTTTCTGTTTTTCATGTTTCTGTTTATGACCGGCACTTTCCTGATGGGTTTTCTGTCCGCCACCTTCGGCCCGGAACTGGACATCGTGGGGGCGGTGTCGGCCACGGCCAGCGCTTTGGGCAACATCGGCCCCGCTTTGGGCGATTTGGGTCCCTCCGGCAACTATCTGTCCGTCACCTGGCCCGGGAAGTGGACGCTGTCTTTTCTGATGATCGCCGGGCGGCTGGAGGTTTTCCCGGTGTTGCTCCTGTTCACCCGCTCCCTGTGGCGCCGCTGAAAAATTCGGGTTCAGTCAAGTTAAACCTTGAGGGGGTTCATCGGCTGAGGGCTTCTTCCGGGTTTCGGACAACGGAGACCGGGAGGCTGATCCAAAGAGGGCCTTCAATGAAATGGTAGCCTCTTCCGCAAAGCCTGCGTTGTTCCATCAGATGGATCTGGACTGAACATCACGTCATATAATCCGGGATGCGTCAGGACATCAAACGCTCAACGTCTTCAATCAGAACCGGCAGTTTTTTTATCAGTACGTTCCAAACTTGCTCATTTTCAATTTGTCCGTATTCATGCGCTAAAACATTTCGCAGTCCGATTATTTTTCGATATTCAGTGATATTTTCGAGCAGATGAGGGTCTAATTTTGCTAATGCAATCAAGGCAATACCGATATTTTCCAAAGAGCGCTCCACGCCCAAGCGGAGCCATTCGTCATTTTCGTAGAACTTCAGATCCTTGTCTTGGATCTTCTCGGTGATGCCGACGGCAAAGTATTTTATGTCATACAGAAATTTCCATGCCCTATGATTCATAAACCACCACCCTGCTTTCCGCTACCGCACGATCAAAATACGGATTCCGGTACGAATCCTTGGCGGCCAGCAGGTCCACTTTCCGTCCGTACAGGGCCACCAGCGCCTCCTGGAAATCTAGGTAGAACCAGCAACGCTTTGAGGCCTTATCATTAAATTTGACCAAGAAATCCAGGTCGCTATCGTCGCGGAATTCTCCTGTAACCGCCGAGCCGAACAGCTCCAAGCGAGCCACATTGTGCTCTTGGCACAGTCTTCGCAACTCCGGCAACCGGTTTTCAATTAAGTCGATCATCGCCACCTCCGACCGTTCGCGACGCTATTCTAACACGCTTGGTTTGGAGAGTATCACGGGCCGGGCTTTCGCCCCCCGGCGGGTTAGTCGGTGGTTAGGACCACCATTTGGTCGCGGTGTATTACCTCTCTTTCCCAGCCGGAGTCGGCGGAGCGGCGGCCCATCACCGAGGCAAGTTTGCCGGAGTCGAGGCCGGCTACTCCTTTTGCCACCAGCTCTCCCCGCGGGTCGCGGATTTCCACCGCCGCCCCGGCTGCGAACTCCCCTTCCACCCCGGTTACCCCCACCGGCAGCAAAGAGCTCCCCCGTTCCGTCACCGCCCGGGCCGCTCCCTCGTCCACGTTCACCGCCCCCTCCGTCCGCTGCCCGAAGGCCAGCCACAGCTTGCGGGCCGAAAGTTTGCCGGCGCGGGGAATCACGTAGGTGCCCACCGCCCGGCCCGCTACGATGTCGGACACCGCCCCCTCCCGGTCGGAGCGGGCCACTACGGCGGGGATGCCCGACCAGGCCGCCATCTGCGCGGCCGCCACTTTGGAGGAAACCCCGCCCGACCCCATCGGCCCCGACTCCCCCCGGGAAATTTCCTCCAGAATCGGGTCGGCGTAACTCACTTCGGTCAGCAACCGGGCCGGACCCGACCTGGGATCGGAGGAAAAAAGCCCTTCGGTGTCGGTGAGGATAATCAGCGCCCCCGCCCCTATCAGGTGGGAGACGATGGCCGCCAAACGGTCGTTGTCGCCCACCCGCAGGCCTTCCACCGCCACCGTGTCGTTTTCGTTCACCACCGGCACGATTCCCCCCTCCAGCATCCGTCCCAGGGCGGCGCGGGCGTGCAAATACTGGGAGCGCATGGCCAGGATGTCCCGGGTGATGAGAACCTGGCCCACCGCGTATCCGGCGGCGGCGAAGGCCCGGTGATATTGGACGATAAGCCGGGTTTGCCCCACCGAGGCCGCCACTTGCAGGCCGGTGATGTCCGCCGGGGCCTCCCCCAGGCCCGCCCGGCCGGCCGCCACCGCCCCGGAGGTGATGAGGGCGGTCGGGTAGCCGGCCTCCCGCAGGGAGCGCACCTGGCCCACCACCCGTTCCACCGCCCCCTCGTCCACCCGCCCTCCGGCGGCGATGAGGCTGGAAGAACCCACTTTGAGGGCCACCGGCGACCCCGGGGCGACCGGGCGGCGCGCAGCCGCTCCCTCAGTCATCGGTGAACTCAAACGACAGGTCGCCGATGCGAACCTCGTCCCCCGGGCGGGCCCCCGCCTCCCGCAAAGCGTCGTCCACCCCCAGCCGGCGGAGACGGCTGGCGGCCAGGGAAGCGGCCCCGGTCATGGTCAAATCGTTCAATCCCACCGCCCGTTCCGCCAGCCGTCCGCTCACCTCCCAGGCCCCGTCCGTCCGCCGCACGGTGAAAGTTTCCATCGGACGGTGCAGCACGTAGCCTTCCCGGCCGGCCGGGGACTCCTCATGCTCGGCCTTTTGCACGGCGTCGGCGATGCGGTGCAGGGCCTCCTCCAGCCCGGCCCCGGTGACGGCGCTCACCATCCCCACCTCCCCCGCCTGCTCCCGCAGGGCGTCGGGAACCTCCGGGGACAGGTCCGCTTTGGAAATCAGCACCACCCGCGGGCGGGCGGGCAACCCGGGATGGTAGGCCTCCAGCTCCCCGAGCAACGTCCGATACTGCAACTCCAGCGGGTCGGTCTGCAAAGGGGAGGGGTCCAGCAGCATCACCAGGGCCCGGGCCCGTTCGCAGTGGCGCAGGAAGGCGCGTCCCAGCCCTTTTCCTTCGGAGGCCCCGGCGACCAGGCCGGGAATGTCGGCCAGCACGAACTCCCGCTCCCCCACCGCAACCACCCCCAGGTTGGGTTCCAAAGTGGTGAAGGGATAGTCGGCGATTTTGGGGCGGGCGGCGGACACCCGGGAAATGAAAGTGGATTTGCCGGCGTTGGGGTAGCCGATGAGGGCGGCGTCGGCCAGCAGTTTCATTTCCAGCGTGAACCAGGCCCCGCTCCCGTACTCCCCCTGTTCGCAGAAGGCGGGGGCCCGGCGGCGGGGGGAGGCCAGGGCGGCGTTGCCCCGTCCGCCGCGGCCCCCGGTCAAAACCCGCACCCGTTGGCCGGGGGACAGCAGATCGGCCGCCAAACGGCCCTCTTCGTCGAACACCGCCGTTCCGGGGGGAACGGGGAAGCGCAGGTCCTCCCCCCGGCGGCCGTTCCGCAGGTCGCCGGAGCCGTGCGTTCCTTTGCCCGCTTTATGGTGGGTGCGGCGCCGGTAGGCCTGCAAGGTGGAAAGGGAAGAGTCGGCGATTATGACCACGTCCCCTCCGGCCCCCCCCGAACCTCCGGCCGGTTTGCCGCGCGGGCGGCGGCCCTGTTGCAGGAAAGAAACCGCCCCGGCCCCGCCGTCGCCGGAACGGAGGCGGACCCGAACCCGGTCTACGAACACCGCGTCCGCGTGCTCCCCTATTCGGGGAGAACGCTCACGCAGCGACGACGATGGCGGGTGTGGTACTTGACCGTGCCCGGAGCCAGGGCGAACAGGGTGTCGTCCCCGCCCCGGCCCACGTTGCGGCCGGGAAAAATGCGGGTGCCGCGTTGCCGCACGATGATGGCCCCGGCGTTGATCCGCTGGCCGTCGAACACTTTGGGGCCCAGCCGTTTGGCCGCCGAGTCGCGTCCGTTTTTGGTGGAGCCGCCGCCTTTGGTTTTGGACATTTCAATCCTCCTCCCCGTTCTCCCCGCCGTCCCCGTTTCCCCCGTCGTCCGGTCCGTTTTCCCCTTCGGTTGCTTCGCCGATGCCTACGATGCGCAACCTGGTGTATCTTTGCCGGTGGCCCATGCGGCGGCGGTAGCCGGACTTGTTCTTGTATTTGAAGATGTCCAGTTTATCCCCCCGCACCTCCCCCTCCACTTCGGCCGTGACCGGCATTTCCTCCAAGCGGGCGCGGTCGGTCACCGCCTTCCCCTCCCCGTCCACCACCAACAGCGGCGTGAAAGTCACGGTTTCGGAGGCGCCTTTCAGCAACTCCACGTCGATGACGTCGCCGGCGGCCACTTTGGATTGTTTGCCGCCGGAGCGGATGATGGCGTACATTATCGCCTGCCTCTGTCGGGGGTTGCGCGGGTTAACCGGGCCATTATAGGCGGCGCCCCCCGTTTTTCCCAACCGGGCGCGCCGTTCATCGGCGGCGGCGGTCCCCGTTGCCCGAACGGGGATGGGAAATGGGGGCCCCGGTGACGGCGGCCGTCTCGTGCAGCAGAAGCCCCCGGCCCTCGCATTTGGGGCAGGGTTCGGAGAAAGCCTCCAGCAGCCCGCTGGACACGTTTTTGCGGGTCATTTCCACCAGGCCCAGGCTGGAAACCTCGTGCACCTGGGTGGTGGTCTTGTCCAAAGCCAGCGTTTCCCGGAGGCGGCGCAACACCGCGTCCCGGTTGCGGCGGCGTTCCATGTCAATGAAGTCGATGACGATGATCCCGCCGATGTCCCGCAACCGCAACTGGCGGCCCACCTCCTCGGCCGCTTCCAGGTTGTTGCGCAGCACCGTGTCCTCCAGGTTGGAGGTGCCCACGAATTTTCCGGTGTTGACGTCGATGACGGTAAGGGCTTCGGCCCGGTCGATGATGAGATGCCCGCCGGACGGCAACCACACTTTGCGTTCCAAGGCCCGGCGCAGCTGGTCGTCCACCCGAAAACGTTCAAACAGCCCCTGGTCGTCCTCCCCGGCGCACTCCACTTTGGACACCAGTTGCGGGGCGAAGCCCTCCAGGTAGGATTTCACCTGCTGAAAAGCGTCCCGGTCGTCGATGAGCAAGCGCCGGAAGTCGGGGGTGAAATGCTCCCGGATGACCCGCGACAGCAGATCCGGTTCCTGGTACAGCACGCGGGGGGCTTTGCCGTTCTGGGAGCGGTTGCGGATGCTCCGCCACTGATTCACCAGCCGGGAAATGTCGGAGCGGATTTCCTCCCGGGAGGCCCGCTCGGCGGCGGTGCGCACGATAGCCCCGTACCCTTTGGGCCGTTCCGACTCCACGATGTTGCGCAATCGCACCCGCTCTTTGTCGGGCAGACGGCGGGAAATGCCCACCGAATCATCGCTGGGCATCAGCACCAGATGGCGGCCGGACAGAACCACCTGGCTGGTCAGCCGGGGCCCTTTGGTGCCCATGGCGTCCTTGTCCACCTGCACGATGATGTTTTCCCCCGATTTGAGCAGTTCCTCGATGCGGGACCCGTTTTTGGGGGCTTGTTTAGCGGCGATCACATCCGCCGCGTAGAGGATGCCGTTTTTCTCGGCGCCGATGTCCACAAAGGCCGCCTCCAGGCCGGGCAGGACGCTGCGCACCTGTCCCAGGTAAATGTTGCCCACCAGCGACTGCTGATCCGACAGGTGCACGTAGTGTTCCACCAGGCGCGGCCCTTCCAGCACCACCGCCTGCGTCTGATGGGGGCGCACCCGCACCAGCATCTGCTTGCGTCCGGTGGGGGGCGGAACCACTCCGGCGTCGGAGAAGGTGCGCCGGCCGGAGCCGGGGGCGGGCCCGCTCCGGTTCCGCGGACGGCGGGCGGGGCGGGGCCTCGGTTTTTTAGCGGGGGCGGATTCGGCTTCCTGAACCCGCCGCACCTGGACGGTTCTTACCCCCACCTTCCTGGTGCTCAGCTCCTCGGTCGGGGAATCACCTACCCCGCGTCTCAGGACTGTTGCTTTGCGTCGAAACAACGGCATTAATCAACTCCTTGGGCGAACAACCTCGCCTAATCGTGCGGTTCGGACCCGGGAGCGCGGCGGGGCCGGCCGGCGCCCGCGCGGCACCCGCCTTTCGCATCATTCCGCCTGCGGTTTTCACAGGGTCCTCCTTACATTCCACCCCGGTCGGCGGCGTCGGACGGATGTAGCGCCCGACGCGGCCCGTTCCGGACTTCTGAAAACGATTCCAGGGGGGCGGCCCCCCGGTGTCCCGCCTTCTAGTATAGCGGCTAATTTCGGGGCGCGGCGCATTTGCCGGATCCTACGGTTCCCGGGCCAGTTCGGGGGGGAGGGGGCTGCGGGTGCGCCACACCGAGTTGACGATCCCCAACCCGGCGGACATGGCGATAATGGCCGAACCTCCCACGCTCATAAAAGGCAGGGGCAGGCCGGTCACCGGGGCCACGCCCATCGTCATCCCGATGTTGATGAAAATATGGAAGGCCAGCAGGGAGGCCATGCCCACCGCGATCAGGCTTCCGAAGCGGTCCGAGCAGGCGGCGGCGATCATCAAGATGCGCCATATCAGAAACACGTACACCAGCAGCACCGCCAGCCCGCCGAAGAAGCCCAGCTGTTCGGCCACGGCCGTGAAAATAAAGTCGGTGGTCTGGGAGGGGACGAAGTCGAGGCCGGTCTGGGTGCCCTCCAGCAGGCCCCGTCCGAACAACTGCCCGGAGCCGATGGCGATTTTGGACTGGTTGATGTTCCAGTTCATCCCCTGCAGGTCGACCGTTTGATCCAGGAAGCCGGACAGGCGGTTGATCTGGTACTCCTGGAGCAGGTTCAGCCGGAAGACGGCCACCACCCCGGCCGCCCCGGCCGCCAGCAGAGCCGCCAGTTGGCGGAAGCTTAGGCCGGCCGCGAAGAGCATCCCCGCCGTCAAAAACATCACCGCCAGCATGGTCCCCAGGTCGGGTTGGATGAAAATGAGAAGGCAGGGCAGGGCCACCAGGGCTATGGCGAACCCCATGCGCCGCCAGCGCATCCCCTCCTCCCGGGCCCGGGCCAGCACGCCGGCCAGCACCACCACCAGGGCCACTTTGGCGAACTCGGAGGGTTGCAACTGGAAAGCCCCCAGGGGAATCCACCGGTTGGCCCCTTTCACCGGCGGGAAAAACAGCACCACGATCAGGCCCAGCACGGTCAGGCCGTAAAAATAGGGGAGGAGCCGCCGGTACTCCCGGTAGCCGACCAGGGAGGCGATGATGAAGGCGGCCAGCCCGGCCCCTGCGAAGACCATCTGCCGGGTCATGGCCCCGAAGGCCCCCCCTCCCCCCTCCGCGTCGCGGATAAAAGTGGCGGAATAGACCATCACCGCGCTCAGGGCCAGCAGCCCGGCGATTATTACGAACATGGCCACGTCCGGGGCCGGTTTGGGCCGGTCGGCGAACAGGCCGCGCACCGGCTCCGGCCGGTAGCCCCTCCTCCCGCCCAGTACCGCCATCGCCTACCTTTCCGTTTCTTCGCCCGCCACCAGCGGGGTTACCGGCACCTGCAGCAGGTGCTGCATGATGGCCCGCGCCGCCGGGGCGGCCACCGCCCCGCCCGAGCCGCCTTCGTCCACCATCACCACCACCACCCACTGCGGATCGTCGGCGGGGAGGGCCCCCGCGAACCAGGCGGTGGAATCGTGATAAACCCCTTCCTGGTCGGTGAAACTCTGGGCGGTGCCGGTTTTGCCGCTGATGCGGGCCGACAGCGGCCCCATTTCCTCGAAGGCTTTGGCGGCGGTGCCCTCCTGCACCACCGCCGCCAAGTCCCGGCGCAGGGATCCCACCGTGGCGGGGGAAATGTCCAACGTGCGCAGCACCCGGGGGCCGTTGTCGATCACCAACTCCCCCGCCGAGTCCACCACCCGGTCCACCACCCACGGCTGGTAGACGACGCCCCCGTTGACCAGGGAAGAGTAGGCCACCGCCAACTGCAGGGGGGTGGCCAGGATGGAACCCTGCCCCACCACCAGGCTCATCAGGTCGCCGCCCAGCCACCCTTCGGGACGCACCCGCCACGGCTGGGTGCGCCGCCACCGCTCGAACAACTCCCGGTCGGGCAGCACCCCCGGGTTTTCGAAGGGAAGATCCACCTGGGAGCGGCGTCCGAACCCGATCTGGTCCGCCCATTGCTGCACCAGGTCCTCCCGGTCGGTTCGGACGTAGGCCCGCCAGATGGAAAGGGCTATCTCCCAAAAATAAATGTTGCAGGAACGTTGGAAGGCCCGGTGCAGGTTCTGACGGCCGTCGTCCTCCGGATAGGTCCAGTTGCGCCACACCAACTGCGACTGGTCCACGAAGTCGGCCTCCAACTGCGCCGAACAGTCGATGGCGTCCTCCGGGGAGGCGGCCCCCTCCGGGAAAATGTTCTCCTCCACGGCGGTTACGTAGGTGACCGCTTTGAAAGTGGAGGCGGGGGGCTTCAGCCCCTGAATCACCAGATTGTTGAAAGCCTGCTTCTCCGACAACTCTTCAAAAGCGGCGGTTTCTATGCCGCCCACGAAGGCCTGCGGGGCGAAGGTGGGATGGGAGGCCATGGCCCGCACCTCCCCGGTGTTCACATTCAGCACCAGGGCGGCCGCCCGCTCGGCCGGGCCGGGTATCAGGGACGGGTCTTCCGGTTCGGCTTCCTCCTTCAAGTCGTTGGCCAGCTCGATGGCTTCCGCCAACACCCGCTCCGCCACCTGCTGGGTGGGGATGTCCAAGGTGAGATGCACCGTGTCCCCCTGCACCGGATCGATCTGCCCCACCTCTTCCAGAATGTCGCCGTTGGGGGCCTGCCGGTAGGAAACGCGGCCCAGGCTCCCCTGCAGAAACTCGTCGTACTGCAACTCCACCCCCTGTTTGCCCACCACCGTCTCCGCGTCGATGTTGGGCAAGCGGTCCAGGTCTTCCTGGTTGGGCAGGCCGATGTGCCCCAGCACGTGCCCCATCAACTCCCCCTGCAGGTATTGGCGCACCGGCTGAACCCGCACCGCCACCCCGGGCAGGGTGCGGCGCTGCTCCAAAATCTGGTAGGCGACGTCGGCGCCGATGTCCATTTCGGAGATGACCGCCACCTGCCCGGAGCCGGCTTCCTCCAACAGGGCCCTCACCTCCACCGGGGTCACCCCCAGCAGGCTGGCCAGCCGTTGAATGACATCGTCTTCTTCCTCCACCGGCAACTCGGCCCGGTCCACTTCCAAAACGATGCGGGAGGTGGACACGGCCAGCGGGATGCCGTTGCGGTCGATGATGTTGCCCCGGGGGGCCTCCAAATATTCCAAGGTCAAAATGTTGGCGTCCGCCTGCTCGGCCAACTCCTCCCCTTCCACCAACTGCACGAACCACAACCGGAAAAAGAGCACCACGAACAAGCCGGTGAACAGGAAAGCCAGCGCCGCGACCCGCCATCCGAACCGCACCGCCAGCCCGCCGCCGGAGGCGCCGTCGGCGGAGGGGGAGGGCCTCAGGCTTCTCATAAGAGCAGGGCCCGGCGCGGGGGCCGGGCGCGCACCCAGCGGTTGGCCAGCGGAATCATGACCAGCCCCAGAATAACGTTGTAGACGGGAACCAACAACAGGGTGGGGATGATCTCCGGCGAACCCAAAGTCCCCTCCCCGAACAGGGTCCCCACCAGGGCCACGATGAAAACCCCCAGCAGGGACAGCAGGGCCGCCCCCGCCAGCTGGTAGCCGACCCCGTAATTCATGCGGGGGGCGGCCCGCACCGTGGCGAAAGCCACCAGGGTGGCGGCCATGGCCTGCAGTCCCAAGGGGGCGGTCCCCGACAGGTCGATGAGCAACCCGCCGATGAAGCCCAGCAGCACCGCCGCCTCCCCCCGCAGGTGGTAGGAGCAGGCGATGACCGCCAGCAATACCAGGTCGGGGCCCACCCCGGCGGGCCGCAGCTGGGAGAACAGCGTGGTCTGCAAAAGGATGGCGGCCGCCGTCACCGCCGACGCCGCCAAAATCTGCTTTCCTTTCACGGCCCCTCCCCCTCTTGGCCCGCCTCTTCCCCATCCGCTCCCGCAGCCGGCTCCCCCCCTTCGGTTTCCGGGACGGCCTCCCCCGCCGGCTGGGACGCCGCCCCCAGGCTTTCCTCCAGCTGGTCCGGGGAGGGCGGCCAGGGGATGACGGCCACGAATTCGGTGCGTTCCAGATCCACTAGGGGATCAACCGGCACCTGGATGGCCCCCGAGCGGGGGGAGGCGGATTCCCGCACCGTTCCCACCGCCAGCCCCTTCGGGTAAGAGTCGGAGGCCCCGTAGGGACCGAACGTCTCCAGGTAGTCGCCCGCCCACACCGGGGCGGTGGCGTTCAGCACCGACAGGAGCAACCGTCCCGCCCCCTGGCCCTCCACCACCCCCCGCCGCCCGTCGGAGAGACGCACGGTGATGCCCGGCGCCCGCCGGGAAGTGAGGGGGATGACCGCGGCCCCCGCCTCCGAAACTTCGGCCACCACGCCCAGCAGGGCCCCTTGCGCGTCCACTACCGGCTGCCCTTCCTGCACCCCGTCCCGCGTCCCCTTGTCGATGATGTAGGAGCGGTCCAGGGCCCCCGCCCGCCCGGTGATCTCGGCGCTGACCGCCGTCTCCTGCAGGTCGTCGGCCAGTTGCAAACCGAGCAGGGCCTCCAGTTCGGACACCCGCGACCGCAGATGGGGCGCCTGGGAAGTTTCCCGTTCCAACTCCGCGATGCGCTCCCGCAGGCGCTGGTTCTCCGAGCGGAGGCCCGCCAAGTTGGCCAGGCCGCCGGCGAAGTCAAAAACCGGATCCACCACCGCGTTCACCGCCGACTGGATGGGGGACAGCACCGTCTGCAGGCCGTCCCGCATCGTGCCGCCCACCCCCCGGCTGGAGGATCGTATGTCGAAGGTCATCAGCAACAGGGCGGCCGCCACCAGGACGACGGTGGCCAGCGCGGCGCGGTTGTCGGTAAAACGGGGAACCATTTCACACCCCCGGCGGCGAGTGCAGGTCCCCTATTCTACGGTCGGTTGGAAGTGTCAAGCACCGAATTCAGCACCTCGAACTCTTCGAGGCATTTCCCCGATCCGATCACCACCGACTGCAACGGCCGTTCCGCCACCACCACCGGCATATGGGTTTCGTAGTTGAGGCGGTGATCCAGCGACTTGAGCAAAGCCCCGCCCCCGGTCAGCACGATCCCGCTGTCCAACAGGTCGGCCGCCAACTCGGGCGGAGTGTGATCCAGGGTCTGGGTGACCGCATCCACTATGGAGGACACCGGCTCCTCCAAAGCGGCCCGCACCTCCTCCGAGGAAAGGTAGATGGTCTTGGGCAGGCCCGATTCGTAGTCGCGGCCCCGCACCTCCACCGCCGGTTCGTCCTTGTAGGGGTAGGCGGATCCGATGGTCATTTTGATCTGTTCGGCGGTGCGGTCCCCCAAAGCCAGGTTGTGCTCTTTGCGCACCCAGTCCACTATCCGCTCGTCCATTTCGTCCCCTCCCACCCGCACGCTTTTTTTGGCCACCACCCCCCCCAGGGAGATGACCGCCACTTCGGTGGTGCCGCCCCCGATGTCCACCACCATGGAACCGAGCGGCTCGTGCACCGGCAGGCCGCATCCGATGGCGGCCGCCATCGGCTCTTCGATGGTGTAGGCCCGCCGCGCCCCGGCGTGATAGGCGGCTTCCTCCACCGCCCGCCGTTCCACCCCGGTGATGCCGGAGGGGACGCAGATGACGATGCGGGGCTTGGCCCAGCGCCGCCGGTGCACCTTCTGTATGAAATAGCGCAACATTCGCTCGGTGATGTCGAAGTCGGCGATCACCCCGTCCCGCAAAGGGCGGATGGCCTTCACATATTCCGGGGTGCGCCCGATCATCCGTTTGGCGTCCATCCCCACCGCCAAGGCCTTGGAGGTGCGGGTGTCGATGGCCACCACCGACGGCTCGTTCAACACCACCCCCCGGTTGCGCACGTACACCAGGGTGTTGGCGGTGCCCAGGTCAATGGCCATGTCCTGCCCGACGAAGAAAATGGAATTATCGGCCAAGCCGAACCTCGGATCTGATAGCGGTCACGAACATTCTACCCTATATTCCCCGCTCCGGCTAACCGGCGGTTCCCAGGGAAAAAAGGGGCCTGATAAGCATTTTTTTCCCATTCTGGGCCGTAATCGGCTCAACCGTCCTCCCCGCCGGCCGGGAACCAGACCGCCAACTCCCGTTCGGCGCTGGCCGGGCTGTCAGAGCCGTGCACCAGGTTTTCCTGCACATCCAACCCGAAGTCGCCCCGGATGGTGCCCGGGGCGGCCAGCACCGGATCGGTGGGCCCCATCAGGGCGCGGGCGGCGGCCACCGCCGACGGCCCCGACCATTGCATGGCCACCACCGGACCGGAGGTTATGAACTCCAACAGCGACTCGTAGAAGGGCTTCCCCAGGTGTTCGGCGTAATGGGCGGCCGCCGCGTCCGGGTCGGGGAGGCGCATCTCCATCCGTTCCAAACGGAGGCCTTTCCCCTCCATTCGGGAAATTATTTCCCCCACCAGCCGGCGGCGCACTCCGTCCGGTTTGACCATTATGAAAGTACGTTCCGCGTTCATGCGACTCGCTTTCCCTTGTTGCTTTCCGGCTTCTATCGCCGCCCGGCGGCCGACATCCTACGGCCGGCGCAGGTGGGCGCGGGCCTCGCCCGCTACGTACAGGGAGCCGAACACCAACACCGCCTCCTGCGAGCCGCCCGTCTCGGCCAATGCCCGCTCCAAGGCGGCCGCCACCGTCTCCTCGGATGCCACCGGGCGGCCGGGGAGGGCCCGTTCCAAAACGGACATCACCTCGGCGGGGGGCAACGCCCGGGGATTGTCCGCCGCGGTGGCCACCGCCCGAACGGCCATCTCCCCGTACGGCTCCAGCATAGCAGGCAGGTCCTTGTCGGCCATCGCCCCCACCACCAACGTCCACTCCAGGCTGGGCGTTTCCTCCTGCAAAGCGGCCGCCAACCCGGCCGCGGCCTGCGGGTTGTGGGCGCCGTCGATGATGACGAGCGGCTCGCGGCCCGCCGCCTCCATCCGGCCCGGAACCCGCACCGACTCCAATCCGCGCCGCACCTCCTCCTCCGGCAACTCCCGTCCCAGCATCTCTTCCACCGCCGCCACCGCCACCGCCGCGTTCACCGTCTGATAACGGCCCCGCAAGGGCAGGAACAGGTTCGGGTAGAAGCCGTAAACCCCCTCCAGGTCCATGTGCCAGCCTCCCACCGCCATCCGCGTCTCCCCCAAGCGGAAATCACGCAGGTAGGCCGACCAGCGGGCCCGGCGGAGGGCGGCGGTCTCCCCGGCCAGAACCTCCGCCTCCTCCGGAAGGGGGCCGGTGACCAGGGCCGAATCCGGTTCCACTATCGCCAGTTTTTCGCCCGCGATCTGGGAGATTCCCTCCCCCAGATGTTCGGTGTGGTCCAGCCCCGCCCCGGTGAGTACCGCCACTTCCCCTGCAACTGCGTTGGTGGCGTCCAAGCGCCCTCCCATGCCGACTTCCACCGCCGCCGCGTCCACCGCCGTCCCCGCGAAGAAGGCGAAGGCGGCGGCGGTGGCCAGCTCAAAATAGGTGGGGCGCTCCCCGGTTTCGGCTTCCAACAAATCGGCGAACGGGGCCACGTCGGCCACGGCCTGCGCGAAGTCCTCCGGCGAGGCGGTTTCCCCGCCCGCCCCGTATCGTTCTTCCACGCGCTCCAGATGGGGGGAAATGTAGGAACCGGATTTCAAGCCGAGGGCTTCGATGACGGCCGCCGCCATCAGGGTTACGCTGGTTTTCCCGTTGGTGCCGGCCACGTGAATGATCGGGTAGCCGCGCTGGGGCGACCCCATCATCTCCAGCAACCGGCTGATTCGCTCCAAGCCCGGCCGCCAGCCCAGGCCGATGTGGCGATTCAGAAAGGAGACCGCTTGCGCGTAGTCCGTGGCGTACCTCCCCGCGGCGAATGGACGGCGCGGTGGGCGCCGCCTCCCCATTCTAGGAAAATCGCGTCCGCCCAGCCGGTCGGGCCTTTAGCCGAGGCGCCAACGGGGTATTCTTGGGCTTTACGCACAACCCGGACGTTTCGAGCGAGGAGGAAAACCGTGAACTTGTTGGAAGGGGTTTCGGCGCGCATGGTGGAGACTTCCCGGTTGCGCACCCATGTTTACGAGTCGGGGCCGGAGGATGGGGTTCCGGTGCTGATGATCCACGGCAACCTGTCCACCGGGCGGTTCTTCGAGCATCTGTGGCCGTCGGCCCCCGGCCATTACCGGTTCATCGCCCCCGATATGCGCTCCTTCGGACGTTCGGAGAGCAAGCCGATCTACGCCGCGCGCGGTTTGCGCGACTGGTCGGACGACGCCGCCGCCCTGGTGATGGCCTTGGAAATCGAAGACCCGGTTCATCTGGTGGGCTGGTCCACCGGCGGGGCTGCCGCCGCCTGCTACGCCCTGGACTTCCCCGCCTACTCCCTCACCCTCATCGACCCGGTTTCCCCCTACGGGTTCGGAGGTTGCCGCCGGGACGGAACCCCCTGCTTCCCGGACTGGGCCGGAACCGGCGGCGGGGCCGGCAACCCGGAGTTCACCGAACGGCTGGCGGCCGGCGACCGCACCGCCGAAGGCCAGGTTTCCCCCCGCAATGTGATGAACGGCTTTTACTGGTCCCCCGAACATCGGGAACCGCCGGAACGGGAGGATGTTCTGCTGGATGAAATGTTGCTGTCGGTCACCGGCGACGACGGCTACCCGGGCGACTCCTCCCCCTCCGGCAACTGGCCGGGGATGGCCCCGGGAAGCAGGGGCATACTCAACGCCTTGTCCGGCAAATACTGCAACTGGTCGGACATCACCGGCATCGAATTGAAACCGCCCATCCTGTGGACGCACGGCGCGGACGATCTGGTTATCGCCGACGGATCCCCCTGGGAGATGGGAACCCTGGGGCAACTGGGGGCGATCCCGGGCTGGCCGGGCGAAGAGGCCTTTCCGCCCCAGCCGATGGTGTCCCAAATCGGCGACGTGCTCGACGAATACGAGCAGGAGGGCGGAGAGGTGGTGCGGGAAATGTTCGACGGCTCCGGACACGCCCCCCACATAGACGCCGCCCAAAAATGGTCCGAGGTCTTCTTCGAATTCCTCGACACCGCCGTATAAACCCGCTGGGAGCGGGTGAAGGGAATCGAACCCTCACCACCAGCTTGGAAGGCTGGGGCTCTACCATTGAGCTACACCCGCCGGCGCCGGGGATTCAGTATAACGGAGCGAACGAGGGCCAAGCGCGATGCGGGCGACGGCCGACCGCTGGTCGGGCTGGTCGGATTTGAACCGACGGCCTCCTGCTCCCAAAGCAGGCGCGCTGCCAAGCTGCGCCACAGCCCGATGTCTTATAACCTATAACCGGCTGAACGGCGCCTCCCAGTCTAGGCGTCCGCCGTCCTGCGGGGAGGTTAGTGCGGGCGGGGGGATTCGAACCCCCACGGGCTTCGGCCCACCAGGACCTAAACCTGGCGCGTCTACCTGATTCCGCCACACCCGCGTTCTCGCCGACCGCGGCCGCGCGCAGACAACCGGGGTGGGTCGCCCGGGACTCGAACCCGGAACCTGCGGATTAAGAGTCCGTTGCTCTGCCAATTGAGCTAGCGACCCGGGGCCATCCTACACCATCAGCAACCCCCTCCGGTCGCATCCGCCCCTAACTTTCCTTAACCGGACCGGGCCGGGCGGCGGCTCCGAACAGGACCAGCGCCCCCCCGGCGGCGTACAAGCCGGTCACGGTCAGCCAGCCGGGCAGGTAACTCCCCCAGACGTCCACCGACAAGCCGAACAGCGGAGCCCCCACCCCCAGCCCGCACAGAAATCCCAGCAACACCAGCCCGGTGCCCTGGCCGGCCCGGGCGGAGGGCATGACTTGGATGACGGTCAGCATGGCCACCGCGTTCCAAGCCACCGCCCCCAGGCCGGCCAAAGCGGACGCCGTCATAATCGCCGTCGCCCCCAAAGCGGGGGCCGCCGCCAAAAGCAACCCGCCCGCCACCGCCAGCCCGGGCAGGAGGATCAACATGCTGCGGGGGCTCAGATAGCGTTCGGCGGCCACCGAGGATAGAATCCGCGAGCTCATCCCGCACACCCCCAGCACCGCCATCGCCGCCCCGGCGAAGGTGGCTGAAAACGACAGCTCCTCTTCGGCGTAGAGGGGGAGATAGGTCATGATGGATGTGGTGCCCATTCCCAGCAGGAAGGCGTAGGCCGCCAAAAGTTTCACCAGCGGCGGCAACCCGTCCCCGGAGGCGGGGCGTTCCCCGGCCGGGGCCGCCTCCCGTTCCCGGTCGGGGGGGATGCAGGCCAGGCCCACCGCCAAAGTAAGCAGGGGAAACAGGGTGCAGGCGGTCACCGCCCACCGCCACCCCCAGGCCATCATCGCCGGAGGCAGGACCAGCCCGGAAATCACCGCCCCGAACTGGACGCCGGACTGTTTCAGGCCGGTGATGACCCCCTGATGGCCGAAAGAGGAATGTTCGGAGATCAGTTTGTTGGTGGACGGATTAACCGCCGCGTTGGACAGGGCGCTCACCGCCGCCGGAACGAACAGGAACAGGTAGGAGAAAGCCCCGGCGGTGAGCAGGATGGCGGAGGCCCCCACCAGGATGCTGATCAGGGCCGCCCGCCGCGGCCCGATCCGGTCGGTCCACCGGCCCGCCCAAGGGGAGCACAACCCGCCCATCAGCGAAGAAACCGAGGACAGGAGCCCCACCTGCCACCGGTGAATGGAGAACTCTTCTATCAGGTTGGGGGCGAGGATGCCCAGCATGACCAGGGCGTAGGTGCCGGAGGTCATAATGGCGGGCAGGGAAAACCAGAAACCGAACTTTTTCAGGGATGCGGGCATAACGGCGGACTCAACCCGCCCGGTAGGCGGCCCGTATCGCCGCCGCCTGCTCGTCGGACAGCCGCTTGACCGCTTCCCGCACCGTCACCCCCGACGCCCGGCCCGCCCGGGGCAGCAGCCACTCAAACACCATATCCGGACGCAGACGGGCGGCGTCCCGCAACACCCAGCCGATCGCCTTGCGGATGAAAAACTCCCGTTCGGGCAACATGCGGTCGGCCAGGGAGGCGAACCGCTCCCACTCCCCCCTACCGGCCCGCAACCCTTTCAGATGGGACAGCAAGGCCGCCCGCCGCATCCAGAAATCATCGTCCGCCCCCCAACGTTCCACCACCCGGTCGGCGTCGGGGAGGCGCTCCAACAGCGGCCCGGCGGCGTGCACCGCCAGATTGTCCAGCAAAACCCAGGTTCGCGACTCCCGCAGCATCCGCTCCACCGCCGGCAAAGCGGACGGCTCCAGAAGCGGTTCTTTCATTCGGAGCAGGACGGCGGCCGCGGCCCGCATTTCGTGCACCGGCCGCTCCCACAAAGCCCGGGCCGCCCCCAGCGCGTCCCGCTGGGAGTCGAATCCGAACTGCTTGCTCCACTTTTTCACCGAACGGGCGATGTGCGGAACGGGAACCCCGTAATGGAGCAGCGAACTTTTCAAATAGCCTTTTTCGAACTCGGCCCGTTCCGCCCCGCCCAAATCCCGCAGAACGGCTTCCAGTTGCGCGGCCGCCTCCCCGTAGTCCATGGCCCGCCCCTTTACCGGGCGCCGGAGGGGGTTCCGTCCGGGGCGGGACTCACAGGCCGCTCAACCGGCCCAACGGCCATAGGCGCAGAAAAGCCCGTCCCACCACGTCGTCCAGCGGCACCGGACCGAACCGGCGGCTGTCGAAACTGTTGTTGCGGTTGTCCCCCATCACCCAAACGTGGCCCGCCGGTACGATCACCTCCCGCTGGTCGGCCATCGTGAAACCCGAATTCAAATACGATTCTTGGACGGGCGTCCCGTTCACCATCACCCGGTTGCCGCGGATGCCCACCCGGTCGCCCTCCACCGCGATGACCCGTTTGATTAAATCTTGGATGTCGCTGGTGCTCAGGCCCAGTGCCTCCAGGATGTTGCGTCGCACCGTCTGGAAAAAGGTTTCCTCCCGGGGCAGGGCGGACGGATCTTTGAAAACAATCACATCCCCCGGCCCCGGTTCGTCGAAGGTGAAGGCCACTTTGCTGACCAGCACCCGTTCGTTGGCCCCCAAAGTGGGGAACATGGACAGGGTGGGAATGTAGAAAGCCTGCAGGAAAAAAGTTTTGATGATGATCACCAGCGCCAAAGCGGTTATCACCACCATCGTCACTTCCCGCAAAAACCGCAGGCAGCCGAAGCGGAGGCCCATTTCCGTCAAATCCTCCGGCGGCCCGGTTTCGTCCCGGGCGGCCCGCCTCGGAGGAGCGGGGGGCGGATCCGAGGGGGGGATGTGGGAATGGTCGATTATGGACATCTTCGCGGGCTTTCCAGGACTTTCAGCCCGGCCGGGGAACGGGGATCAGCGGCGCTCCTTGATGCGGGCCGCCCGCCCGGTCCTCTCCCGAAGATAGTACAGTTTGGCCCGGCGCACCGCCCCCCGCCGGGTCACCTCGATGCGGGAAATAATGGGAGCGTGCAACGGGAACACCCTTTCCACCCCGATCCCGAAACTGATTTTGCGGACGGTGAAAGTTTCCGACAATCCCCCTCCGTCCCGGGCGATCACCACCCCTTCGAACACCTGCACCCGTTCCCGGCCGCCTTCCACCACCCGCACATGCACCCGCAAATTGTCGCCCGGACCGAATTCGGGTACGTCGTCGCGCAGGTGGGACCGCTCTACATGCTGGAGGTAGTTCATGGGAGTTCCTTAGGCTTGGGGTTTAGATTATTAGCTTAATAGTCGGGCTGATAGTCCAACGGACGCAGTCGTTCACCCCGCGAAGATGTTAGTTCATCGGGGACGGAACCCCCATACTACCCCGTCCGCCCGTTTATCCGCCAAATTTCCCGGCCGCGCCCCCGGTCGCCGAACCTAGTCGGCGGACGGGAGCGGCAGGTCGGGGCGGCGGGCGGCGGTGCGCAACCGCCGTTGCTCCCTCCGCCAAGCGGCGATCCGGGCGTGGTCGCCGGACAGGAGAACTTCGGGAACCCGGCATCCCTCGAATTCGGCCGGGCGGGTGTACTGCGGCTCCTCCAGCAGGCCCTCCCGGAAGGATTCGGTGCGGACCGACTGCGGGTTGCCCAGCACCCCGGGCAACAGGCGGGCCGCCCCTTCGATGACGGCCGCCGCGGCCGCCTCCCCCCCGGCCAGCACGAAGTCGCCCAACGAAACCTCTTCGTCTATGTAGCCTTGCGCGAACCGCTCATCCACCCCCTCGTAACGTCCGCACACCAAAGTCAGGTTGCGGCTTTCGGCCCAATCATCCAGCGCCGCCTGGTCCAAAGGGCGGCCGGCGGGGGTGAGCAGCACCCGGCGGGAGTCCTCCCGTCCGGCCATGGCCGCCGCCAAAGGACCCGCCATCAGCACCATACCCGCCCCTCCTCCGAAAGGGGCGTCGTCCACCTGCCGGTGGGGGCCGACCCCGAACTCCCTCAGGTCGGCCAACTCCACCCGCAACGCCCCCGACCGGATCGCCTTGGCCGTCGCCCCCACCGCCAGCGGACCCTGGAAGAAAGCGGGGAAAAGGGTGACGACGCACACCCGCATAGGCTCCCCGCCCGCCGGGGGGGCGCCGGGGGCGGGATCAGACGCGGGCCGGGACGGCGACCGGCTCATACAGGGTGTTGCGACGGCGGGGAATGCGCCCCAGGGAGAGAATCAACTCTTCGAAACGCCCCCCGTCCACTTCTTGGCCGTGGGAGGCCCCCGCCGCCCGGGAAATGGTTTCGTTCATCAAAGTGCCGCCCAAATCGTTGCATCCCGCCTCCAGCAACCGGGCGCCTCCCTCCAGCCCCAGTTTCACCCAGGAAGCCTGGATGTTGGGGATCAGCCCGTCGAAGGCCAGGCGGGCCGCGGCGTGCACCAGAACCACCTCGTCCCAGGTGGGACCGGGCCGGGCCCGGCCCCGCAGGTAGATGGGGGCGGCCATGTGCACGAACGGCAACGGCACGAACTCGGTGAAACCGCCGGTGCGGCGCTGTATTTCCCGCAACGTCTCAAAATGGTTGGCCCACGCCGCCGGATCGTCGATGTGGCCGAACATTATGGTGGCCGTGGAGCGCAGGCCCAGATCGTGGGCGGTGAGCATCACCTCCGCCCACTGGGCGGTGCGTATCTTGTCGGGGCACAAGTGCTTCCGCACCCGGTCGTCCAGAATTTCGGCCGCGGTGCCCGGCAAAGTGCCCAGCCCGGCCCCGGCCAGCATTTCCAGAAAAGCCCGCACCGGCATCCCCAGGGTTTCCGCCCCCTGCCACACTTCCAGCGGCGTGAACCCGTGCACGTGCATGTCGGGCGCGGCCCGTTTGATGGCCTCCAACACATCGACGTAGAACCTTCCGGTGAACTCGGGATGGATGCCCCCCTGCAGGCACACTTCGGTGGCCCCCCGCTCCGCCGCCTCCAAAGTGCGCTCCACCACCTCCTCCACGCTCATCAGATAAGGGTCGCCCCGCAGGTTGAGGCTGCGGGGGCCTTTGGAGAAGGCGCAGAACCCGCACCGGAAATAGCAGATGTTGGTGTAGTTGATGTTGCGGTTCACCACATAGGTGACCTCCTCCCCCACCCGCTGGGAGCGCAACCGGTCGGCCGCCCAGGCCACCGCGTCCACATCCCGGCCGCGGGCGGACAGTAACCGGGCGACTTCGGCCGTCGACGGGGGCGTCCCCTGCAGGGAGTTCTCCAAAACGGCCCGCACCGGCCGGGAGGCATCCTCCAAGCCGCCTCCCTCCGCCCCGCTCCAAGCGGCGTCCGGCCAGGCGGCGGAGAAACGGCGCGGGTTGAGGGGGGGCGGCAGGGGGGCGCCGGGGGCCCAGGAATAGCGGGGGCGGGCGAACCCGGAGCCGTCCGCCTGGTCCAGGTAAACCTTGAACAGGGCGGGCGGCAACTCCCGCCGCGCCTCGTCCACCGGCAGGCCGGGGGGGAATGCGGTGCGTTCCTCCAACGCCAACGGCTCCGGCTCCGCGGCCAGGGCGTCCCGCAACTGGCCGATCCGCTCCGCGTCCCAGTCCCGCAACAGTAAATCGCCCGCACCGGCCCGCACCGCCGCCAAACCGTCCGGGACCGAATCGGCGAACACCGAAACCCGGGCCCGGATGGCGGGCAGTCCGGCCAGCTCCGCCGCCTCCGCCGCCCGGCTGCGGCCGGTGCGCAGAAAGGCGGCTTCAGCGCGGGCCAAAGCGTCGATGGCCGCCGCCCGATCCCCGCCGTGCGTCACCGAAAGGCGCCATCCGGGGACGCCTTGCTCCGACAATTCCACAGCGGCCGCGGGCGGGACCACCCAGGCGGCAACCTCCGTCTCCCCCCCGGCCGGGCCGTCCTTTCCCACCGGCAACACCCCTCCCGCCAGGCAGGCGTCGGCCGCCTCCGGGCCGGGCCGCTCCAGTTCCACGGCGGTGGTGCCCTCCGCCCGGCGGGTGCGGGCCCCCTCTTCGGTCATCTCCGCCGCGGGGCGCACCCGCAGAAAAGTTATTACCGTCCGTTGCGGGCCGTCGCCGGCGTCAGGTTGGAAAAAATTGGCCGTCACGCGTACTCCCGTTCTCTCTCCCGCACCAGAGCGTAGCCGCGCCGGTCGCCGGCCCCCCTGACTTTATCCAGCAAGCCGGGGGCGATCCACTCCCCGGTCGCAAACTCGGGATAAACCGGCAACCGGGGGACCAACTCGAACCCGGCGGCGGCGGTGCGGGCGGCCAGCTCGTCCAGGTGCGGCCAGGGGGCCTCCGGGTTCACCCAGTCGATGGTCAAAGGGGACACCCCGCCCCAGTCGTTGATCCCCGCCTGCAGATACGACTCGTAACTTTCCGTCAGGTTGGGCGGAACCTGCAGGTTGACCTCCGGCCCCATTATCCAGCGGGCGGCCGCTACCGTCCGGGCGAACCAGGCCGGAACCGGTTCCGCGGCGCGGCGCATGCGGGTGTCGGCTTTGGCCCGGAAGTTCTGCACGATCACCTCCTGGATGTGCCCGTAGCGTCGGCTGAGGCCGCGCAGGGCCAGCAGGCTGTCCACGATCTCGGAGGGGGTTTCCCCGATGCCCACCAGAATACCGGTGGTGAAAGCCACCCGGGAACGGCCCGCCGCCTCCAAAACGGCCATCCTGGTGCGCGGGTCCTTGTCCGGGCATTCGAAGTGGGGCATGCCCGGCTCCATGAGACGCGGGGAAATGTTTTCCAGCATCATCCCCATGGAAACGTTGGTCGGGCGCAGGGCCAGCAGTTCCGGCTCGGACATCACCCCCGGGTTGGCGTGCGGAAAAAGGGCCGTCTCCTCCGCTATCAGCCGGGAAATGGCAACCACGTACTCCATGGTGGTTTCGCATCCCCGCTCCGCTAAAAACTCCCGGGCCTGCGGCCAGCGCAGTTCGGGGCGGTCGCCCAAAGTGAGCAGGGCCTCGGTGCATCCGGCCGCCTCCCCCGCCCGGACGATGGACAGAACCTCCTCCGGGGTCAGAAACTGGCCGCCCGCCCCCGGCGGTTTGGCGAAGGTGCAGTAGGCGCAGGTGTCCCGGCACAGGGTGGTGAGCGGCACGAACACCTTCCGGCTGTAAGTGACGATGCGCCCTTTGCCCTGATCGCGCAAATCCCGGGCGCAACGGAAAAGGGGGGCGGGGTCGGCGGAGCCGTCTAAGTAGGCGACGGCCAAGTCGCGATCGACGGGGGGATGAGCCATTGCCCCCAAATATACCAGAGGGGGACGGCCGCCCGCCGGTCATAGGTCGCAGGTCATAGGGTCTTGTAAAATGACGATATGAAGATGACGCGGACGCGCAGATTATGGCTTGTGACGGCAACGGCGCGGCTGTTGACCCTGTTGGCCCTTTTGACGACACTGGCCTGCGGACAGGAGGCCGCCGACCCCCCCGCCTCCGATGTCGCGCCAACCACCTCCGCCGCCCCCGCTACCTCCGCCGCCCCCGCACCCGCCACCGTTGCGACCTTGGCCGAGATTGCGACCACCGCCCAGGCCCCCCCGCCGCCGGTGTGCGGCGGACCGGGCGACGGGTTCGTCTCCGAAGGCTTGGTCGCCTGGCTGGGATCCGCCAACGGGGACGCCTCCCACGTTTCCGGCATTTTCCTGGAACAGGTGGAAGAATGCGAGCGGCTGCGGGTGACGTTGACCGCGGCCGGCGGAGCCCCGGCCACCGCCCTGCCGCTGGCGGAAGTGGAACTGATCCCCGAAGCCGGCCTGCTGCGGGCCCGTTTCGACCCGGAAGTGTGGAGCACCTCCATCACTGACACCCTGCTGGAAGGGGAACTAGTGGAACGGGTGTACGTGGTGCGGGGCTTGGACGGACGCAAGTTCGTGGACGTCCACCTGTCCGAAGGGGTGGACGCCCGGGCCATGGCCGGCGACGACCCTTCGCATGTGCTCATAGACTTCCGGCGCAACGACGCCCCGCTCGCCTCCCGGCCCGCCGTCTCCCGATTCACGGTGGTTACCGGCCCGACGGGGGGACGGGCCTCCTATCCCATCGCCGTGAACGGCTACTCCCGCACTTTTGAAGCCAACGTGGTCGGGTTCGTAACCCGCAACGGCGAAGACGGGGAAACCTACTTCACGTCCGCCGCCGACTACATAGCAACCTGGGGGGAGTTCCGACTGGCGGTGGAGGACGGACCCGCCGGGGAAGCGGTCCTGAACGTGGGCGACTACGACGCGGAAGACGGCGAATGGCAGGGGGTGGCGATCAACCTGACGGTTGGCAATGGTTAAACCGGCGCCCCTTTAGCCGTCCGGGGAGGGGAACAACCCCGGGAAGTCCTCCATCCGCAGCCACCCCCCGGCCAGGTTTATCTCCGGTATCAGCGACTCCACGAACGGAACCTCCCCCACCGACCCGTCCCGGCGGGTTACCACCAGGCGGTCCTGGCGGCCCGTCACCATATCGGTGACCCGCCCGATTTCCTCCTCCCCCATCCGCACCGCCAACCCCACCAGGCTGTCCGGCCAGAACTCCCCCGGCCCCAGGGCCCGCCGCTCCTGCGGCCTGATCCACAATTCGCGTCCCATAAGGCGGGCCGCCGCCCGCCTGGTGGTCACCCCGGCGAAGGAAACTATCAGGCCTTTGGGACCGGGACGGGCGGTACGCAACACCAAGGTGGGGAACTCCGGATGGTCGGTGTGGAAAGAAGCCGGAGGTTGGAAACGCTGCGGGAAGTCGGAGTCGGGGCGTACCGCCACCTCGCCGCCCGTCCCGTGCGGACGGCCGATGCGCCCCACCGCCACCCGCGCACGCCCCCCGTCCGCCGGCCCGGGGCGGCCGGTTTCAGTCAACGAAGTCGACCCGGGAGGTCAGTCCTTCCTCTTCGGCGGCCGCTTGGGCCACCGACCGGATGGCGCGGGCCACCCGGCCGCCGCGGCCTATCACCCGCCCCATCTCGGAGCGGGCCGTTCTCACCTCGGCCGCCACCTCGTCGGGGCCGCGGTCCACCATGGCGATCTCCACCGAATCGGCGTCGTCCACGATCTCCGTCACCACGTACCGGACCACCCGTTCCACTATTTCGCCGCTCATATCGCTTTCTCTTCTTTCTCTTGTGTGTCTTTTACTTCTTGTGCGTCTTGCGTCTGTTCAGTCGGCTCGGCTGAAGCCTCCGGGGGGTCCTCCCCGACCGGCCGGGGAGCGGGCTCCCCGGCGTCAAAGGCCTCCTCCGCAACCTCGGTTTCCTCGGTTTCCTCTGCTTCTTTTGCTTCGTCCATCGGGGAGGGCTCCGGGGAATCCGCGGGCTCTGCGGGAACCTCCCCGCCAGCCTCCGGTTGCGTTTCCGACTGCTCCGCGGCGGGTTCTTCCCTGATTGCTTGGGTTTCCTGGGATTCCGCCTTGGTTTCCTCCTGGGATTCCACCGCCTCCTGCCCAACGGGCTTCTCCGCGGCGGGCGGGGCGGGCGGCGGGTCGTCGTCCAAGCGGTAGACGCCGCTGCGGGACACTTTGGCCCGGGCCACCGCCCCGGAAATCTCCAAGAGTTTCCTCACCCGGTCGGTGGGCTGGGCGCCGGTGGACAGCCAATACTGCGCCCGCTCGTTGTCGATTTCCACCAGCGACGGCTCCTGCCGGGGGTCGTAACGGCCCAGCCGTTCAATGATGCGCCCGTCGCGGGGAGAGCGGGAGTCGGCCACCACCACCCGGTAGGTGGGTTGCTTCTTCTTGCCCATTCTTTTCAGGCGGATTTTGACCGCCATGGATCACCTCTTTTTCTTGTGCTGTTTTTTCGGGGTGCGGGGTTTGCCGCCCGTAGGACGCGCCTCCCGCCGCACCGCTGGCTGGCGCCGCCGTCCGCGGCCCAAAGGCCGGGGAAGGCCCCGCTCTTCTCCGGGCCAGCCGAAGTCGGGGGCTTCGTCCCCGATCACGGCGGGCAGCATTTTGCGCATTTTGTCAAACTGCCGCAACATGGCCGACACTTCCTGAACCGAAGTTCCGGAGCCGGCGGCGATGCGGCGACGGCGGCTGCCGTCTATCAGTTTAGGGTTTTTTCGTTCGGACGGGGTCATGGAGAAGATGATGGCCTCCGTACGCCGCGACTCCCGCTCCGCCGCCTCCACATCCACCGACGCGGAATGCCTGCCCGGTAGCATACCAGCCAACTCGCTCAAAGAGCCCATTCGGCGCATGCCGTTGATCTGAAACAGGTAATCATCCAAAGTGAGTTCGGCCCGCATCACCCGCCCGGCGACTTGCTTGGCCCGATCCACCTCCACCGCCTGTTGCGCTTTTTCGATGATGCCCATAAAGTCCCCCATGCCCAGAATGCGGGAGGCCATCCGCTTGGGATGAAAGATTTCCAGGTCCGACGGGCGCTCCCCCACCCCGGCCAGTTTGATGGGCTTGCCGGTCGTTTCCCGCACCGAGATGGCGGCCCCGCCCCGGGCGTCCCCATCCAGTTTGGAGAGGAGCACCCCGGTGAAGGAGGCGTATTCCAGGAAACCGAGGGCGGTGCGCACCGCGTCCTGGCCGGTCATGGCGTCCAACACCAGCAACGTTTCCTGCGGATTGGCGACGGCGGCGATGCGGGACAACTCGTCCATCAGCGGACGGTCGACGGTCACGCGCCCGGCGGTGTCCACGATCATCACATCCAACCCGTTCGCATCGTCGGAGACATGGGCCAGGGCCCGTTTCACCAGCCGAACCGGGTCTTTAGCGGCGGCGGTGAAAACCGGCACCTCCATCTGCTCCCCCAGGCGGCGCAGTTGCTCCACCGCCGCCGGACGTTGCAGATCGGCGGCCGCCAACAGCGGGCGGCGCCCCTGGTTGCGCAAGTACCAGGCCAACTTGGCGGCGGAGGTGGTTTTGCCGGAACCTTGCAGTCCGACCAGCATCATCACGGTCGGCCCCCGGCCGGCGAAAAGAAGGGGTTCGGCCTCCTCCCCCAGGGTGGTGGCCAGCGACTCGCTGACCAGTTTCACCACTTGCATGCCGGGGGCGAGGCTTTTCATCACCTCCGACCCCACCGCCCGCTCCCGGATTCTCCCCAGCATCCCATCCGCCACCCCCGCTTCCACATCGGCTTCCAGCAGGGCGGTGCGGATGTCGGCCAAAGTCCGGTCCACTTCGGCGGCGGACAGCCGGCCCCGGCCCCGCAACCGGTTGAACACCCCTTCCATGCGGGCGGACAGGGTTTCGAACATCAGAGGGTCCTCCGTGGCGGGTACGCGGCGGTTACTTGGCATCCGAGGTTACCGCACCCCGCCGCCTATCGGAACGGCGCCCCCGGCGGGCGGGGACTCCGGTTAGCCGGTAAGGTAGGGGGGACAGCGGTCGGCAACCGGGACGGGACGGGTAACGGGTATGGGAATGGGCATCAAGGTAGTGGAGCATCCCCTGGCGCGGCACTATCTGAGCATCCTGCGGGACGGGGACACCGGGGCGGAGCAGTTCCGGGAAACCACCCGCCGCCTGACCTATATGTTGCTGATGGAAGCCACCCGGGACATGCCTTTGGAGGAATACCGGGTGCGCACCCCCCTCTCCCCCGCCGCCGGCCACCGCCTGGCCCGCCCGGTGGCGGCGGTGGCCGTTTTGCGGGCCGGCCTGGGTCTGCTGGACGCGGTGCTGGACCTGCTCCCCAATCTGACGGTCGGCTACGCGGGCGTGCAACGGGACGAAGAAACGGCCCTGCCGCAGGAGTATTACACCAAGTTCCCCGACCTGTCCGAAGCCCGGGCCCTGGTGCTGGAGCCGATGCTGGCCACCGGGGGGTCGCTCTGCTGGGCGGTGGAGCGGATGAAAGAGGCCGGAGCCCGGGACATCGCCGCCCTGTGCGTGGTGGCGGCCCCGGAAGGAGCGGCCCGCTTTGAGGAGGCCCATCCGGATGTGCGGGTGGTGGCCGCCGCCTTGGACTCCCATCTGAACGACCAGTTTTACATCGTGCCCGGGTTGGGCGACATGGGCGACCGGCTGTTCGGAACCCTGTGACCGGCGGCCGAGGCGGGCCCGGGTCTTTCGCCGAGCGGGTGTACGAAGCGGTGGGCGAAGTGCCGCCCGGGGAGTGCCTTTCCTACGGGGACATCGCCGCCATCGCCGGCAACCCGGGGGCGGCCCGGGCGGTGGGGCGGATCATGGCCGGCTCCGAAGGCCTGCCCTGGTGGAGGGTGGTGGCCGCCGACGGGCGGCTGGTCCCCGGCAAAGAACCGGAGCACGCCCGGCTGCTGGCCGCCGAAGGGGTGCGCACGGCGGACAACCGAGTGGTCGGATAGCTTTAAAACCGGGAGCCGGGGAAGCCCAGAGGGAAGCGAGGGAAAAATACGCACCGTTTCCGAAATCATCGAACTGAAACGGGACGGCGGGGAGCTGGATGAAACCGAAATCCGGAGGTTCGCGTCCGGGGTGACGGAGGGGACCATCCCCGACTATCAGACCACCGCCTGGCTGATGGCCGTCTACTTCCAGGGCATGACCCCGGCTGAGTTGAGCGCGCTGACCGAGGCGATGATCGACTCCGGGGACCGTCTGCACATCCCCTCCCCCCTCCCCAAAGTGGACAAGCATTCCACCGGCGGGGTGGGCGACAAAGTGAGCATCCCGCTGGCTCCGCTGGCGGCCGCCTGCGGGCTGACGGTGCCGATGATCTCCGGGCGGGGATTGGGGCACGGGGGCGGCACTTTGGACAAACTGGAGGCCATCCCCGGGTTCCGAACCGTTTTGGAACCGGACGAGTTCACCCGTCTGGCCGTTGCCCACGGGGTGGCGATGGGGGGCCAGTCGGAGCGCATCGTGCCCGCCGACCGCGCCCTGTACGCGTTGCGGGACACCACCGCCACCGTGGCCTCCGTTCCGCTCATCTCCGCTTCCATCATGTCCAAGAAACTGGCCGAAAACCTGGACGGCTTGGTTTTGGACGTGAAAGTGGGGCGGGGGGCGTTTATGCGCACCGTCCCCGAAGGCCGCCGCTTAGCGGAGGCGATGGTGGACATCGGCCGCGCCGGAGGGGTGGCGGTACGGGCTTTTATGACCGCCATGGACCAGCCGCTGGGCCGGGCGGTGGGCAACGGCAACGAGGTGGCCGAATCCATCGCCGTGCTGCGGGGGCGGGGGCCGGAGGACGTGACGGAGCTGGTGTTGGCGCTGGGGGAGGCCATGCTGGAGCTGGGGGGAGCGGCCGGGGGTCGGGCCCGGCTGGAGGAGGCCCTCGCTTCAGGCGCCGCTTTGGACAAGTTCCGGGAGATGGTGTCCGCCCAGGGCGGGGACCCGACGGTGGCGGACGATCCGTCCCTGTTGCCCGTCGCCCCGTTCACCGCTGAAGTGACGGCGCCCGAGGCGGGATACGTGACCGCGGTCGACGCCCGGGAGGTGGGAATGGCGGCCCTGTTGCTGGGGGCGGGGCGGCGGCAGGCGGGGGAGGAACTGGACTTGGGGGCGGGAATAGTTTTGCAGGCCAAAACGGGCGACCGGGTGGAGCGGGGCCAGACTTTGGCCGTTCTCGCCTACGGGGAGGGCCGCCCCGTGGAAGAAGCCCGGCGCCGGGCAGCGGGGGCTTACGCCCTGGGCGGAGAGCCACCCGAACCGGCCCCGTTGCTAATCGAAGCGGTGGGATGAGGCGGGAAGGTCGCGGGCGACGGGTAACATCCGGGGCGGGAAGGGGCCGGCGCGGCTATCATTCAACGACCGGCCCCGCCCATAGCGGTTGCGAATAAGAAAGCCGATACATGAAAATCATCGTCTGCGCCAAACAGATTCCGGATCCGGCTTCGCCGTCTTCCCTGCACGCCGACACCCGCCGGTTGGTGCGCCCGCCCGAGCAGGTGCTGGACGACACCGACCGTTACGGGATAGAAGTGGGGTTGCAACTGGGCGAGCAGACCGACGGCGAAGTTACGCTGGTTTCCATGGGGCCCACCGGAACCATGCAGGGCGTGCGCCAGGCGTTGGCGATGGGGGTGGACAAGGCGGTTCTGGTGGACGACCCGTCTTTGGAGAACTCCGACGCTTTGACCACCGCCAAAGTTTTGGCGGCCGCCGCCCGCCGGGAAGGGTTCGACGTGGTGATCGCCGGGGTGGAATCCACGGACGGATATTCGGGGGTGGTTCCGCAGATGATGGCCGAACTGCTGGACGTCCCCGCTTTGACTTTCGCCCGCTCGGTGGAGTGGAACGGGGATGCGTTCCGCATCGAACGGCAGACAGGTTCCGGTTACGACATCGTGGAATGCCCCCCTCCGGCGGCCCTGGCGGTGACGGCCGGGGCGGTGGAGCCCCGCTACCCCACTTTCAAAGGGATTATGGCCGCCAAAAACAAGCCGGTGGAAACGTTGACCGCCGCCGACTTGGGCGCGGCCGGGGAGGCGGGCCAGCAGGTGACGTCGGTGGAACCCGCCCCGGAGCGACAGGCGGGGGAGACAATCACCGACGACGGGGAGGCGCACATGCGGATAATCGAGTTCTTGGAACAGGCGAAGGTGATTTAGCGATGGCGATCTGGGTTTTCGCAGAAGAGCAGGACGGGGGGCCCGCCGAGCCGGCTCTTGAAGTGCTGACCAAGGCGGCTTCTTTAGGGGAGACGGCGGTGGTTTACCTGGGGGCCGCCTCCGAGGAGTCGTGGGGGGTTTTGGGCGCGCACGGGGCGGCGCGGGTTTTTCACCTGCCGCCTGAAGGGGGTTTGCCCGCGGCGGGCGCGGCGGCCGCTTTGGCGGACTTGGCGGAACGGGAGTCGCCGACGGCGGCGCTGTTCGCCCAGACCTACACTTCCCGGGACGTGGCGGGAAGGCTGGCGGTCCGTCTGGACCGGCCGGTGGTGTCCAACGCCATAAACTTTTCCCTGGACGGCGGATGTTCGGTGACCTCGGAAATCTTCGGGGGCACGCAGGTGGTGGAAACCTCTTTCACCGGGGCCGCCCCCTACCTGGTGCTGGTGCGCCCCAAGTCGTTCGCGGCTGAGCCGTCCGGGGGCGGGATACCGCCGGTGGAGACGGTTGAAATCCCGGAAACGGGACACGCCGGGTCGGCCCTGGTGGTGGAAACGGTGGCGGAACGGGCGGAAGGGCCGCAACTGGGCGACGCCAAAATCATCGTCAGCGGAGGGCGGGGGCTGGGTTCCGCCGAAGCCTATTCCCTGATCGAGGAGGTGGCCGAACCGCTGCATGCGGCCACCGGGGCCACGCGGGCCATAGTGGACGCCGGCTGGGTGCCCTACGCCAAACAGGTGGGGCAGACGGGCAAGACGGTAAAACCGGATGTGTACATGGCGTGCGGCGTGTCGGGGGCGATGCAGCATCTGGTGGGAATGAAAGATTCCAAGTTGATCGTGGCCATAAACAAAGACGCGGAGGCCCCCATCTTCTCAGTGGCCGACCTGGGGGTGGTAGGCGATGTGCACAAGGTGCTCCCCCGCCTAACCGAAGCCCTGCAAGCCCGCGGATAATCCCAGCCTCCCAGCGTTAAGAGCCCCTTTACTTCCAGTTGGCTTTTACCATTTTGGAAGGTTGCACTCGGGGCGGTTCGCCGGGCATCTTCGGGTAGTTGGGGGGCCAGGGGGCGTCGCCTACGCCGTTGGCTTCGTCGCGGGCCACCCATTCCAGCAGGACATCCAGACGGCCCGGTTGGTCGTCTATGCCAGCCATCGGATCGCCTGCTTGCCGGTAGCGTTGTTCGAAGCTGGCCATCGGGAAGTCCTCTATTTCCACATCGGGCAGTTCCTCCCAGGTGAGCGGGGCGGAAACGTATCCGGTGGGGCGCACCCCATAGGCGGAGGACACGGTTTTGTCGCGGGCGTTCTGGTTGTAGTCGATGAACACCCCCCGCCGTTCCTCCTTCCACCATTTGGTGGTTACCAGGCCGGGGCGGCGGCGCTCCAACTCCCGTCCGAAAGCCAGCACCGCCCGGCGGGTCTGGAAAAAATCCCATTCCGGTTCGATGCGCACATAGATGTGAACGCCCCGGCTGCCGGAGGTTTTCGGCCATCCGACCAGGCCCGCCTCGGCCAGCAGTTCCCGGCCGAGCAGGGCCGCCTGTTTCACATCGGCGAAAGTTACTTCTTCGGTGGGATCGAAATCCAACCGCAACTCATCGGGATGGTCCAAATCTTCGGACCGCACCGGCCACGGATGCATATCCAGGCATCCCAGCTGGACGAAGCGGATCAGATCGGCTTCGGTGCGGGGCACGTTCATCCGCCCAGGCCGTTGCGAAGGGAAACGGATGAGAGCGGTCTCAAAAGGGGTGCGGGGGGAGGCCCGCTTGTTGTAGATGGGAGGCGCGTCCACATTGGACATGTAACGTTTCATCATCGTGGGCCGCCCGAACACTCCCCGCAGGCACCCTTCCGCCACCGCCGCAAAATGACGGGCCACGTCCAGCTTGGTCCATCCTTGGCGGGGAAACACCACCCGCTCCGGCGAGGTGAGCCGCACCTGCTCCCCGCCGATGTCAATGATGGTTTCGGAAGTTTCTTTTCCCACCCGCATCAGGATACCGCCCTCCGTCCCATCGCCCATTTTTTAGAGTGGGGCGGATGACGGCCGGATATTCGGACACTCCGCTGGCCCGCAAACTGGGCATCAAAGAAAACCAACGGGTGGGCGTGGCTGGCGACCCCGGCCATTTCGCCTCCCTGGCGGAACCCCTCCCGCCCGGAGCGGAACTGGCGCCCGACCCGCAAACACCCTGTCCGGTTCTGGTGATGTTCACCGCCGCCGAAGAGGACTTCGGAAACCGATTGCCCGGCATGCTCCGCCTGCTGCCCGCCGACGGGTCGTTGTGGGTGGCGCGGCCCAAGAAGTCGTCGCCCCTGTTCCAAGACCTAACCGAAGACATGATCCGAAAGGCGATCCTGCCGCTGGGCCTGGTGGACAACAAAGTGTGCGCCATCGACCAAGACTGGAGCGGCCTGCGCCTGGTGGTAAGAAAAGCCAACCGCCCCGATTGGAACCCTCAGACATAAACGGGGACTTCAGTTTTGGGAGGGGGATAGTGAGTTTGCGGAGTAGGTTCTGGTTGGATTTTCCCGCGTAGAGAGGAGGCGGCTGGCGTCCGAAACGCACCTTCCCTGCCCTATTCTGGTGATGCCTGCCCCGCCGAATATGAAAACGCTTTCTCAAAATTTTTAAAAATTTCGGGGGCCCGCCCCTCACCTTCGTTATGCCAGCTTTGGTTATTCTTGGCCGGTAGCTCAATATAGCGAGCACAGTTTGGCCAGCCCTGTCGTTTGATGTCGTGGGGTGTGTTGTCGCCTGCTGTGTTACCCCGGCGTGTTTGACCAACCCGACCCGAGATCATCTGGCGGCGGTCGCCGAGGCGCACCGGTCGGGCGGCTACAAATGGTCGCACGCCGACCGGCGGGAGTTCTATACGGATACCGAAAATCTGTTCGTGCTGTCCGTTGCCGGGAACCAGGAGAAATCGGCCCATAACCCAGCGGGTTGGTTACCCGAACGGAAACTGAACTGGTGCGAATATGTGGCGGAATGGTTGTATATAAAGGGAAAATGGGGATTGTCCGCCGACTTGGCCGCATTGGACGCCATTCGGCGGGTGGTTCAGGAGACGGACTGCGACCCGAACGACCCGGCGGTGCGGAATGCGCCGGCGGCCACAGCGGTCGCAACCGCTACGGCGGCCGGGGGTGCTATCCCGCCGTAATGAACATGGAATAATGTGGCTATTCGCGCTTTAGCGGATCTTTCGGATTTGAGGGGGGTGTTTAGCGGGGGTTTGGGTTTTGAGCATGGTGAGAATGATGTTGCAACGATGGCGGGGCGGGGTGAAATGGCGCGTATGCAGGCGGGGGCGCTATACTGGCCGTTATCCAATCGTCCCGCAGTGGGCGGGGCCGCGGGCACCGGATGGGCCGGCGCCTAGAGAGGAAGCATGAAAACCACCCAAGAGATCATCGCCGAGCACGGTTCGCACGACAGCGATACCGGCTCCCCCGAGGTGCAGGTGGCCCTGCTCAGCGGGCGCATCAACCACCTGACCGAACATCTGCGCATCCACAAGCAGGATCATCACAGCCGCCGCGGGTTGCTGATGATGGTGGGCCGCCGCCGCCGTTTGCTGAAATACCTGCGCAGCCAGGATGTGGAACGCTACCGCAACCTGATCGCCAAGCTGGGCCTGCGCCGCTGACCGCCGCGTCCGGCCCGTTTCCCTGAAAGAAGTCACCGCGACAGAACCAAACACATACGCGAACAAAAAACCCAAGTAATCGAGGGCGCGACGGCGGCCAGTTGTCAGTTGCCATCCCTTCGCCCGGCTCCCGAATCGAAGGCATGACCACTGGTAATTGGTCCCGCCCCCCTCGCCCAAGCACGACAATGAGGAGGACGCGTGTCCAAAATCACGGTAAAGGCCGCCATCGGCGGCAAAGAAATTATTATCAGCGCCGGCCATATGGCCGGTCAGGCCAACGGGGCGGTGCAGGTGGAGATCGGGGACACGACCGCCCTGGTGACCGCCGCCGCCAGTCAGAATCCCCGGGAGGGGGTCAATTTTTTCCCGCTCACCATCGACGTGGAGGAGCGGATGTACGCGGTGGGCCGCATCCCCGGTTCATTTTTCCGCCGGGAGGGGAGGGCCACCGAGCGGGCCACCCTCAGCGCCCGTTTGATCGACCGGCCGTTGCGCCCCTCCTTCCGGGACGGCTTCCGCAACGACACCCACGTGGTGGCCACCATCCTGCAAGTGGACGGGGAGAACGCCTACGACGTGCCGTCGCTGAACGGGGCCTCCGCCGCCCTTTCCATCAGCGACATCCCCTTCGAAGGCCCGCTGGGGGCGGTGCGGCTGGGATTGCGCAAAGGCGAATGGGTTCCGTTCCCCACTTTTACGGAGCTGGAGGAGTGCGTGTTCGACTTGGTGGTGGCGGGCAAGCGCAACGCCGCCGGGCAGGTGGACATCGTGATGGTGGAAGCGGGGGCCACCGACAACGCCATGGATCTGATCGCGGGCGGGCAGCCCGCATCCAACGAGGAGACGGTGGCCGCCGGTTTGGAAGAGGCCAAAACCCACATCGGAACCCTGGTTGACATCCAATCCGATTTGCAAGCCCAGGTCGGCAAAGAGACGGGAGAGTGGCCGGTGTTCATCGAATACGCCCCCGAAACTTTGGAGAAGGTCGCCGAAGCCGCCGCCGCCGGAGTGTCGGAGGTCATCCGCATCGCCGACAAGTCGGAGCGCAATCAAGCCCAGTCCGATCTGAAAGAGCGGATCACCGAGCAACTGGCCGGCGAAACCGCCGCCGCGGACGAGGATGCCCCGGCCGCCGATGAGGTGGGACGGGCCTTTAGTTCGCTGGTGAAAACCATGATGCGGGAGCGCCTGCTGGAGGAAGGAGTGCGGATAGACGGCCGCTCCAGCGATGAGATTCGCCAGCTGTCCGCCCAAGTGGGGGTGTTGAACCGGGCGCACGGTTCCTCCATTTTCACCCGCGGCGAAACCCAGGTGCTGAACGTGCTCACGTTGGGGATGCCCCGCATGGAACAGATGCTGGACACCATCAGCAACGAAGAAACCAAGCGCTACATGCACCATTACAACTTCCCCCCCTATTCCACCGGCGAGGCCGGTTTTATGCGCGGGCCCAAGCGCCGGGAGATAGGACACGGGGCGCTGGCCGAGAAAGCGGTGAAGCCGGTGGTGCCCCGCGACGAAGAGTTTCATTACACGTTGCGCCTGGTGTCGGAGGTTCTGTCCTCCAATGGGTCGTCTTCCATGGCTTCGGTGTGCGCCTCCGCCCTGTCGCTGATGGACGCCGGAGTGGAAATCGACGCGCCGGTGGCGGGCATCGCCATGGGGCTGGTGGCCGAAGGGGACAGGTACGTCACCCTCACCGACATTTTGGGCGCCGAGGACGCTTTGGGCGATATGGATTTCAAAGTGGCGGGCACCGCCGACGTGATCACCGCCCTGCAATTGGATATGAAAATCGACGGCCTGCCCTCCGAGGTCCTGGCCGGGGCTTTGGCCCAGGCCAAGGAGGCCCGCCTGGCCGTGTTGGAGGTGATGGCGGAGGCCATCGACGCCCCCCGCTCCGAACTCCGCGAGTTCGCTCCCCGTTTGGAGTCGGTCAAGGTGCCGATGGACAAGATCGGCGAAGTCATCGGACCGAAAGGCAAAGTCATCCGGGAGCTGGAGCAGGAAACCGGGGCCGACATTGAAGTGCAGGAGGACGGCACGGTCCTGATCGCGGCCGACCAGGCCGGGCCTTTGCAGGCGGCCATGCAACGGGTGCGGGACATCGCCTTCCCGCCGGAGGCCGAGCTGAACATGGAATACGACGGAACCGTGGTCGGGATAACCGACTTCGGGGCTTTCATCAACATCCTCCCCGGCCGGGACGGATTGTTGCACATTTCCAAGATGGACGCCAACCGCCGCGTGCAACGGGTGCGGGACTACTTGGAGGAGGGCGACGCCTTGCGGGTGCTGGTGGATTCCATGGACCGGGGCAAAGTCAGTTTGAGTCTGGTCGGCGAGTTGTCCCCCAAGCCGGGGGCCGACCTTTCCGATTCCGCCGCCCGCGGCCCCCGCCGCGACGACCGGGGGGGAGGCCGCCGCGATGATCGGGGAGGCCCCCGTCGGGACGACCGGGGCCCCCGCCGCGACAACCGGGGCGGCCCCCGCCGCGACGATCGGGGGGGAGGCCGCCGGGACGACCGGGGCGGCCCCCGCCGCGATGATCGGGGAGGCCCCCGTCGGGATGACCGGGCTCCCCGCCGCGACGACCGGGGGGGAAGCCGCCGGTTCGCTTCCTTCGAGGACGAGTTCTCCGGGGGCAGGTAAACCCCCTCGCTTGAACGGCCCCGGCCCGCTCTAGGGTTGGGGCATGCCGGAACTTCCCGATGTGGCGGTTTACATCGAAGCCTTGGAGCGTTTCCTAGGCGGGCGCGTTATCAGGCGGGCGGACTCCCGATCGGTGTCCCTGTTACGCACCTACGACCCCCCTTTGGAGTCGGTGGCGGGCCGGGCGGTAGCCGGTTTCCGGCGGATGGGAAAACGCATCGTGTGGGAGTTGGAGGGGGACGTCTTCATGGTGTTCCACCTGATGGTGGCGGGCCGTTTCCACTGGCGCAAGCCGGAGGCGGCTTTGCCCAAAAAGACCGGCCTGGCCGCCTTCGGGTTTGAACACGGGACGTTGCATCTGACCGAGCAGGGGGCCAAGAAACGGGCCTCGTTGCACATCGGGCGCGGGGCGGACTTTTTGGCTGAACACGACCGGGGGGGTTTGGAACCGCTGTCCGCCGGCCGGGACGACTTCGCCCGCGCCCTCACCGCCCGCAACCGCACCTTGAAACGGGCCCTCACCGACCCCCGCACCCTGTCCGGCGTGGGCAATGCCTACTCCGATGAGATTCTGCACCGGGCCCGCCTGTCCCCCCTGACGTTGACTTCCCGGCTGACCGACTCGGAGCTGACCCGCCTCTACGAGAGCGCGGGGACCGTGCTGCGGGAATGGATCGACCGTTTGCGCGAAGAAACGGGGGAAGGTTTCCCCGGCAAGGTAACCGCTTTCCGGCCGGAGATGGCGGTGCACGGCAAATACGGCTCGCCCTGCCCGGCCTGCGGAACTCCGGTGGCCCGCATCGTCTACAAGTCCAACGAAACCAACTACTGCCCCGCCTGCCAGACCGGCGGCCGCCTCCTGGCCGACCGTTCCCTGTCCCGCCTGCTGAAAGACGACTGGCCGCAGGACGCCTGACGCCCGCCCCGCCCCCGGTGGGCTATCGGGCGGCGGCCGGTTCCCCGCCCGGCTCGGCCGCTTCCCGCACGCAGGCCTCCACTTCTTTGACCAGTTGGTTGAGTTCGGCCTTTTCCAGTCCGGCGGTGGGGCGGGGGGCCATCACCGTCACCCGAATCGGCCCCGGCCGTATAAGTTTGCGGCCCGGAGCCCACACTTCCCGGCTGCCGACGATGGCGGTGGGCAGCACCGGAACCTGCAGGTTGCGGGCGATGGTGAAAGCCCCTTTTTTGAACTTTTTCATCCGCCCGTCCCGGGGCCGGGTTCCCTCCGGGTAGATCATCAGCGACCGCCCCAGATTCACCGCTTGGGCCGCATCCCGGTTGATCGCCCCGTGTTCGGCCCGCCCGCCGCCCCGGTCCACCCGCACCATCCCCACCGCCCGCAACGCCCCCCCGAAGACGGGAATCCGAAAAAGTTCCGCTTTGGCCAAAAACCGGATGGGGAGCGGCAGGCCCGCTAAGTGCGACATGGTGTCGAAGTTGGACAAATGGTTGGACACCACCACGTAGGAGACCCCCGGTTGGATGTGCTCCAGTCCCCGCACGGTCAGCCGCACCCCGGCCGTCCGGCAAAAAACCTTCCCCCATTGGGAGGCCATTCGGTCCATCAGCGGCGAGGCGGGGCGGAGCAGGCCGAGGATGATCACCGTCGTCCCGTAGAAGAAAGTGACCGCCCCCATCACCGCGTAGGTGAGGGCGGCGCGCAGGAGGTGAAATGGCCGCCGCATCCGCCGCATCCTACCGATTTTTCCGCCCCCGCCCCGCCCTCCGGTTCCGGCTTCCGACTTGCGACCGCCGGCGGCGATTACAATCGGCGCATGCCCATCGACATAGACATCGCCCATGTGGCGCGCCTGGCCCGGTTGAGCCTGACCGAGAAAGAGTTGGAAAACTACGGACGGCAGTGCGCCGACATCTTGCAACACGCCGCCCGGGTGTCGGCGGTGGACGCCTCCGGGGCGGAGCCGACCGCCCATCCGATGGCTTTGAGCAACGTTTTGCGGGAAGACGAGACGGCCCCGGAGCGGATTCTGGACCGGGAAACGGTCTTATCCCAGGCCCCCGCCGTGGAAGACGGCCTCTTCCGGGTCCCGCCCGCTTTGGAGGAGGGTTGACCGCCCCGGACACCATCGCCTCCGCGGGGCGGGCCCTGCGGGACGGCTCGCTCACCGCATCCGAGTTGGCCGAACGGGTTTTGGCCCGGACCCATATGGCCGAAGCCCAGATTCACGCCTATCTGACCTTGGATTCGGAGGGGGTGCGCACCGCGGCCGCCGCCGCCGACGAGGATCTGGCCCAAGGGCGGGAGCGGGGCCCTTTGCACGGGATCCCGATCGCCGTCAAAGACAACATGTGCACCGCCGGTTTGGAAACCACCGCCGGTTCCAAAATGCTGGCCGGTTACGTCCCCCCCTATGAGGCCACCGCGGTGCGCCGCCTGCGGGAGGCGGGGGCCCTGATCACCGGTAAAACCAACCTGGACGAGTTCGCCATGGGCTCCTCCACCGAAAATTCCGCTTTCGGCCCCACCCGCAACCCGTGGAGCACCGACCGGGTGCCGGGCGGTTCTTCGGGGGGGAGCGCGGCGGCGGTGGCGGCGGGGATGGCGCTGGGGGCGCTCGGTTCGGACACCGGCGGCTCCATCCGCCAGCCGGCCGCCTTGTGCGGCTTGGTGGGGGTGAAACCCACCTACGGCCGGGTGAGCCGCTACGGGCTGATCGCCTTCGCCTCCTCTTTGGACCAGATAGGCCCTTTCGCCCGCACCGTGTCCGACGCCGCCTGCCTGCTGGACGCGGTCAGCGGCAACGACCCGCTGGACGCCACCTCCAATCCGGAGGAGCCGCCTTCGGCCGCCGCCCGGCTGGGCCGGGGTTTGGAGGGGTTGCGAGTTGGGATGGTGGACATGCGGGGCGGGGCGGGGGTGGAGCCGGCGGTGAGCGAGGCTTTCACCCGCGCCGCCCGGGCCATGGAAGAGGCCGGGGCGCAACTGTCGGAGGTGGAGCTGCCTTCCGTGGACGCCGCCCTGTCCGCCTACTACCTGATCGCCCCGGCGGAATGTTCGACCAACCTGGCCCGCTTCGACGGGGTGCGCTACGGCCTGCGGGCGGAGGGCCGCAACACGGCGGAGATGATGTCCCGCACCCGGGCGGAAGGGTTCGGCCCGGAGGTCATCCGCCGCATCCTGCTGGGGACTTTCGCCCTCTCCGCCGGCTACCACGACGCCTTCTACGGACAGGCGCAACGGGTGCGCACCTTGCTCAGGCGGGACTTCGACCGGGCCTACCGGCGGTGCGATGTGCTGATTTCCCCCACCAGCCCCACCTCCGCTTTTCCGATCGGTTCCCGCACCGCCGACCCGATGACCATGTACATGAGCGATGTGATGACGGTGGCCTCCAACCTGGCCGGGCATCCGGCGGTGAACGTGCCGGTGGGCTTGGACCCGGACGGCCTCCCCATCGGCTTCCAGATCATGGCCCCCGCCATGGGGGAGGCGGTGATGTTGCAAGCGGCGGAAGCGGTGGAAGCGCAGGCCGGGTTCCGCCCGGCCGCCCCTTTCCACCCGGAGCGGGGCTTCCCAGGGGGCGGACTGTGAACCCGGAGCCGGTGATCGGTTTGGAAACCCATGTGGAGTTGTCCACCGCCTCCAAGATGTTCTGCGGGTGCCCGGCCGATTTCCACGCCCCTCCCAACACCAACGTATGCCCGGTGTGCCTGGGCCTGCCCGGGGCGTTGCCGGTTCCCAACCGGGAGGCGATGGACCGCATCATCCGCATCGGTTTGGCCCTCAACTGCTCCATCGCCGGGCATTCGGTGTTTCACCGCAAAAACTATTTCTACGCCGACCTTCCAAAAAATTATCAGATTTCCCAGTTTGATCTGCCGGTGTGCGTGGACGGGTTTTTGGAGGTGGAGGGGGAACATCCGGTGCGGGTGGGCATCGAGCGGGTTCATCAGGAGGAGGACACCGGCAAGTCCTCCCATGTGGGGGGGGACGGCCGCATCGCCTCCGCCGATTATTCCCTGCTGGACTTCAACCGCTCCGGGGTGCCGCTGGTGGAAATTGTGACCCGCCCCGACTTGCGTTCCGCCGCCGGGGCCCGGGCCTACGCCCAGGAACTGCGGCTGCTGGTGGAGGCGCTGGGCTTGTCCGACGCCAAACTGGAGGAGGGTTCCATCCGTTTCGACGCCAACGTGTCGGTGCGCCCCGGTCCGGACGCCCCGTTGGGAACCAAAGTGGAAATAAAAAACATGAACTCGTTCCGTTCTTTGGAGCGGGCGGTGGATTTCGAGATCGGCCGGCAGACGACCGAATTGGAGGCGGGGCGGGCCATCCTGATGGAAACCCGCCACTGGGACGAGGAGGCGGGCGTCACCCGCAGCGGCCGGGTCAAAGAGGGTTCCTCCGACTACCGCTATTTCCCCGACCCGGATTTGCCGCCCCTGCAGTTTGACGCGGCCTGGGTGGAGAAGGCGGCCAATCGCATTCCGGAGTTGCCCGCCGCCCGCCGAGCCCGCTACCGGACGCTGGGGGCGGATGCGGAGCAGGCGGCTTTGCTGGCGGTGTCCGAACCGGGCCTGCGGGACCTGTTCGAAGGGGCGGTCGCCGCCGGGGCGGAGGCGGGGACGGCCGCCAACTGGACGACCGGGGAGGTGGTGGCGGCCCTGCGCCGGGCGGGGGACGTCCCCGTGTCCGGCACTTCCCTAACCGCCCCCCGTCTGGCGGAACTGCTGGAGATGGTGGGCGATGATTCCCTGTCTTCTTCGGCGGCCCGGGAGGTTCTGGCCGGGGTGATGGCGGGAGAGGGCTCCCCCCGGGAGGTGGCCGAAGCCCGGGATTTGCTGCAGGTTTCCGACGCCGGGCTGTTGGAGGAGGCGGTGGAGCGGGAGGCGGCCGAACACCCCGAAGAATGGGCCCGTCTCCAAGCCGGAGAGCAAAAACTGGTCGGGTTTTTCGTAGGCCGGCTGATGCGCCGCACCGGAGGCAAAGCCGACCCGAAACTGGCCGCCCGGCTAATCCGCGCCCGGGCCGGCCTGTAGCCCCAAAACGTTTCATCCTCTTGATTGCCCCAGCGGGCGCCGCCGACCGGCATCCGAAACGGGGACGCCAACCCAAACAGCCCCCGCGCTGGCAACCGCGCCGTTTCACTCCGCTTACCGTCGCCCGCGGGCGGCGCGACGCAAGTGGTCCGCTTAGTTTAGCAGATGGTGTAACCTAGCCGTGCGGGAGGCGCCTCCGCGCAACGGTTTGCCACTACAGGAGGGAGCAACACATGGGGCTGACAAAAGAGGACCGCGAGGTCCTAGACGCACTCGAGAACGCGGGCAAGCTCTACGAACGCTACCTAGAGCTCTCCCGCATCACGGACCTCACCCCTGACAAAAAGGAGAGAGCACCCATCCCCCCTCCCCCACCGCCCACCGACTTCGGCTTCCGCAAGAGGCCAAACCGCTTTTGGAGTTTCCCAGATCCTTTGGGGACAAACTAGTCCAGTACATGCCCCTCGCCCTATGACTTGTCAACACGGTTAGTTTAGTTTTGGCCACACCCATAGCGGGAAAGGAGGACTGCCATGACAACCACGGCCGATTCCGAGCAGACCACACGCAACTTTCTGTCCAGCGATGCGGTCGCTGCTTTGCTGGCTCATTATCCAGGGACTACTTTCGAGGCAAACCCAACCCAGTTGCAAGCAGGGTTCCGGCGTGTGTCCCAGGATTACCCTGAACTGCTTGGCCATGTGTCTTTTGGCAAAGTTGGCGAGTACGTCGGGTCAGCCACCATCGAGGCCGCCTTGGATAGCTTGGCGGCCACTGGATTTTATAGTCGTTACAACAAGGATCTGGTAACCTGCGAACTAAACAAGCATAATCTATCGGAATATTACAATAACTTCCTCAAGCCCAGATTTGAGAAATCGGGCATTAGTTGTGACAAGATTAAAGAGGCGGCTAACTTCCTATGCGAATCGCTCCAAGAAATTCGCGATTCATCCGACCTATCACTACTGATGGTGCTTGAATAATGATACCCGCATGGACCAAGAATCTGGAGGAGTTAGCTAAGGACTTAGTAGGAGATGTATCTAATATTCATTGGCCAGCCGACCGAAAGATAATCCATGACACAGTTTGGGGTACTCGGTCCCTCGAAAGCTGGGATGCCCTATAAATCTGAAGGGCCATTAGAACACCGATTCCTACCACAATGCACAGACCCCTCGAACAAATTAGGGTATTATAGGACTAGTACTGTAAGGCCTTTCCGGCATGGGCAGTAGACGACCACTTCCCTTTTCATTATAATACTTATCATCTAGTAGCCAGTGATATAAATTAGCATATAGATAATCTGGGTGGATTTTAATCCCGGCACCACCATAACGATCTCTATGTCGGTGAACAAGAGGAAGTATGTGCTGATTAAAAACTGGAGGTGAATAGATATTTTCTCCGCATACATAAGAAAGTGTACACGATGTAACCACATCTGCTAATTGTAGTAATCTATGATGATGAGATGGAGCAGTAACTACATTAGGGGTAATTTTTTTCATATCTTCAAAAGGAGTCCCTTCGGCTATCAACTTCTTGCAATTATCTAATAATTCTTTGATCTCTCTAGGCCCACCGCCAGGCTGATCAGAAATCACAAATGAAGAAGAATCAAGCCTATTGATACGCTCGAGCAGTGTGACGAAAGTTGCAAACTTATGATCTGACAAACCATTTACTATCGGCGTAGATCTCATATTAGATATAATAACTAAAGCCTTGACATCAGATTGTTTGGCCAAAGACAGAATTTTTATAAAAAATCCGGCACGATTAGGGAGAGCACGGAAACGAGAATGGTTTTTCTTTTTCTTCTTAGGAGACCACTTGAACTCGTCACTAGTTGAGAGCCCGTAACTATGGCAGGTGTCCTCTATTTGTTTTTCGAGGATGGCGACTGCATCGTGGGGAACCACAACTCCGCCCGTGGCAACCAAAGGTTCAGATTCCAATCCAGGGCGGGTTGGATTGTTCTGCTGAGCATCATCTACGAACACGAGGTTCATGGTCCTCCTCCTTTTTTCCTAGCATAGCACATGAGGAGGGGGCGGGCTTGGGTTATGTCTTTTTTTATTTGGGTTGTTAGGGCTTCTATGTTGGGGAAGGTGCGTTCGGGGCGGAGGCGAGAGACGAAGCGGACGGTTATTTTCCGTCCGTATAAATCGCCGCTCCAGTCTAGGATGTGCAGTTCTAGGACTTCGGGGGCGGTTCCGGTGGTGAAGGTGGGGCGGACTCCGATGTTGCACACCGCAGGCAACCCGCCTTCTCCTTCCACCTCCGCTCGCACCGCGTACACTCCTCGGCCGGGAACCGCCGACTCTGGGTCCACCGTCAGGTTGGCGGTGGGGAAACCGATGGACGCCCCCCGGCCGTCGCCGCCCGCTACCGTACCCGGGACTTCGTGCTCGCGTCCTAGCAGCCGGGCCGCCTCCTCCGCCTTCCCTTCGGTTACCAGGCGCCGAATCATGGAAGAAGAAATGGGTCCTCCGTCCTCCTCCAACAACCGCACCGCCGCCACCTCGAACTCGAAACGCTCCCCCGCCCGGCGCAAGGTTTCCACATCGCCCGCTCGGTCCCGCCCGTATCGGAAATCGGTTCCCACCGTCACCAGGCGGACGGCCAAACCTTCCACCAGAACCTCCCGCACGAACCGTTCCGGCGGAACATCCCTCACCTGGGCGAAAGGCAGCACCCCCACCTCCTCCACCCCCAGCCCGGCCAACAGTTCAACCCGCCGGGAAAGGACCGTCAAAAGTTTGGGCGCCCGCTCCGGGGCCACCACCGACAAAGGATGAACGTCGAAGGTGAGGGCGACCTCGGTCAACCCGCCCAAGAGCCGGCCCCGCTCCGACGCCCCCGCCAGCACCGCCTGATGCCCGCGATGCACCCCGTCGAACACGCCGATGGTCACCGCCGTCCGGCCCGCCGCCAAAGGGGCCGCCAGCGGAAGCTCCAGCCAAAAAGTCACGCCAGCACCACCTCGGGAACCAGGTCGGACTCCCGCTGACGGTAAATGGCCAGCAAACGGCCGCCGGACGCGATCCGCACCATCGGCCCCGGGTCGGGCGGCGGGACGCCCTCCCAATCCCATTCATCGGGCGGCCGCACCGGCAACCGGGAGCGCTCCCGGCCGGTGAAGGGGCGGCCGTGGGCCACCAGGGCCGCCGTCTCCTCGTCCGCCTCCGCCGCTGGCAGGTGGGACAAGGCCCGGTGGGGGGAAACCACCGCCCGTTGCAACGAACCCTCCTCCCCCAAACGGGACAACTCCTCCAACGTGAAGGCGTCGGCTTCGGTCAACGGCCCGGCGCGGGTGCGGCGCAGGGCGGTCAGATGGGCCCGGCCCCCCAGCGCCCGGGCCGCGTCGTCGGCCAACGACCGCACGTAGCATCCCGCCCCGCACGCCACCCGCAGCCCCGCCTCCGGGAAGCCGGGCCTGTCCTCCGTGAAACTCTCCAACATCAGGCTGTAGATGGTCACCGGACGGGCCGGCCGCTCCACCTCCACCCCGGACCGGGCTAAATCGTACAGCCTCCTCCCCTCCGATTTCAAGGCGGAAACCATGGGCGGAACCTGCATGATATCGCCGGTCAAACCGGGCAGTACCCGCTCCACGTCGGCCGCCGAAACGCGCATCGGCTCCTCGGATGTCACCTCGCCTGCGGCGTCCAAAGTGTCGGTGGCCACCCCCAGCCGGGCGGCGGCGACGTACTCCTTGGGGAGGGCGGTTACGAACCGCAACAGGCGGGTGGCCCGGCCCAAACCCAACGTCAACAGGCCGGTGGCCATCGGATCCAAAGTTCCGGCATGGCCGATTTTTTTCATCCCGAAAATCCGCCGGACGGCGGCCACCGCCCCGTGCGAGGACATCCCGGCCGGTTTGTCCACCACCGCCAACCCCGCCAACGGGACCGGCCCCGGCACGCCGCCCCGCCCCTAGCCGTCGCCGGCCAGCGACCGGCGGACATAGGAAACCACTTCCTCCATCCCCCCCCGGCAGTGGAAACCGGCCGCCCGCGCATGGCCGCCGCCGCCCATGCCCCGGGCGATGGCCGCCACGTCCACCCTCCCCCGCGAACGCAGGCTGGCCCCCCATTTCCCATCCGGGCGTTCCTTGACCAGCAAGGCCACCTCCGCCTCCCGGGCGGCCCGGATGTCGTCGATCAACCCGTCCGCCTCCTCCACCGCCAAACCGCGGCGGCGCAGATCGTCCTGGGTGTAAAACGACCATACCAGTGAAAACTCCTCCTCCAGCGCCGCCCGGGACAGCACCTCCCCCGCCAGCCCAAGGAAAGGAAACGGGGCCGACTGGTAGACGGCCTGGCAGATCACCTCCGGGCGGGCCCCCATCTCCACCAGCCCGGCCGCCCCGGCCAAAGTGGCGGCGGTGGTGTTGGAATACTGGAAACGACCGGTGTCGGTGATGACCCCCAGCAGCAGGGCGTCCGCTATCGGGGGGGTGATTTCCCAACCAAGAGCCTCCAGCAACCGGCGGCACAGCTCGGCGGCGGCCGCCGCCGACGGATCCACCACCCGCACCTCCCCGAACTCCGCCTCCCCCAGGTGATGGTCGATCACCACCACCGTGGCGGCCCGCTCCGCCACCTGCGACATCTCCCCGATCCGCTCCAAGTCGGCCACGTCGAAGACGACCAGGGCATCCGGGGAATCCATCACCTCCCCCGGTTCCGTCAACGGGGACAAATCCAAAAAGCCGTAGAAGCCGGGCAGGACGAACCCGCCTCCGAAGGCCGCCTGCGCCTCCAAACCGGCCCGCCGGGCGGCCAACGTCAAAGCCAAAGCCGACCCCAGGGCATCGCCGTCCGGGTTGACGTGGCCGGTGGCCACCAGCGAACCAGCGGAGCCGATCACCGCCGCCGCCCTCTCCAAACCGGCGGCCGCCGCCTCCTTCATCCCGCCTCCCCGTTCGATCGCCGTCCCTCCCCGCCCGGAGACTCCGAATCCTGTTCCAAGCCGCGCAGGATGCTTTCGATGCGCCGACCGTGCTCCAAGGCCGGATCCGGTTGAAAATGCAGTGCGGGCAGGTATTTCATCCGCACCTGCCCCCCCACCGCCGCCCGGATGCGGGGGGCGGCCCCCGACAGGGCGGCGGCGGCCGCGGTCTGCGCCCGCTCGTCTCCCAAAACCGAATAGTAGACGGTGGCGTTGCGCAGGTCGGGCGAGGCGGACACGCCGGTGATGGTCAGAAAACCGAGCCGGGGGTCGGTCAGGGCGCGGCACTCGTCGGCGATCACCTCCCGCAGGATGCCGTTCACCCGTCGCATGCGCCGGTTGCTCACAGCGGTTCCTCCAGGTAGGACACCCGCACCGCCAGCACCTCCGCCTCCTCCCACCTCTCCAAAAAACGGCGAACCGAATGGATGGCCATGTCCAACTGCGGGGCGTGCGGGGAAACCAAGCCCAGGCCGAGGGCCGCCCGTTGCCACTGGTCCTGGTGGTCCACTTCCGCTACGGCAACCGGGAACGACTTGCGCAAGTCGGCGGACAGCCGGGACAGGCGCCGCCGTTTGGCTTTCAACGACCGGACGTCGGCCAGCCGCAGATCGACCCGGAGAGCAGCCGCGTGCAATTCGACCCCCCGCCGGTCACGTGGCTGCTATCTCGTCTACGCGGTAGGCCTCGATGACATCGCCTTCTTTGACGTCCCGGAAGCGCTCCAGGCCGATGCCGCATTCAAAACCGGCGGACACTTCGGCCACGTCGTCTTTGAAACGCTTCAACGAACCCGCTTTGCCGTCGTAGATCACCACCCCGTCCCGCAACAACCGCACCGGGGAATCGCGCGTTATCATCCCTTCGGTCACGTAGCAACCGGCCACCGACCCCCACCGGGGCACACGGAACACGGCCCTCACCTCGGCCGAGCCCAGCAACTGCTCCACCTCTTCGGGGGCGATGCGGCCGGTCAGCAACCGCTTCAAATCATCCAACAGTTCGTAGATAATGGAATAGGTGCGGATTTCCACTCCCGCTCGGCCCGCCGCCCGGCGGGCGTTGCCGTCGGGACGGACGTTGAAACCGACCACCACCGCCTCGGCCGCATCCGCCAAACGCACATCGTTTTCGGTGATCCCGCCCACTGCGGCGTGCAACGTGGTGATCCGCCCCCCGGACAGATCCAACTTGCCCACCGCGTCCCGGATGGCGCCCACCGAACCGTCGGCGTCCGCTTTCACCACCAAGTTAAGTTCAGCCTGCTCCTCCGCCCGCAACTGCTCCAACAGCCGGCCCAGACGTTGACGGGCGGTGGGCACCACCAGATCCCGGGCCCGGTCGTCGGCCACCTGCTCGGCGGCCTTGGCCCGGGCTGCCCGATCGTCGGCTGCCTTTTCGAACAGCTCCCCCGCCGCCGGAACCCCCGACCATCCGGACACCAGGACCGGGACTGAAGGGCCGGCCGCGGCGATCCTCTCCCCTTTGTCGTCGATCATCAACCGCACCCGGCCGCTCACCGGCCCGGCCGCCAGCGAATCGCCTTTTTTGAGCGTGCCCCGTTGGATGATGACGGTGGCTACCGCCCCCATTCCCTTGTCCAAACGGCTTTCGATCACCACCCCGGAGGCGGGGGCGTCCGGATTGGCTTTTAATTCCGCCACTTGGGCGTGCAAATCGATCATCTCCAGCAGGATGTCCACGCCCCGGCCGTTCCGGGCGGAAAGTTCCACCGCCACCACCTCGCCGCCCAACTCTTCGGCGACCACCCCGTGTTCGGTGAGCATGGCCCGCACCCGCACCGGATCGGCCCCTTCCGCGTCTATCTTGTTGATGGCCACGATCATCGGCGCCCCGGCCGCCCGGGCGTGGCTGATGGCTTCCACCGTTTGCGGCATCACCCCGTCGTCGGCGGCCACCACCAGCACCACGATGTCGGTCACTTCCGCCCCCCGGGCCCGCATGGCCGTAAAAGCTTCGTGTCCCGGGGTGTCTATGAAAGTCAGCCGGTTTCCCCCCGACTCCACCTGATAGGCGCCGATGTGCTGCGTGATGCCGCCCGCCTCTTCTGCGGCCGCGTTGGAATTGCGGATGGCGTCCAGCAAAGTGGTTTTGCCGTGATCCACATGCCCCATGACCGTCACCACCGGCGGGCGCGCCGCCAAATCATCGGAATGGTCGTCGAACACCCGCCGGGCGCGCACCAGCACCTGCTCGGTTTCCGCCACTTGCGCCTGTTCCACTTCCACCAAGAATCCGAAGAACTCCCCCAACGGCTCGATGGCTTCCTCCGGAACGGGTGCGGCGGCGGCGGCCATGAACCCCATGGACAGCAGGCGGCGAATGACCTCGCCCACCGGCCGGTGGATGGCTTGCGCGAACTCCTGAACCGAAACGTCGGAGGAAACGGTCAGCAGTTCCACTTCCTCCGGAATCGGCTCCGGCTCTTCCCTTTCCCGCTCCCGAGAGGCCTGCTCGGCTTCAAAAGCCCGCACCGCGGCCGCGGCGGCGGCGGCTTCCTCCTCCGCGGTAAGGGGAGGGGCGGGGGGCGGGGGCGGCTCCGGTTCGACGGGGGCGGCGGGCATGAAAGCGGCCCGCACCGACTCCACTTGGGATTCGTTCAGGCTGGAGGAGGCGGTGGTGGACGGAAAGCCCAGCTCCTGCGCTTTGGCCAGAACCGCCTTGGAGGTAAGTCCTAACGTTTTGGCCAACTCATGGATTCTGATGTTGGCCACTAGGGAGCCGCTACCTCCTCCGAATCATCCGCCGCAACCCGCCGTCCGGCCGGTTCGGGGACGGCGGCTTCTTCGGCCTCGTTGATGCCGGCGGCTACCTGGGCCGCGGGCGGGTTGGGTTCCGCGGGGGCGGGAGGGGGTTCTTCTTCCGCAACGGGCGGCTCCGGCGGGGGAGCCTCGGCCGGGGGCGGGGCGGGGGTTTCCCCGCCCGAACGGGGGGCGTCCGCGGCGGGGGTCCCCCGTTCCGGACGGGGGCCGTCGCTGCGGATGTCGATCTTGTAGCCGGTGAGCCGGGCGGCCAACCGGGCGTTCTGGCCTTCCCGGCCGATGGCCAGCGACAACTGGTGTTCGCTTACCACCACCACCGCCGTCTTCTCCGTCCGGTTGACCTGCACGTCCCGCACCTTGGCCGGGCCGAGGGCCTCCACGATGAAATGGGCCGGGTCTTCCTGCCACTGCACCACGTCCACTTTTTCGCCCCGCAGTTCGTTCACCACGTTGCGCACCCTCCGCCCCTGGGCGCCCACGCAGGCCCCCTTCGGGTCCACGTTGAGATCGTTGGAAATGACCGCCAGCTTGGTGCGGTGGCCCGCCTCCCGGGCGATGGACTTGATCTGCACCGTTCCGTCCAGCAACTCCGGCACTTCTATTTCCAGCATTCGCCGCACCAAATCGGGATGGGAGCGGGACACCACCACCTGGGCCCCTTTGGCCTCCCGGTTCACCTCCACAATGAGGGCTTTGACCCTGGCCCCGCGCTCCAACCGCTCGAAGGGAATCCGCTCCGAGCCGGGCATGATCGCCTCGGCGTCTCCCAAGTCGATGATGGTGGCCCGGTTTTCATGCTGTTGCACCATGCCGGTGACCAGATCCCCTTCCCGGCCCTCGTATCGATTGAACACCTGCTCCCGTTTGGTCTGCCGCAGCATCTGGGACATCACCTGTTTGGCGGTGGTGGCGGCGATGCGTCCGAAGTCGCGGGGCGGATCCTCCCATTCCCGCACCACGTTGCCCTCCTCGTCCAGTTCCTGGGCGTAAATGGTTATTTCTATTCCGTTGTCGTCCGGCGCGATGGTTACCCGGGCTTCCTCCGCCGCGCCCGGACTTCGTTTATAGGCCGATACGAAAGCGTTGGCCAAAGCTTCCAAAATGTCATCCACCGGGATGCCCCGTTCCCGCCCCAGGGTTTCCAAAGCCTCGATGACCTGGTAGTCCATCTTCATAACATCACCTCTTCTGTCCCGGTTTGGCGGGTTTTTTCCATTCGAACACCGTGCGGGCGGCCGCCACTTGGGCGTAGGCGATGCGCCGGGATTCGGAGCCGACCCGTATCACGAACCCGTCCGGCTCCGCCGCCTCCAGCACGCCCTGATGATGGGTTTGCCCCCCCACCTCGCAGGTGGTGCTGACCTTGACGTCGCTCCCCACCGACTTTTCGTAGTGGCGGGGGCGGCGCAGTTTCCGTTCCAGACCGGGGGAGGTGACCTCCAACGTGTAGGAATTCTGGAACATGTCCCGCTCGTCCAGCAAACGGGACAGGGCCTGCGATACGCCGGACAGCCGGTCCACGTCCACTCCCCGCCGCCCGGCCTCCCCGTCCACGGTCACCTTTACCAGGCGCGGCCCGTCGCCCGCCACCTCCAGGTCGTCCAGTTCCAGTCCGACTCCGTCCAGGTAATCTTCGCACAGCGACCACAGTTGGTCGGTGTTGGCCACGACGCCGTCCTCTCTGCGCCCGGTTTGCCGGGCATTGCGCGCGCAGACGCCGGCGTCCTTTCCCGCAAAGAAAAAGGGCGGGCGCGCCCGCCCACCCCGACGGAACCGGAAGCCGCGTCTGACGTTTACCGGGCCAGTATAGCAAACTCCGCGACCGGTTTCCGCCGCGCCGGCCAAGCGGGGCGATTTACCCGGCCGGGGGCCGTCGGGAACTAACTACGGACCGGCCAGTTCCCGCAACCGGGGGGCGGCCTCCGGCAGGGGCAAGGTTTCCGACAGCGTCCCGTCCCGGGATTTGAGTTCCGCCTCCCCTCGTTCCAAACCGCGGGGGCCGATGGTCAAACGGTAGGGAAAGCCGATCAACTCGGCGTCGGCGAACTTGACCCCCGGGCGCTCGTCCCGGTCGTCCAAGATCACCTCCACCCCCGCCTCCGTCAGGCTCCGGTAAACGGATTGGGCGGCCTCCAACGTCGCCGGATGGTCGGGGCGGAGCGCGGTGATTACCGCCGCGAACGGCGCCACCGCCTGCGGCCAGATTATCCCCCGCTCGTCGTGGGAGGCTTCCACCACCGTGGCCATCACCCTTCCCACGCCGATTCCGTAGGAGCCCATCACGATGGGAACGGGCCGGCCCCCCTCGTCCAGCACCGACGCCCCCAGGGCCTCCGAATATTTGCGGCCCAGCTTGAAAATGTGCCCCACTTCGATCACCGCCGTCACCGACAGGGAACCCTCCCGGCAACGGGGGCAGGTTTCGCCGTCGGATACGCGGCGGATGTCCAGCCATCGCTCCACCGCGACGTCCCTTTCGAAATCCACCCCCCGCAGATGGAAGTCGTCCCGGTTGGCCCCGGTGACCAGGTTGGAGCGTCCCCGCAGGGCCGGGTCGGCGATGACCGGCAACTCCGTCCCCACCGGCCCCAGGCTGCCCGGGTGAGCCCCCATGGCGGCGATGATCTCCTCCTCTTCGGCGGGACGCACCTCGGCCGGGCCCAGGGCGTCGGCCATCTTCTGAACTTCCAGTTCGTGGTCGCCCCGCACCGCCGCCAGCATCGCCCGGCCGCCCACCATCATCACCAAGGTTTTAATTTGCCGGGCGGGGGCGGCGAACTCCCCCATTTCCGCCAAAGCGGCGATGGTGCGCACGCCGGGGGTGGGGAAGGTTTCCGGCGGCCCCTCCCAGGGCCGGTCCCGCTCCTCCGGCAACCAGGAGGAGGCCCGCTCCAGATTGGCCGCATAGTCGCAACTATCGCATAAGGCCACCCGGTCCTCGCCGGTGGGGGAAACCACTACGAACTCCACCGAATCGCTGCCCCCCATGTTCCCCGAGGAGGCCTCCACCGCGGCGGCGTCCAGTCCGCACCGCTGGAAAATGCGCCGGTAGGCGCCGCGATGGGCCTCGAACTGGACGTCCAGCCCCGCCTCGTCCGCATCCAGGGAATAGGAGTCCTTCATGGTGAACTCCCGCACCCGCAACAGGCCGGAGCGGGGGCGGGCCTCGTCCCGGAATTTGGTCTGGATATGGTACCAAAGCTGGGGCAGTTCCTTGTAGGAGCTAAGTTCGGAGGCCAGTTGGGCGAAAACTTCCTCATGGGTGAGGGCCAGCACCAGGTCGGCTTCCCGGCGGTCCTTGAATTTGGCCAGGATGCCCTCCACGTCGTCCCACCGCCCGGTCTTCTTCCAGATTTCACCGGGATGGACCACCGGGGCCAGGCATTCCTGTCCGCCTATGGCGTCCATCTCCTCGCGAATGATGCCCTCGATTTTGCGGGTGACCCGCATTCCCAGCGGCAACAGGGAATAGGAGCCGGCCATCAAACGGCGAATAAACCCGCCCCGCACCAGCAGGCTGTGGCTGGGGGCCGCCGCATCGGCGGGGTTTTCGCGCAAAGTGGGTATGAAAGAACGGGACCAGCGCACATTTCTCCTTTACGGTACGGGGGCGGAATCCGGGGGCGGCGGCCTCCTCATCATACCCGATACCGAACCAACTCCTCCCGCCCCGGACCGGGAGCGCCGGTTACGGGCGGGAGCGGAGGGCGGCGCGGCGGTAGAGCCAGAGCAGGGGCCAGGTGGCCAGGGCGGGGGCTATCAGCCACACCGGGCGGGTCAGCCACCATTCCAGGTTGGGAACCGGCGGCGGGAGATAATCGAACCCGGCCAGCGCCGCCACCGCCGCCGCCATGCCGGTGGTGTGGAACAGGTAGAGGGGCAGCGAATTCCGGTTCATCCAAGCCAACATCCGTTGCGCCAGCCGACCGGTTTCCAACCAGGCCAAGGCCCGGGGCCGGAAGATCAATACCAGCCCCACCTGCAGGAAAGTGAAGGCCACGATGGCCAAAGTGGGAGGCCCCATGTTGGACAAGCCCTCGCCGGTCACCCCCACCAGCGACCGGGGGTAAAAACCCATGTTGGTGAGGGCGACCAAACCGAACAGGCCGCCCCAGAACATCATCCAGGCGGTGCGGGCGGGGGCGGCCGCCAGCCGGTCGTAGAAAAAGCCCAGTTGATGGGCCAGTCCCCAAATCACCAGAAAGTTCACCCAGGCCGCCCAACCTTGGCCTTGGGCGAAGCGGAGCACGTCCAAAACCCCGGCCAAACCCAGCAGCCACACCAATACCAACTCGCCCCACCGCCAGTGGAAGCGGATAGCGAGCGGCGTGAGCAGCACCAACATCAGATAGATGACCAGAAACCACAGCGGGAACAGCACCAGGAGCACCGCCGACCAGGTCCAGTCCGGGTCGGCGGCGACTTCCAGAACCCAGCCCGCGCCCACCCATGCCGCGATGAGAAAAGCGGCCGGTAGGAACAACCTCCCCAACCGCCGGCGGAGGAAGCGGCGGGAGTCGCCGGGAACGTAGTCGGCGAAAGCCCGGTGGTGGGTGTAACCGCCCACGAAGAAAAACACCGGCATTACCTGCAACAGCCAGGTGCCCACCCACAACCAACGGTTGAACCCGATCGGGTTGGTGGAGGTGATCGATTGGGGGGTGACCACCAAAATGGTGAACATCCAATGCCACACCACCACGACCACCAACGAAAAGGAGCGCAGAAAATCAACGTATTGGTCCCGGCCGGGTTCAGCCATGCCCGGATGCTACTTTGCCCGGATGTCCGGGGGCGGGCTAAGGGCGGGAGGCTATGTGGGTTACCGCGGCGCGGCGGGCGGCGGCTTGGTTGGCGTCGCCTTGGATTTGCAGCAACCGTTCCCGGTCGCGGGCGGCGGCTTGGGCGGCGGAGGGGTCGGCGGCGGCCACCCGGGCGTCGGCGCCCTCCTCCGCCAAACGGCGGGCTTCGTCCAGCAGGGCCTCCACCATCTCGTCTTCGGGAACCACCCGCACCACCTTCCCTTTGATGAACAGGTGCCCCCTCCCCCGGCCTGCGGCGATGCCGATGTCCGCCTCCCGGGCTTCGCCCGGGCCGTTGACCACGCACCCCATCACCGCTACCTTGATGGGCAGGTTTTCGGCCGCCAGCCGCTCCTGCGCCTCGTCCGCCAAAGCCAGCACGTCCACCTCCGCCCGCCCGCAACTGGGGCAGGCGATCAGATCCAGGCCGGTGCGCTCCCGCAATCCCAAAAACTCCAGCAGTTGGCGGCCCGCCTTGGCCTCCTCCACCGGGTCGGCGGTCAGGGAGAAGCGAATGGTGTCCCCTATCCCCTCCAACAGCAACGTGGCGATGCCGGCCACCGATTTGACCAGCCCGGCCGGGGGCGGCCCGGCCTCGGTCACCCCCAGATGGAGGGGATGGTCCACCGTCTCCGACAACAAACGGTAAGCGGCCACCATGGTGGGAACATCGGAATGTTTTACTGAGATCTTGATGTCGGAAAACCCCTCCTCGGACAGGTATGAGATCTCCTGCAGGGCGGAAGCGGTCATCGCCTCCGGAGTGGCCGCCCCGTATTTCTCCAGCAAATCCCGGTCCAGGCTGCCCGCGTTCACCCCCACCCGGATGGGAATGCCGCGTTCCTTGGCTTCCCGGGCCACCGTCCGAATCTGCTCCGGCTTGCGGATGTTGCCCGGATTGAGGCGCAGTCCCTGCACGCCCGCCTCCATGGCCGCCAACGCCAAACGGTACTGGTAATGAATGTCGGCGATGATGGGAACCGGGGAGCGGGGGACGATCTCCGCCAGCCCGGCCGCCGCCTCGGCGTCGTTGCAGGTGATGCGCACCAGGTCGGCCCCCGCCCCGGCCAGGGCGTAGGTTTGGGCCAACGTGCCGTCCACGTCGGCCGTTTTGGTGGTGGTCATGGACTGGACGGAGACCGGCGCTCCGCCGCCCACTGCCACCGGCCCCACATGTATCCGGCGGGTGCGCTTGCGTTCCATCATAAGGGTTCCATCATAAACCCAGGTTGAGGGGATTCACGATGTCCAGGATGACCGCCACCAGGCCCAGGAAGAAAACCAGCCCGATAACGGCCGCCGCCACCGGGAACAGTTTGCGGGTGTTGGCCCGGCGCCCGGTCACTTTCTCGTAAACGGCCACCGCGAAATGACCGCCGTCCAACGGGTAAAGAGGGAGGCTGTTGAAGATGGCCAAAGTGATGTTGACCACCGCCATCAACGCCAGCAGGTTGACCAGCCCCGACCGCTCCAACTGGGCTCCGATCTGCACCAGGCCGATGGGGCTTACCAGGCGGATTTCGTCCGGCACTTGGTCTTCGCCGCCCAGCACACCGAACAGGTTCAGCAAAGAATCGGGACGGAGGATTCTCCCCACCGAAGCCACCGTGCCGGTGGCCATTTCCCATTCCAGTTGCGCCGCCCGGCCGGCCGCGGCCAGCGGACTGATGGAAACCCGGCGCGGCTGGGGGGAAATCCCCAAAAACCCGACTTCGCCTCCCTCGGCGGACTCCCGGGAAGCCAGGGTGACCGATTGCGAGCGGGCTCGGCCGTCCCTGATGTAGTCAATGACGATGGTCCTCCCCGGCCAGCTGGAAATGAGGGCCGCCGTCTGCCACCAGTCCTCCACCGGAATTCCGTCCAAGGCGGTGATCCGGTCCCCCTCCCGCAGGCCGGCCTCCGCCGCCGGGGAAAGCCCGCCCTCCGGCGGTGACCCCACCCGGGCGATGGAGTTGGTGTATGCGGCGTCCCCCGAAATCATGAACATGGCGGCAAGCAACAGAAAGGCGGTAATCAGGTTGAGCGTCACCCCGGACAGCACCACCACCGATTTACGCCAGAAAGCCTGGTCGCGGTAGGCGCGGGCCGCATCGGCCGGGTCGATCTCCTCCCGGTAGTCCATGCCGGCGATGCGCACGTAGCCGCCGAGGGGGAAAGCTTTTATTCCGTATTCGGTTTCCCCCCGCCGGAACGACCAAAGGCGGGGACCGAAGCCGACGAAGAATTCGGTGGGCTTCATGCCGGTGGCGCGGGCGGTCAGATAGTGGCCGGCTTCATGCACGATGATGAACACCGTCAGCGAAACCACCATTAGTATCCCGCCCAGCATTTTCTAACCTCCTGTCTGCGGTTGATTGTCCTTCTCCAACCTAAACCGCCCCTATGACAAAAACGCCTTCGCCCAGCGCCCTATGGGCGCCCTGCCGGAAAACTACCGGTCGCGCACGGCCCGCCGGGCCCGGCTGCGGGCTTGGCGGTCCACTTCCAGCACCTGCTCCACCGTTTCCAGATCCTGGCGGGAATGATCTTCCAGCGTTTCGGCGATCACCTCCGCCACCTCGGGGAACTTGATGCGGGAGGATAAAAAGGCCTCCACCGCCACTTCGTCGGCCGCGTTGAAGACGGCCGGGGCGGTTCCCCCCTCCCGGCCCGCCTGATAGGCCAGATCCAAGGCGGGGAAAGTCCTCCGGTCGGGCGGCTGAAAAGTGAGCGGGGCGGCGACCGGGTCGAAAGGACGGGCGGCGGAGGCGGCCCGTTCCGGGAAGGTGAGGGCGTATTGGATGGGAATTCGCATATCGGGCCGGCCCAGATGGGCCTTTAGCGAGCCGTCCACGAACTCCACCATGGAATGAACGATGCTTTCCGGATGAACCACCACCTCGATCCGCTCATAATCGACTCCGAACAGATGATGGGCCTCTATCACCTCCAAACCCTTGTTGGCCAAGGTAGCCGAATCGATGGTTATCCGCTCCCCCATCCGCCAGGTGGGGTGCTCCAGGGCCTGCTGCGGGGTGACCCCGGCCAGTTGCCCGGCGTCCATCCCCCGGAACGGCCCCCCGGAGGCGGTCAGGATCAACTTTCCCACCTCGTCCATCCGCTCCCCCTGCAGGCATTGGAACAGGGCGGAATGTTCGGAATCGACCGGAATCAACTCCGCCCCCTCCGTCTGCGCCGCCCGGGTGACCAGCTCCCCGCCCGCCACCAGGCTTTCCTTGTTGGCCAAAGCCAGGCGGTTGCCGGCCAGCAAAGCGGCCGCCGAGGCCCGCAGGCCCTCCGCCCCCACGATGCCGTTCACCACCGTCGCCCCCGGCGTCATAGCCAGATCCAGGACCCCCTCGTATCCCGGCCGGTAACGGGAACCCAGCAGGCGGAGCAGATGCCGGTGGGATTCGGCCGAAGGTTCGGTCGCCGCCACCGCCGCTTGCCGGTAACGGCCCGCCAAATAAAACAGGCGCTGAATGGAATGCTCCGACCCCCGGGCGGCCAACCCGGACACCGGAATTCCCAGCTGGTCGGCCACCTGCAGAGCTTGCCGCCCGATGGAGCCGGTCGCCCCCAGCACCACCACCGGGTTCACAGGTAACCGAACCAGAGAAAAGTCAGATAGGCGGCGGGGATGGTGAACAGGTAGGAATCCACCCGATCCAAAATGCCGCCGTGGCCGGGAAGGAGGGAACCCATGTCCTTGATTCCGATGGAGCGCTTTATCCCGGACTCGGCCAGATCCCCCGCCGGGCCCGCCAAACACACCACCCCGGCCAGGGTCAGCAGGGAAGCGAAAGTGAAAGGCTCCAACCATCCCAGCCGCCCCACCAAGGCGGCCACCAGCAAAGTGACCATGGAACCTACTGCGAAACCCGCCACCGTTTTGTTGGGGGAAAGGTAGGGGGCCAAGGGGCGGTTGCCGAAGGCCCGGCCGCAGGAATAAGCGGCGATGTCGTTGAGGGCGGTCAAACCGATCACCCCGATCACCAGGGCGGCGGAGCCGGGGGCGCGGAACACGGGCAGGGCGAAGGAGGCGGGCAGGGCGATCCAGGCCGCGCCCAGCACGGTCACCGCCGTATTGGCCAACGGGAAAGGCCGGGCCGACAGGATGACCCACAGGGCGGAACCCAGCGCCACCCCCGCCATAATCCCGGCCGCTCCGAACGGGCCGGACGACCATGACACGTACAGGGCGGCCGCCGATCCCAGCAACCCCGCCAACGACAAGGGGGCGAAACCGGCGTGGCGGGAAGCCTGGTAAAACTCGTACACCGCCAACAGGACCGCCGCCGACAGGAAAAGCGTCACCCACATCGGTCCGGCGTACAAAGCCCCGAAGAAAACCACCACGATCGCCAACCCGGTGGCCGTCCGTATGCCCAGTTCGGAGCGGCGGGCCATGTCCATGCGGGCCAGGGTTTCCGGGTCCTCCAAGTTCTCGCCGGTCATGTCCTCAAACCCGATCACCCCCGACTCCACCCCGGGGATGGGAGCGGAAACGGCCGACTGCTGGTGCGCTTGGGCGCCGGCGGCGGCTACCTCCTCCGCCAGCCCTTGATATTCACGCGTGCTGGAGGCCAGGTACTCCCGGTCGGTGAACCGCTCGGCCCGTTCCCCCGGAGGAGCGGATTCTTCCGGCTCCGGCGCGGAGGCGGGAGGAGGCTGAGCGGGCGGGTCCTCCTCCGGGACGGGCGGCGCCGATTGCCCGGGTCGGGGGGGGTGCGGGGCGCTCATGGCCGAGCGGCCCGCAACCGGAGGACCGGAGGACGGCGACGGGGCCGGCGTTCAAACTTCAAGGAGTTCCCGTTCCTTGTTGCGGAGGATTTCGTCGATGCGGGCTATGTACTTGTCGTGATGTTCCTGCAATCGTTTTTCGGCCCGGCGGACATCGTCCTCCGACTCCCCCAAGTCGTTCAGGTCGTCGCGGGTGGAACGTCGGATGTTGCGGATGGACACCCGGCCTTCCTCGGCCATGTTGCGGGCCACTCGGATCAGATCCCGGCGCCGCTCCTCGGTCAAGGTCGGAAAAGCCAACCGGATCACCTGCCCGTCGTTGGAAGGGTTGAGTCCCAGGTCGGAGGCTTGAATGGCCCGTTCGATGTCGCCCAGCGCGCCGGCGTCGTAGGGATGGACCAGCAGCATCTGCGGCTCGGGAACGGTGGTGGAAGCCAACTGTTGGAGGGGGGTGGGCGCTCCGTAATAATCAACCGTCACCCGGGACAAAATGGCCGGGTTGGCCCGGCCGGTGCGCAACGTTGCAAACTCGCCCTGGGTGTGGGCGATTGCCGAAGCCATTCTTTTGGCGGCGTCTGCCAGCAGTTCGTCAAGCATTATGTTCCGTCGCCCTCCCGCCGTCTCAGTGTACACGGGTGCCGATGTTCTCCCCTCGAATAACCCGTTGGATATTACCGGGGATCATCAGGCTGAAAACCACAATTGGCAGTTTGTTGTCCATGCACATGGTAACGGCGGTGGCGTCCATTACCTGCAATCCGGAGGAAATAAAATCCATGTAACCCACTTCGTTCAGCAGGGAGGCATCGGGGTCGGTAGCCGGGTCGGCGGTGTAAATTCCGTCCACTTTGCTGGCTTTCAGCATCGCCTCCGCCCCCACTTCCACCGCGCGCAAGGCGGCGGCGGTGTCGGTGGTGAAAAAAGGGTTGCCGCTGCCCGCCGCGAAAATCACCGAACGTCCCTTGCGCAGGTGGGAGATGGCCCGCAACCGAATGTAGGGTTCGGCCAGTTGCTGCATGGTGATGGCGGACTGCACCCGGCATTCCACCCCATGCGCCTCGATGGCGTCCCGCAGGGCCAAGGCGTTGATGACGGTGGCCAGCATTCCCATGTAGTCGGCGTTGGCGGGGTCCATGCCGGAGGCGGCCGCCGACACGCCCCGGAAAATGTTGCCGCCGCCCACCACGATCCCAATTTCAAACCCGTCTTTTTGGGCGTCGGCTATCTCCCGGGCCACCCGTCGCACCGTGTCCGGGGAAATGCCGTAGTTCACATCCGGGTCGGCGAAGGCCTCCCCGGAAAGTTTGAGCAGAACCCGTTTCGGGCCTTGGTCCATTACAGCTCCTGCTCGCCCACGGCGATGCGGTGAAATCGCCGCACGCTGATGTTTTCGTTCATGGAGGCGGCCAGCTCGTTGACCATGTCCCCCACCGCGCCCTCGTACTGATCGGTCTTGACGAAGTCCTGTTCGTACAGGACGTAGTCCTTGTAGAAGGAGCGGATTTTGCCTTCCACTATTTTGTCGATGATATGTTCCGGCTTGCCGGCCGCCGCCGACTCGCGGGCGATCATCTCTTTCTCCTTCTCCAATGCTTCGGCGGGAACGTCCTCCACCCGCACCCAGCGGGGACAGGCGGCGGCGATGTGCATGGCCAAGTCATGCGCCATCGCCTGGAACGGCTCGCTTTTGGCCACGAAGTCGGTTTCGGAGGCCAGCTCCACCATCACCCCCACCGTCGGATAGCCGCCCGGCTGGTGCAGATAGTGGCCGACCGTGCCCTGGTTGGCGTCCCGGCCGGCCCGTTTCTTGACGTCGGCCAAGCCTTTCTCCCGGAGCAGGTCCTTGGCTTTGTCCATGTCGCCGTCGCATTCGACCAGGGCCTGTTTGGCGTCCATCATTCCCACGCCGGTGGCCCGGCGCAGGGTTTGCACGTCTTTGGCTGTGAACTGCGGCATCTTTCCTCCGTACTAACTTTCTTGATTTTCTGGACCGTCTTGATTTTCACGGCTGTCCTGATTGGGGATTTCTTCTTCAGCGCCGGTCGCCTCCGCCCCGCTTTCTTCTTCGGCGCCGGTCTCCGGCGACGGTTCCGCCTCCCCGGCTTGGCCGGCGGCGGGGAGGTCTTCGGCGGGAGGGGGCTCTTCCCCTTCCCCGGCTGGTTGCGGGGCGGCCCCCGCCTGCACCGGCTCCGGTTCAACGGCTTCCCGCTCCGCGGTGGCGGCCGCCGCGGCGGCTTCCTCATCGGCCATGCGCCGCCCTTCGGCGCAGGCGGCCGCCACCGTGTTGGCTATCAGGGAGACGGCGCGGATGGCGTCGTCGTTGCCCGGAATGACGAATTCGATGTCATCGGGGTCGCAGTTGGTGTCGGTAAGGGCGATCACCGGTATTTTCAGACGGACCGCCTCCTTGACCGCTATCTGCTCGGCGTTGACATCCGCCACGAACATCGCCGAGGGGAGGGATTCCATCTCGGACACCCCGCCCAGGGCCCGTTCCAGTTGCACCAGCTCCCGGCGCAGGCGCAGGCGTTCTTTTTTGGGGAGTTGCTCCATGACCCCGGAGCTTTCCATCTCGGCCAACTCTTTCATATAGAAGATGCGGCGGTTAATGGTTTTGAAGTTGGTGAGCATTCCTCCCAGCCACCGGAAGTTGACATAGGGCATTCCGGCCGCCCCCGCCGCCTCTTCGATGGCGGACTGCACTTGGCGCTTGGTTCCCACGAACAGCACCGTGCCGCCGCCCGCCGTCAGTTTCCGTACGAAATCGCAGGCCCGCTGGATCTCCGCCTCCGTGCGGGGCAGGTCGATGATGTGGATCCCGTTGCGCTCCCCGTAAATGTAGGGGGCCATCTTGGGGTTCCAACGGCGGGTCTGATGGCCGAAATGGACGCCCGCCGCCAGCAACTCTTTCAACATGGATGAATCGGACACAAATGTCCTCCTTTGATTCGGTTATTCCTCCGCTCACCCTTACCGGCGCAAACCGCCGGACCTTCCCGGGCGCAGGGCCCGACCGCGGAAGGGCGCGGTGAACGTGCGTAGTCGCCCCGTTAGGGACGCCCCTATATTAGGGGCATACTGATGACCCCTATATTAGGGGCATACTAGGGTGCTTGGCGGGGTATGGGTTCAGGCCCGCGGGTGACTGAGATCGTAGGTGTTGCGCAGGTGGTGGCGGGTGGTGGAAGTGTAAATCTGGGTGGTGCCCAGCTCCACATGCCCCAGCAGTTGCTGCACCGAGGCCAGATCGGCTCCGCCTTCCAGCAGATGGGTGGCGAAGGAGTGGCGCAGGGCGTGGGGGAATGTGCCGGCCCGGGTTCTCACCACCCGGTACAGGCTGCGGGGGCTCATCGGCGTTCCCCGCCCCCCTATCCACAGCGCGGGACTGGCCCGACCCGCCAGCAATGCGGGCCGCCCGTGCCGCAGGTAACGCTCCAGGGCGTCCCGGGCGGCCGCCCCCACCGGCGCCACCCGCTCCCGGCCGCCTTTGCCCGTCACCGTCAAGCGGTCCCGTCCCCGCACTTGGGCCGCGGTCAGGGAGGCCAACTCGGATACCCTCATTCCGGTGGCGTACAAGGTTTCCAGAATTGCCCGGTCCCGCAAGGAACGGGGGTCGTCCCCGTCGACGGCTTCCAACAAGGCGGCGGTCATCCCCTGGGAAAGGGCGTGGGGCAGGGTGCGGTGCGGCTTGGGGCGGGACAACCGGCCAGCCGGGTTGGCGGGCTCCTCCCCCCGTCGCACCGCCTCGTCGTAAAAGGAGCGAATAGCCGAAGTCTTGCGGGACAGGGACCGGCGGGCGTAACCCTCCTCCGACAGATGAGCCAGGTAGGCGCGGATGGTCGTCTGATCGATCTCCCGCATGGAAGTCTTCCCCCGCCGGGCGGCGAACTCGAAGAAGGCGGTGAGGTCCCGGCGGTAGGCGGCCACCGTGTTGGCGGCCAGCCCCCGTTGGCTTTCCATGCGGCTCAGGAAACCCGCCAGCTGTTCCTCGTACCAGCGCGGGGGGGGTTCCCGTCCATCCCGTTTCATAGCGCATATGTTGGTAGTTCCGTGCGGAAAGTCAACCAACCGGGCCGAGACGGCGCACCATTCCGTCTTCCACCGCCGCCTCCCCCCGGGCCTGCAGGCGGCCCAACTCGGCTAGGGCGGCCGCCGGATCCGGGTCCAGGCCGGCCAGGAACTCGTCCATTTCCTGCAGGCCGCCCGCCCCGGCGCCAGGCGCGGGAACCGTCCCGGAAGTGGCGGGCTCGCCCAACAGCAGGCGCAGGGTTTCCACCAGGTCATCGGCGTCATGCACCGGCAGGGCCCCGTCCCGTATCAACTGGTTGCATCCCGCCGAGCTGTCCCGGGTCACATCCCCCGGCGTGGCGCAAACATCCCGCCCTTGGGCGAGGGCGGTGCGGGCCGTTATCAGGGCCCCGCCGGTCACCGCCGCCTCTACGATCACCACCACCCGGGACAGGGCGGAGATGATCCGGTTGCGGGGCGGGAAACGCCATCCCAGAGGGGGAGTCCCCGGCGGGGATTCGCTCCACACCGTCCCCCCGGCCGCCAACAACTCCTCGCCCAGCGCCGCGTTGTTGCGCGGATACCAAACATCCACCCCCGATCCCAGCACCGCCATTCCCGGGGCGGGACCGCGCAACGAACCGCGATGGGCGGCCGCGTCGATGCCGCGGGCCATCCCGCTCACCACCGCCCACCCGGCCCGGGAGATGGCCTCCCCGTACTGCTCCGCCAGGCGCTTGCCGTAGACGGTGCAGGTGCGGGTGCCCACCACCGCCACCGCCTTGACCCCCGGCCGGGGGGAGCTCCCCCGCCGGAACAGGAACAGCGGCGCCTCGGGGATGCCCAGGAGTTCCTCGGGAAAGCCCGGGTCGTCCGCCAGCAACAGTTCCAAACCGGCTTCCTCCAACTCCCGCAGGCGATGCGCGGCGGGGACTTGCGCCGCCCGCCGGGCCGTCTCCGGCACCCGCACTTGGCCGCGTTGGATGGCGGCCAGAACCGCGGCCGGGGAGCCTCCCGCCCGGTCCGCCACCTCCCGCAGCCGCAACGGATGCATGCCCACATGCGCCAGACGTACCCACGCTTCCCGAACCTGCTCCGCCGCCATCACGCCCCCCGCAAAACCAGGGCTTCAGCCAGATGCGGTTCCTCCACCGCCTCTGATTCCGCCAGGTCGGCGATGGTGCGGGCCAGTCGCCGCACCCGGTCGAAGCCGCGTCCGGTCAGGGAACCGGAGCGCAGCGCCTCCTCCGCCAGCCGCCGGGCCCCCTCCCCTATTTCCACCTGATCCAGCCCCCGCCGGTCCAGATCCCGGTTGCGCGCGCCCCGTCCGTCCTGCATTTTGCGGGCGGACGCCACCCGTTGCGCCACCTGCCAGCTGGGTTCGCCCGGCGGTCCCACCATGGCGTCGGCTTCCACGCGCGGGACGGCGATGCGGATGTCGAACCGGTCCATCAGGGGTCCCGACAGCCGCCGCTGGTAACGTTCCACCATCCGCTCCGTGCAACCGCAGGAGCGGCGACGGTCGTCCCGGTAGCCGCACGGGCAGGGGTTGGTGGCCGCCACCAGTTGCACCGCGGCCGGGAAGTCCACCGAAACCCCTTTGCGGGCGATGGTCACCGAGCCCTCCTCCAAAGGCTGACGGAGGCCGTCCAGCAAGTGGGGCGGAAACTCGCCCAGTTCGTCTAAGAACAGAACGCCCCCATGGGCCATGCTCAACTCGCCCGGCACCGGAACCCCGGAACCGCCGCCCAGGATGGCCGCCCGGCTGGCCGAATGATGCGGGGCGCGGATAGGCGGCAGCAACAGGCCGGGGCGGGGCCGCCCCGCCGCCGACCACACCTGGGCCACCTCCAAGGCGGTATGTTCGCCCAGCGGGGGGAGAATGCCGGGCAGGCAACGGGCCAGCATGGTTTTGCCCACCCCGGGAGGCCCCGACATCAACAAATGATGCCCGCCCGCCGCCGCTACCTCCAACGCCCGGCGGGCCAGCAACTGCCCCCGCACGTCGGCCATATCCGGGGCCCCGGCCGCCGGAGGGGCCGGAGCGGCGACGGGACGGGTGATGGTTTTGCCCTGCGCGGCCGCGATGGCCTCCCGCAGGGAATTAACCACCCGCGTGTCCGCCGTTGGGACGATCACCGTCTCGGCGGCGCAACCGGGCGGGAGCAGACAGGGGGTTCCCAACCCGGCGGCGGTGATGGCGGCCGCCAACCCGCCCCGGGCCGGGCGGATGCTCCCGTCCAAGGCCATCTCCCCCAATGCCAAGACCCGGCAGGCGGCCTCCGGTATCTCCCCGGCGGCCGCCAGCAACGCCAAAGCAATCGGCAGGTCGTAGGCGCTTCCCGATTTGGGCAAGTCGGCGGGCGCCAAGTTGACGGTCACCGACCGGGCGGGAAAACGGAAACCGGAGATGGCCATGGCCGCCATCACCCGATCCTTGGCTTCGCGGACGGCCTTGTCGGGCAAGCCGACCAAGTTGAGCCGTCCTTTTTCTCCCCCACCTACGTGGGCTTCTACGCTGACCCGGCGGGCTTGCACCCCGACCAGCGCTACGGAATGTATTTTAGCAAACATAATGATAACATAAGGTAAGAGTGCGACAAAAACAAGGGGGTTATTTTATAATACTTAAAATCCCAGGTCAGAGTGGGTTTCGGAGGTGATTATGGACGGGCGACGAGGCCGGCCCGGGCCGGATCAGGGGCGCATCAACTCCACTCCGGGGGGCCGATAGCCGCGGAAACGATGCTGGGCCGCCCGCTCCACGAAGGCCCCCACTTGCGTCAGGCGGGTCGCCACCGCCCGATCAGTGATGCGGATCACGGTCCATCCCGCCTCGGTCAGGGCGGCGTTGACCCGGCGATCCCGCTCCATATTGCGCTGGATTTTGTTGCGCCAGTATTCGGACATTTGGCTGAACCGCTGCGGGCTCAGTTTCTTGCCGTGCCAGAACTCGCCGTCTACGAACACCGCAATGCGACGGCCCACCAGGGCGATGTCGGGCCTGCCCTCCGCCTTTGGATAATCCAAACGGTAACGCAGGCCGCGCCTGGTCAGCTCCCGCCGCAACGCCAGTTCGGGGCCGGTGTCCCGTCGCCGAATCCGACGCATAATTTCCGACCGCTTCTCGGGTGTGAACACATCGCGTCCGCTCACCCCTCCCAAAATACCCGGCGGGGAGGCGGGGAGCAGGGGAAACGGGTTTTATCCGACTCAGCGGCCGGTGAACTGCGGGGGGCGGCGTTCCAAAAAGGCCCGGATGCCTTCGGTTGCGTCGTCGCCGCCCAGGCAAATGGCCTGCGCCTGGCCTTCCCGGTCCAGGGCTTCGGCGAAACCGGACTCGTGGGAGGCGTTCAATCCCTGCTTGGCGAACATCTGCCCCACCGGAGCGGCCGCCGCCAACTGTTCAGCCCATTCGGTGACCCGTCCCTCCAGGTCTTCGGGGGGGACCGCTTCCAGAACCAGGCCGATGCGCACCGCTTCCGCGGCCTCCACCATTCGCCCGGTCAGGGCCAGTTCCTTGGCCCGGGGCAGGCCGACTATGCGGGGCAAGAGCCATGTCCCCCCGAAGTCGACGGTCAGGCCCCGCCGTACGAAAATCTCCGAGAACCGGGCCCGGTCGGTGGCTATCACCAGGTCGCATCCCAGCGCCAGGTTCATTCCCGCCCCCGCCGCCGCCCCGTCCACCGCGGCCACGGTCGGCTTGGTGAGGCGGTGCAAGGCCAAAGCCGCCTCCCCCACCCGCCGCATGCGGGCCCGCAGGCCGGCCATGGACCGGTCGGGGCGCCCTCCGCCCAAGTCGGCCCCGGCGCAGAAATCCCCGCCCGCCCCGGTCACCACCAGCGCCCGCTGCGGGGAGTCTTCAAAGTCGGCGAAGGCGTCCCGCAACTGATCCCACCCTTCGGGGGGAATGGCGTTCTTCCGTTCCGGGCGGTGCAACGTCAGCCACCGCACCCGTCCCCGGTCCTCAATCAGCAACATGTGGCTTAGACTAGAATAAAGCGGATGACAATGCGCGCGACTCCATACCGGAGAATATTCCAACTGCTATTGGCGATAGGATTGGCCGGTTCGGTCGCCATCCAACCTTCTACCGCTTCGGCGCAGGGCATTCCCGACCTTGACCGGGCAGGTTGTTCCAACGGCTCCTTCCTCGCCTTCTCAACGAACCCTGCGGACGAACCGGCCTTGGTAGCGGATTGCCAAACGTTGGTGTCCATCCGCAATCATTGGACGCGCCACCCCGGCAACGCCGGCCTGCCCGCCGACCACCCTCTGCGAACTTGGGGATCCGGCGACACCGTCACCATCGATTCCTGGGAAGGCATCACCGTCGGCGTCTATCCCCACGAAGACCGCAACCTCCCCTGGCGCGTAAAGGAAATATCATTATATAACCGGTCGATCTCCGGCACTCTGCCCAAAGAAATAGGTAATCTTACCGCGCTTACTTCTATATGGCTCGACCGGAATTCACTAAGCGGCCCTATTCCCCAAGAAATAGGCAATCTAACCAACCTCACCTTTTTGGGGTTGGCGCATAATGAATTATCCGGAACCATTCCTTCTACTATTGGCAACCTCACGGAAATAGAGATCCTCTGGCTAGGCAACAACGACCTAACCGGTGCTATCCCCAACGAAATAGGAAACCTAAGCTATATTACTGATCTGCAACTATACCATAATCAGATAACAGGGAGAATACCTGATAGCATAAGCCGACTTTCCAGACTGGTTGATCTACGTCTCTTCCCCAATAATTTCTCTTCCGCAGAATTACCTAGACAATTGCAAGAACGATATGAAAGATCTTTCGATTCTGATGAGCTGCGTCTTATTGCCAAAGCGGATGCTATCCGTAATCTCACTTTAGACAAAACGGAATGGGAAGTATGGATTTGCGATGTTGGCGGTCCTCTTAGATTAAATGTAGAAGATGTTACCCGATCCCTTAATAATAGAATAACGCCATATTTTGACTGGTTGTCAGAAGGAAAATATATTCCCACCTTTCTTGCCAAGGATACTGTGCAATCACCTAATAAGGATGACTGTGATGAGAAAATAGATGGTCCAGCTAGGGATAAATACAACAAGCAGGCTGTGGTTGTTGAGAACAGTGAACACGCAGGCGGATTTGTCGTCGGCCTCCCGGGTCAGCCCGGTGTCGCCGTGGTTGGCGGCGGATCCGTGACGGCTATTGCCGGTAATACTCCATACACTCCTCGGTTTAGTACCGTCGCCCACGAAATGGGCCATCTCCTAGATTGGCCGCATAACTTTAGCGGGCTCGACTTTTGGCCTAGCGGCGCAATATTTGAAGGCGGCAATCCTATGGATATTATGAGTTCCTCTTCAGATACAATGGATCTTGGGTCAGGTACTATTGCGATCAATCGTTACGCCTCCGGCTGGATAGATCCCGACGATGTTATAGTTCACCAAAACGGGGCCGCTACTTACCGCCTGAGCCCGGTGGGAGTATCCGGTAAGCAAATGCTGGTTATACCATCCAATGATGGAACAGGAGTTTTCTACACGCTTGGCGCCAGAGTCAAGAAAGGCTATGACCGGGGGAATCCCAAAGAGGGAGTGGAAGTCTATTTGATTGACCAACGGCTTACGGCATGCGGGACCGGTGACAGCGTATGCTGGGGAACGGATCGCCGCGTCCAACCATTTCCCCCCACGCAAGTGGGTCATCGAACAAAATTCACATATCATGTCCATGGCGCGGGAGATGTTTTCCGAGTAGGAGGGTTCCGGATAGAGGTCAAAGAAAGACTAGGAGATCGGTTTTCGGTGGTGGTCGGGGAAGGATGCGGGGGCCATTTTTCGGGACGGTTCTGCGACGAAGACGACACCACCCATGAGCGCAACATTGAACAAATAGCCGAATGGGAAATCACCCTCGGATGCGGCGGTGATCGTTTCTGCCCCGACCGTTCCATCACCCGCATCCAAATGGCCGCCTTCCTCTACCGGGCGTACCTCCGCCAAGCCGGAACCCCGCCCGCACCCGCCTCAGCTGCCCTGGTCGACGTGCCCGACGAGGCCTGGTACCGGCAGTTTGCGGAATGGGCGGTATCCTCCGGGGTGATGCGGGCCCCCGCCGGAATGTTTCATCCGAACGGCTTGGTAACCAGGGCGGATATGGCCGAAATGATGGTGGCGACGTTCGACAACCTGAGCCCGTCCGCGCCTCCGCCGCAAGGAATATTCACCGATATGAGGGACCTGAACGAAGACGTGATCCGCGCCGCGGAAGGACTGCGCGCCGCCGGGGTCACTCAAGGATGTTCCGCCTCGCCCCTCCGCTATTGTCCCGACCAGCCGGTCACCCGGGCGCAGATGGCCTCATTCTTCGTCCGAGCCATTAATACCTGACCGGCCAAAGGGAACCAACATGGGATTTAATCCGTTTCGCAAACAGGACCGGCGACCGGCCGATTTGGTTTTGGTGGCCGGGGCGGTGCTCGTCACCTTGACGGTGGTGGCTTGGGCGGTGTGGGGCGGGTAGGGGCTGGGAGGGGAATCATGGAGCATGGGGAGGGGGCGGACGTGCGCCATGTTCAACCGAGGGCGGCCGTCAAAAGCTATTTCTGTCCCGGGTGCGAGGGGGTCATACCGGCCGGGACCTTTCATCTGGTGGTGGTGCCCGAAGAGGAACCCGACCTGCGACGGCATTGGCATCGCGGTTGCTGGTTCAAGGAAAAACTCCGCTGGCCGGGGTGTTAAAATCGGTTTTGTCACACGGCCTGATTAGCCTGGCGCAAAAATAACCAACTCAAGAAACGGGGAATCTAACTATGGGTAAATACCGCACGCTTCTCACGCTGGCCGTCGGCGCGGCCGGGTTGTTGGCGGCCCTGGTCATCCCGGCGGGGGCGCAGACAGACGGGGCCTTCCCCGTTCTGGACCCGGCCGGGTGCTCCGACGGCTCCTACGTAACCGACCCGGACGACAACCCGGGGTTGGCGGCGGACTGCCGGGCTTTGACGGCCATCCGCAACCACTGGACCGGTCATCCCGGCAACGTCGGGTTGCCGGCCGACAACCCTTTGCTGACTTGGGGCGCGGGCGACACGGTCAACATCACTTCTTGGACCGGGGTGGAAATCCACCGGGGACGGGTGGGGGCCTTGGATTTGCGGGATGAAGAAATTGCCGGTTCGCTCCCGGCTGAATTGGGCGACCTGGAAAACCTGACCGTCCTCTACCTCAGTTTCAACCAGCTGACCGGGGAAGTACCCGCCGAGTTGGGCGGCCTGTCCAACCTCACCCGCCTCTACCTGGACGGAAACAACCTCACCGGCCCCATCCCGCCCCGACTGGGCGACTTGGACAACCTGACCCGCCTTTACCTGGACCGCAACCAACTCACCGGGAGCATCCCCGCCCAACTGGGCGAACTGGACAACCTGACCCGTCTTTTCTTGGACAACAACCGGCTTAGCGGCTCCATCCCCGCCCAACTGGGCGACTTGGACAACCTGATTCTGATGTGGCTGCACTCCAACCGGCTCACCGGTCCCATCCCGGAGGAATTGGGCCGGCTGGCCAAGGTCACGCACCTGTGGCTGGACGGCAACCAGCTGACCGGGCCCGTCCCGGAGGAGTTGGGACGGATGGACAACCTCCTTTACTTAGACTTGGAGGACAACCAACTGTCGGGCCCGATACCGCCCCAACTGGGCGAACTGGACAGCCTGGCCCGCCTCTACCTGAATCAGAACCAACTGTCGGGCGGCATCCCGACGGAACTGAGCCGCCTAGCCAACCTCACCCACCTTTACCTGGACCGCAACCAACTCACCGGCTCCATACCGCCCGAACTGGGCCGGCTGGCCAACCTGCAACAGCTGTCGCTGTACGGCAACCGGCTGACCGGCTCCATACCGCCCGAACTGGGCGGGCTGGCCAACCTGAACCACTTGGATTTGGACCAGAACCGGCTGACCGGGACCATTCCGCCCGAGCTGGGCAACCTGTCCCGCCTCACCGAACTGTGGTTGGATCGCAATCAACTGACCGGGACCATTCCGCCCGAGCTGGGCGACCTGTCCCGCCTCAACCGGCTGTTCCTGGGTTGCAACCAGTTGACGGGCCGCGTACCTCCCGAACTGGGGAACATCAACTTCCTCAACTGGCTCAACCTGTATCCCAACCGGTTGACCGGAACCGCCCCGCCCGAACTGGGGGAACTGCTGTTCCTGCGGTTCTGGAACTTCGCGGGCCGCTTCTGCGACGACGAACAGAGCGTGCACGAACCCAACATTGAAACCACCGCCGGTTGGCGCATCACCCTGGGATGCGAACCAAACCGGTTCTGCCCGAACAGTCCCATCACCCGCAACCAGATGGCGGCTTTCCTGCACCGGGCGGTCGTCCACCATTCCGGACCCCCCGCGCCAGCCGCCGCCGTCGACCTAAAGGACGTGCCGGACGGAGCCTGGTACCGGGAGTTCGCCGAATGGGCGGTGTCCGCCGGGGTGATGCGGGCCCCGGAGGGAATGTTCGATCCGGGTACGGTGGTGTCGCGGGCCGACATGGCGGTGATGCTGACCGCCGCCTTCGAGCACTTGAACCCAACCGATCAGGTCCGGGGGCTGTTCAACGACATGTCCGGCCAGAGCGCCGAAGCCGTGCGGGCGGCGGAAGGGTTGCGCCTCGCCGGAGTAACCTCCGGTTGCTTCGTGTCCCCCCTGCGCTACTGCCCCGACCGGCCGGTGACCAGGGCGCAGATGTCCTCCTTCTTGGTGCGGGCCATCGCCCCCTGACCCAAAAGCCTGGCCGGGGCTCAAGCGACCCGGGTGTGCCATTCCAGCACCGCCCCGTCCTCGCTGAAAGCCACCGTCACCAGGTCCACCCTCCGCAGGCCGATGGAACGGGCCAGCCGGGACACCTGTTCCGCCTTGCGCCGGTCGAAGTTCCAGCGGGGGTGAAAATCCGGGTGGTCGTAACCGGTTTTGACCTCCACCGCGAACCGGCCGGCCTCGTCCCGGGCCACAATGTCTATCTCGCCCCGTCCCACCCGCCGGTTGCGTTCCACCACCGTCGCCCCCCGCCGGGCTAGAAAGTCCGCCGCCAGCTTTTCTCCCAAAGCCCCCAAGCGCAGGTTTTTGCTCATGTCTCCAACATAAACCCGCCCTGTGACGTTTTTCGAACGGACGCGGCTTTGCGGGCGGGGAGTCAGGTTACGGGGAAAGGGAGTTGCGCCCACCACGGGCGGGAGGAGGTTTCGATTTCCGTCACCCATTTCACCCACCAGAAACCGCGGCGGCCGGGGGCGGCGATCCGGGCCGGGAAACCATGGCCGGGGGACAACCGGGCGCCGCCCACCGAGGTGGCCAGCCACAGGTTGGGCAAATCCCGCACCGGAAACCGCCGATCGTAGCCGGTGGCGGAACGCACCCGGATGCTGCGCGCCCCCGCCGCCTCCACCAACCCATCCAACCGCACCCCCCGCCACCGTTGCTCGGAGAACCAACCGCCGGTGCAGTCCAGCACCGCATCCAACTCCTGCTGGGGGAACCCGGCCAACTCCTGGTAGGAAAGGGAACGGCCGTCAATTCGCAGCCGCCAATCCTCTTCCCTGATATGAGGAGTCCGGTCGTCCAACCAGGAGGTGACCGGCATTAGCTCCGGGGCGAACGAACCCCGCTGGTGCGAACCTGTGAAACGCCGCTCCGCCCCCCGCCAACCCGCTGCCCGCATCATCCCCTCCCATCCCAGCCAGAAGGCGGCTGCCGCCCCCGTCACCCCCGCTCCCTTCAAAAACAACCGGCGGTTCAGATCGGTGCGGCGGGGCCGTACCGGATGAACCGCGAAATGCACCGCCAGCAGAAGCAACGTCCCCACCGCCGCCCCCACATGCACCTGCATCAAAGTAAGCGGGCCGACCCGTTCCGCCAGCCCGGCCGCGTGAACCAAGCCCGACAGCAACGCGGCCGCCGTCAACGCCAACAACCCGTAGGAAAACCACCGGTAGCCCCGGCCGCGGGCCGCCCCCCGGCGCACCGTCACCGACTTCCAAGGGGCCAAAATCACCGCCCCCAGCGCCGACAGGGCGTGGACGAACGCCGGGTCGACCGGCCAATCCCCTCCGATGGCGTTGGCGAACAGGCCGGTGAACACCGCCAGCGGAACCAGGACCAGCAGGGCCAGGTTGGCCAGCCGGCCGGAACGGGAACGGCGGGCGGGCCTCACCCCGCCGACCGCAAAGCCCGTCCCAAGGCGGCCACCGCCCGCGCCCGGTGGCTGATCCGGTTTTTCTCTTCTTCCCCCAACTCGGCCAGGGTGCGCCCCTCCACCTCGAAAATGGGGTCGTAACCGAAACCCCCCTCACCGCGCGGGGCCCGGGCGATCGCCCCCCGCAACTCCCCTTCCGCGACCGCCCGGGAGCCGTCCGGAAAGATCACCGCCGCCACCGTGCGAAAGCGGGCCGTCCGCTCCTCCACTCCCCACAGGGCCCCCAGCAACGCCTCCATGTTGGCCCGGTAATCGGCCCCCGGCCCGGCGAAACGCGCGGTGTACACCCCGGGGGCGCCGCCCAGCGCCTCGACTTCCAAACCGGTGTCGTCCGCCACCGCCGGCAACCCGGTGGCCTGCGCCGCCGCCGCCGCTTTCAGAAGGGCGTTGCCTTGCAAAGTGGGCTGGTCTTCGATTACCTCCGGCCAGTCCAAACCGGCGGCTATCTCCCCCGCCACCCCCTCCCGCAACAGCAAGGTCTCCATCTCCGCCGCCTTGTCCCGGTTCTTGGAGGCCACCACCGCCCGTTCGATCAGCGGCCCATCCACCCCACGGCCTCCCGTTGCGCCTCCCCCAGCCGGCCAATGCCCGCCGTCGCCAAATCCAGCATTTCATCCAAATCCCCCCGGCTGAAAGGCGCCCCCTCGGCCGCTCCCTGCACCTCCACCAACCGCCCCTCCCCGGTCATCACCACGTTCAGGTCCACCGCGGCCGCCGCGTCCATTTCGTAATCCAAATCCAACCGCGCCACCCCCTCCACCAGCCCCACTGAAACGGCCGCCACCCGCCCCGCCAGGGGATCGGAGGCGGTTATCCCCTCGGCGGCGGCCCACGCCAAAGCGTCGTGCAAGGCCACCCATCCGGCGGTGACGGCGGCGGTTCGAGTGCCTCCGTCGGCTTGAATCACATCGCAGTCCACGTTGACCGTCATCTCCCCCATCGCCCGCAGGTCCGTCACCGACCGCAAGGAGCGGCCGATGAGACGGGAAATCTCCCGGCTGCGTCCCGAGGTGTACCGGTCCCGGCGCACCCGGTTGGCCGAAGAACCGGGCAACATGGAATATTCGGCGGTCACCCACCCGGCGCCCTCTTTCACCCAGGGGGGGATGCGGCGTTCCACGGCGGCGGTGACCAGCACCGCCGTCCGCCCCGCCTCCAGCATCACCGAACCGGGGGTCATCTCCGTGAAGCGACGGGTTATCCGCACCGGACGCAACTCGTCCGCCGCCCGGATCCCTCCGTCAGTCGTCTCCGTCAACCCGCCTCCTCTCAAATCCGCACCTTGGCCCCCGGCGCCGCCAGGCTCACCTCGCCCGCGAAGGCGGCTTCCGCTTCCAACATGGTCCGCTCCGGGTGCATGCGAGGGCGGAGGTGGGTGAGCATCAGCCGCCGCGCCCCGGCCCGGGACGCCATCTCCCCCGCCTCCCGGCCGGTCATATGAAAACCGGGGGATTCGGGGCGGCGCGGTTCCTGCAAAGCCGCTTCCGCCAACAACAGGTCGCACCCGGCGGCCAGCTCCTCCACTTCCCGGCTGGGACCGGTGTCGGCGGTATAGGCCAGGGACCGGCCGGAGGCGGAGAAACGGGCGGCCAAAGTGGGGGGCGGATGGTTGGCGGGCGCCGTCGTAATGCGCAACCCGCCGATTTCCGCTTCCCCATCCGCCGCCCCCTCCGTAAAGGAAAACGTCTCCCGCATAGCGGCGCCGCCCGCGAAGCCGGACAGCAAATCGGCCAAGCCGGGCGGGCAGATCACCGGCAACGGCCCCCCCTCGTAACCTCCGTAGGCCAGGGCGTGGTACAAGGCGAAAAAGTCGGTGCAGTGGTCGGGGTGGCGGTGGGAGAGAAACACCCCGTCCAAACGGTGGGGATCCATCAGCCCGCATAGGGCGGTGAAGGTGCCCGGCCCGGCCTCCACCCACAGCGTAGTTTCCTGATGGGACACCAAATATCCGGAGGCGGGGCGGCCCGCGGCGGGATAGGTGCCGCTGCAACCCAGAACGGTCAGTTCCATGGCCCCAGGGTAGCCGCCCGCCTCCATCCGGCGGCCCGGACGGTTCAGTTTATGGCCCCCAGCACCGTCTGGTTGAAAGGAACCGCCGCCCCGGTCATCATCCCCGAATCATCCGACGCCAGAAAGGCCACCGCCCGGGCCACTTCCTCCGGTTTGAGGAGTCGTCCGAAGGGCTGTTGCGCCTCCGCCTGCTCCAGCCAATCATCGCCCCCCTCGTGGTATTTGCGGCGGATGGCGTCCTCCCCGGGCGTGTCCGTCCAACCGATGTTGAGAACGTTCACCCGGATGCGATCCCAACGCACCGCGTTGGCCACATTGCGGGTCAAAGTCATCAGCGCCCCTTTGGAGGCGGAATAGGCGGCCAGGTAGGGGGGGCCGCCGTAGGCCACCATGGACCCGATGTTGACGATGGAACCCCCGATCCCCTCCCGGAGCATGATGCGGATGGCGCCCTGCATCAGGAACAGGGGGGAACGCACGTTCACCGCCATAATTTCGTCGAACAGTTCCCGGCTGGCGTCGTGGACGGCGCCCCGGTCGGTTTTGCCGGCCGCGTTGACCAGCACGTCCAGCCGCCCGAAGGTTTGGTCGACGGCTTCAGTCAGCCGCCCGGCCGCGTCCGGGTCGGCCAGGTCGGCCTCCTCGAACCGCACTCGGCATTCGCCGGAGGACAAACTTTCCGCCACCGCCCGGCCCCGCTCCCGGTTGCGTCCGGTTATCACCAGCCCGGCCAAGCCCTCCGCCGCCATAAGACGGGCCGCGGCCTCCCCCAAGCCCTGGGTGGAACCGGTCACCAACGCCACCTTGTTTTCAAACCGCCGCATATGCCCTCCCGCCTTTCTCCCGCCTGCCTCGCCCGGCCCGTCCCCGTCGGACGAACCTGCTTCCCAGCGGTAGGACGGCGCCGTTGCGTATCGAGAACCAGGCCACTTGCCAGCCGCCCCAAGTCCGGCCCGCCACGAACGATACCCATTCCGGATCCCAACCGGCCGCCGCGTCGGCCGCCGACGGACGGGCCGGGCCGCGCGGATGGGAATGGTAAAGCCCCCCCACCCGCCATCCCCGTCTTTCGGCCGCGGTCAGCGCCCGGTGGAAATCGGCCGGGGCTATCTCAAAACGGCCCCGGCCGGGGGAGACGTTGGGCAGGGGAAGCAACCGCACCGGGCGGGAGCCCCGGTAGGCCACCAGCCCGCATGCCTCCCGGGGGACGGCGGAGGCCGCTTCCTCCGCCAACCGGACGGCCAGCCGCTCGGACAGGTGGTTTTGGTTCACGGAGCCAGCCGCTCTTTGCGCCACGCGCCGGGCGGACCGGCCGGGCGATAGGCGATCCGGTCATGCAGGCGATGGCTGCGTCCCTGCCAGAACTCGAACCGTTGCGGGACGACCCGCAGGCCCCCCCAATGGGGAGGGCGGGGCACCGGGCCGTCCGCGAACCGCCGCTCCGCCTCCGCCGCCAAATTTTCCAGTTCCTCCCGGTCGGCCACCACCCGGCTCTGCGGGGAAGCGACCGCCGCCAGTTGCGCCGGGCGGGGGCGGGAGGCGAAATAGCGGTCGGCCTGCCGGTCGGACACCGGTTGCGCCGTTCCCTCGATGCGCACCGAGCGGTGCAGTTCCATCCACACAAAACACAGGGCCGCCCATTCCCCCGGCCCCAGCTCCCCGGCCTTGCGGCTCTCCAGATTGGTGTAAAAAACGAACCCGGCGGCGTCGTATTCTTTGAGCAGCACCGCCCGGGCGGAAGGCCGCCCCCGATGGTCGGCGGAGGCCAGCACCATGGCGTTGGCGTGGGCCGCGCCCGCCGCCAGCGCCTCCCCCATCCACCGATCGAACATGCGCACCGGATCATCGTCCGCCTCCGACTCGGACAGGCCGGCCGTTTCGTACTCTTCCCGCAGATCCCGCAGGTTGGGCAAGTCGGTCGTCCCGCCCCGGTTGGCGGTCACAGCCGGTCCAAGGCGGACCGGATGCCCCGCACCGCCTGCGCCGTCCGATGGTCGTTTTCCACCAAGGCGAAGCGGACGTATCCTTCCCCGGCCGCTCCGAACCCCACCCCCGGACTGACCGCCACTTTGGCCTTTTCCAGCAGGTAAATGGTGAAATCCATGGAAGACATTTGGCGGTAGGGCCCCGGAATCTTCGCCCAGACGAACATCGTCCCGGCCGGTTTTTCCACCTTCCATCCGTTGCGGTTCAAGCCGTCCACCAGCGTGTTGCGCCGCCGCTGGTAGACGGCGTTCACTTCGGTCACGTACTGGTCGCCTTCGTTGAGGGCCACGATGGAGGCGATCTGAATGGGCTGAAAAGTTCCGTAGTCCAAGTAGGATTTCAGCCGGGCCAAGCCGTCCACCGCCCGGGCGTTTCCCACCGTGAAGCCCACCCGCCACCCGGCCATGGAATGGCCTTTGGTCAGGGTGTACAATTCCACGGCCGACTCCCGGGCTCCGGGAACCTGCAGGATGCTGGGCGGCTGGTAGCCGTCGAAGGCCACATCGGCGTAGGCGAAGTCGTGCACCACGAACGCCCCGTAACGACGGGCCAACTCCACCAGCCGGGTCATAAAATCCAGGTCAACGCACACCGTGGTCGGATTGTGGGGGAACGAAGCCAAGATCACGCGCGGGACGGGGCCGGAACCCCGGAAGGCCCGTTCCACCCCCTCCAGAAAGGTGGTTGCGTCGGGAACCGGAATCCGTTGAATGTCGGAACCGGCCAAGGCGGCCGCGTAGAGGTGAATGGGGTAGCTGGGTTCGGGAACCAACGTCAGATCGCCGGGTTGCACCAGCGTCCACATCAGATGGGCCAGGCCCTCTTTGGCCCCGATGGTGGTGATGGCCTCCGTCTCCGGGTCCAGTTCCACCCCAAACCGGCGCCGGTAGCGGTCGCAGATGGCCTTGCGCAGATTGGGGATGCCCCGCGAGCTGGAATAGCGGTGGTTGCGGGGATTGCGGGCCGCCTCCACCAGTTTCTCCACCACCGCCTCCGGGGAGGGAATGTCCGGGTTGCCGAAACCCAGGTCGATGATGTCCTCCCCCGCCCGGCGGGCCCGCAGTTTCAACTCGTTGACCTGACCGAACACATAGGGCGGCATCCGGTCTATCCGCCTCAGTTCCATGGCAATCCCCGCCTCGTTTTTCCTTTCCCGCTCGCCGGCCACCGGCCGCGGTCCGTCAACCTTTCGGAAACCATTCTTGCATAATCTCCCGAAATTCCTGGAATGCGGGGTCCTGACATCGTCGCAAAGATACCCTTTCGGCAATCTCCTGGTACAAAGAATGGCTACGTCGCATGCCCGCCTCCCGCAGAGCCGCCTGGAACGCCTCTTTGGGTCGATCGGGTTTGACCTCGCCTTCCCGTAGCCAACCTTGCTCCTTCAACCAGTCTCTCAATGGGGGACGGCGTCCCTTCCACCCCGCTACATAGTCAACGTGTGGGGAATCGCTCCACACCCATGACTCCAACTCCGGCAATAGTACAATGGCCCGCGCTCGATTACCCCACAACGACCTTAAATCTTTGTTCAAGTCCTCTTGCATTTCTTCCCTGGATTTCTGCTCTTGTCCACTCCCTTCGTGGTCGAACATCAACAAACCATACTCATAAAGTCGGGAGAAACTGGATAAAAACTCCACACCGCGCAATGCGCAGGCGGGATCATGCTCCGGGTGAATATGTATGTCCGCTTCGATTGACCGCACACCCAATCGTTCCGGCCTCGAGAACAAACCATTCAAGGCATACTCCAAATCATTATCAGCGACGAGAACCACCAAATCCTTCATTACCCTAAGACCCCCGAAGCGAGCAAGGTACCAAGCGCAACTTTACGGTTCCATTCTTGTAGGTGAGGATGTTCATCACCCCGGACTATATCAGTAGCCCCGGCTTCATCCTTAGCAAAACACAATACATCTTCCACCGTCACCATATTCAAAATAACAGGAGAATGGGTTGCCAGTAACACTTGGGAATCGTACATTGAAGATAGAGAATCATATACAGTAGATACTGCTTTAGGATGAATACCGTTTTCCGGCTCCTCGATCAAATATATACCTCGAAAATCAGCCAGGTAAGCGGGCAGAGTAAGAGCTGTGAGCCGGAGTGTGCCATCTGATACCAGCCAGGATGGCACTTTGTGCCCATTTCTATATTTGTATCTCATATATCTGTGGTTATCTTCAGGGCGTTTAATTGTATCTATTCCAACTAAGTCAGGAAGAGAGGTTTTAAGATGATTAATCCAATGTTTATATTTAGTTGGGTTTTCTTTCTTCAAACGAAAAACTACCCATGGCAGATTTGATCCGTCTAATAAAAACCCCGGAGCCCAAGCTGGTGGGCTCGGTCGCCTTATTCTAAGGCTGTTAAGCACAAACCTTTGTAGGCCATCGGTTAGATAATTTCTAAACCAGGTGGCAATGGGAAAAGAACTCGGATCGTCAATGAGATTGCCAAGGGCTGATTTCTTCGTTCCTAATCTGAAGGAAGGGGCCCATCCTTTTCCAGACTTACGATATATCTCACTATAAAAATTGTCATTTCCGTCTGGAACTTTATTGATGATAACTTTGTTGCTAGAACTACGAATACTAATCTGCAACGTTTCAGGTACTCGAGGAGATACAGGAAAAATGGAACGTTGCTCCGGCTTTCTTTTTGAGGGATTCTTAAAAAGTAAAGTCTCCGCTTTTATCTCAAATTGTCGTTTGTCATCATCAAGTCCTATTGACACCTGATATCTAACAGTTTCAAAATCTGATCTCGACTTCAAATTTCGCAGTTCGTCCGGTATCTTCGCCTCAACCGCCAATTCAAACCCATGACCTTCGCCTCCAAACAACATATCATGGGAATTAGGTGTGCGTATTGTAAAAGCCCTTTCTAGCCCATGGGAAACTAGATCGCTCAGGAAGCCGATTACATCTAGGAAGGTGGTTTTGCCGGAGGCGTTGGGGCCTACTAGGACGTGGAACGGCTCCAGGGGAACTTGCACGTATCGCAGGCAACGATAGTTCAAGGCCTCGACCAGGGTAATCATCCCTTGCCTCCCTTTGTTCCGCCGGATGGGGGTGTACGGCTGGCTATGCGCGCCACCGGGTCCGGGACCCGGTCGCGGTGGTGGAGGTGCGGGGAATCGAACCCCGGTCCGTCGATCCTTAGGCGGCGGCGTCTCCGAGCGCAGCCAATGGACGAGCTTTCGGGTCCCCGGACTCCATCGGCGAGTGGCCGACGACCCTATTCCGGAAAATCTCAGCCCCGCCGGTCCGGAAACCCGGCTGGGCCCATCCTGCTAAACGACGTCCGGGGGAAAGAGCAGGAACCCTTCCAACGGACGGGCCGCCTCAGTTCAGGCGGCCAGCGCCAGTGGTTTGTTGGCACTTATAGTTGTTACCGGCTCTTTAGCGAGGACTCCGGCGACCTCGGCTCGCTTCCGACGCTTCAGCGATCGACGTCGAAACCTGATCACCCCCAAAGGGTTGCTTGTCGCCTCCTACTATAACACGCCCCGCGGACATAATATTCCATTCCGGGAAAATCCCCCTCGGGACCTCCGGGAACTCAGCGGCGGCCCTTGTAGGACATGGCCCGGCGGGCTTCCCGCTCCATCTCCCGGGCCTTGATCTTTTCCCGTTTGTCGTAGCGGCGGGCGCCCCGGCCCAAGCCGAGCAGCACTTTGGCTTTGCCCCCCCGCCAGTACATCTTGATGGGAATGAGGGTCAGGCCCCGCTCCTGCGTACGCGCCGCCAGCCGGGTGATCTCAGCCGAATGGAGCAGCAGTTTGCGCGTACGTTCCGGATCGTGCCCCCCCTCGCGGGCCATCTCGTAGGGGGCGATGTAGACCCCCGCCAGCCACGCCTCGCCGTCGCGCACCGTCGCGTAGGAATCTTTCAGTTGCACGTTGCCGGCCCGCATGCTCTTCACCTCGGAGCCGGTGAGGGCCATCCCCGCCTCCAAAGTTTCCTCGAAGACGTAGTCGTAGCGGGCCCTCCGATTGGTGGCGATGGCGTCGCCGCCCTTCTTGCGCTTTTTGGCCATGCGGGGCTCCTTCATTCCGGCCCGGGGGCGATGCCGCCCCGGTTGGGAATCAATTCAAATAGTTCATCGGGTCCACCGGCTGTCCCGCCTCCCGCACCTCGAAATGCAGATGCGGTCCCGTGCAGTAACCCGAACAGCCGATATAACCTATCACCTCCCCGGCCAGCGGCTCCTCTCCGACGGAAGCGGCGATGGCCGACATATGGGCGTAGAGGGTGGAAACCCCTCCCCCGTGATCGACCACCACCGTCCGGCCGTATCCGCCCCACCGTTCGGCCAGGATGACCCTCCCGCCGGCGGCGGCCCGGATGGGGGTTCCGGTGGGAACGGCCACATCCACCCCGGTGTGCATCCGCCGGCCGCCCAGCACCGGATGAATGCGCCATCCGTAGGGGGAACTTATCGGCCCCTGCACCGGCCAAGCCAACCTCCCCGGGGCGCGGCCCTCCCGGATCTGGCGGCGCAGAATCTCCAGTTCTATCTGCTCCGACTCCTCCTCCAACCGGTCCAGATGCCCCTCGTAATGGCTGATGTCGTGCCTGATGCGGGCCAGCAACTCCTCCAAGGCGGCCAACTCCGCCCGCAGCTGCTCCCGGAACCCGGCCACGGTGGTCGCCTGCCGCTCCGCCTCCGCCCGATCCGCCTCCAACTGTTCCAGGACGGTCAACTCCAACGCCCGATCCGCCTCCAACCGATCCTGATAATCCTGCTCCTGCCGTTCCAGCACCTCCAGGGAACGGAAAAGTATCTCCACCTCGTCCAACACCGCCTGGCCGTATTCCACCCGCACCACCACCAAAGCGGCCGCTTCAGAACCGAACAAGGCGTTCTCCCACCCGCTGAAGCCGCTCATGTAAAGTTCCGCCGCCCGCTCCCGCAGATTTTTCCGCGTCTGATCCAGATTGCGCCGGGTCTGGGCCACATCCGCCTCGATGCGGACCACTTTCCGTTCCAGATCCTCCACCTGCGCCTGCTTGTCCGCCACCCGCCCCTCGGCCTGCGCCAAAGCCTCCTCATTGCGGGCCAACTCCTCGGTGACATCGGCCAACCTGACCCGGGTTTCCTCGATGGCGACCGCGTATTCGCTCTGATCGGTGCGGGCCGCCACGATCTGGTTGCGCAGGCTCTCCATTTCCCGCTCCACGTCCGCCAAACGTTGCTCGTCGCTTTGGGCGAACGCCCCCCCGGCCGCCGCCCACCCCGCCCCCGCCAGCAACAGGGCGGCCGTCCAGCCGACCGTGAGCCTGCCGCGCATCCTCAAACCCTTAGGAAACGCCGCAATCCAAGCGCGCTGCCTACAAACCCGGCCGCTCCCCCGAACAGAAGCACCAACACGCCCCAGCGAAGCAGAAAATCACCGCTTACTTGGAACTGAATAAGGCTGTCGGACGGCAAACGGCCCAGGAACTGGTGGCCGACCAGCACCGCCCCCACCGCCAAACCTCCCCCCAGCAGGCCCTCTATGGCGCCCTCCAGCAGAAACGGCACACGGATGAACCAGTTGCCCGCCCCCACCAGTTTCATAATGGAAATCTCCTCGCGACGGGCGTAAATGGCCATGCGGATGGTGTTGGCTATCAAAACCACCGACGCCGACCCCAGCACCAGCACCAAGCCGACCCCGATGGCGCTCAGCACCTGGGTCAAGTTGAGCAGGCGCTCGATGCCTTCGCTGACGATGCTGATCCTCCTCACCAGCGGATCGCCCACCAAACGAAACTGCACCGCCTGATACTGGGACAGGTCGCTCAACTCCACCCTTATGGAAGCGGGCAGGTCGTTGCGGTCGATGATCTCCAACATGCCCGGCGAACCCCGCCCGAACATTTGCGCGTACTCTTCGAAGGCTTGGTTCTTGTCGACGTAGAAGACCTGCTCCACCTCCTCGAACGAACCCACCTGTTGCAACATTTCATCGTGGGCGGCGGCGCCTCCGATGTCGTTCAAAAAAATGATCATATGGTTGCCGGCCTGCCACTGCAAGGTGGTGGTTCGCACCAGTTCGTTGAACACCAGGGCGCCGAAGGCCAAAGTCAGGGAAACGAACACCGCCACCACCGCCGCCGCCACCACCAAAACGTTGCGGCGCAGATTGGTAAAAGCCTCCCCGATCAGATACAGGATGTTGCGCATCGATCAGGATCCCGCAGAAGCTCCGCGCCCCCCGTAACCGGAACCGCTCTGGTCGCGTTCGATAACCCCCCTGTTCAATTGCACCACCCTTTTCTGCATGGCGTCCACGATGGCGTGGTCGTGCGTTGCCATCACCACCGTGGTGCCGGTCTGGTTGATACGGTCCAACAAGCGCATAATCCCCACCGAGGTGGCCGGGTCAAGATTGCCGGTCGGCTCGTCCGCCAACAAGATGGGAGGGCGGTTCACAAAGGCCCGGGCGATGGACACCCGTTGCTGTTCGCCGCCGGACAGCTGCCGCGGGTAACGATTGACTTTGGCCGACAAGCCCACCAACTCCAGCACCTGGGGAACCTGGCGGTTCACGATGGAACGGGGCCTGCCGATCACTTTCAGGGCGAAAGCCACGTTTTCGGCCACTGTTTTATTGGGCAACAGCTTGAAGTCTTGGAACACGGTGCCCACCGTCCGGCGCAGATAGGGCACCTTCCATCCGGGCAACCGGGTGATGTCCTTGCCCGCCACCCAGATGCGGCCTTTGGTGACTTTTTCCTCCCGCAGGCACAATCGGATCAGCGTGGACTTGCCGGAGCCGGACGGTCCGACCAGGAACACGAACTCCCCTTTGCGGATGTCCATATCCACTTCGCGGGCGGCCACCACGCCCCCCTCGTACACTTTGGCTACTTTTTCCATTCGGATCATGGCGTCCCCGTAACCTGCTCGGCGGTTGCGATTGCCCGGCCAGGTTACCGGCTGTCTGGATTTAGCCGGGGCTTTTCACCGGCGGAGGGTCGGCCCGGCCGCTCCGCTCCCGTTCCGCGCGCCGCCACTGCAGGTAGGCGTCGGTGAAACCGGACAGGGAACCGTCCAGCACCGCGTCGATGTTTCCCGTCTCCCATCCGGTGCGCAAATCTTTGACCTGCTGGTAGGGGGCCAGCACATAGGAACGAATTTGCCTCCCCCATCCGGCCTCGGTCTGCTCCCCCCGTATCTCATCCATTTCCCGGCGCCGTTCCATGCGGGCCAGCTCCGCCAGCTTGGACTTGAGCAGGGCGGCGGCCCGGACCCGGTTCTGGAGCTGGGAGCGCTCCGCCTGGCAGGCGGCCACGATGCCGGTGGGGAGGTGGGTGAGGCGCACCGCCGAATCGGTGGTGTTGACGTGCTGGCCGCCCGCCCCTTGCGAACGGTAGGTGTCCACCCGCACCTCCTCCATATCCAGTTCCACCTCCGCGTCCTCCACCAGCGGAGCCACGTCCACCCCGGCGAAGGAAGTATGACGGCGGGAGTTGGCGTCGTAGGGGGAAATGCGCACCAGCCGGTGCACGCCCCGCTCGCCCTCCAACCGCCCGTAGGCGTATTCTCCTTCCACGGTCAGGGAAGCCGACTTGATGCCCGCCTGCTCCCCCGGGGAAATCTCCTCCACCTCCGCCGTCAAACCGGACTCCTGGAGATAGCGGATGTACATCCGCAACATCATCTCCGCCCAATCTTGGGCGTCGACCCCCCCGGCCCCGGCGTGGACGCCGATGATGGCCGGGTAATCGTCGTACTCCCCGAAAAAGAGCGACTCCTCCTCCAAGGCGGCGATGCGGCCCTCCACGTCCGCCAAATCCCCGGCCACCTCCCGCATGGTGGCCGCATCCTCTTCTTCGGCGGCCAGTTCGGCCAGGGCCTCGGCGTCGCCCAACTCCCCCGCCAGGCCCTTTACCGTAGTCACCACCCGCTCCATGCCTCCCAGGCGGCGGGTGAGATGTTTGGCCCGGTGCGGGTCGCCCCACAGATCAGGCGCGGAGACCTGCTCCCTCAGCGCGGGGAGGGCGGCGGCTTTGGCGTCGACATCAAAGGAACCTCCGGGCGTCGGACAATCGGGCCCGCAGGTCGTCGATCAAGGTGCGGATGTCTTTGTCGTTCATAACCGGGCGCAGGCTAGCGCGGTTCGGCCCAGGGTCCGGTTCATCCCCGGTTCTGGGCCCCGCGGCGCAAACTTTCGGAGTAGGGTGGTTGGATGGCGAAACACCGAATGCGCACCAAGCGGGTGCGCTCCCGGCGGGGCTGGTGGCGGGACCTGGGCCGGGAGTGGCTGGCCCGGCGGCGGGGTTCCGAAAGCCGGACCCTGGGCATTTTCACCGCCACCCGGGACATCATCGGACCCACCGGTTGGCAGTGGACCAGCGCTTGGGACCGTTTGGAGCAGGACGGCGGGGCCTATCTGCGTTCGTTCGACCCCCGACTCCCGCCCAGCCTGCACGTATCGCAACGCGACCGCACCCGGGCCAACCGGCCCATCCCGCTCCCGGAACGTTGCATAGAAGATTGGAACGACCCCGACCCGCCCGGTTATTCTTAGTTGCGTAAAACAACCGGGCAAGGAGGGGAAATGGCGAATCAAACCGAGTTGCTCAGCGCCATTTTGGAGGTGTTGCAAGAAATCTCCGACAAACTGGAAGACATTGAAGACAAGCTGTCGGATATCGACGGCAACGTCTCCAGTATCGACAGCAACGTCACCAGCATCTATTTTCAAATTTAGGTGAACTGGTCTTTGCCGCTAGGCCCCCAGGCAGTCGGGGGTGGCGGAGCACATTTTGGCTTTGCGTCCGGAACCGCACGGGCAGGGGGCGTTGCGGCGCACCTTGGTGGATGAAGCCGGACGACGCGACTGGTCCGGGCCGGCGGCGGCCGCCCCCCGGGGCGCGGCGGGCCGGGGCTGGGCCTGCGCCTTCTCCACCCGAAACACGTAACGGGACACGTCCCGCTTGACGGACGCCACCAGATCGGAGAACATCTCATAGCCCTCCCGCTGGTATTCGGTGAGCGGATCCCGCTGGCCGATGGCCCGCAAGCCGATCCCGGCCCGCAGGTAATCCATTTCCGATAGGTTCTCGCGCCATTTGTTGTCGATGACCGACAAGGACAGACGGTATTCAATCTGGCGCATCAGCTCCGGGGTCAACTCCCGCTCCCGTTCCTCGAAACACCGCAATGCATCTTCCACCGCCGCCTCCGACACGTCCTCCACCGCGATCCCCTCCGGCAGGTCGTCGCGGGTAAAGCGGGCGGGATAGATCTGCTCCAGTTCCTGTCGCAAACCCTCCCAGTCCCAATCGTCGGGGGCCAACTCCTCGTTGATGGACATTTCCACCGCCTCCCGCACCGACTCCTCGATCCACCCGGTGACCAGCTCCCGGCTTTCTTGGTTGCGCATAATCCCGTCCCGCCAGCTGTAAATGACCTCCCGTTGCCGATTCATGACTTCGTCGTATTTGAGAACGTTTTTGCGAATCTCAAAGTTCTGGGACTCCACCTGGGTCTGCGCCCGTTCGATGACTCTGCTCACCATTTTGTGCTCTAAGGGCTCTTCCCCCACCCGGTTGATGAGCCTGGCCACCCGGTCGCTGGCGAACCGGCGCATCAGATCGTCCTCCAACGACAGATAGAAGCGGGAATGGCCGGGGTCGCCTTGGCGCCCGGAGCGCCCCCGCAGCTGGTTGTCAATGCGCCGGCTTTCGTGCCGTTCGGTGCCCAGCACGTACAAGCCCCCCGCCTCCAGCGCCGCTTGGCGGGCCTCCTCCACTTGGGCGGCGAACTCGGACAGCAATTTGCGGTATTCCTGTTCGTAGGCGGGGGTGGACTGCTCGAACTTGGTCCGCTTTTTCATTTCCAGCCGGGCCAGGCCCTCCGGGTTGCCGCCCAACTGGATGTCCACCCCCCGGCCCGCCATGTTGGTGGCCACCGTCACCGCCCCCGGCCGCCCCGCCTGGGCGATGATCTCCGCTTCCCGGGCGTGATGCTTGGCGTTGAGCACCTCGTGCTTTACCCCCCTTTTGGACAGGGCTTGCGAAATCAGCTCCGATTTTTCGATGGAGACGGTGCCCACCAAAATGGGCTGGCCGGCCCCGTTGCGGTCGGCTATGTCATCTACCAAGGCGGCCAATTTGGAGCCCTCGGTGTAGTACACCGCATCTTGGTGGTCCACCCGGGCCACCTCCTGATTGGTGGGGACTTCCACCACCTCCAGCCCGTAGATTTGCGAGAACTCGGACTCCTCGGTGAGGGCGGTGCCGGTCATCCCGGCCAGTTTCTCGTACATCCGGAAATAGTTCTGGAGGGTGATGGTGGCCAAAGTCTGGTTCTCTTCTTTGATGCGCACCCCCTCTTTGGCTTCAATCGCCTGATGCAGCCCCTCCGAGTAGCGCCGCCCTTCCAGCACCCGGCCGGTGAACTCATCGACGATCTTCACCTCCCCGTGCGTAACCAGATATTCCACGTCGCGCTGATAGAGGGTTTTGGCCCGCAACGCCTGCTCCAGATGGTGCACGAAATCCACCTCGGTATGGTCGTACATGTTCTCCACTCCCAAAATCCGCTCCACCCGGGACACCCCCTCCTCGGTAGTGACGACCTGGCGCTTGCCGTAGTCCACCTGGTAGTGGACATCCTCATGCAACCCTTGCACCAGCCGGGCGAACTCCCGGTACCAGCGGGCGGCGTCGGTCACCCGCCCGGAAATAATCAGAGGGGTGCGGGCTTCGTCGATGAGAATGGAATCCACTTCGTCCACGATGGCGTACCGGTGCCCCCGTTGCACGATGCCGTCGAGGGTCATGGTCATATTTCCCCGCAGATAGTCGAAACCGAACTCGTTGTTGGTGCCGTAGGTGACATCGGCCTGATAGGCGGGACGGCGGTCGGCGGGGTCGTCGCCCGATTGGATCAGCCCCGTCTCCAGTCCTAAAAAGCGGTAGATGCCCCCCATCCACTCCGCGTCCCGGCCGGCCAGGTAGTCGTTGACCGTAACCACATGCACCCCCTCGCCTCCCAAGGCGTTCAGGTAAACGGGCATGGTCGACACCAGGGTCTTGCCCTCGCCGGTGCGCATCTCGGCGATCATCCCCCGGTGCAGCGCCCCCGCCCCGATCACCTGCACGTCGAAATGGCGCTGGCCCAAAACCCGGCGGGCGGTTTCCCGCACCGCGGCGAAGGCCTCCGGTTCCAAATCATCCAATGGTTCACCGGCGGCCAGCCGTTGCCGGAACTCGGCGGTTTTGGCCGCCAACCGCTCGTCGTCCAGCCGTTCCGTCTCCGGCTCCAGCGCGTTGACGCGGGTCGCCAACCCCGCCAACGACTTGAGGGTCTTGGACTCTCCCGCCCGCAGAAACTTGTCAACCAGCGACATGTCCGACTTATGTTATCGGCGGTTGAAAGATAGTTTTCACCATTGCGAAATCAGCGCCGGCCCGGCGGAGCTAGCGGGGCTCGATCAAGCCGAGCCGGCCGTCCCGGCGCCGGTACAGCACGCTTTGCAAACCGGTGTCGAAGTTCAGGAAAAAGAAAAAGGAGTGGCCCAGCTCGGCCATGGCCAAGGCGGCGTCCTCCGGGGTCATCGGCTTCATCACAAACTGCTTGTGGCGCACGATCTCCGGCAGGCCGGCCTCGGACCGCGCCCGGGGCTCCGCCGCGCCGGGCCCGGCGGCGGTGGGAGCGGCCCGTCGCCGACGGTCGGTCATCCGGTCCCCCAATCGGCGCACCTGCTCCTCAAACCGGTCGGCGGCCTCGTCGATCGCCTGCTCGCAGCTGGCCCCCGCCCCTTCCGCCCGCACCGTCTGCCCCGACCAGCGGGCGGTTATTTCAGCCCGGAACCGTTCCAACGCCCGGCGCGGGTTGGACTCTTCCGCCAACTCCACATCGGCCCCGCGCAAGCCCCCGAAGTACTTCAGTCCCCGGCCGGCCTTCTTGACGGCGTACTCCCGGACGCCGTCGGCGATGTTCATGTTGCGGCCGTGCACCCGGATGCGATCCGCGCCTCGTTCTTCCATTCGGCAACCCCTTTCCTTTACGCCTTTACGCCGCTCCCCTGCGCAACGCTACCCCATCCCGGCGGTTACTTGAACCGATCCAACCGACGAGGGGGGAAAACCTTGCCCGCCCGGGGGCCGGGGGGCGCGGGTCAGGGTAACCGCCCCCGCCGTCCGGCCGCCGCCCGCCCGGTGCGCGGACTGCAACGTGGCCCCGGTGGTCAGCACATCGTCCACCAGCACCGCCCCCGGCGGGAACGAACCCGCCGGACGAAAACGCGGACCGGTCGGACTCCGGCGCCGAACCTGGCTGCGGCGAAACGGGTAGGGACGCAACATTTCCGCCACCGGCAACCCGGTTTGCCGCCCCAGGGCGCGGGCCAGCAGGCGGCCCGGATCGGTTCCGTAGGCGAAGCGGCGCAACGCCGGGCGGGGAATGGGAACCAAAACCGAGGCGTCCGGCGGCAACAACTCCGCCAGATGGCCGGCCAGCACCTCGGCCGCCGCATCCACCCCCCGGTATTTGAGAACGTGAACCGCCCGGCGCACCGGCCCGCGGTGCATGAAGGCGGCCGCCGCCGTTAAACCGGCGGGCAAGCGCACCGGCGCCGCCCGGCGCAAACCCGCCGCGCACCGGCCGCAGAACCCCCGCACCGCCGACCGGTTGCGCCAATCTCCGCAGTTCAAGCAGAACATAAACGAACAGGCTAAGAACGGGGTGCGACATTTTCCCCCGCTCCCGGCCTTCAGCCGGAAACCAGGGCACGCACCCGGTCGGTCAGTTCCCGCACCCGCCCCCGGTCGGGGGCCTCGGCGTTGAGGCGGAGCAAAGGCTCGGTGTTGCTCGGACGCAAGTTGAACCACCGGTCGCCCAAATCCACCGTCACCCCGTCCAGAAAATCCTTTTCCGCCTCCGGGAAAGCCTCCCCCGCCGCCCGCATGACCCGTTCCGCCCGCCCGGGGCCGGCCAGCGGCAGGTTTATCTCCCCGGAAGCGGCGTACCTTTCATAGCGGCGGCGCAACCCGGAAAGGGTTTCGCCCGATTCGGTGAGGGCAGCCAGCAAAACCAGCATGGCCAGCATGCCGCTGTCCGCCCCGTAGTTGTCGCGGAAGTAATAGTGACCGGAATGCTCCCCGCCGAACACCGCCCCCTCCTGCGCCATCACCTGTTTGATGAACGAATGCCCCACCCGGGTGCGGACGGGCTCGCCTCCCCGCTCCCGGATTATTTCGGGAACCGCCCGGGAGCAGATCAGGTTGTGCACGATGCGCGCCCCCGGCTCCCGATCCAGATACCAGGAGCTAATGATGGAAACGGCGACGCTGCCGGACAGAACAGCCCCGGTTTCGTCCACGAAAACCGCCCGGTCGGCGTCCCCGTCGAAAGCCACCCCCAAATCCGCCCCCTCCGCCCGCACCTTGGCTATCAAGTCCGTCAGGTTGGCCGGTTGCAACGGGTCCGCCGGATGGTTGGGGAAGGCCGGGTCCGGTTCCAGGTACAAGCCGGACAGGCGGGCCGGCAAACGTTGGAACAGACGCTCCAGCGCCACCCCCGCCATCCCGTTGCCGCCGTCCGCCGCCGTCAAACGGGGGCCGATCCAAGCCGGATCCACCACTCCCAGCAGATGCTCCAAGTAATCGGGGATCGGGTCGTAAAACTCGGTCATTCGCCCCGCCCCGCCGACCGAGGGGGCGGAGCCGGCCTCCATCGCCAAACGTTGAATGTCCGGCAAACCGGTTTCGGCGCCGATGGGGGCCGCCCCCCGGCGGCACAACTTAATTCCGTTGTATTCGGCTGGGTTGTGGGAGGCGGTGATCATCGCCCCCGGAATGTCCATGCGCCCGGAACAGAAATAAACGGCGTCGGTGGGCACCCGCCCCAAATCAACTATCCGCATCCCCCCCTGGGTCGCCCCGCTGGCGAAGGCCCCGGCCAGCGCATCCGACGACTCCCGGAAATCCCGCCCCACCGCCGCCCGCTCCGCCCCGGTAAAAGCGGCGAACGCCCGTCCCACCGCCCGGGCCGCTTCCTCGTCCAGGTCCCCGTTGTCAACCCGGCCCCGAATGTCGTAGGCTTTGAAAATGACGTCCAACCGCCCCAACGTTTTCTTCCTTTCCGGTTTCCCCGGCCGGGCCTTGCCCTGCGCGGACGGAGAGGCCGGATAGAACCCTACACTTTCTTGAATGCCCGAAACCGCCATCGCCATCGTCATTCCGGTCCGTAACGAGGGCCCTTTTTTGAGCCCGGCGTTGGAGCAGATAACCAGGCAAGTCCAATCCGTCCGCCTTGACTACCGCATCGTTTTAGTGGAAAACGGGTCCGTCGACGACACCGGCCAACAGGCTGTCTCCTTAGCCGGGGACGACCCCCGGGCGCTGGCGCTGCGCCTCCCCCGCGCCGACTACGGGCGTTCCGTGCGCCGCGGGATGGAGGAAGCGGCGGCGCCGAACCGCGGGTGGATCATCCTTTTCCATCTTGACCGGTTCTCCGGGGAGTTCGTCCAATATGCGATGAACAGCGCCGCGGATGTTATCACCGACGCCGGGTCAAGGCCGGAAACTCCCGATGGCGGATCCCGGTTTGGCCATCGGGCGTTGAAAGCGCTGGGCCGTTTGACCGGTTTGCCGTCCGGGGTCGCATACGGGGGGAGGCGCCTCATAGCCCTGCGCGCCCCGGTCGCCGCGGCTTTGCTGAGCCAGATTGAACGGGAACACGATTTGTTTGACGCGGAAATGTTGATCAGGGCCGAGATGTCCGGATATCAAACAGAAGAAGCTCCGGTTGCGGTGGAAGAGCTACGCCCTCCCCGCTCCTCGTTCCTCCGCAGCCTCCCCGGCATCCTGCGGGGAATGCTCGTTCTCCGGCGCTCCCTGCGACGCAATCCTCCCCGCCCCGCCGGTCCCCGCTGACTCCGGAGATTCTGATGATCCCGCCCGCGCCCGGCGGCCGCGCGACGCTATCCACAACGCGACCGCAACAGCCAAACCGGCCAGGGTCAGCAGGCCCCCCGCCCATTCCACCGAGGTGCGCTCAAAGGTGATCTCCACTTCCTCGTCGGTGGGTATCACCACCATCAAAGAGGGAGTGGCCCGCCACGGGCCCTCGGCTCCCCGCGCCCGCCAGTTGGGGAAATAGGAAACCTTCACCAGATGGGGCACGCCCACCGCGGTGGTGCGAAAGGCGATTCGGTGGTCCTCCAACACCACGTCCGACGCCTCCCCCACCGTCCTCACCGGAGCCCGTACCCCGTCCAAATCAAATCCCACCCGTTGCCATTCGGGGGGGCCGTCCTCCACCACCAACTGATCGATGAACGTAATGTCGTCGTACCAGCGTAAAGCCATGTCCTGGAAAAACTGGGTCTGGCGGGGACGGAACACCCTGCCCAAAGACTCCCATGCGGACTCGTCTTCGACTTCGTACACCCACGGCTGGTATATCACCGGCTCCACCAGGGAACTTTCAGGCAGACGGTAAATCACAAACGGCTCGGTTTCCGCCAGCCGCACCAGGTCGGGATTGCCGTCGGCTTGCAGCTTGGCCTCTTCGGTGAAAGCCACATAGTAGGAAACGTTGAACAGATCCATGTGAGGCAGCCCGCGTTCCAAGTCGTAGTTGTAATAGGTGAGGCCGGGAATCGGATTGGAGGCTTTGAAACTCATCTCCGCCGAGTTGAGAAAATGGAAGGGGGTGGTGATGGAGGATTCGAAGAACAGTCCCTCCATGGAAGGGTGGGTGCCCTCGGTCCAGTAGGGAAACAGCATGAGGGACATGGGAGTGCCGTATTTATTCATTTCTTTGCTGTACTCCCACTGCACCCGGCCCGGCGGCAGATCCCCCACCGTATCCATCACGTCCCGGTATTCGCCCCATTCCGCCTTGCCCTCGTATCCTTCATAGTTCCATCGCGCCCAGGAGTTCACGTAGTTTTCCCCGGTGACCGTTCCCGCGAAGGAGGGCAAAATCAAGGCCGCCGCCGCCACGCAGGACAATGTCATCCCGGTGGGCATCGTCCGGGGAGCGGCCAAAAGGGCGATCGCCACCACCGCCGCTATCAGCAAAACCCGGTCCGCTTCCGAGATCCGTTGCAGGGCCCAACTCCATCGTCCGCCGCCCCCTATCCCCTCCCCTCCGATGGAAGCCCCGAACACCGCCGCCCACACCGCCGCTACCAGGGCGGCCTGAAACCAGATGGTCCGGAAGCGGTCGGGAAGACGGCGCAACAGCAAAGTCAAAGCCCATCCCACCGCTATCCCCGTAAACAGAAACATACCGAAGAACCACTGCGGCAACACCCGTCCGTTCCACAGCATCGCCCCCTGGTCCAGCGCGAAATACCCGCCCACCGGAAGCAACGTAAGGAGGGCCAGGGGAAGGGCCCGAATAGTCAAACGCAGCGCCACGGCCATTCCCGCCATGCCCATCAGGATCATCGGCCACAACTCGGGGGGGAGCAACTCGTCCCAGCCGGACAGGGAACTCCAGTTCATATCATTGGAAAGCCCCAGCCGGGCCAGCAACGGCACGGCCCAAAAAGCGGCCAGCGAAAATCCGAAAAGCCAGGTTCCGGCCACGGTCCGCAACCGGGTCACCCTGGTGAGGGCCACTACCAAGGAGGCGAACACCACCATCAGGGTGGGGATGAGATGGCAGAGGGCGGTGGCCGCCAACGCCACTCCCGCCCACAGAAAATATCGGCGCTCCCGGTCGTAAACGGCCCGCATCAGGCATCCCAGATAGACGAAGGACAGGGCGAAGGCCCACGAGTAGGTGAACTCGCCGGCCAGCGTGGAGGCGATGGTTCCCCCGAAAATCTGCGGGGTGGGATTTTCCATAAAGACGTACATCGCCCCCGCCGCCCCGGCCAGGGTGGAAACCAACCGGTTGAAGCGCATGGAGCGCACCAGGAAATAGACGGAGGGGGCCAGGGCCGCCAAACCCACCACGGTCATCATTTTGAAAGCCACCCCGTAGGGGAGGAACAAGTCGAAGGCCACGATGAAGAGGGCGGGCAACGGGAAATAGAAGTAGAAAACGGGAAACCCGGCGTACCAGCCGTTGGACCATCCTTGGATGCGCCCGCCCGGCAACAGGGTGTCGCGCAGGTAGGCGGGGCCGAAAACGTGGGCTCCCAAATCCCCGCCGGTGGGGGTGTTGTCGACGAATATCAGATCCGGGGCCATGGAGGCCACAACGGCCAACGAGACGACCGACAACGTAATCCACGGGAAATGCCGCATCCACCGTTCCCGCACCGCCGAGGCGGGCGGGGAGGGGGCCGGTACGGTCATCCATGCCTCCGTTCAAGATGGGGAACTCGGAAAGAAAACATACTACCCCTATGCCCGTAAATCCCTCTCCGCCGGCGCTGGGCGAGGGAGATACAACCGGCGACTAGGGGACGGCCAAGCGGCGCGCCGCCCGCCGCAACCGAGAGGGTCGGGGAACGCCCGGGAAGAAACCCACCCCCTGTCCGGAGCCGTCCACCAGGGCCGCGGCCGGTATTTCCCCCACCCGCAAGCGGGTCAGCAGTTCGGGGTGTTCCTCCCAGGTGAGTTCGGTGAAGCCGTCCTCCCCCAGCGCAGTCCGGCAAGCCTCCCGGGCCTGATCGCAGGCGTCGCAGGCGGCGGCCGTAAACAGGTAAACCCCCGGGCCGGCCAGGTTGCCCTCCACCCGCAGGGGAGGCGCCGCGGGCCGCCGGCGCATTCGGGCCGCCAAAACCGCCAACCCCGCCGCGGCGGCGACCGCCAGCGCCCGAATCAAAACCCCGTCGTCCATCGCACCGCCTTCCGACCGGCCTCCTACTAACCCCGCTTTTGACCCCTACTTTACCGGTTGCGCCCGATCTATCGTATGACCGGGGAGGCTTCTCCCAGCATTATCCGGCCCAGATCGTCCTCCGCCCACCAGGCGACGCTGAAGGTGCCGTCGCCGGTGACCGACAGGCCGGACAGGCCGGAATCGGCCACATCCGCGGTGACTATGGTGCCCGCCGCCGCGGTTATCGTCTCCGCTCCGCCCGACCCGCCGAGGCCGGCGTTCCGATAGGAAACCGCGATATCGGACACTCCGGTGTTCAGTATCCGCAGTTTGAAGTCGGCGGGGGCGGTCCCCGGACCGGGAACCAACCATTCTTCGGCCACCCAGCGGGCCCCCGCCGCCGCCGCCGGGCCGCCTTTGGCCGTCAGGGCGGCGCTGAACGGCAGGTCGCCGGTCAGGCGCACCCCGAAGTCGCTTACCTCCACTTCCCCCAGCGGAATTTTCGCCAAGCCCGGCCCCGGTATCACGTACTGCCTGCTTTCCAACAACGACCCCGCCGCGTCGAACACCTCCATGTTCACCGTCACTTCGATCAGGGCGTCGTTGGCCAGTACCAGGTCGGCCTCCATCCCGGCCACCCCGGCGGTGGGGAACTCCCACGACTCGTCGGCGGACATCCCCGGCCACACCGCCCCATCGTCCGGCGTCTCCCACGCCATGACCGGAATAACCAAACCGGCCGTCTGGTCCACCAGCGCGGCCAGCGACCTGCGTCCCGGGAACAGATCATGCATCTCAAAGCGGCGAATGCGCCGGGCGGGAACGGACAGCACTTCCAGATCCCGGTTGGCCTCCGCCCCGAATTCGCTGAAAACCCGCAGGCCGACCCGGGCGTCCTCGGTGAACGGGTTCAGCAAGTACAGGGTAAGGGACTCCCCTTCTTCGGTGGAGCCGCCGGGAAGGTGCCGCACGCCGGGAAGGGCCTCCGGACACAGATAGCCGGCCAGCAATCGTTCGCCGGCGGCGACCACCGCCGCCGCGGACGGCGTCCCGCTCATTTCCGCCAAAGCGGGCGTGTTGCCGATCACCCGGGTGTTGGGCAGGGAAATCCCGCCGCCGGCCGCCACCGAACCGACCGGGCCGGACTCCACCCGGCCGTTGGCCAAGTAGGAAACCCGAAAGGAAGAGGGGACGGCGGAAACCAGTGCGTAGCGGGAACTGTTGAAGTTGTCCCGCAACGACCACGGACAATTGAAATAACCGGAAGATGCGGCCTCCTCCGCGGCCGGCGGTCCCGCAACCAGGTCCTGGTCGCGGTCCGCCGGAGCGGGGATCACCGCCGCCACCGCCAGCAAAAATCCCATCGCCAACACGGCCAGCAACCGCCTCATGCCGGCCCCCTCCCTCCGGGATCCCGCTCCCTTCGCGTCGCCCGCGGCAACCGGGGCCGCCCGGCCAAGGAGGCCGCCGCCAGCGCCCCGGCGGCGGCCAAGGCCAGGCGGGACTGGGTTTGGAAACGCCGCACCGGGCCGAACCCGGCCCGTCCTTCGGCGGCGGACGTCTCCGCCGCCCACCCGTCCTGCGCGCCGTCCGGACCCCACCGCAGATCGGCGTTTTCGGCCAACCGCACCCTCCCCTCCCCCGCTTCCCCTTCATAACCGGCGGCGACCGGCTTCCACGGCCGCCCCCGATCGGTCGCCGCCCGGTAGGCCTCCGCCTCGTTTTCCAGCACCTGATAGGAGAGTCCCGACAAAGGCCGCATGTCCAGTTGCGGGTAGAAGGCGTCCGCCAGGTTGCTTTCGCCGGTGAACACCACCCAGCGAATGCCGTATTCGGCCAGCATCCGTCCCGGCCGCTTCTCCCCCCCTTCCGCCAAATATTCCAAAGTGCGCGCCAGCTCGCGGTCCCCCTCCAAAGAATCGGGCAGCCAAGCCTGCGGATAGGTCGGCTCCCCGTTGAGCAACCGATAGGCGGAGCCGTCCTCCATCCGGCGGTGCTCCCCGGGGAGGGTGCGGGACGGACCGGCCAGCAACAGGCGGTAGGGGCCGTATTCATCGGAGCGGGCGCTGACGAAAGCGGGCTCCGCGAACCGGTCCTCGCCCAACCCGGCCCGGCCGGCGGGCAGGGCGGGCAAGGTGAGCAAGGCCACCGCCGCCGCCGCCGCCAAACCCACCCGGCATACGGAACGGCGCAAAGTTCCGGCCGCGGACAAGGCCCCGGGGGCCTCCAAAGCGCCCGCCGCCGCCAAGGCCAGCCCCAGGGAGGCCAGCAGATGACCGGCCGCGGTCACCTCCCGCCCCGCCCCCAGTTCAACCGACCGGGCCGCCAAAAAGCCCAACGAACCCAGCAACCCCCCCGTCAGAACCGCCCGGGCCGGCAACCCCCTTCCCATCGCCGCGGTCGCCGCCAGGGCGACCAGGGCGGGAACGGCCAACCAGGGGGCCGGCGCCAAATGGAACCCGGCCCCGTCCCCCCAAATGGATCTCCAGTCCTGCGCCCCCAGCCACGGATAAAGAACCGGAATAGCCGCCAAGCAACCGAACATTCCCCGCGCCAGCGGCCTCCAAGAGCGGATCACCGCCGCCCACAGCAACCCGAATCCGAGCGGAGCCAGCGCCAAAACCGGCAGGAAACAGGCCGACCAGGCGGAGGCCAAGCCGATCCGCCCAAAGCGGCCCACCCGCCCCAGCCAATGCCCGCTCCGGGGAGCGGCTATTCCCGCCAACGCCCAAGGCAGTCCGCCCAAAGCGGCCACCGCCGGCCAGTAACCTTCCCCGGCCAAGGCCAAAACCGGAGCCCCCGCCACGTAAACCGCCCCCGCCGCCAGGCGGGCGGCCCTCCCCAAACCCAGCCGCCGCACCAGCCGCATGGCCCCGGTCATTCCGAAGGCCGCCGACCCGACGGTGATCAGGGTGGCGGCCAGCGGCCCCCGCCCCCCCAGAAGGGCCTGAACCAGGGCGGTCGCCCCCACCGAAGGGTGCATGGGCTCCGGGCCGCCCAACCCGCCCTGATGCCATCCCCCCGCATAGGCCCGCAAGGCGTCCCAGGCCGATTCGGCCAGGGGAAGGACGTAGCCGGTGATCGGCAGGCCGTCGGTGATCAGCGACCGGTTGTAAACCAGCAGAAAGAGGGCCGCCGTCAAACCCGCCGCCACCGCCGGGCGGCGCCAAAAGGCGGGGGACGCGTCCGACAAGCTCTCCCCGTAGTCCTCGCCGTCCCCGCCGCCCTCCTCGTCCGCTTCCCCGCCCCCCAGCAGAAAACCCAGGGCAGAACCCAGTTCCCGCAACTGCACCGACCCTTTCACCTGGTAGAGAAAAGTTTCGTTGTCGCCGGACATGGAAACGGCCCGGGCCCGGGAACGGAGAGTGGATGGAAGGTGGTACAGGTTCCACAACCAAGCCAGAATCCAGTCCAGCGGCCCCCGCAACGCCCCGTTGAACATCCGGTAAACGCCCATCACCGGACCCAGCAGGAAAAAGGCGGGCAACGTCCACAGCAGGGTGACCAGGGAATAAGTCTTGAGCATCACCCGCAACCGCCCGGCCTGCTCCCGCCAAGTGGAAGGGAGATCCTGATCCGATTCGGGGCGCAGCGCCTCCGAACCGGGGGCTATCACCACCCGCCCCCCCACTAACCGGGAGCGGCGGCACAAATCCAAACCGGCGCTCAAATAAGGAAGTTTTTCATCCAGTCCGCCGATGCCCTCCGCCAGGTCGCGGCGGATCAGCAGGGAGGCGGGCTCCACATAGGCCACGTCCCGTATGACGTCGTACTGCCCCTGGTCCACTTCGCCCCGCTCCAAACCGGTGTAGGGATACCCGAATACGTCGGTGGCCCCGCCCACCGACAGGATTTCCTCCGGTTGGCGAAGGTTGCGAATTTTGGATCCAACGATGGAGGCCCCCACCCGTTCCGCGGCGCCCACCATCTCCGCCAAAGCACCCGGGCCGGGAAGGGTGGCGTCGTCCAGCAACCAGTAGTAGTCGGCGGGAAACCGCCCGGCCGCGATCAGCCGATTGGCTTCCGCCGCCCCCGACACCCGCACCACCGCCGTCGGCTCGTAAACTTGGGCTTTGATGGCGGCGAGCACCCGGGCCGGTTCGGTTTCCCGGCCGGCGACAACCAGGACCACCACCCGCGGCGGGCGGGGGGAATGGGATGATGATGTCATGTTCTCCCCATTGTGTAATCCTGTTCGGCCGGTGGCAATCATTTACCGCTCCGGGGGCGCCCGCCCCGAGGCGGGAAAGGCCGGGCGGTGAACGCCCGGGTGGCCCTCCTGTCGGGCGGGGTGGGCGGCGCCCGCCTGGCCCGCGGCTTTGAACTTCTTCCCGAGGTGGAAGCCTCCGTGATCGTCAACGTGGGAGACGACGAAACCCGCTACGGCCTGTCGGTGTCCCCCGATTTGGATACGGTTCTTTATACGCTAGCCGGTGTCGAGGGAGAGGCCGGTTGGGGGCGGGCGGGCGACACCATGATTTTGATGGAGCGCCTGTCCGAGCTGGGAGTGGACACCGGGTTCCGGGTGGGGGACGCCGACGCCGCCCTAAACCTGTACCGGACCATGCGCCTGCGCGACGGCCGCCCGTTGCACGAAATCACCGCTTCGCTGGCGGAGCGGATGGGGGTTCGTTCCCGGTTGCTGCCCGCCACCAACCACCGCCTGGCCACCGAAATCACGACCGACTCCGGGGAGCGGCTTTCCTTCCAAGAATATTTCGTGGAACGCGGCCACCGGGACCGGGTGGCCGCCCTCCGCTTCCGGGGAGCGGAACGGGCCGGGGCCGCCCCCGGAGTAACGGAGGTCATCAGATCGGCTCAGCTGGTGGTGATCGGCCCCTCCAACCCGCCCCTGTCCATTTGGCCCATCCTGGCGGTGGAGGACATCGCCCGCTCCTTGGCCGCGGCGGGGAGGGTGGCGGCGGTCAGCCCGCTGTTCGGGGGCCGGGCGCTGAAAGGGCCCGCCGACCGGGTGATGGCCTCGCTGGGCCTGCCGGAGGGCAACCTGGGGGTGGCCGCCGCCTATCGGGATTTTTTGACCGATCTGGTGATCGACGACGGAGACGCTTCCGACGCCCCCGCCTTGGCCGAGGCGGGGGTGCGGGCGCATCCGGCAGACACCCGCATCGCGCAACCGGAGGCGGCCGCCGCTTTCGCCCGATGGCTGCTGGAAACCCTGCTGTGACCGTCTCCATCATCCCCGTTCGGCACATCGGCGAGGCGAAACCGGGCGACGACGCGGCCCTGCTCATCGCCGACGGCTTGCGGCGGTCGGAGGTGGAGCTGCGGGAGGGCGACGTGCTGGCGGTCACCCACAAACTGGTTTCCAAAGCGGAGGGCAGGCTAGTGGAAACCGGATCCGACCCACAGTCCCGCGCCGCCCTCATCGAACGGGAGGCGGCCGCCGTCCTGCGCCGCCGGGAGGGCTTGGTCATAACCGAAACCCGCCACGGCTTCGTGTGCGCCAACGCCGGGGTGGATCTCTCCAACACCGCCCCCGGCTGGGCGGCCCTGCTGCCCGTCGACCCCGACCGCTCCGCCCGTCGCATTCGCACCCGCCTGGAACGGTCGGCCGGGGTGAAGTTGGGGGTGGTCATCACCGACACCTTCGGACGGGCCTGGCGGCACGGACTGGTGGATGTGGCGATCGGGGTGGCCGGTTTGGCGGCGGTGGCCGACCATCGGGGGCAAACCGACACTCACGGCAACCTGCTGGAAGTGACCGAAGTGGCGGTGGCCGACGAAATCGCCGCCGCCGCCGACTTGGTGATGGGCAAAACCCGCAACATCCCGGCGGCGGTGATCAGGGGATTGCAATTTCCGGCCGGGGAGGGGCGGGCGGCCGATCTGATCCGCCGCCCGGCCGACGACCTGTTCCGCTGACCCGAACCGGTCCCGGCGTCACCCGCCTTCGGCGAACCAATCCACTGTGTCGGCGATGCCCGCCGCCAGCGGGGTAAACGGCTCCCATCCCAGATCGCGGCGGGCCAGGGAACTGTCCAGGCAGGAACGGGGTATGTCGCCCGAGCGGGGCGGGCCGTATTCGGCTTTCCCCCCGAAGCGGGCGGCCGCGGCCACCATGTCGTACAACCGGTTGACGCTGGTCTCCACCCCGGTTCCGATGTTGTAGAAGCCGCTCCCGCCCCGGTGGGCGGCCAGCAACAGCGCCTCCGCCACATCCTCCACGTAGACGTAGTCGCGGGTGTCTTCGCCGGTCCCGAAAATGGTGGGCGGGATGCGGTCCAGGCAGGCCCGGGCGAATACGGCGACCACCCCCGCCTCGCCTTGCGGATCCTGGCGGGGCCCGTAAATGTTGGAGGGGCCGAGGACCGCGTAGTCCAAACCGCGGGTTTCCTTCCACAGCCGCATATATTCCTCCGCCGCCATCTTGGACACCCCGTACGGGGATTCGGGGCGGCGGTTTTCGGTTTCCGGGGTGGGCAACCAGCTGGTCCGTCCGTAAATGGCCCCGCCGGTGGAGGCGAATACCACCCGCCGCGCCCCGCCTGCGGCGGCCGCCTGCAGCACGTTCAGGCTGCCCAGGATGTTCACAACGGCGTCGCGTTTGGCGTCGGCCATGGAGGCCGAAACCGAAGTCTGGGCGGCCAGATGGAAAACCACCTCGGGTCGGAACCGCTCCAAAACCTCGATCAACCCGTCGGAGCATATGTCCATCTGGTGCAACCCCACCTGCCCCCGGCGACGGGCGGAGGCCAGGTTGGAGGCCCGGCCGGTGGACAGGTCGTCCACCACCAGCACCTCCCATTCCTCGTCCGCCAGCCGGTCCGTCAGATGCGACCCGAGGAAACCCGCCCCCCCGGTCACCACCCCCCTCACCGCCCCACCCCCGTGTAGGAAAGTCCGGCCCGCTCCGCAGCCTCCGAATCCAACAGGTTGCGGGCGTCCACCACCGCCGACCCGGCCATCGCCGCCCTCGCCGAGGTCAGGTCCGCTTCCCGGAACTCCTCCCATTCGGTGGCCACCAACAGCACATCGGCTCCGGCGGCCGCCTGCAACGGGTCCGGCGCCCGCACCACACCCTCCACTTCCCGGGCCCGCGGGTCGTAGGCCCGCACCTCCGCTCCTTCGTCCGCCAAGGCGGCGGCCAGCCGCACCGCCGGCGACTCCCGGACGTCGTCGGTGTCCGCTTTGAAGGCCAAGCCCCACAACCCGACTTTTTTCCCTTCCAGGCAACCTCCGGCCGCCGCCCGCACTTTGGCGACGATTCTCTCCGTTTGGCGGCGGTTGACCTCCATTACCTCCTCCAGCAACCGGAACCGGTATCCGGCCCGCCGGGCGGCGGCCGCCAAACCCCGGGTATCTTTGGGAAAGCAGGAACCTCCGTAGCCGGGACCGGGGGCCAGGTACTGTTCCCCGATGCGGCGATCGGCCCCCATTCCGGCCAGCACATCGTCCACCTCCGCCCCCGCCGCCTCGCACAGGTTGGCTATGGAGTTGGCGAAGGTGATGCGGGTGGCCAGGTAGGCGTTGGCCGCGTATTTGATCAACTCGGCCGAAGCCGGGTCGGTGATGATCAACCTGCCCTCCCATCCCCGTTCGGCCAGTCCGCGGTAGGCGCCGGCCACCTGTTGCGCTACCTCCCGGTCATCCGCCCCGACGACGATCCGATCCGGCGCGAAAAAATCGGACACCGCCTTCCCTTCCCGCAGAAACTCCGGGTTGCAAGCCACCGCCGCCCGCGACCCAGCGGCCTCCATCGCCCGTCGCACCCGCTCGGTGGCCCCCAATCCCACGGTGGATTTCAAAACCAGCACCGACCCCGGCCGCATATGGGGACCGAGTTCCGCCGCCGCCCCTTCCACCAGGCTGACGTCCGCCGCACCCGTTTCGTCGGAGGGGGTGGGCAAGGTTATGAAAACCAGGTCGGCCCCCGCCGCCGCCTCCCGATTGGAAAGGTGAAAAGTCAAGCGGCCGCCGGACGCCTCCCGCGCCGCCAGTTCCTCCAAACCGGGTTCGTAGAAAGGAACCCTGCCCGCGGCCAAAGAACGCACCCGGTCCGGGTCGCGCTCCCCCACCCGCACCCTGAGACCCAAGGCGGACAGGCCGGCCGCCTGCACCACCCCCACGTAGCCGGCCCCGATCACCGCTACCTGCGTCACGGGGGCAACGGGGGCGGACGAACCGGGAATCCCCTCGCCCGCCGCGCCCGGCAAACCGGTCATCCCCCGCCCAAGGCGTCCGCCCCCACCACCACCACCGCATCCAACCCTTCGCGCACCGAACCCGCCTCCACCACCCCGAACCCCAAGGCGGCCGCCACCCGCTCGCCCAGCACCATGTCCTCCGGCCGTACCCGCACCACCGTTTGCGCGAATCCAAAATCGGCCGCGTCCCCCACCCCCGCCAACCGGAACCCGCGCTCTTCCAGGTATTCGCCCCACGTCCCGGCTTGGCCGCCGCCGCCGTTTCCGTTCAATACCCGCACCGCGATCGGCTCCGGGGAACCATTATCGGGAGGTTGCTCGGCGGGAACCCCCCGAAAGGCGGCTATCACCCGTTCCGCCTCCGGCTCGGAGCGCTTCAGGTAGAACACCCCGTTGGAGGTGAAAGCGCTCACCGGCAGGGTGTGAACCTCCACATCGTCCGCATCCAAACGGCGGGCGGCGTCGGCCAACTCCAGAATCCGATCCCGGCTCAGGGAGGCGTCCAAGGTGAGATGCTGTCCGGCGGCCCGCACCACGTCCAGCGCGTCGAAGATTATGGTGGGGCGGCGCAGAGCGGCCAGCATGGCGAACATCAAAGTCTGCTGGCGGCGGATGCGGCCCAGGTCGGAGCCGTCCACGGTCACCCAAGCGCCCCCCCGCAGTTCCTGGTAGTTGCGGGAACGGGCGTAGGCCAAGGCTTGACGGCCGTCCAACTCTTCGGTTCCGGCGGGAACGTCCAAGAAAGATTTGGTGTCGCGGGCCCGGTAGGGGAAGGATATGGCCACGCCCCCCAGCTCGTCCACTATGGAAGCGAACCCGTAGAAGTCCACTTCCAAATAGTGGTTGACGGGGATGTCGAACGCGTTGGAAACGGTGCTGACCATCAAAGGCGAACCGCCGAAGGCGAAAGCGGCGTTCACCTTGTTCGTACCGTGGCCTTCGATTTCCACCTGCAGGTCGCGGGGAATGCTGAGCAGGCGCAACCGGTCGCCTTCCAGCGTAACCAGCATTATCACATCCGCCCGCTGTCCGGGCACCCGGTCGTTGACCAAGCCCTCCGGGAGGTCCTCCCGCGAGTCGCTGCCGATCACCAAAAAGGTGACGGGCGGAACGGGCGCAACGGGCGACTGCCCGCCCACCGCCGCCTCGGCCGCGCCGCCTCCGCCGCCCCCGATGAGCGGCTGCGCCGGGTCCACCGGTTGCAACGCCCCCACCACCTCCTCGTCGATGGTGGACTCCTCCAACAGGGCGCTCACCAATCGGCCTCCGAACATTTCCACGATGCGGGGAAACATGTAGAAGCCGGCCGCGGTCAGGGCCGCCAAAATCGCCAACCCCACCGCGGCGCGCAAACCCCATCGGCGGCGGGGACGCTCCCGTCCGGGCGACGGGGCGGAGGCGGGCGGGGGGGAAGGCGGAACGTCCTGAATCATTATGTAACCGGCCAATGATACCCAAACCGCCCCGGCGACCGATGACCTTCGGCACCGGGCGGCGGCGGACTAACCGCCCCTTGCTGATACTGAAAGGACATCAGCCCAGGTTGACATCCAGCAGTGACAAAATCCGAGCTCCGGCGTCGCCGGCCGCTCCGGCGTGATAAGCCTCGGAGTCGTCGTCCAGAAAATCCCGGCCCGCCCCTTCGTACAGTATCCACTGGCCGTGCCGGTTCAGCTGCTGCGCCCGGTCCACTTCCCCGACCGGTATCAGTTCGTCCTCGCTCCCGTACAGGCCCAGCACCGCCATCGGCAACATTCCCAGGGCTTCGCTCATCCGCAGCCGGCGGGTTTCGTCGTCGCCCAGCGGCGCGTAGGCCGCGCACAAGGCGGCCACCTGCTCCGGGCGGTGGGCGGCGTAGGAGATGGCGAACCGCCCCCCCACGTCCAGGCCGATCAGGCCGATCCGTCCCGGGGCGGCCCATTGCGCCGGGTCGTTGCGGGCGAACGACAAAGCGTCGTCTATGTCGGTGCGGGCCCGGTGCGCCTCCACTTCCCGATAGGAGGCGAACATCTCCTCCCGGGAGCCGTCCGGGCCGGGATGCCTCCCCCGGGTCAGGTCGCAGACCATCACCGAGTAGCCGTTGCGGGCCAGGCGGCGGGCCAGGTCTTTCACCCACGGACGGATGCCGTTCAACGGGGGGAGCACTACCACCACCGGAAACTCCCCCGCCCGATCCGGGCGGGCCAGGTAACCGTCGGTGAACCGGGCTCCGGTGGGCAACGGGAAATCCCGATAGAGAATTTCCAATGTCCCTTCGTGGGCTAAAACCGCCACCGTTCCTCCCGCGTCGCCGATGCCGTCCGTTCCCGACAGGTTGCCGAACTGAATGGTAGTCCCCGCCGCCCGTATTTCCATCAACCCGCCTGCGCCCGACCGGGGCGCGCCGGGCTAATCCGCTATCGGACGCACTTCCCTGATTTCCCCGGCGGTGAGGACGACGGTCCCGCCCTCCGTTTCCACCACCAGGCCGCCCGCGGAGTTCACATCCAAGGCCCGGCCCCGGCCCCCTGGATGCCAGGCGATTTCCCGGCCCAGGGTGGCGCAGGCCCGCCGGTACTCCGCATGCGGCCAGTCCCGCGCCGGCCCCCCGGTCAAAGACAGCAATTCTTCCGCCCAGCTCCGTCCGAGAGAGGCGGCCATGCCGGAGGGCGGCCGCTCCTCCAGCAAAGCCCCCACTCCGGGCGGGGGGTCCGGCCAAAACAAGTTGACTCCCCACCCCGCCACCGCCAACCCCGGCCGGGCCTCGGTCAGGATCCCCCCCAGTTTCCACTCTCCCCGCATCAGGTCGTTGGGCCATTTCAACGACAGCCCCTCCGCGCCCGCCGCCGCCGCGCCCCGCAGGGCCCGCAACGCCGCCACCCCGGCGGTCAACGTGATAAGCGGCCAAGACGGCGCCGGCCAGCCGGGGCGGAAAGCCAAGGAGACGGCGGCCGCCGCCGGGGCCGTCTCCCAGCGGGACCCCATCCGACCCCGCCCCCGCGTCTGCCGGGCGGCCGCCACCAGCACCGGGCCGCCCTCCCCGTCGCCGAAGCGCTCCCGTGCCTCGTCCTGGGTGGAGGAGGCCTCCTCCAATATCACGGTCGTCAGCGGCTTCATGTCCCTCCGCTCCCCCGCCGAATGCGCCATCCGCCTATCTTGTCATAACTTGTCGTAATCTGTATCCAAAACGCCCGTCGCCGGGTCTAATCATCTACCAGAAACAAGGGACCGCCTTGGGCACCGAACAAAGAATTGAACAACTTCGCCAATTGCGCGACCAGGCCCGTGAGGCGGGCGGCAAACGTTCCATCGCCCGTCAACAGGAACTGGGCAAGCTGACCGCCCGCGAGCGAATCGCCCTGTTGCTGGACCCGGACAGCTTCCAGGAGATGGGCATGTTCGCGCGTCACCAAGCGCGGGGCTTCGGCATCGAAGATCAACGCCCGCTGGGAGACGCGGTGGTCACCGGTTACGGAACCATCGACGGCCGCACCGTGTTCGTCTACGCCGAGGACTTCACCGTGTTCGGGGGCAGCCTGGGCCAGGCGGTGGCCGAAAAAATAATCAAGGTGATGGACATGGCCATGCAGGTGGGGGCCCCGGTGGTGGGCCTCAAAGACTCCGGGGGGGCCCGCATCCAGGAGGGGGTGGCCTCCCTGGACGGGTACGGGCGCATCTTCTACCGCAACGTGCGGGCCTCGGGGGTGGTCCCGCAGATTTCGGTGATTATGGGACCGTGCGCGGGCGGAGCCGTTTACTCCCCGGCCATCACCGACTTCGTTTACCAGGTGGACGGCCAAAGCCACCTGTTCATCACCGGCCCGGACGTGATCAAGGCGGCGACCGGAGAGGAGGTCAGTTTCGAGGAGCTGGGCGGGGCCAACACGCACGCCGCCACCTCCGGCGTGACCCATTTCATCGCCGAGGACGGCTCGGCCGCTTTGGAGGAGGTTCGCTACCTGCTTTCCTTCCTGCCCCAGAACAACATGGAACCGCCCCCCCGCTACCCGTCCCCGGATTCCCCCGATCGCACCGAGGACGCCTTGGATTCGCTCATCCCGGACTCCCCCAATCAGCCCTACGACATGGTGGACGTCATCACCGCGGTGGTGGACGGGGGCGAGTTCTACCAAGTGCATGAGCATTGGGCCCGCAACCTGGTAGTCGGTTTGGCCCGGCTGGACGGCCAGTCCATCGGGGTGGTAGCCAACCAGCCCGCCCACCTAGCGGGCACCCTGGACATCCACGCCTCCGAGAAAGGGGCCCGCTTCGTGCGGATGTGCGACGCCTTCAACATCCCCCTGGTCACCTTGGTGGACGTGCCGGGTTTCCTCCCCGGAGTGGAACAGGAACACGGCGGGATAATCCGGCATGGGGCGAAGCTGCTGTACGCCTTCTGCGAAGCCACCGTCCCCCGCATCACCCTCATCACCCGCAAGTCCTACGGCGGGGCCTATCTGGTGATGAACGCCCGGGGGGTGGGGGCCGACATGGTTTACGCCTGGCCGTCGGCGGAGATCGCGGTGATGGGGGCGCCGGGGGCGGTTAACATCATCCACCGTCGCCGGTTGAAGGAGGCGGAGGACGCCGAAGCCCTCCGTCGAACCTTGGTGGAGGAATACGAGGAGCAGTTCTCCAACCCCTACGCGGCCGCTGAGCTGGGTTTGGTGGACGATGTGATAGAGCCGCGGGAAAGCCGGATTCATCTCATCCGGGCCTTGGAAATGCTGCGCGACAAACGGAAAACCCTTCCCCCTAAAAAACACGGGAACATCCCCTTGTAATGGATAATGGCCTTTCCCCGGTAATGTCAGCCGCCCGCCGCCCCGCCTCCCGCGCCGCCCGATGAAGTCTTTGCTGGTCGCCAACCGGGGGGAAATCGCGGTGCGGGTGATACGCACCGCCCGCCAACTGGGCATGCGCACCATCGCCGTTTACTCGGAGCTGGATCGCGACGCCCTGCACGTCCGGCTGGCCGACGAAGCCTGGAACATCGGCGGGGCCCCGGCCGCCGAGTCCTACCTGAACGGCCCTCGCATCGTGCGGGCGGCCTGGGAGTCGGATGCGGAGGCGATCCATCCCGGATACGGATTCCTGGCCGAAAACGCCGACTTCGCCCGGCAGGTCATGGAGGCGGGCCTTGTATGGGTGGGCCCCCCGCCGGAGGCCATCGCCATGATGGGGGACAAAATCGCCTCCCGGCGGACGGCTGAGGCGGCGGGGGCGGCGGTGGTGCCGGGGTCAAGCGAACCGGTTACCGACCCGAAGCGGGCGGCGGAGTTGGCCCGCGGTTACGGGTTTCCGGTGGCGGTGAAAGCCTCCCACGGGGGCGGCGGCAAAGGAATGCGGGTGGCGGACAACGAAGAGGACCTGGCCGAGGCCTTGGAAGGGGCGCAACGGGAAGCCGGCGCCTATTTCGGCAACAGCGCCGTGTATCTGGAAAAATACCTGGTTAAACCCCGCCACATAGAAGCCCAAATCATCGTCGACGGCCACGGCCATGCGGTCTTCCTGGGGGAACGGGACTGTTCGGTGCAGCGCCGCCACCAGAAGCTGATCGAAGAGGCCCCCGCCCCCGGCCTGGCCAAAAAGCGCCGGGCGGCCCTGGGCAAGGCCGCTTTGGCCATCGCCGAAGCCTGCGATTACCGCAACGCGGGCACGGTGGAGTTCCTGATGGACGAGGAAGGCGAGTTCTATTTCCTGGAGATGAACACCCGCCTGCAGGTGGAGCACGCCGTCACCGAAATGGTCACCGGGATCGACTTGGTGGCCGAACAGCTGCGGGTGGCCGACGGCCTGCCCCTCTCCTTCGAACGGACGGAAATTTCGGGTCACGCCATAGAAATGCGCATCAACGCCGAAGACCCGGCGGCCGGTTATCTTCCCTCCCCGGGAACCATCGCCGACTACCGGGAACCGGCCGGGCCCCGGGTGCGGGTGGACTCTTGGGTGGAACCGGGGACCGCCGTCAGCCAGTACTACGACAACCTGCTGGCCAAACTGGTGGTGTGGGGGCGCACCCGTTCCGAGGCCGTCAGCGGGGCGAAGCGGGCTTTGCATGAATACCGGGTGGGAGGGGTGGCCACCACCATCCCCGTCCATCAGGCGACGTTGGACCATCCGGTGTTCGCCGCGGGCCGGGCCCACACCCGTTTTTTGGAGGAGGAGGTGGCCATCCCGCCGGAGCCGCCGGAGACCGGGGCGGGCCGGGAGAGCGGACCGGCCCTGGCCCGCCGCTCGTTAACGGTGGAGGTGGGCGGACGGCGGTTCGACGTCGCTTTTTGGGCGCCGGAGACGGTGGCCGCTCCGGGGGGCGCCCCCCGCCCGGCCCGCAAACCCCCTTCCCGCCGCCCGTCCGGGGCGGCCCCCGCCGGGGAGCCGGGCATGGTGGCCTCGCCCATGCAGGGCACCATCGTCAAAGTGTCGGCGCAGGCGGGATCCCGGGTGGCGGCCGACCAGCCCATCTGCGTGCTGGAAGCCATGAAGATGGAAAACGAAATTCGCGCTCCGATGGAAGGGGAGCTGGTGGAGATGCGGGTGCGGCCGGGCGACGCGGTGCGTCCCGGCGAAGTGATCGCCATCATCCGCTGACGTCGGGGAAATGACCATAAAACTGCTGTCTTGGAACGTGAACTACCGGGTGGGCGCCAATCCCCGGCAACTGGATTTCCTAGCCGAAACCGCCCCCGACATCGTCGCCTTGCAGGAGGTCAGCCCCAAAGCGGATCGTTTCTTCCAAACCGAACTGCCCGGAATCGGCCTGTTTCACGTCGCGTCCGCCTACGACTACGACATCGACCGGAGGGGACGCCCCCGAAAGCGCCGGAGCGGGGTTCTGCTCGCCTCCCGCTGGCCGTTGCGGGTTCCCGACCCCCATTGCCTCAACTTGCCTTGGCCGGAACAGGGCCTGTCGGCCACGGCGCTTTCGCCGCACGGCCCGGTGCGGGCCCACACCGTCCATGTGCCGGCCGGCTCCATGTACGGCATCGTCAAAACGCTCACCTTCAACCGCATTTTCGGTTCGCTGGCGGGCGCGCCCCCGGGCGGGCATCGCATCCTGTGCGGGGATTTCAACTCCCCGGAAGAAGAATATCCGGACCGCCCGCCGCTGATGTTCGGAGGGTCGGGAACCGCGGCCGGACGGCGGCAACGAGCGGCTGAGGAGCGGGTGATGCTCGGCTTGGCCGAATACGATTTAGCCGACGCTTTTCGCTCCCGGCACGGCTACGACGGCATTCAATACGAAGTTCCCGACGACCCCCGCACCACCAACCAGTTCAGCTGGGCGACCCCCCAAAATCCCAACATCCGGCGCCGTTTCGACCACATTTTCTCATCCCGTTCCCTGCGCCCGGCGGAATGCGACTACCTGCATCAGCCCCGCAGGGACGGCCTGAGCGACCACTCCCCCGTCTGCGCCCTTTTCCAACCGGTCTAGCCGCCCCGGGTTATTCGCCGGCTTCGCTCACCGACTCGGAGAGGGTGGGGTGCACCATCAAGGTGTCGGTCAGCACATCCGTCCCCACCCGGGCGGAAACGGCCAAGGCCAGAATGCCTATCAACTCCGACGCCCGATGGCCGACCACCGTCCCGCCCAGCACCACCCGCGTGGCCGGGTCGGAAATCACTTTCACGAACCCCTTGGAACTCCCGTGGATGATGCTGCGGGGGTTGACCGCGAACGGCACCTTGGTGGTGCGCACCTTGCGCCCTTCGGCGGCGGCGGCCGCTTCGTCTAAACCCACCGAGGCGATCTCCGGTTCGGTGAAAATGGCTTGGGCGACTTTGGAATGATCCATCGGCTTTTCGGGATGGCCGGTCACATGGCGGGCGATCTTGCGGCCCTGCATGGAGGCCACCGAGGAGAGGGGCATCTGCCCGGTTACGTCCCCCGCCGCGTAAATGTGGGGAACGGAGGTGCGTTGATGGCCGTCCACGGCCACGAACCCGTCGTCGGCCGCGGCCACCCCCGCCTCCTCCAATCCAATGCCCTCCGACATGGGAACCAGGCCCACCGCCAACAGGGCGTGGGTGGCCTCCACCCGCCGCCCGTCCTCCACCTCCACGATTACCCCGTCCCCGGTGCGGACCGCGCCCGAGGCCCGTGCCCCTTTCAAAAGCCGCACCCCCCGCTCCAAAAAGTCGGTTTCCAAGGCTTCCGCCACTTCGGCGTCCCGGTGGGGAAGCACCTGATGGCGGCTGACCAGAAGCGTCACCTGCGAACCCAGGCTGTCGAAAATGTGCACCATCTCCACCCCGGTCACCCCCGACCCGATGACCGCCAAATGCCGGGGCGGGGCGGGCAGGTCGTAGACCTGGCGGGTGGTGAGAATGCGCTCCCCGTCCACCGCCGCCCATTCCGGCGTCCGGGGCCGCGACCCGGTGGACAAAAGGGCGGCGTCGAATTCCAGCGGGATTTCCCCCCGTTCGGTTTCCACCACCGCGGTGCGGGGACCGGTCAGCCGCCCCCATCCGGCCAGAATCTCAATCCCCTGGCTTTCCAACAGTTCCGCCGACCGGCGGGACAGCCTGCCGGAAATGTCCCGTATGCGCCGGGCCAGCCGCCCCGGTTCCACCTCCGCCCCCGCCACTTCGATCCCCAGCCCGTCGGCGTTGCGCACCGCCCGCATCCGTTGCGAGACGGCCGCCATGGTCTTGGACGGGACGCAGTCCCGCAGATGGGCCGCCCCGCCCACTATGGAAGCCTCCGCCAACGTAACTCGCGCCCCCAGGGCGGCGGCCGTTCCCGCGGCCGCGGTTCCGGCGGGCCCCGCCCCCAGCACCAAAAACCGGACCGGGGACTCCCGCCCGTCCATCAGCCGGCCCCGCCCGCGCCGCTCACTCCCTCACCCGGCCCGGGCGTTCAACGGGGCCGGTGGACGCCGAAAACGTCCCGCAACGCATCGGACACCTCCCCCAAACTGGCCCCGGCCGACAAGGCGGCTTTCATCGGATACATCAGGTTGTCCCCGGAGGCCGCCGCCGCCCGCACCTCTTCCACCGCCCGCTCCGCCCCGCCCCCCCGCCGGGCCGCTTTGCGGGCCGCCGTCCGTTCCCGTTGCGCCCGCTCCAAATCGGGATCCACCTCCGTGGTCTCTATCCCCGGCTCCCCCCGGTCGGCATGGCGGTTCACCCCCACCACTCCCTGCTCCCCGGTTTCGATGCGCACCGAAGTCCGATAGGCGGCCTCTTCGATCTCCCCCTGCTGGTATCCGGCTTCGATGGCGGCCGCCGCCCCGCCCCGCCGGTCGATTTCGGCGATCAAACGGGAGGCGGCCTCCTGCAACCGGTCGGTGAGGCTTTCCACATAGTAGGAACCGGCCAGCGGATCGGCGGTGTCGGTCAGGCCGGACTCTTCGGCCAGCACCTGCTGGGTGCGCAAGGCGAGGCGGGCCGAGTTTTCGGTGGGCAGGCCCAGGGCCTCGTCGTAAGCGTTGGCGTGCAGGGACTGGGCCCCGCCCAAAACGGCCGCCGCGGCCTGCATCGCGGTGCGCACAATGTTGTTCTCCGGCTGCTGGGCGGTGAGCGTGGAACCGGCGGTCTGGACGTGGAACCGCATCCGCTGGGCGGCGGCCGTCCGGGCCCCGAACCGGTCTTTCATTATCTGCGCCCACATCCGCCGGGCGGCCCGGAATTTGGCCGCCTCCTCAAACAGGTGATTGTGGGAGTTCCAAAAGAAGGAAATACGGGGGGCGAAAGAGTCCGCTTCCAGCCCGGCCGCCTGCGCCGCCTCCACATAGGCGATCCCGTTGGCCAAGGTGAAGGCGATCTCTTGAGCGGCGGTGGCCCCCGCCTCCCGAATATGGTATCCGGAGACGGAGATGGTGTTCCAGTTGGGCAGTTCCCGGCCGCAGTAGGCGAACAGGTCGGTTACCAGGCGCATGGAGGGGGCGGGCGGGTAAATGTAAGTTCCGCGGGCGATGTACTCTTTGAGAATATCGTTTTGGACGGTGCCCCGGATGCTCTCCGGGGGGACCCCCTGCTCCTCGGCCGCCAACTGGTAAAGAAGCAACAGGATGGGGGCGGTGGAGTTGATGGTCATGGAGACGCTCACCTCCCCCAGCGGCAACCCCTCCGCCAAAGTCCGCATGTCCTCCAAGCCGTCGATGGCCACCCCCACCTTGCCCACCTCCCCCGCCGCGGCGGGGGAGTCGGAGTCCAAGCCCATCTGCGTGGGCAGGTCGAAGGCCACCGACAGGCCGGTCTGCCCGGCGTCCAGCAACGACCGGAACCGCCGGTTGGTTTCCTCGGCGGTCCCGAACCCGGCGTATTGGCGCATGGTCCACGGCCGCCCTCGGTACATATCGGGGTAGGGGCCGCGGGTGAACGGAAACTCCCCCGGGTCGCCCAACGGCCCGTGCCGGGCGGACCGGTACACCGGCTCGATCTCTATTCCGCTGGAGGTAAGGCGCGGCTCCGGCCCCCCCGCCGGGCGGTCGGAGGCGTCCGCGGAGTTGGAAGGTATAGTTTTAACCACCGGCCTGATTATCCTATCTCGTTAATGAGCGAATATTCTACCCCCGGCTCCCCCGGCGATGATTGAGCGGACCGTCCACGAAATAGAAAACGACGAGATCCGGCCCCGCTGGTTCATCGCCATGGTGTTCGGCCTGGTCATCACCGGCATCCTGGCCACCTGGATCGGTCTGTTCACGTTTATGGGGGCCAACTCGGCCTTCGGAATTTTCCAGCGGGCGGTGGACCGATGGGTTCCGGAAACCGACCTGGGCTCCTTCAACCTTCCCATCCTGTCCCGGGTTTCCCACATCTACGCCGAGGACGGGAGCCTGCTGGCCGAATTGCACGACGGGCGGAACTCGGAACCGGTGCGCTACTCGGAGATGCCCGCCTCCCTCATCAACGCGGTGTTGGCCGCCGAAGACGGGGACTTTTTCGAACATGAGGGCATCGACTTCACGGCCATCGTCAGCGCCATGCGCGACTACGTGACCGGCGCTTCGCAACGGGGGGGCTCCACCATCACCCAGCAGGTGGTGAAACGCAACATCGTGGGTGCCGACTTGACCATCGAACGGAAAATCGCCGAAGCCTTGTACGCCATAGAACTGGAACGGGTGTACGACAAGGAGCAGATCCTGGAGTTCTACCTGAACTCGGTGTATTTCGGCTGGTCGGCCTACGGAGTTTCCGCCGCCGCCCGGGAATATTTCGGAAAAAACGTGCGGGATCTGACCGCGGCCGAAGCGGCCACCCTGGTGGTCACCATCCGCAATCCCAGCCTGTACGACCCCCGCCGCCAGCCGGAGCGCACCCGCGAACGGCGGGACGACGTCATCGACGCCATGGCCGCCTCCGGTTTCATCGACTTCGAGGCGGCCGCCGCCGCGAAAGAGGAACCGTTTCTAATTAAAGAAGCGGAGGCTTTCCAAAGCCCGGCCGACCACGTAGTTGCCGAAGTGCGACGCCAACTGCTGCACGACCCCGAGTTCGCCTTCCTGGGCGAAGACGACATCGAACGGAAACGGGCCATTTTCGGCTGCCCCTCCCATGACACGGAATGCGAAGGCGGGGGCGGCTTGGAGATTTTCGTAACCGTGGACTTGACCCTGCAGGAAGCGGCCAACAACATACTCCGTACCTGGTTGCCGGTTCCCGGGTCCGACTTTTCGGACCCGCGCGGGGCCCCCACCGGGGCCATCGCCATGATCGAAAACAACACCGGGGCGGTGCTGGCCATGTCCTCCGGCCTGCCTTTCACCGAAGAGCAGTTCGATTTGGCGGTGCAGGGCCGCCGCAACCCCGGGTCGGCTTTCAAACCCATCGCCTTGGCCGCTTTCTTGGAGCAGGGCGGCAGCTTGGACTCCTGGTGGGACGCCCGCAGCCCCATCGAAATCGAATGCGAAACCCCGTGCGGTCCGGACGGCTCCCGCATTTGGACGGTGCGCAACGCGGGGCGGGTGGATTCCCTGATCAGCCTGCATCAGGCCACCGCCCGCTCGGTGAACGCGGTCTACGCCCAGGTGGCGGTGGAAGTCGGACCGGATGGGATAGCCGACATGGCTCATCGCCTGGGCGTCCAATCTGAACTGGAACCGGTTTATTCGCTGGCCCTGGGGGCGGGGGCGGTCAGCCCGCTGGAAATGGCCTCCGCCTACAGCACCCTGGCCGCCAACGGGGTGCACGCCGAACCCTATCTGATCTCCCGCATCACCACCTCCGACGGCCGCGTCATTTACGAGCGGGAGGTGCGCACCACCCAAGCCGTGGACCCGGCTTTAGCGGCGGCGGTGCGCCGGCCGATGGAAGAGGTGGTGTGTTGCGGAACCGCCCAGCGGGCGCAGATCGAAGGCCTGCCCCAGGCGGGGAAGACCGGCACCCACCAGGCCTTCCGGGACGCCTGGTTCGTGGGATTCGTCCCCAACTTCACCACCGCGGTGTGGGTCGGGTTCCCGGACGAGCAGATCGCCTTGGAGGATGTGGTGATCAACGGGGAGGGCTACTCGCGGGTGTTCGGGGGCACGGTGCCCGCCCCCATCTGGAAAGAGTTCATGGAGACCGTGCTCCAGACATACCCGCCCGGCGAGTTCCGGCCGGTGCAAGGCTCCAACTTCTACAACGCCCCCGTCCTGACCGAAGTGCCGGAGGTAACGGGCCTGACCGTCGAGGAAGCGGAGAAAGCCATGTTCGGGGCCCGGTTGCTGACCGAAGTGGAGGAAAGGACGGTGCTGGTCTTCCCCGCACCCTCCGCCCCGCCGGAAACCCCCGAAGAGGGGGAAACCGGGGAAACCGCCGCCGAGGAGGCCCCGCCGGTAATCGAAGCGGGGCAGGTCCTTTCCACGGAACCGGCCGCCGGGGAGATGATCCCGCAGGGTTCCAAGGTGGTCATGCGGGTTCTGGCCCCTCCCGCCGGGGAGGAAAACGAAAACTCCGAGGAGGAAAGCCCCGTCGACCAGCCCACCGGGGAACCCGAACCGGAAACCCCCGGAGAAGGGGAAACCGGGGGGGATGGGGAAACCGCCGTCGAGACAGGGGACGAAGAACCGGTTTCCGAAGACTCTTCCAACGCTGGAGAGAACGGCGCCGACCCGGAGCAACCGGCGGAACCCGACGACCCCGGCTCCGATGGCAACGGGGACGGGACCGCGGAGCCCGACGCCGGCGACCCGGAGGAACCAAGCGGGGATCAAGAACCCCCCGCCGAAGAGGAAACCGGCGGCCAAACCTTCGACGCCTAGCGAACCCCGTCGTCGGTTTGCTCTTTAGATTATTTCCCCTCTTTTATATTCTAAACTAATAATAATATGTTTTATCCTCTATCTATATCGTAAAAATCTTGAGAACGCGAAAAAAATATGGCAAAAAGGGTTGTTGTTTAGGATTATTTACATTATATTACGATATATGGGATACGCAGCGTCCGAAATCGCCCTTCGCGGTAGCAATACCCCCGTCTCTTTGGGCGTCTCGCATTTTTCGGGCGCTGCGATCCGCCCCTCCGCCCGGCAACGGCGGCGAATCCGGCCCCGCCTGTGGCCCCATCCGGCGCCCGACGGCCTGCTCCCCGACCACCCCTACGTGCATCGCTATTGGAGCATGGCCCTCGGCTCCCGGCCGATGGCGGAACTGTTGCGCCTCATCACCGCCGCCCAGCGAGGGGAGGCCATCCGCCAACCGGTTTTCCTGGCCGTGCTGGCCCGGGAAGGGTTGGCGGCTTTCGGAGAAGACGCGCCGGGCGGCCCCTCCCGGTGCGCGGAGATCATCTGGGTCAGGGATCTCCTCCCTCCGCTGGGAGCGCAACAGGTTTCCCGCCTGGCCTACGAACTGCGCCGCCGCCACACCTACGACCTGGCCCTGGCCGCGGCCAGCCAACGGGCCGGCCGCCCCCGCATCTCCCCCTGGCCGGCCGGGGAGCGGGGGGTTCCGGGCGGGCGCCGCTAAAATCTTTCCCATGTCCCCCATGGACCCGGCCCAACTGTCCGACCTGATAAGCCGCGCCGCCCGACTGCTGGACTCAGCCTCCCGGATTTTGGTTTTCACCGGAGCGGGCGCCTCCACCGAATCGGGCATACCCGACTTCCGCGGCCCGGACGGGATCTGGACCAAAGTGGACCCGGACGAGTTCACCATCGACCGCTATCTGGCCTCTTCCGAAACCCGGCGGCGCAGTTGGGCGATGTGGTCCCGGTCGCCCCTGCGCACCGCCCGCCCCAACCCCTCCCACGCGGCGGTGGCCCACTTGGCCCGCACCGGACGGTTGGAAGGTTGCGTAACCCAAAACATCGACGGCCTCCACCAGCGGGCGGGCCTGGCCGGGGAACTGTGCGTGGAGGTGCACGGCAACGTGCGGGAGACGGCCTGCCTGAGTTGCGGTTCCCGTTGGCCGTCGGGCGAAGTGTTCGGCTGGGTGGAGTCGGGCGTGGAGGACCCGCATTGCCCGCACTGCGGGGGCATCCTCAAATTGACCGTCGTCTCCTTCGGGGAGACGATGCCCATGGCGGCCATGCAAAGGGCCCGGCTGATGGCCGAAAATGCCGACGCGGTGCTGGCGGTGGGCACCACCCTGTCGGTTTGGCCGGCGGCTGAAATCCCGCTGTCCGCCGCCCGCCGCGGGGTCCCGTTCGTGATCGTCAACCTGGGCCCCACCGAATTCGACCAAGCCGCCCATCTGAAAATCGAGCATCCGGCCGGAGAAATAATGTCCCGGCTGGTCGCTATGCTGTAAGATACCGAGAGGTCCGCCCCCGTCGCCCGCGTCCGCTACAATCGGGGGTAGCAACGAGTCGAAACCTGAAACATGTTCCAAAAACTGAAACAGAAAATAGCCGAACGCGAGCAGGCCCAGTCCTTCACGTCCATGTACGACAAGGTGCTGACCGGCCCGGCCAACGCCGAACCGCGCACCATCAAAGTGGAGCACATCACCCCGGACCGGGAAAAGCTGGTGCGACGTTTGGCCTCCGACGGGGCCAACCACGGTTCGGTGTTGCTCATTCCCGAACCCAACAACCCGGACATTCCCAACGCGGTGCGGGTTTTCATCGAAACCAAGCACATCGGCTATCTGCCCTCGGAACGGGACTGGACCCCCACCGAAGCCACCGCCGAGATCATCGGCGACGACGAGGGCCCCTGGGAAATCATCCTGCACGAAAAATAGGCGGAAACCCGCTCCCGGCGACGGTTCCGGTCCCGGGGATTACGGATGAACCGGAGAACGGGTAGCCTGCCCCTATGACAGCTTCCTACCCGGAACTGGTGGCGGCCGCCCTACGGGAAATCACCGAGATCGCCCCCGAGCAGTTGGCCGGGGGCGGGCCGGCCGGCATGGCGCTGATCGACGTGCGGGAGGGGGACGAAACGGCGCAGGGGATGATCCCCTCCGCGGTGCATATTCCGCGCGGCATCCTGGAGGGGTCGATAGCCTCCGCTGGCTTGGACCGCAATCAGCCGATCGTCCTCTACTGCGCGGCCGGGGGGCGCTCCGCTTTGGCCGCCGCCGCCCTCAAGCAGATGGGCTACGCCAACGTAATGTCCCTGGCGGAGGGCTTCGCCGGATGGCGGCGGCGGGGACTCCCCTGGGTTTCCCCGGCCCCCTCCGACTCACCGGCCGGAGCCGGCCCGCCCGACCGTTACGCCCGCCACTTGGCCTTGCCGGAGGTGGGCCCCGACGGGCAACGGCGCTTGGGCCGGGCCCGGGTGTTGCTGGTGGGGGCGGGAGGTTTGGGATCGCCGGTCGCCCTCTACCTGGCCGCGGCCGGGGTGGGAACCATCGGCCTGGCGGACGACGACCTAGTGGACGTAACCAACCTGCAACGGCAGATCATTCACACTACGGCCGGGGTGGGGGTGCGGAAAACGGATTCGGCCCGCATGGCGCTGGCCGCCCTCAACCCGGAGGTGACGGTGCACGCCCACCACGCCCGTCTGCAAGCGTCCAACATCCTGGAAATCATGGAAGGATACGAGTTGGCGGTGGACGGGTCCGACAACTTCCCCACCCGCTATCTGCTGAACGACGCGGCGGTGTGGACGGGGACGCCGGTGGCGCACGGGGCGGTGCACCGGTTCGAGGGGCAGGTGAGCCTGTTCGACCCCCGCTCCGGCCCCTGCTACCGGTGCCTGTTCCCCCTCCCCCCGCCCCCGGAGTCGGCCCCCAACTGCGCCGAGGCGGGGGTTCTGGGGGCCCTGCCCGGAGTGATCGGGACCCTGCAAGCGGTGGAAGCCCTCAAATGGCTGCTGGGGGCGGGCGACCCCCTGGTAGGCCGGTTGCTCACCTACGACGGCCTGGCCGGGGAGTTCCGCACCCTGTCCTTCGGTAAAAACCCCCAATGCCCGGCCTGCTCCGACCCCGCCAGCCCCCCGCCCCTCCGGGACTACGACCAAACCTGCTCCCCCGCCGCCTGAACCCGAACCGAACCCCAACGGCATCTACAATAGTTCCAATGAACGACACCGCATCTGCTCCCAACCGTTCTACCGGTCCTCCCGCCGACTGGCCTGAGGAGGCCACTGCTTGGTTGGTTGAAATCACGGAACGGTGCGAGCGGGGGGAATTCGATCACCTGCCCGAAGCCACCGAAGAGGAACTTCGGCATTTGCATAGCCTGCTGAGCGGCGCCCCGTAATCTATGAGCAGATTCGAGAACCCCGCCCATCCCGACACCGTGGCCCGCGCTTGGGATCTTTTGGCATCCCGCTTGGAGAGTCTGATACCCGAGGGATACCTTCTCCGCCCGGGCGGGCGCGTCGTCCGAACCGACCCGGACTTGCCCGACTTCCTGGAGCTGCCCGCCGAGCGGGGAGGTGCGGTGCAAATCCCCGCCCCCCTCGCCCGCCCGTTGGCGGCCGTTAATCAAGCAACCTAACTAATTCTCAGTTCGGGGTGGGTTCTGATTTTGGGTTTTCTGGCTGCTATTTCCGCCGCCAGGGCTTGGAACGCCTGGGCGGCTTCGCCGTCGGGGGCGGAAACGGCTATCGGATCCCCCCGGTCGGCGCCTTGGCGCATCTCCAAAGTGATGGGAATCCGGGCCAAAAGGTCCACGCCGATTTGGGAAGCCAGTTCCGCCCCGCCCCCTTCGCCGAAAATATGATATTTTTTTCCGTCGTCGCCGGTGAACCAGCTCATGTTTTCCACCACCCCGATCACTTTCTGATCCACCCGGTCGGCCATGCGCGCCGCCCGGGAAGCCACCCGGCTGGCGGTCGGCTGGGGAGTGGTGACCAAAAGCATCTGCGCCCGGGGAACGAACTGGGAAATGGAAATGGCCACATCCCCCGTCCCCGGCGGCATGTCGATCAGCAGAAACTCCGGGTCGTCCCAAAACACATCGGTCAAAAACTGCTCCAAGGCCTTGTGCAACATCGGCCCCCGCCACACCACCGCCTGATCCTCCGGCACGAAATAGTCGATGGAAATAACCGCCGCCCCGTGCGCCCGCAACGGAATGATGGAGTCGGCGATCACCGCCGGGGCCCCGTCCGCCCCCAGCATCCGGGGAATGGAATACCCCCACACGTCGGCGTCGATCACCCCCACCCTATGACCCAGTCCGGCCAGGCTCACCGCCAGATTGGCGGTCACCGACGACTTGCCTACCCCTCCTTTGCCGGACGACACCGCCACCACATAGGTGGCCGACCCGGGGCCGCCCACCGCCCGTTTCTCCCCCCGCACCCGGGCCATCAACTCTTCCCGCTGGTCATCGGACATCAGGTTCATATCCACCGTCACCCCGCCCGCCCCCACCGCCGATTCGGCGGCCGCCCGCACCCGGCGAGCCAACTCTTCGGCGGGCGGGCCGGGAACCGGAACCAACAATTCCACCACCGCCCCCCGCCGCTTGGGACGCACGTCATGCACGTAACCCAGCGTCCCCAGCGGACGAACCAGCACCGGGTCCACAACCGCTTCCACCGCCTCGGACAACGCCGACCCGTCCCGCTGGCCCATCACCGGCCCCCTTCCCGTTCCCGAACCGACTCCACCACCTCCCGCGGCGCCCGCACTTTGGCCCCCAACAGGAACTGGGCGTAGGTTTTCCCCTGCGGATCAACCCGCAAAGAACGCACCCCCCCGCCCCCCAAACCGGCGTGCAGCAGAAAATTCACGGCCAGCAGATTGGGGAACTCAAACCTTTCCACCCGCCCCTCCGCCAACCCGGCGAACAGCCTTTTCACCGCCTGCGGGGTCATCTCCCGCTTCACCCATTCGTAGGCCTGCGGGGTGCGGGCGATCAACCCCACATTGGCGATATCGCCCTTATCCCCGGAGCGGGCCAGGCACAACTCCGACAAAGTCACCTCCATCCCCCGCCCCGCCTCGTCTCCCGGCGGCCGCTCCCGTTCCCCGGCATAATCGGAGTCGGAGGAAACCGAAACCACCGGCCGGGGCTCAAAACCGGGTGCGGGCGGAACCGCGCATCCCACCGTCGCCCGTTCGCTCCCCGCCGTCACTTCGGCGGCCGTCGCCTCCCGGCCCACCAGGCAGGGCCAATGGGCGATAACCTCCATCGGACGGGGACGGGCCGGGTCCAGCAGGGTGACGCCGGGCGCGGAACCCAGTACCAACGGCGCGATGCGGGGGGAAAACCGTTCCCGTATTTTGTCCGGGTCGGAGTCGCGCACCGCCAAATGCAGCACCACTTCGGCGGGGGGCGGACCCTCCTCCGACAAGGGAAAGCCCCCGTCCCGGCCGATAACAGCCGAATAAGCCTCTTCGTAGGATTCTTTCCCGCCCGCCGCATCCCAAAACATTTCCTCCACCAGCTCCGCTTTGGCCGCCGCATCTCGCCCGGCGACCAAAATTCGGCCCGTCGCCCGGAACCCGTCCCGGTAACTCACCGACACTTTCATCTTCTCCGGGGCCGGCTCCCCCCGCACCCCCGCTACTTCCACCCGGTCCCGGCCCGCCTCCGTCAACGTCAGCGAGTCGAAACGAACGGTGGCGTCCGGAGCGGGATAGGCGGGGGAGCCGATCTCGTACAGGATCTGCTCGGCGACGGTATGCGCCGAAACCAAACCGCCGGTTCCGGGATGCTTGGCGACGGCGAAACTCCCGTCCTCCCGGGCCCGCGCTATCGGAAAACCCATGTTTTTCCACGAAGGAATCAGACGCCAGTCGGTGAAGTTGCCCCCGGCGGCCTGCAAACCGCATTCCAGGATGTGCCCGGCCGCCGTCCCGGCCGCCAACCGATCCCAATCAGCCGGCCCCCACCCGAACTCATGCATCATGGGGGCCAAAGCGGACGCCGCGTCCGCCGCCCGTCCGGTGATCACCACGTTGGCCCCCATTTGCAAAGCGGCGACCATCGGCCCCGCCCCCAGATAAACGTTGGCGGACAGCGTCCGTTCCCGGATGGAATCAAAACTCCGGCCGGTGTCCATGTTTTCCAAACTTTCCCCGCTCCCCAAAATTTCACCCAAGCGGGGTTGGATGTCATCGCCGGTCACCACCCCCACCCGCACCCGGTCGGCCAGCCCCATCTCGGCCGCCAGTTTCCCCACCGCCTCCCCGGCCGCCGCGGGGTTCACCCCGCCCGCGTTGGAGATCACTTTCACCCCCCTTTCGGTTATCTCCGACAGGGAATCCCGCAGGTGGGCGGTGAAATCCGCCGCATACCCCCGTTGCGGGTCCCGGGCCCGTTGCTTGTTGAGGATGGCCATGGTCACTTCGGCCAGATAGTCCATCACCAGGTAATCCACCGGCCCGCCCCGCAGTTGCCGGCGGAGGGCGGTCGGGTCATCCCCCCAGAACCCCCCGCAGTTGGCGATGGTTATTTCTTTCACCCGCCTGATGTTACCGGGCGCAGCCGGTCGGTTAACCGGCCCGTCCCCGTCCGCCGTCCCAGACCCAAGTAGAATGGGAAGTCGCCAAGCAACCCCCGTCGCATCCGGAGAACAGATGAACCCCCCGTATGACCCGTTCGGAGCCGCCGCCCAATTTGACTCCCCCGCCGGCCCCCGCGCCATCCACCGCTTGGACGCCCTGCGGGACCATGGGGATTTGGACGCCATCCCCTATTCCGTCAAAGTTCTTTTGGAATCCGCCCTGCGCAACTGCGACGGACGGACGGTGACCGAGGGAGACGTCATCGCCCTCGCCTCCTACGACGCGGCCAAAGTGGAACCGGTGGAAATCCCTTTCTCGCCGGGGCGGGTGGTGCTGCAGGATTTCACCGGGGTGCCGGCGGTGGCGGATTTGGCGGCTATGCGGGACGCCATCGTCCGCATGACCGGCGACCCGCAAGCCGCGGAACGGGTCAACCCGCTGGTTCCCTGCGACCTGGTCATCGACCATTCGGTGCAGGTGGACGCCTTCAACGCCCCCGACGCCCTGGTCATCAACTCCCGCAAAGAGTTCGAACGCAACCGGGAACGCTACCAGTTCCTGAAATGGGGGCGGTCGGCTTTCGACAACTTCCGGGTGGTGCCCCCCGCCACCGGCATCGTCCACCAGGTCAACTTGGAATACCTGGCCAAAGTGGTGTGGGACGATGGAACATCCCTCTACCCGGATTCGCTGGTCGGCCTGGACTCCCACACCACCATGGTCAACGGACTGGGGGTGCTGGGCTGGGGGGTGGGCGGCATCGAGGCGGAGGCGGCCATGGTGGGCCGGCCCATCTACATGCTGATGCCGGAAGTGGCGGGGGTGAAACTGACCGGGCGCCTGCCGGAGGGGGCCACCGCCACCGACCTGGTGTTGCGCATCACCGAACTGCTGCGGGAGGCGGGGGTGGTGGGCAAGTTCGTGGAGTTCCACGGGCCGGGGCTGGACGAAATGCCGGTGGCCAACCGGGCCACCATCGCCAACATGGCCCCCGAATACGGGGCCACCTGCGGGTTTTTCCCGATCGACGACCACACCCTGTCCTACCTGCGCCTCACCGGCCGCCCCCCGGAGTTGTTGGAAACCGTCCGCGGCTACGCGCAACGGCAGGGGCTGTGGCGGGACGAAAACCGGGACATCGTTTACTCTTCCCTCCTGGAGTTGGACATGGGGGAGGTGGAGCCGTCGCTGGCCGGACCCCGCCGCCCCCAGGACCGCATCCCCCTGTCCGAAATGAAAAAACAATGGACGACCGATTTGGCCTCCGTCTTCGCCGGGCACGGCTCCCCGCAAGGCGCCCCCTCCGTCTCCCTGGACGGCGAGACTTTCCACCTGCGGGACGGGGCGGTGGTGATCGCGGCCATCACCAGCTGCACCAACACTTCCAACCCGGAGGTGATGGTGGGGGCGGGGCTTTTGGCCCGCAAAGCCCGCCAAAAGGGGCTGGCCCGCCGCCCGTGGGTGAAAACATCGCTGGCCCCCGGCTCCAAAGTGGTCACCGACTACCTGGAACGGGCCGGCCTCATCGACGATTTGGAGTCCCTCGGTTTCCACACCGTCGGCTACGGATGCACCACATGCATCGGCAACTCCGGCCCGCTGCCCCCGCCCATCGCGTCGGCCATCGCCGACCACGATCTGGTGGCCGCCTCCGTTTTGTCCGGCAACCGCAACTTCGAGGGGAGAATCAGCCCGCTGGTCCGGGCCAACTACCTGGCCTCCCCGCCGTTGGTGGCGGCCTACGCCCTGGCCGGGACGGTGGACATGGACCTGACCCGGGATCCTCTGGGGCGGGACTCCGACGGCACTCCCGTCTACCTGCGGGATCTGTGGCCCGCCCCTGGGGAAATAGCGGAAATCATCGCCGAATGCATCTCCCCCGACCAGTTCCGCCGGCAATACGGCGAAGTTTTCGAAGGCCCCCCCGAATGGAAGGAAATCGCCACCGACCCGTCCCGCCTTTACAACTGGGACCCGGACAGCACCTACATCCAAGAACCCCCTTTCTTCGCCGGGCTGACCGCCGAACCGGGGATGATCGCCCCCATCGTCGGCGCCCGCGCCCTGGTTTACCTGGGGGATTCGGTGACCACCGACCATATTTCCCCGGCTGGTTCCATCGCCCCCGACTCCCCCGCCGGCCGTTTTTTGCAGGAACGGGGGGTGCCCGTTTTGATGTTCAACAGTTACGGGTCGCGGCGGGGCAACGATCAGGTGATGGCGAGGGGCGCCTTCGCCAACATCCGGGTGCGCAACCGGCTGGCCCCCGGAACCGAAGGCGGCTGGACCACCGACTTCACCGACGGGCGGGTGAAAACCATCTTTGAAGCGTCGGTGCGCTACCGGGAGGCGGGCATTCCCACCGTCGTGCTGGCCGGCTCCGACTACGGGATGGGGTCCAGCCGGGACTGGGCCGCCAAAGGACCGTTTCTGCTGGGCGTGAAAGCGGTTCTAGCCGCCTCCTACGAGCGCATCCACCGTTCCAACCTGATCGGAATGGGGGTTCTGCCGTTGGAGTTCCAAGAGGGGCAGACCGCCCCCGGCCTGGGTTTGGATGGAACGGAGATTTTCCACATTGACATCGACGACGGCCTGCAACCCCGGCAACCGGTGAACGTCGCCGCCCGTCGCCCCGAAGGCGGGGAAATCCGCTTTACCGCCCGGGCGCGCATCGACACCCCGGTGGAAATCGACTACTACCGCAACGGCGGCATCCTGCACACCGTCCTCAAAGAAATGGCCGCCGGATAGCTATTTCCGGTTTCGACTAGGACCGCCGCCCGCAGACGCTATTTGAGTTTCAACGAAACCGCCGGGCGACCCCAAAAGTGAAGGGAACCAGCCAAACAGGTGTTTTCCGAACAAACGGGAACCGGTCAGATTACATTCCCGCTTAGTACGCTTTTCGCGACCTAAGTTTGCTTTTCGCGTTCTCAAAATTTGGGGGACCCGCCCAGGGGGCTACTCCGCGGGCCACTCGTTTAGTTGTATCACCGAGAACATCGCACCCTGCGGGTCTCGGATGACGGTGATGTCCCCGGCCGGGGTGGGGGACGGTCCCATCATCACCTGCCCGCCCAACTCCCGGGCCCGGTCGCCGGCCGCTCCGGCGTCGGCCGCCCCGAAGTAGGTGAACCAACAAGGGGGAATATCGGGAGCCGGGGGCTGCATCAGCCCGCCCACCATCGTCTCCCCCGCCATCCACAGTTTGTACACCGGCCCTTTCATATCCGGCGCGTCCGCCGCCTCCAACCCGAACACCCCGCCGTAGAAGGCGGCCGCTTTCTCCAAATCGGGGACGATCAGCTCCGCCCAAGTGTGGGCCCCCGGTTCGTTCACCACCTGCGCCCCCTGATGCCCTTTCGGCTCCCACATGATGAACGAAGCCCCCTGGTCGTCGGCCATGTACGCCATCTGGCCCGCTCCGAAAGCGTCCAACGGCCCCATGTAAGTCGTCGCCCCCCGCTCTAAGGCTGCGGCGTGCGCCCGCTCCGCCGAGTCGGTGAACAGGTAGGTGGACCAGGAGACCGGCATGCCCGCCATTTCCGGGATGATCTGGTACAGGCCGGCCGCTTTGCACCCGTCCAACATGGCGTAAAAATAGTTTACGCCCCCCTCCGGGCCGGGAGCCCGCTCCCAAGTCCAGCCGAACATTCCGGAATAGAACTCCCGGGCGGCTTCCCCGTCCTTTGCCGCCAACTCCGTCCAAGCCGGAGTTCCCACCGGATGGCCGTCTCTTTTAGGCATTGTTTCCCTCCTTGCTGTCGGGGATACTCATCGAGGGGTTCCGTATGAACCGAACCCGGAGGACTACTGGGCGGGCCACTCCCGCATCTGCAACACTGAGAACACTCCGCCCTGCGGATCTTGCAAAACGGCTACATCCCCGCCGGGGGTGGGGAAGGGACCCCTCAGAACCCGCCCGCCCAACTCGGCCGTCCGGGCGGCGGCGCCGGCGGCGTCGGCGGTCCCGAAATAAATGTTCCAACAGTTGTGAACTTCGGGGGAAGGGAGTTGCATCAGGCCAGCCACCATGCCGCCCTCCCGCATCCACAGCTTGTAGACCGGGCCGTCGCCGTAGGGGGCGTCTTCCAGCCCCCAGCCGAACACCGCGCCGTAAAACCGGGCGGCCCGTTCCAGATTGGGCACGATCAGCTCCGTCCAACTGTGGGCGCCCGGTTCCAACACCACCCCCATTCCCCGATGGGACCGCGGCTCCCACAACCCGAAAGGCGCCCCCTGGTCGTCAGCTGCGATAGCCATCCGGCCCGTATCCATTATGTCGCAGGGGGGCATTATTTCCGTCCCGCCTGCCGCCAGAACGGCGGCGTGCGACTCATCCGCCGAGTCGGTGATGAAATAGGTGCTCCACACGGTGGGAATGTCCCCCATCTCGGGGGTGATCTGCGACTTTCGGGACATCAAGAAATTAACAATGGGGGGGTGGGGGGGAATGTCCCCCATCTCGGGGGTGATCTGCGATATCCCCGCCACCAGCCGTCCCGCCAGCGAACTCGTGGAATACATCACGCCCCCGTCCGGGCCGGGCACGTCCTCCCATTCCCATCCGAACAGGCCGCCGTAGAACTCTTTGGCCCCTGCGGCGTCGGCGGTGGCCAGGTCCACCCATCCCGGGGTTCCCGCCGGGTAATTGTCGCGATTGGGCATTGCTTTTATCCTTCTGCTCGCTTCACCGGTTTGCCTCACCGGTAGAAACCCGATGGTAGTCCGCCGGTGCGACAAAACCCCTATTCGAGGGGGGTAATCTTGATATCATGACCGTCGACCCGACCCCTCCGGAGGAAAGCCAAGAGGAAAACCAGCCGGAGCCCGCTTCGGCGGGAAACAAACCGGGTTGGCGGAGCCGGGCGGCGGTGGGAGCGGCGCTGGCGGCGGCGATGCTGATTTCCCTGGTGATAGCCCTCCGGGAAGGCGACTCGGGCGCCGGCGAAGTTTGGGAAACCCCGGGGGCGGCCGTAGTTTCCGGACAGGCCACCGGGGAAAGCCCGGACGGAGCGGCGGGGGGCGAACCGATCCCGGCGATCGACCCCGCCCAATTCGATGTATCCCAATTTCCGCGGGGGAGCCTGGCCGGACAACCGGCCCCTGATTTTTCCTTCCCCCTGTTCGACGGGTCGCGGTTCGACCTGGCCCGGTTCTTCGCCGACGACGGCCGTCCGCTGGTTTTGAACATTTGGGCCTCCTGGTGCGGACCGTGCCGCAACGAGATCCCCGCCATCTCCCGGGTGGCCGTCGCCAACCCCGACGTGGCCTTCGTGGGGGTGGCGGCCGAGGATCGCTTCTCGGAAGCGCAGCGGTTCGCCTTGGAAATAAACGCCTCCTACCCGATGGGCATCGAAGAAGACCCGGTGTCGGGGGTGTTCCCTTACGTGGGCCTGCCCACCACTTACTTGATTAACAGCGACGGGGTGGTGGTGCGCCAAATACAGGGGGAAGTGACGGCGGCCATCCTGCAGGCCTTCATCGACTACGACTTCTAAGCCGGGACGCGCAACCGGGAAACGGGGATCTAAGCGGGGGCCGGCTCCGACCATTCCGGAGGGCGTTTTTCCATAAAAGCGGCCACTCCCTCCCGGGCTTGGTCGCTCATCGTCACCGCCGTCAGCCCGGTCTGCAAAAAATCCAAAGCCCGGTCCAGGCCCATGTCCTGTATCAGGTAAAAACTGTCCCGGCCCAACTGCATGACCTCCGCCGGGGCCCGGGACAGAACCTCCGCGTACTCGTCCACCATCCGATCCAACTCCTCCAAGTCGGAGGCCACCGCGGTCACCACCCCCAGCCGCACCCCTTCGGCGGCGTCGAATATCCGCCCGGTCATAAACAATTCCAAGGCTTGGCGGGCGGGCATCAAACGTTGCAGCACCGCCGAAATCTGCATGGGCCACAAGCCTACTTTGATTTCGGTGGTTCCCAGCTTGGCCCCCTCCACCGCCAGCACGATGTCGCAGGCGGCCGCCAACCCGAACCCGCCCGCCAAAGCGTGCCCGTTGACGCGGGCGATGATCGGCTTCCCACCCCGGCGCATCACCCGGAACACATCGGATATCAGCCCCCGCATCCGGTGCAAACCCACCGGGTCGTCGAAAAACCCGCCCCCCAGGTCCCCCCCGGCGGAAAAGGCCCGCTCCCCCGCCCCGGTGAGGATTATCACCCGCACCTGCGGGTCGGCGACCGCCTCCCGCAACCCCCGGTGCAACCGTTCCATCACCTCCCCGGACAAAGGGTTGCGCCGTTGCGGATCGTTAATGGTCAAAACGGCCCGGGTCCCGAATGTTTCACAGTCCAGCATCATCCCGCCCCGGACATCCCCGCCTCGGAAACGTAATCGGTGATCTCCTCCTGCAGGGCGGCTTTCCTCTCTTCGGGCAAAAAGGAGGCCCGCACCGAATTGCGGGCCAGCTGCTCCAAATCCCCCCGGGACAGGTTCAAAGCCCGGGCGATGGCCAAATAGTTGTCGGCTACGTAACCGCCGAAGTAGGCCGGGTCGTCGGAGTTGACGGTCACCACCGCCCCGGCGTCCATCAGCCGTTTCAGGTTGTGGTCGGCCAAATCGGGAAACACTTGCAGCCGCTGGTTGGACAGGGGGCACATGGTGAGGGGAATGCGCTCGGCGACCAGCCGTTCCACCAGCCGCGGGTCGTCCTCGGAACGCACCCCGTGATCCACCCGCTCCGCCCCCAGTTCGTCCAAAGCCGTCCACACGTATTCGGCGGGTCCCTCCTCCCCGGCGTGGGCCACCGCCCGCAGTCCGGCGGCGGCCGCCATCCGGTAGGCGGGGGCGAACGGCCCGGGCGGGTTGCCCCGCTCCCCCGAATCCAAACCCACCCCTTGGATGTGCCGCAGGTAGGGGCGGGCCTGCTCCAACGTTTCCAAAGCCGACTCGGGGGACAGGTGCCGCAGAAAACAGAGAATGAGAGTGGAGGTGATTTCCGGGGCCGCCTCTTCTTGCGCCCGTAGGAACCCGGCGATCACCGTTCCCATGGCCACCCCCCGTTCGGTGTGGGTCTGCGGGTCGAAGAAAATTTCGGCGTGGCGCACGTTGTCCTCCGCCGCCCGTTGCAGATAAGCGGCCATCAGCCGGTAGAAGTCGTCTTCGGTCTGCAAAACGGCCGCCCCCCGGTAGTAGATGTCCAGAAACGACTGCAGGTCTTGGAACTGGTAGGCCCGCCGGATTTCCTCCACCGACCGGAACCCGATGTCCGTCCCGTTGCGAGCCGCCATTTCCAGCATCATCTCCGGCTCCAACGTCCCCTCGATGTGGATATGCATCTCCACCTTCGGCAATTCCCGCACGAACCGTTCCATAACCTCCCTCCCTATGCCGCGGCCTTCCCGTAATCTTATCCCCGCCGCCTCCCCCGCCCTCCGGAAACTGCTAAAGAAGAGCGAGGGCGCCCGCAGGCGCCCTCGCTTGTTTCACGCAACCAACAGGTAAGACTATAGCCAGTTGGAAACCACTGATTGGCCGAAGAATACAACGCAGGCCACGGTCACCACCCACATCAGCGGATGGATCTGGGCCATCTTGCCTTTCACGATCTTAATCAGCGAATGCATCACGAACCCGGCGGCGATCCCCACCGTAATGGAGTAGGTCAACGGCATGAGCACGATGGCCAGCAAAGCCGGGAAGCCCTCCTCCAAATCCGTGAAGTCGATGTGCCGCAACAGGCCGACCATCAGGAAGCCGATCACGATCAGCACCGGGGCGGTGGCCTGGCTTGGCACCACCAGGGCCAGCGGCGACAGCACGATGGCGATCAGGAACAATATCCCGCACACCACCGAGGTCAGGCCGGTGCGTCCGCCTTCGGCAACCCCCGCCGAACTTTCGATGTAGCTGGTGTTGGAGCTGACGCCCCCCAGCCCGCCCAGGGCCGCTCCCAGCGAGTCCACCAAGAGCAGGGAGAACAGTCTGGGCATCCGACCGTTTTCCTCCACCAGTCCGGCCTGCTCGGCGATGGCGGTGGCGGTGCCCATCGTGTCGAAGAAGTCGGTGAGCATGAAGGTAAAAATGGTCAGAATGGCCGCCATGATCCCAATCTCGGTGAACGGGTTGGCCAAGTCCACTCGGAACAGGGTGTCGAAGCTGACCGAAGCGTTGATGTTGTCCGGGAGGTTCGCCACATCCATAAACAGGGCGATGACGGTGGTGGCGACGATGGTTAAGATCATCGCCCCTTTCACCCGCAGGCTCATCAGCACCACCGCGATCAGCAATCCGATGAGAGTGATCGCCGCCCCCCGGGAGTTCGGGTTGACGAACTCGACAATCGCCCCGCCCTGCTGGATCAGTCCGCCGTTGACGAAACCGATGAACAGAATGAACAAGCCGATGCCCACCCCGATGGCGTATTTGAGGCTGTCCGGGATGGCGGTCATCACCGCTTCCCGCAAACCCAGCAACACCAAGACGGTGACCAGAATGCCTTCCATCAAGATCACGCCCATCGCCCCGGCCGGAGACAGCCCTTCAGTGAACACCAGCCCGAAAGCGACCGCCGCGTTTATTCCCAGCCCGGCCGCCATGGCGATCGGATAGTTGGAAAACACCCCCATGGCGATGGTCATAATCCCGGCGATGAGGGCCGTGGCCGCCGCAATGGCCGGCGCGTTAAAGGCTGAGTCAATTTCGCCCAGGGCGCCGAGGATATCGGCGTTTACGAACAGGATGTAGGCCATCACCAGGAAAGTGGTGACGCCCGCCCTAACCTCGGTTCCGAGCGTGGAACCCCGCTCGGCTACCTTGAAAAAGGACAGCAAACCAGGCTCCGTGGTGGTCCCTCCTTCTACGGATTTCATAATCCCTCCTATCGCTGGCTTCCACTTTGCGCCGCCCGCCCGGACGGCGTCTCGCCCGCCAGGTTAGTCAAGCAAATCCGGATGGTGCGGTATTTGTTCCAAACTTTTTGACCGGCTACGGAAAAGAAAGGTTACCGGCGCCCGGGCGCTCCCGGAGGTTACTTGAGAACGTCACCGGTTTCTTTGTCGAAGAAATGCAATTTGGCGGTGTCCACCACCAATTCGGCCGGACCGCCCACCGCCGGGGCGTAGTCGGGATTGACGCGGGCGGTGAACTTGGTTTCGTCGCCCAGGGACGAAGTGTCGGCGCCTTCGTCGGCCAGCAGGGCTTCAATGTCGGCGGTGACCACCGGCGGCACCGGGGCCGTGAAATGGACGAAGGCCTCCGAGCCCAGCTGTTCCACCAAATTGACCTGCACGGTGATGGAAGAACCGCCCTCCCCGGCCGCGGAGCGTATTTCGAAGGCTTCCGGGCGCACCCCCATCACCACCTCCTCCCCCGCCCGGTCGGCCAGGGACTCCGGCAGGTCGGAGGGGCTGACCGCCAGCGAATGGGGGCCGAAGGCGAGATGGACTTCGCTCCCGTTGGCGGAGGCGGCGGCGTATACGAAGTTCATGGCCGGCGACCCGATGAACCCGGCCACGAACAGGTTGACCGGATTGTCGTAGAGTTCCCGGGGGGCGGCTATCTGCTGCAGGTTGGACTCTTCGGAGGTGATGGCTTTCAGGACCGCCACCCGATCCCCCATGGTCATCGCCTCCACCTGGTCGTGGGTCACGTAGAGGGTGGTGGTTTCCAGCCGGGAGTGGAGCAACCCCAGTTCGGAGCGCATCTGCACCCGCAGTTTGGCGTCCAAGTTGGACAGCGGCTCGTCCATCAGGAAAGCGGCCGGTTCCCGCACGATGGCACGCCCCATCGCCACCCGTTGCCGCTGGCCGCCGGACAGGGCCCGCGGTTTGCGGTTCAGGTATTCGGTGATTTCCAGGATGCGGGCCGCCTCCTCCACCCGCTCGGCGATTTCCTTCTTGGGGGTGTTGCGCAGTTTGAGGCCGAAAGACATGTTGTCCCGAACGGTCATATGGGGGTAGAGGGCGTAGTTCTGAAAAACCATGGCGATGTCCCGGTCTTTGGGGGCCACATCGTTGACCACCCGCTCGCCGATTCGGATTTGGCCTTCGGTGATGTCCTCCAACCCGGCCACCATCCGCAACAGGGTGGACTTGCCGCACCCGGACGGGCCGACCAGCACCACAAACTCGCCGTCTTCCACGTCGATGCTCACATCGGCGATGGCCCGGGTGTCGTCGCCGTAGACCTTGCCGACCGTCTCAAAGGTTATTCCAGCCATAGTCCGCTCCTCGCTATACCGGTTTTAGCCGCCGAGATAAAATAGTAGCAAAGAAAACCGCACCCGGCGCGCCGAGGCCGTCCCCTTCCCCAAAGCTTGGCCTAAAACGCGAAAAAAATACTTAGCGGCCATACTTATTCCCCACTGGAACCCCCGTTCCCCGTTGCGCCGGTTACGGGCGGCGGAAAGGGCCGGGCACCCGGGCCACCGCCACATCGCAGGGGGCGCGGAACAGCGCCGCCTCGGCCACGCTCCCCAACAGCACCATGTTGGATCCCCCCATCCCCCGGTTGGAGACCGTCAGCAGATCGGCGCGGCGGGTGCGGGCCAGCTCGGCCAACGCCTCCGCCGGGGGGCCCTGCGCCACATAAACCGACACCCGGCCCTCCCAACGGCCCGCGAACTCCTCCGCCGACGCCCGCAAGGCCGACGCCCGCATCTGCCGCAACCGGTCCAACTCTTCCCGGCGCACCCCCGCATCCGACAGCGCCATCTCCGCATGGGCGGGCAGGGAAACCGCGGCGGTCACGCTCTCCCGTCCGGGGGACAACCGCAGGGCCAACTCCACCGCTTCGGCGCTGGATTCCGACAGATCCACGGCCGCTATCGCCCGCCGGTACGGAACGCGGGGCTGGCGGCGTACGCACAACACCGGGGAATGCGCCTTGCGCGCCAAACGGGTGGTGCGCGGTCCCACCCGGAGATGGTCCAACGACGAGGTGCCGGTCACCAGCAGGTCCGCCGCCCGCGACCGCTTCACCACTTCCGTAGCCACCCGCCCGTCCACCAATTTCAACTCCACCGGGCAGGCGGCCCGGGCGTTGATCCAAGCCAACAGGTTTTCGGCTTCGCCGTGCCGATACAGCATCATCCGCTTCAGCATCTCGCCGGGCAGGCTCACATCGGGCGGTTCCGCCACGTGCGCCAGCGTAAGGGACGCCCCCTGCTCCTCAGCCACCCGGCGGGCCCGATCCGCCACCCGCCGGGAAAGCGGGCTCAGGTCAACCGCCGCCAATATCCGCTTCATTCCCGTCCCGCTCGCCTCGTCCGCTTCCATCCGGTTTCCCCGCTTCGGATCACTCTAACGGCGCGAGCCGGGCCGGAACCCCCGATCTAACCGCTTTCTTCGGGAATAAACGCGGGGCGGAACTCCCCGGCCGTCCCTTTGTCCAACTCCCGGCCGCCGGCGGGCGGGGCCTGGTCCTGGCGCATCCACACCGTGCGTTGCGGGAAAGGAATCTCGATTCCGCACTCGTCGAAGGCTTCTTTCAGACGGCGGCGTATCTCCCGGCTGACCGCCCATTGCTCCCCCGGCTCCACTTTGGCCATCAGGCGAATGGCGATGGAATTCTCGCCGAAGGCCTGCACCCCGGCGATGGCCGGTTCCTCCAGAATGGTGGCGTGCGGCAGATTGTCCCGCCACACCCCGTCGGCCGCTTCTTTGATGACCGTCATGGCCTGTCCCAAGTCGGTGTCGTAGGCGACTTCGATGTCCAGCACCGCCCGCGCCCATTCCTGCGACATGTTCGCCACCCGGCTGATCTCCCCGTTGGGAATGTGCCACAGGGAGCCGTTGATGTCCCGTATCTGGGTGGTGCGCAGTTTGACCTCCTCCACCACCCCCACCGCCGAACCCACGTCCACCACGTCCCCCACCCCGTACTGGTCTTCCAGCAACATGAAAATGCCGGTCAGGAAATCCCGCACCAGGCTTTGCGCCCCGAAGCCGATCGCCACCCCCACGATCCCCGCTCCGGCGATCATCGGCCCCAGGTTGATGCCGAACTCGCCCAGGGAGATGAGAATCGCCAAGCCGTACACCGCCAGGGACGCCGTGGAGCGGAGCACGGTGCCCAAAGTGCGGGCCCGTTGCTCGGAGCGTTCCTTCTGCTCCATCAGCCGCCGCGCCCGGCGCAGGGCGGCTTCCCGCAAACCCCCCTCCTCCCCCGTCGCCCGCTCCGCGGAGGCGTCGGCGAAGGCCTGCTCCCGATGTCCCAGCCAGGTTTCCACCCCCCGGTCCACCCAGCGCCGCGCAATGCGGGCCGCGATCACCGCCACCAGCAGAATCAGGGCTACCTTGAGAGGTATGCTGATAGCCCCCAAAATCTGGGCCAGGGTGGCGTTGGAAGTCCATTCGTAGACGAGGCTGCAAACAGTGCCCGGTTCGGCCCCGCATGCATCCGTTACCGATTGTCCTATTAGAAGTGGGAACATGTCCCAACCATACCACAGAGGAGGCTCCCTTATATGACTATGACGTTCCGGGGCCGGACTATCCGGGTTTGCCCGCCTCCGGGCCGGGGAGGGCGATGACCCTGTTCGCCGACCGGACGGAGGCCGGGGAGGCTTTGGCGGCGGAAGTGGAGCATCTGCGCGGCGGGGACTGCCTGGTGCTGGGGCTGCCCCGGGGCGGGGTTCCGGTGGGATTCCGGGTAGCCGAACGGCTGGAAGCCCCTTTGGACGTGTTGCTGGTGCGCAAGTTGGGGGCTCCCCGTCGGCCGGAGTTGGCTTTGGGCGCCATCGGGGAAGGCGGGGTGAAGGTGGTGGATTGGGAACGGGCGGAGCGGTTGCGGGTGAGCGAAGAGTACCTGCGGGAAGTGGAGGAACGGGAGCGGGCCGAACTGCGACGGCAGGCCGAACTGTTCCGGGCGGGGCGGCCGGGGATGGATCCGACCGGGCGGACGGCGGTGATAGTGGACGACGGGGTGGCTACCGGCTCCACCGCTTTGGCGGCGTGCCGGGTGGCCCGCCGGGCGGGGGCCCGCCGGGTGGTGATGGCGGCCCCGGTGGCGCCCCGCGGCTGGGAGGAGAATTTCCGGGGGGCGGCCGACGAATGCGCGGCGGTGGCCGCCCCCGCCCGCTTCTGGGCCATCGGCCTGTTTTACCAAGATTTCCGCCCCACCCCCGACCGGGAGGTGATGGACCTGCTGGCCCGCTCCCGGCCGGACGGCGAAAACCGGTAACCGGCCCTCAGCCGGGACGCGGGGATATGCGAGAAAGGGGCTCCGGGGGTGGGACTTGAACCCACAACCTTCGGATTAACAGTCCGCTGCTCTGCCGAATTGAGCTACCCCGGAACAGGGCGCGCATAATGCTAACAGACGCAAACGGCGGGTTGCGCCATGACCGGCCTCGTCGGTCGGGCGGCTGTTACCAGTCGTTTTCCCACAGGTAGGCCGCGAACTCCTCGTCCCCTTCTTTGCGTTGGCGCAGTTTCTCCAAAGCCCGGATTTCCATTTGGCGGACGCGCTCCGGGGACACCCGCATCATCTCGGCCACTTCTTTGAGGGGACGGGGATGGCCGTCCGCTAAGCCGTAGCGGAGCAAAATCACGTCCCGTTGCCGGCCGTCTAAGCATTCCAAGGCCAACGCCATGTATTCCTCCAACATCCGCTGGGCTACCGGCTTGACCGGGGAAGCCTCTCCCTGGTCGGTCAGGAAGCGTCCGTAGGTGGTCGCCGCCCCTTCGATTTCCGCTTGGTCGGGCTCGGCGAAGGCGTCCAGCGACACGCCGTCGGCCAAAACCTCCCGCAAATGCTCCACCCGGCCCCGCTCCATCCCCATATCCAGGCTCAGTTCGTCCACAGTCGGCGTCCTGCCCAGTTTCTGATAAAGGGCGACCTGGGAGGAGTGGAATCGCGCCGCCAGTTCGGTAATATGGCTGGGCAACCGCAACAGCCTGCCCTGATCGTCCAAACCCCGGAAAATGGCCTGTTTGATCCACCAGGCGGAGTAGGTGGAGAAGCGGAACCCCAGCCGGTAATCGAACCTGTCCACCGCCCGCATCAAACCCAGGTTGCCTTCCTGCACCAGATCCAGCAAAGGGACGTTGCCTTTCCTGTAAAGGCCGCGGGCGATTTTCACCACCAGCCGCAGGTTGGCTTCCACCAGCAGGACGGCCGCCCGCCTTCCCTCCGCCGCTTCCCGCGCCAGCCGGGCCTTTTCCCGACGGGCGGGGGAGCCCGCCGATCCGTTTCCGGCCCCCGCCGCCTCCAGCCGGGCCGCGGCCAGCCGGCCTTCGGCGACCACCAGGGCCGTCTTCACTTCCTGCCGCAAGGTCAACCGGGGGACTCGGCCGATGGAGCGCATGTACATGCCGACCGGGTCACCGGTGGCCGGCGTTTCGTCCTCGTTGAATTCCCGGAGCGGCGGGTCGGCGACGTCCGCCGCCACCCTCACCCCGCCTTCCCGCACCCGTTGCGCGATCTTGCGGAAGTCGCCGTCCGGGCGGTAAAGGGAGGGGAACAGCAACCTGATTTCAGCCGGTATTTCGCCTTCGATGACAAAGCCCCGCCGCCGGCCGCGCTGAACCAGATTGTCGACCACCGTTTGCAATTCCGGGCGCACGCGCACCGCTCCTGTGAAGAGAGTACGCCCGGCTCCCCGCTACAACTGTAACAGCTCCCTGGATATACGCGACACCTCCTCCCGGTCCAAACGGCGCTCCGCCTCCAGCAGGAGCCGCCGCAGTTCCTCCTTGCGGCGCTTAAGCCGTTTGTCCCGCAGGTAGGCCAGCAGATCCTCCGCCGGTTCCAGCGGTTTGTTCAGCAACGCCAGCGGGCGGAGCATCTCCTCCAAGCCGGGGGACCCGAGCCCCGCCAGCGGAACGGGCTTCCCCGGGGGCAATTTCATTTTACGGACCGCCTCCAGCAACTGGGCGGCGACCTCCACCCCTTGGCCGGTGAACAAGTCCAGATCCACCTGCTCCAAGGGGGCGGTCCCGGCCAGCAGATGCCGGATCATTCCCTCTTGGGCCGGTTCTATTTCTTCTTCCCGCACCGGGCCGGATTCGGCCCTTGGGCCGGGGGCCGGCCGGGGCGCGGACGATGCGGAACGGGACTCAGCCGGACGGGCCGACCGGCGGGCCCGCTCTATCTCCCGGCGCACCGTTCCCAGCTTCATGCCGGTATGCCTGGCTACATACCCTGCCAGCTGGTCGCGCTCCCCGCTATTGGGCCTGAGCGCAATCAGGGGGGCGGCCTCGCCCATCGCGCGGCCTTGGGAAACCTCGTCTTCCAAGTCATGCCGATTGAGGATTGCCCGCACATGAAAACGAACCATCGATTCGGATTGCTTCACGTATTTCCGTAGCAGTTGCGGACCGTCTTGCTCTTTCACCAGATCGGCCGGGTCTTGGCCGGCGGGCATCATCGCCACCCGCAGATCCAAGTCCAGATTGGAGGAAATGCGCAACTCTTCCCCCCGCACCGCGGCCCGCTCCCCGGCCGCGTCGGCGTCGAAAGCCAAAATGATGGTGGAGGCGAACCGGCCCAGCAGTTCCAAGTGCCGCTTGCCCAGGGCGGTGCCGCAGGTGGCCACCGCCGCCGGGTAGTCGGCCAAATGAAAGGCGATTACATCGGTGTAGCCTTCCACCACCACCGCCCGCCCGGCGCGGCTGATTTCGGCCCGGGCCATGTCCAGGCCGTACAGCAACTCGCTTTTTTTGTAGAGGGGGGTTTCGGGGGTGTTCAAATATTTGGGCTGTTCGTCCCCCAACGCCCGGCCCCCGAACCCGACCAGGGCCCCGGACACGTTGCGGATGGGAAAAATAAGCCGCCCCCGGATGTGGTCGAAGAGCCGGCCCTCCCGGTTGCGTTTGGCCAATCCCGCCTCCAGTATCACCCGCTCCGCAAACCCCTGCTGGTGCAGAAAGCGGGACAGGGCATCCCAACCGGGGGGGGAGAAACCCAACCCAAATTTCTCAACTATCTCCCGGCCGTAGCCCCGTCCCCGCACGTAGTCGCGGGCGGCCGCCGCCTCTTTCGATTGATTGAAAAAATCGCGATAAAACCGTCCCGCCTCTTCCACCGCGTCCAGCAGGCGGCGACGCTTCTCCCGGTTGCGGTCGGCGCCGGGCGTCGCGGCCAGGGTGATGCCCGCCCGGTCGGCCAGCTCCTGCAAAGCCTCCCGGAATTCCAGCCCCTCGGTCAGTTGCAGGAAGGTGAACACATCCCCGCCCTCATCGCAACCGAAGCAGTGGAACAGCCCCCGCCCGGGGTCGATGGACAGGGAAGGGGTTTTTTCGGAATGGAACGGGCAGATAGCCTGCCAAGAAGCTCCCGATTTCTTGACGGTGGTCACCGCCTCGAACATCGCAACCAGGTTGGTGGATTGCCGAACCCGCTCCACATCATCGCGACCAGCCATACCCCAGAGTGTAGGCGCCCCCAGCGACAAAACCCCCCGCCAGCTCCGGAGGGAGCATCCGCTTACCGCAATTTTCCCCCGCGAGGCCGAAATCGGCGACCTACCTCCTACCCCAACCCTCTAGGCGAGAACCTCCATTCCCCCACCCGAACCCGGACAGGGACATCGGCTGGACGCACAACGCGACCATCATGCATAGAGTGGGTAGTACTAATATACAACCGAAGCTATTATACTATTAAAAGATCCATCTGATTATCAAAATAGATAAAGCTAGTATAGAATAAAATATATAAATAGAAAATGACGTCAAACTACGTAAGAATACTTTCGGAATGGAACCGGTAGGTTTCACAACATATAAATCAGATGACACCAAGTTGCCTTTTTCTAAATTACTGACAAAGTCGTTATAAGAATCACGAAACGCTCTTTCCAAGGCAAGATAATATGTGTCAAGTATCAGAAAAAGTAATATTGGCACAAATACAAACAGAATATAATCGGGCCTATCAATCCTGGCAACCAAAATCAGGCTTGCCGACACTAGAGTAACGCACCAAACCTTGCAAGCGCGACTATTATCTGCCATCCTCTCAATTACCCTTTGCGTAATTGTCAGATGGGTTTGCACCGAAGAAGATTCTGCATTCAGAGCAACATTGTCCATTATTTACTCCCTCTGATTCTGATAGCTTCCTCTACCCAATTTGCAAGATTATCGTGAATATAACTGTAAACATTATTGCTTATATTGGATGGAGGATCATAGGTTTTAATGATATCAGACAAAGATTGTATTCCTATCGCAGGATGGGCAAATGGATTAGTGCCTTTGTAAGATTGCTCTTTTTCCCGGTTCTTTAGGTTGTGTATATAGATTCCTAACAAACCTTTCTTGTCTATCCAAGCTTTTTTGATTTCATAATTAATCCACCTACGGCCTGCTGTTTTGGCACCAATTAAAACAACCGCGCAAGACCTTCCTTCCATTTGATGGTCAATCCACCACTTGATGGCTGCATCCCCACCGCTCTTAATTTCCTCCCAGTCGTTACCCGAGACGGGTTGGTTGCCTTCCAGCACGCCCATCTCACGAACCTGAGCGGCGCGCCAAGCATCTTGATGATAATCGAAGCTGTAGAATACTCTACGTTTAGTTGCCATTTTGGACTCCTGCCTGTTGTTCGCCACTGCATCGGGCAGTGCCTTCAAACCTCCAGTATACCCTCAGGCGTACTTGTGTCAAGGCTAGGGGGATAGGGTTTGCTAAGTTTACGGCTAGTAGCACCCCTTCGCTTACGCTGGCTAGTGTTGGGGCGGCGGGGATACCCGTCTCGGCGACGGTAGCGGCACCCGATGGCCTGCGTCACAATCACCTCCACCTCCCACAACGGACGCAAAACGGAAACAACCTGTTCGGTCGCTTCCGTCAACTCCGATTTGCGGGGAAGGAGCAACATAGCCGTCCTCAGTCGACTTGATCGTCCCGCCAAACGAAAAACCTCCACCGCACATATGCAACCAAAGTACGCAACGGGCACCTGCCCGGTCAACTGGGAGCTCTGAACCAATGGGGCATTGCTTCTTCTCGCTAGCCTCGTTGGTTCACATGCCTGATGATCTCCAAATCAGGAATGCCCTGAAAATCGCTATCATCTGTAGCCAAAGGGCAATCGATCAATAAAGCGGTAGCGGCGATCCAGGCATCAGCGGAATTAAGTGTATGCCCTACTTTTTTCTGCTGGCTACGCAAAGAAGCGGACTGTTCACTCAATTGTATATCTGATTCTATTATATTATACTCTCTTATATGTTTTAGTAGATTGCTATATCTTGTTTCTCCCCAATCGCGAGAATGAGCCCAAAATAAAAGCTCTTCTACGGTTTGAAACGAGATAATCAATTCCCGTCCTTCAGTAGCATTATGATAATAGTCTACCTTTGCAGGTGGTCTTTTTTCAGGGTTAAACAATATAGATACAACACTAGTATCTACTACCAAAGGACTAAAATCAGACATCAATTTCACGACTCTTGCTTAAATTTCTATCGTTTCTAATTTCTTTGCGGAACTCTTGATATTCTTTGTAGTCCATATCTACTTTATTGGTTTGATTAGGGTAGTATATTTTAGGATTAGGATTATTTTTATACTCTTCCACGGTAAGTGTCATAGAGCGAGTATCCTCAATTTCTTCTACTTGTAAATAATCTAATTTGTTGTCTTTTTTGAACTGACCATGTCCTCTTACTTCAACATGCTTAGTGGCTAGTTTAGTCATCTGATCTTTCAGTTTCTTATCAAAACGAAGCCGTATGTAGTCAGCCCCATGAAATTCGTGCAGTTGAGCGGTGTTTTTGGCCCAGTTTATCTCTTTGAGCCAACCCCACAAAAGCATATGTTCGGATTCCAGGGGGGACTTAGCGGGGCGGGGCAAGGGTCGGACCTCCGTTTGGCGGGGCTGGGCCATGTCGCCCAGCCAAACCTTGGTCCCGTCGGGCAGGCAGGAACTCATCTCGCCCAACTTGTTCAACACCTGCTCCGGCAAGGCGGGCTGCCCGTTGGCCTTCTGTCTTCGCAGGGCCCTCATAGCCTGAATTCCGAGATTTTGGCCATCGGGGCCTGCCTCTGCCGCCTTTGGGGCCAACTCGGTGATCATAGAACCTTTATGAATGGCGACCAGCCGCAGGGCGCTTTGCTCGCGAGCCCACTTAGGCGGGGGACCGGGTTTGCCCATCTCCCCTCCGCCCAAATGGACAACTAAGAGCCGCATTGCATCCTGCAGGCCGCCCAACGCGCTCAAAAAGGATTCCAGGGGCAAGCCGGCATCTTCAATGCCCGCCCCCTCAAAGGTAATCGTCAGATTGTCGGTTGAGATGCGCCTCCTCGCCTCGCCGTCCATCAGTTTAGGCATGACGCGCCGCTACCGGAAAACAAGCATGCGGATGCAACAGCCGCCCCGGGCTTAGGGGGATAGGGCTACTAGGTTTACGGCTAGTAGGACCTCGTCGCTTATGCTGGCTACCATTGGGACTGCGGGGATGCTTAGGTTGAAATCGGCGTGGAGGACGGAGGCGGTTGCTTCTATTTCCAGGCGGGAGCGGCTGGCCAAGGTTATTTGGCCCGCAAAAGTTACCGGCTGGGTCGTTCCGCTCAGCGTCAAATCGCCGGTTACCGTTACTGGGAGACTTTCTCCGACCGCTACCTCCCCGGGCAGCCCCTCCAACGCGGTGGGGACGAACCGGGCGAACTCGTTTTCCTCGTCGGAGGTGTTGAGAATCCGGCTGCGTATGGCCCGGTCCCGCAGGGAATCGTCGGTGGACAGGGTGCGCACGTTGATAACTATCTCCCCCACCTCGGAGGCGGACGGGTCGTCGAAATCCACCCTGATCTGGCCGGCCACTTCGCTGGTGGTCCCCGTCACTCGGAAGTCGTTCCCCCGCAGCACCTCGTCTATCTCGAACCGCACCTCGGACTGGGTTTTGTCGATTTCGAAGACGGCTTGGGAAGCCCCCTCCTCCACCGCCACCGAAGCGGCGGTCACTTCCACACTGGGTTCGCCGCTGCCCCCCGAAAACCAGATGTAGGCCAGCCAGCCGACGACGGCCAACACCGCCAGCCCCACCAACCAGACGAGACGAATCAACCAGCGGGTCATACCGGCAGTTTATCCCGCAGATACTCCGCCAGGCGGCCAATCCCCACCCGGTCCTGGGCCATCGTGTCCCGGTCCCGCACCGTCGCCGCCTGATCGTCCAAAGTTTCAAAGTCGATGGTGACGCAAAACGGGGTGCCGATCTCGTCCTGGCGGCGGTAGCGGCGCCCGATGGCCTGCGTCACATCCACCTCCACCTCCCACAACGGACGCAAAACGGAAGCGACCCTTTCGGTTGCCTCCACCAAATCCGGTTTGCGGGACAGGGGCAGCACGGCCGCTTTCACCGGGGCCAGCCGGGGATCCAACCGGAGCACGGTGCGGTTCTCGTCGTTGACTTTTTCCTGATGGTAGGCGTCTATCAAAAAAGCGAATGTGGCCCGGGTGGCCCCCGCCGCCGGTTCGATCACATACGGGAAAAAACGCTCCCCGGTGTCGGCTTCGAAGTAGGTCAAATCTTTGCCGGAATGTTCGGCGTGGGCCCGCAGGTCGTAGTCGGTGCGGTTGGCGATGCCCTCCAACTCGTCCCACCCCCACGGGAAACGGTATTCCACGTCATACGTCCCGGCCGCGTAATGGGCCAGCTCGTCCGGTTCGTGCTCCCGCAAACGCAAATTTTCGGATTTCATCCCCAACTCCAGATACCAGTTGCGGCGCTCCTCCACCCAGTATTCAAACCACTGGTCGGCCTGGTCCGGCGGAGTGAAAAACTCCATTTCCATCTGCTCGAACTCGCGGGTGCGGAACACGAACTGGCCGGGGGTGATCTCGTTGCGGAACGATTTGCCCACTTGGGCGATCCCGAACGGAAGTTTTTTGCGGGACACCCGCCGCACGTTCTCAAAGTTGATGAAAATCCCCTGGGCGGTCTCCGGGCGCAGAAACACCAGGTTTTCCTCGGAGGCCACCGGCCCCATATGGGTGCGGAACATCAGGTTGAACTCCCGGGCTTCGGTGAAAGTCCCTTTGCCCCCGCACCGAGGACACTGATCGGGCCGCTCCAGTTTGTCCAACCGATGACGGATGTTGCAGGCAGTGCATTCCACCATCGGGTCGTGAAAGGCGGAAACGTGCCCGGAGGCCTCCCACACCGCCGCCGCCTGGATGATGGCCGAATCCAGACCGACCACATCGTCCCGCAACCGCACCATGGACCGCCACCACTGCTCTTTCACGTTGCGCAACAGGGCCGTCCCCAACGGGCCGTAGTCGTAGGAGGAACGCAGGCCGCCGTAGATGTCGGAAGCCTGAAAAACGAACCCACGCTTTTTGGACAGGTTGACGATGTCGTCGAAGACGGGGACGGGCATGGCGGTTGCTGTTCCAATCAGGGTCGGGGGCGGTCAAAGTTGGGTTGGGTTGTGGGCCGAACGACGTCGGCCGCCCGCCAATCCTACCCGCTCCCCCGCCCGCCGCCCTACCGCGCCCCGCCGAACCGCCGTCCCCGCCGCTGGTATTCGACTATGCAATCCACCAACGACTGGGCGCCGAAGTCCGGCCAGCGGGTTTCGGTGAAAACCAGTTCGGAGTAGGCCCCCGACCAGAGCCAGAAGTTGGAAACCCGCATCTCCCCGGAGGTTCGCACGATCATATCCGGGTCGGGCATCTCCGGGATGAACATCGCCTGCGCCACCGCCCGCTCGTCGATGTCCCCCGCAACGAGCTCGCCGGCCGCAACCCCGACGGCCAGGGCGCGCGCCGCCCGCACCACTTCGTCCCGGCCCCCGTAGTTGAAAGCCAGAACCAGATGCAACCGGTCGTTGCCGGCGGTGACCCGTTCCGCCTCCGCCATATGGGCCCGGTTGCGCTCCGGAATGCGTGGGTCGGCCAAATCACCGGCGAAGCGAAACCGAACCCCCCGTTCCGCCAGCGCGTCCCGGCGGCGGAGCAACAGGTCCTCGTTGAACCACATCAGAAACTCCACTTCTGCCGGGTCCCGCGTCCAGTTTTCGGTGGAAAAAGCGTAGGCGGACAGCCATCCCACCCCGGCCGCCAACGCCCCTTCCACGCAGTCGAACAGGGCCGCCTCCCCGGCCGCGTGCCCGGCGGTGCGGGGCAGGCCCCGCTCCTGCGCCCAACGCCCGTTGCCGTCCATAATCAACCCGACATGGACGGGAACCCTCCCCGGATCCAACTCAGAAAGGTCTATACCGCGGCGATCATCAGCCATTACATCCTTTTCCATTTTCCTCTCCCAAGTTGCTTATTCTATTGGTAAAAGACCGGATGTGGGATGACTCAGTCGACTGAGGGCTTTCTTTTCCAATTGCCGAATCCGTTCTCTTGTCAAACCATATTTGGAGCCTATTTGCTCAAGCGTATGACGTTTATTTCCGTTGAGAGCAAAACGGAGACTTAGAATCACTTGTTCCCGAGCAGGAAGGTTTTGAAATCTGGTCAGAAACGGTTGATCTAACATACTTTCTTCGATATAGCGAAGTTGATCCATCGAGCTAACCTCCTCTAAATAATCAACTAATCGATAAGTTTCTTGGAATATAGTTGGATTATCGGGATCGTCTATTTTGGGTTTGGAATCAAAGATTGGAGAAAGTTCATTAAGTATTTCATCCCATTTCACCATATCCTCCAAAGCATCTCGCATACGAAGAATCTTGATCAAGGGCAATTCCAAATATTGACTCATCTGTTCCGGGGCTGGCGGTTCGCCAGTCACTTCATATCTATTGTTATATATTTTTTGATACTTATACACCTCTTTCCAATTATGTACGGGGATGCGTATTGTGTGAGAATGATTTTGAATTTCCTGGGTTATAGCCTGCCGTATCCACCAAACAGCATAGGTTGAGAACTTGGTCCCCCTACGCCAATCCCATTTTTCCACCGCTCTGATCAAACCAAGGTTGCCCGCCTGTATTAAGTCAAGTAGTTCTATGCCGGAATCATCAAATTTTCTTTGCGCCTGACTGACCACTAGCCGCAGATTAGCGGTCAAAAACCTGTTTTTAGCATCTCGCGCCCCCCGTCTTCTGCGGGCAACTTCCCGACACGAGGGCTCATCAAGTATGATGACTCCTTTTTCCAACAGACGCTCCGTCCGTTGCGCCTTCTCCATGATTTTGGCTAACGCCACCTCCTCCTCGGCTGTCAGCAAATCGTGCTGTCGGACACTGGCCAGATAGGTTTCAAGCGGATCCAGATCAGCAGACATCGGCCCTCCCGATAAACGCTATCCCGAGGCGGCGGTTAGGGAGGATAGGGGGGTTTCCAGGTGGTATTCCATGAACCGGCGGGCTATGCCGGCGGCGTCGGCGGAGGCGGGGCCGTCGCCTTCGGTCAGGTCCTCCAAGCGGGTTTCGGCCAGGCGGACCAGATGGCGGTCCAAGCCGGGGCGCAGGCGCACCGCCCCCGGCTTCTGGCATCGGCCGCACACCATCCCCCCGCCGGACACGCTGAACCGGCCCAGGGAATCCTCCCTCCCGCACTCGGCGCAGTTGCGCAAAGCCGGGGCCTGCCCCAGGGCGTCGGCCAACTGCAACAGGAAAGCGGCCATCAGGTCGTTGCCCCTGACGCCCCCCTCCAAAGCGGCCAGGCCCCGTTGCAGCAACAGAAACATCCGCAGGGACGGCTCGCCTTCCACCGTGGCCTTGTCCGCCGCCTCGGCCATGGCCCCCGCCGCCAGCACCGCCTCCAGTTCCAGGCGCAACCGGGGATGGGCCTCCACCACCGACGCCCCGGTGATGGTGTCCAGGTTGCGCCCCTCGTACAGCACCAGATCCACATGGGTGAGCGGCTCCAACCGGGCCCCAAAACGGCTTTTTGTTTTGCGCACCCCTTTGGCCACCGCCCGGATTTTCCCGTGATTGGGGGTGAGCAGCACCACCACCCGGTCGGCCTCCCCGAACGGATAGCCGCGCAACACGATCCCCTGGTCATTGCGCAACGACATTCCGTCAGGCTACCCTCCGCCCCCGCCCAAAGCGCGGTTATCCCCCGGCCGGGAACGCCGGTAGAATAACCCCTCATGACGCTCGACCGAGCCTCCCGGCAGGTTTTCCAAGCCGCCCACCCCGACTGGGCCGCGGATGGGGAAACCATCGCCCGCACCTTCGTCTTCCCCGACTTCGCGCAGGCGGTCGGGTTCGTCGCCGCGGTGGGGGTGCTGGCCGAAAAAGCCTTTCACCATCCCGACATCGACATCCGTTACAACCGGGTGACGCTGGCCCTCACCACCCACGACCAAGGCGGCCTGACCGAAAAAGACACCGCCCTGGCCGCCCAGATAGACCAACTCTTCCAGTAACTTCCAACTTCCCCGAAAAACCGGGTCCGACCGGCAAGGTTCCACCCCGGGCCCTCCGATTACAGGCCGAGCCGTTGAATAATCTCCGGACGGCTCTGCCAGTCCCGCTCCACTTTCACCCGCAAGTCCAGGAAAATCTTGCGGCCCAGGCGGGCCTCCAACTCCCGGCGGGCCAGAATCCCCGCTTCTTTCAACAACGACCCGCCGGCCCCGATGACGATCCCCTTCTGGGAGTTGCGCTCCACGTAGATCACCGCCCCCACCCGCAACAGGTTCCCGCCGCCCGCCTCCTCCAGCTCGGAAACCACCGCCACCGAATGGGGCAACTCCTCCCGCAACCGCCCCAGCAGCTTCTCCCGTATGATTTCGGAGACCATCACCTCCGGCGGCTGGTCGCTGACCTGCCCTTCCGGGAAAAAAGCCGGGCCGGCCGGCAAACGGGAAACCACCTCGTCCGCCACCCGTTCCAGGCCGTCCCCGGTGCGGGCGGAGACCGGCACGTAGGCCCCGAAGTCCCACAGGGCGGCTTGCGCCAAACGCTCGGCCACCTGTTCTTTGCCCGTCTTGTCCACCTTGTTGAGGACCGCCACCACCCCCTCCGGCGGGACCTCCTCCCGCAAACGGTCGGCGGTCATCCGATCCCCCGGTCCGATGGGGGCGGAGACGTCGAATACGGCCAAAACGCAGTCCGCTTCGGACAGGGCCCGGTACACGGCCTCGTTCAAACGTTTCCCCAAAGCGGTGCGGGGCTTGTGCAAGCCGGGGGTGTCCACCAGTATCGCCTGCGACGTCCGCGCCGCGGCCCCTCCCGCCCCACCCCCGTCCTGCTGGTAAAGGTTCATCACCCCCCGGGAGACGAAGCGAGTGGTCTGCGGACGCCGGGAGGTGATGGAAACTTTCTCGCCGACCAGGGCGTTGACCAGGGTGGATTTGCCCACGTTGGGGCGGCCCGCCACCACCGCCAGACCGGACTTGTGTTCCCCGCCCGGCCGGGTTTTATTTGCCGTCAACCGGCGGCTCCAAAACCTGCACCCGCACCCGCTCCACCCGGCGCCCCTGCACCCGCTCGGAGGTGAGACGCGCCCCCCCGTATTCAAAACTTTCCCCGATGTTGGGCACCCGTCCGGCCAAACCGAGCACCAGCCCGCCCACCGTGTCCCACTCCTCGTCCGGGAGTTGGCCGCCGATCATCCGGTTCAGGTCGTCCACCGCGAACCGGGCGTCCACCAGGTAGGCCCCGTCCTCCAAAGTCTGCACCATGGGCGGTTCGTTGTCGTATTCATCCACGATCTCCCCCACCAGTTCCTCCAACAGGTCTTCGATGGTCACCAGCCCGGCGGTGCCTCCGAACTCGTCCACCGCCACCGCCATATGCACCTGCGAGGTTTGCATCTCGCGCAACAACCCCCGCACCGTTTTGGTTTCAGGCACGAAATGCACCGGGCGGATAATTTCCGGCAAAGGGGTGTCGGGCGAATATTCGCCCACCAGGCGCAACAGGTCTTTGGCGTACAGCAAACCGATGATGTCGTCCGCCCCTTCGCCGGTCACCGGGATCCGGGAAAAACCGCTCCCCACCGCCTGCTCGCGGGCTTCCCGCATGGTCAGGCCGGAGGACAGGGTGACCATGTCGGTGCGGGGCACCATCACTTCCCGTACGATGGCGTCGGAGAATTCCAGCACCGAGGAAATCAGGCGTATTTCCTCCCGGTCGGCCTCGTCGTGGTCGTAATCCGGATGGGGCTCCGGCTCATCGTCTTCGTCGATGACCAGATCCACGGTGCGCCGGCCCACCGCTATGGCCGCCGTCAGCAGCCACCAAAACCAGTAGGCCACCCGTCGGGGATGGCTACGGCCGAAAGTGCGGGGAAATAATTCCACTAAAGCCACCAAACCGGCCCCGAAAGCCAGCAGGGCGAAAGCCAAAGCCCATCCGCTGAACACCATCACCGCCGCCCACACCGCCGGCATCACCGCCATAGCCAGCAACACGGAATGCACCAGGGAGATGGAGGGTTGGATGCTGGCCCGGTCTTCCAGCAACCGGGCTACCGCCGCCGCCCGCCGGTTGCCTTCGGCCGCGTCATGCAAAGCGTCCGCCCGGGGAGTGCGCACCAGCGACGCCCCCGCCGCCCGCAACGACCCGGCCGCGGCCACCATCACCCCGGTGATCGCCAGCGCTAAAAGTATCATTCCCGGACTCCGGCCAACCCCGCCTCGGAGAGGGCCTCCCGTTGCCGGTTTTCCATCCGCCGGGCCTGCCCGGACCGCTCATGGTCGTAACCGAGCAGGTGCAGGAGGCCGTGCGCCACCGTCAGTCCCAATTCGTATTCAGGGTCGGTTCCGCCGGCGGACGCCCGGCGGCGCACGTAGGCGGGGGCGGCGAACACGTCCCCCAGGTTGAGGGGGGCTCCGCCGGTGTCCGGCCATCCCCCGCCCGGTCGCAGGTTTTCTATAGGCAGGGACAGCACGTCGGTGGGGCCCTCCCGTCCCAGGTACCGGCGGTTGAGATCGGCCATCCGGCCGTCGTCTACGAAAAAAATTCCCACCTGGGCGTGGTCCGGCAGACCTTCCCGCTCCAACACCAACTCGGCCAGCTTCCTCAACCGGCCGGCCGGTAAAGGAACGTCCTGTTCGTCCGCTAAATGAATGTCCACGAGTCCCGCCAGGCTAACAGAACCGCCCGTCTAAGAGAGCCCGGCCCGGTCTTACCAGTCATCGCCGCGGTTCTCATAGGCTGTTTCATACTCCCCCATCTCATACTCCCCGCTTTCATATGCGACCGGGGAACCATCTCCCTTGGGGAAGTTCGGATAGTCGATGCGCGGGTGGTAGTGGCCGCTGGCCAGCGCATCCACCATGGCTTCTTTGGCCGCCGTCAGATCGCCCAGCGTTAATTCGCTTTCCGACAGTTGCCCGTCGGACACTTTCACCCCCACCACCCGCTCCACCACATCGGCAATTTTCCCCACCGTGGGATCTTCCTTCTCGAACGTGGCCCGGCACGCCGCTTCCACCGAGTCGGCCATCATCACCAGGGCCATCTCTTTGCGCACCGGTTTGCTTCCAGTGTGGCGGTAATCCTCCACGTTAACCGCCTCCGCCCCGTACATTTCCACCGCCTTGTCGTAGAAGAAGTGCATCACCCCGTCGCCGTGATGGGTGCGCACCGCCGCCGCCACCTCGGAGGGGATGCGGTAGCGCCGGGCCAGTTCCACCCCGTGTTCGACATGGCTTCTGATCACTTCGGCCGAGTGCTCGGGGGGCAGATCGTCATGCGGGTTGCGCTTCCCGTGCTGGTTTTCGATGAAATAATAGGGGGCGCGGGTTTTGCCCAAATCGTGATAATAGGCGGCGGCCCGGGCCAGCAACGGGTCGGCCCCGATGGCCCGGGCGGCCCGGTCGGCCAGGGTGCCCACCAACAGCGAATGGTTGAAGGTGCCCGGGGCTTTCTCCTCCAACAGGCGCAGGGCGGGATGGTTGCGGTCGGTGAGGTCCAAAAGCCGCAGGGAAGTGGTCAGATCGAAGGCGATTTCCAAAAAGGACAACAGGGCGCTGCCCAAAAGCCCGGACGCGAACCCGTTCAGGGCCCCGATGCCGATCACCGTCAGCAGATTGGCGTCCACTTGGAAAAACCAGGCTATGCCGCCCGCCAGCGCCCCCAGCATCACCACCATGTACAGCACCGCCATCCGCAACGCCCCCCGGGCGGATATGGCGGAGACGAAGAGCACCGGGACCAGGGTGGAAAGCAGGGCGAACAGGGCGTGGGCGGGGTCCAGGGTGGCGATGGCCGTCATGGAGCCGGTCGTCACCGCGAACAGGACCGCTATCCGGGCGTCGAAGAGGATGGCGGACATCAAACCGAAGGCGGCGGCCGGCACTAGGAAACCGAGGGCCGGGTTGGCGTCGGTGAACAGGGCCGCGCTGCGGGCGGAGAGGGCAACCAGCACGATCAGCAACCCCACCAGGGACAGGCGGCGCAGCGAACCCCACACCGCCGGTCGGAAGCGCATCAAGTAGGCCCACAGCAACCCCACCACCATCATCACCACCACCGCCAAGGCGATGTATCCGGGAGCGGCCAGCCCCAGGGCCCCCGCCGCCTGCAGCAACCGCATGTCTTCGTCGGTTATCTCCGCCCCCGCTTCCACGATTACCGTGCCCGCCTCGTATTCGATCATGGCCGGCTCCACCGCGTCGGACGCCTCCGCCCGCAACCGTTCGGTTTCCGCATCGTCCACCGTTTTGTTGGCCTGCAGCAGTTCGGTGGCCACCTGCGTCACCACCCCCGACACCGAGCGCCACATCTCCGGGTCGGCGTCGGGGAGTTGCACCAGCACGGTGCGCAGGCGGTAGTCCTGTTTCACATCGGACAGTTCCTCGTTGGCGATGCCCCCGTTTTGGGCCAAAGCCTCCCCGGCCAGGCGGGCCGTTTCCTGCTCCACCAGATCCAACCAGGACTGCCGGCCCAGTATTTCCCGCAGCACGTCCCGTTCGGCCAAATCCACCAGCGTCACGATGGCGTCCTCCGGCAGCAGATGACGGCCGGTGCGCAGGGTTTCCAACCGGGTCTGCCGGGGGGTGATCTGCATCCACAGGGGAAGGGGATCCAGGGCCAAGGTTCCGCCTTCGGGCAACTCCACCGTCCGCAACAGACGGTCGGAGGTGGTAGTGAGCCGGTCGGGGACGGTGGAGGTGTCCACCAGCAAGGTGGCCGGACCGGGGGCCAGGCCGGTCAGGATGAAGGAGCCGCGGGGGGAGGTGTTGGCCGAATACTGGTCGCCGGCGGAGTCGTAGGCCACCAGCCGCACATCGCCCAGCCCGGCGTCCGGGTCTTCGTCGTAGGTCACGTTCAAGCCGACGTCCACGAACACCCTCCCGCTGATTCCCGACGATCGGACGATGTCGGGAATGGTGGGCCCCGGGGCCGGTTGCGCCTGTTCCGTTACGGGCGGGGCGGCGGGTTCCCCGCCCTCCCCGGCCGCGGTTGTTTCCGGCGCGCCTTCCTCGGGGGGTGTTTCCCCTTCCCCGGCCCCGGTCTCATCGGGAGCGGCGCCCTCCGCCGAGTCATCAGCGGGGACGGAGGTCGTGGTGGCGGGCGCGGCGGTGGTAACGGGCGCGGTGGTGGGGGGGGCGAGGGTGGTGGAGGTGGTTACGACCGGCAGGGGTTGGGCGTCGGCCGGAACCGTGTCCTCTTTCACTCCCCGGAACAGGGACCGTATTTCCTCGATCACCAGCTGGTCCACGCTTTCGTCCCGCCGGTGGACGGGGGCTACGGCCGCCGCCGCTTCCGCCCGCAGCTGTTCCGTCCGCGCCTCGTCTTCGATGGAAAAGTCGTTTTCGGCTATGTAAGCCTCCGGGGCCCGTTGCCCGGCCTCGGCGGTGGTGAAACGCTGGCCGATCAGCAACGAGGCGCACGACAGGCCGGTCACCAGCAACAGCAACAGCAACCGGACCAGGAAAGAGCGGGAGGCCATGGTTCTCATCGGCTTTTCTTTTTTCCGCCGACCCGTTCCGCCGCCTGGTAGGCCTCGATTATGGAGGCCACGATCCGGTGCCGCACCACGTCGGCGCTGGACAGGCGCACCACCGCCACATCCGGGATGGAAGCCAGAATGGACCCGGCGTGGTTGAGGCCGGAACGGCGGTCGGGGGGGAGATCCACTTGCGTGTCGTCCCCGGTGATGACCATTTTCGAGTTGAAGCCCAGCCGGGTGAGGAACATTTTCATCTGGGCGGGGGAGGTGTTTTGGGCTTCGTCCAGAATGACCATGGCGTCGTTGAGGGTGCGCCCCCGCATATAGGCCAGGGGGGCGATTTCAATCTCCCCCCGCTCCATGCGCCGGGACACCTCCTCGGAACCCAGCATTTCATACAGGGCGTCGTACAGGGGGCGCAGATAAGGGTTGATTTTGGCTTCCAGATCGCCGGGCAGAAAACCCAGCCGCTCCCCCGCTTCCACCGCCGGACGGGTCAACACGATGCGCCGAACCGCTTCTCCCAGCAGGGACTCCACCGCCGCCGCCATCGCCAGATAGGTTTTGCCGGTGCCCGCCGGGCCGATGCCGAACACCAGGGTATGGTCGCGGATGGCGGAAACGTAACGGTGCTGGCCCACCGTTTTGGGGCGGATGAGTTTGCCGCGGCCCACCGCCACCGCCTCCCCCAGCACCCCGCTGGGCGAAGCCCCGGCGTCGTCGTTGATCATGGAAATCACCCGGCGCACCCCGTCTTCCTCCAAAGGGTGGCCTTGCTGCACCAAAAGGAGCATTTCCTCCACCGCCTTGTAGGCGCGGCGGGCCGGGTCTTCCCCGCCGCTGAACATCAACTGGTCGCCGCGGGCCACGATGTCCACTTCGGGAAAAGCCGATTCCAGGGCCCGTAAGTGGCGGTCGTGTTCGCCCAGCAAGTCGACCATCAAGCCGACGCTGGGAACGCGCAGGGAAAAACGGGACGCGGCCGGGGGCATCAGGGGAACCTGGGGAAGCATAGGTTGGGATGTTCTGTAAGTTCCCTCTTAGTTATGGTCACTTCCCTCTTGATTATAACCGGTTTGCGTTTCCCCTTGAAACATCAACCAACAACCGGCGACCGACAACGGGTTGCGTGGGCGAGGGGCGGGCGGAGGCGGTCGCTTACCCGGTCAGCCCAGCACCTGCTCGCCCCGGGCGTCGGCGTAGCGGCGCAGGATTTCTTTTTCCGACCGGCCCAGTTTGCGGGGGACATCCACTTCCACCTGCAGGAACATGTCCCCCCTTCCGCGCCGGCCCAACCGTCCGGTTCCTTCGCCCCGCAGCCGGATCATCTCCCCCGGCTGGGTTCCGGCGGGGAGGCGCACCTGCTCGGTTTTTCCCCCCAGCAGCGGTATCTCCACTTCCGTCCCCAGGGCGGCGGCGGCTATCCCGATTCGTATCTGATAGAACAGATCCGACCCCCGCCGGGTGAAAAGTTGGTGCGGGCGCACCGTCAGATCCACGTACAGATCGCCGGGGGCCGCCCCCCGCGCCCCATCCTCCCCTTTCCGTCCGATGCGCAGGCGGGTGCCGTCTTCCGCCCCGGGCGGGATTTCCACTTCCGTCTCCCGTATTCCTTCGGTTACCCCCGCCCCGGAACAGTCGGCGCACCGGTCTTCAATGACCGTGCCCGCGCCGGAGCAGTCCCGGCAGGCGGCGACCGTCATCATGGAACCGAAGATGCTTTGCCGGGCCACCCGCACCCGCCCCGCCCCGCCGCAGGCGGCGCAGGTGCGAATGTCGGAACCGGGGCGGGCCCCGGAACCGGAACAGGTTTCGCAGGACACGGCCGCCCGAAACTGCACTGAGCGTTGGCCGCCGAAGGCCGCCTCCTCCAGTTCCAAAGCCAGCGAAAGGCGGATGTCGCGGCCGCGGGAGCGGGCGCCCTCCCCGGTTCCCTCCCAGCCGGACCCGCCGAACATCCCCCCGTTCCCGAACACCGAACGCAGCAAATCGTCCAACGATCCCATGCCCGACCCGCCGAAAAGGCTGGAGAAGTCAAAGGTGTCCCCCCGGTCGTAACGGGCCCGCTTTTCCGGGTCGGACAGCACCTCGTAAGCTTCCGCAACCTTTCGAAACCGGGCTTCGGCGGCCGGGTCGTCCGGATGGGAATCAGGGTGGGTTTCCCGGGCCAGCTTGCGAAAAGCCCTTTTGATTTCATCCTGTTCGGCGGTGCGCGCCACCCCCAGAATCTCGTAGTAATCGGCCATGGATATTTATTTACCCGGCGACCCGGCTTCGGGAAAAATGCGCCGGGGGGGCATCAACCGGAACCGGCCAGGCTTTCATCCAGGTTCTCCCCCACCTGTTCCACCGCCGAAATGGTCCGCCCGTAATCCATCCGCATGGGCCCGATCACCCCCACCCGGCCGGCCGGGTCGCCCTCATCGGCCCCGTAACTGGTGGAAACCAGGGAAATGTCGGCCGGGGCCTCCAAACCCAGTTCCCCGCCGATGCGCACCGAAGTTCCGTCCGGCATACGGGACAGCGCTTCCAACAGGGCCGCTTCCCGCTCCAGCACCTCCAACACCCCCCGCACCTTGGCCATGTCCCCCCAGGCGTCGGCCAGGTAACTGGCGGGCCCCACGAACAGCTGGCGATCCTCGTCGGCGATGCGCGACAAGGCTTCGGAGACGGCCCGCACCATGTCGGCCACCGCCTGGTTCTCCCCTTCCCCGATGTCCGCAGAGTCGGGGGCCGCCTCGGGCGCGGGGGCGGAGTCGGCCCCCACCGAGGCGTCCACCAGCCGGCGGCGGATGATGCGCTCCGCCTCCTCCACCTCCCGCGGGTCGGCGGAGACGGCCAAGTTGAGGATGGCCTGGGACACCCGGCCCGACCGGGTGACCACCACCAACAGCACGGCGCTGGGCGCGGTTTGCACCAGATGCGCCGCTTTGATGATCTCCACTCCCAGTCCGGGGGCGGTCACCACCGCCGGATAGCGGGTGATGTCGCTGAGCAGGGCGGTGGTGGCTTTCAGCAACCGTCCCAACTCGGAATGAACCGTTCCGAAAAATTCGGCGACGCGGACGGCGGCGGCGGCATCGGGGGCGTAGGCCGGATGGCCCAGGGCGTCCACGTAACATCGGTAGGCGCGGGAGGTGGGCACCCGCCCGGCGGAGGTGTGCGGTTGCACGGCGTAGCCTTCCGCTTCCAGGACGGCCAGTTCGTTGCGCACCGTGGCCGCCGACACCGTCAGCCCGCCCGCTTCCAGGATGGCCCGCGAGCTGACCGGCCCCCCGGTGCGGATATGCTCCTCCACCAGTATGCGGAGAATCTCCGACTTTCTCTCGTCCAGCATCACCTTGAGTATATGCCGCCGATGTTCATACGGGGCGTCAGCCTGCGCGCCGCCTTGAACTTGTTCTCCCGCCTTGAACTTGCCGGCTGGGGCTGCTAACCTGCCGGGCGATGGCTCACACCAAGTCGCAGAAGAAACGCAACCGGCAGACGATCGCCCGCAACCGGCGCAACCGCGCCATTCGCTCCGAGTTGAACACCCGCACCCGCACCGTGCACGAGGCGGCGGAGGCCGGGGATGCGGAGCAGGCGGAGGCCGCGTTGCGGATGGCCCAAAAGCGCCTGGACCAGGCGGTTTCCAAAGGGGCCCTCAAGGCCAACACCGCCGCCCGCCGCAAATCAAGCCTGACCCGCCGGGTGCGTACCATGGAAACATCCAGCACCCCCACCGGGGAGTAAAGGCCCTCCGCCTCCTCCCGCAACCCGCCCCTCCGGGACGTTGGCCGGGAACTTTTACCGGGAATACCATCTGGCCAGGGCGACGGTGAGGCGCTCCATGGTCACCAGGTGGGTTTCCTCCGGCTTGCTCTTCAAAGTTTCATCGGCCCAACACAGGATGCCGATGGCCCGGCGTAAATTCTGGGCCGACATGGAGTTTCTCGCCCGCCAGGCTTTCTTAGTGGGGTAGGCCCCCGGAGAGGAGTTTATCCAGGCGGCGAAGGTGGCGATGTCGGGGGCGGCGGCGGCCAGGGCCCGCTTGCGGACATCGGTTTCCAGTACCGCGATCAGCACCAGCGGATGGTTGTGCGTCAAAAAGTTGCGCAGGAAGCGCAGGGCCTTCACTTGATCGCCGTCGCTTATGGCGTCGGTGTAATCCCAAGTGGGGACGACCGGGCGGTTGTCGAACCGTTCCTTGATCATCTCCGGGGTGATGTTCCCCTCCGCCATCTCCAACTGGCTGAGGGCCTGCTCCATCGCCCCCAAGTCGGAACCGAATTTTTCTTTGAGGGCGGCGGCCGCCGCTTTCGGCAAACGCAGACCGTGCCGGCGGACGGCGGAGGCCAGCCACTCGGAGGCGTCCCCGGGTCGTATTGGTTTAACGGAAACCGCCCGGCCATGCTCTTTGACGGTTTTTTTCAAAGGGGCGGCTACTTCCCCGGCGGAGACCAGCACCGCCCGGCACAGTTCCCGATCGGCGTTGTTCAGCAACTCGGCCAGCGCCTGGGCTTCAGCCGCTTTCAACTGCTGGGCGTCGACTATCAACACCCCGGTTTTGTCCATGAACATCGAGCCGGACTGCAGGGCGGGCACGGCCGGTTCCACCTCCGGGCGGATGGCCGCCTCCCCGGCCGCCGACTGGCCCCGGCCGGGGACGTCCACCCGCACCACGGAATCTTTCGGCCAGCCTTCTTCTTCAAAAACTTCCCCGGCCCGTTCCAGCATCTGATGGCGCTCCCCCGAACCGGCCGAGGGGGGTCCTTTGACATGAACCAGAAAACTCACAGGTTCCACCCGCCCCCCACTTGCAGGAAGGCGCCGGTGACGTAGCCGGCCTGCGGGCTGAGCAGGTAATCCACCGCCCCCAGCGCGTCCTGAAATTTTCCCAGCCGTCCGGCCGGTATTTTCTCCGGGTCCCCCGGGGGATCGGAATTTTCCAGAACGCCGGGCAGGAGGGCGTTGACCGTCACCCCGTGGCGGGCTTCGGTGCGGGCCAAAGTGCGGGTTAAAATCAAAACCCCGGTTTTCCCCACCTGGTAGGGAAGAGTGCGGGGGCTGGCGACGATCCGTTCCGCCCGGGAGTCGGAAATGTTGATGATCCGCCCCCCGCCGTCCCGCAACAGGGGCAGGCAGGCCCGGCTGACGTAGAAGGCAGCCGAGACGGTGGAGGCCAGCTGGCGGTCCCACTGTTCAACGGAAATTTCATCGGGGTAGCCGGGCAGGAACTCGCCCACGTTGTTGACCAGGACATCCAGCCCGCCCATGGCCCGCGCCGCCTCCCCCACCAGGGATTCCGCCTCGGCGGGCTTGGCTACGTCGCCGGACACCAGGTGCGCCCGCCCCCCGGCCTCGCGGATGGCCCGCGCCGTCTCTTCCGCCTGCGGGCGGCTGCGCCGGTAGTGGACCGCCACTTCCCATCCCTTCTCGCCCAAATGCCGGGCGATGGCCCGGCCCAAGCCCCGGGCGGAACCGGTGACCAGCGCCCGTTGAAAAGTGTTTTCACCTTCCATGGGCGGCTACCTCGCTGCGACCGGGACGGGGCGGAGCGGGGTTTCCGCCGGAGAACCGGGCAAGCGGCCCATCAGCCGGGCGATGTCGGAGATGATTTCCGCATCGTGGATCCGCAACATGTCCGCCCCGGCCGCCATCGCCAGCGCCGCCAGGGCCGGAATGCGGTGCCGGTCGTCTTTGCGGGGCACGGTGTACATCACCGGGGCCGGGGAGGCGGCGAAGACCCCCAGTTCTTCGGCCAACGCGAACTGCACCCGGGCGTAGCGGCGGTAGTCGGTGTCGTAGTTGATGCCGGTTCCCGTGTCCAAAATCACCTGCGTTATCCCCTCTTCGGCCAGTTCCCGCCGCCGGGCCTCCAAGCGGGCCGCCGCCCGTTGCGGCTTGCCCGCCCCGTCGTCGCGCAGGCGCACTTTATGCGGGTCGGCTCCTTCGATGTACATCAGCACGAAAGGAACCTGCGACCGGACCGCCAAACGGATCATTTCCGGGTTCTGCAAACCGGAGGTGTCGTTGACCAGAACCGCCCCGGCGTCCAGCGCCGCCTCCGCCACCGCCGGGTTGAAAGTGTCGATGGAAACCGCCCATCCCCGGGCGGCCAGGGCGGCCACGGTGGGAACCGCCCGGTCGGTTTCTTCGCCGGTGGACAGCCGGGGAGCCAGGAAGCTGGAGGACTGCCCGCCCACGTCCACCACCCGCACCCCCAGTTCCCGGTAACGGTCGGCCGCCAACACCGCCTGGCCGGGGTCGGCGGCGTAGCAGTCCCGGCTGATGGACTCCGGCGAGCGGTTGATCACCCCCATCAGGACAACCCCGCCCTCCCCCACCGCAACCGAATCCCCGCCCATCGGGTTGCGGAGGGTGACAGCAAGCGGGGTTTCGGTGGGCGGGGCCATCACCCGGATATTACGCGGCCGGGGCGGCTACGGGCAGGGGAATCACCACATCGCCTTCCCGGTCGGTGCGGCGGACGGCCATGCCGGCTTGGGCGAGACGGGCCAGCAAAGTTTCCGACGGGTGGCCGTAACTGTTGGGGCCGACGCTCACCACCGCCAAGCGGGCTTGGGTTTCCGTCAGCCACTCCGGATGGGAGGTGTCCGCCCCCTGATGGGGGACTTTCAAAATGTCCACCGGCGGCGGGGGCATTTCCCGCTGGGCGATGGTTTCAATGTCGCCGCTGAGCAGGATGCGGGTGTTCGCATATTCCGCCACCGCCACCAGGGACTGGTCGTTGCGGGAGGCGTAACGGCGCCGGGGTCCTATTACCTGCAAAGTGACGGACCCGACGCGGTAGGTTCCCAGTTGCGGGGCGATCACCGCGGTGCGGGCGGCGGCGTCCCGGATGAACTCGGTGAACCCCGCCCCCTGGCCGGGAAAGGGGGCGTGCCACAGCATCCCCACCGAGTGGGCGGCCAGCACGTCCCGCAACCCCCCGTAGTGGTCGAAATGGGAGTGGGAAACCACCAGAAGATCTATATGGCGCACCCCGTGCCGGGCCAGGCCGTCCAACACCAGCACCCCGTCGGAGCCTCCGTCCACCAGGATGGTTTCCCCGTCCGCCCCCAGCAGCAGCAACGAGTCGCCTTGGCCCACGTCCAGGGCGACGAAGGCCGGGCCGGAGGTTCCTCCCGCCGCGGGCAGGGTCAGGGCCAGGACGATCCCCGCTCCGGCAATGGCCGCCGCCGGCCGGGTTTTTTTCCAGAACAGCCCCGCCCCGCCCGCCGCCAACAGGATGAAAACCGCCCAGCCCGCCTGGGGGAGGTGGGCGGCCGCCCGGGCTACGCCCAGCACCAGTTCGGCGAGGAAACTTCCCACCGCCAGCAGGGGCCCGAATCCGGTCAAAGCCCCCAGCCCGCCGGCGATGGTGGCGGCGGCCACCAACGGGGCGGACAGCACATTGGCCAGCGGGGACCACAGGGGGATGGAGCCGATGGCCAGGAGCAAAACGGGGGCCACCGCCGCCTGCGCTCCGCACGAAGCTCCCAGCGATGTTCCCAGCCAGCGGGGTTTCACCGCCGGGAACCATGCCGACCCGACCACCACTCCGGCGGTGGCGGCCACCGACAGCGCAAAACCCAGGCTGAAAGCCAACTCCGGGGAGATCAACAGCAACATTCCCACCCCCGCCCCCATTACTTTCCAGATGCCCGGCAACAGGCCGAAGGGGATGGCGACCAACACCAGCCCGGCCATCACCGCCGCCCGCAGCACCGACGGGTCGGGCCCGATTAGCAGAACGAAAAACACCAGCCCGGCCAGGCCCAGGGCCGCCCGCCGCCGGGAGTTCCATCCCAGCGGCCCGGCCGCCAAAAACAACGCCCCCAGAAACAAAGCCACGTTGCTGCCCGACACCGCCACGTAGTGGGACATGCCGGAGCGGCGCATTCTTTCCACGTCGATGCTTTCCAAATGGGAGGTGTCGCCCAGCAGGAACCCGGCCAAAAGGGCCCGCCCCCGTGCGGTGTGCGGTTGCAGCCTGTCCAGCAGATAGTCGCGAAACCCGGCCACCATCCCGCCCGGCCACCCGCCTCCGTAGCCCAGGAAACGGGGAGTTTTGGCGGTGCCAGACCAGGCGACGGGACGTCCGATGCCTCCGCCGGGGGCGGGGCGCATGACGGTGCGGATTTCCCAAAGTTGGCCGAGGCGCCAGTCGGACACCTCCCCCCGCAGCCACCCGGGCGGCCCGTCCCAGGGCCGGGACTGCCCGTCCCGGACGACGGCCGTCGGTTTCACCAGCGCCGAGCCGTTGTCCGGCGACCCGCGGCCGGGGGTTACGGCCCGCACCTCCATTCGCAACTGCCCGGCGGGGAGTTCCGCCTCCCGCACATTCTGCTCGCGGTCGGCGAGCAACATCCCGCTGAGCGCCCCCGCCGCGGCCAACCCGAGAAGAACCCCCCAAGTCGCAGTTTTGGCAAACCTCGGAGCGAACTTGGGGGCTATCAGCAATATCCCGCCGGCCGCGGCGAAAACTACGATCACCGTCGCCGTCAAAACCGCCGGCCGCAATTTGACCCCGGCCGCCACTCCCGCCCAGATAGCGGCCGCCGCCAGCGGCCAGGCCATCTCTTTTTTATCCGGAAAACGGCCCAGGAGGGAACGTTTGCCCGTTGTCATCCGCCCGCCCCGTTGCCGCGCCGGGCCCGCTCAACCGACCATCGCGTAGTCGCGGATGGCGGCCAGTTTGCCTTCCCCGATGCCGGGCACGTCCAGCAGGTCCTCCACCGTCCCGAACGGGCCGTTGGCCTCGCGGTAGGAAATGATTCTCTGGGCGATCACCTCCCCCACCCCCGGCAACCGGGTCATATCCGACGGGCCCGCCCGGTTGATATCCACTTTCCCGTCTCGCGAAACGCCCGTTCCCATGTCGCCGCCGGCCCCGGCGGGGGCCTCGCCCGCCCAGGGCACCGCCAGGCGCATTCCATCCCGCACCGTCTCCGCCAGGTTGATGGAGCCGAAACCGGCCCCGGGCCGCATCCCTCCGGCGGCCCGGATGACATCCGCCACGCGGCTTCCTTCAGCCACCGACACCAGTCCCGGGTCGGCCACCGCCCCCGACACATGCACGGTGAGCATTCGGGACGGAGCGGACGGGACGGGCGGGGTAGCCGCCACCGGGGCGGCGGGAAGAGTCTGGGCGGGCGGCGGCGGGGAGTCCCCGGAGCGGGTTCCGTACCACAGGGCCGCCCCGACGGTCACCGCCAGCCCCCCGGCCAGCACGGCCGCCATCAGCCGCCGGTTGCCCCCGAAGCCGGGGGCGCGGGATTCGGACATCCCGGCGGGGCTAACGGTCCGTTCCATCTGCTCCGTCTGTTCCGCGCTTTGAGCCTGGTTGGCCTGGGTTTGGGTGTGGTTGGCGTATTCCATATCTTTCATATACCCAATAAATCGTCAAAAAATAAGGGGGTTGTTTTCAGCCAACCTGTCCCGGGCAGGCGAAAACCCACTCTGACCAGGCGAAACGGGGAAATAAAATTTTTGCTCCCAGGAGGGTTTTTCAAACCTGGGCGGCGCAAACCCGGGTTTTAACCCTCAAACGACGATGTTCAGCAAATGGGGCAGCCGGTACACCACTCGGCGGATTTCGGACCCGCCCAGGGAACGCTGGATGTTGGCGGAGCCCGCCACCAGGGCCATGGCTTCCTCCCTGGTGATTCCCACCGGAGCCGGGAAGCGGTCCCGCACTTTGCCGTTGACCTGCACCACCAGGGTCACCTGTTCGTCGGCGGCCGCCTCCGGGTCGGATTCCGGCCACGGCTGCAGGTGGATGCTTTGCCGATGTCCCAGCCGATGCCAGGCTTCTTCAGTTACATGGGGGGCGATGGGGGCGGCCAGCAAAAGCAAAATCTCCAAAGCTTCCCGCCATATCCCTTCGGAAACATCGCGGGCGGCGCGGACTTTGAACAGGGCGTTGCGCAACACCATCAGTTCGGCCACGGCCGTGTTCCAATGCAGGTTTTCCATGTCGCCGCCCACCCGTTCGATGGCCTGATGGGCCCGGCGCCGCAGTTCCTTCTCCGCGTCGGGAGAAACTTCCCCGGGCCGGTAGCCGGTTTCGCCCAGCCGCCACAGGTCGGTGATGAACCGGTGCGCCCCCCGGATGCCCCGGCTGTTCCAAGGGCCGCCTTTCTCCCATTCGAAGGCGAACATCAGGTAGGTGCGCACCGTGTCCGCCCCGTATTCCCCCACCAGCTCGTCCGGGTTGACCACGTTGCCTTTCGATTTGGACATCCGTTGCACGTCCAACCTTTCCCGCAGTTGCAAGAGGGCGTTGTCGCCCGGTATCCCGGGGATGTCCACTACGGCGTCCGCCGGGACCGCCACTTCCATTTCCGCCGGATGGGCTTCCCCGTCCCGGGCCCCGGCCCCGGCGAAGGGGCGCACCCACAGTATTTTTTCACTGCGGCGGATCACTTCGCCCGCCACCTCCCCGTTCTTTGGCTCACCGTTCTGAGGCCGGGCGGGCTCTTCCACTACCCGCACCCGGCGGGCCGTCGCCCGACCCCCCTCCCCCCCCGGTTTTAGTTCTACGACTACCAGGTCTCCGGACCGTTCTTCTCCCAGCACTTGCCCCTGGTTGCGGAGCATCAACATCGGTTCGTCCAACAGCCCCGCCGGGTCCCGCCCCCGGGCCCGCATGGCTTCCATAGTGGAGTCGAAAATTCCCATGTCACGCAGGGCTTTGTTGAAAAACCGGGTGTAGAGCAGGTGCATCACGGCGTGTTCCGCCCCGCCGGTGTAGAGGTCGACGGGCAGCCAGTAGGCGGCCTCTTCCGGATCGAACGGCCCCTGTTCGTAACGGGGGCTCAGGTAGCGCAGGTGGTACCAGGAGGAGCACATGAAAGTGTCCATGGTGTCGGTTTCCCGGGCGGCGGGGCTTCCGTCGGGGGCTGCGGCGCGCCGGAAACCGTCGTGTTCCAGGAGCGGACTGCGGCCGGTGGGTTTGAAATCCACATCGGCGGGGAGTTCCACCGGCAGCTGGCCGTCGGGGACGGGCATCGCCCGGCCGTCCTCTCCGTAGAGGATGGGGATGGGGCATCCCCAGTAGCGCTGGCGGCTGATCAGCCAGTCCCGCAAGCGGTATTGGACTTCCCGCCGCCCGTGGTTGTTTTCCTCCAGCCAGTCCATCATCGCCCGCTTGGAGTCCTCCATGTTTTTGCCGTCCAGGAAACCGGAGTTGATGGAGGGGCCGTCCCCCAGGTAGGCCCCGCCCGCGAAGTCGGCGGGGGGCTGGACGGTACGCAGGATGGGCAGGCCGTAACGTTCGGCGAACTCCCAGTCCCGTTCGTCTTCCCCGGGCACGGCCATGATGGCCCCGGAGCCGTAACTCATCAGCACGTAGTCGGCCACCCACACCGGAATGCGCTCCCCGTTGACCGGGTTGACGGCGAATCCGCCGGTGTCCACCCCGGTTTTTTCCTTGCCCAGGTCGGTGCGTTCCATCTCCGTCCGGGCGGCGGCCGCCTCCCGGTAGTCGGCCACCGCCCTGCTCTGCCCTTCGGAGGTGAGATCCTCCACCAGCGGATGTTCGGGGGCCAGCACCATAAAAGTGGCTCCGAACAGGGTGTCGGGCCGGGTGGTGAAAACTTCGATGGCCCGGTCGGGGTCGGCTTCGCCTTGGACGACCAACGGGAAGGCCACCCGGGCTCCTTCGGAACGGCCGATCCAGTTGGTCTGCATGGCCACCACCGGGTCCGGCCAGTCGATGCCGTCGTATTGCAGCAGCTCCTCGGCGTAGCGGGTGATGCGGTAGAACCATTGTTCCATCATCTTCTGCACCACCGGCTGGCCGGTGCGTTCGTCCCGGCCGTTGATGACCTGTTCGTTGGCCAGCACGGTCTGCATGCTGGGCGACCAGTTGACCAGCGCCTCCCCCCGGTAGGCCAAGCCCGCCTGGTAGAGGCGGGAGAAGAACCATTCCGACCAGCGGTAGTACTCGGGGGTGCAGGACACCGCCTCCCGCCGCCAGTCGATCATGGTCCCCATGGAACGCAACTGGCCCCGCATCCGTTCGATGTTGGCGTAGGTCCATTCCCAGGGATGGATGTTGGCTTGGATGGCTGCGTTTTCAGCGGGGAGGCCGAAGGCGTCGAACCCCATCGGGAACAGCACGTTGAAGCCCCGCATGCGCATGTAACGGGCGCGGGCGTCGGAGGGGGTCATGGCGTACCAGTGGCCGATGTGCAGGTCGCCGCTGGGGTAGGGCAACATGGTCAGGGCGTAGTGCTTGGGGCGCGACCAGTCCACATCGGAGTGGTATATGCCGGCTTCTTCCCAATGCCGTTGCCATTTTGTTTCCACGGCGCGATGGTCGTAGCGTTGCGTCACGCCGGTAATGTTACCCCGTCCCGTGATTTGTCCCGCCGCCGCGCAAAACCGGTAAATTCCAGGCAAACGGAGAGCAAACGTCTATATTTCTGCTGACCCGATGAATTCTATGAACCCTAAACCGCTGATAGCCCTCACCACCACCGTGCGGGTGGCCGACACTTATCTGGGCCCGAAGACCCGGTTGCACGGCCTGGGGCTGTACTACACGGAGGCGGTGCGGCGCGCCGGGGCGGCGATTGTGGCGCTGGCGGAAATGGACCCGGAGGACGCGCCGTTGCTGCTGACCGGGGCGGACGGGTTGCTGGTGACCGGCGGGCACGACATTGATCCGGTGTTATACGGTCAGGATAACACGGCCAGCGTGGATCTGGACCGAGCCGACGACGACCGCGACTTGGCCCTGGTGTTGGAGGCTCGGCGGCGGCGCATTCCGGTGCTGGCCATCTGCCGGGGAATCCAGGTTCTGAACGTGGCCCTGGGAGGGACCCTGCACCAGCATATTCTGTCCGACGACGACCCGGACCATCCGGCGATGGCCGACTCGGCGGAGATACGAAACGCCCACCGGCATAGGGTCAAGTTTGAACCGGACAGCCGCTTGGCCGATATCTATCAAAACGGGGAACGCCAGGTGAATTCCCTGCACCATCAGGCCATTGACCGGTTGGGACGCGGCCTGCGGGTGGTGGGGAAAACCACCGGGGGGCACATTGAGGCGGTGGAAAGCTCTGATACGGAATGGCGGGCTCTGGCCGTGCAATGGCACCCGGAAATGCTGGACGACCCCGAAGAACAGGCCCTGTTCGAAGCCTTCGCTCTAGACGCCCGCGACTTCCGCCGCCGTCGCCGAGGCATGGGCTACCGCACCGACTCTTAGTCCCAACCCCAGGTTCCCAGGCCGGTCTCAACCAGGCCCGGCGCGAACAGGCGGCCCGGGCCGGGGCCGGGTTTTCCATCGGCCGTCTTGCTGGAAAAGTTCCAGGTTGTCGTCCTGCAGTTGGCGGTGGTGTGACCCGCAGAGGGAGGCCAAGTTGTCGATGTCGGTGGGGCCGCCGTCGTACCAGTCCCAAATATGGTGCAACTGGGTCTGGTGGGTGGAAATGTCACATCGGACGCATCCCCCGTCCCGCACCGCGGCCGCCATCCGCTGAGCGGCGTTGCCCAGACGTTGTTTGCGCCCCAGCCACAGCACCCGTCCTTTCCCCCCGAAGATAATCCCACTCAGCGAAGTATCAGGCGAGAGACGTCCCAGAACGGAAGGCGGCACCGGCCCGCTCCCCAAAACCTCACACCGCCCCCCTGGACGGGAGCCGTCCAAAACCCCAATGTCGGCCACCACCACCAGCTGAGTAGAAGGCTTGCCCGTTTGAGCCCCCGCCTCGGAAAGGGGTTGAAAAGTTTCAGAATCGCGGCCGGTCAACAGCTCAAACAGGGCGTCCGCCCGCCGTTGCTCGTTGGAACGAAACTCATCCGGGGAAACTCCGCGGCCGGAATCATCCCGTCGCAACCGATCTACGCCCAAGTCCAAAGCCTGCCGGACCTGCCCAAAAGCAATCCGGTCCAACTCAGCGTGCAACACCCCCATATCCTTAGCCGGGTCCCAAAACATATAAGCCTTACGCCGCCCACGTTGCCGCCGCAAAGACTCTTCTTCCCGGTCCCGGCTGTTAGCGGAAGTCCACTCCCGGGCCTTCTTGCGGAACCCATCCGGATTGGAAGCAACCGCCTCCCCCAACAACCCCGCGTCCTGATCCACCCGCCGCGCACCGCACTCTCGGGCGGCGCCGGTCAAGGCGGAGGCGTGCTCCAAAGTGATTTCCCCCGCCGCCAACTTGGCCCGCGTGTTGGGCATCTCCGCCAACCCCTCCGACACTTTGGTGATGTATTTGGCCTGGTGGGAAGTCATCCCCATCTGGTCTTGCATAATCTCAGCCGCCTCCCGCTTCCCCTCCTCCCGGGACAGACGCAACGCGATAGCGGTCTCCAAGCCGGCCAAACGGGCCTTGGCCCGCTTCACCGCCCCCGCCACCTCCTCCAACTCAGCCCGAGACCCAGCACCAGCGGCCTCCTCCCCCAGGATGCCCAACCCGGCCCCGATCTGCTCATCAGCCGCCCGAACCCGCTCGGAATTAGCAACACGTTTCATACTTTCCAACGTAACCGGAGGCTGTGACAAATTCCCCCCACTCGTCGCAACGCCCGCGTCGACGCGCTCAGCCGCCTGCGGCAACCGCCCGGAATTAGCAATGTGCTTCATACCCCCCACGTAACCGGAGGGTGTGACAAATCCTCCCCGCCCATAGCAACACCCACGCCGACGCGCTCAGCAACCTGCGGCAACCGCCCAGAATCGGATATACGCTTCATACCCCCCAACGTAATAGAGGGGTGTGACAAATTCTCCCCACCCGAAGTTACGCCCGCCTTGGCGCGCTCAGCGACCTGCGGCAACCGCCCGGAATTAGCTATGTGCTTCATACTCCCTAACGTAATAGGGGGGTGTGACAAATTCGTTTGGGGGAGGCGAGCATCCTCCAAATCAAGTGGGAATTGCGGTCTGGGTGGGACCTTGGGCGCGGCGGGCCTCTTGGGATATGCTTTCCCAGGCGGTGACCAAGCTGTTGTAGGCCACGGCGTCCTCGGTGGCACCCTCGGAGTCCGCCACCTGGTAGAGCAGATAGGCAAGATGGCGGGCTTGGTCGCTCATCCCGCCCCCCACCTTGGCTAACAACTCCCCAGCCTTGCCTTCGGATTTTTCCATTCGGGCGATGAGGTGCTGGGTAATCTCCCAAACGGTCAATCTTCGGTCGGTCCTAGGATCCCACTCTGGGTCCAACTCGTCCCGGCGCAACAACCGAACCTTGCCGCCCTTGGACTCCACAACCCCCGCATCCTCCACCCCCTCCACCGCCACCCCCATCGCCTTCGCCAAAACCTCAGCATCCCCGAACGATCCCAATTCGAATCCGTATTGGCGATACCAGGTAAGAGCAAACCGACTGTCGGAATCCAATTCAGACTCTTCCGCCGACAAAATCTCCTCCAATTTTTCGTTGATGAGACCCAACGCCGTACGAACCGACATCGTGGACCCATCCGCCTCCACCACCCGGGCATAGCGGGAGAAAATACGCATTCCCGGCCCGATAGCCGACTGAGCCATATCCACCGGCGGAATAGCCTGCTCCTGAAGTAACTCTATGGCCTCCGGCATCTCATCCCGCAAGGCGGCTATAAACCCACCCCTCGTTTCTAACTGAGCATTATCAGAACGAGGACGGCAAACCAACACCACCGAAGAGGCCAACGCTGCCGTACCTTGTGAAATCATTCGGCCAGTTGTTTCAGTATGAATGGGCCAAGTGGCGGTTATCTGTAAACCAGCATCTACCAATCCTTGAAGGAAAGTTTCCCAACCAGTAGAAGTGATTTTTCCGTTCTTCTTTTCTTGTTGCTTAAATGCGTAAAAAATGGTAGCAGGAAACTTCCGGTTTTGAGCGAGGGCTATTCCCTTCATTACGTTTTTCATACCCTCCTCAAAATTTTTTTGAGCAATTGTCATTGAACCTACCCTCCATGGACTAGCTACCAATTCATCGAGTTTAGGGGTTAATAAAGTAGAGCATTCATCTGGCCACAAATCAAACAAATTATGACGTAACCATACATAGAAAAAATCTGAAATATCTGCATATTGAATGTTGTCATAGTAAGGAGGATCGGTGCAAATTATTGGTGATACTATCTCCTCTAATCTAGTTTTTGATTCGCGTTGTTTAATATCAGATAGGACAGTATCTTGGATTAAAGGCCAATCTTTAGATGAAAAAGATAGTAGGACTCCATCAACCATTCCTTTCCAGGAACCTGAAGAATTGCTTAACGGATTGGCTTCCGCATAATCCCATATCATAGGAATAGCTTGCCGACCAAATAAACCAACAGGACATTCTGAGCTTGGCCTCCATCGAACTAATGAATTATTTGCTTCCGCTAACTTATCAAAAGCAAAAGATAAGTATGTAACAACTGCATCCGCATAAGCTACAGAACCAGCCCCTCCATCTCGTAAACGTATTCCATCATTGGCTAAGCCTGCTTGCTCAGAATCTGATTTTATAGTATTCCATACTTCCAACAAAAGAGTAGACAATGTACCAAGTGATATTAATTGTCGAGTAGTAAAGAGATCACTCCATTTTGTCATTCCATATAAAGAAACGCTGTCGGTAGCCTTACCCAATAAATTCCCTTTAGGAATGAAGTTAGGTTCTGGGAGATTTGGCAACACAGTAGGATTAAAATACATCCTACCAGACTCACCTTCCACAGCAACCGCAATCATTGTTTCACTCATCAATCCTTGTTGACTTTGATACTGTATATATTTGGAACTAACTGACGCCCCAGTAGCAATACAAATACCACCTCCTCTAGCGATTGTCCTCTTTATAGGAGTACCACCCTCCCTAATATTATATCTCACAGTGTGCGTTGAACGATCAACAATCGGTTCTACCCAAATCAAAGGCTTGCCCTCTTTCTTACGTAATATCCAATTACTTACTAGTGGAATATGACCACTCCAAGATGGATCAGGAGATTTAACGGAACGAGCCCAAATCCATGCTATTACCGTTGAATCCTCCACCCTTGGATATATATAACCGATATGTTCCTGTGCTCCCCTATGAATTAAGTCTCCATAGAACTTGATATCCTCCGCTAAACCTTGAGCTCTATTCCATGTTTTGAGGGTAGTAACATCCTTAGATGCAGGATTAACCGGTGGATAATTTTTAAACCGGGGCGGAATTTCTACCATAGCCTTGGAAATTAACACTGCTACTGGATTTAAATCGCCTCCAAACGATGGTAAACCCAAACGCTGGGCCTCCAGTGGAATAATTCCTCTCCCGCAAAAGGGGTCTAAAACCCTTACCCCCCCCCCCGTTTATAGAAGGCTCTATCTCCCTCCGGGCCTCGTCCAATACTTGAGGATTGTTAGAATTCTCTCGCGTCAACAACCTTTCCAAAATACTAAACAGCCGCTTGCGCTCCAGTGTTCTATCCTCCTCTGTAGGAAACCTATCAGGATCAGCAAGGGGATCATCCACTAAGGATGCCCACAAAACCGCCCGTGCGGCAGGCAATGGACGACGCGCCCACCACCTATGAAGATTAGAAGGATGACCCATCTTGACATTTATATCCCGCACAGACGCTTCATTTATGGCCTGGAGGGGGAGGGCCACCTCTATTAGTTTGGGGCCGCGGGGGAGGACTACGTCGGCCATTAGGGGTGGTGGAGCTGACGGGATTTGAACCCGTGGCCTCTTGCATGCCATGCAAGCGCTCTGCCGACCTGAGCTACAGCCCCTTTGATTGGTTCCATCATAGTGGGGATTTTACATTCCGCAAACCATCCTCCAAATCCGCCAAATTCCCGGCGGGGGCGGGAGGCGGCGTCCACTCCACGCGGGGGGCGTCCCCCCACAGGCGCTCCAGGGCGTAGAATTCACGGGCTTGCTGGGAGAACAGGTGCACCACCAGGTCGCCGTAGTCCATCAGCAGCCAGTCGCCCTCCTCCCGGCCTTCGATGCGCACCGGCTCCCGGTGGTGGCCTTTCAGCCGCTCCTCCACCTCTTCGGCCATAGTGCGGATCTGCCGTTTGGACGAACCGGTGGCGATCACGAACACGTCCGCCACCCGCAACAGATCCCCCACCCACAGAATCGCCACCTCCCTCCCCTGTTTGCCGTCGATCGCGTCCGCGGACGCCCGGGCCAAATCCGCCGAAGACAGTTCCGCAATCGTAACGGCCCGTTCGGTGATATTCACCCCCCTTGGCTGGCAACGGCGTTCATCAACCCCACTTTAGCATCCCCCGCCCCGTATCCGTACAACCCGTGCACCAGGATGTACGCCCACACCGGTTGGGGAAGCAGATAGTGGATGTTCCCCCTCCGCTCCGCCTTGGCCCGGATTTCGGAGCCGGACACGGGAAACTCCGGCATATCCAGCCATTCCGCCCGACCGCCCAGGGCCTCATCCACCGCCGCCCGCTCCTCCCCGGGACGGGGAACCACCGCCACCCGGGCCAAGCCCATCACCTCCCCCGCCCGATGCCAGGTGGGAAGCCCGCGGGCGGCGTCCGCCCCCAGAATCAAAACCGGTTCGGCGTCCCCCCGTTCCAGCAACGTGTCAATCGTGTAGGTGGGGCCGGGGCGGCGCACCTCCCGGTCGTCCACTTCCGCAACATCCCAGTCGGCGACGGCGGCCAACGTCATCCCCAGGCGATGTTCGGCGGAGGCGACCGTCTCCCCCGTTTTCTGCCAGGGCGAGCCGGCGGGAACGAAAACCACCCGCTCCAAACCCAGTTGCCTGTATGCGGCTTCGGCGATCAGCACATGGATGATGTGGGGAGGATCGAACGTCCCTCCGAAAATCCCGACCGGCCCGCCGTCCATAACCCCTACCTCCTGCCGCCGCCCATCACATTTCCAACAGGGCGTCCAACCCCACCGTCACCGGCTCGGCCAAATCCGCCACCGACCGCAACGCCAGCACAATCCCCGGGGCGAACGCCCGGTAGTCGGTGGTGTCGTGGCGGATGGTCAGATATTCGCCGACCCCGCCCAGCACCACCTCCTGATGGGCCACCGACCCGTGGGCGCGCAACGAATGAACGGCCACCCCTTCCACCGTCGCCCCCAACGCACCCGCCGCCAACTCCCGCCCCCGGCCGTGCGTCTCCACCCCCGCCCGCCTCCGGGCGGCCCCCATGCGGGCGGCCGTGTTCAGGCTGGTGCCGGACGGGGCGTCCGGTTTGTCGTGATGGTGCATTTCAACGATCTCCGCCGAAGCGAAATGGGGGGCGGCCAGTTCGGAGAACAGCATCATCAGCACCGCCCCCACCGAAAAGTTGGGGACCACCAAGCAACGCCCCCCGGCCCCCGCCCATTCTTCCCGCAGAGCCGCCACTTTGCCCTCATCGTATCCGGAGGTTCCGATCACCACATCCGCCCCGAAAGTCCGCCAGCGGGAAACGTTTCCGGGCGCGGCATCCGGGTTGGTAACTTCCAAAATCACATCGCATCCCCGCAGGGCCTCCGGGTCGCCGGAGCAAACAACCCCTCCCAGGTCTTCCCCGTCGTGCCCGGGAGCGTACAAACCCGCCGCTTCCAAATCAGGTTCGGGCAAAAGGGCGCCCAAAGCCAACCGGCCCATTTTGCCCGGAGCCCCCGAAATCCCCACCCGCAACTTTTCGGCGGTCATAGCATCATCACCGTCAGCTCCGCCGAATCGAGCGGCCCCACCGCCCCCATCACCAGCGGCCCCCGCAACACCCGCCCCGCCACTTCCAACACTTCCCCGACGGTGATCCGGTCGATGCGGGCCAGCCGCTCATCCAAAGAAAGTTGGGGCAAACCGCACAGGTGGTTGCGTCCCAGGCGCACCATCCGGGTTTGGGTGTCCTCCATGGACAGGGCCAGCGACCCCCGCATATGGCCTTTGGCCCGTTCCAGTTCCGCCTCGGTCACCCCCTGTTCGATCATCGTCGCGATTTCGTCGATCAGAATCTCCATCACTTCCGGCACGGTAGCCGGAGTGGTGCCCACATACACCCCCCAGGCCCCGGTTTCGGTGAAAGGCACACTGAAACTGTGCACGGCGTAAGCCAGCCCCCGTTCCTCCCGGATTTTTTGGAACAGACGGGAGGACATTCCCCCGCCCAAGATATGCTGCATGGCGGAATGGGCGAACCGCCCCTCGTCGGAGGCGGTGATGGACAGCCCCCCCATCGCCAGATGGGCCTGTTCGGTGTCCCGCCACACCACCATCGTCCTCACCGGAGTCTCCAAGACGACTTCCCGCAAAGGGCGTCCCGTCTCCGGGGTGTCCCATTCCCCGAAATGCTTCTCCACCAGTTCCATCACCCGCTCATGTTGCACGTTGCCCGCCACCGCCACCACGCAACTGTCCGACCCGTAGCGCCGCCCCCAGTAGCCGGCCAGGTCGTCCCCGGTCATCGCCCCGATGGATTCCCTGGTGCCCAGCACCGGCGGCCCCAGGTAATGGCTGGAGAACATGGTGCGTATGAAAGTTTCAAAGGCGGTGTCGGACGGGTCGTCCTCGTTCATGTTGATTTCTTCGATCACCACCTGCCGTTCCGAGTCGATTTCATGCGGGCGGAAGGCGGGGCGCTGCAGCATTTCCGCCAACAGGTCCATTCCGGTGTCCAACTCCGAGTCCAGCAGGTGCGCCCAAAAGCAGGTGCGTTCTTTGGAGGTGAAGGCGTTGCTTTGGGCGCCGATGGCGTCGAACGTTTCGGAAATGTCGCGGGCCGACAGCCGGTCGGTGCCTTTGAAAAGCAGATGTTCCAAAAAATGGGCGGCCCCCGCCTCATGGGGTCGTTCGTCGCGGCTGCCGGTGTCCAGCCAGCATCCGACGGCCACCGAACGCACCGCCGGAACGGTTTCGGTTACCACCGTGACGCCGGTGGAGGACCGCGAGGTGACGATGCTCATACCCCGATGTTACCCCGCCCCGCCCGCTTCCGCCCCGCCCGCCGGGAGCCCCCTCCTTAATTAAAGGGGCTTAGAGGAGCGCCCCTCCCCTACAATGGGGGAATGGACCTCACCCAGCCGGTATGCCATCGGCACCGCGACCGGATCACTTTTCTGCGTTGCTCCCGATGCGAACGGCACATCTGCCCGGACTGCTCCATCGACTCGGCGGTCGGACAGCGGTGCCCGGACTGCAGCCCGCAGCAACCCCGCCGGGTGGCGTCCCGCGCCTCCGGCCCGGCCCGGACGGGCGGCGGCTCCCGCGCCCGCAACATCGGCGGTTCGCTCACCCCGGCTACCCTGGCCATCCTCATCATCACCGCCGTCGTCTACCTGTTGCAGTGGGTGATGGGGAATACCATCTTCAACTATTTCGCCCACGCCACCTGGCTGGTCGCCGAAGGAGAATGGTGGCGGGGCGTCACCGCCGCTTTCCTGCACAGCGAAGGCTTCATCTTTCACATTCTCTTCAACATGTATTTCCTGTACGTGCTGGGCCCCCGCATGGAACAGCAGGTGGGGTCGGCTTCTTTCATCGCCCTCTATCTGGGGTCGGCGGCGGGCGGCGGGGCGGCCTTCCAGTTTCTGGTGGACGGACGGGCGGTGGCCCTGGGGGCGTCGGGGGCGGTGTTCGGTTTGCTGGGGGCGGCCCTGGCGGGGGCTTTCCGGGTGCGCAACACCCCCGCGGGCAGGGCCGCCTTCCGGCAGTTGGCGTTCCTGCTGGCCATCAACCTGGTTCTTCCTTTCGTCATCGGGAACGTGGCCTGGCAGGCCCATTTGGGCGGACTGGCGGCGGGCCTGGTGATCGCCGGCCTCTGGCAGCGCATCCCCCCCGGCCCGAAACTGAACCGGTCCCGCACTTTGACGGCTTGGGCTGTGGCGGCCATCGCCTTGGCTTTGCTGTGGGCGGCCTGAACCGCCGCCCCGCCCCCCTTTCCGACCGGGGGATTTTTGTCGGACGGGTATGGCAAACTGAAGAACCATGACCCAAACCCGGCCCCCTGCCCCCGGCGCCCTGCTGGGGGAAATCCTGCCCGCGGAGGAACGGGCCATCGAGTCGGTGGTGGCCCGCTACCAGCGGGTGTCGGGAGCGGTGACCCGGGTGGCCCGCGCCCTCACCGGCCGGGAGGATCTGCGGGTGACGCTGGGTTCGTCCAGCCGGGCGGAGGGGGACGAAGTGGTGATCGACCCCGGACTTTTCCAGGCGGCGTACGGGCGGCGGGCCCCGGTCACCCCGGAGGAAACAGCCCTGGCTTCCGCCTTGCACGAGGTGATCCATTTGGTGTCCACCGACTTGGAGGAAACCCGCCCCCCGCCGCCCGACTGGGAACCGGAAGCCGACGGGGAGCCGATGACCCTGCTGGAGGCCCTGCACGAGGCGGGCGGCCCCCCGGCCGAGGCCCTGTTTTTCGCAGTGGAGGACGCCCGCCAGGAAAACCAGGGGCTGGCCGCCTACCCGGGGGCCTGCTCGGTGCTGGAGGATCTGTACCGGGCGGCGCTGAACGATGGACTGCGGGGGCGGGGGGCGGGGGCCCAGTTCGCGGTGGCATGTTTCATGCTGGTGGGCGGCTACGCCGACCCCGGCTTTTTGAACCCCCTCCTGCAATCGGAAGTGGCGGAAGCCCTGGGGGAAGCCGCCCCGTTGCTGGCCGCGGCCGCCGCCGCCGCCGACCCGTGGGAGACGGCCGGGCTGGCTTTGAAGTTGCTGGAAATAGCCCGCCGCCGCGGTTTGGCGTCGGCGGGAGGCGGGGAGGGCGGCGAAGGCGGGGACCGGCGGCGGCAGGAGGCGGAGCGGGAGGCGATGGCCGACGGCTTGGACCGGGTCCGCCTGCTGTCCCCGGTGGTGTCCGACGCCGACTCCTATGAGGAAACCCGGCGGGGCGGGGAGGCGATGGAATCCAGCAACGGGGACCGCCGCGAGCAGGCCGAGCGGGCGGGCGAGGAAGGCGCCGAGCAGTTGCTGACCGTCAGCCAGGCCCCGCTGGTGTACCTGCCCACCGGCCAGAGCGGCAAGCTGGTGGTGGGTCCGGTGCCCGACTCTTTCCGGGGGTTCGCCTCCCAGGGAAGGGCGGCCCTCATGGAAGCGGCCCGTTCCTGGCAGGTGGATCAGCACCGGGTGTCGGGCGAGCTGTTTCCGCTGTTCGCGGCCAACCAGCGGCGGGGGTTGCGTTCCGGCTACGACGCGGGCGACCTGTCCCCCTATTCGGCCCTGTTGCTGGGGGGCGGCCTCTATCAGCGGATGTTCGAACGGCGCTCCCGTTCCACCCGCCGTTCCTACGCGGTGAGCGTGCTGGTGGACGGTTCGGCCTCCATGTTGCAGCCCCGGCGCCTGGCTTCCGCCGGCGACCGGCAGCCGTGGGGCCTGTCGGCGGCCATGCTGGGGGCGTGGACGTTGGCGGCGATGTGCAACGAGTTGCAGGTGGATTTCGAAGTGTCCCTGTTCAACCGGGCTTTCGCCGCCAAAGCGGACGACACCGAATGGTCCTATTCCCGGCGCCGGAGCACCGCCGCCGGCCAACTTCGGCAAAGCCGGGGGGAGGCTGCCAAACGGCTCACTTCCACCGTCAACCACTATTTGCTGTCCACCTTCGATCAGCCGTGGCGGCGCGCCGAGGACGTGCTGGCCGGGCTGTTCTGGGCGGCGGCCCGCACCGGGGAGGCGAACATGGCCGCCCGCCGCGCCCCCCGGGAGTGCGCCCCGGTGTCCATGTTCGAAAACGCGGCCAACGTGGACGAGTTCAACCTGACCTACGCCGCCGGGCGGCTGTCCGCCCATCGCGCCCGGGTGTCGGTGATGGTGGTGCTGGCCGACGGGATGACGCGGGGGTCGGTGGAGAACCTGTCCCGGGCGGTGGCGGAAATAGACGGCTTGGGGATCACGGTGCTGGGAATCGGAGTGGGGGACGATACGGTGGTGGCCGCCTACCCCCGGCATCAGGTGGTGACGCGCCCCAATGAGCTGGCCGCTTCCATGGTGGACGGGGTGCGGCTGGCCCTGCGGCGGGGCTTGGCCCTGTTCGGGGAGGACCGCTGGTGGAGCGGGGCGTGCCGGGCCGGAACCGGGGAGGCCGCCCGCCCCGGGGCGGTCGACGGCCGGCCCCTGCCTCCGGGCGGCCGGATGCGCCCCCCCGGCCGCCTATCATCCGGGCGGGCGGCGGAACCGATCCGCTGATGGGAAAGAAAGCGACCGTGTCCGACGAAGTTACCTTCACCGACCCGTCCGGCGCGGGCCAGCCGATCGTTTTGGAACGGTTCGCCCTCCCGGCGCGGGGGTTGGCCGACCTGTCCCACCGCCGAGGGAAAATCCCCTCCCCCGATCCGCATTACGTGGATGTGGGGATGCTGTACCGGTTCGCGGCGGTGGAGGCCGTCCGCCGGGCCGAGCCGCCGGGAACCGTCCCCCTCCATTTGGCGGTGCGGGGCCATATGGGCACCGGCAAAGACCACGACATCGAGCAGTTCGCGGCCCTGCTGGGCTTGCCCTATTACCGCATTCCGCTCACCGGGGAGGTGCGTGACATCACCCTCATCGGGTCGGTCAAATTGTACGGGGACGGGAAGGGCGGCACCGAAAGTCGCTGGGAGGACGGCGACATCACCCGCGCCCTGCGCGGGCCGGCCCTGGTCAACCTGTCCGAGTTGAACGCGGCCGGGGCGGAAACCCTGTTCGCTTTGCACAGCCTGCTGGACCGCTACGGGGCCCTGGACTTGCCCACCGGGGAGTCGGTGCCGTTGCGGGGCGACGTGCGGCTGTTCGGGACGATGAACCCCACCGACCTGCGCGACTACGCCGGCACCCAGACTTTGAACAAGGCCTTCGCCGACCGGTGGGTGATCTGGGAGAAGAGTTTCCCCACCGCCGACGAGATTAAAGCCATGTTGCGGCGGCGCTACCGGGGGTTGGACGATGAATACATCGGCCACATCTGCCGCCTGGCCTCCGAAGTGAACGATTCTTTTACGGCCGCCGACCCGGCCGGGCGGGTGGAGACTCCGATGAGCCTGCGCACCGTGCTGGACCGCCTCCCCGCCGGGCTGCTGATGTTCGCCGACCGGCCCGACCCGTTGCGTTCCGCCTGGGAGACGATGGTGCTGCCCCACATCGACTCCTATGACGTGGACCACTACGAGACGGTGTGGTCGGCCTGCGTTCGGAAAGGCCCCGGCCATCCCCCGTTCGCTTCCTGAACGCCCGGTCGGCAAACGGGGGCGGAGATGAGCGGGCGGGCCGCGGCGGTGGACATCGGCACCAACAGCGTCCGGTTGCTGATCGCCGAGCCGGATGCGGGGGCGGACGGCGGGTTGGCGGATGTGATGCGCCGGGAGGAGGTAACCGGCTTGGGGCGGGGGGCGGACGGCTCCGGGCGGCTGGACCGGACGGCAATGGAGCGCACCGCGGAGGCCCTGGCCGAATACGGGGGGGAGATTCGCCGGGCGGGTGCGGAGCGGGTGCGGGCGGTGGCCACCGCCGCCGTCCGGGACGCCCCCAACCGGGAAGAGTTTTTGGAGTCGGCGGCCGGGGCGTTGGGTTTGCGGCCGGAGTGCGTCACCGGGGAGGAGGAGGGACGGCTGGCCTTTGCGGGGGCGACCCTGGGTTCGGCCGACCCGGAGCGGACGACGGTGGTGGACATCGGCGGGGGCAGCACCGAGTTCATCACCGCCGCGCGGTGCGTTTCGGCGGACATCGGTTCGGTGCGTTTGACGGAGCGGCTCCTGCCCGGCCATCCGGCCACGGAGGATCAGGTCATCGCCGCCAAAATGACCGTCGCCTCCCTGTTCAACCATCTCCGCCCGCCGGTGCGGGAACGGGTGACGGGGGCGGCCGGAACTTGGACCAGCTTGGCTTCCATCCTGGTTTATCCGGCGGGAGCGGACGGGGCGGAGGTGGGTTTGACCGACCTGCTGGGGCTGATCGACCGCTTAGCGGGGATGACTTTGGAGGAGAAAAGGAGAATTCCCGGGCTGGACCCGAAACGGGCCCCGGTGATCCTGGGCGGGGCGGTGACCGCGGCGGGGGCCTTGCAGGCGATGGGTCGCACTGAGGCGGCGGTTTCCGCCCGCGACCTGTTGGACGGGGCGGCGCTTTCGTTGCTCGGCTGACCGGGAGAGCCGCCCGCCCCGCCGGGCGCGCCCTTAGTGAATAAGCAACCGGCCCGTCGGGTTGACCAGGGCGGGGGCGATGGCGGACATGTCCTCCATCTCCGGGTGGTCGCCCCACGCGGAGTCGGCGTGGTGGTCGGCGTGCCAGTGGTCATGGACGTCGTGGTGGGGTATCCCCAACGGACGTTGCAAAGACCGGGACAGGGTGAGTCCGATCCGCCTTCTGAGGTCTCGTTCGATCAGCATCGCGCTTCGTCTCCTTTCGCCCAAACGAAGAAACCGGACGATACCCTACCCGAATGCCGGGGACGGGGGGCGGATTTCCCCCGCCTAGCCGACGCGGCCCCGCGGGACGGCCCCCCGCCGCCCGCCCAAACCGGGCCGGCACCCGCCTGACCAGGCAAAACAAGGGGGTGTTTTTTGTCACGGAAGTAGGCTATATTGAAAATAGCGGGACAAACGAAGCGGACGGAGGCAACCAAGCCGCCCCTGGGGCGGAAAGGAGTCACAAGATGGCCAAAAACAAGGCCGCGCGCCTGGCCAGAAAGGCCGCGCGCAAAAGGAAAAGGGAGTTCGCCCGGGCGAATAAGTTGTTCCTCCGTTCACTCAACTCGGGGGTTCCCATTTCTATTTTGATGCCCGACACCCCCGTACACCCCAATCCCCCCTGTGCGTTGCTGAACCCCCCGTACAAGACCAAACCTCCCAGCCGGTCAAAATCCAAGGAGGAGACCCGATATTGCCGCACACGACGCTGGGTTTGCAAACCGTAATAAGCAGGCAAGTAAATCCCGTTTCAGAAAGGAAGGCGATGTTCAACCGTAAGCCCAAAATGGGCTCACGCTCACAGCGGAGTTCCAGACGCGAACGTCTGCGCTCCAAGCGGGAATATCGGCGACGCCAGCACTTTGAGCCGAAAGGCGCGCAAGTGGTGCCAATAGTGCCGGTCACCGTTAAAACGGACGCTCCGTCCGCTATTCCATTGCCTCCCCTGCAAGAGGATACAGATCAGGCAACAGCAAATACTACCTCCCTAGAGACCAAGTTGTTATACCCAAAAAGAGAATGGTAAGTGATGGTGTTATATGAGGAGCACGGCCGTGGGACATCATCTCAGCCGCGAGGCGAAGCGGCGAACATGATGGGCGGAGGAAGGTGAGTCGTCATGGGCGGGTATGACACGGGGCGGGAGGAGTTGGACCGTCTGATTGGGCGGGTCGTGGCCGCGGCCGGGGAGGGGGGGCATCCGGATCTGATCGCCGAAATCATCACCACCGCCGTGAAACTGCATCGGGACGGGGCGGACAAAGGCGAGTTGAAACTGTTCAACGCCGCCCTCAAGGAAATGCGCTACTCGTCGCTGGTGTTCAACAATGCGGGCGAAATCCCCAAACTGACCATCTTCGGTTCGGCCCGCACCGCGCCCGACCATCCCGACTACCGGCTGGCCGGCGACCTGGCCGGGCATATGCGCCAACTGGGCTGGATGGTGGTTACCGGGGCCGGGCCGGGAATCATGGAGGCGGGCAACCGGGGGGCGGGGCCGGGCGGGTCGTTCGGGGTGAACATCCGCCTCCCCTTCGAAGCATCCGTCAACCCTTATATCGATCCGGAGCTGATCATCAACTTCAAATATTTTTTCACCCGCAAACTGGGGTTCGTGAAAGAGTCGCACGCCTTCGCCATCTTCCCGGGCGGGTTCGGCACGATGGACGAGGCTTTCGAACTGCTGACTCTCATCCAAACCGGCAAAGCCCCCGTCCAGCCGGTGGTGATGATGGAAGCGGAAGGCGGGTCCTACTGGGAGCACTGGCAGCGGTTCGTGTCGGAGCAACTGGCGGCGGGCGGAATGGTCGGCGAAGATGACCGGCACCTGTACCGCTTCACCCATCGGGTGGAGGAGGCCGCCGGGGAAATATGCGACTTCTACCGTAATTACCTTTCGCAACGGCGGGTGGGTTCCATGCTGGTGTTGCGCCTGCGCCATGCCCCCTCCGACGAACAGGTGGAACTTTTGAACAACGAGTTCGGCCATCTGGCCCCCGGCGGGCGCATCGTGAAGATGGAACCGACCGCGGCCGAGCGGCGGGACGGCGACCTGTTGCATTGCGCCCGGCTGGGCCTGCCTTTCTCCGGCCGCCGCTACGGGATGCTGCGGGCGATGATCGACCGCATCAACTCTTTCCCCGCCGAAGACGAAGGCTATACCGGCCCGCTCCCCCGCCCGCTTTCGTAACCCGCCCCAACGCCCGGCGCGTCCGCCCGCCGTCAGCCCCCGCCAAATTGTTAGTAATCCGCCAAACCTGTAAAATGGCCCCGTGAGGCAAATACTTTCCGATCTGGTGGCGGAACAACAACATCTGGACCAGTTCCTGCAGCAAATCAACATTCGCAACTGGTCGCTGGAAACTCCGGCGGAGGGCTGGGACATCCGGGACACGGTTTCCCATTTGGCCCACATTGAAGAGTACGCCGGCGACGCCCTGAACGGGAGCGGCTCCCGCCTGGACGAGTTGGACGACTACCGGGATTTGAACGAGTTGACCGAAGCGGGGGTGCGCCGGGGCCGGAACATGCGCCCGCAGGATGTGATCGAATGGTGGCGGCTGGAGCGGGCCAAAGTGGTGGAGGCCCTGAGCCGAACCAAAGCCCGGGAACGGGTGCCCTGGTTTTTCGGGGACATGTCGGCCCGCAGTTTCGCCACTATGCGCCTGGCCGAAACCTGGGCCCACGGCCTGGACGTGTACGCGGCGGTGGGCGAGGAAGCGGAAGATTCGGAACGGTTGCAACATGTGCTGTTGCTGGCGCAGATGAGCCTGCCGTGGGCTTTCCGGATGGCGGGCTTCGACTACGACCAAGCGGTTCGGTTGGAGGGAATAGGGCCCATGTACGCCAAATACGTGGCTGGCCCGGAAGACACCGACCAGCTGATCCGGGGGCCGGTGGGGGAAATCTGCCGTATCGCCCTGCAACGGCTGGACCCTGATGACGCCGAAAACCTGATAGTCAAGGGGGACACGGCCGCCGCCGCCGTGCAAGTAATGCGCACCTATTAAACGGGCCGCCCCGCACCCGTTTAGACGGGCCGCCCCGCACCGGTCGGCACGCCCGGAGGACGACGATGGGTGATTTGTTTATGGTCGGGATGGTCCATCTGGGCCCGCTCCCCGGCTCCCCCCGCTATACCGGCGACTTCCCGCAGGTGCTGGAACAGGCGGTCGCCGATGCGGCCATCCTGCAGGAAACCGGGTGGAATGCGGCGTTGGTGGAAAACTTCGGAGACGCCCCTTTCTACGCCGATGACGTCCCGGACATTACGGTGGCGGCGATGACCCGGGCGGTGGCGGAGGTGCGGCAGGCGGTAACCATCCCGGTGGGGGTGAACATGTTGCGCAACGATGCGCAGGCGGCCCTGGCGGTGACGGCGGCCTGCGGAGGAAGTTTCATCCGGGTGAATGTGCTGTCGGGGACGATGTTCACCGACCAGGGAATAATCGAAGGCAAAGCGGCCGAGTTGTCCCGCCTGCGCCGCACCCTGGGAGCGGAAGTGGAATTCTGGGCGGACGTGTTCGTAAAACACGCCGTCCCGCCCCCCGGCACAGAAATAGGAGCCGCCGCCAAAGACCTGTGGGAGCGAGCCGGGGCCGACGCCCTGATAGTGTCCGGCCCCGCCACCGGCCATCCGCTAAACGACCAGGACCTACGCCAGGTGCGGCAGGCCCTCCCCCAAGCCCGCCTAATAGCCGGTTCCGGAGTAACCCCCGCCAACATAACCGCCCTAACCCCCCACATAGACGGAGCCATAGTAGGAACCGCCCTAAAACAAGAAAACCAACCCCAAAACCCAATAGACCCCACCCAAGCCCAAACTATAATAAAAGCCGCCCACCCCCGCTAACCTCTACAACGGGCCATCTCCCCTCGGTTGCCAAGCCCATCTAGAAACATGATCAGCCAGCTTACGAACACCAGAACCGTCCAACTCCACCACCCACAACCCCCCGTCACTCGCAGTAAAGGAGATCCGTCCATCATCCGGCGACTCTTCCCACCGTGTAACATCGTCTGCTAATAGACGATTGCCCGAACCATCCAAACCCATCACCCACAACTCCCTAGTCGCGTTGTTAGAAGAATCTCGCACAGCCACCTCATATATTATTTGGTCTCCAGTCCCCTTTCCGTAACTATAAATAGTGACATCGCTAGTCAACTGACGATTGCCCGAACCGTTCAACCCCGCCACCCATAACTCCGAGCCTACCACAGTCCGACTAGAATTCCTCACTTTTATCTCATAGATAATGCTCTCCCTACTCAATATCCAATTCCAACCTCCCACAATATCATCGGCCAGTTGACGAGCGTTCGAACCATCCGCCTCCGCCACCCACAACCCCGTACCCAACCATTTACCAAACTCCCACACTTTCGACTCAAAAGCTATCCGATCTCCACTGGACGACCACGCCCACCTATAAGCAAAATCTTTAGTTAACTGATGCTCCATCAAACCATCCAATTTCATCACCCACAACTCATCTGCCATTTTATTACCAGAATTATCTCGCATCCTCACCATATAAACAATCCGCTCCCCATCAGGTGACCACTCCCAATCACCAACGTCATCGGTTAAACGATTAATACCCGAACCATCCACCGCTACCACCCATAACTCCTCATAGGTATGCCGACCATAAGTCTTATAGGCGATCCGTTCCCCATCTGGTGACCACTCCAAATCCTGATTCCAACGAAACTCGTTACTCAACCGACGAGCACCCGAACCATCCACCGTCGCCACCCACAACTCATACTCCTCAGATCCCAAATTCCCTTGCTTATTTACTAGATACGCAATCCTTTCCCCATCCGGCGACCACCACCAACGATAAAAATCATCTGTCAACTGACGAGGGCTTGAACCATCTGCACCCGCTACCCACAAATTCTGGCCAGCCTCATTACCGCGAAAATCGCGTAACGCAATATTATAGGCGATTCTATTCCCATCTGGCGACCACTCCCAGCTCCAACCAACATCGTAGCGGCGGAGCGGTCTTTCAATATAACGGAGGGCATCCGGCGACCACTCCCCAGTCCAACCAACATCAGTCCAACCAACATCGTTCGTTAACCGACGAGCACCCGAGCCATCCGCACCCGCTACCCACAACTCATAAGCCACCTCTTCGCCAAGTGAATCGTACACCGAAACCCGATACCCAATTCGCTCCCCACCCGGCGACCACCCATAAACACCAAAATCATAGGGTAGATCATCGGTCAACCGACGAGTGCCCGAACCATCAGACTCCTCCACCCACAATTCCCCACCCACTCGATACGCAATCCGTTCCCCATCGGGCGACCAATAATCATCATCAGAGACCCAACCGGGTAACCGACGCGCACTCGAACCATCGGCCTCAACTACCCACTCCTCAGAGGATACTTGATCGCCAGCTGAATCGTATTTTGGGACTGTGTAGGCGATTTTGCGGGCGGGCGGGGTCAGGTCGTTTAGGGCTTGGGTGCCTTGGCGCATGAATGTTGCTAGGTCTGCCCGGGTGGAACCGGCGGGGAACGCCCGACTGGCTACCGTTGCGATCTGGTTGGGGGTTATGGTTCGGTCGGGGCGGAAGGCGCCGTCTGGGTAGCCTTGGAACCAGCCCTGTTCCACCGCGTAGGCTATATCCCCGCTTTGGGGGTGCGACTCTGCCACATCGTCGAAATCGGCGGAACCGTCGGGGTCGCCCGGGTTGCCTCCCCTTAGGAAAGTGGCTAGATCGGCCCGGGTGGAACCTGTGGGGAACGCCCGGTTGATTACCGTCGCTATCTGATTTTGGGGAACCTCCCGATTGGGGCTGAAAGTCCCCCCGGGGTAGCCCTGAAACCAGCCTTGTTCACAGGCGTAGACGATGTCAGCCTGTTGCGGACCGGACTGCGGCACATCGGAAAACCGGCAACCAGTCCCATCCTGGGCACCAAGCGGGGAGACGGCCGCCGTCAAACACGCCGCCGCCAACCACAGCCACCACCATCGAAACCGGCCCTGATTAACGATGATATGCGTCTTCCACTACGAACTGGACGGTTCGGAGAAGCCCACGCCTAGCAGGTACCGTTGGGCGTCGGGATCGTTGATTATCTCGTTGGTGGACATTCGGCGACTATGTTACAGGAAACCACCACCAGATGCCGTTCCGCCACCGCCGACCTGCGGGAGCGCGCCGGAGCCGACGCCCTGACAGTGTCCAGCCCCGCAACCGGCCATCCGCTAAACAACCAATATCTACGCCAGGCGCGACAAGTTCTCCCCCAAGTCTAATAGAGGCCACCCGACCCCGCTAACCACCACCTGAACCCCACCCCGCCTATTTCAGCAATGAAACGGGCCTAACGCTCCATTGGTTGCCATAACCAAATATCAACATCTTCAACCAATTTACGAACACCCGAACCATCAGCCCCTGCCACCCACAACTCTGAGCCTGCTTTACTACCAGAAGAATCTACTACATAGGCAATCCACTCCCCATCAGATGACCACCTCCAATCATTAATGGCAACCGCATCAGCTATCTTATGGGGGGAGGTATCCCCTCCCGTTACCCATAACTCCACGCCCACCTTATTTCCAGAAGAATCTCGTTTATTTACCCCATAAACTATTTTCTCGCTATTAGGCAACCATCCCCAAATATTATTAGCAATATCATCTATTAACCGATTAGGGTTCAATCCACCCGACTCCACTATCCACAACTCAGAGCCCACCACACTCCGTCGAGGATCCCTTTTTTTGACCTCATAGGCAATCCTCTCCCCACTCGGCGACCATCCCCAACTTTGAATATCATTTGCTATCTGCCTAGTATTCGAACCATCAGCATCCGCCAACCACAACCCCGTACCCAACCATTTACCAAACTCATATACTCTCGACTCATAAGCGATACGATCCCCACCGGACGACTTCCCCCAGTTATAAGCAAAATCATCAGTTAATCGACGAGTGCTAGACCCATCCACACCGGCAACCCACAGCTCTTTAGCCTCCACGCTTCCAGGAGAATAAGGACACTCGTCTAAAGTTACCTCTAAAACAATACTCTGCCCATCGGACCACCACAAATCGCTAAACGGCGATCCCCCACACCTATTATCACTTGGGATTAACCGACGAGCACCCGAACCATCTAGTCCCACCACCCACAACTCCCAACCAAAGTCCATTGAAATACTTTCATAAGCAATCCACCTACCCCCCGGTGACCACCAAAAATCTTCCCTGATGTTGTTTATCAGCTGACGAGCACCCGAACCATCCGCCTCCTCTACCCATAACTCCTCATCCACCCGATACGCAATCCGCTCCCCATCTGGTGACCACCCCATGAGAGACCCCCACCACCATCTAGAAGCAAGGTCCGTCATCTGACGAGAATTTGAACTATCCGCACCTGCTACCCACAACTTCTCCCCAATCTCATTACCGCGAAAATCGCGTAATACAACATTATAGGCGATGCGATTTCCATCCGGTGACCACCGCCAAGCAGAACCAACATCGTCCGTCAGTCTACGAGCACCCGAACCATCCGCTTCCTCCACCCATAACTCATAAGCCACCTCGTCGCCAAGTTTATCGTATACCGGAACCCTAAACGCAATCCGCTCCCCATCCGGCGACCACTCCCAACCAGGGCGCCACCCCCAACCACGAACATCGTCGGTTAAACGCTTGGCATCTGAACCATCCGCCTCCTCCACCCATAACTCTTCATCCACCCGATACGCAATCCGCTCCCCATCCGGTGACCACTGCCACCACCGCCACCAATAATAATCATGAGAGACATAACCGGTTAACCGACGGGTGCCCGAACCATCGGCTTCAGCTACCCATACCTCAGAGGCTACCTGATCGCCGGATGAATCGTATTGTGGGACTGTGTAGGCTATTTTGCGGGGGGAGGATGGGGTCAGGTCGTTTAGGGCTTGGGAGCCCCTTCGCATGAATGTCGCTAAGTCGGCACGGGTGGAACCGGCGGGGAACGCCCGACTGGCCACCACCGCTATCTGGGTTGGGGTTATGGTTCGGTCGGGTCGGAAGGTGCCGTCCGGGTAGCCCTGGAACCAGCCCTGCTCCACCGCGTAGGCTATATCCCCGTTTTGGGGGTGCGACTCTGCTACATCGTCGAAATCGGCGGAACCGTCGGGGTCGCCCGGGTTGCCTCCCCTCAGGAACGTGGCTAGATCGGCCCTGGTGGAACCGGTGGGGAACGCCCGGCTGACAACCACCGCTATCTGATTTTGGGGAACCTCCCGATCGGGGCTGAAAGTGCCACCCGGGTAACCCTGAAACCACCCTTGTTGGCAGGCGTAGACGATGTCAGCCTGTTGCGGACCGGACTGCGGCACATCGGAAAACCGACACCCCGTCCCGTCCTGGGCGCCGAGCGGGGAAACGGCCGCCGTCAAACACGCCGCCGCCAACCACAGCAACCACCATAGGAGCCGACTCTGCTTGCCGATGATGCGCATCATTCCCATTTTCTATGAAGCGGACGATTCGGAATCACTTTTGGATCACTCCGTCCACGACCGGAGTGGAGTTGCCGATCCAGGACAGGCTGCGGGGCTCGCAGGTGGGAATCTCACGGCTGGGCATGGTTCCCTGCGCGAAAGATCCTCCGAAGGTCTGATCCACCCCCGGAATGACCGCCACCGTCGTCAACCCCAAAGCCCCGTCCGGGCCGGCCACCAACTGCCGAACGTAGGAGTCGACGATGGCCTGACGGTTGGAATCCAAGGAGATAGGCCCGTAGGGGCCGTCCACTGTCAAACCGGACAAAGCCGCCTGCAGAGCCTGATGGTCATCGGAGATATCCCCGCCCACCTCCTCCAAAGCCTGAATAAGGGCTTTGGCGGCCACGAAGTAGTGAACCAAGAACCCAGAGTGGGCTTGCGCCCCCGGAGGAACCGGATCGCCGCCCGGACCCTGGAAATCATCGTAATGCCGGTCGATAATAGCCGTATGCTCGCCCACCGACGGAATGTCCAAATCGGCGGCGGTGCCGAAACCGCCCACATGAGCCCCTTCCATACTGGAATCCATTCCCCCAGGCGTAAACTCCCAGAACAGGTTGCCCATATGCTGCTCCGGATTAAGGTCGCCTTTGGCGTCTTCGAAGGCTTTCAAGGCGGGCAGGGTGCCGGCTCCGCCCACCACCCAAAAGTAGCCGTCCACCTCGTCGGGATCGGGCAACCGGGCGGCGAAAGTGGAATAATCGGTGGTGTTCAAAGGCGGGAAAACCCGCGAAGTCACATCACCGCCCGCCGCGCAGAATCCAGCAATGAAACCGGCGGCCGACGTCCAGCCGAAGCTGTAGTCGTCCATCATCACCGCCGCCGTGTCCCAGCCGAGGACGTTTTTGGCGTAATCGCCGGTGCCGGCGTTCCACTGCGCCCCATCCCCGTTAAAACTAAAAAAGTTGGGAGCCTGCACCTCCAAAGTGGTCTCCATGGCGCCAGCAGTGCCGTTCACGAAAGTCTGCGTGGGATGATCTTTGGCGTAGTTGGCCACCGCAATCGACTCGTCTTCGGATGACGGGCCGATCATAATGTCGGCGCCCAGCTGCTCCATCAGGCGGCGGGTTTCCTCAATGGCTTTGTCGGCCGTGTCATCGGCGCATCCGATTCCGACCAACTCCACCGGCACTCCCGCCACCGACGCCCCGGTGAACCCGTCCGTAGGCTTGTTCGGGTTAGTGATAGTCGCCCCCGCAAACTCGGCGAAAGCAGCCCCCACCCCGGCTACGTCCTGCTCATGGAACCCGCCGAAAACCCCTTCGCAGTCCGACAAGACGGCCAGGTTGATCACCTCGGTTCCCATCACGGAAGCTTCGGTGGTGGTCGTCGCCTCGGTGTCCCGCGGGGCCGCGGCGGTGGTGATGGTGGTGGTCTCCGCCGCGCCGTCCCGGCCGCAGGCGACGGCCGCTAAAGCCAACGCGGCCAGCAAGCCCAGGGCCTTCCCGGTCCGCGTCCTCAACAAGTTATGCACTTTCCCTCCAAACACAGCCACCACCATACAAACCGGCTCTGCTTGCCGATGACGCGCGTCATTCCCGTTTTCTACGAAGCGGGAGTTTCGGAGGAGTCCACCTCTGGCCCTGGCGGTCCCTCCGCCGCCTCCTCGGCCGTTTCCAACGCTCTGGTCGGTTCGGAGGAGTCCACGCCTAGCAGGCGCCTTTGGGCGTCGGGGTCGTTTATCAGCTCGTGGGGGGACATTTCGGCGGCTATGTTGCCGGAAACCATCACCAGATGCCGTTCCGCCACCGCCGAGGCCACCGCCAGGTTCTGCTCCACCAGCAGCACCGCTTGGCCTTCCGACACCAAAGTGCGGCAGGTTTCAATCAGGTCTTCCACGATGGTGGGGGCCAAGCCTTCCGACGGTTCGTCCATTATCAGCAACGGGGCGTTCAACAGCAAAGCCCGGCCGATGGCCAGCATCTGCTGCTCCCCCCCGGACAACCGGGCCCCGCCCACCTCTTTGCGCTCCACCAACCGGGGAAACAATTCATACACCGCCTGCGGCGTCCAACGTTTGCCCCGCGTGTTGCGGGCCAGCATGGTCAGATGCTCGTCCACGCTCAACGACGGGAACAGTCGCCGCCCCTGCGGGACGTATCCGATCCCCCGGGCGGCTATCTTGTAGGATTTTTGGCCGGTCAACTCCTCCCCCATAAACTTGATGCTCCCGGAACGGGCGGGCAACATTCCCATGATCGTTCCGCACAAAGTGGTTTTGCCCATCCCGTTGCGCCCGACGAGGGCCACCGCCTCCACCCCCATCTCAAACGACACCCCGTGCAGCACCTCGGCCGCCCCGTATCCGGACACCAGGTTGTCCACCGCCAGCAACGGCGCCCCGCCTTCAGACATATCCTTCCCTCCGCCCCAGGTAAATGTCGTGCACCATCTGGTTGGCCCGGATTTCGGCGGGGGTGCCTTCGGCCACCGTCAAGCCGTCCAGCATCACCACCACCCGCTCCGCCACTTTCAGGGCCACGTCCATGTCATGTTCGATCAGCACCAAAGTGACGGCCCGGTCCAGCCCCAGCAACAGTTCGGTGAGACGCTCCCGCTCCCCCCGGGACAGGCCGGAGGCCGGTTCGTCCAACAGCAACAGGGACGGCTCCACCGCCATCGCCATCCCCACCTCCAACTGGCGCTGCTCCCCATGCGACAGGTCGGCCACCGGGGCCTCCAGCCGATCCGACAGCCACACTTCGGCCGCCGCCCGCCGGGCCCGCTCCCGGTATTCGGCGTCGTCCCGGGAAGGGTAGAAACGTATCCGCCCCCCCCGTTTCCCGGCCAGGGCCACGAACAGGTTGTCGGCCACCGTCAACCCGGGAAACAGCCGGGTTTGCTGATAGGTGCGGGCCACCCCCAACGCGGGCCGCCACCGGGGCGGGGCGAAACTCACGTCCCGCCCGGCCACGGCCACCCGCCCTTCGGTGGGGGGCAGGTCGCCGGCGATCACGTTGAACAGGGTGGTTTTGCCCGCCCCGTTCGGCCCCAGAATGCCCAGGCGCTCGCCCTGCGCGACGTCCAAGTCGACGCCGCGCAGGGCTTGCACGCCTCCGACGGTTACCGCAATCCCGGCCAGTCGCAGGATCGGGGTTTCGCCGGTTTCGGCCACGCGACCGTTGATCAGTTTTGGATTACCCCGTCCACGACCGGAGTGGAGTTGCCGATCCAGGACAGGCTGCGGGGCTCGCAGGTGGGAATCTCGCGGCTGGGCATGGTCCCCTGCGCGAAAGATCCTCCGAAGGTCTGATCCACCCCCGGAATAACCGCCACCGTCGTCAACCCCAAAGCCCCATCCGGGCCGGCCACCAACTGCCGAACGTAGGAGTCGACGATGGCCTGCCGGTTGGAATCCAAGGAGATAGGCCCGTAGGGACCGTCCACTGTCAAACCGGACAAAGCCGCCTGCAAGGCCTGATGGTCATCGGAGATATCCCCGCCCACCTCCTCCAAAGCCTGAATAAGGGCTTTGGCGGCCACGAAGTAGTTGACCAGGAACCCGGAGTGGGCTTGCGCCCCCGGAGGAGCCGGATCGCCGCCCGGACCCTGGAAATCATCGTAATGCCGGTCGATAATAGCCGTATGCTCGCCCACCGACGGAATGTCCAAATCGGCGGCGGTGCCGAAACCGCCCACATAGGCCCCTTCCATGCTGGGATCCATGGCCCCGGCCGCGAACTCCCAGAACAGGTTACCCATATGCTGCTCCGGGTTGAGGTCGCCTTTGGCGTCTTCGAAGGCTTTCAAGGCGGGCAGGGTGCCGGCTCCGCCCACCACCCAGAAGTAGCCGTCCACCTCGTCTGGATCGGGCAACTGGGCGGCGAAAGTGGAATAATCGGTGGTGTTCAAAGGCGGGAAAACCCGCGATGTCACATCACCGCCCGCCGCGCAGAATTCAGCGATGAAACCGGCGGCCGACGTCCAGCCGAAGCTGTAGTCGTCCATTATCACCGCCGCCGTGTCCCAGCCGAGGACGTTTTTGGCGTAGTCGCCGGTGCCGGCGTTCCACTGCGCCCCATCCCCGTTGAAACGGAAGAAGTTGGGGGCCTGCACCTCCAAGGTGGTGTCCATGGCGCCCGCCGTGCCGTTCACGAAAGTCTGCGTGGGATGATCTTTGGCGTAGTTGGCCACCGCAATCGACTCGTCGCCGGAAAGCGGGCCGATCATAATGTCGGCGCCCAGCTGCTCCATCAGGCGGCGGGTTTCCTCAATGGCTTTGTCGGCCGTGTCATCGGCGCATCCGATTCCGACCAACTCCACCGGCACTCCCGCCACCGACGCCCCGGTGAACCCGTCCGTAGGCTTGTTCGGGTTGGTAATGGTCGCTCCCGCAAACTCGGCGAAAGCGGCCCCCACTCCGGCTACGTCCTGTTCATGGAACCCGCCGAAAGCCCCTTCGCAGTCCGACAGGATGGCCAGGTTTATAACCTCGGTTCCCATCATGGAAGCTTCGGTGGTGGTCGTCGCCTCCGCGGCTGCGGTAGTGGTAGCCGCTTGGGTGGTGGTGGGGGCGGCGGTGGTGGTGGTCTCCTCCGCGCTGTCCCCGCCGCAGGCGGCGGCCGCTAAAGCCAAAGCGGCCAGCAAGCCCAGGGCCTTCCCGGTCCGCGTTCTCAATAAGTTGTGCACTTTCCCTCCTCTCAACCGGTTACCCCGGTTTTTTTCTCTGCCTCCCCGGCCGGTGGGCCGGGGCTTTCTTTATCGGAAGCCGGGCGCAACAGACGTTTGACTCGTCCGCCGACGCCCGCTCCAAAACCTATAAGGCCATTGGGCGAGGCTAAAACGATTATCAGAAAAATCAACCCGACCAACGTGTTGAAACGATCCTCGGTGAGGCCGATGCGGTCCACCAACGGCACCGACCGCACGTAGTTGTTGACCACCACGTAGATGAAAGCTCCCAGCCACGCCCCTTCCAGCCGGTTCATCCCGCCGATGACGGCCACGATCAGCAAAGCCAAAATCTCCCCCACCCCGATGGAAGCCGGGTCGATCTGCCGGTTCCACCATACGTTGAGAACCCCGGCCAGGGAAGCCACGAAAGCCCCCAGCGTGAAAGCCAGCGCCCGGTGGACGACCAGGTTGTAGCCGAGGGCGCTCATCCGCACCGGGTCGTCCCGCACCCCCTGCAAGGCCAGTCCGAACGGGGTGCGCACCGCGTAGCGCAAGAGCAGAAAAGAGAAAACGGAAACCAGCAGGGCGGCGTAGTAGAGCCTTTCCGGGAACTGGCCCGGCTCCCCGATCACCCCCGGGGCGACGATCTGGTTGATGCCCCCGAACCCGGAGAAGGTGGTCACCTGTCCGAAAAAGTAGAAGCCGATCACCCCGAAAGTCAAAGTGATCATCAGGTAGTAGAGACCTGCGGAGCGCCCCGCCACCAACCCCAGCAGAAAACCCAGAACGGTGGTGAAAACGATCCCGATCAGCACCCCCAGCCACGGGTTCAAGCCCAGGTTGAGGCCTTTGCTGCCCCCCTGGGTGACCGCATTCCCGATCGCGAACCCGGCGAACCCGTACATCAGGGTCTGGGCCAGGGAAATCATCCCCCCGTAGGCGGCCAGGAAAATCAGGCTGGCGGCGGCGATCCCCAGCCACAGGGTTTGGGTGAGGACGAAACTCAAAAAGAATTCGGACGAGTAAGCGGGGGCCAGCAACAGGGCGGCCAGGACGGCCAGCAGGGCGATCCGCTCCGGATGCGCCCAGTAGCGGCCGGTGAGGAGGGCGGAACGGGACGGCGTAAACATTCAGGCGGGCCTCCCGAACAGGCCGTAGGGGCGCCAAGCGAGCACCGCCGCCAACAGCACGAAAGTGAAAATGATGGAAAAGTTGGTGAAACCGGCCGGCAGGTAGGCGGGGGCGAAGGCGGTCACCATTCCCAGCAGGAGCGAACCGGCCATGGCCCCCACCAGCGACCCCATCCCGCCCACGATGACCACGATGATGGAATTGAGCAGCCACTGGCCGTCCACCCCCGGGGCCAGGCTGGCGAACGATCCGCCGAGCACCCCCCCGGCTCCGGCCAGGGCGGAACCGACCAGAAAGGCCAAGGCGAACACCACCTGCACGTTCACCCCCAGGGCCTGCACCATGGCCGTGTCGTCCACCCCGGCCCGGATGATTATCCCGGTGCGGGTTTTGCGCAGCCACAGCCACAGCCCGATCCCCACCAGGACGGCGGCCAGCAACATGAACAGGCGGGGCACCGAATAGCGGAATTCGCCCCAGTTGATGAAGCGGTCCAGCAAGCCCGGCCATTTGATGTCCACCGCGATCCCCCCGAAGCGGGCCAGCATCTGGTCGGCCAGAATCACCGAGATGGCGATGGTGATCAGCGTCTCCCGCATGTCCTGCCCTTGGAACCAGCGCAAAGTTACCTGCTGGGTGACGAGCCCGACCGCCCCGGCCACCACCATGGCCAGCAATACGGGGGCCAGCCAGCCCAGCACCCCCACCGCGGCGGTGGAGTAACTGCCGGTCCGCCCCACCATGGCCCGTTGCAACTCCAAGGCGACGTAGCCGCCCAGCAGGAACAGCGACCCGTGGGCCAGGTTCACCACCCGCATCAGGCCGAAGATGAGGGTGAAGCCGGAGGCCACCACAAAGTACAGCCCGGCGATGGTCAGGGCGTTGAGCAGGGTGGCCAGGAAGTCGCCGTAGTCCCGGGCCAGCGGTTCGGCCGGGGTGTTGGAGGCGAAAAACAGCACCCAGGCGGCGAACAGGGCCAAAGCCGCCAGGCCCGCCCCCCAGGCGGCGCGCCGGACGGCGGCCCTCCCGGACCCCCGGGTCAAAGTTCCGACCGCCAAAGGCTCAGCCCAGCGCGGCGATCACCGCATCGACGTTGGTGACGGCGGACACGTTCTGCAGGGCGTAGTTGATGGAGGCGTTGTGCCAGTCGGCGTTCATCGTGGAGCATCCGTCTTCGGGCACCACCATGTGGTAGCCCTTGTCGGCCCCGGTGCGGGCGGTGTGCTCTATGGACATGTTGGTCCAGGCCCCGGTTACGATCACCGTGTCCCGCCCCAAGCCGGCCAGCATGGATTCCAGGCGGGTGCCCTCCCAGGCGCTCATCCGCATCTTTTCGATCACGAAGTCGCCTTCCTGCGGTTCCAGGCCGGCGGCGGGGGCGGCCCCCCACGAGCCGCGCACCAGGCCGTTGGTGTCTTTCACCCCGTTGAAAAGCGGGGCGTTCAGTTTCAGGCCGGGGGCCCCTTCTTCCACGATGTACCAGACGTGCATCACCGGCGCCCCCAGGCGGCGGCAGGCGTCGGCCAAGCGGATCACGTTGGCCACCACGTTCTGCTCCCGGGCGTGGCCGGGGGCCCCCGAGTCGGCGAAGGCCCCGCCGTCCACCATCACGTCGTTTTGCAGGTCCTGGATGATCAGGGCGCACCGGCCCGCGTCCAGCGTTAACGCATCGTTCATAGTCGCTCTCCTCTCCTTAGATATTTGGCTGGTTGTCTTGGCTGGTTCTAATGGTTTGATTTTTGGCGGCGCGCGGGCCGCCGGGGGCGGGTTTCAAGCCCGCATGTAGGGTTCCCGATGGGGCCCGACTTTGGTGCGGAGCTTGTACAGGGAAGTGGAGGACGGCATGTAGAGGGTGCGCCAGTCGTTGTCGCCCCAGGTCAGGTTGCCCACGTTTTCGGGCACCTGCACCACTCCCAGGCGAGTTCCTTCCGGGTCGAACACCCACACCCCGCCCGGCCCGGTAACCCAGATGTTGCCCAACTCATCGCATTTCATCCCGTCCGGAATGCCTTCTTCGATGACGCCGGAGCCGATGCCGTCGGCGAACCGCCGCCCGTGATGCAAAGTTCCGTCCGGACGCACGTCGTACACGTCGATGAGGGCGTTGGGGGTGTCGTTGATGTACATGTGCTTCTCATCGGGCGAGAAGCACAGGCCGTTGGGCTGCTCGTATTTGTCCCGGTCCACCGCCAGTTCCAGCCCTCCCCCGGGGGGGATGCGGTAGACGGCTTGGAAGCCCAGCTCCCGCTCCCGTTCCAACCCGAACCCCGGCATGCGCCCGTACCAGGGGTCGGAGAAGTAGATGGAGCCGTCGGAGCCGACGCACACGTCGTTGGGGCTGTTCAACTCTTTGCCTTCGAAATGGGAGGCCAGCACCACCCGGGTTCCGTCGGGCCGTTCCATGATCAGCGAAGACGTGACGTGCTCGCACACGATCAGGTTCAGGTCGGCGTCGTAGGTCATCCCGTTGCACTTGTTGGACGGGTTGGCCATTTCCATCACCGACCCGTCGGCCGGGTCGTATTTGCGGCGGACGTCCCCCGGCATGTCGGAGAACAACAGGTAGCCGTCCTTCGGATGCCAGATGGGCCCTTCCGTGAAAGTGAACCCGGTGGCGGCTTGGACCAACTCCTCGTCGGCGTCCACCAGATCGTAAATTTGGTCCGAGTCGGCTTTTATCGCGCTCATCGCTGCAACCTCCCTCCGTCGGCCGAACGGGCCCGCCGCTTCGCCTCCGAAAAAATTTTCCGGTTGCGACGCGCCTCCGCCGGCTGTTTCGGCTATGTTGTTTCAAACATAGCACCGGTTCGCCCGGCGCGGGCTGAAAAAGACAATTAGAATTGGGAGCGCCATGGACGTTGATGTTCTGATACCCGAATCGGCGGAGGAGGCCGCGGCCGGCTTCGGAGACGGCGACGGGGTGACGGTGATGGCGGGCGGCACCATAGTGATGCAGCTTCTCAACTACCGGAGGGCCCGCCCCCGCCGGGTGCTGATGTTGCACAAGGCGGGCCTGTCCTACGTCCGCCGCGGCAACGGGTCGCTGGCCATCGGGGCCGCCGCCCCCCTGTCGCAGGTGACGGACGCCCCCGCCCCGCTGGGTCCGTGCGCGGCCAACATCGGCGATCCGGAAATCCGGGGGCAGGCCACGGTGGGCGGCAACCTGTTCGCCTCCCCCACCCCCGAATTCCCCTGGGGCGACCTGCAGGGGCCGTTGCTGGCTTTGGGGGCGATGGTGCGTTCCGCCGGGGCGGGCGGGGAGCGCACCGAGCCGGTGGCGGATTTTCTGGCCGGGCGGAAGGGGCGGCTGGCTTTGGAGATAACTTTGCAGGAACCGGCGGCGGGGGCTTTCGCCTCCCTGCGCCGCCCGCACACCAAGCATTACACCCCGTTGGCGGTGTCCGGGGCCCGTTCCGCCTCCGGGGAGATCCGGCTGGCGGCCACCGGGGCCGGGGGCCTGGGCCGCCGGTTGCCCGCGGCGGAGGCGGCCGCCGCCTCCGGCGGGGACGCCGGACGGGCCGCTTTGGAAGACGCCGAACCGGCCGACGACGCCCTGGCCTCCGCCTGGTACCGGGAGCGGACGTTGCCGGTGCTGGTGGAAAAAGTCGTTTCGCAACTGGAGGGGCCGTCATGAAAATCACCGTCAACGGGGTCGCCCGGGAAATCTCCTCCGCCCCCCTGGATTCTTTGCTGTCCGTCCTGCGGGAGGAACTGGACGTAACCAGCGCCAAAGCGGGATGCGAGGCGGGGGGGTGCGGAACCTGCACGGTGCTGATCGACGGGCGCCCGGCCCGTTCCTGCCTGACCCCGGCGGCGATGGCGGACGGGGCGGAAATAACCACCGTGGAGGGGCTGGGAACCCCCGACGAGCCGTCCGCCGTGCAGCAGTCGTTCCTCCACCATTACGCCCTGCAGTGCGGGTTCTGCACCCCGGGGCTGGTGGTGGCGGCCACCGCCTATTTGGACGGGGGCGGCTCCGACGATCCGGCGGCCATCGCCGAAGCCATCGGCGGGCATGTGTGCCGGTGCACCGGCTACGGCAAAATCGTGGAGGCCATCGCCGCCGCCGCCCGCCAAACTGAATTTGATCTGGAAAGCGCCGCTTTGGACGCCAACACGGTCGTGAAAACGGGAGGTTGATAAATGTCAGGCAAAGCAGTAGGAGCACGCCTTCCCCGCTACGACGGGATGGGGCATGTGACGGGGACCACCCGGTTCGTGGACGATGTGCGGGCGCCCCGCATGCTGTGGGCGAAGATGCTTCGCTCCCCCCATCACCACGCGGCCATCACCGGCTTGGACACCTCGGCGGCGGAAGCCTCCCCGGGGGTGCGGGCGGTGATCACCTGGCGGGACGTCCCCCATCTGGAATACGGGCATTTGGAGGCCCTGGGCATCCCCGCCGACGAGCCGTTGCTGGCCAAAGACGAGGTGCGCTACCTGGGGCAGCCGATCGCGTTTGTGGCGGCCGAGGACGAAGACGCCGCCGCCGCCGGGGCGGAGGCGGTGCGGGTGGAATACGAGGAGCGCCCGGCCGTGTTCGACGTGCGCAAAGCCTTCGACGACGACACCGCCCGCGTCCATCCGTGGGGCAACTGGTATCCCCACTTCGAGGGGGAAATGGACCGCCGCCAAATCCGCAAAGGGGACTTTGCGCAGGCGGCCGAGCGGGCCGACAAACTTATTTCCGGGGTGTACCGCCCGGCCGCCATCGAGCACGTCCCGGTGGAAACCCAGGTGTGCCTGACCGTGCCGGAACCGGACGGGCGGCTCACCATCCACTCCTGCACCCAGGCCCTGTATTTTTCCATGGGGGTGGTGGCCGCCCATCTGCAGGTGCCCCTCAACAAACTGAAGGTGGTGGGGGGCACGGTGGGCGGCGGGTTCGGCGGGAAAGTGGACACCGCCAGCGACACCGTCACCGCTTTGGCCGCCCAGAAGACGGGTCGGCCGGTGAAATGGCGGTGGACGCGGGAAGAAGAGTTCCTGGTGTCGTCCACCCGCGCCCCCTGGCATATGGAAATCATCGACGCGGTGACCGCCGACGGGTGGATTCTGGGGCGGAAGATGCTCACTTTGCACGATTCGGGGGCCTACTCCCGGTTCTCCCCCTACGGGGTGACCAAGCACAGTTTCCACCACACCGGGGCCTACACCATCCCCAACCTGCATTTCGACGGTTACGTGGTTTACACCAACCGGGTGCCCACCACCGCCATGCGCGGGTTCGGGGTGACTTCGGTGTCGTTTGCGGTGGAAACCCATATGAGCCGGGTGGCCCGGGAGCTGGGTTTGGACCCGTATGAAATCCGCCTGAAAAACGCCAATCGCATCAACGACACCTCCCCCAACCGCATCCGCTACACCGATCCCAGCACGGTGGACGTGGTGAAGTCCATCGCCGAGGCGGAAGGGGTGGAGTTGGCGCCCGCTTACGCCGGGATGAGCCGGGAGCCGCGGGCGGGGGATCTGCTGCCCGAACATCTGGTTTCGCAAATGAAGACGGAGGGACACTGATGGCCAAGCACCGGGGAAGCGGGATTTCCGCAATCGAGTATCCGACGGGGATGAACCAGAACGGGGACCCGTCCCAGGCGTGGATCAAGGTCAAGCCCGACGGCCGGGTGGACGTGTTTTCCGGCACGGCCGACATCGGCAACGGGGCGAAGACCATCCAGGCCCAGATCGTGGCCGATACCGTCGGAGTGCCCTACGACTGGGTCACCTTCGACAATTCCAACACCGATTCGTCTCCGGTGTGCACCGGCACTTTCGCTTCCCGGGCCACTTTCGTGGCGGGCAACGCGGTGTTGAAAGCGGCCCGGCAGGTGCGGGAAAAGTTGCTGGAAATCGCGGGCAAGGAAATGGAGATCAGCCCGGAGGATCTGGAAATAGAGGACGGGCGGGTGACGGTGAAAGGCGACCCCGGCTCCTCGATGGACGTGGCGGAGGTGGCGGGGGCGGCCGCTTTCGGACACGGGATTCTGGTGACCGGCACCGGGGCCCAGTTGAACCCTTATGCGGCCATCACCGACCCGGAAACCGGCGAGGTGGACGGCCCTCCGCACGCCGCCATCTCCTATGCGGCCTGCGCGGCGGAAGTGGAAGTGGACGATGAAACCGGGCAGGTGACGGTGCTGAAACTCACCCAGTCCTACGATGTGGGCCGGGCCATCAACCCGGCTTTGGTGGAAGGCCAAATCCAGGGCGGGGCGATTATGGGCTTGGGCCTGGGCGTGCTGGAAAACTCCTATCCTTATTACCCGTCGGTGGATCACCGGGGAAGCCAGTTCGGTTCCTACTACGCCCCCAGCCCGCTGGACATGCCGGAGATGCACACCATCATCATCGAAAACCCGTCGGCGGACGGCCCCTACGGTGCGAAAGGCATCGGCGAGATGGCCAACAACGGCCAGCCGGGGGCGATAGCGGCGGCGGTGCACGACGCCATAGGAGTGTGGATAACCGAGCTCCCCATAACCCCCGAGTCGGTGTTGCGGGCCCTGGACAAGAAAGCAACCGGAGAGCACGAACCCCGCCGTGAAGGCAAAATGGTAATCTTCGACGAAGACATCTCCGTAAACACGGTAGCCGCCGGCATCAGCTGGACCCCGTAAAACCCTCCTGCCCGATCGCGGAACAGAGCTCCATCATATCCGCAAAAGGAGCAACAGAAAAGTTGACTATTGTACTATAACTAGCCATCTGACGAATCATATTCTGAACATTCTTTTTATTTAACTTCTCCATTCGCTCATTAAAGAAAGAAAAAATAGTAGCCAAGGCCCTTGGCTCATTCATAACAGCAAGTCTTTTGACTAATTCCTCCGCCAATATTTCCCAAACCTGCGAAGGATGAAGCATACTATGGATAGTTTCAAAACTCAAATGCTTTTCGGAGGTATCTGCAATACGACCGGCCATTCTTACTCTCCACCACACCCTCGCTAATGGGCAATTTACTAACACGGAAACCTTTCCTCTAACATGCGGCAATCCACCCAAATAACGACAAATATTACGAGCGGTCCTATCATTGTCATCTTTCTTAACCAATCTACTTGCCCACCCTTCCTCTAACAGTTCTTCCTCTGCCCAAATAATATGCATCGCTGTCCAAAAAGCGGGACGCATTGCGTCAGCCGCGCTAATAGCACCAAACTCTCCGACTATTTCTCGTTCCAATTCCACCGGGACACATCGAGCCTCATCAACAGTCAGACGACGTACAAGCAAAGGTATTTCCTTTGTTGCCTCAAGAATTTCGTTTCTGCTCTTGAAACCCAACTGCTCTCGTAGGTATTCAACCAATGCAGATATACCCTCACCTGCCGCAATTGCCAGCTCAGCCTGCCTCTGATGGAGTTCCTTGTCGTCACTCTGCTTTCCTTTTTTCACCACCACCCGCTGTTGCCAGGATGCCACCGCCTCCTCAAAATTTTTTGTGATCATTATCATTCTCCTTCATCTATTGGCAGTAACAGTTCGAGACAAGTAGCAGCCGCCGCAGGATCATAATCTTCGGCGCACCAATCGGATACTCCCTTTTCATTTAAGCGCAAACTGATTTCTCTGAGAATCCGCGACTCATCCGGGTTTTGATATTCAGGATCGAATTTTGCCAAAGATCCTATCAAGGCAGCTATCCACACATCCCGCCGCTGCTGTATTTCTTTATGAATATCCTCAGCTAAATATACTGTAAATTTGATATGTTCGTTTGGTCCTTCAATTCTCATCGTCCCTGGTCTTGCTTTATCATCACGTAAGAATTCCAACATTGATGACAGCAAAGGTTCGGCAGAATAGATAATACCTTTTGCCAAGTAAGTACCTTCGACAAAAGTCAAAATTTCCTTGTCATTACCTTGCCAAACTTCATTAAAATACTTGGTTGGTATAGTCAGTTGCTTAACTACTACCAAACCAGAAATAATAAATACAGGAAGATGCCCACCAGTTTCGTTGATATCCCAAGAAACGGTAGTAACAGTATCCTGTGTCTGGTAAGATTTGGAGTACAGAGCTGCGGGAGAGCGAATCTCGATAATCCACTTTGCCTTGCCTTTGTCTACTAAACTATGCAAAACATCAGCATTAGAACCCTCAAATCTATTCGTCACCAGAGCCTCCCCACCTCTAGTAGGCTGAACCTCGTTTTCATACTGAATGTCTAGAAAATCGGTACTTTGACCATCTGCACGGAGCATCGGACGCGAATATGTTTTCATTTTCGAACTACCAAATCAACAGCCAACACACCCTCCCCTATTCGAACAGGATGCTTTAATTTGACAACAAGTCTACCAAATCTTTCTGTTTCTACCTCGTATGGATCTGATTGCCGTGTTTCATCACATGCCACAATTTGAAAAAATTTATTGGCGAGCAACTCATCACATGTTTCATCCGAGCCCGTCTCTCGCAACACGCGCACACCTAATTTAGGATAAGTATGCTCACCAATATAACAATCAAAACCAACTATTTTGCCATTTTCTATTTTTTCCCGAGCCGAAAAAGATACCTTTGCCGGTCTGCCTCTCTTCGCACGTCCAGCTGGTACATCAGGTTTCTTTGGCGGTACCCCCGTCTTGATATCATTACCATTTTTTCCCGTACGGCCACCACCCTCGCCTGGTTCTTCAACAGGCTTAGGAGTACGAGGAGGCGTACTAAGTGGCTCTGCTTTGACAACAGTACCAGAAGGAAAATCCGCAAAGCCAGCAGGGATAAATATCTTGCCCCTCGATTCTCCTACCTGTTCTTTCAACAAATTACAAGTTTCTAAAAGCAAACTTTCCAGTTTCTTTTTCTCCCGACTGTTCAAATTACTTAAGTCAATTGCCATATGATCAGTACCTTCTGAACTTCGTATCAACTGATATAACTCGCTTGGCGAGTCTTGGGGATCAGGTAAAATCACTGCATCAAATTGTTCGTAACCGGCAAACTTTGGAGGATCGAGATGAGGAGATTCCCAAGTGATCCACATTCCTTCTCTAAAAATATTAACACGGGTGTTCTTCTCCCTATCCTTAAGGAGACGAAACTTTATCAAAGTACCCATATCATGCTTTAAATTTTTACCTTTGACTATTGTCTGATAGGCTCGGTAAGCTAATCCTTCTGGGAATGAACAATTTTTGCTACGAGAAACAGCACCAGATGAATCTAAAAACGACTTCACATTGCTGTTATCAACTCTTATGAGATTGTTGCTCTCTTGATCTAATCGGTTGTCGATCGAGACAGTCATTCTTTTATCAAGAATAGCAGCCAAAAAGTGCGAAGCAGACACTTTATAAATTTGTTTCATTGCATAATTTGAATCTTCTCCAAAAAAATTGAATCCCAATATCGCCACTACCGTCCCAGTGCCACTTATACTTCTAATCTCTTTTGACAGTATCTTAGGTGACTCTGTTAAATATTCAACGCTACTATCAAATAGATCCAGTTGTTGTTTTTTTCTTAGGGCTAGAGTACCTTTGGCGGAAAGTGGTCCATTCCTCCCCCCCCCCCCATACGAGCAGCTAGTATCGCTCTACCTGAACCGGTAAAACCACTATCGGTCTTACCTCCATAAACAACATATCGTAAATCACTGGCTGCGAAAGCAGTAAGGTGGCCTAAACCGACCGAACCAGCTCCCTTCTCCGATTTATCCGTATTTCCTTCACTTAGTAGTCTATTCATCGTATTTCCATCGATTCCTATACCGTTATCTCGACAAAACAGTACGGGAATTTCACCACCTTGCATAGCAGTTTCTATCCGCTCACATATTTTCACATCTTGTTGCGAAAGTTGATTGTGTTGCTGGCGTTGTTCACGGGCAGATCTAAACGCTTCCAAGTAATCTTTCCAGGCTGGAAGATCCTCGGTGGCAACTATATCGATAGTAAACACTACATCTACCGAGTCGGTATCACGGTGACGAGCGTCCAAGCAGTTCTGGAGCAACTCGCGTATGACGGGCTCGGCATTCCCTCTGCTGTGAATATTGATCTGGCTGGTGGCAAACCCATCGCTGGTTTGCTCTTCGGGGAAAATAAGTTTCTCAGCCAACTTTCAGACCTTCCTTGCCTAATCCGTACAGTCGCAAACGGGCGTACCGGTCGCCCCCGGAGCGCGTTTGCGAAAATTGCCAGCCCGCACTTGGGCATACGAAGGGGCGCCTACCCCCAAGAACCCAAACTTGGTAGTTCCGGTTCCGTCGCGACGGGTGGCCTCCCTCCGGTATTTCCGTTCTATTGTCTCCCACCATACTATATCTGACGGGGTTCCGTCAATTCGTTGTGGGTCGTCAATCTTTGTCAAACGAACCAGCTGGTTGGTTCCCTTCATGAAGCAGAACGTACAGTTGCCCGCCTCGGCGGGCATCGACAAATCAAATGGGGCGTTACGCCAGTAATCGTCCACCTCCTGTTTGGTGAAACCGGAATCGGCTAGAGGAAAGTGGGGGTGCTCCCCTCCCGGCTGGGATGCCGTACCGCACTGCTGACTGGACGCACCCTCGGAGATGAACGTTCTATCCAACACTCGGTTAACTCTCCTAATCTCATCGGAGCGTAAGCCCAGCAGCGTAAGATGATCAATAGGAGGGCGACCCCACAAACCTTCGCCTGGTTGAGGCGGATTTGTTATAGGAACATCAGTGAAATCATTCCACTTCTGTTCATCACGGGCTGATGGCTGGTCGAGCATGAATTCGGCCCGTCGCATAAAATCTACTCTTCTAGCCGTACCTCCCCTCTTCTCATATTCATCGGCCACGAACTCCGAGGACAGGTAGGGCTCATCCCTGTAGTGCCCTTGATGGGCCGGACCGCCGCTTCCGCTGAACCATTCTTCAAGCAACTGATGGGCGGGTTGCAACTTTAGCTTGTACGTGCAGGAGCGTTGTCTCGGATTCGGCAACATCTGCTGGAAGGAAAGCATCTCCTCAAAAACCTCTCCCCGCCAGCGGTAACCCTGCGGATGCTCTTCTACAGGCAACCGCTTCACCAGCCGAAAGGTTGGACGGCGACGGTAACCATAGTACGTTGCGTCCTCCACTGTACAGAATTCGTACCAAAGAACCGGCAGGCCATGCTCCACCTCCAGCAACCGGCTCACCTGGTCAGCGAACCGATAGGTGGCGGGATGCTCGGCGCTGGTGTTGGCGAAAAGGACCAAATCCCCCCGACTCGGATCAAGGGTTCGGCTCTCCGCCAACGCCACAGCGACAAGGGCCGACGACCGCCCACCGGAAAATTTGACGATGTGCGGCATCGCGGCATGTCGCGGATGCCGATATCTGACTTGGACTGCAGGTATTTTTTTCATTGCCCGGGGATTGTAGGCATGCCGCAAGCATATGCAAGGCATTTCGACCTTCCAGGCGGCTAGGTGGGCAACGACGCAGGTGGGCCGCTCAATTCTCCTTTGCCGATTCCGCCGGTTCGCCTTCATCAACTGGAGGGGCCTGTGCTTTTCGGCCTGCTCCCCTAAGCCGCCGTTGTCAGCAGGCGGAGCAACCCCGTTTTCGGATGGCGCGGTGGCAGTGGAAACTTACCGGAATCCCCCTCATGGCCGGATGGCGTAATGACCGGCGTGGTCGGAGCGGTGGGATCACGCTTCCCCGGGGGGTGGGGGCGGAAAAGGGCCGCTGCTTCCGAATCATCATATCTAGGGGCCGACTGGTCGGAACTGCAAGGGGACGGACGGCGGTAAAAGGGTCGCCCCTTCCGAATCATCATATACGGCACCTTCGGATATATAAAAATCCTGCAGGAAGTTAGCGTCGGTTACCAGCATCGGAAGGTCTTTGTCTATGCCTATACGGCCTTCGGTGATTGTCATCCTTTTACATCTGCTTCTTTCACTTTTCGGGTTAGCTCAGCTAAAGGAATATTCAAACGAGCGCGTTGTTCATCTGTTCGCGCATATCTAATATCCGCCGCAACGGCCCTAATTTCATCTGATCTATTTCGTTGGACTGACCAAACAATAAAAAAACCTCCAGCGTTCCAAGATTCTACCGCTAACGTGAAAGGTAAATCTAGAAACAAAACCAACTCTCTCCCTTCAAAAGCATTAGCGGTTCGGGCTCTCGGATCATCGAGATGTTGCGTTGCCTCCTTAATGCTTTCCAAATTGTTAACATCAATTCCCCATAGGTTTTCTCTGTGTATAGACACCGTTAATATTGGGGGACCCGACCCAACCATATATTCACTTATTGCTAAATCAACAAAGCAATAATAGTGGTAAAGTCCATTAATATCTTTACGCATGTATTTAGCTGGTATGAATAGATATGCAGCGCAACGAGTAGTATCAGGGACTACAACTCCTCTAACAACTATATGAGGGGTATATCTTGCATCGTATCCTTCTCTGATCAACAGTTGCTCAAAAGTAATCTCATTTGCTGTAGGCAAATAGGGAGGCGCAGCGTTAACGGATAGCATTTCTACTCTAGCCAGAAGCTTTTTTGAACAAGGGTCTTGATTACCAAATTGAACAGTACAGGGAGGGATAACTCTGTCTAAATACGACACCTGAGGCCTTTTCATACTACGAACCTTATTCCCAGTGAACAACGACGACACCGTATTTGTAGTACTCTCACTCGGGGAAAGGTCGGTTTGCCCGCCGCAGGACAGCGCTAGCAAGGTTGCCCCAGCCAACAGCAGGGAGATGATCGCTCGGCGGCCTATTCGCATGGAGATTCTCCCGACACGGTCCCTAGTTCCAATGCCAATTCCAGGCAGTGTCGTCTTTCAGCAGGCGGGACTCCGATCCGTCCCGTTTGGCCATCCACAATTCGCCGTCCAAGCCGTAGGCCACCCATTCCCCGGTGCGCGGCCACTCCACTCGGTGGGTTGAGTCGGCAACGGCTACCAGGCGCGGAGGCGAGCCGTCCGCCGCCGCCAACCACAACTCATCGCCCACCTGTCTTCCGGCAGCGTCCCGCTTCTCCGACCAAAAAGCGATCATTTCCCCATCCGACGACCAGTACATGAAAAGGATGTTGCCCAAACCCCCCGCCAAACGGCGCCGGTCGGAACCATCGGCGTCGGCCAGCCACAACTCGTCTTCCATCCAGATGCCCTGCGCGTTCCGCACCTCCGTAACGTAAGCCGTCTTGCCCCCATCCGGGGATTCTTCCAGAATGACCGAGCCGGGGAACAGGGGAACGTGGCGGCGTTGATTGGAGCCGTCCTCGTCCGCCTCCCAAACCCCTCTGTCGACCGTCTCCCCTTCTTCGTTCCGTTGCACCGCCGAATATCGGACGGTCCCGTCATCCGACCAACCGAACCCGGTGTAGAACCATTCCCCATCGGAGGGGGCGGTCAGACGGCGCCGCACCCGACGGTCCGCATCCGCCGTCCACAGGCGGTAGGCGTGCAGCCAGTATCCGTCTTCATCGTAGATCGGTTCCCGAAAGGCGATGCTTCCCCCGCTCGGCGACCACCTATACCCGCTGTGAAAGTCGCTGACGTCGTCGGCCAACTTGTAGGGCCCGGCTGAGCCGTCCACTTCGATCATCCACAATCCCGTTTCTCCGGTCCGCTTTCCCCTCTCGTCGACCTGTTCCACCTGATAGGCGAGCCTTCGCCCGTCCGGGGACCACTTGTAACGGAAGAAAAAGTCTGGGTTTTCCAGCAACCGGCGCGGCCCGCCCCCGCTGAAATCGGCCACCCGCAGCCCGGTCAGCGTCAGCGGCAGGGAGAAACCCACAGCCGGGTTCCCGTAACCGGAGGCGGCGGGGAAGCCGAAGCCGGAAAATGATGCGGCGGCGCCCTCGGGGGAGGCGGGCTCCGATGCTTCTTCTATCAGATACGCCAAGCATTTATCACCGTGGGAAAACTCGTATCGCTCTAAGAAACCGTCCAAACTGAGCAAACGCCGCCGGCGATCCGCGTAAAAGTCGTAAGACCAGACCTCCGTCCCCGTCAACTCCCCGGCGGCGTCCCGCGCGATCGTTGAATATTTGATGGTTCCCGCGCCCCGCGATGTCAAAAAAGTCCAGCCGTCGGCGGAGAGGCGGCGCGGACGCAAATCCGGCCCCTCGTACACCCACAGTTCGCGGATCCCCCGCCCGCCGTCGGCAAGCGTTCCCGTATAGGTGAGGATGTCCCCCGACCACCACAGGTCGTTTCGCCACTCCCCGACGGCGTGTTCGCCCAGCATCCGGGTCTGCGAGGTTGCGGCGTCGAACACCCAAATCTGCTCGCCCCCGCCGTCCCGCGCGCTGTAGGCGAGGGTCCGGCCGTCCGGGGACCACCGCCAGTAGTAGACGTTTTCGGTCAACCGGCGGGGCTCCGAACCGTCCGTTCCGGCCACCCACAGTTCCCTCCGCTGGTCGGAATGCAATTCGTAGGTGAAAAAGTTGTTTTCCGGGTCGCCCCGGTTGATGCGGGCCAGCTCTTGCGCCCCGGCCCGCATGAACAAGGCCAGGTCGGCCCGGCTGGCCCCCTCCGGGAAAGCCCGCCCCACCACCGCCGCCAACTGACCGCCCGGCACCGCCCCGTCCGGCCGGAAAGACCCATCCGGATACCCCTCGAACCAGCCGAAGTCGGCGGCGTATAGAATGTCCCAACTCTGGGGGTTGCGATATGTGACATCGGCGAACACCGGCCATTCGCATCCGGGCCCGCCCACCGGATCCCGGCCCAACGTCCGTACGCCGGCCAGCATAAAGGAGGCCAGGTCGGCCCGGCTGGCCCCCTCCGGGAAAGCCCGCCCCACCACCGCCGCCAACTGACCGCCCGGCACCGCCCCGTCCGGCCGGAAAGACCCATCCGGATACCCCTGAAACCATCCCCGGTCGGCGGCGAACAAAATGGCCTCCCTTTGCGGATGGGAGGCGGGGACGTCGGAGAACCGCTCCTCCCCCCCGGCGGTCCCCGCGGCGAGCGTCCCGGCCGCCAACCCCGCCGCCAGCAACGCCCCGGCCGCCCGCGCCGCCCCGCCTTTCATACGACGACGATCGTAACGTGGATGTTGCGCACCGGTGAAGGCCGGCGCACGGCCCGTTCCATGGAAAAGTCCCCCGCCCAGCCAAGCAGCCGCTCGGCGGGATCATCGGCCGCTTCCACCCACAATATTCCGTTTTCCTTGTAGGCGATGTTTCCGCCGTCGGGGGACCATTCGTACGGCTCCCCCCTGTCCGGCTGATGCGTCAAACGGCGCCTCTCCGACCCGTCGGCCGCCGCCGACCAAACCTCGTCCCGTTCCCCACTCGCCCAGTAGGCGATGCGCTTCCCGTCCGGCGACCACCTAACTCGTTGAATGTGGGAGATCGCCCCGGACAAACGACGCTGGTTGGAGCCATCGGCGGCCGCCGCCCGCAATTCGGTTCCCACGTATTCATCGTCTTCGTTCCGCACCTGCACCAAGAAGGCGATGTCCTCCCCGGTGGGCGACCATCCCCACCATTGGTTGTAACTTAAATGGTTGTCCGCCAAAAGGGCCGTCTCCCGTCCCCCGGCCGCTACCCGCAACTCCCCGAACACCTGAAAAGCGACGCTTTCCCCGTTCGGCGACCAATCCCACAGCCCGGAGGAACTCAGATTGTCGCTCCACATAACCGGTTCCGACCCGTCCAAGGCCGCCACGTACAACTGCTGTTTGCGGGGAATGCGCACGCTTCTTTTGTAGGCGATGCGCTCCCCATCCGGCGACCAGCGGAAACCGCTGAACCCCGCCGAATTTTCAGCCAGCAACCGGGAACCCGACCCGTCCGCGTTTTCCGCGCGCAACTGCGTTCCCCTCCAGTAACCGTCCCGGTCCCGGGTAGCCGCGACGTAGGCTATTCGCTCCCCGTCCAACGACCAGGTCCAGTGGTAGTCGCTGTCCAGCAAATCGGTCACCAACCTCTTGCCCCTCCCGTCGTACGCCGCCGTCCACAACTCATATGGGTTGTTTCTCCCCGTGCTGTAAGCGATGAAGCCGCTCAACCCCCATTGCCACGACCGGGGACCGGTCAAGTCGCTGGTGAGAAGGCGGTGGTAGGAACCGTCGGCCGCCGCCGCCCACAATCCGCGTCCCGTCGGCTCGCCGTCCGCTCCCCGCAGCACCGCTTCGTAAGCAATGCTTTCCCCGGAGGGGGCCCATTCCCAGTCGCCGGTGGCCCAGCAGGTTCCGTCGTAGACAAGATGTTCGCTCACCCGGCGGGGGGCCGACCCATCCGTACCCGCCACCCACAATTCCGACCCCAGCCATTCCCCGTCCTCGTCCCGGACGCCCTTCTCGTAGGCGATGTTCCCGCCGTCGGGCGACCATCTCCAGAATTCGGGCGTATGACAACGACTCTGGTCCAAGCCTCCCACCAACCGGCGGGGCGCCGTCCCGTCCAATCCCACCACCCACATTTCAACCGCTTCCCAGGCACTTTCCTCGTTTCGTATTACCACTAAGTAAACGATCTTTCCCCCATCCGGCGACCGCGAAAAGTCCAATATTTCAACCGGGTCCTCCACTAATCGAACCGGTTCCGTCCCGTCCGCTCCCGCCGCCCACAGCTCAACCCCGCCCGGGACCCGCACTGCGTAAACCAAAAGATCGTCCTTTGGCGAAAGGGCGGCCGGATCGCCGCCGTTCGGAGCCGGCGCGGAGGGGAGGGTGGCGGCGCCTTCCCGCATGAAAGCGGCCAACTCGGCCCGGGTGGAACCGGATGGGAAGGCCCGCCGCAACACTTTGGCTATCTGAGCCGGGGTTACCGTCCGTTCGGGCCGAAAGGTACCGTCCGGATAACCCTGAAACCACCCCAGCTGAACGGCGACGACGATGTCCAGCAGGGCCCGTCCCTACTAAGTATTCGTTGATCGTAATATCCATAAAGCAAAGATAATGAAAAAGACCGATATACAAGTCATCAAGCATCTCTCGTTCAGGTCTAAACATTGGATACACATCACATCGGATACTATTAGGCTTGGCAATGCCCCTAACCGCAATATGGGGGGCTAACCTGGGATGATATACACCTGTTAGTAAACTAGCACCGAGCAACAAATCAGTGAAAGTAGGCGGATCACCTTCCTCCACTGGCCAAAAGGGGATTGCCCCCTGTATGGAAACCGTCTCCAAGTCCGGAATGTCCGTAGCGCAAAGTTCCTGACCACTCCCCTCATTATCGGCGCAAGGAGGAACAACGGCCTCTAAATATGACACCTCATCTCTAGACATGGCCTGTTCCCGCCCGCCGTTATCACTACATGAAATCGCAAGCAATGCTAAAACTATTAGTAAAATCCTAATATTCATTATTGAATCTCCCTAAAAGGCAAGGATTATGATCAGAACTCCAGAAAGGAATACAGGGAGGAATCGTCTCTTCTAAATACCAAACAATAGGCCTCGTGGGTTGCTCGTTACGTAACTCCACACTCTCAGCACTATCAGTCTTGCAAGACGGCAAAACCAAAACAATCAGCACTACCCAAATGCTCAAGAATCTCACAGATCTCATTTGCCGTAATCCTCCTTGACGCGCGCCTCTATACAACCATCAACCCACCCCTCACCGGAACCAGCCCGATGATCCAACTACTCCTCCTTTCAAACTCCAATAAAACTAACTTAACACCACCGCAAACACCTGTCAAATCCAACTTGAAAAAATCCCGCGCCGGGAGAGAAGCCGTCAGTACATTAGGAAGCCGCCGCTTACGTTTATGGTGGCTCCGCTTATGAACGATGAGTGGCGGCTGGCTAGGAACACCACCACCCCGCCCAACTCCTCCGGGGAGGCCACCCGGCCCAGGGGGGTGGCTTTGGTCATCGCCTCCAGCACCTCCGGGGCCAAATCGGTCATCAGCATCGGGGTGTCCACCTGGCCGGGGGCCACTGCGTTCACCGTTATCTGATCCCCCCCGTAGGTGCGGGCCAAACCCCGCACCATGGACACGATCCCCCCTTTGGCGGCGCAATACACCACCGAACCGCCGAAGCCGCCCGTCCACCAGCCCTGCGAGGAAAAAGCTATGATCCGGCCCCCCTCCCCCGCCTCCCGCATCATCGTCGCCGCCTCCCGCATCAGAAAAAAGGAGGCTTTCAAATTGGTGTCCAGCTGGAAATCCCAGTCATCTTCGGTCACCGCGTCCACAGAATCTACCCGGCGCAGCACCGCCGCCAAATGAGCCAGCGCGTACACCCCGCCCAGCTCGTCCCGCGCCCGCTCCAGCAACGCCCTTTGCGCCGACCGGTCGGTCAAATCCGCCCCCACCGCCGCATGGCCCGGCCCTTCCAAACCGGCTACCGCCTCATCGGCCGCCGCCTGATGCAAATCCACCGCCATCACCCGCGCCCCGGCGGAGGCGAACGCGGCGGTGACCGCCCGGCCTATCCCCCCGGCCGCCCCGGTGACCACCACCCCTTTGCCCTCCAAACCCGCTCCTACGCTCCACGCCACTTCCGGCCTCCCTTCCCTGAACTGAACCGAACCGCCCCCGGCCTATCCGAGAACTTTCTCAGTGCGGAACCTGTCCACCACCGACTCTTTCACCTCCACCCCCAGCCCCGCCCCAGCGGGCGGAAACACCCAGCCCTCCCGGTGCTCAAACGGCTCCTCCACCAGCTCATGCTGCATCGGGTTCTCCAACGGCTTGAACTCGAACAACTTGCAGGCCCGGCTGCTGAAACTCACCGCCAAACTGGCCGCCGTCACAATCGCCGACGACCAGGCGTGGGCGTTGGCCTGCCTGCGGCGGCTTTCCGTCAAATCGGCCACCCGTTTGAAGCCGGTAATCCCCTCCGCCCGTCCCGGATCGCACCCCACCACGTCCACCGTCCCCGTATCCAACACCCGCTCAAAACCGGAAAGGGTCCACTCCCGCTCCCCGTAAGCCAGCAAAGTTCGGGTTTTGGAACGCAGGTTGGCGTAGCCTTCCGGATCCCACGCCCCCAGCGGCTCCTCGATCCAGTCGATTCCGTATTCGTCGAAGGCCTGCGTGCGCCGCACCGCGGTGGACACGTCCCATTTCACCGCCACCCCCAGGTCGATCATCAGCGACTTGCCGGGGCCGATCGCCTCCCGCATCCGCCGTACGTATTCCACGTCCCGGTCGTGTTCGAACCCCAGACGGGCGTTCCCCCGCTTCCCGAACCCCACTTTCATCCCATGCAAACCGCTCGACAGCCACTCCCGCGCCTCCTCCGCCATCTCCGGGATGGACTCGTAATGGGCGTGGGAGGAGGCGATGGCGGGCAACCGGTCATGCACCGGCCCGCCCAGCAGATCCAGCACGCTGCTCCCCAAAGCCTTCCCTTTCAAATCCCACAGGGCGATGTCCAAAGCGGCGATGGCGAAACTGGCGATCCCGCCCCCGTGCCCGTACCACCAGGCCCGGTCTTTCAAATCCCCGAAGATGGCGGCGTTGCGCACCGGGTCCCGCCCCACCAGCAAATCCGCCATCCCCTCCATCACCTCTTTGGCGGCGAAACTGGCTTCGGGCCACATGGTCACCGACTCCCCCCATCCCACCGTCCCGTCGGCGGCGGTGACCTTCGCCAAGCACAGGTGGCGGACGGCGTTGAAGTCGTTCGGCTCCGGGTAACTGACCGGAATGGCCTCCACGGACTGGATTTTCATCTCCCGCCTTTCCCCGCCCGGCGCCCGCCCGGCGGTTGGGCCGGTTCGCCGGCGGATGTTGGATTTTGCGGCATCGCCCAACCTTACCCGGCGGCGGCCCGGGGAGGCGGCTGCAGGAGCTCCAGCGTGATCCCGTCCGGGTCCCGCAGGTAACAGGCCCGGGCCCCGGCGTTGGGGCCGACCGTAACCTCCACCGGGCCGGGGCTGACCGGGACCGCCCCGCACGCCAGCGCCCGCTCCCGCATCGCCCCGATGTCGTCCACCGCCAGGCAGATGTGAACGTTGCCCGGGTTGGCGGTGTCCGGCGGGTTGGGATGCTTGTCGGGAATCAGGTATTCCAGAATTTCCAGCACCGCCCCATCCCCGCCCGGCAGGTCGATGACCGCCGCGTCCAAATGAATTCCCTGGTATCCGGTGATGCCGCCCAGGTACTCCCCGTCCAGCACCCGCCGCCAGCGGGGTTCCACCCCCAGGAAAGCGCTCCAGAAAGCGGCCGACCTGCCCACGTCGGCCACCGTTACCCCCAGATGGTGAATGCGGCGCAGGCCGGCCGCCCCCGCCGCCCCGTCCCCGTCCCCGGCGTCCGGCTCACCAGGTGACATAGCCTCCGCCCAGGTTGACCGCCTGCCCGGTCATGTAGGAGCTTTCTTCGGAGAGCAGAAACCAGATCAGCCCGGCCACTTCCTCCGGGGTTCCGGAGCGGCCCATCGGCACCAGGGAGTTGCGGGCCGCCCGCAGTTCATCGGGGGTCATCCCCCGTTGGGGGGCCACTTCCGCCAGCACCCGTTCCTGCATGGGGGTGTCGATCACCGCCGGGCACACCGCGTTCACCCGCACCGGGATCTCCGCCAGCCGGTAGGCGAAGGAGCGGGTGACGGACAGGATGGCGGTTTTGGAGGCCCCGTAGACGGCCGCCTCCACCGTGTTGGACAACTTGGCCGAACTGGACGACATGTTGACGATGGAGCCGCCGGGGGGCATGGAAAACCCGATCCCCTGGCACAGGAAAAAGATTGATTCCACGTTGACGGCGAACACCCTCCGCCAGTCCTCCACGGAAACTTCGGACAGGTCTTTCAGCAGGATCACCCCGGCCGCGTTGACCAGATGCCGGCACCCCCGCCCCTCCTCCGCCACCCGCGCCCGGTCCTCCGGCGAAGACAGGTCGGCGGCCATGATCCGGGCGCCGCTCCCCGCCCAGGCTTCTTCCAGGCCCTCCCGGTTGATGTCCACCACCGTCACCCGGCATCCTTCGTCCAAAAGCCGCTGGGCGGCCGCCCGGCCGATCCCGCTGGCCGCCCCGGTGACAACCGCCTTCGGCATAAGCCCGCCCGCCCGTCCGGCGCCCGAAGCCGGCTAGTCGGCCCCGGCCAGCCGCAACCGCACCTGGTCGAAGGTGACCGCCCCCACCAACAGCACCCCCTGCGCCACTTCGATCCAGAACGATCCCACGTTCAGCTGGATGAGGCCGTTTTGCAACACTCCGATCACGCACACCGCCAGCAGGGTGCCGCCGATGGTGCCCCGCCCCCCGGACAGGCTGGCCCCGCCCAGGATGACCGCGGTCAGCACCGCCAGCTCGAATCCCAGGCCGGCGTTGGTGGAAGCCCCCCCGATCTGCGACAGGCGGATCAGCCCGCCCAGGGCCACCGCCAGGGCCGACAGCATGAACCCGATGAAGATAAGCAACCGCACCCGGATTCCGGCCAGGCGGGCCGCCTCCGGGCTGGCCCCGATGGCGTACATGGACCGCCCGTAAACGGTGAACCGCATAATCACGAAAAAGATGGCCACCATGGCCGCGAAAAGGTAAACCGACAGCGGGATGTTAAATAAGGGCCGCACCACCCCCAGTTTGTTGAACCCGTTGATGCGGATGGTCTGGCCGTCGCCGATGACTTTGGTCATCCCGCGCAGGATGGCCAACGTCCCCAAAGTGGTGATAATGGAATTAAGCCCCACCACGGTCACCAGCGACCCATGGATGCCCCCGATGAGCAAAGTGGCCAGCAGGGCCACCAGGAAGGCCCCCACCAGGGTCAGCCCCAATCCGTAAGGGGTGGTTTCGGCGTTGGTGGCGGTGGCGGCCACCGCCATGGACATTCCGATGAACCCGGCCGCCGAGCCCACTGACAAATCCACCTGTCCCGCCACCAACAGCAAAGTGGCCGGGCAGGCGATGATGCCGATGACGGCCACGTTCTGCAAAACGTTGATCAGGTTGTCGGTGCGCAGGAAAAAATCGGAGGTGATGGAGAAAAAGACGAACTCGATCAACAGCACCGCCAGCAGGGCGGTGGTTTCCGGCAGTTTGAGCTTGGCCCGCCGCCGGCCGATTTCCTCAACTTCCGCTTTGGCGGCCGCTACCTGCTCGGCGCGGGTCGCAATCTCCCCGTCGTCTCCGGCGTCGGAACGGCCGTTGGCCGCGGTTTCATCGTTCATTTTGGGCTAACCTCCCGAAGCTTCGAGCAGTCCGCTCATGGTTACGTCGTCGCCGGACAGTTCCGCGACCGCCCGGCCTTTGGCGATCACCAGGCACCGGTCTGCCACCTGCACCGCCTCCTCGTAGTCGGAGGTGACCACCAGCACCGCGATTCCCTCCTCCGCCAACTCGCGCAGGGCGCCGTAAATGTCGCGGCGGGCCCCCACGTCCACCCCCCGGGTGGGTTCCACCAGCACCATCACCCGCGAGCGCCTTTCCAGCCAGCGGGAGATGAGCACCTTCTGCTGGTTGCCGCCGGACAGGGTGCGCATAATTTGGCGGGGGTCGTTGCGGGAGCGGATGGACAGGCGGTCGTGCCAGCGGCGGTAGGCCCGGTTTTCCACCCGGGCGGTGATCCACTGCCCGAAGCGGGCCAGGAGCGGCCAGGAGGCCACCGCCGTGTTTTCCGCCACCGAACGCACCATCAGCGCCCCGCCCGCTTTGCGTTCCGCGGGCAGAAACCCGATTCCCCGCTGCACCGCCCCCACCGGGGTGGAGAAGTCGGCGGGCGCCCCGCCCACCTCCAACCGGCCGGCGTGCAACTCGCGGATTCCGAAAGCGGTTTCCGCCAACTCGGCCGCCCCCGAACCCAGTTTGCCGTAGACGGCCACCACCTCCCCCGGACGCACCTCCAAATCCACCCCCTGGAACTGGTTTTCCGCCCCGGCCCCCGTCCAGCGCAGGGCCGGTTCCTCCCCCAAGTCGTGGCTGATGGGGGCCGGGCGGCCCAACTCGCCGCTTTTCCGTCCGATCATCGCCTCGATCATCGCCCTCCGGTCGGTTTCCGCGACTTGGGACACCAGGGCGGTGTGGCCGTCCCGCAGCACCTGCACCCGGTCGGCGATCAACCCCACTTCGTCCAGCCGGTGGGTGATGTAGACGATGGCCACCCCCTGCGAACGCAGTTTGCGGATGAACTCGAACAGCACCTCCGCTTCGTGGTGGGAGAGGGCGGCGGTCGGTTCGTCCAGGATGAGCAGTTTGGCCGAATGGGAGAGGGCCCGGGCGATTTCCACCAGTTGCCGCTCCCCGACCCGCAACGACCCGACTATCGCATTGGGGTCGATTTCGATTTCCAACTCGTCCAGGATGTCCACCGCCCGTTTGCGCATCGCCCCCCACCGCACCATTCCCCCTTTGCTGGGCAACCGCCCCAGGGAAATGTTTTCGGCCACGCTCAGCGGCGGGGCGTCCTGGAACTCCTGGGAGATGATGGCCACCCCCAGGGCCCGGGCCTGGCGGGGGGTGAGGACCTCGAAGGTTTCCCCTTCCGCGGCCAGCTCCCCGGAGTCGGCTTGGTAGTCGCCGGACATTATTTTGACCAGCGTCGACTTGCCCGCTCCGTTCTCCCCCAACAGGGCCAGAACTTCGCCTGCGGAGGCGCCGAGGTCCACGCCATGCAGAACCTCGACGCCCCCGAAGGACTTCCTTATACGGCGAGCCTCAAACGAGAACGCCATTTCGCTTGCCGAATGTAACCCGGCGGCGGCTGTCTCAGCAGTCGGTCACCGTGTAGACGTCGTCGATGTTGTCCCGGGTGATCACCTGGTGATCGGTGAACAACTGACCTGCGACAGACTGGCCCGCCACCGCGTTGAGGATGGACGGGATCAGAATCTTGCCGTAGTTCTCGGGGAAATAAGCCACCGAGGCCACGTAGTTGTCGTTGTTCTTGATCTCGCACCAGATGCTGGGGTCGGTGCCCTGGCCGGAGTAGTACATGTCGTCCTGGCGGCCCAGGGTGTTGCCCGCTCCGATGGCGCCCAGGATGCCGTCTTCGTTGATGGCCACCACCACGATGCGGTCGCCCGGCAGGGCGGTCAGCAAGTTGGTCATCTGCTCCAAAGCCGGGTCGGTGCGGTCCGCGCCGTCCTGCACCCGCTCGTTGACGATCGGGCAGAACTCCTCGAAGCCCTCCCGATATCCACCCATCCGGTCCCGGTTGGCGGCCCCGGCGGCGGTGGACTCCAACGACACATAGGCCGTGTAATCGCAATCGAAGTTGTCTGAAATGAACTTGCCCATGGCCCGTCCGCCCAACTGGCCGGCCAACCGGTTGTTGGCCCCCATGAAAGCGGTCTGGCAGGGAGGCTGAATGATGTCGATGGCGATCACCGGCACATCCCCGTGCGCGGCGCAAATCTCCGGAGAGGACTCCTGGAACACCTGGAAATTGAGCACGCCCTGCGCGCCCCGCACCGCAAAGTCCTGAGCGCAGGCCAAAGCTTTGGCGGCGTCGATCTCCGAATCGCAGAAAATGAGGTTCACGCCCAAGCGATCCGCCTCCTCTTTGATCCCGTCCGACACCAACTTCACGAACGGCACCGCGTCGCCCAACGAGATGTAACCGATGGTCACTTCCTCTTCGGGGGCAGTGACCTCGACTTCCACGATGCTGGTCTCCACCACCTCCACCTCGACGAGGCTTGTCTCCACCACCGTCTCGGTTACCACCTCGGTTACCACCACCGTCTCCGTGACGGTCTCGGTAATGGTCTCGGTGCGGGTGCAGGCGGTGGCGGTCAAGGCCAACACCGAGGCCAAGATCACCAAGCGGGTCGTCAACCGCCTTCTGTTTCTAATCCAGTCGTTCATTCTGTTTCTCCTCCCGATAGTCCGCCGGGACTCGTTCCGCGGCGGGTTTCTGGAAACGTTGCCAGCCTACAGGCTACCCCGCCCCGTAAACCCGGTCAACCGATTTTTTTGATTTTATTTTTCGGGACGGCCGGGCGGCGGCGGGGGTAGACTGCGGGGCGCAAGCCGACAGACGAGGCGTCCGCGCCCGCGCCAGGCGGGAGGACGCAGGAGGTTGAAATGAGCGACATCGCGTTCGTGGACACGCACATCCATTTCTGGGAGCGCCCCCACCCGACCTTGAAGTGGGTGTGGCTGGAGCCCGACTTCATCCATCCGCAACTGGGGGACACGGTGCTGCTGAAGGAGATGAAGACCTACACCGCCCCCCAGTATTTGGAGGACATCGCCGGGTGCGGGGTTTCCAAAGCGGTGCATGTGCAGGCCGCCATCGGCACCGAAGACCCGGTGGAGGAAACCAAATGGCTGCAGGCTATGGCCGATGAAACCGGGTGGCCGCACGGCATCGTCGGCGACGCCCGGTTGCAGCATCCGGATGTGGAAGGGGTGCTGGAACAACATGCGGAATACCCCAACTTCCGCGGCCTGCGCGACTTCGCCGAAGGCGACTACCTGGTGGACCCGAACTTCCACCGCGGCTACTCCCTGTTGGAAAAATACAACCTGGTGTACGATTTGGACTGCACCTGGGAGAACATGCACAAGGCGGCCGACATGGCCCGCAAGTTCCCCAACATCATCCTCATCCTGGATCACGCCGGGTTCCCCCAGGACCGCACCGACGAATACTTCGCCAACTGGATGAAAGGCATGAGAACCCTGGGCCAAGTGGAAAACGCGGTCATCAAAATCTCCGGGCTGGGGATGGGCGACCAGATGGCGGGGAAAGTGTGGACGGTGGATTCCATCCGCCCCTACGTGCACGGCTGCATCGAGGCTTTCGGGGTGGAACGCAGTTTCTTCGGCACCAACTGGCCGGTGGACAAGATGTACTCCGCCTATTCGGCGCTGGTCGACGCCTACCGGGAGTTGATATCGGAGTTCAGCCCGGACGAGCAGGCCGCCCTGTTCTCCGCCAACGCCGAGCGCATCTACCGCATCTGACCGAGCGCCGCCGGTTCCGCCCCGCCGGGGGACGGCCGCCCGGCCGCCCGGCCCGCCGGTAGGGTGGACGCGGCCATGTCCGCCGCCGACCGCGCCCCGCCCCCCACTATGAACGAGGTGGCCCGCCGGGCGGGGGTGGCCCTGTCTTCGGTGTCCCGGGTGATGAACGGGCATCCGGATGTGAGCGAAGAGATGCGCCGGCGGGTGTCGGAGGCCATGTCGGAGTTGGGTTACGAGCCCAACCTGTTGGCGGCCGGCCTGCGCCGGGGCAGGAGCCGCGCCATCGGGTTCATCGTCTCCGACATAGCCAACCCGCTGTTGGCGACCATTCTCAACTCCGCCCAAGCCGTCCTCGGCCGGCGGAAATACGCGGCGATGGTGGCCAACTCCAACGGGAGCCCGGAGCAGGAGGCGGAACTGGCCCGGCTGCTGCGGCAACGGCGGGCGGACGCGCTGGTGGTTTCCCTGTCGGACGAAACCAGTCCGGGGATTATGCGGGAGTTGCAGCGGCTGGACGGGCCGGTGGTGCTGTTGGACCGCCAAGCCCCCCTGTTGCGGGAGAAGGCGTCGGTGGTGGAATCCGACCACGATGCGGGAATGCGGCGGGCGGTGAAGCATCTGCTGAACCTGGGCCACCGCCGCATCGCCCTGCTGGCCGGGCCGCCCGACATCCGGCCCACCACCCGGCGGGTGGCCGGACATCGGGAAACCTTCGCCGAACTGGACCGCCCTTTCCCGGAAGATTTGGTGCGGTGGGGGTCTTTCACCCCCAAATTCGGGGAGGCGGCCGCCACGGAACTGCTGGATCAGCCGGAGCCGCCCACCGCTTTCATCTCCGGCGGCAACCGCATTCTGGTGGGCCTGATGCGGGTCCTGCGGCGCCGGGGGCTTCAGCCGGGGCGTGACATTTCGGTGGTGTCCTGCGACGACGTGCCCCTGTCGGAGCTGTACTCCCCGCCCATCACGGTCATCAACCGGGACATGCGGCTGATGGGGCAGACGGCCGCCGAACTGGCCCTGGAAAGAATCGACGATCCGTCCCGTCCGCCCCGCACCGTCGTCCTCCCCACTTCCCTGGTGTTGCGGGAATCAACCGGCCGGGCGCCGTAGCCGGGCCCGGCCCGCGCCTACCCGGTTTCTATTACGCAAACCGGGTCGCCCACCTCCACTTCGTCGTCGGGGGCGGCCAGCAATTCGGTTACCACCCCGGCCGCCGGGCTGGGGAAATCGGCCTCCACCTTGTCGGTTTCCACCCGCATCAGGACGTCCCCTTCGGCCACCCGGTCCCCTGCCGCCACCAGCCATTCCAGCACCACCACCTGCCCGGCGGTTTCCCCCAGTTTGGGCATTTTCACTTTGACCAGCATCGTCGCTCCGCTTCCCAGGCTCTCAGGGGGCGTAGATGTTGGCGAACATGTCCTCCACCCCGGCCGGTTCCCCGGCGGCGGCCTCCGCCTCCGCCTCCGCCAAGCGCCGCGCCACCCCGGCTTCCATCTCCGCCGCCTGTTCTTCGGTCAACTCCCCTTCGTCCAACAACCGGCGGCGGTAAGTGTTGATGGGGTCTTTCTCGTACCACAGGTCGAATTCGCCTTCCGGCCGGTAGGGGGCCTTGTCGGCCCGGGAATGGCCCGCGTAACGGTAGGTTTTCATTTCCAGCAGGGAAGGCCCCTCCCCAGCCCGGGCCCGCGCCAGGGCGTTTTCCATGGCGGAGGCCACCGCGTCCACGTCCTGGCCGTCCACGATTTCGCCGGGCATCCCGTAGGAGGCGGCCCGGTCGGCCAGATCGCCGATGGGGGTGGTCAGCTCAATGCGGCTGTACTCCCCGTACTGGTTGTTTTCGCACACGAACACCGCGGGCAGTTTCCAGATGGCGGCCAGGTTCAAACCTTCGTGGAAAGCCCCGATGTTGGCGGCCCCGTCCCCGAACACGGCCACCGCCGCCCGGTCGGTTCCCCGCACCTGGGCGGTGAGGGCCGCTCCTGCCGCCACCGGAATGCCCGCCCCCACGATGGCGAAGGTGGGGAGCAGTCCCACCGACGTGTCGCACAGGTGCATGGAGCCGCCCACCCCGCCGATCGCCCCCAGTTTGCGGCCCATGATCTCCCCCATGATGCTGAGCGGGGTCATCCCCAGGGCCAGGGCCACCCCGTGGCCGCGGTAGGTGCAGGTGACGGTATCGTCGGGCCGGGCGGCGGCCGCCACCCCCACCGCCACCGCCTCCTGCCCCTGGCAGGTGTGGGTGGTGCCGTGCACCGTCCCTTCGAAGAACATTTCCTGCACCCGGTCTTCAAAAGACCGGATTTCGAACATCGCCTCGTAGCGGGCGGGGCGGCCCGACTGCAGGCGGCGGCGCCTTTCCAAAGAAGCGGTTCCGGGGCTCATGCTCCCGCCTCCCTTCTCATCGGCTGTCTTTCCCACCAGTGGCGGGGGCGGCGGCCGGTTTCCAGCAACTCGCCGATCTGGGCGGCGATGTATTCGGAGTCGGGCATGTAGCGCTGCTCCAACTCGGCCGGGAAAGGGACGTTGGTGTCGGGGCTGGTGATGCGGATGGGCGGGGCGGCCAACTCCCCGAACAGTTCGCCGGTGACGTAGGAAACTATCTCGTTTCCCCAGCCGCCGGTGAAAGGGTTTTCCTCCACGGTGGCCAGCCGTTTGGTTTTGCCCACCGACCGCAACAGGAGCTCCTTGTCGTAGGGGAGCAACGTCCGCAAGTCGATCACCTCCGCCGACCAGGGGGCGTCCTCCGCCGCCTGCCGGGCGGCCCGCACCATGGACCCCAGGGCGACCACGGTGACGTCGTCCCCTTCCCGCAGGACTTCGGCTTTGCCCAAAGGGACGATCCCTTCTTCGCCGACGGTCACTTCGTCCCGTCCGGCGTAGAGGGCGCGCGGTTCCAGCACCGCCACCGGGTTGTCGTCCCGCACCGCGGAGCGCATCAGCCCGTAGGCGCTTTGCGGCCCGGAGGCCACCGCCAACTTCAAGCCGGGGGCGGCGGTCATCCACGACTCCAAAGTCTGCGAATGCTGGCATCCGAACCCCAGTCCGGCCCCCACCGACCCCCGCACGGTGAGGGGCACTGTGACCGTCCCCCCCGACAGGTAGTGGAATTTGGCCGCTTCGGTTACCAGCTGGTCCAAAGCCACCCCCAGAAACTCGATGAACATTATTTCCACCACCGGGCGCAGTCCGGTGGCGGCCGCCCCCACCGCCGCCCCCAGGAAACCCATCTCCGAGATGGGGGTGTCCCGCACCCGTTTCGGGCCGTAGGCGTCCAGCAGGCCGGCCGAGGTTTTGAAGGGCCCTTCGGCCACCGCCACATCCTCCCCGAACACCACCACGTCCGGGTCGGCGGCCATTTCGTCCGACAGGGCGGCGGCGATGGCCGCGTTCATTCGCAACTTGGGCATGACCCGTTTCCCGCTTTCGTTGGCCGCTTTCTTGGCCGGTTTTGTCTGTTTGCCGCCAACACTATACCGCCCCGATCCTGGAAACGTATCCAGCCGGGGGGTTTGTTTCCCGCCTCCCGGTTTTCTTCATCGGGCGGCCGTCCGCCGGGCCGCCTCCCGCAGCCAGCGCACCCCGTCGGCCACCATCCGGTCTTCGTCGCTGCCCGCGGGCAGGGTGGCCAACTCCACGCAGGCCAGCCCGTCGAACCCGCTTCGGGCGAAGATTCGCAGGGCCCCGGCCAAGTCCAGGCCGCCCGTCCCCAAAGCGACGCACGGCCACCATCCGGCCGGGTCGTCCCGGTCGGCGGCGGCCATGTCGATGTCTTTGACGTGCAGCATCATGACGTGTTCCGCCGTCAGCCGGGCCGCCTGCAGCAAATCCGAGCCGACCCGCACCACGTTGGCGGTGTCGAACACCACCCCCAACCGGGCCTGCGGAAAGCCGCCGTTGGCCCCGTTGACCCGCTCCACAAGTTCCATCAGGGCCGGGACCGACAGGGCGCAGTGGGTTTCCACCGCCAGCGACACCCCCCGCTCCGCCGCGTAACGGCAGGCGAACTCCAGGGCCGGGGCCAGGCGGGCCGCCGCGTCGGCCTCCGGTTCTTTCCGCCAATGGGTGAAAGTGCCGACCACGATCCGCATCAGCGGGATGTCCAGTTCGGCGGCGTATTCGACGCACCGCAGCATTTCCACCAGGCGCGGGGCGGAGCGGCCCATATGCAAACCGCTTTGCGGGCCTTCCGAATGCCCCCAGGCCAGAACCGCTTCCAGCCCGTGTCGGTTCAGGCGGGCGGCCAGTTCCCGCCGCCAAGCCGGGTCGTCCAGGCGGAGGTAGCAGGTTTCCAGGCTGACCCCGTCCGCCCGCAGGGCCGCCGCCCGTTCCAGGAAATCCCAGGTGTCCCAGCGGAGGCCCGGGTCTTCTTCGCCGTCCCGTATCTCCCCGAAGAAGCGGTGATAGGAGTAGGTGTCGATCCCCACCCGCATTCGGGGCCTCCTTTCGCCGGCCCGGGTTCGCCCGTCCCGGCGGAGCCGTTTCCTATTCCACGCCGGGGACGGAGGCCAGGCCGCCGGTGCGCACGCTGTCGTAGGCGGCGGCCACCACCTCCACCGTTTTGGCCCCCACGTCGGCGGGCGACCGGTTGGGGACGTCCAGGCCTTTGGTGAGGTCGATGAGGGCGTTGGGCGGGCCGTCGCACAGGTAAAGGCCGGCGTGGTCGGGCAGGTTCACTTTGTTGTCGGTTCCGTCCTCCCGGTAGTGCCATAGGAAATCCCGTTCCAAGTCGGCGATCAGCTGGCCTTCCGAGCCGTAGAAGCGCATCAGCAACTGATGGCGGGGCCACGGCTCCCCTTCCCCGCCGATGGCGTTGGCCGGGGCGGGGCAACTGGCGCCGCTCAGGGTTCCGGTGGCCCCGGAGGCGTAGCGGATGCTGATGGCGTCGTGCAGGTCCACCCGGGCCCCCACGTTGTTCATCAGGGCGAAAACGTCTTTGGCCCGCTCCCCGCTCAGCCACAGGGCCAGGCCCATGGCGTGGCTCAACTGGGCGGGCGCGTAGCCGCCGCCGGACATCGCCGGGTCGGTCCAAGTGTCCCAGTCGGGCATGAAATCGGAGGCCGAACCCTGGTAAGCCCCGGTGGCTTTCAGCAGTTCGCGGGTGCCGGAGGCCATCGCCACCCACATATGTTCGATCTGGCCGATGCCCCCCTCTTCGGTCATAATTTTTTTCGCCGCTATTCCCAGCGGGCGGTAGTGCCATCCGAAGGAGATGAGGAGATGCCGCCCCAGCCGTTGGGCCGTTTCGTGCAGGTCCCAGGCTTGGGCCGGGTCGATGGTGACCGGCTTTTCGCACAGCACGTTCAAACCCGCTTCCATGGCCGCTTTGGAATGTTCATGGTGGAACACGGAGGGACTGGCCACGATGGCCGCGTCCAAGTCCATCTCCAGCGCCTCCCGGTAGTCTTCGGCGACGTGCTGGAAACCGAACTGGTCTTTCAGCAGTTGCAGTTCGTCTTGGCCTTTGCGCACCGCCACCACCAGTTCCACATCGTCGCGCTCGCGCAACACGGGGATGTGGTTGCCGGCCGCCCAAGAACCGGCTCCGATGATTCCGACCCGCACCCGTTCGTTGGCTCCCATTTGCTCCGACCCTCCTTTGCCGTTTGAGTATCTTGGCAGGTATCGTTTCCAACCATACACCAGCGGGGCCGCCGGCGGGCGGCGGGACGAGGGAGAAATGACCGACCACGATTTTTACGGGACGTTGCCCGGCTTTGCGGGGCGGACGGCGGTGGTGACCGGGGCGGGGGGCGGCATCGGGCGGGCGGTGGCCGACGGCTTGGCCGGGCAGGGGGCCCGCACCGCCTATCTGGATGTGGCCCCGCCCCCCGATGTCGCGATGTTCGAAGGGCGGGCGGACAGGTGTTTCGTGGAATGCGACGTGTCGGACGCCGACTCGGTGGACGCGGCCTTCGGGGCGGTGGAGGCCCGATGGGGGACGGTTTCCATTTTGGTGAACAACGCCGGTATTTTCCGCATTCAGCCGCTGGAGGAAATGACTTTGGCGGATTGGGAGCGGATGCTGTCCGTCAACCTGACCGGGGTGTTCCTGTGCGCCAAACGGGCCCTGCCGGGGATGCGGGAGGCGGGTTACGGGCGGATCGTCAACCTGGGGTCCAGCGCCGGGAAAACGGGGGGGAGCAAAAACATGGCCGCCTACGCCGCCTCCAAAGCGGCGGTGATGTCGTTCACCAAGTCGGTGGCCTCCGAATACGCCGCCCACGGGATCACCAGCAACGCTTTGGCCCCGGCCCTGATAAACACCAGCATGGCGGAGGGCATAGCCGACCTGAAACATCTCATCCCGGTGGGCCGCCTGGGCGAACCGGAGGATGTGGCCCGGGCGGTCCTGTTCCTGGCCTCCGAGCAGGCTTCTTTCATAACCGCCGAAGTAATGGACGTAAACGGAGGCTTCCTAGTAGACTAAACAACACCCGTCCCTGAACCCAACCGCGCAGAATATCAGGGGCCGAAGGTTTGTTGGGCGGGGGCGGTGGCCTCGTGGGCGTGTTGCAGAAGGTTGTTCCAAGACACGATCAGCGAATTGTAAGCCACCGCATCCTCGGTACGGCCAGCGCCGTTGGCCACCTCATATAACAGATAGGCCAGATGACGGGCGTAGTCGCCCAAACCCGGCCCCGCCCGAGCCAGCAACACCCCGGCCTGGGCATCCGACCTGCCCTGGCGGGCCACCAAATGCTGAGTAAGCTCCCACACCGTCAACCGCCGATCCTCCGCCGGATCCCACTCCGGGTCCAACTCATCCCTGGTCAACAACCGCACCTTGCCGCCCTTGGATTCCGCCACCTCCGCCTCCACCACCCCCGACACCGACGTGTTCATCGCCTTCGCCAACGTCTCCGCATCCCCAAACGGACCCGGCTGATGCCCAAACTGCCGATACCAAGTCAGGGCGAACCGACTGTCGGCATCCAAATCAGTTTCCTCCTGGGACAGGATTTCTTCCAGCACCCCGTTAATCAAGGCAAGGGCGGTGCGCACCCGCATCGTGGAACCGTCCGCTTCCACCACCCGCTTATACCGGGAGAACACCCGCATACCCGGCCCGATAGCCGACTGCGCCATATCCACCGGCGGAATCGCCTGCTCCTGCAACAGCCCCACCGCCTCCGGTAATTCTTCCCGCAACGCCGCCAAAAACCCACCCCGCGTCTCCAACCGCGCATCCACAGAACGAGGCCGACAAGCCAACACCACCGACGACGACAACGCCGCGGCACCTTCGGCCACCGCCCGATTCGCCATCTCAGTTCGAACCGGCCACGTAGCAGTAACCTCTAAGCCAGCATCCACCAAGCCCTGCAAAAACGTCTCCCAACCGGTAGATGTTGTCGCCCCCTCTTTTATTTCCTGTTGCTTGAAAGCGTAAAAAATGGTTGCAGGAAAATCGGGATGTTGGACGCCAGAAATTTGCTCCATGACTTTGGTCATCTTCGATTCAAAATAGGACTTCGCCGCCACTTTGGAACCGGCTCGCCAAGGGTTCGCCACTAACTCCTCCTGTTTGGGAGTCAATAATGTCGCACACTCATCCGGCCATACTCTAGATAAGTTACGACGCAACCACACATAGTAAAAATCAGATATATCCGCATACTGTATATTATCGTAATAAGGCGGATCAGTACAAACTACTGGTTTATTAATTGGCTCTTCGGATTTGAGGGGGGAGTTGGGGGTTAGGGGGGTTGCGTTGGTTTTGGGGTGGGGTCCTCCATAATCGGGGTTGTAAACATATTCCCGAGGGTTAGGAGGACCCCTGTGGTGGCTGATTGTAGGCGGGTGAGTAGGGTTTTGGTGGGGTTGGATGGTGTTGAGGTGGTGGACGCGGAGGAGACGGCCGGGGGGTTGCTGGTGGTGGGGGTGCGGTTGGTGGGGAGTCCGCGGTGCGGGGGGTGCGGGGGCGGGGTGTTAAGTAAGGGTTGGAAGAGGGCGCGGTTGGTGGATCAGCCCTGTTTCGGCCGGGCGGTGATTTTGGAGTGGTTCAAACGGCGGTGGCGGTGTCCTGATGCGGGATGCGGGGTGGGGTCGTTTACGGAGCAGGACCCGCGGGTAGCCCCGCCGCGGGCCCGGTTGACTTCTCGGGCGGCTAGGTGGGCGACGCAGCAGGTGGGCCAGGGGCGGACGGTGTCGGGGGTGGCGGAGGAGCTTGGTTGCGACTGGCATACGGTGTCCAAGGAGGTGAACCGGTGGGGGGAAGCCCTGCTGGAAGCCGACCAGGATAGGGTGGGGATAGTGGAGGCTTTAGGGTTGGACGAGACCCTGTTCCTCCGCCAGGGCCCTTGGCGGCGGCGGATGTGGATAACCGCGGCGGTGGACATCCGCAACCGTCGGCTGATCGACGTTTTCCCAGGTAAAGACGCTAAAGGAGCCGTACGGTGGCTGCTGGAGCAGCCGGCCGGGTGGCGGGAGAAAATACGATGGGCCACCCTGGATCTGTCCGGAGCTTACCGGGCCGCCTATAACCAGGCGCTGCCCAACGCCGTTCAGATCGCCGACCCGTTCCACGTCGTCCGGCTGGCCAACCTGTGCCTGGACCGGGTGCGCCGCCGCGTGCAAGAAGAAACCCTGGGACACCGCGGACGGAAAGGCGACGACCTCTACCGGATACGCAAACTCCTCACCCTCGCCCGCGAACGGCTCGACCCCCGCAGCGAGCAAAAACTGACCGGCCTCCTCCAAGCAGGAGACCCCCGCGGGGAAGTACGCGATGCATGGCACGCTAAAGAAACCGTACGGGGAATCTACCAAACCAACCACCCCTCCGAAGGCGACGAATACAACCGTCTGCTCGCCGCGGAACTCCAAGACCAATCATGCTCACCCGAACTCAACCAACTCGGACGCACCCTCCACACCTGGCACCAACAGATCGTCGCCTGGCATCACGCCCAAGTAAGCAACGGACCCACCGAATCAGCCAACAACCTCATCAAACGCGTCAAACGCGTCGCCTTCGGCTTCCGCAACTTCCGCAACTACCGAACCCGCATCCTCCTCTACGCAGGAAAACCCAACTGGAACCTACTCCCCAACCTCACTCCCCCCTAAAATCCGAAGAGCCTATTAATTTCCCCTAAGCGCGCCACCGCATCTCGTTGACATACCTCGCCAAACTGAGAACTTGGTAATATAGCGACGGCTCTCGCTACCCATTCAACCTGACCCAACCAATTGCCGGTAGAGGAAGAAAACGGGTTGGCCTCAGCATAATCCCACACCATAGCTACAGCCTGCCTACCAAAAAGACCTTGAACCTTTTCTCCTCCATCCCACCATCTTGACAGGCTATTCCATCGAACAGCACAACGATCTAAGGCAAAAGATAGGTAAGTAGTCATTGCATCCGCATAGGCGACATTACCTGTTCCACCATCCCTGAAATTTGCTTTGTCGTTATCCAATCCCGCGTGTAAAGCATCCGCTTCCGCCATCGCTCTCACGTCTTCTAGCAAATCGGAAAAAGCATTCAACGCAGACAACTGCCTGTCAGTGAATAAATCTCCCCACTCCGTCATACCATATAAGGGAACGTTGTTAGCGGCCTTACCAACCAGTCTACCGGTTGGTTTCCAACCCGCTGGAGAAGCATCCGGTATTTTGGACGGGTTTTGATATATACGACCGGGATTGCCCTCAAGAACAACACCTATAGGGGATTCACTCATCAATCCTAATCTGCCCTGCTCCCGAATATATTTAAACCCAATGGGCGCGCCGGTAGCTACGCAGACGCCGCCTCCCCGACCCATGGTGCCTCCTCTTGGGGTCCCGCCTTCCCTAACCTGATAGGTCACCGTTTGGGTATCCCGATTCACAATCGGCTCCACCCATGCTACCGGCTTGTTTTTTTTGGCTTTACGTAACACCCCGGATTTGAGAAGGGGAACATGGCCTTTCCAGGACGGGTCAGGGGACTGGACGGTCCGGGCCCACAACCAGGCAATTACCGTTTTGCCATCCACCTTCGGATACAGATGGCCGATACGCTCCCATGCCCGCTCTCGCATCCACTGCCCGTAGTATCTGATGTCCTCTGCCAAACCTTGCGCGCCCTCCCATGTCTTCAACCCCGACTCCGCCCGGCTTCTCGGATTGACCGGCGGCCGTCCCGCAAAGCGGGGCGGAATCTCCACCATCGCCTTCGTTATGAGAACCGGGACCGGATTTAGGTCGCCCCCGTACGCCGGCAGTCCCAGCCGTTGCGCCTCCAAAGGGCCCCCCCCCCCCCCCGCAGAAGGGGTCTAAAACATTGGGCAAGTCATCCCCGCACGACGCCTTAATCTCGGCCTTGGCTTCGGCCAGCACATCCGGGTCGTTGCTGTTTTCCCACACCACCAAACGTTCCAGAATGTCAAACAGCCGCTTGCGCTCCGTCTTCTGGTCTTCCGCCGTGGGGAACCTGCCGGGATGGGCGGACGGGTCGTCCACCAGCGACGACCACAGCACAGCCCGCACCGCCGCCAGCGGACGGCGGGCCCACCACAGATGCAAAGTGGAAGGATGGCCGTGGCGGATGGACTTCTCGCGGGCCGACTCCCGGCTTATCGCCTCCAACGGCAACGCCACCTCAATCAGTTTTCGTTTCGGAGCCATCCATCTCCTCGGGGAAGTTTCCTCCAGCCTACCCGTCCCGCCGGGTCATCGCCCAACCCGGCGCGGGGATAAACCCTCCCCCCACCGGACCCGCTGTCATCCGCCGACGGTGAAACCTCTTCCTAGCCTGCCACCATTGTGGTGGTCGTAGTCGTTGTGCTAGTAGTCGTAGTGGTGGAAGCAGTCCCGGTGATGACCGGTTCGGCAACGGCCGTAGAATCTACGGGTTCCGTAGTGGTGGTGGTAACAGCGGGGGTAACCTCGGTGGTAGAAGTCGTGGTAGTGGTCGTTGCCGCCTCCGTTGTGGTTACAATTCCTCCTTCACCAGGATCCCCGGCGTCGTCAGTCGATGGCGGGACGGTAGTCTCCTCACCCGGTTCCGGTACGGAAGAACTCGTTGTGCCCTCATTAGTTGGAATGGTGGGCGGAGGCGGATCGCCCTCCCCCGGTACCGGAGGCGGCAAAACAGTAGCCCCCTCCACCGTACCATAAACGGCACCCGCCGCCTCATAATAATCCCGCAGCTCGTAAGCGTCTGTCATCGCCGGTGGAAGCCTAGTGTCAATGCCAATACGCCCCTCCGTCAAAATATTACGCTCCTCCATCGCTTTTCTAACTCTTTTAACTAAATCCTCTAATGGAATAATCAACTGACTTCTCACCTCATCATTAATAGCAAAATCTATATTCTGTGATGTAACTGTTATATCACCTTTATCATTTCTTTGTACAAACCAAATATCTATTGCAAACCAAGTTTCTACCGCAAGAGTATCAGGAGTAGTAAGGAAAAGCACTAACTCTTTACCTTCAAATTCGTTAGCAGTCCAAGCCTGCGGATAATCCATATGCTCTTCCTCAGAAATACCCGAACTTATTGCCTCATCAAACAATGCTTTAGATGGATAGATTCCATACAGTGCAACAGTTAATAACGGTGGACCTTCACCTATAATATAGTCACTAACAATAAAATCAGCAAAACACATATAAAAATACATTCGATCTAGGCTAGGCAAACCCGCCTTTATATCATCAGGAGCATAGCTTTCTAAAATAAAAGGATACGCTTCACACCGAGTCGAATCATCCTGCACTACACCCCTCACCACCAAGTGCGTCCCCATGGTATCGAGACCATCAGGCCCTAACAATCTTGTCAGAAAATTCAACTCAGTAACCCCACTAATTGATGCTGATACACCTTTTGTTTCTCGACGTGAGGGCGAGCTCGGCGCACAAGGATCACCACCAGAACCGCCATCAACACTACAAGGCGTAACCTCACCCTCCAAATAAGCCCTATCGGAACGATAAACAACACGAGCCCCGGACTCATCCGAAACCTGTTGCGACACCTCTATCGATGCCTCACTCCCCGAAGATGCCACACCAGAACCTTCCACACCCACCGAAGAATCCACAGGCAATACCTCGTCAGGAACCGTTAAGACACCTTCATCTGATACATTCGCGCACGCTTGCGCAAACAAGACCAAAGCCAGTAACATGCAAAGGATATGGCGACCAAACATCTTCATTCAACCTTTCCGTCAACCTATCGGGATTGTAGTCGCCTCCCGTCTTCGGTTGCCTCCATTGTAACACATCCCCCCTCCCGGTGCTAAACAAACCGGGAAATATTTTACGGCGAATGAATAGCTATTCCGAGTTGCGGATTAGCCGGCGCGATGTTGCCGAGAGTGGGGGGAGGAGGGTTAGCGGCGGAGGATGGGGGCGATCCAAAACCAGTTCCCATCCCTTGAGGTCATGGGGCGGGAACTTTCTTGGGGGGCGGGGTCGTCTAAAGGGCAACCTAACCGGAAGGAGGTTGCTATGAAGAAGATGAAAGCCGCCGTTGCGTTGCTGGCGGCGGGTGCGGTGCTGGCGTCCGCCTGCGGGGGACGGGGCGGCGCGGGCGATGAAACCGTTCCGGCGGATGCGGGGAACTTGTGGGAAAGGCAGGAGTCCCTGCTGGCCCGGTCCGGCACGGAAGCTGTTACGGCCACCACGGCCGCCCCGGCGGTCACCGCCGCTCCCGCTACCACGGCGGCCGCGATGGAAACGGAAAGGCATTCTTTCAGCGTCGACGCCGCGGAAGACGACTCGGACTGGTCCATGTCCCGGACCTATACGCGGGAGTCGGATTGGGGGGCGGCCGAAGAAGCCTGGCCGTCGGAACCGGAGCCCTACCACCGCCCGGAACCGGATGAGACGACCTTCGAAGACTACCGGCGCGCCGGGTTCGTCCCCACCGAAGTGGACGGCCTCTCCACTTTCAGCCTGGACACCGACCGAACCTCGTTCCAGTTGGCCCTCAACTGGGCCAGATCCGGCTATGACATAAACCCGGATTCGGTGCGGGCCGAAGAATGGGCCAACTCCTTCGACTACCGCTACCGGCGTCCCGGAAGCGCCGAACGGTTCGCCATCACCTCCGACTTGGTGCGGCATCCGCTGGACCACGGCAAGCATCTGGTGCGCATCGGGTTCCAAGCCCCGGCCTGGCATGAGGTGGCGGGAAGCGACCGCCCGCTCAACGTGACGCTGGTGCTGGACTCGTCCGGTTCCATGGCGGAAGGCAACCGGGTGGCCATCGCCCGCTCGGCGGCGGAGATCATTCGCCGCAGCCTGCGCGACCAGGACCTGATCAGCGTGGTGCAGTTCAGCGAAGACGTCCTGCGCCGCCTGTCGGTCCCCCACTCCTCCCCCGACGACGAACGGATCGTCCAATCCATCAGCCGCCTGGAACCACGCAACTCCACCAACGTGCAAGCCGGGCTGGACCTGGGGGTGCGGATGGCCGACCTGGCCCGCCGGGAGCGCCCCACGGCAGCAAACTACGTCATTCTGATGTCGGACGGGGTGGCCAATGTGGACGCCACCGACCCGTTCTCCATCCTGGAATCGGCCTACGACGCCGACCCGGCCAACCCGTTGCGGCTGATCACCATCGGAGTGGGGATAGCCAACTACAACGATGAGTTGCTGGAACAACTGGCCCAGTACGGCAACGGCTGGTACCGGTATCTGGACACCCCCGAACAGGCCCGGGACGTGTTCGAGCGGGAAAGTTGGCTGTCCCTGTCGGTCCCGTTCGCCGACCAGGCCCGGGCGCAGGTGGCGTGGGACGAAGAAGCGGTGCGTTCCTGGCGCCTGGTCGGATACGAAAACCGGGTCACCTCCGACCGGTCGTTCTACGAAAACCGGAAAAAGTTCGCCGAAATACCGGCCGGGACCGCCACCACCGTCTTCTACGAGGTGGAAATCAACGACTGGGCGGAACAGGGCCGGGACGGCGGGCTGGGCCTGGGACAGGTGCGGTTGCGGTGGGTGAACCCGGACAACGGGCGCAACCGGGAGCAGATGTCCTGGATCGTGTCAGAACCGGAAACCGGTTTCTCCGGGGCGGATCCGCTGTTGCGGTTCGGAGCGGTGGTGGCCCTGTCCGCCGACCGCTACTCCAGCCTCCCCCACGCCGACCCGGACCGGGTGTACGCCGACCTGCGCCGCCTGTCCGATCACCTGCTGGGTTTGGAAGGGCGGCTGCGCGAAACCGCCGGCTACCGCGACTTCGGATACGTGCTGAACCGCCTGCTCTGGCTCACCGCCTGACCCGGGCTCCCCCTCCCGAAAAGGCCGGGCCCGGCCTACGTCAACCCGGGCCCGGCCCCGGGCCCTCATCTTTTGATCCGGGTTTGGTCAAACCTATGCGGCGGTAAGCCTCCTCGGGGATGGCCTCCACCGTCTTGTACACCGTCCAAGTGCATTTTTTGGGTTCCGGACCGGAGGTTTCATCCGGGTAGAGGGGCGAATCCACCACCCGCACCGGATGGCCCCACCGTTCGGCGGGCAGGCGCTCCAAGGCGAAACAGCAGTGGGCGCAGTAGTAGCACACCCCTTTCTCGTTCCAAGCCCAATCGTGTTCCTCCTGCGTCACGCCGAACCGGTAGGGGGGCAGAACCCGCGACCCGGTGCCCTCCTCCGGGTCGCCCCGCGAGGAGCGCCCGCCGGAGCCGCACGGGTCGAAACTGATCACCCATCGGTCCTCGTATTCGTCGAAGTCCATGTCCCCCCGCCGCTCCGGGCCGCACAGGTGGGCCCGCATCGCCTCGACGGCGGTGTACAGATTGCGGAAGATGGTGTCGGCGTAGTCCCGTTCCCGCAGGTCGAAGGGCATGTAACGTTCCTGGATGTAAGGTTCCAACGTGCGGCGGTACATGTCCTCCAAAGAGGCCTCCCCGAAGCGGCCGGCGGCGAAAGCCAAAATCCCCGACAAGTAGTCCACCCACCGGTCGTGCAACATCCGCCACCCTTCCCGCAACCCGTCCATGTCGGAAACGGCCTCCCGCTCCCCGATCTCGCCGGAACGCACCAGGTTACCCAACCGGCCGGCCCGCTCCCCCAGTTCCTCCCACATCGTGAAAGGCAGAAACAGCGACCCGTCGGGCAACCGCAGCAGCCAGGCCAGCCTGCGCACCTCGGCGTCCAGTTCCTTCTCCCCCACCCCCCGCTCCCGCAGCCAACCCTCAAACCCCTCCGACCAAATCTTGTAAATGGAAAAAACCACTTTGGCCTCTTCCATGAAGTAGTCGATCAGCTGGGCGGCCGCCTCCGCTTCCCCTTCCCGCACCGCCTCCTCAATTTTGTCCACGGTGGGGATGATCTGGTCGGCCCAGTCGCCGGTGCGGACCCGTTTCCCCAAATCGTCGGACCAAGTGAGATTAGTAACCATGGTTGCGGGTTCCTTTCTGATATGCTGGCGGTCGCTCCCGGGAGACCCTATCAACGCTACCATTCTTGGGCTGGGAGGCGCAGTCGCGTTCGCGGTCGGGTCGCTGATGACCAAACATTTCGTGGACCGGCTGCCCCCGTTGCAACTCATCGGCCCGCTTTACCTGCTCAACGCCGCCGTGCTGGCGCCGGCCGCCCCGTTCACCGACTGGCATTGGACGCCCCGCATTGGAATATTGCATCTGATCAGCCTAGCCGTCATTTGCATTACCGCTTTGGCCATCTTCCGGTTGCTGGAACACGGGGCGGCCTCGGCGGTCACCACCGCCGCCGCCACCAGCCCTTTCCCGACCGTGCTGGCCACCGCCCTGCTGATACCGGCCGGGTTCCGATGGGTGGAAGCGGCGGCGGCGGCGCTGGTGGTGGGCGGGGTGCTGTGGGCGGTGTCCGACTCTTTCCAACGGCTGGGGAGGACGGCCACGGTGCTGACCGCGGCGGCCGCTTCGGCGGGCACCGGGATGACCACGGTTATGGCCCGCCTGCTCATCGACGAAGGGGCCGGACTGGTGGAAATCTACGTGGTGCGCACCGCGCTGGCCGGGGCCCTGTTCACCTTGGCCGCCCCGCCCCGGGACATTCCCCGCGGGGCCTGGCGGTGGCTGGCGTTGCGGTCCTGTTTCATCACCGGCGGGTTTTCCCTGTCCATCATCGGCTTGCGCTACGGAAGCCCGGCCCTGGTGCAAACCATGCTGGCCACCATGCCCCTGTTCGTGATCGGAGGGGAAACGATGCTCTCCCGCCGCCGCCCCAACCTGCGGGTGGCGGGAGCGGCCGCCCTGGCCGCGGCCGGGGTGGCCCTGGTGTCCTTCTAGCGCCGGGCGGGCCGCCGCCCCCCGAATTTCAACCCCCGCCCAACTGTATGAAACCCGCCTGTTGCCTTACGCGGGGCACGACTGCGTCCGGCGGAGAAACTCCTCGCTTTCGGAATCATCCGCGGCCTGGTTGGGCGGTTGGTTGGTAACCGTCTGCGCCACTTCCGGGATGCCGTTGTCGTGAGCCAGGGTCCGAATCAGGCAGCTGGTGAGAAACTGCTGTTGATGCAGGACGGAATATATCTCCTTCAGCATCCGCCCGGTGATAGACAGGTGGGCGTCGTCCGCCAAGGCGTAAATGTCCTTGAACTTGCTCTCCGAGTCGGGATGGTCGGCCTCCAACCCCCGCTCGTCCATCATGCGCCACAGCACTTCCAGCTCGGTCATTTTCCCCTCCCTATAGCGGACGACTGGGTTGTCCAAAGCATCATAACCACCGGGGCGGATCTAGTTGAACAAGTCCGTCTGCAAGGCGGGCGGGGCGGTTTTCCCGGCAACCCCCGGGGGTTTGTCGGAGGGCTGTGCTAAAGTCCTTCCCGTTACGGAAACGGCGGCGAGACGAGGAGGGCCGAGATGCAGCGAGCCTGCTTCACTTTTGAGATTTATCCGCACATGGCGGACGAGTACAAGAAGCGCCACGATGAGATCTGGCCGGAGCTGGTGGATCTTATCCGGGAGTCCGGCTTGAAGAACTACACCCTGTTCCGGCGGGGAACGCAGGTGATCGCCTATGTGGAATGCCACCCGGATGTGGAAACCGCCTTCGCCAAGGTGGGGGCCTCCGAGGTGAACGCCCGCTGGTCCAAATGGTTCGAGGAGGTGATCGTCAGCCTGGTGGACGAGGACGGCAACCTCTACTGGGCGGACGAAGTTTGGCACCAGGACTGAGCCTCCCCGTCCGCCCCTTTTGCCGGTAACGGCGAAGCGGAGCCCCCGGTTGCTTCTGTCCGAAGGCGCTCCCGCCGGCTCCCGGTTGCGGATCGGGCTGGTGTGCGTCTACTTCGGCCTGTTCGACGAGGCGATGCCCCCCGAATTCCGGGCCGAGCGGACGGCGGTCGCCGAACGGATGCGGGAACGGCTGGAACGGATGGGGGAAGTGGTCTATCCGGGGCTGGTGGACTCCGAGGAGGCGGGACGGGCGGCGGCGGCCCTGTTCGCCGAACAACCGGTGGACGTGATCGTGTTCGCCCCCACCATGGCCGCCCCGCCCGGCTACGGATGGGAAGCGATACGGGAGTTGGACGGCGTCCCGGTGATCGCAGTGGGGGAACAGGAGTCGCAGGCCGTCCCCGACGACTACCACACCGAGGAGGCCACCCGGCGCAGCCTGACCGTGGGCCTGCCGATGTTCACCAACGTGCTGTTCCGGTTCGGGCGCCCTTTCATCGCCTTATTCGGCCATTCCCAAATGCCGGGCATGGACAAAGCCATTGGCGATGCGTTGTCGGCGGCGGCGGCCGCGGCGGCGGTGCGCGGTTGCCGGTTGCTGGCGGTGGGCGAGCCCATCCCCGGCTACCTGGATGTGGAAACCACCCCGTCGGCCCTGGCTTCCCTGGGGGTGGAAACGGTTGCGGTGGACGCGGACGGGATCGGGGGGGCGTACGAGGCGGTGGACGGATCGGCGGTGCGGGAACTGGCCGGGCGAATACGGGGCTCCTGCCATTTGGAGGCGGTGGACGAGTCCGTCCTGGAACGTTCCGCCCGCTTGGCGCTGGCTTTGGAAAACTTGTGCGCCGAACACGGAGCGGCGGGCGGGGCGGTGAACTGCCATGGGGAGGTTCTGCGGCGCAACCCGCGGGTGGGCATCACCGCCTGCCTGGGGGTGACGCGGTGCAGCGAAATGGGACGGCCTTTCGCCTGCACCGGGGACATCCCGGCCGGGATCGCCCTGCTCATCGGCAAAAAGTTGGCCGGGGCCGCCCTGTATTGCGAGTTGTATCAACTGGACTTCGCAGGCGACTGGGTGCTGGCGGCCAACGGGGGGGAAGGCGACCCGGCCATCCGCCGCGATGGGGCCCCGTTGCGCCTGCTCCCCGAAGACCATTACCTGGGGGAGCGGGGGCCGGGCGTGGCGGCCGCTTTTGAACTTCCGGCGGGCCCGGCCACTTTGATGAGCCTGACCCACGTCGACCATTCCGACGGATGGGCGCTGACGGTCGCCGAAGGGCAGATTGTAGGGTCCCGCCATCATCGGATGGACGGTCCCAACGGGATGTTCCGGTTCCGGTCCGGCTCGGTGGCCAAAGGCTACGTCCGCTGGTGCGCGGCGGGGGCCACCCACCACGCCGTCCTCATCCCCGGCCACCGCGCAAAAGATCTGAACAACGTCTCCAATTTCCTGAAAATTGACTACCGGCCCGTCTGAACCCGTCCGCCTCCATCGTCCGGGAAGCCCCGCTCGGTTAAAATGTCACACCCCCGGTCTAAGTTGAATTTCGCAAACGGAAAGGCGGCGCGCGCCGCGCCGAGGAGAAGGCCATGACCACGCAACAGGACTCCCCGCATCCGCTTAATCGGCACATGGTGATCGCCGACAACCTGGAACTGTTGCGGGCGTTGGACAACGAAACGGTGGATCTGATCGTCACCGACCCACCCTTCGCCAAAAACGACGCCTTCACCGGCGACCTGAAGCCCCCCCTCGGCCCCGAAGAGCTGGCCCTGGAGCAACGCACCCTGGCCGACTGGGGAATCGACGGCCCGGCCGCAGCCGAGGCGGCGGGCGTCGAATGGCCGCAAAACGGCGACGCCGCCGCCGCCGGGTTCTCCGACATCTGGGCCTGGGAGAAGGACGTCCACGAGGAGTGGCTGGACAAAATCGAGGCCGAGCGCCAAGCGGTGGCCAAAGCGATCGACGCCGCCCGCTTCTCGCATTCCGACGGGCACGCCGCCTACCTGTCCTACATGGCCATCCGCCTCATAGAAATGCGCCGCATCCTGAAACCCACCGGGTCGTTGTTTTTGCACTGCGACTCCACCGCCAACTCCTACCTGCGACAAGTGCTGGATGCGGTGTTCGGACCAAAAAACCTCCGCAACGAAATCGTTTGGTCTTACCGAACGGGCGGAGCCTCGAGAACCCGTTTCTCCAGCAAGCACGATACCATTTTTTTCTATTCCAAAACCTCGCAATGGACATATAACAAACCTAAAGAAAAATCGTACACCAAATCCAAAACGCGCAAACCGGGTGTTGTCAACTACGGAGGCGGCGAGGCCGAATTTTTTCAGGACGAACAAGGCGTTTACAACCTGGTAAATATGCGGGACGTGTGGGATATTCCCTACATCGGCAGCACCGACCCGGAACGGACCGGCTATCCCACCCAAAAACCGGTCGCCCTTGCGGAACGGATCATCGGAGCGGCCTCCCGCCCGGGGGATATGGTGTTGGACCCGTTCGCCGGGTGCGCCTATGTACCGGTGGCGGCGGAACGGCTGGGACGGCAGTGGATCGCGTGCGACATCAACCCCCGCGCCCTGACCGTGGTGCGACGGCAGTTCAACAAGTTCCATTACGCGGTGGACGGCCAAAATCCGGACTTGGCCATGGAAGAAGGAAAACAGACCGCCCTGCTGGCCGACGCTGAAATCAAAATCGTCCGCCCCGACGCCATACCCCGGCGAACCACCCAAGATCCGAAGCCCGCCGCGGCGGCTAAACCGCGCCAACGCAAATTCAAGCATCCCAGCAGTCACATACCGAAGGGGGAAATGCGCGATTTCCTGTTACGGCTGTCCGGATGGCGGTGTTGGACCTGCGGATACGCCAACACCGTTGAAGCCTCGCCCGGCGAGTACCGGTTAGACCAGTCGGCGGACAACTTTGAGTTGGATCATATAACACCCATCACGCAGGGGGGCGACCATCAGATCACCAACCGGGCGGCCTTGTGCCCCTCCTGCAACAGGCGTAAAAGCGGACGGGACATCACCCTCACCGCCTTCCGCGATGAAAACATCCGGAAAGGCCGCCTCCGGGTGCCCTCACCCGACCAACTAGTAGACTTAGCCCGGGCCAGACACGAAACCCGCGAATACTACGTAAAATACCGCAACCAGTAATAGGAAAGGAAATCAAAATGAAGGCAGATGAAACTTTTTTGTTGACATTTCTTAATAATGCTCGGCAGTTGGCAGTTCCCATCTACCAAAGAACCTACTCTTGGGAGGAGCCTGAGTGCCAGCAGCTGTGGGATGACATCCTTAGAACAGGGAGTAACGATCAGATCGAAACTCACTTTCTAGGTTCAATCGTATGCCTTGGTAAAATACAAGCGGTAACAAATCCAGAGCCGATGCTAATCATCGATGGACAACAACGGCTAACTACTATAACCCTTTTGTTAGAAGCTATTGCTAGATCCATACAACAAGAGTCAGAAATAGTTACTGGATTCTCGACTAACAAGATCAGGTATAACTATTTACATAATGCAAACGAGTCGGGTGAAAAATATTATAAATTAATACTGAACAAAACTGACAAAGAAACCCTGTTTTCTATAATAGATGATGGTCCGATGCCCTCTATTCCTTCTATACGAATTAAAGAAAATTTTACCTTCTTTATGAATAAAATAGCGGAAGACAAACAAAAACTTTTAATAATTTGTGAAGGAATAGCAAAGCTGATGATAGTAGATATTTCATTAGACTGGAGTCAAGATAACCCTCAACTAATATTTGAGAGCTTGAATTCTACAGGAAAAGAGTTAAGTCAAGCTGATTTAATTCGTAATTTTGTACTGATGGGACAAGAGAAGAGGAAGCAGGATCACTTATATAATCGTTATTGGTATACCATGGAAAGTTCTTTTGGTCAAGAGAACTATGCAAATGATTTTGATGATTTTATGCGCTATTATCTAACAGTCAAAAATGGAGTAACACCCAATAAAAGAGATGTATATAAGGAATTCAAGCTCTTAACATACAAAGAATCACTTGATATAGAAGCCGTCATAAAAGATGTGCACAAATACTCCCAATACTACTGTTACTTGGCATTCGGCCAAGAAACAAATTCAGAACTGGATAGTAGCTTTTTTGATTTGCAACAATTGAAAACTTCGGTCACATATCCTCTACTACTTGAACTATATGATGATTATGAGAATAATGTATTGGGTCTGGAGGATTTTGTTACTGCCGTTGGAATCATAGAAAGTTATATTTTCCGTCGGGCGGTTTGTGATATACCATCAAGTTCAATGAAAAAGACCTTCGAATCGTTTGCCAGGAAAATAGATAAATCAAACTATCTAGAAAGCCTTACAGCACAGTTTCTCTTATTGCAAACATATAGACGATTCCCCGATAACCAGGAATTTGTGGATAAGCTTATTAAAAAAGATATATATAATTTTCAACGCCGTGAATATCTACTTCGCAAGTTAGAAAACTACGGTCGCAAAGAGGCAGTGTCTGTTAATGAATATACAATAGAGCATATAATGCCTCAAAACGAGAATCTGTCTTCGGCCTGGCGGGAAGATTTGGGAGAAGATTGGGAAGATATTCACACGAACCTGTTACATACTTTGGGTAATCTTACCCTAACAGGATACAACAGCGAGTACAGCGATCGCCCATTTGTCGAAAAAAGAGATATGAAAGGCGGGTTTCGACAATCTCCATTACTACTTAATAGAGAATTAGGCTCTTTTGGAAAATGGGACAAGGAAGCAATTCAGCACCGTGCCAATCTCTTATCAAAAAGAGCAACCAAAGTGTGGCCATTTCCGGACTTACCAGACACTGTTATTGATCGATATCGGCCTGTAAAAGCGAAAGGTGTAAGATTTGCTAATTACACCATTGATGATCACAAACATCTTATGAAAGGTGCTGCTATGTACCCTCTCTTTCAACGCTTATCACAAGAAATACAGAACCTTGATCCTACCGTGGTAGAGGTTTTTAGAAAATATTATGTTCCATATAAGGTTGAAGACACCAATTTTACAACCATAGAGGGTTATGCAAATAGTTTACAGATAGGCCTATGTATGCCTCTCGCTAAAATTTATGATCCTCGTAAGGTGGCTAAGCCAGTACCCCCCGAACATGACCGGGGACGCTCTGAAGCCAGCGTTCGAATCTACGGCACTGATGATATACCTTATGTTATGGGGCTTATTCGTCAGGCCTTCCAGCATTTGATCGAAGACGAGGACGAGGACAACCTCCGCCAACCTGAGCCTCTAGGAGACTTGGATGAAGCCTATTTTTAGGTAGTTGGCTACTATCGCTATCTGGTCGGCTAGGCGTCCGGGGGCGCAGGCACTGTGGTGGTTGACTCCGGCCAGCGCCCAGCGACGCCACGCCGCCTCCACCGGGTCATCGCCCGCAAACCGGAAGGCCCCGCCCGCCGTGGGGCTGTCCGGGAAGGAACGTTCGGTTATCTCCCCTTCGGCGGCTATCAGGCGGAAACCGCTCGGTTCGGCGTGGTGGGGGGTGAAACCGACCAGGGTGGCCGGGCCGGGGGGCAGTTCGAACCAGGCGCTGACCCCGGTCAGCGGGTCGGATAGAAACCAGGGGTTGGGCTGCAGGCGGGGGCGAACATCCTCCGGACACCAGGCCAGGTCGTGCTCGCCGGAGTTGGCGATGGCCGTCTCCCCCCGCACGAAGTCGATCGCCTCCACCTCGTGATACAGGGCCGCCCCGCCCAGCCGTTTCGCCACCAGCATGGCGACCGCCGTCACCACATCCCCGGTGCATGTCCAAGGAACGCCGCGGGTGGTTTCCCGTCCCAGCGCGAAACAGGGCGTCACGCCCGGGTCCTCCCCGTAGCGGATCTGGGGGACATGGCAGTTCATCGCCCCGGCGTGGAACCCGCCTTCCCGGTCCAGATCCTCCAAGGCGGCCGCCAGTCGCAGAGAACGGGTGCGTGCCGGCTCGTCGGGGGCGGCGTCCTCAAACCTTTCTCCGATTTCCGCCTCCAACCGGGATATGTCCGAACAGCGCCGGTAGCGGTCGGCTATCTCGTCCGGGGAAACCGCCGCCACTTCCAGGCCGATGGCCCGGCGCAACTCCCCGTCGTCCGCATCCACGCAGGCGTAGCCGTCCACCGGCCGCCCCACCCGGGCGATGCGGGCCCGGGACACGGCCGCCGCCGTAGCCGCCGCCCGAATGACCCGCACCAGCCGCCGATAGACCTCCCCGTCCTGCACCGCCCCCACCGCCAACTCAAAAGGGCGGCCCTCCCGGCCCAGCACGTTGGTCAGCATGGGCGTCCCCACCGTCGCCCCCTGGGTGGTGATGTCGTACTGGTCAAAACCCACCCATACGCTGCGGGAACGTTGCGCCGCCCATACGATCACCGGCGCCTCCGGCAACCCGTCCAAAGCGGTTTTGGCGTACATCGGGGGAACGGCCATGGTCTGCATCGCCAAAATCACCTCCGTCCCCGCCCGTGCCATCTCCGCCGCCGCCCGTTCCCCCGCCTCCGCCGAATCAACCAGCCCCCGCCACGCTATATGCAACCCGCCCGACTCCTCCCCCGCCGCCGCCAAAGCATCCGCCGCCTGCTCCAGCAAGCCTTCCCGCTCTTGGCGGAAGCCGGGTCCGCCCGCGCTCGGCTCCCAGAAAGTCCAGTAGGGCGCAAGCAAAGCCACCCGGGGTTGGTCGGACATCGTCGCCTCCTCGCTTGCCTCCCGCGCCTTTTCCCCGGCGTCGCCGACGCGCCGGGCGGTTCAAAGACTAGGGTATTCATTGAAACGTCGCCGGAACCCGCAAAGGAGCGCATATGACCACCGCAACCGACACCCGAATTGAGTTCTCCGACATACTGGGCCGCCGGGTGCGGCTCGGTTCGTGGGAGGATCAGAAGATCTCCACCTACCGCAAGATCAAGTCGGCGGTGGCGGAGGGAAACTGGGACCACGCCGCCGAGTTGGCCGACTATTTCACCGACGAGGCCAACGTGTGTTTCAGCCTCTACCGGCAGTGGATAAACGACCTGAACGGCTTCCTCAAAGAACAGGGAACCCCCGCCGACGAACTGGCGGAAATCAACGCCGCCATCGTGGACAAAATCGCCCTGCCCGACGGCTCCCCCTGGAACCCGCATCGGCACTGGGACCTCTACAAGCGGCAACAGCGGGAACTGCTGTCCTACATCTACCGGGGGCGGGCGGACGAAGCCGGCCGGGCCTTGGACGGTATGAAAGAAACCTGGCGGCAGACCCACGACCGGGATGTGGATCACACCTACGGGTTGATGTCGGAAATCCAGGAACGATTCGGTTCGCAGGGGATAGTGGACATGTTCCAGAAACTGCTGGTGCCCCTGTTCGCCTGGCGATACGAAAAGTTCGACATCGACAAGCACCCCTGGGATGAGGGCTTGGAGGCCCTGATGCTGGTGGCGTGCGAGGCGATGCGGGGCCATCTGGTGGGCCCGGAGCGGACCGGGGACTTCGAGCTGGTGGAAACCGACGACCGGTTCATCGTCCGCTTCGACCCGTGCGGCTCCGGGCAGCGCACCATCCGCGGCGACTGGATAGAAAACACGCCGGCCCGCATGAAACCCCCCTACAACTGGGGCGTCTCCCAGGAGGAGGCCTCCTGGAACCATTATCAGAAAGGGGTGTGCCTGTACTGCGCCCATTGCATCATCCTGATGGAGGAAATGCCGATGGACCGGTTCGGCTATCCGGTGCGGGTGGTGGACCCGCCGGTCTATCCGGACACCGACCGGGACCCGGAGGCGCGGCAACGTTGCCAGTGGCAGATGTTCAAAGACCCCACGCAGGTCCCCGCCGAATACTACGAGCGGGTGGGACGCACCAAGCCGGAACAATTCGGCTCGTCCCATTTCGACGCCCCCGAAATGCCCGACGCCGGGGCCCTCGGCCTGCCCGGACTGGGCTGAACGACCCCGGGACAACTCCGGGAAAACCCTGGGTCAAGGGCCGTCATGCGAGCCGCCCTGCTACGGGAATACCATCAACCCCTGCAACTTGAGGAACTGCCCGACCCCGTCCCCGGGCCGGGGCAGGTGGTGGTGGACACCCGGGCGGCGGGGGTGTGCGGGAGCGACGTGTTCCTGCAAAAAGGCGGGTTCGACTCTAGGTTGCCCATCGTGCCCGGCCACGAAGCGGCCGGAGTGGTGTCGGCGGCGGGGCCGGGGGTGGAAATCCGGATCGGAACCCCGGTGGCCATGTACTACATCGACCACTGCGGGGAATGCCGCACCTGCCGGGCGGGGCGGGTCAACATGTGCCTGTCGGTGCGCCGCATGGGAGTGGAATTCCATGGGGCGTTCGCCGAAAAGGTGGTGTTGGCGGAACGGAGCGTCATACCGGTTTCACCCGATGACGACCCGGCCGCCATCGCGGTGCTGACCGATGCGGTAGCCACCCCCTACCACGCCCTGGTGCGCATCGCCCGCGTCGAACCGGGGGAGACGGTGGCGGTGTTCGGAATCGGCGGAATAGGTTCCAACGCGGTGCAGTTGGCCGCTCATCTGGGATGCCGGGTGATCGCCGTCAGCCGCACCCCCGCCAAACTGGACTTGGCGGCCCGGCTGGGGGCGGAGGCGGTCATCCGCAGCGACCGGGGCGTGTTGGAAAACATCGCCGAAGCGGCCGGGGAGGGCGGGCCGGATGTGATCCTGCAGACGGTCGGTTCGGCGGCGGTGTACGAACAGGCCTTGGCGGCGGCGGGGATCGGATGCCGGGTGATCGCGGTCGGCTCCAGCCTGGAACCGTTGCCGGTGATTCCCATGCGCCTCATCTGGAGCGAAGCGGCGGTGGCCGGTTCGCGGGGGTTCACCCCCCGGGACATCAGGGAAGTGATCGAACTGCACCGTTCGGGGGCCATCGCCACCGGCCATCTGCTGGGCAATCGGATCGAACTGGACGGCATCAACCGGGCCTTGGACGACCTGCGGGCCGGAAAGGTGCTGCGTTCAGTGGTCGCATTCAAAGACGGCTGGTAAACGAGCGGACCGATGGGCGGTCGCTACCGGATTGCGGTGATACCCGGGGACGGGGTGGGCCGGGAGGTTGCCGAAGCGGGCTTGGCGGTGGCGCAGGCGGCGGCCGACCCGGACGGCGTCGTTTTGGAAACCATCGAATATCCCTGGTCGTGCGAATGGTACGCCAAGCACGGGCGGATGATGCCCGGCGACTGGCGGGAGCGCTTGGAGGCGGCGGATGCCATTTTCCTGGGGGCGGTCGGCTATCCGGGGGTGCCCGACCATGTTTCACTGTGGGGATTGCTGCTTCCCATCCGCCAGGCTTTCGACCAGTACGTCAACCTGCGCCCCATCCGGGCTTTGCCGGGCATCCGCCCCACCTTGGCCCGCAAAGACCACCGCCACATCGACATAATGCTGGTGCGGGAAAACACGGAAGGGGAATACGCCGGGCAGGGCGGGCGGCTGGCGGCCGGAACCGAATGGGAGGTGGCCACCCAAACCTCCGTTTACACCCGGCGGGGGGTGGAGCGGCTGGTGCGCTACGGGTTTGAAACCGCCCGCGCCCGCTCCGGGCGGCTGGCTTCGGCCACCAAATCCAACGCCCTGCAATACGCTTCGGTGATGTGGGACGAGGTGGTGGAGGAAACGGCGGGGGACTATCCGGATGTGCAGGTTTCCCCCTATCTGATCGACGCTTTGGCGGCCGCTTTCATCTCCCATCCGGAAAACTTCGACGTGGTGGTCGCCTCCAACCTGTTCGGGGACGTCCTGGCCGACATCGGAGCGGCCCTGATGGGGTCCATGGGGATGGCACCTTCCGCCAACCTGAACCCGGCAGGAACCGCCCCCAGCCTGTTCGAACCGGTGCACGGCTCCGCCCCCGACATCGCCGGGCGGGGCGAAGCCAACCCGCTGGCGGCGGTGTGGAGCGCCTCCCTGATGCTGGACCACTTGGGGGAGGCGGAAGCCGCCCGGCGGGTGATGGCATCTGTGGAACAGGTGGCCGAATCCGGCCCGCACACCCCCGACCTGGGCGGAACCGGATCCACCGCCCAAGTAACCGACGCCCTACTGCAAGCCGTCCCCAAATAGGCGAAAACAGAGCATCCGCATAAATCCCAAACCGTTTTACCATCGGGGGCATGATTGAAAAATTCTACCGATGGCGGGCAGCGGCGGGCCGCGAAGCTTACGTACGAGAGCTGGAGGCAAGCCTGACCCGAGGCTGGAAACAGGCTTACGTCAACGAAACGGCCGATGGCCATAAAATGAAAGACAGTGATATGAGCTACGCTATTGATCACATGGTCCTCGGTTTGGAATACGGACCTGCGAATAGCAACCCCTATGCACTGCGGATTCGACACATAGGGCTTAAGAAACATGGAGGCTTGCTGGATATTGGTTTTGAGGAGACCTTGGATAGACGGGAGGGGCATATTTTTCACGCTCAGGAACCCAACCCAAGATGGATGAAACTTTTAAGGGCGAAGGGGCTACAATGGTTAGATATGAAAACGGAAATAACCACCCCCGCCCCGCCGGAGGACTTTTCGGGGCTGTACGATGTCAACGACGAAATTTTTATCGAAGGGCTCAGGACCATCCTGGAACGATTGCCCGACGGATACCGATTCGACCCCGACACCGGAATCCTGCTCCGCGACGACCCCACCCTGGACCCCCACCCCTACCTGGGCACCCTCTACCCCTCGGAAGAGGACTAGGGGGGCTAGGTCAGTTCGAACAAGGATGGCGACCGCCCCAGCCCCGCCGGAGAACTTTGCGGGGCTGTACGATGTCAACGACGAAATGTTCACGGCGGGGTTCTTAGCCGCTCTGGAACGATTGCCCGACGGATACCGATTCGACCCCGACACCGGAATCCTGCTCCGCGACGACCCCACCCTGGACCCCTACCCCTACCTGGGCGCCCTCTACTCTTCGGAAGAGGGCCAGGGGGGCTAGGTCAGTTCTCCGGCTCGCCAGGCTTTCAGGTAGTTCATGCAGAACTCGTCCCGGCCGAGCAGGGTGTCGCAAGCCAGCCGGTAGCCGGGCGACTCCCGGTCGGCGGCCCAAACTTCGGCCACCGGATTCATCACCGGGTCGATAATCCCGCTGTCCGCCCCCGCCTCCGTCGCCAGGTTGATGAAGGCGGCGTTCATCAACTTGCGGGCCGGGATCCCGAAAGAAACGTTGCTGAGGCCGCCGGTGATGTGAATGCCGGAACCGAACCGCTCCCTCAAACCGCGGATGGCGTCCAACACGTGCAACCCGTACGACCCATCCACCGAAATGGGGAAAACCAACGGGTCCACGTAAATGTCGTCCTCCGCCAGCCCCCCCGCCAAAGCCGCCTCCACCATCCGGGAGGCGTTGTCGATGCGCTCCCCGGCGTCGGAAGGCATGCCCTCCGACCCCGACGAGGTAACTATCACCCGGGCCCCATGCTCCACCGCCAATTCCAAAGCGTCGATCCGTTCCAGGGAAGCCGAGTTGAGCATGGGACGGGCCCCGTTGCCGGCCGCCGCCCGCAAACCGGCCGCGATGGACTGCACGTCGGAGGAATCGACCGACACCGGCAACTGGGAGTGTTCCCGCACGAACCCGACCAGCCACACCATCGCCTCCCGTTGCTCGGCGGGCCGCAGGGAAATCTCATCCACGTTCACATCCAGGAAATGGGCCCCCGCCCGTTCCTGATCGCGGATCACCCGTCGCAGGTACTCCTCCCCCTCTGGGGCGCCCCTCATCGCCTCCCGCACCGCCAAGGCGATGTGCTTGACGCGGCCCTGTTGAAACTCTTTGCCGGCCGTCATCCATTCCGTCACCGGCAGAAACCCCTCCTCGCCCCCGATGGTGGTGAAAACCACTCCCCCCCGTCCGTCCCGCTCCGCGAACCGTTTGCCTTTGCGCAACAGGATGCGGCTGGCGTGGATGTTCTCCCCGATGACGATGAAAGGGCCGCTCACCGCCCCGCTCCCGCCAGCGCCGGCTCCGCAGGCCCCGCCGGGCCGTCGGAAACGGGGGCGAACGGAAATACTTCCGGCATCGGCTTCAGTTGGCATCCCTCCACGAACACATCGAAGAAGTCGGTAGAGGTTTCCAGTTCAATGTGGGTTACGTCTTTCACCCGTTCCTCCAGGGCCGCCCGGCGGGAGGCGGACAGCAACACCCGGCGGGCCCCGTCGATGGCCGCATTGCCCACCCGCGTGATGCGTTCCGGCGGAATGGGCGGTATCAGGCCGATTTCCGCCGCGTTGCGGGCGTTGATGTAGGAGGCGAACCCCCCGGCCAGAAACAGCCGTTCCACATCGGCGGGCTGCACCCCGGCCGCCCGCATGACGATCAGCTGGCCGCTGTAGTTGGCGGCTTTCGCCTGGGCCAGATTGCCGACGTCCTGCTTGGAAAAAGTAATGCCCCGTTCGGGGAAGAGATCCATCTGGAAACGGCGCCGGTCGGCGGAGAACACCCCCCGTTCGGTCATAATCCCGTGCCGCCGCACTTCGGCCAACAGGTCGATCAGGCCCGACCCGCACAACCCCGCCGGGGGTTGGCCGCCGATGGTGGCGTATTCGGCGGGGGTTCCGTCCGGGGCGAGGCGGATGGATTCGACGGCCCCCTCGTAGGCCCGCATCCCGTAGGAGACCAGCCCCCCTTCGAAGGCGGGCCCGGCCGGGCAGGAAGCGGCGAACAGCCGCCCCCGGTGGTGGAGGAGCACCTCGGTGTTGGTGCCGATGTCCACCAGCATGTTGGTTCCGCCCCCGGCCGCCAGATCCACCGACTCCAAACAGGCGGCGGCGTCGCCCCCCACATGGCTGGCCACCAGCGGCAACCCGTAGACCCGCGCCCGCCGGTTGGCCCGGATGCCCAACTCTTCGCTGCGGGCCAGCAGGGCGGTGGTGGGGCGGCGGCCGTCCAAATATTCGCGCTCCGTCAGCGACTTGTAAGGTTTGGAGCCGATGCTCTGCACGTCCCAGCCGAACAGGATGTCCCGCATGGTGGAGTTGCCCGCAACCGTGATCTCGTACACGCAGGGCGGGCGGCGCCCGACGGAGGCGGTCAACTCCCGGATGCCCTGATTGAGGTAGGTGACCGCCGCCTTCTGCAACTCCCCCGCCGCCCCGGGCTGGGCTTCGTAGGAGATGCGGTTCATCACGTCGCTCCCCCCGAACCGTTGCGGGTTCTCGAAACTGGCCACCGCCGCCGGGCGGCCGGTTTCCAAATCCACCAGTTCCATCACCACGGTGGTGGTGCCCAAATCCACCGCCAGCCCGAAAATCGCCCCCCGGTAGGAGTCCACCCGCTCCCCGTCGTACAACACCGACTCCCCCGCCCGGACGACCAGCGGATCCAACGGGCCGGGAGGGGCGGCGGGGGACTGCGGTTCCAAGATGCGGGGGCGGCGGCGCAGGGCGGCGAATTCGATGGGGGAGGCCGGGTCCATGATGCGGGCCTGGCAGGCCAGGCGGTAGTCGTCCCGCAGGAAAGCCTCCGCGGCGGTGGGGGGGAGCAGCGATTCCATGCCGGAAATGATTTCCACCACGCATTCGTGGCATTGGCCGGTGCGGCGGCAGGAAGTGGGCACCTCCACCGCCAGTTCGTCGGCGTAATCGAAGATGGTCTTGCCCGCCTCCGCCGGACGGGCCTCCCCGCCGTGCCGAACCTCGCTCATTCCGCCGCCTCCGAATCGGCCCCGTCCGCCTCCCGCCGTTGGGCGGCTTCCCGTTTGATGGAGGCTATCTTGTCTTTGGTGCGGCGGTAGGCCCGGGCGTCGGTCTCCCAGGCGGTGCGGTAGTCGAAGGTTCCGTCGTGGCCGCAGAACAGCTCCTCCGGGTCGGCCTCCTCCGCCCGCTGGTTGCGGCATCGGAACAGGGCGGTGCATCGGTCCAGGCGGTCCCGGTAGGGGCACCGCAACCGGGACACCTCCTCGGCGTGCGAGGCCACCCCGGTGAAAATCTGGTTGATCCGGTCCAGGCGGAGGCGTATCTCCTCCGGGTCCAACGGCTCCGGATGGGGGGGCTCGGAGGCGGGGGGCGGGGATTCGGCCATCGGCTACGCCCCCGCTACGGCCAGTTCTTTGGCCAAAGCCACGCAGGCCAGGGCGTCTTTGCCGTAGCCGTCAGCCCCCACATCCTCGCCGAATTCGGGAGTGACCGGGGCGCCGCCCACCATGAAACGAACTTGCTCCCGCAGTCCCTCGTCTTTGAAAGCCTCCACCGTTTTGGCCATGTTGGGCATGGTGGTGGTGAGCAGGGCGGACATTCCGATCACCATGGCGTTGTTCTCTTTGAAAGCGGCGATGAACTCTTCCGGGGAGGTGTCCACCCCCAGGTCCACCACCGTGAAACCGCCCCCCCGCAACATCATTATGCACAGGTTTTTGCCTATGTCGTGCAGGTCGCCTTTGACGGTGCCCATGATCACCGTTCCAACCGGCTCGGAACCGGAGGCGGCCAGGATCGGCTCGATGTGGGCCATTCCGGCTTTCATCGCCCGGGCGCACACCAGCACCTCCGGCACGAAAATGAAACCTTCGCGGAATTTGATCCCTACGATCCCCATTCCGGCGATGAGGCCGTCGTCCATAATCTCCAAAGCCCCCACCCCGTTGTCCAAAGATTCCCGGGTCATCTCGTCCACCGCCTCGTTGTCGCCCATGATCAGGGCGGCGGCGATGTCCTGCATCTCCGGCGAGGCGGCCGCGAACAGTTCTATGTTGCGTTCGATCTCCTCCGGGTCATCGAGGAACTCCTCTATTTCCTCCCGGATGATTTCGCTTACGATATCGGAAAGTTGCGCCATTGTCCCGTTCGGTTGCGTTGCTGCGGCCTGCTCGGCCCCACATTACTGGAAACGTTTCCAGTAGGCAAGCCGCCGGCTAAAAAGGTGCTGCGGCCCCGCCTCGGAAAAGGGCCTCTTGCCGGGCTTTACCCTCCGTTGTGGGTTACAAAACGCCCGTCGGGACGGTGGGCGTTGGAATAGTCCCGGCAGGAGTCGGCCAAAGCCCGCAACACTTCCATTTTGGTGCCCAGCGGCACCGAACCCTCCGGGGCGATCCCCTGCACCCCCGCCTCCAGCACCGCCATACAGGCGTCGTAGGTGTCCTGGTAGGTGCCGCTGAACAGGGTGGTCGGGTTATTGATGTTGCCCATCAGGGACATGCGCCCGTCGGTGATGCTCATGGCCTTATACGGGTCCACCTGCGATTCGAAGTGGAAGCAGTCCCATCCCGCTTCGGCGAAGTAGTCGATGCGGTCGGTGGTTTCCCCGCAACAGTGCAGGATGCCGGGCCCGCCCATCTCGGCGGAAATGTGCTGGTGCATTTCCAGCAGGAAATCCCGGTAGGTTTCGGGGCTGACCAACTCCCGGTTGGCGTGGTCGCACCACATCACCGCGTCCGCCCCCGCCTCGAACTGGGCGTGGGCCGACATCATGGAGGCGGGCAGCAGCACTTCCAGAAAACGGCGGATCTTGTCCGGCTCGGTGAGGGTGCCCATCAGCCAGTTCTCGATGCCCACCATATGGAACCCCACCGACCAGGCTCCGTACACCTTGCCCACGATGGCCACATCCGGATAACGTTTGCGCAACAGCCGGATGGCCCCCAGGACCGCCTGAAAAGAGCGCCTGTTCAGATAGTCGGAGGGGACTTTGAAATCCTCCGGGTCGGTCAGCACGTGGCTTTTAGTGGCGGGCCAGTTGTCCCGCTCCCCCCACCAGGTGTCGGCGTCCAAAGCGTCGGCTTCCAGCTGGGAGTGGAACACCGGCATAACCGTGTCCAAACCCAGGTTTTCGTGGGCGGTGGCGGCCAGGCGGGCCATTTTCTCCGCATCCAGATGGGCTTCGGGGAAGTCGGCGTCGGCGATGTCCATGGCCTCCAACGTCACCACCGAACTGAGGGTCATGGCCGGCACCTTGTCCACCCGCCCCCCGTACAGGGCCGACAGAAAGCGGCGGCGGGGGGTCATCCACTCCCCCGACAGCCGAGCCGTGCGGGGAGGTTCGGCCACCTCCGGTTTGCGCGCCTTGTCCCTGGTGTAAGCCATACATCCCTTTCCTGGAAACGTTACCGGAAATTAAGGATACCATCCCCCGCCGTCTTCCCCAAAGGACGGGGCCGAAAAACCTATTCGGGCGGGGGCGGGTCCACCAGCAGGGTGACCGTGTTGTCCACGATCTGCATGAAACCCCCGGCGGCCGCCACTTTGATGCGGTCGGAGCCGGATTGGATTTCCACCTCCCCGGCGGCCAAGGCGGCCATCAACGGCTCATGATGGGCCAAAATCCCCATCTCCCCTTCCAGAGTGCGGGCCACCACGAACTCGGCCTCCCCCGACCACTGCACGGCCTCCGGCGAAACCACGTCCACCCGCATCGGCTACTCCCGCATCTCGCGGGCTTTGCGCTGGGCGTCCTCGGCCCCGCCCACCATGTAGAAGGCCTGCTCGGGCAGGTCGTCCAACTCCCCGTCCAGCACCATTTTGAAAGAGGAAATGGTTTCGTCCCGTGGGGTGTAGTTCCCGGCCTGGCCGGTGAACTGCTCGGCCACGAACATCGGCTGGGCCAGAAAACGCTGGATGCGCCGCGCCCGGGCCACCACCAGTTTGTCCTCCTCCGACAGTTCGTCCACCCCCAGGATGGCGATGATGTCCTGCAGATCCTTGTAGCGCTGCAACACCCGTTGCACATCGCTGGCCACCTGATAATGCTCCTCCCCCACGATCTGCGGGTCCAAGGCGCGGCTGGTGGAATCCAGCGGGTCCACCGCCGGGTAGATGCCCAGGGCCGTCAGGGGGCGGCTCAGCACGGTGGTGGCGTCCAAATGGGCGAAGGCGGTGTGGGGGGCGGGGTCGGTGATATCGTCGGCGGGCACGTAGATGGCCTGCATGGAAGTGATGGAGCGCCCTTTCAGGGAGGTGATCCGCTCCTGCAGCACCCCCATCTCCCCGGCCAGGGTGGGCTGGTAGCCCACCGCCGACGGCATCCGCCCCAGCAGGGTGGACACCTCCGACCCGGCCTGGGTGAACCGGAAAATGTTGTCGACGAACAACAGGACGTCCTGCCGTTGCACATCCCGGAAATATTCGGCCATGGTCAGGGCCGACAGCGCCACCCGCAACCGCACCCCGGGCGGCTCGTCCATCTGGCCGAACACCAGGGCCGCCTGGTTGATCACCCCCGTCTCCGACATTTCCAGGAACAGGTCGTTGCCCTCCCTGGTGCGCTCCCCCACCCCGGCGAACACCGACACCCCGTCGTGCTGGGTGGCCACCCGGTTGATCATCTCCTGGATGAGCACCGTTTTGCCCACTCCCGCCCCGCCGAACAATCCGATTTTGCCGCCCCGCAGATAGGGGCAGATCAAGTCCAGCACTTTGATGCCGGTTTCAAACACGTCCTTGGTGGGGGTCACTTCCTCAAAGTCGGGCGAAGGGCGGTGGATGGGCCACCGTTCGCCGGTGAACTCCGCCTCCGGGGCGTCCAAAGCCGCCCCCCACACGTTGAAAATATGGCCCAAGGTTTGATCGCCCACCGGAACCGAAATCGGGGCGCCGGTGTTGCGCACCTCCGCCCCCCGCACCAGCCCGTCGGTGGGGGCCATGGCCACCGCCCGCACCCGGCTACGCCCCAAATGCTGGGCCACTTCCGCCACCACCGTGCGGGTTTCGCCCTCCACTTGGAAATTCACTTCCAACGCGTGCAGAATCTCGGGCAGGCCCTCCTTGGGGAACTCCACATCCACCACCGGGCCCGCCACTTTACTGATGCGTCCTACGCTGACTGTTTCCATTGTTTATTCTCCCGATCTGGCTTCGCTTGGTTCGTTCAGCTCGCGGAGAGGGCCTGCGCGCCCCCCACGATTTCGGCTATTTCGGTGGTGATCTCCGCCTGCCGGGCCTGGTTGGCCGTGCGTGTCAGCACCTTGATCAACTCGTCGGCGTTTTCGGTGGCGGCTTTCATCGCCCGTTGCCGGCTGGCGTGTTCGGAGGCGGAACTTTCCAACAGCCTGCCGAAGATGGAGGCCTCCACGTAGCGGGGCAGCAGGCGCCCCAGAATCAGCGCCGGGTCCGGCTCGTATTCGTAGGACACCGACGACTCCCCGACAGGGACGGGCCTCTCCCCCGTTGAATCGAACCCGGTCGGCCCGGCCGGGTCGTCCCCGGAGTCCACCGGCAACAGTTGAAAAAGGGCGGGCTGTTGCGTCAAAGCCGACTGGAACACCGTGTAGAAAACCTCCACCGCATCCACCGCGCCGCCCGCGTAATCCTCCATCACCCGGGCCGCGATCCCTTCGGCGTCGGCGAAACGGGGCTGGTCGGTCACCGCCAGGAAAGATTGGGCGATGTCGTAACGGCGGAAAGCGAAATAACTCTGGGCTTTTTTTCCCACCACGTACAGGCGCACCGCCGCCCCCCCGTCCCGCAGTTCCATGATGCGCCGTTCGGCCATGCGCATGATCGACGAATTGTAGGCCCCGGCCAGTCCCCGATCGGAGGTAATGACCAGCACCCCCGCCGTATTCGGCGCCCGCTTCTCCAAAAGGGGGTGGGTTACGTCGCCGGAGGCCCGGCCCACGTTGCGTATCACCTCCGCCATTTTTTCGGCGTAGGGGCGAGCGGCCCGCACCCGCTCCTGGGCTTTCACGATGCGGGAAGCGGCGATCAACTCCATGGCCCGGGTGATCTTTTTGGTCGATTCCACGCTGCGGATGCGGCGGCGGATGAGGCGCAGTTCGGCGCTGGCCATCGGGCGTTACTCCCCGGCGGCGAGAGTCTGCTTGAAGGCGGCGATGGCGTCCGCTATTTCATCCCCCTCCGGGAGGGCCCCGGTGCGCCGAATGACATCCAACACATGGCCGCGGCGCAACCGAACGAACTCCCGCAACTCGGCCTCGGTTCGGGAAATGTCCTCCACCGCCACATCGTCCAACAGGCCTTCGGTCACCGCGTAGATGGCCAGCACCTGCTCCTCCACCGGCGCCGGGGCGAACTGGGGCTGTTTGAGGACTTCCACCACCCGCCGCCCCCGCTCCAGCTGGGCCAGGGAAGCGTCGTCCAACTCGGAGCCGAACTCGGCGAAGGCCTCCAGTTCCCGGTACTGGGCCAAGTTGAGCCGCAACGGGCCGGCCACCTTCTTCATCGCCCCGATCTGGGCGTTGCCCCCCACCCGGGAAACTGAAATGCCGGCGTTCATCGCCGGGCGTATGCCGGAGAAAAACAGGTCGGTCTCCAAGAAAATCTGGCCGTCGGTGATGGAAATCACGTTGGTGGGAATGTAGGCGGAAACATCGTTGGCCTTGGTTTCGATCAGGGGCAGGCCGGTGAGCGAACCGCCCCCCAGTTCGTCGGACAGTTTGGCGCACCGTTCCAGCAGGCGGCTGTGCAGATAGAACACGTCCCCCGGATAGGCTTCCCGCCCCGGCGGGCGGCGCAACAGAAGCGAAATCTCCCGATAGGCCACCGCCTGCTTGGACAGATCGTCGAACACCACCAGGGAATGTCCGCCGTTGTACATCCAGTGCTGGCCGATGGCCGAACCCGCATAGGGGGCGTACATCTGCAAGGAGGGCGTGACGGAGGCCGGGGCGGCCACCACCACCGTGTACTCCATGGCCCCCGCCTCCTCCAAGGCGGCCACCACCTCCGCCACCGTGGAAGCCTTCTGGCCGATGGCCACGTACACGCATTTCACCTCGTCGGGGGTGCCCTGGAACTGCTTCTGGTTGATGATGGTGTCCACCACGATGGCCGTTTTGCCGGTTTGCCGGTCGCCGATGATCAGCTGGCGCTGGCCCCGCCCGATGGGGGTCATGGAATCGATGGCTTTGATGCCGGTCTGCAACGGCTCATGCACCGGCTGGCGCTCCACCACCGACGGGGCCTGGGTTTCCAAAAGCCGCCGTTCGTCGTGGGGGATGTCGCCTTTGCCGTCCAAAGGCTCGCCCAGCGGGTCCACCACCCGTCCCAGCAACCCGTCCCCCACCGGCACCGACAGCACATGGCCGGTCTGCTTCACCGGGTCGCCCTCTTCGATGTGGGAGGCTTCGCCCATCACCACCACCCCCAGGTCGTCCTCGTCCAAGTTGAGGGCCACTCCCATCAGCCCGCCGGGGAACTCCAAAAGTTCGGAGGCGGCCGCGTTGGGCAGGCCGGACACCCGGGCCACCCCGTCGGCGATGGCCGTCACGTGCCCCACCGTCTCCTCCTCCAAACTGGGCGCCCACTCCTCGACGTGACGGCGCAGGGCGGCGGTTATGTCTTGGGTGTCAATCGTCAGTTCTGCCATTGCGCGTCTCCTGTTTTCTATCCTGCGACCGTTTCCCGGAGTTGCTCCAAGCGGCGCCGCACCGAACCGTCGATCACGGTGTCCCCCACCCGGGCTACCAGGCCGCCCAGCACCGACTCGTCCACCACCACCCGCACCTCCACTTCGTTGCCCACCCGCTTGGCCAAAGCGGCGGCCAGTTTCTCCACCGTTTCATCGTCCAAGGGGACGGCGCTGCGCACCTCCGCCACCGACCGGTTGCGGGCCTCGGCGGCCCTGGCCAAAAAGCGATCGGCGATCTGCGGCAGGTCGCCCGACCGCCCCAAACCGACCGCGAAGCCGACGAAGGCGGTGGTCAGGGGGTGGGCGCGGAGGGCCAGCAGGTCCTCCACCACCGCCTGTTTGCGCTCCATCGGCAACCGCCGATCCGCCAAGGCTTCGGCCAGCTCCTCGGAGGACTGCAGGGCGCGGGCCACTCGGAAAAGTTCGCCTTCCACCCGCTCCAAGGCCCCCTCCCCTTGGGCGATCTCGAAGATGGCGGCCGCGTAGCCTTCGATGCGTGGGTCGGCCATTTACCGGTCCGACTCCAGTTCGGCCAGGTATTCGTCCACCAAGCCCTGTTGCGCCTGCCGGTCCAAGTTGCGGCCCACCACCTTCTCGGCCAAATCGAGGGACAGGTCGGCCACCTCCCGGCGGGCGGCGGACAAAGCGCGCTCCGACTCGGCGACGGCTTCCTCCCGGGCCCGGCTGACGATCTCCTCGGCCTCCGCCTGCGCCCTTTCCACCGTCTCGGTGCGCACCGCTTCGGCGGCGGAACGGGCCTCCTCTACGATGCCCGCCGCCTCCGACTGGGCCCCCGCCAACTGCTGGCGGTATTCGTCGGCCAGTTTCCCGGCTTCCAGTTTGGCGTCCTCCGCCTCCTGCAGGCGGGAACGCTCCGCTTCCTGGCGCTTGGCCAACGTGGCGTTCAAAGTGGGAATCACCCACTTCCACACCACCAGGAAAATAACCGCGAAGGCGATGATCCCGGCCCACAGTTCGGAGCTGGCGGGGAGCAACAGATCCAAACCGCTGCTGCTGCTTTCCGCCTCCTCCTCCGCGGCCAGGACGGCCTGGGCCAAAATATGCGGACCCATATCCAAACCTCCTAGTCCTAGTAGACCCGTCGTATCAACCGATGAAGAAGAGCACGAACCCGATCAAAGCCAAGGCTTCGGTGAAAGCGATGCCCAGGAACATTGTGGTGCGAACCGTGCCCTCCATCTCCGGCTGCCGGACCATGGCGGTGATGGCGTTGCCGACCACGATCCCGATCCCGATGCCGGGGCCGATCGCGGCCAGCCCGTAACCGACCAGGTTGAGACTGCCGCTGATGTTGCCGGTCAGGCCCGACTGGGCCAAAGCCAAGCCGCTCTGCGCTGCCGAAAGAAGTGCGTCCATCCTTTGTTTTTCCTTTCTCGTTGGGTTGTAAACCTGTTTGGTCTTTTCCGCCTAACCGTCGTCCTCCCGCATCCCGGCTTTCAGTGGGCCGGTTCCAGCGAAGTCTGGATGTAAACCGCCGACAGCAGGGTGAAAATGTAGGCCTGCAGCACCGCCACCACGATCTCGAACACGTAGATGGCCAGCCCGAACAGGAACCACACCACCCCGATCCCGGCTTTGGCCCCGATGTCGCCCACGCTGATGACGAACACCCACCCGGAGGCCAGAAGCAAAGTGAGCATCAGATGTCCGGCCACCATGTTGGCGAACAGCCGCACCGCCAACGTGATGGGGCGCAACACGAAGATGGACACCAACTCAATCAAGCCAACCAGCCAGCGCAGGGCGATGGGAACCGATTTGGGCCAGATGGTGTCCAACACGTAATGACCCCCGTTTTTGGCGAAGCCGACCGCCACGAACACCACCCAGGTGATGATGGCCATGAAAGCGGGCAGGGCCATGCGGGAAGTGATCGGGAAGTTGATGAGCGGGGTGACTTCGAACAGGTTCCCGATGAGGATGAAAATAAAAAGGGACAGCAGGTAGGGCAGGTATTTGGCCCCATGGGCGGGGCCGATCACCCCTTTGGCCACATCGTCGCGCACGAACCCGATCAGGGACTCCACGATGATCTCGAACTTGGAAGGAACCAAACGGCGGCGGCGCAGGCCGAAGAAAAGAAAGGCCAGCGCCCCCAACATGGCTAGAAAAATGAGGAAAACGGTGCGGGTGAAATGGAAGCCGCCGATGCTGAACAGCGGGTCGGTGAACTCGAACAACTCGTTGACGTTGGCCGGAGCGCAGATCACCTCGCTTCGTACGTCACAGCCTTCCGCCGCCAGGATCATCCCGTTGTTCATCTTGTCCGCTTCTCCTTGCTTTTGGCGGCTTTCGCCCGCCGCCCCGGCCCGCCCGCCCCCGTCTCCCACAGGAGCAGGGCCAGGTAGGCGACGACCACGGTCAGCCCCAGCGCGATCCGATCCAAATCGAACAGGGCGGCCAAGACGAACATAGTAACCGTTATCAGGCCCAGCCGTACCAGAAACCCGAGCAGGGCACCGGCATGGTAGGCACCGAGGGACACTTTCGCCAAACCGGAGAGTATCAGGCCGCCCAGCAGATAATAACCGGTCACCAGCCCGATCCCAATTGCGGAGGCGGCCAGCCCCGCCCATCCCCGCACCAGGCCGAAGACGAGGAGCAGAACCGGGCCGACGATCGCCGCCCGGCGCACGATGCTGCGGGCCATCATCATTTCCACCGCCGGGCGTCCGGCGATGTATTCCTCCACTTCGGCGCGGGACAGGCCGGGGTCAGGCATCGGCGGTTTCCCCGGCTTCGGGGCCGAGGCGGGGGGCGTGCGGGGCGGAGTCGGGGCGGGAATTTTTGCCGGTGGGGGTGCGTATCAGATCCCACATCCGGTAGAAACCGGCCACCGAACCGACGATGACCCCGGTTGCCACCAGCCACGGGTCGGTGTCCAGCCAACGGTCGGCCAGCCAGCCCAGCAAAGTCCCGGCCATGATGGAACCGAAGAAAGAACCGCCCGCCATCCACCCGTCGGACACGGCCGCCGTCGCCCCCCGGTGCGCCTCCCGCATTTTGCCCGCGGTTTTCCCCGTCCCGGGCGGGGCGCCGTCCGGCGGCGCCGTCTCAAGACCCATTGGCCATCCCGACAATGACAATCAGCGTCCAAATGAGGATACCGGGGGCGGCGACGCTGTTCATAACCAAACCGGCGATGGCAAAACCCCGTCCCTGGCATACGGCCTGCCCTTCCTCGTCGACCCGGCTTGAGTTGCGCAACCCGAGGGCGGAAGCGACTATTCCGACGACCACGATCGCCACTAGCGCGGGCGGTAACCAAAAAAGCGGCCAACCGATGGTCCAAATGGCGATCCCCAGGATCATGCCGGTGAGGGCCCATCCGTTGCTTGACTGGCGGGCCGGGGGAGGTTCGGGCGGGGTGACGGACATAGGGGGTCTCCTTTCAGTTATACATGGCCTGGGAAGTGGGGCGGGTAGGGGGGGAATCGCCGGGCCAAATCCCGGGCCTCTTCCCCGGCCGCCGCCACTTTACCCTGCTGGGCGCGGCCCCGCAGGGCCTGGGTAATGATACGGGCGATGCGGCGGGACTCGGATTCTTTCATCCCGCAGGTGGTGATGCCGGGGGTGCCGATGCGCAGGCCGCTGGTGATGTAGGGGGGACGGGGGTCGTAGGGGATGCCGTTGCGGTTGAGGGTGATGCCGATGGAGTCCAGCAAAGTCGCCGCCTCCTTGCCGGTCAGGTCCTGGTCGATGGAGCGCATATCCAACAGCATCAGATGGTTGTCGGTGCCGCCCGACACCACCCGCACCCCCTCCTCCATGAAAGCTTCGGCCATGGCGGCGGCGTTGGCGATGATTTGGGCGGCGTAGTTTTGGAATTCGGGGGTGTCGGCTTCGCGGAAGCACACCGCCTTGCCCGCGATCTGGTTGATCAGGGGACCGCCCTGCATATCCGGGAAAACCCCTTTGTCCAGGCCTTTTCCGAATTCTTCTTTGGCCATGATCATTCCGCCGCGGGGGCCGCGCAGTGCCTTGTGGGTGGTGGCGGTGACGATATCGGCCAGCGGGGCGGGGTTGGGCATGGCTTTGCCCGCCACCAACCCGATGAAATGGGCGGCGTCCACCATGAACAGGGCGCCCGCCTCGTCGGCGATGTCCCGGAAGGCCCGGTAGTCCAGGTGGCGGGAGTAGGCGGAGTAACCGGCCAGCAGAATTTTGGGACGATGCCGCAAGGCTTTGTCCCGCACCTCGTCCATGTCGATCTGCTCGGTTTGGGGGTCCACCCCGTAGGCGGCGAAGTTGTAGAGGCGGCCGGAGAAGTTGACCGGGGAGCCGTGGGTGAGGTGGCCGCCTTCGGCCAGGCTGAGGCCGAGCACCGTGTCGCCCGGTTGCAGATGGGCGAAGTAGACCCCCATGTTGGCCTGGGCCCCCGAGTGGGGCTGGACATTGACGTATTCGGCTTCGAACAGGGCCCGCGCCCGGGCGATGGCCAGGCTTTCCAGTTGGTCCACCACCTCGCACCCCTCGTAGTAGCGGCGACCCGGATAGCCTTCGGCGTATTTGTTGGTGTAGACCGACCCGCAGGCCTGCATCACCGCCGGGGAGGCGAAGTTCTCGGAGGCGATCAGGTGGATGTGGGTGTTCTGCCGGTCGACATCGGCCCGGATCAGATCGGCCACCGCCCCATCCACCTGCCCGAGGGAACGCATATCAGTCATATACCCGCCAGACTAGCCGATTTCAAAAGACGGCAAATTCGACCTTCACCGTTTTTGCCGAATAGTTGCTCTCCCGGCTCGAAAACTGCAAGCCCGGGAGCGCGCCCATCTCCCACCACATGAGAATCCTACAACGGTTACTACGAACAAGGTCTGCCGTGAATGGGAACGCTATCATCATCAACATCGAGAACGACGGACAAGCGCACAGTCAAACCAGCCACCCTTCATCGTCGTCTGGTTCTTCATCTTCGTGGTAATCTGACAACATTTCCAACGATACTGGAAGACTAGGTTGGGGTCGTATGACCTTATACACTACTCGTAATACGAGCCTTGCTGAGATTAACACTAAGGTCAAGGCAAAAAGCGTTGAAACAGTGTAGTAGATAATGTCTGGAACGGGCAACTGGAGGGGCAAATATATTTCTTCTGCCCAGGGCCAAACTATTTTTGCAATGGTAGGAACGAGAAGACAGAGCACCGCTACTTTTACGAATGTAGGCGCCAGCCACAACCCAGGGGTTCTGGGATATCGGAGACGAACCTTGTAATCAACACTACGATAGGCAAGGACCCACACCCCGGCTAGGATAAATACACCGAACCCACCGAGTCCTAATACCACATCCATAGATAACGTAAAGTAGTCAGAAGTCATAAGTGGCGTGTGTCAAAATACTCGGAAACCCGTCGTTTCAATGGAGGTGGCAAGATCAACAAAACGATACGACGGGAAATATCGCAGACGATATCATGGAGATTACGATATTCCATAATCCACTCAATTAGGATTTCGGTCCGACCCGCCCCCGGAGTTCTTTCTACCAGAAAAAGAGAATCCACCCGCTTAGCCGTATAAACACAGTAGCGCACTATATGCGGATCAGCGCAACTCAGAGCCCCTTCCGTCCATTTCGCATCACCAGGTCGTGTGCCGACTATCAACGCGTCGGGGTCCATCGCTAATCTCTCACGCGGATCATCTTGGACACGAAAGGTAAGTCTAGTCTTTGCCAGGAGCAGATCCGGTAGCACCCACTCTATAAGAGGTCGGCCGCCACTCTCTGGGTAAAACACGGTCCAAGCCCCGGTAACTTTACACAGGAACCGCTGTTTATCAGTCATCATCATCTTATTATAACATACTTGTAAACTAATAGTGACACTTCGCCTTGTGAACTTCCGTCTTCAGGTTGGTGAATGTTGACGTTTTCTTTCACCAACCGTGCGCGGGGGGGTACGGGGTGATTTTTGCCGGGCCGGGGCGGAGGGTTTGCGGGGGGTGGACGGTTAGGTCGGCCACGGTGGAGGGGACGCCGCCCGGGCAACGGCCCGGCAGATAGACTTCTATCCCGTCGCCGAATATGCGGCGGGCGGCGGCGTGGTCGGCCACCGGCGGCTGGCCGCTGCGGTTGGCGCTGGTTACCGCCAGCGGGCCGTACCCGTCCAGCAACTCCAGGAGCAACGGCTGGTCGGGGATGCGCACCGCCAGGGTGCCTTGGGAATGGTCGCCCACCAGCGGGGCCAGCGTGACTTTGGAGTTGAGCACCGCCGTCAGCGGGCCCGGCCAGTGCTTTTCCAGCAGAGGGCGATGCCGGTCCGGTATTTCCACCAGTTGCTCCACTTGGGCGATGGAGGCGGCCAGAACCACCAGCGGCAGATGCTCGCCCCGGCCTTTGAGGGTGAAAAGCCGGTTCACCGCGCTGGGTGAAGACGGGTCCGCCGCCAACCCGTAGACGGTGTCGGTGGGAACTCCCGCCACCTGCTCTCCGGACAGGGCGTTCCGGGCGGCTTCCAACGACATCAGGCCGTCCTCGCCGTCAGAAACCGATCCCGGTCGGTCAGGTCCCGGGAAATCTCCGCCTCCCAACCGCTTGCCCCGAAAATAGATGTGATTTCCGCCCCTTGCGTTTCCCCTATTTCGGCCATAAGTACCCCGTCCGGGGCCAACCAGGGACCGGCCTCCGCCGCCAGGCGACGGTAGAACAGCAGGCCATCCTCGCCGCCTACCAGAGCGACCTTCGGTTCAAAGTCGCGCACTTCGGCGGGCAACCCTTCCCACTCGCACTCCGCTATATAGGGGGGATTGGAGACCATCACATCCACCGCCCCCCGCAAACTGGCATCTAAAGGGGCCAGCAGGTCGCCCAGGAAAAAATCTATTTCCAAACCGAGCCGGCGGGCGTTGCGCCGGGCCAGGGCCAGCGCGCCGGGATCGATGTCGACGGCGACCACCCGCAGGTCGGGCCGCCGGTGTTTGACCGCCAACGCCAAGCACCCGCAACCGGTTCCCACATCCGCCACCGTCCCCGCCCCGGAGGGCAGACGGGCCATCACCCGCTCCCACAGCTGTTCGGTCTCCGGCCGGGGAATCAACACCCGCCGGTCCACATTCACCTCAATCGGCCCAAAAGCGGCCGTCCCCTCCAAATACTGCAACGGCTCCCCCGCCCGCCGCCGGGCCAGTAGCTCCGCCAACCGCACCCGTTGCCCGTCGTCCAACGCCGCCCCGCCCCCCGCCCAAGCCCGCCCCTCCCCAACAACCGCCCGCAGCAACCGATCCGCTTCATGCCGAAGCAATCCGTCATTTCCTAATATTTCAAACATAGCCATCAATCGTTTGATACTGGTATCACTCCGTTCCACAGAACGAGACCAGCAACTATGACTATTGCCACGCCTGTCATTACAACTAATATACCCTTTTTACGCCACCTCTCACCCGGTTGGATAAGTTCCATAAAGGCACCGAACACAACTAGTATCAAACCGGCCATAATTGTCATCAAGATACCAGCCTCTGCGCTTTGCAAGTTGGAAACCAACTGTACACTGGAAACCACGAAAGCGATCACCGCCGCTAGTAATCCAAGTAGGGTAAGCGTCTCGCCTCGCATAGCGGCCATCTGCTTCCGAGCTCGCTCCTGTTCCTGTTTCATTTCATCTGCTTGTTGTTCTATTTCCACCGAACGTTGTTGAAGGCGAACCTTGATCCGAATCTCCTCATAACTGGTCACCCGCCACAATGTGTGCTCATCAAAGATTTCTATCTCAATAGCCTTATCAATATCCTGATAAGAATTATTATAATTCCCTTGAAGGGCAAGTATGCGGGCTCGGTTGGCATAATATTTGGCATATTTAGGATCTGTATCTATCGCTTTTTCGATAGAAAGCATCGCTTGCTCCAATTGCTCCTCCTCCACTTGACCTCTCTCTCCTATTACCGCAACCACTTCTGTATACAGGTTCAGCGCACCCGGAGTATTCGGCAACACCTCTTTAGCCTCTTTGGCTGATTCCAAAGCCTGTTTTAAGCCACCCGGACTTGACACCTGACTCAAATCATACATACCCTGATATAATGATTTCAGTGATGAATCGGCGTCTTGGAATGTACTACGATACTTAACAAACACTTTGCGAAACAGTTGATAATAGCGTCGCCTCCACAAGTAAGCTAGTGAAGAAGCGAGAGCGATGACTCTAACCCCCGCTTCCTGTTCCTTGTTGCCCGCGATTTTGTTCAACCTCTCCACAAGGTCAGTCTGCAGGCTTTCGGGATCTATACGATACGGCAGACCACGTATCGCAAGATGATACTCGTGGGAGTCTTCCTCATGCTCTTCTACTATCTCAGCAAGTAGTTGCACCAATGTGCTTGCTTCATGTTCGTTCATGGAACACTCCTTTACCGGATTTTAGGAACTAGCCTAACAGAGTACGGGAGTTACTTGTACGCGGGACGCTGGGGTTAGAAGTCTTGGATTCCTAGGCGGCGGCCGGTGGCTGGGACGTCTAGCTGGGTGGCGGGGGGGAGGCCCAGGTCCCGCAGGGCTTCGGCTAGGGATCGCATTACATCCTCTACCTGGTCGGGGTCGGACACTTCTAGGTCTATGGACGACTCGGTGGCGCCTATCACCGTCCCGGAGCGGCCGGCGGCTCCTTGCACGGCGCTTTCTATCACACCCGGGTCCAGGCCGGCCTCGGCGGGGAAACGGACGAACACGATCATCCGCCCTCCTCCAAACGGCGGGCCGACTCTTCGGACGCCGCCGCGTCCACCATTTGATCCAAATTCCCTTCCAAAATCTGCGGCAACCTTTTCACGGTCAGGCCGATGCGATGGTCGGTCACCCGGTTCTCCTTGAAATTGTAGGTTCGGATCTTCTCGGAGCGGTCGCCGCTTCCGATCTGCGACCGGCGCCCGGAGGCCTCCGAGGCCTGTTGTTCTTCCAGCATCGCCTGATACAACCGGGCCCGCAACACCCGAAAAGCCTTCTCCTTGTTCTGCAACTGCGACTTCTCGTCCTGGCAGGTGACCGTCAGGCCGGTGGGCAGAAATGTGAGACGCACCGCCGAATCGGTGGTGTTCACCGACTGGCCCCCCGGTCCCGAAGAGCGGAAAGTGTCCACTTTCACATCCGCCGGGTCGAGGGCCACCTCCACTTCTTCGGCTTCGGCCATCACCGCCACCGTGGCCGTGGAAGTGTGCACCCGCCCCTGCGACTCGGTTTGGGGGACACGTTGCACCCGATGCACGCCCGCCTCGTATTTGAACCGGGAAAACGCCCCTTTGCCTTTCACCGCGAAGGCGACCCTGCTCAACCCTCCGGCTTCCGAGGCGGAACTGCCCATCGGCTCCACCCCGAATCCCCGCCGCTCCGCGTACCGCTCGTACATTCGCAACAGATCCCGGGCCCACAAAGCGGCCTCCGCCCCGCCGGCCGCGGCCCGTATTTCCACGATCACGTCTTTGCCGTCATCGGGGTCGGCGGACAACAAGGCGGCTCGCAACTGGTCGGACAGGCGGGCCGCCTCCTCCCGCCGGGCGGCGGCCATGTCCCGGAAGCCGGCCGCCAACTCCGGGTCGGCCTCCGCCTCGGCCAACTCCAGGGCCTCCCCGGCCTCCTCCCAACCGGCTTTGATCTCCCGAAAAGAGGCCACCAAAGGGCGCAGTTCGGCGTAGCGGCGGCTGGCCTCCTCGTAGCGGGCAAGGTCGGCCAGCACCGCCGGGTCGGCCAGCTCCCGTCCGGTGCTCTCAAAAGACTCCTCCATCTCCGCCATGCGCGCCCGCAACCGCTCGTCCATCGTCCCGTCTCCGCTCATCCGCCGAAGGCGCGCCAGGCCCCGTCCGCCACCGTCCCCCGGGCTTTTACCTCCTCTACCTCCTCCGGGGTGAGGGCGAACAGCAGGGAAGCCACCGCCACTTCCATCATCGACGGCTCCGGGGGGCGGGTGGTCAGCCGTTGCAGCCACAGGCCGGGGGCGGCCAGAATGCGGCTGAACCAACCGTCGGGGCGCAACGCCCCCAGTTTCAGCACCTCGTAGGAAATGCCGGCGATGACCGGCAGCAAAAGCACCCGGCTGGCTATCAGCCAAAACCAGGGCAACTCCCCCACCAAGCCGAACACCACGATGGCGGTCAGCATCACTATCAGCAAAAAGCTGGTTCCGCATCGCGGGTGTTGCGGTGGGTGGGAGCCGATGTGCTCCAAATCCAAAGGCTGGTCGGCTTCGTAAGCGTGGATGGTCATATGCTCGGCGCCGTGATAGGCGAACACCCGGCGGATGTCCTCCATCCGCCCGATGGCCCATATGTAACCGACGAACAGGGCGATGCGTATCCCCGCTTCTATCGCCTGAAACGCCAAAGTGTCGGCCCCGAAACCGGTGAGGCGCACCGCCAGCAGGGGCAGAACGATGAACACCCCCACGAAAAAGGCCAGGGCGACCGCCATGGACAAGCTGATCTGGCGTTTGGAAATCGTCTCCTCCGGCGCGTCCGGTTCCTCCGTCGACTTGTGGGCCGACCAAGCCAGCGCCCGGTAGCCCAGCACCAGGCTCTCCCCCAACACCATCACCCCCCGCACCAACGGCACCCGGGCCCAAACGGAACGGGAACTGAGGCGGGGCAGATGGTGGGCTTGGGCGACGATTTCCCCGGACGGGGCGCGCACCGCCACCGCCCACCCGGACGGGGCGCGCATCATCACCCCCTCCAAGACGGCCTGGCCGCCGACTTTGGCACCCGGAGGGCGCGCCACCGGCTGGTTCCCCTGAGTTAGGAGTCGGCTTCGGAGCCCGCGTCCTTGTTTTTGGAGTCGCGGGCCAGTTTGCCGTAGCGCCGCTCGAAGCGTTCCACCCGTCCGCCGGTGTCCACCAGTTTCTGCTTGCCGGTGTAGAACGGGTGGCTGGCGCTGGAAATCTCCACCCGGGCCATCGGGTAGGTTTCACCGTCCTCCCATTCGATGGTTTCCGTGGCGGGAATGGTGGAACGGGTCAGAAACGCAAAGTCGACCGAGGTGTCCCGGAACACGACCGGGCGGTATTCGGGGTGGATGTCAGGTTTCACGATACTCCTGCTTATGCGTTCTTATGCGTTGCGACCGCGGCGCGGGAAGCGCGCCGGTCGGGCAGATGACAGGCCGATTATGCCACAATCCGGGCGCTTTGGGAAATCAACCCCCGCTCAACGTTGGGAAAGGTCCACCGGGACCGCATGGCGGGGCCCAATCGGGTCGCCCGGGCGGGGCGGCTCCAAAAAGGTGATGCTCTCGTAGAAATCATCCAGCTCCACGAACTTGCCCGCCTGCTCGGCCCACTGCCGCATCCGATTGTTGCAACTGTGTTGCCACGACAGAACCTCGATCCCCCAACCCCGGCTGTGCATGCGTTCCAAATCAGCGTGAAAACCAACCCCGTCGTGGAAACCGGATCCGTCGCCGGTGAGCATTACCACCGTGCCGGGATTTCCGCTGTAATCCAAAGCATCGCGCAACATGGCGCTTTGCAAAATCGCATCCGCGCCTTGTTCCCCGCTCCGCCCCGCACCGCGATCCAGCAGGTGAACGGCGACGCCCTCCCTTTCCAAGCCGTTCCAAACATGCCTCAGCTCGGGCGGTACGGAACCCACCGCTACCGCGTGCTCAATTTCCCGCCCGGCGCGGGCCAGTTCCAACAGATTGCGGAAATGGATGCGCACCCGGTAGCGGGCGTCGTCGCCTTCCCGCCCAGCCGCTGCCTCTTGGCCGCCGATATAGATATTGGAGTTGTCCCAGTAGATGAAAGCTTTGTGCACTCCCTGCCTCCGGTGTCGGAACGGGTCATTATAGGGGGCTTGCGCGGGGCTTAGGCGCGGAGGGCGGCGGTGGCTGGTTCGTCTACTTCCAGCGTGTCGGGGTTTACGGCCACCCCGTAGTCGCGCTGGGCGGACTCGGGGGAAACGAAGCCGTTGCGGACGTCGCGGGCCACCTTTTGCGGGTCGCGTTGGCGGGGGTCGCCCCAGCCGCCTCCGCCTCCGGTGTTGTTGGCCAGGGCCGTGTCGGCGGGCAGGAGGTTGTAACTGCCCCCTTTGCGCTCCTCCTGTTCCGTGCCGGGATTAATGACGATGTGGTTGGGGTCGCCTTCCCCGCCGCCGTTGATGCCCCATGGGGCGCTCTTCGTCTTGTAGAGGATGGAGATGGCGGTGGTGGGCGCGTTGAACCGGTACACCCGGCTCACCCCCACCCCGCCCCGGAACTGTCCCAGCCCGCCGGTGTCGGCGCGGTAGCCGTAACTTTCGATCAGCATGGGGCCTTTCACTTCCAGCACCTCCACCGGGTTGTTGCGGCAACCGGGCTCGGTGAGGTGCATGATGCCGTCTTCGCCGTCCCCCCCGGCGTGCGCCCCGAACCCGACCGCGTCGTTGGTGGCCTCCAGCCAGGGCCCGTCGGTGCGGGGGTTGTGTCCCAGGGCCATCACCGAACAGACATCCCCGCCGGAGCAGGCGGGAACCCGATCCGGCATCCCCTGCGCCAAAGCCTTCAGCATCACCTCCCCGCCCAACAGCCCCGTCCACAGGGTGAAAGTGGGCATGGGGGGCACGGCGTGCATCACCGACCCCTCTTTGGTGATGATGCGCAACGGCCGGAAGTTGCCAGCCGTAACCCCCGTGTCCGGGGTGGTGAGGGCTTTGAAAATCAGGCAGTTGAAGGCCTCGGTCATTCCCCGGGGCAGGTTGATCGGCCCCCGCACATCGTCGGCGCTTTCCGTCCAGTCCACCACCATCTCTTGGTCGGTGATGGTGATGGTCACCGCCATCTTCACCAGTTTGTCCAAATCCACCCCGTCGTGGTCCACGTAATCCACCGCGCTCCACGTGCCTTTCGGCATCCGCTTCAAAGCCGCCAGCGCCAGCCGTTCCCCATGGTCGTTGATGGCGATCATCGCTTCGGTCAGGGTTTCCGTCCCGAATTTGGCCACGATCTCCTGAGTGCGGCGCACGCCGGTCACCACCGCCGACACCTGCGCCTGCAAGTCGCCGATGGTGTGGTTGGGGAGGCGGCTGTTGAAACGCACGATGTTGAAAATGTCTTCGTTGATTTCCCCCTCCCGGTACAGTCTCACCACCGGGAAGAAAATCCCTTCCTGGTACATGTCGGTGGAGTCCAACACGTAGCCGGGGTCTTTTTGCTTCAGATCCAAGACGTGCACCCGGCAGGAGGTGAAACCCACCAGCTCCCCGTCCACGTGGACAGGGGCGAAAATCAGCGGGTCCAAGGTGTGGGCGGAGGACCAGTAGGGGTAGTTGTTGAGGAAAATGTCCCCCGGTTTCATCGCCTCTTTGCCCAGGAACTCGATGGAACGTTTGATCCCGTAGTCGTTGCCCCGGGTGAACACCGCTATGCCGGGGGCGTCGGCCACGATATCCCCGTTCGCATCGTGCACCCCCACCCCGTAGTCGTGAATCTCGTACACCACCGTGTTGTAGGAGGTGCGGCACAGGTTGCGGGCCATCTCCTCGCAGGCCGACAGCAACCCGTGGCGGATAATCTCGATGGTGATGGGGTCAATCATTGCCCGCCTCCTTCCAAGTTTCCCAGGGTGATGATCAGTTCTCCATGCTCGCCCACCTGCAAACCGTCCCCGTCGTGGATGACGGTGGTGGCGGTGTGCTCCACGATCACCGCCGGGCCGGCGATCCGGTCCCCGGCGAACAGGTCGTCCCGGGCGTAGACCGCCGTCTCCCCGCGGGAGGCCCCCGCCTCGGTGATCACGGTCCGCACCCCCAGCGGGCGCGGTTCGCCGTCGGCGCGGGACCCCCGCGCCGGCAAACGGGGCTTGTCCACCACCCCCACCGCGCTCAGGCGGAAGGTGGTGACCTGCACCGGGTCGGTCAGGGTGTGCCCGTAATGCTGCTTGTGCATTTCGGCGAACTTTTCTTCCAGGAAACCGAGCGGGTCCTGCGCATCGGCGGGGAGATGAACGGAAACGGTGTGTTCCTGGCCGGTGTAGCGCAGGTCCACCGCCCGCGTCAGCCGATGGCGGGAAGCCTCGAATCCTTCCGCTTCCAGCAACCGCCCCGCTTCGGCCCCCATTTCTTCGTACACCGCCTCCAGCCGTTCCAAGGTCAGATCCGACAGGCCCATGACCGAGGTCTGGGCCAAGTCGTGCTGGACGTCGGTGAGCAACATTCCGAAAGCGGAGAAGGCGCCCTGGCCGGGGGGGATGATCACTTTGCGCATGCCCAGTTGCTGCGCCACGTCCACCGCCACGATGCCGCCCGCCCCGCCGAAGGCCAGCAGGGCGAAATCTTTCGGGTCCCGGCCCAGTTCGATGGTGATGGAACGCACCGCCCCCGCTACTTTGGCGGCGGAAATCTGCACCACCCCGCCCGCCAACTTCTCCACCGACATTTCCATCCGTTCCGCTATCGGCTGCAAGGCGCGCCGGGCAAAATCCTCATCCAAGGCCAAGGTTCCCCCCAGCGGGGTTTCCGGCCCCAGATAACCGACCACCAGGGCGGCGTCGGTGAAAGTGGGCAACTCTCCCCCTGCTCCGTAGGAGGCGGGACCGGGGTCGGCCCCGGCGCTCTGCGGGCCGACCTGCAGGCCGCCCGCCTCGTCCACCCACACGATGGAACCGCCCCCCGCCCCGATGGTGTGAATGTAGAGGGAGGTGGTGTTGATGGGCAGGCCTTCGAAGTTGGCGCCCTGGTACAGCACCGGCCGTCCGTCGATGACCAGCGAGGCGTCCAAGCTGGTGCCCCCCATGTCCACCGTGATCAGGTTCGGCTCCCCCACCAGCCGGGAAAAGTTGGCCGCCCCGATCACCCCGCCCGCCGGACCGGACAGCACCAGGTTGACCGGCTGTTCGCGGGCCGCCACGGCGGTCATCGCCCCGCCCCCGGAGCGCATCATCAGAAACTCGCCCGCGAAGTCCTCGGCCGCCAAACGGTTTTCCATGTCGTACAGATAGGTGCGCATTATCGGCTTGATGTAGGCGTCGAGCACGGTGGTGCTGGTCCGTTCGTATTCCCGGTATTCGCGGGACAGGTCCGAGGACAGCGACACTTCCACCCCCGGGGCCACTTCGGACAGGACCTCCCGCATGGCCCGCTCGTGGGCCGGGTTGGAGTAGGAATGGAGGAAGGCCACCGCCGCCGACTGATAGCCGCCGTCCCGCACCGCCTCCGCCGCCCGCCGGGCGTGCTCCCGGTCGAATTCGGCGTGTACGGTTCCGTCGAACAGCATCCGCCCCCGCACCCCGAAGGTGTCGCTGCGCTCCACCAAGGCCGGGGGTTTGCGGTAGAGGATGTTGTAGTTGCCTTCCCGGTCGGTGCGGCCCAACAGAAACACGTCCCGGAAACCTTCGGTGGCGATGACCGCGGTGCGGGCCCCGGTGCGGGTCAGGAGGGCGTTCAGTCCCAGGGTGGTGCCGTGGGTGAACAAGGTGGCGTCGGACAGGGCCGCCTCCGCTTTAGCGAAGGAGTCGATCACGCCCAAAGTGGGCTCCGCCGGGGTGGTGGGAACCTTCTCGAACAGCAGTCGGCCGTCTTCGTCCAGCCGCACCACATCGGTGAAAGTGCCGCCCACGTCCACTGCCAGCCTGGTTTTGCCCATGTTCTTTACCTCCTGTCGCGGATGTCTGTCTCGCCGTTCATTCGCCGCCCGGCCGCTCGGAGCCGGTGCGGTGCGCCACCCGGAAAACGCCGCCCCGGGTGGCGGCCGAAATCGGCTCCTCCAAAAGCGGATTGAGCTCCGCCGCCAAATCCCCCCGGTCGGAACGCCCCACCCACCGATCGTAGGCCTCTTGATCGTCCCAGGCGGCTGTGACAATAACCCGCCGGCCGTCCTCGGAGACGGTGAACTCGGCGGTGCGGCAGCCCGGATGATCGGCCGAAGTCTCCAAAATCCGCAACTCCCGGAACTTGTCCAGCAACGGGGCCGCCCGCCCCCCTTTGGGACGGAACTCCAGGTAGGTGCGGATCATGGGCCCTCCTCCACCGGTACCCCCCCTTGGACGACGGTGCGGCTCGGCGACCACAACACCGATGCGTCGCGCCACGGGTCGCCGTCCAGAATCACCAGGTCGGCCGCGGCCCCTTCCCGTATGACGCCCAAATCGGGGCGGCCGATGATGGCCGCGTTCACCGAAGTGGCGGAGCGCAAAATGGCGTCCACCCCCTCCTCTTCCGACCGCAGTTGGAACTCCAGCAACTGGTCTTCCTCCAAATCCCCCATCAGGTCGGTGCCCAGCCCGATTTCCACCCCGGCCGCCCGGGCGATTTTTATGGAATCCAATCCCGCCTCCAGCACCTCCTCGTTTTTGACGCGGGAAACTTCGGGCAGGCCCAGTTCCGAACCCCGCCGTTGCATGGCGCGGTAGGCGATGAGGGTGGGCACCAAAAACGCCCCCCGCTCGGCCATAAGTTCGGCGGTGTCCGCATCCAGCAGGTTGCCGTGTTCGATGGTGCGCACCCCGTTGACGACCGCGTGCGCGATCGCCTCCGGGGAGTAGGCGTGCGAAGCCACGTAGGAACCGCGGCGGGACGCCTCGTCCACCACCGCCCGCACCTCCCCCGCGGAGTACTGGGGGATGCGGATGGGGTCGGTGGGGGACACCACCCCCCCGGAAGTGAAAATTTTGACGGCGTGGGCCCCGGTGCGCATCCGTTCCCGCACCGCCCGCCGCAGATTGTCCTCCCCGTCCACGATCTCCCCCATGTGCCCGCACCCGCAGGCGGTTTCCAGGTGGAGATGGCCGGGGCGGGGGTCGGCGTGGCCGCCGGTCTGGGTGAGGGCCCGTCCGGTGAAAAAGTAGCGGGGGCCGGAAAACACCCCTTCCCGCAGGGCCTTCTGCAAGCCGATGTCGCCGCCGGCCACGTCCCGCACGGTGGTGAAACCCCGCCGCAGGGCGCGGCGCAACCGGACGGAGGCTTTGGCGGTCACGTAACTGAGCGGTTGCGCCTCCAGTTCCAGCAGGTCCAAGCCGATCCCGTAGGCGTGGAAATGGCAGTCGATCAATCCGGGGACGACCGTCCGCCCGCCGGCGTCGATCACCCGCGCCTCCGCCGGGGGCGGGCCCTCCAAGCCGACGATCTTGCCGCCCGCGGCGTGCACCGGATGCTCGGCCGGGGCGGCGGAGGCCCCGTCGAACACCAGGCCGTTGACGACGGACAGCGGCGGGCGGGTCATCGCCGCTTCTTTCCGGCGCTGAGGGCCACCGCGAACACGATGATGGCCCCGGTGGTCAGATCCTTGTAGAAGGGGTTGACGCTCAAAATGTTGAACCCGTTGTTGATGAGGGCCAGCAGCATCACACCGGTGAAGGAGCGCCACACCGCCCCCTCCCCGCCGTAGATGCTGGTTCCGCCCAAGATGATGGCCGCTATGGCCTGCAATTCGAAGCCGATTCCCAGCTGGGCGGAACCGGTGGCCACCCGGGACACGGTGATCACCCCCGCCAACCCGGCCGCCAGCCCGCTCAGCATGAAAGTCAGCACCTGGATGCGGGCGTTGCGCACCCCGGACAGGGTGGCGGCCATCGGGTTGCCGCCCACCGCGAAAATATGCCGTCCGGCCACCGTCCGGTTCAGGAAAAAGGTGAGGAGGGCGAACACGGCCAGCAGGACGAAAACCACGTAGTTGATCCCCCAGACGCGGCCCCGTCCCAGGGCGGAGAAAGTTTCGTTGCCGGTCAGGGAAATCAGCGAACCGCCGGTGATGAGAATGGCCAACCCCCGATAGACCAGGCTGGTGGCCAACGTGGCCAAAAAGGAATGGACTTTCAAACCGGTGATGACCAGCCCGTTGACCAGGCCCAGGCCCAATCCGATGAGCGGTCCGATCAGGATGCCCAAAACTTCGTTTTCCAGGTTGAGTCCGATCCAGGCGGCCGCCACCCCCGCCACCGCGAAAATGGATCCGGTGGAAAGATCGAAGCCGCCGGAGATGATCACCAACGTGCCCGCCATGGCGATGATGGCCAAAGGCGCGTTCTGGTTGAGGATGTTGAGCAAATTGCGGAAAGAAAGAAAAGAGTCGCTGGCGAAGATGAGGGTTACGAACAGGGCGGCGAACAGAAGCAACACCCCGTAGCGCCGAATCCATTCCAACAAATTCTGTACATCGAACCCGCCAAAGGCGGGGCCGTCCCCCTCCCCGGCGGGGGCCGTATCGCGTCGCCCGGGCAGTTTGCCCATCCAACTCATGCGGCCGACCTCCCGGCGTTGAACAAGCCTTGCAGCACATCCCCCACCGAGGTTCGTTGCGAATCCATCTCGCCGATGATTCGCCCTTCGGACATTAGAAGGATGCGGTGCGACAAACGCACCACCTCCTCCAACTCGGAGGAGATGAGCAACACCGCGCTCCCCCCGGCGGCCACTTCCGCCACCGCGTCGTAGATGCTGCGTTTGGCCCCGATGTCCACCCCCCGGGTGGGCTCGTCCAACAGGATCACCTTCGGCTTCTGCAAAGTCCACTTGCCGAACAGGGACTTCTGCTGGTTGCCCCCCGAGTAGAACTGCAACTCCCCTTCCGGATCGGGGGGGACGATGTTTAAACGGGTGATGGTTTCCGCCACCGCCCGCCGTTCGTCGGCGCGGGACACCCGCCCCCCTTGGGCGAAGTTGCGCAGACGGGGCAGGGAAATGTTTTCCCGCACGTTTTGGGTCATCACCAACCCCAGATGGCGGCGATCTTCGGGGAGCATGACTATTCCCCGGTCGATGGCGGTGCGGGGGCGCAGGGCGGGCATCTCCTCCCCGTCCAGCCGGATGAGGCCCGACAGGGCCGCGTCCGCCCCGAAGATGAGCCGGGCCACTTCGGTGCGTCCGCTGCCCACCAGCCCGGCCAAGGCCACGATCTCCCCTTCCCGGATGTTGAAACTGATGTACTTGGGAATTTCCCCGGTCAGCTCCTCCACTTCCAACACCACCGGGGCGTCTTCCGCCACCGGGGGAACCTCGGGGAAGGTGGCCTCAAAAGTCCGGCCCAGCATCCCTTCGATCAGGGACTGCTTGGTCTCGGCGGCGGCCGGGGCGGTGCGGGTTATGACGCCGTCCCGCATGATGGTCACCGTGTCCGCCACTTCCAGCACATCCTCCAGGAAATGACTGACGTAGACGATGGTGCGGCCTTCGGAACGCAAGCGGATCATTATCTCGTGCAACCGGTCGGTTTCGTCTTTGGTGAGGGAGGAGGTGGGTTCGTCCATCACGATCATCCGGGCGCTGCGGGCCAAGGCGCGCAACACTTCCACCTTCTGTTGGTCGGCCAGTCGCAACTGCCCCACTTCCGCCTCCGGGGGGATGCCGAAACCCACTTCGGCTTCCAGTTCTTCGTAACGTTCCCGTTGGACGCCGGACAGCACCCCCATCCGCGACCGCTCGATCCCCAGGAAAACATTTTCGGCCACCGAACGACGGGGAACCAGCGACAGCTCCTGCTGGATGGTGGCTATCCCGGCAGCCAGGGCGGCCGGCGGGTCCCATCTTCCCACCGGCCGGCCGTCCAAAAGCAAGGATCCCCGGTCGGGAATGTAGATTCCGCCGATGATTTTGCCCAAGGTGGATTTGCCAGCCCCGTTCTCCCCCACCAAGGCGTGAATCTCACCGGCTCCGATGCGCAGGTTAATGTCATCCAAGGCCTGGGTGGCGCCGAACCGTTTGGACACTCCCTCCAATGTCACCGTGGCGCCGAAAACCGCGGTCGTCATGCTACCAGCCGACGGGTCAGGCAAGCGACGGCGGCGCGGTGCGGGACCGGACCAGCGGCCCCGCACCGTGCGCCCCCGTCATGGTTGAACCGGAAACTGGGTTTAGCCTTCCCACTCCGCCTTCCAGTCGGGATTGGCGGCCAGCACTTCGGCGGTGACGATGGACACGCCCAAGTCGTTGACCACGTTCACATCGTTGACGTCCTCAAATCTCTCACCGCGGATCTTGGCGATCACGTTTTTGGCCGCCAAATAGCCTTCGGTCTCTGGGAAGAAGGCCATGGAGGCGTCCCACAGCCCGGAGTTGATTCCGTCGATGGCCACCTGCGAGGCCCCGCCCCCGGAGATCCACATCGGCTCGATGTCCACTCCGGCGTCCTGCAGGGCGACCACCGCCCCGGTCACGTGCTGGTCGGCGTTGGACAGCAACACTTCGAATTCGGGATTGGCCTGCAACAGGTCCTGCATGACGGTCAAGGACTGGTCCTGGGAATAGTTGCCTTCCCCGACGGCCAGGACCTCTATGTTGGACTCGGCGTCCAGCACCTCCCGGAAGGTCTGCAGACGCAGGTTGTCGAACGGGAACTGCAACTGCCCGATCATGATGATCACCCGGCACGGGTCCTTGTCGGCGCAGAAGTCAACCACCAGATTGGCCGAATCGCGGGACGACACCGACACCTGGCCGGCGGAGGTGATTAACCCCTCCACCTGCGGCTGTATGGAATCAAGGTCGGGACCGATGGGGAACAGGGAGGTGGCCACCGGACCTGCCGTCAACGCATCCGCAATCGCCGGGGCGATTCCCACCGGATCGTTGGGAACTATCACGTAGCCGTCGAACCGTCCGGAGGCAACCGCGTCCTCCACCTGGTTGAACTGCACCTCTGCGTTAAACTCGCCGTCCCACATCTCCGTGGTCACGTTACCCGCCTCTTCAGCCGCGCGTTGCACTCCCGTAAAGGTGGCTTGGTTGTAACCGTTCTGACTGGACGAGGCGAAGAAAACCAGCGAGAGTTCCTCGTCCATCATCTCGGTGGTGGTGGTCGCCGCCGCCGTAGTGGTAGGCGCCGCCGCCGTGGTAGTGGGCGCCGCCGTGGTAGTGGGCGCCGCCGTAGTAGTGGGCGCCGTGTCGTCGCCGCCGCAAGCGGCCGCCGCCAAGCCCAGGATCAGGCCCAAGCTCAGTAGTTTCCATCGTGTGCTCATTTTCTTCCTCCTCCATCAGTTTCAACTCGGGCGGGAAGGTCTCTCTCGCGTCAACCGAGTCTTTTCTGATTTAAGCAAGACTTGATATTAGCCGAGCCGCCGCCCGCGCGCTACCCCGGATGGGGGATTAAAAAATCAGTTGCCGGTTTTGGCTACTTCCGCTAGGAACTCGGCGTTGGATTTGGAGGTGCGCAGTTTGTCGATCAGCAACTCGATGGCCGCCCCCGGTTGCTCCAAAGCCAGCAGCACTTTGCGCAACTTCCACACATGCTTCAACTCGTTCGGTTCGAACAGCAACTCCTCGCGGCGGGTGCCGGAGGAGGCGATGTCGATGGCCGGGTAAACCCGCTTGTCGGCCAGTTTGCGGTCCAGGCGCAACTCCATGTTGCCGGTGCCTTTGAACTCTTCGAAGATCACCTCGTCCATCTTGGAGCCGGTTTCCACCAGGGCGGTGCCGATGATGGTCAGGCTGCCCCCTTCTTCGATGTTGCGGGCCGCCCCGAAGAACCGCTTGGGCGGGTAGAGGGCGGTGGAATCCACCCCTCCGGACAGGATGCGCCCCGAGGCGGGGGCGGCCAGGTTGTGGGCCCGGGCCAGCCGGGTGATGGAATCCAGCAGGATCACCACGTCGGTGCCCATCTCCACCTTTCGCTTGGCCCGTTCGATGGCCAGCTCCGAAACCTGGGTGTGCTCCTCGGCGGGGCGGTCGAAGGTGGAGAAAATAACCTCTCCTTTGACCGACCGTTGCATGTCGGTCACTTCCTCCGGCCGTTCATCCACCAGCACCACCATCAGATGGCATTCCGGGTTGTTGGCGGTGATGGAGGCGGCGATGTCTTTGAGGACGGTGGTCTTGCCCGCCTTGGGGGGGGACACCACCAGGCCGCGTTGCCCTTTCCCGATGGGGGCGATGAGATCTATCACCCGGGCCAGGGTGTCGTCTTTGCGTCCGTCCACTTCCAAGCGCAGGCGCATGTCGGGGAACAGCGGCGTCAGTTCGGAGAACTTGGGGCGGCGGCGGGCGTCCTCCACCGTCATTTCATTGCTGGTCTCGATGCGGATCAGGGCCGGGAACTTCTCCTGGCTGCGGGGGGAGCGCACCGGGCCCCGGATCATGTCCCCTTTGCGCAGGCCGAACTTGCGAATCTGCCCGGCGGAAACGTACACATCCCGGTCGCCGGGCAGGTATCCGGTGCACCGCAGGAACCCGTAGCCTTCCGGCAGGGTGTCCAAAATGCCCTCCCGTTCCTCCAGCGGAACTTCGGGCCGCTGGTTGGGACGGGGCCGGCGGCGCCGGTCGTCCTGCTCCCGGAACTCGCGGGCCGGGCGCCGCTCCGGGCGTTCCAGGCGGCGGGCGGGCGGCTCCTCCGGCCCGCTTCGCTCCTCCTCCCAGTCGGGCGGGCCGTCGGGGGCCTCCGCCTGCCGGAGGTCCGTCCGCTCCTCGGTGACGGCAATGGCCGGACCGGGCAGGGAAGCCATCAAAGACCCCAGTTCTTCGGGGCTGACCGTGCTCATAATGGCCTCAATCAGTTTGGCTTTCTGCAGGCCGTTGGCTTCCACGCCCGCCTTGCGGGCCAGGCTCCGCAAATCCCGGACGGTTTTTGCTTGCAATTCCGATCTGAAGTTCATCTGCTTATCCGCTCCTCGGTTGTGAATGTTGGTTTGATGTTCGCCGGCGCCGTTTGGTAAATCGGGGGTGGCGCCTGGAGTTGCGCCGGTGGCCCCCGGACATCGCATCGCGCTTCCCGCGGAACTTTGCCATCGCCGCCCGGCCTGATGCGGGGTCGGGTCCGACCGCAACCGCTTGCGCGGGCCGCAATCGGGACATAATCGAACGCGATGAAAATCGCGGGATCAAAGCCGCCGAACTGACGGATGGCTTCAGGTTAGCCCATCGCCCCCGCCCGTGCAACTCAAAACCGGGATGGCCGCCGCTCTCCGGCGGGCGGGCGGGCTATCCGGCCCGGGCCCCCACCTCCCGCAACACCTCCGTCAACTCCCCGAAGTCGGCCCGCAACGGCATCACCCGCTCCGGTAAATCCCCGATTCCGGACAGCCGTTCGGGGAGGGGCGGCTCCGTCCCCAGGGCCTCCCGCACCGCCTCCGGAAACTTGGCCGGGTGGGCGGTGCCCAGGCACACCACCGGGCCCTCCCCGCCCGACTCGCCCACCGCGTCGCGGGCGGCCCCCACCCCGATGGCGGTGTGCGGGTCCAGAATCGGACCGCCCGCCTGGTAGGTCTCGGCCATGATCCGCAACGTGTCCCGGTCGTCGTACCAGCGGGAAGCGAATCCGTTCAGCGCCTCCCCGCCCGGGGACCGCAACCGCCCGGCGGCCCGCAACTCCTCCATGGCCGCCCGCAACCGGGGGCCGTCCCCCCGGTACAGGTCGTACAGCAGCCGCTCCAGGTTGGAGGGGATCTGAATGTCCATGGAGGGGCTGAGGGTGGGGACCACCTCCCCCAGGGTCAACATCCGTTCTCGAAAAAATCCGTCCAGGGACCGGTTGGAGTTGCTGCCCACGATCAGGCGGCGCACCTCCAGGCCCATCCGCCGCGCCGCGTAGCCGGAGTAGACATTGCCGAAGTTGCCGCTGGGGACCGCCAAAGTCAGCGGGGCGCCGACCCGCAGGGCGGCCCAGTAGTAGTAGGCCGCTTGGGCCAGCAGGCGGCCGAAGTTGATGGAGTTGGCGGTGGTCAGGTAATAAGCGTCCCGCAGATGCGGATCGGCCAGGGCCCGCTTGCACAGATCCTGGCAGTCGTCGAATGTTCCCTCCACCGCCACCGCATGCACGTTGGGCGAGGGGATGGTGGTCATCTGACGGCGCTGCACTTCGCTGGTCCGGCCCTGCGGGAACAGGATCACCACCTCCGTCCGTTCCCGGTCGCGGAAGGCTTCCATGGCGGCCGAACCGGTGTCCCCGGAGGTGGCCCCGATGATCGTCGCCCGGCCCCCCCGCTGTTGCAGGGCCCGGTCCATCAGGACGCCCAGCATCTGCAAGGCGAAGTCTTTGAAGGCCAATGTCGGCCCCCAGAACAACTCCATTAAATAGAAGGCCGGGGCGTCTTGCCGGTTGAACCGGGCGGGGAGGGGAAGGGGAACCAGGGGGGCGACCTGCGGATGGTCGAAACGGGCGTACACCCGGGCCGACTCCTCTTGCAACTGGTCGGGGTCCAGCAACTCCCCGGTGAAAGGTTCCATCACCCGCGCCGCCGCCTCCGCAAAATTCATATTTTCGTCCAGGTCGGATATCTCCAGGCGGGGCCATTGGACGGGAACGTACAGTCCGCCGTCGGGGGCCAAGCCGGTCAGGATGGCGGCGGGGACGTCCACCGGCGGGCAGCCGCCCCGGGTGGAAGCCAGCAACATGGCCCGCCCCCTTACCCGGAGGGGGGGCGGCCGGTCATGGACCGTCGCCGAGCACCCGCAGCACCGCCCCCACCTCCGACACCACATCCAGTTCCATAAGCGCGGAAGCCGCCGCCCGCAGGTCGCCCTCCCGGGTGTCGTGGGTTACCAGAATCAGGGTGGCCTCGTCCCCCCGTCCCTCCTGCCGCACCGACTTGATGGACACCTGATGCCGCCCGAAGCAGTCGGCGATTTTGGCCAGCACGCCGGGGCGGTCGGTGACCGTCATCCGCAGATACCATTTGGCCTCCGACTCGGAGGCGTCCCGCAGCCGGCCGGGGGCGAAGCGTATGCGGGACCTGACCTGGGTGCCGGAGAGGCGCTCCCGGGCCGACATGATCACATCCCCCAGCACGGCGGTGGCGGTGGGATCGCCGCCCGCCCCCGGGCCGGTGAAAAGCAACTCCCCCAGGGCCGGGCCGCTCACGAAGACCGCGTTGGCCGCGCCCCGCACCGAAGCCAGCGGATGGTCGGCGGGCACCAAAGCGGGGGCGACCAGAACCGACGCCCCGTCGGGGTGGTCTTCGGCCGCCGCCAGCAGTTTGATTTTGTAACCCAGGTCGCCCGCCAGCCGATGATCCAGCAGGGACAGGCCTTCTATGCCCTCCCGGCGCACCTGTTCACCGCCCACCCAGGTTCCGAAAGCCAGGCTGGCCAGGATGGCCGCTTTGGCGGCCGCATCCCCGCCCCCCACATCGGCCGTGGGATCCGCCTCCGCGTATCCGAGGGCCTGCGCCCCGGCCAAGGCCTCTTCGTAGGAGATGTCGTCCTCCACCATGCGGGTCAGGATGTAGTTGGTGGTCCCGTTGACGATGCCCAGCAGGGACGTGATCCTTTCGCCCGCCAGCGACTCGGAGAGGGGGCGGATGATGGGAATCCCCCCGCCCACCGCCGCTTCGAACAGCAACGACACCCCGGCTTCTTCGGCCGCGGCCAGCAATTCGCTCCCCCGGGCCGCCACCAGTTCCTTGTTGGCGGTGACCACCGCCTTGCCGGAACGCAAAGCCCGCATGACCAGCGACCCGGCCGGTTCCAGGCCGCCCATCAGTTCGATGATGATGGCCGCCTGCGGGTCGCCCACCACCTCCTGCGGGCGGTCGGTGAGCAGTCCGGGGGGGATGTCCGCCGGGCGGGGTTTGCCCAAGTCGCGTACCGCCACCCCCCGCACCTCCAAATTGAGTCCGGTTTTGGCGGCCACCGCATCGGCTTCGGACACCAAGCGGCGGATGAGGGCCGCCCCCACGTTGCCCGCGCCCAAAACGCCCACTCCTATCCGCATTGTCCTCCCGTCGGTCGGCTGTCCGGTTCGTCCTCCGGCGACCAGGCGGGGGCGGCGCGCAGTCCGCGCTGTCCGCCCAGCAAATCGGCGGGGGATTCCCTGCAGACTACCTCCCTCGCCTCCCCGTTTTTGACGAACAGTACCGGGGGGCGGGGCAGGGCGTTGTAGCGGGAGGACATGGAATAAGCGTAGGCCCCGGCGGCGGGCATGGCCACCGTCCGTCCCGGCCCCATATCGGCGGGGAGCTCCGCCCCGTCCAGCAGCAGGTCCGATTCGCAACTGCGCCCGAACACTTGGAAGCGGGCGGTCTCCCCGCCCGGGGAGCGCACCGCGGGCAACAGTTCGTAACGGGAGCCGTAGAGGGCGGGGCGGGGGTTGTCGGTCATCCCCCCGTCCAAGGCCAGCATCTCCCCGCCTCCGGGCAGGGTTTTGCGCACCCCGGCGGTGTACAGCAGAACCCCGGCGTTGGCGACCAGCGACCGGCCCGGTTCCATCATTACGGTCACCGGCCCCAGGCGTTCTTCCGCCCGGCAGTCGGCCAAGGCGGCGGCGATGGCCCCGGCTGTTTGGCCGGGGGTCGGGAAAGGATCGGAGCGCAAGTAGGGGGCGGCCATCCCCCCGCCCACGTTGAGCAAAATGGGCTCCTCGCGGAAGGCCGGGCGATGGGCGGCGGCGAACTCCACTAGGGCGGAGACGATGGCCCCGTAGACGGCCGGGTCGGCGATGTGGCTGCCGGCGTGCAGGTGCGCCCCCCGCAGGCGCAAGCCGGGGGCGTCCGCCAAACGGGAGGCCGCCTCCCCGGCTACGGCGGGGGGCATCCCGAATTTGGCGTCGGCGCCGCTGGTCAAAACTTTGCGATGGGTGCGCAGGCCGGTCTCCACGTTGAGCCGCACCATCACCGCGGCCGGCTCCGGGGATTGGGCGGTTTCGGCCAGCCGTCGCAGGCGCCCGGCCTCGTGGAGGGAGTCGACCGCGATGAGTCCCACCGACCCGTCGACCGCCAGCCGCAACTCCTCATCCGTTTTCAAATTGCCGTGCAGGAGCAATCTCCCGGCCGCCACCCCCCCGGAGCGGGCCAGGGCGACTTCCCCGGCCGAGGCGGCGTCCACCCACCAGCCGGCCTCCGCCAGCAGCTCGGCCAGGGCGGTGCACATGAAAGCCTTGGAGGCGTAAACGGGGATCCCCCATCCGGCGAAGGCCTCGGTGAATTCGGCCAGGCGGTTTTCCAGGTGGGCCAGGTCGTATACGTAGGCGGGGGTGCCGTAGCGGCGGGCCAGGTCGTCCAGCGGGACGCCGCCCATTTCCGCCCGGCCGTCGGTTTCGGTCCAAGTTTGGGGAAGCACGTCTTGCAGGGCCATCGGGAATCCAGGGTAGTGGGCGGGCGCCCTCGGCAGGATTCGAACCTGCGCACCCGGCTCCGGAGGCCGGCGCTCTATCCCCTGAGCTACGAGGGCAACGGAGGGGCCGGGCCCCATCTTACCGGACCGCCCCCCTCTAAGGATAATTAAAAAAAGATGGCCGGGGCTGGTTCTAGGGGGAGAGAACCTTGTAGCCCCGGCCTTGGCAGGTGGGTGTATCCTGCCTTTTGGTGGGTGCCGCCATTATACACATGCTTCAAAAAGCGTGTCAATTCTAAATACCACATTTTTGCCTGGCCGTTCGCGGAGCGGGCGGGGCCGCCCGGACGGGGAGGGGCGGGACAAGTTCTTTGGGGAGCGGGGGCGGGCAGGTTAGGATTGCGTTTATGAGACCCATCTGGTCCGGGGCGGTGTCCTTCGGCTTGGTCACCATCCCGGTGAAACTCTACCCGGCCACCGAGGATCGCCGTCCCCGGTTCCGGCAGTTGCGCCGCGAGGACCACAGCCCCATCCGCTACCGCAAAGTGGCGGAGGCGGACGGGGCGGAGGTGACGGCGGCGGACATCGTGCGCGGCTACGAAGTGGAAAAAGACCGCTACGTGATCTTCTCCGAAGAGGAACTGGCCATCGGGTCCGATGTGGCCCCCAAAATGGTGGAGGTGATGCAGTTCGTAGACGGGCGGGAAATCGACCCCATCTACTACCGGTCGGCCTACTACCTGGCCCCGGAGGCCAGCGGGGTGAAAGCCTACCGGCTGATGCTCCGCACCTTGGCCGACAAGGATCGGGTGGCCATCGCCAAAGTGGCCCTGCGCGAACGGGCGCACTTGGCGGTGGTGCGCCCCCGGGAGGAGTTGCTGGTGCTGGAAACCATGCATTGGCCGGACGAGATCCGAACCGCCGAGTTTGAGGAACTGGCCGCCGGCCAAACCGAAATCCGCGCCGAGGAGACGGCCATGGCCGAAATGCTGATCGACAGCCTCACCGCCGAGTTCGACCCCTCCCAATGGTCCGACCGCCGGAGGGAGACGATCGAGTCGCTGGCCCGGCAGAAGGTTGAGGGCAAGGAAATCGTGGCCCCCGAGTCCCCGGAGCCGACCAAAGTGGTGGATCTGATGGAGGCTTTGGCCGCCTCGGTGGAAGCCGCCGCGGCCCGCAAGGCGCAACGGAAGGCCGGATGACAACGGACGATGATGACAAAGGGTGAGATGACAACGGACGATAACGAAAGGACGGAGCGACGGTGAAGGCGCGTATCGGAATAGCGGACGCCGGACGGGAAGTGGAGGTGGAAGTGGAGGACCGCTCCGAGTTCATGGAGCGTATCGACAAGGCCCACCGCAAAGGCGAGCCCATGCTGTGGTTCACCGACTTGAAAGGCAACGACTTCGGGTTGCCGTTGCAACGGATCGCCTATATAGAGTTGGTGGACGAGCAGGACCGCTCAGTGGGCTTCTCCCTCTGAAACTGGTTCGGGGCGTCCCCCGGTTCAGATCACGGCCGGGGTGAAAGCCGGTTCAAACGGCGGCCCGGCGGCGCTCGGCCAGCCAGCGTTTGCGCAATCGCCGGCGTTCGTCTTCGGCGTATCCGCCCCACACTCCGGCCTCCTGATTGGTGTTCAGGGAGAACTGCAGACAATCCTCCCGGACGATGCAGGCTTCACAGACGGCTTTGGCTTCTTCTATCTGCTCGATGGCCGGGCCGGTGGTCCCGATGGGGAAAAACAGGTCCGGGTCGGAATCGCGGCAGGCGGCCAGTTCCCGCCATTGCCGGAGGTTCACGGTCGGGGCTTGGGCTAACAGGGTCACTTGTTGTTCCTCTAGTTCGTCTTGGGGTTTCGTGCTTGGGTGTTTACGTGCTTGTTTTTCGTTCCGCCCGGCGGGGCGGAGCCGAGCGGAACCCGCCGACTTTGTGATTTTTTTCACAATCGCCCCCGCCAGGTTTCGGCGGGGAAAGGTCGGTTCCGAACGACTTGTTCAGCCACTTTACCCTATGCAACATCCAAGCGCAAGGGAAATTTCCAATTTTTTCCAAATTTTTTTGCGGTGGAAACCCCCTTGAAAATGTCACAGGCTTTGTTTATGTTAACGATATGTTGCGAAATACTACTACCGATAAGCAATCATTCTCCGGCAAGCCGGGGCGGGTAACCGGGAGATGGAAGACAACGTTGGCGACACTGGCGGCGTGGGCGACGGCGATCGTCTTGGCATCCGCCCCGCTGGCAGCGGGGAAGGCCCGGGCCGCCGCGCCGCCGCCGGTTCCCGTCGTCGCCGGACGCGTCCTCCCCGCCCCGGACTCCCCCGGCCTCCGCGCCGGGACGGCCGGGCCGGGCTTTCTGCTGCCCCGGGCCGCCCCGGTCATGAGGGGGACGGCCCTCCCGGTTCCCCGCCGGGCGGGCCCGGCCGGAGGAGACGGGGGCGGGAGCGGGGGCGGCAGCGGCAGCGTTCATATCGTGCGGGCGGGCGAGAGCCTGTGGGCGGTGGCCCTCCTCCATGCCGGCGACGGCGACCGGCGGAGAGCGCAAGCCATGTTCGAGGCCATTCTCCGGGCCAACCGCGACCGGTTCGGGACGGGCGGCCCGGACCTGATTTTCCCCGGGGAGCGGCTGCTCATCCCCGCTTACGAATCTTACGGGAGTTCCTCCCATGGATAGGCGGCCGGCCATCTCCTCCCCCGTTCCCCGGCCCGCCCCCGCCCCGGGGCCGCCGCCTGCTCCGGCCCGGCCCAGCGCGGGGAACCGGAAAGGCCGGCGCCGGACGGCGATTGCGGCGGCGGCGTCCGCGCTGGGGTTGACGTTGGCCGGGGCCGGGCTTCTCATTTTCCGGGAAAGTGTTTCCCCCGGCCCGCCCGCCGCCTCGGAGGTCCGCCGGATGGCGGCTCATCTGCAGGGGGCGTTCAACGCCGTTCTGCCCGATCCGGGCCTGGCGGTGGAATCAGTTCGGTTGCTGCATCCGATCCGAGGGCCGTGGCTGGTGGCGGCCGCCGACCCCGACGGGGAAATCCGCTTCTATCAGGTGACGATGACCCGCACCGCCGCCGACTGGTCCATCACCGCCCGATTAACCGACCCGCGCCCCCCTTAACTGTACTTGACCAGGGACGTTGGTGACGGTTCGGTTGTTGCATAGGTGAAGACCTCCTGGTGTTATGGGGAGTGAAAAGCACCCTATAGCACGGGAGGAGGTCTTCAGGGATACATGGTAACGCGAGATCGTCGCCTTGGGACGTTTGGGGATGATGTTACGGGTAATAGAAGAAGGAGAGCCGGTAGCGCAGGTGGCTCGGCGGTGTGGGCATGTCCCGGTAGTGCGTGTCCAAATGGGTGCGCCGCTACCGGGAAGAAGGCCAAGCCGGTTTGGAAGACCGGTCGTCGCGGCCGCGCTGCTCCCCCACGCGCACCAGCCCGGAGGTGGAAGAGCTGGTGCTGCGGACGCGGCGGAAGTTGCGGGCGGGGCCCGCTCGGTTGTCGGCGTTTACGGGGGCGCCGGAGCGGACGATCAGCCGCATCCTCCGCCGCCACGAGATGTTGCGCCTGTGGGAACGCGACCAGCTGACCGGCGAACCCCTCAAAACCCCTCCCGGGCCGGTGACACGGTATGAACGCAGCAGGCCGGGTGAGTTGCTACATATGGACGTCAAGAAGCTTTCATCCATACCCCCCGGCGGGGGATGGAAAATCCACGGCCGGGGCAACGCCCCCGCCGAAGGAGCGGAATGGACTTTTGCGCACTCCGTCGTGGACGACTACACCCGCCTCGCCTACACCGAGCCGTTACCGGACGAGAAAGGAACCACCGTCGCCGCCTTCGCCGCCCGCGCCCTCCACCACTTCCGCCAACCAGGCATCATCCACATCGCGGAGATCATGACCGACAACCACCGCAACTACACCCGTAGCCGCCTATTCGCTTCCCTGCTCGCCCAACACCACATCCGTCATATCACGATCAAACCCTCTCATCCCCAGCAGAACGGCAAAGTAGAACGATACAACCAAACCCTCAAACCCAACTGGGCCAACTCCCAACCCTGGCCCGACAACCAAACCCTCCGCCACTGGCTCCACTACTACCACAACCACCGGCCCCACTACAGCCTCGGAGGCAAACCACCAACCCCAGACTGTAACCAACCGACCCGCGCCCCCCTTAGCCGGGCAGGAAACTGAGGCGAACGGTGCGCAGAGGATTATCCCGGTTGGGATCCACCAGCGCCAGCGACTGCCAGATTCCCAAAGCCAGGCGGCCGTCCGTCACCGGGATGGTCAGGCTGGGCGACACGAAGGCGGGCAGAATATGGTCGGCCCCGTGCCCGGGGGAGCCGTGACGGTGGGCCCACCGGTCATCCCGGGGAAAGAGGGTTTGCAGATGGCCGGCCAGGTCCCGGTCGCTGCCCGCCCCCATTTCCAACAGGGCCACCCCGGCCGTGGCGTGCGGGACGAACACCGACAGCAACCCGTCCCCCCGCCCGGCGGCGAAGTCGGCCGCCTGGCGGGTGATGTCGGCCACCGCCGTCTGCGAACCGGTGCGCACGGTGAAGGTCTCGGTTTCCATCGTTGCTCCGCCGGCGGGCCGGGTCAGATGTTTTCGCCCATGAACAGTTCCGACACCGAACTGTCCATGAAGATGGCCTGCAGGGCTTCGGCCAGCACCGGCGCCACCGACAGCCGGGTCAGTTTTTCGAACTCCTGCACCTGGTCGCTGAGAGGCAAAGTGTTGGTCACCACCACCTCGTCGATCGGCGCCTCTTTCAGCAGGTCCAAGGCCGGGGGGGACAGCACCGGGTGGGTGGCGGCCACGGTCACGCTTTCCGCCCCCCGCTTGCGCAACAGTCGGGCCGCGTTTACCACCGTTCCGGCGGTGTCGATCATGTCGTCCACGATGATGGCGTGGCGGCCTTTCACTTGGCCGATCACGGTCAAAGCCTTGGAGGTGTTGTGCACCGCGACTTCACGGCGCTTGTGCACGAAAGCCACGTAGGCGTTTAGATGGCGGGCGTACCGTTCCGCCCTTTTCACCCCGCCCGCGTCGGGGGAGACCACGGTGGCGGGGCCTTCCAACTTTTCGGTCAGGTAGTCCACCATCAGCGGCAGGGCGGTCAGATGGTCGAACGGCTTGGGAAAAAACCCCTGAATCTGGCCGGTGTGCAGATCCACCGAAACGATGCGGTCCGCCCCGGCCGCCACGAACAGGTCGCCGATCAGCCGGGCGGAGATCGGTTCGCGGGGCAGCACTTTTTTGTCGGCCCGGGCGTAGCCGAAAAAGGGCACCACGGCCGTTATCCGATGGGCGGAGGCCCGTTTCAGGGCGTCCAACAGGATCAGCTGTTCCATGATGTGGAAGTTGACTTCGGGGGCGTGGCTCTGCAAAACGAAGCAATCCACTCCCCGAACCGACTCCACCGGACGGGCGTAAACCTCGGAGTTGGAAAACCGGGACAGCTCCAGTTTGCCCAGCCGCACCCCCATCTCGTCGGCCACCTCCTGGGCCAGTTCGGGGTTGGCCGAACCGGAGAAGAGCATGAACCGGCGGCGGTTCACAAGTTCCATCGCTCATTCCTCCCGCTGGTTGCGTTCCCGGCGGCGTTGCGCGTATCCGGGTATTTCCTTTTGCGGGCTGCGTTCGATGCCCAAAGAACCCGCCGAAACGTCTTTGGTGATGACCGAACCGGCCCCGGTGTAAGCCTCGTCTTCCACCGTGACGGGGGCCACCAAAACGTTGTTGGAGCCGATGTTCGCCCCCCGCCCCACGGTGGTGCGGTGCTTTTGGTGTCCGTCGTAGTTGGCGGTTATGGTGCCCGCCCCCACATTGGCTTCTTCGCCGATGTCGGCGTCCCCCACGTAGGCCAAATGGGGGACTTTGGCCCCCCGCCCCACCCGGGACTGCTTGATTTCCACGAAAGTCCCCGCTTTGGCCCCTTCGCCCAGTTCGGCCCCGGCCCGCAGGGAAACGTAGGGGCCCACCCGCGCCCCCGGCCCGATCACGGCCCCTTCGGCCACGGCGTGGGTGATGCGGGCGTCTGCCCCCACCTCGGTGTCCCGCAACAGGACGTCCGGACCGATCTCCGCCCCTTCCTCCACCGACGTGCCGCCTTCCAAATGCACCCCCGGGTAGAGGCGCACCGAGGAGGCCAGTTGCACCCCCACGTCGATGTAAACCCGGGAGGGGTCCAGCATCCACACCCCTTCCCGCATCCAAGCCTGGTTGATGCGGCGGCGGGTGATCTCCGCCACCCGGGCCAGCTGATCCTGGGTGTTCACCCCCGACAGTTCTTCGGCGGAGGTTTTGTAGGCGCTGATGGCGTGGCCCTCCTCCCCCAGGATGGACACCACGTCCGGTAGGTAGTACTCGCCTTGGACGTTGTCGGCGGACACTTTTTCCAGGGCGTCCATGATGAATTCGGCGTCGAACACGTAAGCCCCGCCGTTGATCTCTTTGATCTCCCGTTCTTTGGTGGTGGCGTCTTTGTGCTCCACGATGCGCACCACCCGATCCCAGCCGTCCCGCACCACCCGCCCGTAACCGGCGGGGTTGTCGGCTTCGGTAGTGACGCAGGTGACGGCCGCCCCGGTGCGCCGATGCGTTTGGCTCATCGCCAGCAGGGTGCGGCTGGTGATGAGCGGCATGTCCCCCGACAGCACCACCACCTGATTCTCCCCGTCGATGGGGTCGGCCCGCAACGCGGTGAGCAGGGCGTGGGCGGTGCCCAGTTGCCGTTCCTGCACCACCGGACGGGCGTATTCGGGCAGGGAAGCCGCCACGTCCTGCGCGTCGGCTTTGATGATCACCACGATCCGCTGGGGTTCCAGCGGCACCACCGAGTCCAGCACCCAATGCAACATGGGCCGGCCGGCTACTCGGTGCAACACCTTGGGGATGCGCGCTTTCATGCGGGAACCGGGCCCGGCTCCCAGCACGACCACCTTCCTCATTGCCTAGTCGCTCTCCTTCGGGCGTTTGTCGGTGTTTTGCCAATCGGCTGGGGGGACAGGAATCGAACCCATACTTGCAGGACCAAAACCTGCCGTGCTGCCTGTTACACCACCCCCCAGGGCGGCGACGGCGCCATTCTACCCCCTGTCGGGGACGAACCGCCCTTTATTCTGAAACTGGGTCTTCTTCCACGGCCGCCCCCCGGGCGGCGGGGGCGGCGGAGAAGGCGGCCCGGGCCTCCTCCGGAACCAGCTCCAGCCCGGCGGCGGCCTCCTCCCGGTCGGCGAACAACCCGTACAAGGCGGGGCCGCTGCCCGACATCAGAACCGGACGATCCCAACGGTCCCGCAGTTCGGCCCGCCAGTCGTCGATTTCCGGGGCGAGCCGCGCCGCCGCCGGATACAGGTCGTTTCCCAACGGCCCGTATTCCCGCAGGGACGGCGGCAAATCTTTTTCTTGGGCGGCGCCCCCGGACGGCCGGGCCCCCCCGCCGTCGGCCAGGCCGTCCCAGGTTTCATACACCCGGGCGGTCGGCAACTCCACCGGGGGCACGGCAACCGTCGCCGTGAAATCGCCGGGGAGGGGAAGGGGAGGCCCCAGCCGTTCCCCGTAGCCGGCGACGAACCGCAGTCCCCCGTGCAGGCAGAACGGCACATCGGCCCCCACCCGGCCCGCCACTTCGTCCAGGTCGTATTCGCCGGGGCCGTCGGCGGCGGCGCCCGTCAAACGGCGGTAGGCGAGCAGGGCGGCGGCGGCGTCGGAGCTGCCTCCCCCCAAACCGGCCGCGGACGGGATTCTTTTCAGCAGTTCGGCTTCCACCGGCGCGCCCGCCCCGGCCGCCTCCCGCAAAGCGGAAATCGCTTTCCAGACCAGATTGTCCCCCCCTTCCGACAGATGGGGACCGCCGATAATGCGCAACCGGTCCCGGTCGCCGCGGCGCATGTACAGAAGGTCGCAGTGGTCCACGGTCAGGAAAAACCCGGACACCGGATGCAAGCCGGAGCCGTCCCGTTCCCCCACCCGCAGGGAAAGGTTGAGTTTGGCGGGGGCCCGGGCCCGCAACCCGGTCATGCCCCGACCGCCCCGGCCAATGCCAGAAACCGGTCGGCGGATAATTCTTCGGCCCGCGCCCGGGGATCTATCCCAGCCTGTTCCAACAGGGATTCGGCGCGGTCGCCCAACTCGGTCCGCAACGAGGCGCGCAGCATCTTGCGGCGCTGGGCGAACCCGGCCGAAGCCAGCCGGGCCGCCCGGCTGCGCACCGGGTCGGGCGGGGCGGTGCGGGTGAAAGACACCACCGCCGACCACACGTTGGGCGGGGGCACGAACACCTGCGGCGGCGCCCGGAATTCCATCCGCGCTTCCCCGTAGAGGGCCATCACCGCGCTGGGAAACCCGTATCTCCCGGAGCCGGGGGCGGCGGTCAGCCGTTCCGCCACCTCCTGTTGCAGCATCACCGCCCCGCCCGCCAGGCCGGGGGCCTCCCGGAGCAATCCCAGCAGGATGGGGGTGCCCGCCCCGTAGGGCAGGTTGGCGGCCAGCCCCCAGCGGGGGGCAGTCATCGGCCCCGGCCCTTCCCAGCGGGTGGCGTCCTCGAAGCGCACCTCCGCCTCCCGCCCCGCCAGGGCTTCTTCCATAACCGGCCGCAGGCGGGTGTCTATTTCCACCGCGGTGACCGCGAATCCGGCTTCGGCCAACTCCCTGGTGAGGGTTCCGGTTCCCGCCCCGATTTCCAACACCGGGAAACCGGGCGGAAAGTCCAGCAGGGAGACAATTTTGCGGATGAGGTTGCGGTCCGCCAGGAAATGCTGACCCCACCGGCGGAGGGGGGTTACCCCGTGCCGGGCCAGCAGGCCGTTGATTTCGGTTCGGTTCTGGCTCATCGGCTGAACACCTCCTCCGCCCGGGCCGAGGTGAGGCGGGCCACCGCGGAGGGATCCATCCCCCACACTTGCGCCAAGGCCTCCCCCACCAGGCTCACGTAGGCGGGCTGGTTGGGTTCCCCCCGGTGGGGCGGGGGGGCCAGATAGGGGGTGTCAGTTTCCACCAGGGCGCGTTCGGGGGGAATCTCCGCCACCCCCCGCCGCACCGTATCCCCAGTTGCGAAAGCCACCGGCCCGGCGAAGGAGAAAGTGACCCCCAAGTCGGCGAACCGGCGGGACCATTTCGGACCGCCCGTCCAGCAGTGCAACACCACCCACGGCCCCGCCCCTTCCCGTTCCAAAATGTCGTGCGTTTCCCGAAAAGCGTCCCGGCAATGGGTCACCAAAGGTTTACCGATCTGGATGGCGGCACGCAGGTGAGCGGTGAAACTTTCCACCTGCGCCGGGCGGGGGGACAGGTTGCGGTAGAAGTCGAGGCCCGTCTCCCCCACTGCGTCGGCTTCGTCCATCATCGCCCGCAGGCCGTCCCATTCCTCCGGGAAACGGGACGCTTCGTGCGGGTGCAGTCCGGCCGCAAACCGCACCCGCCCCGGAAAGTCCCGGGACAGGCGGCGGGCCGCCCGGCTGGAGGCCAAGTCGACTCCGGGAACCACCACCCATTTGACATGTCCGGCTTCTTCCAAAAGGCGGGCCGGGTCGCGCCCGTCCAGCTGCAAATGGCAATGCGTGTCCACCCATTTTTCCATCCCCGACAAGGGTAGTGAATAACTTTTCAACCTGATTACCCTATCACCGGAACCCAACTTGCCGTCGGCAAAGGGCCTTGCGCGCCCCGCCCGGCGGAAAGGTTGGTAGCACGGATAAAGAAACAGGGAAGGAGCGGAGGACCAATGTCAATGGGCATGTCCCGCAAGCTGGATGACTTGGGCCGCTTGGTTATACCCATCGAAACCCGGCGTATGCTCAGTATCCGCCGGGGGGACAAACTGGGCATCGAGGTGAACGGCAACACCATTGTCCTCACCAAGATGACCCATTCGGTCACGGTAGGCCCCTTTGAGTTGGACGTGGACCGTCAGGCCCTGTCCAACTGGGTCGACCAGATGGTGGATGAGGTCGGCAGCGACGATCCGGAAGCAATCGCGGAGGAGATTCGCCGCCGACTAGGACTTTAGGGCCATCCGAGCAGTATTGGCCGCGCCCCGCCCCGGGGCGCGGCCAATCTTTCAGTGAAACTAGGGGGCGGGCCCGGCGCGGGCGGGCGGTTTTACGGTTCTGGTCGAGGGCGGAGGGGCGTTGGGCGGTTTGCTCCGGGGCCGGGTTTGCCATCTTTTTCCATTTTTTTCCAATTCCAGGTTGTGTTCCTGCAACTGCCGGTGATGGGGCCCGCACAGCAAAGCCAAGTTGTCGATGTCGGTGGGACCCCCGTCGCGCCAGTCCAGCAGGTGATGCAAATCCGTCTGGTGGGAAGAAATGTCGCATCGGACGCATCCCCGATCCCGCACCGCGGCGGCCAGCCGTTGCGCGTCGTTGCCCAAGCGACGGCTGCGTCCCAGCCACAGCACCCGCCCGTCGCCGCCGAAGATAATCCCGCACACGTTGTCGTCCGGGGAGAGGTCCGCCAACAGGGAAGGCGGAACCGGCCCGCTGCCCAAAATCTCGCATGACCCGTCGGGGCGGGTCCCGTCCAACAACCCCAGGTCGGCCACTACCACCAACTGCGTAACCGCTTTACCCGACTTATTGTCGGGAAGGGGACGCATGGTGTCGGCGTCCCGGCCGGTCAACAGTTCCACCAAAGCGTCCGCCCGCCGTTGCGGGTTGGTGCGGATGTCATCGGGATGAGCCTCCCCGCCGGAGTCGGCCCGCCGCAGATTCTCGGCGTGCAAGTCCAAGGCCTGCCGCACCTGCCCGAACCGGATGGGATCCAACTCGGCGTGCAAGATTCCCATCCCGGTTCCCGGTTCGGTGAACATTTTCACTTTCCGCAGGCGCCGTTGCCGTTCCAGCAGTTTCTCCCCCCGGTCGGCGGAGTGGGCGTTGGCCCACTGCTTGGCCTCCTTGCGGAAATGGTCCGGGTTGGTTCGGGCGGCGTTCTCCAACAAGTCCCGGTTCTGATCGACCTGCGCCGCCCCGCACTCCCCCGCCGCCGCGGTCAGCGCCGTGGCGTTCTCCAAAGTGATCTCCCCCGCCTGCAACTTGGCCCGCGTGTTGGGCATCTCCTCCAACTTCTGCGCTACCCGTGAGAGGTGCTTGGCCCCATGGTTGGTCATGCCCAACTGGTCCCGCAACACATGGTCCGCCCCGGCCCCTCCGTCGGCGCGGCTCAGTTGTCCGGCCAAGTCGCATTTCAAAGAGGACACCTGGGCTTCCATCCGTTTCACCGTCTCCGCCAGCTCGCCCAACGCCGCCCGGGACAGGCCCGCCCCCACCTGCCCGCGCAACTCAGCCACGGCGTCGGCGGTGGCGGCCTCGGCCCGCTGGCAGACCCGCCGCAACTTGTCGGTAATAGGGTTGTGCTGTTTCATAGTGTTCACCATAGTAAATAGAGGGTGTGACATTTTTGGATTGTATAGGGTATAACCGATTAGAGAACTATATTATTCCCATATTCTACATTATTTAAAAATATCTGTCAAATCGGAAGATGCCAGTAGTAGGAAAGGGCACAGGAAAAATCAAGGAACGGCGAGCGGGGGTGGAGGCGCCGATCCCGACCGCCAGTTTCCCGCCATGGGGCTGGCAACGGCTCGCGTTGGGCGGCGGGCTCTAAGAAAACTTTTCGCGTTCTCGAAAAATTTAAAAATTCGGGGTACCCACCCACCCCCCGCCCACCCGCCCATAACATACGGCGATTTTTTGGAAAATTCAAGGGGGGCGATAGAGATATTTTTCGCGTTCTGGAATACCGCCGATGGCCACCGGCTTCCAGGTCAAGTTCCGCATGGGGCCACAGTGATATTTTTCGCGTTCTGGAATACCGGGGCCGCGAAGGCAACCGCCTGGGGTGTGCTTTCCGCACCCACCCCAAACATCACGCCACTAGCCGAACCGGAACCGCGAAAGCAACCGCCAGAAGCATGCTCACCGCACCCACCCTAAACGTTGCGCCGCTGGCTGAACCGGAACCGCGAAGGCAACCGCCAGAAGCATGCTTGCCGTTTAGCCACCACTTCCTTTCCTCCGTCCGATGAGGCGCAACGCGAAGGCAATCGCCTGGGGCGTACTGCTGTTTCAGCCGTACACCGGGTCAGTGGCCGAATGCCTGCTGGGCGGGGGCGGCGGCCTCGTGGGGGTGTTGCAGGATGTTGTTCCAGATCCATAGGAAGGGTCAGGATTGAAAGATTTGCTGGGATGGGGCGACGGCCTCGTGGGCGTGTTGCAAAAGGTTGTTCCAGGAAACAATCAGCGAATTATAAGCCACCGCATCCTCAGTGCGACCGGCTCCGTTGGCCACCTCATACAGCAAGTAGGCCAGATGACGGGCGTAGTCGCCCAAACCCGGTCCCGCCCGAGCCAGCAACACCCCGGCCTGGGCATCCGACCTGCCCTGGCGGGCCACCAAATGCTGAGTGAGCTCCCACACCGTCAACCGCCGATCCTCCGCCGGATCCCACTCCGGATCCAACTCATCCCTGGTCAACAACCGCACTCGGCCCCCTTTGGATTCCGCCACCTCCGCCTCCACCACCCCCGACACTGACGTGTTCATCGCCTTCGCCAACGTCTCCGCATCCCCAAACGGACCCGGCTGATGACCGAACTGCCGATACCAGGTAAGGGCGAACCTGCTGTCGGCATCCAAATCGGTCTCCTCCTGGGACAGGATTTCCTCCAGCACCCCGTTAATCAGAGCCAGGGCGGTGCGTACCCGCATCGTGGAACCGTCTGCTTCCACCACCCGCTTATACCGGGAGAACACCCGCATACCCGGCCCGATAGCCGACTGCGCCATATCCACCGGCGGGATAGCCTGCTCCTGCAACAAACCCACCGCCTCCGGCAACTCCTCCCGCAACGCCGCCAAAAACCCACCCCGCGTCTCCAACCGAGCATCCACCCCCCGAGGCCGACAAGCCAACACCACCGACGACGACAACGCCGCGGCACCCTCGGCCACCGCCCGATTCGCCATCTCAGTTCGAACCGGCCAAGTCGCAGTAACCTCTAACCCAGCATCCACCAAGCCCTGCAAAAACGTCTCCCAACCGGTAGATGTTGTTGTCCCCTCTTTTATTTCCTGCTGTTTGAAACCATAAAAAAGGGTTGACGGAAAGTCGGAATGTTGATTTTGGGCTATCTGTTCCATTACTGCCAACATCCCCGACTCAAAATGTTTCCTCGCGTCATCTTGGGAACCTGCTCTCCAAGTATTAGAAACCAACTCATCTTTTTTTGGCGTCTGCAAGGTAGCACACTCATCCGGCCACACATCCGACAGATTATGACGAAGCCACACATAGAAAAAATCAGATATATCCGCATACTGAATATTGTCATAGTAGGGAGGATCAGTGCAAACAAGCGGTCTCTCCACTTCAACCAACCGAGCTGCCGCATCCCGTTGTAAAATCTCCCCAATATCGGAAGCTGGAAAATGAGCAACAGCCTTCGCTACCCAGTTCACCTGCCCCAGCCAGTTACCAGTTGATCCAGAAAATGGATTAACCTCAGCATAATCCCAAATCATCGCTATTGCCTGCCTTCCGAATGTACAACGGATTTTTTCGGATCTGTTTTGCCAACTGCACACTGAGGACCAGTAATCGGCGCACCTATCAACTGCGAAAGCCAAATAGGTAACCAACGCATCAGCATACGCAACTACGCCCAACCCACCATCACGAACCCTTGTTCCATCATCAATCCACCCAACATTACGAATATCCTGCTCAACCTTCTCTCTCAATTCGGATAACAAATCGGAAAAGGTCGTCAAAGCAACCAACTGACGAGAAGTAAACAAATCACCCCACTCGGTCATACCATACGCAGGAACACTGTCAGTAGCTTTTCCTTGTAACTTACCAGATGGCCTCCATCGTGGCTCCGGAACATCCGGTTTTTCAGGTGGCGATACGTACTCGCGACCTCTGCTCCCTTCAACTACAGCACCTATACATTCTTCCCTCATCAATCCACGCTGACCCTGCTCCCTTACATATCCGAGCGCAATCGGCGCTCCGGTCGCCACGCAGATGCCTCCTCCCCTGGCGATGGTGCCTCCCTTTGGAGTTCCGCCTTCCCTCACCTGGTAGGTCACTGTTTGGGTGTCCCGGTTCACAATCGGTTCTACCCACACCACCGGCTTGCCCGGCTTGTTGCGCAGCACCCCAGATTTGAGCAGGGGCACATGGCCTTTCCAGGACGGGTCGGGGGACTGGACGGTCCTGGCCCACAACCAGGCAATCACCGTTTTGCCATCCACCTTTGGGTATAGATGGCCTATTTGTTCCCACGCCCGCTCCCGCATCCACTCTCCGTAGTATCTGATGTCCTCGGCTAAACCCTGCGCACCCTTCCAAGTCTTCAACCCCGACTCCCCACGGCTGACGGGATTGACCGGGGGCCGTCCCGCGAAGCGAGGCGGAATCTCCACCATCGCCTTTGTTATCAAGACGGGGACGGGGTTTAGATCGCCCCCGTAAGCGGACAGGCCCAACCGTTGGGCCTCTAGTGGAATCGTCCCGCCGCCGCAGAACGGGTCCAAGACTTTGATGTTTTGGAGGGCTTTTAGATGGTTAGTGTGTGTGTGTGTGTGTGTGTGTTACTACACTATTTATGATTTCTTGACGAGCCTCATCCAAAACATCCTGATCGTTGCTACTCTCCCAACGCACCAACCGTTCCAGAACGCCGAACAGACGCTTGCGCTCAATCTTCTGGTCTTCCACCGTTGGGAAAACATCCGGACGGGAAGACGGATCATCCACCAGCGACGCCCACAACACCGCCCGCGCCGCCGCCAACGGACGACGGGCCCACCACAAATGCAAAGTCGAAGGATGGCCGTGACGAATAGACTTCTCGCGGGCCGACTCCCGGCTTATCACCTCCAACGGCAACGCCACCTCAATAAGTTTCCTTTTTTTCAAGCAACCTCCCAGAGCAAAGCCGTGCAAAAGCCTACCTGCACCACATCCGGGGGGTGGGGCAGGATTAGAGGGTTTGCTGGAAGGGGGTGGCGGCCTCGTGGGCGTGTTGCAGGATGTTGTTCCAAGACAGGACCAGCGAATTGTAGGCTACCGCGTCCTCGGTGCGGCCGGTGCTGTTGGCCGCCTCGTATAACAGGTAGGACAAATGACGGGCTTGGTCGCCCAAACCGGGTCCCGCCTTCGCCAGCAACCACCCGGCTTGGGCGTCCGACCTGGCCTGGCGGGCCGCCATATGCTGAGTGAGCTCCCACACCGTCAACCGCCGATCCTTCGGCGGATTCCACTCCGGGTCCAACTCGTCCCTGGTCAGCAACCGCACCTTGCTCCCCTTGGACTCCGCCACACCGGCATCCACTACCCCGGACACCGACGTGTTCATCGCCTTCGCCAACGTCTCCGCATCCCCGAACGGACCCGGCTGATGGCCAAACTTCTTATACCAAGTCAGGGCGAACCGGCTGTCGGCATCCAAATCGGCCTCCGCCGTTGACAGGACTTCTTCCAGCACCCCGTTAATCAGAGCCAAAGCGGTGCGCACCGGCATTGTGGAGCCGTCCGCTTCCACCACCCGGCGATACCGGGAGAACACCCGCATGCCCGGGCCGATAGCCGACTGCGCCATATCCACCGGCGGGATGGCCTGCTCCTGCAACAACCACACCGCCTCCGGTAACTCTTCCCGCAACGCCGACAAAAACCCGCCCCGCGTCTCCAACCGCGCATCCACCGACCGAGGCCGACACACCAACACCACCGACGACGACAACGCCGCGGCGCCCCTGGCCGCCGCCCGATTCGCCCTCTCGGTTCGAATCGGCCATGTGGCGGTTACTTCTAAGCCGGCATCCACCAAACCCTGCAACATCTCCCAGCCGCCTGATTTCACGTCCTGCTGTTTGAAAGCGCAAAAGATCGTCGCTGGAAAGTCAGCGTGTTGATTATGGGCTATCTGTTTCATTACCGCGGACATTCCCGACTCAAAATATTCTCTTGCTTTATCTTGCGAACCCGCTCGTTGAACATTAGCTACCAGTTCTTCTTTCTTTGGCGTCTGCAAAGTGGCGCACTCTTCCGGCCACACATCCGACAGGTTACGACGAAGCCATACATAGAAAAAATCGGAAATATCCGCATATTGAATGTTATCATAATGGGGCGGGTCTGTACAAATAACCGGTCTCTCCACTTCAACCAATCGGGCTACCGCATCTCCTTGCAAAACCTCCCCGGTATCAGAACCCGGCAAATTGGCAACGGCCTTTGCTATCCACTCCACCTGCCCCATCCAGTTACCGGTTGACCCAGAAAACGGATTACCCTCAACATAATCCCAAATCATCGCTATTGCTTGCCTTCCAAATGTACCGCGAATGATTTCCCTACTGCTATTCCAACTGCACATTGAAGACCAATAATCGGCGCACCTGTCAACTGCGAAAGCCAAATAGGTTACCAAAGCATCAGCATAGGCGACCACACCCGACCCGTCATCCCGAAGCCTGATTGCATCATCAACTCCACTCACGCTGCGGGCGTCTCGCTCAACCATCTCCCTCATCTCGGATAGCAAATCAGAAAAGGTCGTCAGGGCAACCATCTGACGAACGGTAAACAAATCCGCCCACTCATTTATCCCATACAAGGAAACATTGCTACCTGCTTTTCCTTGTAACTTACCGGATGGCATCCATCGCGGCTCCGGAACATCCGGCATTATGGGCGGAACGACATATTCACAACCGCCACTACCTTCAACCACTGCGCATACGCACGCTTCCCCCATCAACCCCCGCTGACCTTGCTCTCTTACATAATGGAGCGTAATGGGGGCTCCGGTCGCAACGCAGACGCCCCCGCCCCTGGCGATGGTGCCTCCTTTAGGCGTTCCGCCTTCCCTCACCTGAAAGGCCACCGTTTGGGCATCCCGATTTGCTATTGGCTCCACCCACGCCGCCGGTTTGCCCGGCTTGTTGCGCAACACCCCGGATTTGAGCAGGGACACATGGCCTTTCCAGGCCGGGTCGGGGGACTGGACGGTTCTGGCCCACAACCAGGCGATCACCGTTTTGCCATCCACCTTCGGATACAGACGGCCGATACGCTCCCAGGCTCGCTCCCGCATCCACTCCCCGTAAAAACGGATGTCCGCGGCCAACCCCTGCGTCCCCTCCCAAACCTTCGAACCCGACTCGGCAAGGCGGGAAGGATTGACCGGCGGCCGTCCCGCAAAGCGGAACGGGATCTCCACCATCGCCTTCGTTATCAAAACCGGAACCGGATTCAAATCGCCCCCGTACGCGGACAGGCCCAAACGTTGGGCCTCCAACGGAATCGTCCCGCCCCCGCAGAAGGGGTCCAACACGTTGGGCAAATCATCCCCGCACGACGCCCCAATCTCGGCCTTGGCTTCAGCCAACACCTCCTGATTGTTGCTGTTTTCCCACACCACCAAGCGTTCCAAAATGTCAAACAGGCGCTTGCGCTCCCTCTTCTGGTCTTCAACCTTAGGGAACCTGCCGGGATGGGCGGACGGGTCGTCCACCAGCGACGCCCACAACACCGCCCGCGCCGCCGCCAACGGACGGCGGGCCCACCACAAATGCAAAGTGGAAGGATGGCCGTGCCGGATGGATTTCTCCCGGGCCGACTCCCGACTGATCGCCTCCAACGGCAACGCCACCTCAATCAGTTTTCTTTTCAGATTCAAACCACCTCCCAGAGCAAACCGCCAAAAGCCTACCCCGCATCACATTCCAAGGGAAGGTCGGGATTAGAGGGTTTGCTGGACGGGGGCGACGGCCTCGTGGGCGTGTTGCAGAAGGTTGTTCCAGGAAACAATCAGCGAATTGTAAGCCACCGCATCCTCAGTGCGGCCAGCACTGTTGGCCACCTCATACAGCAAGTAGGCCAGATGACGGGCATAGTCGCCCAAACCCGGTCCCGCCCGAGCCAGCAACACCCCGGCCTGGACATCCGACCGGCCCTGGCGGGCCACCAAATGCTGAGTAAGCTCCCACACCGTCAACCGCCGATCCTCCGCCGGATCCCACTCCGGGTCCAACTCATCCCTGGTCAACAACCGCACCTTGCCGCCCTTAGATTCCGCCACCTCCGCCTCCACCACCCCCGACACCGACGTGTTCATCGCCTTCGCCAACGTCTCCGCATCCCCAAACGGACCCGGCTGATGCCCAAACTGCCGATACCAGGTAAGGGCAAACCGGCTGTCGGCATCCAAATCGGTCTCCTCCTGAGACAGGATTTCCTCCAGCACCCCGTTAATCAAGGCAAGGGCGGTGCGCACCCGCATCGTGGAACCGTCCGCTTCCACCACCCGCTTATACCGGGAGAACACTCGCATACCAGGTCCGATAGCCGACTGCGCCATATCCACCGGAGGAATGGCCTGCTCCTGCAACAACCCCACCGCCTCCGGCAATTCTTCCCGCAACGCCGCCAAAAACCCACCCCGCGTCTCCAACCGAGCATCCACCGACCGCGGCCGACAAGCCAACACCACCGACGACGCCAGTAACGCTTTAGTCTTAGAACCCAATTTTCCAGGCCTTTCAGTCCGAATAGGCCAAGTCGCAATTACCTGCAAACCAGCATCCACCAGACTTTGCAGAAACGTCTCCCAACCGGTAGATGTAGTCTCACCAGATTTGATCTCCTTCTGTTTGAAAGCATAGAAAATCGTCGACGGGAAATCGGGATGTTGATTATGGGCTATCTGCTCCATCACTTTAAACATTCCTGACTCAAAATGTTCTTTTGCTACTTCTTTGGACCCTGCTCGCCAACGATTAGCAACTAACTCCTCTTTCTTTGGCGTCTGTAGTGTTGAACATTCATCTGGCCATACATCCGACAGGTTACGACGGAGCCATACATAGAAAAAATCTGAAATATCGGCATAAAAAATATTATCATAATAAGGCGGATCCGTACTAATAACCGGTCTTTCCACCTTACCTAACTGTGCTACTGCATCTCGTTGCCAAATATCACCAAACGGCGAACTTGGTAAATGAGCAACGGATTTAGCTACCCATTCAATCTGGCCTAACCAATTACCAGTTGAAAAAGAGAATGGGTTGGCTTCCGCAAAGTCCCAAACCATACCTATTACCTGCCTACCAAAAAGGCTTGCGATTTTTTCGGCACCGTCCTGCCATCTTGATAAGCTATTCCATCGGTCAGTACACCTATCTATAGCAAAAGCTAGGTATGTTATAACTGCATCTGCATAGGCAATATTACCAATCCCACCATCCCTGAAACCTCTTTTCTCATTAGTCAGTCCCCTGTGAATTGCGTCTTCCTCTACCATCGCTCTTATGTCTAATAGTAAATCGGAAAAGATATTTAAAGCAATCAACTGGCGATTAGTAAACAAGTCTCCCCACTCAATCATCCCGTACAAAGGAACATTACCTGAGGCCTTGCCATGCAAAGTACCAACAGGCATCCAGAAAGGTGCCGGAATATCGGGTATTACAGGCGCAGAAACATACTCACGACCTCTGCTTCCTGCAACTACAACCCCTATACATACTTTTCGTATTAATCCTTTCTTGCCTTGCTCCTTAATATAATCGAGCAAAATCGGGGCACCGGTCGCAATGCAGACACCTCCTCCCCTCCCAATAGTGCCTCCACTCGGCGTTCCACTTTTCCTTACTTGGTAGATCACTGTTTGGGTATCCCGGTTCACAATTGGCTCTACCCACACCACTGGCTTGCCCGGCTTGTTGCGTAGCACCCCGGATTTGAGCAAGGGCACGTGGCCTTTCCAGGACGGGTCGGGGGACTGTACCGTCCTAGCCCACAACCAGGCGATCACCGTTTTGCCATCCACCTTTGGGTATAGATAACCTATTTGTTCCCACGCCTTCTTTCGCATCCACTCTCCGTAGTATCTGATGTCCTCTGCTAAACCCTGCGCTCCCTTCCAAGTCTTCAACCCCGACTCCCCACGACTGACAGGGTTGACCGGCGGCTGTCCCGCGAACCGAGGTGGGATTTCCACCATCGCCTTGCTGATTAGTACTGCAACAGGGTTTAGGTCACCCCCATACGCGGAGAGGCCCAAACGTTGGGCCTCCAGTGGAATCGTCCCTCCCCCACAGAAGGGATCTAAAACCTTGATTTTTGATAGAATCTCTGCTAGGTTATCATTAGCTGTTGTGTTGTGTTGTGTTGTGTTGTGTTGTGTTGTGTTGTGTTGTGTTGTGTTGTGTTGGCTATTTGCGATTTCTCTTCGGGCTTGATCCAACACGTCCTGGTTGTTGGAATTTTCCCAAACCACAAGCCTTTCCAGGATTCCGAATAGTCTTTTTCTCTCGACCTTTTGATCTTCTGCGGTGGGGAACTGGTCGGGGTGGGAGGACGGGTCATCCACCAGCGACGCCCACAGCACCGCCCGCGCCGCCGCCAGCGGGCGGCGGGCCCACCATAGATGCAGGGTGGAAGGGTGGCCGTGCCGGATGGCTTTCTCGCGGGCGGATTCCCTGCTTATGGCCTCCAGGGGCAGGGCTACTTCTATCAGTTTCTTCATCGGGGCAACCTTAGTTACTTGGCCCGGAGCGTGGCCTGATATAGGGCCCGGCGGCTTAGGCCTGTGTTTTCGGCTACTTGGCGCACTGCGTCCGACATGGCCGCGCCCGCCTCCATTCGGGACAGCACTTCGGTTACCGCTTCGTCCAGCGGGGCTTCCCCGGCCTCCGCCCCCTCGACGACCAGGGTGAATTCGCCTTGGGGCTTTTCCGACCCCCATTTTTCCTCCGCCTCCTCCAGCGTGCCCCACCATATTTCTTCGTGCATTTTGGTCAGCTCCCGGGCGGCGCACGTCCGCCGGTGGCCGCCCAGGGCTTCGGCCAAACTTTCCAGGTCGTCCAACAGGTGGTGGGGGGCGATGAACAGCACCATCGGGCGTTCCTCCCCGGCCAAGGATTCCAGGCGCCGGGCGCGGTCGCCTCCTTTGCGGGGCAGAAACCCTTCGAACGTGAACCGGTCGGCGGCGAACCCGGATACGGCCAGGGCGGCCGGGACGGCGCAGGGGCCGGGAATCACCGACACTTCCGCCCCGGCCCGCAGGGCGTCCGCCACCGCCCGGCGCCCCGGATCGGCCACCCCCGGCGTCCCGGCGTCGGTGATCAGGGCCGCCGTCCCCCCCGCCTCCAACATGCGCGCCAGCCGCTCCGACTTCTGCGCTTCGTTGCCCGCGTAATAAGATTCGGGGCGGACGGACGCCCCGCAATGTTCCAGCAAAATCCGGGCCCGGCGGGTGTCTTCGGCGAACACCGCGTCCGCTTCCCGCAACGTTTCCAGCAGGCGGGCGGAAACATCCCCCAGGTTGCCGATGGGGGTGGCGCACAGAATCAGCCGGCCGCTCATTCTTCGGCCCTCATCTGGGCGGCGGCCCGTCTTCCCGCCTCGGCGTCGTCGGCCACCACCAAAGTCAGCGTCTCCCCCTGTCGGCCCAGCAGGGCGTACACGTCCCCGCCCGGCCATTCCAAAGTGGTGCCCGACAGGGTGGAAATCCCCACCGGCAACCCGCCCACCAGGTCCACCAGGGCGGCGGCCATGCGCGAGGCGTCCGCGAAAGAGTCGCCCCGGTAGCGCACCGCCCACACCAGATGCCCCCGCTCCGGGTTCCACAGCAGTTGGAACCGGTCGCCCCCCCATCCCCGGGCGGCGTCGGCGGCCTGCGCGAACCGGCCTCCGCCGCCCAGCAGGGCCCGCCATCCCCGTTCCCCCCAAGTTCCCTCCTCCGCCGTCTCGTAGCCTTCCAACGCCACCGCGAACGGCTCCAGCGGGACGGGCGGCTCCATCCGGTTGTACAGGTCGGGGTGCAGCACCTGTTCGGTGGAGACGGGCGGGGCGGCCAAAGCCCGGTCCAACCCGGTCGTCCCCTCCTGCCGGTAAAGATGCAGGGCCAGGGCGGAACCGGCCGCCGTCGCGAACCGGGCCTGCTCCGCCAGGAAGGGCGGCCCCTGGGCGAACCCGGGCCGGGCGTCGGCCGCGGCCTGCTCGGCCAGGGCCGCCCGCCGCTCCTCCGGCAGGGCGTCGGCGTACAAGGTCTGAACGAGGGCCGCCTCCCCGGCCAGCAACGCCCCCACGGCAGCCGCCCGGTCGGGATCGCCGTCTTCCGCCAAAGCCGAATGTTCCTCCACCGTTTCCGGATAGTGCAGATGGGCCAGCATCCGGGTCAAAGCCCCCGCCAGGGCCCACTGCTGATACTCGTCCAACCCGTCCAAGCCCTCCCCCTCCCCCTCAGGTTGCGCCCCCTCCGGCGACGCAGCGTCTTCCCCTTCCCCCTCAGGTTGCGCCTGCGGCGGCGGGTCTTCTTCCCCGTCCGGCGGCTCCTCCCCCTCCCCCGCTTCGGCCTCCTCGGCGGGTTGCGGGGGGTCGGGGGTCAGCGGGATCACCACCCGTCCCCGTTCCGCCTGGTAGAAGGGCAGTTCCGGGGTGCGCCCCGTTTGAAAAGAACGGTAGAAGGATTCCAGGTCGGCTTCGGGGGGGAGCAGGTTGAACAAGTCCAGAAAAGCCCGCTCATAGTCTTCCGGGACGGTTGGGGGGGCCTCCGCCGCAGGTTGCGTCACCACCAACGGGAGGGAAGGAAACTTTCTCCCCCGCAACTGTTCGACGCGGGCGGTCAACTCGTTCACCTGTTCTTCCAAAGCACCGGGCAGGGGCGGACGGGGGGGGACGGTGGTGGTCGTGGTAGGCGGGAGGGTGGTGGTGGTGACGACGCGGGTGGCAGGGGGGACGGTGGTGGCGACGGAAACGGCGGAGGTGGCGGCCGGCGCGGCGGACGGGGGCGGGGCGGTGGGCCCGGCGGTTTCGGAACCGCACCCGGCGACTACCGCCAGCAGGACGGACAGTATCGTCGCCCGCAACGCGGGGCGGTTGAATATCACGGGTTTCACGGGCGATGCCAAACCAACAAGAGGAGGGTAGCGTTCCCCAACCCGTAAACGGGGTTGCGGTTGCCCGTATCATAGAATGGAAACCGTGCGGATAGCGCTTATCTCCACCTACGAACTCGGCCATCAGCCGGTTCATCTGGCTTCGCCGGCCGCCGCCCTGCGCCGCCGGGGGCACCAGGTGGCCGTCTTGGATCTGGCGGTGCAGCCCTGGGACGAAGGCTTGGCAGAATGGGCGGAGGGGGTTGCGTTCAGCGTTCCCATGCACACCGCCCTGCGCCTGGCCACCCGGGCCGCCCGCCGCCTGCGGGAGGAGCGCACCGGTTTGCCGATCGCCGCCTACGGCCTGTACGCCCCGTCCGCCGAAGACGACCCGGCGTTTGACCGCGCCATCGGGGGGGAATACGAAACGGGGCTGGCGGAATGGGCGGAGGGGATAGGCCGGGGCCGGGCGGAGGCGGGGGCCTCCGTCTACCGGGGGCGCACGGTTTTCGAAGTGCCGGACCGGACCGGCCTGCCCTCCCTGGACCGCTACGCCCGGCTGGAAACGGGGGGCGTCCGGCGGTTGGCGGGGGCGGTGGAAAGCGGCCACGGATGCCGGCACCGTTGCCGCCACTGCCCGTTGCCCGCCGTCTACGACGGGCGGTTCCGGGCCGTTCCCCGGGAGACGGTCCTGGCCGACATCGGGCAACTGGCGGAGGCGGGGGCGGAGCATATTACCTTCGCCGACGCCGACTTTTTCAACGGCCCGCAACATTCGTTGCGCATCGTTCGGGAAATGCGCCGCCGCTGGCCCCGTCTCACCTTCGACGCCACCGTCAAAGTGGAGCATCTGCTGGTTCATTCCGGGCTGTTGGGGGAGTTGCGGGACAACGGGTGCCTGTTCGTAGTGTCGGCTTTTGAAAGTCTCAACGACCGCATACTGGAGATTTTGGACAAGGGGCACACCGCCGCCGAAGCGGGGGCGGCGTTGCATCTGGTTCGGCGGGCCGGGCTGGAAATCCACCCCACCTGGCTGCCGTTCACGCCTTGGACGGAGATGGGGGACGTAGCCGACATTTTCGCTTTTGTGGCGGATCACGACCTGGTGGAAATCACCGACCCGGTGCAACTGTCCATCCGGCTGTTGGTTCCCCGCCGGTCGTTGCTGGCCGACCACGCGGAGTTTGCGCCCCACCGGGGGGAATACGACCCGGAGGCGGCCACTTACCGATGGCGCTCCCCCGACCCGGGGGTGGATGAGTTGGCCGAGCGCCTGGCGGCCATCGCGGAAGAGGGGACGGGCCGGCCGCCCCGGGAAACTTTTACCCGAATGCGGAGGGCGGTGCGGGAGGCGGCCGGTGGCGACCGGCGTTTGGCGGAGGCCATTCCCGGAGGAGCGACGGAGGGGAGGCCGCGGCTAACCGAGCCGTGGTTCTGCTGAGCGGAACCCACCGCGGACCAGTTAGGTTCGCTAACCCCAACCTAAAACCGGCCCCGCCGTTTCCCCCGCCCGCATCTCGGCCCTAAACATCCGAAAAATATTTTCCGGTTTTGGACGCGGCGGGTTTAATCCTGTGATAACGTAGAGGAATAAGGGCAAGCGAGATGCACCAGCAAACCAACCCAATGTTTGAAACACCGCCAAAGATAGCACTGTGGGCAGTCGTAACATTACTGTTAGCAGGTTGCGCTAGTGCCTCCAACAGCTCCTCTGCGTCCACCATCAACGATGGGATTGTTCCATTGTATTTGGAGGAGGTGGTTCCGCCGTGTGTTCCCACTGAGTTGGAACCTGATCCTTGTCCGCCGGATTTACCTGCTCATATTGTAGAATCTAACCATCAGGGGCTTGCTGCCGTGCTTATGCGTGGTTCCTTCCTTCAATGAAAGGCTATTGTGGGATCCCCAAATGGATGGATCTAGTAGTATCCATATTGTTGTAAGAGGAACTGTTAAAACCAACACTACCAGATGCGATCTCTATAAAGATAAAGTAGCTGATTATGTAGTAAAGTTATATACAACAATTCGTGTGGTTGATCAATACCTAGTAGATTATTATGATTATAATTGCTTTGCAGAAGTCGCAGTGAAAGAATATATAGTAGGCGAAGGCCCACCTTCTCTAACAGTAATAACTTATAAACAAGGTATGCATAGGAGTCATCTAGATTCTGAGGGAAATGTTAGTGATTATTTCTTAGAATATATTGATCCCAAAACGAAAGCAATCGCTCATGAAGGTAGAGAAATTATCTTTTTCCTGGGTCCTTCTCCGTCTATAGAAGTAGAGGCCTGGGCTGGATTAGGGGGTGGAAGCATGTGGTTCCTGCAACAGACCGAAGATGGCATAAGGGCCATAGCTGATTACTATCGAATAGCCGTACTAGAAGAACATCGCCAAAAATTGAATCTGCCGCTAGATGAAATGATAGAAGACATCAAACAAGCCGCCATAAATAGAGCCACCCTGACCGGAGGACGGATAGGAACCGATCCGGAACTACCCATGTATATTACCGATGCCAACAAACTACGCGACCACTATATCGAAGTAGGAGCCGTATACGATGCTACCGAACAAGCAACCAAATTACCTCCACCGGTTCCTGGGGAAGGTGATCCTCCTGCGCCTACTATTCCAACCAACGATGGAACGACGGGAACCACCGTACCGGCACCGGGGGCAGAACCGACCATTCCACCACCGACGGATGATGCGGGACTTTCCATCGAGCAGGAAACCACAACCACCACCGAAACAACTACTACCACCACCACCACCACAACAGAGGTTGCGTCCGTAGTGTCGACCACTACCGAACCGGTGGCAACCACGACCACTACTGCGGGAACCGTAACGGAACCTGTCACTGGTACGACTACCACATCCACCACAACTACATCGGAACCACCGGGCGGGGAAAATGATGCTCCGTCTGTGAATGTCGGTCCTCCGGAAGAAGAACAGACCACCACCACTACAGAAACGCCAGAGTCAGGGGAAGGCGACATTCCGGAGGAAACCCCCTCAACAACCGTCCCAGCCGGCGACAGCATTCCCCCGCCCGCCGAAGACAACCAACCCGGCCAAGAACCGGCGCCTGCCGGCCCGGTTGATGAACCCGCAAGCTAATCCAATGTTTGACGCTCCGGCGCCCGGCGGGGCGGCGCCTATCCGTCCGCCGGTTCAACCGGCTAGCGATGTTCCGGCGCCGACGGGGGTGGTTCGGTTAGCGGCGCGGAGGGGTTATCATCGGGGAGATGGAAATACCGGTTGACAGCTGGGGCGACCGCCCGGGGGACTATGTGCCGCCCGGCGGGTGGTTGCGGACGGCGTGGAACTACTGCTGGAAACACGGCCTGACGCAACCTTTCCCGCACGACTCCGAAACGTTGGACGGCCTGCGGCGGGGACTGCGCGCCCATCTGCGGGAACGAGGGGCCCCCTCCTACAAGTTGGAGGCCCTGGCCGACTGGGGGATGGACCAGTACCACGTCAAACGGCGGCGGCGGGCCGAGCCGCAACCCTCCTACGAGGAGCGAACCAGAATGCTGGGGCGGCCCCCGATACGGCCCCGGCCTTATCTGCTGATACCGGAACTGCCGCCCATGATGCGCCCGCCCAACATCCGGGGCCGTTTCCGCCCGTTGGTGCAGTACTGCAAAGACTGGGCGGCGCAACCGGCGCACCGGGGGAAGATGATGGCCGACCGGCCGCCCTCCGACACCGAACCAGCCATGGCGGCCTCCATCGCGGCGGTGGTGCACGCGCTGTGCGACCTGGACGAACTCCCCCCGGCGGAATGGGTGTACGAATACCGCTTCCCGTATCCGATGGGCCCGTGGGGGACAATGCCCCTCGACCTACAAAAAAGCTATGACAGGAGAATGATCGCCGAAGCGCCCGCCGCCTGCGCCTATCACAATGTCTTCTTCGACGACTCCTTCATTGAAGGGCCGTTGTGGATCAACCCCCCCGTGGACAACCCGATCAGCCCGGAACGAATACCGCCCCGCTACCGCAATGCCGCAACGGCCTGAGCAGGAACTGGACGGCCGGCGCATCCTGGAGCTGTACGGCAAAATCGACTCCCGGCTGAAAAGGCCCACCGAGGTGCTGGTAGTGGGCGGGGCCGCCCTGGCGGTGCATTGGTTCGTAAAAGGAACCTACCCGCGCGGCACGGCCGACATAGACGCCGCCCATACGCAATCGGTTTTCACCGACCCGCGCCGCACCACCTTCATAATCGATACCATCAACCCTTTTTTGCCTCCCCATCTGCAACAAGTGTTGGACGATGTAGCGCAACGAGAAGGGTTGGAAGAAGATTGGTTCAACAACAAGGTGATCAACACCATGCCGGACGGAGTGGAATATGAGCCGCTGATGGCTTATCGCGGGGAACGGTTGGGCGTTTACCGGCCCAGCCTGAAAATTCTGCTGGCTATGAAACTCAAATCATCCCGGCGGCACAAGGACTTGGAAGACGCGGCGCGGCTGGCGGATGAAACCGGAATCCATCTGGTCCGGGATCTGACGGACCTGGTGGAAGAGGTCTACGGGCCCGGGCAGATCACCCCGCGGGTGGAAGAGTTCATTGACAGGACGGTGGAACAATACCTGCAACTGCGCTGGCAAAAGGCCGGACGGGAGATTGACCTCCGGGACTGGTAGAGGATGTGCACCGGCCGGTCAGGCCAGGCCCATATGGGCGGCTAAGGCGTCGGCTACCGAACCGGCCTGGGACGCAATCCGCCCCTCCAGGCGGAACGGGTCGGTCCCTTCCGGGACGAAGCCGGGCAGGTCAACGTAGATTTTCAGTTTCGGTTCGGTTCCGCTGGGACGGGCCAAAGTGCGGCCCCCGCCCTCCAAATCCAGGGCGATCACCGGCGCGGCGTTCCGCCAGCGGGGACGGGTTTCGTCGCCGAACCGGTAATCGGTCACCCCCCGCACCGCCCGCCCGGCCAACTCCGCCGGAGGCGAATCCCCCAGTTTTTCCATCGCCCCCTCCAACTCCTCCTTCCCGCCCGGCCCGGGCCGGGCCACGCTCCGTTGCGCGGAAGCCCACAACCCGAACCGCCGGTAGAGGGAGGACAGCCGGTCCGTGAGCGTCGTCCCCGACCGGCGGCATTCGGCGGCCAGATCGGCCAAAGCCAGGGCCGCCCCCACCCCGTCTTTGTCCCGCACCACCGAACCCACCGCATAACCCAGCGCCTCCTCGTAGCCGAAGGCGAACCGAACCGGGTGGTCCGCTCCCCCGGCCGCCTCCGCCTCCAATTCCATGGCGGCGGCGGCGATCCATTTGAAACCGGTGAAAGTGGTCTCGCAGCGGGCCCCGTGGGCGGCCGCCACCGCCCCCAGCATGGGCGAAGAGACGATGGTGTTCAACACCAGGGGGGCGGCCTCCTCCCCCGGCGGAAAATGGGACAGGACGTAGTCGGCCAGCAGAATCCCCACCTGGTTGCCGGTCAGAACCTTCCAGCCGCCGCCGCGGGGAACCGCCGCCGCCAGCCGGTCGGCGTCCGGGTCGTTGGCCAGCAACAGGTCGGCCCCCGTCTCCTCCGCCAAGTCCAAAGCCAAATCCAGGGCCCCCGGCTCCTCCGGGTTGGGAAAGGCAACGGTGGGAAACCGCCCGTCCGGCTCCGTCTGCTCCGGCACCGGACGCACCTCCCGGTACCCGGCCCGCCCCAAAACTTCCCGCACCGGCCCCCATCCCACCCCGTGCAACGGGGTGTAAACGATGCGCAGCGACCCGTCCCCCGCCCCGGCCGGGCGCAAAGCGGCCAAGTCCCGGAAGTAGTCTTCCAGGGTTTCCCGGCCGATGGGCTCCGCCCCGGCCAACCCTTCCCGCATCGGCACCCGGTTGGCCGGGCCCGCCCGTTCCATGGCGGCGGCGATGGCCGCGTCGGCGGGCGGGACGATCTGGGCCCCGGCCCCGTCGTACACTTTGAACCCGTTGTCCCGGGGCGGGTTGTGGCTGGCGGTGATCACCACCGCCGCGCACGCCCCCAGGGACAGGGCGGAATAGGCGACCAGCGGGGTGGCGACCGGTTCCTCCCAGAAACGGACCGGCAAACCGGCCGCGGTCAGAACTCCCACCGCATCGGCCATGAAACGGGCGCTGGAAAGGCGGGCGTCCCTCCCCACCGCCACCGGGCCGGGCGGAACCCCCCCATGGCGCTCCAAAAGAAAGTCGGCCAGGCCGCGGGCGGCCCGGATCACCACCGCCCGGTTCATCCGGTTGGAACCGGCCTCCACCGCCCCCCGCAAACCGGCCGTCCCGAAAGCCAGGTTTCCCGCCATCCGGTCGGCCACCTCCGCCCCGTCCCCGGATTCCATCAGCCGGGCCAACTCGGCCCTGGTTTCCGGGTCGGGGTCGCCTTCCATCCACCGCCGGGCCCGTTCCGCAACCCGGGCCGGGCCGGTCATAGGATGGCGTACGCCTTGGGCCTCGACTCTTTGGGTTCCATCTGCTGCGCCGTCATCAGCAACTCCCCTTCGGCGGTCAGCTCCGCCTCCCCCACCACCAGCGGGGCGATCAACCGGCTGTCCTCGTCCGCCCACTGGTAGGTGACGGTGAACAGCGAACCGGTGATGGACTCCTGCACCCACTCCTCCTCCGGTTCCAGTTCGCCGTCTTCGGCCAGGCAGGCCACTTTGGCGCTGGTTCCGGTCCCGCACGGCGAACGGTCGTAGGTTCCGCTGGGGCACAGCACGAAGTTGCGGGAGTCGGCTTCCGGAACGGTGGGCGGCCCGTACAATTCGATATGGTCCACGTCTTTGTAACCGGAGTCGCGGGCGCCGGCCATAATCGCCTTGGTGATGGAAAGCAGATCCTCCACCGGCTGGCCCAAGTCGATCTCCGGGCTTTTCACCAGCAGGAAAGTGTTGCCGCCGTAGGCGATGTCGGCGGTCACCTCCCCCACCCCTTCGGCCTTCAAGGTGACGTCGGAGGCCAGGCGGCGGCTGGGAACATTGCTCAACGCCACTTTGCCGTCCGGGAGGCATTCCACATGCACCGACCCCACCGGGGTGTCCAGCCGGTGGGAGCCTTCCCCGATGCGGCCCAGGGCGCGCAGGGTGTGGGCCAGCCCGATGGCCCCGTGCCCGCACATTCCGATCACCTCCGCCTGATCGAAGAAGATGACCCCGGCGGCCGCTTGCGGCGTGTCGGGCTGGACCAGCAGGGCGGCCACCATGGCCTCGTTGCCGCGCGGCTCCGCCACCACCGCCCGCGTCAGGCCGCCGAAACGGCGGGCCAGGTCTCCCCGCCGTTTGGCAACCGACTGCCCCTGCAAGGCGGGGAAGCCGTCGGTGATAACCCGGGTGGGCATCCCACCGGTGTGGGAGTCGATCACCGAAATTCTGGAAAAGTCGTTGGACGTTATTTGAGTCATTGGAATCTCTCCGGCGAACAGGGTCCTATGTCAATTTCAGTTGGCTCCCCGCATATTACCCGCGTCGCCAGCCGTCCGGTGGCCGGAGCCAAAGAAAGTCCGAGCAGGGCGTGCCCGGCGGCGTAAGTCAAATTGCGCCACCCGGGGGCCCGGCCGATTACGGGGAGCCCGTCCGGGGTCACCGGACGGAACCCCGCCCACCGTTGCGCCACCCGCAGGTCGGAGTCCAGTTGGAGGCGGGAACGTGCGTTGCGCTCCACCTGCGCCAAGCGGGCGGGGGGCAGGCGGGAGTCCAGCCGCCCCAGTTCGAACCAGCCGCTCATCCGCAGGAGATCCCCCATCGGGGCCACCGCCACGTATTTTTCCCCCAGCAACATGCGGAGCCGGGGGCCGCGGCGGGGGCGGCGCACCGTGATGCTGTAACCTTTGGCGGGCTGAATGGGCAGGCGGTTGCCGAACCGGGCGGCCAACTGCGGGGTCCAAACCCCGGCGGCCAGCACCGCCTCCCCCGTCCGGATTTCCCCCCGGGTGGTGATCAGGCGCCGCACCGTTCCGCCTCCGGTTTCCGCCCCCAGGACTTCGGTGTTGGGAACCACTTTCACCCCCCGCCGGACGGCCGCCTCCGCCAACCCGGCCATGAACCGGCCCGGGTCCAGCCCGGCGTCGTCCGGGTAGAAGACCGCTCCCGTCACCGACCCGTTCAAAGCCGGTTCTTTTTCCCGCGCCCCGTCCCCGTCCAGAATTTGGATGGGGACCCCGAATTTGGCCTCCCATTCCGCCCGGCGGCGCCCTTCGGCGAACTCCCGCCCGCCGCCGAACACGTTCAACAGGCCGTTCGGCTCATAGGCGCATTCGATTCCCTCCGCAGCCAGCCATTCTTTGAACAGTCCGGCGCTCAGGTTGCCGAGGGCGGCCAGCGCCGGAGCGGCCGCTTCCACCGCCTGCGGCCGGCAGTTGCGCAGAAAAGCCGCCGCCCACCGCCACAGGCCGGGGCTGAGGGGGGAGCGGACGGTCACCGGGCCTTTTCCGCTCAGCATGGAACGCACCGCGAGGGAGAACATCCCCGGCTCCGGCACCGGTATCACATGGCTGGGAACCACGAACCCGGCGTTGCCCGACGAAGTCCCCACCCCCACCGAGCCCCGTTCGATGACCGTAGTGTCCACTCCCCGCCCGGCCAGTTGGTAGGCGATGGACATTCCGACCGCGCCCGCCCCCACCACCACCGCCTCCGCCGCGTCGGGCAGGGCGCCCGCGGCGGTCCCGTCGGCGTTGCGTTCGCTGCCAGGTTGGCTCACCTCGACTCCTCCAGGCCGATTCCGGACCCGGCGCCCCGGACCGCCCGGCCAACTATGATTGCCGCGTAAGCAAACGGCGGGCGGGCGACCGGTTCGCCCGGCAACAAGGAGTGTAATCCGTGGGCCGTGACATTTTCCGGGGATGCATCCCCGCTCTTATGACCCCCTGCGACGCCGCCGGCGTCCCCGACTTCGACCGACTGGTGGAAAAAGCCCGCTGGCTGATCAGCCGGGGGATGTCGGGGGTGGTCTACTGCGGTTCCATGGGCGAATGGCCGTTGCTGTCCCCCGCCCAGCGGAAAGAAGGGACGGCCCGGCTGGTGGAAGCGGGGGTGCCGGTGGTGGTGGGAACGGGGGCCCCCAATCCGACCGAAGCCGCCGACTACGCCGCCCACGCCCGGAAGATAGGAGCGGGCGGGCTGATGGTCATCCCCCGGGTGCTGTCCCGGGGGCCCTCCTACGCCGCCCAGCGCAGTCATTTCGCCGGTATTCTGGAAGCGGCCGGGGAGGTTCCGGCCGTCATCTACAACAGCCCCTACTACGGGTTTGAAACCAAAGCCGACCTGTTCTTCGACCTGCGCGGCCAATATTCCAACCTGGTCGGATACAAGGAGTTCGGAGGCCTGGATTCCCTCACCTACGCCGCCGAGCACATCACTTCCGCCGACGACGACCTGTCGCTGGTGATCGGGGTGGACACCGGGGTGGTGCACGGCTACGTCAACTGCGGGGCGGCCGGGTGGATCACCGGCATCGGCAACGTGCTGCCCGAAGAAACTTTGGCACTGGACCGGCTGTCCGCGTTGGCGGCCGCCGGGGATCAAACCGCCCACCGCCTGGCCTGCGAGTTGGATTCTGCCCTGCTTCCCCTGTCCCGGCTGGACTCCGGCCCCGATTTGGTCCTCTACTTCAAGCATTTGACAGTGTTGCGGGGCGACTCCGCCTACGCCCATCCGTTGCTGGCCGGGGATGTGCTGTCCCCCGCCCAAGCCAACCATTCCGCCGCCCAGCTGCGCCGGTTTGAAAGCTGGTGGTCGGACTGGGAGGGGAAAAACTACCGGTCGTAACCGGGGGTCAGTCGCCGGGCGGTTCCTCCGGGGTTTCCTTGTCCGGGGAGGAAACCTGGTCGCCGGCCGGGGGCGGGGCGGAAAACATGGGCGGCGGGGGGCCGGGAGGGGCGGCCGGCGGTTGGGCGGCGGGCGGGCGCCTCCGTTGATAGTAAAACAGGTCCGAGCCGGCGAAGGCCAGCACCAGCACGGCCCCGATGCGGAGATCCCGTTGCCAGAGCCACACTGCGGCCGCCACCCCCACAATCAAACCGATGATGCGGGCATGGAGGTCGCCGCTCGGCCCCAAAAGTTTTATCAGCACCTCCCGGAGCATCTTGGAGCCGTCCAAACCGCCGATGGGCAGCCAGTTGACCAGCCCCCACACCACCGACACCCAAATGAAGGCGCCGACTGCGAACACCAGATACTCCCCCATTCGGTCGGCCGTTCCCAGATACACCCGCCAGGGGGTTTCTATGAGCAGGCGGGCGGGGTTTCCCAAACCTCCCAGGGCGGTCAGCAGATACAGCCCCAACCCGGCGAACAGGCCCACCCCCGACCCGGCCGCCGATACCAGAAAACTCCGCCAGCCGCGGATGGGTTTGTCCTTCTCCCGCCACAGGGTGGCCCCGCCCAGGGCGTAGATGGTGATGGCCTCCACATGTCCGCCGAACCGGCGCACCGTCGCCGCGTGCCCCAACTCGTGCAACAGCACGGATACCAAAATGGCGGCCGTCCACAACCCGACCGCCGCCGGGCTCCAATCGGCGTAGATGAAAAACACCAGCAACAGCAGAAAACTGAGGTGGATATGGACCGGAAACCCAAGCACCCGAAACCGAAGCATCCCCCCAGACTAGACCCCCGGCGCCCCAAAAACGCAAACCGCCGGGCGGACGGCGAACGCCGTCAAGAAAGATTGCGCATCCGAAGCCCGGAAAAACTGTTATCAAAGCGTCCGGCCGGCGAGCCGGGGCGACGCGTCAGCCGCGTTCCCACTCGTCCCGGCTGGGTGCGGCGGCGTCGGGGTTCACGCCGAAGGCGGCGGCCAGCGCGGGCCCCGGATCCGGATATTCGTCATCGCAGTACGCGTCCAATGCGCGGCTGACTATCTCGGTCATCGTCACCCCCTCCGCCTCCGCCAACCTGCCCAGCCTGCGAATTTGCTCATCCGACAGGCAAACCTGCGTGCCAGCGTCCATACAGCCAGATTATAAGCGCATAGGGTAATTTGGGATGCCGGGAACCGCCAGAGTACGCCCTTCCGCCGATGGAGGTTTGGAGAAGTGAAAACGTTTGAAGTAATGGAGGTGATGAGTTTCGCCAAAACGGGCGTTGACCGGCTCAACGAAGACAGCTACGCCATCACCGACTATGCGGCGGCGGTTTTCGACGGGGCTACCGACAAGAAAGGGTCGGCGCCTCCCACGCCCGGTCGCCGCGCCGCGCAGGCCCTCGCCGAGGCGGTCTCTGAAATCGGCAAAGACTGCGAGCCGGAAGTGTTGGTCAAAAACCTGCATGCCGCGGTGGCTCCGCTGGCGAACGGCGACTGCGAGCCGACGGCGGCGGGCGCCCTGCTTCACGTCCCCGCCCGCAAAGTCATTCGGGTGGGCGATGTTTCAGTAGCCGTCAACCGGGTGTTTGACATCCCGCGTAAACGGGTCGACGAAACAGCCGCCGAGGCCCGGGCCGCCCTGCTCAGGGCCCGTCTGTCCGCCGGAGCATCGGTGGAGCATCTGTTGGAAACGGACCCGGGCCGGGAAATGATCCTGCCGCTGTTGCGGGAATCGGGCCAGTGGCGGAACCGGGAAGACGATGTTTACGGCTTCGCCGCCATCGACGGAGACGGGACGCCCACTTCCATGATCGAGGTGTTCGACATCCCGCCGGACAGCGAAGTGATTTTGGCCACCGACGGATATCCTTCCCCGCAACCCACGTTGGCGGACAGCGAGCGGATTCTGGCCGCCTCCCTGCGGCGCGATCCGCTCCGACTGGGTCCTCCCGCCGCCACCAAAGGCGTGAAACCGGGACATGTCAGTTTCGACGACCGCACCTTCCTGCGCGTTGGGCTGTAACTCCTCTTAGGTCGCCAAGAAAGCCGCCGGTTGGCGCGCGGAGCAACCGGGGGTGGGTTATGAGCTGGCGCCGGCGTCGTCGTTGGTGGGGGCTTGGTTTATTACTCTTACGAAGAAAGATGCCATCTGGGCGCGGGTTACCGGGTTGTTGGGGCAGTACCTGAGGGGGGGCGTGGTGGTGCATCCTCTGGTTACTTCGCTTTCGGCTATGCCTTCGATAGCCCGCACCACGGCCGCGTCCAGGTTGGCGGTGTCGGCGAACAGGTTTTGCGATTCGGTTACGGCTTGGATGTGGGGGAAAGCGGCGACCATCATCACGGCCATGTCGGCTCGGGTTACTATGCCCCGGGGGTTGAAGTTCCCATCGTCTAGTTGGAAGGCCCCGATGCTTACCAGCCAGTCGGCGTAGGGGCGGTAGCTGGCGTCGGCGGGGACGTCGGCGATTTCTATGCCGGTGGGAATTTGGATGGGCCAGCGGGGGTTGACGGCCCGGTAGATGAAAGTGGCCATTTGCCTGCGGGTGATTTGGGCGCTGGGGCAGTATTTGGTGGGATCGTTGGCGTCGCATCCGACGGTTATTCCCCATTCGGCCATCAACTCGATGTTTGGTTCGTGGACGCTGCCGTCGTCGTCGCAGAACCGACCCTGGCAGGCCACCGGCGCGGGGGGCGCCACCGGAGCGACGGGTGCGGCGGGACCGGCCGGGGGCGGGGCCCCTCCTCCGGCGGGGGGCGGGGCTCCTCCGCCTCCGCCTCCTCCACCACCTCCACCGGCGGCGGGGGGCGGCGCGGCCGGAGGCGGCGCGCTTCCACCCCCACCTCCTCCTCCTCCACCTCCTCCTCCACCACCTCCTCCTCCACCACCTCCGGTGGGTGCGCTTGGTGTGCTGGTTGGCGGCGGCGGTGGGGGTGTGTATGTGTTGGCGGGAATGGTGAGGGCGGCGGGGGTGATGGTAAATCCGTCGGCGGCGCCGGTTATGTTGATTCGTTCGGTTGGTTCTCTGGGTATTTGGTCGGTTTTGATGTTGATGGTGAAGGTTCCGGAGCCGGATGATGCCGCGGGGCGGATATTTATGGTGGTGAGCTGGCTGGTGATTTGGTAGTCGTCGTTGGGGGTGGCGGTGCTGTCGGGGCCGGGGATGGTTATAGCCACGGAAGTGGCTTCAAACCGGGTGGTGGAGCCGTCCAGCCGGGCGGTGACGGTAACCCGACGGTTGGTTTCTCCTTCAGATAGGCTGGCGGAGGGGCCGACAGTGAGGGTGATGCCGGTGGGTGGATCGTCGTTGTCTTTGATAGTAAATGCCACGGGTTCGATAGCGATCCCAGCGGAGGTTCCGGTTATTTGTATGGTTTCATCCGGTTCGTCGATGCTGTCATCGGTGATGGGCAGGCTGAGGGTTCGGGTGGCGCTGTTTTGATTAGCGGAGATGGTCAGCGGGGTGAGGGCGGGGGCGGTGTAGTCGTCTCCGGCGACGGCGGTTCCACCGAAGGCCAAGGTTACGGTGTGGGCGTTGGGAAGCGTTTCCGTGCCCGGGTAGGCGGCTTGCAGGGTTACGGACGTGCCGGTGTCCCCTTCGGTCGCTTCAGTTGTTGGGGTGAGGGTTAGCGTGACGGTCAGGTCGTCGTCGATGATGGTGAGGGTGTCTTGCGCGATAGTGAAACCGGCGAGCGTCCCACCGGCAACGGTTAGCGTTTCCGGCCCCTCGAAGGCGTCGTCGTTATATGTTCCGTCGGTTTTGAGCAGGAAAGTTGCGGTTCCGCTGGTTTCGTAGCCGGAAATTCGCACGTTGAAGGCATCCACCGTTTCATAGTCGGTTCCCTCAGTTGCTTCCCCAGTAGCCGTTTTGCCGACCACGATGGGTACGAAGGTAGCGGCGGAGCGGGTGGCGGTACCCTGGAAAGTGGCTACCACCCGCACCCGAATCTCTTGGTTTTCGTGGGCTTGGGTGAGGTGTTCCCCGCTGCTGTCGGCTCGGGTGCTGTGCAGGGAGAGGGTGACAGCGGTAGGAGGAGCGTCGTTATCGTTCAAAGCCAAAGCGACGGCTACCGTGTGATAATCCACGTTGTTGATGGTTACTTGACTGCCGTTGATGACTATCCGTCTCGCCGGTTCATCGACGTTGTCGTCGTTCACCGTGACTTGGATGTCGACGTAGCCGGTTTTAGTACCGGCGGGGATGGTGATGCCGGTGTCGTATCCGGAGGGAGTTGAGGCTGGTCGGGAGGGCCAAACTATCCGGTAGTCTTCCCGGTTCGTCCAAACGTTGTTGGAGTCCGCGGTGGCGGTACTGTCCTCGTCTATCTCCAAACCCACTACCACACCCCCGGTAGGGGCGTTCACCGGCAGGGTAGCGGTAACCCGCACAGTGGTTGTTCCGCTGTTTTCCCCCAATGCGGACAGGGCGTTGTTGTTGGAGGGGTTGGTTAGGGCGAGGGTGATGCCGCTGTCCGCAATGTTGATAGTCGTAGAATCGGAGGCGGCCGTTCCGGCGACGGTGGCCGAACCGCTGATTTTCACCGTTTCCGCAGTAGTTTCCGCGTCAGTATCAACCCGGGCGGTCAGCTGAAACGACCCCGTATGATGATGCTGCCCAGCGGGAATGCGGATAGTGAACGAGTTGCCCGTCTGGTCAGTGCACACATCTTCAGTCATCGACTGAGAACACGCTGTCGCCACCGTAGCCCCGTTGGTGTCCCCGGCCGCTATTGTTACCGTCACGTCAGTGTTGGTCGCCAGCGCGGAGGAGGTCGCTCCGGCGAACCCGGCGGTTACCGTTACGTTGTGGGCGCTGGCGCTTTCCGTCACCCTCCCCGGCGAGGCGGTTACCTCCAAAGCGGTGTCGCTGGCCCCGATAGTCAACGTGTCCGGGGTAATCCCCACGCCGCTGTTCACCGACGTCCCGGCGATCCTGAACGTTTCCGCCAGCTCGGTTATCGCATCGTCTGTTATCGCTAATCCGGTTAGGTTGGTCCAGGCGCTTTGCGTTTGCCCGGCGGGGATGGACACCGTAACCGGGGTAGCGGGAGGAGTGAAATCGATTCCCCCCGCCTCCGCCGACGCCGGCGACAAAGCCTCCGCAGTCACCCGCACCTGCAAAGCAGATCCTATATCGTTGCTGGTGGCGGTGGTGAACGCGGCCCGTACCCGCACCGCAACCGTTGAGCCCTCCGACAAAGTTTTCTGATTCCCGCTTTCCACACCGTCAGTATCCGCCGTCAGGGTCACTTCTAGATCATCGTCTGTGATAACCAGCGTCGTTCCACTAACCGCAAACCCCCCGGCGGTACCGTCGATGTCAATACTCTCCGCGTCCTCCGCGATGGCGTCCCCCGTAATCAGCAAACCAGACAGAGCAACCGCCGAACTACTAGTAGAACCAGCCGGGATGGTCACCGTCACCGCCGTACCCGGGGCGGTGAAATCCGTCGCTTCCGCGTTCTCTCCCGCCCCGAACGATAAGGTTACGTCGGTGGCTTGAGTGAGCGAGGAGCTGGACGCCCCGGCGAATGAGGCGGTAACGGTTACGGCTCCGGCGTTGGCGTCTCTTTCATCCACCGTGGACTGACTGAGGGCCAAAGTGATCGTTTCCAAAATCGGCAAATCAGCTACCGCGGGCAGATACCCGCCGGTAGCGGAAGCGGTGAAACGAATAGTCTCCGCCCCCTCCACCGTCCCATCATCCCGGGGAGTGAGCACAACATCCGCCGTCCCACTGGTTTGGCCGCTAGCGATGGTGATAGTCGCAGTGCTACTCCCGCGGGTGTAATCCCCGGTCGCTCCCAAAGCGGCGGTTCCGCCCGCGGCCCCTACGTTTACCATCACCGTGGCGGACGATGAAGCGGCTGCGCCGAGGGTGGCTTTCACCCGCACCGTCTGCGCTCCCCCATCCTCGGTAATCCCCGACAAGGCCGGAGCGGCGCTTGTCGCTTGATGGAAGGACAAAGTAACCGCCCGACCCGGATCGAAAACGCCCATCTGAGCGGACGCCACCTGACCTATAGAAGTAGAACCAGTCAGTTTCAAATACTCGATACCCTCAGTATCATCCCCATCGACGCGGGCCCGCAGCTGAAAAGAACCCGAACCGCTAACATCCCCGGCGGGGATACTGACCGTGAACTGATTGCCCGTCTGGTTAGTGCACACATCCGCTGTCATCGTCATCGTAGAACATACCGCGGTATGCACCGTCGCGCCGCTGGTGTCCCCCGACCCAACCGTTACCGTCACCGGAGTCGCCGCCGACAACACCGACGTAGCCCCCTGAAAACGGGCTGTCACCATTATCTGATGATCCGCCGTCCGCTCCACCACCTCCGCCGGAGACGCCGACAAAGACACATCCACATCATCATCAACAATAGTCACCGTCTCCGCAACCACCGTCCCGCCTGTCGCGGTACCGGTGATGAGAAACGTCTCCGCTCCCTCCGCTATAGTATCATCCGCCACCGACAACCCGGTCAGATTCACCCAACCGCTCTGCAAGGCGGTTCCGACGGGCATAGTCACCGTCGCCGCCGCGCCCGGGGCGGTGAAATCAACACCCCCACCGGTCGCCGACACCGGAGAACCCTCCCCCGCAGTTACCTGAACCGTATACGCGGCGGTCAAGTCGTTGGTAGTAGCTGATGTGAACCGGGCCCGCACCCGCACCGCCGCCTCCTCACCCTCCGGCAAAGTCTGCTGCACCCCAGAAGCGCTGTCCGTGTCCGCCGTTAAAGTAACCCCCAGATCATCGTCGGTTATCGCCAGCTCCGTTCCGCTCACCACAAACCCATCCGCCGTCCCCCCAACATCGATCTTCTCCTCCCCCTCCGCAATCGAATCAGACGTAATCAGCAAACCAGTCAAAGCAGTAGCGGAACTGGAGGTGGAAGAAGCCGGGATGCTCACCGTGATCGCCGTACCGGGAGCGGTGAAATCCGCCGCCTCCCCGTTCTCGCCCGCCCCGAACGACAACGTAACAACCGTCGCCCCCGTCAACGTCGAAGTAGACGCCCCCGCGAACGCCGCCGTCACCGACGCCGCCCCCGCGTTCGTTGCGCCCTCGCCTACCGATGACTGGCTGAGCGTCAACGTAATCTCTTCCATAATTTTCAAATCAACCGGAACAACCCTGAACCCAGTGGCGGAACCGGTGAACTGAACCGTTTCCTCCCCCTCCGCCACCGTATCCGACAAAGGAGTGATCGTCACATCCGCCGTCCCGGAAGTCTCACCCGACGCAATCGTCACATCCACCGTCGCCGCCCCCCGGTCGTAGTCGCCGCTCGAACACGACCGGGACTGGCCGCTCCCCGTGCACGTCCCCAACGTCGCCGTACCCCCCGCCGCCCCCACATTCACGCTAATCGTCGTATCCGAACTCACCATCGCTCCCGCCGTAGCTTTCACCCGCACCGTCTCCGCCCCCCCACCCTCCGCTATCCCCCCCAAAGCCGCCTCCCCCGCCGTCGCCTCATGCAACGACAAATCCACCCGCGTCCCCACATCCACAATCGGCAAATCCACCGACTCCACCGCCACCGCCGCCCCGCCCACCGACGCCGACCCCGACAGCGTCAGATTCTCCCCCGACTCGCTCGTACTATCATCAGGAACCGTCACCATAAACGTGCCGCTCCCCGACGTCCCACCCGCCGGAATAGACACCGTCATCTGATTATTAGTCAAACTCGTACAAGCATCCTGCCCGCTAGTTGTCGGACACGACGACCCCAACGAAGCCCCACCCGACCCCGCCACCGACACCGTCACAGTTGTAGCAGTCGTCAGAATCGACGACGAACCCTTAAACCGGGCGGTCACCGTAACCTGCTGCGCCGTCGCCTGCTCATCCACCGACAATGGAGACACCTCCAACTCAATATCAGCGTCATTATCATAAATCGTCAACGTGTCCGCCGTAGCGGATCCCAGCACCGACGACCCACCCACCAAAAAGGTTTCCGGCCCCTCCACAATCGCATCATCGGTGATCGTCAACCCCGCCAACGTAGCCGAACCCGAAGCAGTAATACTCCGAGCCGGGAAAGAAATCGTATTCGCCGTGGACGGAGCATACGAAAAATCAGCCGTCGTCGCCTTCCCCGCCCCCGCCGGAGTCTCCGCCGCCGTCGACAGCGTCACTGCCGTCGCCGAAGACAACGCCGAAGACGTCGCGTTCCAAAAACTAGCCGACACCGACACCCCCGAACCGGAATCCCCCTCAGATATAATGTCTTGATTCCCCATAGCCTCACTATCGGTATCCACCGTCAAATCCACACGACTATTAGCATCCTTAACAGTTATCGGTGTCTTATACTGGGTCCAATCCGGAACGTCCACCCTAAGATAAAATATCTCGTCCGGCTCCACCTTCCCATCAGTTACCGTTGTTAAAGAAAGTCTAATAGGTGTGAAAGTTCCGGAAAGAGAGTTGGCGTTTATCGTTACAGACAAAGGATCATTCCAATGATCATGCTGATGATAGATATCGTGGGCACCACTTGTATCCGAGGTGCTTACCGTAGCTGTCCCGCTGTCAATTCTTATTTGCTTATCCGAAATATTTTGGCTGTACGTCGAAGAAGTAGAAGCAGTGAACACACCGTTAGTCACCCCACCCACGATAGCCTTCGGCGTAGTAAAATTGCCTTTACCATAGTTAATAAAACCCGAAGATTCACCTTCTTTTAGCTCCGACAATACTAAATAATTCGATGGTACAACTACCTTAACCGCCCGGTCCTGATCGGTAATCGTCAAAGTAGCCGGAGCCACCCTATACCCAGAAGGGCCGGTGCCGGAGAAAATGATGGTCTCATGCTCTTCCGTAATCCTATCCGACCGCAAATCCATCGTAAAACTATTAGACGTAACACTCCTTTGATTCCTATGAATAGTTACATTCCAAGGCTCACGAGTACAGTAATCACCAGAATTGCAAACATATCTCGGAGGACGACCCGGATCAAACCTATTCACATTTATAGTCGCTCCTTGAGTGGCTGTACCGGATAACCTACTGATGCTAATCCGCAAATCGGAGGACGGCGCCGAGGCCACCGACGCCTTCAACCGCAACACCTTCGAACCGCTGTCCTCCCCCACCGAAGTCACCGCGTTGCCCGAAGCATCAACCACACTGAACGTAATAGTCGTCTGCGCCCCCACCACCGCAGGCGCGGCCGGCAACAGTGACAGGACCAAACCCGCCGCCAACGCCAACAGCCCCAGCCGTCGCATCACCCAACCTCCATCTTTCGCTTCCACCCGTATCAGGGCCGATTACGAAAAACGCTACCCCCCCCCCCCAATTTGTCAAATCAAACCTCGATGAAGGCGTCTTCTATGTTGCTTATGTTCCTCAGTTCCCGCCGGTGGCGGCGGGGGCGAGGTTGACGGCGCGGACGAAGAAAGAGGCCATCTGCGCTCTGGTTACCGGTTTGTTCGGGCAGTAGTTGAGGGGGGTGGTGGCGCAACCTCTGGTTACGCCTCTGCCGTACATTCCTTCAATAGCCCGGATGATGGCGGGGTCTAGTCCTGTTGCGTCTTGGAAGAGGTTTTGGGGTTCTTCCACGGATTGGAGGTGGGGAAAGGCGGCGATCATCATGATGGCCATATCGGCCCGGGTTACCACACCGCCGGGGTTGAAGTTTCCGTCGGTGAGCGCGAAGGCGTTTACGGAGACGCCCCATTCGGCGTAGGTGCGGTACCAAGCATCGGCTGGAACATCGCTGATTTCTATGTCCTCGGGGGGTTGGATGGTCCAGCGTTGGGAGACGGCGCGGTGGAGGAAGGCGGCCATTTGCCTGCGGGTGATTTGGGCTCCGGGGCAGTATTTGGTGGAGTCTTCGGTGTCGCAGCCGAGGGTGATTCTCCATCCGGCTATCCGTTCGATGTTGGCTTCATGGACGCTGCCGTCGTCATCGCAGAACCGGCCCTGGCAGACCGGTTCGGGGGGAGGCGCAGGGGCCGGCGGGGGCGCGGCGGGCGGCGGGGTGCCGCCTCCTCCCCCTCCGCCTCCACCTCCCCCGCCGCCGCCTCCTCCTCCGCCGCCGCCTCCGCTACCCCCTCCGCCGCTGGGGCTGGGGGGCGGGGCGTCGTTGGCGGGGATGGCGAGGGTGAGGGTGGCGGGGCTGGGGGTTAAACCGGCTGGGGCGGTGGCGGTGAGAACGATTCGTTCAGCTCGTTCTGGGGTGTTGTCGTTGATGATGGTTATGGTCAGGTTGGGGGCCTGGGTTTGCCCGGCGGGAATGACCGCGGTCAGGTTGCTTATCCGATAGTCGGAGTTACGGATGGCGTCTCCGCCGAGGCTGAAGGTAACGGCGGTGTCGGTGGAAAGCGGGTTCGATCCGGCGGGGAAGCGGGTAGCGATAGCGGCGGTGGCGCCGGTAGTTTCAGCCACGCTGGTTCGGGAGAGGCTGATTTGGACGCTGGTGGGCGGAGCGTCGTTGTCTTTGATGGTGAGCGTAGCCGGTTCGACGGTGAACCCGGCCAGCGTTCCGATTATCTGCAAGGTTTCGTCCCCTTCGGCGATGTTGTCGTCGGCCACGGCGGACAGGGTGATGGTTTGAGGGGTAGCGCTGTTTTGGTTAGCGGAGATGGTCATATCAGCAAGCGCGGAGGCGGTGAAGTCAGACGAAGAAGCGGTACCCCCGTAGGCCAGACTGACGGTCTGGGAAGCACCTAAAGTTTCCGTACCCGGATAGGCGGCCCGCAGGCTTAGAGTGATGTTGGCGTCCCCTTCGGTCACCTCGTCTGGCGTGACGGCAAGAATAACAGTCAGGTCATCGTCGAGGATGGACAGCGTGTCCTCCCCGATAGTGAAACCGGCGAGGGTCCCCCCGGCGACGGTCAACGTTTCCGGCCCCTCAAAAGCCGCATCATTGTATGTTCCATCAGTTCTAAGAACAAAACTGCTAACCCCGCTGGATTGGTAAGCGGGAATGGCAACAGTAAAGTCGCCTACCGTTTCGTAATCCGTTCCCTCAGTGGCCTCCCCGGAAGGCTTTCCGACCACAATCGGCACGAAAGTAGCGGCGGAACGGGTGGCGGTTCCTTGAAAAGCGGCCCGTACCCGCACGGTGGTGCTTGTTCCGCCTTCGGGTACTTGGGTCAGCTCCGCTCCTACCTCGCCGCCGTCATCTTCATAAAGAGAGACATCGATGACGGTAGGAGGAGAATCGTTGTCGTTTAGGGTCAAACTGGCATCTACCGTCTGGTAGGTGTCGGCGCTGATAGTTACATCACTGCCTTCGAAAAGAATGGTCTTCGCCGGTTCGGCAACGCTGTCGTCATTTACAACAATGGTGACATCAGCGAAACTGTTGGTGCTTCCTTGGGCGATGGTGATGCCGGTGGAGTATCCGCCGGGAGTTCCGGTCGGTTTGGAGGGCCAAGTCACACGGTAGTCCTCCCCATCCGCCCATACGTTGTTAGAGGCCGCAACGGCGGTACTGCCCTCGGCTATTCTCAGGCCTACTACCACTCCACCCGAGGGGACGGTGACCCCGGTGGGCAGGGTAGCGGTCACCCGTATAGTGGAGGATCCGCTGTTCTCATCCAACGCAGACACGGAACTCCCGGACTTAGCCAGAGTGAGGGTGATGGCGCTGTCTACTACGTTGATAGTGTCAGTATCTGACTCCGATTCTCCAGCGACGGTGGCGCTTCCGGTTATTTTCACCGTTTCAGTGGTGGCTTCCTGTGTTCCATCGTCCCGGGCGGTCAGCTTGAATGTTCCCGTATGGCTGACTTCCCCGGCGGGGATGGTAATGGTAAACGAGTTGCCCGTCTGATCGGTGCAAACATCGTTCTGACCGATCGCGGAGCACGACGCCGCCATCGTCGCCCCGTTGGAATCCCCGGCCGCTACCGCCACCGTCACATCGGTGCCCGCCGCTAAAGCGGAGGAGGACGCTCCCGCGAACCCGGCGGTTACCGTAACATCATGGGCGGCGCCGCTTTCATACACCGTTCCCGGCGACGCGGTGACTTCCAAAGCGGTGTCGCTAGCCCCGATAGTCAACGTGTCCGAAGTTACCGTCACGCCGCTTCTCCCAACAACAGTACCGGTGATGGCAAACGTTTCCGCCGCCTCGGTCTCCGCGTCGTCTGCAACCGACAAGCCCGACAAGTTCACCCAAGGGCTTGCCAGACTGCTTTGCCCGGCGGGGATGGACACCGTGACCGGCGTAGCGGGAGCGGTGAAATCAACACCACCGCCCGCCGCTGACTGCGGCGACGAAACCCCGGCGGTGACGCGCACCTGCAGAGCGGATCCTAAATCGTTGGAAGTAGCAGATGTGAACCTGGCCTGTACCCGCACCGCCGCCGTTGCCCCCTCCGACAGGGTCTTCTGCTCCCCGACCATCACATCCGTATCCGCTTTTACAGTCACCCCCAAATCATCATCGGCGATAACCAACGATGTTCCGCTGACCGAAAACCCCGTCGCGCTGCCCCCAATGTCGATGCTCTCCGCTCCCTCCGCGATCGTATCCCCGTCAATTAGCAAACCGGTCAACGCCGTAGCCGAGCTGGAGATGGAACCAGCCGGGATGCTCAACGTCAACGCCGTGCCCGGAGCGGTGAAATCCGCCGCCTCCGCGTTCTCACCCTCGCTGAACGACAACGTAACAGACGTGGCCCCGGTCAGCTCCGAAGTAGACGCCCCCGCAAACGCGGCCATCACCGACGCCGCACCCGCGTTTGTCGCTCCCTCGCCCACCGACGACGAGCTGAGCGTCAACTCTATCATTTCCGTGATTTTCAAATCCGCGGGAATAACCGTAAACCCGGCAGCGGAACCGGCGAACCGAATCGTTTCCTCCCCCTCCGCCACCGTGTCCGACAGGGGAGTAATGGTCACATCCGCGGTTGCCGACGTATCACCCGACGGGATCACCAAGTCCACCGTTTCCGCTCCCCGGTCGTAGTCGCCGCTCGAACAAGACCGGGACTGGCCGCTCCCCGAACACACCCCCACCGTCGCCGTCCCACCCATAGCACCCACGTCTACGACGACGGACGTCTGCGAAGTCACCGCGGTTTCGGCGGTGGCTTTCACCCGCACCCTCCGCGCCCCCCCACCCTCCGCTACCCCCGCCAACGCCGCCTCCCCGCTCGCCGCCTCATGCAAAGACAAATCCACCCGCGTCCCCGCATCGATAATCGGCAAATCCACCGACTCCACCACCACATCCGACCCGCCCACCGACGCCGTACCCGACACCACCATCTTCTCCCCCGACTCACCCGTACCATCATCAAGAACCGTCACCGTAAACGTTTCGCTCGCCGACGTCCCACCCGCCGGAATGGAAATCGTGGTCGCATTACCCGTCAAACTGGTACAAGCATCATCCCCGCCAGACACCGGACACGACGACGACAAAGCCGCCCCGCCCTCCCCCGCCACCGTCACCGCCACATCAGTAGCAGCTGTCAGAATAGACGACGACCCCTTAAACCGAGCCGTCACCCTAACCTGCTGCGCCCCCGCCTGCTCCTCCACCGACGACGGAGACACCTCCAACTCAACATCAGCGTCATCATCATAAATAGTCAACACAGACGACCGAGCGTCCCCCAACGCCGACGACCCACCCACCAAAAAAGTCTCCGGCCCCTCCACCACCGCATCATCGGTGATCGTCAACCCCGCCAACGTCGCCGTACCCGACGCAGTCACACTCCTAGCCGGAAAAGAAATCGTATTCGCCGTCGACGGAGCATACGAAAAATCAGCCGCCGCCGCCTTCCCCGCCCCCGCCGGAGTCTGCGCCTCCGCCGACAACGTCACCACCGTCGCCGAAGAAATCACCGACGACGTCGCATTCCAAAAAGCAGCCGCCACCGACACCCCCGAACCAGACGCCCCCTCCTCCAACACAGCCTGATTCCCATCTTCGCCACCATCGGTATCCACCGTAAAACCCACCCGATTCGCATCCTTGACAGTAAGCGGGGTTGGGAACGCCGTCCAACCCATCGGAACACCTTGATTTAGCCTAACGTAAAATATCTCATCCGGCTCCACCACCCTATCTCTCATAACCCTCAGACCTATATAAGAGATACCACCACCCACACCACTGTGAGTAGACTGAGAAACAGTATTGGCGGGTATGGTCATCCGCTGAATCTCGTCCCAATTATGTAATTGGTAGACATCGGTGGGACTGCCTTTCGAATCTTTCTGTATAGCGGTCCCGCTATCGAAATACAATTGCATATCCGCCAAAGCTTGGCCGTATGTCGAAGAAGTAGACTGGGTGAACACACCATTCGTCACCCCACCCAATACAGCCGTCGGTGCAGGTTCATATATATGACCATCGGGTCTATTCATAGATTCACCCTCTTCCTTCTCCGGCAAAACCTCATACGACATGTTCACCTTAATCGCCCGATCCTGATCGGTGATAGTCAAAGTAGTCCCAGTCACCGTATACCCAGACTTAGAAGCGGTACCGGAGAAGGTGATAGTCTCATGCTCCTCCGTAATCCTATCCGCCCGCGTAAAAAGTTGCCAAGGGATTATATTATAACCGATCGTCTGACCCACACCAATAGTAACATTAAAATTAGTAGATGAGTCAATACACGCATCACCACCTCGACACTCCATCCTAGTTTCCAGTAGGGTAACGGTCCTGTACACATTATTTACGGTAGCGGTCCCACCCCGAGTAACCGTCACCGTCACACTAGAAGTCACCGCCGAAGGCACCGACGCCCTCAAAAAAAGGTACTTACCCGAAGTAGCACTGTCCTCCCCCACCGAAGTGATCGCGGCTCTGGCGCTCGTCGCCTCCACCACGCTGAGCGTAATCGCCGTCTGCGCCCCCACCGCCGCCGGCGCAACCGGCAACACCGACCACACCAACCCCGCCGCCAACGACAACACCGCCAACCGCCGCATCACCCAACCTCCAATCCTCCACACGGCGCCGCGAACCGGCACCCTACGCAAACGCTACCCCCCCCCCCAATATGTCAAGTCAATCCCCCGCGCCAAGCGGTCGCGTAAACCGGGACATGTCAGTTGCGATGACCGCACCTTCCTGCACGTTGGGCTGTAACTCCGCTTAGGTCGCCAAGAAAGCCGCCGGTTGGTACGCGGAGCGGAGGGGGGCGGGGGTTATGAGCCGGCGGCGGCGGGGGCGAGGTTGACGGCGCGGACGAAGAAGGAGGCCATCTGCGCTCTGGTTACGGGTTTGTTGGGGCAGTAGTTGAGGGGGGTGGTGGTGCAGCCTCTGGTTACGCTTCTGCCGTACATTCCTTCGATGGCCCGTATTATCGTCGGGTCTAGTCCTGTTGCGTCTTGGAAGAGGTTTTGGGGTTCTTCTACGGGTTGGAGGTGGGGGAAGGCGGCGATCATCATGATGGCCATGTCGGCTCGGGTTACTACTCCGCCGGGGTTGAAGTTTCCGTCGGTGAGTTCGAAGGCGTTTATGGAGACGCCCCATTCGGCGTAGGTGCGGTACCAGGCGTCTTGGGATACGTCGTTGATTTCTATGTTTTGGGGGTTTTGGATGGTCCAGCGTTGGCTGACGGCGCGGTGGAGGAAGGCGGCCATTTGCCTGCGGGTGATTTGGGCTCCGGGGCAGTATTTGGTGGAGTCGGTGGCGTCGCAGCCGAGGGTGATTCTCCATCCGGCTATCCGTTCGATGTTGGCTTCATGGACGCTGCCGTCGTCGTCGCAGAATCGTCCTTGGCATGCCGGTTCGGGGGGAGGCGCGGGGGCGGGTGGGGGCGCGGTCGGCGGGGCGGCCGGGGGCGGTGGGGCTGGGGCGCCGCCGCCTCCTCCTCCGCCGCCACCTCCTCCGCCGCCACCTCCCCCGCCGCCACCTCCGCCTCCGGCGGGCGGGTTTCCTCCGCTGGGAGCGGGGGGTGGGGCGGGGGGTGGGGCGTCGTTGTCGGTGATGGTGAGGGTGAGGGTGGAGGGGTTGGGGGTTAATCCGGCTGGGGTGGCGGCGGTGAGGACGATTCGTTCGTTTGGTTCGTCGTCGGTGTCATGGAGGATGGTTATGGTGAGGTTGGGGGCTTGGGTTTGCCCGGCGGGGATGACCGCGGTCAGGCTGTTTATTCGGTAGTCGGAGTTGCGTTGGGCGTTTCCGCTGAGGGTGAAAGCGACGGCGGTGTCGGTGGGGAGCGTGTCGGACCCGGCGGGTAAGCGGGTGGCGATGGTAGCGGTAGCGCCGGTAGTTTCAGCCAGGTTGTTGGCGGAGAGGCTGATTTGGATGCCGGCGGGCCGGTCGTCGTCGTCTTTGATAGTGAAGACGGCGGGGGTGACGGCGTATCCGGCGACCGTTCCGGTTATTTGCAAGGTTTCGTCTCCCTCGGCAATGCTGTCTTCGGTGGTTTGCAGGGCGAAGGTGGGGAGGGTGGCGCTGTTTTGGTTGGCGGGGATGGTCAGAGAGGTAAGAGAGGGGGCGGTGTAGTCAGCTCCGGCGACGGCGTCTCCTCCGAGGGCCAGGTTTACGGTTTGGGAAGTGGTGAGGGCCGCGCCCGGGTAGGCGGCTCGCAGGGTTGCGGCCGCGACCGCGTCGCCTTCGTTCACCTCGTCTGGGGTGAGGGTGAGGGTGATGGTTTCGTCGTCGATGATGGTGAGGGTGTCTTGCCCGATAGTGAAACCGGCGAGGGTTCCGCCGGCGACGGTCAACGTTTCGTTCCCTTCAAGGTTTTCGTCGTCATATGTTCCGTCGGTTTTGAGGGTGAAAGTGCCGGTTCCGCTGGTTTGGTAGGGGTCGATCACCAAGTTGAAGGCGCTTACCGTTTGATAATCGGTTCCTGGTGTGGATTCCCCGGCGGCTTTACCGACCACAATCGGCACGGAAGTTGCGGCGGAGCGGGTGACGGTTCCCTGAAAAGAAGCCCGCACCCACACTACATCTTCGCCGCCTTCAGGTACTTGGGTAAGCGCCGCCCCGATGTCGCCTTCGTCGTCGCGGTGGAGGGCGAGGTCGATGTTGGCGGGCGGGTCGTCGTTGTCGCTGATAGTAAGCGCGGCGGCTACCGCGTGGTAGACGACGCTGCTGATGGTTACCGTGCTGCCGTTGACGGTTATGGTTTTGTCCGGTTCGTCTACGCTGTCGTCGTTTACCGTGATGGTAATATCGGCGGCGCCGCTGGTTTGCCCCTGCGCGATGGTGACGCCGGTGGCGTATCCATCAGGAGTGGAGGCTGGTTTGGGGGGCAGGCTGATCCGGTAGTCTTCTTGTTCCGTCCAGACGTTGTCGGAGTCCGCAGTAGCGCTACCGGCTATGTTCAGGCCTACAACCACCCCGCCGGAGGGGACGGTCGTACCGGTGGGGATGGTGGCGGTCACCCGTATGGTGGCAGACGCGCTGCTCTCGGACAACGTAGATATGGCGTTGTTGTTGGAGGCGTTGGTTAGGGAAAGGGTGATGCCGCTGTCTACAACGTTGATAGTGTCGGAATCCGATTCTGATTCTCCGGCGACGGTGGCCGAGCCGGTTATTTTCACCTTTTCCACGCTTTCCGGCGTGTTGTCGTCCCGGGCGGTCAGCTGGAACGTTCCCGTATGGCTGGTTTGCCCGGCGGGGATGGTGACGGTAAACGAGTTGCCCGTCTGATCGGTGCAAACATCGTTCTGTCCGATCGCGGAGCACGACGCCGCTACCGTCGCTGGGTCGGTGTCCCCGGCCGCTACCGCTACCGTCACCGCGGTGCCCGCCGACAAAGCCGATGAGGTCGCTCCGGCGAACCCGGCGGTCACCCTTATCGTATGAGCAGAACCGCTTTCATGCACCGTCCCCGGCGACGCGGCAACCTCCAAAGCGGTGTCGCTGGCCCCGATAGTCAACGTATCCGAAGTTATCGTCACGTCGCTTCTCCCGGAAACGGTACCGGTGATGGCAAAGGTCTCCGCCGGTTCAGTCACAGTGTCGTCCGTAACCGCAAGTCCTGTCAGGTTCGCCCATGCGCTTTCCAGGCTGCTTGTACCGGTGGGAATGGACACCGTAACCGGCGTAGCGGGAGCGGTGAAATCTGTTCCCCCGCCCACCGCCGACTCCGGCGACGAAACCCCGGCGGCGACGCGCACCTGCAGAGCGGAACCTAAATCATTGGAGGTAGCGGTGGTGAACTTGGCCCGTACCCGCACCGCGGGGGTGGTTCCTTCCGACAGGTTTTTTTGCTCCCCGTTCATTACGCTGTCCGTATCCGCCTCTACGGTCACTCCCAAATCGTCGTCTGCTATCTCCAGCTCGGTTCCGCTGACTCGGAAGCCCCCCGCCGTGCCTCCGATGTCGATCTTCTCCGCTCCCTCGGCGATGGCATCCCCCGTGATCAGCAAACCGGTCAAGGCGGTAGCCGAGCTGGAGACGGAACCAGCGGGGATGCTCACCGTTAGCGCGGCGCCCGGGGCGGTGAAATCCGCCGCTTCCGCGTCCTCACCCGCCCCGAAAGTCAACGTGACATCCGTTGCTTGGGTGAGTAAGGAGCTAGACGCCCCAGCAAAGGAAGCCGTCACCGACGCCGCTCCCGCGTTTCCCGCTCCCTCACCCACCGAAGACCGGCTGACCGTCAACTGGATGGCTTCAGTGATGGACAGGTCGGCGGAGTCGGGCAGATACCCAGTAGCGGAGGCGGTGAAACGAATAGTTTCCGCCCCCTCGGCTGTTCCATCATCCCGGGGAGTGAGCACAACGTCGGCTGTTCCATCGGCTTGGTTGCTGTTGATGGTGATAGTCGCGGTGGCGCTCCCGCGGGTGTAATCCCCAGTGGATCCCAGGGTGGCGGTCCCGCCTGCGGCCCCCACGTTTACGGTCACTGTGGTAGCCGACGCGGCGTTTCCGCCGAGGGTGGCTTTCACCCGTACCGTCTGCGCGCCCCCGTCCTCGGTAATACCCGACAGGGCAGGGTCGCCGCTGGAGGCCTGATGGAAGGACAAAGTAATCTGCCGGTCTGGGTCGTAAACGCCCATCTGGGCGGGAGCTACCGAGCCTATGGAAGTAGCACCGGTGAGCTTCAAGTATTCGATATCCTCGGTGTTATCCTCGTCGACGCGGGCTCGCATTTGGAAGGAACCCGAGGCGTTGACGTCCCCGGCGGGGATGCTGATCGTAAACTGATTGTTCGTTTGGTCGGTGCACACATCCGCCGATGACGAAAAAGGACACGCCGCCGTCTGTACCCCTGCCCAGTTGGTGTCCGCTGGGGCGACTGTCACTGTTACCGGAGTCGCCGCCGACAACACCGAAGTGGCCCCCTGGAAACGGGCGGTTACCGTAATCTGATGCGCCGCCGCTTGCTCCACCACCTCCGCCGGAGACGCCGACAAAGTCACGTCAACGTCATCATCAACGATAGTCACCGTGTCCGAAGCCACCGTCGCGCCGCCCGTTGCGGTACCGGTGACGAGAAACGTCTCCGACCCTTCCGCTACCGTATCATCCGCTACCGACAACCCGGTGAGATCCGCCCAGCTGCTTTGCAAGCTGGTCGACCCGGTTGGTATAGACAACACCACCGCCGTACCGGGAGCTGTGAAATCAACACCCCCTCCAGTCGCCGACGCCGGCGACGAAGCCCCCGCGGTGACGCTTATTTGCAGAGCGGATCCTAAACCATTGGAAGTGGCGCTAGTGAAAGCGGCACGCACCCGCACCGCCGCCGCCTCACCCTCCGACAGGTTTCTCTGCACCCCGGACGCGCTGTCCGTGTCCACCGTCAAAGTAACCCCCATATCATCGTCGGTTATCGCCAACTCCGTTCCGCTCACCCCAAACCCCTCCGCCGTCCCCCCAACATCGATTTTCTCCTCCCCTTCCGCGATCGCATCCCCCGTAATAAGCAAACCAGACAAAGCGGTAGCGGAACTAGAAGTGGAAAAAGCCGGGATGCTCAACGTCAACGCCGGGGCGGTGAAATCCTGAGCCTCCGCGTTCTCGCCCGCCCCAAACGACAACGTAACAACCGTCGCCCCGCTCAACTCTGAAGTAGTCGCCCCCGCGAAGGCGGCCGTCACCGTCGCCGCTCCCGCGTTCGTTGCGCCCTCGCCAACCGATGACTGGCTAAGCGTCAACGTAATCTCTTCCGTGATTTTCAAATCAACGGGAAACACCGTGAACCCGGAAGCGGAACCGGTAAATCGAACAGTTTCCTCCCCCTCCGCCACCGTATCCGACAAAGGAGTGATCGTCACATCCGCCGTCCCGGAAGTCTCACCCGACGCAATCGTCACATCCACCGTCTCCGCCCCCCGATCATAATCACCGCTCGCGCAAGACCGGGACTGACCGCTCCCCGAGCACGTCCCCAAAGTCGCCGTCCCCCCCGCCGCCCCCACGTTCACGCTAATGGTCGTGTCCGAGGTCACCGCCGCCCCCGCAGTAGCCTTCACCCGCACCGTCTCCGCCCCTCCATCCTCCGCTATCCCAGCCAACGCCGCCTCCCCGCTCGTCGCCTCATGCAACGACAAATCCACCCGCGTCCCCGCGTCGATAATCGGCAAATCCGCCGACTCCACCGCCACCGCTGTCCCACCCACCGACGCCGCCCCCGACACCGTCAACTTCTCCCCCGTCTCGCTCGTACTATCATCAGAAACCGTCACCATAAACGTGTCGCTCCCCGACGTCGCACCCGCCGGAATAGACACCGTCATCTGATTATTAGTCAAACTAGTACAAGCATCGTTCGTATTCGCCGGACACCCCAAAGAAGCCCCGCCCGCCCCCGCCACCGTCACCGCCACGTCAGTAGCCGACGTCAAAACCGACGACGAACCCTTAAACCGAGCCGTCACCGTAACCTCCTGCGACCCCGCCTGCTCAGACACCGCCAACGGAGACACCTCCAACTCAATATCAGCATCGTTGTCATAAATCGTCAACGTGTCCGCCGTAGCGGATCCCAGCGCCGACGACCCACCCACCAGAAAAGTTTCCGGCCCCTCCACTATCGCGTCGTCGGTGATCGTCAACCCCGCCAACGTAGCCGTATCCGAAGGAGTGACGCTTCTAGCCGGGAAAGAAATCGTATTCGCCGTGGACGGAGCATACGTGAAATCAGCCGATGTGGCCTTCCCCGCTCCCGCCGGGGTCTGCGCCGTCGCCGACAACGTCACCGTCGTCGCCGAAGAAATCACCGACGACGTCGCGTTCCAAAAACTAGCCGACACCGACACCCCCGACCCGGAATCCCCCTCCGTCAACACATCCTGATTCCCCATAGCCTCACTATCGGTATCCACCGTCAAATCCACCCGACTATTAGCATCCTTAACAGTTATCGGTGTCTTATACTGTGTCCAACCCGGAACGTCCACCCTAAGATAAAAAGTCTCATCCAGCTCCACCTTCCCATCAGTTACCGTTGTTAAAGAAAGTCTAATAGGTGTGAAAGTTCCGGAAAGAGAGTTGGCGTTTATCGTCACAGACAAAGGATCATTCCAATGATCATGCTGATGATAGATATCGTAGGCACCACTTCTATCCGAGTGGCTTACCGTAGCTGTCCCGCTGTCAATTCTTATTTGCTTATCCGAAATATTTTGGCTGTACGTCGAAGAAGTAGAAGCAGTGAACACACCATTAGTCACCCCACCCACGATAGCCTTCGGCGTAGTAAAATTGCCTTTACCATAGTTAATATAACCCGAAGATTCACCTTCTTTTAGCTCCGACAATACTAAATAATCCGATGGTACAACTACTTTAACCGCCCGGTCCTGATCGGTAATCGTCAAAGTAGCGTCAGTCACCGTATACCCGGAAGCGGTGCCGCTGATCAGGATGGTCTTATGATCCTCCGTAATCTTATCCGACTTCAGATAGAATTTAGTGGCAAAACGATCAGTATAGGTAGTAGTGCCCGCGCTGATTGTTACTGAAGAAGGTACGTTAACACAGTAATCAGCACCATTGCAAACAATCCTCGGAGGACGCCCTAATCTATAATCCTCGGTGGTTCTAGCATCACGCCATGTTGATCCAGAGGCGGTACCGCTCGGCGTACTATCAAGCGACACCCGCAAATCGGAGGATGGCGCCGAGGTCACCGACGCCTTCAAACGCAAATCCCTCGAACCGATGTCCTCCCCCAACGCGGTCACCGCGTTGCCCGAAGAATCAACCCAACTGAGCGTAACCACATTTGCCTGCGCCCCCACCCCCGCAGGCACGGCTGGCAACACCGACAGTACCATCCCCGTCGCCAACGCCAACAGCCCCAGCCGTCGCATCACCCAACCTCCATCTTCGCTTCCGGTCCAACCCGTAAACGGGACCGATGCGAAAAACGCTACCCCCCCCCCCCAATTTGTCAAATTAAGCCTCCGCGCCAGCGGAGGCGTTGAACCACTTTGCGCCGTTTCCCCAATTAGGCCACCTTTTGAACAGGAGGGTGGGTTATGATTCTCCGGTGGTAGTGGGGGCTTGGTTGATTACTCTTACGAAGAAGGATGCCATCTGCGCCCGGGTTACCGGATTGTTGGGGCAGTACCTGAGGGGGGGCGTGGTGGTGCATCCTCTGGTCACTTCGCTTTCGGCTATGCCTTCGATAGCACGCACCACCGCTGCGTCCAGGTTGGCGGTGTCGGCGAACAGGTTTTGGGATTCGGATACGGCTTGGATGTGGGGGAAAGCGGCGACCATCATGACGGCCATGTCGGCTCGGGTGACTATGCCGCGGGGGTTGAAGTTCCCGTCGTTTAGCTGGAAGGCTCCGATGCTGACTAGCCAGTTGGCGTAGGGGCGGTAGCTGGCGTCGGCGGGGACGTCGTTGATTGTTATTCCGGTGGGGATTTGGATGGGCCAGCGGGGGTTGACTGCGCGGTAGATGAAGGTGGCCATTTGCCGGCGGGTGATTTGGGCGCTGGGGCAGTATTTGGTGGGGTCGTTGGCGTCGCATCCGATGGTTATTCCCCATTCGGCCATTAGCGCGATGTTGGGTTCGTGGACGCTGCCGTCGTCATCGCAGAACCGTCCCTGGCAGACCACCGGCGCAGGCGGCGGCGCAACCGGCGGGGCGGGCCCAGCAGGCGGCGGGGCCCCTCCTCCGGCGGGGGGCGGGGCTCCTCCGCCTCCAGCGGCGGGTGGCGGGGCGGCCGGCGGCGGCGCACCCCCTCCTCCTCCGCCCCCTCCACCACCTCCACCTCCTCCGCCACCACCACTACCGGTGGGTGCGCTTGGTGTGCTGGTTGGGGGCGGCGGGGGCGGCGGCGGGGGTGCGCTGTTGCGGATGGTGAGGACGGCGGGGGTGATGGTGAAGTCGGCGGCGGTTCCGGTTATTTGGAGGGTTTCGTTTGGTTCGGGGCCGTCGGTGTTGGGGATGGTTATGTTGAAGGTTGCGCTACCGGTTTGTGTCGCGGGGCGGATGGTTATGGTAGTGGGTTGGTTGGTGATTTGGTAGTCGTCGTTGGGGGTGGCGGTGCTGTCGGGGCCGGGGATGGTTATAGCCACAGAGGTGGCTTCAGAGCGGGTGGTGGTACCATCCAGCCGTGCGGTGATGGTGATCTGACGGTTGGTTTGTCCTTCGGGTAGGCTGGCGGGGTTGACGGTGAGGGTGATACCGGTGGGTGGATCGTCGTTGTCTTTGATAGTAAACGCGGCGGGTTCGATGGTGATTCCGGCGGAGGTTCCGGTTATCTGTACGGTTTCATCCGGTTCATCGATGCTGTCGTCGGTGATAGGCAGGCTGAGGGTTCGGGTGGCACTGTTTTGATTAGCGAGGATGGTTAGGGGGGTGAGGGCGGGGGCGGTGTAGTCGGCGGCGACGGCGGTTCCACCGAAGGCCAGGTTTATGGTGTGGGGGTTGGGGAGAGTTTCCCCGGTCGGGTAAGCGGCTTGTAGGGTTACGGACGTGTTGGTGTCTCCTTCGGTCCCTTGGTTTGGGGTGAGGGTTAGGGTAACGGTCAGGTCGTCGTCGATGAGGGTGAGGGTATCTTGCGCGATAGTGAAACCGGCGAGCGTTCCACCGGCGACGGTCAGCGTTTCCGGCCCCTCAAAGTTGTTGTCGTTATATGTTCCGTCGGTTTTGAGCAGGAAAGTGTCGGTGCCGCTGTTTTGATAGCCGGGGATTTCCACATTGAAGGCATCCACCGTTTCATAGTCAGTTCCCTCAGTTGCTTCCCCAGCAGCCGTTTTACCGACCACGATCGGGACGAAGGTAGCGGCGGAACGGGTGGCTGTTCCCTGGAAGGTGGCTACCACCCGCACCCGGGTTTCTTCGTTTTCATGGGCTTCGGTGAGGTGTTCCCCACTACTGTCGGCACGGGTGCTGTGCAGGGAGAGAATGATAGCAGTGGGAGGGCCGTCGTTGTCGTTGATGGTGAGGGCGGCGGCTACCGTGTGATAATCCACATTGTTGATTGTTACATGACTGCCGTCGATGATTATCCTTCTCGCCGGTTCATCGACGTTGTCATCGTTCACCGTAATATCTATATCCACATAACCGGTTTTGGTACCGGCGGCGATGGTGATACCGGCGGCGTAGCCGGAAGGGGTTCCGCTCGGTTTAGAGGGCCAGGCCACCCGGTAGTCCTCCCGGTTGGTCCAAACCCGGTTGGAGTCCGCGGTGGCGGTGCTGTCCTCGTCGATCTCCAAACCCACTACCACACCCCCGGTAGGGGCGTTCACCGGCAGGGTAGCGGTAACCCGCACAGTGGTTGTTCCGCTGTTTTCCGCCAACGCGGACACCGCGCTGCTATTGGAGGGGTTGGTCAGGGCCAGCCGGATGCCGCTGTCCGCGATGTTAATGGTGGCGGCATCGGAGGTGGATGTTCCGGCTACGGTGGCCGAACCGCTGATTTTCACCGTTTCCGCAGTAGTTTCCGCATCAGTATCAACCCGGGCGGTCAGCTGAAACGACCCCGCATGATGATGCTGCCCAGCCGGAATGCGGATAGTGAACGAGTTGCCCGTCTGGTCGGTGCACACATCTTCAGTCATCAACGGAGAACATGCCGTCGCCACCGTAGCCCCGTTGGAGTCCCCGGCCGCTACCGTCACCGTCACGTCAGTGTTGGTTGCCAGCGCGGAGGAGGTCGCTCCCGCGAACCCGGCGGTCACCGTTACGTTGTGGGCGTCGGTGCTTTCCGTTACTCTCCCCGGCGAGGCGGTTACTTCCAAAGCGGTGTCGCTGGCCCCGATAGTCAACGTATCCGGGGTAATCCCCACGCCGCTGTTCCCCGACGTCCCCGCGATCCTGAACGTTTCCGCCAACTCCGTCACCGCATCATCGGTAACCAACAGGCCCGTCAAGTTCGTCCAAGCGCTCTGCGTTTGCCCGGCGGGGATGGACACCGTAACCGGGGTAGCGGGAGGCGTGAAATCGATTCCCCCCGCCTCAGCCGACGCCGGCGACAAAGCCTCCGCAGTCACCCGCACCTGCAAAGCAGACCCTAAATCGTTGCTGGTAGCAGTAGCGAACGCCGCCCTTACCCGCACCGCGACCGTCTCGCCCTCCGACAAGGTTTTCTGATTCCCGCTTTCCACGCCGTCAGTATCCGCTGTCAGGGTTACGTCTAGATCGTCGTCGGTGATGACCAGCGTCGTTCCGCTGACCGCGAACCCCCCGGCGGTGCCGTCGATGTTGATGGTTTCCGCGTCCTCGGCGATGGTGTCCCCTGTTATCAGCAAACCAGACAAAGCGACCGCGGAGCTGGTGGTGGCGGAGGCGGGGATGGTCACCGTTACCGCAGTGCCTGGTGCGGTGAAATCCGCCGCTTCCGCGTTTTCGCCCGCCCCGAACGACAAAGTTACGTCGGTGGCTTGGGTGAGAGAGGAACTGGACACCCCCGCGAATGAGGCGGTAACGGTCACCGCTCCGGCGTTGGCGTCTCTTTCATCCACCGTGGACTGACTGAGAGCCAAAACGATCGTTTCCAGAATGGGCAGGTCAGCGACTGCGACCGCCGGTAGATACCCGGTGGCGGAAGCGGTGAAACGGATGGTTTCCGCTCCCTCCATTGTCCCGTCATCCCGGGGAGTGAGCACGACATCCGCCGTCCCGCTGGTATCACCGCTGTTGATGGTAATAGGCGCCGTAGCGGCCCCGCGGGTGTAATCCCCGGTTGCCCCCAGAGTGGCGGTCCCGCCCGCGGCTCCTACGTTTACCGTGACTGTAGTGTTGGACGCGGCGGCTTTGCCGAGGGTGGCTTTCACCCGCACCGTCTGCGCGCCTCCGTTCTCGGTAATCCCCGACAGAGCAGGGGCGTCGCTGGACGGCTCGTGGAACGACAAAGTAAGTGCCCGGGTTGGGTCGTATACTTCCAGCTGGGCGGGGGTTACCGAGCCTATGGTGGTGGTACCGGTGAGTTTCAGGTTTTCTATGTCCTCGTTGTTGTCCATGTCATTGCGGGCTTGCAGTTGGAAGGAACCCGAGGCGTTGAGGTCCCCGGCGGGGATGCTGACCGTGAACTGATTGTTCGTCTGATTAGTACACACATCCGCCGCTGTCGGCGTTATGGAACATACCGCTGAATCTACCGTCGCGCCGTTGGTGTCCCCCGCCCCGACCGTGACTGTCACCGGGGTGGCCGCTGACAGTACCGAGGTGGCTCCTTGGAAGCGGGCGGTTACCGTTATCTGATGAGCCGCCGCTTGTTCCACCACCCCGGTAGGCGACGCCGACAGCGTCACGTCAACATCGTCGTCGACGATGGTCACCTTCTCTGAAGCCACCGTCGCTCCGCCTGTTGCGGTGCCGGTGATGAGGAACGTTTCCGCTCCTTCCGCTATCGTGTCATCCGCTACCGACAACCCGGTTAGGTTCACCCAGCCGCTTTGCAGGGCGGTTCCGGTGGGTATCGTCACCGTCGCCGCCGCGCCGGGGGCGGTGAAATCGACACCCCCGCCGGTAGCTGACACCGGCGAACCCTCCCCGGCGGTTACTTGAATCTGGTAAGCAGCGGACAGGTCGTTGGTAGTAGCGGTGGTGAACGCGGCCCGTACCCGCACCGCCGCCGTTTCCCCCTCCGGCAAAGTTTGCTGCTCCCCGGTGGCGCTGTCGGTGTCCGCGGTTAACGTAACTCCCAGGTCGTCGTCGGTTATGGTCAGCTCCGTTCCGCTCACCCCGAACCCGTCCGCCGTTCCCCCAACATCGATTTTCTCCTCCCCTTCCGCGATCGTATCCCCCGTAATCAACAAACCGGTCAAAGCGGCGGCGGAACTGGAGGTGGAACCAGCCGGGATGCTCAACGTGAGCGCGGCGCCCGGGGCGGTGAAATCCAGCGTCTCCGCCTCCTCACCCGCACCGAACGACAACGTAACAGCCGTCGCCCCGGTTAGCGTCGAAGAAGACGCCCCCGCAAACGCCGCGGTTACCGTCGCCGCCCCCGCGTTTGTTGCGCTCTCGCCTATTGATGACTGACTGAGCGTCAACTCAATCGTTTCCGTGATCTTCAAATCAGCGGGAAAAATAGTGAACCCGGCAGCGGAACCGGTGAACCTAATCGTCTCCGCTCCCTCCACCACCGTGTCCGACAAACCGGTGATCGTCGCATCCGCCGTACCAGACGACTCACCCGACGCAATCGTCACATCCACCGTTCCCGATCCCGGGTCGAAGTCGCCGCTCGTGCACGACCGCCCCGGACCGCTCCCCGTGCACGTCCCCAACGTCGCCGTACCCCCCGCAGACCCCACATTCACGCTGATCGTCGTGTCCGAGGTCACCGCCGCCCCCGCAGTGGCCTTCACCCGCACCGTCTGCGCCCCCCCATCCTCCGCGATCCCCGCCAAAACAGCCTCCCCCGCCGCCGCCTCATGAAAAGACAAATTAACCTTCGTCCCCGCATCGATAATCGGCAAATCCGCCGACTCCACTACTACCGCCGACCCGCCCACCGACGCCGAACCCGACACCCTAAGCTTCTCCCCCGACTCACCCGCACCATCATCAGGAACCGTCACCGAAAACGTAGCGCTCGCCGACGTACCACCCGCCGGAATAGAAATCGTCGTCGCATTGCCCGTCAAACTGGTACAAGCATCATTCCCGCCGGCCACCGGACACGCCGACGACAAAGAAGCCCCACCCGCCCCCGCCACCGACACCGCCACAGCAGTCGCAGTTGTCAGGATCGACGACGACCCTTTGAACCGGGCCGTCACCGTAACCTGACGCGCCGCCGCCTGCTCCTCCACCGACGACAAAGACCACCCCAACTCAATATCAGCATCATCATCATAAATCGTCAACTCCGACTCCGCAATCGTGTACTCAGAACCCAAACTAGACGTCCCCCCGCCAAACGTCAACGTCTCCGGCCCCTCCACCACCGCATCATCAACCACCGACAAACCCGCCAACGACCCATTACCGCTCTTCACCGCGCCAGCGGGAATAGAAAACGTGCTCGCAGACGACGAAACATAATTGACATCCGCGTCCCCCGCCTCCCCCGCCGCCGGCGAAGCCTTCTCATCCACCGACAAAACAGCCGTCGTCGCCGACGCATGAGTCGACGACCCAACCCCATCCGGCCACCCCGCCCACGCCACCACCCCCGAACCCGACGCCCCCTCCGCCAACACAGACTGATTCCCCTCAGTTTCACTATCGGTGTCCACCCTGAACACCACCTGCGAATCCACCAAATCCCTAATAATCACCGGGCCTCTCTCCACCGTAAACCCCGCGACAGAGCCATAAACCCCTAACCGTATGTGCACCCGGTCCGCATCTGCGGTATTATTCGCATGCAAACCGTAATAATAATTACTGGTGGTAGAGGTTAACCTACCACCCGAAAAGTTTAAAAACCTCTTTTCTGATGGGTGCCATTTATTTCTTGAATTTATGCCTGAAGAGATAGTGCCAAGCTGTATAAAGTGATTCCACACCTGTACTGAGTTTGCCGGATCGAGTGATTTGTTCTGAGTTTGTATTGTTCCTGTGTATGTAGAAGATGTAGAAGAAGTGAACCGGCCACCCGACAAACCTCCCAAAGTACCAGTAGCATTAACATAAATTCTATTTTGATACGTAGCCGCCTCGTATACCACAATCGGGCTGATTTTGATAGTCCGATCCTGATCCGTAATAGTCAAATCAGTCGGAGAGACCGTATACCCAGCAACGGTGGTAGTACCGGTCAACCGGATTGTCTCATGATCCTCTGTAATCCTATCCGACCGCAGAAAGAGTGTAGCGTCAAAAGGATAAGTATAGCTAGTAGCACCCGCCCTAATAGTTATACTAGGAGGCGCGCCCCTAATACAGTAATCACCAGCAGAGCAAACCCACCTCGAAGGACGACCCTGTCTTCGCTCCTCGTAAGATGTCGCATCACGCGCTACTCCTTGAGTGGCGGTACCACTTATCAAAGAATTGACATTCACCCGCAAATCGGAGGACGGCGCCGAGGGCACCGACGCCTTCAACCGCAAAGCCTTCGTACCGCTGTCCTCCCCCACCGAGGTCACCGGGTTGCCCGCAGGATCAACCCAACTGAGCGTAATCGCCGTCTGCGCCCCCACCACCGCAGGCGCGGCCGGCAACACCGACAGGACCAAACCCGCCGCCAACGCCAACAGCCCCAGCCGCCGCATTCTCCAACCTCCATACTCGCTTCCGGCCAGCCCGTAAAACAGGACCGATTACGGGAAACGCTACCCCCCCCCCCAATTTGTCAAATCAACCCCCGATGAGGGCGTCGACGTTGCCTAGCTGGCTCAACCCGATTCTTCGGTGGTGGTGGGGGCTTGGTTGATTACTCTTACGAAGAAGGACGCCATCTGGGCGCGGGTTACCGGATTGTTGGGGCAGTATCTGAGAGGCGGCGTGGTGGTGCATCCTCTGGTCACTTCGCTTTCGGCTATGCCTTCTATGGCCCTTACCACGGCCGCGTCCAGGTTGGCGGTGTCGGCGAACAGGTTTTGGGATTCGGATACGGCTTGGATGTGGGGGAAAGCAGCTACCATCATGACCGCCATGTCGGCTCGGGTTACTATGCCCCTGGGGTTGAAGTTCCCGTCGTCTAGTTGGAAGGCCCCGATGGATACTAGCCAGTTGGCGTAGGGGCGGTAGCTGGCGTCGGCGGGGACGTCGTTGATTGTTACGCCGGTGGGGATTTGGATGGGCCAGCGGGGGTTGACGGCGCGGTAGATGAAGGTGGCCATTTGCCTGCGGGTGATTTGGGCGCTGGGGCAGTATTTGGTGGGGTCGTTGGCGTCGCATCCGATGGTTATTCCCCATTCGGCCATTAGCGCGATGTTGGGTTCGTGGACGCTGCCGTCGTCGTCGCAGAACCGACCCTGACAGGCCACCGGCGCGGGAGGCGGCGGTGCGGGCGCGGCGGGCCCAGCCGGGGGTGGGGCCCCTCCTCCTGCGGCGGGAGGCGGGGCTCCGCCTCCTCCTCCTCCGGCGGCGGGGGGCGGCGCGGCCGGCGGCGGCGCGCCTCCACCGCCTCCTCCGCCGCCGGTGGGTGGGTTGGGGGTGGTGGTTGGTGGCGGCGGGGGCGGGGGCGGGGGTGCGCTGTTGCGGATGGTGAGAACGGCGGGGGTGATGGTGAACCCGGCGAGGGTTCCGTTTATTTGGAGGGTTTCGTTTGGTTCGGGGCCGTCGGTGTTGGGGATGGTTATGTTGAAAGTTGCGGTTCCGGTTTGCGTTGCGGGGCGGATGGTTATGGTGGTGGGCTGGTTGGTGATTTGGTAGTCGGCGGGGGTGGTGGTGCTGTCGGGGCCGGGGATGGTTATAGCCACGGAGGTGGTTTCAGATCGGGTGGTGGAGCCGTCCAGCCGGGCGGTGATGGTGATCTGACGGTTGTTTGCTCCTTCGTCTAAGCCGGATGGGCTGGTGGTGAGGGTGATGCCGGTGGGTGGGTCGTCGTTGTCTTTGATAGTGAAGGTGGCGGGGGTGATAGTGATTCCGGCGGAGGTTCCAGTTATCTGTACGGTTTCATCCGGTTCATCGATGCTGTCATCGGTGATAGGCAAGCTGAGGGTTCGGGTAACGCTGTTTTGATTAGCGAGGATGGTTAGGGGGGTGAGGGCGGGGGCGGTGTAGTCGGCTCCGGCGGTGGCGGTTCCTCCGAGGGCCAGGGTTATGGTGTGGGGGTTGGGGAGGGTCTCCCCGGTCGGGTAGGCGGCTTGTAGGGTTACGGACGTGTTGGTGTCTCCTTCGGTCCCTTGGTTCGGGGTGAGGGTGAGTGTAACGGTCAGGTCGTCGTCGATGAGGGTGAGGGTATCTTGCGCGATCGTGAATCCGGCGAGCGTTCCACCGGCGACGGTTAGCGTTTCCGGGCCCTCAAAGTTGTTGTCGTTGTATGTTCCGTCGGTTTTGAGCAGGAAAGTATCGGTGCCGCTGTTTTGGTAGCCGGGGATTTCCACATTGAAGTCGGCTACCGTTTGGTAGTCGGTTCCTTCGGTGGCTTCCCCGGTTTTGCCAACCACGATGGGGACGAAGGTGGCGGCGGAGCGGGTGGCTGTTCCCTGGAAGGTAGCTACCACCCGCACCCGGGTTTCTTCGTTTTCATGGGCTTCGGTGAGGTGTTCCCCACTACTGTCGGCCCGGGTGCTGTGCAAGGTGAGAGTGACAGCAGTGGGAGGGCCGTCGTTGTCGTTGATGGTGAGAGCGGCGGCTACCGTGTGATAATCCACATTGTTGATTGTTACATGACTGCCGTCGATGATTATCCTTCTTGTCGGTTCGTCGACGTTGTCATCGTTTACCGTAATATCTATATCCACGTAGCCGGTTTTGGTACCGGCGGCGATGGTGATACCGGTGTTGTAGCCGGAGGGGGTTCCGCTCGGTTTAGAGGGCCAGGCCACTCGGTAGTCTTCCCGGTTGGTCCAAACCCGGTTGGAGTCCGCGGTGGCGGTGCTGTCCTCGTCGATCTCCAAACCCACCACCACACCGCCGGTAGGGGCGTTCACCGGCAGGGTAGCGGTAACCCGCACAGTGGTTGTTCCGCTGTTTTCCGCCAACGCGGACACCGCGCTGTTGCTGGAGGGGTTGGTCAGGACAAGCCGGATGCCGCTGTCCGCGATGTTGATAGTCGTAGAATCGGAGGCGGCTGTTCCGGCGACGGTGGCCGAACCGCTGATTTTCACCGTTTCCGCAGTAGTTTCCGCATCAGTATCAACCCGGGCGGTCAGCTGAAACGACCCCGTATGATGATGCTGACCAGCCGGAATGCGGATAGTGAACGAGTTGCCCGTCTGGTCGGTGCACACATCTTCAGTCATCGACGGAGAGCATGCCGTCGCCACCGTCGCTCCGTTGGAATCCCCGGCCGCTACCGTAACCGTCACGTCGGTGTTGGTTGCCAGCGCGGAGGAGGTCGCTCCGGCGAACCCGGCGGTGACCGTTATGTTGTGGGCGTCGGTGCTTTCCGTCACCCTCCCCGGCGACGCGGTTACCTCCAAAGCGGTGTCGCTGGCCCCGATAGTCAACGTATCCGGGGTAATCCCCACGCCGCTGTTCACCGACGTCCCCGCGATTCTGAACGTTTCCGCCAACTCCGTCACCGCATCATCCGTAACCAACAGGCCCGTCAAGTTCGTCCAGGCGCTTTGGGTTTGCCCGGCGGGGATGGACACCGTGACCGGGGTGGCGGGAGGGGTGAAATCTATTCCCCCCGCCTCAGCCGACGCCGGCGACAAAGCCTCCGCGGTCACGCGTACTTGCAGAGCGGATCCTATATCGTTGCTGGTAGCAGTCGTGAACGCGGCTCGTACCCGCACCGCAACCGTCTCTCCCTCCGACAAAGTTTTCTGATTCCCGCTTTCCACGCCGTCAGTATCCGCCGTCAGGGTCACTTCTAGATCATCGTCTGTGATAACCAGCGTCGTTCCGCTAACCGCAAACCCCCCAGCGGTACCGTCGATGTCAATACTCTCCGCGTCCTCCGCGATGGTGTCCCCCGTAATCAGCAAACCGCTCAACGCAACGGCGGAGCTGGTGGTGGCGGAGGCTGGGATGGTCACCGTGATCGCGGTGCCCGGGGCGGTGAAATCCGCCGCCTCCGCGTTCTCACCCGCCCCGAACGACAAGGTTACGTCGGTGGCCTGGGCGAGCGAGGAACTGGACGCCCCCGCAAAAGAGGCGGTAACAGTCACGGCTCCGGCGTTGGCGTCTCTTTCATCCACCGTGGACTGACTGAGGGCCAAAGTGATCGTCTCCAGGATCGACAAATCAGCGACCGCGGGCAGATACCCGCCGGTAGCGGAAGCGGTGAAACGAATAGTTTCCGCCCCCTCAATCGTCCCATCATCGCGGGGAGTGAGTACGACATCCGCCGTCCCACTGGTTTGGCCGCTAGCGATGGTGATAGTCGCCGTGCTACTCCCGCGGGTGTAATCCCCAGTCGCTCCCAAAGCGGCGGTTCCGCCCGCAGCCCCTACATTTACAGTCACCGTGGCTGACGACGAAGCGGCTGCGCCGAGGGTGGCTTTCACCCGCACCGTCTGCGCCCCCCCATCCTCGGTAATCCCCGACAAGGCCGGAGCGGCGCTGGTCGGCTCATGGAAAGACAAAGTAACCGCCCGACCCGGATCGAAAACACCCATCTGAGCGGACGCCACCTGACCTATAGAAGTAGAACCAGTCAGTTTCAAATACTCGATACCCTCAGTGTCATCCCCATCGGCGCGGGCCCGCAGCTGAAAAGAACCCGAACCGCTGACATCCCCGGCGGGGATGCTGACCGTGAACTGATTGTTCGTCTGGTTAGTGCACACATCCGCTGTCATCGTCATCGTAGAACATACCGCGGTATGCACCGTCGCGCCGCTGGTGTCCGCCGACCCAACCGTTACCGTCACCGGAGTAGCCGCCGACAACACCGAAGTAGCCCCCTGAAAACGGGCCGTTACCACTATCTGATGATCCGCCGTCCGTTCCACCACCTCCGCCGGCGACGCCGACAAAGACACATCCACATCATCATCAACGATAGTTATCGTCTCCGCAACCACCGTCCCGCCTGTCGCGGTACCGGTGATGAGAAAAGTCTCCGCTCCCTCCGCTACCGTGTCATCCGCCACCGACAGGCCGGTGAGATTCACCCAGCCGCTTTGCAGGGCGGTTCCGACGGGCATAGTCACCGTCGCAGTCGTGCCGGGGGCGGTGAAATCAACACCCCCGCTGGTCGCCGACACCGGAGAACCCTCCTCCGCGGTCACCTGAACCGTATACGCGGCGGTCAAGTCGTTGGTAGTAGCTGATGTGAACCGGGCCCGTACCCGTACCGCCGCCGCCTCACCCTCCGGCAGGGTTTGCTGCTCCCCGTTCGTGCCGCTATCGGTGTCCGCCGTTAACGTAACCCCCAGATCATCGTCGTTTATGGTCAGCTCCGTTCCGCTCACCACAAACCCATCCGCCGTCCCCTCAACATCGATTTTCTCCTCCCCCTCCGCGATCGAATCAGACGTAATCAGCAAACCGGTCAGAGCGGTAGCGGAACTGGAGGTGGAAGAAGCCGGAATACTCACCGTGATCGCGGTGCCGGGAGCGGTGAAATCCAACGTCTCCGCGTTCTCGCCCGCCCCGAACGACAACGTAACAACCGTCGCCCCCGTCAACATCGAAGTAGCAGCCCCCGCGAACGCGGCCGTCACCGTGGCCGCCCCCGCGTTCGTCGCGCTCTCGCCTATTGACGGCTGGCTGAGGGTCAACGTAATCTCTTCGGTGATTTTCAAATCCGCGGGGAACACGGCAAACCCGGCGGCGGAACCGGTGAACTGAACCGTTTCCTCCCCCTCCGCCACCGTATCCGACAAAGGAGTAATAGTCACATCCGCCGTCCCGGAAGTCTCACCCGACGCAATCGTCACATCCACCGTCGCCGCCCCCCGATCGTAGTCGCCGCTTGCGCAAGACCGGGACTGTCCGCTACCCGTGCATGTCCCCAAAGTCGCCGTACCCCCCGCCGCCCCCACATTCACGCTAATCGTCGTATCCGAGGTCACCGCCGCTCCCGCCGTAGCCTTCACCCGCACCGTCTCCGCCCCCCCACCCTCCGCTATCCCCGCCAGCGCCGCCTCGCCCGCCGTCGCTTCATGCAACGACAGATCCACCCGCGTCCCCACATCCACAATCGGCAAATCCACCGACTCCACCGTCACCGCCGTCCCGCCCACCGACGCCGAACCCGACAGCGTCAGCTTCTCCCCCGACTCGCTCGTACTATCATCAGGAACCGTCACCATAAACGTGCCGGTCCCCGACGTCGCACCCGCCGGAATAGACACCGTCATCTGATTATTAGTCAAACTAGTACAAGCATCGTTCGTATTCGCCGGACACCCCAAAGAAGCCCCACCCGACCCCGCCACCGACACCGTCACATTTGTAGCAGTCGTCAGAATCGACGACGAACCCTTAAACCGGGCGGTCACCGTAACCTGCTGCGACCCCGCCTGCTCATCCACCGACGACGGAGACACCTCCAACTCAATATCAGCATCGTTGTCATATATCGTCAACGTGTCCGCCGTAGCGGTTCCCAAAGCCGACGACCCACCCACCTCAAAAGTTTCCGGTCCCTCCACAATCGTATCATCGGTGATCGTCAAACCAGCCAACGTAGCCGAACCCGAAGCAGTGATACTCCGAGCCGGGAAAGAAATCGTATTCGCCATCGACGGAGCATACGAAAAATCAGCCGCAGTCGCCTTCCCCGCCCCCGCCGGAGTCTCCGCCGCCGCCGACAACGTCACCGTCGTCACCGAAGAAATTTGCGACGACGTCGCGTTCGGAAAACTAGCCGACACCGACACCCCCGAACCGGAATCCCCCTCCGTCAACACATCCTGATCCCCTATAGCCTCACTATCGGTATCCACCGTCAAACCCACCTGACTATTAGCATCCTTAATCGTAACCGGAGCCCTTAACACCGTCCAACCTGACGGGACGGATTGCAACCCAACATAAAAAACCTCATCCGACTCCGCCGCCTCATCCCTCATAACTAGTGAAAAGAAAAAAACAAGAGGGCTATCTACGCCGTGAAAACTCCCAGAAACCTGACCGGCGGTTATCCTCGCACCAATAGGATCATCATTGTTACTATTATGGGATGAAACGACATCCGCAGGAAAATCATCATTTGAATTGACCGACTGCAGATGGGTAGCGGTTCCCGCCTCTGTCACTATTCGCATAAGCCTCGTATCTCCCCTCTGTTGGTACGCTAAATCTTGGCCGTACGTTGAAGAAGTAGAAGCAGTGAACACACCACCCTTCACCCCACCCACCACAACCGATGGCCCAGGTCTATGTAGAAAACCATGAGCACGGTTATCACCGGCTGGCGTAACCTGATCCTCCCGCAACACATCCCGCGATAAGTTCACCTTAATCACCCGGTCCTGATCGGTAATCCTCAAAGTAGCCGGAGTTACCGTATACCCAGAAGCGGAACCGGAAAAAATGATGGTCTCATGCTCCTCCGTAATCCTATCCGACCGCAGTTCAATCGTAAAATTAGTAGACGTAACACTTGTTTGATTCCTATGAATAGTTAAATTCCAAGGCTCATTAGCACAGTAATCACCAGAATTGCAAACAAGCCTCGGAGGACGGTGCCGATCATACGCATTCAAATTTACACGCACTCCTTCAGTGGCAGTACCGGATAACGCCCTGATGCTAATCCGCAAATTGGAGGACGGCGCCGAAGCCACCGACGCCCTCAACCGCACAACCTTCGAACCGCTATCCTCCCCCAGCGTGGTCACCGCGTTACCCGAAGGATCAACCACACTGAACGTAATCGCCGTCGCCGCCCCCACCACCGCAGGCACGGCCGGCAACACCGACAGGACCAAACCCGTCGCCAACGCCAACAGCCCCAGCCGTCGCATCACCCAACCTCCATCCTTCGCTTCCGGCCCAACCCGTATCAGGACCGACTACGAGAAACGCTACCCCCCCCCCCCAATTTGTCAAATCAAGCCCCCCGCGCCAACCGGTCGCGTGGAGGGAGGGGCCGTTATCCGTCCAGCTGGGTTAGGGCGGCTTGGGCCAGGCGGGGCACGGCGGCGGCCAGGGCGGGCAAATCCGCTTCCCCGGCGTCGCCTCGGGCGCCGTGCCGGTAGCGGGAAAAGACTCCTTCCAGGATGGCGCCCAGACGCCAGTACTGGAAAGCCCGGTAAAAGCCGATGCCGGACAGGTCGTTGCCGGCGGCCCGGGCGTAACGGGACAGCATTTCCCCCCGGTCGGGAAACCCGTCCAGTTTGGTGACCGGCTCCACCCACAGGGCCTCTTCGTCCGGCCCCGCCCAGTCGTTGGCCAGATATCCGACATCGGCCAGCGGATCCCCCAACGTGCACAACTCCCAATCCACCACCGCCCGCACCCGGCCCCCGGCGATGATCAAATTCCCCCACCGGAAGTCGCCGTGCACGATGGAGGACCGCTCCTGGCGGGGGATGCGGGATTCCAACCGGGCCCGGGCTTCCTCCATCTCCGGGATTTCCCGCTGTTTGACGGCCTCCCACTGCCGGGCCCAGCGGCGAATCTGACGGGCGACGTAGTCCTCCCGCCGGCCCAACTCCCCTAAACCGACCTCCTCCGGGGACAACGCGTGCAAAGCGGCCAAAGCATCCACCGCGCTTTCCGCCGCCGCCCGCCGCTCCCCCGGCGGAATCTCCGCCCCCGCCCCGATGTCGTGGGGGACCGCCCCCTCCACGAACCCCATCACATAGAAGGGGGCGCCGTTCACCTCCGGTTCCTCGCACAACCCCAAGGCGGGGGGGACGGGAACCCCGGTTCCCCCCAAGGCGGCGATCACCCGGAACTCCCGCACCATGTCGTGGGCGGTGGCCAGCACCCGGCTGAGGGGCGGGCGGCGCAGGGCCAAATCGGAGCCGTCGGCCCCGGTCACCCGGTAGGTAAGGTTGGAGTTGCCCCCGGGGATCACCTGGAAGCGGAAAGGCGGGCGGGCCCCGGCGATGTTGGCTTCCAGCCAAGCGCTCACCGCCCCGTGATCGACTCCCGGAACTTTCCTCCCGTCTCGTTCCATACCTTCAAGAATAGGGGCCCCGGGCCGGGTCAGGCCCCGGTCGCCGGACGGGGCGCGCCGTCCCCGCTTCGGCGGCCCTCCCCGATTTCCCCCATGTCGAACATGTCCAAGAAGAAATGCACCAGCGGGCCGATCAGGACCGCGAACGCCAATGTCCCCCATCCCACCGAGCCGCCCAACAGCCAACCGAATCCCAGAACGGCCGCCTCGATCAGGAACCGGGAGAGGCGGATGGAAAGGCCGCGGGCAGCCAAGCCGGTCATCAGGCCGTCGCGGGGCCCGGTTCCCAGGCGCACCCCGATGTAGAGGCCGGAGCCGACCGCCATGATGAACACGCCCCCCAGGAACACCGTCCAGCGCAGCGCCCAGCCGGATGGTTCCCCCACCGCCCACAGCACCACGTCGATGATCAGGCCCACCGCCACCACGTTGGCCACCGTCCCCCAGCCGATCCGTTGCCGGAGGGGAATCCACATCAGCAGCACCGCCCCGCCCACCAGGATGGCCGTTGCCCCGAAGGTGAGGGGCGTGCGCCGGGCCAGGCCCTGATGCAACACGTCCCAGGGGGACAGGCCCAGGCCGGCTTCCACCTGCAGGGCGATCCCCGAGCCGAACAGCGCCAGGCCGACCGCCAGCCGGGGCAGCCGCCGCCGCGCCTCCCGCCAATAATCGCGGCGGTTCAAGGCCCGGACCGGCGGCGGCGCGGGGCGGGAAAAAGGAAAATCAGGGAGGCCGTTCAGGCGGGGGAGGGAAGGGCCGCCATCTTCTCAATCAGATCCACCACCCGGTTGGAGTATCCCCATTCGTTGTCGTACCAGGAGATCACTTTCACCAGGTTGCCCCCCAGGACTTCGACGGCGGCGGCGTCGAAGATGCTGGAATGGGCGTTGCCGATGATGTCGGAGGAAACCAGCGGTTCGTCGCAGAACTCCAAGATGTCCGACATCGGCCCAGCCGCCGCCCGGCGCACCGCTTCCCGCACCTCCTCGGCGTCCACCTCCCGGGAAACTTCCACCACCAGATCCACCAACGAGCCGTCCGGCACCGGCACCCGCATGGCCAGCCCGTCCAGACGGCCGTTCAACTCGGGGAGCACCTTGCCCACCGCCTTGGCGGCCCCGGTGGTGGTGGGGATGATGTTCTCGGTGGCGGCCCGCGAACGGCGGAAGTCCTGGTGGGGGACGTCGGCCAGCCGCTGGTCGTTGGTGTAGGCGTGGACGGTGGTCATCACCCCCCGCTCAATCCCGAACTCGTCGTGCAGCACTTTGGCCAGCGGGGCCAGGCAGTTGGTGGTGCAGGAGGCGTTGGACACGATGCGGGCGGAGCCGTCCAAATCCCCGTCGTTCACCCCCAGCACGATGGTGGCGTCTATCTCGTCTTTGGCGGGGACGGTCAGCAGCACCCGCCCGGCCCCCGCCGCCAAATGCTTCTCCAAGTCGGCCCGGGTGGTGAAAACCCCGGTGGATTCCACCGCCACGTCCACCCCCAGTTCGGCCCAGGGCAGGTCCGCCGGGTCCCGTTCCCGCAACATGCGGATGTGATGGCCGCCCACGGTCATCACCCCTTCGCCCACCGTTATCCGGCGATCCAGGGTTCCCATCACCGAATCGCGGCGCAACAGGTAGGCCAGCAGGTCGTTGTCGGCCAAGTCGTTGACCGCTACCACGTTGATGGGGGCGTCCGGCCGTTCCAAGACGATGCGCAACACCGCCCGGCCGATGCGGCCGAACCCGTTGATGGCCACCCGGGCGGTCATGGCTTCCCCTCCTCCCCCAAATATTGTTTGATGAGTTCCACGATGCGGGCCGCGTACCCCCAGCCGGTGTCGAACCAGACCACCGTTTTGAGGAGGGTCCCCCCCACCACCATGGCGGCCAGGCTGTCGTACAGCCCGGAGAAGGCGGAACCCCGCACATCGCTGGACACGATCGGGTCGTCGGTGAACCCGAGAATCCCCGGATAGCGGTCGGTGGCCGCCACCCGCACCGCCTCGTTTACCTCTTCCGCCGAGGCCGGGGCCGCCAAGCGGGTGACCGCGTCCACCGTGGAACCGTCGTCCACCGGAACGTTGAGGGACAGGGAGGATATCCGCCCCCGCAGGTCGGGGAAAACGGAGGCCAGAATGTCGCAGGAGTTGCTTTCGGCGGGGATGATGTTCTCCCCCGCCGCCCGGCTGGTGCGGAAACCCCCGCTGGGCACGTCCCCCAGGCGGGCGTTGTTGGTGTAAGCGTGGACGGTGGTGAAAAACATCCGCTCCATTTGAAAATGTTCGTTCAGTATTTCCACCAGCGGGGCCATGGCGTTGGAAGTGTTGGAACCCATGGCCACCACCGGCGGGGCGGCCTCCAAAATCCGGTCGTTGACCCCTTTTAGCAGGAGCGGCAAATCGCCGGGCTTCTCCGGAGTGGAGGCGAGGATCACCCGCCGGGCCCCGGCCCGCAGATGCCGGGCGCACCATTCGGAGGTCCGATATTTGCCGACGGCCTGCACCACCACGTCCACCCCCAGGGCGTTCCAGTCCGCCTCCCCCGGCTCCCGGCTTTGCAACATGGGGATGCGATCCTCCCCCACCACCAGGTTTTCCCCGTCCAGCCGCACCGGTTCGGGGAAGCGCCCGTAGATGGAGTCGTAGCGGAGCAGGTAGGCCAGCCCGGCCGGATCGGCGATGTCGTCGATGGCCCCCACCGCGGGTCCGCCCTCCGCCCGCAGTTGGCGGAAAACGTTGCGGCCTATGCGGCCGAAACCCATTAAACCGACTTTCATCGTCAACCCTTCGTTGGATGTTCCGCCGCGGTTCTCGCTTCGCTTCGGCGGATGGAGGGCAGTCGCCTGCGATGGGGCAGGATAACCCGCGGCTCGTGATTTTCCCAACCGCCCGCCCGGACTGGAAACGATTTCCACCACCGGCTCCCGGTGTGATTATACTTGGCCCCGGCGCCCCACTGGTGAGGCGCGTATCCGCGGAAAGGCAAGGTGAGGGTCGGAATGGCCAGCAAAATGATGGTGTGGATCGATCAGGATCTGTGCACCGGCGACGGTATCTGCGAAGAGATAGCCCCGGATGTTTTCGAAGGGCGGGACGACGGCCTGTGGGTGGTGAAAGAGGACGCCAAGCATTTCGGCGCCGCCTTGGTGTTCGACGGCGAGGAGGGGGACGGCCACGGACCGGAAGGTTCGCGGGGGGTGGCCCGGGTGCCGGAAGGTTTGGAAGAGGACGTGATCGAGTCGGCCGAGGAATGCCCGGGCGAGTGCATCATGATCGAACCCTACAACGCGGAGCTGGTGGCGGAAGGACGCTGACCCCCGGGCCCTCCCCCCGGAGGAGCCGGTCAAGGGGAGTTCGGCCCCGTCCCGCCCGCTGGCAATGGAGGCGGCGAAGTGACGGGAAAATTAACGAAGGCGGCCTTTATTCCGGTCGGTGCGCTGGCGGTGTTGGCCGTCATCGGGTTGGCAAGTTGCGGCGGGACGGAGAACGCGCCGGCCGCGGAAGCGCCCGCCACCACTACGACGGCGCCTACTACGACCGCGGCCCCCGCCACCACTACGACGGCGCCAACTACGACCGCGGCGCCCGTTGCGACTACGACCGCGGCGGCGGCCGGGATGGAGGAGATGCCGGATATAGTCGCCAACGGCGTATACGAAGTCGGCGTTGACTGGCAACCCGGCCGTCATCGATTCGCGACCTCCGGCTCCTGCTACTGGGAAAGGCTGGCCGGGTTTTCCGGGGAGATGGACGATGTCATCGCCTACGGCGACAACACCTTGTTGTTCGTGGTCGACGTGGCCGCCGACGACGTCGGGTTCCGAATCGACTGCCGGGACGGGGACACCTTCCTGTCCGCCGGCCAATACGTCGGCATCACCCCCGACACTGATATAACCGGGTTCATGAACGGGGTGCTGGAGGTCGGCGCGGACAAGGACATCGCGCCGGGACGATACCGGTTCACCGGCTCCTGCTACTGGGCTCGTTTGTCGGGCTTCTCCGGGGAGATGGACGACCTCATCGCCAACGGCAACGAGGACGGTTCCTTCATCGTAGAAATCGACCCCGCTGATGCCGGCTTCGAATTGCAGTGTTGAGAATGCGGCGCCGGGGGTGGTGGAGCTGAGGGGATTTGAACCCCTGGCCTCCTCGTTGCGAACGAGGCGCTCTGCCGAACTGAGCTACAGCCCCTGAGCGGGCTTTATTCTACCACGGACGGGGCCAGGCGGCGGCGCAGGCGGTCGGCCACCATGGCCGAAGTGAGATCGGCCCGGCTCCGTTCGGCCAGGTTGCGGGCCGCGTCGGTGGTGCGGCGCAGGCCGCCGGTCATCCCGTCCGGGTAGTCCAAGCCGGCCAGCAGGTCCACTATTTCGTCCATGGCCGACAGCAACCGCTCCGCCTCCCCTATTTCGTCCGCCCGCAACTTGTCCAGCATCCGCCGCCGCATCTCCCCCACCGTCTCCCCCAGCCCGTTCAGGTAGGCGGAGGCGGACACCCCCAGTTCCTCCGCCGACGGCAACGGCCCCCCGCCCGTCACGGCCGCGAACAGGGAGGCCTCGGCGTATTCTTTGGCCGCGTCGTGCAGGATTCCCAGATTGATGTCGGGGCGGCCCGCCACGGCTGCCGCGGATTCGGCCAACAAGTCACCCGCCTCCGCCAGCAACGCCCGGGCTTGGGCGGTCTCGCCCCGATGCAGACTGCGGATGGCGTTGGCCGCGTGGCGAATCACCCGCCGTCCGTTGCCGATGGCCACCTCGCGGGCCGAAAAAACATCGTCTAAAACGGAGCGGGCGGCGGCCTCCAACGGGGAAAGTCCGAGAACGGACATGTCAAACCGGCCCGCCGGGCTAAACGACCAGCTTGACCGACGGGGAAGACTCCGACGCCGGAGGCGGAATGTCGGAGTTCACCGGCCGCAGCAAAGCGGGGCTGGGCCGCGGGGAGAAAGCCCATTCCATCCGGCGGCGTTTGATGCGGCGCAAAGCGCTCACATATCCGATAAGGGCCAGATGGCTGGGCAGGCTGAACAGGAACACTCCCAGAGTTCGGAACAGCAGAAAAGCCAACACTCCCACCGCCACCGCAAACACCAAAATGCCCATCACCAGCCGTCGCCGGGCCAAAACTTTGTCCCGTCTTATCGACGCTCCGCCGCCGGGAAAACCGGGCAACCCCGCCCCCGCTCTGGACCGGTTGACCGCCCGGTCCAGATCGCTGGTGAAGTTGGAAAACTCCCTGGTGGTGTAAAGGGCGGAATAACGCCGGTTCGCCCACAGGGAAGGCAGCAGGAAAACCGCCCACGCCGCAACCAGGATAAGGGAAAGTTGCACGACCATTGCAGTAGCGCCTCCGGTTGTTTTGATACCGGTAGCGGAGAATAGACTTGGAATCCCTTTTTTCCGGGTATTTCCACCCCGCCTATCCGGGGAGGCCCCGCTTCAGGCCGGGTTGTCCGCCCGCCACTCCCCGGAACTCCCGCCCGTTTTGGACAGCAACCGCACCCGGGAAATGCAAACTCCCCGTTCGACTCCCTTCACCATGTCGTATAAGGCGAGGGCGGCCACCGAGACGGCGGTCATCGCCTCCATTTCCGCCCCGGTGCGCCCCGAGGTTCGAACCGAAGCGGTGATGCGGGCCCCCTGCGCGGTGCGTTCCACGTCGACCGCCGCCTCGGAAAGGGAAATCGGGTGGCACAGCGGAATGAGGTCGGGGGTTTTTTTGGCGGCCATTATCCCGGCCAGCCGGGCCGCCCCCAGCGCGTCCCCTTTGGGCAGCGAACCGGTGAACAGTTTGTCGGCCGTGGCGGGCGACATGGCCACCAGCGCCTCCGCCTCCGCCCGCCGGTCGGTGACCGCTTTGCCGCCCACATCCACCATCCGGGCCCGCCCCGCCTCGTCCAGATGGGTCAAATCGCCGCCGCTCATCCCAGGGCCTCCTCCGCCGACCGGGTTTCCGGGGCGGTGAACAGTTCCAAGGTCACCGCATCCCCCTCCTCCACCCGCCCGGTCCCCGCCGGTATCACCGCCCAGGCGTCGGCCCGGGCCAGGGCGGACAGGACGTTGGACATCTGGCCGCCGCTGGAACGGGCGTACAAGGCCCCGTTCCGCCGTTCGCTCCTCACCCGGGTGAACACCGTTTTAGCCGGATCGGTGTTCCATCCCTCCCCGGCGACGGCGGGAACCCGGGAGCGGAACACCGCCTCCGCCCCCATCATGGTCAGCAGGGCGGGGCGGGCGAACTGCTCGAAAGCGACCATCGCCGACACCGGATTGCCGGGCAAACCGAGCAGGGGCGTCCCCCCGATATGGCCGAAGGCGAAAGGTTTGGCGGGCTGCATGGCCACCTGCCAGAAATCAACTCCGCCCAGCTCCCCCAAGACGGCTTTCACCAAGTCGTATTCCCCCATGGACACCCCGCCGGAGGTGAGAACCATGTCCGCCTCGGCCGCCCCGCCGGTCAGGGCCTCCCGCAACCGGCCGGGATCGTCCCCCACTATCCCCAAATCGACCACCTCCGCCCCCAGCTCGTCCAGCAAGCCGATCAGCAAGGGGCGGTTGGTGTCCCGGATCTGGCCGGGGGACAAACGGGGGACGTGCGGGGGGAGCAACTCGTCGCCGGTGGACAGCACCGCCGCCCGGGGGCGGCGAAACACGGTGGGGGAAACTCCCAGGGAGGCCAGCACCGCCAGGTGGCGGGGGTCCAGCCGCGTTCCTGCCCCGAACACCGGGTCCCCGGCCGCCAGGTCCCCGCCCGCCGGGCGAACCGCCGTCCCCGGGGCGGGGGCGGTCAAAATCCGCACCGCCCCCGGCAGGGGCTCGGTGTCCTCCACCCGCACCACCGTATCCGCTCCCTCCGGCAACGGGGCCCCGGTCATTATTTTGACGGCCCCCCCCGGCGTCACCGGCCCGCTCGCCACCGACCCGGCCGGGACGTCCTCCAGCGCTTCCAGTACCGTCGGCGGGCGGGAAACGTCCCCGGCCCGCACCGCGTAGCCGTCCATGGCCGAATTGGTGAAAGGGGGGACGTCGTGGGGGGCGTCCACCGGGCGGGCCAAGGCCAAACCGCGCGCTTCCCACACCGGAACCATGGTTTCCGGCAACCGGGCGACGGCGGCCAGCACCTGTCGTTGCGCCTGCTCCAACGGCAACATCAGTCCCCCCGCCTTTCCTCCCCCAGCATTTTTTTCATCAGGGCCTTCAACTCCTCTCCGTAGTCGGGGCTGGCCGCGGCCAGCGCAAAGTTGGCCTCCAAAAACCCCCAGGCGTGGCCGGTGTCCAGGAAGCCCGTATCGGTGACGTACCCCAGGCACCGTCCCCGCCGCCCCAGGGCGTCGACCGCGTCGGTGAGTTGAATCTCACCCCCGTGTCCCGGTTCCGCCTCCGCCAAAATGTCGAACACCTCCGGGGTGAAAAGGTAGCGGCCCTGGATGGCGAGGCGGGAGGGGGCGGAGCCGGGAGGGGGTTTCTCCACCGCCCCCGCCACTTCCAGCACCGGTCCCTCCCGGGCGGAGGCGGGAACGATGACCCCTTTGGAGGACAGGGCCTCCTCCGGCAGGCGGCGCAGGCACAAAACCGATTTCCCGGGGGCGGCCGACTCGGCCAAGCGGGGCAGGACGTCCCGGTCGGGGGGGAGCAGGTCGTCGGCGGTCATCACGTAAAAAGGCCGGCCGCCGATCGCTTCCCGCCCGCAGGCCACCGCATGCCCCAAGCCTTTCGCCTCGGACTGGACGACGGTTCGCACCCGGATGCCCTCCAGTTGCGGGCGGCCGCCGATCATGCGGAAATGCTTTTCCACCATGGCCTGCGCCTCCGGATCCACCACCGCCACCGCTTCCCGCACCCCGGCCCGGGCCGCCTCCTCCACCACCCATTGGATGCTGGGGCGGTCCACCACCGTCAGCAGGGCTTTGGGAACGGCGTTGGTGGCGGGGCGCATGCGGGTTCCCCGGCCCGCCGCCGGAATCAGGGCCGCTTCCACTCCCGGGGCCGCCGGCACTTTCAAATCCGATTCTCGACGCCCGCCCGCAACCGGGACAGGTTGGAACGGTGCCGCCAAAAAATGAGGGCCAGCATCAGGCCGAACCACAACCAGGCCCAGCCCCGCACCCCGGCCAGCCACAGACCGGGCAGGACCAGCAAGGCGGCGGCCAGGGAACCCACCGCCGACACTTTCAGTATCCGCACCAGCAGGATGTAGAGGGCGGCGGCGGCCGCCATCACCAGCGGAGCGACGGCCAGCAGGGCCCCGCCCCCGGTGGCCACCCCTTTGCCCCCCCGAAAACCGAAGAAGACCGGGTAGCAGTGTCCGATCGCCGCCGCCAACCCGGCCGCCGCCGCCAACCCCGTCCCCCCCGCCGCCAACCCGGCCAGGGCGGGGATGCACCCTTTGAGCAAGTCCAGCAGGTAAACCAAGGCCGCCGGGCGCGCCCCCAAAGTCCTGTACACGTTGGAGGCCCCCGGATTTCCGCTGCCCTGCGCCCGGATGTCGGTACCGAGGGAGCGGGCCGTCAACACCGCCCAGTTGACGGAGCCCGCCAGGTAGGCGCCGGCCAAAAGGAGGGCCGCTAACCAAGTCATGATGATAAGTTTAATCCCCCCGGCGCTATGCTGGGCGGCGCGGGCCGGGCGAGGCCGCGCAGTCCCTACCATGAAGGTTCGATATGCCCACCTATGTCTATGAGTGCGCCGAGTGCGAACACCGTTTTGAGGTGTTCCAAAGCTTCTCGGCCAAGGCGATGCGCAAATGCCCGCAGTGCCGGCGCTCCGCCCTGCGCAAAGTGCTGTTTCCGGCGGGGGTGGTTTTCAAAGGGTCCGGTTTCTACGTGAACGACTCCCGGTCGGCGGCCGCTAAAAAAACCAAATCCGACTCCGGGGGCGCCAAAGGCTCCGGCGGGGAGGGGGACAAAGGCAAGTCGGACGGCGCCGGCGGAAAAGAAAGTTCCTCCAAAAAAGAGGGCGGCTCGGCCTCCGAGAAGGAACCCGCCGCCTCCGGTTCCAAATCCGGTTCCTGAACCGGCATGGACGAAGTTGCGGGGGTGGCCCTGGCCGGGGGGGACTCGGCGCGGATGGGGCGGGACAAGGCGATGGAGCCGGTGGGGGGGCGGCCCATGGCCGAATGGGTGGCGGAGGCGCTGCGGGAAGTGTTCGGGCGGACGGCGGCGGTGGGGCGGGAAGGTTCTTTGGCCGGGCTGACGGGGATTCCCGATGCGGAACCGGCCGGGCGGGGGCCGTTGAGCGGGGTGGTGACCGCCCTGCGGATGTTCGCCCGCCCGGTGGTGGCGGTGGCGGTGGACCAGCCTTTGGTGCGGCCCGGCACTTTGCGGCGGCTGGCGGAGACGGCGGTTGAAGCCGGAACCACGGTGTGCGTGGACGGGAGACCGCAGGTGACCTGCGCCGCCTACTCCCCGGACTGCTTGGAAGAAGCGGAACGGGCGCTGCGGGAGGGCGGTTCCGTCCAAACCCTGCTGGAGCGGATCCCGTGGAGGCGGGTGGAGCGGGAAACGTGGACGGCGTGGGGGGAGGACGGGCGATCCTGGTTTTCCATGGACGACCGGGAAGCAATTTTGGCCGCCGAAACCAGGTTCCGGCTCCGCCTGATAGACTGACTTTACCCGTCTGACCTGGGGTTTTGTTCTTTAGGGGGGCGCGTGCGACAACCCCCTAGTTTTATTTCCGAAAATGGGTTATGTTGGAAATATGCTGTGGCTGGAACGACCTCCGTACTGGCGTTGGGCGCTGGTGGGCCTGCTGGCGGTGGTCAGCTTGTGGCTGGAGTTGCGCCCGGACGACTCCGTCGACCATCCTTTCCTGGCCCGGGACGTGGCCGTGGGGGAACCGGTGGAAGGGGCCCTGGTGTGGCGGAGCCTCCCGGAGGGGGCGTTGGAGACGGCGATGACCGCCGGGTTCGCCGCCCGGCCGCTGACCGCCGGACAGCCTTTGTTGCGGGGGGACGTGGTTCCCGACCCGGTGGCCGCCCCGCCCGGCTGGTGGATCGTGGAAGTGGAAGTGCCCAGCGAAGCGGCGGCGGGAGGGCGGGTGCAACTGGTGGTGCTGCCCGAACCGGGGCGCCGTCCGCTCCAACCCATAGAAGGGGTGGCGGTGGAGGTGCGGCCCGCCGGTTACGAAGGCGGAAACCCGGTGGCGTCGGTGGCCGTCCCGCCCGACCGGGCCGCCACCGCCGCCGCCGCCATCGCCGAACAACGGGTTTCGGTTCTGGTGCAACCGCCCTGAGGGGGCGGGCCTGGTAGCGTGAGGGCGTGTTGGAAGCCGTCCTGTGGGGACTGATCCAGGGCCTGACCGAATTTCTGCCCGTTTCGTCCAGCGGCCATCTGCGGCTGGTACCGGAAATCTTCGGGGCGGAGGCGCCCGGCCTGGCCGCCTCGGCGGTGCTGCATCTGGGAACTTTGCTGTCGGTGATCGCCTACTTCCGGGCCGACATCGCCTGGGTGGCGCGGGGGTTGCTGGGACGGGGCGACCGGGCCGCCCGGCGGGTGGCATGGGTGGTAGCCCTGGCCACCCTCCCGGCGGCGGCGGCCGGGCTGGCCCTGGGAGGGCTGTTGGACCGTTTCCAGGAATCAGCGACGGCGGTGGGGGCGGCCTTGGCGGTGAACGGGCTGATACTGGTGTTTTCCCCCCGGCCCGCTGCGGGGGGCGGGCGGACCGTGGAGGAAACCGGGGTGGGCGACGCGGCGGCGGTCGGGCTGGCGCAGGCGGCGGCGCTGTTGCCCGGAATTTCAAGGTCGGGGATGGCCATCGCCATGGGCGTGCGGCGCGGGTTGTCCCCCCGGCAGGCGGCCCGGCTGGCTTTCCTGATGTCCGTTCCGGTGATCGCCGGGGCGGGCCTGTGGGAGGCCCTCGGCGTTTCCGGCGACGGGGGCTGGGGGTGGGGGCTGGCGGCGGGAACGGCGGCCGCCGCCCTGTCCGGCTACGGGGCGATAGCGGCGCTACTCAAAGCGATAACCCGCTGGGGCATGCGCCCCTTCGGTTATTACTGCCTAGCGGCGGGCCTCCTGAGCCTGTTGCTGATCTAAAACCCGACCCTATCCCGCCGCGGACGCACCCTGAGAAACACCCTTGGTTGCCAACCGGGAGGTCCGAATACCATTCAACGAAACGACCAAAAATTGGGTGTATAAGTTAGGAAACATCCAACCCTATAATTAAAAAACGATGCGGCTCCCGGGGTTAGGCTACCACCTAAACAGCCTTCGACCGCCCCCGGGCATGCCGCATCTAAACCTATGACGGTCTTGTGACATTGTAATCATCAGCCTGCGGGTTTGTCAAAACGGGGGTTAGCGGGCGCCGTAGCCGCTTAGGACCGTCCATAGGCTGCGGCCCATTATGGCCAAGTCCAGCCAGGGGCTCATGTGTTTCAGGTAGTACAGGTCGTAGGTCAGTTTGTCGATGGTGTCGGCGTCCCCGTCGGCGTAGCCGTAGTTGACCTGCGCCCAGCCGGTCAGGCCGGGCCGCACCATGTGCCGGTGGGAGTAGAAGGGGATGGTTTTTGAGAAGCGGGCCACGAAGGCCTCCTGCTCGGGCCGGGGGCCCACCAGGCTCAGATCCCCCCGGAGCACGTTCCACAGTTGGGGCAGCTCGTCCACTCGGAAGCGGCGCAGCCAGCGCCCGGCGGAAGTGAGGCGCCGATCGCCCACCGCCGCAAAGGACGGACCCCCCCGCTCGGCCCCCACCCGCATGGTGCGGAACTTGTAGAGGGTGAAAAGCCCGCCGCCCCGTCCCACCCTGGTCTGGCGGAAAATTACCGGGCCCGGCGAAGAGAAACGCACGATGAGGGCCGCCGCCGCGGAGATGAGCAAGGTGAGGGGGGCGGTGGCCGCCACCGCCAAGATGTCGAACAGCCGTTTGCCGGGGAGATAGGGGGCGGCCCGTAAAACGGGGGCCGACAACTCCCACCCTTCGGCCAGGGCCACCACCGGCATGCGGCCGGTGTGCATCTCGTACACCTCCGACAGGGGGCGCACATCGAACCCGGCCAAAGTGCAGGAAGAAACGTACTGGGCCATCCGGTCGGACAGCACCGCCCGCAAATCCACCCCCACCACCATCCCCGGCTCGGGCGGGCTTATGTCCCCCTCCTCCCCCGGATCCAAAATGGTGGTTACCTGCGCGTGGGGGGCCAGATGCAGGTCGTCCACCAGCCTTTTTTCGTTGGTTACCAGCACCAGCCGCTCCACCCAGGGACGGCGCCGTTGCCAGGCGCGATGGCCGAGGGCCCCCACTAGGAAAAAGGCGGTGGACCAGGCCAGCAAGGAGCGGGAAAAGTAGAAGCGGGCGGCGGCCAGGGAGAGGGCGGTGAACCCGACGGTGACGGCGGTGATGGTTAAAGCCCGTCCGTAACTGGGACGGGGGGCGGCCCCCGCCCACAACCGGGCGCTGACCAGCTCGGCCGCTCCCAGCCCGGCGAACATCACCGCCAGCAACGGAACCACCTGCGGGCGGGCCGCCCACGGCAGGGGCGTTCCAAAAACGATCAGCGAAGCCAACCCCAATCCGATGGCCAGCCCCGCCCCGTCCAACAGGGCGCGCGACCACAGAAACCTACGACGCAAGTTGGACGCCCTCCTTGTTCAAACTCGGCGCGGGAACCGCCCCCGAATTATACGCAAAACCTCCCCCGCCGCCGATATTCCGATCAAGTAAACGGCGCCTCCCGCCCGACCAGGTCCTCCGCCAAAGCGGCCAAGGTGAGGACTCCGAAGCCGGTGGCGCCTTTGGAGAAATAGTGCTCCTCGTCGGCGGTGCGGGGCCCGGCGATGTCCAAATGCGCCCACGGGACGTCCCCCGCGAACTCGGACAGTATCAGCCCGGCGGTCAGGGTTCCCGCCCACTTGCCGCCGATGTTTTTCATATCCGCAATCGGGGACTCCACCTGCTTGCGGTAATCGTCGGGCAGTGGAAGATGCCAGAACCGCTCCCCCAGCGGGGCCCCCAACTCCGCGATCCGCTTCACCAAAGCGTCGTTGTTGCCCATCGCCCCGGCGATCCCCAGACCCAGGGCCACCATGCATGCCCCGGTCAGGGTGGCGATGTCCACTATCACGTCCGGTTCCTGCTCCACCCCCAAGGCCAAGGCGTCGGCCAGCACCAGCCGGCCTTCGGCGTCGGTGTTGAGCACCTCGATGGTTTTGCCGTTGCGGGTGGTGAGCACATCGCCCGGTTTGGTGGCCAACGGCCCCGGCATATTGTCGGTGAGGGGGGTCAGTCCCAGCACTTTGACCGGGATTTCCCGCCGGGCGATGATCTGCATGGCCCCCAGCACCGCCGCCGCCCCCGACATGTCGGTTTTCATGTTTTCCATTCCGGCGGCGGTTTTGATGCTGAGACCGCCCGAATCAAAAGTGATTCCTTTGCCGACCAGCACCGCGAAGCCCTCCGCCTCCGCCGGTTCGTGCCACACCTCCAGCAACCGGGGCGGACGGCCGGAACCGGCCGCCACCCCCAGCACCCCCCCGAATCCCCCCTCCCGCAAAGAATCTTCGTCGTGCGTCACCACCCGCAACCCCAGCGGCCCGGCCAACTCCTCCACCCGCTCGGCGATGGCGGCCGGGGACTTGTCCCGGGCCGGGGTGTTGACCAGATCCCGGGCGAACATCACCGCCTCGGCGTTGATGCGGGCCCGCTCCGCCGCCGCCTCGTCCTCCGCTCCGACCAGCGACAGGGTTTCGGTGACCGCCGGTTCCGGATCGCTTTTGTAGTCGGTGAATGAATACTGGGAGAGCAGGAAGCCCTCCAGCAACGGCTGAAGGGGCCCGTCGGCGTCGGCCAGCAGGCGCACCCGGGGTTCGTTGCGGCTGCGGCGGCCCAGCATTCCGCCCGCCCGCCGGTATTGTTCCGGACCCGGATCGTCCCCCAGCCCGAGGGCGACCACGGTGTGGGGGGCGGGGAGCCCGGTGTGGTAGGAGAAGGCGGAGCCGGGCTTGCCGGTGAACTTCTCCCGTTGCAAGGCGTCGGTGAAAGCGGAGCCGAGCGAGTCGATGAGAGCGGCGGCGGACGGCGGCCATTCCAAGCCGGGCCCCACCGCCACCCCCGCCGTCCCCGCCGGCGGAACGTCCGGGGAAGAGCTGAATAAGATTTCCATGCGGTTCATTCTAAAGCAAACCGGCGGGCGTCCTGAATTACCTGTATTAACCGAGGGCGAGGGTGCGTCCCAGGGCGGTGGAGCCGAGGGCGGTGAGGACCGCCAGGTAGCCGAGGCCGGTGGCGGCCATCACCCCCGTATAGGAAGGCTCGCCCAGGGCGAACCAGGTCCCGGCCATTAGCAGTGCGCTCACCGCCGCCAACGCAAAGAAGGCGGTCAGCGGCAACGGGCCGCCCTCCAAACCCGCCCACAACCCCAGCAGCAACGCGTCCAAGATTACCCCGGCCGCGCCCCCCAGGCTGAGGGCCCGCAACGCCCAGCGGGGGATGCGCGGGCTGACCAGGTACCAGTGGCCGAGCAACATTCCCACGGTGATCCCGCCCAGGGCCGCCGCTCCGGTCACCGCCGCCGCCGCCTGCGCCGCCCCCGAACCCAGCAACATGGCCCGGGCCGCCAAAAACACCGCCGCCGAACCCAAACCGGCCGTAGTCCAAGAAGGGTGGCGCCCCCCCGCCAAAGCGGCCGCGGCCGCCGCTATTCCCAGCGCGGCCAGCGGATGCGGGTCGAAAAACCAAGCCCCGGAGCCGATGAGGATGACCACCGCCGCCCCCAGCCGGTGGTAGACGTGTCCCACAATCCGCCACCAAGCCACCGCCGCCCCCGCCCCGGCCGTACCCGCCGCCCACACCGCCAAGAGCAAACCGGGGCTGAAAACCGTTTCCGAACCGAACACGCTCTCCCCGTACCGATGGATAAGCCGTAGCTAGTATAAAGCCCGTCAGCCCGTTCCGACCGAAAGGCCGTCTTGCCCCCCTCCCCCGCCCCTCCGGTGTCGGTCATCATGGCGGTGCGCAACGAAGCCGCCTGCCTTGAAGAAACCCTTGATTCCATCTTCGCCCAGGACTATCCGGGGGAGATGGAGGTGATCGCCGCCGACGGGGGGAGCGCCGACGGCACCCGGGAAATCTTGGAGAAGCGGGCCGAGCGGGAACCCCGCCTGCGGGTGGTGGACAACCCGGACCGGTCGGCGGCGGCCGGATTGAACCGGGCTTTGGCGGCCGGGCGGGGGGAGGTGGTGGTTCGCTGCGACGGCCGCAGCCGGTTGCCCGCCGACTACGTGAGATTGGCGACGGCCGTTTTGGCGGAGACGGGGGCGGTCAACGTGGGGGGGCGGCAAGAAGCCCGGGGGGACTCCCCGCTGACCGAGGCGGCGGCCATCGCCCTCGCCTCGCCCTTCGGAATGGGCAACTCCCGCTTCCGTTACGGAACCCGGCCGGGCCCGGCCGACACCGTCTACCTGGGGGTGTTTCGCCGCGCGGCGCTGCAGGAGGCGGGGGGTTTCGACCCGCAGCTGGACCGCAACCAGGACTACGAACTGAACTACCGCCTGCGCCGGGCGGGGGGGACGGTGTGGTTCGACCCCCGCCTGCGTGCCGCCTACCTTCCCCGTCGCACCTTGGGGGGCCTGTGGAGGCAGTTTTTCGACTACGGGCGGGGCAAGCGGGCCGTCCTGCGGCGCCATCCCCGTTCCCTGGCCCTCCGCCAACTGGCCCCGCCGCTGTTGGTCGCCGGCCTGCTGGTCTCCGCCCTGCTTCCCTTTTTCGGGGCCGGGTGGCGGGCGGCGGCCCTCCCCCTCCTCTACGCCGGGTTTTTGGCGACGGCGGCCGGGGTGGAGGCCGTTCGCCGCCGCGCCCGGCGCGGAATGCTCCTGCCGGTGGTGCTGGCCGTCATGCATGTGGCGTGGGGGACCGGTTTCCTGTTCGGCCCCGCCCGGTTCAGTCCCAAATGAAGGCCCGGGCCAGGAAAGTGGCCATCTGCCCCCTGGTCACCGGGTCGTCCGGGCAGAAGTTGTTGCCGTCTTCGCATCCCTGGGTGATTTCCCGGTAGGCGATGGCGGCGATCTCCCGTTCCCGGGGGTGGCCGTCCGGCACGTCGAAGAAATGTCCGGTTTCCACGTTGGCTATGTCCAACTCCAGGGCGCGGGCTAAGAACTGGGCCATGGTGGCCCGGGTGACCGGCTCGTCCGGACAGTAGGTGGTCCCGCTCCGGCAACCGTCGGTCAGCCCCCTGGTGGCGATGGCGTAAATGGATTCGCTGTGGGTGTGGTCCGGGTTTACGTCTTGGAACTCCCAAAGGCCGTCCACCGCGTCAAACCGGGGCAGGTTCATTACCCGGGTGAGGAAAGCGGCCATCTGCCCGCGGGTGACCGGCAGGTTGGGGCAGAAGTTGCCCTGCCCGCACCCTTTGGTGATTTCCCGCACTGCGATCTCTTCGATGGCCCGGGCGTGCGCCGAGTCGGATATGTCGGCGAAGCGCGCCGCTTCCCCCTCCTCTTCTTCCTCTTCTTCTTCCTCGCCGGGCTCGGGCTCCTCCTCGGCGGCGGGGTCCTCCCCTTCCTCCGGTTCCTCCCCGTCCGGTTGGCCCTCCCCCTCCTCCTCCGGTTGCTCCTCCTCGTCCGGGTCGGGATCCTCTTCTTCTGCCGGGGGCGGGTCGGCGGGCGGGTCGGCGGGGGGATCCGGTTCGGGGGGCGGTTGCGGGGCTTCCCCGTCGATGCCGGTCACCACCGACGACTTAAGACCCAGGGTGGTGTCCAGCCAGGCCCCGGCTACGGTGATAGTCACCTCCCGATCGTCGTCGCGCCCGTCGAAGCGCACCGTGGCCGGGGCGCGCACGGTGGGGGCGGTCACCAAAGTGGCGTCGTTCACCTCGTCCCAACCCAGCAGGCGGGCGATGGTGGAAGCGGACACCACTTTGCTCCACTGGGCGTGCGGGTTGTTTAAAGAAGGCGCCACGGACCATGGGTCGTCCACCGAATTCAGATAGGGCCACTGGGTGATGGAAGGCCGGCGCCCGTTCCATTCGGTGAAAAACCCGTATACGTTGCTGTTGGTCAGGCCCCCCGAGGAGGTGGAGAAAAAGGCCTGGATGATTCCGCCCCTGGTAACCCGCTCCCAATTTTCCCCGGTGTAGGAGAGCACCCGTCCGCTGGTAGCGGTCACCGCGTTCTGCCAGGCCTCCCCGCCCCGCAGCCCCTCCTTGGCCCACCCGATGTACACCATGTCCCGGGTGCTGTCGTACAGGTGGCACCAGCATTGGTCCCGGCGGCTGAGGCCGATGCCGGGATCGCTTTCCAGGTCGGGCGGGCGGGGCTGCACGTCCTGTTGGAAGAAGCGGAAGGCGGCGTAGGAGCGGGCGGCGATCACCAAGGCTTCGTTGACCCCCCGCTCCCCCCACCGGATTTCGTTCACCCCTTTCAAGTATTCCTCCAAAGACAGGGAAAGCACCACGTGGAAACCCACCTGGACCGGATCGTCCCGCATGCGCAACGTCCCGTAGCGGTATTCACATTCCAGGCTGGCCGGGATCAGACAGGGTTTGGTGCGGTCCTCCCCGTGCCGCACCACTACCCCATCCGCCTCCGGCCAGGAAGCCGAGGCCCGGCACTCCCCCGAATTGCCCTGTTGCTCCCCGTTTAGAAAAAAGGCGCACACGCCCCTGCTCAGCCGTCGGAACTCCCACCGCTCCCCTTCCTGCGGGCTCTCCGGTTTGGGACAGGGGCCCGACCCGTCGCCGGCGTGGCACAGTTCCAACGGACCGCCCACCGCGGTGAACTCCAGAATGGTCACCTCCGACACCAGGTTCACCCACAGGGGGGCGTCCAGTTCGGTCAGGTGGTCTTTGGGCAGGGTCAGATCCGACAGGGAAGCGACCTGGGAACCGGGATAGTAAAAGGCGGCTATGTCCTCGCCGGATTTTTCCGGGTCGGCGATGGCCTGGCCCCGCGCCCCCCACTGGCTCAACCCCACCCCGTGCCCGTAGCCCGACCCTTCGAAGGTGAAATCCTCCTGGGCGGAGGCGGAGCCCGCCGACAACGCCAGCAACATCAACGCCGCCGCCGCCAAACCCGCTAAACCCCAGCCCGGCCCGGCGGGGCCGAAATGCGGGCGGTTTGACTTTCCGGCCCTTTCGTCCATCAGGTTCGCAACTCCTCGCCGCGATCGTCAAAGGGCGTACAGCCCGTTTGCAACCAACCTTTGCGCTTTGCGCCAAAATCAATGGCCTGCGCACCGCCCGTCGCTATTATATTACCGCCCGGAAATAATGTGAAACCCCGCGTCCCCGGCGGATGGGTTAGAAGGCGGAGCCGATGCCGGCCATGGCCAAATTCAGGCCGTGGCGCATGTCGTCGGCTTGGTCCAGGAAATACCGATCCCCGGTTTCCCAAGTGTGGCCTTGGCCGTGGCGCATCAGCATGTAACCCGAGCCGTGCGTGCGGTAGACCAGGCCCCCCTCCCGCTCCGCGTCTTCGATGAGGGCCCGGTCCACCCCGCGGGGAACGTTGCGCCATCCGCCGATGTCCCGCAGGTCCTGGCGGGAAATCAGCATCGCCCCTCCGCCGATGGTGGTGGAATAAGACTCCCCCCGGCCCGCGAAGCGGTGAATGGTCTTGTCCGAGGAGGCCAGGTAAACGTACTCGGCCCCTTTGCCCGTCACCTGGGCGCGGGAAAACTCGTGGGCCAGAACCAGATCCCAGACATGTTCGCCGTCGTACAGATCATCGTCGTCCATTTTGGTCAACAGGTCGCCGCCCGCCGCCTGCGAGGCCAGGTTCAACACCTCCCCCAGCACCAGGTCTTCCCCGGCCGGCACCGCCGTTACCGGAAAGCCCAGCCGGGCCGACCATTCCCCATCGTCCGCGTCCTCAAATCCGTCTCCGTGGCAGGCCAGGATCAGTTCCAAACGGGGATAGGTCTGGTCGGCGGCCGCCCGCAGCACATCCGGCAAACGGTCGGGGCGCATGGTGGCCGCCACTATGGAAACCGCCGGCCAGACCGGTTTGTCCAGGCCGGCCGCCCCGGCCGCCTGACGGGCCCGGCTGCGCAGCGAATGGTCGCGCAAGGCCAGCCGGCGCAGGCGGATGCTGAGCGACTCCCGCAAGCGGGGATGGGCGTTGCGGATGGCCCCGCCCGTCATCAACCCGTACAATTCGCCTCCCAGCAGTCCTTCCAGAACCGGGTCGCCGTCCAGCACGTCCACCACCACCCCCGCCCCGGCTAAAGCGGCCAGGACGGCCGCCCGGTCGTGCGCCGAACGGTGAAACCGGTCCACATCCACTGCATGGTGCGCCTGGCCCAACGTCAGGTAATCATCTCCGTCCGCCTCCAAGTCGGCCCCGTAATCCTCCGGCAGCCGTTCTTTGGGACCCAGGGCGGCGATGACGTCCCGGCATTCCCGCACCCAGCCGATGGGGTTGATCCGCCCGGAGTCGAAGGCGGGGGTGGACATATGGGCGGGTTGCTCCGCCAAAACCACCACCGGGACGTCGGCGCCCGCCGGGGGTTGTTCATCGGCCAGGATCACATCCGCCCCGCCGCTTCCCAGCCAGGCCGACACCCGGTCGGAGGAGGCGAACACGGCCGCCGCCATCCCCCCGGAGTGGGCGATTTCGACGCCCAGATCGTCATCGGCCCGTTTGCCGGCCGGGGCCCGTTCCGGCCCGGGGGAAAAGCGCCGGTCGGACTTGGATTCGGCCGGGTTGTACCGGTTTCGGAAGCGGGATTGCCCGACCAGGCGCCACCGCACCGCGTCCAGCAACCAGCGCAGGAACCACCACGCCTGGCGGGGGCTGCGCACCTGTTTCAACTCCCGCAGGAGCCGCCCTCCCATGGCGCGCAACCGCAGCAACCGGCGCCGCAACGGCCCCCGGGGGCCGGGGCGGACCGCCAGGGCTTCCGCCCGGCGGCGGCTGATGGTGACCACTTCGCCCAACTCGGACAGATCCAAACCGGCCCGGGCCGCCCGGTGCCGGGCCCAGCCCCGGGTGATGGAGACGCCGGAGCCGTCCGACAGGACCGCCTGCGCCCGCACCCCGAATCCCAGTTCCTCCCGCAACATGGCCACCAGCCCCCAGCGGTTGTATCCGGCCGGGATATTAATGTGGAAGGCGGCGTCGGGAAAGGCGGCGAAGGCCCCGCCCGGAGGGCCGAACTCCACCCGCGGGTCGGGTTCCAGTTGGCGGCGCAGCCACGGAAACCAGGGGTCTTCCTCCCGCTCCTCCACCCATACCACCAGGTCGTGAACGGCTCCTCCCAGAATTTTTTCCGCCGTCTCCAAAATCACCCCCGCCGAGGCCCGGCCCGGTTCGATGGTCACCGTGTACTGGGGGACGGTGAAACTGCGGCCGGGGGCGGTGGAGCGAAAGGTGTAGTGGGCGATCAGGTGGGAAATTTTGGCCCGCTGCTCCTCCAAGCTCCGCTTCTCGTCCGGGCTGGTCCCCTCCAAGCCGTCCTGATGCCAGCAGTGGGCTTCCCGCACCGGAATGAACAACCCGCCCTTCACAAAGGCCCGGTATCCGAATTCGGTGTCCTCCGCCCCCCACTGGGTGAAAGACTCGTCGAACCCGCCCGCCGTTTCGAAAAAATCTTTGCCCACTCCGAAGTTGCCGCCGGTCAGCACCCGGAAAATATCATCGGCCCGGGAAGTGAGTTCGTTGGTGCGGGCCATGTGGTATTCGATCCATTCCGGGCGGTACATTTTGCGGCCCGCGAACAGGTCCGCCAAAGAACCGCCCCGGCCCCGGATGTCGTCCGCGGCAGTGTCCGCCATTTCCACGTGGGTGCGGAAACCGAGGGTGAGAACATCGGTGAACTGGTGATGCCAGCGGGCGTGGGCGGCCATCCATCCCGCTTCCGGCATCATGTCGCAGTCCAGAAAAAGCAGGATGCCGTGCTCGGCTTCCCGGGCTCCGCGGTTGCGGGCCCGGGCCAGCCCGAAGCCCCGGTCCTCCTGGTGGACCACCCGCGCGGCGAGCGGGGTTTTCGGAGGGGGCAGGGGATCGGCGGAACCGTCGTCCACGATCACCACCTCGAACAGCTCCCGGGGATAAGTCTGCGTTTCCAGGGCGGCCAACGTTGATTGCACCGCCTGCGGGGCTTCGTAATAGGGCATTATCACCGACACCGGCAGAACCGGTTGGAAGTCGGACAACGGGGGCAACTCCACTTTGCGCCAGTCGTTGCCTTTGAGATTGTTGGGACGGGGAGTGGTCAAGACTGCTCCTAAATCGGGACATCGCCGTTGAGGGAGGGAAGGCGGTTGCGAACCACCGGGCGGCAACGGCATTATATACCGCCGCCCCCCCGCCTCCGGCATCCTCCCCGGGGCCCGCCCGTCAGCCGGTCAAGGTCCGGCCCGCCAACAGGCGGTAACGGCCCGCGGCTCCCTCCGCGGATTGCAAAGCCCGGTCGGGGATGAAATCGGGGGTCCGGTCCGTCCGCACTATCACCAGATCCCCGGGTTCCACCAAAGGCAGCCGCTCCTCCCGCAGGGGCCACACCGGGGCGTCCAAGTAGTAGGAGGCCCAGCGGGCGGTGGAAACGCCGGGGGCGGCCCACACTTTGCCGGGGGGCGGGACGGGGGAAACGCCCTGCAGAACCTCCCCGGCCGCCGCCGGTTCGGTCAGAAACTGCGACCGCACCGGGCCGGCGAAGGTCCCGTAGAGGGAGACGGCCAGCGCCGCCCCGGCCAGCAGGGCCGCCGCCAGGGAAACCCGGCCCGGCGCCCAGCGCCGGAGGCGGTCCAAACCGGCCCCCAGGCCGATGGTTACCGGGGCCAACCAGGGGAAGTTCCACAGCAGATGCACCCACGCCCCCTGTTGCAAACCGAAGGTCCAACCGGCCGCCACCCCCAGCGTAATGAGGACCGGGAGGCGGGTGCGGCGGTCGGCGATCCCGGCCAGCAGGGCAAAAGGGGCGATGGCCCGGAACCAGGCCGGGGTGAGCCTTCCCGCGAAGTCCCACTGCCGGGACAGGAACTCCCCCAGCGTGAAGCGGGCGGTGTCGGTGCGCCCGGCCACCACCTCCCCCAGTTCGGACACCGGGGTGGCCGCCAGAATCCACCCGGCGGTGAGGGCCGCCCCGGCCGCCGCCCCGGCCGCAACCCACCAGGTGACCGGCGACCAGCGCCGCCGGGCGAACAGCCAGAGAACCAACAGGCCCATGGCGGCCATGGCGATCCAGGACTGCATGGCGGTCAACGCGGCCAGCGCCCCGGCCCCGGCCGTCATCCAGCGGGGCGGGTCGTCCCGTTCCCGCAGGTAGGCGATGGCCGCGGCCGCGGCGACTATCAGTGAAAACCCGGCCCCCATCCGCCCGTAGATGAAAAAGAAACCGGTGACGGCCATGGAGCCCACCGCCAAATGCACCGCCCCCCACCCCACGCCCAGGTTGCGCAGCAGGGCCGCCATGCCCAGCAGGGCGACCATGCCCATCCCGAAGCCGAAGGTCCGCAAAGCGGCCGGGTGGTCCCCCAGGACGCCCACCGCGGCGATGGAGGCGAAAATCTGCAACGGGGGGTGGTGGGCGTAGGTGACCGCCGCCGCCGGGGGTTCCCCGCCCGGTTCCACCGCGAACTCGGAGCGGATGTAAGGGTCTATCCGGGCTCCGAACTCGGACTCCGCCGGGCCCAACTCCCAGAAGTTGCGGGCTTGCAACCCGAAGCGGGCCAGGATGCGTCCCTCGTCGCTATCCCCCAACGGCAGGTTCAGGTCGGGGGCCCAGAAAACCAGCACCGCCAGGGCTATCAGGACGCACGCCGTCCACCCCGACCGCAATCGGGCCGGGAAACGGGCGGCCAGGCTTCTCATAACGGCATTGTACGCACGACCGCCGCCGTTGCCCGCCCACTCAGGTAACCTAGAAGGCGCAACCGCCGCTCCCCCAGTCCGCCGGCCCGGCCCGATCGTTTCCCGGAAAACGGATGTTGATCCGTCCCATCGCCGCCTCCCAAAGGAAGAAACAATGCCCGCCATGAAAACACCCGCCGCGCCGGCTTGTCGCAGGAACCTCCTACGATAAGACTTATGCCCATGCGCCCCCTGTCCGCTGATGGCCGCCATGTCGGTTGACGTAAGCATCGTTTTGCCGGTGTACAACGAATCGGGGCATCTGGCCCGGGAGGTGCGGCGCATCGCCCAAGCCATGGACCGCTCCCCCTACCGGTACGAGATCATCGTGGTGGACGACGGCTCCACCGACGATTGCCTGCGCGAGTTGGACGACCGGGGAGAAGCCGGGGAGCGGGTGCGGGTGGTCTCCTTTGCGCAAAACCGGGGGGCGGGGGCGGCCCGCAAAACGGGCACCGTGCTGGCCCGGGGGGAGACGGTGGTGTGGACCGACGCCGACATGACCTACCCGAACGACGACATCCCCCAACTGGTGGAGGGGTTGCCGGGCTGGGACATGGTGGTGGGGGCCCGCCGTTCCGAAGGCGGTTCGCTGCGCTGGTTGCGGGTGCCCGCCAAATGGCTGATTCGCCAACTGGCCTCGTTTTTGGCCAACACCCGCATCCCCGACCTGAATTCGGGTTTCCGGGCTTTCCGCCGGGAAGTGGCCCTCCAGTACCTGCATCTGCTGCCCGCCGGGTTCAGTTGCGTGACCACCCTGACCATGAGTTTTCTGTCCAACGGGTATTCGGTGCGTTACACCCCCATTGATTACGCGCCCCGGGCGGGCCGTTCCAAATTCCATTGGCGGAGGGACACCGCCCGTTACCTGCGGCAGGTGATCCGCATGGTGCTCCTGTGGAATCCGCTCCGGTTCTTCGCCCCCATCGGCTCCATTCTGGGAGCGGCCGGGGCGGGCAAACTGATTTACGACCTGGCCACCAAGGACCTGCGGGTGGCCACCAACACGGTGGTATTGCTGCTGACCGCGGCCGCGGTGCTGGTGGTGGCGCTGGTGGCCGATTTGCTGGTGCAGATCAACAAACCCCGCGACTGGACGTTGCCCGCCGTCACCCCCGATCGCCATTCCTGATCCGACCGGCCCCCGCATCGTCGTCGCCGGCTGGTTCGGCTCCGGCAACCTGGGCGATGAGCTGATCCTGCGGGCGCTGATCCGGGACCTGCGGGAGATGGGGGCGGAGCCGGCGGCGATAACCTCGGACGCCGACCACACCTGGCTCAACCATCGGATCGACTCCCATCTCCACCGTTCACCCCGGGATCATCGCCGTTTGGCGGCCGGCCTGCGCCGGGCCGACGGCTTGGCCCTGACCGGGGGGCTGATTCAGAACGAAACTTCGGCCTGGAACCTGCCCTACCACGCCGGGCGGCTGTGGGCGGCGGGCGGGACTCCGGCGGCGGCGGTGGGGCTGGGGGCGGGGCGGGTGAACGGACGGTGGGGCAGGTTGGTGGCGGAGCGGATGATGAGAAGGGCCGCCCCGGTGGTGGTGCGGGACCGGGATTCGGCCACCCGGTTAAGCGATTTGGGGGTGCGCAACGTCCGGGTGGGCGCGGATCCGGTCCTGGCTTTGGAACCGGACCCGGTGGCGGCGGGCAATACGATGTGCGTTATTCTGCGCCCCCCCAACCGGCCCGGGCCGGGGACGGCGGCCGCCAAAGCCCGCCCCCCCTCCCCGGAGCGGGCGCAAAGAACGGCGGAGGCGCTGGACGCGGCCGCCGACGACCTCGGTTTCACCATCCGCCTGGTGGCTTTCCACGACGGCCGGGACCGAGCGGTGCACGAGGAGGTGGCCCGGCGTTTGAAAGTCTCCGCCGAATTGGTCTCCCCGGGGCTGGAGGAGGCGGTGGCCGAGGTGGGGCGCAGCCGATTGGTGATCGCCATGCGCTACCACGGCGCGGTGGCGGCCCTGCTCACCGACCGGCCCGCGGTCCTGATCGACTATTCCCCCAAAATGCGCTCGCTGGCCGCCGAAGGCGGAGGGTGGGCCCCTTTGCTGGATTACCGGGGGCTGTCCCCCGACCGGTTGCGGGTCGCGGTGGGGGAGGCCATGGAACGACCGGAACGGGTGGCGGCCGCCCGGGAGGAGGCGCAATCGCGGTTGGCGATTAACCGGGGCGCCCTGGAGGAGCTGGCGGCGTGCGCAAAGCGGTGAACCCGGCGCGGGCCGACTACCGGAAATGGTTGAAATGGCTGCGCATCGCCTACCTGGCGGTTTTGGCGGGGGCGGCGGCGTGGGCGGCGGTGCGCTACCGGGCGGAGGTGGCGGACCTGCTGACCGGAACCCGGCCCGGCTGGCTGATCCTGTCGCTGATCAGCAGCCTGGGGATGATCTTGTGGGGGGCTTTGTTTTGGACTTGCTGCCTGCGCATGCTGGGTTCCCGCCCCAGTCTGCGGGAGGTGACGCTGGTCACCGCCCGCACCTTGCCCGCCCGATACATTCCCGGCTCGGTGTGGTTCGCGGTGGGGCGGGTGGGCCTGTTGCGCGTGCGGGGTTTGCCGCTCGGTTCGCTGAGCGTCACCGCCGGGTTGGAGATCGTGTTGAGCTTGGGAACGGCCTTGGCCTGCGGGGCGGCTATTTCCGGAGCGGTCGGGATTTTCCCGGGCGGTTATTGGTGGGTAATTCCGCTGGTGGCGTTGCTGATAGGGGGGGCCGCCCCGCCGCTGGGGGGCCGGGTTTTGCGCTGGGCGGCCGCCCGGCGGGGCTGGGAGTTGCGCCTCACCTGGTCCGGTTATTGGCGCCTGATGGGAATCACCCTGCTGTTCTGGGCCTGGTCGGCCATGACTTTCCTGTTCTACATGCGGGCCTTCCCGGCCGATGACCGGTTCGGGACCATCTTGGCGGCCGGGGCTTTTCTGCTCACCTGGGGGTTGTCGTTTCTGGCGCCGTTCGCCCCGCAGGGCATCGGCGTGTTCGAGGTGCTGTTGGCCTTGATGCTGGGAGTGGAGGAGGTGGCGGGGATGGCGGTGGTGTGGGGCGGCTACCGGATAATCATCGGAACCCGCGACATCCTGGCCGCCGCTCTGGCAGAATTGCTCGCCTCCCGCCGGGGAGCCCGGGCGGGGCGAGAAGAAGGAGAAGAACATGAGCGAAGAGACCGGTCCGTTTCGGACTTGGAACGGGGTGGAAAAGTTTGAGCTGTTTCCGGGGGTGTCGCTGCACGCCATCGGAGGGGAGCAGGCGCTGGTGTGCCGGGTGACCTACGCCCCCGGCACCACCGTCTCCCGGCACCTCCACGAACACAGCGAACAGGTGGTGATCCTGCTGGACGGGGATCTGACTTTCACCATCGGGGAACACACCCGCCGGATGGGTCCGGGCGATACGGCGGTGGTGAACAAGGGCGTCCTCCACGAGTTGCACTCCGAGGGGGGTTGCGAATTCATCGAAGCCCTGTCCCCGTTGCCCCGCGACCATGTGCCGGACGCCGGACGCGACCTGGTGCTGGGCGAACAGGGAGACTCCCTGCACGTAGAACGGTAACCCCCTCCGCCGCCCCGCTACAGCCATTCGGCCAAGGCTTCAATGGCCTTTTGGGAAGGGTTGATGTCGGGGATGGAGGGGGGGCGGCGGAACCGTTGCGGGTCGGCTAGGAACCCTCCTATCACCGCCGGGTCGTAACGGCTCAGCGCTACGTTGGCGCCCAAGCCGTCCGGCCGTTCGGTGCGGTCCCGCCAGAGCAGGGTGGGAACGCCCAGCAGGGCGCATTCCTCCTGGATGGAGCCGCCGTCGGTTATCACCCAGGGGGCGGCGGCCAACAGCCCCGCGAATTCGGCGTGTCCCACCAGGGGGGTGACCACCACCCCGGCCCCGGCCAGCCGCCGCGCCGCCCGCTCTCCCAACGAGCGGCGGGTGGGGCCGTGCATCACCCACCGCACCGGCCCCCACCCGGCCCGCTCCGCCGCCAAATCAACCAGCCCCTCTCGGCGGGAGCGGCGATGCAGGTTTTCCACCCGGTGCATGGTCACCACCGCCGGGCCGTCCCCCCCGGCCGACGCCCCGGCCGCCCGCAGGGTTTCCAACCCGGTGTTGCCCCCCAGGTCCACCACCCGCCCCGGCGCGCCCATCTCCCGCAGGTTGGCGGCGGCGACCGCGTCGGGGGCCAGCAGCACATCGGCCCGGCGGGCCGTCCGGTGGCGGATGATCTCCTCCGGGAAAGGGTGGAGCCAGCGGCGGGAGCGCAACCCCGACTCCAGATGGGCCACCGCCAACCCGGCCCGCCGGGCCAGGACCATTCCCAGCCAGGTGGAGGGGGTGTCGCCGTGCACCAGGCAGGCCCCGCCCCGCCCCCCGAACACCTCCCGGCGCAGGCGGGCGGGGGAAAGCCATCGGGCCAGCAAACCGGCCGCCCAGCGCCCCGCCCGCCCCACCGACTCCACGTCTTCGACCCCTCCCAGCCGGAAGTCGGGGGGGCGCACCCCCAGCTCGGCCCGCAAGCCCTCGGCCAAGGCGGCGTGCTGCCCGGAATCAATCAGCCGGTATTCCGCCCCCATCTCCTCCAAGCGGAGCAAAAGCGGCGCGCATTTGACGTATTGCGCCTTGGTTCCTATGAAAACGTGCAGCACGGCCGCCCCCGGTCCCCCGCTCCTCAGCGGGCGGCGGCGACGGCGGCCCGATATTTTTCCACCACCTCCCCCGCGCCGTCCAAAGCCCGCACCTCCCCGCCCGCCAGCCACGTCGCCCGGTCGCACATTTCGGCCACCATGTTCAGCGAATGGCTGGCCACGATCACCGTTCCCCCCCGGGCCAGCAGGTCCCGCATCGCCCCCCGGCTTTTCTCCCGGAAACCGGCGTCCCCCACCGCCAGCACCTCGTCCAACAGCAAAATGTCGGGCCGCATCGCCAAAGAAATGGAAAAAGCCAGCCGGGACAGCATCCCCGACGAATAGGACTTGAGGGGGCGGTCGATGGCGTCCGCTATCCCCGAAAACTCCACTATTTCGTCGAACAAGTCCCTTATTTCCGCGTAACGCATCCCGTGCGCCAGGCCGCTCAGGAAAACGTTGCGCCGTCCGGACAGCTCCAGGTTGAACCCGGCCCCCAGTTGCAACAGGGTGGAGGTTTCGCCCCGCACCGTCACCCGGCCCGCATCGGGGCGCATGGTGCGGGCGATCACCCGCAACAGCGTGCTCTTGCCCGACCCGTTGTCGCCCACCAGGCCCATCGTCTCCCCTTTGACCACCTGCAGGGAAACGTCCCGCAGGGCCGCCACCTCCTCGGTTTTACGCAGGCCGCGCCGGGCGATCACCCGGCGCAAGGTGGGGGCCCGCTCCACGTAAGGGCGGTAGCGCACCCCCACCCCCTCCACTTCCACCACCGGCCCGCTCACAGGAACCTCACCATGTTGCCCTCCTGGCGGACGAAGCTGACGATCCCCACCGCTCCCAGCAGGGCCGTCCAGGCCAGGGCGATGAGCAGGGCCTCCCCGTCCCAGGGCCGTCCCATCAGGGCGGTGCGGTAGAAAGTCAGCAGGCCGAACATGGGGTTGTAGGAGGCGGCGGTTTCCAGCCATCCGCCCCGGTCGGCCAGCAGGCTGAGAGGCCAGATAATCGGCGACAGGTACAGCCACAACCGGGTGAGATGGGGGAGCAGGTTGTTAATGTCCCGGAAGGGGATGGCCAGGCGGGCGGTGAGGGCCGCCAACCCCAAGTTGAAAACGGTGTGGGCGGCGAAAGCCGGAACCAGCCATATCAGATGCCATCCCGGCCCCACCCCGTCGGCCGGCCAGGCGATGAAATAGTAGATGGCGACCGAAAACAAGAACCCGATCCCGGTTTCGATCACCGCCGACAGGGGCAGCACCATGCGGGGAAAGCGGATGTTGACCAGCAGTTTTCCGTTGGCCAGGATGCTGTTGGCGCCCGAAGTCATAGCGGTGGCGGTGTAGTTGAAAACGAAAACCCCCGACACCAGCCAGGCGATGAAATCCCCATCCCCCCGCCGCCCGTCGAATATGAGGCCGAACACCAGGAAATAGACGGCGGCCATGATGAGCGGGTTGAGCACCCACCAGAACAACCCCAGGGAGGCGGAGGCGTTGCGGGCTTTCAGGTTGCTGACGGCCAGAAACCAGCAGAACTCCCGCCATCTCCACAGGTTGCGCAGGTAGACGCGCCATCCCGACAGTCGGGCGGGCTCTCCGGCGGTTACGGTGGACACGTCAATCGGATTGCACGGCGGATGCGCCCCGTCCGGGGGTCATCAGGGGCTCCGCGCGCCCAGCCAGATTCGGAGGCGGACGGCTATGGCCGGAGCGGTCAGGCCCAGTTCTTCGGCGATCCGTTGGGCGGGCGCGGAGGCCCCGAACCGGTCCACCCCGATGATCAGCCCGTCCGGCCCGGCGAACCGCTCCCATCCGAAAGAGGCCCCCGCCTCCACCACCGCGACGGGCAGGCCCTCCCCCAGCGTCTCCCGTTGATATTCATACGGTTGCTCCAGAAACAGTTCCGCGCAGGGCATGCTCACCACCCGCAGGGGGAACTCCCCGGCCAGCATCCGGGCCGCCTCCAAGGCCGGGGCCGTCTCCGAACCGGTGGCGATCACCACCGCCCGCGGCGGCCCGGAACCGGTTTCGGCCAGCGCGTACCCGCCCCGGGCCGCCCCCCCTCCCCCCTCCGGCCGGGGCAGGGCGGGCGTATTTTGGCGGGCGCCCAAAAATACCGCCGGATGGGACTGGTTCAGGGCGACCTCCCACGTCTCCGCCGCCTCCCCGGCGTCCGCCGGGCGGAACACCCGCAGGTTGGGCATGGCCCGCAGGGAAGCCAGATGTTCGATGGGCTGATGGGTGGGGCCGTCCTCCCCCAAAAACACCGAATCGTGGGTGAAAAGCCACAGGGAGGGGATGTCCATCAGGGCCGACAGCCGGACGGCGGGCCGCATGTAGTCGCTGAACACCAGGAAGGTGGAGCCGAAGCCGCGCAGTCCCCCGTGCAGGTTGATCCCGTTCACCACCGCCCCCATCCCGTGCTCCCGGATCCCGAAATGGATGTTGCGCCCCCGCCGTTCCCGCCGGGAAAAAGAACCCCCGCCGGGGATGACCGTTTTGGTGGAGGCGGCCAAGTCGGCCGCCCCGCCCACCAAGCCCGGCAACCGGCGGGCCGTCTCCCCCAGCAACTTGCCCAAGGCGGAGCGGGTGGCCGTCATCTCCCCCTCCGGCGAGTCGGGGCGGGAAACGGACACCGGCGGCGGCTGAAAATAAGACTCCCATAAACGGGCCGCGTCCGGGTCCTCCATGGCCGCGCTGAACCGCTCCTCCCAGGCGGCCCGCGCCGCCCGCCCCCGCTCCATCCCCCGCTCCATATGCCCCCGCACCCCGTCCGGCACGTGAAAGTCCTCATCCGGCCAGCCGACCGCCTCCCGCCAGCCGGCGATTTCCGCCTCCCCCAGCGGCGACCCGTGCGAGGCGGCCGTGTCCTGCTTAGTGGGGGCCCCGTAGGCGATGCGGGTACGGGCGATGACCAGGCTGGGCCGTTCCGCCTCCTCCGCCGCCTCCCGCAAGGCTTGGTCGATGGCCGCATGGTCGTGGCCGTCCACCCGCGCAGTGCGCCAGCCGGCGGCCGCGAACCTCTTGTCCACCTGTTCCGTGAAAGCCAGGTCGGTGGAGCCGTCGATGGAAATCCGGTTGTCGTCGTAGACGAAGTTGAGTTTCCCCAAGCCCAGATGCCCGGCCAGGGAAGCCGTCTCGTAGGAGACGCCTTCCATCAGGTCGCCGTCCGATACGAAGGCCCAGGTGCGGTGGTCCACCAAATCGTCCCCGAAAACCCCGTTCAGGTGGGCTTCGGCCACGGCCATCCCCACCGCCGTCCCGAACCCCTGCCCCAGCGGGCCGGTGGTGGTTTCCACGCCCAGCTGCGGCTCGTATTCGGGGTGGCCGGCGGTCGGGGAGCCCCACTGCCGGAAGTTTCGCAGGTCGTCCATCGTCACCGGGTAGCCGCACAGGTGCAGCACCGCGTAGAGCAACATGGAGCCGTGCCCGTTGGACAGCACGAACCGGTCCCGGTCCGGCCACTGCGGAGCGGAGGGGTCGGCCAGCAGATGGCGGGTCCAAAGGACGACGGCCAAGTCGGCCATCCCCATCGGCATTCCCGGATGCCCGGAGTCGGCCCGTTGCACGGCGTCCATGGCCAAAGCCCGGATGGTGAGGGCGGCGGTTTGCTCCGGCGGGGGGGGCACGACCGGCGGGTCGGCTTACCCGGAGGCCAGGCTGGTCAGCAGTCCGCCCACCACCGCCGGGTCCTGTTCCCCGCCGAACCTCTGCAACACCGTCCCCGCTCCGTCGATCATCACGTAGTAGGGGAAGGCGGACAGCCCGTAGGCCACGCCGATATCGCTGGAAGTGTCGTCCACCACCACCCGCGGCGTCCAGCCTTCCCGTTGCAGCCATTCGTCGGGCGGATAGTTGGGACGGGCCCGGTCGATGGAGGTGGCCACCGAAACGAACTCCGCCCCCTCCGGGAGGCCGTTCTGGTTGATCCAGTTCTGCATGGTGGTTACTTCCCGCTGGCAGTGCGGGCACCAGTGGGCCAGGAAAATGATCAGTTTGGGGGTTCCGTCATGCAGAATATTGGAAGGGGCGCCGGAGAAGTCCACCGACTCCACTTCGGGGGCGGTCATCCCCAAGGCGGCGTCCTCCCCAGGGGCGAAGCCGGGCAACCGGTCGCCGCGCACCGTCACCTCGTCCGCCGCCACCGTGGTGGTGGCGGTGGCGTCCTCGGTGGCCAACTGGGCGGACAGGAAAACCACCGCCGCCAGCACCACCAACCCCGCCGCCCCGATAATCACCCCTTTGCGCACTTTGGCCGCCCGGTCGTCGGAGGGGGACCGGCGGGGCCGTTGGGGCCGGTCGGGCCGGTCGGGCGGAGCCGCCGGGGGCGGGACGTTCTCCGGCCGGTTGCGGGGGGCTTGGCGTTTGCCTTCAGTGCGGGCCATCTGTCACTCCTGTTCCGTCTCCCCGCCGTGCCGGGGATGATTTCTGATAGGCGCAAAGATGATGATATTACGACCGGCGGCCAAAACTAAATCATCCGGCCCCGGCGGGCGGCTCTAGCGGCTTACTTCCCGGCGGGAACTTTCGGACAGAAGAGATTCGATCTCCTCCGGGTAGGCGATCAACCAGTCGCCCGCCACCCCCAACTTTACGGCGGCCATGGCCAACCCCCGCTCCACCCCGGCCGCCAGATCGTCCCCGCCGTCCCGCGTCAGGCCGATGATCACCCCGGCCGCGAAAGCGTCCCCCGCCCCCACCCGGTCCAAAACCGGCGTCCGGTAGCCTCCCCGCTCCCCCCGCCCGTAGGAGCCCGCCCAGGCCGCCCCCTCTGCCCCGTTGGTCACTATCGCCGCCGGAACGGCCATCTCCTCCCGCAAAGCGGCCGCCGCTTGCGGAGCGGTCCCGGCGACGCCGAACAGGTCGCGGGCGTCCTCCCGGGTGCTGATCACCACCTCGGCCAGCCCGCACAACTCCCGGATGGCGGGAGCGGCGCTTTCCACCGGCCACAACCGGCTGCGGTAGTTGACGTCCACCACCACTTTCGCCCCCGCCCGCCGCGCTCGCGCGGCAACTTCCAGCGTTGTGCGCCGGGCCGATGCGGAAAGTCCCAGGGTGATGCCGGTCAGATGAACGGCCTCGGCCCCCTCCACCGCCTCCCAGGGAACATCATCGGGGCTGAGGCCGGCGGCGGCCGAGCCGGCCCGGTCGTAGAAAACCGAAGGGGGCCGGGCCCCGGCGCTCAACTCCAGGAAATAGAGGCCCATCTTCCCCCCCGCCTCCCACCGCACGTGCGAGACGTCCACCCCGTTGCCCGCCATAAACCGGGCCGCCCGCCGCCCCAAAGGGTTGTCGGGCAGACGGGAAATCCAGGCGGTCCGCAACCCGTGGCGGGCGGCCGCCACCGCCGTGTTGGCCTCGGTTCCGCCCAGCCCCGCCCCAAAAGAGGGGGCGTCCTCCAGCCTCTCCCCGGCGGGGACCCACAGGCGGAGCATTATCTCCCCCAAGGTCACCAAGTCGTAGGTCATCTCCGGTCGGACGCCGCCCGGCGGGAACGGACGGCGGCCAGATGCAATCCGCACAGGGCGGCGATGAAAACGAACCCGGCGAAGGCCATAAACGGGATGGTTATGAACCCGAACTCGTTTACCCAGATGTCGGAGCAGGGAACGGCCGCGTCGCAGAAAGCCCCCGACCCGCCGAACCATTCCTGCTGCCCCCCGTAGTGGAAGAAAGCCACACCCGCTCCCGCCAGCGCCAGGGGCAGGGCCGCCATCCACGCCCAACTCCACCGCCAGATCAAGCCGGCCAGCAACAATATCGCCAACGGATACATGACGCCCCGTTGCAACCAGCACAGGCGGCAGGGGGTAAACCCGGCTATCTCCGACATGAACAGGGAGCCGAGCGCGGCCACCGCCGCCGCCGCCGCCGCCGCGGGCAGGGCGTAATCCCCCAGGTGGCGGACCGTCTTTTCCCGCAGACCGGGAACGGCCAACGCGGTCAGCGTATCCACCGTCCCCAACAGGGCGATCAGGCTGAGCAGGGCGAAAATCAGAATCAGGGTATCGACCATAAGAGCAGAATACCGCACCGCGGGCTAACTTGGTAACAGAGCATAGGGAAAACTGGGAGGACGACCGCATGACCCTGTTCCGAACAACCATCCGGTTGGCGGCGGTAATGGCGGTAGCGGGCGCGGCCCTGGTCGCAACCCCCCAGCCGGCCCCCGGGTGCAGTTGCACGCGCACCGCTACTCTTTCCGAATACGCCGATGAGGTGGAGGTCGCCTTCACCGGCCGGCAAATCGAAAGAGTTGAACCCGACGGCACAGCGATCGGTGCTGCCAAGGTGGCCTTGATCTTAGAAGTGGACAGGGTGTACAGGGGACGAACGGGACCTCTTATCTCGGTTCTCACCAATTTCGGAGGGGGCAACTGCGGTATTGATTTCAGCAGGGAGGGACTGGTGGCGGTGGCGCCCGCCCTTAGACAGGACAACGACCTTGAAGTAGCTTTGTGCGGTTCCCAATACGCAATAAGCGATTTCCAAGCGGTATTCGGACCCGGCTACCCACCGGATGAAACGATGACCCAAACATTGGAACAGATGGAAAAATCAGCGCAGGACACCGTAAATCACCTGATAGCGAATCGGGATTATGTACCAGCGCGGGAACCTGTCGCGACAGAATGGCAGTGGCTGTCTGAGGAAATGGAGGCTGTCCGGGATTATGTACTAGCGCGGGAACCTGTCGCGACCGCTACCCCTCCGCCCTTCCGACCGGTTCCCCGCCTCGGGGGTTATATACCAGCGCGGGAACCTGTCGCGACAACTATCCCGTCCGCCGAACCACCGCCGCCCGCCACAGACGACGCACCCACCCCAGAGATGGAAAAACCAACGCGGGAACCCATCGCGACAACTATCCCGTCCGCCGAACCACCGCCGCCCGCCACAGACGACGCACCCACCCCAGAGATGGAAAAACCAACGCGGGAACCCGTCGCGACAACTGTCCTATCCGCCCAACCGCCGCCATCCGCCACAGACGCACCCGTCCCGGGCAGCAGGGCGCCAACCGTAGCGTTGCTCATCGGAACCGCGGCGGCGGTCCTGGCCGGCGGAGCGGTGGTCTTGCTTCGCGTCAGGCGATCTTCGGAAGACAGGAGACGCTAAGGCAACTGAGAAGGGAGCGGTGAATCTATGTCCCTATTCCGGACGTTTTGCCGGTTGGCCGTTGTCATAACCGCGGCGGGCGCGGCCCTGGTCGCAACCCCCGGGCCGGCCTCCGGGTGCAGTTGCGGGTCCACTCCTCTATCCGTATACGCCGATAGGGTGGCCGTCGCCTTTACCGGCCAGCAGATCAAAAGAGTTGGACCCTACGATGCAGCACTCACTACTGCCGACGTGGCCTTGATCTTGGAAGTGGACTGGGTGTACAAAGGGCGAGCGGGACCTCTCATCTCGGTTATCACCAATTTCTTAGACGTCTCCTGCGGCATTGATTTCAGCGGGGAGGGCCAGGTGGCGGTGGCCGCCTTTGGACGGGACGACCGCCTTGGAGTAGGTATGTGTAGTTCCCGACACGCAATTAGCGATTTCCAAGCGGTGTTCGGATCCGGCTACCCACCGGATGAAACGATGACCCAAACATTGGAACAGATGGAAAAATCAGCGCGGGAATCCATTGCGAAAACTGTCCTGTCCGACACGGACGACGCACCCGCCCCGGGCAGCAGGGCGCCAACCGTAGCGTTGCTCATCGGAACCGCGGCGGCGGTCCTGGCCGGCGGAGCGGTGGTCTTGCTTCGCGTCAGGCGATCTTCGGAAGACAGGAGACGCTAAGGCAACTGAGAAGGGAGCGGTGAATCTATGTCCCTATTCCGGACGTTTTGCCGGTTGGCTGTTGTCATAACCGCGGCGGGCGCGGTCCTGGTCGCAACCCCGGGGCCGGCCCAAGCCCACATTTGCTGGCCCCCACCTCTCTCCGAATATGCCGACGACGTCGATGTGGCGTTCATTGGGCGTCAGATCGACCAGATTCACAATAGCGGGGACGACTACGACACTCTGCTGTTCGAGGTGGAATGGGTGTACAAGGGAGACACAGGCGCTCTCCTAGAGGCGCGTACTAGCCCTGAACCCCTGTACCCATGGGAGTTTTATCCGGAGATGGTGGCCATAGCGGCGTACGAGCTGGATGGCCGCCTGACCGTAGACGTTTGCACAAGCATCTACTATGATGTCCAATTCCACGAATTTTATGAAGTGTTCGGACCCGGATACCCGCCGGGTTCCACTCCCCCGCCCGCCCCGCCGTACAGGATGCCGGCCGTAGCCATCGCCCTGCTCATCTGGGCCGCCGGGTTCTTACTGATTTGCGGGGCGGCCGCGGTGTATCACTTGCGACGGCGGTCGGGCCAAGGGCCTTAGGGCCGGTTGCCCGCCCGGTTACAGGTTGGAGGCGAAATCCAGGGCTTCTGTAAAACCGGCGTCCTGTAGGAGGAGACGGCGCAACTTCATCAGGGGGCCCACTCGGTCGATGGCGAACACGCCGCCCAGCCGGTCGCCGCGGCGGTAAAGGGCCAGCAACCCCGGCTCGTCCGGAGGATCGTCGACGAAGACCACCTCCTCCTCGGAGGCCAACCCCGCCAACTGCAAGCGGTGGCCGTACTGATCCGACCAAAAGTAGGGGATGCCGTCGTAGGCGACCGGCTCCTCCCCGCTCATGACATTGCAAATGTTGCGGGCGGCGGCCGCCGCTTGCTCCACCGTGTTCGTCCAGTGCTCCACCCGTATCCGCCCCCCGAACCGCCGGCTGTCCCAAGCCGCCAAATCCCCCACCGCGTAAACGTCGGGGAGGGAAGTGCGCAGAAACCGGTCGCAGACCACCGCCCCCCGCTCCGTTTCCATCCCCGAACCCTCCAACCATTCCGTGTTGGGGATCACCCCGATTCCGACCACCATCGCCCCGCACCGCTCTTCGCTTCCATCCGACAGTTCCACCGCCAGCTCCGATGACTCCTCCCGCGCGCCCGACACCCCCGTCCCGCACCGCAGCTCCACCCCGTACCGTCCGTGCAAGGCGGCGCATCTCTCCCCGACCTCCCGGCCCACGGCCGCCGCCAACGGCTGCTCGGCGGCCTCGGCGATGATCACCTCCAAACCCCGGCTGCGGGCGGAGGCCGCCACTTCGCTCCCGATGAAACCGGCCCCCGCCACCACCAACCGGCGGGCCGTTTCCAACGAGGAGCGGATAGCGGCCGCATCGTCCAAGGTTCTCATCACGTGCATCCCCGGAAGTTCGCCGACGCCGGGGAGCCAGCGGGCCCGGGAGCCGGTGGCGACCACCGCCGCCTCGTAGGCCAGTTCCTCCCCGTTCGCCAGACGGACGGTGCGGGACGCGGCGTCCCAACCGACCGCCGCCGTCCCCAGCCGCAAAACTATGCCCTGTTCCTCAAAAAACTCCGGCGGGCGCAACAGCGCCTCGGAGGGTTGCTTCTCCCCGGTTAGAACCTCTTTGGAAAGCGGGGGGCGGTCGTACGGCGGGTGCGGTTCGTCCCCCACCAGGGTGATTGGGCCGGGGAAGCCGAAAGTGCGCAAAGCCGCCGCCGCCCGCAGTCCGCCCAGCGAAGCCCCCACCACCACCGCCGCCGGGGAAGAAGAATCGGTCACCCGGCGGGGGCCAGCTCAAAGACGCCGTCGGCGATTTCCATCAGCCACCGCCGATAGAGGACGGTTCCCAAATCGGCCGCTTTGACATGCATCTCGGCGCTCAACTCCACCGGCAACTCCTCCGGGCGCTGGGATTCCACAACCGGTTTGTCCTGGGCGAGGATGATCCGTTGCATGCCGTCGAACTCCTCGTCCATGTCCAAGGCGTAGTTGCGGGCCATGAAGGTGAAACAGCGGGTCCGTTTCCGTCCCACCGGGGCCACCGCCACGAACAGTATGTAATGCTCGTCGGGGCCGGCCGAGCTGTCCAGCCACATGGCGTTGGGCATGAACACCCGGTATCTCTTCCAAGCCTCATAGGTTTCCCCCACGCCGGACACGGCCGAATTCTTGGGGTTGTCGGTGTATTCCAAAAAGGGCCCGGCCGTGATGCGAATCTCCCCTCCGTAACGTTCCGCCTCGTAGTCGGCGATCACCGGGTTGTCGCGATCCCCCAATATTCCATGATGGACATGGGCGAAATGGGAGAAGTCAAAATAGTTCTCCAGCCGCCGACCCACCGAGCAGTCCCACTCGTAGGGATCCCAGTGCATAACACGATAGGAGGGGTCGTCTAGTTCCGGCAGGACGGCGGGCGGGAAAACGGGGGTTTCGCCGCCCAGGCAGGTCCACACCAGGCCCCCCGATTCCACAGCCGGGTAGACGGGAAGTTGGGCCTTCAGTTTGCCGTTCAACTCGGGCCGGGCGGGGATGTCCGCCACCGCGCCGTCCTTGTCGTAGGCCCACCCGTGGTAGGCGCAACGCAAAAAACAGCCGTCGATGCGGCCCAAGGCCAACGAAGAGCCGCGATGCCGGCAGATGTCGTCGAATACGTAAGGTTGGCCCTCCAAACGGGCCACCGCCAAACGGGTGTCGAACAGGGTGACCTGATGGGGTTCGTCCGTCAGATCCTCGGAGAAGGCCACCGGATGCCAGAAATGCCGCAACTGTTCGTAGAGCTTCGTCTCGCCGGCCACATCCAGCTGGGTGTTTCCCTGCACCTCCAACAAGTCGCCTGCCTGCTGCATAACCACCTCCTTAAGCGGATGCGACGGTAATGGCCTCCACCGGGCAACATACGGCGGCGCTGCGGGCCTCGTCCTCCAGTTCGGAGGGCACCTCCGGTTGCAGAACGATGATTTCCCGGTTGTCGTCGGAAACCCGGAACAACTCCGGGGCCACCGAGGCGCACATACCGGACACTATGCAAGTCGCATGATCAATTGTCACAGTAGCCATGCCGCAACTCCTGTTCGCCGGGAGGCAACCCGCCAATCATACCGCGCCGGCGCTGCCGCCGCCGCCCGAAGTGCGCAATCAACCCGCATGGCCCCCGCCGATGTCGGAGGGCGGCCCGCTGTTGGTTGCCGGGTTTTCCACGCCCCACGCCGCGCATACCGCCCGCACGATGTTCTGGTATCCGGTGCACCGGCACAGGTTCCCGGACAGCAACTCCGCCACCTGCCCGGGTTCCCGGTAGTCAGCGGGGTCGACGCTCTCCAAAGTCATCAAAAAACCGGCCGTGCAGAAACCGCACTGCATGGCGTGGTGGTCGTGGAAAGACCGTTGCATGGGGGTCAGGTCGCCTTCGGGGGCCAAGTCCTCCACGGTTCTGACCGCGGCCCCCTCCGCTTGAACGGCCAGGATGGAGCAGGAACGGACGGCGTCTCCATCCACTATTACGGTGCAGGCCCCGCAGTAGCCGTGTTCGCATCCGACGTGGGTGCCGGTTAGGCCGACCACATCGCGGATGAAGTCGGACAACAACAGGCGGGCGGGCACCCGCCGCCGCACCTCCCGGCCGTTGACGGTCACCGCCAAATCCACTTCCCGGGAGCCGGTTGCGGAAGACATCAGAACTCCTTTCCCCGGCCGCATTCCCGGCCGTATGACACCGCCCGGCGGACGGTTCGCGCCAGCAACGCCCCCAAAGCCTCCCGCCGGTATTCAGAGGAGGCGTGCCCGTCGTCCACCGCCTGCGCGGCGTCCCGAAAGGCCGCCTCGCGCAGAGGTCCGTCCGCCGCCCCGGGACGGAACCCCCGTACGGCTTCTTCGGCGGCCGCCAAACGTTGCGGTTGGCCGCCCACCCCGAAACTAGCCAGCCGCCCGCCCCTCACCTCCCCCTCCTCCAATTCCAAGACGGCGGCCAGCCCGGCGATGGCGAAGTCCCCCGAGCGACGGGCGACTTCGTCCACCAACGTAACCGCCCCCCGCGGCTGGGTGGGAAACCAAACGGCGGTGACCACCTCCGCCGGTTGCAGGGCCGTCCAGTACGGCCCCAAAAAGAAATCTTCCGCCCCGGCCGTCCGTTCCCCCTGCGGGCCGAGAATGGCCAGCCGGGCCCCGCAGGCCAAAGCCAAAGCCGGCAACTCGGCGGCCGGATCGGCGTGGGCCAGGCTGCCGCAAACGGTTCCCCGGTTCCTGATTTGCAAGTGCCCCACCAGGCGCAGGGCGCGGCGCAGGCCGGGGACCGCGGCGTAGGCCTCGGAGGATTTCATCACCCGGCTCTGGGTTACCGCAGCTCCGATCCGCACCCCGTCCGCATCCGCCGTCATCTCCCCCAGGCCGGCCGCGTTCCTGATGTCCACCAGCAGGGCGGGCTGGGCGAGGCGGAAGTTCATAGCGGGGATCAAACTTTGGCCGCCCGCTAAAACCTTGGCGGAATCGGAAGAGGCCAAAGCGGCCGTCGCCTCCGCCGCCGAGCGGGCCCGGAAATAGTCAAAAGGGGCGGGCTTCATGGAGCCGCTCCCCGGCCGGCCGCTTCCCGGATGGCCCGGCGCACCGCCTCGGGCGTCACCGGCGTGGCCGTAATCTCCACCCCCATTCCGGATAAAGCGTCCGACACCGCCCCGGCCACCACCGCGGGCGGGCCGATGGTCCCCCCCTCCCCGCATCCTTTGGCGCCCAAAGGCTGGGAAGGGGCGGGGGTTTGGAAATGGTCCAAAGCGATGGGCGGAACTTCGGAGCAGGTGGGGAAAAGGTATTCCATAAAAGAGGCGAAACGGGGGGCGGCGGTTTCCGGATCGTACTGAAAATGTTCGTACATGGCCCCGGCGATCCCTTGCGCCACCCCGCCGTGCACCTGGCCTTCCACGATCATCGGGTTCAGCATGGTCCCGCAGTCGTGCACCACCGCATAATCCTCAATGCGGATCTCGCCGGTGCTGATGCGCACGCTCACCACCCCGGCGTGGGCCCCGTTGGACCAGCTGGCGGCGGCGTTGACCTTGCCGTCGGCGTCCGGCGCGTGCTCCAAATCGGGCGGTTCGAAAAAGCCGGACTCTTCCAACCCGGGCTCCATCCCCGGGGGCAGGTCCACCGTGCGAATCCAAGCGGCGGTGGCCACCCGGGCCCAGTCCACCCGGGGGGTTTCAACCCCCGCTACGTGAAAGCGCCCGTCGGAGAGGATCACGTCTTCGGGGGCCGCTTCCAGCATATGGGCGGCGATTCGCCGGGCTTTGGACAGCAGGCGGTCGGCCGCCAGCAGAATGGAGCCGCTCATCACCATGGCCGAGCGGCTTCCCCAGGAGCCCAGCCCGTAGGGGGCCCGTTCCGTGTCCCCCATCACCACCGTCACCTGGTCGGGGTGCAAACCCAAAGCCTCGGCCGTCAACTGGGCGGCCACCGTTTCGGTTCCCTGGCCGAGGTCGGTCACCCCCAGCCCCACCCGGGCCCGGCCGTCCGCGTCCACGCGGACCAGGGCCGAGTCGTAACCGGCCCAGTGGCCGGTGGTGAGGTGGTAGGTGGGGGTGGTGGGCTCCACGTAGTTGGCGTAGCCGACCCCCACTAGGACATCGGGATCATCGGCGTATTTGGCCCGGGCCCGCTCCGCCATGGGCCCGACCATCTCCAGAACCCGCTCAAAAGATGCAAGGTGGGAGCCGGAATCGACCTTGCCGCCGCCGTGCATCACGTAGGGCATCTGCTCCTCCCGCAACAGCATGCGGCGCCGCATCTCCACCCGGTCGGTCCCGGTGAGGCGGGCCACCCGGTCGATGACGCCCTCCATCACCAAAATGCCCTCCGGTACCCCGAACCCCCGGTACGCCCCGCTGGGGGTCTTGTTGGTCACCACGCATACCGGGCGCACCTCCGCGTGCGGGAGGTGGTAGCCCCCGGTTATGCAACCGGCGGTGACGAACACCGGAGCGGTTCCGGGCATGAAAATCTCCCCGCTCCCCACATCGCACAGGGCGGTGCAACGGAAGGCCCGAATGGTTCCATCGGAATCGTAGGCCACCTCCACTTCGTGCCGCTGATCCCGGGCGTGCGCCGCCGACAGCAGGTTCTCCCTCCGGTCTTCTATCCAACGCACCGGTTTCCTCAGGCGACGGGCCATCCAGGGCACCACTACGTCCTCCGGGTAGATGTGGGTTTTGGTTCCGAACCCCCCTCCCAGGGCGGGGGTGATTACCCGCACCTGCGCTTCGGGGACGCCCAGCATTCCGGCCACGGTGGTGCGGACGATGTGCGGACTCTGGGTGGAGGACCATACGGTGAGCAAATCATCGGACGCGTCCGCCACCACCCCCCGGCATTCCAGCGGCAACCCGGTCTGGCGTTGGCTGACGTAAACGGCGGTGAAAGCATGCTCGGCTTCCGCAAAAGCCCGCGCCACCTCCGGCTTCTCCGCCGGGAAATCAACCAGGCGGTTGTCGGGCCAGTCTTCGAACAGTCGGGGGGCGGCCTCGGCCAGGGCCTGATCCAGGCCGGCCGCCGCGGGGAGCGTTTCGAATTCGGTGGAAGCAGCCACCAGGGCGACGGCGTCTTCGGCGATGTAGCGGTCTTCGGCTGCCACCGCCGCGTAGGGGGAACCCGCGTAACGAACCCGGTCTTCGGCCAGGGGGCGCTGCCGGACCGGGCGCAGATACTCGATGGTGTGGGGAAAAGAACCCACTTCCGCCAGGTCGGCGGCCGTGTAAACGGCGCGCACGCCGGGCAGGGCCAAGGCGGGGGCGGTGTCAACGGAGCGGATGACGGCGTGGGGTTCGGGACTGCGGACGAAAGCCGCCTCCAACATTTCGGGAAGTTTCACATCGGCTATGTAACGGCTGCGGCCCAGCAGGGGGGACCGGTCCTCCCGGCGGGGGACGGCCCGGCCGATGTGACCCGCCCGATGGCGGATCATCGGATTGATTCCCAAGGAACCGGCGCCGGCCGTCACCGCTGGCCGCGGTGGTAAGGGATGGTGAGGGACATCGGCACCCGGGAGCGGCTGCGGTTGAAAACCAAGGCCACGATGGTCAAGACGAACGGCAAGGCCAGCAACAGCTGGTAGGGAAGTTCCACGTCGCTGGTCTGCAAGGACAACTGGGTGGCTTCCAGGAAACTGAACAACAGGGAACCGACCACGATCCAGCTGGTCCGCCAGTTGCCGAAAATGACTATGGCCAAGGCGATCCATCCCCGGCCGGCGGCGATGCCCGGAAAGAAGAGCCCGGTGGAGCCCAGGGACAGGTAGGAGCCGGCCAACCCGGCCATCATCCCCCCGAACACCACCGCCGCGTATTGCCGGGAGGCTATGCCCACCCCCCGCATGTCGCACGCCTCCGGATTGTGTCCGATGCTGCGCAACTCCAAGCCGTATTTCGTCCGGTAAAGAAACAGCCAAATCACCGGGGCGGCGAGAAAGGCCATAAAGGTCAACCAGGGCCGGCTCAGTGTCTGCACGGTGGGAATGTCTATGCTTCCCCCGCCGCCCTCGTAGACGGAGCGGTACCAGAAAAAGGCCAAGCCGCTTCCCAGAATGTTGAGGGCCAGCCCGGCCACCACCTGGTTCACTTTCACCGTGACCGTCATCACCGCCATCACCAGCGAAAGCAAACCGCCTCCCAAGGCGGCCCCCGCCAACCCCGCCCACAGGCTTCCCGTCTGATTGGCGGCGAAAAACCCGGCGAAAGCGCCCAAAGTCATCATGCCTTCCACGCTCAAGTTCAAAATGCCGCTGCTTTCGCTCACCAGCTCCCCCAAGGCGGCCAGCAACAGGGGGGTGGCGATGCGGAGGGTGGCCAGCAGGATGCCGGTCAACACCGCGACCGTGAAGAAATCATCCATCGCGCGCCGTCCGCCTTATCCGATAACGGGAAGCCACCGCCGCCGCCAGCACCAAAGCCAAGGCCACCCCTTCGATAACCTGCACCAGGGCGCTTGGTATGCCGGTTTCGTACTGCATGGCGGTGGAACCGTTCACCAAAGCCCCGAAAGCTATGGCCACCGCCACCGTCCACAGGGGGTGAAGGCGGGCCACCAGGGCGATGATGATCCCCGTGAAACCCACTCCGAGGGCGAAATCCGTCTGCAACCGGTGATATACGCCCAGTATTTCCCCCGCCCCCGCCAAGCCGGCGATGGCCCCGGAAATGGCCATCACCGCCAGCCCCACCATTCCCACCCTTACCCCCTTGTAGCGGGAGGCGGTGGCATTGATCCCCACCCCCCGTATCTCGTAGCCGAGGGTGGTGTTGCGGATCAGGAAATAGACCGCCGCCGCGGTCAACAGGGCGAGGGCGAAACCCCAATGCAGACGGCTGTCGGAGAAAAAACGGGGCAGAAAAGAGGCTTCGTCCATCCGCTCCGTCTGATAATAGAAAGTGCCGGGGGACTGCCACGGTCCCGCCAGCAGATAGGAAAGAACGTAGAGAATTACGAAGTTGAGCATCACGGTGGTCAGAATCTCATTGGTTCCGTAACGAACCAGGAGCCCCCCGGCGATGGAAGACCAGACCGCCCCGGCCAGGGCGGCCGCGGCGAACATGATTATGAAAGACAGGGGGGCGGGCAGGCCCCCCCACAAATCGTAGGCCCACCAAGTCCCGATGGTCCCGGCGAAAAACTGGCCTTCGGCCCCGATGTTCCAAATGCCGGCCCGGAAAGCGATGGCCGCCGACAGGCCGGTGAAGATGAGGGGGGTGGCCTGCACCAGGGTCTCCAAAGCCGAAATCCGGCCTCCGAACGCCCCGTTGTACAAGGCCGCGAAAGATTCCCACGGGTTCTTGCCGATTAGGGTCACCAAAGCGGCGATGATCAGCACCGCCGCCCCCAGCGCGGCCAACAGGGCGATCAACTCGTGCCACGGGCGGACGTTCAGCCGTTTTTCCAACCGCCAGCCGGCCCCGGGTTGCAAAAGCGCGGAGGTCAAGGTTCTCCGCCCGGGCCGGTCTCCGTCCCCCAACTCGGGAGGCGGGGACGGGGTCACCTTTTCACCACCGTCGTCTCCTCGCCGGCTACCACCCCGGCCATGTTCAGACCGATCGTTTCCCGGTCCGCCTCCTCTCCGGCCGCCTCGGACACGATCCGTCCCTCGTAGATGACCGCCACCCGGTCGGCCAGTTGCAGAATTTCGTCCAGATCTTCGGAGATAAGCAACACCGCCGCCCCCCGATCCCGTTCCTCCACCAGCCGTTGCCGCACGTATTCGCTGGCCGCGATGTCCAATCCGCGGGTTGGTTGATGGACGACCAGCAACTTGGGCTCCCCCGACAGCTCCCGGGCCAGGATTATCTTCTGCAGGTTTCCTCCGGAAAGGGTGCGGGTGATGTGGGATGCGGAAGGGGTTTTGATCTCGAATCCGGTGATGGATTCGGCGGCGAAGTCGTTGACGGCGCTGCTGTTCAGCAATCCCCGCCGGGAGAAGCGGCGCAGGCGGTGTCTTCCCAAAACCAGGTTCTCGTTGACCCGAAAGTCCATGAGCAGGCCGTGCCGGATGCGATCGGCGGGCACGTTGGCCACCCCCAACCGGGCGATGCGGTGGGCCGATTTGTCGTGGGTGTCGGTCCCGTCGATGCGGATGGTTCCCTGCGAGGGATGTTGCACGCCCACCAAGGCGTCGAACAGGGCGTTCTGTCCGTTGCCGGACACGCCCGCCACCCCCACGATCTCACCGGCCCGGGCCGTGATGGACAGGCCCTGCAGCGAACCCCTCCCCGTTTCGCTTTCCAGCCGGATATCATCCACTTCCAGCACCGGCCGGCCCGGTTGAAACTCTTTTTGTCCAACCGGAAAAGCACGTCCCGGCCCACCATCATCCGGGCCAACTCCCGGGAAGTCACCCGGTCGGTATGGACGGTATCCACCACCGCCCCCGCCCGCAACACGGTCACCCGATTGGAAAGTTCCACCACCTCGTTCATTTTGTGGGTGATGAGGATGATGGTCAGCCCCTCGTCCCGCATCTGCCGGAGGATGCGAAACAGCTGTTCCACTCCCTGCGGGGTGAGCACCGCGGTGGGTTCGTCCAAAATGAGCAACTCCACCCCGAAGTAGAGGGTTTTGAAAATCTCCACCCACTGTTGCTCCCCGACTGAGAGGCGCCCCACTTCCGCATCGGGGTCGATCCGCACGTCGTAGTTGCGGAAGAACTCCCCCAAGCGGCGCCGGGCCTCGGACAGGTTCAGCCACTGCCGGGCGGAAGTTCCGATCACCACGTTTTCCACCACCGACATGGGCGGCACCAGCTCGAAGTGCTGATGCACCATCCCGATGCCGGCCTCTATGGCGTCCCGGGGACTGGCCAGCTCCAGCGGCTCCCCCCTGAAACGGACGGTTCCCTCATCGGGGCGGTACACCCCGTAGAGGATGTCCGCCAGCGTGGTTTTTCCCGCCCCGTTCTCCCCTAAAAGGCAATGTATCTCACCGCGCCGGATTTCCAGGGTGACGGCGTCGTTGGCCGTCACCCCGGGAAATCGCTTAGTGACGCCCTCCACGGAGAGGATCGTTTCGGACACCGGCCCCCAATCCTCTCCGCAGTCGGATTCTTTCACCTGCGGCGGGTTCTATTCGATGGGATCGATCACCAACGGAACCGACAACGATCCGTCCAGAATGGCATCCCGGGCCTCCTCCACCGCCGACCGCACATCGGCCGGCAGGGCGTCGCTGAGGGCCCCCAAGGTGGAACCGCCGTCCACCATGGACTGATAGACGATGCGCTCCATCGGCGCGTTGTACGGGACGCCTTCGGTTGTGTAGGCGTACCAGGCATCGAGCAGGTCGGAGAAAGCGGGGTCCCAGCGGGCCACGGCGCTGGTCAGCACCACGTCGGACATTCCCAATTGGTCCGTGAAATGGCCGAAGGCGTAGACGCCGTCCCCCTCTTCCACCGCCGCGAACGGACCGAAACGCTCCGCGTAGATCATATCGGAACCGGCCGCTATCTGGGCGGCGGCCGCCTCCTGGGCGGTGGCCGGATCGAACCAGGACTCGATGTAAGCCACTTCGGCGGTTATGTCCGGATTGACCGACCTCGCCCCGTCGATGAAAGCATTAAGCGGACCGTTCACGTTGGGGAAAGGGAAGGCCGCCACCGCGCTGATTTGATTGGTTTCGGTCATCATGCCGGCCGCGATCCCGGCCAGATAGGCGGGCTCGTGGATGAAAACGTCAATCCAATAACCGTTGCCGCCCAGCGGCTCGTTGCCCGACCCGGAGTAGGCGAACAGAATATCCGGATATTGGTCTTTGACCGCCGCCACCCCGTCCGAGTAGGCGCTGTGGGACAAGATAATCTCGTAATCGCCGGTCTGGGCCAAGTCGCGGATGACCCGCTCCCCGTCGGCGTAAGGGATCTCTTCTATAACCTCCAAGTTGATGTCCAATCCGTACTGATTGTCTTCGGTAAACCGGCCGATGGCGTCGATCATCGTGGAGTACCACCCCTCCTCTTTCACGCCCAGCAGGATCATGGCCACATCCAACTGAGTGGGCATGGGCATTGCCTCTTCGGCGGCGGCGGTAGTGGTGGCGGCCGCGGTAGTGGTGGGGGCCTGAGTGGCGGGGGCGGCGGTGGTTGCGGCCGGCTCGTCGCCGCCGCAGGCCGCGGCAACCAGTCCCAGGGCCAAAACGACCGCCAACAGGGCCGTCTTTCTTCCGCCAGTAATAAGTTTCATAATGACGTATCCTCCTTATGCCGGTCGGTGGGAAACGATTCGGGCGTTCCGGCTGGTAGTTGCTGTGCGCACTTGAACCCGAACCGTCCCCAATATAGCAACCCGTTTAGGCCCCCGACGGCTTGAGGCGGATATTTGCGGTCTTCCCCTCCCGGTCCGGCAGGGGGCGTTTTTCACTCCTCGACGAACTCGGCCGCCAACTCAAACAGCCAGGAGCGGTAGGCGAGGGTCACGTCGTCGGCCACTTTTACGTACATTTCGGCGCTGAGCAGGTCGGGCAGGTGCTCCGGCCACTGCGACTCCACCACCGGCTTGTCCTGATCCAACACCATATACTCGAATTCCAGGAGGAAAGCCCGGTCGTCTTCGGTGAGGGCGAAGTCGGAACCGATGTGCCAGAAGTTGCGGCAGGCGGCCGGACCGGTGGGGGCGGTAACCATGTAAAGGGCGTAGCGCTTCCCGTTGGGGAACACCCGCAACAGGTAGATGGTCCCGGGAACCGTCAGGTAATAACGGTTGTGGACCGTTATGATGTCGTCCTCCAACCCCAGAATCTGCTTCATCCGCTCCACATTGGGTTCTTGGACGTACCGGTCGAAACGGAGCATCCCCCCCTCGCGCCACACATGGTGCTCCTCCACCTCCGCTTTGTCCCGGGTGCCGAGAATGTTCTCGTGCACGAACGGGAAATGGGAGAAGTCCACGAAGTTCTCCAACCGGCGCGGGGCGCTGGTGGCCCAGTCGTAGAAAGGGGGGGTCTGCCAGACCATCGTCGGGTCGTCCCATTCGGACAAGCCGGGCGGGTCCCCCCACGGATCGTCCGTCAGCGACACCCAAACCAACCCGGCGCTCTCCCGGCACTGGTAGCGGACCAGGTCCACTTTCAGGATGCCGTTCAACTCCGGGCGGGAAGGAATATCCACCAGGTTGCCCTCCATGTCGTAGGTCCAACCGTGATAGGGGCAATGGATGCAGCCGTCCTCCAACCATCCCAGGGAAGGCGCGGCGCCCTTGTGACGGCAAACGTCCATAAAGGCGCGCGCCTGCCCCTGATGCCGGACCAGGAGTATCCGCTCCCCCAGCAGGCTCCCCTGCAACATTTTGCCTTCCTCCACATCGGACCCGTAAGCCACCGGGTGCCAAAAATGCCGCATGGAGCGGTACCACTTGGAGGAACCTTCCGGCACAAACGGGTCGGCCAGATCCTGCATGGTGAGCTTAGCCACTGTACGTCTCCTCTCCCCTCGGTTCTTTCATGTCTAAACGAACTCAGACAAAGTAGGCCCCGCCGTTGACCAGCAGGCTCTGTCCGGTTACGAAGTCGGAGGCCGAAGAACACAGATACACGATGGTCCCCACCATATCTTCGGCCACCTGGGTGCGCCGCAGGGCCCTCCCCGCCACCACCACGGGGTCGCTCCGTTCATCCGTGGGACGCAACTCCGGGTTGGGGATCAGGTCGGGCGAAACCGTGTTGACCGTGATCCCATCCGGGCCCAGTTCGTTGGCCAGGCAACGGGTCAGTCCCAGCAGGGCGGATTTGCTGGCTACGTAGTGGGGGAAGCCGACCGTTCCCTTGTAACAGGTGTTGGATGCGATGTTGATTATCTTTCCCGAACCTTGGGCGGCCATATAGGGGTGGACGGCTTTGACGCACAGCCAAACCCCCCGCACGTTTACCGCAAAAGCGCGATCCCATTCCTCCACGGTCAACTCGGTGAAAGGGCCGCGGGTGGTTTCGGAAAACATCGCCGCGTTGTTGATCAGCGCATCCACCCGCCCGAAACGCTCCACCGCCGCCTCGGCCATGGCCGCCGTGGAATCTTGATCGCTGACGTCGGTGATGACCGCCATCGCCCCGCCCCCCGCCCGGGCCGCTTCCGCCGCCGTCGAAGACCCGTCCAACACATCGGCGATGACCACGTTCGCGCCCCGCTCCGCCAAACCCAAGGCGTAGGCCCGTCCGATCCCCCTGGCCCCGCCGGTGATGATGACCGTTCGTCCTTTCAAAGACTCCATCTTGCCGCCTCCCAAAATCGTTTTTCCGCCCCGACTGGAAGCGGCCTTGTTTCGCAAACGGGGAATGGCCGAAGTCGGAGTCGGCCGCGAAGGCCCGTGTTATTTACTATAACATCCGAAGCATGGGACGACCTCCGCCCGCCTCCCCTCCGCCCGCCGGTTGCGACCTTCTTTTAGAAGGCGGGACGGTCATCACCCTGGATGGGAAACGGCGCGTGCTGGAAGACGGGGCGATAGCCGTCGCCGGGGACCGCATCGCCTCCGTGGGAACCCGCGCCCAACTGCGCCCCTGCCGGGAAAACGCGGGGCGGGTGATCGACTGCGCGGGCAAGGCGGTACTGCCCGGTTTGACCGACGGCCACACCCATCTTTTCCAGACCTTGGGGAGGGGTTTGGGCGACGGGATGAGCCTGGTTCCCTGGTTGCGCCGTTTTATGTTCCCCTACTCCCTGGCCATCACCCCGGAAATTGCTACGGCGGCCGTGCGGTTGGGGGCCCTGCAAGCCGCCCTGTCCGGCACCACCATGGTGGTGGACAACCATTACGCCCCCGCCGATGCGGAAACCACCCTGGCGGCGGCGCAGGCGGTGGAAGAAGTGGGAATCAGGGGGGCGGTGGCCCGCGGGGTTTTCGGGGAGATGAACCGGGGGGCGGAGCTGATGGGGGCGCCCCCGGAGTTTTTCAAATGGAACGCAGAAGAAGAATTGGCCATAACCGGGGAATGCATGGCCGCCCGCCCGGCCGGTTCCCGAGTGGAAGTGTGGCCCTGCCCGGAGAACATAGTCTACGTCTCCCCCGACCTGATTGAAGGGTGCGCCGAGATGGCGGAGGCCGGAGGGGTGCGCTGGCATATGCACTGCTCCGAGTCGCAGGCGGAGATAGGTTACTTCAAGAAGGTGCGCGGAACCCGCCCGGTGGCCTGGTTGGAGGAGCGGGGCCTGCTCACCGGGCGGACCACGCTGGCCCACGCCATCTGGCTGGACGAAGACGAAATCGCGGCGATGGGCCGCCGGGGGGCGACCGCCGTCCACAACCCGGTCTCCAACCAGTATCTGGCTTCCGGCGTGCTCCGACTGGGGCCGTTGCTGGCGGCGGGGGCCAACGTCGCCCTGGGAAGCGACGGAACAGCGGTGGCCGGGCAGGACATGTTCGAGGCGATGAAAGCGGGAATCCTGATGCACCGATTGGCCCAACTTGATCCAACCGCTACCACCGCCGAACAGTTTTTGGAGTTGGCGGCTTTGGGCGGAGCGGCGATGACCGGGGCGGACGGCGGGTCTTTGGAAGCGGGCCGGGCGGCCGACCTGGCGGTGATGGACGTCAACCGGGTGCGGCACACCCCCTGGAACCGCCCCGCCGCCTCGGTGGCGCACTCGGGGCGGGCGGGGGATGTGGAAATGGTGATCGTCGCCGGGGAGATAATCGTGGAAAACGGCCGCTCCACCCGGGTGGATGAAGAAGAGGTGCGGGCGGAGGCCGCGGCGGCGGCCGTCAAACTGTTCAAAGATGAACGACTGGCCGGGTTCGCCCGGGACCGGCCCCCGGAAGACGACTAGCCTCAGGTCAATGGAACATGGAACGCATGGGACATAAGGAGGCTTTGATGTTGACACCCGGGGTTCGCCATGGCTACGCGGCGGGGGCGGAGGGCAACCGACTGCACTTTCTGGACTTCGGGGGGAAGGGTCCGTCGCTGGTGTGCCTGCACGGGGTGACCGGCAACGCTTGGAACTGGCATGCGGTTGCGACTGGGATAAGGGGCAGGCGGCGGGTGTCGGCGGTGGACTTGCGCGGCTACGGGGAAAGCCAATGGTCGGCTTCCCATGCCTACCGGACCGTCGACCACGTTGCGGACTTGGCCGCCCTGGTGGACGGCTGGGAGGAGGAGCGGGTGGATGTGATGGGTTCCTCCTGGGGGGCTTTGATCGCCCTTCAATACGCGGCGGAAAACCCGGGCCGGGTGGGGCAGCTGGTAGTAGTGGACGTGGAGCCGTCCTTCGCGCAAGGCGAAACCGACCTGTTTCCCCGCCCGACCAGCCACGCCGACATGGAAGAAGTGAAAAAAGGGGTGGAGGCCGCCCATCCCAACGCCGACCGGGAGATGGTGGAACTTACCGCCGCCCTCTGTTACGGGCCGGTGGAAGGGGGACGGCTGGCCCCCAAACACGACCCATTTTTCTTTGAGCGATGGCCGTTCCGCTCCGATGACCATTGGGATCGTTTGGAGCGGTTGGAGGCGCCCGTCCTGTACGTGCACGCCGCCGGCAGTTTCGTGAAAGGGGAGGTGATGGCGCAGATGGCGGAGCGCACCCCGGACGGCCGTTTGGCGGAAGTGGCCGACAGCTCCCATGTGGTCCCGGTGGACAACCCGGCCGGTCTGGTAGTGGCGACTCTGCCTTTCCTGTGAAGGGCGGGATCAGGGGGCGGGGGCCGGGGCCTGGTTGAGCGCCCGTACGAAGAAAGAGGCCATCTGCGCCCGGGTTACCGGTTGATTCGGGCAGAAACGGAGCGGGCCGGTGGCGCAACCCCGGGTCACCCCCGCTTGGAACAGGCCCTCCATCGCCCGAACCGTCTCCTCGTCCGCTCCCTCCACATCACTGAACCGGCCCTCCGCCTCCGACGCCGGGTTCAGGTGCGGAAAGGCCGCCACCAACATTCGGGCCATGTCCGCCCGCGTCACCACCCCGCCCGGATGGAACATCCCCTCCGCCGCCTCCATCACCCCGTTGGCCACCGCCCAATCCGCGAACAGCCGGTACCACGCCCCCGCCCCGACGTCCCCCAACTCCTGTCTCTCCGGAGCCGGCGGCGTCCCCCACCGATGGGTCACCGCCCGATACAAAAAGGCCGCCATCTGCCGCCGGGTGATGGACTGCGACGGGCAAAAGAGCCGCGGGTCCGACGCATCGCATCCCACCGTAATCCTCCACTCGGCGATTGTTTCGATGCTGGACTGATGAACGCTCCCGTCCTCATCGCAAAAACGCCCCGCGCACGCCGGTTGCACAGGCGGCGGCGGGGGCGGCGGGTTGACGGGGGGAGAAGGCGCGGAAAAACCGCCCCCGCCTCCACCGCCCCCGCCTCCACCGCTGCTTGACGGGGGAGGCGGCTGATCGTTGGTAGGGATGGTGAACGTTAGGGCGGTATCCCCTGACAAATCATATCCGGGAGCCCGGAAGGCAATCCTGATCGTCTCCGCGCTCTCCGGCAGGGAATCGTTGACCGTCCGCAAAGTGAACGAACCTGAAGCGGTCGACCCTCCAGCCGGGATAACCATCGCAAAATCATTCACCCCGGTAAAGTCAGACCCGTCCCTAGCCGATCCGCTCACTTGCAAGGACACCCGGGCGGGAATACGCGAAGTCCGGGAATTACGCGGGTAGGAGGCGGTAACGCTAACCCGCCGCGAACCCCCCTCCCTCACAGTGTTGGAACCTGCGACGGTCGCCGACACATTAATGTCCTCCGGCAAACCCAAAATGGACCGGGTTCTAACCGGTTGGAAGGGGAGGGCCCCCACCTGAACCGTGAACTTGTCGCCCTCCCGTCTGGTAATCGCCACCCGCAATCTGTCCTGCTCCCCTTCCTCTGTGAGCACCCCCACATTTAGCGTAAACGCCTCATCGCTTTCATCAAACACGTTTTCGATAGTATACCTCCTAGGATCCAGGACAGACTTACTATAATCCAGGTTAGGAGGATTAATAGGGATAGTGCGGCGACGGGTGTTGCCGCACAGCCCGGCGAAGGAAATATTGCAAGCGTAGTGACGTTGATCTACAAAGTACAACTCCACCCCTTCCAGTGGAACATCGCGGTCAATACCTTCCTGCACTCGCACCCCCAACGTGTAGAAAGTTCCCGGCGACCAGGCAGTGGGAATAGCCAACATCTGGGTTCCCTCTTCCCCTAAAGGGCTCAACACGTAGTTCGTTACCGCTCCGGTATGCAACGCTACATCCTCCGGTGCGATCCAGCCCGACGCGTAACGGTTCACGGCAATCGTTGACGTCGTCAAATCAAATGCGACCCGTCCGCTCAGCAAATCCATTCGATTGTCGTATTCATAAACTTCTCCTCCACGCACAATCCTGCCGCCGTAAGAATGAGGCCATTGAAGACCGTGTCCTATCTCATGAGCCACGGTACTGAGCCGAGGAAAATGAGGTGTAGGGAAGACGGTGCCTCCCCCTACATGGATGATATTGTCTACCGTCAACTGTTGATACCCAGATTCACCCCGTTCAACATGAGGGGGAATACCTAGTACTGTATAAAAGTGATTTAAACCGCCATTACTTGAATGGTTGTCTACAATAATTATTTTCCGATCAATATCTCGATACCGAGAGTTGCCAAGTTGCTTATCCCGATTGGGTCTTATCTGATCCAGGCAACTTTTGCGAGCCGCCGCCAAACCGCCGTTCGCCCAGGTGTGGGTGGAGGTGACCGCTCCCCCCACCCGGAAGGTGAGGGCAAACTTGTTGTCGGACATTTCTCTGAAGAAGTCAGTGTTCCTAGACAGGCTAGTTACCGCTCCTTCCGGCGTGATATCAAGCGTACCCCCCACATCACAGGTCCATACTTCGTATTCCCGAGGCGTGGTAGCCAAACCTTTACTGAAATCGCGGAAGGCAATCAAATCCAAAGGGTCGTCGAATGCAAACAGGTCAATCCACGGGACCTCCAGCAACCGTTCCGGTATGGGAGCCGACGGCCCGAGATCTTGAATATAAAGAAGTCTTAATTTACCGCCCTGGGAAGCAACAAGTTTGCCAAGCTCCGTCGGGAGAGAAGTAATCTCGTTATGGCGAAGTCTCAAAGATTCAAGATTACCAAGATCACCTATTTCGGAGGGAATACTGGAAAGTTGATTATTGCTCAAATCCAAAAACTCAAGATTGCTAAGATCACCTATTTCGGAGGGAAGAGTAGAAAGTTGATTATTAAACAAATCTAAAGATTCAAGATTGCTAAGGTTACCCAGTTCGGGGGGAAGGCTGGTAAGTCGGTTATTGCCTAAAGTCAAATATTCAAGGTTGGCTAGATTGCCCAATGAAGATGGTACCGCTCCCGAAAGCCGATTTATACTCAGATCCAAACCCTCCAAGTTTGACAGGTTTCCCAACTCAGAGGGAATAGTCCCTTCTAAAAGATTATCCTCCAGCCACATTTCTTTCAGTTGGGCAAGCTGGCCTAAATCGGCGGGAATGTTGCCTGACAAATAGTTGTCATCCAACCGCAGTTTTTCCAGATTAGTTAACGTTTTCAACTCCTTCGGTATTTTACCTGAAAGCCCGCTCGCCACAACAATTCTGCCCAAAATCCTATTATAGGCGACCGAATAGTTATCGCTAAGAAACAGCTCTTTAAGGTTAGTGAGATTACCCAGTTCCGTAGGAATGGTTCCGCTTAGCAAATTTTCGTTCAGGTGCAACTCCGTCAGATTGGTCAGGCTTCCCAACTGGGTGGGAATACTTCCCCTCAGCAAATTATCATCCAGCCACAATTTGGTGAGGTTAGTCAGCGAACCCAATTGGGTGGGAATATTTCCGCTTAGCAAATTATTATTGAGAAACAACTCGGTAAGGGGTGTCAACGAACCCATCTGTGTGGGCAAACTCCCAAACAACAGGTTTCCGTGCAAATACAGTTTCTTGAGTTTGACCAGATTGCCGATCTCGGTCGGAATGGAACTCGCCAACTGGTTGTTGTTCAGATATAGATATTCAAGGGCAGTAAGATCGCCTATAGAAGCAGGCAGTATTCCATTAACCTCCAAACCGGGCCGTTGCCGATCCTCGGTGATCGCGGTTTCGGGGTCATCCGGGTCCGTTCGGGTAACGGATTCGTCCAGCATTTCCAACTTGGTCACCCGTGATACATCCGTTCCCGGGTCCGGGTCGGTGTCCTCCACCGTAACCCCTTCCCAAGAGCCGATTTTGGCGGTGGGGGCCGTCCCCCATTCCAGAACCGGGTGGTCGGTGTCCCAGTCGTAGTTGAGGCGGGTGCTGACCCAATGATTGCGAATGTTTATCAGGGCCCGGCAGTCCGCAACCAAGCCGGTTTGGGTGGCGTGATTATCAACATACGAACCGTCGCCGCAACCGGCGGGATTCAAATCGTTGTCGGTTATGGTGATAGTGGATTCGTTTATCGTGAACCCGGCTAAAGTTCCAACCACGGTCAGGCTCTGCGTTTCGTTCCCCTCCCAGTCGGTGTCGTCGGTGACCGCCAGCGTGAACCTGCCAAAATCTGCGGACCCTCCCTGGTGGATCCGCACTGCAAAATCATTCACTTCGGCGTAGTCGGCTCCGTCTCCGTCCTCGGAGCTGGTGGCCGTATCGCCGTCTTTGCCGACCGACACCGTCACCTCCAATTCGGCGGCGGCCGTTTTGCCAGCATCGAGAGCTAGCGCGACCCTAGCCGGAACATTCCCGCTCGTCTCCAGGACGTTGACCGGATCCACGCTCAAAGTTATGTTGTTGTCGTCGTCGTCAATCGTCACCGAGGCATCCGGCACTCGAAAATCCATCGGAGGGGTGGCGACGTTGAAGGTAATCGTCTCCGGGCCCTCCGCCAACTCATCCTGGGTGATGGCCAAACTTATGTTGGAGGAGGCGGAATTGGTATTTTCGGCAATAGTCAAAGTGAACACGTCGATTTTGGTATAGTCGGCGTTGGTTCCGTCCTCCGAACCGGTGGCGGAATCCCCGTCTTTGCCGACCGTCACCGGCACGGTCAAACCGCCCGTCGAGGCGGTGCCGGTATGCAAAGCGACGGTTACCGTAATCATAGCCGAACCGTCGGCTTCCCCCACATTGCTCTGAAGGCCGCTGTCCGAAGAGGTATCCACCGTCAAAGTAATCAAATCATCGTTGTCCACAATGGTTAACTCAGCATCAACGAAGGATAGGGACTGATTCGTGGAACCGAGAGTGGTACCGTCAAAGTTGGGAACTGATACGGTACCCGAACCGGTGAGCGTAACGGTTTCAGCACCTTCATTATCAGTATCGTCGGTGATGGTCAGACTGAATGCTTTGTTACCGGACGATTCCCCCGCCTCGATCTTCACCTCCACCGCAGACGACAGATTGGTATAGTCGGCGCCCATTCCGTCCGCAGAACCCATAGCCGTACCACCGCTAACCGACACGGAAACAGTCGCTTCCACCGCCGCTGTCAGCGAATCGGGCAGGGCGGCGGTGACCGTCAACTGCGGCGAGCCGTCCTCCTCCCCCACCTGGGAGGGGCTGACGGTCAAGGTAACATCGGGATCGTCGCTGTCGGAGATGTACACCACCGCGGGGGCGACCGTGAAACCGGAAACCCCGGAAACCACCCCTTTAACCGTCACCGACTCGTCGCCCTCCCACGCCACATCGTCATCCGTCGCCTGCAGAATCACATCGTGCCCGGTGAAATCCCTCGCTCCCGAAACTATGGTCTTTGAAGAGTCACTGATGGTTTTGTAATCAACTCCCGCCCCGGTTCCGGTGGCCGAACCTTTGGCCGTATCGCCATCCGCTCCCAGCGTAAAGTTGATTTCCAAGTTATCGGCGGCTGTTATATTGGCTGGGAGGGAGCCGGAAACGACCACCGTCGTTTTTCCAGGAGCCAACGAGGGATTTTCTCCGTCCTCGCTGGATTTGACAGATTCAGCGGCGCCGGGGTCGGTGTCCACGCTTAGAGTGATAAGGCTGTCAGCGGCGTCGGTGATGGTAATGGTCTCCTCATCCACTGTATAAGTGTCACCGTCGACGGAACCGGTGATGGTCAAAATCTCGTCGCCTTCCGCCCAATTATCGTTGGTAACCATCAAGGTTTTGGAAGCGGTAACACTGGAAGAACCCATTGCGATCGTCATATCAAAACCATTAATCGCCGCGTAATCGGTGCTGGACACGGCCGAATCCCCGGTCTTACCTACCGTCACCCTTACCCTAACGTCCGCGCCCAGCGTGGCCGTCCCATCCGGAAAGGCGGCTGTAAAAGTAATGTTGGGAGCCGACGACGCCCCTTCCGCCACCGACGTGGTATCCGCGGTGAGAATGACCTTGGTTGGGGCGGGCAACGTGGGAGTCTGGGCTACGGCCTCCGCCGCCGAAGATGACTGCTCCGTTTCTTTGCCTTCCCCACCCCCACTCCCGACGGGGGTATCCCCATTCAAGATGGTTATCTTCGCTTCCGACACCGTATATCCGGACGCCCCGGTCGCTTCGCCGCTTACCGTTACCTGCTCGTCGCCCTCACCCGCAATCTCGTCGTCGGTAACCGCCAAGCTGAAAGAACCGCCGCCCTCCCCCTCGCCCGCGGGAATAATCACCTCAAAAGTATCTACAGCCGCATAATCAGCCCCCGTTCCGTCCGCCGATCCCGTAGCCGTATCTCCCTCCGCCCCCACTGTCACCGACACCGATACTTCCCGCTCCGCCGTTATCCCCGTCGCCAGCGAGGCCACCGCCTCTACTTCGGCGGTTTCCCCCTCCGTTACCCGAGCCGACGCAACCTCCGGAGACGGATCGGCGTCTACGCTCAAAGAAATCGCCCCATCGTCGTCGACAATCGTCAAAGCGGCCCCGGCGACCGCGAACCCTTCCCCCGCTTTCCCCGTCACCGACACCGTCTCATCGCCTTCCGCCAAATCATCCTCCGCCGCGTAAAAAGCGAACCCGTCGACGGACGCGCGGTTCTCCCCCGTCGGAATAACCACCTCAAAACCCCCCACCTCCGCATAATCAACCCCCGACCCGGTAGCCGCGTCTCCCTCCGCCCCCACCTCCACCCGCACCGTCACATCCCGCTCCGCCGTCTTGCCGACCGGCAGGGCCGCCGCCGCCCGCACCGAAGCAGTATCCCCCTCCCCCACCCGGGCCGACTCCGCCTCCGCGGAAGGGTCGGCGTCCACCGACAAAACGACAGCGCCGTCGTCATCCACAATCACCACCTCCGCCCCAACCACTTCCGAAATCCCCGACGCCTCGGTGGAGCCGGAAACGGTTAACCTTTCAAATCCTTCCGCTAAATCATCATCCACCACCCGCAAAATGAAACCGTTCTCAACGGTGACGCTGGACTCACCCGCCGGAATCACCACCTCAAAATCATCCACGTTCACATAATCAGCCCCCGTCCCGTCCGCCGACCCCGTCGCCGAATCCCCCGCCGCTCCCACCGACACCCGCACCGTCGCCGGAACATCCAACACCCCCGACCCCGCCGGATACGACGCCGAAACTTCAACCGCCGAAACAGGCCCCGACTTCTCCCCCACCACCGAAACATCCAACCGCAACACCACCGACCGGGGGACGGCCGGCGGATCAGTCTGGGCCGCAACCGGTGATGCGGGAAGAACTCCCATCAAAACGGCCAACGCCAACCCAACCGCACCGGCTCGCGCCCCACCGCAACGAACTATCAAGCTCATAACGGATATATTACCCCAACCCGCAACCTAAAAGAAACGGCCTATCAGGAAGGCCCGGCTCTGGGCAATCAAGTTTCCAAAGCGCGTACGAAAAAGGAGGCCATCTGCGCCCGGGTCACCGGCTGGTCGGGGCAAAACTGGCGGGGATGGGTGGAGCACCCTTTGGCTACCCCCGCCTGATATAAAGCTTCGGCGGCGTTCGCCGTCCGCACCGGGGAATTTTCCATGTCCGTAAACAAGCCTTGCGCCGCAACCGGGGACAGGTGCTCGAAGGCGGCGGTCAGCATCTCCGCCATCTCCCCCCGGGTTACCAGCCGGTTCGGTTGGAAGGCCCCGAAAGGGGCGTCCATTACCTGCGTCTCCACCGCCCATTCGGCGAACGGCCGATACCAGGCGTTGAACGGAACATCGTTCAACATCGCCTGACCGGCCGGGTCTTCCGGCCTCCCGTAGGTCCACTGCGCCGCCCGGTACAGGAAAGCGGCCATCTGCCGCCGGCTGATCCCCTCCCCCGGGCAGAACCGGTCGCCGCCGCACCCGACGGTTATGCCCCATTCGGCCGCCTTCTCTATGGCCCGCTCATGGACGCTGCCGTCCTCATCGCAGAACCGGCCCGCGAACCGCGTTCCGCACACCAGCCGCACCGGCTGACCCGGCTGAGCCGTTCCCACCTGCACCGTGAAGCGGTTGCCCTGCCGGCCGGTCACTTCCACTCGCGTCCCCTCCAACTCGAACACCGTCCCCTGCCGGTGCACATGCCGCACCAGGCCCGGCCTGTCCCCGGCCGGGAACTGCTGCGTGCGCCGCTCCCCGCCCCAGCACGCCCCCGCCGTCGGGGCGGGGCAGGCGGCCGCCCGCTGATCCACCCGGTACACCTCCACCCCCTCTTTGGGAATCCCCCGGTCGAACCCGGCCTTCACCCGCACCCCCAGCGCGTAGAACACCCCCGGCCCGTCCCGGGAGGGGATGGCCAGCATCTGGTATCCGTCCTCCCCAACCGGGCTCAACTGGTAGGCGGCCGCGCCCGACCGGTGCACCGCCGTCCCCCCGCTGTCAATCCACCCCGCCGCGTAGCGGTTGGCGGCGATGGTTCCCACCATCAACTCGGGGCCCACCGCGCCGCTCATCACATCCATCGGATGGCTGGAACCGTTCGTCCCGTCCCCGAAAGAAAGCGGGAAGGCCAAGGCGCGTCCCACAGCGCGGGCCGCCGCCCCCAGTATCGGTTCGGAGGAGTTGAACAAGGAGGACACCGCCCCTCCGTTGACCGCGGCGGTGGGCTCCTCCGTCCACTCGAACTCCCCGTTTTCGTAGGTAAACCGGCCGGGAGAACCCGACGCTTCAGCGCCGCCCCGGTCGTCTACGATCAGCGCCGGACGGGACGGGTTGCGGCCCGCGGCGGCTACCCGCTCCGGACAAGCCTGCGGGCGGGGGGCGGTCACCGTCCCGCCCGCGGTGAACACCGGCGTATAGGCCCCGTCCGACATCCACTGGAAGAAGGGGGTGAGGCGCAGGTTCAACAACGCGGCGATGGAACGGGGGGCGATCCGCAACGGCCCGCCCGCGTCGCAGGCCCACACCTCCCACGTCGCCCGGCCCCGGGTCACCTCCCGGATGGGCTCTGAGAAGGCGATCAGGCCCAGCCGGTCGTCCAAAGCGGCCGGCAGATCCTCCTCCGCCCCCGGGGCGGGAACGGCCAGGGCCGCCGCCAAACCGACCGTCGCCGCCCAAACCGCCGCCCATCGGAGCAGGTTGCGCCATCCAACGGACCGGGCCGGCATCAGAAACTCTCACCGAAACTGAGGATGCCCCGAATGCCCAGCCCCATCATAAACAGCAAGGCCAACCCCCAGTAGAGGGCGGGACGGCGCGCAAACTGCGCCCGGTAGATGTAGATGAAAGCCAACGTGAACAAGATCACGAAACCGTAGAACATGTGAATGGTGCCCGGATCCTCACCCTGCCAGAACGATACCAGGCCCAGGCCGGTCTGCGCCAGGATTACCGCCGCCGCCGTCCCCGTCATCCACTTGAAAAATCCATCCGGCGGGCGGCGGAACAACCGGTAGCCGAGGGCGGCCACACCGGCCGCGCCGCAAAAACCGGCCGCCCACCATCCGACCCAGGCGTGAAAATCGCCTATCAACCCGTCATCCCCCCTCGCCCGGCCCCCATTCGGCTAACCCTCCCCGCTTGCGCCGCCGCCCGCCCCGAACAGATCCGAGTAGCGCTCCCGAACCACCTTTTTGTCGAATTTGCCGGTGCCGGTCTTGGGAATTTCGTCCGCGAACAGGTAACGGTCCGGCATCCACCATTTCGCCACCTTGCCTTCCATGAACTGCTCCAATTGTTCCGCGGACACCTCCCGGTCGGGCAGGGTCACCACCACCGCCAGCGGACGCTCCTGCCATCTGTGGTGTTTGATCCCCACCACCGCCGCCTCCGCCACCGCCGGATGCCCCATAATCAGGTTCTCCAGGTCGATGGTGGAAATCCACTCCCCGCCCGATTTGATCATGTCTTTGGAGCGGTCGGTGATGCGGATGTAGCCTTCGGGGGTGATTTTGCACACGTCCCCGGTGCGCAGCCACCCGCCGGCCATGGTTTCGGCGCTGCGCGGATCCCGGTAATACTCGGCGGCGATCCACGGCCCCTGAATCAGCAGTTCCCCGCAGGCCTCCCCGTCCCAGGGAAGTTCCGCCCCCTCCTCGTCCACTATTTTCACCCGCAGGCCGGGGATGGGCAGACCCGCCGTTTCCAGGAAATCCAACTGCCGCTCCCACTCCCAGTCCTCCATATCGGGGCGGAGGTTGGCTACCGCCGCCACCGGGTTGGTTTCGGTCATCCCCCATCCCTGCACCACCCGGATTCCCCGGTTTTTCCAAAACCAGTCGATCATCGCCCGGGGCACGGCCGAGCCGCCGCACAGGAAAGAATGGATGGAGGAGGTGTCCCGCTCCGGATGGTCGGCCAGGTAGTTCTGCACCCCCAGCCACACGGTGGGAACCCCCGCCGAGAACGTGACCCGCTCCTGCTCGATCAGCCCCACCAAGGCGGCGGCGGACATGTCATGGCCGGGATAGGTGAGTTTGGCCCCGGCGGCGGTGGCCATAAACGGATATCCCCAACCGGCGGCGTGGAACATCGGCACCACCGGCATCAGGTTGTCGGCCGCCCCCAGCGGCTTGCAGGCGATGCCGGAGATGGTGTGCAGATAGGTGGAACGTTGCGTGTAGGCCACGCCTTTCGGGTTGCCGGTGGTGCCGGAGGTGTAGCAGAACATATGCGGGGACCGCTCGTCCAACTCCGGCCAGGGGCCTTGGTGCGGGGGGGCGTCGGCCAGCAACTCCTCGTAGGAAAGGACGCCGGGGAGGGAAACGTCGGCGGGGCCGCCGTCCAGCACCACCCAGTTGCGCACCCCGGGCAAATCTCCCGCCAAAGGCTCCAGGACGCCGGCCAGGTTGCGGTCCAGGAAAATGACTTCATCTTCGGCGTGGTTGATGATGTAGCGGAGCTGGTCGGCGAACAGGCGGATGTTGAGGGTGTGGCAGATGCGGCCGGTGTTGGCGGTGGCCCAATAGAGTTCATGGTGGCGGAACGTGTTCCAGGCGAAGGTGCCCACCACCCCGCCCCGCTCCACCCCCAGGCCCTCCAAGGCCGAAGCCAACCTCCGCACCCGCTGGTCGACGGCCCCGTAGGAGGTGCGGCGGAGGGAGCCGTCCGCCTCCACCGAAACGATCTCCCGATCCGGGAAAATGCGGGCCGACCGCTCGTAGAGCGTGGACAGCAACAGCGGGAAGTCCATCATATGCGGAGGCCGTTTACCGCTCATCAACCGCCCTCTCCCCGCCCCCTCCGTTGATAATGTTTATCTCGGCGGCATCCTCCGCGGCGCCAAATTTGGGCTTGGTAACGGCGGCCAAAATTCGCCCTCCCCGATGGCTTCGCTGACCTCGGTTGGATTATAACAGCCGGGGACGGGCCCGCCCGGCGCCAATGGGGAAGGCGGCGGGTTGGTAGAATGGCGGTTTATGCCCGCCGTGTTCCGAACCGAGTTGACCCCGCTCTCCTTTTTGGAACGGTCTTCCATCGTCTTTCCCAACCAGACGGCCATCCGGGACGGGGAAACCTCCATCACCTACGCCGAGATGGCGGAAAGCGCCCGCCGCCTGGCCTCCGCCTTGCGGGCCTCCGGGGTGGAACCGGGCGACCGGGTGGCCTACCTGTGCCCCAACATCCCGGAGATGCTGATCGCCCATTTTGCGGTCCCCCTTATTAAAGCGGTGCTGGTGGCGGTCAACATTCGCCTTTCGCTGGCGGAGATCGCCTACATCCTGGACCATTCCGGGGCCAAAATACTGGTCGGGGAATCGGGGTTGCTGGCCGGGTTGGACGGAATTTTGGACGACCGCCCCCGCTTGGAGGAAGTTTTCGCCGTGGACCGGGGGGGACCGGCGGCGCCGCCCCCCGCCCGCCCCTTCGCCGACCTAACCGCCCGGGACGCGGGGGAGGCCCCGCCCTGGACGGTGGACGACGAGGAGCGGGTCATCTCCATCAACTACACCTCCGGCACCACCGGCCGTCCCAAAGGGGTGATGTACACCCACCGGGGGGGCTACCTGAACGCCCTGAGCGAGATCATCCACTCCGGCCACACCCCCCGTTCGGTGTATCTGTGGACGTTGCCGATGTTTCATTGCAACGGCTGGTGCACCGCCTGGGCGGTTACCGGAATCGGCGGAACCCATGTTTGCCTGCCCAAAGCGGACCCGTCCCTCATCTGGGATCTGATCGACCGGCGGGGGGTCACCCATCTCAACGCCGCCCCCACCGTGCTCATCGACTTGGTGAACGCCCCGCAGGCCCATCCCCTGCCGCAGCCGGTGACCATCACCACCGCCGGGGCCCCGCCCTCCCCCACCCTCATCGAATCTTTGGAAAACCTGGGGGCGCGGCTGGTGCACATGTACGGCCTGACCGAAACCTACGGCCCGCACACGGTGTGCGAGATGCAACCGGGGGTGGGGGAAATGGAGATGGCGGAACGGGCGGCTTTCCTGTCCCGGCAGGGCGTTTCCATCATCACCGCCGACCCGACGCGGGTGACGGACGAGGCGGGGGCCGACATCGCCCGGGACGCAACCGCCCTGGGGGAGGTGGTGATGCGGGGCAACAACGTCATGAAAGGCTATTACGAAAACCCGGAGGCCACCGCCGAGGCCTTCCGCGGGGGCTTCTTCCACTCCGGGGATGTGGCGGTGTGGCATCCGGACGGGTACGTGGACCTGCGGGACCGCTCCAAGGACATCATCATCTCCGGCGGGGAAAACATTTCCACCATCGAGGTGGAGCGGGCCATCGCCAGCCATCCGGCGGTGCTGGAATGCGCGGTGGTGGCCGTCCCCCACGAACGGTGGGGGGAGCGTCCCAAGGCTTTCGTGGTTCTGAAACGGGGCCACAATGCGCAACCGGAGGCCATCATCGGGCATGTCCGTCTGCATCTGGCCGGGTTCAAAGCCCCCGACGCGGTGGACATCGTGCCGGAACTGCCTAAAACATCCACCGGCAAAATCCAAAAATACGTCCTGCGCGACCGGGAATGGGCGGGCCGCGACCGCCGCGTCAACTAACCCCGCCCCGCTCCCCTGCGCCCCCCGAACCCCCGAAACGCGGACAACCCCGAGTGAGCCTGACGGCCCTCTCGGGGTTGCCGTTGAACCTCGGCCGCCCGGAGATCCGAAAACCTCTGGGCCGCTCCGGCCCTTTTCGGAAACGGAAAATCCGCCGGTCTCAACCGCGTCCGGTCCAAACCCCTCGTCAGGGGCCGACCTTCGGAAAACCCGTTCCGAAAGCCCGGTGACCGCTCAGCAAACGGCCTCCGGATCCCGCCTTCGGATCGTTGGGCCGACCCGGAAGCGGGGCCGCCCTCCGGTCCATTCCTGAACCGGCGGACGAAACCCGAAACCGCAAATCACGGAAACGGCGCCGAAGCACCCTTCCCAAAACCTTTGGTCTCGGACCGGTCGCCCGGGGCGAACCCCGAATGACCAACGCCCACTTTAGACCCTCCGGGGAGGGAAAACCCCGGTTTCGCTCATTTAGTTTTCGCGTTCTAAAGATTTTTTTCGCGTTCCTCGGCGCCCTTTTCTCCCTCGCCCCCGCCAAGTAAAACCTTTTGACGCCCCTTTGTCCGGACAATGCCGTATAGTAAAGCTCGAGAGACCGAAAGGTGATGGAGAAAATGCCCCCACGAACCGAACCCGGCGGGTCCGCCCCGCGCTCCTACTCCCAAAACGGACTGACCACCCTCTCCCCCTCCCGGGCCAGCGACTTCAAGCAGTGCCCGCAACTGTTCAAATTCCGCACCATCGACCGGATCCCCGAACCGCCCAGCGTCCACCAGGCCCGGGGCACCGCCGTGCACATGGCCCTGGAGCGCCTCTTCGAATACGCGGGCGAAGAACGCACCCGCGACCTGCTGTGCGACCTGTTCTACGAAGCCTGGGAGGAACTGCGCGCCGAATCCGGCTACCGCGACCTGTTCGAAACCGAGGAGGAAGAAGCGGAATGGAGCGTGGAAAGCCTGGACGTGATCGACAACTACCTGGCTTTGGAAGACCCGGCCGACATCACCCCCCTGGAAAGGGAGATGGGCATGAAAGAATCCTTGGGCGACATGACCATCCTGGGAATCCTGGACCGCATCGAAGAAAACTCAGACGGGGAACTGATCATCACCGACTACAAAACGGGGCGCGCCCCGCCGGAACGTTTCATCCGCTCCGCCTTTTTCGCCCTCAAAATCTACGCCCTGCTCATCCGCAACCGCTTCGGGCGCACCCCGTCCGAAGTGCGCCTGATGTACCTGGGCAGCGGGACCGTCTACTCCCTGCCCATCATGGAACAGGCCTTGGCCGGCATGCTCAAACAACTGGAAGCCCTGTGGTACGCCATCAACCGGGCCATACAAACCCAGAACTTCCCCACCCGGCTGCAGCCGCTGTGCAACTGGTGCTCCTACATGGACATCTGCCCGGCCTTTGAGGATCTGGACCTCAGCCAATGGGCCGGCTACCGCCCGCACGCCGAAGCAAAAACCTAGGGGTAAACCCCCCGCACCAACTTGGCCCGCTCCACCCGGCTTATCCCTTTCATCAGGGCCGCGGTCCGCAGATCCACCTTCCGGCGGCGGCTCCACTCCGCCACCTCCTCGAAGGCCCGGATCATAATGTCCCGCAGGCGCTCCACGATCTCCCGCTCCGACCAAAAATAGTTTTGAACGTCCTGCACCCATTCGAAGTAGGAGACGGTCACCCCGCCCGCGTTGGCCAGCACATCCGGCACCAACAGCGCCCCGTTGTCGCGCAGAATCCGGTCCGCCTCCAAAGTGACCGGATTGTTGGCCCCCTCCAAGATCAGTTTGGCGCCGATCCGGTCCGCGTTCCCCTTGTGGATGACGCCCCCCACCGCGGCCGGGATGATCACCTCCGACTCCAGCGCGAACAGGTCATCGGGATCCAAAGGATCGGCCCCGGGGAACCCCTCCACGCCCCCCCGCTCTTTCACATACCGGGCCAGCCGGCCCACCTCGATCCCCTGCCCGTTGTGAATGGCCCCGGTGATGTCGGAAATCCCCACCACCCGGCACCCGATTTCGGTGGCGGCGATGGCCGCGTAGCGCCCCACGTTGCCGAATCCCTGCACCACCACCCGGGCGTCGTCCACCTCCATCCCCCGCAAGTCGGCCGCGGGCGGCAACAGGCTCACCACGCCCCGGCCGGTGGCTTCGCGCCGGGCCACCGACCCGCCCAACTCCGGGGGTTTGCCGGTCACCACCGCCGGCACCGTGAAACCCTGATTCTGGCTGTAGGTGTCCATCATCCAAGCCATCACCTGCTCGTCGGTGCCCAAATCGGGGGCGGGAATGTCCTTCTGCGGGCCGATCATGTTGATGATCTCGGCGGTGTAGCGCCTGGTAACCCGTTGCTTCTCTTGGCGGCTCAGGGAGTTGGCGTCCACGCACACCCCGCCTTTGGCCCCGCCGAAAGGCAGCCCCACCAGGGCGCATTTCCAAGTCATCAGCATGGCCAAAGCGGCCACCTCCCCCAAGTTCACATCCGGGGCGTAACGCACCCCCCCTTTGGTGGGCCCCAGGGTGAGCACATGCTGCACCCGGTAACCGAACAGGGTTTGCACCTGCTGGTATTCGTCGCTGCGGTACGGGAAGGAAACGGTCAGCGAACGTTGCGGATAGGCCAGGCGCTCCCGGACGTTGTCGTCCATGTTCATCAACTCGGCCACCTGCTGGAATTGGGCGACCGCCTCCTTGTACATGGGGGAATCCCAGGCCGCGTCATGCGCCATTTTTCGTCGCCTCCTCCCGGCGCCGTCCGGCGCCGCCCGCCAAATTACCCGCCCCGCCCGGCGGAGGCGGCATTAGCGGCGAGGGCGGCGGGCCCGGCGCTCCGCTCACCATTCGGCCACCACCAGGCCGGAGCGGGGTTTGGGGGTGAACCAGGTGGACTTGGGGGGCATCAGCCGTCCCGCATCCGCCACCGCCAGCAACTGCTCGATGGGAACCGGGCACAGGGCGAATCCCATCACCCGCTCGTCGTCCCGCGCCCGGCGCTCCAAACGGTCCACCGCATCCGCCCCCACCACCAGCGACAAGCGGGGATCGTCGATCCGGGTCACCCCCAGCGCCGGGCCCAGAATGCGGTCGTGCAGAAGAGAAACGTCCAAACCTTCCACCGGGTCTTCGGATCGCCCGCCCCTGAACCGGAGCCGGCGCCAGGCCCCGCCGGTAAGCATGCTGATGTCCCCGGGCTGGGAGGGGCGGGCGGCGGCGGTCCCGATCCACCCCATTCCGGTCACCTCCCAGTCCGGCCCCAGCCGCCGGAAGAAATCGTCCAAATCGGGCTTTTCGTCCAAGACCACGCACCGGTTGTATTCCAGCACCCGCATCTGGCGGGCCGGGAACATCGCCGCCATGAACCAACCGGGCGCCGCCCCCTCCTCCCGGGAGGCGGCCACCCGGTGATGGCCGTCCGTCACGTACAAAGAGTCCAGCCCGCCCGCCGCCTCCGCTACCTCCGCCATCTCCTCCGGGTCGTCTACGACCCACAGTTGCTGGCGGACTTCGTCCCCGGTGGAAAAATCCCGCAACGGAGGGCGGTCGGCCAGCCGGTCCAGCAGGCTCAGCCATTTTCGGTCGGCCCGGAAAGCCAAAGCCACCGGACTGGACGTGAGACGGGCGGTGCGGTAGAAACCGGTCAAATCCCGGGCCCGGCTTTCGATAATTCCCTCATGGCCTTTGACCCGTCCCTCCGCCGCCGCCTCCATGCCGACGCCGGCCACCAGCCCGGTCTGCGACCCGCCGCCGTCCGACAACCGGTAGAGGAAAAAGGCGGGGGCCGGATACTCCTCGTAGAGGCCCCGTTGCTTCATTTGCCGCCAATGCCCGGCGGCCCGTTCCGCCACCGCCGCCGGGTCGGGGCGGGGTTCTGGGAAATCTTCGGCGGACAGGGTGATGTTGATGAAACAGTCGGGATGCCGGAGGGCGAAGTCGTATCGTTGGCCGGGCGGGATGGAGTCGTACTGCGGCGCGGTTATTTTGGCCGCCCGTCCCGCCCGCGCCACCATGGCCCGCAGGGGATGAACCCGTATCATAGGGGCCGTCCCGTCTCCGGCTGATCCGGGCGGACCGGGGCATCGGCCAACGCCGCAAACATAATCGGCAGGATACCGGCCCGGCCGCCCCAACGCCGCCCGAACCCGTCATTTCAGGCCGGGCCCGCGCGCCGGGCGGTGAAAAGCGGGAGAGAAAGTAACATACGAGCAAAACGACTGAGGCGTCCGTGAACTCACAATCCCCAATGACGGTCGGCTTCGCCCAAGCCGACCCTGAAAACCGCGCCCTGCTGGGCGGCAAAGGATCCGGACTGGCGGCCATGACCCAAGCCGGCCTGCCGGTGCCGCCCGGCTTCGTCATCACCACCTCCGCCTGCCGGGACTACTACCGCTCCGGACGGCGCCTGCCGGACGGCCTGATGGAACAGGCCGCCGGGCAAATGGCGCAACTGGAGGAGGCGGTCGGCAAACAGTTCGGAGGGGGAACCCGTCCGCTGTTGGTATCGGTCCGGTCGGGGGCCCCGGCCTCCATGCCGGGAATGATGGACACCGTGCTCAACCTGGGAATGAACGGGAAGGCCGCCCAAGCCCTGTCCGACCTGTCCGGCGACCCCGATTTCGCCTGGGACACCTACCGCCGTTTTTTGCGCGGCTACGCCGAAATAGTGATGGGGGCGAACCCGGCCCTGCTGGACCAGGCCGGGGAAAACCCCGACCGGGCGGAGCGGCCGCCGGCCGACGTTTCCCGCCGCTGGGCAACCCGTCTGCAAGAAGTCATTCGAACCGAAACCGGGACGTTGTCGGCCCCTCCGGAGGATCCCTGGGATCAACTGCGGGAAGCGACGGCGGCCGTGTTCGACTCCTGGACGGGCAGGCGGGCGGCGGACTACCGGCGGATGGAAGGCATTCCCGAAACCTTCTACACCGCGGTCATCGTGCAGGCGATGGTGTTCGGCAACTCCGGCCCCCGGTCGGGCACCGGGGTGGTGTTCAGCCGCAACCCGTCCACCGGCGAAAATGCCCTGTGGGGGGAGTTCCTGCCCAACGCGCAAGGCGAAGACGTGGTGGCGGGCCTCCGCACCCCCGGCCCGGCGGCGGCCCTGGCCGAACGCTCCCCGGCCCTGTTCGGGGAACTGTCCGACCTGGCCGCCCGGCTGGAAAAACATTACCTGGACATGCAGGACATCGAATTCACGGTGGAGGACGGAAAATTGTGGCTGTTGCAGACCCGTTCCGCCAAAAGAACCGGCCGGGCCGCCCTGCGCAGCGCGGTGGACATGGCCGATGAGGGGCTGATCGACCGGGCGGAGGCGGTGCGCCGGGTGACACCGGGCCATTTGGAGGAACTGCTGCATCCGGTGGTGATGCCCCTCCCCGACTCCCGGGAGCTGGCGCGGGGACAGCCGGCCTCCCCCGGCGGGGCCACCGGCGAAGCGGTTTTCACCGCCGACGAAGCGGCCGCCCTGGCCGAAGAAGGGCGGGACGTGATCCTGTTCCGGGAAGAAACCAGCCCGGACGACTTTCACGGAATGGCGGCCGCCCGGGCCATCGTCACCGCCCGGGGCGGAATGACCTCCCACGCGGCGGTAGTGGCCCGGGGGATGGGCAAATGTTGCGTGGTGGGTTGCGCGGGGATGGCGGTGGACCCGGAAAACGGCCGCTTTCTGACCGCTGAAACCGAAGTGCGGGCCGGGGAAGTGGTAACCGTAGACGGAACCAACGGGGTGATTTACGCCGGGGAGGTTCCCAAAGCCGACCCCGGGCAGGATGAATACTTCGACCGGTTGCTGGGCTGGGCGGACGGCCTGCGTCGGTTGCGGGTGCGTGCCAACGCCGACACTTCGCCGGACGCCCGGACCGCCCGGCGGCTGGGGGCGGAAGGGATCGGCCTGTGCCGCACCGAGCATATGTTTTTCGCCAAAGAAGGGGTGGCGGCCATGCGCCGGATGATCATGGCGTCCACCGCCGAAGAGCGGGCCGAGGCCCTCCGCCTGATCGAACCGCGGCAGACCGCCGACTTTGCGGGCCTGTTCGCGGAGATGTCGGGGCTGCCGGTCACCATCCGCCTGCTGGACCCGCCTTTGCATGAGTTCCTGCCCGCCCGGGGGGAAACGGCCTCCGCTTTGGCCGAGCTGGGGCGGAAACTGGAGACTGCGACGGATCCGGTTGAGCGGGAGCGGCTTGAAGCAGAAATCTCCCAACGGGAAAATCTGCTGTCCCGAATAGACAGCCTGTCGGAAGCCAATCCCATGTTGGGGCATCGCGGATGCAGGCTGGGGGTGTCGTTTCCGGAAATCACCGTCATGCAAGCCCGGGCTATTTTCACGGCCGCCGTCCGCAGCCGGCGGGAAGGGTGCGAAGTGGAGCCGGAAATAATGATCCCGCTGGTGGCTTACTCATCCGAGTTTGCGCAACAGCGGGTGATCATAGACGGGGTGGCCGCCCAAGTGTTCGCCGCCGAAGGGACGACGGTTGACTACCGGGTGGGGTCCATGATCGAACTGCCCCGGGCGGCCCTCACCGCCGGGGAGATAGCCCAAGACGCCCATTTCCTAAGTTTCGGAACCAACGATCTGACTCAGACCACCACCGGTCTCAGCCGGGATGATTCTTCCCGTTTCCTGCCCGAATACATGCGGCTGGGCATCATCGATGAAGACCCTTTCGAGACGCTGGACGCCACCGGAGTGGGGGCCTTGGTGGAAATCGGGGTGGAGCGCAGCCGGGCGGCCAACCCGGGCGTCTCCATCGGGGTGTGCGGCGAACACGGCGGCGATCCGTCCTCCATCGCCTTCTTCGACCGGCTGGGCATCGACTACGTGTCCTGCTCCCCCTTTCGGGTCCCCATAGCCCGCCTAGCCGCCGCCCACATAACCCTCGCCTCCCGCTAACCCGGCCCCACCCGCCAGAACCCTCAAAAACAGGCCAGAACGACGGGCAGGGCGCCCAAAGAGCGCAATCTGTCCTGGGAAATGAGCTCGTTGAGAATGTCGGCTTCTTTCCCCGCCGGACACGCGGCCTGCAAAGCCTCCAACGCCGCGTGGTATACGCAGTCCACCTCCCCGGTCCCACGGGCTATGGCCGCCAACCGCGAAGGCAACGGCTCGGTCGTAACCGTGACTATGTGGGGCTGACGACCTCGACGACGGCTAGTTAAGATGACTCCTTCATGTCGGATGTTTTGAACGCGATCCGACCTGATGGTCCATTTGCAAGAGATGGCCGCGTGCAAAAACGGGATGTCCTCCGTTTGCAGTCCAACCGTGATATCCGGCTTGATCAGATATTCGGTTCCCAACTCGGTTCGCAAAGTTCCGGTGTCATCTGCGTCAATCAACTCCCGCACCCGTCGTAAGTGCTCATATTGGGTGAAATCGGTGATTTTCTCCGCGCCGATTACCCAACCGCGTTCCGGAGCCAGGCTGCGCAGTTCCTCTTCCACCCATGCCAGCACCGCCTTTTCGAACCGGCTGCCCAGGGTCTGGGGCGCTTCGGTGGAACGGCGGTCGACCCCCAACCCTTCAAAAATTCCAGTAGCAATCTCTACGCTTACCGGGCTGGATCGGTCAGAAATATTAGGCCTGCCGTTACGCCGGCCAAACAGTTTCCGAATAGCCGCCGGTACGCTCACCGACTCAGCAACCCGGCTAGGTAAACGGCTATCGCCTCGGCCAAAAGCGGGGGGACGGCGTTGCCTATCTGCCGGGCGATTTCTATCTTGGATCCGCACCAGGCGAAGTCATCCGGAAAGGTTTGGAGCCGGGCGGCCTCCCAATGGCTGATGACCCGATTTACCCGCCGGGCGGGATCGGACGGGTCCCATTGCGGGTGCAAGTAACGGCCTTTCTCCGGTTTGAAAAACTCGGTGCGAATGGTCAAGGCCGGTTTGTCCCACTCCAGCCGCCCCATCACATCCACCGTGCCGGACGGTTTCCTCCTCCAACAATCCGGCAACAACTCATCAGGCAGATCAAACCTGCCTCCGCCGGGCGGCACCGCATCGTAACGTCGCAGGGACAACGGCCGGGGGGAGCGCGACAGGTGAAGCTCGGTGGCTTTAAACGGACCGGGGACGCCCGACGGCAAACGGCGGACCGGCAACGCAGCCGGACCGGTCTCAAAAGGAATCCCCGTCAAAGCCGAACGCACCGTTCGCCACGATGGCAAATCCCCCTCTCGGCCGTGGGTGGCGGGGGGCAAGGCGGGGAGGCCGTTGCGCAAGCCGATCACGATGGCCCGGCGACGGCGTTGCGGAACCCCGAAATCGGCCGCGTTGAGCGTCCCGGCCGCCAGCTGGTAGTCGCGCAACGGCCCATCGTCCGTCCAAGAACGCAACAGGCCGAACTGATCGGATTTCAAAAATTGGGGAACGTTCTCAATCAGAAACGCACGCGGCCGACTGAGGCGCACCACCCGCGCAAATTCCCGCCACATCTCGTTGCGGTGGTCGCCCGGGTCCCTGGTCCCCAAGGTGGAAAATCCCTGGCAGGGCGGCCCGCCGACCACCGCCTCCGCCTGCGGGAAGGCGTCATCCGGCAACCGGGCGATGTCATCCGTCAACACATGTCGGCCGAAGTTCGCTTCATAGGTGGCGGCCGCCGCCCGGTCCCACTCCACCGCCAAAACCGGCTCAAAACCGGCCCGGACAAACCCCTCGGTGATACCGCCGCATCCGGCGAACAGGTCGATCATTTGCATTTGCGGCACAGTTTACCTCCCGGAAATTACGAGAATGTTATTTGTTCCCCGCATTTTGAACCGCGCCTGTGACAAACGGGAGCTCCGCTTATCCGTCAGGGGACCGGATGGCATCCCGGCCGGGGGAAACAACCCGGTCCGCCGCCTCCTCCCAAATTTGTCACACCCGCCCCCTACATTGATTTTCACCAAGCGCCGAAAGCCGGCGCGCTGATGAAAGGAGCAAACATGTTGACCAGGTTGCCAACCAGGGAGCGTCCCGCAACCGGGCGTCCGGACCCGTTCGCGTTCGCGGCCGCGGAGGCGGCGTTGCGGGAAGCGGGCATCGGGTTCACCGTGGTGGAAGATTCCGCTTCGACCCGGGAACCCCCGGCTGCGGCGGCCCCCGCCGGACGGCGCATCGCAGCCTGATGGAACGGCTTCTTTTCCCGAGCGGCCGGATCCCCCGAATTTCGGGCCAAGCCGCCGCGCCTGTCCGATCGGGGAGAGGGACGTGTTATAAAGATGGCTATGACCAACTTTGACGAACAACGCTTGGGGCCGGACCAGTGGTCCGATGCCGTGGCGGAGACGGACGGGCCGCAACTGGTGGTAGCCGGACCGGGCGCGGGCAAAACCGAATTCTTGGTGCGCCGGGCCGCCCATCTGGTGGACGAAGCCGGCCACCCCCCCGCCGCCCTGCTGGCCCTCACTTTCTCCCGGCGGGCCGCGGCTGACTGCCGGGAGCGCATCGGACGCGCCCTGCGCAACCCGGCCGGGACCATCGGGGCCTCCACCTTTCATTCGTTCTTCTACCGGGTGCTGGAAACCCATGCTCCGGAAGCGCTGGGATGGACCGAACTCCCCTCCATCCTGACCGGCCCCGAACAGATCAACCTGGTTTCCAAACTGCTGGCCGACGGCCCCGACGCCGACTGGCCGAAAACTTTCCGCTCCTTGTTGGGCACGCGCACTTTCGCCGCCGAGGTGACCGATTTCATCCTGAGGGCCAACGAGCGCCTGATCTCCCCCGAAGAGTTGCAGGAGCGGGCCGCCGACCGGGCCGACTGGCGGGCCCTACCCGAATTTCTGCGCCGTTACCGCCGGGCCCTGGCCGAGAAGGGCCGCATCGACTACGGCACCTTGCAAGCCAAAACCGTGGAAATCCTGGAAAACGAGACGGTCAGGGAAAAGTTGGCCGACCAATATCGTTACCTGCTGGTGGACGAATACCAGGACACCACCGCCGCTCAAGCCCGGCTGTTGGTTCTGCTCAACGGGGCGCGGGGCAATATCACCGCCGCCGCCGACCCCTACCAGTCCATTTACGGGTTCCGGGGCGCGGACCTGCGCAACGTTGTCCGGTTCGCCGATGATTTCCGCCCTCCCGCCGGGGACCCCGTTCGGCGGTGGGTGCTGGACACCTCTTTCCGCACCCCGGCCGCCATTCTGGAAGCGGCCGTCGGCTTGACCGCCGGCATCGACCTGCCGGGCGCGGCCGGACCGGTGAAACCCGCCGACCATCCAGGCCGGGTGGAGGCCTATGTATTCGACCACCCTTCCCAGGAATCGGAGTGGATCGCCGGCGAAGCGGTGCGCCTGCATTTGGAGGAACAGGTTCCCTACAGCCGCATGGCGGTTTTGGTCCGCACCAAACAGCGGTTGCTGGTGGAGTTGTCCAGGGCCCTGGAAAGGCGCTCCGTCCCCCATGACCGGCCCGATGTCCGGTTGGCGGACCACCCGGCGGCCCGCATCATCTTCGACTTGGCCCAGGCGACGGCGGCCGTAAACCCGACCGAGGCGGCCGCCCCCATGCGCCGCCTGTTGCTCGGAAAACTGTTCCGAATCGGAATAGGCGAATACCGTCGGTTGGAGCGTCGCGCCCTGGCGGAGAACGGGAGCTGGGCGGAGGTGATCCGAAAGGAACTGCCGTCGGGCGGGGCATTGGCCCGGTTGCTGGAAGACTCCGAATGGGCCAACCGACCGGCGGCGAGCGGCTTCTGGCACGCTTGGACGGAGCTCCCCCAGTTCGTCCCTTTGGCCTTGGACTCCCGACAAGGCGAATACCGGGCGGCTTGGGCCAGCCTGTCGCAGACGCTCCACCGGGCGATGGAGCGCAATCCTCGCCTCACCCTGACGGAGTATGCGCGTCTGGCCGACTCGGACGACTTCGAGGCCACGCCCCTGCTGGATTACCGCCCGGAAGGCCGGGACCAGCTGGTTCTTACCACCCTCCATCAGTCCAAAGGATTGGACTTTGAGGCGGTGTTCATCGCCGACGCGGTGGAGGGCGTTTTTCCCGATCTGCGCCGCCATCAGTCTCTCCTGCAAGTGGAACGGTTGCACCTGGAACAAAGCGACCGGGAAACCGCCGCCCTGCTCCGCCTGCAGGAGGAAACCCGCTTGGCGTACACCGCTATGACCCGGGCCCGCACCCGGGTGGTGTTCACCGCCACCAAAGCCGGGGACGATCTGGAGCAACGCCCGCCCAGCCGCTTCCTCACCAAGGTGGTTCATCCCGCCCAACCCTCCGCGCCCGATGAACCCGGCGACGGTCAGCCGGTGACCCCCCAGCAGGCCGAAACCTGGCTGCGCGCCGCCCTGTCCGACCCCGGGCGCCCCGCTCCCCGCAAACTGGCCGCCGCCTATGTGCTGGCCGCCAACCCGCACCCGGATCTGCGCCGCCCCGACCAGTTCGCCATGGTGCGCCCCCCGGGCCCGGACCGGGGCCTGGTACCGGAAGAATTTACTTTCTCCCCCACCAACGCCGAGAGCTACGACGCCTGCCCCCGCCGGTTCGTTTTGGAGCGTCTCCTGAAAATGTCCCTTTCCAAAGACCAGTACGCCGAGTTCGGTTCCCTCATCCACAAAGTGCTGGAACGGGCGGATCGCCGGGCTATGGAGGAAAGCCGGGCTTCCACCCTGCCGGAGGCCATGGACTTGTTGGAAGAGCATTTTCCCGAATACGATTTTGGTTCCGGCTCTTGGCCGGAAGCTTGGAAAAAACGGGCCCGCACCCTGCTGGAAAACTATTACGAACACATGGCCCCTCCCGACCCGCCGTTGCTGGTGGAGCACAAGGTGGAAACGGAGTTGGCCGGCATCCGCTGGAAGGGCAGGATCGATCGTATTCACCGCACCACAAACGGGGCGGCCCTGATCGATTACAAAACCTCCAAAAATCCGCCTTCCAAGAAAGAAGCGGCCGTCTCTTTGCAACTGGGCTTCTACCGCTTGGCCGCCCGGCGGGATCCAACCCTTGAGGAACTCCTGTCTCGAACTCCCGGCGGCATTTTCGCACCGGAACTTTCCGCCACCTTCTGGCATCCGCTGACTTTCAACGACCGCAACGAAAGCCGGGCGGTGCTGGATTTCGACCCCGGACAGGACGACGAGGTGCGGCAAAACCTGGAAGAAGCGGCGGCCGGCGTGCTGGCCGAGGACTGGGGACCGCAACCGGGGGCCCACTGCGGACGGTGCGATGTGCGCATCACCTGCCCGGCGTGGCCGCAAGGCAAGGAGGCTTATTCGCCATGAATCACAACCCCGGCTTCGTCCCCTCCCCCGAACAGGCCGACATCCTGGATTACGAGCTGCAGCCGTTGCGGGTGGTGGCCGGGGCGGGCACCGGCAAGACCACCACCCTGGCCTACCGCATGGCGTCGATGATGGACCGCCACCGGATAGAACCGGAGCAGGTTCTGGGAGTCACGTTCACCAACAAGGCGGCCTACGAACTTTCCCAACGAGTGGGGGAAATCCTGGCCGCCGGGGAGCCCGACCCGGACCAGGTGGAACGGCGAGTGGAGATTTTCACCTACCACGGCTTCGCCCACGACCTGCTGGAAACCTACGGGGCTTTGGCGGGAGTGGAACGCGACGCCCGGATCATCACGCCGGCCGTCTCCCGTGAACTGTTGCGGCGCAGCGTGCTGGCCGCCGACTTTGATTTCCAGGCGCTGGACATCACCCACCTCCCCACCGTCACCAAAGCCCTGCTGAACCTGGCGGGGGAATGCGCCGCCAACCTGGTGCGCCCCTCCGACCTGCTGAACGGCCCTCCCGGCGACCCGGCGGCGACGGAAGACGAAACAAGGGCCAAAAGGTCCGAGTTGGCCGCCATTCTGCTCACCTACGAGGAGGAAAAACAAAGGCTGAACCTGTTGGACTACGGCGACCTGTTGCGCCGGGCGGTGGATCTGATAGAAAACCATTCGGACATCGCCGGACGCATCCGGGAGCGCTACCGGTGCGTTCTGCTGGACGAATACCAGGACACCGACCCGGCCCAGCGGCGCCTGTTCAGCCTCCTGTTCGGGGATGCCGGCCATGGCATCGCGGTCACCTCGGTGGGCGACCCCGACCAGTGCATTTTCGAATGGAGGGGGGCGTCCCGATTCAACTTCGAGGCCTTCGCCGAAGATTTTCGCCGCTCGGACGGGTCCCCCGCCGACACCCGCAACCTGTCCATCAACCGCCGTTCCGACCGCCTCATCCTGGATTTGGCCAACCGCATCCGCGGCAAAATCAAAGAGCGGTCGCCGTCCCAAGACCTGCGACCCCTGCCGGAGGCGGGCGCGGGACGCGTCTACGCCAGCTGGCATCCCGATTTCCGGGCGGAGGCGCAGGCAGTCGCCGAACAGGCCCGCATGCATAACCAGCAGGGCGTCGCCTGGTCGGAGATGGCGGTGCTGTTTCGTAAAAACAAGGATATGGAGGCGGTGCGCCTCGCTTTGGAGGCCAACGGCGTCCCCTATCAGATGGCCGATCTGGGCGGTTTGCTGAAAGTGCCGGAAGTGGTGGAAACGGTGGCCTGGCTGCGACTGTTGTCCGACCCGGAGGACGGGCCGGCCCTGGCCCGCCTCCTGCTCGGATCGCGTTTCCGCCTGGGGCTGGCCGACCTGCAACCTTTGACGGAATGGGCCGGGGGGCAGTTAAAAAACCGCGGCGACCGGGGCCCGGCCGCCCAGATTGAGGCCCTGGATCATTTGGACGAGGTGGAAATCTCCGAAGAGGCCGCCCGCCGTCTGGAAGAATTTCGCGTGTTGCACGATCGGTTGCTGGTGGAGGCGCAGTCCGCTTCGCTGTCGGAGCTGACCAGGGCGGTGCTGACCGAAACCGGCGCCTGGCAGGAAATCGATTCTCTTCCCGGCCACGCCCGGCTCACCGCCCGCCTCAACCTCTACTATCTCTTGGACCTGACCGAGCAGTGGGCCCCCTTGGAGGGCAGGCGTTCGCTGACCGGTTTCCTGGAGCATCTCAAGATTTTGGAGGACACCCCCCAAGAGGAACCGGATGCGGCCCGCATCAGCGCCGAAGAAGCGGTGACCCTGCTCACCGTCCACCGCGCGAAAGGCCTGGAGTGGGACGTGGTGTTCCTGCCCGCTCTCTACAAGGGCAATTTCCCCACCCAGCCCAGGGCCCTGCTGGACCCGGCCCGCCATCACTACACCCTCCCCTATGAGTCGCTGGTGGACCCCGGGCCGCGGGAGCAAATCGGATCGGAGATCGACGAGGAGGCGAGAAAAGAGTGGGGGCGGGAGAAGCATTACGACCAGGAATGGCGGTTGGCCTATGTGGCGACCACCCGCGCCCGGAAAGCCCTGCATCTGAGCGGGGCCTGCTGGTATGAGCTGTCCAACTCGCCCGAACCCAAAAAACGGGTGGACAAACCAAGCGAGTTGCTGGAGATGTCCCGGGACTTGCCCGGGGCGGAAGTCCCGGTGTGGAGCGACCCGCCCCCGGAGCGTCCGGAAAGCCTGCAACCGGCCATGGCGGAGCGCGCCCCGGACCCGGATTTGGGGGTGACATGGGATGAGGCGTTGCGGCGAACCTTGGCCGACCCGTCTTGGACGGAGCGCAAAGCCGAAGAACTGGGGGTGCGCGGGTCCTACGATAAGGCGGTGGAGGAGATGAACCAGGTTCTGTTTTCCCTGCCCGACCCGGCGGAGCCCGATCCGGAGGATGATACGACCCGGACGTCGGTGACCGCCCTAGTCGTCTACGCCGACTGCCCCAAACGGTTCTTCTGGTCGGAGGTGGACCGGCTACCCCGCAAACCCCCCGGCCCGGGCCTCCGGCGGGGCCTGCAACTGCACCGTCGCATAGAACTGTTCAACCGGGGGAATATCCCGTTCGAGGAGCTGAGCGAAAACCTATACGACCGGGCCCCGGACGAGGAGCAAGTAACAACCCCCGCCGCCCTGCCCGGAAAGAAACGTTCCGGATGGGAGGCTTTCCAAGAATCCCCATACGCCGAGCGGACCCCGTCGGCGGTGGAAAGCCTATTTGAGTTTCGAATTTCCCCCGAGGCGTGGATCCGCGGCCGGGTGGACGCCATCTACCCGCTAGACGGCGGCGGCTGGGAAATAGTGGACTGGAAGTTAGGCGGACCCTCCACTCGCCAATCAGCCCTGATACAACTCCAGGCCTACGCCCTAGCCGCCAAAGCGGGCGCCCTGGGCCACCCGGTCCCCGACCAGTTGCAAGTAAGTTTCGTATACCTGGGCGCCGGCCCGCAGGTAGTAACCCACCAAGTGGACGAACCGTGGCTAGCCGAAGCCCGCACCCGCCTAGAAGGGTTGATGGCGAACATCCGCTCCGAACAGTTCGACCCCGCCCCCTCCCCCGCCTGCCGCACCTGCGACTTCCAAAAGTTCTGCCCCGAAGGCCAAGCCTTCCTATCCGCCGACGCCGACTCTAAATAATCTGGGAAACCACCTACTCGTCCAATTCCGCTAATGCCGATGAAAATTCCTCCTCGCTGAAAACCATCCGGAACACCCCCTTCGCTGGACCCCCCCGTACCGTCATTGTGCCATAATTGAATGCCTCTTCCAATGCCTCTAATACCCGGCGTTTATAATCAGTATCATCACTACCTCGCATATGCTCCCCTTTTGTCTCATACACAAATATACTGGGTTTGCCATCATCTTCTCCAGACATAGCGATAAAATCGGGTAAGATTCTCCCTTGCTTCCAACCTCTCAGATAGTAATCACCCTTCTGACCTGTTGCTACTCTATGCCACCAACGCAATGCTTTTTGCTCATCTAAATAACGGGCGAAATTCTGTTCCAATTTGGAGTCAAAATCACGAGCAAAAACCGGTTCAAACAAGCTCAGCTGTAGAGATTCTCCATATCTTTTGTGTAATATTGGTTCATCAGGACTTATGGAGAGTTCAAAACTATCAACTAAACGATAATTGGGCTGACCTGTCTCTAAATCAAAACGAATTTCTTTCCTTTGTAGTTTATTTACAAAAACTTCCTGAGCTTGCTTATTCAATTTTTCAGATACTTGTTTCCTTAAAATCTGCGACAAATCTGAACGACGGTCGTAGATTATTTCATTACGATCTTCTGTATTTTCAACTGGATATGAGTAGATCAGTTGCCTGGCTAAACGCGAGGCTTGCCAAGGATTAGGTACTATATCAGATAAATGACGAGCAAACCAAGATACTTGAATAGATTTGTCTATATGTATTAATTTTTCATTGTATATAGGTTCATATTCTCCTACATCGACCATAGCACTCTGTTGTCTTACTTTATTAGACAACATATAATTAGGAGGATCAATTTCTATTGAATCCCAATCAACGCTTGGTAAAATATGACGTTGGTAATCTAATTCTTCCCAACCATTGCAACTCGTATGAAGCACCTTAGGAAGAAATATAGTTTGATCACGAAATGGAACACGCCTCACTACCTTTACTTTCTCCATCTCTAGATCAGAGAAAGCGACCTCCTCTGCTAGGCCTGTAAGTCCCTCTTTTTCCAATCCATTTTTTACCTGCTTTACTACGGTTCCCACCTCAACATTATGGCAATAAACATAACACTGGTTTAGTAACTCTTGATCTGTAAGGTTTGCATGAGGTTGACGCATAACTCTCCCCACTAATTGAGTAATAGCAATCTGAGCTTTGGTGTTGTCTAACATTACTAGTATATATGCAAAGGGGCAATCCCAACCTTCCATCAAAGCTGACTTGGTAATGATCCATTGTATCGGCGAAAATTCTGACAGAAGATTTTCATTACCTAACTCATCTAATTCCGATGATTTGACTGCAACTTGTTCAGGCGAAATACCCAAATTATGAGTAAGGTATTCTCTAACATCTTCCGCATGTATATACTCGCCATCTCGTTGATCTTTACCTGTACGTTCTACTCGCACTACTGCAATAGGTCTTATATACCTGCCCGTATTCATCTGAAGGGATTGCGCTGCTATGCTCAGCTGTTGCAGTTGTTCTTGCGCTTTTGTCAAAGTGTAGTGCCATTCCGTATTGGTATATGATGTAATATTTATAGGTACTTTTATCATCTCCGCCTTCTTTAGCTCCATTCCGGTTATGTCTACCAGCAGGTTACTGATTCCTCGATTCGGAGTAGCTGACAACTCAATCACTAAACTGGGATCGAGTCGATTAACCGTTTCAACAAACTCTTCATTGGTAGCCTTGCGTTTACCATAAGCCTTATGTGCTTCATCTAAGATCACCACCGGACGTAGTATTTTCAACACATTAAACAAACTATGTTTTACCGAACCGCCACTACTTAAATCCAAATCCGGGTACTGATTGCGTAAGCGGGCATCGCCAAACAGGTCATCGCCGTCTGGAAAAAAGGAAGGATAACGTCCCGAATCACGAAATATTCTCAGAAAATCTCTCCCTTTTCTGCGATTGGCAGCAGGTAACATCAAAAGCATAATACACATATAGTGCTCTACATCCGCACTCGTAAACAGATTATCCTTTTCCAATAATTTCACTCTACCGCCACTAGCCCGTTCCAAAGTTTGTCGATAAGGATGTTCCCTATCTTTGAGTGCAATCTTCGTTTGTTCATATATGGACTTCGTAGGTACTATCCATAATGTAAAGTCAGTATCTCTATCATCTTCTAGCCGCTGTAAATGATTTAGCCGTTCCAAAACAGATGCCGCCAACAATGTTTTACCACCGCCGGTCGGTACTTTGAAGCAGACATGCGGTATTGGTCGATTTGCTCCATCGGTTCGCTTAACATAATCACCTGCGCTCTTAGCAATGTAACCTGACTCAACAAATTTCCGCCAAGCCCTTTGAGGATAATGGCGAACTTCTTCGCTTAAATATTCTTCACCCACAACACCTTGATCCACACGCTCCATCAAATCTTTGTAGGCGTGGAAAGCCTCGACCAGTGCTTCGTGCCATTGCACAAAAGTATCAAGGGCCTGCACCTGATATTCTTTCAATTCCATATTTATTATCCTTTCTTACTAGGTAAGTGTATCTCATATGGTATTTGGCAAAATGCTATACCAAGATCACTTAAAAATCGTTGGCCCATATATTTACCGGGCGCAAAAACAATCGCCTTTCTATCTTTGCTTCTATTGCGCTTGCCGATACGGACCGCATGTTCTTCTTTGAATATAGAGTCAGGACTTTTCAGCCATTCATGAGAAGGCCGATAAAACAAATAATAATCTCGTTCGTCATCACTATAAAATAAGAAGTCCTCATTTCTGGGTGACAAATCATTATAGTTAGACGAAACACCGGAAGCCGTATACAAAATGTAGGCAGCTAAGGCTGGGTATTCCGGCAACAATTCGCCGTTTAACATTTCCTCAATTTCGATAGGATCTCCTAGCGTGCAATACGTGAAAGATCCACCTAAACCTTCTGATAATTGTTTATTCTCGGCATCCGGAATACCAGCAATCGCCCGACGGATTCTTTCGGCAGTAATTTCATTAGCATAATTTTCGCATTCCACAAGAATAAATTGGCGACTATCATTATTTTCTTTATTCAATTGTAAAACCGCATGAGCAGTAGTACCGCTACCAGCGAAAGAATCAAGTATTATATCCTTGGAGTTTGGAGCGCCAATTTGCAACAAGTCATACATCAACGTTATCGCTTTAGGATATGGAAATGGTATAGATGCATCAGGTATCATATCTTGCAGTGTCACCCCTCCGGCACGGCTTCCGTACTCCGGCTTATAAAAAACAGTCTTTGGTTTCTCTGTTGGTATGTCCCAAAGCAAAGGGCGTTGCTTCGACTTTATTATGATACTACCATCCTTTCGACGTCCAATAACTATTTCAGATGGGTTACTGCGTATCTTATTTTTACCCCATCTCCATATAGCCTTTTCCTTATTTCTAACCTTAGGATAAACTGCTGTATACGGGCCGCCATCAGTTGGTTCTTTATCGTCATCCGTAATAACAAAATTACCATCTGGGTCAACAAATATTGGATAGTCCAAAGATTTAGAGTAAGATAAACTCCCTCTTTGTAGCTGTTCAAGTTTATAATAACCGACTTCGTCTTTATGCCATTCTGAGTGAATAATAGCTTCGTCAACTTCAAAGGACCCTAAAACGGCTTTATTATGTATTTTGGCATACGCTAGACAATATTCGTGAGCACCCGCAAAACCAAACTGATCGCTACTGCCCGCAAGATTGGAAACTACAGCTATGCAGGTGATAAAGTTATCTGCGCCAAAAATTTCGTCCATCATCATTCGGAGATGGTGCTGTTCATTGTCATCAATCGAAACGAAAATGACGCCCTCGTCGGATAAAAGTTCGCGTAGCAAATGCAAACGAGGCCACATCATGCATAACCATTTATCATGTCGCTCCAAATCCTCACCGTCTACCGGAGCTACTTGTTCGAGCCATTCCTGCATCTGAGTACTGTTCACACTGTCGTTATAAACCCAGTCTTCCTTACCCGTGTTATACGGTGGATCAATGTAAATGCATTTAACCCTACCGGCATACCGAGGCAACAACGCCTTCAGTGCGTGAAGATTGTCGCCTTGGATAATGAGGTTATCGTCAGCCGGGGGGGGGGGGGGGGCGAGTCGCTGGATGGTACGGATTTGGCCCGGTCAGGCACCAGCGGACGATAGGGCACCGTCAGGTGGTGAGCGTAAATGTACTGCTTGCCCTTGAAATCCAAGGTCGGCATCACTCCCTCCCGGTTCGGTGTCGACACAGATAGTAGCGCCTAAAACTACTACCAACTCGGACGGCTAAACGACTTTGCCGTTGCGGGTTTCCACTAGCAGGGTGAAGGGGCCGTTGTTGCGCGAGTCCACCAGCATCATCGCCCCGAACCGGCCTGAGGCGGTCGGCACCCCTTCGGCTTCCAAACGGGCCGCGAATTCGTCCACCAGGCGAGCCGCCTGATCGGGGGGCGCCGCGGCGGTGAAACTGGGCCGCCGTCCCCGTCGTACATCGCTCATCAAAGTGAACTGGCTGACCACCAGGGCCGAACCGCCCACATTCCGCACCGACAGGTTGAACTTCCCGTCGGCGTCGGCGAAAATCCGCAACCCCGCCACTTTGGAGGCAAGGGCGGCCGCATCGTCTTCGGTATCCTCCACCGCCACCCCCGTCAAGGCCAAAAGTCCCACGCCCACCTCCCCTACCACTTCCTCCCCCACCATCACTGAAGCCCGATCGACCCGTTGCAGCAACACCCGCATCCCACCAAATTACCAGCTCCGTTCCTTACAGTCATCGAGTCGAGCCCTCGTCCAAAATGTTTGGCTGGTTAATACATAGAAATTGTCGCACCCCCCTATTACGTTGGGAGGTATGAAGCGTATTGCTAATTCCGAGCGGTTGCCGCAGGCGGCTGAACGCGTCGGCGAGGGTGCTGCTACGGGCGGAGAGAATTTGTCACAGCCCCCGGTTACGTTGGGAAATATGAAGCACATAGCTAATTCCGAGCGGTCACCGCAGGTTGCTGAGCGCGTCTACGCGGGCGTTGCGACGGGTGGGGAGAATTTGTCACAGCCGCCAGTTACGTTGGGAAATATGAAGCGTATTGCTAATTCCGAACGGCTTCGGGCCGCCGACGAGCAGTTCGGGGCTTGGTTGGGCATCCTGGGGGAAGAAGCCGCCAATGCCGGGTCTCGGGCTGAGTTGGAGGATGTGGCGAGGGCGGTGAAGCGGGCCAAGTCCCAATTGGCCGCCTTGGAAACCACTATTGCTTTGCGGTTGTCCCGGGCGGAGGGGAAGCGGGAGGCGGCTGAGATTTTGCGGGATCAGATGGGCATGACCTCCCATCAAGCCAAACATCTCACCAAAGTGTCGGAGGGGTTGGCGGAGATGCCCAATACGCGGGCCAAGCTGGCGGCGGGGGAAATCACCTTGGAGCACGCCTCCTCCCTGACCAACGCCGCTCAGGAGTGCGGGGCGCGGCGGGTGGACCAGGACAAGGGCCTGTTGGGGGAGGCGGTTGTTTCCAACCCGGACGGGTTTCGCAAGAAGGCCCGGGAATGGACTTCCGCTAATAGCCGGGACCGGGAAGAAGAGTCTTTGCGGCGGCAACGTGGGCGGCGTAAGGCTTATATGTTTTGGGACCCGGCCAAAGACATGGGGGTGTTGCATGCTGAGTTGGACCGGATCGCTTTTGGGCAGGTGCGGCAGGCTTTGGACCTGGGAGCGGACCGGTTGCGGCGGGATGATTCTGGCCGCGGGGTTCCTCCCGATGAGGTTCGTTCCAACGAGCAACGACGGGCGGATGCTTTGTTTGAGCTTTTGACCGGTCGTGATTCTGAAACTTTTCAGCCGCTTCCCGAGGCGGGGACTCCGTCGGGTAAGCCTTCTACGCAGCTGGTGGTGGTGGCTGATATTGGGGTTCTGGACGGCTCCCGGCCGGAGGGGCGGTGCGAGGTTTTGGGGAGCGGGCCGGTGCCGCCCTCTGTTCTGGGGCGGCTCTCGTCGGATACCGCGCTTTCCGGGATTATTTTCGGGGGGAAAGGACGGGTGCTGTGGCTGGGGCGCAACCAACGTCTGGCAAACGCCGCTCAGCGGATGGCAGCCGCGGTGCGGGACGGGGGGTGCGTACGATGCGACATTTCCACCCACCAAACCCAGTTGCACCATGTTTGGGACTGGTACGACGGCGGCCCCACCGACATCGACAACCTGGCGTCCCTCTGCGGGTCCCACCATCGGCGCTTGCAAGAACGCAACCTGGAACTTTTCCAGCAAGACGGCAGGTGGAAAACCCGGCCCCGTACCGGAGCCGCCCCGCCGTCGCCCCGAACCGTCAAACCCCCCGCCCGGGCCGGGCCCTCCGGCGCGTAACATCGGATTATGGAACCCCGATGGCCGGGCGGCAACCATGATAACGTGCTGGTGGTAGCATAGAAAATGCTTGTTGTCGGCAATGCTCTGATCAGCGGCTTGGCCTGGTCGTGTTTTCGGGGTGCGGAGGGTTACTTCGAGAGGAGATTGCGGTGAGAAGGGGTACGAAAGGCGGGGCGGCGGCCCGGGTGGGGTTGGCCGCGGTGTTGGCGGCGGCGATGTTAGCGCCGGAGGGGTTGGGGGAGGCGGCGGCGCAGACGACGCCGGCGGCCTTGCCTGCTATTACGTTGAGTGTTACCGAGTTGAGCGATACCTACGGGGAGGATCCCCGGTGGACGCCGGCAACGTCGATTGCAGAAGTCGGGCGGGGGTGGGTGCGGGTGGTGGCGACGGCGTCGGCGGCTGTAGCGGAGCAGGTGAGCCTGTCGGTGACGGTCGGGGGTGCGGGGAGCACCGCGGGCAAAGGGCCGAGGTCGCGGTCTCTTGCTCGTGCTCAGAAGGCTGATTACCATACGTCGGCGGACAGCGTAACGGTGACGATTGCCGCCGGGGAAACGTCGGGTTCGTCGGGTGATATCGTGATTACGACTCGGGAAGATAATCTGGTGGAAGGGGATGAGACGATCCGGTTCACGGCGGAGGCGCCGGCCGGATATCCGACGATCCCGGCGGCGGAACTGGTGTTGCTCGACGAAGACGATGATATCCAACTGCTGGTGAGCCCGGAGACGGTGGTGGAGGGAACGGCGGAGACGGTTACGGTTACCGCCGGGTTCCGGAGTGGAAGGTCGTCGGCGCTGACCTCTGACACGGATGTGACGGTTACGGTGGCTTCGGGCGACGGTCCCAACGGGGCGACTTTGGGATCGTCCGGTGATTTCACCACCGACGCGAAGGGGAATCAGGTTACGGTTACCATCCCGGCGGGGAAGGTGGGCGGCAACGCAACGTTCACGCTGACCGCATCCTCGGATGACGCCGACGAGGGCGTAGAGAAGGGGAATCTGACCGGAACCGCTTCAGTAGGCGGTTCGGCGGTAACCGTGTCAGGAAACAGTATCGGAATTGTCGACCCCTCCCTCGGCGTGGGTTTGACCGTGGACGCCGACGCGGACACGCCGGGGATACAGTCCTCGTTGGGTGAAGACGCCGGTAAGGTGACTGTTCGGGTTACCGCGTCCCTGGCGTCGGGGACCGCGCCGTCCGGAGGTTTGACGATCGGGATAAGCGCGTGGGGCGTCCACCCCGCCCGGGGGAGGCTGAACGAGAGGGGCGGCCGCAGCCGTGTGTACAAAGGGCCTTCTTCTTTCAGGGCGGGGGATGACTATTGGGTTATCTACCCGTCGGATCAGTCCCCGCGGCCGCCGCGCGGTGACTACCTGGCGATCCGGATCCCCCAGGGTAAAAGTTCCGGGTCGGCTGACATAACCGTGGCGATGAACGACGACCAGGTGGCCGAAGACGAAGAAACGTTGCTGTTCACGGGCGGCGACGTTTCCGCCGGGGGCAACACCTACAGGATAGTCGCCGCGCGGGTGAGCCTCATTGACAACGACGGCAACGACCCGACGCCCGACGCCGAAAGTATCGGCGTAAAGCCGTCTATTGTGTTGAGTTTTACCAATGGGCAGTCGGCGGTTGCGTCGGTTGATGAGCGGGCGGGGCGGCAGCAGGTTCGGGTGGTGGCGACGGCGTCGGCGGCTGTTACGGAGCAGGTGAGCCTGTCGGTGGCGGTCGGGGGTGCGGGGAGTACCGCGGGCAAGGGTAGAGGGAAGGGTTATGATTATGTGACGTCGGCGGACAGCGCAACGGTGACGATAGCCGCCGGGGAAACGTCTGGTTCGTCGGGTGATATTTTTATCACGCCTGGGGATGATTATCTGGTGGAGGGGGATGAGACGATCCGGTTCACGGCGGAGGCGCCGGCCGGGTATCAGGCGATCCCGGCGGCGGAACTGGTGTTGCTCGACGAAGATGATGATATCGGCCTGCGGGTGAGCCCGACGACGGTGGCGGAGGGCACGAGTGAGACGGTGACTGTAACCACCCGATTCTTCGGGGCGTCGTCGGAGCTGACCTCCGACACGGATGTGACAGTTACCGTGGCTTCGGGCGACGGTCCCAACGCGGCGACTTTAGGATCGTCCGGTGATTTCACCACCGACGCAAAGGGGAATCAGTTTACGGTTACCATCCCGGCGGGGAAGGTGGGCGGCAACGCAACGTTCACGCTGACCGCAGCCGCGGATAACGCCGACGAGAACGTAGAGAAGGGGAAGCTGACCGGAACCGCTTCAGTGGGCGGTTCGGCGGTAACCGTGGAAGGAACCCGTATCAGAATTGTCGACCCCTCCCTCAGTGTGAAATTGACCGTGGACGCCGACGCGGACGCGCCGGGGATACAGTCCTCGTTGGGTGAGGACGCCGGTGAGGTGACTGTTCGGGTTACTGCGTCCCTGGCGTCGGGGACCGCGCCGTCCGGTGGTCTGACGATCGGGGTGAAGGCGTTTGGCGTCGGCGCCAACCAAAGGTTGAAAGGGTACAAGGGGCCTTCTTCTTTCAGGGCGGGGGATGACATATGGATTATCTTCCCGTCGGGTCAATCCCCGCCACCGCCGCGCGGTTACGACCTGGCGATCCGGATCCCCCAGGGCAAGAGTTCCGGGTCGGCTGACATGACCGTGGTGATGCACGACGACCAGGTGGCCGAAGACGAGGAAACGTTGCGGTTCGAGGGGCGCGACGTTGCCGCCGGGGGCAACATCTACAGGATAGTCGCCGCGCAGGTGAGGCTCATCGACAACGACGGCAACGACCCGCCGCCCGCCGCCGAAAGTATCGGCGTAAAGCCGTCTATTGTATTGAGTCTTACCAATACGTCGATTGAAGAGGCGGCCGGTGGGCGGGTACGGGTGGTGGCGACGGCGTCGGCGGCTGTCGCGGAACAGGTGAGCGTGTCGGTGACGGTCGGGGGTGCGGGGAGTACCGCGGGCAAAGGGTCGAGAGCTGATTATCGGACGACGGCGGACAGCGTAACGGTGACTATTGCCGCCGGGGAAACTTCTGGTTCGTCGGGCAACATCTGGATTGACACTTGGGAGGATTTCCTGGTGGAAGGGAATGAAACGATCCGGTTCACTGCGGAGACGCCGGCCGGGTATCAGACCATCCCGGCGACGGAACTGGTGGTGATCGACGAAGAAACCGATATCAGCCTGTTCGTGAGCCCGGTGACGGTGGTGGAGGGAACGAGTGAGACGGTGACTGTGACCGCCCAATTCTTCGGGGCGTCGTCGGTGCTGACCTCCGACACGGATGTGACGGTTACGGTGGCTTCGGGCGACGGTCCCAACGGGGCGACTTTAGGATCGTCCGGTGATTTCACCACCGACGCGAAAGGGAATCAGTTTACGGTTACCATCCCGGCGGGGAGGATAGGCGGCAGTGCTGCGTTCACGCTGACCGCGGTCGCCGACGCCGTCGATGAGAGATTCGAGCAGGGGAAGCTGACTGGAACCGCTTCGGTGGTCGGTTCGGCGGTCGCCGTTGTAAATGAGAACCTCGAGCAAGGAGAGCGGACCGGGTCGGTTTCAGTGGGCGGTTCGGCGGTAACCGTGTTAGGGAGGGGAATAGGAATCGTAGACGCCCGCTTCGGCGTGGGTTTGACCGTGGACGCCGACACGGACACGCCGGGGATACAATCCTCGCTGAACGAGGACGCCGGTGAGGTGACTGCTCGGGTTACCGCTTCCCTGGCATCGGGGACCGCGCCGTCCGGGGGTCTGACGATCGGGATGAGCGTGTGGGGCGTCGGCGCCACAGGGAGGCTGAATGAGAGAGGCGGCGGCAGCCCTCGTGTATATGAAGGGCCTTCTTCTTTTGAAGCGTGGGATGATTATTGGATTATCTACCCGTCGGGTCAGTCGCCGCCGCCGCCGTTCGGTCACTACCTGGCAATCCGGATCCCCGAGGGCAAGAGTTCCGGGTCGGCTGAGCTGACCGTGGTGATGAACGACGACCAGGTGGCCGAAGGCGAGGAAGGGTTGCTGTTCGTGGGCGGTGACGTTACCGCCGGAGGCAACACCTACAAGACGGTCGCCGCGCAGGTGAGACTCATCGACAACGACGGCAACCCCCCCGCGCCCAACGTCGGCGCACCCCCGGTCACCAACAACGGCAACGGCGGCGCGCCCCCGGTCACCAACGGCAACGGCGGTACGCCCCCGGTCACCAACAGCGACGGCGGTACGCCCCCGCCCGACGCCGACGGCGCCCCCGAATCCCCGGCCTCGGCGTGCGTCGGACGGTTCTGCGACGAAGACGACAGCGTCCACCAAGCCAACACCGAACGCATCGCCCAATGGCGGATCACCCTCGGATGCAGCGCCGCCGACCCCACCCTGTTCTGCCCGGGCGCCGACATCACCCGACGGCAGATGGCCGCCTTCTTGTACCGGGCGGTGTCGCAACGCTGGACCATCCAGGCCCCCGCCCGGGCGGAGCTGTCCGACGTAGCCGACGACGCCTGGTTCCGCACCTACGCCGACTGGGTGATCTCGGTAGACGCCTTCGCCGCCCCCGGAGGCGTGTTCAACCCGGGCGGGGTGGTAACCCGGGCGGATATGGCCGTCATGATGATCGCCGCGTTCCCCCACCTGGAAGCAGTCGCCGAACCAGAAGGCCTCTTCCAGGACGTCCAGGACGCCGACCCCGCAGTAGCACGGGCAATCGAGGGCTTGTACAGGGCGGGCGTTACCCGAGGGTGCTCCACCGGACCGCTCAACTACTGCCCCGACCAGCCCGTAACCCGGGCGCAGATGGCGTCTTACTTCGTCAGAGCCATCGACCGAGCCCCCGCCGCCTGACCCGAACCCCGTCGACTCAGGCGTTTTGCGGCTCTTCGCGTTTGAGGGGGGAGTAGGGGGTTAGGGGGTTGCGCTGGTTTTGGGGTGGGGTCCTCCATAATCGGAGTTGTAAACACATTCCGAGGGTTAGGAGGACCCCTGTGGCGGCTGATTGTACGCGGGTGAGTAGGGTTTTGGCGGGGGTTGGTGGGTGTTGAGGTGGTGGGGGCGGAGGAGACGGCCGGGGGGCTGGTGGTGGGGGTGCGGTTGGTGGGGAGGCCGCGGTGCGGGGGGTGTGGGGGCGGGGTGTTGAGTAAGGGTTTGAGGAGGGCGCGGTTGGTGGATCAGGCCTGTTTCGGCCGGTCGGTGATTTTGGAGTGGTCCAAACGCCGGTGGCGGTGTCCTGATGCGGGGTGCGGGGTGGGGTCGTTTACGGAGCAGGACCCGCGGATAGCCCCGGTGCGGGCCCTGTTGACCACGCGGGCGGCTAGGTGGGCGACGCAGCAGGTAGGCCGGGGGCGGACGGTGGTGGATGTGGCGGAGGAGCTGGGTTGCTCGTGGCATACGGTGTCCAAGGAGGTGAACCGGTGGGGGGAAGCCCTGCTGGAAGCCGACCAGGATAGGGTGGGGATAGTGGAGGCTTTAGGGTTGGACGAGACCCTGTTCCTCCGCCAGGGCCCTTGGCGACGGAGGATGTGGATAACCGCGGCGGTGGACATCCGCAACCGTCGGCTGATCGACGTTTTCCCAGGTAAAGACGCTAAAGGAGCCGTCCGCTGGCTGCTGGACCAGCCGGCCTGGTGGCGGGAGAAAATACGATGGGCCACCCTGGATCTGTCCGGAGCTTACCGGGCCGCCTATAACCAGGCGCTGCCCAACGCCGTTCAGATCGCCGACCCGTTCCACGTCGTCCGACTGGCCAACCTGTGCCTGGACCGGGTGCGCCGCCGCGTGCAAGAAGAAACCCTCGGACACCGCGGACGGAAAGACGACGACCTCTACCGGATACGCAAACTCCTCACCCTCGCCCGCGAACGGCTCGACCCCCGCAGCGAACAAAAACTGACCGGCCTCCTCCAAGCAGGCGACCCCCGCGGGGAAGTCCAGGCCGCTTGGCACGCTAAAGAAACCGTTCGGGGAATCTACCAAACCAGCCATCCAGGCGAAGGCGACGAATACAACCGTCTGCTCGCCGCAGAACTCCAAGACCAATCCTGCTCCCCCGAACTCAACCAACTCGGACGCACCCTCCGCACCTGGCATTCCCAGATCGTGGCCTGGCATCACGCCCGCGTGAGCAACGGGCCTACCGAATCAGCCAACAACCTCATCAAACGCGTCAAACGCGTCGCCTTCGGATTCCGCAACTTCCGCAACTACCGAACCCGCATCCTCCTCTACGCAGGAAAACCCAACTGGAACCTACTCCACACCCTCACTCCCCCCTAAAACGCGAAGAGCCCGTTTTGCTGGGGATGATAGGGTTTGATCGTGATGTGGCGGATGTGGTGTTGGGCGAGCAGGGAAGCGAATAGGCGGCTGTGGGGGTAGTTGCGGTGGTTGTCGGTCATGATCTCCGCTATGTGGGTGGTGTCTAGTTGGTGGAAGTGGTTGAGGGCGCGGGCGGTGAACGCGGCGACGGTGGTTCCCTTCTCGTCTGATAGCGTTTCGGAGTAGGCGAGGCGGGTGTAGTCATCCATGACGGAGTGCGCAAAAGTCCATCCCGCTCCTCCGGCGGGGGCGTTGCCCCGGCCGTGTACTCTCCATCCCCCGCCGGGGGGTATGGAAGAAAGCTTCTTAACATCCATATGCAGCAACTCACCAGGCCGTTCCCGTTCATACCGCACCACCGGCCCGGGAGGGGACTTGAGCGGCTCGCCGGTCAGCAGGTCGCATTCCCACAGACGCAACATCCCGCGGCGGCGGAGGATACGGCTGATCGTCCGCTCCGGCACCCCCGCAAACACCGACAACCGAGCCGGCCCCGCCCGCAACAGCCGCCGCGCCCGCAGCACCAGCTCTTCCACCTCCGGGCTGGTACGCATAGGGGAACAACGCGGCCGCGACGACCCGTCTTCCAAACCGGCCTCGCCTTCCTCCCGGTAACGGCGCACCCACTTGGACACGCACTGCCGGGACAGGCCCACACCGCCGAGCCACCCGCGCCACCGGCTCGCCCTCTCTTACCAGCAACACCATCCCCAAACGTCCCAAAGGCGACGACCTCGCGTTACCATGCATCCCTGAAGACCTCCTCCCGTGCTATAGGGTGCTTTCACTCCCCATAACACCAGGAGGTCTTCACCTATGCAACAACCAAACCGTCACCAACGTCCTGGCCAAGTACACCTAGAGTAGGAAACCGCCTGAGATTTTGCAGGATCAGATGGGGATGACTTCCCATCAGGCCGAATATCTCGCCAAAGTGTCGGAAAAGTTGGCAGAGATGCCCAACACGCGGGCCAAGCTGTCGGCGGGGGCATCACACTGGAACACGTTTCCTCTTTTCCGATTCCGGATGGGTTTCGCAAGAACGGCCGGGACCGCCGTCGCCCCGAACCAGTAAACCTCCCGCCCGGGCCGGACCCTCCGGCGCGTAACATCGGATTATGGAACCCCGAGAACCCCGATGGCCGGGCGGCGGTCATGACAATGTAGACAATGTACTGGTGTTGTCCGATGCGGCTCACCGGTTGGAGGCCCGGCTGGTCCGGGAGTGGGCGGCCCGGGCCAAACCGGACGGCGTCGCCGTCGACATAACTTTTATACCGTCCGCCCGGCGGAGGAGACCTTCCCGGCGGGTGATGCGCCGTCTGTCCGCCCGGTTGGACCGCCCCGGCGACCCCCTGCTGGTTCCGGCGCGGGTGGTGTGGACGCCGCCCGTCCAGCGCGGCGCGCGCGCCCTCGGCTGGCGCAACTTTCTCACGTTGCGCGACCCCCGTTATCCGGGCCCGATTGCCGGACGGCTCATCCTGGCCCGCCGCCCGCACCGGATGCGGATCGCGCTCGGAGAACCCGCCCCTCTGTCGGAACTGCGCCGGGACTGGTCATCGGAAGGAAAGAAAGAACCGCTTGCCCGGTTCGTCGCCCGCCGCGCTCTGCTCGCCTTGGGACGGGCCGAACGGGAAATCCGGGGGGCCCGCTACAAGGTCCCCCGCCTGGTCAAACAGGACATTCTGACCGACGCCGCCTTCCAAAAAGGCTTAGCCGACGCCGCCCGCCAAGCCGGCCTCTCCCCCGGCGCGGCCCAGAACCGGGCCCGCCGTTACCTGAAAGAAATCGCCGCCTCCCACTCCCCTTTCGTGATCGACCTGGTGGCGGCCGCCACCCGCCTGCTGTACCGGCAGGGCTACGAAGCCATCAACTACGACCCGGCGGAACTGGAACGGGTGGCGCAGCTGGCCGCCCGCTATCCGGTGGCGTTCCTGCCCTCCCATCGTTCCAACATGGACCGGCTGTCCCTGCAGTACCTGCTGTGGGAAAACAATCACCCGCCCAACCACACCGCGGGCGGCATCAACATGAACTTCTTCCCGGCCGGGCCCGTCATCCGCCGGGCGGGGGTGTTTTTCATCCGCCGCACCTTCCGGGACAACCCGGTCTACAAATACGTGTTGCGCTCCTATCTGCACTACCTGTTGGAAAAACGCTTCTCCCTGGAATGGTACATAGAAGGCGGGCGCAGCCGAACCGGGAAAATGCTCGCCCCCCGCTACGGCCTGCTCGGATACGCGGCCGAAGCCGTCGCCGCCGGGAAAGCCGAAGACGTATACCTGATCCCCACCGCCATCGGCTACGACCAGATTTTTGAAGCGGGGGCCTACGCCGCCGAACAGCAGGGAATGGCCAAGCAAAAAGAAAACCTGGCCTGGATGGCGGCCAGCGTCAGGCGGTTGCGCAAACGGCACGGAGCCATCCATCTCCGATTCGGGGAGCCCCTGTCCCTGCGCGGGGCCCTCGGCCGTCCCGTCCCCGCCGCCGGCCGGGCGAGGAACCTGGCCGTCCAAAAAACGGCTTTCGAAGTGTGCGTGCGCATCAACCGGGTTACGCCCGTCACGCCAGCTTCTTTGGTTACCGGAACGCTTCTGACCGCCGGGGCCGACGGCCTGCCCAGTTCGGAACTTACCGCCGCCCTGGCCGAACTGGCGGAAGACGCCGCCGCCCGCAACTTGCCCGTCACCGAACCGTTGGCCGTCCTGCTCACCGACCGGGGACTGGAACGGATCTTGGAAATCCTCTCCGAACACGGCCTCGCCGAAACCGTCCGCCGCCCGCCGGACAACCGCCCCGTCCACCGCATCGCCCCCGGCAAACATTTGGCCGCCGCTTACTACCGCAACGGCGTCGTCCACTTCTTCCTGGCCCGGGCGGCGGCCGAACTGGGGCTGGCGGCGGCGGCGGACCCCCCGGCCGGTTCCGACCCGCCCGCCGTGTTCCTAGAGCAGGTGGAACGTTTGCGGGACCTCCTCAAATTCGACTTTTTCTTCCCGGCCCGGCCCGTCTTCCGCCGGGAAGCGGCCAGCGAAGTCGCCCGCCGGGATAAAAACTGGGAGAACCGTCTGGCCGACGGCGAAGCCGGAAACCTGCTGGCGGAACTGGCCCCCCACCGCGCCCCTTGGGCGTTGCGCTCCTTCCTGGAGGCCTATCTGATCACCGCCCGGGAACTGAACGAGCAGCCCATCGGCCAACCTTGGACGGAAAAAGATTTCCTGGCCTCCGCCCTGCGCCGGGGCGAAAGCGCCCTGGCCGACGGAACCATCGCCGACCCCGCCGCCCTGTCCCAGCACCTTTTTCGGACCGCCCTGCAACTGGCCGGCCACCGCCGCCTGCTCCATCCCGAATCGCCCGACCGCCGCCGGGAATGGATGGGGGAAATGGAGCAGCTGACCGGCCTGTTGAACCGTCTCGCCGTCAAACCGCCGCCGGTGGAATAATATGATTGGAAAATGACCCACGCCCGAACCTTGGAAGCAAACAACGACCGGCTGAACGGGGAACTGTCCCTGTCCGGCCAGGAACGGCGCAACCTGCTCTACTGGATGCGCCTCACCCGCACCTTGGACGACCAGTTGGTCGCCCTGTGGAAGCAGGGGCGGGGGGTGGGCGGGACTTTCAACCAGAAAGGCCACGAGGCGATCAGCGTCGGAACCGGCGCCGCCCTGCATCCCGCCGACGTGGTGGCCCCCATCCACCGCGACCTGGGCTGCTATCTGATCCGGGGAATGACCCCCCGGCGCATCGTCGCCAACCAGTTGGGACGGGCCACCGGGGTTACGCAGGGCCGCGACGCCAACCTGCACGGCTGCGGCGACCTGGCCTTGGGCATAATCGGTTTTGTCAGCCACATCCCGCAGTCGGTTTCCACCGCCCTGGGAGCGGCCATGTCTTTCACCTACCGGGGCGAGAAACGGGCGGCCATGACCTACCTGGGGGACGGGGGCACCACCACCGGGGTGTTCCACGAAGTGTTGAACATGGCGGCGGTGACGGCCGCCCCGCTGGTGGTGGTGGTGGAAAACAACCAGTACGCCTATTCCACTCCCCTGCGCCAGTCCATGGCGGGCGACAACATAGCCGCCCGCAGCGAAGCCCTGGGGGTGCCCGCCCAAGTGGCGGACGGCAACGATCTGGAAGAGGTTTACCGGTGCGCGGTCATCGCCTTGGACCGGGCCCGCGCCGGGGGCGGCCCGTCCCTGATCGAAGCCAAAACGATGCGCATGCTGGGCCACGCCATACACGACGGAGCCGAATACGTGCCCCCGGAGTTGCTGGCCGAATGGGAGGCCAAAGACCCCATCGCCCGCTACGAGCGGAAACTGCTGGAAGCGGGGATTGCGGACCGGGCCTACCTGGAGGCGGTGGCGCGCAACTGCCGGGAAGTGGCCGACGACGCTATCCGATTCGCCGAAGCCAGCGACTGGCCCGACCCGGCAACCGTGCAACAAGGGGTGTTCGCGTGAGCGACCGGGACGGCAACTTCGGTTTCGCCGAATCGGACGTCCCCGCCGGGGGGACGGCGGGCGGGGAAATGACCTATCTGGAGGCGATCAGCGACGGGTTGCGCACCGAAATGCGCCGCGACCCGGACGTGTTCGTGATGGGCCAAGACATCGGAGGGGATTTTGGAGGGGCGTTCAAAATCACCAAAGGCTTTGAGGGCGAATTCGGCCCCCGGCGGGTGATCAACACCCCCCTGTGCGAACAGACCTTCGTGGGGGCGGCCAACGGGATGGCCCTGATGGGGTTGCGTCCGGTGGTGGAAATGCAGTTCGCCGATTTCATCTCCACCGGCTTCGACGCCATCGTCCACTACGCGGCCAGCAACTTTTACCGCTGGCGGGCGCCGATTCCCTGGGTGATCCGGGCCCCCAGCGACGGGGGAATACGCTCCGGGCCTTTCCACAGCGCCAACCCGGAAGCCTGGTTCGTGCACACCCCCGGCTTGAAAGTGGTCGCCCCCGCCACCCCGGCCGACGCCAAAGGCCTGCTGATTTCCGCCATCCGGGACGACAACCCGGTCATCTACTTCGAAGCCAAAAACCTGTACCGGAGCATCCGGGGGCCGACGCCAGCCGGGGAATATGCGGTCCCGCTGGGTTCGGCCCGGGTGGCGCGGGAAGGGACGGAGGCGAGCGTGATCGCCTACGGGGCGCAGGTGCATCAGGCCTTGGCGGCGGCCGGGGAACTGGAAGGAGAGGTTTCGGTGGAAGTGGTGGACCTGCGCACTTTGAAACCGCTGGATACGGAGACGGTTCTGGCCTCGGTGCGCAAAACGGGCCGGGCGTTGGTGGTGCATTCCGCCACCCGCTTGGCCGGGGTGGGAGCGGAAGTGGCGGCGCTCATCGCCGATGAAGCCTTCCATTTCTTGGACGCCCCGGTGGAACGGCTGGGCGGATTGGACGTCCCCGTCCCGTTCAGCCCGCCTTTGGAGGACGCCTACCGCCCCGACGCGGCCAAAATCACCGCCGCCCTCCGCCGTTTGACCGCCTTCTGACCGCAGGCGCGCATCGCGCAACGCGCAACGCGCAGGAGCCGAAAGGAGAAACAGAAACACCCATGGAACGTTTCACCGTTGACGTGCGGGGACCGGTGCACGGAATCGACTACGGCGGGGAAGGCCCCCTGGTTTTGCTGGTGCACGGGCTGGGAGGTTCGTCCGTCAACTGGGTGGACATCGGAGGGAGCCTGACCCGGTTCGGGCGGGTTCTGGCCCCCGACCTGCCCGGCTTCGGGCGCACCCCCCCGGCGGGGCGCTCCGCCGCGGTGCGGGGGCTGGCCGACTTCCTGGCCGAGTTCATCAAGGCCCGCACCGACCGGCCGGCGATCGTGGTGGGCAACTCCATGGGGGCTCTGGCGGCCATGTTGCTGGCCGGGGAGCATCCCCGCTTGACGGAGAAAATGATCCTGATCGATCCGCCCGCCCCCGGCGGCGACCTGCGTTCCCTGAACCCGGTGTGGGCGGCGACCATGCTGGCCTATTTCATACCGGGCGTAAACCGGGCCCTCATGGCCTGGGTGTACCGGGGCTCCACACTCCGCCAACGGACCGCGGACGGGTTGCGGGTGCTGGCGGGCGACGGGTCCCAGGTATCCGACGAAACCGTGCGTCTCCATCTGGAAACGGTGATGGAACGCAGTCATATGCCCTGGGTTTACCAAACCTACTTCAAGGCTTACCGTTCCATTTTCCGGCAGTTGCTCCCCGCCTGGAAATACGATCGGATGGCGCGCCGCATCACCTGCCCGGTCCTGCTGATGCACGGCACCGCCGACTCGGTGGTCCCGTTCCGGGCGGCCGCCCGCCTGGCCGGAAAGCGCCCCGACTGGGACTTCGCCCCCCTCGCCGGGGCGGGGCATATCGCCATGCTGGAAACCCCCCGCCTGTTTCTGGAACTGGCTTCCGATTTCCTCTCCCGGCCCGCCTCCGGGGCCCTCCCGCCGGGCGGCGTACCGGTAAAATCGCAACCGTTGTAAAATGCGCAAATGCTTAGGCGCGCATAGGCGTGCTTAGGCGATGACAGAAGCGAGGGCGGCGGTCGGCGAACGGGCGCGGCGAGCCCGCCCCCGGCCGCGGGCGCCGGACACGGGAACGGCCGTCCGAAGAACGAAAGGGAAAAGGAGGAAACGCAATGCCCAGCAAGCCGGAAATAGTTTTCCAACCGTTGTACACGGTTGAGCAGGCGGCGTCCATCTCCCAAGTGCCGGTTGACGTCGTGACGGAGTGGGCGCAACCGCCCGATTTCATTATCAGCCTCCCCGACTCCGCACCCGGTGAAGCTTCTGTTTCCTTCACCGGAATGGTGGAACTGCTGGTGCTGGCCATCATCAATCCCGATCAGGACTTTCTGGAACATTTTTACCCAGCCCTGCCCTTTTTGGAATACAAATTTGGAAGAAACCGCCCGGTGTGCCACTACTGGTTCAAACACGACGGGCCCAAATTGCTGTGGGAATATTACAACCTTCATTCCACCCCGGAAAAAGCGGTAAAATTGTTGGATAAGTTTCACGGTTTAATCAGTTATGTAGGCGATCTAAAGGATTTTCTTTTCTGGGCCGAGTACAACATTAACAGATACACGCAACGCATTCAACTGCCCCAGTTTGAAACGGCCCCGGTATTGATGGATCCCGAAAACCATTCCGGCTTTCCCTATTTCAGAGAAGGCGGCAGCAAGGTGGAGGATGTCATCAACTCTTTCCTAGCCGGTAACTCTTTGCAGGATTGTTCCATGGAATACGACGTTCCCGTCTTCCACATTGAAGATGTTCTCAAAAACAAGGACAAACCCTTCCACAACCCGCCGTCCCGTCCCTGAACATTCCCCGCCGCGTTTCAGTGTGTCCCACCTGCGGAGACGCCGATGTCATCCGTGTCCAGCCATTGGCCTGGTGGTTTTTGATTACGTTGTGTGTTACAGGTGGTATACTTGTGGTTGTCAGTAGGCAAGTGGAAGGATCTGATAGCAGATGGACTTTTCTCAGCAGGTGGTTGCTTTGGAGACTGTAGACGATTGCATGCATCTCGTCCGTTTTCAGGAGGAGGAGGCTGTGCAGCTGGAGCGGGAGTTTCGGGTTGCGCTGTCTCGGGCGCGGGCGTCGGGGGCGGACGAACGGAAGTGCCGTATGGCGGAGATGCAGTTGGAGGATTTTATGGACGAGAGGCGACGGCGGGTACGTCTGTTACACGAGAGGGCTGAAGAGATAAAACGCAACCGGGCGAGCAACGCCGTAGACCTTGACCGCGGCTACTGCAACTACGACACGCAATCTACCGCTCCTCACTGGCGAGAGCTAGTGATTTTGCCAGATGACGTTCGGGGGCCGCCGCATAGCGGCTGATGTGACGCATGGCGTCCCAGATCAGTGCAATGAGGGCGATGAACAGGGCGGCCTTCGACCAGAAGGATGGTTGTCCGCCGCTTCGGGGTGGTAGGTAGCGGTCAGTCCGGGGGGAGGTTGGTGGCCGCTGTGTAGTATCCGCCGGGTTACGGTCAGTTCTCCGTTGCGGATGATGGAGGACATCGTGATTACGGCCTGTTCGGCGACGGCGGCTATTTTCGGCGTACCGGTCTGAGGTAATCCGGGACTGAAACCACCGGCGGCGGAACCCAGAGTCTGGGTAGCCCAAAACGGGGCGCGTGCGGGCCTCGAACGAACCGGAACCCATGGGCCTCGCTAGTATGGGGATATGAGCGAACGGGTTCGGTTTTACAAACGACGGGGGTTCATCATCGGGGCGGTGTTGGTTGCCGTTCCGGCGCTGGCCGTTGCGTGGTGGCTGGGTTCGCCGCTGTTCATCGACCGGGTGGTGGACGAACCTTTCCCGCGGGCGGCGATGGCGGTGGTGCCCGACGACATGACCGAAGAGCAGGTGGAGGAAATAATGGTGGAGGCCGAAGCCGAAGACGCGATGGTGGACGAACCGATGCCGGAAATGCCCGCCCCCGCCGAAACCGCAACGACGACCGCCGAAACTACGGCCGCGACCGTCGCGGAAACTACCACCACCGCCGCCCCCCAACCGGCCGGGCCCGTTCTCCTCTACCAGGGAGTGTTCGTGGACGGCGACTCCTTTCACACCGGGTCGGGGGATGTGAAGGTTTACCGGCTGGAAGACGGCTCGTTGCTGTTGCGACTGGAAGACATCGAAGTGCGCAACGGCCCCGATCTGAACGTGATCGTCACCCCCAGCCCCACCGTGGCCGGGCGGGACGATGTGCGGGTGGAAGGACACTTGGACCTGGGCGACCTGAAAGGCAACATCGGCTCTCAGAACTACGAATTGCCCGCCGAATTCACCCCGCCCGATGAGTTTTCGGTGGTGGTGTTCTGCGTTCCCTTCCAAGTGGTTTTCGCCTCCGCCGAAATGCGGCCCGTTTGACATCGGGGAGAAACCTGATGAGCGGCGGCCTGTCCATGGAGGATGTTCGGAAGTTTGCGGCGGCGGACCGGGGGTTGGCGGTGGTTTCGCTGGCCCGGGAAGACGGGTCGGTTCATTCCTCGGTGGTCAACGCCGGGGTGCTCCACCACCCGCTGACCGGTGAAAGCGCGGTGGGAATGGTGGTGCGGGGCGGAACCGTGAAACTGCGCCGCTGGCGGACCTTGCCGAAAGCCGCGGTGGTGTTCAGAACCGGCTGGTCGTGGATCGGCGTCGAAGGGGAAGTTTCCATTATCGGCCCCGATGACCCGGCGGAAGGTTTCAACCCGGCCGGCCTGTCGCAGTTGCTGCGGGATGTTTTCACCGCCGCCGGAGGAACCCACGACGACTGGGACGAATACGACCGGGTGATGCGGGAAGAGTCCCGAACGGCGGTTTTCGTCCTCCCCTCCCGCATCACCGGGAGCGGCCGCCTCTAAAACCCGGTTAAAATCCCCGGCTATTTTCAGCGGCGGCGGGAGGGGATGTCCAACAGGAAAAACACCACTCCCGCCAGCCAAACTGCGGAACCCCACGTCGTCCACCAGTCGCCGGCCCGCAACGCGCCGACCAAAAACGCGACCCCTGACAGGAAAAAGAGCCCCCACCCCAGCATCTCGAAGCGGCCGCCCAAGGTCAACCCAGCCCGGTGCGCTCGTTGAAGGCGGTTATCAGTTCGTCCAGCGGCCCGGCCTGGGCCTGAATCCCCGTCCAGTAATCATCGTCGTACCACTGCGCCTGCAACTCTTCGGCGGTGCGGCCCTGCTGCTCCACCCAGGTGTAGTACTTGAGGTTGTGGATCCGTTTGCGGTCGTAGTAGCCCAACTCGCGTGTGTGTTCGGTGGAGGCTCCCAGCAGATGACGATGGAAGGCGGCGGCCGCGTCCCGGTCGGTGAAAGACCCCCGATCTTCGGCCAACTCGTGCAGTCGGCTGCGATACATGTCCATGGAGTCGGTGGCGATGGTGGCCAGCACGTCCCGTTCGGTCATCTCCAGGTATTTGGCCAGTTTTATAGCGGACAGGAGATTGGCGATCCCGGACACGCCCAGCAGGGGAAGGTCGGCGATGGTTTCGGGGGGGACGCCCTGATCGGCCAGAAAGTCCTGACCGGCCGGTTCGTTGAACAGCCGCTCCAAGGCCACCGCCGCCTCGTCGTCCACCCCGATGGCGAAGTCGGTGTTTTTTACGTTGTGCACCCAGGGAATGTGCTTGTCGCCTATGCCTTCGATGCGATGCTCGCCGAAGCCGTTGAGCAGGATGGTGGGGCACTGCACCGCCTCCCCGGCCGCGATCAGCGACCCGGGGAAAACCTGTTTCAGATAGTCGCCGGCGGCGATGGTGCCCGCCGAACCGGTGGTGACCGCAAACCCCCGGAAGCGGTCCCGCCCGCCTGAGACGGCGCGCACCGCCTCCTCCACGGCCGGGCCGGTAACCGACGTATGCCACAGGTAGTTGCCCAGCTCGTCGAACTGGTTGAAGATGACCAGATCCTGGCCGGAGTTTCTGAGCTCGGCGCATTTGTCGAAAATCTCTTTGACGTTGGATTCGGAACCGGGCGTTTTGATTATCTCCCCCGCCACCGACTCCAGCCAGGCGAAGCGCTCCCGGCTCATCCCCTCCGGGAGGATGGCGATGGATTCGCATCCCAGCAGATGGGAATCGTAGGCCCCGCCCCGGCAGTAGTTGCCGGTGGACGGCCACACCGCTTTCTGCGCGGCCGGGTTGAAAGTTCCGGTCACCAGGCGGGGGGCCAGGCAACCGAAGGCCGCCCCCACCTTGTGGGCCCCGGTGGGGAACCATTTGCCGACCAGGGAGATAATCCGGGCGGGGACGCCGGTCAGTTCCGGGGGCCACTGCACCGCGTTGACCGGTCCGAAGCCGCCCCCCCGTTCCACCGGCTGGTTGTGCCAGGTGATGCGGAACAGGTTCAGGGGATGCAGATCCCACAGCCCGATTTGCCGCAGGTCGTTTTGGACGTCGGGGGGAATCAGGGACGGATCGCGCATCTGGGCCAAAGTGGGAATGCGCACCCCGCGGCGGCGGGTGTGTTCCACCACCTCCGGCAGGGCCGCTTGGTTGACGGTCAGATCGATCATCGCCTCCCTTTCCGGTCGCGCTGTTCGGGCCCGGGCGCCAGCGGGAGAAACCGGGGCCCTGTCCTGTTTCTACCTTCAATCTACAAATCTACCCGTCCCGCGCCGGACGGCGCACCCGCCGGCGGGCATTCACCGCTGGCCGCGTTCGCCCAGGGCCCGGGCGATTTCGTCCAAGGCGGCCGGGCCGGGGGCGATGCGCAACGGTTGAATCCCCGACCTTTCCATGCCGTCCAACACCCCGCGCACGTCTTTCAGCCCGGAACCGGTGGAAATGACCACCGCCCGGTCTTGGGGGCCGGTCCCGGGGAGGTTGCGGGCCGCGGCCCGGGCCAAACCGGCGAAAGCGGCGGCCGCGGCCGGCTCCGGGAAAACCCCGGTGCGGGCGGCCGCGGTAGGAATCATGCGCAGAATCTCATCATCGTCCACCACCACCCAGCTCCCCCCGGAGTCCCGGACGGCGGCGGCCGCCTTCACCCGGTCGCGGGGCAGGTCGGCGCTGATTGAATCAGCCGCGGTTTGCGCCGGGACGGGAAGCTTGGCCGCCACATCCTCCCGGTCGGCGGCGGCCTGCGCCAGAAAAGAACTGCCCCGGGCCTGCACCCCGTACAAGCGGGGCATGCGGTCGATCCAGCCCAGGGCCAGGGCGTCCCGGAAGCCTTTGTGAACGCCGCCGATGATGGAGCCGTCCCCCACGCTGACGAAAACCGCCTGCGGGGGGTCCCACCCCGTCTGCTCGGCGATTTCCAAGGCGACCGTTTTCTTCCCCTCCCCCACGTAAGGGTTCACTCCGGTGTTGCGGTTGTACCAGCCGAACCGCTCCACCGCCGCCTGGCACAGGTCGAAAGCGGCGTCGTATCCGCCTTCCACCAGCACCACTTCGGCGCCGAAGGCCAGCAGTTGCGCCACTTTGGCTTCGGGGGCGGCGGCGGGGACGAAGATCACCGCCCGCTGGCCGGTTTCGGCCGCCAAACCGGCCAGGGCGGCGGCGGCGTTGCCGGTGGAGGCGGTGGTCGCCGCCTCCGCTTTTTCCTCCGCGGCCCGGGCCAGGGCCACCGCCGAAGCCCGGTCTTTCAGGGAAGCGGTGGGCCCGCGGCCTTCGTCTTTGACGAGAACCTCCCCCACCCCCCATTCCTCCGCCAACCGGGGGGCGGCCAGCAAGGGCGTGCCCCCCACTCCCAGCCGGGAACGGGGCGCAATCGGGGAGTTGCTTTGGGTTTGGCGGAGGGGCAGCAGGGGCAGGTAGCGCCAGAGTGACCGGTCCGGGTCGGCGGCCAAACTTTCCCGGGTGAGAACCCGTCCGACGGCCCGGTAGTCGTATTCCGCATCCAAAGTGCCCGCCGGTCCGCACCGGTCGCAGGTGTAGCGCCCCGGTTGCATCCGGTAGATTTCCCCGCACAGGGTGCAACGCAGGCCTGTGACGAACATTTCCGGCTCCTTCGTTCCCGTTCTCTTCCCCGGCGGGCGGTCCATTCGCTAATCGGGGGGGATGGCGCCCCGGCGTTCGGTGATCAACCGGTAATACTCCGGCATTCGGTAGATATCGAAGTCGAACAGGGTGCCTTTGTAATGTTCGCAGAAGTCCAAATCCAGCACCGCCGACACCACCTCGTCTTCGGTGGTGATGGCCTGGGCGATGATTTGGCCGGAGGGGGCGATGATTACGCTCTGCGCCAGCGACTCCACTCCCTCCTCGATGCCGCCTTTGGCCACCCCCACCACGAACGCCCCGTTGTGGTAGGCCCCCGCCTGCATGACCAGATGGTTGTGGAAAGCCGCCAAGGCGTCCTGGCTGGGATCGGGCGCGTAATAGAGGGGGGTGTTGTAACCGATCAGGATCAACTCCGCCCCTTGCAGTCCCAGCACCAGGTAGGTCTCCGACCAGCGCCGGTCGTTGCAGATGGCCATCCCCACCACGCCGTTGAAAGCCCGCCAGGTACCGAACCCGTCCGGGCCTGGTTCGAAATAGTGGCGTTCGGCGTGTTGGAAAGGGCGCCACGACTCGTTGCGGTCGTGGCCGGGGATGTGCACTTTGCGGAATTTGGCCACCTCGGATCCGTCCCGCTCCACTAAAATGTAGGAGTTGTAGCGGTGTTCCACTCCGGCGGAGTCGGTGTGGATTTCGGCGTATCCGAGGGCGAACCCGATTCGGAGGCGGCGGGCTTCTTCGAACAGGGGGGCGGTGTCCTCATCGGGCATCTCCCGGTGGTAGTAGTGGTCGAATTCGGAAACGTCTTCCACGTACCAGCGGGGAAAGAAGGTGGTGAGGGCCAACTCCGGGTAGACCAGCACCTCCACTTGGCGGTCGGCCGCCTCCCGCAACATGGCGATCAGGCGCTCCACCACCTCCGATTTGGACTCATCGCGGGCGATGGGGCCCATCTGGGCCGCCCCCACCGTTATCAGTCTGGCCATCGTCAACCTCCGCTCGCTCCGTTACCCGGTCATCCTCCCCCGGCGGCCTTTCGTTCTCCGGGCGGTTGCGCTCGTCCCTCCCCCGCTTACGACGCTTGCGAAAACCGGGGTTGCGCGCTTTTGGGCGGGGCGGGGGCAGGGCGATTTTTTGGGCGAGCCTCGCTGGAACTCGTATGTTGAATGCTGAATACTAGTTTGCGTTTGAGGGCGGCGCGGGCATTGGAGGCGGCAGGGACTCTGCCGGCGGGCTTATGTTTGCGGGCGGCGGGATTACTCGCCGCCTTCTCCGGCCGGGACGGGAACGGGTTGGGAGCGAAACTGGGTGCGGTACAGACGGGCGTACAATCCGTCGGCGGCCAGCAGTTCGTCGTGGGTTCCCCGCTCCGCCAACCGCCCCTCGTCCATCACCAGAATGCGGTCCGCGGACAAGATGGTGGACAGGCGGTGGGCGATTACCAGCGAAGTCCGGCCCCGCATCACCCGCTCCAAAGCCTCCTGGATGAGGGCCTCCGACTCGGAGTCCAGATGGGCGGTGGCTTCGTCCAAAATCAGGATGCGGGGGTCTTTCAAAATCACCCGGGCCAAGGCGATGCGCTGCTTCTCTCCCCCCGACAGGCGGTAGCCCCGTTCCCCCACCACCGTTTCGTATCCTTCCGGCAAAGAAACTATGAACTCGTGGATGTTGGCCGCCCGGGCCGCCGCCTCCAACTCCTCCCAGCCGGCGTCCGGTTTGGCGTAACGGAGGTTGGCGGCGATCGTGTCATGAAACAGAAACGTCTCCTGGGTGACCATCCCCACCGCCTCTTCCAGCGAATCCAGGTCGGCCCGCCGCACATCCACTCCCCCCACCCGCACCTCCCCCCGGTCGATGTCGTACAAGCGGGGAACCAGATACCCTATCGTGGTCTTGCCCGCCCCGGAAGGTCCCGCCAAAGCCGTCAACTCCCCCGGCTCGATGCGGAACGACACATCCTGCAAAGCGTGGGGCCGCCCCACGGCCGGAGCCGCCTCCTCCTCCCCGTCGGGCTGGTCGGGGGCCCCGAACCGGGCCACGGCCTCCAACCGGGCCGCTTGGCGCGAATGGTAGGAAAACCACACCCGGTCGAACTCCACCGACCCCGGCCGGGAACGGACGTCGACCGCCCCCGGTTCGGACTTTATTTCAACTTCCAGATCCAGCACCTCGAACACCCGCTCGAACGACACCAGGGAAGTGGCGAACTCCACCCGGGCGTTGGATATGGCCGACAGCGGCCCGTACAACTGGACCAGCAAAGTGGAGAACATCACCACCGTCCCCAGGCTCAAACCGCCCCTGATTACCAGATACCCGCCGAACCAGAACACCACCGCCGTCCCGATGGCGCTCACCAGCCCCAGCGCGGCGAAAAACCACATTCCGATCAGGGCCCCCCGCACCCCCAGGCGGCGCACCTCGGCCGCCTCTCCCGAAAACCGGTCCGCCTCGTCTTTTTTACGTCCGAACAGTTTCACCGCCAACGCCCCGCTCACGTTGAACGTTTCGTTGAGAATGGACGACATGCGGGCGTTGTGCTGCATCTGGCGGTGGGTCACCTTGCGCAACATCCGGGCCACGCGGCGGGCCGGGAAAATGAACAGGGGAAGGGCGGCCACCGCCAGCAAAGTCAGCCGCCATTCGGCCCGCAGCATCACCGACATCACCACCGCCACCGAAACCAGATTGGAGGCGATGGTCACGAAAGTGCCGGTGATGGCCGTCTGCGCGCCCACCACGTCGTTGTCCAAGCGGGACACCAACTCCCCGGTTTTGGTGGCGGTGAAAAACCGGAGCGACATGGACTGCAGATGCCGGTACAGCCCGCACCGCAGGTCGAAGATGATCCCCTCCCCGGCGGCGGAGGCCATCCAGCGCTGGGCTATCCCCACCAGGGCGTTGACCAGGGGAACGGCCACCATTCCCGCCCCCAGCAGGGTCAGCAGGCCCAGGTCGGCCTCGGGGATGGCCCGGTCCACCAGCTCCCGCACCAGCAGGGGCGGGACCACCGTCAGCCCGGAAATAATGAAGATGGTGACCAGCACCCCGAACAGGGCCCAGCGGTAGGGGCGGCCGTAGGCGAACACCCGGCGCAACAGGTCCCGGTCGAACTCCGGCGCCCGTTGCCGGTCGTCGTGCAAGAAGCCCCTCCACCCGTATCCCCAACCGCTCCACATATTTCACCTCCGGCTGCTAAGAAGGGCTATTTTACGACAGCACGGCGGTTACCGGAAACGGGGCCGGAAATCAGGTGGGCAGGGCCCGGTAAAAGAAGGACGCCAACTGGGCCCGGGTCAGGGGCCGGTCCGGGCAGAACCGCCGCGGCGCGGCCTGGCATCCGGAGGTCACCCCCGCCGCGTACAGGCCCTCCGCCGCCCGCGCCTCCTCCCCGTCCCGCCCGGCCAGGTCGGCGAAGGCCGCCGCCTCCCCCTCCCCGGCCGGTTGCAGATGGTCGAAGGCGGCCATCAACATGCGGGCCGCCTCGGCCCGGGTCACCGCCCCGTTCGGGCGGAACATTCCGCCGGGGGCCTCCATCACCCCGTTGGCCGCCGCCCACCGGGCAAACCTGCCGTACCAGGCGTCCTCCGGCACATCGGCCAACTCGGTGGGAGGGACCTCGATCTGCGGGAAATCCCGCCACCATTCGTAAGCCCGGTAGAGAAAGGCGGCCATGTGGCGGCGGGCGACCGCCAAGCCGGGGCAGAACCGGTCCGCCTCGCATCCCAGCATCAGCCCCCGTCCCGCGATCGTTTCCACGGCCTCCTCATGCACGCTCCCGTCCTCGTCGCAGAAACGGCCCGCGAACTCCCCCCGGCAGACCCCCGGCGGAGCGGACGGGACCGGGCCGGTCAACAGGTTGCCGTCCAGCCGCAACTCCGCCAACCGCAGACGGGAAACCTCTTCCGGAACCGGCCCGCGCAGGCGGTTGTTTTGCAGGTACAGCCACTCCAGGTTGCCCAAACCGCCCAGCGACTCGGGTATGGGGCCGGACAGGCGGTTGCCGGAGGCCCGCAACGCGGTCAGCCGGGTCAGGGAGCCCAGCGAGGCGGGGAGGGGGCCGGACAGGCGGTTGTCGGAGAGGTCCAGTTCCCGCAGATTGGACAGCCCGCCCCACTCCGCCGGGACGGGACCGGACAGCCGGTTGCCGTACAGCAACAAAGACTCCAGTTGGGACAGGGCTTCCAATTCGGGCGGGAGGGGGCCGGACAGGTCGTTTTGGTATATCCACAGTTCGGTCAACCCGGCCAAGCCGCCCCACTCGGCCGGGATGGAACCGGACAGCCGGTTGCCGCCCAGGCGGAGGCTGCCCAGTTTGGACAGCCGCCCCAAGCCGGCCGGGAGGGGGCCGGACAGTTGATTGCGCTCCAGCCAAAGCAAAGTCAGTTCCGACAGGCCGCCCAGCGACTCGGGGATGGGGCCGGTCAGCCGGTTGTCGCGCAGGGACAGGGCCGTCAAATTGCGCATGCCGTCCCATTCCGCGGGGATGGAACCGGTGAAATCGTTTCCGAACAGGGACATCAACTTCAAAGAGGCGAGCCTCCCCAACTCGGGAGGCAGGGGGCCCTCCAGGCTCGACCCCCATGCGAACAGCTCCTCCAGGTTTTCCAAATCCCCCAGCCGGGCGGGCAGGCGGCCGGTAAAGTCGTTGCCTCCGATGCGCAGGCTGGCCAAGCCGTCCAAGCGCCCTATCTCCGGCGGGAGCGGTCCGCCGATGCCGGCGTTGGTGAAAAACAACTGGTCCACCCGCCCTTCCCCGCTCACCCGGACCCCCGGCCAGTCGGTTATGTCCGCCGCCTCCCCCCGCCCCCAGGCCCGCAGCAGATGGTCGGCGGGAAGGCGGGCGTTGTCGGCATGGGCCAGCCATTGATTGCGCATCTCCGCCAACGTCCGGCAGTCGGCCGCCAGGCCCGGGTTGGCGGCCGGGTCGGCCACGTATGTCCCGTCGGCGCATCCGGCGGGGTCCAACATCCCCGTCTGGGCGGGGGCATGATTCACCGCGGCCGCCAGCCCCCAGCAGGCGAGAAGGGCCGCCGGCCACATCAACCGGCGCCGGGCCCGCCGCCGGGCCGCCCCGGCCGCCGGCGGGTTATCCACCGCCCAGCGGCGGCAGAAAATGAACTTCGGCCCCGTCGGGCAACGGCAGGTAGGCGGCGTCGCTCATGATCTCCCCGTCGATGGCCACCGCCGTCCCGGAGGACAACCGCTCCCCCAAACCGGGAAAACGCTCATCCAGGCCGGCGATCAACTCCCGCACGGTGGGGGCCTCCACCTCCACTTCCGCCTCCCCTCCGGTAAAAGCGCGCAACGGGGAGGCCAGGAACACCCGGGCCATGACCGGCTAGTCCCCGGCTTCGTCCAAAGCGGCCAGCACCCGCACCGGCGACATCGGCAAGTCGCGGAACCGGCGGCCGGTGGCGTCGTGCACCGCGTTGGCCACCGCCGCCAAAGGCGGGACGATTCCCACCTCGCCCACCCCCCGCACTCCGTACGGGTGACGGGGGTTGGGAACCTCCACCACCACCGTGTCGATCATCGGCAGGTCGGAGGCCACCGGCATCCGGTAATCCAAAAAACCGGGGTTTTCCATCGTCCCCGACCCGTTGAAAATGTATTCCTCGTTCAAGGCCCAGCCGATGCCCTGCGCCACCCCGCCCTGCATCTGGCCTTCCACGTAACTGGGGTGGATGGCCCGGCCGGCGTCCTGGGCGGTGGTGTAGCGGAGAATCTTCACCGCCCCGGTGTCCCGATCCACTTCCACATCGCACACCTGGGTGGAATAGGCCGCCCCCGCCCCCCGGGCGTTGAGGGCGGCGCTGGCGGTCACCGGGCCGCCGGTCTGGGCGGAGGCTTCGGCCAGCTCGGCCAAAGTCAAAGGCGGATGGGATCCGTCCTTGTGCTGGGCGGAGCCGTCCACCCACTCCACCTGCTCCTCCTCCGCCCCCCACATCTTGGCCGCCCGGGAGCGCAATTCGGACACCACTTTGCGGCACGCCTCCACCACCGCCATTCCGGTGGCGAAAGCCACCCGGCTGCCGCCGGTCATGGCGGTGAAACCCACCGACTCGGTGTCGGCCACCGCGGGGCGGATCAGGGTCACGTCGATTCCCAGCTCTTCAGCGGCCATCAAGGCTTGGGAAGCCCGCGAACCGCCGATGTCGGGGCTGCCGGTCATCACCGAAGCGGTGCCGTCCTCGTTGATGTGGACGGTGGCGCTGGACTCCCCGCCGATGTTGAACCAGAAACCGGTGGCCACTCCCCGGCCCTGTCCGGGTTGGAGCGGGGCCCGGTAGTGGGGATGGTCTTTGACGGCCTGCAAGGTTTCCCGGCAGCCCACCACCCGGATTTTGGGGCCGTAGGTGGACTGGGAGCCTTCCGCCACCGCATTGGCCAGCCGCAGATCGATGGGGTCCATTTCCAACTCCCGGGCGATCTCGTCCAAAACCGTCTCCGACGCGAAAGAGGCCATCGGGGCGCCCGGCGCCCGGTAGGCGGCCACTTTGGGGGTGTTGGTGACCACATCGAAGCCCTCCACCCGCACGTTGGGAATCTCGTAGGGGGCGAAAATGCACATTCCGCCGGGACCGACCGGCGAGCCGGGGAAAGCCCCCGCCTCGTAGGCCAGCCAGGCGGTGGCCGCCGTCAACCGGCCCTCCCGGTCCGCCCCCGCCTTGACCCGTATGCGGGTCCCGGAGGTGGGGCCGGTGGCGGTGAACACCTCCTCCCGGCTCATCACCATCTTCACCGGCCGCCCCGCCCGTTGCGAAAGCAGCACCGCCAGCGGCTCCAAGTAGATGGTGGTTTTGCCTCCGAACCCGCCCCCGATCTCAGCCGGGATGACTTTGATGCGGCCCGGCTCCCATCCGATCACTTTGGCGGTCATGGAACGCACCGCGAAATGCCCCTGCGAGGAGCACCACACCACCGACCGTCCGTCTTCGCCGGTGTCGGCCACCACCGCGTGCGGTTCTATGTAGCCCTGATGCACCGCCTTGGTGGTGAACTCCCGTTCCACGATCACCTCCGCCTGCGCGAAGCCCTCCTCTGCGTCCCCGTGCTCGTAGAAGTAGCGGGAGGCGATGTTGGAAGGCTGGTCGGGGGCCGGTTCCACCCCTTTGGTGAACAGGTCGTCGTGCAGGAGGGGCGCCCCGGGGGCCATCGCCTCGTCCACGGTCAGGGCATGCTCCAACACTTCGTATTCCACTTTGACGGCGGCCGCCGCCGCAACGGCGGTCCGTTTGTCGACGGCCGCCACCGCCGCTATCGGATGCCCGGCGTAGAGGACCTTGTCGCGAGCCAGGATGTTGCGGGACAGATCCCGGAAGTCGACTTCCGCCTCCCCGCCCGACGCGGCCTCCGATTCCAGTTCCGGCAGGTCGGCCCCGGTTATCACCGCCTTCACCCCCTCCATCCGTTCGGCGGCGGAGACGTCGAGGGAAAGAATCCGGGCGTGGGCGTGGGGGGAGCGCAACACCGCCCCCATCAGCATTCCCGGCAGGGCCCAGTCGGCCCCGAAACGGGCCCGCCCGGTGACTTTGTCCAGCCCGTCGTGGCGGACCGGCCGGGTCCCCACCCACTTGTAGCCGTTGGCAGCGGTGGTCACTTCTCCTCCTTGTTTCTTGGTTTCTCGTTATACGCTAGGCGGGGGCGGTTTCCCGCATTTCGCGGGCCGCGTCCAAGATGGAGCGGACGATCTTGTCGTAACCGGTGCACCGGCACAGGTTGCCCGCCACCCCGTAACGCACCTCCTCTTCGGTGGGGTCGGGATTGCGATCCAACAGGGCTTTGGCCGCCATCAGAAAACCGGGGGTGCACACTCCGCACTGCAACGCCGCCCCTTCCAAAAAAGCCTCCTGCAGGGGATGGAGTTTCCTCCCGTCGGCCAAACCTTCGATGGTGTCGACGGCCGCCCCGTCCGCCTCCGGGGCGGGAACCAGGCAGGAGCAGGTGAGCCGCCCGTTCATGATCACCGAACAGGCCCCGCAGTCGCCGGTGGCGCATCCTTCTTTGGTTCCGAACAGGCCCAGCGTGTCGCGCAACGCGTCCAGCAGGGTCTGGTCGGCCCGGCACAGAAACTCGGTGGGGTCGCCGTTGACGACGGCCGATACGGGATGGTTGATCATCTACGCTCCTTTGCGCGCCCGGCGGCCCGGAGCACGGCCCGGCGGGCCAGCGTCCCGGCCACCCGCCGCCGAAACTGTTTGGTGCCGCGTTTGTCGTCGATCGGGTCGCAGGCGACGGCCGCGGCCTCCTCCAGCCTGCGCAGGTCCTCCTCTTCTATAGGGCCGCCCGCCAGCAGGCCGGGGGCTTCCGCTATCCGCACCGCGGTGGGGGCCACCGCCCCCAAAGCCACCTCGGCGTCCAGGCACGCCCCTTCCCCGTCCAAGGCGATGCGGGCGGCCGCTCCCGCCGCGGCAATGTCCATTTCGGTGCGGGGAATGAAGCGCAGGTAGGCGTCGCAGGTTCCCGGAGGGGGGCGGTCCACTTCAAACTCCACCACAAACTCCCCTTCCCGCAACGCGGTCGTTCCCGGTCCGGTCGCCACTTCCGCCGCCGGGACGGTGCGCATCCCGCCCGGCCCGGCGATCACCGCCCGGGCCCCGTTGACCGCCAAAGCCGGAACCGAATCGGCGGCCGGGGAGGCGTTGCACAGGTTCCCCCCCAGGCTGGCCCGGGACTGGATCTGGTCGGAGCCGATAAGGGCGGCCGCTTCCACCAGTCCGGGCAGATCGGACGACAGTTGTTCGTTTTCGACGAGGGCGGCGGCCGGGGCGGCCGCTCCGATGATCCAGGTTCCGTTATCAGAACGGATGTCCATCAAGCGGGGAATCCGTTTCAGATCCACCAGCAGGGAAGGTTCGGGCCGGCCCAGGCGAAGTTGCGGAATCAGGTCGGTGGAACCGGCGTAGGGCCGGGCCTGCGGGTCGCCGGACAGCAATCCGACCGCCTCTTCCACGGAGGCGGGTGTTGCGTACTGCATTGCTTTGCTACCTCGTTTCCTGGATTCGTCCGGCGGCGGGGCGGGCGCCCTCGAAGCGTAAGAATAGCACCCCCGCCGGACAAACCCTCCTCCCCCGCCGGGCTATACCATAACCGGATGCGCCTGCTATGCGAACCCGGCCCGGAGGAGGCGGCCTTGCAGACCGGGCTGACGCGGGCGGTCCTCTACGAGACGGCGGCGGGCCGTTCGCCGGAAACGCTGCGCCTTTACCGGCCGGGGCGGGTGGTCGCCTTCGGGCGGAGGGACGTTTCCGCCCCCGGCTTTCAGCGGGCGGCGGAGGCGGCGGAAAAAGCCGGTTATCAGAGTACGGTGCGGGCGGCGGGCGGACGGGCGGCGGTGTTTCATCCGGGGACCATCGCTTTCGCCTGGGCCCGCCCCGACCCCGAACCGGCCCGGGGGGTGACCGACCGCTACCGGCTGGTGAGCGGGGTGGTCCGGGAGGCCCTGTCTTCCCTGGGAGTGGACGCCCGGGTGGGGGAAGTGGCCGGGGAGTACTGTCCGGGTGCTTGGTCGGTGAACGGGTCCGGACGGCGCAAACTGATGGGAACCGGCCAGCGCCTGATACCGGGGGCGGCCCACACCGGCGGGGTGATAGTGGCGGACAACGCCCCGGAAACCCGCAAGATCCTGGAAGCGGTGTATGCGGCGTTGGAAATCGACTGGAATCCGGACACCGCGGGGGCGGTGACCATGTACGCCCCCGTTACCTGGGAGGAAGTGCGGGATGCGACGCTGGAACAGTGGCGGCGGGCGGGCCTGGGTCCGTTGCGCGAAGGCGGATGGACCGAGCGGGAGAAGGAAACGGCCCGCCGCTTGGCGGAAGGGGGAGCCGGGCGGGGGTAGCCTGTAGGCGATGAAATACCTGTTGCTCAACGGACCGAACCTGAACCTGCTGGGAACCCGGGAACCGGAGGTGTACGGGCGCGAAACGTTGGAAGATGTGGAAGCCAAATGCCGGGCCTGGGCCGGGGAACTGGGCGGGACGGTGGAAGCCGTTTGCTCCAATCATGAAGGGGAACTGATCGAAGCGGTGCATTCCGCCCGGGGGCGGATAGACGGGATCGTGTTTAACCCGGGGGCCTACGCCCACACCAGTTACGCCCTGCACGATGCGGTGGCGGCGGCGGAGACTCCCACCGTGGAAATCCACATTTCCGATGTGGAATCCCGGGAACCCTGGCGGAGGATTTCCCGCATCGGGCCGGCTTGCGCGCATCGCATCTTCGGGCGGGGAGTGGAAGGTTACAAGTGGGCCATCCGCCACCTCCATTACCGGGCGCTCCACCCGCCGACCACCCGCGCCTACGGGGAAGACCCGGACAATGTGGGCGACCTGCGCCTGCCCGAGGCGGGACGGGACGGGGGCCCTTATCCGGTAGCGGTCCTGTTTCACGGGGGCGGATGGCGGCGGGTCATCACCCGGGATGTGATGGACGGGGCGGCGGTGGACCTGGCCCGGCGGGGGACGGCGACGTGGAATGTGGAATATCGCCGCATCCCGCCGGTGGGAGGGTGGCGTGCCATGCTGGAAGACGGGACGGCGGCGGTGGATCACCTGCGGGATCTGGCGGACGAGTTTCCGCTGGACATAGAGCGTGTGACGACGGTCGGGCATTCGGCGGGAGGGCACGTAGCGTTTTTCGCTTCCCGCGCGGCCCGCAACGCCCGGGTACAACCCGCCCGGTTCGTCCCCCTGGCTTCCATGCTGGACTTGGATCTATCGGCCCGCTCGCACCGCCTAGGGGTGTTGGTGGAAAGATTGCTGGGAGGCGAAGAGGGGGCCTTCGACGACCTGAACCCGACCGGATTGGTTCCGCTGGGAATACCCACCGTTGCCTTGCACGGAACGGCCGACGAGTCGGTGGATGTGAAACAGAGCCGCAACTACGTGCGAGCCGCGCAAGAAAAAGGCGACCAAGCGGAGCTGATGGAAATACCCGGCGCAGAACACGGAGATTTCCTAGAACCAAACTCAACAGCCTGGCAGGCGGCGGCCCAACAAATAATCGAGCCGCCCGCCTAGCATTCCCCGCTTAGAAGCCCCACCGCGCGCCCCTAACACCCTCCCCTGCCATAGCGCAACCCACCAAGACCATCCGCATCAAATAGGGGAATACGGAGACGAAACAACGACACGGTTCGCAAGGGCCCAGAACCCAAGCCGGAACAGAAGAATTCCTAGGCTGACCAGGCAAAAGGAAAGTAAGAACAATGCCTGAAATCAAATTACGGGAACCAGCGGCCGGCTCCGCGTTGCGCGGAGGATTCGTGAAGTGGACGGTCCCCGGCGACACCGTGGAGGGCGTGGCGACCTTCGTTGACTTGGAGAAGGGCAGCCGCGACATGAACGGCAACGTTCACGGCCTCCTCCAGGTTTACGACCCCACGGTCGGCGACCAGGGCGATGATGGTTTCTACCGGCAGATCGACCTGAACCAAAAGGGCTTGCTGGCGGAGGTTGACCGGTGCATCCGTTCCGGGCTACAGCCCGGCTGGCACATTCGGTTGACCTTTGTGGAGGCCTTGACCAGCCAGAAGAACAGCGCCTACACGTGGAAGCGGTTCAAGTCGCTGTTCGCCAAACCCACTTTGACCGAGGCCGAATTGGCGTTGCTGATCGCCAACGGGCGGTGCGACGGGGAGAACGGAACGGCCCCGGCCCGGCAAGCTCCGGCCTAACCGGGCCCGTCGCTCCGGGCGCCCCGGCCCCTATTTGACCGGAGGGTCAGTATCCGGAGGGGAGGGTCTTTGATCCATTACCACGTCGTTAGGGGAGGGAATTTTTGGCTTCCCCCCATACGACCACCGAGGAATGGGATCGCCAGTTCAGTTTGTGTTTTGCCGTTTACCGTCTTGGGAGCCGACCCCGCTTTACCCGGCCGCACCTCCCTCCCTCGAATCGTTCCACGCCTCATTCGCAGAACCCAAAAAATCTTTGATGTCCAACAACCAGGTGAACAGGGCGTGATGCTCCGCCAACTTGGCGCGGCTCAGGAACCTGGCCTCGTATTTGCCCGACTGCTCCAGCAGCGCCACCGCCGCCGCGCTGGGGAACGCCACCTCCCGCACAATCCCGCCCCCGTCGATCATCCAGTCGGCGCCCGCGTAGGCGGCCAACTGCAGGGCGTTGTCCGGGTAGCGGTAATTAGAGGTTTTCCAATCCACCATCACATGCGCCCCTCCGATTATCCCGGCTGGCCGGTGGTGGTAGAGGTAATTAGAGGTTTTCCAATCCACCATCACCACTTTGCCGGAGCGGGAACGGGCCATCAAATCCACGGTGCCCGCGTAGTTGAACCGGTCGGAGAAGACCCGGTATTCCACGGCCAGCACCCCCAACAGGTTCTCCTCGCAAAAAGCGCGCGCCGCCGCCACGTAACCGTCGATAACGCCATCGGCACACCAGACGGCCACTGGCGGGGAAACCGGTGAAACTGGGCGAGGGCGGTGCGGCGGAGACAACGGAAGGGGGCGGCTCACCCTACCCCGTTTAGCGGAAGTTAATAGGAGGGAACTTTCCACTGCTTGCCGGAGGCGGGGGCCGGACCGATACGGGCGGAGGGCGGCGAAAACTGCGAATTGGCCGAAAAAGGGCGCTCATAGAGGGCGATTTCCGGCGTTTGTGGGCACTCCCCCTAACTGAAGTACAAGGAAATCGGGGGACTTAAAGGGAAAATATGGTATAGTTCGGGGCGGCGGGCGGGCGCCCGATTGGCGGGCAAACGCGTTTTTTCCATTACCGCGTTCCTTCCCCGTCCGCCCTTTTTCCCGCTGGACACTCGCACTCCTCCAGCGCCTCCGCGTGCCCCTGCCGGTAACCGTCCCTCCATCCCGCCCGGTATCCGCCATCCGGCGGTGGCGGCGCCTCCCGGGGGCCAGGATTTTCTCCAGCTGGTCGCGCACCGCAGCACCCTGGTTTCCCCGCATTCGCATATAACGGTAGGGAGCGCGTTGCAGGTAAGCGAGCGCCTCTCGCTCCGACATCCCCTCGTGCCCGCCCTCCACCGCCGCCTGTGCGGCCATCTTGGAGCCCCACCCCACCAGGTGCGGCTTGGGGTAGGCCTCGGAGAGGATGGTGGTAACCGAGGGGTAACGCCGCCCCCTGGTTTCGTAAACTCGCCGTCCGGAGGAATTCTCATGTACCCTCAGTTCCGGTGCGTTCATTTTTTACCTTTCATTGTCCGATATCTTCCGGCGCAAAGGTCAACCGGCCTGGGGGTGGGCGGTTTTTCTTATCTGTTGGCGGGTGGCGGCTATGTAACGGCAGGCTTCCAACAGCGGGCCGTGGACCGCATCCGCCCATAGGCGGTGTCCGGATGCGTTGGGATGAAACAGGTCGGGGCCGAACAGACCGGGGTCGGAACGGAACGACTGGCTCACCCCCTCCCACATTGACAGGGTGGTCACCTTCGGATTTATCCGCTCCATGCGCCGGTGCGCCCGGTCGCCCCGCCGGGAACGCCAGGTGAGCAGGGCGGCCAGCGGCTGCGGGGCGCGGGGGATGGAACCCAAATCTCCGATCCCCATGAAGATGACCTTTTCCGCCGTCTGGGAAAGCAGCTCGGCCACATGGGACAGCCGATGTTCTATCAGGCGGGCGGGAACCCCCCGCAACAGGTCGTTGGCCCCGCCCGACACCACCGCCACATCCGGGGCCATCGCCAGCGCGACGGGCAGTTGCCGGTCCCTGACTTCCCGGGATCGGGCTCCGCCCCGGGCTAAAGAACTCAGGACGATCCGGTACCGGTAAGGCAACCGGCGCACCGCCTGTCGCAACCACATGTCGGACGGGTCGGACAAACCGGCCCCGGTCAGCACGCTGTCCCCCAAAGCGACGATGCGGATGGGGACGCCGTCCGGATGGCCAAACGAGCCGGAGCATTCCAAGTCGGGAGAATGAGGCAAACGGCGATGCCCGGCGTAGTAAACCTGGGCGGCCAAACCCCCCGCCGCGGCGGCCGCCGCCCAACCCGCCGCCTGGGCGGCGCGGCGAACGGCGCTTCCGGTTGCGAGACCGAGGTTCATATCCAAATTTTACCGCGCCGGGGGAGTTAGATAACGGGGCCCTCCCGCTATGCGGGCGCGACTCGGCGGACGCCGGACTGGGTGGCCAGGTGGGTCACGGCCGCATCACGGTCGGCGGTGGGGATGCGCTCCACCACCATTTGGTCGGTCGTCACCCCAACTAGGGCGGCGCCGGGATTGATTTGGGGCAGGAGCCCGTCGTAATAACCGGCCCCCCGGCCCAGGCGGGAACCGGCGCGGTCGAACACCAACCCGGGGACCAAAACCACCCCCACCGCGGACGGTTCCACCGGCGGGGATTGGGGGGCGGGCTGGGCGAACCCGTAACGATGGGTTTCCAGAGGACCGTCCGCCCGGTGGAGGGTGAGCGGGCCTTGGGGCGGGGTGCGGGTGAGGGCGAAGGGGCGGGCGGCGCGCCGGGGCAGGTCGGCCAAATCCGCTTCGTCGGGCAGGGCGCAGAAGGAAACCACCCACCCGGGGGGCGCGGTGGGAAGCCATTCGGCCAGCCGGGCCACCACCTGTTCGGAGATGTCCGCGGGCAGGACGGCGGGGCGGACGGCGCGGGCCCACCGGCGCCACTCCCGCTTGGGGGCGTCGGCGGCGGGAGGCGGAGGCGGGCCGGGGTTCACAGAGCAGCCCGCAGGGGCCGGATCAGGTTGCCTTTCCGCCCGGGGGCGACATCGGACAGGCCCAGCCAACCGGCCAGAAGGCGCAGTTCGGCGGCCAGGGCCTTGGCCGTCGCCGGGCGGTCCGCGTCCGGTTCGGCGAAGGCGGCGGGTATGCGCAGAATCCCAGCCGGGCGGTCGGCTTTGACATCCACCCGCCCCGCCATCCGCCCGTTCAGCAGAAACGGCAGCACGTAGTAGCCGAACACCCGCTTGGGGCGGGGCGTGTAAATCTCGATTCGGTAGCGGAACCCGAACATCCGCTCGGTGCGGGCCCGATCCCACACCAGCGGGTCGAAAGGGGCCAGCAGGGCCGTGCCCCGGCGACTGCGGGGAATGGCCAGATCCGGGGAGGCGTAGGCGGGTTTGCCCCACCCGGACACCTCCGCTTCCCGCAACTCCCCCCGCTCCACCAGGGCGCCGACCGCCTGGGAGGCGGCCGCTTTGCGCATTCGGAAAAAGTCGGCCAAGTCGTCGACCGTCCCCACCCCCAGGGCGGTAGAGGCCTCCAAAACCATCATCCGGTCGGCCTGCGCCGCATCGGGCGGGGGGACCTCCCGCAGTCCGGGGGGAATGACCCGCTCCGTCAGGTCGTACCAGCGTTGGAAGTTGACCCGTTTGGCCACCGAAACCGCCCCGGTTGCGAACAGCCATTCCAGCGCCAACCGGGTTCGTCCGTAACTTTTCCACCATCCGCTAGAGGGGGCGACGGCCTCCCCTTCCCCTATCCGCCGGGCGGGGGCCGGGCCGAGGCGGGCCACCCTCTCCAAAACTTCGGCTACGAAATCGGGGGAGGCGAGGGCCAACTCCCGCACCTGTCCCCACGGGTGGTCGCGCATCGCCTCCATGCGGGGCCGCAACATCGGATAAAAGTCAACGGGGGCGTAGGAACGTTCGTGGCACCAGTATTCGAACATCGCCTTGTCTTCATATATCCACCGGTCGAGGGCGGCCCGGTCGTAGGGGCCGAGGCGGGAGAACATGGGCAGATAGTGGGCCCGGACCACGGTGTTCACCGAATCGATCTGCAACAGGCGTATGCGGCGGATGACCCGGCGGAAATGGCGGACGTCCGTCCGGCCGGGGCGGCCGTCGGCGAACCCTTGGGCGGCCAGATAAGCGCGGGCGGCGGCCTCGTTGCTTAAACGAATCGGTTGGCGACGGGAAGTCGGCATCCTGGCGTTTTCTCCTAAAATCTTTCGTCCCGTCGGGGCGGCGTTTGCGGGGCGGGGGCGGGTGAACGGGCGTCGGCAAGATTAGCGGACGGCGTTCCAAAGGTTTTTTGTCACAGCCCGCCTTTATCCTGGGTTTGATATGAGAATCCTGCTGGCCGCCGCCGAATGTTCCCCCCTGGCCCGCACCGGCGGGCTGGGCGAAGCCGTCGCCGGGTTGGGGGCGGGGTTGCGGCGGATGGGCGTGGAGGCGACCGCGGTCATCCCCGGCTATCGGCATCTGGCCGGGTTGGGGGAACCCGCGGGACAGGCGCCCGGTCCGGCGGCGGAGTTGCGTCGGGTCGACGCGGGGGAACTGCCGGTTTTGCTGGTGGACGACCCGGAGTCGTTCGACCGCCCGGGCATTTACGGCCCCGAACCCGGCTCCGGCTACGACGACCAGTGGAGACGCTTCGGACGTTTCTCAACGGCGGTGCGGGAAATGGCCGCCGGCTACGACCTGCTCCATCTGCACGACGGGCATTGCGGCCCGGCCGCCCTGTCCGCCCCGGTTCCCACCGTGTTCACCATCCACAACGCCGCCTATTCCATCCTGGGGCCGCTTCGGGAAACCGCCCGCCTGGTGGGGGCGACGGCGGAGGAACGGGCCCCCGGCGGGGCTTTGGAATGGTTCGGGCGGGCCAACTTTCTGAAAGCGGGAGCGGCCGGGGCGGGGGCGGCGACCGCCGTCAGCCCCGCTTTCGCCCGGGATTTAATGACCGATCCGGAGACGTCGGGGGGGTTGGACGGGGTGCTGGCCGCCCGGGGGTCGCCGGTGACGGGAATCCTGAACGGGATCGACTCCGACTCCTGGGATCCGGCCCGCGACCCGGCCCTGCCCGCTTTTTTCTCAAAAGGACGGCTGGCGGGGCGGGCCGAGGCGCGGCGGGCCCTGCTGGAACGGGCCGGTTTGGAAGAAGGGGAGATGGTGCTGGGGGCGGTGACCCGGATGACCGGCCAGAAAGGAATCGACCTGTTGCATCCGGTGATGGACGATTTGACGGCGGAGGGCCTGCGGTTCGCTTTCGTAGGAGGGGGGGATTTGGAGGGGATGGTGGACAGGTGGGCGGAACGTCATCCGGGGGCGGTGCGACGGTTGCCTTACGAGGAAAACCTGGCCCGGCTGGCGTGCGCCGGTTCGGACGCTTTTCTGATGCCGTCCCGGTTTGAGCCGTGCGGGTTGGGGCAGATGTACGCCATGCGCTACGGGGCGCCGCCCATTGCGCGTCTCACCGGCGGGTTGGCCGACACGGTGTTCGACTTGGACGAGCATCCGGAGCGGGCCACCGGCTTCGGTTTCCGGTCGCCGCAACCGGAAAGCCTGGCTAAAACCATCCGCCGCGCCCGCCGAGTTTTCCAACGGCACCGCTCCGAATGGCGGCGCCTGCAACGAAACGGAATGTCCGCCGACTTCTCCTGGACCGCCCCCGCCGCCCAATACGCCGCCCTCTACCAAGACCTAATCGCATAACCCCCGCTTAGGCAACCCATTTAGACGGAAACTGAAAACTATGCGATGAACCCGCCAGCGAGAGACCATACCTGATTTAAGCCACCGGATTAGATTATATAACTGCCTGGAAAACCAGAACCAAACAATAGCAAGAAAAAATCATCCAGGGCGTTGCTCACTAAGCAACGGTTTACATAAGGAGGTAACCGACATGATCGAAAATCTTAGGCCCGCCCGCCCGGCCGTTGCTGTTCTGCTGGTGTTGGCTGTTGTGGCTGTCGCTTGCGGTGAGCAGGAGGCTTCGTTGCCGATTGAGCCTGCTGGGCCCCGACCGGCTACCAGCACCACCACCGCCGAAGCCGCCCCCGAGGTGGTGGTGGAGGTTCCGACCGTCACCCCCCCGACTGAACCGGAGGCGGTGCTGGTGGCGGTTGAGGCGCCGCCCGCTACGACGGCCCCTGATCCGGATGTGGTGGTGACTACCCAGCCGGAGGCGGAGGAGGGGTTTGTGGTGATGAACACCTGGGTGGATGATCCCACGGTCACTGCGGAGGCTCCTACTACTACGTTGGCTCCTACGACGACTGCCGCTCCTACTACGACTACGACTGAGGCGGTGCCGGTTTCTACGATTGTGGTGGTTCCGGCTACGACTACGACGATGGCTCCGCCCACGTCTACGACCACTACGACTACTACGACTTTGGTTCCGGTTACGACTTCGACTACGGGTGCTCCTTCTACGACGGTGGTTCCGCCGATTCCTCGTGTGGGTGATGAGGGTGTGCCGGAGGTGAACGACCATGAGTCGAATGTTCGTCCGGTTGAGGTTGATTTGTCGTGGTTTCCGGAGATGAAGAATGTTATCACGTGGGAGGATTGGAACAGGGTTGATGAAGCGGCCACTCCTGAGTGGGACAGGTATGATAGTGGTAATTGCGCGCCGCGTAGGTGGTGGTCGTATCCTTTGACGATTCAGGTTGGTACGGTGATTGCAAACGCTCCGCTAGTTTCTTATTGCGATTTTACTCGTCCTCAGTCGTATGTGGTTACTCGTATGTATCCGTTGCCGGTTTGTGAAAATGAGGATCAGCGAGGGTGTTCGCACTCTACGAGTTATGAGGGGTTGGATCTGTGGCAGATTGTGGTGTGTGGGTATACCTTTGGGGGTAGTATTGCTGATTTTGGTATTAGCTATCGTGCTGGGGCGTTGCGGCAGGATGATGGACGCTTTCGCGTGTTTACTAACTCGCTATATAGCCCGCGGGAGTGCAACAGATGAGTGGTTCCTCCAATAAACCCTTAAAAGCAAGGTGGTATCTGTCGTTTGCGCTTGCTTTGACGGCAGGGGTGCTGGGGTTGCTATTTGGAATGTCATTGCAGGCGGATGGGAATGTCACAAATTCGGAACATACTCATGTGTTCTCCGATGATATAACCAAAAGGGAGAAAGTGAGGCATGCAACACGGTGGTCTGCCCATCCAACATCTTCAGATGGATGGGCACCCTGGTGTGAGGATCGGTACGATTGTGATCATGACGATATTAAGGGCTGGGGGAGATATTTGGGGCATAAGACGGAGTTGAGGGTTACGTGGTCGTGTTCCGACGGTGGGCATAGCAAGACATATTCTACTACATATAAGGTGTCTCATCCGAGGGCTCATAGTAGGAGTGATTTTAGTCCGCCTGCGGTTCCTGCGGGGTGGTCTGATCCGTGTGAGTGGGTGGTGACGCATACTGCGCCGCCGACTACGACTACCACTACTACCACGCTTCCTGATGAGGATCCGCCGCCTGTGTCGTCTACGACTACGACTGTTAGAACTACTCTTCCGGAGTCTCCGTGTTTGGAGGATTGGTGGTGGGATGGGGCGTTTTGTCAGCCGCCGTCGAGGCCTACGACTACTACGTCGACTTCGTTTCCGGCTCCGTTGCCGGGGAGTTGGTCGGGTGCGTGTGCGTTTACGTGGCGGGTGGGGGATACGATTGTGGGTGGTGGGTTGTTTGATCCGAATGTGGTGTCTTCGCATGGGCGGTTTACGGGGGTGCGGTTGCCGACTTATGGGGGTTTGAGGTCGTATGTGTTTAGGGGGAGTGTGCCTTCGGGGATGGATTGGGTGATGTTTGGTTCTGCTGATAAGTTGTATGATGGTACTGGTGTGGGTGTGTGGGGTTCTCCGACTGCGGCGGGTACGTGGAGGGGGAATCTGACGTATACGACGTCGTATAGCAGTGTTGGCGGTTCTGTCTCGTTTACGGGGTATACGACGCCGTGTACGTTTACGGTGTTGGCGGCTGCTGTTCCGGGGGAGGGGCCGGTGCGGGCTTGTACGGCGGCGGTGTCGGAGGGGGTTTTGGAGGGGGTGCGTGGTTTGGTGTCGTGGCGGACGAATTTTGTGCCGGTGGATGATGGTAGCGGGGTGGATTTGGAGGCGGCGATGCGGGAGTTGGGGGTGTTGGAGTCTCCGGCGTTTCCGTCGGCGGTGGCTGCTGGGGGGTTGGGGGATCCGGATTATGATTTTCGGGTGTGGCCGTTTTGGCCGCCGGATAGGATTGGGTTGGCGGATGTGGTGGATACGGCGGAGTGTTCGTGGGGGGCGCGTAGGGTGATTACGCGGATGTGGCCGAGGGTGATGTGGCGGGCGGGTGATGTGGCGACGGTGCGGGAGGTGCGTCCGGAGGTGGCTTCGGTGTGGGAGGGCCAGGATAGACGTTTCCGTGATCGGGTGCGGGGGGAGTTTGAGGCTAGGTGGCGGCGTGCGGGTTGGTCGGAGTCGGTGGCGGTGCCGTCTCGGGAGGTTCCGGTTGGGTCGGTGTGTGATTTGTTGGGGCGGGCGGGTGAGTCTGGGGAGGAGTTGAGTGATCGGTTGAAGTTGGAGTGTTTTTGGTGGGTTCCTGTTGAGGGTGTGTATTCGTGGGAGACGGTGGTGGAGTATATTACGTCGGATCATTCGGATGGTATTCGGCGGCGGGGGGAGTTGGTGTTGTATGAGGGGTCTGGTTGGGTTGGTGGGGGCCATCCCGGAATTATAAGGATTAAGGGGGGGGGGGGGGGGGGGGGGGGGGGGGGGGGAATTTAGGTTCGGTTGGGTTTTCCTGCGTATACCAAGACACGATCTGCCTATACCAGACGGCGAGGGTGCGTACAATTACGCCTAAAGGGCACGCGACTCGGCGGCCAGGACGGTGTTGCGCATTAGCATCGCCACCGTCATCGGGCCCACCCCGCCCGGAACCGGGGTCAGGGCGAAGGCTGCTTCGGAGACCGACTCGTAATCCGCATCTCCTACTAAGCGGCCGTCGGGGGCGCGGTTGATGCCCACGTCTATCACCACCGCCCCCGGCCGGACGTATTCGGCGGTAATCATCCCCGGCGAACCCGCCGCCGCCACCACAATGTCCGCCCGCCGAGTCACCTCCGCCAAATCCCGGGTGCGGGAATGGGCGATGGTGACCGTGGCGTCCGTCCCCCGGGCGGCCAGCAGCAAAGCCAAGGGGCGCCCCACCAAAAAAGACCGCCCCACCACCGCCGCCTCCGCTCCCCGCACCGGAATGTCGTAGAAATCCAGAATGCGCAGGCATCCGGCCGGGGTGCAGGGAACCAGGCCGGGGCGGTCCATGACCAGCGCTCCCAGGTTGGCCGGGTGCAGGCCGTCGGCGTCTTTGGCCGGGTCTATCTCCATAACGGCCGCCTCCCCGTCCAGGCCGCCGGGGAGGGGAAGTTGCAGCAGAATCCCATCCACCGCGGAATCATTATTCAGGGTTTTTATCAACCCGGTCACCTCGCCCTGCGAGGCGTTGGCGGGCAAGTCGTGATGGACGGAGGCGATTCCCGACTCCGACGCCCGCCGCCGCTTGGACCTGATGTAAGTGCGGGAAGCCGGGTCGTCCCCCACCAGGATGGTGGCCAGGACGGGTTGGCGGCTCAGCACCCCCGCCCGTTCCCGAACCTCGTCCAGAACCGCCGCCGCCACCTGTTTGCCGTCCAAAAGGGTCGCCGCCATCGTCTCCCAATCCTAGAATTTCTAATGGCGGAAACGGCGCCGGCCGGTGAAAAGCATTGCCAAACCCAACTGATCGGCCCGGTCGATCACCGCCTGGTCGTTCACCGAACCGCCCGGTTGCGCCACCACCGCCGCCCCGGCCGCCGCCGCCTCCTCCACCCCGTCCGGAAATGGGAAAAAGCCGTCGGAGGCGCAAGCTCCCCCCGCCGCCCGCCCCTCCGCTTTGGCGGCCGCCATCCGCACCGCCCCCACCCGGTCCGGCTGACCGGCCCCTATCCCCCACGCCGCCCCGCCCGCCGCCAGCACCGCCGCATTGGAGGAGGCCGCCGCGCACACCCGCCACGCCAAGCGGACGTCTTCCATCTCCGCCGGGGAAGGGCGGCGGCGGGTCGCTACCCGCCACTCTGCGGGACGGTCGGCGGGGGGAGCCCCCTGCGCCAGCCAGCCGCCCGGTATCTGCCGGAAAGACAAACCGGGCGGGGGGGGCGGGGGCGGGGCTTGCAGAACCCGCGTGTTGCTACGGCGGGCGGCGATCCGCTCCGCCGTTCCCTCCCCGAAGCCGGGGGCTATCACGACATCCGCCTGCGGGGATCGTTCCAACACCGCGGCCGTATCCGCGTCCACCGAACGGTTGACGGCCACCACCCCCCCGAAGGCCGCCCGCCGGTCGCACTCATAGGCCAGTCGCAGGGCTTGGTCCAGCCGGGGGGCGACGGCTACTCCGCACGGGTCGGCGTGTTTGACGACCGCCGCCGCCGGGCCCTCCCCCAGGCCGTTCACCAACTCCCAGCCGGCGGCCGCGTCCAGCAAATTCAGGTAACTGAGCGGCGGGCCGTTGCGCAAAACTACATTCGCCCACCAGTCGTCGTCCCCCGGCCGGCGATAGCGGGCGGCGGGCTGATCCGGGTTTTCCCCGTATCGTAGAAACTCCGCCCGTTGCAACTCCAAGCGGACAACGGGCGGCAACGGCTCCGGGGGGCTTTGGGCCGGGGCCGCCGCGGGGGCGGGCCGGGCGAACCAGTCGGCGATGGCCGCGTCGTAGGCGGCGGTGCGGGCGAAGGCGGCCCGGGCCAGGCGGAGGCGGGTTTCGGCGGACGCCGAACCCCGGGAGCGCATCTCATCCAAAACCGGCTGATAGTCGGCCGGGTCGGACAGCGCCGTCACGTAAGCGTGATTTTTGGCGGCCGCCCGCAACAGGGCGCACCCTCCTACGTCTATGTTTTCCACCCCCGGGCGGGAAAAAAACGGATAGAGGTTGACCGCCACCAGGTCGATCGGCTCAAACCCCCCTTCGGCCATCTCCGCCCGATGGGAAGAGTCTTCCCGGTCGGCCAGAATCCCGCCGTGCACCTTCGGATGCAAAGTGACCACCCGATGTCCCAGAACGGGAGGGGCCCCCGTGTATTCCGCTAAATCCCGTATCTCCGCCCCGGCCTCCCGCAAAAACCGGGCGGTGCCCGCGCTGGCCAGAACCTCCCAGCCGAGGCCGCTCAGCCCGGAGGCCAGCTCCGCCGAACCGGTTTTGTCGTAAACCGACAGCAACGCCCGGCCCGCGGGCGGCGGCCGGTCAGAGATTGCGGACCACCCCGACCATCAGGGAACCCGCCTCGGTGGGGCTTTCCCCCACTTTCGCCCCGGCGGCGGTCAAAGCCTCTATTTTGGCGGCGGCGGTGCCTTTGCCGCCGGACACGATGGCCCCGGCGTGTCCCATCTTTTTGCCGGGCGGGGCGGTCACCCCGGCGATGTAGGCCACCACCGGCTTGCTCATATGGCCGGTGATGAACTCGGCCGCCTCCTCCTCGGCCGAACCTCCGATTTCGCCGATCATCATCACCGCCTCCGTCTCCGGGTCGGCTTCGAAAGCGGCCAGGCAGTCGATGAAAGAGGTGCCCGGCACCGGGTCGCCGCCGATGCCCACGCAGGTGGTAACCCCGATGCCGTGCTGTTTCAGTTCGTACAAAGCCTGGTAGGTGAGGGTTCCGGAGCGGCTGACGATCCCCACCGGGCCGCCCGGCTGGGCGATGTGCCCGGCGGTGATCCCCACATTGGCCTTGCCCGGACTGATCAGGCCCGGGCAGTTGGGGCCCAGCAGGCGCAGGCGCGGGTAATCCCGGCGCAGTTTGTTGAACAGCCAGGCTTCGTCTTGGGCGGGCACCCCTTCGGTTATCACCACCGCCAACTCCACCCCGCCTTCGGCGGCGTCCAAAACGGCTTCTTTCACCCCCGGAGCTGGGATGAAAACGCACGACACGTTGGCCCCGGTAGCCTGCGCCGCCTCCCCCACCGAAGCGAAAATGGGGATGCCGTCCACATCGGTTCCGGCCTTGGCGGGGTGGGTGCCCGCTACCACTTTGGTGCCGTAGCCGCGGTTGCGCAACCCGTAGAAGCGGCCCTGGCGCCCGGTCAGTCCCTGATAGACGACCCGGCTGTTTTCGTCCAGCCAGATGCTCATCGCCCGCCTCCCCCGCCGGTTCCCGCCCCGGCTTGGGCGATGGCCACCGCCTGAGCCGCCCCGTCCAGCATGGAATCGGCCAGTTGCAACATGCCGGACATGCGGGGTTGCAGCATTTCCCGGCCCCGGTCGGCGTTGGTTCCGTCCAGCCGCAAAACGATCGGGGAGCGCATGGTCACCCGTTGCAGGGCGTCCAGAATGCCCTGGGCCACCACCTCCCCTTTCACTATGCCCCCGAAAATGTTGATGAAAATGGAGCGCACCGCCGGGTCGTTGTTGATCACCTCCAAAGCGGCCGCCATCGTGTCCACATCCGCCCCCCCGCCGATGTCCAAAAAGTTGGCGGCCGCGCCCCCCGTCTGATGCACCACGTCCACGGTGCTCATGGCCAGGCCCGCGCCGTTGGCGATCACCCCCACGTATCCGTCCAAGCCCACGTATTGCAGGCCGCGCTCCCGGGCGGCGGTCTCCCGCTCGTCGCGGGGCTGGGTGGCGTCGAAAGCCCGATAGTCCTCGTGGCGGAACACGGAATTGGCGTCCAAACTGACTTTGGCGTCCAAAGCCAGCACCCGCCCGTCTTGAGTCAGGGCGAGCGGGTTGATTTCCACCAAGTCGGCGTCGCCCTCCACGTAGGCGGCGTAAAGGCTGCGCAGGATGTCCGCCGCCTGCTCCGCCGCTTGCGCAGGCAGGCGGGCGTCGGCTGCCCACCGCTTGGCGGTTTCCCCGTCCAGGCCGTCCAACGGGTCAACCCAGATTTTGGCGATGGCCTCCGGGTCGCTTTCCGCCACCTGCTCGATGTCCACCCCGCCTTGGGCGGACAAAATGCCCAGATGCAGGCGGGTGGAGCGGTCCAGGGTGAAACTGGCGTAAAACTCGGCGGCGACGTCGGAAGCCTCCTCCACCCACAGCGTGTCCACCCGGTGGCCTTTGATGTCCATTCCCAGGATGGCATCGGCGGCGGCGCGGGCCTCGGCCGCGTCCTGCGCGACCTTGATACCGCCCGCCTTGCCCCGGCCGCCGATGTGCACTTGCGCTTTCACCACCGCCGGAAAACCGATGCGCTCGGCGACCGCCGCCGCCTCTTCCGCAGTGTCCGCCGCCCCGCCCGCCGGAATCGGAATCCCGAACCGGGCGAAGAAGCGCTTGCCTTGATATTCCAGTAGGTCCACGACCCTCCTCAGTCCCGCCCGATATTATCGCCTCCCCCCGCCGAACGCGCAAAATCAGCCAATGCGTACTGTACCGTGGTAAACATAGCGTATGGAACAGCCTACTGAAAAGGAAAACGAGGCACTGGCCCGAAAATTATATGCAGAGTGGGACGAGGGGCGCGGAACGTCCAAGAGCGAGCTGGAACGTCGATACTGGGGCGACGGGAGCTCCCACGGTAGAAGGTTCGACCGCTTCATCCACGATCATTTGGGTATCCAAACCGCAAAACGCTCAAAGCAAACCAACCGTATTGAAGAACTGGAGCGACAAGTACGTTCGTTAGGCTACCATCCTGTCGGAATAGAACCAACAACTGAGGAAATACACCTATTACAAAGCAGGGAGGCCTGTCTATCGGCTCTGCGAGTCTGGAATGATCCAACCTACTCCTTTCGAACTGGAGCGTTCTCCTTATTGTTTGTTACAGCATGGAACAACCTCGCCCTCGCGATGGCAATGCGCAAAGGGATAGAATGGCGTGAGTTGGATAAAACTGGAGCACCTATCCTGATCGATGAAATGGAAAAGCCTCGCCGTACGGACGATTTGATCAATTCAATATTATCATCAGAACAATATAAAGGGTTAAAAGAAAATATAAAGTTTTGGATCAATCTCAGAAACTGTGTAGCACATCGCTATCTACCAGAATTGGACATACAAGTTATACCGCAAGCCCAAGCAGGTCTGCTCAATTTCGAAACCACCATATCAAATCAATTTGGAAAAGAACATGGGCTTGCCGAAAAACTATCAGTTCCATTACATCTCTCCGGTTTTCGCGACCCCGACACTTATAAAAATTTCCAAAAATCTCAAGCCCGTCTCCCTTTGGATGTCCAATATCTTCTCAGTGGAGCAGAACGCTCTCCAGAATTGCTAACAGATGATACTTATGCATTAAGAGTATCTTTTATTCCTTATGTTCCCGCCTCAGGGACAAGTCCTGATGCTATAGCCCATTTTATAAAGCCCGGAGAAGTTCCTACTGAGTTAACCGAAGCTCTAACAGACTATATCGTTATATCTAAAATATCTCGTGCTCCTAGACCAAATCTAAGGCCTAGCGTCGTAGCAAATCAAGTGCGAAAACGTATTCCTTTTGGTTTCAATACTACAGATCATGCCAAAATCGCAAGATATCTAAAAATTCGACCAGAGAAAGGAGAACCAGATAGATCTCTCGATGAAAATTTCTGCGAACATTCACCCTATGGCTATCTATATAACCAGAAATGGGTAAATCGAGTTGTAAAAGAAATATCAAATGCCGAAGGTTACAAAAGAGCAATAGGAAGAGATCCTGTTCGTAAAAACTAAAACATCATAAGTTGGATCCCAATCAGATAAACCAATAAAGGCTAGCGGGGGGTGATGTTGGCCTCCACCCAGTCTGTTACTTCGGCCAGCGGGGTTCCGGGGGTGAAAACGGCGGCCAAACCCAGGTCGCGCAGGGCGGACGCGTCCTGCTCGGGGATGATCCCGCCTCCGAACACCACGATGTCGTCGATGCCCCGCTCGGCCAGGATCTCCGTTACTTTGGGGAACAGCGTCATGTGGGCGCCGGACAGTACCGACATGCCGATGGCGTCCACATCCTCCTGCACCGCGGTTTCCACGATCTGGGCGGGGGTCTGATGCAGTCCCGAATATATCACCTCGTTGCCCGCGTCCCGCAAAGCGCGGGCGATCACCTTCGCCCCCCGGTCGTGCCCGTCCAAACCGGGTTTGGCGATGAGAATCCTCCTGGGCACTCCGCCTGCTCCTTTACCCGGAATAGCCGCCGGGACGGGCGGGACCTGACAGGCGGCTGCGTTCGGCTTCGATGTCGCCCATCATCTGGCGGTGGGCGTCGGCGAATTTGGCCACCCCTTCCCGTTCCAAAACTTCGGTCACATCGTCGAGATCCACCCCGGCTTCGGCCAGGGCGTCCAAAACGGCAGCCGCTTCGTTCATCTGTTCGATGTTCAGCACCGGGGGGCGGTCGGGGCCCGACTCCTGGTAGGAGGCGATGGTGGATTCGGGCATGGTGTTGACCGTGCACGGAGCGGCCAGGGAATCCACGTAGAGGGTGGGCGAATAAGCCGGGTTCTTGGTGGAAGTGGAGGCCCATAACGGGCGTTGCGCCCGCCCCCCGGCCGCCTGCAACGCCCGCCAGCGGTCGGAGGAGAACATCCGCAGGAACTCCAGATAGGCCACCCGGGCGTTGGCCACCGCCGCCCGGCCCCGCAGGCCCAGCGCCCTCTCCGAGCCGACGGCTTCCAGCCGGGCGTCGGTTTCGCTGTCCACCCGGGAAACGAAAAAGGAGGCCACCGACGCCACCCGGGACGGGTCGCCGCCCGTATCCCGCAACCGTTCCAAGCCGGACAGGTAAGCGTTCATCACCGCCCGGTAGCGGTCGCGGGAGAAAATGAGGGTCACATTGACCGACACCCCTTCCGCGGTCAGGGACTCGATGGCCCCCAACCCGGGCGCGGTGGCCGGGACTTTGATCAGCAGATTGGGACGGTCCACCCGTTTCACCCAATCCCGGGCCTCCTCGGCCGTCCCTTCGGCGTCGTCCGCCAACTCCGGGGAAACCTCCACCGAAACGAACCCGTCCGCCCCGCCCGAACTTTCGAACACCGGGGCCAGGATGTCGCACGCCCCCCGGATGTCCTGCGTCACCACCGCCGTGTAAATCTCCTCGGTGGAGGCCCCCCGGGCCGCCATTTCCCCCACTTGCCGGTCGTAGGAATCCCCCGCCCGCAACGCGGCCGCAAAAATGGAGGGATTGGAGGTGAGCCCGGTGACCGCGTTGCGTTCCATATGCGAGGCCAGGGCGCCGGAGGCCAGCATCTCCCGGGACAGGGAATCCAGCCACACCGACTGCCCCACCGAAGCCAGGTTGTGAAGTTTGGATGTTTGGGTCTTAGGGGACACTGAAACTCCCGTAGGTTGCGACGGCTCCCCATTCTACCCGGCGCGGCGCCCCCGCCGCCTGAGTTATCCCGTATCCGCAGGACCGGAAGACCCTTGTCGCAGCTTTTCCAACGGAAGAAACGCCAGCAGAAGAGTTTTGCGCCCCGCCCAATCGAAATCGATCATCACCTCAACGCCGAAACCGGTACCGCTGACACCGCAAACCTGCCCCTCCCCGAACTTTCCAAGGTTCACCCGATCCCCCACCTGCGGCATGTTCTTCCGCAGGTTGCGGAAAAACTTGGCCGCGCCCGGCACCGTCGCATCCTCCGCTCCCGTATCGAAGTCACCTGCTTCTGGGTTATCCAATATCTCTATATCCAACCAGAGTCCCGCCAACGGCAAAACTGTGGGGCCGTTCGCCTCAAAATTGATCTCCACTGCCGCCTCACGGCCGGAGCCGCGGAATTCAAACACCTCACCCACCCCGAACTTGTCGTGACGCACCCGCTCCCCAGCGAACAAAACCTCCCAATCTGGCGAAAACCTCTCCAACGGAGCCCATTTCAGCGACAAAAGCTTGGACCCTTTTTTATCAAAATCGACCACCGCTTCAGATTCACAGCCGGAGCCGCGAATGTCGCACACCTTCCCCACCCCGAACTGGTCGTGGCGCACCCATTCCCCCACCTGCAACTCATCCCCCCTCAATCTACGGCGGGGGCCACCCTCGTCCGACCGCTCGTCGCCGGCCTTGTCTTGGAACACTGGAACTCCCGTAGTCAAACCTGCGCCCACTCTACCGCCCCCCGCCCCCGCTTGGAGGGCCGGGTTACGCTTTTTGCAACGGGGCCCAGGCCAGGAGCAAAGTCTTGCGTCCCGCCTCGTCGAATTCGATCACCACCTCCGCCTGATTGCCGGAACCGTTCAGGCCGCGCACCCACCCGCCCCCGAACTTGTCGTGGCGCACCCTATCCCCCACCTGCAACTCATCCCCCAGCAGGCTGCGGCGGGGGTCGCCCGCTCCCGGCGACGGACCCGCCCGTTCCCGACGGGCGTCCCGCGGGCGGGGGGCGGCCCGGGAAACCAAATTAACGGGAATCTCCTTCAGGAACCGGGACTCCGCGTTGTAATCAAAAGAACCGAACAGGGAGCGGGTGGAAGCCGAGGTCAGAAACAGGCAGCGGCGGGCGCGGGTCAAACCCACGTAGCACAGGCGGCGCTCCTCCTCCATCTCGTCGTAATCGGTCAGAGAGCGGTAGTGGGGGAACAGCCCCTCCTCCATGCCCACCATGAACACCACCGGAAACTCCAACCCTTTGGCGTTGTGCATGGTCATCAAAGTGATTTTGTCATCGGAGTCCAAAGAGTCGGTGTCGGCCGCCAGGCTGACCGACTCCAAATAGGCCCGCAGAAGCCCCCGCCCGTCCGCCTCCTCCGACTCCCCGCCCGGCGCCTCCCAGCCTTCCACCGCCTGCTCCCGTTGCTTGATGAAATCCCCCGCCCCGGCCGCCAGTTCCTCCAGGTTCTCAATCCGGCCCAAAGCCTCTTCGGTGCCCTGCTCGCGCAACATGGCCAGGTAGCCCCCTTCGTCCAGCACGGTTCGCACCAAGACGTCCGGGCCGCCGTCGATCCTTTCCTCCAGCAACCTCATCACCGCCAGGAAATCGCGGATTCCGTTCGCCCCCCGGCCGTCCAGCCCCGGGATGTCGTCAACTTGGCGCAGGGCTTCCAACAGGGCCAGGCCGCGCCGGTCGGCGAACCGCTCCGCATGCCCCAGCGTTACCTCCCCTATCCCCCGGCGGGGGGTGTTCACCACCCGGCGCAACGACGGCGAATCCTCCGGGTTGACCAGCAGGCGCAGATAGGCCAAAACGTCTTTCACCTCGGCCCGCTCGTAGAAACGGACGGAGCCGATCACCCGGTAGGGCAGGCCGTAGCGGTTTATCACCTCCTCCAGCACCCGGGACTGGGCGTTCATCCGGTAGAAAACGGCGATGTCCCCCAAGGCGGCCCCCCCGCTCCGCTCCAAATCGACGGCTTGGTCGGCCACGAACGCCGCCTCGTCGTGCTCGTCCTGGGCTTGGAAGCGGACAATCGGCGGGCCCTCCCCCAGGTCGCTCCACAGGCGCTTGGGTTGGCGGCGTTCGTTGTGGGCGATGACCGAATTGGCGGCGGCGAGGATGGTCTGCGTGGAACGGTAATTCTGGTCCAGCACCACCACTTTGGCCTGCGGGAAGTCCCGCTGGAAAGAGTCTATGTTGCGGATGTCGGCCCCCCGGAAGCGGTAGATGGACTGGTCGGCGTCCCCCACCGCGCACAGGTTGCCGTGCCGGGCGGCCAACAGCTTCACCAGCTGGTATTGGGCGTGATTGGTGTCTTGGAATTCGTCCACATGCAGGAAGCGGAACCGTTCCCGGTAGCGGTCCAGCACTTCGGGGATGGCTTCGAACAGGTTGACGGTGACCATCAGCAGGTCGTCGAAATCCATGGCCGACGCCTCCGTCAGCCGTTGCTGGTAGAGGCGGTAGATTTCTGCGATTCCCTTGCGGTACAAGTCCCCGGCGTCCTCCGCTTGGACGGCGAACGACTCGAAGTCGACCAGTTCGTTTTTGGCGTTGGAGATGACCGCCCTGATGCGGCGGGGCGGGTAGCGCTTCTCTTCCAAGTTCAGTTCGCGGACGGCCCGTTGAATGGCCCGGCGGGAATCCAGTTCGTCGTAGATGGTGAAGGAAGGGTTGTATCCGAGGTGGCCGGCCTCCCGGCGCAGGATGCGCGTGCAAGCGGAATGGAAGGTGGACACCCACATATCCCGGGCCGCGCCGCCCACCAGCCGGGCAACCCGCTCCGCCATCTCGGCGGCCGCCTTGTTGGTGAAAGTGATGGCCAGTATCTCCCACGGTTCCGCCCCCAGGTCGCGGAGCAGGTGGGCCACCCGGTAGGTGAGCACCCGCGTCTTGCCCGACCCCGCCCCGGCCACCACCAGCAACGGCCCCTCCACGGCCGCCACCGCCTCCCGCTGGGCCGGGTTCAAATCGTCGAACAGCGGCGAAAGAGCCGGATCGGAAACTTCAGGGGGCGCGGCCAATGTCGTCATACGCCCTACCCTACCACATCCCCCGGACGCAAAAATTACGCCGGTGTAATTCACCCCAAAAGACGACCTGGTTTGACATTTGGTTGCAGATTTGGTTATAGTAGCCGATATGGCGGATCACGAGGTCTACCCCAACGCCCCGCTCCGGCTGGTTGAAATGAGAACGAAGGAGCTTGCCAAAAACCCGCCTAAAGTACTTCTGAACCGGCTTGCTATGGAATATGGGATGTCTTGGTCTGGGATTGCCCAAGCTATTGGAGTTAGAGTACAAGCCATTCGTAAATGGCGACTTGGCGGCTCTGTTAACACGGAAAGTAGAGTCGCACTATCTAAGGTGGTATCTACATTGGATATTCTGCAAGAACTAATAGATGACCCAGCAGGCTGGTTGGAGATGCCGGTATTGGAAGGATACAGCCTCCGTCATTTGGATTTGTTAGCACACAAAAATCACCAACTTCTCTTAGATTTAGCCTTTAAACTTATTACCCCAGAGGATGTATTACAAAGCACAAATCCTAACTGGAAGACCGAAATGTACCTTAAGCATGAGGTATTCACAGCAGAGGATGGACTACCCGCTATCCGACGTGCGACGCAGAGTGTACGGTGAAATAAATAGGCGCGTGAAAGAGTTATCTTAAGTCAGGTAATTTATTCCCATTCTATGGTGGCGGGGGGTTTGGAGGAGATGTCGTAGGCTACTCGGTTTATTTGGGGGACTTCGTTCATTACCCGGCGGGAAATGCGCTCTAAAACTTGGTAGGGAATGCGGGCGAAGTCGGCGGTCATGGCGTCGTCGGAGGTCACCGCCCGCACCACCAGCGGATAGGCGTAGGTGCGCCCGTCCCCCTGCACTCCCACCGTTTTCACCACCGGCAGCACCGCAAACGACTGCCATATCTCACGGCTCAGCCCGGCGGCGTCAAGTTCCTCCCGGACAACCGCGTCCGCCTCCCGCAGGATCTCCACCCGCTCGGCGGTCACCTCGCCGATGATGCGCACCGCCAAACCGGGGCCGGGGAACGGCTGGCGCCAGACGATCTCCTCCGGCAAACCCAGTTCCTCCCCCACCGCCCGCACCTCGTCTTTGAACAGGTCCCGCAACGGCTCCACCAACTCGAACTGCAAATCGTCGGGCAACCCTCCTACGTTGTGGTGGGTTTTGATAGTGGCCGACGCCCCCGCCCCCGACTCGATCACGTCCGGATACAGCGTCCCCTGCGCCAGAAAACGGGGGCGGGGTTTCATGTCGACCACCGCCTCCTCAAAAGTCCGCACGAACAACTCTCCGATAATTTTCCGTTTGCGCTCCGGGTCGGCGACCCCGGCCAGGGCCTCCAGAAACCGCCGCCCGGCGTCCGCCCGCACCAGTTTCACATCGAAATGCCCGGCGAAAACCCGTTCCACCCCTTCGGCTTCCCCTTTGCGCAACAGGCCGTGATCCACGAACACGCAGGTGAGGTTCCCCCCCACCGCCCGATGGACCAAAGCGGCCGCCACCGCCGAATCGACCCCGCCCGACAGCCCGCAGATCACCCGTTCCCCCCCCACCCGGCGGCGGATGGCCCGCACCTCGGAGGCGATGATGGACTCGCTGCTCCAAGAGGCCTCCGCCCGGCAGGCCCGGCGCAGGAAATTCTCGAACATCGCCATGCCGTGTTCGGTGTGGGCCACCTCCGGATGGAACTGCACCCCGAACAGCCCCCGTTCCGCGTTTTCCATAACCGCCGCAGGCGAACCGTCGGTGACGGCCGGGCAAACGAAACCGTCGGGAACGGCGGTGACCGCATCGGCGTGGCTCATCCACACCGTCTGCCGCTCCGGCAACCCCTCCAGCAACAGCGAGCAGCCGGTCACCCGCAACTCGGCGCCCCCGTACTCGGCTTCCCCGGTGCGCCCCACCTCCCCGCCCAGCATCTGCGCCAGCAGCTGATGCCCGTAGCAAACGCCCAGCACCGGAACCCCCGACTCCAGCAACCCCGGATCGATGCGATAGGCGTCCGGGGAGTACACCGACTGCGGGCCGCCGGAGAGGATGATTCCCAACGGACGGCGCTCCCGCACCCGGGCGGCGGTCTCCGTGTGGGGGACGATCTCCGAATACACCCCCGCCTGCCGCACCCGCCGGGCGATCAACCGGGAATACTGGGCGCCCAGATCCACCACCAGCACCGGCCGGCGGCCGCCGGGGCCGGGCGGGGGTGCGCTCAACCCATCCCCACTTGCTGCGCCCGCTGCAGCCCTTTGCCTTCGGTGGCGGCGGCGGGGGCCACCATCACCTCCGCTTTCTGGAAATCCTTCAGATTGGCGTAGCCGGTGGTGGCCATCGAAGCCCGCAACCCCCCGAACAGGTTGCGGCGCCCGTCGTTTTCCTGCGCCGGCCCCAGCAGAATCTCCTCCAACGTCCCCAGGGCGCCGACCATCACCCGCGCCCCCCGGGGCAGGGTGGGATGGAAGGTGGCCATCCCCCAGTGGGCCCCCCGGCCGGGGGCTTCGGCGGCGGCGGCCAAAGGGGAGCCGAGCATCACCGCATCCGCCCCGCAGGCGACCGCCTTGGCGATGTCCCCCCCGGTGCGCATCCCCCCGTCGGCGATCACATGCACGTAGCGTCCGGTTTCGTCCAAATAGCGGATGCGGGCCCCGGCCGCGTCGGCGATGGCGGTGGCCTGCGGAACCCCCACCCCGATAACCCCGCGGGTGGTGCAGGCCGCCCCCGGCCCCACCCCCACCAGAATCCCGGCCGCTCCGGTGCGCATCAGATGGATGGCCCCCGCGTAGGAGGCGCATCCGCCTACGATTACGGGAACTTCCATGTTGGCGATGAACTCGTTCAGATCCAGGGGGCGTTCGCGGGAGGAAACGTGTTCGGCGGAAACCACCGTGCCCTGGATGATGAGAATGTCCAGTCCGGCCCGCAGGGCGGACGGGGCGTAACGTTCCACGTTCTGGGGGGTGAGCGACCCGGCGGCGGTAGCGCCCGCCTGTTTAATCTCTTCGATGCGACGGCCGATCAGGTCGGGGGAGACGGGGGCCTGATAGACCTGTTGCAACACGCGGGTGGCCTCCTCGGCCGGGGCGGCGGCGATCCGTTCATAGGCCGGAACGGGATCATCGTAGCGGGACCACAGCCCCTCCAGATTGAGCGCCCCCAGGCCGCCCAGCCGGGCGATGGCCGCCGCCGAAGCGGGGCTGAGGGCCGAATCCATGGCCGAACCGAGCATGGGCAGGGCGAACCGGAAGCCGTCGAACTCCCAGGAAACGTCCACATCGTCCGGATCGCGGGTGCGGCGGGACGGGACGATGGAAATATCGTCGAACCCGTAGGCCCTCCGCCCTGATTTGGCCATTCCTATGTCAATGTCCACCCTCGCCCTTCCCTTGTTTCGAGTGCGCGCTTTCGGAACTATAAACATTAACAGAACCGGACGGCGCCGGAGACCGCCGTCCCTCCTCCCTCCGGTCGCGCTAACCGGCGGAGGAGGGTACCCTTGGTTTTGTGAACCACCCGCCCGACCCGCCGCAAAAACCCGAACCGGCCGCCCTTCCCCCCTTCAACGGAACCCCCCGCTCCGGCCCCGAACCGGAATTGGAGGAACCGGGCTGGCCGTGGCTCTACATTCCGATCGTGATGGCCGGGGGGCTGCTCGGGTCTTTGGTGGGGATGCTGATAGTTTGGATCTTGGGGATCGACCAAACCGCCGGGCTGTTCTGGGTGGCGCTGCCCATGCAGAACCTGTTCCAGTTCGGCCTGCTGTGGGTGATCAGCCTCCGGCGGGGCGGCATGACCGGGGCTTTCGGATTCGCGATGGAACCCCGTCATATGATCTGGTTTCCCGCCGGGCTGGTCAGCCTCATTTCCCTGGGGGCGCTGGCCGCGCTCCTGCAGAGGTTGCTGAACGTGGACGAGGCCAACCCGCAGGCCGTCCTGCAACTGGCCGACGACCTGCGGGGAACCCCGTCCGCGGTAGCCGTTTTCATCACCCTGGGGGTGATGGGGCCGATCGTGGAGGAAATAACCTTCCGGGGCCTGGCTTTGCAAACCGGCCTGCGCAAAGGGTTTTCCCCCGCCAAATCGATTGTCGTGTCTTCGGCTATCTTCTCGGCCGCCCATCTGGTGGACCCTTCCCTGCTGGGGCGGCGGGGGCTGGTGGTGCTGACCATGTTTTTCCTGCTGGGCCTGTTGCTGGGTTTCCTCACCTATCGTTTCCGGTCGCTGGGGCCGGCCATATTCGTGCACAGCGGATTCAACCTGACTTCCTTGGCGGTGCTGTTTTGGACGCCGGCCTGATTATTTCCCGCCGCCGCCCTACTATGGTCCCTATGAGTTTTCCGAATCCGGCGCCCGTCCGGGCGGAGGGAGGTAAAAGCGGCAGATGACCACCCCCGCCGACTTGGCCAAAAACGACTCCAAGTCCATTTTCGGATGGGCGATGTACGACTGGGCCAACTCGGCTTACATCACCATCATGGGGGCCGTCATCGCCCCCCTGTTCACCGGCACCATCGTGCCCGAAGAAGGGTGGAACGGCTGGTCGGGGGAAACCATCTGGGCCTGGGTGATTTCGGGGGCCGCCACCCTGCTGTTCCTGATGATGCCCGTGTTGGGGGCGGCCGCCGACTACGGCTCCGCCCGGCGCGTCTTCCTGCTCCGATTCGCCGTCCTGGGCGGGGCGTTCGTGCTTGTCCTGCCTTTCGTCCCCGACGGGGCGGTGCCCTGGTTCGTGTTCGTCGCCCTGCTCGCCAACATCGGATTCGTGGGGGCCAACGTTTTCTACGACGCCCTGCTGCCCGGCCTGGTCACCAAAGACCAGATGGACCGGGTTTCCTCCAAAGGATACGCTTTCGGATACGCGGGCGGGGGGTTGTACCTGGCGTTGGCCATGGTTTTGATTTTTCTGAGCGGGGACGGGGGGGTCTCCGGGTTGTCCACTTCCGCCGCCGCCCGCGTCGCCATTTTCGGCTCCGGGATATGGTGGATGGGGTTCACCGCCTACGCCCTGCGCCATATGCCCGAAACCGGCTCCCCCCTGCAACTGCCCGGGCGGTATGCGGGAATTCCCGCATGGCGGGCCTACGCCTCGGTCGGATTCCGCAAAACCTTCGCCACCGTGCGCAACCTGGTCAAATTTCCGCAGTTGTTGCTGTTCGTGGTGGCCTACATTTTCTACAACGACGGCATCCAAACCGTGATCGCCATCTCCGGGGCCTACGCCGAGGACACTTTGCAACTGAGCCTGGCCGTCATCGGCCTGGGATTTCTGGTGGTGCAGTTCGTGGCATTCGGGGGGGCGTTGCTGTTCGGGGCGATGGCCGACCGGATGGGTTCCAAGCGGGCCATCCTCTGGTCGCTGGGGGCGTGGACGCTGATCACCGTCTCCGCCTATTTTCTGCCCGAGGGCGGGGTCGCCCCTTTCTTGGCGGTGGCGGCGGTGATCGGGGTGGTGCTGGGCGGGGTGCAGGCCCTCAGCCGCAGCCTGTACGCCTCCATGATCCCCGAAGAGTCGGCGGCGGAATTCTTCGGGTTCTACACCGTGTTCTCCAAGTTTTCCGCCATTTGGGGGCCGTTGGTTTTCGCCCTGGTAAGCGGGTCCACCGGCTCGGGGCGCCCGGCGATCCTGGCCATCGCCGCCTTTTTCCTAGTGGGAGGGGGGTTGCTCAGCCTGGTGAACACGGAGCGGGCGGCGTCCCACAGCCTGGAATGGCCGCAACCGGACGCCGAATAGCCCCGCCCGGTTACCATATAAGTCTCATATGATAAGCCGACGGGACAGAAGGGCGAGGAGGACGCAATGGCGGTGAACATCACTCAAGAATTCGAGGTGGGCCAGAACGCCGGAAAGGTGTTTGAGTTCTTCCAGAACGTGCCGGAAGTGGCGAAGTGCCTGCCCGGGGCCGAACTGACCGAAGACAAAGGGGACGGGGTTTACGCCGGGAAAGTGTCGGTGCGGTTGGGGCCGATGACCGCCGGGTTCGAAGGGGAGGCCACGGTGGTCTCCGACCCGGAGCATCACACCGGGCGCATCGAAGGCAAAGGGGCGGACAAGCAGGGCGGCTCCCGCGGGCAGGTAAAAGTGGACTATGCGATCGCCAGCACCGAAACGGGGTCCAAAGTGACGGTGGAGGCGTCGATAACCATTTCCGGGGCGGCCGCCCAGTTCGGGCGCACCGGCCTGGTCAATCAGATGTCGCAACGGCTGATAAGCGAATTCGTGGAATGCCTGGAGGCGAAACTGGGGGCGGAAAGCACGGCGGAGGCCGCGCAGGTGGAGGCGGGGGAGGTAAAAGGAGCCTCCCTGTTTTTCTCCTCGCTGGGTTCAAGCATCGCCGGGGCGGTCAAAAAACTGTTCCGCCGCGGATAAAAGCCGGAGCTCCCCGGGCCGCCAACCCGGCGCTGTGGGCGGCGCTGATCCTCGGTTGCGCGGCCGGCGCCTGCTCCGGTCCGCCAACCGCGACGACCAGCGCCGCAACAATCGCGCAACCAGCGAACGACCCGGCTACGGCGGCGCAAGTGGTGCGGGTGACCGACGGCGACACCATCATGGCGTTGCGGGACGGTGAAGAAGTGCGGGTGCGGCTGATCGGCGTCAACGCCCCGGAAAGCGGCGAGTGCTTGGCGGAAGAGTCGAAGAAACGGCTGGAGGAAATCCTGCGCGGCAAAACGGTGAGGCTGGAAACCGATGAAGGGAAATCGGACCGGTTCGGACGGACGCCGGCCTATCTGTGGGCGGAGGAAGTTTTGGTAAACGAACAACTGGCGGCTGAAGGCTTGGCCCTGTCCCGCCCCTACCCGCCCAACACCTTGCGGCAAACGGAGCTGGATGAAGCCGAAGCCGCCGCCCGCCGGGAAGGCCGGGGAATGTGGGCCGCCGACGCCTGCGGCCCCCCGACCGGGGTGAAAATGGAGATAACCGAAATCCGGTGGAACCCGCCCGGACCGGACGAAGAGAACCTGAACGGGGAATACATCGTGTTGCGCAACCTCTCCGACCAACCCGCCCGCCTGGACGGTTTCACCCTGCGCGATTCCTCATCCTCCAATCGCTACCGGTTCCCAGACGGCTGGACCCTGCCCGGCGGAGCCGAAGCAACCGTCCGCACCGGAGACGGCCCCGACGGCCCAAACACCCTCTACTGGGGAAGCGAGCTGCCGGTGTGGAACAACGACGGCGACGCCGCCTTCCTGCAAGACCCCTCCGGCAACATAATCGCCCACCGCTCCTACGCCAGCTAACCTCCCTCGGGCAAATCAGACGGTTTGCGATCCTTCTGCTTTTTAAGAGCCCCTCTGATAATCTCCCGCTCATCCTCAGCCGCCTGATCGAAGAACCCTTTAGGCCACTCCTCAATATCGCCTATATCGCCATACGGAGTCAAATCAAGAGGGCGACACCGCGTCTCACCGGTTCTCGCACTTCATGGTGCAGTCCTGTGATAGTTCGCGTAGAACTTGCGATTCCTTCATCAAATCTGGCCATCGTAAATCCCAACTCGGATACTGGAGGGGAACGCCGCGTCGAGATTTTTGAAACTTATTTTCCGCACCGGCATATGTCTCTACTATAGCCTCTAATACCCCCTCGGTGATTGCGCCCAAACGTTTATCAACTTGAGTAAACCACATATATCTCGCCAAACCCGCCAAAATTGCTATTTTATAGGGTAAGTCCGTTTCCTCCGGTTCCAATATCAAAGAATTCGCTGTTGCCAATGATAACTCGTTGGTCACCAAAGCGCTCAGGAAGCATCTCCGGGCGATATCGGAATCGAGAACTACAACCATGCGGTTCGGAATCGGCATTTCCAAGTCGCCGACAACCACGATGTCGCCCGGCATCACATCATCAGGATTAGACTCCCGCCACGCATATTCAGGCCTAGGCCGTTTGGCTAAGGCACCGCTTAGCCATTCAGGTGTTCCCATTCTGATATTCTCCTATCCCGTAGTAGCCAAATAATCGATCTGGCATTCACCTAGCAATGACACTATCATCACCTTGACCATGGGGGAGAAATGATCATCCAAAAGAGATACGGGGGCGGTGGGAGGGTTGGGTCGCCTATAGTTCGGGGCGCATTGCCGGGCTTTAGAGAGGAGCCGAGAATGGAAATCGTGGGATATGCGGACCGGTTGCGGGCCCAGCCCGGGGAAACTATCGGGTTTAAGGTCAGTTGCCGGTCGGACGAGTTTTCCACGCAGCTGGTGCGGCTCATCCACACCGACCGCAACCCGGACGGCCCCGGGGTCAAGCAGGAACTGCTGGACTCGGCGGCCAACGGCTCCTATCCGGGCCGGGTGCAGGAAATTCACGTCGGGTCCTACGTCGAGGTCCCCCACCATCCCGCCCTCAACCTGGAAAACGGGTTCACCCTCCTGGCCTGGATTTACCCCACCACCCCCGGCCGGGGGACGCAGGCCGTCTTGGCCAAATGGCATCAAGCCGACTCCGCCGGATACGGCCTGGTGCTGGACGAAGAAGGCAGCCTGGGATTGTGGATCGGAGACGGGAGGGACAACCAGGAGGAGATTTCCACCGGGGAGCCCATGCACGCCCGCACCTGGTATTTCGCGGTCGCCACCTACGATCCGGAGACGGAAACGGTCGCCTTGCGCCAAACCCCGGCCGTGGAATGGCCGCAGGAACACGACGCCATTGCGATGAGCGATCACGCCTACCTGCGCCCGGCGGTCAACGAATCCCCCCTGCTGATCGGGGCCTGCCTGGAAAACAAGGCGGCCCGCCATTTCAACGGCAAAATAGACAACCCGAAAATCTACAACCGGGTTCTGTCCCCCGAAGAAATCGGCCTTCTGTTCGCAGACGGGGCCGTCGCCGACGGGTTGGCGGCCTCCTGGGATTTCGGGCGGGAATTCCACACCTCCCAAGTAACCGATGTTTCCCCCAACCAACTGCACGGAACGGCGGTCAACCTGCCCACCCGGGCCGTGACCGGACACAACTGGCGCGGGCGGGAAATCAACTTCGGGCGGGCCCCCGAAGAATACGCCGCCATCCACTTTCACGACGACGACCTGGAAGACGCCGAATGGGAAACGGACTTCCAATTCGCGCCGCCGGAGGAACTGCCCAGCGGTACCTACGCCTTCCGGTTGCGGGCCGGAACCGCCGAAGACCACATCCCGTTCTTCGTGCGGCCCCGCACCGGCCAGCCCGGGGCCCGGATCGCCCTGCTGATGGGCACCTACACTTTCCTGGCCTACGGAAACGAACATTTGGCCGCCAACCCGGTGTTGCAGGAATACCTGGAAGCCGCCGGGCGGGAAGTGGAATTCCCCAAGCACCCCGATGAGCATTACCTGATGGACAACAAACTGGGGGGCCTCTACGATCTGCATTCGGACGGAACCGGCATCTGCTACGTATCCTCCCGCCAACCTATCCTCAACTTCCGGCCCGGCAACCTGCAACGCACCCTCGGCCAAGACGGGGGCCCGGTGCTCCTCAACGCCAACCTGCACCAAGCGGACTGGTTGGAAACGATGGGCTACGAGTTCGACGTCATCACCGACGAAGACCTGCATGAGGAAGGAACCGACCTGCTCAAACCCTATCGGGCGGTGATGTCCGACGCCCACCCCGAATATTGGACGGAGGCGATGCTGGACGGGCTGGAAGGATATCTGACCGGCGGGGGCCGGTTCATGTACATGGGGGGCAACGGCCTGTACTGGGTTACTTCAGTGGACCCGCAACGTCCGCACATCATAGAAGTGCGGCGGTGGAAAGGGACCGGTTCCTGGGAGGCGGCCCCCGGCGAATCCTTCCACAGCTCCACCGGGGAACCGGGCGGCCTGTGGCGCAACCGGGGCCGGGCCCCCAACCGGCTGGTGGGGATCGGGATGACCGCCCAAGGCGGAAACGGGGTCAACTCGGCCTACCGCCGCACCCCGGACAGCCGCCACCCGCGGGCCGCCTTCATCTTCGAAGGGGTTGAAGACGAGCTGATCGGCGACTTCCCCACTTTGGGCCTGGGATGGGGGGCGGCGGGTTACGAAATAGACCGGATGGACTTCGAAATCGGAACCCCCCGCCACGCCCTGACGGTGGCCTCCGCCGCCGACTTCGACGACTCCTTCCATCACGTGGTGGAAGAAGTAATGCATATGAACTCCGACCAGACCGGGACCACCAACCCGCTGGTGCGGGCCGACATGGTCTATTTCGAATACCCCAACGAGGGGGCGGTTTTTTCCACCGGATCCATCGCCTGGAGCGCCTGCCTGTCCTACAACAACTACCAAAACAACGTGTCCAAAATCACCGACAACGTGTTGCGCCGGTTCGCCGCCGACGGGCCCCTGCCCCGGTAACCGCCGGGAAGCGGGCGGGAGACGGGAAGAAACCGGGATGCCGTTGCGGGTGGGAATCATCGGATACGGGACGATCGGCTCCTACATTCACCGGCGGATCGAAGCCCGGCCGGAACTGGGCCTGGAAACGGCTTTCGTCTACAACCGCTCCCCGCAAAGGCTGGGGGAGTTGCCCGAACATCTGGCGCTGCCGGAATTGGCGGACTTCCGGGAGCGGGAACCGGACCTGGTGGTGGAAGCGGCCCATCCGGACATCACCCGGGAGCACGGCCCCGCTTTCCTGGATCGCGCCGACTACATGCCCCTGTCCCTCACCGCCTTGGCGGACGACCGCCTCCGGGAGCGGATGCTGGCCGTCGCCCATCGCCGCCGCACCCGCCTGTTCGTCCCGCATGGGGCGGTTCCGGGACTGGAAACCATTTGGGAGGGACGCGCCCAATGGGAGGAAGTGTCGATGGAGATGCGCAAAGGCCCCGGCAACCTGGACTGGAGCCGCCATCCCGCAACCGCGGACGACGTCAAAAAGGAAACCGTCCTCTACGACGGCCCCGCCGCCGGGGTCTGCGGCCTGTTCCCCCGCAACGTCAACTCGCATGCCGCCTTGGCTTTGGCTGGAATCGGTTTCGACCGCACCCGCTCCACGCTCATCGCCGTCCCCGGCCTGACCGCTTCCGTCATCGAAATATCCGCCCGCGGCCCGGAAGGGGAGATTTTCATCAAACGTTCCACGCCGATGACCGGAGTCAGCGGCGCCCTCACCCCCCTTTCCGCTTTGGGCTCCATCCGCCGGGCCGCCCCGACCGAACCCGGGATGCAAATCTGCTAACTGTTTGGAACAGACGGCGGAGCGGCCGGCAAAAGAGGGGGCTGGCTACTCCCGCCACCCCACGCAACCGGGGAAAACGGCGCCCCGGGCGGGAATGAAATCGTGGGTGAAAAACTCGCTGCGCTGGTCGGTGAAGGTGCAACGGCCGCTGAAATAGATGGCCACGTGCCCGCGGCGGGGCTTGTCCGACGCGTTCGGACCGCTGAAATGAATGATCTCCCCATGGTGGATGCAACAGTCCCCCGCCTCCAGTTCCACCGGAACGGCGTCCAGCGACTCCGGTTTCAGCCCTTCCACCGCCCCTCCGAACAGGGCGTCTTTTTGGAAGTCCCGTTCGTGTTCCAAAACGGCGCGGTGGCTGCCCGGAACGAAATGGGTGCATCCCCGTTCCAAAGTGGAGTCGTCCAGCGCCAGCCAAATCGACAGTTTGCCTTTGCCGGACCAGAAAGGCTCCCAGTAGGCGTTGTCCTGATGGGGCGGGGCCGGGCTGCCCCCGGGCGGTTTGAGGAAAGTCTGATCGGTGTAGAACACCACGTCCGGCCCCAGCAAATCCTCCACCACGTCCAAAGTTTTGGGCCGCAAAGTGAACACCCGGCGCAGTTCCGGGCTGGCGTGGGCGGCGTGGATGAGGGCCCGGAAAGTCTGGGAGGCGGGCAGGTCTTCGCGGTCGGCTAAAGCCGGATCCACATCGATGTGAATCCTCTCATCGGGGGGGTTCTGCTCCGCCAACCGGGAAATGATGGTTTGGATTTCGGCCAGTTCCCGGGCGTCCGCGAAGTTGCGGAGAATCAGAAATCCGTCCCGTTCCCAAGAGCCGATCTGCTGGGGGGTGAGGGCTTTCATTTCGGCGGGCGCCTTTCCGCAGTTCATCCTATGATTGCGGTCAGTCTAACAACCGAGGAGCCCGGATGACCCCGCGGGAAATGTTGGAAATCTCCGACCGCAGCCTGGCCGAGTTTTACCGGATGACCACCCGCAACGCCGGGGGCGAGATTTACGAATGGAACGGCTTGCTGCTGTACGCCGCCCGGCCGGCCTCCGCTTCCCCGACCGTCAACGGTGCCTTGCGCCTCAACCCGTCCCTGCCGCCCCGGGAGGCCCTCCACCGCGCCGGAATTTTCTTCGGGCAACGGCGGCATGGATACACGTTGACGGTGCGGGCGGGCGACCGCCAAATGGAAAACGAGGCCATCCGGGCCGGCCTGGCCCTGAGCCGGGACGAACCGATCTTGGCTTTGACCGAACGCCCCGGCCCGGCCCCTGCGCCGGACGGCCTCGCCGTCCAACAGGTGACGGACCCCGCCTCCCTGCTGGATTTCCGGGCGACGGCCGTGGCCGGTTTGGCCGACGACCACCCGGATCGGGAGGCGGTGAAAGCGATTTTTCCCCGCCCGGACTGCTTGGCCGGCCCGGACCGGGCGGGGCTGGTGGGATACGTCGGGGGGAGGGCCGCGGCTTGCGCGATGACGACGGTCAACTACGGGGCGGCCCTGATCCGCTGGGTTTCCACCCTCCCCGCCTACCGCCGCCAAGGCTTCGGTTCCGCCTTGGCCCTGGCCGCCGTGCGCACCGGTTTCGACCGGGGGGCGCGCCTGGCGATGCTGGAATCCCCCTCCACCGGCCTGACCTTGTTCCGCCGGATGGGATTCGCCGAAATCGGCCGCTACCGGGAATACGCCGGCCCCGCACCCCCGACCTGACCGCCGCCCCCGCCCTCCTAGATGAGGTTCTTACTGGAATTCGGCCGCCGCCTCGGGGGTTAGGTATTCCCGGTAGGCGCGGGTTATCCATTGGTGGCCGACGTCCATGAACTCCGCCGCCGCCGCCTGCGAATCAACCGCCGCCCGGGCGAACAGGGTGAGCACCACCACGTGCCCTTCCCCGGAGGAGGCGGTCTCCGCCCGGGCGTAGAGCCGACCCCGCCGTCCGCCGTCCTCCCCGGGGATGACGTACTGGCTTATGATGCGCATCGCCTCCGCGTCGGCGGCCAACCCTTCCGGCCGGGGGGCGAAAATCCGCAGGACCCGGCCCAACTCGCCGGGTGTTTTCCACGCCCCGCCCGCCGGGAGGTGACTCACGTAGGAGACTTCGCATTGCAGGGGCGACAACTCCCCCAGCCCGTTTTCCTCCGCGTACCGGGCGAACAGGCCCAGGTCGCGCAGGAAACCGTCCCGCAGGGCCTCGTATCCGGGGTAGTCGGGAGGGTCGGAGCCGGTCACGCCGCGTCCGGCGATCCGCCAGTTGCGGGCGAACCAGTTGCGTTGCGCCTGCACCAGTTCGTGGCCGCCGGGACTCAGAAACCAACGGCGGATGTTGGTGAGGGCCGAGGCGGAGGGAACCGCCGCCAGCCCCCCGTCCCCGGTTTCGATCATCGGGGAAAAAGGGCCCATTTCCTCTTGGCGGGGATAACGGTCTTTGAACTTTTCGTCCCGCAACCCGTCTAGTTGGTCCCGCAACAGGCCGTGCATTTCTTGGAAGCCGAGGCTGAGGGCCGCTTCGGTCAAAGGCGGGCTGGGCAGGCTGGGGGATGACATGTTTTTTCCACCTCGCTGGTTCCCCGCCAGGATACCAAACCGCCCCCGCCGGCGGGGGGTAGGCTTGGCGAACCCTAAGGAGCGGAGCCCATCGACCACGCCCAGCCAACCGTCCACCCCCCCGAGGCGAGAACCGTCCGCAACGTGCGCATCCCGATGAGGGACGGGACGGAGTTGGCCTGCGACCTGTTCCTGCCGGAAAGCGATGAGCCGGCCCCGGTCATCCTCAAGTACTACCCGTACCGCAAAGACGACCTGTTGCGCGGCCTGATCGTCCCCCGGGCCCGATATTTCTGCGCCCGGGGGTACGTGACGGCGGTGCTGGACATCCGGGGCACCGGGTCGTCCGGCGGAACCAGCCCCCGCATGTTGCGCGGCCAGGAATGGGAGGACGGCTACGACGCGGTGGAATGGATCGCCGCCCAGCCGTGGTGCGACGGGGCGGTGGGAATGACCGGGGTTTCCTACGGCGGATACTCCTCCCTGCTCACCGCCGCCCGGAATCCGCCCCATCTGAAAGCCATCGCCCCCATCTACGCAGGGTGGGACCTGTACGAAAACAGCCATCCGGGGGGCATGTGGCAAACCTCTATCTGGTCGGGCCTTTACAACGCCATGATGACCGCGCTGGGGGCCGCCCCGCCCGCCCCCGACCCGGAGGGCCGATGGATGGAAATCTGGGAGGAGCATCTGGAGGGCCTGCAACCGTGGCTCCATCAGTGGATGAGCGATCAAGACGACGGGCCCCGCTGGCGGGAAGGGTCGGTGCGCTACGGGGCGGAGGGCATAACCGCCCCCTCGTTCATCATCGGCGGCTGGCACGACATCTTCGTCGCCGACCCGTTCGCCGTCTACAACGCCCTGCCCCCGCAGACGCCGAAGAAACTGGTGATGGGCCCCTACCTGCACGTGGCCCCCAACATGGGCGCCCCCGGACCCCCCTTCGACCATCTGCATGAGATCGTCCGCTGGTTCGACCGTTACCTGAAAGGGGAGGACACCGGGATCGATGCGGAGCCGCCGGTGGCCGTCTGGGTGCGGGAATACGACCCGCCCGCCGCCCGCCGGGAGGGGGCGGCCGGCGGATGGCGCAGTGAAAAAGAGTGGCCTCCGCAACGGGCCGTCGTCCAAACCCGGTTTCTGGGAGGGGGCGGCCGCCTGGCCGACTCCCCCCCGGCCGCCCCCGAACGGGCCGCCTTCGACTACGACCCGACGGCGGGGGTTTCCAGCATGGGCCTGCTGACCGGGTTCGGCCAGGACGCGGGACTGCCTTTGGATCAGCGGCGGGAGGCGGGAAAGTCGCTGGTGTGGATGAGCGAGCCGTTGGCGGAGGAGACGGAAGCCGCCGGAACCCCGCGCCTCGTCCTGTGGGCGTCTTCCACCGCCCGGGTGTGGACGATAGCGGTGAAACTGATAGACATCCCCCCGCAGGGGCCTTGGGCGCTGGTCTCGCGGGCGGTCCGCAACGCCGCCCGCCCCGAACCGCCCCCGCCCGGCGAAGCGGCGGAGTTGGCCGTCGATTTGGAGCCGGTCCACTACCTATTCGGCGCAGGGCATCGGCTGGGGGTGATGGTCGCCGGCTCCGACTTCCCCCTGGCGTGGCCGGCGCCCGAGACGGCCCGCACCTCCGTCCACATGGGCCCCCACCGCCTTTCCCGCCTGGAAATTCCGACGGCGCCGGAGCGGGATTCGGGCCTGCCCGCCCCCGGCTTCCTCCCCGCCCCGCCCCTGCCGGAACCGCTGGGGACGGTGGAGCCGTTGCGCTGGGAGCTGATCGAGGACCTAATCGAAGACCGGGTAACGGTATCCGCCGGTTTCGGCGGAGACGCCCTTTTGGACAACGGGGCTTATATCGGTTCCCATGCCGAACTGGAGGTCAGCGTGCCCCGCGCCCGCCCGGCCGAGGCGCGGGTGGAAGCCGAATACCGGATGGAGGTGGACCATGGGGCGGGCCCCCGCGCTATACGCTCCGTCAGCCGGGTAACCGGCGACCGGGAGGCCTTCCACGCCCTCACCACGGTGGAGGTGAAAGCAGCCGACTCCGTCCAATACAACCTCGCTTGGAACTGGACAGTCCCCAGGGGGTTGCTGTGAGCGAAAAAGGGAAGCCCGCGGGTTTGAAGGGCGCGACGGCGGTGGTGACCGGGGCAGCCTCCGGCCAGGGGCGGGCGGTGGCCCGGCGCCTGGCCGGGGAAGGGGCCCAAGTGGCCGCCTTGGACATCGACCAGACGGGCTTGGACCAGTTGATGGGGGAAATAGAAGAGGCCGGGGGACGGGGACTGGCCCTGCCCGCCGACGTGTCGGACCCGGAGGCGGTGTCCGCCGCTTTCGCCCGCTCCGCCTCCTGTTTGGGGCCTGCCTACGTTTTGGCGGCGGCGGCCGCCGTCTACCCGCCCCCCCGCTACTCCTTTCTGCGCCCCCTCCGGGAAACGGCCCGTATCTTGGAGGTCAATCTGCTGGCGTCCGCGCACTGCGCCGACCAGGCGGCCCGCCAGATGGTGGAAGCGGGCCGGGGGGGGAGAATCATCCTCTGGTCGTCGATCGGGGCCCGGGAGGCCATCGACGGGCACGCCGCCTACGGAGCCAGCAAAGCCGGAGTGGAGGGCCTGACCAGGGCGTTGGCGGCCGAGTTGGGCCGCTACGGGGTGACGGTGAACGCCATCGCCCCCGGGGCCATCGACACCCCGATGCTGGCCGACTCCCCGCCCGGCCTGGAATATTTCAACCTGGTGCCGGCGGGCCGCATCGGACGGCCGGAGGAGGTGGCCGGGCTGGTCAACTACCTGTGCTCCGATGAAGCCGGTTTTATGACCGGGGCGGTGCTGCCTTTCGACGGGGGCCTGACCGCCGTCAACGCGGCCGTGCCCCCCGACCCGCCCCCGCCGGCCAAACCCGAAGAGGAGAAGTAGGAGAAGACCATGAAACAGGCGGTAACCGTCAACGGGCTGATCCCCGCCGGCCGGATCGGGCGCACCCTGCCCCACGAGCACCTGTTCGCCACCATGACCTACGCCTTCCCGGCCCGGGACGAATACGCCTATCAGCCGATCGTCATGGAACGGCTGGGGGAAATACGCACCGACCTGATGTCCAACGTCAACAACATCACTTTGGACGACAGTTGCGGGCAGGCGGCGGAACTGGACAAAGCGGCCCAACTGGGCATCGACACCTTGGTGGAACTCACTTTGGGGCATATCGGACGCAACCCTCCCCGGATGGCGGAGGTTTCCCGGCACACCGGAGTGAACGTGATCTGCGGCAGCGGCTGGTATCTCCGCCACCACCAGCGGGAATGGACCATCGCCGCCCCCCGCGAACAACTGGCGGAAATAATGGTCAAAGAGCTCACCGAAGGGATCGACGACACCGGCATCCGGGCCGGGGTGCTGGGCGAGATCGGCCTCAACGAACCGGCCCATCCCGACGAGTTGAAGGTGCTGGAAGCGGCGGTGCTGGCGCAACGGGAAACCGGGGCCCCGCTGTGGGTGCATCTGATGAACATCCCCATCGCCGGGGAGGCCCTGGCCGTGTTCGAAAAATACGAACCGATATGGGATCGGGTGGTGTTCTGCCATATGGACTTCGACATCCGCGACCTGACCTGGCACGAGCGGGCCCTGCAGCGGGGCATCACGGTGGAATTCGACTTTTTCGGCTCGGTGTGGTGGCCCATCGACTGCTACATCCACTGCCCCACCGACCCGCAACGGCTGACCACCCTGGCCGACTGGTCGGAGCGGGGCTACGCGGACCGGCTGCTGATCAGCCACGACGTGTGCACCCGGCTGCAACTCACCTCCTACGGGGGCAACGGCTACGGGTACATCCCGCGGGTGGTGCCCCTGCTGATGGACCAACTGGGAATCGACCCCTCGTTGCTGGACCGGTGGATGATCGACAACCCGGCCCGTTTGCTGGCCTGGGCGGACAAGTAACTTACCGCCAGTCCAGCAGCGTCCCCAGCATGTCCTTTTCGCCGGCGGCCAAGTCGGCCATGGCCTCCCCCGCCTGGGAGGCCGGGTAGGTGTGAGTGCGCAGGGCGGACAGGGCCAGCCGTCCCCGGGCGCACAGGCTCAGCAGAAAAGAAACGTTGTCGGCGATGGTGAAGCGGGCCCCCCGCCGGGCCGGATCCTGATAGGGGGCGTTGCTGGTGCCCAGGATGGAAACCTGCTTGTTGTAAAAGTCGGCGGACAGCAAACTCCCCACCTCCTCGGGATGGAGGGCGATGGCGACCAGCCTCCCCCCTTCGTCCAGTATGCGCATCCCCAAGTCCAGGGCCTCCGCCCCCACCGCCGCCTCCACCGCAATGTCAATTCCGAAGGGATGAAAACGCTCGGTAAGGCGGTCCCCCAAATCCTCCCGCCGCGGGTCCAGCGCCAGGGCGTCCGGCAAAGCCGCCGCCGCCCGGTCCCGGCGGGCGGGGGAAATGTCCAGGCAGGCCAGGCGGGCTCCCACCGCGTCGGCCGCCAGGGCCGCCCCCAGCCCCACCAGCCCCAGGCCGATCACCGCAACGTTGTGGCCGGGGATGAACCGGCCCCGGCGCAAGGCGTGCAAGCCGAGGGTGGGCAGGTAGGCGAAAGGGGCGGCCTGGTCGGACACCGCCTCGGGCACCGGAATCGCCTGCCATTCCAAAACGTCGTAGGCCTGCTGGTGGCGGGCCAGGGCGAACACCCGCTCCCCGGGGGAGAACCCGTCCACTCCTTCTCCGACGTCCGTCACCTCCCCCAGGCTGTTGTAACCGAAGTTGACCGGAAACCGGGCCTCCCCGGGCCGGTTGGCCCCGGTGACCGCGTAGGCGGGCAACGTCCCCATCCCGGTGCTGGTGACCGTATCGATTTCGGCGAATCCCTCCCATACTTCCTCCACCATCGGCCGGCCCAGGAAGAGGCGCAATTCGGTGCCGGGGCTGATCAGGCTGAACAGGGTGCGCACCCGCACCATGCCCGGCGGAACCCGGTCCGGGAGTTGGGCGGGGATCCATTCGATGCGGCCGGGGGCGGTGATGAGGGGCCGCTCCGCCTTCATTCGGCGACTCCCTCCGTGTAACCCCGGTCTTCGGGATAAAGGCAGTGGGCTTGGTGGCCGGCGGCGGGGGCGACCGCCGGGGGGAAACCTTCCGTGCAGGCGTCATCGGCTTTCCAGCACCGGGTGTGGAATGGGCAACCGGGGGGAGGACGGCGCGGGTCGGGCAGGACCCCCTCCAGGATGATCCGTTCGCCTTCCCGGGTGATCATGGGACTGGCCGACAGGAGGGCCCGCGTGTAAGGGTGCAGGCTGCGGTTCTGGACGTCGGCCACCGGCCCCTGCTCCACTTTGCGCCCCAGGTACATCACCGCCACCCGGTCCACCAGCCAGGAAACGGCCTGCAGGTTGTGGCTGATGAAGATGATGGCCAAATCCAGCCTGTCCCGCAGTTCGGCCAACAGGTTGAGTATCTGGTTCTGGACGCTCACATCCAGGGCGGAGGTGGGCTCGTCGGCCACCAGCAAAGACGGGTTCAAAGACAGGGCGCGGGCGATGGCCACCCGTTGCCGCTGGCCGCCCGACAATTCGGAGGGCCGCTTGTCGGCCGCGTCCCCCGGCATGTGCACCATGTCCAACAGTTCCTCGATTCGCTCCCGGCGCTTCCCGGGGTCGCGCCATCCGTGGATGATGAGCGGGTCGGCCAAAGTCTGGGAGACTTTCAAACGGGGGTTGAGGCTGGAAGTGGGGTCTTGGAAGACGATGGCCGTCTCCCGGGCCAGGGTGCGGCGGCGCCACTTGTAGGGCTGGGCCCACACGTCGGTCCCTTTGTAGAGGATGCGGCCCCCGGTGGGGCGGACCAAACCCACGATGCACCGGGCGACGGTGGATTTGCCGCACCCCGACTCCCCCACCAGGCCCAGGGCCTCCCCCGGTTGCACGGCCAGGCTCAGGTCTTCGACGGCGTGCACCCGCCGCCGTCCCGGAGCCCGGTAGCGGTGGATGAGCCCGTCCAACTCCAACAAGGGACCCCCGTCCGTCCCGGCGGGGGCGGGGGCTTCGCCGGCGGGGGCGCGGACGGCGTCGGTCACGGCCCGCTCCCCGCTGCAACCGCCGTATCTTCCCCGGGCGCCGGGTAGTAACAGGCCAGCTGATGGCCGGGCCCGATGCTTTCCAGGCCGGGGGGGGTTTCAGGGCAAGGATGGGAGGCGTTGGGACACCGTTCCACAAAGCGACATCCGGGGGAAAACTCCAGGGGGCTGGGCACCACTCCGTCCACCGAACGGGCCGGGCGTTCCCGGGCTTCCAGGCTGACGATGGAACCCAGCAGCCCCGAGGTGTAAGGATGGCGGGGGCGGCTGGTGATCAGCCCGGCGGGACCGGTTTCCGTCAACTGCCCGGCGTACATCACCATAATCCGCTCGCACAATTCCCGCACCAGGGCGATGTTGTGGGTGATCAACAAGGTGGTGAAAGACAATTCGGCCTGCAACGACTGCAGCAATTCCACGATCTGGGCCTGCACCGTTTCGTCGAGGGCGGTGGTCGGTTCGTCGCCGATTAGCAAGGCGGGATTGCGGGCCAAGGCCAAGGCGATCAGCACCCGTTGCCGTTGCCCCCCCGACAGTTGATGGGGGTAGGCGGCGGCGATGGCGGACGGGTTGGGGAGATGCACCCGCTCCAGCTGGGCCCGCAGGCGGGCGTCGTCCGCCGCGCCGTCCAGTTTCATCACCTGGCCCAGTTGGGCTTTGACCGTCATCCCCGGGTTGAGGCTGAGCACCGGGTCCTGGTAGACCATTCCGATTTCGGCCCCCATCACCGCCCGGCGGGCGGCGGCGGGCATGTCCAGCAACTCCCGGCCTTTCCACCTCACCGAACCGGACGCCTCCACTTTGCGGGGCAGAAGCCCCATCACCGCCAGCCCGGTCAGGGTTTTCCCGCACCCCGATTCCCCCACGATGCCCAGGTTTTCCCCTTCGGTCACCGCGAAACTGACCCCGGACACCACCTCCGTCCCCCCGTAGGCGTGCGGGATGCGGATGGTGAGATCCTCCACTTCCAAAATCTTCTCCGCCATCTTTCATTCTCCCAGCAGGTGGCGGCGGCCGCCCAGGCGGTCGGCCATGCTTTCGGCCACGGTGTTGAGGGCCATCACGGTCAGGAAAATGGCTATGCCGGGGAAGGTGGTGTACCACCAGGTGCCCGCCATCAACTGCTGCTGGCCGTCGCGGATCATGTTGCCCCATGTGGGAGTGGGGGGACGCACCCCCGCCCCCAGGAAACTGATGGAGGCCTCCAGCACCACCGCGTCCGCCGCCACCAGGGTGAAAAACACCAGAACCGGGGTGGCGATGTTGAGGGACACATGCCGCAGCAGAATGCGAATTTCCGAGGAACCCAGGGCCCGTTGCGCCTGCACGTAGTCCTCCGACAGCTGATCCAAAACCGAAGCCCGCACGAACCGGGCCAGGATGGGCGAATAGACCACCGCCAGCACCATCATCAGGGTGGTCAGGGACGGCTCGAAAGCGGCCGACACCACCACCGCCAGGATCACCGCCGGGAAGGCGAACTGGATGTCCATCAGGCGCATCAGCACATCGTTGATCCATTTGCGGCGGGGGCGATGGGCGGAAGCCGCGGCCGCCATCCCGATGATCCCGCCGATGAGCAGGGCCAGCAACGGGGCCAGAACCGCCACCAAAGCCGACACCCGGGTGCCGAAAATGACCCGGGAGAAAATGTCCCGGCCCGCCTCGTCGGAACCCATGATATGCGACGGCCAGTCGGGGCCGGTGTTGGGCAGGGTCAAGCCCACCTCCAGCGGATCGTAGGGGGCGAACAGGGGGGCCAAAACCGCCACCAGCACTGCGAAAACTATCCAGACCAGGGCGATTTTGGCCCGAATGGGGAAACTCCTCCAAGAAAGGCGCCCTCCGGCGGAGGCCTGCATGGCCGTCTCGATGGAGCGGGGGCCGAACCGGAAGCCGGGCGGACGGCGGCGGGAGGGGCCGGAGGGCGGCGGCTTACTGCTCACGGGCGCTCGGCTTGAAGATTACGAAAGCTATGTCGGCCACCAGGTTGGCGAAAATGAACATCAGGGCGGCGATCAGGGCCACCCCGATGATGGCCGCGAAATCGCCGGTGCTGGCCGAAGTGATCATCAGCAAACCCAGCCCGGGCAGGTTGAAAACCAACTCCACCAGCACCGCCCCGCCCAGCAGATACCCGGCCTGTATGCCCAGCACCGTCAGCGGGGCCACCAAGGCGTTGCGCAACACGTTGCGCCGCACCACCGTCCGGTCCCGCAGGCCCAGCCCGCGGGCGGTGCGCACGTAGTCTTTGTCCAGTTCGTCCAGCACCGAGGAACGCACCACCCGGGTCAGAAAACCCCCCACCGGCAGGCCGATGGACAGGCAGGGCAGAACCAGCGATTTCATCCACCCCAGCGGATCATCGGAAAAATAGACCCACCCGCCGGCGGGCAACCATCGAAAACGCAGGGCCAGCAACTGGATCAGCAACAGGGCCAGCCAGAACACCGGCATGGCCAAAGCGGCGAAGGTGACGGTCCGCACCGCCGCGTCCCACCAGGTTCCCGCGTAGTAGGCGGAGGTCACCCCCAGTATGAAGGCGATAAGCATCCCCAGCCCCAAGGAGACGAAGGCGATGGTGAGCGTCACCCCGATCCGTTCACCCAGGATTTCCCGCACCGGGCGTTTGCCGAACACGCTCACCCCCAACTCGCCCTGGGCCAAGTCGCCCACATAGGAGACGTAGCGGACCGGAAAGGGGTCGTCCAGCGCGAACTCTTCAGCCAACTGCTCCCGGGCTTCTTCGCTGGCGTACAGGCCCAAAGCGGCGTAGCGCGGATCCAGGGGGGACAGGTCCAGCATCAGGAACAGGTAGAGCGTGATGCCCAAAACGACCGGGATGACCTGCAGGAAGCGGCGCAGGACAATCCGGCCCACATCTCCCATCAGGTCACTCCCGCCTCGCCCCGGCTGCGGCCGGTGCGGCTAGCTACGTTGTTCAGTCACCGGTCGGGCGCCCGGCCCGACCGGGCGGACCTTTACATCCCGGAGGGAGTCACTCCGAACAGGGTCACCCCCAAGGTTTGCGGCATCTGGTAACCGGCCACCGACTTGTTCCAGCCGTGCGCCAAAGGCTGGAACAGGATGGGCGCCGAGCCCGCCTCCTCCAGCAGGATCTCGTTGGCCATGGCGTACTGGCGGTTCTGTTCGTCGAAATCGGAGGCGGCCAGCGCGTTGTCCAAATGCTCGGTCAACTTGGGTACGCCCGGAGTGGCGAAGTTGGCCAGGTCGGCCAGCCCGCTCCACCAGCCGCGGAACAGCATGTCCGGGTCGAAGCTGAACACTTCGAAGCCGATGGTGGCGACCCAGGCGTCGTAGTTGGCCGGTTCTATGTCGGAAGCCCAGCGGGCGTCGATGGAGTCCACCAGCAACCGGGGGGCGAACCCGCCTTCCTTCATCTGTGAGGCGAACAGCGGGGCCTGCGGGTTGACGTAGGCCCATTCCACGATGCCCAACTCGAAGTCCAAGGGGGTTTCCACCCCCGCCTCGGCCAGCAACGCCAAAGACCGCTCCGGATCGAAGTTGTACTGGATGGAGGGTTCTATGAACCGGTCCGACTCGGGCGGCAGGGGGGAGCGGGCGATGCGGCCCTCCCCTTGCAGGCCAATGTCGATCAGCTGCTGGGCGTTGATGGAGTACATGGCCGCCTGTCGCACCAGCTGATTGTCGAACGGGGGACGGGTGGTGTTGAACATGATGATCTCTAAAAAGGAGGTCTCCCGGGCGATGCCCAACTCCACGTTGGGCGAATCCTCCACCGCCCGGTACAACTGCGGGGAGATGCCGTCGAATATCTGCACCTGCCCCGCCTCGCACTGGGCGAACCGGGTCTGCAACTCCGGTATCCCCTGGTAGGTGATGTTCACCGCCGCCAGCGGCTGCGGCCCCTCGTAGCCGTCGTAACGGCGGAAGGAGTTGACGTCGTTGGCGAAGGGGGCGTCCACCATCATGGAACCGGAGGACGGCACCGGGTTGGTGGAGTACGCCTCCCCGCCCACGTCCAGCCACACCGACTTGGGCACCGTCTTGATGGCCGACATCCGCTGGAACAGCACATCCTCGGGCACCGCCTGGTTGAGGTTGATCCGCAACATGTCATCGGCCACCACGTCGATGGATTCGATGAACGTGATGTACTGGGTGAAAGGCGACCCGAACCCTTCGGTGCGCAACCGTTCGTAGGCGAAGGCCATGTCTTCGGCGGTGATGGGGGTGCCGTCGGTGAAGGTGCGGTCGGTGCGCACCCGGACCGTGTAAGTGCGGTCGTCCACCTTCTGCGGCATTTCCGCGGCCAGCCCCGGAATCAGGGAGCGGTTGGGCAACTTGATCAGCAAACCCTCCATCATATGCTGGCCGGTGGCCAGGGCGGCGGCCGTGGTTTTGTTGGAGTCCAAGGAGTTCCAAGTCCCGACTAAAGCCAGGGTGATGCTGTCGAACTCCGAGGGCGCGGCGGCCGTGGTGGTGGTCGCCTCCGTAGCCGCGGTGGTGGTTGCGGGCGCGGAGGTAGTGGTAGCGGGAGCGGGGTCGTCCGACCCGCAGGCGGCCAGGACGGTCGGCGCCACCGCCGACGCCCCCAGCACCAACCCGCTCTTCTTCAAGAATTCCCGACGGTCCATGTTCTTCATTGCGTGCCTCCTTCAGTCAAACACAATGCTCCCCGTATGCTACCCGCGTCGCCGGGCGAGCGCAAATAGTATACGGTATACATTCCCCATCTTAGCGCTCGCAACCGCCCGGCGCCGCCGGTCGGCGAACTATAGTTTGGGGGGATGTTGCGAAAAGAATCCAACCGGTAACCGGCAATGGCCGCTCCCCTGCTCGATCCTCCTTCCTCCCATGTCATCCCTTTGGAGTTGGGACGGGACTATCCGACGGTGGTTTCCGGGCGGGGGGCCTGGGTGGAGGACGCAACCGGCAAGCGCTATTTGGACGCCATGAGCGGCGGCTCCATGGCCGCCACCTTGGGGCACGGGCGCCGCGACCTGCTGGAAACGGTCCGCCGTTCGGCCAAGACGGCCCCTTTCGTCAACAACGAATGGCTGACCAACCCCTGGCAGGAGGAGCTGGCCGTCCGGCTGACCGAAGTCGCCCCGCCCGGTTTCACCCGGGTGCGGTTCGTCACCGGCGGGGCGGAAGGCAACGAGACGGCGGTGCGCATCGCCCGGCAGTACCACGTGGAGCGGGGCGAGCCGGAACGATGGCAGGTCATCTCCCCCGCCCAGTCCTACCACGGGCCCACCATGCAAACCCTGGCCCTGACCGGCCGCCCCGGACTGCAGGGCTCCTTCGCCCCCTATCTGGGGGAGCACCTGCACATCCCGCCCTCCACCCCCCGCTTCGGCGAGGACGGCTGGGCGGCCCTGGATGAACTGGACCGGGTGCTGGAACGGGCCGGGCCGGAAACCGTTTCCCTGTTTTTCTGCGAGCCGGTGAGCGCCGCCGCCCTGCCCGCCTACTCCCCCCCGCAGGCCTTTTGGGAAGGCTTGGCGGAGCGGCGGGAACGGCACGGCTTCCTCATCGGGTTCGACGAGGTGGTGACCGGGATGGGCAGAACCGGGGACTGGTTCGCCGCGGGCCGCTTGCCGCTGGTTCCGGACATCATCGTCTCCGCCAAAGGCCTGGGCGCCGGATACGCCGCCCTGGGGGCGGTGCTGTGCCGCAGCGGCGTTTACCAAGCTTTCGCGGCCGGTTCGGGATGCTTCACCCTGGGCCACACCTGGGACGGGGCGCCGCTGTCCTGCGCGGTGGGCCTGGCGGTGGTCGACGTCCTCCGCGAAGAAGGATGGATCGAACATGTGGCCCGCCGGGGGCCGCAGTTGCGCGAGCAACTGGAGTCGGCCCTGTCCGGAATTGACATGGTGGGGCGGGTGCGGGGGGTCGGATACCTGCTGGGGGTGGAATACGCCGACCCGCGGGACGGGGTATCGTTTTTGCCCCGGGAACTGAAGGTAGCGGCGCGGGTGGACCGGCAATGCGATGACAACGGACTGCTAGTTCTCAGCACGCAGCCCACCGGGGACGGGATGGCGGGCGACCAAAGCCTGTTCGCCCCCCCGTTCGTCACCCCCGAATCCGACTTGGAGGAAATGGTGGAACGTTTCGCCCGCTCGGTGCGGCGGGTAGCCGAACAGGTGGGCGGGGAGGGGGGGCTGTGAACGGCTCCGCCCCGCGGGCGCTGATCATCCAGCACGAGGAGCCCACTCCGCCCGGTTTCGCCGGGGAGTGGATGGCCGAACGCGGGTTTGAAATCGACCTGCACCGCATCGACGTAGAGGAGCGGCCGGTGGCGGCGGGCGACTACCGACTGCTGGTCTCGCTTGGTTCCGAATTCGCCGCCTTCGATGATTCCCTTCCCTGGCTCAGCCGGGAAATGGACATCATGCAGTCGGCGTTGGAAAAGGACGTTCCCATCCTCGGCCTCTGTTTCGGGGGCCAACTTTTGGCCCGGGTACTGGGCTCCCATTGCTATCGCGGGGAGGTATGCGAGGTGGGATGGCTGACCGTTGAAACCCGCGACCCGCAACTGGTGCCCGCCGGGCCGTGGTTCCAATGGCATTTCGACACTTTCACCCCGCCCCCCTCGGCCGAGGTGGCGGCCCGCACCGAAATGGGCCCACAGGCTTTTACCTACGGGCGCCATATGGGACTGCAATTCCATCCCGAAGTCACCCCGGCCATCATGGAAAGATGGGTGGAGGCCTACCCGCACGAGTTGGAGGAGGTGGGGGTGAATCCGGCGGCGTTGCTGGCGGAAACCCGGCGCCGGGCGGAGGCCGCCCAAGCCCGTAGCCGGATTCTTTTGGAAAGTTACGCGAAGATGGCGGAACTGCCCGCCCGTCCCGCCGCCGACGACGGAGGCGGAGAATGACGGGGGCGCCCTCCGCCGACTCCCGGGTTTTCCCCCGCTACGCCGACTTCGCCTACCCGAGCGTTGCGGGCGGGCGGGGGGTGTGGCTGGAAACCGTCGACGGACGGCGCATTTTGGACGCCTGCTCGGGGGGGGTGATGACCGCCGGCCTGGGCTACGGGGTGGAGGCGATCCCGGATTCCGCCTTCGGCTACATGGGCGACATCGCCTACATGTACAACCACTTTTTCACCAACCGGCCCGCCGAGCAACTGGCCCGCCGCCTAGTGGAGGTGGCGGCCCCGGAGATGGGACGGGTGCGGTTCGTCACCGGCGGGTCGGAGGCCAACGAAACGGCCCTGCGCATCGCCCGGCAATACCATGTGGACCGCGGCCAACCGGAAAGGTGGCGGGTGATTTCCCCCGCCCAGGCCTATCACGGGGCCACGATGGGAACCTTGGCCCTGACCGGCCGCCCCGCCCTGCAAGAACCTTTCGCCCCCTACCTGGCCCGGCATCATCATCTGCCGCCCGCCACCCCCCGCTTCGACCCCACCGGGCGGGCGGCTTTGGACGCGTTGGATGAAATCCTGGACCGGGTCGGGCCGGAAACGGTGTCCGCCTTTTTCTGCGAGCCGGTCAGCGCCGCCTCCCTACCCGCCTACTCCCCCCCGGACCTGTTCTGGGAGGGCCTGGCGGAACGGCGGGAGCGGCACGGGTTTCTGGTCTGTTTCGACGAGGTGGTGACCGGGATGGGGCGCACCGGAAGCTGGTTCGCCTACCAGGGCCTGCCCATCGTCCCCGACCTGGTGGCGGCCGGGAAAATGATGGGCGCGGGATACGCCCCGTTGGCGGCCGTCCTGTGCCGGGAGGAAATCTACCAAGCGATCGCGGCCGGCTCCGGGGACTTGGATCTGGGACACACTTGGGACGGGGCGCCGCTGGTGTGCGCGGTGGGCATGGCGGTGCTGGACTTCATTCTGGAGCACGGCCTGGTAAACCGGGTGGAGCAACTGGGGCCCGGCCTGGCGCAGGAGCTGGAGGCGGCGGTGGGCGGCCTGTCCATTACCGGCGAAGTGCGGGGCCGCGGTTTCCTGCTGGGCGTGGAATACGTGGACCCCCGGGACGGCTCCTCCATCCCGCCCGACGAATGGAACCTGGCCCGGATGATCACCGAAACGGCCTTGGAAAACGATCTGCTGGTCAACTCGTCGCATCCCAACCGGGACGGATGGGCCGGGGACCAGACTTTGCTGGCCCCCGCCTTCACGGCCAGCCGGGCCGAGCTGACGGAGATGATAGAACGGTTTGCGGCGGTAGCGGCAGCCGTCGACGCCCATGTCCGCCGGATGCCGGCGGGCGGCGGATAAACAGAAAGCCGAGAGGAGCGGAGGGCATGGAGACGGACGGGAGGACGCGCCGGGAGACGCATCGGGATGAAGGCTTCGTGCTGTTGGGAATGCCGGACATCAACGGCTCCATCCGGGGCAAGGCCCTGCGCCCGGAGGCCTTCCAAAAAGCGGCGGAAGGGGGGACGGTGATGACCGACCTGTGGCTGGGTCTGGACCCGGTAGACGCCCCCATCACCGACTACCGGGAGTTTGGAATAAACACCGGGGCCCCCGACCTGTTGCTGACCCCCGACACCGGAACCTTGCACGAGCTGAGCTGGCGGCCGGGTTGGAAAATCTGCCTGGCCGACGCCGCCTGGCCGGACGGCTCCCCTTGCCGCCTGGCCGGACGGGAAGCGCTGCGGGAGGCGCTGGAGGACATGTCGCAACTGGACTGCGAGGTTTTGGCCGGGTTTGAATACGAGATCCGCCTGCGGGACCGGGAGGGCCGGCCCCTGTCGTCCGGCATAAGCTACAGCCTGGACGAAGTGGGACGATTCGACCGGTTCCTGGCCCGATTGGTTCCGGCCCTGGAAGGCTTGGGGGTGCAACTGGAGGCGGCGCACACCGAAGCCGGACCGGGGCTTTTGGAGTTGAACGTGGCCGCCGAGGGGGGAATGCGGGCCGCCGACCAAGCCGCCCTGGCCAAGTTCGCAGTCAAAAACATAGCCGCCCAGCTGGGCCTGACCGCCAGTTTCCTGGCCAAAACGGAACCTTCGGAGGAGGGTTCCAGCGGCCACACCCACCTTTCGCTGTGGCGACAGGCGGTCAACGTCTTCGCCTCCCCGGATGATGGACAACCGGTCTCCCCGGAGTGCCGGTGGGCCATCGACGGGATTTTGCGGCACATGCCCGCCGCTTCGTTGCTGCTCAATCCGACCATCAACTCCTACAAGCGGCTGGTGCCCGGTTTCTTCGCCCCGGTCAACGTCAGTTGGGGTTACGAAAACCGGTCGGCGGCGGTGCGGGCCATCCCCGGGACCGGCCCGAAACGCACCCGTCTGGAATGCCGCCGCCCGGGGGCGGACGCCAACCCTTATCTGGTCCTGGCGGCCCTGGTGAGGGCGGCCGCCCTCGGCCTGCGGCGCCGAGCCGAGCCCCCGCCCCCGGAGGAGCGGGACGTCTCGGAACGGGCCGACCTGCCCCCCCTGCCCAATTCCCTGGAAGAGGCCCTGCGCCGTTTCCAAGAGGATGGGGAGTTTCGGGCCGCCCTGGGGGAAGAGTTCTGCGCCTACTACGAGGTTTCCCGTCGTTGGGAGCTGTCCGCCTGGCAACGGGCGGTAAGCGACTGGGAGAGGGAGCGCTACATCCGCGCGGTGTGAAAACCGGGCGGGGGCCTACCAGCTGTCGTAGGCGTCCACCGGCCAGATGTCCACCAGCCGGTCGCCGCTCACCACGTGGTAGAAGCGGTAGAGCACCGCCGTTTGGTAGCAGTGGGGCGGGATCAACTCCACCGTATCCCCCACCGCCATCCGCTGGGCCGGGTCGGCGAAGGTGATCCGCCCCATATCGTCGCCCACCAGGGTGTAGACGGCCCCCGGCGGGGCCCCGGAGAAAATTTCGGGGGCGTCGATGCCGAAAATGGCGTCCGTTTCTTTGATGCCGGCGTCGGTGATGACGAACCCCGGCTGGGCGTCGCTGATGACCGTGCTGCGCACCAGCAGGGCGTGCCCGAAAGGATGGGGGTCGTCGCGCCGCATCTCCACCCGCCGGTAGTTCACGTCCATGAACACGTAGGTGCCGGCCTGCACTTCGGTCAGCAACCCCAGTTCGGGGTCGATGTCGTGGGTGCCGGTGCCGCCCCCGGAAACGATTTCGGGCTCCAACCCGGCCTGGCGCAACCGCTCCACCGTCTCCGCCAACGGGCGCAGGATTTTCAACCCGGCCTCCCGGCGGGCCGCAAAGTCGGCCATGTTCATATGGACGCCGTTGTATCCCTGCACCCCGGCGTATTCCAATCCGGGGGTTTCGGCCGTCAACCGGGCCAACTCCACCGCCGCCTCCGGGTCGGCCAATCCGGTGCGTCCCGCCCCCGCTTCCACATCCACCAGCACCCGCAACGGGTTCCCCGACCGGCGGGCCGCCTCCCCCAGCTGGAGGACGTTGGCGGCGTGATCGGAGGCCACCAGCATATCCCCGGTGCGGGCGTTCAAGGCGGCCAACCGTTCCAGTTTGGGGGGCGTCACCACGGAGGTGAACAGCATTATGTCGCGGAAACCCCCGTCGGCCATCGCCTCCGCTTCGGCGACGGTGGAGCAGCACGGCCCCAAGCCCCCGGCCTCCACCTGGCGGCGGGTGACCTCCGCCGACTTGTGAATTTTGGCCACCGGCCGCACCCGGTAGCCGTGGACCCGGGCGTGTTCGGCCAGCGAGGCGATGTTGGCTTCCATAACGTCCAGATCCAGCACCAAGGCGGGGGTTCCCAGCTGATGGCGGGAACCGGGACGGCCGATCAGCCCCTCGTTCGGTCCCCGGTCGCCCATTGTCATCACCGCCTCCTCCCGCAGGTCCGCCCCCACCCTACCCGCTAAGCTGGCGGGCGGAGCAGTCAAAGGCGGGGAGGCAAATGTTCGCGTTGGGCCTGCGGTGCGTGGAATGCGGCCGGGAAACCGACTTGGGCGGCCATTTCTTCGGTTGCGCGGGATGCGGCGGGGCCTTGGAAACCGTCTACGACTTGGCGGCGGCCGCGGCGGCGACCGACATCAATCAGTGGCGGGAACGTCCGGACCGTTCCATGTGGCGGTTCCGGGAGTTGCTGCCGGTGCGGGACCCGGCGGAGGCGGTCACCCTGGGGGAGGGCCGCACCCCCCTGTCCCCCCTCCCCCCGTCGGAGGGCAATCCGGTCTCCGGCCTGTGGGCGCAGAACGAAACGGTCAATCCCACCTTCTCTTTCAAAGACCGCTTCCATTCGGCCTCCCTGTCCATGGCCCGCCAACTGGGCTACCGGCGGGTGGTGTGCTCCACCACCGGCAACCACGGGATGAGCGCCGCCGCCTACGCGGCGCAGGCGGGAATGGAATGCGTAATCCTGGCGGACCCGCGGGCTCCGCTGGTGCAACGGCAGTGGATGCGGATGTTCGGGGCGCGGGTGATCGTCAAAATGAGCAGGCAGCCGCCGATGGAAAATTTCGCGCGCAACCACGGGTGGTATCCCTCCACCTACATGACCCCCAACCCGGCGGCCACCCCTTACGGCATGGAAGGCTACAAAACGATGGGCTACGACGCGGTGATGGCCCTGGAGCGGGTTCCGGATCATTTCATCGTTCCCATCGCCGCCGGGGACGGCCTCTACGGGCCGTGGAAGGCCTTCGGCGAAATGGCACGGCTGGGATGGACCGACTCGGTTCCCAAAATGCACGGGGTGCAACCGGCGGGGGCCAACCCGATCGTGCGGGCCTTCCGGGAAGGCTCCCATTCCGTCCCCTTCCTGGAAAACCCGGAGACGATCGCCCTGTCCATCGGCGACCCCACCGGCGGCCCGATGACTTTGCGGGCCATCCGGGATTCGGGCGGGCGGGCGGTGGACGTGACCGACGAGGAGATCAAGGCCGCCGTCCGTTACGCGGCCCGGCTGGGGCTCTGCCCGGAGCCGTCCTCGGCGGCGGCCATCGCCTGCGCCTGGAAACTGGCCGACCGGGGAGTGATCAAAGACGGGGAGAGCGCGGTGTGCCTGCTCACCGGGGCCGGTCCCAAATGGCCGGAAACCACCGACCTGCTGCACGAGGGGGAGGAGTTGGCGGAACCGACCCCGGAGATCCTGGACCGCATCGCCCGGGGCGGGGAATGAGGGCCGCGGACGCCGTCCGGATCGACGCCGGGACGTTGATCCCCGGCCGGGGGGAGCCGTTCCGCCCCGGGAGCCTGCTGATGGAAAACGGGGTGATCGCCTACGCCGGGCCGGAGGCCGGGGCTCCGGAGTCCGCGGCGGGGCGGACTTTCCGGGTCCCGACCCTGATGCCCGGAATGTGGGACTGCCACGCCCATTTTTTCGGAACCGAAGCCGCCGACCTGAACCTGCTGGCCCTCACTCCCCTGCCGGTGATGGCGGTGCGGGCGGCCCGCGACGCCGGGCGGGTGCTACAGGCCGGTTTCACCAGCGTGCGGGAGTTGGGCGGGGTGGGGGTGTACCTGGCCCGGCTGGTGGAGGAGGGGACGTTGGCCGGGCCCGACATTTACGCGGCGGGTGCCGCCCTGGGTCCCACCGGGGGGCACAGCGACCTGCATTGGATGCCGGAGCGATGGCGGGACGAAATGGCCCTGTCCGGCAAAGGGTGGGTGGCGGTGTGCGACGGAGTGGAGGAATGCATTAAACAGGTGCGGCGGCAGGTTCGGCTGGGGGCGCAGGTGATCAAAATCAACGCCACCGGGGGAACGATGAGCCAGACCGACCACCCCCGCCGCCGCCAGTTCAACGACAAGGAGCTGCGGGCCATAGTGGAGGAGGCGGCCTTGGCGGAGTTGGCGGTGGCCGCCCACTGCCACGGCCTGGCCGGGGTGGCGGCCGCCGCCCGGGCCGGGGTGACCACCATCGAACATTGCAGCACCCTGGACGAGCCCACCGCGGAGCTGCTCTTGGAGCGGGGGGTGATAATCGTCCCCACCCGGATGGCGGTGACCCATCTGCTGAGCCTGCGCGGGCAGATACCGGAGGCGGCCTGGCGCTCACAGGCGGAGGTGGCGGCCTCCCATACCAAGGCACTGCGTTTGGCGATAGAAGCCGGCCTCCCCATCGCCACTGGGGCGGACATCATGTGCTCCGGCGGTGAGTGGGGAAGCAACGGGCGGGAGGCTGTGTTGCTGGCGGAGGCGGGAATGACCCCTCTGCAGGCCATCGAGGCGGCCACCGCCCGCGGCCCGGCCACCCTGGGCCCCCGCGCCCCCCGCACCGGCCTGCTGGAGCCGGGCTACGCGGCGGACGTAATAGCGGTGTCCGCCGACCCGCTGGCCGACATCAACCTTCTGGCCGACCCGGACAACATAACCATGGTCTGGAAAGGCGGCCGCCTCCTAAAATCCCCCCACACCCCCGAAACCCATTTTTGACCCAGCTTCGGTCAGCGGAGAGATCAAAACCGGCCGACCGCCAAGCGGGATGGGTTTAGTAGAGCTCCAGGTATTCGTTGGTTTCCCAGGGGGTTATTTCGTCGCCGCCTTCGGTTCCGCCGCCCTCTTCGGAAGCGAAGCGGCCCAACTCGTATCGGCGCACGGCTGACAGGACCGTTTTCAACTCCTCCCCGAAAAAGTCGGCGGAGGCCAAATCCGCTTCGAACCGGGCCAGCGCCTCCTCCAACGTGAGGGGCAGTTTGGGAAGCGACTCGTCCTCTTCGGCCGGTTGGCCCGCCCGGGAGGGAGGCTGGGGGTCCAAACCCTGTTCTATGCCGGCCAGCCCGGCGGACAGGACGGCCGCCGCCGCCAGATAGGGGTTGGACAGGCCGGAGGGGGAGCGGGTTTCTATCCGAGTGGTCTGCGGGGAGCCCGCTTTGACGCGCAACAGGGCGGAGCGGTCCTCCAACCCCCAGGAAATGTTGGTGGGGCTGAAAGTGTGGGTGCGGCGCCGGCGCCGGCAGTTGACGGTGGGGGCCAACAGGGCGTCGATGGAGTTGGCGTATTTGAGCAGGCCGGCCGCGAACCGCAGGCCGGTTTCGCTCAGGCCCTGCGGATGGCCGGGGTCGCCCATCACGTTGTCCCCGCTCTCCGCATCCAGAAGCGACATGTGAATGTGGCATCCGCTCCCCGACTGGCCGCCGAACGGCTTGGTCATGAAAGTGGCCAAATAGCCGTCCTGATGGGCCATCTGCTTCACCCCGTTTTTGAAGGTGAAAGCGTTGTCGGGACCGGCCATGCCCCGGCCGGGGGCGTAGTTGATCTCCCACTGCGAGCCGGAGTATTCGCAGTTGGCGGTAATGATGTCCACCCCCATCTCCGGCATCAGATCCATTATCCGGGTGATGGTCGGCGCCCACTCGTTGCGCACCACGTTGAAAATGTGGTATCCCTCGAACAGTTGCTCCCGGGTCTGCCCGTCCAACAGGTAGAACTCGTATTCGCAACCGGTAAGCGGTTCGAAACCCATAGCCCGGGCCCGCTCCAGCGCCCGGCGGAACACGGCCCGGGGGGTGGCTTCCAGGACGGAGCCGTCGTACCAGCGGGCGTCGCAGATGAGGCGGGCCGAGCCGGGCGACCAAGGAACCAGCGAAGCCGTGTCCGGGTCGGGGAACAGCAGGCAGTCCCCGTATCCCGCCTCTTCGTTGTAGAGGCTGCCCCCCACCACATCGGAACGGGTGTCCAGCACCGCCGTGCCCCCGTAGAAGTTGAGGCCGTGGCTGGCGTAGTGGCGGGCCGCCGACAGCGGAATCAGTTTGGTGCGGGAAGTGCCGTGCAAATCCGGCATCTCAAAACGCACCCGCTTGATCCCCGCCCCCTCCCACTGGTCGAATATGGCATCCAGTTGCGACACCGAACCCTCCTTTACCGGTCGATTGCCCCAAACCTTAACTATAGCCGATGGCCGACCGCGCCGGGCGGCTATAGTCCGACTACGGAAAGGAACGGACACTGAGCGAATCGGCTGTTTTTTACCGCAGTCCGGGGGACGACTACCCGACCATCGTGCGCGGGTCGGGGGTCTACCTGTGGGATGCGGACGGCAAACAATACTTGGACTTGTCCAGCGGCCTGTCCTCCACCGCCGGGATCGGCCACGGCCGGGCCGACATTGCGGACGCCATGGCCGGCCAGGCCGCCCGGCTGTCGTTCGTGCACAACGCCAAATTGACCAACGACCGGCAGGAGGAGTTGGCCCGGCGGCTGGCGGACCTGTCGCCGGAGGGAGTGGGCAAGGTGATGTTCACCTCCGGGGGTTCGGAGGCCAACGAGCTGTCGTTGCGCATCGCCCGCCAGTACCATTTGGCCCGGGGGGAATGGGAGCGCACGCGGGTGGTTTCCCTGGCCCCCGGCTACCATGGGGCCACCGCCGGGGCCATGGCCATGACCGGACGGTGGGACATCAGCCGCTCCTACGAACCTCATCTGGTGCCCGCCGTCAAAGTCCCGGCTCCCGTCAGTTTCCGAGGGCCTTTCGCCGGCCTGGCCGGAGAGGAGTTGGCGGACCGGGCGGCGGGGGCGGTGCGGGACGCCATCGAAGCGGCCGGCCCGCATACGGTGTCCGCTTTCATCGGGGAACCCGTTTCCCCTTCGGCGGGAATGGCCGTCCCGCCCGCCGGCTACTGGAAACGCATCCGGGAAATATGCGACCGGTACGGAATACTGTTCATCGCCGACGAGGTCATCACCGGAGCGGGACGCACCGGCCGCTTCCTGGCCATGGAGCATTTCGAGACCGTCCCCGATTTGACCAACCTGGCCAAAGGGCTGAGCGGCGGTTACGTTCCGCTGGGGGCCACCCTTATCCGGGAGGAGGTGGCGGAGGCGGTCGCCGTCCAGAACCGGTGCCTGGCGGAGGTGCACACTTTCAGCGGGGCCCCCATTTCCTGCGCCACCGGGCTGGCGGTGTTGGACGCCATAGAAAACGAAGGCTTAGTGGAAGCGGCGGAGAAAAAAGGGTTCTTTCTGCGCTCGCTGCTGGAGGAAGAGTTGGGGGAGTTGCCCATCGCGGGCGAGATTCGGGGCTTGGGCCTGATGGCGATGGTGGAATACGTCCGCTCCCGGGACACGCGGGAAAAACTCCCCCCGGAGTGGGGGGCGGCCTCCGCGCTGTGGGACGAAACGTTCCGGCGGGGGGTGATCGCCCCCACCCTGGGAATGTCGAGCGCCCTGGTAGGCGAATGCACCGCCTTCTACCCCGCCCTGACCATCGCCGAACGCGAACTGGAACAGGGCGTAGCCGTGCTGCGCTCCGTCCTGGAAGAACAATGCGCCAAATGGGGAATCAAGGCATAAACGGCCGGCAACTGCGCCTGGATCTGAGGATTGGTTATGGCTTATGACGCGATTGTAATCGGGGCCGGGTTGCCCGGGTTGCTGGCCGCTTGGCGGCTGGCGGAAGGCGGGTTTGCAACGGCGGTGGCCGAACGGCGGTGGACGGCCTCCGGCTCCAGTTCTTTGGCGGCCGGGCACGTGCCGCAGGATTCCACCTCCCCGGCCAACCTGGCCATTCTGCGGAGAACGAAAGCGGTGGTGGAGGAACTGGAACACCGCACCGGGGGGATGGTCCGCTTCGCCTCCGTGGGGGGAATCGGGTTGTCCACCTCCCCCGACGGAGCCCGCCTCTTCCGGGAAAGGGCCGCCCTGGCCGCCCGGCTGGGAACAGCCGGGGAATGCTTGGAACCGGGGGAAGTCGCCGCCCGCTGGCCGGAGTTGAACGCGGAGGGGCTGACCGGCGGTTATTACACGGCCGGGGACGGGTTGGTGCGCTCCCAGCCTCTGGCGGCCGCCCTGGCCGCGGCCGCCGCCCAAGCCGGGGCGGAAATCTGGGAGGGGTGCCCGGTGGAATCGGTGCGGGTGGAAGGGGATCGGGTGACCGGAGTGGCAATAGGGGGCGAAAAGGTGGCCGCCCGGCGGGCGCTGGTGGCGGCCGGGGCCTGGTCGGCCCCCCTCTTGGCGGCGAGCGGCCTGCGCCTCCCCGTCCGCACTTTCACGCTGACCGCGGCCTTCCTGGCCGGCGCGCCGACCGACCTGCCTTTCCTGTTCGAAATGGAGGCCGGGTTCTACGCCCTCCGGCGCTCGCCCCGCACCCTGTTGCTGGGCCTGCCCCCCGCCGATTTGGACGCCGACACGGAAAACTTCTCCCCCGACCCGGACCCGGCCGAGGCGAACCGCTTCCTGGAGATGTTGCGACGCCGGGTCCCCGCCCTGCGGTCGGCGACGATCGCCGGGGGCTGGACGGGAATCCTGACCGCCACCCCCGACGCCTGGCCCCTGTTGGGCCGGTTCGGACCCGACGGGATGTTTTTGGCGACCGGGTTCGGCGGGGGCGGGTTGCAGCGGATGGCGGCCGCCGAAGCGGTGGCGCAACTGATGCTGGGCCGGGAACCCTTCTACGACCTTTCCGCCGGGGAGGCCCTCCGCTTCGACGGTTACCAAGGCGAGCCCTTCTCTTTCCGGGAAGGCCCCTTCTACTACGGGGAAACCGGCGCAGCCCAACTCTGGTAGGCCACCGGCCCGGCAAGTCAGGAAAGTTCCCCTCCGGCCAGGATTTCGGCCAAAACGGACGGGTCCGCGTTTCCGCCCGAAACTAGGGCCAGGACCGCCCCCGGATGGGAGACCTTGCCGGAAAGGAAAGCGGCCGCCGCCACCGCCCCGCCCGGTTCGGCCAGGATTTTGACCCGGAACAGCAGGATGCGCACCGCATGGGCGATTTCTTCTTCGCTCACCAGCACAATGTCGTCCAAAAAGGCCTGCAGATGGCGGAAGGGAATGGTTCCGGGGCGGGGACCGGTGAGGGCGTCGGCCATGGTTTCCACCCGCGGGATGGAAGTGGGCTCGCCCGCCCGCCAGGACACATAGGCCGCGTTGGCGCCCTCCGGTTGCACCCCGATCACTTTCACGCCGGGGCGGGCCGTTTTGACCGCGGTCGCTATCCCGGCCGCCAAACCCCCGCTGGAAACGGGAACCAGGATGGTCCCGGCCCGCGGGGCCTGCTCCATCATTTCCAGGCCGATGGTTCCGTGGCCGGCGATGGCCTGCGGGGATTCGAAAGTGTCCAAGGCCGACATTCCCCGTTCGGCGGCCACCCGCCGCACGGTGGGCATGCGGGCGGCGAAAGAGTCGCACATCACCACCTCCGCCCCGTAACGGGCGGCGGCCGCCACTTTCACCGGAGCGGTGTATTCCGGCATCACCACCGCCGTGGGAACCCCGGCGACCGTCCCCGCATAGGCGAAAGCCTGGGCGAAGTTGCCGGAGGAGGCCATTACGATCCCCCGCTCCCGCCGCTCCCCCTCCAAGCCGCCGACGATGTGAAAGGCGGCCCGGGCCTTGTAGGAGCCGGTCACCTGCAGGTTCTCGCATTTGACCAGCAACCGTTCCGACCCCGCCTCCTGCGGGTCGCGGGCAACCGGCAAAACGGGGGTGAGGCGCACCTGCGTGGGCGCCCCGGCCCGGGCTTCCCCGATTTCCCGGGCGGTCACCAAACGGTCGGGGTTGTCTTCCATGCCGGCCAGCGTACTCCGCCCGCGCGCAACGGGAGGGTGTTACGGCGTCGGAGACGGGGCGGGTATAATCGGATGACGGAAATCAACCGAGGAGCGCCTTTGTCCGGCGGCGACATGAGCGATATAAGAGTCGGCGTCGACATCGGCGGCACTTTCACCGACCTGATGCTGATCGATAGCGGGGGGCGGGTGGAGATCGGCAAAACTTTGACCACCGCCGACCCGTCGCAGGGGGTGGAACAGGTCCTGGTGGAGGTTCTGCAGCGGATCGGGCGAGGCGGGGAGGCGGTGCGCAACGTAGTCCACGGCACCACCCTGGTCACCAACGCCATCATCGAACGCAAAGGGGCCCGCACCGCCCTGATCGCCACCGCCGGATTCCGGGATTCGGTGGAAATCGGGCGGGAGCACCGCTACGACCTGTACGACTTGATGCTGGAGCATCCCGCCCCCCTGGTCCCCCGCCATCTGCGATTCGAAGTTCCGGAAAGGACCCTGGCCGACGGAACCCATCTCATACCGCTGGACGAGGCCCACACCGCCCGGCTGGCGGCAGAGTTGGACGAGGCGGGGGTGGAGGCGGCGGCGGTTTGTTTCCTGCATTCCTACACCAACCCCGATTCGGAAAACCGGGCCCGCAAAGTGTTCAACGAGGCCGCCCCCCGCCTGCGGGTTTCCCTCTCCTCGGAGGCGGCCCCGGAGCTGGGGGAGTTCGCCCGGGCCTCCACCACCATCGCCAACGTGTACGTGCAGCCCCTGGTGGAACGTTACCTGACCGAACTGCAGTCCCGCCTGGCCCGCCTGGGAGTAGGCGGCCAACTGCTGGTGATGCTGTCCGGGGGCGGGGTGGCCGCCCCCTCCACTTGCATCCAACACCCGATCCGCATGCTGGAATCCGGCCCGGCGGCCGGGGCTTTGGCGGCGGCCGGAATCGGGGAGGCCAACGGTCGGGGGGCTATGCTCTCCTTCGACATGGGGGGCACCACCGCCAAGCTGTCGGTGGTGGAGGGGGGGAGCCCGCTCATCGCCAACGAATTCGAGGTGGACCGCCGCTACCGGTTCAAAAAAGGGTCGGGCCTGCCCATCAAAGCCCCGGTGATTGAAATGATCGAGATCGGGGCGGGCGGGGGTTCCATCGCCCGGGTGGACTCCCTGGGCCTGCTCAAGGCGGGTCCCGACTCGTCGGGGGCCGATCCGGGGCCGGCCTGCTACGGACGGGGCGGGCGCCTGCCCACCGTCACCGACGCCGACTTGGCCCTGGGCTACCTGGATCCGGATTTTTTCCTGGGCGGGGCGCTGCGGTTGGACAAAGGGGCCGCCGAAGAGGCGCTGCGCGCCGAAATCGCCGAGCCGATGGGCGTTTCGGTAGCCGAAGCCGCCTTCGGGGTGTGCCGGGTGGTGGACGAGAACATGGCCAACGCCGCCCGGGTGCACGTCATCGAACGGGGCAAAAACCCGCTCGCCCTGGGGGTGATCGCCTTCGGGGGGGCGGGGCCGGTGCACGGCTACCGGGTGGCGGAACTGCTGGGATGTTCGGAGCTGATCCTCCCCTACGGGGCGGGGGTGGCTTCGGCCATGGGGCTGCTGGCCGCTCCCGCCGCCTTCGACTTCGTGCGCCCCCATTACGGGCGGTTGGACGAGCTGGACTGGGAGCGGGTGACCGCCCTGTTGGAGGAGATGGAGGCGCAGGGGGCGGGCCTGTTGGCCGAATCGGGGGCCGGACCGGACCAGATCACCCACGCCCGTTCGGCGGACATCCGCTACGTGGGGCAGGGCCATCACATCAGCGTGCCCGTTCCGGGCGGGGCGTTGACCGCCGGCCATCGCCCGGCCATCGCCGCCGACTTCGACCGCATCTACCAAAACCTGTACGGGCGGGAGGGGCCGCCGGTGGAACTGGAGGCCCTCAGTTGGCGGGTGACCAGCCGGGGCCCCCGCCCGGATCTGCCCGCCATGGGGGGCGGTTCCCCCGCCGGCCCGGACGCGGCCCGCAAAGGGGAGCGCCCCGCCTATTTCGCCTCCCCGGACCATCCGGCGGGCGGCTTCGTCCCCACCCCGGTCTACGACCGCTACCGGCTGGGACCGGGGGCGGAGATCCGCGGACCGGCCATCATCGAAGAACGGGAATCCACGGCGGTGATCGGGCCGGGGGGGCGGGTGCGGGTGAACGGGCGCCTGGACCTGGTGGCGGAAGTGGGCGGCGGGGGGCGGGAATGACCGGAGTCAAAAACTTGGACGCGGTGCAGGTGGAGGTGCTGTGGAACCGGTTGCTGGCGGTGGTGGACGAACAGCAGGTGGCTTTGCAGCGCACCGCTTTCAGCACCATCCTGCGGGAAACTCAGGATTTGGCCTGCGGGGTGTTCGACGCCGAGGCCCGCATGATGGCCCAGTCCATGACCGGCACCCCCGGCCATATCAACGCCATGGCCACCGGGGTGCGCCATTTCCTCCGGGAGTTTCCACCCGGGTCGCTGCAGCCGGGGGATGTGCTGATAACCAACGACCCGTGGATGACCGCCGGCCAAATCAACGACCTGACGGTGCTCACCCCGGTGTTCCGGGGAGGGCGGGAAGTCGCCTACTTCGCCAACACCTGCCACGCCCCCGACATCGGGGGGCGCATCCTGTCCGCCCAGGCCCGGGAAGTGTACGAGGAGGGGCTGCGGGTGCCGATCATGAAACTCTACGACCGGGGGGAGATCAACCGGGATCTGATAAACATCGTGCGGGCCAACGTGCGCACCCCCGACGAAACGGTGGGCGACCTGTACGCCCAGACCGCCTGCAACGACGTGGGGGCCCGTTCGCTGACGCGCTTCATGGACGAATTCGGCTTGGACGACGTGGAGCCGCTCTCCCGGGAAATCATTTCCCGTTCGGAGCGGGCCATGCGGGAGGCCATCCGCCGCATCCCCAACGGGACGTACCGGCATCAAACTTGGAGCGACGGGTTCGAGGAGCCGATCCTGCTGAAAGCGGCCATCACGGTGGAGGACGAGGACATTTTCATCGACTTCGCCGGTTCCTCCCCGGAGAGCGCCCGGGGCATCAACGTGGTGATGAACTACACCCACGCCTACGCCTCTTTCGCCATGAAAGCGGCCGTCACCCCCGAAGTGCCCCACAACGACGGGGCCTTCCGTCCGGTGCACGTCAGCGCCCCCCGGGGCTCCATCCTCAACTGCCGGGAACCGCGGGCGGTGGCCTCCCGCCACCTGATCGGGCATTTCCTGCCGGGGGTGATCTTCGGGGCGCTGGCCCAGGCCATGCCCGACCGCCTCATAGCCCCCGGGGCCGACCCGATTTGGATTTCCATCTGCCGGGGCCGGCGCGGCGAAGACGCCGACCCGTTCACGTTCAGCCTGTTCCAAGCGGGGGGGATGGGGGCCCGGGCCGGCAAAGACGGGCTGGCGGCCACCGGTTTCCCCAGCGGGGTGGCGGGGGTGGCCGCCGAGTCTCTGGAAACCCTCACCTCCCTGGTGCAGCACCGCCGGGAGTTGCGGACCGACTCCGGCGGCCCCGGCCGCTACCGGGGCGGCCTCGGCCAGTGGAGTTCCCTCAGTTGCCGCACCGACCAGCCGTGGACCCTGTCGGCCATGGTGGACCGCATCCGGCATCCGGCGGAAGGCCTGCTGGGCGGCCGTTTCGGAGGGACGGGTTCGTTGCGCATCAACGACCAGGAGGAGGCGCAACCGAAACGGCTGCTGATGCTGCAACCCGGCGACCGGGTGCACATCGACCCGCCCGGCGGGGGCGGCTACGGCGACCCGTTGCTCCGCGACCCGCAGGCGGTGTTGCGGGATGTGATCGAAGGCTACGCGTCCATTGAGGGAGCGGAGCGGGATTACGGGGCGGTGGTGGAATACATCGGCGGCCCCGACCGCCTGGTGCGCCTCCCCGAACATTACCGCTTGGACGAGGAAGCCACCCGCCGCCTCCGGCGGGAACGAACCGCCGCCCGATAACCGGTTCCCAGGGGGGAGGGGGGAGGCTCGCCCCCAACACGCCGGCGAGCCTCCTTCATAACTTGTTCCCGCCCCGGTCCCGCAACTGCCGCTCCGTCGGCGGGGAAAACCTATCCTAGTTTAGCGGTCCGGCTCCTCGTCGGGCGGCAATGCCTGGTACAACTCGGCCCGCATGGTGCGGGTGTGGTTGAGCAGGCGGGCCAACAGCCCTTCCAGCCGTTCCAGCCGGTCCGACATGTAATCCTCGGCTTCCAGACGGATGCGATGGGCGTCGTCCTCGGCCCGGCGAATCAAGATACTAGCCTCTTCGGAGGCCTCGGCGATGATATTGGACTCCGACACCAACTGGTTGGCCTTGGTGCGGGCCTTGGCCACCAGGTTGCGGGCCTGCTCGTTGGTGCGGGACACGAACAGTTCCCGCTCCCGAACCATCCACCGGGCGGCCCGTATTTCCTCCGGCAACCGGTCGCGCAGGATGTGCAGCATTTCCAGCATCTGATCCCGATCCATCACCACGTTGCTGGACAGGGGCACCGACTTGGCCGACTCCACCGACAGGATCATCTCATCGATCAGATCCTGCATTTCCCCCACCGTGGGCAGATCCGGAACTTCCTCATACCGCTCCGAACGGGCGGAGGCCGCCTCCTCAACGATGGCGTCCAACGGGTCCACATCCGGGCGGACCGGCGGGGGCTGCGCCTCCGGGAAGCCTTCGTAATCGGTCATTGCGACCACCGTTCCTTCAATCTGCGGCCCACCCCGGCGGGCACCAGCCGATCCACCGCCCCTCCCAGCCGTCCCACCTCTTTTACCAGGGAAGAGGAAAGATAGCCGTATTCCGGACTGGTGGGAATGAACACGGTGTCGATGCGGGACAGGCTGTGGTTCATCTGCGCCATCTGCAATTCATAGTCGAAGTCGGACACGGCCCGCAACCCTTTTACGATAACGTCCACCTCCGCTTCCCGGGCGAAATCCACCAGCAACCCGGCGAAGGAGGCCACCTCCACCTCCGGGTGGGAGGCGAACAGCTCCTCCAGCATCTCCATCCGCTCTTCGGCGGAAAACATGGGGGCTTTGGACGGATTGCGAATGACGGCCACCACCACCCGGTCGAACACCGACGCGCTGCGCCGGATGACGTCCAGATGCCCGTTGGTGGGCGGGTCGAAACTCCCCGGGCACAGGCCTGTGGTCACCGCATCTCCTAACCGGCGGCCGCCGCCGACCGCCATACCCGGCCAGTTTACCGCCGATAGCGCAAAATTCTAGCGGAACCGTAGGTGCGGTCGTCCTCCAAAGTCAAACCTTCCGCCTGCGGAACGGGCCCCCCCGTCCGGCGATGGGCCACCAACGCCCCGCCCGGGGCTAAAAGCCGCCCCGCCGCCGCCAGCGCCCCCTCCGCCGCATCGTCCGGCAAACGGTAGGGGGGGTCGAAGAACACCAGGTCGTAGGCGTCCCGGGGGGAAGCCCCGGCCAGGAAACGGTCCGCTTCCGCACCGGAGGCCCGCCCCCCCAGCCCCACCCGGTCGATGTTGGAGCGCAACGTTTCCAACACCGACCGGTCCCGCTCCACGAACACCGCCGAGGCCGCTCCCCGGCTGAGGGCCTCCAACCCCAGCGACCCGGTTCCGGCGTAGAGGTCCAGCACTCTCGCCCCCGGGACCTCCGCCGCCAAAGATGAAAACACCGCCTCCCGCACCCGGTCGGTCATGGGACGCACCCCCGGACCGGGGGGGGATTTCAGCCGTCGGCCTTTGGCGCGTCCGGCGATCACCCTCATGAGGCGAACAGCCATTCCACATCGTCCCCCAGCAGGGCCCGCACTTCTTCCCGCAACTCCGGATGGGCGTCCAATCTCGGATCCCGGTCCACGAGGGCGAAGGCCTCGCGGCGGGCCGCCTCCAGTTCTTTAATATCCCGCAGAATGTTGGCGATTTTCAAGTCGGAAATCCCCGACTGGCGATCCCCGAACACCGTTCCCGGCTTGCGCAGTTCCAAATCTTTTTTGGCCAGGGCGAACCCGTCGTCGGTTTCCACCATGGCCTGAATGCGGGCCGCCCCGTCCTCGGTGGACGGCTCGGCCATCAACGCGCACTGCGAAGGGTGCTTCCCCCTCCCCACCCGCCCCCGCAGCTGGTGCAACTGGCTGAGCCCGAACCGGTCCGCGTCCCGAATGACCATCAAAGAGGCGTTGGGCACGTCGATTCCCACTTCGATGACGGTGGTGGAAACCAGCGCGTCCAGCGACCCGGCGCGGAATTCGTCCATCACCCGGTCTTTTTCCGCCGCCCGCATGCGCCCGTGCAACAGGCCCAATCTCAGTTCGGGCAGGTCCTTCCCCAAACGCCGGTATTCGGCTTGCGCGGAGGCCGCCTCCGACTTTTCCGTTTCCTCCACCCGCGGGCACACCACGAAAACCTGCCGCCCGGCCGAGACTTCTTTGCGAATCGCCTCATAGACCCGGCGCCGCCCCGCTTCGGATTTGTCAACCGCCCAAGTTTTGATTTGCGAACGGCCGGGGGGCAGGGACTCCAAAGTGGAAACGTCCAAATCCCCGTACAAAGTCACCGCCAAGGTGCGGGGAATGGGGGTGGCGGTCATTATCAACAGGTCGGGGTCGCCTTCCCTCGCTTTTTTTTGCAGGCGTTGCCGTTGCCGCACCCCGAACCGGTGCTGTTCGTCCACCACCGCCGCCCCCAACCGGCGGAAACGCACCCCGGCGGAGATGAGGGCGTGGGTGCCGAAAACCACATCCACTTGCCCCGCCTCGATCATTTGCAGCAACTCTTCCCGCCTCACGCCGCCCGGGGGGCGAAAGTTGGCTTCGGATTCCTCCCCGGTGAGCAGGGCGACTTTGACGCGCCGGCCGGAACCGTCCCCGTCCGGCTGGTCGAACAGGGACTTTTCGTCCGGGGAGGGGGCCATTCCAGCCAACGCTATCAATTCCCGAACTCCCTGATAATGCTGGACGGCCAGCACCTCGGTGGGGGCCATCACCGCCGCCTGACAGCCGCCCGCCACCGCGGTCAGGACGGACGCCAACGCCACCACCGTCTTGCCGGAACCGACCTCCCCCTGCAACAGCCGTTGCATGGCGCGGGGGCGGGCCATGTCTTCTTGGATTTCGTCAATTACCCGCCGCTGGTCGTCGGTGAGGTCATAGGGGAATCCTTCCAAAAAACGGGTCATCAGCGGGGGATGCGGGCGGTGGGCGATGCCGGAGGATTCGGCCATGTTCCGCTGTTTGGTCATGGCCAAAGCCAACTCCAACCGGAAAAACTCATCGAATGCCAAGCGGCGGCGGGCCGGGAAGGTCTGCTTGACCGTCTCCGGAAAATGAATCCCGACCAGGGCGGCGTCGCGTTCCAGCAACCTATAGCGGCGGACGATGTCGGGCGGCAACGGGTCGGGGATGGGCCGGGAGCGGCGCAGAGCGTTCCAGACTCCCCGGCGCAGGTAGCGGGGACCGGCCTCCTTCACCGCCCGGTACATCGGCACCACCCGTCCGATCTCCAATCCTTCCCCTTTCCCGCCCAACACATCCAGCACCGGGGAGTTCATTTGCAACCTCCCCCGGAACCGCTCCACCTTGCCGGCCAAGGCGATCTCCGTCCCCTGTTTCAACTGATTGGCGCGGTACGGCTGGTTGAACCACACCGCTTTCAGCGACCCGGTTTCGTCGGCCACTATCGCCTCCACCATCACCAGGTTGCGCCGCGGACGGCGGGTGGAGACCGACCCCACCAACCCCACCACCGTCACATCGTCCCCCTCCGGCACCTCCCCCAGCGGAACCTTCTCCGACCGGTCGATGTAGCGACGGGGGGCATAAAAAAGCAGGTCGGCGACGGAGATGATGCCAGCCTCCTCTAAAGACCGAACCTGTCCCGCGCCAAACACCTGCCTCATCCGACCCGCCCCGGCGGTTCGGATCAGGCCCACCCCGATGGTTTTCAGATTGGCGAGGCTGCGCCCCGTCCCGATGGGTTCCGGCCCGGCCGGGTGCTTGTCCTCCATGCTCTCAGAATAAGCTTCCCCAGCGGAACGCCCGGCCGACGAAAGCGGCGGGAGAGGTTGTCCGGCTGCGTCAAACGCCGACGGCGGCATCCCAGGCGCTGATGATGGAATCCAGGGAGGCCGACCAGCCGGTGTCCCAGCTGAGGGCGTCCCGGGCCCGCCGCACGGCCGCCCCGGCCTGTTCGGCGGCGGCCGGGTTGTCCACCGCCCAGGAGGAGGCGTATTTCTCCCAAGCGGCCCTGGTTGCGTTCCAAGCGGCCGTCCATTCCCGGAGCACCAGTTCCCAGGCGGCCCGGGCGGTGGCTTCCGCCTCCGTCGCCGCATCCATCGTCGCTCCGCCGGCGCGCACCGCGTCCTCCACGTCCAAGGCCTGTTCGGCGGAGTCTATCGCCGCTTCCAAAGCCGCCTCCTCAGCGTCCCAGGTGACTTTCGCCTCCACCGCGGCCATGGCCGCATCGTCGGCGTCGCGGGCGTTCCAATAGGCGTAATCGTTGTCCCAAGCCCTGTCCCAAGCCCGCTTGGCCTCGATCCACAGGGTGCGGGCCTCCTCGAATTCCGCCCACGCCTTGTCCCGGGCGGCGTTCCATTCCGCATCTTCCCCGTCCAAAGCGTCCAAAGCGGCCCCATAGGAGAACCTGGCTTCCCAGGCGGCCCCCACCGCCTTATCCAAAGTTTGCTGGACGATCCCCCATGAGTCGCGGGTTTCGGCGACCGGGTCGGTCCCGCAAGCAGTTGCGGCCAACGCCAACGCCGCCAGAATAGAGATGGTTCTACGCATGCCCGTAGTATAAACAAACCATCCCGGCCCGGCGGCATTTTGGTTGGCCGGGGCGGTCAATCGGGGAACACGACGGGGAAGCCGAAGGGCGGGGTAGAATGCCCGGTCATGCAAGGCGTGGTGAAAATTTACGACCCGAACACCGGAGCGGGGGTGGTGGTGTGCGACGACGACCAGAGCGAGGTTTACCTGCGGGCCGGTTCGCTGGCGGGCAGCCTGTTCCGTCTGTTGCGACAGGGGCAACGGATAAACTTTGCGGTGGAGGAGGACGGCGGGCGCCGATGGGCGCACACGGTGCGGATAGGTTCCGAAGGCCGCTAACCCGCCTTTCCCCACAATCAGCGGGGGCGGGAAAATATAGTTTCCCCCATCCGGTAACCTGGGCCGGTCTGTATAGTTGAACCTACTATCCGAGGGAGGAGCCTCAATGGTCGAAGCCTATGTTCTCATCCAAACCGAAGTCGGCAAGGCGAAGGTGGTCGCCGAGCAAGTGGGGATCATCGACGGGGTCATCTCCGCCCAGGACGTCACCGGGCCCTACGATGTGGTGGTGCGGGCCGAGGCGGAGGACGTGGACGCACTGGGCCGGTTGGTGGTGGCCAAAATCCAAGCGGTGAACGGCATCACCCGCACCCTGACCTGCCCGGTGGTCAACCTCTGAACCGAACCTCACCCCAGTTTGCGGGCGATGGAGGCGGCGTCCCGTAGGGCTTTTCCGTCCGCTCCGGCGGTGGAAAAACGGCGGGGGGGCATCGACTCCAACTCGTCCCACAGGTCGCAGGCCAGACGGGAACGGTCGATGGGCGGGTCCACCCACAGATAGAGGGAAAGGCTGCCGGGAATGGTGTTGGCCTCGTTGAGCCACACCTCCCCGTCCCGCTCCAAAAAGTCGAGACGGGCCATGGAACGGACGCCGGCCAGCCCGGCCGCCTCCGTAGCCAGCGTCCGGATGGCGTCTTCCGTCTCCGGAGGGAGTCGGGCGGGCAGTTCCCGCTCCGATCCTTCAATGCCGCCCCCGGACAAGTATTTTTCCTCATATCCGTAGAAAGCCCCGCTCCGGGGGGCTTCGATGGCCGACAACTGCAACTCCGGGTAGGTGCGCACCGCCACGTTCAGGTCGCGGCTCCCCTCCAAATAGGGTTCGAGGACCGCCCCCCGGCTCATATGGGGGGAGGAGGCGGCCAATGCGAGGGCGGTCGGATAGTCGTCCGCGATTTCAATCCCGATGGAGGAGCCGCCGAAACGGGGTTTGACGATGAACGGCGGGGGAAAGCCGGGAGGGTCGTCGGGCGCCGCCGGGCGGCGGGGCAGGGTGGGCAAACCGGCCGCGGCCATCACCGCCCCAAAGGCCAGTTTGTCCATGCACAGGGCGGAATGGGCGGCGTCGGGACCGGAGTAGCGAATGCCCGCCAAATCCAGCGCCCCTTGCAGGGAACCGTCCTCCCCCGGGGCCCCATGGCAGCACAGCAAGGCCCGATCCACCCCCAAAGGGCGACGTTTGGCGTACCAGCCCTCCCCCGGCCCGGCCGCGAAACTTAATTCTACGGCTTTGCGGGGGGGGCCGTCCGCAAAATCGGAGGCCTCGTTGTCGGGCGAAACGCGGAACCAACGCCCGGTCTTGGACCAGTAGATGACCTCCGGCTCCCGCCCCGCCTCGGCCAACAACCGGGCCATCTGCAACCCGGTGAGAATGCTGATGTCATGCTCGGGCGACGGACCGCCGAACACCACCGCCGCACCCGACAATTTTCCCTCCCCGTTCTCGAGCCATCCGCCCCGGGCGACAGCCGCAGGACAACGGATACTCTACCCCGCCCCCGCAAAAACCCCGGCATCCCCCCGCGGGCGAAGAAATTCCGGGATTCGGACGCAACCATTCCCTCCTCCATATAGATTTGTCGCACACGCCTTCTAGACCGAAAGGCGATAACCCCTAACAGGGGGCGTACCAGCCCCCACCGAGCATGGAGGAAAGAAAAATGTCCAACGAGAGAGAGAGAGAGAGAGAGAGAGAGAGAGAGAGAGAGAGAGAGAGAGAGAGAGACTTCTGAGCCGGAAGTCAACAGTTTGCACTATGGCGACTGTTTAGAGGTCATGGGGCAGTGGCCCGCGGACTTCGTCGACCTCATATACCTCGACCCGCCTTTCAACTCTAAGGCACATTACAATATCATCTTCGGTCAACAGCAACGCGAAGAAAGTAAGATAGCGCAAGTCCGCGCCTTCGAGGACACTTGGCATTGGGACGAATCAGCTATTTCTCGTGTAGATCGTCTCAGGAAGTCCCCAGGGTATGAACAACGCAAAAAATTGTTTGGAGCTTTGTATATATTCCCCGGTCCTTCTGGATTATTATCCTATCTATCTTACATGGCTGAACGATTGACCGAATATCAACGTATTCTGAAAACTACTGGTAGCATATATTTTCACTGCGACCCTACATCTAGCCATTATTTGAAACTAGTGATGGACGCCATCTTCGGGGCGGACAACTTCCGCAACGAAATTATTTGGGATTACAAGAAGGTGTCCAACTCTAAAGCGCGCAAGTTCCTCCGGGCGCACGACATCATCTTGTTTTACACCAACTCCGAAAAATACACGTATAACGAACTGTACGATTCGGAGTTGTCGCCCCGGAAGCAACAGTTGGTAGATGCAGGCTACAACACGAAGCGGATGAAGGGCGATCGCTACCTGTATGTATACGACCAGGCGAAGGTGGATCAGCGGGTGGCCGACGGGCGGTTGCGTTTGGAGGACTTCGATATTGTCCGGGAAGTGGATACAACCAAAGGCAATCGGTTCACCGACGTGTTCAGTATCAACTTCACCAACCCGCAGTCCAAAGAATATATCGGCTACCCCACCCAGAAACCCACGGCACTCCTCGAACGCATCATTAACTCATCTACCAACCCGGGTGATGTGGTGTTAGACCCGTTCTGCGGATGTGGCACGACTGTTAAAGCGGCCGATAACCTAAACAGAAAATGGCTAGGTATTGATATTAGCGTGTTGGCTGTAGACATAATACTTAGCCGCTTGGAAGGACGTAAAATCCCTGTTTCGGGTTTGCCAGCAGACTACACCGCAACGCAGAGACTAGCTAAAGATTCTTGGTCCGAATTCGAAAGGTGGGCGGTTACCCGACTAGATGGGTTCGCTCCCAACGATAAGCAGACAGGCGATGGCGGCATCGATGGTCGGGGGGTGATTCTCGGCGAGGCACCGGATGGACTGAACGCCGATGTATTGGTTCAAGTAAAAGGAACAAAATCTATCGCCATAGATGCAGTTCGAGCCTTCCGCGGAGTAGTAGAACGCGAAAAAGCAACATGCGGATTGTTTATCAGCCTAGCGGAAGTCCCTCGGAGCATACGTTCCGAAGCAGCTGATATGGGTAACATAACAATAAAGGTGGAGGGTCAAGATATTGAATACCCACGTTTGCAGGTTTGGTCCATAAAAGACCTATTCAACAACCCACCTAACCTACCTAACTTGCCTTTAATGACTGACCCCTACACTGGGGAACCGATGAGGCGGCAACAAACGATGGCCTAATATCCCTCCTCCTCTTTGAGAAGGCGGGATAGCAAGGTTAGGGGTAGTGGTCGGGGAGGTCGTTTTCGTATAGTACGGCGTCGCCGGGGCCTAGGTGGGCGCGCACCCATGCTACGGCTTGCTCCCGGTTGGGGACCAGAATCACCCGGGCTTTTCCTTCTTCGGCTCCGGAACGGAGGGCTTGGCGGTTGGCGTGGCCCACTATCACCAAAAAGTCGGCCGTTTGTCCGGCGGTCGCCCCCAGACGCTGGTTCTCCCCGAACTGGCGGGGGCCCAACTCCACCATGCCCGGGGTCACCACCGCCTTCCTGCCCGTCGCATCTCCCAGGCCCGCCAACAGTTTCAGGGCGCGGGCGGCCCCGTCCGGGTTGGAATTAAAAGTATCGTCGAGGATCTCAAAGCCCGCCTCCGACCTCCTTACCGACTGGCGATGCTCCACCCCCCGCAGGTTCGCCGCCCGCTCCGCTACCCGCTCCACCGGAACCCCCAACTCCAAAGCAACCGCCGCCGCGCAGGCCAAGTTGGCGGCGAACAACCCGGCCGCCGCCTCCCCCGCCGCCTCCCCCGCCACTTCCAGCGCCAACCGCTCCCCCTCCGCCCGCACCCGCACATCCGCCGCCCCCTCCCCGGTCCCGCACCTCCGCACCTCGGGCCCGTCCGACCCGGCCTGCAAGCGATCGGCCAGCTCCGCCAACTGGGGATGGTCCACGTTCAAAACCACCACCTCGGCGGACTGGGCGATCTCCGACTTGGCGGCCACGATGCGCTCCACCGTCCGGAAACGCTGCAAATGCACGGGCCCGATGGCGGTGATCACCGCAATCCGGGGGGGAATCCAACCGCACATTTCGGCGATCTCCCCCGGCCCGTAGGTTCCCATCTCGGCCACGAAAACTTCGGCGTCCGGAGTCAGATGGTCGTTTACCGCCCGGGCCAACCCCAGGCGGTTGTTGAAACTGGCCGGGCTGGCCACCACCCGCCGGTCGCCCTCCGCCAAATGGCGCACGTACTGCTTGGTGGAGGTTTTCCCGTAACTGCCGGTGATCCCCACCACGGTGGGCGACACCCGTCGCAAGGCGGCGGCGGCCCGGCGGACGTACTTGCCACTCAGGCGCTTCTCCAACGGAGCCGCCGCCCACAACGCCGCATCCGTCATCGGAACCAACAAAGCCGCCCCTATCGGGGCCAGCGCCCCCCATAGTCCGGAACGAGCGGTGAGGGCCGCCGCCAACCCCGCCAACCCCAGCGAAACCCCCGCCGTCGCCAACCCGGCGAGGACCGCCAGCCGCCGCAACCGGGCCGTCCAAACCAACCGGGCGGTGCGGCCCCGCACGGCCAACCCCGCCGGGTAAAAGAAAACGGCCAGCACCGCCGCCCCCCGCCACGCGTGATCCAGCCAGCCCCGGCCGGGCAGGGCGAACCAACCCGCCGCCGCCAAAGACGGGACTACGGACAAAATCCGGTTGAGGACGCCCGTCCGCCGCCACAACCAACATATGGACAAGGCCGAACCGGGCAAATAATGCTCCCGTTGCGCCACCCGCAGCCACCGCGCCCCCGACCAAGCCAAGGCCGCCGCGCCCGCCGCCTCCCACAACCAGTCCGCCGTCATCTCACCCGCCGCCCGGCCCGGACCCGGATTGCCCGGTTTCGTCCAGCAACTCTTCGATCGCCCGGCGCAAGCGGTCGGGGGCGGAACGGGGCAGGTCGTGCCCCACCCCCTCCAAAACCTGCAACGGGGCGCCGCCCAAAATTTCCGCTACGCGGCGGGCGACGGCTACCGGAACCTGGCCGTCGTCGGCCCCCCACAGCAGGCGCACCGGGCAGGACAGCCGGGACAACTCCTCCTCGTAGGATTCGTTCACCGCCATAACCAGCACCTCCCGCATCACCCCGGTGGCCGCCCGGTAGTCAGCCGAACCCCGCCGGTTCCGCTCCGCCTCCAACCGCTCCTCGCTGATCAGGCCCAGCCGACGCGCCCAGCGCGCCATCCGAAAAGCGGGCGACATGCGGGGCCGGGGCCCGTCGGCCGGGGAACGGGCCAACAAGGGGGCCCCGGTCAGGACCAGCCCGGCCGCCGCCCCGGGACGGGCGGCCGCCAAAACCGTCGCCACCCGCCCCCCAAAGGAATGTCCGACCACCACCGGCGGGCGGGGAAACTCGGCCGCCGCCGCGGCCGCTATACGGGCGTATCCGGCCGCCCCCATCGGCGCGGCGGGGGGAGGGCTAACCCCGAAACCGGGCAGGTCCAGGCTGACCGCGTCCAACCCGTCCAAAACCCGGTGGAAGTCGCGGCGGTCCCGTCCCCACCCGTGCAAAGCCAGCACCCGCGGTTCCCCGCTTCCGTAAACCTCGCCGAAAACGGCGCCGCCGGCGAAAACTTTCAGGGGCAAACCGGCCCTCCCGCCCGCTCCCCGCCCACCCGGGGCCGGAAGCTAAGAGGACGGGGCGCCGGCGACCGCCACGGCATGAAACCCCGCATCCACCCGCACCACCTCCCCGGTCACTTTGGCGGCGAAGTCGGACATCAACACGCAGGCCATGTTGGCCACCGGGGTGGGGTCGGTCACGTCCCAGGACAGGGGGCTGCGCTCCGCCCACGCCTCCCCGAAGCCGGAGAAACCGGCGATGCCTTTGGCGGCCACCGTGGACAGCGGCCCGGCCGACACCGCGTTCACCCGCACATCGTAGGGGCCGAGGTCGCGGGCCAAATAGCGGGTGACCGAAGCCAAAGCCGCCTTGCACACCCCCATCCAGTCGTATCCGGGCCAGGCCTGGGCCCGGTTGTCGAAGTCCAAAGTCACCAAGGCCCCGCCCCCCGCCGCCCGGAACAGGGGAAGCAACCCCACCGCCAAAGTCTTGTAAGAGAAGGCGGAAGTGACGAAGGCGACGGAAGCGCTGTCGGCGGGGGCGGTCAGAAAATTGCCGCCCAGGGCGTCTTCGGGAGCGTAGGCGATGGCGTGCAGGGCCCCGTCCAACCCGCCCCACCGTTCCCGCAAGTCCTCCGCCAAAGCCTCCATGTGGGAGGGGTCGTTCACGTCCAATTCGCGGACGTCGCATTCCCGGGGCAGGCGGCGGGCGGCCCGTTCGGTGAGGCGCATCCCCCGTCCGAAACCGGTGAGGACGATCTCCGCCCCCTGCTCCAAAGCCACCCGGGCCGTGTGCCAGGCTATGGAGCCGTCGGTGAGCACGCCGGTGATCAGCAGGCGCTTGCCGGCCAGCAACATTCCCGGCCCCGCTCAGTCCTCGGACGGGGCGGCCGCCGCCCGGGAGGCGATTTCGGCCACGATGTCGGCGTTGGCCAAAGTGGTCACATCCCCCAGGCTCCGCTTCTCGGAAATGTCCCGCAACAGGCGCCGCATAATCTTGCCGGACCGGGTTTTGGGAACATCGGGGGTGAACACGATGCTCTTCGGCTTGGCGATGGGCCCGATGGAGGAGGCCACATGGTCGCGCAGGGCAGCGATGAGGGCGTCGTCCCCCTCCACCCCTCCCCGCAGGCTGACGAAAGCGGCTATCGCCTGGCCGGTCAACGGGTCGGTGCGCCCCACCACCGCCGCCTCCGCCACCGCCGGATGGGAAACCAGGGCCGACTCCACTTCCATGGTGGAAATGTTGTGTCCGGCCACCAGCATCACATCATCCACCCGGCCCAGCAGCCAGAAGAACCCGTCCTCGTCCAACTTGGCCCCATCCCCGGGGAAATACCGGCCTTCAAACCGGGACCAGTAGGTGTCCAAATAACGCTGGTCGTCCCCCCAAATGGAACGCAACATGGACGGCCACGGCCCGTCCAACACCAGAAAACCGCCCCCCCGCTCCACCGTATTTCCCGCTTCGTCCACCACGCGGGCGGTTACGCCCGGCATGGGCCGGGTGGCGCTGCCCGGCTTGGCGACGGTCAACCCGGGCAGGGGCGAAATCATTATGGACCCGGTTTCCGTCTGCCACCAAGTGTCGACGATGGGGGCCCGCCCGCCCCCGATATGTTCGTGGTACCACATCCAGGCTTCGGGGTTGATCGGTTCGCCCACCGTGCCCAGCAACCGCAACGAGGAAAGGTCGTGCCGTTGCGGATATTCCTCGCCCCATTTCATGAAAGCCCGGATGGCGGTGGGGGCGGTGTAGAGCTGGGTGACACCGTATTTGGCGACGATCGCCCACAGGCGGTCCCGGTCCGGGAAGTCGGGGGTTCCCTCGTACATCACCGAGGTGGTGCGGTTGGCCAGCGGCCCGTACACGATGTAGGTGTGGCCGGTCACCCATCCGATGTCGGCCGCGCACCACCAGATGTCCCGGTCGGGCTTGATGTCGAACACCAGGCTGTGGGTGGTCGCCGCCCCCGTCAAATACCCGCCGGTGGTGTGCATGATCCCTTTCGGCTTGGCGGTGGTGCCGGAGGTGTACAGGATGTACAGCAGATCTTCGGCCCCCATCGGCTCCGGGGGGCAGTCGGCCTCCCGGCCCTCCGTCAAATCGTGCCACCACACATCCCGCCCCTCCCGCATTGTCACCGGGTTGGCGGTGCGCCGCAGGACGATGCAGGTGCGGATGCGGTCGGTGCGCTCCATGGCCGTATCGGCCGCTCCTTTCAAATCCACCACCTGCCCCCGCCGCCAGGCCCCGTCGCAGGTGATCAGCGTCTCCGCCCCGGCGTCCTCCACCCGGTCCACGATGGCGTCCGAGGAGAAACCCCCGAAGATGACGCTGTGGGCGGCCCCCAAACGGGCGCAGGCCAGCATGGCCACCGCCAACTCGGGCACCATCCCCATGTAAATGGCCACCCGGTCGCCTTTCGCCACCCCCAGCGAACGCAGGCCGTTGGCGAACCGGCACACCTCCTCATGCAGTTCCCGATAGGTGATGACCCGTTCATCCCCCGGCTCCCCCTCCCAGAAATAAGCGACCTGTTCCCCGCGCCCGGCCTCCAGGTGGCGGTCCAGGCAGTTGTAGGAGATGTTCAACTCCCCGTCGGTGAACCACTTGTAGAAAGGGGGGTTGGAATCGTCCAGCATCACGGTCGGCTCCCGGAACCAGGTGATCCTTTCCAAAGCGGCCTCCGTCCAATATGCGACCGGGTCGGCGGCGGCCCGTTCCCAGATGCCCGGCTGGGCGTTGGCCTGCCGGGTGAATTCGGGGTCGGGCGGGAAACGGCGGTCTTCCCGCAGAAGGTTTTCAATGGCTGCGTCGGACATTTCTCCCTCGCTTGACGGTCGGCCCCGGCCGGGGGTGGTCCTCAGAATAACGGCTGCGCCGGGCGGGCGGGGCGATTAGAGGCCGCCGGCCGATCCTAGGTGGGAAGCCTCCGGGCGGACGCGGGCTCCCCTACGTCCCGGCCGCGGTCGCCGCCGGGACGGGCGCGGATGAGGAGGCGGCGGTCAGGGAATCTTGGGCGTGGTAGGAGGAACGCACCAGCGGGCCCGACTCCACATGGGCCAGGCCCAGGCGCCGCCCGTAGGCCGCGTATTCGGCGAACTCGTCGGGATGGACGTAGCGGTGCACCGGCCGGTGGCGGGGGGTGGGCCGCAGATACTGGCCGATGGTGGCCACATCCGCCCCCACCGCCCGCAGGTCGGCCAACGCCCCCAAAATCTCCTCCCGGGTTTCCCCCATACCGGCGATCAGCCCCGATTTGACCACCCCCTGCGGGCGGAGCCATTTGGCCCGGGCCAGCAAAGTCAGGGACCGCCCGTAATTGGCCGCGGTGCGCACCTCCCGTTGCAAGCGGAGCACGGTTTCGGTGTTGTGGTTGAGCACCGCCGGCCCGGCCGTCATCACCCGCTCCAGGTCATCCGCCGAACCTTTGAAGTCGGGGATCAGAACTTCCACGTCGCATCCGGGAACCCGCCTCCGCACTTCGGAAACCGTCTGGGCGAACACCTGCGAGCCGCCGTCCGGCAGGTCGTCCCGGTTGACGGAGGTGATCACCATATGCCGCAACCCCATCCGGGCCGCCGCCTCCGCCACCCGCCCCGGCTCGTCCCAATCCAAGCCGGCGGGCCGCCCGGTGGTCACATTGCAGAACCCGCAGGCCCGGGTGCAGACATCCCCCAGGATCATCACCGTGGCCGTGCCCTGCCCCCAGCATTCGTAGATGTTGGGGCATCCGGCCTCCTCGCACACCGTGTTCAACCCCAACTCCCGCATCATCTCCCCCATCCCCCGGTATGCGGAACCTTGGCGGGCACGCACCCGCATCCACTCCGGGCGCTCCGGCTCGCCGGGCAGCCGCCGGTTGATCAGAACCGGAACCGAACGGAAACGGTCGGGGGAGAAACATCCGTCGGCCGCCAGCCGGTCCACTTCGAAGCGGCGGGGGCGGCCCTGCCCCCGGACGAAAGCCCCCAGCTGCGTCTCCCGGCGGCGATAGCCGAAAGTCTCGGCGAAGGCCGGAACCAACCGCTCCACCGTTTCTTCTATGGAAACCGGGCGGCCCAGCAGTTGGGTGAGGGAAGTGACCGGCCGGTCGGGGATGCCGCACGGGTTCATGTGGGCGAAGAAGTCCATGTCCGGGTTCACGTTCAGGGCGAACCCGTGCATGGTCACCCGCCGGGAAACCCGCATCCCGATGGCGGCCGCCTTGCCCCGCTCCGTCCACACCCCCGTGTATCCGGGCTCCCGCCAAGCCCGCGGCCCGAAGCCGGCCAGGGTGCGGATGAGGGCCTCCTCCACCGCCCGCACGTAGGGGATGATTTTGCGGGCGTCGGCCAGGCGGAGAATCGGGTAGCCGACCAGCTGGCCGGGGCCGTGGTAGGTGACGTCCCCGCCCCGATCGATGTCGAACCGCTCCGCCCCCAACTCCGCCAAGCCCTCCTCGGAAATCAACAGGTGGGAGCCGTCCCCGTTGCGGCCCACCGTATACACGTGGGGATGCTCCACCAGCAGCAGGTAGTCGGCGCGGGAGCGGCCCCGCAACCGCCCCTCCCAGAAGGCCTTTTGCAGATCCCAGGCCTCCCGGTAGGCCATCCGCCCCAGCCAGCGGACGCGCAACAGGGACGGGTCTTCGACTAAACCGGGCGGGCTCAGACCAACTGCTGTTCCCAATCCCAAGTCTCCAGGTTGTCCCGGATGCGGCGCAGGAACAGGGAGGCGGTGGAGCCGTCGAACGCCCGGTGATCCCACGAGAAACCCAGGTATCCGATGTGGCGCACCGCAATCGTGTCCTGGCCGTCCACGGTGGTCACCACCTTGGGCCGTTTGGCGATGGTGTCCGTGGACAGGATGGCGACGTTGGGCAAGTTGATGACGGGGGCGGAAATAAAGGATCCGTGCGGCCCGGGGTTGGTGATGGTGAAGGTGCTGACCGAAATGTCGTCCGGCCCCAGGCCGCCCGCCCGGGCCCGTTCCCCCACGTCCCGAATCTTGCGGGCCAGCCCCCGCAGGGTGTAGTCGTTGGCGTCGCGGATGGTGGCCACCATCAGCCCCTCCTGATCCAGATCCACCGCAATGCCCAAATGGATGTCGTGGTGGAACACCGCCTTGCGCTCCTCGTAGTGGAAGGAGGAATTAACCACCGGGTATTCCCGCAGGGCGTCCATGGTCGCCCGGGCGATGAAAGGCAGGTAAGTGAGGGAGAAGCCTTCCGCGGCCCGGAACTGCTGGCGATGGGCGCGGCGCACCCGCTCCACCGCTTCGAAGTCCACTTCCATGGAAGTCCACACATGGGCGGCGGTCTGTTTGGATTTGATCATGTTGGCCGCGATGCGGGCCCGCAGGCGGTCGATTTCCCGCACTTCGTCCCCGCGGCGCACGGCCACCGCCTCCCCCCCGGCCACTGCCACCGCCGGAACCGGCGCCGCGGGGGCGATGTCCGGCGCGGCGGGGGGCGGGGCGGGGGCGGGTTCGGGGGCGGGCTCCGGTTGCGGACCGCCGACCGCCCCGGCCCGCTCGATGTAGGCCAGCAGGTCGTTGCGGGTCACCCGTCCGTCGCGGCCGGTGCCGGTCACCTGCGACGGGTCCACCCCGTGCTCCCGGGCCAGTTTGCGCACCACCGGGGACAGAAAAGCGGCCCCTCCGACGGGTGCGGCCGTTTCCGGCGCGGCGGGCGGGGGAGGTTCGGGGGCCGCAGGAGGTTCGGGAGCGGGCGCGGGTTCGGGGGCCGGAGCCGGTTCGGGGACGGGCGGGGAGGGGGCCGGTTCAGGGGGGGCCGCCTCGGGCGCCGGAGGCGGTTCGGGCGCGGGTTCGGGGGCGGCGGCGGGGGCCGGCGCGGGGGCGGCCGCCTCCCCTTCCTCGGCGATCACCGCCATCGGGGCTCCCACCTGAATGGTCTCGCCTTCAGCCGCCAAAATCTCTTGGAGCACGCCGGTCACCGGCGAGGGAACTTCGGTGTCCACCTTGTCGGTGGAAATCTCCACCAACATTTCGTCGGTGGCGACGGCGTCCCCCACTTGCTTCAGCCAGCGGAGAATCGTCCCTTCCGTAACCGTCTCCCCCAGCTGGGGCATGGAAACCGTGGTTGGCATCTTTCCTCTCCCGTCTCGTCTCGGCTATCTCAGTGCAAAGGGCGTCCGGCGGCGCCCAGCAACGTTTCCCCCACCGCCTCCGACAGAGTGGGGTGGGCGTGCACGAAGGCGGCCGCCTCTTCCGGCAGGGCCTCCCACCCCACCGCGTACATCAACTCGTGGATCATTTCCCCGGCCTGGGGTCCGACCACCGTCGCCCCCACGATGGGGCCGCCCGCCTGGTTCACCACTTTGACGAACCCCTGGTTCTGCCCGATCATCTGCGCCCGGCCCACACCGACCAAGGAATGGCTGGTCGTTTCCACTTCCATCCCGGCGGCTACGGCCTGCGCTTCGGTCAAACCGACCGCCGCCACCTCCGGATGAGTGTAGACCACGTTGGGCAGTGCCCGGTAGTCGACGGGGGCGGTGCGGCCGGTGGCGATATGGGTGACGGCGGCGATGGCTTCGGCGAAAGCCCCATGCGCCAGGCCGGGGGTTTCGGCCACGATGTCGCCCACCGCGTACACCCCCGGCTGGCCGGTCTGCATGGTTTGCAGGTCGGCGGCCACGTAACCCCGGTCCACTACCGCCCCGGTCCACTCCAATCCCAAATCGGCGGTAACCGGACGGCGCCCCACCGCCACCAGCGCAACATCCACTTCCTCCCGCATCCCGCCGCCGCGCAAGGCCAAGGCGGGGGAACGTTCCAGTTCGGCGGACGCCCCCAGCGCGAACTTCACCCCCCGGCGCTCCAAATGCTTCTGCAACTCCCGGGCGGCGGCCGGGTCGAAACCGGGCAGAATTTGCTCCATCATCTCAAACACCGTCACCTGGCTGCCCACCTCGGCCAACAGGGCGGCGAACTCGCACCCCACGATCCCGCCCCCCACGATCCCCACCCGTTCCGGCCGTTGCGGCCAGTCCAAGGCGTGGTCGGAACTCACCACCTGCCGTCCGTCGAACTCAAAACCGGGCACCTCGATGGGAACGGAGCCGGTGGCGAGGACGACCGCGCCCGCCTCCAGCCGGGCGGCGCCGTCCGGACCTTCCACCGCCACCGCCCCCGGCCCGTCCAGCCGCCCCCGGCCGTTGCGCACCTCCACGCCCCTCTGCTTGAGCAATCCCCCCAAGCCCCGCACCAGGCCGTTCACTATTTTGTCCTTGCGGGCCAAAGCGGTCGGCCAGTCGAACCGCGCCTCGCCGGTCACCACCCCGAATTCGCCGGCTTTGCGAACCGTGGAATAAACCTCGGCGGAGGCCAGCCAACTCTTGGCCGGGATGCACCCCCGCAACAGGCAGGTTCCCCCCACCGTATCCTGCTCCACCAAGGCCACCGACAGGTCAAAGTTGCGGGCGTAAAGGGCGGCGGCGTACCCGCCCGGCCCGCCCCCGATGATCACCAGGTCGTATTGGCTGCGTTGTTCATTCATCACGGCCAGTCTAGCCCGCCGCCCAAAGCCGGCGCGTAACGGCCCGGCGGAGCCGCTAATCTGGGGTCATGCCCACCCGCTACCTGATCCTGGGGGCGTTGATCACCGCCCTGATTATCCTGGGCGCCTCCGGCCTCTGGTTCCTGCAGGCGATCCTATGAACCTCCGCCGCCCGACAAAGGACCGTCGTGCCAGGCGGAACGCACCTCGCCGCGGGGGTCGCCCGCTTGGAAAAGGCCGGTCAGCCCTTGCTCTCGGTTGACAGGGAGCCTTTCGTGAGCCGGGGCGAGCAGTTTGCATATCTGAATGGACGAAAGTGATCGGCTGAATTACGATCTATTTGTGTATTAATTATTCCATTTCGTCTCGCCATTTTATTAGGATGCCTTCAATCTCTTCTACCAGGGGTTGTATTTTGCTTTCTGATTTTCGAGTTTCCAGGCGGGAAACTATTCTGCAAATATCTGAGGTGTTTCTATTTAGTTGTTCTGATAAATCGTAGAGTTTGTTTTTGGCTATTTCAGCAGGGCTATCAGAAGCTGAATTGTAGATAGAGTCCAGCCTGGTCAGTCGGTTAGCCAGGTCATCTTTGTTGATGATTAGTTCTCTTGCCGTATCTTGTGCGTTCTGTTGCATCTGTTGCCAAACCCAGGCCTCCGGCCCATCGTCTCCGGGAAGGAAGAGCACCGATACATCTTTTCCTCCCGCCTTTTGAATTTTTTCCGCTACGCTACTGTTCCGCTTGTCGCCGTCGAGGACGAAAACAAAGTTATCTAACTGTCTGACCTTTTTGAAGGCGGCAGCGTGCGCGGGGAATTCTTCAGCACCCGTGTTCCGAATACGAACCGATTCCCCTCTTATCCTCCGCCGGAGACATACTTTATCAACAATACCTTGTAAAATACCCTCCGCCGCATCATCTTCGCAGAGAAGATTCAATGTGTCGGCGGAACGTCCATACAGCACATCTTGGACAATATCCCGATAAGGAGGATGAACCGCAACCCTGCCCGTTTCGTCCCTTTCGAGAAAAATACGGCCATAGGCCGGAACCGTGTCGAGAACCACCGGACTGTGGGTGGTGACTATAACTTGCAGGTCGTTGCGTAAAGCCAGTTGCTGTAGATGAAGCATCAAAAGTTTTTGTATCAAAGGATGAAGCCCGGCTTCCACTCCATCGATCAGAACCAAGGCATCCCGCAACTGGGCGATGTCCCGAGATATGCTCAGGATGGCGCGTTCACCAGCCGCCATGTGCAACTCTGAATATTCCACGCCACTCTTCTGTTCCGCAAAAAGCATATTTTCCTGGCCGCTGGAAAGTTCCACCACCTCCGAATATTCAAAGGGAAGCATATGCTGGGCGAACGCAATCTGCGATGCGTTCAAAGGCTTCGCAATCGGTTCAGTTTTGAGACGCGACATGCTGAGTACTCCCCGTACCTCGGAGGGATTACTTAGGTTGCTTAGCGTACGAAGATAAACCCGTCGCTCCGGTTGGCTGGCGTTCTTTCGTCCGAGGAAACTCCTACTCCACCCTTTGTTGCGGCGCCACCGCATAGCCATCCGTCCCTCCGGCGTCTTATAGTTAAATTCGAGGGTAATCTGATTCTCATGATCTCGGCGCGCGCCGGGCTTGGGACGGTAATCGGGAAACAAAGTTGAAGGCGCAAAATCCCTAACACCCGCTCCCGGAACCTTGTAGGCGCAGGCGGCGGCGAACAGAACCGTCGATTTTCCGCTGGCGTTGCCGCCGGCGATGACGCTCACCGGATAATCAAATCCCACTTCTAGGTCAGCTATGCCTCGGATGCCTTGCAACCGGATTTCCGACAGAAAATGCGGAAAATGAGATTTTCTGCCTTGCAACTGTTGCCAAAGTTGCCGCAGGCGCCTTTCGGTCATTGCGGTTTCTCCCTGAGTCAGCCTGTCAATGCCTACGAGGCTGAGGTTACCACATCCGCGTCTTTAGCCTGATTAAGAATAAAACTCTGGTAAGCTAGACGGAAAATGTCCCGAATGGAGGTGTCCGTGAGAAAGATGGGGTTGATGATGGGGGTGGCGGCGGTCGCCTTGTTGGCGACGGCCTGTGAAATGCGGTTCTACATAGGCCTGACGGTGGAAGAGGACGGCAGCGGGACCGTGTCGTACGACTTGGCCATCGATGAGGAATTGCGCGGCATGGCCGGAGACGAGTTTGACATCGACATGGGGGAGTTCATCGGGGAAGTGCTGAGCGTCGAGCCCGAGAATGTGCCCTGCGATGTGGAGCCTCTGCTCGATGGGGACTTCCAAGGGGCGCGAATGACGTGCTCCTTTGCGTCCTGGGAACAACTGATGGAAATGGCCATCCCTGTGGCGGAACAAGATACGTTCGAGCTACCGATGCCGCAATCGATGTCCGGCTTCCAACTGGAACGGGACGGCGACACGTTCCGTTTCCTGCTAGACGCCACCGACATCAACCGGTCCTACGACGCGCCCCTCAGCGAGATGCCCATGGATATGGATATGAATCTGGACTGGGACTCCATCTATGACATCAGGTTCACCGCCACCCTTCCCGGCGAGGTCGTCTCCCACAACGCCTCCGTGGTCGAAGGCAACACCCTCACTTGGTGGTTTCCCACCGCCGAACCCTGGCTGATGGCCGAATCCCGGGTGTCGGGCGGTCTGAGCCCGGCGGCCCTCTGGTCGCTGATCGCGGTCGGAGTAGTAATCCTGGTAATGCTGATCCTGCGGTTCCGGCCGACGGGCAAAGCCGAACCCTCCCCGCCGGAACCCGGATCAGAATCCGACGCCGGCGCCGATCCGGAAACGGAGGAAGCGGCTGATCCGGAAACGGAGGAGACGCCGACAACGGAAATGTCCGAAGCTGAAGGCGTCGCCGAACCTGATAGCGGGGAAGAGCAACGGCCAACCGAATAGGCCCTGCCGCCCCACCCAATAGACAGGTACGCCTCCAACCTATCGGTTACGTACGGGCGGCTTTAGGCGAACCGGTTTGTCCCGCCCCGAAAAGGGGTTCGCCGCGACCGGGGGAGTCGCGGCGAACCCGGGGATGGAGAATGTCAGCTGTCGGGTGGGGTGTAGCCGGCCGCTATTAGCCGGGAGCGAATGCCGGCCGGCATGGAAGTTTCCAGAGTGGTGGTGCATTCGGCGAGGCAACTGACGTCTTGGACTGTGAATGGGCGGGGCCGCACCGTGAACCAATATTCCTCCGTTGCGTCTTCACTTATTACGGTCCCACCGTAACTCATAACCAACTTTACCTCTGGCGAAACCTCGCCCCAATTTCGGCGCTCCCACCATACGATGTTGCCGGGAAGATTGTCGCCCTCGCCAGCATGATCTCTCCCTACCCAACCACTTTCCTTACCGTACGCCAAAATCCGACCCGTAGGCTGAGTAGTGGTCGTGGCGGCCGAAGTCGTCGTGGTCGTGGTAGTGGTGGTAGTAGCGGGATCAACCTTGGAATACCTGTACCGGGTCGTCCAGTCACGCACCGCGGACGTAATGGGCAAGCCGCCTTCCGTGATGCAACCTTCCCTGTCGCCGCAATTCAACTGCACAGCTTCCACATCTTCAATAGTAAGCCGAACGAAAGTAATACTATTTTTCATTTTCAAATTTGCCGTGACGGTTTCGCCCTCGTCGTTCGTGCCGGTGACTTCCAACCTGGCGTACCCGTTGCTTTGCCACCAGTTGGAAAGCGGCCAATCCCGTTCTCGGTTGTAATCTCGGATTGCCAACTCCGACCAAACCAAGCTGCCACTCCGACCTTCGGAATCGAACCACCCGGTCTCAAAACCGTATCGGACCAAGTAGCGGGCGTCGGCGGAAGGCGCGGTCGTGGTAGTGGCCGCACCGGCAGCCGCGGTAGTAGTCGTCGCCTCCGTAGCGGTCGTGGTAGTCGTCGCCTCCGTAGCGGGCGCGGTCGGGTCATTCACTAGCGGCGGATTCGGATCAACGGGCCCCTCGCCGCCCGGACCGCCCGTCTCACCCGGACCACCGGTCGGTGCGGCGGCGGTGGTAGCAACCGGAGCAATAGTAGTTATGGTGGTGGTGGTAATGCCAGCCGCCCGCAATCGGTCCATGCCTCCCCGGAGGAACACGGCCGCGTCGCCCCGGGTCAAACCGGGATGGGCCCGCCTGATAACCCGGGCCAACTGCTCCTCGGATATCTGTCGGTCGGGACGGAAAGAACCGTCCGGATAGCCCCGGAACCACCCCTGCGCGTTTGCGTAGTTGATGTCCGCGCGACGCGGATCCTCAACTTGGATGTCGGTGAAGGAGTTCTGCCCCAGCACCACCCCCCACGCCAATGCCCATCAACACCGCCACCGCCACCGCGGCGAACCGGGTCGGCTTTCCAAATTTTGACCGCATCATGATGTCCTCCTTAGGGTTCGACGCGACCTGACCGGAGCCGAAACCAGCTCCAATGGATCAGCCTATAAACGTTCCAGTTTTAAGTGTCAAACAGGGCCTGGGAGTCGGGCCGAACAGCCTCTCCGCCGGAGAGGGTAACCTGGGAGCATGGTGAAAGTAAGGCTGTTCGCCGGGTTGCGGGAAACCGCCGGGACCGCCCAATTGGAAATGGAGGGGGCCACCGTGGGCGAGGTGGTGGAGGCCTTGGAACAACGTTTCGGCCCCGAGTTTTCCCGGAGGATGGAAACGGCCCGGGTGTGGCGAAACGGGGACGAAGCGAACCCGTCCGACCCGGTGGCCGACGGGGACGAAGTGGCCCTCATCCCCCCCGTCTCCGGCGGCACGGCCGCTTTCGGGGCGATGGCCGGTTCCGAACCGATGTTGCTGGCGGGGATCGTGTCCGGCGTGCTGGCCGTCAACTTCATCGGCTCCGCGGCCCTGTTCGCGGCCGCCCTGGCAACGGTGATGATCCTGTGGATTTTGGACCTGTCCCGCACCGCCTCCGCCACCGGCCTGGCGATGGACCCCCACCCGCTCCTGGCTTCCCTGGTGGTCTCGGTGGCCGCCACCCGGTTCGAGTTGGCCGGGATGGGGATCGGGGCCATGCTGTCGGTGGCGGCGGTGATGGCGTGGGCCATGGCGCGCCCCGCCGCCCGCGACCTGACCTCCTTGGCCGCCTCCGCCTTGGCCGCCCTCTTCGTCTCCCTGGGAACGTCTTCCCTGCTCATCGCCCGCCTGTCCACCGACGGCGACCAGAAGGTGGCCGGTTTCATCATCGTCGTCACCGCCGGCACGCTGGCCTCCGGCCTGGCCGCCCGCTGGGGCAACCGGGTCATCGACCCGTCCATCGCGGTGGTTCCGTCGGTGTTGCCCGCCGCCCTGCTGGTGGCCTGGCTGGCCGGTTTCAACCTGCTGGGATGGTTCTTCATCGGCCTGCTCATGATTCCGGCCCTGATCGCCGGACAGGGCATCGGCTCCGCTTTTCGCACCGGCCTGGCCCATCCCACCTCCCCGCCGGGCGGCGTCCTGCCTTTGCTGGACGGCCCGCTGGCCGTGGCGGGATTGTTCGCCCCCCTGCTCTGGTTGCTGGCCTGATCCGGCCCGTCCGCCGCCCCTTGCCCGCCTTCCTCAAAATTTTTCTTGAAAATAAAGCCGGGGCCGGGTTAGCCTAAGCGGACAATGTCAACCAGAACCCGAGCCGGGACGGCCGCCCTGCTCCTGCTAATAGGAGTGGTAGGAGCCTCCTCCCCCACCGATGCGGTGACCAAGGCCGAAGTGGACGCGGCCTGCTCCGAATACCGGGATGCCAAAGACCGCTTGGACACGGCCACCGCCGCCCGCGACCTGGCCACCGCCCGCTACGCCGAACTCTATTCCGACTTGGAGGAAACCTCCTACCGGGAGGAGCAGCTGACCGAACAGTTGCGGGAACGGGACGCGTTGGTGGAAGTGCGGGAACGGCAACTGGTGGAACAGGCGGTGGAGTTGTACATGGCGGCCGGGGCCGATCAGGGGCTGGAGGCGTCCCTGCTGGACGCGCGCACCGCCGACGAACTGATTCTCCGACAGGAGTTCCTGTCCTCCGTCACCACCCGGGGCCTGTCCGCCATCAGCGACATTCTGGCTTTGCAAACCCGGACCGAGGCGATGCGGAACGAACTGGCGGCCAGTGCCGACCGACTGGCCGTGCTGGAAGCGGAGGCGGGGGCGGTGGCCGCCGCCCTGTCCGCCGCCCAGCAGGAGTCGTTGGCCGCCGCCTCCGAACTGAAAGGGGAATGCAACCGCCTTTATTGGCAACGGGAGCGGGAGTTGGCCCGGCAACGGGCACTGGAAGCGGCCCGGGCCGCCGCCCGGCGGGCCAGCGGCGCGGCCGGGGTCGCCCAAAGCATCACCCCCGGTTTCCTCTGCCCCATGAACCCGGCCGCTTCCTCCTTCGTCAACGACTGGGGGAATCCCCGCTCCGGGGGGCGCACCCACAAGGGCAACGACCTGTTCGCCCCCATGGGCCAGCCCATGTACGCGGTGGCCAACGGGACCATCACTTTGACCAGGGGCGGATTGGGCGGATTGGGCATCTGGCTGTCCGCCGACCACGGAGTGGACTATTACTACGCCCATCTGAACGGCTACGCCCCGGGAATCGGAACCGGGACCAGGGTGCAACGGGGGCAGACCATCGGTTACAACGGCGACAGCGGCAACGCCCGGGGCGGCGCGCCGCACCTGCATTTCCAGATTCATCCGGGGGGCCGGGCCAGCCGGCCGGTCAACCCTTACCCGACCCTGTCGCGGGCCTGCAGGTAAAACGGTGGGGGGCGGCCCGTCCGACGCGCCGCGTTTCCCCGGCCGCCCGCCGGCGGCCGCCCCGTCGATAGGCCCCTTCGCCGACCCGTTTTTTCTGGAAACCATCTGGCGGCGCACCGCCCGCCCCGGCCAGCGCCCGATCGTCCTGGCCGACGACCGGGGAAGCGCGGTCTTGGTGGAGGAAGCGGACGGCCTGTCCCTGGTGGGGCACGAGGACCTGGTGGACTACCGGTCGCCGCGGGGGGACGCCTCCGGCCTTTTGGCCGACTACCTGCGGGGGGAAGGCGGCGGACGGCGGATGCGGTTCGATTCTTTGCCCCGGGAAGCGGCCCGGATTTTCGAGACGGCCCTGCAACGGGCCGGGGCGGAATTCTCCGTTGCGGAACACGCCACGGCGGCGGTGATGCGCCTGCCCGGCTCCTACGAGGACTACCTGACCGGCCTGGGTAAAAAGGAACGGCACGAAACCCGGCGCAAACTCCGCCGGTTTCAGGCCGGCCTGGGCGCCCCCCGCCTGGCCGTCCATCACCGGCCGGGGCCGCACCTGGACCGGTTTTTCGAATTGCATCGGATGGCCGACGGGCCGAAAGGGTCGTTTATGACGCCGGCGATGGAAGCCCTGTTCGCCGATCTGCTGTCCGGGGAGGGGTGGCGGCTGGACGTCCTAACCGGGGAGGAGGGGGAGATGGCGGCCGCTTCCTTCGGATACGCCGACCGGGAAGGCTATTACCTGTACAATTCGTCTTACGATCCGCGCCTGCGGGGGGAGTCGCCGGGGGCGGTCCTGCTGACTTTGCTGGTGAAGCGGGCCATCGAGGAGGGACGGGAAGTGTTCGACTTTCTGAAAGGGGCGGAAACCTACAAATACCGCATGGGGGCGCAGGCCCGCCCCCTCTTTTTGATAGAAGGTTCCGCCTGAACCCGACCGGCGGGGCGGCGGGCGCGTAAAGTTTCAGCGGTATGGGCGGGCAAAGGATATGAGCGGCGGAACCATCCGGCGGGTGGCTTTCCTGTCCATGCACACCTCCCCCCTGGATCAGCCGGGGACGGGGGAAGCGGGGGGGATGAACGTGTACATGGACGACTTGGGGACGGCCTTGGCGCGCCGGGGGGTGGAAACCACCGTGTTCACCCGGCGGAGCGACCCTTCCCCGCCGAAGACGATGGAGACGGCGGGCGGATACCGGGTGACGCAGGTGGACGCCGGGCCGCCCTGGGCCTTGCCGGCGGGCGACCTGCCGATGTGGGTGGAAGAATACGCGGGGCGGGTGATCGAAGAGATGCGGGAGGAAGGGGGATTTGATTTGGCGCACAGCCACTACTGGCTGTCCGGTTGGGCGGGGCGGATGGTCAAACAGGCCCTGGATTTGCCGTTGGCCAACTCTTTTCACACGCTGGGGCGGGTGAAAGACGCCACCCGGCGCCCCGGCCAGCCCCCCGAACCGCTGGGCCGCATCGCCGCCGAACATGAGGTGATAGCGGCCGCCGACTGCGTGATCGTCTCCAGCGAATACGAGGCCGATGAGCTGATCGGCCATTACCGGGCCGACCCGGGCCGGGTGTGCATCAACCCGCCCGGCATCGACTTGGGCCTGTTCCGGCCCGGCGGCCGGACGGCCGCCCGTCGGGAGCTGGGCATGGGGGACGGGCCCCTGGTCCTGTTCGCGGGGCGCATCCAACCGCTGAAAGGGGCGGATGTGGCGGTGCGGGCTTTGGCGGCGGTGCGGGAGGTTCTGCCCGGGGCGAAGCTGGCCTTGGTGGGCGGGCCGAGCGGCCCGGACGGGGAAACCGAACTGGCCGCCCTGCGACGGGAGGCGGCGCGGCTGGGAGCGGAGGGGGCGGTGTCTTTATACGGCCCCCGCCCGCATCGGGAAATGCCCCTTTTCTATCAGGCGGCGGACGCGTTGGCGGTTCCTTCCCGGAGCGAATCTTTCTGCCTGGTGGCGGTGGAAGGGCAGGCCTGCGGGACGCCGGTGGTGGCCGCCAACGTGGGCGGGTTGCGTTACGTGGTGGCCGACCGGCGGTCGGGGATCCTGGTGGACGGGTGGGAGGCGGCCGACTACGGCAAAGCCCTGCTGTCGGTACTGGACTCCCCCGCCCTGCGGGAGGAACTGTCGGCGGGGGCGGCCGCCAACGCGCAGCGGTTCGGATGGGAGGTGTCCGCCGGGCGGCTGCTGGAGTTGTATCGGGGAATCGTGGATGGCGCGGGTTGACCGGGCGCGGCTGACCGAACGGCTGGGAACGATTTTCACCGCCTGGGCGGAGGATCCCGACAGCGATGTGGTGGCCGCCGAACTGGTGGAGGGGCGGTGGGCGGTGCGGATGGCCCAGCACGTCCGCGATTTCACCACCGTGTGGGTCATCCCCGGGGACCTGACCGCGTCGTTCGAAGCCTACGTGTCGCCGCCTCCGCCCCGGCGGCGGGAAGAGGTGCTGCGCCTGTTGCTGTTCCGCAACCACGCCGCCTGGCGGGTTCATTTCGCGGTGGACCGGGCGGGCGAGATTTACCTGCGGGGCAAACTGGAGGCGGAGCGGGCCGACGAGGAGGCCCTGCAATACGTGTTCGCCGAGATCTACCAGCTGGTGGAGCTGACTTTCCGCCTCATCATCCAAACCGGCTTCGCCCGCTGAGCCGGACGGCGGTTTCGGGAACGCGAAAAATATCTTTCCCAAACTTTTCTACAGGGGTTGTGCACAAAGCCGGGGGAAATCGTGGATAACTGCCCAAAATAAAGAGTTTAGAGATAGATAACATTATTTAGATGTGTTTTTAGTATGGTTCACATAAAGCCGGGGGTAGGCTATGGTGGGGCTGGCAAGCCCGAGGTGCCTGCGAGCGGCCCAATCCGTCAGGGGAAGTGCGGAACAAGCCGAACAAGGGTTCCTCGGGCTTTGCCTTTATGATGGGGGTTTCACCTAGCAGGGAGATATGACCGAACGCCCGCCCAACCGCCCTATCACTTTCCTGTCCGACTTCGGCTTCGCCGACGAGTTCGTGGGGGTGGTGCACGGGGTGATGGCCGCCATCGCCCCCGGTTGCCGGATAATCGACCTGCATCATCGGATCCCGGCCGGCAACGTGCGGGCGGGGGCTTTGGCTTTGATGCGGGCCATCCAGTACATGCCGCCGGGGGTGGCTTTGGCGGTGGTGGACCCGGGGGTGGGAACCGACCGGCGGGCGATCGCGTTGGAAACCGAGTGGGGGCATCTGGTGGGCCCGGACAACGGCCTGCTTTCCCCGGCCGCCGCCCTGCTGGGCGGGGCGACCGCCGCCCATTCCATAGAAAACCCGGAGGTCCTGCTGCCGGGCCGGGGGGCGACTTTCGAAGGGCGGGACCGGTTCGCCCCGGCGGCGGCGGTGCTGGCCGCCGGGGAAGCGGAGCTGGCCGAGTTGGGCCCGGCGGCGGACCCGCATTCCCTGACCCCCCTGTTGCTGCCGTTGGCGGAAGTGGAGGAGGGCCGGGTGACCGGCCAGGCGTGGTGGGTGGACGGGTTCGGCAACGTGCAGACCAACATCTCCCCCGACGACCTAGCGGAAGCGGGCATCGCCCCGGAGAGCGAAGTGACGGTGCGGGTAGGCTCCGCCGAATACCAGGTCCCCTGGACCGACGCCTACGGAGACGTCGGAGCGGGCGCCGCCCTGATGCACGTGGATTCCTCCGGCCTGATGGCCCTAGCCGTCCGAGGCGGCCGAGCCGACCGCCGCTTCCACCTATCAGAATCCACCGCCGTAACCTTCACCTCCGCCCAATAGATATTTGCCCGGCCAGGGTGGTAAGATTGCGGGCATGCGGAACATCAATCTGGATTTAACCGCCATAGAACATTTCTGCCGGAAATGGCGCATCTCCGAGATGTGCCTGTTCGGTTCCGTCCTGCGCGGCGATTTCAACGAGGGGAGCGATGTGGACGTTCTGGTTTCCTACGAGGGAGATCACTACCTCGACCGCCCCACGCGCCTCAAAGCACAAGAAGAGCTGTCCGCCATTTTGGGCCGCAAAGTGGACTGGGTGAACCGGTTGGCTTTGTCCGACGAATGGGCCGCCAGCTGGTCGCCAAAACCGATAAGGGAAGAAATACTAAAAACCGCCCAGGTAATATATGCACACGCGTGATATGTCAGACGAACAACGGCTGGAGATGATAGCAAGACACATTCCGGCATTACTGGATCTCACATCAATGAATCGCTATGAATTTATTAGATATGTCAACAGCGACACTCGAATAGGATATGGAGTTAGCAAAGCCTTGGAATTAGTAGGCGAAGCAGCATATTATATGACGACTAACGGGAAGATTACTTATTCAGAAATTGATTTTGAATACTGGGAAAACTGGCGACACGCTATTACGCATGCTTATGACAGTGTAGATTTTCGGGAAGTTTGGGAAACGATCTGGCAAAAGGTTCCTAGATTATATAAAACACTTCAACAATACGGTCTGATATAAAAATTAGTAAAAACTATTCTTTTACTATCCGCTAAGATAAATTATGTCGTTTAGGCAACTTTTCAATCATTTTACCTCATCTAAATCAGGGGCTTTTGGTGGGAGGAGGGTGAATTGGGCTTTTAGGGTTCCTACGGTTTTGCCTTGGGCGGTTACTTCTACTTTCACGTCCAGGCGGGCTTTGCCTCCCTTTTCCAGGGCGGGGCGCAACTTGGACCATTGGCCGTCTGTGATTTCGGTTTGGGCTACGGGGTCGGCGGCGGCCGGTCGGTGATAGGAGTATTCACTGCGGCGCACCACTATGCGGTGCTGCCATCCCTCCCGGCGCAGGCGGTTCAGCGCCGCCGCGGCGGCCGTCAGCAGGCCCAGGGCGTTCAGGCTGCCGCCGAACACCGTCCCTTCGTGGTTGATGTTGGGCCGGAGCGGGATGGTCAACCGGGCGCTCCCCTCCTGCAGCCGGATCACCCGCACCCCCATCGCCGCCGACAGGGGCGCCGCGCGGTGCAGCCATTCGGTCATCTCCCCGGGCGTCATCCCCTCCCCTTGCCCAATATGAAACTTCATTGCCCGGCAAAACCTAGCGGGGCGGGTAGCCTCCCCCCTTATGAAAATCGGATACCAGGGCGAAGGCGGCTCCTATTCGGCCCGCGCCGCCGGGGAACTTTTTCCCGGCCGCGAGCACATCGGATACCCCGGGTTCGCCCACGCTTTCAACGCCCTCCAAGACGGCTCGGCGGAACGGCTGGTGCTCCCCTTCGAAAACTCCACCACCGGGAGCGTGTTGCCGGTGCTGGACCGCCTCACCCGCTATCCGGTGGCCATCATCGGCGAACACCTCATCCAGGTGCGCCACGCCCTGATCGGCTTGCCCGGCGCCGCCGTGGACGGCATCCGAAAAATCAGTTCCCACCCCCAGGCCCTGGCCCAAGCCGAAGACCGGATCGAACGGCGGGGCTGGGAACCGGCCCCCGCCCACGACACGGCCGGAGCGGTGCGGCAGGTGGCCGCCGCCGCCGACCCCGCTTTGGCCGCCCTGGCCCCCCCGGAGTCGGCCGCCGAACACGGGCTGGCGGTGCTGGCCACCGACTTTATGGACCGGGAACACAACACCACCCGCTTCGTGGTGCTCACCCTCGGCGAACATCCGATCGCGGAGGACGCCGACAAAACCTCGTTCGTGTTCGCCACCGCCCACACCCCGGGCGCCCTGGCCCTGTCCCTGGCCGAACTGGGCCTGCGGGGGGCCAACCTCACCCATTTGGAATCCCGCCCCGGCCGGGAAGCCTGGAAATACTATTTCTACGCCGACATGCTCCATCCCCCCGGCCCGCAGGGGGTTAAAGAAATGTTGGAACCTCCGCTGGCCACCGTGTCCGACCTGCGGGTGCTGGGAACTTACCGCTCGGTCGACCTCGGCCAACCGCCCCGCTGAGCCCCCCTCCCCCGCCCGCCAAAAAAGCCCGGCCCCCGCCGAACCGCCAACCCTTCCCCCTTGGTCGGGCCCGCTCCCCCGGCGGGAGCCGAAGGGAGCGGGCTGATGTTGTTGCTTCGCCGGAACCCCGGGAGTCCTCCCGGAAACGCCGCCGACCTACCAGGCCACGCTCTCAATGTGGAACAGGGCCAGGTCGACCGGACGCTCCTCGGTCTGGATCTCCACGAAGTCGATCCCGACCTCGGTGGGGATGCCGTCCACGCGGGTGCCGGACGCGGTGATGACCGCCAGAGGGTGAGAAAGCCTCTCAGCCTCCTGGATGCGGTCCCTGAGCGTGGGTCGCATGATGCGCCTCCAATCGCTAGATTACGTTACATATGACAATGTGCCCAATTTTTGGACGAAAAACAACCCCTTGCCTTGTGTTTTATTTCGCGTTCTCCAAGACCGCCCGCCGACCCGCCGAAACCCCTTCCCGCCGGGCCTTCCCCACCCGGGGAGTCCCCGAAACGGCCAACCGGGGGATGGAGTTCGGATAGGGCGCCGGTTCTGGTAAAAATATGAGATATGAAAACCCCCATGGCGGGCCCGGCCGCCCCTATCGTCATCGACCGCCCGCAGACGGATGAAACCGTCGGCTACGACCATGGCTGGAACGTGGTGGTGTGGAACGACCCGGTGAACCTGATGTCGTACGTGGTTTTGGTGTTCCGCCGCCTGTTCGGGTATTCGGAGGAGAAAGCCACCCTGCTGATGCTGGAAGTGCACCACCAGGGCCGTTCCATCGTCAACACCGCCCCCCGGGAGCGGGCCGAGATGGACTGCTACGCCCTGCACCGCCACGGCCTGTGGGCCACTCTGGAACAGGCGTGAAACTCCCGTTCGGCGCCCATCCGGACGGGGTGGAGGTGCGGGTGGGCGACGACCACCTGCTCGCTTTGGAAATGATCCCCGACCTGCTGGATTCGGTGGGGGCGGCCGAAGGCGACCCGGCCCTGCGCCGCCTCACTCCCTCCGCCTACCCGGAAGATCACGACGCCCAGGAGGAATACGGGCGGCTGACCCAGCCCGAACTGGAACGGGAACGCACCGCCGACCGCCGCGTCTTGGACGAACTGCTGACCGCCCGGCAACAGGCCGGACCGGAAGATGCGAAGGTGCTGGGGGAAGAGGGTGCGGAGGCCCTGTTGCGGGTGATGAACGAGTCGCGGCTGACGCTGGCCGCCCGGCTGGGAATCGAAGACGAAGCCTGGGAGAAGGCGCCGGACCGCCCCGACCAAGAATCGCCCGCCATGATGCTCCTGCGCTATCTCACTTTCCTGCAGGAAGCCCTCATCGAAACCCTGACCGGCTACTCCCCGCCCCCGCCCGCCCGCCCGTCCGCGGGGGCGGACCGCCCGTAAAACCGGGCGGGGAAAAATCCGGGGAAACGGGGGCGCGGGGCAGACGGCCTGGCATGTTGCAGACAGCCAAGGCCGAAAGCGATGAGGAGGTTTTCCCATGAAGGTGTCCATGACGGTCAACGGCCGGCGGGCCGCGGCCGACGTTGAACCGCGCACGCTCCTCGCCCATATCTCACTTTCCTGTTCCTGCAGGAAGCCCTCATCGAAACCCTGACCGGCTACCCCCCGCCCCCCATGGACCGCCCGTAAAACCGGGATAAAAAATTTCGGGGATAGGGGGGCGCGGGGCGGGCGGGCCTGGTATGTTGCAAAACAGCCAAGGCCGAAAGCGATGAGGAGGTTTTCCATGAAGGTGTCCATGACGGTCAACGGCCGGCGGGCCGCGGCCGACGTTGAACCGCGCACGCTCCTCGTCCATTTCCTGCGGGAAAATCTCAACTTGACCGGCGCCCATGTCGGATGCGAAACCTCCTACTGCGGCGCCTGCACGGTCAAGATGGACGGCAAAGCGGTCCTGTCCTGCACCATGCTGGCCGTTCAAGCGGAAGGGGCGGACATCACCACCGTGGAAGGGCTGGCCCAAAACGGCGAGTTGCATCCCGTCCAAGAAGGGTTTTGGGAAAGGCACGGCCTGCAGTGCGGATTCTGCACCCCGGGGATGATCATTTCGGCCGTAACCCTGCTGGAGGAAAACCCGAACCCCAGCGAAGAGGAAATTCGCCGCGGCATAGAAGGCAACTTGTGCCGCTGCACCGGCTATCACAACATCGTGCGGGCCGTCGAATACGCCGGCGCCAAAATGCGCGGCGAGCAACCGGCCCCGGCGGAATGGGAAACAGCGGAGGCTGGAAGGGAGACGGCATGAAAACCACCAGCGTGCTGGGCGGCGTTGTCCGCCGCCGGGAAGACCCCGCGCTCATCCAGGGCAGGGGCCGTTACACGGACGATGTGAAACTGGCGGGGACGGCCCACGCCGCCTTCGTCCGCAGTCCTTTCGCCCACGCCAAAGTGCTGTCGGTGGACGCCTCCGCGGCCAAGGCGATGGACGGAGTGCTGGCCGTCTACACCGCGGCCGACGTGGAGCATCTGGGAACCCTGGTGGCCCAGGTGCCGGTGGGCAAAGTCCGGCCGTTGCTGAACGGCGGAACCGTGAAACACTTGGGGGAGGCGGTGGCCATGGTGGTGGCGGCCGACCCCTATCTGGCCCGGGACGCGGCCGATGCGGTGGACGTGGACTACGACCCGTTGCCGGCGGTGATCGACCTGAAAGAGTCGCTGAGCGACGCCTCCAAGGTGCATGACGATTTGGATTCCAACACCCTCATCTCCTGGGCGGGCCCGTTCGGGATGGAAGCGGACGCCCTGGCCGAGCATCGGGCGCAAATCCAAGCCGCCAAGTCGGAGCCGGGGGCGGTGACGGTCTCCCAGGAGATGCTCAACCAGCGCCTGATCCCGGTTCCCATCGAACCCCGTTCGGTGCTGGCCGACTACCAGGCGGGCTACGACCGGTTCGACATCTACTCCTCCACCCAGATTCCGTCCGCCTTGGCCGGGGCCATCGGGCGTTACTTCGGGATGGGCCTCAACCAAGTGACGGTCAAAGCCATGGAAGTGGGGGGCGGGTTCGGCTGCAAACTCAACGTCTACAACGACGAAGTGCTGACCGCTTTCGCCTCCAAAGATTTGGGATGCCCGGTGAAATGGACGGAAACGCGGCGGGAAGCGGCCCATTCCACCATCCAGGGGCGGGGCTGGGTGGCCACCGCCACCCTCACCGGCGACCGGTCGGGCGTCATCACCGGCTTCGAGTTGGAGGGCGTGGCCGACATGGGGGCCTACTCGCAGAACTTCACGGTGGCCATCCCCTTCCTGGGGTTGTTCGTCGGCTCCGGCCAGTACAAGTTCCCCACCTACTGGAAAATGGACTGCGTGGCCACCCACACCATGACCACCGACGCCTACCGGGGGGCGGGACGCCCGGAGGCCGCCTACTACCTGGAGCGCATCATCGACATGTACGCCCGGGAAATAGGCATGGACCCGGCCGAAGTGCGGTGCCGCAACTACATTCCCGCCTCCGACTTCCCCGGAGCGACCTCCCCGATGGGGTTCGCCATGGACACCGGCGACTACGAAGCCAACCTGGACGCCGCCTTGGAAGCCGCCGGATGGCAAGGCCTGCTGGCCGAACGGGACGCGGCCCGGGCCGCCGGACGGCACGTGGGGGTGGGCCTGGCCACCTACGTGGAAGTGTGCGGGTTCGGCCCCTCCGGCCTGGTGGACCTGGGGTTCTCCTGGGCCGAATACCAGATGCCGTCCGCTTTCAACGGCTCCGGCCTGGTGCGGGTGCACCCGGACGGGACCGCCACCGTGTCCATCGGCACCGGACCCTCCGGCCAGGGGCACCAGACCACTTGGGCGCAGATCGTCTCCGACGGCCTGGGCTTGGACGTGGACAAAATCCGGGTCATCCACGGCGACACCGAAGAGTCCCCGCCCAGCATCGGCAGTTTCGGCTCCCGGTCGGCGGCGGTAGACGGGTCGGCCTGCTACGAGGCGACCCAGAAGGTGCGGGCCAAAGCGGCCAAAATCGCCGCCCACCTGCTGGAAGCCTCCGAAGCCGACATCGAGTTCGCCGACGGGGGGGCGCATGTGGCGGGAACCCCGGACAGCGCCGTCGCCTGGGAGGACATTTCCCGCACCGCCTACCAGCCCCACCTGTTGCCGGAGGGGATGGAAGGCGGCCTGGAAGCCCACGCCATTTTCAGCCCCGGCAACGCCACCTGGCCGTTCGGAACCCATATCGCGATGGTGGAGGTGGACGCCGACACCGGCGACGTGACCATCTTGCGCTATCTGGGAATGGACGACTGCGGCAACGTCATCAGCCCGATGATCGTGGACGGCCAGATTCACGGCGGCATCGCCCAAGGGGTGGGGCAGGCCATGTTCGAAGACGCGGCGTACGACGACGAGGGCAACCTGCTGGCCGGGTCGCTGATGGACTACATTCTGCCCACCGCCGTCGACCTGCCCTCCTTCGAGCTGAACCGCACCACCACCCCCACCGACGTCAACCCGTTGGGCGTGAAAGGCATCGGGGAGGCGGGGACCATCGGCTCGGCGCAGACGGTGGTCAACGCGGTGGTGGACGCCTTGCAGCCCCTGGGGGTGAAGCACATTGACATGCCGTTGCGCCCCCGGCGGGTTTGGCAGGCCATCCGGGACGCCTCGGCGTAGGGAGGAGGAGACCATGTATCCCAAACAGTTCGACTACATTGCGCCCGCCGACCTGCGCGAAGCTTTGGCGGCTTTGGACGCCAACCCGGGGGCGAAGGTGCTGGCGGGCGGGATGAGCCTGTTGCCGATGATGAAGATGCGCCTCCTTTCCCCGGAGATGGTGGTGGACATCGGACGCATCGGCGGCCTGGACCGGATCACCGACCGGGGCGACTCCATTTGCATAGGGGCCCTGGTGCGGCACGCCGACGTGGCGGCCAGCTCCCTGGTGCGGGACCATGCGGCCGCTTTGGCCGCGGCCGCCGCCTGGACCGGGGACCGGCAGGTGCGCAACCGGGGCACCTGTTGCGGTTCCATGGCCCACGCCGATGCGGTAGCCGACCAACCGGTGGCCGCCCTGGCCCTGGAAGCCACCATGGTGGCCGTCTCCTCGCAGGGGACGCGGAGCATCGCGGCCGCCGACTTCTTCGTGGACACCCTCGCCTCCGCCCTGCGCCCCAACGAGATCCTCACCGAAATCCACATTCCCAAAACCGGTTCCGGCTCCGCCTCCGCCTACGACAAACTGGGCCGCCGGGGGGGGCACAGCGACTACGCGGTGGCCGGGGCGGCGGTGCGGGTGACCCGCTCCAACGGGCATATCGCCTCGGCGACGGTGGCCCTCACCGGAGTGGGAAGCCGCCCGATTCTGGCCCGGGGGGCGATGGAGGCCTTGGCCGGTTCGGACGGCTCGCCGTCCGCCGTGGAAGAAGCGGCCGCCCGCGCCGCCGACGGGGTGGAAGTGCTGGAGGACCTGTACGGGTCGGTGGAATACAAGACCCATCTGGCCAAAGTGTTCACCGCCCGGGCCGTCCGGCAAGCCCTGGCCGCCGCTTGAGCGGCCGCCGGCCCGCCGGCGAATGGCGCGGGCCCGGCGGGGCGGGCTATACTGGAAACATATGCCCCCGGGGGCGTGGTGAAGTCTGGAGTTCACGCCGGCCTGTCAAGCCGGAGGTCGCGGGTTCAAATCCCGTCGTCCCCGCCACGGACCGACCCTTGTCCGGTCGGTCCGTTCCTGCGGGGCCAGATAGCTCAGTCGGTAGAGCGCTGCTCTGAAAAAGCAGAGGTCCCCGGATCGACGCCGGGTCTGGCCACATGTCAAATGTCATCCGGGTCGACGGCCTGGTCAAAAAGTACGGCGACGTCACCGCGGTGGCGGGCATCAGTTTCACCATCGACGAGGGGGAGGTGGTGGCCCTGCTGGGACCGAACGGGGCGGGCAAAACCACCGCGGTGGAGGTCATGGAGGGGTTCCGGCAAGCCGACGAAGGCCAAGTGGAGGTGCTGGGACACGACCCGGGGGCGGCAAGCCGGGAGTTCCGGGACCGGATCGGGATCGTGCTGCAGGAAACCGGCATTGAACAAAACATCCGAGTGCGGGAAGCTTTGGACTTTTACGGCGCCTCCTTTTCCCGCCGCCTGCCCACCGCCGACCTGATAGAAAAGGTGGGCCTGGGCGAGAAAGCCGACGCCAAAATCAAAACCTTGTCCGGCGGCCAGAAACGGCGCTTGGACTTGGCTTTGGGGCTGGTGGGGGATCCGGACCTGGTTTTCTTGGACGAGCCGACCACCGGGTTCGACCCGGCCGCCCGGCGCAAGTCGTGGGAGTTGGTGGAGGGCCTTACCTCCCTGGGCAAGACCATCCTGCTCACCACCCATTATCTGGACGAAGCCCAGCATCTGGCCGACCGGGTGATCGTCCTCTCACAGGGGCTGATTGTGGCCGAAGGCGCCCCGGACGAGATCGGGGCGGAAGACCGGCTGACCGCGGTCAGTTTCCGAATCGACGATCCTTCCCTGCTGCCCCGGGTGGATGAGGAACCGATTTTTGAGGAGGGGACGGCGACCTACCAAACCGGCCAACCGACCGCCCTGCTCTACCAGTTGACCCGCTGGGCGACAGAACGGGGAGGGGAACTGGAAGGTTTGACGGTGGCCCTCCCCAGCCTGGAAGAGGTTTACCTGGACATAGTGGGCGAGACGGAAACGGAGGGAAGCGAATGAGCGACTCCGCCCTGCTCTGGCGCCACATAAGGCATGCCAACCGGGTGTTCTGGCGGGAGCCGCTGGCCGCCTTTTTCACGATGGCCTTCCCGCTGATGTTCCTGTTGCTGTTCGGCTTTATCTTCGAAGACACCTCGTGGGTAACCGGATTGTCCTTCGCCCAGTTTTTCACGCCGGCCATCGCCGTGTTCGCCGCCGCCACCGCCACTTTCACCAACCTGGCGATCGGCATGTCCATTCTCCGGGACGAGGGGGTGCTGAAAAGGGCCCGCTCCACCCCGGTTCCTCCCTGGCTGTACATGTCGGGCAAGATACTGTCTTCGGTGTGGACCGCTTTTCTGGCCATCGTCATAATGTTCGCCTTGGGATGGCTCCTGTTCGGCTTCGTGGTGGTGTGGGAGAACGTTCCGGTGTCCCTGCTGGTGTTCGCAGTGGGGACGGCCACCATGTCGGCCATGGGCCTGGCGGTGTGCTCCCTGGTGAAAACCGGCACCACCGCCCCGGCGGTGGCCAACGCCATAATCCTGCCCATGGCTTTCCTGTCCGGCATTTTCATCTCGCTGGAGAACGCCCCTCGTTGGTTGGTGGTTCTAGGCGACATCCTGCCCCTCAAACATTTCGCGGCCCTGTTCGGCCGGGCTTTCACCCCCGCCGAAGCGGTGACTGTGCTGTACGAGGGCCCCGTCCTGGGTTGGGAGCGATTAGCGGTAATGGCCGGCTGGTTCCTGCTCAGCCTGTTCCTGGCCCTCCGCTTCTTCCGCTGGGAACCCCGCGGCGCCAAATAACCGAACCATCTAGGCGACACCGACCATGCAACGCAACGAAATCAAAGAACTCCACTACATAACCCACATCGACAACGTACCGTCCATCCTCTGCCTAGGCATCCTAAGCCACCATGCGGCTCAGCGTCTCCCTCATAAAACAGTGGATAACAAAAAGGTGCAGACCCGCCGGGCTGATAGGGTCATACCAAACGGGCTCCCCCTGCATCAATACGCAAATCTGTACTTCTGCGCCAGAAACGCAATGCTGTCCGCCATCACCCACCAGAGGGACAACACCTGCGAGGCGTCCCCATACAAAGAAAGCCCGTTATTTCCCGAGTACGCCATCACCCACCGGGAAGATAACCCATGTGAGGACGAGGATATAGTTGTTCTCCAAATTGCTCCCGCGGTTTTGAATCTGCCCAACGTGATCATTACAGAAATCAACGCGGCCGCTGGCATCAAGCCGCGCTGGCACACGGCGACGGACGGCCTTCCCAAACTTGATGTCGAAAAAATCTACGCCGACTCTTGGATTCATCCCGACCCCTATGAAAAACGGATCCTAAAACAGCATGTGATGGCCGAGGCGCTGGTACCGCGTCAGGTGCGTCCCGAGCACATCACGGGAGCCTACGTCGTTTCTCAGGCGGTTGCCGATATTTTGTCGCAGTCCGCGCCTACACTGAAAAACATAATGGTGTTGCCGTACATGTTCTTCCAAGAGCCGCGACCCCAACATTTGCCGTACCTTCCCGCAAGCGGCGAAAAGCGATGAGCAACGTCACCGTCCGCACGGGCGACCTCTTTCAGTCAAAGGCGCAAACCTTGACCAACACGGTCAACACTGTGGGCGTGATGGGCAAAGGCATCGCCCTCGAATTCAAAAAGAGGTTTCCCAAGATGCACGAGGACTACTTGCGCCGGTGCGAAAGGGGCGAGGTAGCGCTCGGAAAGCCTTACCTGTTCAAGGAAACGATGTTCGAGCAATGGATACTCAACTTTCCGACCAAAGAAGGCTGGCGAACCCGCTCTAGTCTGTCCGCCATCCAAGAGGGCCTCGCCTACCTGCGCGGGCATATCCATGAATGGGGAATCACGTCGCTGGCCGTACCGCCCCTGGGATGCGGGTATGGCGGCTTGGAATGGAGCATCGTCGGGCCTGCTCTATACCGCGGCCTCGCCCAGCTGGATATTCCAGTTGAGCTGTACGCACCGTATGGAACCCCTCACGAAGAACTGCAAATTGATTTTTTGGGCTCCGTGATGGACGAAGGCGAAGAACCGGGGGCAAAGATGTCCGCCGCCGGAGTAGCCTTAGCCGCCATCCTCCAAGAAATCACTTCGCAGAAATACCACTACCCCATTGGGCGGATCAGCATGCGGAAAATCGCCTATTTCGCCACCCGAGCCGGTATTCCCACCGGGCTTGAATTTGATGAGTGGCGATCTTGGGAGCCTAAAGCCGAAGGTCTCCGGAGTCTGCTTACCAACCTGGCCAACCACGGCCTCATTCAGGAACGTAAAAACGGACAAATGTTCGTCACGGAACCGGGACCGACCTTGGCTGATGCGCAACTGGCTTTCAAAGACGAACTTGCCGGTTGGAAAGACGAAATAGAACGGGTGGCCGATTTGTTTCTACGAGTACCCAATACGAAATGGGCTAAATTGTTCGCCGCCGTCCAATATCAAACTGACCTATTGGCGAACCAACACCAAGCCCGCAACCAAGGCCCCGTCTTGGAGGAGAAGGTGGCGACAACCGTCAAGCCGCGCCTAGAAAAGACAACGACACCCACCAGCGACGATATCAAGGTCGCTATTCGTACCCTTTCCTTCCTTCGCTGGATTGACGTCCCGCTGGAGGAGGATGAATTGTTGGACGTGTGACCGTAATAGAGGAGGATGTTGCTTTTGGATAACTTAAGTTTTCTGTCGGGGGATTTGTTTGCTTCGCGGATGCAGACGCTTACCAACGCCGTTAATACCGTCGGGGTGATGGGGGGCGGGATTGCGTTGGCTTTCAAACATCGGTTTCCGGAAATGTTCGACGACTATGTCATCCGGTGCGCGGAGGGGCGGGTCAAACTGGGCGAGCCCTACCTGTTCACCGCCGAATCCGGAACCGACAAGTGGGCGCTCAACTTTCCCACCATCGGAGACGACTGGGCGCCGCCCCGCCTGGGGGAAATCCGGGACGGCCTCCGCTACTTGGGCGGCCATTACCGGGAATGGGGGATCACTTCCCTGGCGGTGCCCGCCCTGGGTTGCGGGGTGGGCGGGATGGACTGGGCGGATGTGCAACCCCTCCTGGTGGAAGAACTGTCCGCTTTGGACATCCCGGTGGAGATATACGCTCCCCGACCCTAGTCCAGGGCGTTTTTGATTTCCCGGTAGATGCGGTCGGCGGAGGGAATGGCCATATCCTCCAACGCTTCGGCGGCGGGCAGGGGGATGTGGGGGGTGGTGATACGGATGGGCGGGCCGTCCAAATCCCAGAAAACCTCTTCCCCGGCGATGGAAACCACCTCCGCCCCCCAGCCGCACAGCCGGGGATTTTCCTCCACCGTAAACAAGCGGCCGGTTTTGGAAACGGAGGCCAGCGCGGTGGCGGTGTCCAACGGAACCAAGGTACGCAGGTCGATCACCTCCGCTGAAATGCCCTCTTCGGCCAGACGTTCCGCCGCCTGCACCGCCCGGGGAACCATCAGCGCCAAAGCGACCACCGTGCAATCGGAGCCTTCCCGCACCACGGCCGCCCGGCCCAGCTCCTCCACGATTTCCCCTTCGGCCACCTCCGCCCGGCCCGCCATCAGCGACTTGTGCTCGAAGAACACCACCGGGTCGGGATCCCGCACCGCCGCCGCCAACAGGCCCACCACATCGTGCGGATGGGAGGGGGCGGCCACTTTCAAACCGGGAATCATCATGCACCAGTTCTCCACCGACTGGGAATGCTGGGCGCCGAACCGGGAGCCGCCCCCGTTGGCGGTGCGCACCACCACCGGCAAAGTCATCTGCCCGCCGGTCATATAGCGGGATTTGGCCATTTCGTTGGCCAGGATGTCGAAGCAGACCGCCAGAAAATCGGAGAACATTATTTCGGCTATCACCGGAACCCCGGTCATGGCCGCCCCCATGGCCGCCCCCAGAATGGCCTGCTCCGAAATGGGCGTGTCCCGCACCCGGTCCGGACCGAACTCGTCCAACAACCCCACCGTGGTTTTGAAAACCCCGCCCGCCGCCGCCGCATCCTCGCCCAGCATCACCAGCCGGGGGTCGCGCCGCATCTCCTGGGCTATGCCCCGGGCCACCGCCTCCCGGTAACTCAGTTCCGCCATGACGACCCCCCGTCCGCCCACACATCGGTCATCAGATGGGAACGGTCGGGCGGAACCCCGTTTTTGGCGAACTCGGCCGCCTCCTCCACCCGTTGCGCCACCTCCTGGGAAACCCGGGACAGGTCGCCTTCCGGCACGCCCAGCCGCAACAACCGCTGGTGGTAGATCCTGATCGGGTCGTAATCCAACCAGGCTTCCACTTCCTCCGCCGGACGGTATTTGCCCGGATCGGCCCGGCTGTGCCCGCCGCTCCGATAGGTCACCGCCTCCACCAACGACGGCCCCTCCCCGGCCCGGGCCCGGCCGATGGCCGCCCCGGCCGCCTCATGCACCGCGTCGGCGTCGTTGCCGTCCACCACGATCCGCTCCAACCCGTAGGCGGCGGCCCGGTCCGCCGCCGGATGCTCCACCGCCGTCACCAGGTCAATGGGGGTGTACTCCATGTACAGGTTGTTTTCGCATACGAACACCACCGGCAGGCTCCACACCGCGGCCAGGTTCAAAGCCTCGTGGAAAGCCCCGATGTTGGAGGCCCCGTCCCCGAAAAAGGCCACCGTCGCCTGGTCGGTTCCCCGCAACTGCGACGACCAGGCGGCCCCGTTGGCGATGCACAGATGGGCGCCGACTATCGCATAGGAGCCCATCATCCCGTGCTCCACCGACGTGAGATGCATGGAACCGCCTTTGCCCTGCAGGACGCCGTTGGAACGGCCCAGCAATTCGGCCAGCAACGGCCCCATCGGGGCCCCCCGGGCCAGGGTGTGGGCGTGCCCCCGGTAGGTGGCGAAAGTGAAATCGTCGGGCCGCATGGCCGCCGCGAAACCGGCCGCCGGGGCCTCCATCCCCAGCGACAAATGGGAGGTCCCTTTCACCAGGTTCTCCAAAAACAGGTCGTAGGCCTTTTTCTCAAACTGCCGCAGTTCTTGCAACAGCTGGTACATCCGCAGGCGGGTTTCCAAAGCGACGTCGATGCGGTCGCCCGCCTGCTCGGCGCGGCGGGGCGGCCGGGGCGGGCGCCGGGAATAGTCGGTGCGCAACGGGTCGTAAACCGGAGGGGCGGAATCGGTCATCAGGTCGTCCAAGTTATCACGGGGTCGTCGCCGGGGCTCAATACTCGTTGGCCACCATCAGCTCTTCGCAGGGGAACAAGGTGATGATCTGCGCCCCGTTGGCGGTGACCACCACCTCCTCCTCGATGCGGGCCGCCGACCTTCCGTCCGTAGCCGGAGCGTACGTTTCCAAAGCGAACACCATCCCCTCCTTGATCTCGATCGGGTCGTCCAGCGAGTTGAGGCGGCTGATGATGGGGCGCTCGTGCAACCCCACCCCCACCCCGTGCCCGAACTGCAGGCCGAAGGCGTCCATTTCATCTTCGAAGCCGAAGCTGGGCGCCTCCGGCCACACCCGGGCTATCTGATCGGTGGTCGTCCCCGGCCGCACCAGGGCCAGGGCGGCGTCCATCCACTCCCGGGCTTGTTTGAAAGCGTCCCGATGGGCCTGCGAAGCCCGCCCCACCGCAAACGTCCGGTAATAGCAGGTGCGGTAGCCGTTGTGGACGTGGATAATGTCGAAGTAGGCCTGGTCGCCGGGGCGGAGCAACCGGTCGGAGAAAACGTGCGGATGAGGGGAGCAACGCTCGCCGGCGATGGAGTTCACCGCCTCCACGAACTCGGAACCCATCTCAAACAGACGGGCGTGCGCCAAAGCCACGATGTCCGACTCCCGCCGCCCCGGTTTCAGGGCTTCGAACACGTCCTGGTAGACCCCGTCCACCATGGCGCAGGCCTGGGTGAGCAGCATTATCTCGTCCCGGTTTTTGATTTCCCGGGCCCGCATCATCGGTTGCTGGGCGTCCCGCACCTGCAGCCCCTCCTCCTGCAACTGCTGCAGGAAAACCGTTTCCGCCACGTCCACCCCCAGCGGCGCATCGCCCGCCCCCTCTTCGGCCAGCACCGCCCGCAACTCCGCAACCGCCCGCCGGGGCAGCCCCCCGGCCGGGTCGATGGCCCCCTGCAATCCCAGATTGCCCGCCCGCGAATTGCCCGCGTGGTAGAGGGAGGGAAGTTGCAGCCGATGGGCTTTGGCCGCCGACCCGAAATCCCAGATGTAAGGGCCGCCGGAGCGGGTAACCAGCGCGTAACGCTCCGTCTTGTTGAACCCCCAATATCCGATGTTGGTGGAAGTCGCGTAACGGATGTTGGAGGTTTCAAACAGGAGAACCGCCCCCAGCCCCCACAGGTTCAGTTGCTCCCGGACCCGGCCCAAGCGGTAGTCGCGCAACCGGTTGAAGTCGACCCGCTCCTCCCAATCCACGGCCATCAGCCCCGGGGCCGGAGTGGTGGCTACCGGAAAATCGCCCACGATTCCCTCCTCTTTGTCAACGCATCTCCGCTCGGTCGCCCGGCGGTTCCATGCTAGATTACAAACGATTGCGAAAAGGGGAAAGCCGGAAAGCATCCGGCCCCCGTCAGGAGGACCAAGCCCATGCCCCGCATCTCCTACCCCGACTTGGACCGGATCGACGACCCGGAGGTGCGCGCCATCCTGGACCGGGCGCGACGGGTGGGGGTTCCCCGCCCGGAAAGCCAAGCCATACGGGCCCATGTTCCGGAGTTGCTCAAAACCTTCACCGCCGCCTGGATGACCTCCTTCGCAAACGGGACGCTGGACCACGACATCAAAGAGTTGTGCCGGGTGTACGTTTCCAAGACCGTGGACTGCGGATACTGCGCCGGGCAACGTTCCATGGCCGCCGGGGCCGACGAATCCCACTACGAGGAACTGTTGAGCTACGCCCAATCCGACCGCTACACGGACCGGGAGAAAACGGCTTTGGCCTACGCCGACGCCGTGGTGTGGGACGCCAACCTGGCCGACGACCAACTGTGGGACTCCCTGCATCGCCATTTCACCGAGCCGGAAATCGTGGAACTGGGTTTTTTCGTGGCCTTCACCAGCGGGCAGCAGCGTTGGATCAAAACCCTGCAACTCGGCCATCGGGAAATCCTGGCCGACACCGAGGCCGGACTGGTCGGAGCTTCGCTATGAGCCCGCAAGTCATGGAAAACCGCGACCTCGCCCAACCGATCGTCCGCCGCAAACAGCTCACCGCCCATACCGACGCCTCCATGATGACCCGCATGGACTTCGGCGAGTACGGCGAATTCGCCACCGACGAACCGGTGGCGCACGGGGGAAGCGGGGAAGGCCCCTCCCCCCTGCAAACCGTGCTGGGGGCGTTGTGCGGATGCGAGGCGGTCACCTTCCGGCGCACCGCCGACGACATGGGCTTCGACTATTCCTCCATCAGTTTCGAAGCCGAGTTCACCATCGACATCCGGGGGCGGATGGGGGCGGCGGAGGTGCGCCCGCATTTCCAAACCATCCGCGTACAGGCGGTGGTGGACACCCCCGAAACCGCCGAGCGGCTGGCCGAAGTGGCGGAGGAAACGGAACGGCGCTGCCCGGTGTTCAACCTGGTAACCGACGCCGGGGTCCGAACCGAAATGGTTTGGTTGCGCCGGGAACCCTGAAACCCGCCCGGCGGCTCACCAGTCGACGGCTATGTATTTGATCTCTTGAAACTCTTTCATGCCCTCGTGCCCGCCTTCCCGACCGATTCCGCTCTGCTTCACCCCGCCGAAGGGGGCGGCCGGGTCGGAAATCAAACCCCGGTTGATCCCCACCATCCCCGACTCCAAAGCTTCGGCTACCCGCAGGGCGCGGGCCAGATCCGAACTGTACAGGTAGGCGGCCAGCCCGTGCACGGTGTCATTGGCCAGGGCGATGGCCTGCTCTTCGCTCTCAAAAGCGACGATGGGGGCCACCGGACCGAAAATCTCGTTGTCCAAAACCGGTGAGTCGGCGGGGGTTCGGTCCAACACGGTGGGCTCGAAGAAAAACCCTTCCCGGTCCGGGGCGGCCCCGCCGGTGAGCAACCGGGAACCCGAATCACGGGCGGCCCGCACCGCCTCTTCCATGTCCCGTTGCGCCCGCAGGTTGATGAGCGGCCCCAGCTCCGCCCCTTCCTCCATTCCCGGACCGACCCGCACCCCGCTCATGGCGGCGCTGAAAGAACGGGCGAACTCATCCGCTAGCGACTGATGGACGTAGAACCGGTTGGCGGCGATGCACGACTGGCCCCCGTTGCGCATTTTGGCGACCATCGCCCCCGCCACCGCCGCTTCCACGTCGGCGTCCTCCAGCACCAGAAAAGGCGAGTTGCCGCCCAACTCCATCGACGCCGAAACGATGTTTTCGGCCGCCTGCGCCAGCAGTATCCGCCCCACTTCGGTGGAGCCGGTGAAAGACACTTTGCGCACCCGCCGGTCGCGCAGGATGGCGGGGACCGCCTCCGCCGAACGGTTGCAGGGGAGGACGTTCACCACCCCCGGCGGAACCCCCGCCTCCTCCATCAACCCGGCCACCGCCAAGGCGGTAAGGGGGGTGTCGGAGGCCGGTTTCAGGATGACCGGGCATCCGGCGGCCAGGGCCGGGGCTATTTTGCGGGTGGCCATGGCGGCCGGGAAGTTCCACGGGGTGATGAGCAGGCACACCCCGATCGGCTGTCCGATGGCCATAATCCGCTTGTCGCCGCCCGGGGCGGCGGCGATGGACCCGTCCGCCCGCACCGCTTCTTCAGCAAACCACCGGAAAAACTCGGCCGCGTAGGCGACTTCCCCTTTGGACTCGGCGAAGGTTTTCCCCATTTCCAGCACGATGAGGGCGGCCAGCTGGTCGGCCCGTTCCGTCATCAGTTCAAAGGAACGGCGCAGAATTTCAGCCCGGCGGCGGGGGGCGGCCTCCGCCCAGGCGGGCAGGGCCTCCCAGGCGGCGTCCACCGCCTGCCGGGCGTCGGCCAAAGCCCCGTTGGGCACTTCGGCCACCGGGCGGGCGGTGGCCGGGTCCAGCACTTCCATCACCGACCCGTCGGAGGCGGCCAGCCACTCGCCCCCGATCAACATCCGGTCCCGGCCCGCCTCCGTCAGTTGCGCCAGGGCGGCGGTCATTTCAACCCAGCCCGTCCGAAACGGGGCGGTCCTCCGACTGCAGAGCGCGTCCCGACCCTTCCGCCAAACGGCTCAACATGGCCGCAAAGTCCCGTTCGCCGAAGCCGCGCCCGATCCCGTCCATCACTATCTGATGCACCAGGGAGGATACGGGCAACGGCACGTTCATTTCCCGGCCGGCCGCCAAACCCAGCTCAAAGTCTTTGCGCAGCAGATGCCAGGTGAAAGTGGGGGCGTAGTCCAGGTTGACGAAGGCGGGGGTCTTGTAGCGGGTGAAAGGGGAGCCCATCACGCTGTCGTTCAGGAACTCCAGGAAGTCGGCCCGGGACACCCCGGCCGCTTCGGCCAACATGGTGATTTCGGCCATGGACTGGGATACCACCCCCAGCATCAGGTTGTGGCATATCTTGACCAGCCGGGCCGAATCCCCTTCCCCCACGTAGGTGACTTTGCGCCCCAGGCTCTCCAAATAGGGGCGGGCGGTTTGGTAGGCCCGCCGGGAACCGGACACCACCGAGGTCATCCCCCCCGACTCCACCACTTTCGGGTTGCCCGACACCGGAGCGGCCAGCGTGTCGGTTCCCAGCTCGCCCGCCCGTTCCCGCAACTCCCGGGAGGTGGCGGGGTCGATGGTGGTGGAATCCACCAAAACGGAGGGCCGTTCGGAGCCGGCGGTCAGCACCCCCTCCTCCCCCAAGGCGACCTGCAACACGTCGGCGGGCCCGGCTACCATCGTGAACACGATGTCCCTCCCGGCCAACTCGGCTGGGGAGTCGACGATTACCGCCCCTTTGTCCGCCAGCGGCTCCGCCTTGGAACGGGTGCGGTTGTAAACCCACAGATCGGCCCCCGCGTCCAACAACCGGCCGGCCAAAGCGAACCCCATCCGTCCGGCCCCTATCCAACCGATACGATGCTTGAATCCGTTTTCGGTCATTGTCTCTCCTTTTCGCAATCGTTTGCCGTACGGGTCGCAGGCCCGCCGGTTGGGCTAGTCATGCTTGACGGACCGGCGACGGGCCGCCCAATCCTAGGAGCCGGGCGGCGTTCCCCCCCAGGATCGCCCTGCGATCCTCCTCCCCCAGTCTAGCCGCCGCCCGCACCGCCCCCGCCGGATCGGGTTCCCCCATTGCGAACGGATAGTCGGTTCCCAGCAGAACCCGGTCCGAACCCAGGGTTTCCGCCAGAAACGACAGCGCCGCCGGATGGTGGACGACCGCATCCGCGTACATGCGGCGCAGGTAATGGCCGGGGGGTTGGGAAATCCGGGCGGCGGCCGAATCGGGGCGGACCGCGCAAGCCCGGTTCAGGCGCCCGATCTGATAGGGGAGAAACCCCCCGCCGTGCGCCAGGATAAACGAGATTCCCGGATGACGTTCCACCGCCCCCGACATTATGAGGAAGGCGGCGGCGATGGTGGTTTCGGCGGGGCGTCCCACTGCGTTCTCCAGAAAAAACCCTTCCATGTCCACCCCGGCCAACGGACGCAACGGGTGCAGGAATATCACCGCCCCCAGTTCCCCGGCGACCGACCAGAAAGGTTCCAGGCCGGCCCGATCCAGCCGCCGCCCGGCTACGGAGGTGGCGATCTGCGCCCCTTTCATCCCCAGTTCCCCCATCGCCTCCCGCAACATTTCGGCGGCCAACCGGGGGGCCTGCAGGGGCACGGTGGCCAGGGCGCTCAGCCGGTCGGGGCGCCGGGCGGCTTCCTCCGCCAGACACCGGTTGTGGGCCCGGGAGTATTCCGCCCCCGCCTCCGGTTCCAGTTCGTAGGCGGTCAGGTCTATCCACCCGGACATCACTTGATGATCGATCCCCATCCGGTCCATGGCCCGCAAACGGGCCGGCAGGTCCGACAATTCCGCAACGGGCGGCCCGGCGGACAATCCCCCGGGCAGAAGCAGGCGGCCGTCTCCCTGAAAGCCGACTCCCGCCCCGGGCCCGTTTTTCCGCAACCATTCCAGAAAAGAGGGGGGGACGCAGTGGGCGTGGACATCTACTTTCACGCCCACATCTTAATGGAAAGCCCTCCCCTTTCCGCAATCGTTTGCGGAATGGTGTGATATGTTGGCCTATCGTGTCCGTTCCCATCAAAGACAACCGCCGACCCGGCGATCGCCGGCTGGTGACCGGCGCCGGGCGGTACGTATCGGATTTGGCCGATGGCGAAACCCTGCATGCCTGGTTCGCCCGCAGCCCCCTCCCCCACGCCCTGCTCGACGCGGTGGAAACGGCCCCTGCATCCGCCGTCCCCGGCGCGGTGGCCGTCTTCACCGCCTCCGACCTGGAGCTGGACGATATCCCCGGCAACACCGGAAGCGGGCCGGAAGCCCCGGCCATGACCCGCCCGCCTTTGGTGCGGGAGCGGGCCCGGTTCGTGGGCGACCCGATAGCGGTGGCCGTCGCCCGCACCGCGCCCGCCGCGGAAGACGCGGCCGGGTTGGTGTGGCCCGATTTGCGGGAACTCCCCCCGGTCTTGGATCCGCGCCGGGCGGAAGACGGACCGCCCCTGTTCGCCGGGGGCAACGTGGTCATGGAGGAACGTCTGGCGGCGGGAGAAGACCCCGGCCCGGGCCGGTTTTCGGCCGCGGTGGAAATCGGCGGGCAGCGGCTGGCCCCCTCCCCTTTGGAACCGGTTTCCATCCTGGTCCGTCCCGTGGGGGACGGCCTGCGCGTCTGGTGCGGCCACCAGGCCCCGCACCGGTTGCGGGGGCAACTGGCCGTCGGCCTGGGCATGGAATCCGGCCTTATCCGGGTAACCGTCCCCGCGGTGGGCGGGGCCTTCGGCATGAAAGGAATGTTGTTCCCCGAATACCTGGTGGTGGCGGCCGCCGCCCGGCGCCTGGGGCGACCCGTTTTGTGGGCCGCCTCCCGCCGCGAACAGTTCATCATCGGAACCCACGGCCGCGCCCAGCGTTACCGGGCCGTCCTGGAGGGGGACGCCGACGGCCGACTGCGCCGGTTGCGGTTGAAGGTCCTGGCCGAAGTGGGGGCCTACCCCCACAACGGATCGCAGATCCCGCTTTTCTCCCGTCTGGTGGCCACCGGCCTCTACGACATCCCGCGCTTGGAAGTGGAAACCAAGGCGGTGGTCACCAACACCGCCCCCACCGGCTCCTACCGGGGGGCGGGCCGGCCGGAAGCGGCCCTGGCCCTGGAACGGGTCATGGACGTTTTCGCCCGCCGCCTCGGCCTGGATCCGATGGAGGTGCGGCTGCGCAACATGATCCCCCCCCAAAAGTTGCCCCGGCGCACCCCCGCCGGGGCCCGCTACGACTCCGGCGACTACCCGCAAGCCCTGCGCCGGGTTGCGAAGGCCCTGGACCTGCCCGCTTTGCGGGAGGAGAAAAGGCGGCGGCGGGAGGAGGGCCGTCCGTTGCTGGGCGCGGGGGCGGCGGCTTTTGTGGAACGGGCGGGGGGAGCCCCCCAGTCCGACGAGTACGCCCGGGTGGAAGCGGACCCGCGCCGGCGGGAGATAACGGTGCGCACCGGTTCGGTCGACTCCGGCCAGGGGCACGCCCGGGTGTGGCGGGATCTGGCGGCCGGCGTTTTCCAGACCGGGCAGGTGCGGGTCATCGCCGGGGACACGGCCCTGGTGGCGGAGGGAACCGGCTCTTTCGCCTCCCGCTCCGCCCAGTTGGGGGCCAGCGCGGTGGTGCGGGCCGCCCGCCGGTTGCTGGAGCGGGCCCGCCTGCGGGCGGCCGGGATGCTGGAAGCGGACCCCGCCGACCTCCGCTACCACGAGGGAATATTCCGGGTGGCGGGCGACCCGGCCAGCGGCGTTTCGCTGTGGGAGACGGCCTCCCCCGAACCGCTGGCGGAGGAAGACCGGTTCTCCGCGGGGGCGCAAACCTTCCCCTACGGCGTACACGCCGCGGTGGTGGAAGCGGATCCGGCCACCGGCGAAGTCCGGCTGTTGCGGGTTATCGCCTTGGACGACTGCGGAACGGTGCTGGATCCCATGATCGTGGAAGGCCAGATGCACGGCTCCTTGGCGCAGGGCATGGGAGAGGCGTTGCTGGAGGCTTTCCGCTACGACGCGGACGGGCAGCCGATTACCTCCACGTTTATGGACTATCCCCTCCCCACCGCGGCGGAAGCGTACTCCCTGACCGCCCTGCGCCTGACCTCCCCCGCCCCTTCCAATCCGCTGGGGGTGAAAGGAGCGGGGGAAGCGGGATGCATCGGGCTCCCCCCCGCCGTTCTCAACGCCACGGCGGACGCCTTGTGGCCGCTGGGGGTTCGCGACCTGGATCTGCCGCTGACCCCCTACCGGGTGTGGCGGGCCGTCCGGGAGGCCTCCCGGACGGCAAACGATTGTAAAATGGGAAAATGACCGGGGTCATTTACGCTTCCCTGGCCGGAGTCGGGTTCGGAATCTTCCAAGCGGTGAACCGGCGGGCCAACCAGCAACTGGACGTCTACCGGGTTGTTTTCATCGTGCAGGCGGTAGCGGCGGGCGCCCTGCTCGTCTGGGTGACCGCCACCCAGGACCTGGGCCTGCTGGCCTCCGCCCCCGCCGCCTCTTTCTTCTATTACGCCGGGGCGGGCCTGGTGCACTTTTTCGTCGGCTGGACTTTCCTGTCCATCAGCCAGCAGAAAGTGGGGGCGGCCGTCACCGGGGCGGTGGCCGGTTCCGCCCCTTTGCTGGGGGCGATTCTGGCCGCCCTGGCCTTGGGGGAACCGCTCACCCCGGCCATGCTGGGCGGGCTGGTCTTGGTAGTAGCCGGCTTGGCGGCGCTGTCCCTGCGGGGCGGAGGCCGGCCGTCGTTGCGAACGGTGCCCTGGTTCGCGGTGGGAACCGCCCTCACCTGGGCCTCCAGCCCCCTTTTCATACGCTGGGGCCTGACGGGCCTGGACTCCCCGTTGCTGGGGGTAACCATCGGCATTTTCTCCTCCACCGCCGCCTACGGCCTGATGCTGTTGGCCACCCGCGCCCGGCGGGCGGGCGGGCCCATCCCGGCCGCCGCCTGGCGGTGGGCGCTGACCGGCGGGGCGTTGGTCTCCTTCTGCATCGCCGTGCAGTGGCTGGCCTTCGACCTGATCGCGGTGGCGGTGGGAGTCACCTTGAACCAGCTGGCCGTTCCCACCGTCATCATCGCCGCCCCCCTGTTGGTGGGAACCGCCCGCGAACAACCCTCGGCGCCTTTGATTGCCGGGGCGGCGGCCGTGCTGGCCGGCTCCGTGCTGGTGGTGCTGTACGGCGTATGACGGAAAACCGGTTCGACGTGGTGGTGGCCGGAGCGGGCCACAACAGCCTGGCGGCCGCCGCCTACCTGGCGCGGGCCGGGCTGTCGACGGCGGTGGTGGAATCCCGGGAAACGGTGGGGGGCGACGCCGCCTCCGAAGAACTGACCCTGCCCGGCTTCTGGCATGACACCTGCTCCACCGCCCACAACATCATCCAGTCCAACCCGATGCTGCGCGACGATGAGTTGGGGCTGCGGGAGTACGGGCTGGAATACCTGAAACCGGATCCGGTGGTCCACCTTCCGTTCCCGGACGGGACATCGGTCACCATCTGGCGGGACATGGACGCCACCTGCGAAGAGTTCGCCCGCCTGCGGCCCTCCGACGCGGACGGCTACCGGTCGCTGATTGCGGAATACGACCAGATCAAAGGGGTTTTCTCCGCCTTCGACCACACCCCCATCGGCTGGGGGCCGGACCTGGACCAACGGCTGGCCGGCCATCCCCTGGGCGACCGGTGGCGACGGCTGCGCCATCGGTCCGCCCTGCAGGTAATCGAGGAGCGGTTCCGGCATCCCTCCTCCCGGGCGGCCCTGCTGTGGATGGCTTTCATGACCATGCAACCCCCGCAACGGGCCGGGACCGCCCGCCTCGCCTTCTCCCTGGCCTATGGACGGCAAACCAACTCCTGGATCGTTCCCAAAGGGGGATCGGCCGCCCTCCCCCAAGCCCTGGCCGCCGCCTTCCAAGCGGCGGGCGGCGTCATCCGCACCGGGCAAACGGTGGTCGGCCTGATCAGGGAAGGAGGGCGCTGCGCGGGGGTGGAGTTGGAAAACGGGGAGCGGCTGCGGGCGGAGCGGGCGGTGCTGTCCAGCATCCACATTAAGCATTTAGCGGAAATGGCCCCCGCCCAAACTTGGGACCCCGCCTTTCGGGAAGCGGTGGCTTCCTGGCAACCGGGCGTCGCCATGTTCGCCGCCCACTACGCAACCTCCGCCCCCCCGGTATTCGACGGGTCGGGCCTGTCGCCCCTCGCCTCCGGCCTGCCCCATTCCGCGGACCGGCTGTTGCGCATCGCCGACGATTTTCGCGCCGGGCGGGCGGCGACGGACGACCCTCCCCTGCTGATCCTCTGCCCCACCGTGACCGACCCCGGCCGGGCCCCGGCGGGCCGCCACACTTTGAAAGTGGTGGGATTTCATCCCTATCGGCTGGCCGGGGGCCCCCGGCGTTGGGACGAAATCAAAGAACAAACGGCGGAGGCCCACCTGGAGCATCTGCGTCGCTACGCTTCCCTGCCCGCCGATGAACATTTCCTGGCCTCCCATATTAAAAGTCCGCTGGACTTGGAACGGATGAACGCCCACAACTGGCACGGCTCCTGCCACGGGGGGGACATGGACCCCTCCCAAACGGGGCTGTTGCGGCCCGCTCCGGGCTGGGCCGGGCACCGCACCCCCCTCCCCGGCCTCTACCAGACGGGGGCCACCACCCACCCCGGCGGTTCGGTTTCGGCGGCTCCCGGCCGCAACGCGGCCCGGGTGCTCCTTTCCGACTTGGGCCTGTCCTGGGAAGCGGTCCTTTCCAACCGCCGATGACCGACCGCCCCACCTTGCATGACATCGCCCGCCAAACCGGGGTGCACGCCTCCACCGTTTCCCGCGCCCTCAACCCCCGGACCGCCTCCATGGTCAAATCCCAAACCCGGCGGCGGGTGTTGGAAACGGCCCGGGCTTTGGGCTACCGTCCGCATCCGCTGGCCCGGGGGTTGCGCACCAACCGGACCATGTCGGTGGGCATGGTCATTCCAGACATCGAAAACCCCCTGTTCGGGCCCATCATCGCCGGGGCGGAGGCGGTGTTGGCGGAAAGCGGATATTCGGTCCTCATCGGCAACCCCGGCTACGAAACCTTCCCAGCCAAGTCGGTGGTCACCGCCATGCTGGACCGGCAAGTGGACGGCCTGCTGGTGGCGGCCGTCAGCCGCAACGACGATTCCATCGCCGCCGCCGCCGAGCGGGGGATCCCGGCGGCGCTGGTCAACCGCACCTTGGACGATGAGTCCGTCCCGGCCGTGGTGGGGGACGATCATCTGGGCGTCGGCCTGGCGGTGCGGCACTTGGCCGAGTTGGGACACCGCCGCATCGGGCACGTGGCGGGGCCGGGTTGGCTTTCCACCGGACACGGCCGGCGGGAGGCCTTCTTGGAGTGGATGGAAGCCGGGGGGTTGCGGGCCGACCCGGACCAGGTGGAGGAAGCCGACTGGTTCCAAGTGGAACCCGGCTACCGGGCCTGCCTGGCCTTGCTGGGACGCCGCCCCGACCTGACCGCCGTCGTCGCCGGCAACGACCTGCTGGGACTGGGGTGCTACCGGGCCATCCGGGCCGCGGGCCTCCGGCCGGGACGGGACATTTCCGTCACCGGCTACAACGACATGCCCCTGCTGGAAATGATGCAACCGGCCATGACCGCGGTGCGCGTGCCCTACCGGGAGATGGGCGGACGGGCCGGTTCCGTGTTGCTGTCCCTGATGTCCGGCAAGCCTCCCCCCGCCGCCGCCGTCCGCCTGAAGCCCACTTTGGAAATCCGCGCCTCCACCGGCCCGGCCCCGTCTTGAATCCCGGTTTCCGCAACGGGGGACGGGGTTACCTGGCCGGGGTGGGCCTGGGCGTGTTCATCCTGACCGCGGCCGCTTTTTTCCGCCCTCCCCTGCTGCCGGACATCGGGCGGGAGCTGGACATCTCCACTACCGGGCTGGGCGGCCTGTTGTCGGTGTTCGCCTTGGGACGGTTGCTGGCGGACCTCCCCGCCGGATGGGCTATTGAAAACCGCCGCTCCAACCGGCTGATGGCTTTGGCGGCGGCCATCGTTGGCCTGGGAAGTTTGGCCGCGGCCGCCGCCCCCGGCCCGGCGGTCTTATACGGGGCGGCCCTGGCGATGGGGGCGGGCTCCACCCTGACCATCACCACCGCCACCGCCGCCTTCGCGGCCGTCCCCCGGGAGCGGCGCGGCATGTCCCTCTCCCTTTTCGCCGGGGCCATGCTGGCCGGACAGGCGGCGGGCCCGGCGGCGGGGGGAGCGCTGGGTTCCATCTGGAACTGGCGGTGGGCGTTCGCGGCGGGGGCGGGGATAGCCGTCCTGATGGGGGCTTTCCACCTGCTTGCCGCTGGAGCGCGGCTCGGCCCCGTCCATTCCGGGGACGGGGACGGCCCGCCGCCCAACCAGCGGGCGCTGACCGTCATATATCTGATCCCGGCCGCGCAATTCGCCGTTTTCGGAGCTCTTATCCAAACCCTGATTCCGCTGGTGGGAGACGGCGAGTTGGGGCTGAGCGCCGCCATGGTGGGCCTGGCCCTCGGGGCGGGCGGGACCATCCGTTTTCTGGCCGCTTTGGCCGCCGGGCGCATCGCCGATCGAATCGCCCGCAAAGCGGCCCTGGTCCCCGGCCTTCTGTTGCAGGCTTTGGGAGTGGCCGCCTTCGGATGGATGCGGGGGGCGGTCGGCTGGTGGTCGGCCATCGTTTTGCTCACGCTGGGTTCGGTGGCGGTGAACGTGGGAAACGCGGCGCTGGCCGACCTGAGCGAACAGGACGGCAAACTGGGACGGCGGCTGGGCGTCTACCGCCTCACCGGCGACGCCGCTTTCCTGGCCGCCCCCCTGCTGACCGCCGCCCTGTTCGAAAACTGGGGACGGGGGGCGGCGGCGGCCCCCCTGCTGGCTTTCACCCTGCTGGTTGTCCTGGGAACCGCCTTTTTGGTGCCGGAGACCCGGCGCCTGCTACACTGACAAAACCACCCGGGTCTCGGCCCGCCCGTTCGCAATCGTTTGTAATATAATGGGCAACCGAAACTCGGGCCACAAAACGGGTATCAGTTACTCAGGGAGGTAACGCAATGAAAACTTGGAAATGGGCAGCCCTTTTGGCGGTGATGGCGTTGGCGGCCGCCGCCTGCGGGGATTCGGGATCCGACCCGACCACCACCACCGCCGCCCAAACCACCACCACCGCCGCCGCGCAGACCACCACCACCGCCGCGCAGACCACTACCGCCGCCGCGGCGGACCCGATCGTGCTGGGGGCCTCGCTGCCCCTCACCGGAGAGTTTTCCATCCCGGGCAGCAAGCACGCCGACGGTTACCGGTTCTGCGTGGACGAGTTGAACGACCGGGGCGGAATCCTGGGACGCCCGGTGGAGTTGCTCTTGGAGGACAACCGCAGCGACACCGAAGTGACGGTCACCCAGACCGAGCGCTTCATCAACGTGGACAACGTGGACGCCCTGCTGGGCACCTTCTCCAGCCTGCTCGGTTTCCCGGCCTCCACCATCGCCGAACAGAACAACATGGTCTATCCGGTTCCCTCCAGCGGCGCCATGCGCCTCTACGCCCGCGGTTACCAGAACCTGTTCTACTTCCAGCAGTTGCCGGCCGAGTTGACCGGCTCCTCGGTCGTGGACCTGGTGAACTACTACGTGGACCAGGGAATCATTGAGGACGCGCCGGCGCGGGCGGCGGTGGTAGCCGCCGACGATTTCTTCGCCGGGGCCATCGCCAACGGCTTTATGGGCGGAGACGTGAGCATCCCCGGTTCGGACGAGACGTACAGCCTGGCCCCCGGCTACCTGGCCGAACTGAACATGGAACCGGTCTTGAATGAGGTGTGGCCGGTGGGATACACCGACTGGCTGACCCTGGCCAACTCCATCAGCAACGCCGAGCCGGACTTCCTGGCCGCGGCCACCGCCTCCCCGGACGAGGCCATCTCGCTGGCCCAGGCCCTGCAGACGGTGGGGGCCCAGATTCCGCTGGTTTACATGTCGCAGGGGGCCCAGTCCGAATTCTACGACGCCCTGGGCGACACCGCCAACGGCATCATCATCCACTCGGTGTGGAGCCCCTTGGCCAACTTCTCCGGAACCCTGGCCGGCCAGCCCTACACCAACCAGGACTTCATCGACGGCTTCACCGCCTCCTTCGGCAAAGCCCCGGACGAGGACGAGGCCATCCCGTTTGCGGTGTGCCAGGGAATCGCCCAGGCCATGGAAGGCACCGGGGGCACCGACAACGCCGCTATGTCGCAGTGGATGCACGCCCGCACCTTGGACGACCCGGTGAGCACCATCATGGGGGCCTTCGCCTGGGACGACCGGGGTTTGCCGTTCGAGCGCAGCTTCCTGGTCAACCAGTGGCAGAACGGCTCGTTGGAGTTCGTATATCCGGTGGGCGAGTTCCCCGGAACCTCCGACCTGCTGTACCCCAAGCCCGACTGGTAAGCCGAAACCGATGTGGAGGGGCCCCGAATTGAAGAAAATCGGGGCCCCTCCCCCCTCCCTCCCCGCCGCGCCTCTCCGTGAGCCTCGACCATGAGAGCCCCCGCCGGGTTCCGGCCCCGGCGCCCCTGCTGGAAATCCGCGGCATCACCAAAACCTACGGCGGCCTGGTGGCGGTCAACCGGGCTTCCTTCTCGGTGGACGCCGGGTCCATAACCGCCCTCATCGGCCCCAACGGAGCGGGCAAAACCACCGCCTTCGACATTATCTCCGGGGTGGCGGTTCCCGACTCGGGGCGGATAATCTTCGACGGGCGGGACATCACCGGCCTGATGGCCCACAAAATAGCCAAACAGGGCATGGGGCGCACCTTTCAGATCACCCGGGAGTTGCGGGACATGACCGTGCTGGAAAACATGGTGGCCTCCACCGTGCCCAACAACCTGTCCAGCCTGCTGGGCGGGCGCATCCGGGCGGCCGAACGGGAACGGGCCATGGACATCCTGGCCTTCACCGGCATTGAGCGGCTGGCCGAACAGCCCGCCAAACGGCTGTCCTACGGCCAACGGAAACTGCTGGAACTGTCCTCCATCCTGATGACCGAACCGAAAATGGTGTTGCTGGACGAACCCGCCGGCGGGGTCAACCCGGCCCTGCTGGAACGGATAATGGACCGCATCTTGGAACTGAACCGACGGGGGACCGCTTTCCTGATCGTGGAACACAACATGGAGGTGGTGATGCGCCTCGGCCAGTCCATCGTGGTGATGGCCCACGGACAGGTCATAACCCAGGATTCCCCGCAGGCGGTGCGGGAGGATCAGCGGGTGCTGGACGCCTACTTGGGGGAGGCGTAATGGCCTTGTTGGAAATAGAAGGGGTGCGCGCCGGCTACGGGACGGGTCCGGACATCCTGACCGATGTGTCGATCAGCATCGAAGAAGGGGCCTCCTACTGCATCATCGGACCGAACGGGGCGGGCAAATCCACCCTGCTGAAAACGGTGGCGGGCATCCTCAGCCCCCGGGACGGAACCATCTCCTTCGACGGCCGGCCGATCGGCGGGTTGCGTCCGGACCGGGTGCTGCAGGCCGGAGTGTGCTTCGTCCCCCAGGATCGGACTTTGTTCCCGGAAATGACCGTCAAGGAAAACCTGGTAATGGGCGGCTATCTGGTCCGCAACCGCCGCCTGGTGGATCAACGGATGGAGCGGGTCTTCGCCATGTTCCCCCGGCTGGCGGAACGTTCCTCCCAACTGGCCCAAACCATGTCCGGCGGAGAACAGCAGATTCTGGCTTTGGGCCGGGCCCTGATGATCGAACCGCGGCTGATGATGATCGACGAACCCAGCCTCGGTTTGGCCCCGCAAATCAACGCGGTGGTGTTCGACGCCATTCGCCGCTTGGGAACCGAGATGGGGATCACCGTGGCGCTGGTGGAACAGAACGTCAAAAAGGGCCTGGAGGCGACCGACCGGGCTTTCGTGCTGGATCTGGGAACCAAACGGTTTGAGGGCCCCTCCGATCAAATACTGGACGACCCCCGCATCCGCGACCTGTACCTGGGGGCGTTGGCAACCCGGGCAGAGGGTTCGTAATGCACAATCTGCAGGTTCTGGTACTGGGGACTTTGCTGGGAGGCGTGTACGCGCTGATGGCCTCCGGCCTGACCCTGCTGTTCGGGGTGATGCGGGTGGTGAACCTGTCGCACGCCGCCTTCGTGGTGCTGGCAGCCTTCCTCAGCTACTACCTGTTCGACGGCCTGGGGATCGACCCGTTGCTTTCCATGTTCATCGCCCTTCCCATCTTTTTCGTGCTGGGCGCCGCCCTCTACCGCCTGCTCTTCCCCCGCATCGAAGGCTCCCCCAAGTTTCCGGAAATGACGGTGCTGCTCACCTTCGGGCTGGCTTTCATCGTGGAAGGATTAATGTCCTATTTCTTCACCGGCATTTACCGCACCGTCAACCCCCCCTACGCCCGGGACGCCATCATCTTGGGAGACTTGTTCATCCCCACCGGCCAGTTCTACGCCCTGCTGGCCAGCGCCCTGCTGCTGGTCGGACTGTGGCTGTTCCTCAAATTCACCCGCATCGGCTACGGGGTGCGGGCCACCATGCAAAACCGGGAGGCGGCGCAGATCGTGGGGGTGGACGTGCGACGGGTGTCCACCATCGCCTTCGGCCTGGGGATGGCGGTGGCGGGAGCGGCCGGGGCCCTGGTCAGCTTCGTCTTCCCGTTTTTTCCCTCCCGTCACTGGCAATGGATCGCCATCCTGCTGTCCCTGATCGTGCTGGGCGGTTTGGGCAGCCTGAAAGGGGCTGTGATCGGGGCGGTGGGGCTGGCGGTGATTTCTTCTTTCGTGAGCGACCGGATCGGGCCGGTGTGGGCCCCCATAACCTTTTTCGGGGTGCTGTTCATCGTGTTGCTCATCCGACCGCAGGGTCTGTTCGGCAAAAAGGCCCGCATATGATCGAAGAGCGGAACCCCTCCTCCGCCCCCGCTCCGGAGTTTTCCAAGCGGCCGTCGGGGAAAATGCGCTGGACGATGCTGTGGGCGGTGCTGGCCGTCGCCCTCGCCTTGCCCCTGTTGCGGGGAATCGACTCCTACAACTACGTGTTGCAACTGGTCACCGTGGTGTTCATGTGGATCGCTTTAACCTCCAGCTGGAACATCCTGGGGGGATACACCGGTTACATTTCGCTGGGGCACAACGTTTTCTGGGGGGTGGGCGGCTACGTTTCCGGCCTGTTGCTGCTGGAATTCGGCTGGTCCCCTTTCGCCACCGCCCTGCTGGCCGGAGCGGTGGCCATGGGACTGGGGGTGATAGTCGGGCTGATCACCTACCGGACGCGGGGGCCGTCTTTCATCATCTCCACCATCGCCCTGTTGCTGGTGGTGACTTTGCTGATGGACAACTGGGCCTACCTGGGCGGTTCCAACGGGTTGAGCCTGCCGCTGGTCCCCCTTGACATTTCCTGGGTGAAAGTCCCCTTCTACTATGCGATGCTGGCGGCGGCGGCCGGGTCGGTGTGCCTCGGCTACCGGGTGGCCCATTCCAAATTCGGGGTGGCTTTGCGGGCCATCGCCGCCGACGAGGTGAAAGCGGAAGTGTCGGGCATCAACACCCGGCGTTACAAACTGATGGCCTTCGCCCTCAGCGCCTTCTTCCCGGGGGTGGTGGGGGCCCTCTGGGGATATTCGCTGGCCTATCTGAGACCGGTCATTTTCCTGATTATCGCCATGGCGGCCCGGATGGTGCTGATGGCCATCGTAGGCGGGCGGGGCACGGTGGCGGGGCCGGTCATAGGGGCCGTCCTCATCGTGGCTTTCGACGAAGTCTCAATAACCTATTTCGGAGGTTCGGAACTGAACCTGGTCATCACCGGCGCGTTGATGGTCCTGATATTGCTGTTTTTCCCGGCCGGGCTGGTCGGGTCCCTGCGGGAACGCAACCGGCTCCCCTCCTGGCTGGACTGGGACTGAGCGAATGGGCGACCGGATCATCCGCATTGCGATGAACGGGGTCACCGGCCGGATGGGCCGCAACCAGCACCTGGCCCGCTCCGTCATCGCCTTGCGCGACCAGGGAGGGGTCGCCCTGCCCGACGGCTCCCGCCTGATTCCGGAACCGATTTTGGTGGGCCGCAACCCGGGCAAACTGGCCGAGTTGGCCGCCGCCCACAACGTGGAACGGTGGACCTGCGACCTGCGGGAGGCGTTGGACGACCCGCAGGTGGAAATCTATTTCGATTCGCAGTCCACCAACCGGCGGGCGGAGGGGGTGCGGGCGGCGGTGGAAGCGGGCAAAGCCGTCTACTGCGAGAAGCCGCTGGCCGGGGACGCCGCCACCGCCCGGGACCTGCTGGATTTGGCCGAAAACGCCGGCATCAAGCACGGAATCGTGGCCGACAAGTTGTTCCTGCCGGGGCTGCGGGAGTTGCGAAACCTCATCAACCAGGGGTTTTTCGGCCGCATCCTGTCGGTGCGGGGGGAGTTCGGCTACTGGGTGTTTGAAGGTTTTGACGGGGAGGCGCAACGGCCCGCCTGGAACTACCGGGCCGAGGAGGGCGGCTCCATCATCTTGGACATGTTCCCCCACTGGCAGTACGTGATCGAAGATCTGTTCGGGGAAATCGAGTCGGTGTGCGCGCTGGGGGCCACCCACATTCCCACCCGCTACGAGGAAGGGGAGCCGTACCAAGCCACCGCCGACGACGCCGCCTACGCCATTATGCGGTTGCGGGACGGGGCGGTGGTGCAAATAAACTCTTCGTGGACCACCCGGGTGTACCGGGACGAGCTGGTGGTTTTCCAAGTGGACGGGGTGGACGGCTCGGCGGTGGCCGGATTGCGCGAGTGCCGTTGGCAGAAACGGACCGATACCCCCCGCCCGGTGTGGAACCCGGACGTCCCCAACCCGATCGATTTCCGCGCCGGATGGACCCCGGCCCCGGAACGTCCGGCTGACAACGGATTCAAACTGCAGTGGGAGGCTTTTCTGCGGCACGCCGCGGCCGGGGAGCCTTTCCCATGGACTTTCGCCGGAGCGGTGCGGGGCTTGGAACTGGTGGAAGCGGTTATGCGCTCCTGGCGTGAACGCAGGTGGGTGGACCTGTCCGAGGCGCGGCGGTGACCGCGCTGCCCCTGCCCACCCGGGAGGGGACGGTGGAGGTTTACCGGCTGGGGGGAACGGAACCCATCCGGGCGGAGCCTTCGCCCCCTCCGACCAGCCGGGCGGCCTTGGCGGCCGCCCATGTGGTGGCCGACCCGCTGGGCGACCCGGTGGGGGCGGAGGCGATCGACTGGGAGGCCACCATGGCCTTTCGCCGTTTCCTGTGGTCGGTCGGTTTGGGGGTGGCGGAGGCGATGGACACCGCCGGGCGGGGAATGGGCCTGCCCCCGGCGGCGGTGCGCACCCTGTTGAGCCGTTCCCTGGCCGAAGCCCGGGCGGTCGGAGGGCGGGTGGCGTGCGGAATCAACACCGACGATCTGGAGGAGGCGGAATGGTCGCTGCCGGAGGCCGCCGGGGCCTATTTGGATCAGTTGGCCTTCGTCCAGGAACGGGGAGGGTCGGCGGTGATGATGGCCAGCCGGGCGGCGGCGGCCTGCGCGACGGGGGCGGAAGATTACGCCCGGTTGTATCAGCGGGTGTTGGAAGAAGCGGACCGTCCGGTGATTTTGCATTGGCTGGGACCGATGTTCGATCCGGCTTTGACCGGGTATTGGGGGTCGGCGGATCCGCATGAGGCGATGGAGTCGTTGCTGGGGATCGTGTCCGACAACGCTCAAGTGGTAGAAGGGGTGAAAATTTCCATGCTGGACGAAGAGTTGGAGGTGGAGTTCCGGCGGCGGCTGCCGGAGGGGGTGCGTTGCTTCACCGGCGACGACTTCAACTTTCCGACCCTGATCGCCGGGGACGACAGGGGGCACAGCGACGCCCTGCTGGGGATTTTCGACGGCATCGCCCCGGCGGCGGCGGCCGCGTTGCGGGCCTTGGACGGGGGGGACGAGGCCGGGTTTCACCGAATTTTGGCCCCGACCGTTCCCCTGTCCCGCCATATTTTCCAGGCCCCTACTTTCCATTACAAGACCGGGCTGGTGTTTTTGGCCTTTCTGAACGGGCATCAGGACCATTTCCGGATGGTGGGCGGGCAGGAGGGGGCCCGTTCCATCGTCCACCTGGCCGAGTTGGTGCGGCTGGCGGACGCGGCCGGGTTGCTTTCCGACCCGGATTTGGCCGCCCGCCGCATGCGGCCGGTGCTGGCCTGCGCCGGGGTGGCGGACCGGTGACGGGCGGGGCGGACGGCATGGAACGGCTGAGCCTCAACCAGAAAACCACCGAGTTGTGGAGCGTGGCGGAGGCGGCGGCGGGGTGCGTACGGGCCGGGATAGGGTGGATCGGCTTGTGGCGGGAGCAGGTGCGGGCGGCGGGCGGGGCGGAGGCGGCGGGCCGGATAGTCCGGGAGGCCGGCCTGCGGACGTCGTCCTACTGCCGGGGGGGTTTTTTCACGGCTGACTCCGATGAAGGTTGGCGGCGGGCGGTGGAGGAAAACCGGCGGGTGGTGGAAGAGTCGGCGGCGATGGGCTGCGACACCGTGATTCTGGTGTGCGGGGGGGTTCGGGGTTCGGATCTGGACGGTTCCCGGCGGCAGGTGGAGGAGGGGATTGCGGCGACGGCCCCCGCCGCGGCGGAAAGCGGGGTGCGTCTGGCTATTGAACCGTTGCATCCGATGTTCTGCGCCGACCGGTCGGTGATCGTCTCTTTGGAACAGTCGTTGGACATAGCCGAACGGTTTCCGGCGGAAACGGTGGGGGTGGCGGTGGACGTTTTCCATCTGTGGTGGGATCCGCGGGTGTGGGAGCAGATCGAACGTGCCAGCGACCGGATTTTTTCCTACCAGGTGTGCGACTGGCTGGATCCGCTGCCCGATACGCTGCTGGGCCGGGGGATGATGGGCGACGGGGTGATAGATTTCCGCCGTTTCACGGAAGCGGTGGCCGCCGCCGGTTACACGGGCCCGGTGGAGGTGGAAATCTTCAACCAAGAAATCTGGAACCAACCCGGCGGCCAAGTGCTGGCCGAAATGGCGGACCGCTACCGCTCCCTGGTCGCCCCCTTTCTGTAACTAGGGGAGTCGTTCTATCCGGGCCCCGAGGGCGGCGAGGCGGCCGTCGATGTTTTCATATCCCCGCTCGATCTGCTCCACGCGGTCGATGCGGCTTTGGCCTTCGGCGGCCAGGGCGGCTATCAGCAGGGCCATCCCCGCCCGGATGTCGGGGCTGGCCAGCGGGCTGGCCCGCAACGGGGTGGGGCCCAGCACCATCACCCGGTGCGGGTCGCACAGCACGACGCGGGCCCCCATCCCGATCAGGCGGTCCACGAAGAACATCCGCGATTCGAACATTTTCTCGTGAATCATTATGGAACCGGTGGCTTGGGTGGCGGCCACCACCGCGATGCTGGTCAGGTCGGCCGGGAAGGACGGCCACGGCCCGTCCTCAATTTTGGGCACCGCGTCCCCCAGGTCGGGGGAGACCATCAGGTTCTGATGAGCGCAGACCAGGGCGCTCCCGTCCGGTTGCAGGTGATAGTTGATGCCCAGGCGCTCCCAAGCCAAATCGATGGGCTTTATCTCATCGGGACGGATCCCCCCGATGGTGATTTCGGAGTCGGTTACGGCCGCCAGCACGATCATGCTGCCGATTTCGATATGGTCGGGGACGATTTCGTGTTCGCCGCCGCTCAACGACTCCACTCCTTCAACGGTGAGAATGTTGCTGCCGATGCCGGTGATGCGGGCCCCCAGGCTGTTGAGGAAATGACACAGGTCTTGAATGTGCGGCTCGCAGGCCGCGTTCTGAATGACGGTGGTTCCCTTGGCTTTGGAGGCGGCCATAATCAGATTTTCGGTGGCGGTGACCGACGGTTCGTCCAAAAACACATCGGCGCCGAGGAGGGACTCCGCTTTGAAAGAATGTCCGTACGAGAAGTCGTAGCGGGCGCCGATGGCGGTCAGGCCGCGCACATGGGTGTCAATGCGACGGCGGCCGATCACATCCCCGCCGGGGGGCGGAATGGTTACTTCCCCAAACCGGGCCAGCAACGGTCCGGCCAGCAAAATGGAAGCCCGGATCACCCCCGCCAGCTTCGCCGACACCACCGGCGATTCCACGTTCCCGGCGTCGATGACGATGGTCCCCCCGCCCCGGCGCTCCACCGTCGCCCCCATTTCTTCCAGAATGGCCAGCAAGGATTCCACATCCCCGATCATCGGCACGTTGCGCAAAGTGACCGGCCCCTCCGCCAGCAGGCAACCGGCGATAATGGGCAAGGCGGCGTTCTTGTTCCCCACCGGCTGAAAATGCCCGCTCAACCGAGCCGGCCCCTTAACCAAAAAACTAGACATCAGCCACTCCCTAAGCCCAACTTGTCAGGATCCCATATTCTTTCACAAATCTGACGATACAGGTCCTGACGTTCCTCTATATCAGACTTTGTAAAACCATCAGGATAAGGCTTAAATGGCAAACCGGTCTCCTCCATAAACCCACTAAAAGAAGGGTTATTTTCATAAGCGAGTGGATGCAAAGATCGTGCCAATAAGTTCTGACTGTTATAGTGTTCTACCTTTTCTTCATATTTCTTTGCCCCATAACTCGCATTAAAATCCTTAGGTAGAAGGAGTAACGCCCCAAACCGGTTCCGGTAGCGAGCAAAGTCATCTGGGTTATCGAACTCATCCATATGTCGATCATATTTGTTCGCCCAAATGTGCTCCACCTCATATGGATTCTTGCGTTGCCAATCCACATACTCAGCAAATCTATCAGTATCTCCACACTCTGATTCAATCCAAGCAGTCATACGGGATAACAAATATTTGATACGCGAGCGATTCTGACCATGAAGACCATAATCTTTCATAGTATCAAAAGAATCCGAAAGTTTAGCGACTTCCTCAGCCAAAATAACTCGTAAATTATTGGGCTCTTTATTACGGACATTCTTACTCAAAATAAACATATGGTAAACAATAGTCGAATAACCATAATTTCTATTATTGACTATACGTCTTGCAATATAGAGATCAATATAACTAGCGACTAAACGAGTCTTTTGCTTAAAGATCTCTTCATCATCGTCTGGCGTAACAGTAGCTAAAATAGGTAGATATTGAAGAGTAATACCTACCGTGGCATTGTAAAATACATGCTCAAAGCCAGGTGTTAATGTCCAACTGGCCTTCAGGAGCTGTTTATAACGATGACTCATTTGCACAAAATCACGGTTGATAAAACTCTTATAGTCGCTGGAATGATGAAGTCCTATCCTTTCATTATTATCCCGAACCCACTTGTGGAAGGCAGTACCAATGATATCAAAATCGCCCGAAACTGCATCCTTTTTACGTTCCCGAATAGTATCAGCATATTGCCCTCGAAGCCAATGCTTTAGAAAATCTGAGTCTGCATTCTTGTCAAGATCAGATAATTCAGTAATACGGTTACGCCATATCTGATTGGCTTTCTCAATTTGCTGAGAATCCTCAATTCTATTCAATAAAAGTCCCTTTAACATATCCGTATTAGATAAACGCATGCCGCGGTCATTCATAGTTTCAAATACTTCCAAAGCCATTTCCTGATCAGCTGTACCAATTTCCACTAATACAACCATCTCTAGTAGCCAATCAATAAAATATGCTAGAGGTTCACCCTTTAGTTCTTCGGGAAAATGCTCCACTATATTCTGAGATTGCTCCCAAATATTACGAATGGATTGGGGTTTTCCATCAGAATCAAAGAATGAAGAGCCATCCAAAATAGCAAACATAACTTCTTTACGCTCATCCACATCTATATTGAACGTACGAGATCCAAACCGCTGTGAATAAACAAAGTTCTTCACACTTTCCGTATCTTCCGCCTCTTTAGACAAGTGCTCAAGATGGATTAACAGCAAGGTTAATGTTGTAAGCCGCTGTTGTCCATCTATTATATAACGAGTTCCTTCAGAGAGATTGGTAATTATTGGTCCGAGGAAGTAGTAACGATAAGAAGCGACCTTGTGCCTCTCATCATCCTTCACATATTCGCCCAGAAAACGGGTAGCGAGATCATCCAGCAACTCAACCACATTGGACTCCGTCCAAGTGTATTCACGCTGGTAGTACTCTATTCCATACTTACGGCCCGTGAACAACTCACGCAAAGTCCTCACCGTACCATCTAAATCCGACATAATCTACCTATCGAAACAGAACTTCCAAGTCATCAGGATTATGATCGAAGTATTTCAATAAATACCTGGCGAACTCTGGAATCTTTTTCCCCCCCCAAGTAGAAACAAAATATTTTGAGTTTCCAATTCTTCGGGGGTTCCTCACCTCTGCCTCGTTGTTCGATATTAGCACCCTACCTCCGCTAGATGCAATTTGCCCAAATTCATTTGAGTAAATTGCATGTAAATATTTAGCTACATTTTCCATAACATCCGCCCAATATTTAATATTCATACCCTCACCAGCCAACAGCATACCTGTAGGTTTACTAGTTAGTTGATTGACTAGTTGTGAAGATCTCGTCCTTATCTTTAAATCTGAACGATGGTAACCAAAATGCTCTAGTAATCGATAAGAATCCTCTATTAGATGCTTTGCCGCCTTTTTGATCTTGAAATAAATATCTGTGGATCCAGCTCGATAATAGTCTCTAGACTGCTTTCGATCAAGATTACGTTTAATGCTTCCGATTGTGGTTATTGTATCAAAAGCAGTCTCGTTTCTAGCAACAAGACCATCTATAACGCATCTAAGCACATCTGTATTGCTCCGAACGGATTGCTCTTTTCCCCATAAACTTATTTTAGATGGTTTAGAAAAACTTTGCAAGGGTTTATCCTTTTTAGTTCCAGATTCATGAGTCCGTGGTAAACTTGTTACCGGAGATACTGAGGTTCCTATGAGGACAGAAGTTACTTGTTTGCTGGTGGGACGGAGATTAGTTTTTTCATATACGCGTTTGCTTACCAGTTCAATCAGCTCCTCGTCGTGGTCGGTTAGCATCCCGCGCCAGATGGCGGGGACCTCTTTGTCCAAGTGTTCGGCCTCCCGGCGGGCTTTTAGGACCTGCTTGGCCTTTTTCACCGCCTCTCCGTTCACTAGCGGCTCTCGTCCGAGGAAGGCCTCGAAATCCACAGCCAACTGCTCTACTGGGTCTTTTTTGAGACGCAACTCGGCGAAACGGCGCTCTGGGAACAGATAATCCGTCTCAGCTGGCAGGTACAGCCACCACTCCAAGCCGGTAGTCAACGCGCAAATGTTCGCCCCCTCTTGGAAGGCGTAGTTGAGGACCTGCTCAACATGATCGTCCAAGCTATGGCCGGGAGCCTTCGCTTCGATGAAAGCGGCTACCCCCCTTGGCCCTTTCAAGGCGGCATCCACCCGGCCTTTGCTCCGGCCCACCGAGTACTCCCAATGGACGTCGTAGGTCTGCCAGCCCAAGTCCTGCAGAATGGGCACCAGAATCCACATCTTGGCCGTCTCTTCGTTGGCTGGTGCAGATAGCGTGCGGATGGTTTCCAGAGTTTCGCGGAGGGGCATCTTGCCTCGGTTTGGGTTGCTGGGAATAGTGTAGCAGTTCCCCGGTAGGCGGGCGGGTGGTTTAGGCTTGGGTTGCTATGAGCGTAATGTCCGATCTCAGCGCCGCCCTGGGGGCCGCGTTCGCCGAGTTGGGGTTTGACCCGGCGTACGGGTCGACGGTGGCCTCCAACCGGCCCGACTTGGGGCAGTTCCAATGCAACGGGGCCCTGCCCGCCGCCAAAACCGCCGGGCGCAACCCCCGGGAAGTGGCCGAACAGGTCGTAACCCGCCTCGCCGGCGACCACCGGCTGGCGGAAGCGTCCGTGGCCGGGCCGGGTTTCATCAACCTGGCGCTCACCGACGCCGCCCTGGCCAAATATGCGAACCGGTTGGCGGCCGACCCGGAGCGGGTGGGGGCGCCGCTGGTGGAAACGCCCCTCAGCGTGGTAGTGGACTACGCCGGGCCCAACGTGGCCAAAGCCATGCACGTCGGGCACCTGCGCTCCACCATCATCGGCGACAGCCTGAAACGGCTGTTCCGCTTCCAAGGGCATCGGGTGTGGGGGGACGCCCACTTCGGGGACTGGGGACTGCAGATGGGGATGTTGATCGTGGCCGCCCGGCAACGGCTCCCCCATCTCCCCTACTTCGACCCCGGCAGCTCCGGCCCCTACCCCGCCGAACCCCCGGTCGCCCTGGCCGACCTGCAGGAATGGTATCCGCAAATAGCCGCCGCCGTGGAACAGGACGAGGAAACGGCGGACGCCGCCCGGCAGGCCACCGGCGAACTGCAGGCGGGCCGCCCCGGGTACCTGGCCCTGTGGAAACATTTCGTGGAAGTGTCCCGCCGCTCCCAGAAACAGGACTTCGCCGACCTGGGCGTGGAATTCGACCTGTGGTACGGGGAAAGCGATGTGCGGGACCGCCTCGCCCCCCTGGTGGAACGCGCCTTGGGCGAAGGGGCCGTCCGGGAACCCGACGGGGCGGTGGTCATAGAAGTGTCGGAACTGGACGACAAAACCGAAATCCCCCCGCTGGTCATCCAAACCTCGCGCGGGGCCTACCTCTACTCCACCACCGACTTGGCCACCATCGGGCATCGCACCGAAGAGTTGGGGGCCGACCTGATCCTGTACGTGGTGGACGCCCGCCAGTCCCACCATTTCACCCAAGTGTTCCGGGCGGCCCGCCGCATCGGGATGGCGGGCCGAACCCGAATGGAGCACATCCCGTTCGGGACGATGAACGGCAAAAACGGCAAGCCGTACAAAACCAGGACCGGGGAGGTGCTGGCCTTGCAGGACCTTATCCAACTGGTGGCCGATGAAGCCCGCCGCCGCCTGGACGAATCGGACTTGGCAGCCGGCTACCCGCCTGCGGAAAGAGACGAAATCGCCCGCCAGGTCGGTTTGGCCGCCCTCAAATTCGGGGACTTGATCAATAACCGGGCCTCCAACTACATTTTCCAACCGAAGCGGTTCACTTCCCTGGAAGGCAAAACGGGCCCCTACCTGCAGATGGCAGCGGTGCGGATGGCCTCCATCCTGGCCAAAGCGGCCGACCGCGACCTGGAGGCGGGAACCGTAACCGCCCCCGCCGTCGACCCGGAACGGCGCCTGTGGCTGCATCTGCTGGCCCTGCCGGAAACCATCAACCGGGCGGCGGAACTGCGGGCCCCCAACCAAATAGCCGAATACGCCTACGACCTGGCCGCCCTGTTCAGCTCCTTCTACGAAACCTGCCACATACTGACCGAACCCGACCCGGAGCAACGCGCCTCCTGGCTGAGCCTGACATCCGTCGTCCGCCGCGCCCTGGAACTGTTGCTGGACCTGCTGGGAATCGAAATACCCGCCCGGATGTAACCATCCGCCCAGCCGTCACGCCCACTCCGGCGGACGGCGATATTCCTGCCCATTATCCCCCGTCACCACCTCCGGCAACTGCGATCTCCCAAAAGCGCCCTTGGGAAAATGAGCCACGCCCGAAGCCGCTTTTTTTAAAGTAGCCACCTGCCGGCCGGGAGGAGGAGTGACGATCACCTCCTTCCCCAACCTGCCCACCACATGCTTCACCGCTGGTACAAAGTCGGCGTCGCCGCTCATCAAAAACGCTTTTTCGTATAACCCCTCATACGCATCGGCCACCATGTTTACGCCGAGAGCGACGTCGGTCATCTTCTCCTGGGTGCGTCTATCCGGGCGTTTGTACTCCAGGCAACGGAGTATGTCACCGCAGTACGAGCAGTGCTGAGGCGCCCTCATGGCGAACTTTCCGTAAATCACCTCCACACCCGCGTGCGAGGTAAGAGCTCCCAGGTAGATTGCCTGGCGAGTGTTCGAGTCTTGGGGTCCGCGCCGCCTGGCAGTGAAATACTTAACCGCCGCCAGAACTTCTCCCGGTTCCAGGAGCTTGGCGAACAACGCCCGCAAATCAAGCCAGAAGAACCTTCGCCAGCCTTTGGACTTCAATCCGTAGTAGACGTTGTACCCATCCACGTACCCGACAACAGGGGATGGACTTGACAGGTTTGTATTGGTCATCTATGCTTCTCCTTAGAACTGCGCCATAGGTATATCCTGTGGTCAAAACGGCCCGCCATTCGTGGCGGGTCGTTTCTATGTGGGGTCGCACCAACCTTGGCCTCAAAGCCGCCGCAACGGTTCCGGGCCGGGATGTAACCTTCTTGTGACCCCTTGCGCTTGATTATAGGGTCGGACCAGGTCATACCTGGTACACCGCGACAGAGCACGGTCGGGCGTAAGCGGGCGGGGTGGATCAGAGGGGGAGGGGGGCGGTAGGGCCAGATGAAACCGGCCAGCCAGGGGCCGTACAGCAGGGCCGGAGCGTGCTCCCACCAACGGGGAGGGGCGAATTGCCGCACCAGCCACAGCAAAGGAACCCCCGCCGCCAGAGCCCGCCGACGCTCCGCTCCGGGCCATCAGGGACAACTGATCGGGAATCAAGCCGAACAGGTCGGAGAAAGAAACCAGGCGCCGGGCGAACCCGGCTATCGGAATGGCCGGTTGAACCCAAATGGAGCACATCCAGTTCGGGACGATGAGCGGCAAAAACGGCAAGCCGCACAAAACCAGAGCCGGGCATCTGCTGGCCCGGCCGGAAACCATCGAACGGGCGGCGGAACCGCGGGCCCCCAACCAAATAGCCGAATACGCCTACGACCTGGCCGCCCTGTTCAGATCCTTCTTCGAAATACCCGCCCGGATGTAACCATCCGCCCAGCCGTCACGCCCACTCCGGCGGGCGGCGATATTCCCGCCCTTTGGCCCCTGTCACCACCTCCGGCAACTGCGACCTCCCAAAAGCGCCCTGGGGAAAATGAACCACGCCCGAAGCCGCCCTTTAAAGTAGCCACCTGCCGGCCGGGAGGAGGAGTGACGATCACCGCAATCCGTAGTAGACGTTATACCCATCCACATACCCGACAACAGGGGATGGACTTGACAGGTTTGTATTGGTCATCTATGCTTCTCCTTAGAACTGCGCCACGGGTATATCCCGTGGTTAAAACGGCCCGCCATTCGTGGCGGGTCGTTTCTATGCAGGGTCTTACCAACCTCGGCCCCAAAGCCGCCGCAACGGTTCCGGGCCCGGGATGTAACCTTCTTGTGACCCCTTGCGCTCAAATATAGGGTAGGGCCAGGTCAACCAGTTACACCGCGACAGAGCACGGTCGGTCGTAAGCGGGCGGGTGGATTAGAGGGGGGCGGTAGAGCCAGATGAAACCGGCCAGCCAAGCCGCGTACAGCAGGGCCGGGGAGCGCTCCCGCCAGCGGAGGGGCGATCGGAGAAAGAAACCAGGCGCCGGGCGAACCCGGGCTAAGAACCCCGCCACCGGCGCGAACACCACCAGCCCCACCGCGGTGGCCGCCGCCGACTCCCAAGCTTTGGTTCCTTCAACGTGATCCGAGGCGCGCGGGCCGCTCTCCACCGCCAACCCCAACAGAAAAGTTCCCAGCAGGGCGGTCACCAAACCGGACGACAAACCGAAATCCCCCCGCTGGTCATCCAAACCTCGCGCGGGCCTACCTCTACTCCACCACCGACCTGGCCACTATCGGGCATCGCACCGAAGAGTCGGGGGCCGACCTGTTCACCCAAGTGTTCCGTACGGCCCGTCGCGTCGGAATGGCCGGTCGAACCCAAATGGAGCACATCCAGTTCGGGACGATGAACGGAAAAAACGGCAAGCCGTACAAGACCAGGGCCGGGGATCTGCTTGCTTTGCCGGAAACCATCAACCGGGCGGCGGAACTGCGGGCCCCCAACCAAATAGCCGAATACGCCTACGACCTGGCCACCCTGTTTAGCTCCTTCTACGAAACTACCACATACTGACCGAACCGACCCGGAGCAACGCGCCACCTGGCTGAGCCTGACAACCATCGTCCGCCGCGCCCTGGAACTGTTGCTGGACCTGCTGGGAATCGAAATACCCGCCCGGATGTAACCATCCGCCCAGCCGTCACACCCACTCCGGAGGACGGCGATATTCTTTCCCATTGTCCCCCGTCACCACCTCCGGCAACTGCGATCTCCCAAAAGCGCCCTGGGGAAAATGAGCCACGCCCGAAGCCACTTTGATTAGAGCATCCGACCGTCGGTTGGGAGGAGGAGTGACGATCACCTCCTTCCCCAACCTGCCCACCACGTGCTTCACCGCTGGTATAAAGTCGGCCTGGCAGTGAAATACTTAACCGCTGCCAGAACTTCTCCCGGTTCTAGGAGCTCGGAGAGCAACGCCCGCAAATCAAGCCAGAAGAACCTTCGCCAGCCTTTAGACTGCAATCCGTAGTAGACGTTGTAACCATCCACATACCCGACAACGGGAGATCGATTTGACAGGATTGTATTGGTCATCTATGCTTCTCCTTAGAACTGCGCCATAGGTATATCCTATGGTCAAAACGGCCCGCCATTCGTGGCGGGTCGTTTCTATGCAGGGTCTTACCAACCTTGGCCTCAAAGCCGCCGCAACGGTTCCGGGCCGGGATGTAACCTTCTTGTGACCCCTTGCGGCTTGATTATAGGGTCGGACCAGGTCATACCTGGTACATCGCGACAGAGCACGGTCGGGCGTAAGCGGGCGGGTTGAGTCAAAGGGGGAGGGGGGCGGTAGGGCCAGATGAAACCGGCCAGCCAGGGGCCGTACAGCAGGGCCGGGGCGCGCCCCCGCCAACGGGGAGGGGCGAATTGCCGCACCAGCCACAGCAAAGGAACCCCCGCCGCCCAGAGCCCGCCGACGCTCCGCTCCGGGCCGTCAGGGACGCCGCTTCCGGCAAAACTGCGAACTCATAAAGGGCTCCCGCTAGTGCGGAATCGGGTGCTGGTGTTGCCCTACTTTGGGAGAAAAAATATCCCGGCCCCTGGGTTGGGCAGAGGCCGGGATAGGTTGGGGTGGTTATGAACTTGCGCCTGCGGCGTCGTCGGTGGTGGTGGGGGCTTGGTTGATTACTCTTACGAAGAAGGATGCCATCTGCGCCCGGGTCACCGGATTGTTGGGGCAGTATCTGAGGGGCGGCGTGGTGGTGCATCCTCTGGTTACTTCGCTTTCGGCTATGCCTTCAATGGCCCGCACCACCGCCGCGTCCAGGTTGGCGGTGTCGGCAAACAGGTTTTGCGACTCGGATACGGCTTGGATGTGGGGGAAAGCGGCTACCATCATCACCGCCATATCGGCTCGGGTTACTATCCCTCGGGGGTTGAAGTTCCCACCGTCCAGCTGGAAGGCCCCGATGCTTACCAGCCAGTCGGCGTAGGAACGGTAGCTGGCGTCGGCGGGGACATCGGCTATTTCTATGCCGGTGGGGAACTGGATGGGCCAGCGGGGATTGACTGCCCGGTAGATGAAAGTGGCCATTTGCCGACGGGTGATTTGCGCGCTGGGACAGTATTTAGTGGAGTCGTTGGCGTCGCATCCGATGGTTATTCCCCATACGGCCATCAACTCGATGTTGTCTTCGTGGACGCTGCCGTCATCGTCGCAGAACCGTCCCTGGCAGGCCACCGGCGCGGGCGGCGGCGCCACCGGCGGGGCGGGACCGGCAGGCGGCGGGGCCCCTCCACCGGCCGCGGGGGGCGGAGCGCCGCCGCCGCCTCCTCCTCCACCACCGCCTCCACCGCCTCCACCTCCGGCCGCGGGGGGTGGGGCTGGAGCTGGGGCGCCACCGCCTCCGCCGCCTCCTCCGCCGCCCCCTCCACCTCCTCCGCCGCCGCCGGTGGGGGTGGTGGTGACAGCGGGGGCGTCGTTGGCGGGGATGGTGATAGTGGTGGCGGTGGCGGTGAATCCGGTAACGTCGCCGGGGGTTATGCGAATTTGTTTGGCGTTCTCCTGGGTGGGGTCGTCGTTTATTCGCATGTCTATATCAATGTATCCGCTGGTTTGGCCGGCGCGGATGGTGATGGTGTGGGTCCCGGGGCCGGGTTCGTAAGATTCTCCGGTTCCCAGGGTGACGGGAACTTGCATGTCTTGGGTGAGCGCGACTGAGCCGAGGGAGGCGGTGATGCGTACTCTTGCGGATGCGCCTTCGTTTATTCGGTTGGGGCTGGCGGATAGGGTTATGCGGTTGGGTTGGGCGTCGTTTTCGGTGATGGTGAAGGTGACGGGTCTGACGGTGAACTGGGAGTGCGATCCGGTTAGTTCCAGGGTTTCGTTGCCTTCGTAGACGCGGTCGTCGGGGGTGAGGTTGAGGGTGATGTTGGTGGTGGCGTAGTTGGTGTTGGCGGGGATTCTGATATCGAACGGGGCCAGCGTTTGGTAGTCTTCTCCGGCGGTGGCGGTTCCGTTGTTTACGGTTACTCGGATGGTTTTCTGAGCGGTTTGGGTGACGCCGGCCGAGAAGGCGGCTTTCACGGTAACATTTTGGCGGGTTCCTTCGGCGGCTTGGGCGACATCCAGGGAGAGGGTTACGGCGCTTTCGTCGTCGACGAGGGTTAGGGTGTCTTCACCGACGGTGAAGGCGGTCAGGGTGTCGTCGGGGTCGCCTCGTACGGTGATCGTTTCGGGGCTCTCAGGGTCATCGTCGTCGATGGCTTCTAGATCGAAGCGGGCGGTTCCTTGCGTTTGGTAGGCGGGGATGGTAATGGAAGGGGGCGAGGTTACGTCCTTGTAGTCCGTGTCGGGTATGGCAGTGTCGCCGACTTTGGCTACTCCCAGGGGGACGATCACCGAGTGGGGCAGAGTGTTGGTACCCTGGTAGGCGGCTTTTACGACCACCGGAGTGGTGGCTGTTGTTTCGAATATTTGGGCGAGGTCGGCCCCGCCGGGGGTTTGCAGGGTGATGGTTATTTCATCGGGGGCTTGGTCGTCGTCGGTGATGTTCAGGTTGGCTCCTATAACCGGCAGGGTGGATCCGCCCAGCGTCAGGGTCCCGCCTTCGATGTGGATAGTTTCCGGGTCGGCCCCTTCCGACGCTCCCTCGGCGGTGTTGTCGTCGTTTACCTGCAAGGTTACCGTCGCGTGGCCGCTGGTTTCCCCGGCGGAGATAGCGACGGCTAGGTCGTATCCGGCGGGCGGGGCGGGACTGGTGGGCAGGGTGATGCGGTAATCTTCCCCGGTTCCGAAACCGGTGGAGGCGGCGGCGGGGGCGGCGGTGCCGTTGGCGATGTTCACTCCTATGACGGCGCCTCCGGCGGGGGCTACCACGGGTATGGAGGCGGTTATGCGCAGGGTGGTGGTTCCGCTGTCCTCCGCGATGGCGGTCAGGGGGGTTCCGGTGTTGTTGGCCCAGCCCAGAGTCACGCCTTGGTCGACGATTTCCAACCGGGCGGCGGTAGCGGTCACCGCAGAGCCGTCTACCTGCGCGGTAGCGGTGAGGGAAACCCGTTCGGTGGATTCCCCTGTGCTGTCAGCGCGGGCGACAATGCGGAAGGTGGCTGCGCCGCTGGTCCGTCCGGCGGGGATGTTCACCGTCAGCTGCCGGTTGGAAGGCAGGTTGGTGTACCAGTCGTTGCTGGTGCCGTGGGTGGCGGTGTCATCGGCGAGGGTGACCGTCACCGGAACAGCCGCAGTACGGGCGGAAGAGGCTACGTTGTCGAAGGCGGCGGTGACGGTCACAATGTAATGGTTGGGTCTTTCCACCAGCAGATCGGGGGTAGCGCTGATGGTGAGGGCGGTGTCGGCGTCGGCGACCGCCAACACCGCGGAAGCAGCGGCGCCCAAAGCGGAGGTTCCGCTGATAATGATCGTCTCCCGCCCTTCGGTTATATCATCATGTTTCACAGTCAGCCCAGTCAGGGCCGTTCCGGCGGCAGCGCCGGTCGCTTGGGCGGGGATGGTCACGGTGTACGTTCCGCTGTTTTGATAGTCGGCGGGACTGACCGCCGTTCCGTCCCCCACGGTGAGCGTCACCGCGGTGGCGGTGGCGATTTCGGAGGAGGTGGTCCCGGTTTGGAAAGCGGCCGACACGGTAATCCCCGACCCAGTTCCGCCTTCCGCCGCCGCCGCGCTGGCGGTTAGGACTATCACCGAGTCGTCGTCTTGAATAGTCAGCGAGGCGGGAGTAACCGACAGACCGGGGGTGGTTCCCCCCACTTGGATGGTTTCCCCCACCTCGGCGATAGCGTCATCGGTTATACCCAAACCGGTCAGAGCGGTGGAGGAACTGCTGACCGAGCCAGCCGGGATGGTCACCGTTATCTCACTGCCGGCCCCGGGAGCGGTGTAATCAGCCGCTTCCGTACCAGCCCCCGCCGCGAACGACAACGTTACGACGGTGGCGACCCCGATCTGGGAGGTGGTTCCCGCCAAAGAGGCGGTCACCCGGGCCGCTCTCCCGTCGCCGTCTTCTTCCAACGCGTCGGCGGTTACGTTCAGAGTTATACCGGAGTCGTTGTCGGTGATATCAAAAGCGGTGTCCACCACCGCCAGCACGCTCCCGCTCGCCACCGCCCCATCCACGGATATCGTCTCCGCCGCCCCCTCCGCCGCCCGGTCGTCGTTCACCGCCACCACAATATCCGCCCAACCGCTGACCCGCCCCGCGGGAATGGAAATCCCCATCCCGTAACCCGCCGGCGGGGAACCCTGCGGATAAGAAACCCGAAAATCCTCCCCCGCCCCGAACATACTGTCATCATCCAAAGTGGCGGACCCGCCCGTCACGTTCACCCCCACCACCACCGGCGTACTCGACGCGACCGGGAGGGTGGCGGTTACCCGCACGGTGGTGGAACCGCTGTCCTCCCCCAACCCGGTCAACGCCGACCCACCGCTACTCACCGACAACTCAATGCCCCGATCCACCACGTTCACCACAGCCGACTCCACATCCACCGCCAAACCCCCCACCATAGCCGAACCGCTCACGGTCAAAGCCTCGGCCCCCTCGGCGACGTTGTCGTCGCGGGCGGTCAACTGGAACGTTCCGTTAGCCGACAACGACCCCGCCGGAATAGTAACCGTAAACTGGTTGCCCGTCTTATCCGTACAAGCATCCCCCGACGCCTGCGGACACGGCGCAGCCGCCAACGCCGCGCCCCCCGACGCGCCCGCCACCTGTACCGCCACATCCACCGCCTCCGTCAACACGGTACTGGAACCTTTGAAACGGGCGGTAACCGTAATCGTCTGCGCCCCCGCGCCTTCCGCCACCAACGATGGAGACACCGACAAATCCACATCCACGTCATCATCCCCAATAGTCACCGTCGCCGCCGTAACCGCCCCCAACGAAGACGTCCCGTTCACCAAAAACGTTTCCGGGCCCTCCACGATCGTGTCATCAACGATTGTCAATCCGGTTAGCGTGGCCGGAACCAACGAATAAGAAACAAGCCTATCAGGAGTCCCAGGGGGGGTCGCCATTGGGTCGCTGCCGTCGCCGTCATGGTCAACCTCTGTACCCGGAATGGTGAAAGAATTCGGCGACGACGGCGCATACGAGAAATCAGCCGCAACCGCCTTCCCCGCCCCCGGAGTCTCCACCGCCGTCGACAAAGCCACCACCACATCCGAACCTACCTCGTTGACCGTACCCGACCGGAAACTCCCCGACACCGACACCGAACCAGAACCGCCCTCCCAAATCACCGTCTGATCCCCATCAACATCCCCATCAGTATCCACCTGCAAAGCAACCCGAGTATCGTATTCGTCCACAATACTGATAATCCCCGCAACAACAGTAAAACCCGCCGGCTCAGCCACCACCACCTCTATCGTCTCCACCGCCTCCGCCACCGGGCCATACCTATACACCTGCAAAGTGCTAAAAGCCGAAGCAGCCAACGTAGCAGACAAAGAACCAGCCGGAATAGACACCAACACCTGACCTAAATTACCATTCCAACGCCAATCACAGCTCACTAACGGACACGGCCCAGTATAATCCAACGCCGTCCCCTCCCGCATCGTCACCCGCAAATTGTTCAAACCGGCACTGTAAGCAGAAGCCGTCGAAGCAGTGAACACCCCACCAGACACACCCCCCAAATCAGCTCTAAAACCCACCTGATGAGTAGTATAACTGAAACCACCAGGTAAGGGCTCCGTGTACCGATCAACCAAAGGAGACACCCGAATAAACCGATCCTGATCCGCAATCCCCAAACCAGCCGCCACCACCCCATACCCAGCAACAGAACCAGTAAACCATATCATCTCCCGATTCTCAGTGATGGTATCCGACAGGGGCGTTATGGTCACATCCGCCGAACCACTCGTGCCCTGCGCGGGAATAGTAATCGTCGCCGTAGCCGAACTACGAGTGAAATCAGTGTTCAACAGCGCGTCGCCGCCCGACGCGCCCACCATCACCGTTACGTTCACCGGGGATGCGCCCACCGCCGCCGAAGCAGTAGCCGTTATCCGCACCGTCTGCGCACCGCCATCCTCTTCTACCTCGGTCAACGCGGCCGGGGTTTGCGCGGTATCAGTCAAAGTGAGCGTGATCGCCTTATCCGCGTCGCGGACCGTCATCGCCGTCCCCGTCACCTCCACCGCCGCCCCCCCCACCGCGGCTGAGCCTGAAATCGTCAGGCCTTCTTCGTCGTCGGCGGTGGAGTCCTCCCGGGCGGTCAACTGAAAAGAACCGCTCCCCAGCAACTGCCCGGCCGGGATAGTAACCGTAAACTGATTGCTCGTTTTGTCGGTACACACATCATCCCCGGTCTGCGGACACACCGCCGACGACACCACCGCCCCACCCGACGACGCCGCCGCAACAGTCACCGTCACAGCAGTATCCGCAGTCAACACCGAGCTGGTCCCCGCGAAACGGGCGGTAACCGTAATCGTCTGCGCCCCCGACCCCTCCGCTACCACCGCCGGGAACACCGACAACGAAATATCAGCATCATCATCGGCGATAACCAACTCCCCCGAAACGGGATGCCCGGCACCCAGACTGGAAGTACCGCCAAACGCTATCGTCTCCGGACCCTCCACAATCGAATCATCCACCACCGACAAACCCGCCAACGTCCCCGAAGAACTCTTCAACCCAGACACACCCACCACCGGAGGCGTAGCCATAAGATCCTCCGCCACCTTAACAGGAATGGTAAACGACAGCGGCGACGGCGGAGCGTAATCAAAATCGGCGTCGCCCGCCTCCCCCGCCTCCGGTTCCGTATCTTCTTCGATAGTAAGAGTGGCCGTGACCGGCGTCGTGTGACGGGTAGCGGTGACTCCGGAGGGCCATCCCGCCCATACTTCCACTCCTGTGCCGGAAGCACCCTCCGCTATTTCGGTCTGGTTGCCCATAGTGTTGCCGTCGGTGTCCACCCTGAACACCACCCGCGAATCCGTCACGTCCCGCACCTTAATCCAGGCTCTTTCCTGAGTGAACCCCGCTGGAAGCGTCCTCGCTCCCAGCCGTTTAATCGCCTCATCCGGATCCGCTGTGTTGTTTACCTCGACGGAATGTGATATGTCTTGCGAAGCGGTGAGTGAACCAGACGGAATATTAAAATATTTCCTCAAATAAAACAAATAACTTTCCCAGTCATATACGTGATATCTAGCAATAGTTCTAGTATTTTGGCTATTGCCAGAACCTTCAGGGGACCACGCCTGCAAATTCATATTGGAACTGTAAGTAGAGGACGTGGAAGGAGTGAACACGCCGCCGGAGGTGCCTCCTAAAGTAGCGGTGCCATCCGAAACAACCGAGCTACGGCGGGAAGCCCACTCGTCAATCGTGTCCGGGTTCAAAGTGAACTTGATAACCCGGTCTTGGTCGATGATCTGTAGATCGGCTGGTACTACCGCATACCCCGTAGCGGCGCCCGCGAAGCGGATAGTTTCGTGATCTTCAGTGACCCTGTCCTGCACGGGGGTGATGGTTACGTCGGCGGTTCCGCTGGTGTCATTCGCCGCGATGGTCACCGTTGCCTCCCCGGCGCTGCGTAGATAGTCCCCTAGCGTTCCCAAGGCGGCGGTGCCGCCTGTGGCGCCTACGGTGACTGTTACGTCGGTGTCGGCGGTGGGGGCCGTCCCGACGGTGGCCACCACCCGCACCGTCTGCGCGCCGCCGTCTTCTTCCACTGCGGTTAGCGCGGCGGGGGTTTGGGCGGTGTCAGTGAAACTCAACGTAATCGCCCGCCCCGGATCCCGCATCGACATTTCGGTTCCGGTGACCGTAGCTGTTGCGCCGCCGACGGTGGCGGAGCCGGTTACCGTCAGTTTCTCATCATCGTCGGCGGTGGTGTCGTCGCGGGCGGTGAGCTGGAAAGTAGCGGCGCCGCTGGTTTCCCCGGCGGGGATGGTCACGGTCAGCTGGCTGCTGGTCAAACCGGTAACGCACACATCAGTGGTGGAGGAGGGGCAGGCGGCCAGGGTGGCACCGTTGCTGGACGCGGAAGCGACCGTCACCGTCACGTCGGTGGCGGCGGTCAGGGCGGAGGTGGTTCCCGCGAAAGCGGCGGTAACCGTTATCGTCTGCGTACCCGAGCCTTCCGCTACTGAGGCGGGGAACACTGACAGCGTGATGTCGTCGTCGTCGTCGACGATGGTTATAGTAGCGGGGGTGGCGTCGCCTAACGGGGAAGAACCGCTAATGGTAATCGTCTCCGGCCCTTCCACAATCGCGTCGTCGGTGACCGTCAACCCGGTTAGGGTGGCGGTGGCTGAGGGGGTGGCGTTGTTAGCGGGGAAAGTGATGGTATTGGGCGTGGCCGGGGTGTAGGTGAAGTCGGCGGCGACGGCCTTCCCGGCTCCGGCCGGGGTGGGGGCGGCGGCTGATAGGGTCACGTTGGTGGCGGAACTAATGACTGAGGTGGTGGCGTTGTAGTAAGCGGCGGAAACGGTCACACCGGAACCGGTAGCGCCTTCCGCCAGCGTGGTCTGGGTTCCCGTCGCGCTGTCAGTGTCCACGGTTATCGCTATCTGGTTGGAGTCTTGGATGGTGATCGTCTCCCTGACCGCGGTCCAACCGGAGGGAACGGCGGGACGGAAGTAAAATATCTGATCCGGTTCCGCCACCGTGTCCTTCAAAACAGCAACCACCGGAACCGCGGTGGGAGCGTACACTATATTCACATTACCGGAAAGGGCCCCCGCGTTTATAGTCACCTCCAGCGGGTCGTCCGCCTCGCCGTGCTCATGGAAGATATCGTCGGTAGTGCTAGTCTGGCCGCCCACGGTGGCCGTCCCCGCATCAACCCGCACCCGCATCCCCAAATTAGAACTGTAAGTAGAAGAGGTGGAGGGGGTGAACACCCCGCCCGACACCCCGCCCAAAACAGCCGTCATACCCCGGAAAAACTTGAGAATGCCATTATACTGGTTAGTCAACGCCTCCCCCTCCCTAGGCTCCCGCACCACCAGATCCCCCTCCGCCGCCATCACCTTCACCGCCCGATCCTGATCCTGTATCACCAAATCATTCGCCACCACCGCATACCCAGTGGCTGAACCGGTGAACCGGATAATCTCCAAGTCTTCGGTGATGGTATCCGACGCGGGGGTGATAGTCACATCCGCCGTCCCGCTGGTATCGTTGGCGGCGATCGTCACCGACACCCTATCCGCACTCGACGAATAATCCCCCGCCCCAGCCGTAGTACCCTCCGCCCCCACCACCACATCCACCACCACCGCCGACGTCGGCGCCACCGGCGCAGAAGCCACCACCCGAATCACTTTAGCCCCCCCATCCTCCCCCACATCCACCAACGGAACCGGCGTAGAAGCAGTGTCAGTAAAACTCAACGCGATGGACCGGCCCGGATCGTAAATCGTCAACTCCGTCCCCTCCACCACCGCCGCCTCCCCCCCGATAGCGGCCGCGCCGGATACGGTCAGGTCCTCGTCGTTGTCCGCCGCGTTGTCGCTACGGGCGGTCAGCATAAACGACCCAGACGCCTCAACGCTCCCCGCCGGGATGCTGATAGTGAACTGGTTGTTGGCCTGGTCGGTGCAAGCATCCTCAGAAGTAGCCGGACACGCCGCCGCCAACGTAGCCCCCAGTTGCGATCCCGCTATGGTGGCCGTCACCGCCGTCGCCGCGGTCAACGCGGAAGTTTCTCCCCGGAAACGGGCGGTCACCCCGATCCGCTGAGCGGCGGCCTGCTCCAACACCTCCGCCGGGGAAACCAGCACATCTATCACCGCGTCGTCGTCGACGATAGCCAACGAACCCGACACCGCAACCCCGGACGCGTCCGTTCCGCCCAACGTCAACCGCTCGGGTCCTTCCACGCTGGCGTCGTTTGTGATAGTAAGACCAGGAATAGTGCCGCTTACTGAGGTGGAACCAGCCGGGATGGTCAACAACACCGGAGCAGGCGACGGATAAGAAAAATCAGCCGTCCCCGCACTATCAGCCCCCACCGACGTTAAAGACACCACCAGCGGGTCGGTCAACTCCGACGACCCCGCCGGCAAAAAGGCTTCCACGCCCACTGTTCCGTCTGCGTCCTCCGACACGCTCCCCCGCAACCCAGGACGGCTGTCATCATCCGTCACCGTCATCAACTGAGGATCCGCCCCGAAACCCGCCGGAAGGCTGGAAATGGTCATCTGATAAGTCTCATCCCCCTCCGCCACGTCATCCACGCAACTCACCAACTGCACCGTCGCCGTCCCCGACGTGGAACCAGCCGCGATGGTTATGAACTCCCAAGCGGTGGGCATGGTGTCCACCGCGAACCCATCCGACGAATAATCCTGATTATAAGTAGCCGTACCATCCACCGTCCGCACCCGCCCCCGCACATTACTACCCAACGTCGAGGAGGTAGCCGCGGTGAACACCCCCTCCGCCGACAACCCACCCAGGCGGCCGGTCACCGTCCTGGAAAACGGAGCGGAAGTCATACACTGGCTGCGGGTGGCCCAGCCCGACTGCGGATCCCCACCCTCCCCGTACGACGCCTCCCCCTCCCCCACCCCTATCCCCACCGTTCGGTCCTGGTCGGTGATTTCCAAATCAGCCCCCCGCACCGCATACCCCCCCGCCGAACCCCCGACGCGGATCGTCTCGTTCTCTTCTGATATGGTGTCCTCCAACGGGGTGACCGTCACATCCACCGACCCGCTCGTCCCTCCCGACGGAATAGTGATCGTCGCCGGATCCGACTTTGCGTAATCCCCTCCCGTGCAAACCTCGTTCTGCCCCGACCCCGCGCACGACTGCGGATCAGCCGAACCCCCCGCCGCGCCCACCGTCACCGACACCACCGTCTCCGCCGACACCGCCGCCGGAGCAGTAGCCGTCACCCGCACCACCCGCGCCCCCCCGTCCTCCCCCACCGCCGTCAACGCCACAGGAGTTTGCGCGGTGTCGGTCAAAGACAAATCAATCGCCTGCCCCGGATCAAACACGCTAATCTCCGCGGACGCCACCGCCACCGCCGCGCCCCCCACCGACGCCGTCCCCGACAACACCAGCCCCTCTCCCCCCTCCGCGTTGCCGTCGTCCCGGGCGGTCAGCCGCAACGTCGCCGACCCGCTGGTGGCGCCCGCCGGGATGGACACCGTGAACTGATTATTGGTCTTGTCGGAACACACGTCTCCACTGGTCTGCGGACACACCGCCGACGACAACACCGCCCCACCCGACGCCGCGCTCGCCAACGTCACCGTCACATCAGTCGCCGCCGTCAAAACGGAACTGCTCCCCCTAAAAGCCGCCCTCACCGTGATCGCCTGCTCCCCGGCTCCTTCCAGCACCGACGACTCCGACACCGTCAAATCAATATCCGCATCATCATCCACAATCGTCACCGAACTATCCGCCGCCGACACCCCCGCCACCCCCGTAACCACCCCCGACAAAACAAACGTCTCCGGACCCTCCACCACACCATCATCCACCACCGCCAACCCCCCCAACGCCGCCGACCCCGACACACTATTAGCCGCCACCGAAACCGTGTTCGGGGAAGCGGGCGCATACGTGAAATCAACCGCCGACGCCACCCCCGCCCCCGGCGCACCCAACCCCGCAGACAAAACAACCGAAGTCGCCGACCCGATCGTAGACGAACCCGCCGAAAACGCCGCCACCCCCACCGCCCCCGACAACGACTCCCCCTCCCGCAACGGCTGCACCCCAGTTGTTCCCCCATCAGCGTCTATCGACAGATTAAGCGCCGAATCCGGATCTGTGATATACACGTTGGGATTCGGCGACAAACTATAACCCGCTACCTGGCTGTTCCCCCACTCAAAACGGAAATCCTCCGTACCCTCCGCCTTATTATCAGCATAAAAGTTGAAAGGCCACGTCACCGACCCCGACACCGAACCAGCCGCGATGGAAATATCCCTAAAAGAAAAGCCAATCTGATAAAAATCATCTACATTGCCTTGATCGTCCTCCTGCGTCGCCGACTGGTCCCGAAAATACAACCGCGAAGTAAAACTACTGCTATGAGTGCTGGACGTCGACGGAACAAACACATTATCAACCATCTGCCCAAACCGGGCCGTCAACCGCATATCATTACGGGTATTGCCCGACGCAGGCTCCGCTACCGTCGACGGCGACACGCTCAAATCCACATACCGATCCCCATCATTAATAGTCAACATCGCCGGAGCGACCACCCACTGCGAATTGGAGCGACCCCAAAACACCACCGACTCCCCATCCTCCGTCACCGTATCATCATACGTAGTGATCGTCACATCCCCCACCGTCGCCATCGAATCACTCGGCTCCATACGAACAGTCACCTCCCCCGTGCTCCGCCCGAAATCCCCCGTGCACACCCGGCTCTGACCCGAACCCGAACACGACCCCAACGTAGCCGAACCCCCCACCGAACCCGGCGTCACCCACACCACCCTCGAATACCGCGACTCCCACACCGACTGCCACGACCCGGCCATAGTAGCCCGCACCCGCACCGCCTTCCCAACCCCCTCCCCCACCGATGACAACCCCGCCTCCCCGGTCGCCGTCTCATGCAACGACAACCCAATCACCTTCGGATGAGCCGCGTCGTAAATCTGAAAACTCGTACTCGACACATCCACCGACCTGCCCCCCACCGACGCCGTCCCCGATAACGTTACCCCCTCCACCCCCTCCGACGCGCCCCCCTCATCCCGCGCCGTCATCGCAACCGTCGCCGACCCGCTCAACTCCCCCGCCGGGATCGTCACCGAAAACGAATTCCCCGCATCAGTACAAACATCCCCGCTCGTCTGCGGACACGCCCCCGACGACACCACCGCCCCATTCGTCGTCGACGACGCAAAACTCACATTCACCACCGTATCCGACGGGATCACCGAACGAACCGCGTCCCTAAACCTCGCCGTCACCGTCACCGGCTGCGGAATATCACTCTCCGCGAACGCCGAAAAAGAACTATTAGACGACGACACCGACAACGCAATGTTCGTATCATCATCCACAATCGTCACCGGCGCCCCCGACACATAACCACGATCCACCGTCACATAAAACACCTCCGGTGGCTCCGCCACTCGATCCCCCACCTCCGACAAAGCCTGAAACCTAACATCCTCAACCGAATCCGACGCAACCCACGGCCTAATACCCACCAAACGCCGATTCGCCAACACCGCATTATTAAAATGCGCAAACTCGTAATCGCGTCTCTCATCCGTCACCCCCGACACCACCCCCTTCGCCGTACCATCCACCGCCCTCACCTGCACATCCCCCACACTAGCAGAAGTCAAATTAGCCGTAACAGGCACAAACACCCCACTCGACGTATCCCCCCAACGCAACGACACCGTACCCGACTGACCCACCCCCGCCATCCCCTCACTAACCTCACTAACAGAATACGCCACCCCCAACCTACGATCCCGATCCGCAATACTCAACCCCACCTCAGTATTCGCATACGAAAACCCACTAACTTTAGCCCAATCATAGAGTTTTATCTTAAACGACTCATAATACTCCCGCACCGTATCATCCACCATCCTCAACGTAAAATCAATCTGTTTATGAGTGTCTCCACTACCCCAATTAAACCACGAATTGTCTGTGATATGATCATTCCAATTACTAGCAGATGTACAACAGTTACCATGCAAACCAAACTGATAATCCACATGACGAGTAGCACCACCAGCCGTATTAAAAAACGCATCACCACCTTTATGCGCCGCAGGCGAAATATTCACATGAAGCCGCAACTGCAAATCCCCATCATTCTCAGCAACAGACGAAACCGGATTATTACTCCGATCCGTAATACTAAACGAAACAGTCGGCACCTGCCCCACCACCCCCACCGGAACCAACGGCAACAACCCCACCACCAACACCACCGCCAAACCCAACCCCCACACACGCCCCCACACCCCACCGAACCCAACCCCGGACATCCGCCCCATCACCAACCTCCAAACTCTCCAACGACGAACCAATACCAAACCCGCCGCCGCAACAGGCCACCGAACCCACACAGAGCCCAGCACCCAAAACCCTAACCCCCCCCCCCAATATGTCAAACCGCCGCCCACGCCCAGCCGCTGAAGCGGTTCTTCGCGTTTGAGGGGGGAGTAGGGGGTTGGGGGGTATTGAGGTGGTGGGGGCGTAGGAGACAGTTGAGGGCCTGCTGGTGGGGGTGCGATTGGAGGGGAGACCGCGGTGCGGGGGCGGGGTGTTGAGTAAGGGTTGGAAGAGGGCGCGGTTGGTGGATCAGCCTAGTTTCGGCCGGTCGGTGATTCTGGAGTGGCGGAAACACCGGGGGCGGTGTCCTGATGCGGGGTGCGGGTGGGGTCGTTTACGGAGCAGGACCCGCGGATAGCCCCAGTGCGAGCCCGATTGACCACGCGGGCGGGTAGGTGGGCGACATGGCAGGTGGGTCGGGGGCGGACGGTGGAGGAGGAGGAGGAGGAGGAGCTGGTTTGCTCGTGGCATACCGCGTCCAAGGAGGTGAACCGGTGGTCCAAGCAGGAGAACTCCACAGGGAAGTACGCGACGCATGGCACGCTAAAGAAACGTACCAGGAATCTACCAAACCAACCACCCCCCCGAAGGCGACAAATACATCCGCCTGCTCGCCGCAGACCTCCAAGACCAACCCTGCTCCCCCGAAGTCAGCCAACTCGGACCAACCTCGGCCTCAAGCGTAAGCGGGCAGGTTGGATCAGAGGGGGAGGGGGGGGCGGTAGAGCCAGATGAAACCGGCCAGCCAGGCCGCGTACAGCAGGGCCGGGGCGTGCTCCCGCCAACGGGGAGAGGCGAATTGCCGCACCAGCCACAGCAAAGGAACCCCCGCCGCCAGAGCCGCCGACACTCCGCTCCGGGCCGTCAGGGACAACTGATCGGGAATCAAACCGAACAGGTCGGAGAAAGAAACCAGGCGCCGGGCGAACCCGGCTAAAAGCCCCGCCACCGGCGCGAACACCACCAGCCCCACCGCGGTGGCCGCCGCCGACTCCCAAGCTTTGGTTCCCTCGACGTGATCCGAGGCGCGCAGGCCGCTCTCCACCGCCAACCCCAACAGGAAAGTTCCCAGCAGGGCGGTCACCAAACCGGACGACAGGGCTTCCGCCTCCGGCCCGGCGATGTCCAACGTCCGCACCCCCGTCCCGTGCACCAGCAACCCCAGCCCGGCTCCGGTCACAGCCGTTCCCGCCACCGCCAAACCCACCCCCCACACGGTGCGCCACGAGCGCAAAGTCAGCCCCGCCCAGCGGCGGAACTCCGAGCCGGCCTGCAGAAAACCGGGCAGGCCCTCCCCCGCCCGCAACCGGGACCAACCCCCCCGCATGCGGCTCACGAACCCGTCCCCGCCAGGGCATCCCGGTACAACTCCACCGGATGGGCCACCCGCACCTCCCCGCCCAGGTAACTGCGCAGCTGGATTTCACATCCCGGGTTGGCCGACGCCACCGTGTCCGTCCCGGCGCCCCGCACTTGGTCGGCTTTGGCCCGGCCCAGCATGGCCGACATTTCCGGCTCCAACATGGAATAGAGGCCGGCAGCCCCGCAACATTGCCCGTCCGGGTCGATTTCCACCGGACGCAGGCCGGCCGCGGCCAGCACCTGCCGGGGCTGGTCGGTTATCCGCTGCGCGTGGCGGAGATGGCACGGATCCTGCACCGCCACCTCCCTCCCCCGCTCCTCCAGCCGGGGCAGCCGCCCGTCGGCGATCGCCTCCGCCACCACCTCGGTAATGTCCGCCGTTTTGGCGGCCAACTCCTCCCCGCCCTCCGTCCAATGCCCGTACTCTTTCAAATGGGCCCCGCATCCGGCGGCGTCGGCCACCACCAGATCGACTTCCCGGAAAGCGGCCAAGTTGACCTCCGCCATCCGCCGGGCCTCCCCCGCCCACCCGTCGTGGGCGGCCAGGGCGCCGCAACAGGTCTGGTCGGGCGGGACAATCACCTCGTAACCCGCCCGGGCCAGCAACTCGGCCGCCGCCTCATGCACCTCCGGGAACCAAACGTCCATCACGCATCCGGACAGCAAAGCCGCCCGGCCCCGCGCCTTCCCCGCCGCGGGCTGCGCCTCCCCCGCCGTCGGGCGGCCGCGCCGCGACATGGGGCGGAGGCCGAGCAGCGCGGAGCGCATAGGGCGGGGGGCCAACCGGTAAAGGCCGGTGCGGCGGGCCAGAACCGCCATCCGGGTGACGGCCCGCAAAGCCGCCCGGCTGCGCAGCAACCTGGTGGTGGCCAGGCGGCGCATCCGCCGGCCCGGCCCCGGCGACTGGACGGCCGCCTCCGCCCGGGCTCCTTCCATGGCCCGCCCGAAGGGGACGAAAGACGGGCAGGCCGTCTCGCACGCCCGGCACTGCAGGCACAACCCCATCATCCCGGCGAACCGGTCGTCCACCGGCATGCCCAAAGCGGCGGCCGACATGGCCGTCAGACGGCCCCGGGGGGAGGCGGTCTCCTGGCCGGTGAGCCGGAAAGTGGGACACGCCGGCAGGCACAGGCCGCATTGGATGCAGCCGTTCAGGTCGTCCCACAGGGGGGCGTGCTCCGTCACCCAGGGCATCACAGGCCGCCCGGCAGAACGCCCGGATTCAGAATCCGATCCGGATCGAACAGGGAAACCAGTTTCCGCTGGATGGGCAAAGAGGCGGGCGGGGTCCCCCACGGGTCCACCCGCTCCCGCAACTCGGCCGGGGCCTCCAGCAACGCCAGGCATCCCCCGTCCGCTTCCGCCTGCGCCCGCAAGCCGTTCAAGAAATCCGGTTCGGCCCGCCCGGCGGCGGTTACCTCCCCCACCCCGAACTGGGCCACATAGGCGAAACCGGCGGCGGCCCGCAGGCGGTTGACGATGGAACGCAGCCGGGAAGGGGGGGTCCGCACCGAAAACCGGAGGGGGCCGGCGGGAGGGTCCGGCCAAACCCAGCCTTCGGAAACCTCCCCTCCCAGAGCAGCCGACTGCCCCTCCACTTCTTCGGGGGTTCCCGACAGGAACACGGAAGTCCCCCGCTCGGTTTCCAAAACGGCCAATGGGCGGTAGGCGCGGGACAGGGCCTCCTCGGCGGATGAAACCCCGACGGTGGCCCGTGCCATGGGCAAAGGCCACAGCTTCAGGCACACTTGCGCGATCAGGCCCAGCGAACCCAGGGAACCCACCGCCAAGCGGGGCAGGTCGTAGCCGGTGACGTTTTTCACCAGTCGCCCCCCGGCGGTGACCGTCCGCCCGTCCCCGGTCACCAACGTCACTTCCAACACCCGGTCCCGGAGGGGGCCGTAGCGGAAGCGCCGCCATCCCGACCGGCCGGCCGCCAGCGCCCCTCCCACCGTGCCCTCCCCGGGGCGTTCGGTCAGGGCCGCCGTCTGGCCCCGTTCGGCCAGGACGCCCTCCAACTCCCGGATGGGCAGTCCCGCTTCCACCGCCACCGTCAAATCCTCCGGCTCCCAAGCCGTTATCTTCCGCAGTCCGGCGGTGGACACCTCCAAATCCGGGCTGAAAGGGTAACCGAGGCCCTGCTGGGTTCCGCCCCCCCGCACCCGGATGCGGGTTCCGGAGGCAGAGGCGTCGGCCAGCAAACTAGCCGCCTCCCCGACCGTCTCCGGGACGACCTGCGGCGGACCGGGCGAAGCCGGCACGGCGCTCACACCCAGGCGCCCTCGGGGGGAGGGCGGCCGAAATCAAAACAGCGGGAGCCTTCGGGGAGGATCTTGTTCGGGTTGAGCAAGCCGTCCGGATCGAAGGCCTCCCGGATGCGGGCTTGGGCGTCCAAGTCGGTTTCGTTGAAAACCAGCGGCATGAAATCCCGTTTTTCCACTCCGATGCCGTGCTCCCCGGACAGGGCCCCGCCCAGTTTCACGCACATCTCAATCAGGTCTTCGCCCGCCGCCGCCACCCGCTCCCTCACCCCCGGTTCGGAGGCGTCGAAAGTCATCAGCGGATGCAGGTTGCCGTCGCCGGCGTGGAACACGTTCAGCATCGGGATGTCATGGCGGCGGGAAATCTCATAGACGCTTTCGATGGCCTCCACCAGCTTGGTGCGGGGAACCACCGTGTCGTGCAGGTAATAGTCGGGTTTCATCTGGGCGATGGCCCCGAAAGCCGCCTTGCGGCCCCGCCAGATGTCGTCCCGTTCCGCTTCATCGGCCGCCGCCCGGATAATGACCGCCCGGTTCCGCTCGGCGATGCCCCGGATGAGCCGGGATTCGGCTTCCACGGCCATGGGATGGCCGGTCACTTCGGCGATCAGCACCGCCCCCGCCTCGGTGGGGAACCCGGCCCGGGCGAACCTTTCCACCGCCTCCACCATCGCCTGGTCCATCATCTCCAAAGCGGCGGGCACCACCCCGGCCGCGATCACCTCCGACACCACGGCCGCCGCCTCGGCGACCCGTTCGAAAGCCAGCAACAGGGTGCCCACCGCCGGGGGATTGGGGGTGAGTTTGACCAACACGTCCGTGACGATCCCCAAAGTTCCTTCGGAGCCGACCAGGGCGGCCCGCAAGTCCAAACCGATCGGGTCGGGAGCGGGCCCCCCGACGATGAAAACCTCTCCGTCGGAGGCCACCACCTCCAAAGCCAAAACGTGATTGGCGGTGGTTCCCTCGGCCAGGCAGTGCGGGCCGCCCGAATTGTTGGCCACGTTCCCACCGATGGTGCAGGCCGACTGCGAGGACGGGTCGGGGGCGAAATGGAACCCGAAGGGGGTCAAATGCTTGGTCAGGTCCAGGTTGACAACCCCCGGCTGCGCCCAAACGCAACGATCCTCCACCGACACTTCGCCGATGCGGTTCATGCGGGTGACCACCAGCAACACCGCCGGGGTGGTGGCGACGGTTCCGCCCGCCAAACCGGTGCCCGCCCCGCGGGGTATCACCGCCGTCTCGTGCTTTTTAGCGGATTTGACGATGGCGGCCACCTCGGCGGTGTTGTGCGGAAACACCACCAGGCTGGGCTCGCCCCGGTCGATCCCGGCGTCCTTGCTGAACACGTAGCGTTCCAACGGGTCGGACAGCACCCGGTCGTCGCCCAACAGGTCCCGCAAATCCGACTCCAACATCTGCAACATAAGGTTGATGGTAATACCCGCGCGTGACGGAAACGCTGTCGGCGGCGGCGGGAGCGGCCTGTTACGATGGGATGGGTTTCCGCCGGGAGGGCCGGCGGAGGCCGGCAGGAGGAGAAATGGCGATCGTCGCCCAGCCCACCCCCAATCCCAACGCCTACAAATTCGCGGTCGGCAGGCCGGTGGGCGGCCCGGCCAGTTACACGGCGGGGGACGGGGCGGACCATCCGGCGGCGGCCGAGTTGCTGGAAGTGGAAGGCGTGTCCGGCGTGTTCATGTCCGCCGACTTTTTCACCCTCTCCAAAACCCCCGAATCCGACTGGGAAAACCTCATCCCCGCCGCCCGGTCCATCCTGGAAACCCACTACCCGGACTGACCCCCCGCTCCTTGCGCGCCCGTTGCCGCGTCGGCCCGGGTTCTATCCCGCTCCGCTCAGAAAACAGCGCAGGGTTTTATAGGCTTCATCCAGATTGGCCAGGGGGACGCTTTCCCCGGCTTGGTGGGCTTGGGCGGTTTCGCCGGGGCCGTAGTTGACAGCGGGTACGCCATGGGCGGCCAAACGGGCTACGTCCGTCCACGCCTGTTTGGGTTCCACCGGGGCGTCCGCGCACCGGCGGAGCCGTTCCAAAAACGGATTGTCCTCCGGGACCGGGGCGGCCGGGGCGATGTCGGTAATCTCCACTTCGTCCGCCCCCGACGACGCCTCCAACAGGCGCCGGCGCGCTTCGTCCGGGGTGCGGTGGGGAGCGAACCGGTAGTTCAGGTTTATTTCAAAGGCGCCGGGGATGACGTTGTTGGCCACTCCGCCCGCCGCCCGCGTCACCGAAAACACCTCGTAGAAGGTGAGGCCGCCCGACTCATGGGGCTCCGGCTCCCGGCGGTGCATCCCGGCCAGCCAGCCGCCCGCTTTGGTCACCGCGTTCTCCCCCAACCAGGGGCGGGCGCTGTGGGCGGCCCGGCCCGTAAAGCGCACCGCCGCGTTGACCACCCCGGTGCATCCCAACTGCAGGGCCAGGTCGGTGGGCTCCCCCACGATGGCGAACTGGGCCTCGGCCAGCCAGGGGAGGGCCCGCAACGTCGGCTCCAAGCCGTTGGCGGCGAACGGCCCCTCTTCGGCGTCGTAGAACACCCCCGCCGTATCGTAGGGCCCGTCCATGGCCGCGGCCTCTTCCAGCAGGTGGAGCATCACCGCCAAACCGGCTTTCATATCGGAAGCCCCCAACCCGTACAGCCGCCCGTTCTCCATCCGGGCCGGGCCCTGCCCTTGGCGGGGAACCGTGTCCAAATGGCCCACCAGCAGGACCAGGGGGCGGCCGGTGCGCCGGCCCGCCACCAGGCTGTTGCCCACCCGGCGCATCTCGTCTTCCCGATAGACGGCGGACAGCCGTTCCGCCAAGGCCGCGCACAGCGGCCCCTCCTCCCCGGTCGCCGACGGCGTATCCACCAGCCACGTCAAAGTGTCGGCCAGGTTCAAACCGTCACCTCGAAGACGCGCAGGGCCTCGTTGAGCGAAGTGCGGTCGTCGGTGCCCGCGGTGCGTTGGCCGATGATGTAGGCGCAGGCCAGGGAGGCGGTTCCGGACGGGAACTCTTTGGGGCGGGTTCCGGGAACCACCACCGAACGGGCGGGCACCCGGCCCCGGTACTCCGTCCGCTCCGGGCCGGTCAGGTCGATGATGGGGGTGGAAGCGGTTATGGCCACGTTGGCGGCCAGCACCGCCCCCTCCTCGATCAGGGCCCCTTCGGTGACGATGCACCGGCTGCCCACGAACGCCCCGTCCTCCACGATCACCGGCCGGGCGTTGGGGGGCTCCAGCACCCCCCCTATCCCCACCCCGCCGGACAGGTGGACCCCCGCACCGATCTGGGCGCAGGAACCGACCGTGGCCCAAGTGTCCACCATCGTCCCGGCCGCCACATAGGCCCCGATGTTCACATAGCCGGGCATCACGATCACCCCCGGCTCGCAGAAGGCCCCGTAGCGCACCGCGCCGGGGGGGACCACCCGCACCCCCGCCTCGGCCAGATTCTGCTTGGTGGGAATCTTGTCGTAAAACCCGATGTCGCCGGCCCGCATCTCCCGCATTTCGGCCACCCCGAAGTAGAGCAGGATGGCCTGTTTGACCCACTCGTTCACCACCCACACCCCGCCGGTTTTTTCCGCCACCCGAATCTCCCCGGCGTCCAAGCGGGCGATGGCCTCCAGCACCGCCGTCCGAGCATCCCTCAGGCGGCTGCGGTCCGCAAAGGCCGCCTCTATCAGTTCACGGTCAGACATTTTTGCATCACCTCCATCGCCTGTTCGCATTCTTCCACGGTCGGAACCAAAGCCAGCCGAATGTAGTTTCGGCCGCCCGGACCGAACGCCCGGCCGGGGGTGACCGCCACCCCCGCGTCCAACAGCCGGTCGGCGACCGCCAGGTCATCGTCCACCTTCGCCCACAGGTAAAGGCCCGCTTGGGAAGCGACCGGCTCCAAACCGGCGGCGGCCAAGCCCCGGCTCAGGACCGCCCTTCGTTCCCGGATGATCTCCCGCACCCGGGCCGCATGCCGGTCGTCCCCCCAAGCGGCTGCGGCCGCCGCCTGCACGAAATCGGGGGAAGCCGTGCCGGTTCCGGTGCGGAGCAACTTCAAGGCGGATACGGCGGCCGGGTCGCCCACCACCGCCCCGCTGCGGTATCCGGTCATCCCGCTCCGTTTGGACAGGCTCATATATACCAGGACGCCTTCGGTCCCGTTCACTTGCAGCAGGGAAGGCGGCGGCCGGTCCTCGTAGATGTCGGCGTAGCATTCGTCCGAGCAGAGCAAAGTCTCTTCGGCGGCGGCCCGTTCCCGGAACCGGGCCAACTCATCGAGCGGGATGACGGAACCGGCCGGGTTGTGCGGCGTGCACAACCACAGCATCCGGGCTTTGCGCCACACCTCGTCGGGGACATCGGAGGCCCGGAAAATGAAGTCATCCCGCGTGGGAAGCGGGACGGACTCCGCCCCGGCGAACAGCGCCCCCCGTTCGTATACGGGGTAGCCGGGGGTGGACCAAGCCACCGCTTGCCCCGCCGCCCGGTCGATGAAAGCCAGCGGAGTTGAAAAAATGGCTTCTTTCGCCCCCGAGCAGGGGAGAACCTCCCGGTCGGGGTCCGCTCGCACCCCGAACCGCCGCCGCACATAGCCGGCCACGGCCTCCCGCAGGGCGGGCAAACCGGCCACCGTCGGATACTGGGAGACGGACGGAACCGCCTCCCGCAAGGTCTGCGGGATGACGTCCTCAGTGGGCTCCCGCAGATCGCCGATGGAAAAATCGGCCAGCAACTTTCCGGCCTCCCGCAAAGCCCGCGTCCGGTCGTGTACGGCGGTGACGGGATTTTTACCCACCCGCTCCAAAATCGGATTAAGGCGCATCCTCCGAGAATAGCCCCCGGCCGGAATTATTCCGAACGGCTACAGCTGTACATGGCCAGTAGGTTGGTTACAGTCTGGAGGTTGGTGGTTTGCCTCCGAGGCTGTAGCGGGGTCGGTGGTTATTGTAGTAGTGGAGCCAGTGGCGGAGGGCTTGGTTTCGGGTTTGGTTGTCGGGCCAGGGTTGGGAGTTGGCCCATTCGCGTTTGAGGGTTTGGTTGTATCGCTCCACTTTGCCGTTCCGCTGGGGATGATACGGTCTGATCGTGATATGACGGATGTCGTGCTGGGCGAGCAGGGAAGCGAACGCTCGGCTGCGGGTGTAGCTCCAGTGGTTGTCGGTCATGATCTCCGCGATGTGGGTTATGCCTAGTTGGCGGAAGTGGTGGAGGGCGCGGGCGGTGAACGCGGCGACGGTGGTTCCTTTCTCGTCTGATAGCGTTTCGGAGTAGGCGAGGCGGGTGTAGTCGTCCACGATGGAGTGCACAAAGGTCCATCCCGCTCCGCTGGCGGGGGCGTTGCCCCGGCCGTGTACCTTCCATCCCCCGCCGGGCGGTATGGAAGAAAGCTTCTTAACGTCCATATGCAGCAACTCACCAGGCCGTTCCCGTTCATACCGCACCACCGGCCCGGGAGGGGTTTTGAGCGGTTCGCCGGTCAGCAGGTCGCATTCCCACAGACGCAACACTCCGCGGCGGCGGAGGATGCGGCTGATCGTCCGCTCCGGCACCCCCGTAAACGCCGACAACCGAGCGGGCCCCGCCCGCAACCGCCGCCGCGCCCGCAGCACCAGCTCTTCCACCGCCGGGCTGGTACGCATAGGGGAACAACGCGGCCGAGACGACCGGTCCTCCAAACCGGCCTCGCCTTCCTCCCGGTAACGGCGCACCCACTTGGACACGCACTGCCGAGACAGGCCCATTCCCCGAGCCACCCGCGCCACCGGCTCCCCTTCTTCTATCACCCGCAACACCATCCCCAAACGTCCCAAAGGCGACGACCTCGCGTTACCATGCATCCCTGAAGACCTCCTCCCGTGCTATAGGGTGCTTTCACTCCCCATAACACCAGGAGGTCTTCACTTATGCAACAACCAAACCGTCGCCAACGTCCTGGCCAAGTACAACTAGCGTGCACAGGCAGAAAGGCCCTACCAGATCCAAGTTGGGTAGAATCTCCCCCAAGGTGCCCTCTGGATTCCGGGCAGTTTCAGAACACATTTCACAAACATTTCAATTTCATCCGCAACTAGCAGACCAGCAGATAGGCTTTTGTCAGCAAGTAATCACGGTACCGGTATAGGATTGCCTGCTGGCATTAACCCTGTCAGACTATCATTATCAGGTCTGTGTTCGTTAGCAGAAGAGAAGCTGCTGATTACAGGCTTATCCCCTGGTATGTTCCTGTAACGACCGTGTTCTTGCCTAGATAGTCTACCTGACCAACCAGCCGAAACAAACAAGCCTGTGCTGTCCAGACTGGTCAGGCCATATAGATTACCGGTCAGGCCTGTGGGGTCAAATAAGACTAACCATCAGGCATAAGATGTTACTGGTCAGACATCAGGACGCACGCAAGATGTTATCAAAAGCCTGCCCTCCCTGCTCCATAACCTGTTTGGCATCCTGTACTATCTGTACGGCATACTGGATTGTCTGCTCTTCCTGTTGGTTCACCTGCGTTTCCAGGTCGATGGCAAACCGGACAGCCTGGTCAGTGTCCAGAACATTCTGCCATTCCTGCTCCGTGACCCGGATAGTCTGTCCTACCTGTTGCTGGTATTTTGCCCTGACCAGCAGGACTGCCGTCAGCACTGCCTGTCCTGTATCTGCTACCTCCAGCCTGGCGGCCTCTATACCACTAATAGCATCATCCGCCCCATCATATATTTTCTTTTTTGCCTCTAAGTACTGTATGATTGCTTGCCAGGCTAACTGCCTAACCTGCTTTTTCTGCCGTCTGCCCTTAGCAATCTGCCACATCTGGTAAGCACCCTGTAATGCCTGGACACCAGACCGCAGGTTTGGGATACCCTCTGTCCTAACATTCTGGATAGCTTGACGGAACACCTGAATGCTAACCTGATGATGTTGAATGGCAGTCAGATAGGTTCTGACAGCCTGTCTGATGGTTTCCAGAACATCCAGAATACTGGTCTGTTCTGACCATCCACCATCTACTGGTTGTATCCAGTTGCTGATGGCAGGAACAGACGGGCTTGCACTGTCATCAGGACTGACCAAGTCATACAGCCTATCCAGGCCTGCAATGTCTGACGGACTGTCGCCAAGCCACTGGGCAGGGTGCTGCTGGTCTGACATCAGCGTTCCTGCTCTGTGACCTGGATAGCAGACCTGTATTTCCTATAAATTTCTATAATACCCTGCCGGTAATCATCCTGGGCTATCAGGTCAGTCCAGTTCCTGTCTATGTTCAGCATCATCGCCCGCACCTCCTTATAGAACAGGCACCTGTCATCCAGAGGAACCGTTTGCCACCCTGAACAGAGAGCCTGATGGAAATCATCCTCTGCCAGCATAACCTGTATGGCATCTATCAGTTCAGCAGGCATATCCTGGTTATGCTCTGTGGTGGTGAACATATGTTCCTCCATTGTGTTTCTGATGGGTCTGATGACCAGCCTGTTCTGTTCAGTATAGACTGGTCTGTGGAAATGCCAATCCGTCAGGCAGGACAAGCCTGGATATTAGACAGACCAGCAGACCAGAGAAGATCCGATTAATGGAGGGCCCACCTCAAACTAGCGTAACCACCCAACCCCTCACCCCCCTCAAACTACGAAGAGTCTGTAAAAGTGGTAACATAAGGAAGGCCGCTGACTGCGGAATGGGAAAGGAGGTTCCTATGGCCAAGGATTATCAACTGGGCCGCCTGGAGAAGGTGGACCTGCGCGAGGTGTGGGCGGACGAGGCCGGGGACTTCACGCCGTGGCTGGCCGGTGAGGAAAATATCGCCCTGCTCTCCGATGCCATAGGCCTGGACTTGGAGGTCGAAGAAACCGAGAAGAGAGTCGGCTCCTTTGCGGCGGACATCGTCTGCAGGGAGTGGGGAACCGAACATCGGGTTCTGATCGAAAATCAGTTTGGGGAGACCGACCACGATCATCTTGGCAAACTTATAACTTATGCCGCAGGGTTGGATGCCGCTACTGTCATCTGGATAGCCAGCGACCTGCGCGAGGAGCACCGAACCGCTTTGGACTGGTTGAACGACAACATCAGAGAAGAGTTTGGGTTTTTGGGAATTAAAATAGAACTATATCGTATTGGGGACTCCTTGCCTGCTCCGAAATTTTATATTATCTCGAAACCAAACAAATGGGATATGGTTACTAAACAGTTACCAAACCTGTATACAATAAGACTGGAATATTGGACGCAATTTTGTGAATTAGTGAAAAAAAGAGGTGGTCCGGTCAAGCCAGCTGAACCTAGTAAGACATGGATAAGACATTCAGTTCTACCCGGTTTTAAATTAGATATGGGAAATAATAGTATCAAAAAAACGATAAATATCAATGTAAGTCTGACAAAAACAGACTATAAAGAAGTATTTAAAGTGCTGGAGAAAGACAAAGAGCAAATTAAACAGGAGGCCGGGGAAAAATTTGAATGGCGTCAAAGAACTGGTCAAATTTTTCTTAGGAAATATTCGTGTGATATAAGGGATAGTGAAAGTTGGCCGGAGCAACATGATTGGCTTTATGAAAAACTGCAGTTGTTCCATAAAGTGTTCACGCCGCGAATTGAGAAAATTTATGACTAAGGGACGGTATCGGGCATTGTTTTTACTGTTGGGGGCGGCGGGGTTGGCGGTGGTGGCACTCGCCTTCTTGTACGGCTCGCCGGAGCGGGAGCGGGAACCGTTGCCCGACGTGTTGGAAGCCGTCAGCCCGCAACCGGGCAGCCAGGTGCCCCGGCAGACGGCGGTGGAAGTGGACCTGCCGGTCGGATACCGGCTGGAAATGTTCGCGGACAACTTCCGGGTGCCCCCCTCCGAAATTCGGTTCGTGGAAGGCACCGGGGTCCACACTTGGTCGCCCTCCTCCTCCTCCTCCATCCAATGGGGGGCCGGGGAGCATCGGGTGCTGGTGCGCTGGGAGCGTCTCAGCGGACTGCCCGATGTCGGCGAATATTCTTGGAGTTTCCGGGTTTTCTGAGCGGACGCCGCCCCCGGCCCCTCGCTTAATCGGAGGGTTTCTCCTCCAAAACTTGCGGCCCTTCCTCCAGCAGGCGCAGGAAAACCCCTTCGTCGATCACCGGCACCCCCAGCGACTCCGCTTTGGCCAGTTTGCCGCCCGGCGACTCCCCCGCCACCAAAGCCGAAGTTTTGCCCGACACGCTTGAAGTCACCGTCCCGCCCCGTTCCTCCACCGCCGCCTGCGCCCCCTCCCGGCTCAGCGAATCCAAAGTTCCGGTGATGACCAACCGCACCCCGGCCAGCAAAACGGACCGCCCATCCCCCCCTTCCGGTTCCGGGTCGGCCAGCCGCACCCCTCCCTCCCCCAACCGCGTCACCAACCGGCGGTTGGCCTGGTCGGAGGCCCATTCCGCCACCGACTCGGCGATGATCGGCCCCACCCCTTCAACGGCGGCCAGCGACTCCTCGTCCGCCTCCAACAGGGCGGGCAGGCCCCCGAAGCGGCGGGCCAGCAACCGGGCCACCGTCTCCCCCACGTGCCGAATGCCCAACGCCGCCAGCAATCGGGCCACCGGCCGGTCCCGGGCCGCCTCAATTCCCTCCATCAGGTTGGAGACCGACAGTTCGGCCAAACGTTCCAACGGCGTCAAATCCTCTGCCGACAGAAAGAAAATATCGGCCGGCCCTTTGATCAACCCTTCCTTCAGCAACTGGTCGATGCGCTTGTAGCCGAGGCCTTCGATGTCCATCCCGCCCCGTCCGGCGAAGTGGAACAGCCATTCCCGCAACCGGGAAGGGCAGGCCAGCCCCCCCGTGCAGCGGGACACTTTCTCCCCCTCCGGACGCACGATCGGAGCCCGGCAACGGGGGCACTCTCCGGGCATCGCCCAGGGAACTTGCTTTTCGGTGCGGCGGGAAAGCACCGGCCCCACCACCTCCGGAATGACGTCCCCCGCCCGGCGCACCACCACGTAGTCGCCCACCCGCACGTCTTTGCGGGCCACCTCGTCGGCGTTGTGCAAAGTGGCCATTCCCACGTTGGCCCCGCCTACGAACACCGGCTCCAACACCGCAAAAGGAGTGACCGCCCCGGTGCGCCCCACGTTGACGGCTATGTCGCGCAGGCGGGTGACCCGCTCCTCCGGCGGGAACTTGTAGGCCACCGCCCATCGGGGAGCACGGGCGGTAAACCCCAGGTCCTCCTGCTCGGCCAGCCCGTTCACTTTGATCACCGCCCCGTCCGTCTGATAATCGAAGTCGCCCACCCGGGACTCCAAGTCCGCGGCGTAGGCGGCCGCCTCCTCCGGGCCGGGCACCACCCGCGTCTCCGGGTTGATTCTCATCCCCCATTCCCGCATCATCTCCAAAGTCTGGAAATGGGAGGCGAGCCGGGGACCGCCTTCCATGAACCCCAACTGGTACATCCACACCGCCAGCCCCCGTCCGGCGGTCACCGCCGGTTCCTTCTGCCGCACCGACCCGGCGGCGGCGTTGCGGGCGTTGGCGAACAGCCGCTCCCCCGCCTCCGCCTGGCGGGCGTTCAGATCGGCGAACGCCCCCAGCGGCATGTAAATCTCGCCCCGCACCTCCACCCGCTCCGGGGCCTCCCCCAGCAACCGCAACGGAACGGAGGATATGGTGCGCACATTGGCGGTGACGTCCTCGCCGGTGATCCCGTCCCCCCGGGTGGCGGCCCGCGTCAGCTTCCCCCGATGGTAAAGGAGGGACACGGCCAGCCCGTCGACCTTCGGCTCGCACGCCAACTCCCCCGCCGACCGCCCCAGATGGCGGGCAACCCGGGCCGCCCACCCGGCCACTTCGGCGGGAGTGTCGGCGTTGTCCAAAGAAAACATCTGACGGATATGCTCCGCGGGCGCAAACAGTTCGGACGGAGGGGCTCCCACCCGGCGGGTCGGTGAATCCTCGGTCGCCAGCTCCGGGTTCCGCTCCTCCAAGTCCGCCAGCCGGGCGAACAGGGAATCGTATTCGGAATCGGTTATCTCCGGGTCGTCCAGCGCGAAATAGCGGTAGTCGTGATGGCGAATTTGGTCGCGCAACTCCCGCACCCGGCGGGCGATGCCGGAGCCTGAATTCCCGGGGGCGGCGGACATATCGGACAGGGTAGCGGCGGGACGTTTCTACTTCACCGGGTCAAGCGGCGGCGGAGATGATCCCGCCCCCCGCCACTTCCTCCCCGTGATAGAAAGCGGCCGTCTGACCGGGGGACACCCCCCACGCCGGCTGCTCCAGCCGCACCCGCCACATCCCTTCCCCCGCCTCTTCCAAAAAACCGGGATGGGCGGTTCCGTGCGCCCGGTACTGCACCAGGGCCGGGCCCGGAGCCGGAGCGTCCACCCAACTCACCTGCCGCACCTCCATCTCGCGCACCTGCAGATGATGACGGCGGCCCAAAGTGACGGTGGCGGAAGCCGGGTCGATGGAGGCCACGTAACGGGCTTCGCCCACCGCCACCCCCAAACCCCGCCGCTGGCCGATGGTGAACCCGGCCACTCCCTGATGCTCGCCCAGTTCCGTCCCGTCGTGGTCCACGATCGGGCCGGGCCGGGAGCCGGCGCCCTGGTCGGCCAGAAACCGGCGGTAGTCGCCTTGCCCGACGAAGCAAATGTCCTGGCTGTCCGGCTTGGCGGCGATGCGCAAGCCCAACTCGGCCGCCTCCCGCCTGGTCCGCTCCTTGGTCATCTCCCCCACCGGAAACCGCGCCCGCTCCAACTCGGACTGCCCCAGCATGGACAGCACGTAAGACTGGTCTTTGTCCGGATCGGCGCCCCGCAACAACCGCCGCCGACCCCCGTCTTGGATGTTGCGGGCGTAATGGCCGGTGGCCACCACCCGGCAATCCAAATCGGCCGCCTGCTCCAAAAGGCGGGCGAACTTGACGGTGCGGTTGCATTCCACGCACGGGTTGGGGGTGCGGCCCGCAACGTAATCGCCGATGAACCGCTCCACCACCCCGCCCATGAACTCCTCGGTGTAATCCCACACGTAATAGGGGATGTCCAACCGGGCCGCCACCCGCCGGGCGTCTTCGGCGTCGGAGACGGTGCAGCACCCGGCGGAGGGGGCCTCCCCGTTCGGCCCCTGCCAGAGTTTCATAGTCACCCCGATCACCTCCCACCCCCGGCGGAGCATCAGGGCGGCCGCCACCGACGAATCCACGCCGCCCGACATCGCAACCAGGGCCCTCATCGCAGGGCCTCCGCCTGTTCGGCCGCCAAACGGGCCGCCGCCGCCCCCTCCCCGGGGCGGGTGGTCCACCCGAACGAAAAACGCAGGCACTCCCGGGCCCGGCCCGGGCCGTAGCCCATCGCCTCCAACACATGGGAGGCGGCCGCCGCCCCCGACTGGCAGGCGGAGGCGGCCGAGGCGCACGCCCCGGCCTGATCCAAGCGGGCCAACAGGGTTTCGTTGCGAACACCGGGGATTCGCACATGGCTGATGTGCGGGACGCGGGACAGGTCGGCGGCGGTGATTTGGGTTTCCGGCAGGCGGGCGGTCAAAACCCGTTCAAAATCATCCCGCTCCCGGGCGGTTCGCGCCCGAAAGTCGTCCCGGTCGTCCGCCGCGGCCCGCATGGCGGCCGCCATGCCCGCCGCCCCCATCACGTTGTGGGTGCCCGACCGCCGCCCCAACTCCTGGCCCCCCCCGTGCAGCAACGGCTCCAGCGGGGTCCCCTCCCGGACGTACAGGACCCCCGTCCCTTTGGGACCGCCGAACTTGTGGGCGGACAGGGTAAGCAAATCCACCCCCAACTGGTCCACGTGCAACGGTTCGGATGCGAATCCTTGCACGGCGTCGGTGTGCGCCGCCGCCAGCGGATTGGCCTCCCGCACCGCCGCCGCCGTCTCCGCCACCGGCTGGATGACGCCGGTTTCGTTGTTGGCCAGCATCATCGACGCCACCGCCGTTTCGCGGTCCACGAAGGAGGCGACCTGGTCCGGATCCGCCAGCCCGCGGGAATCCACGGCGGCCAAGGCCACCGGAAAACCATGCGCTTGGCAGAACCGGGCCGCGTCCAGCACCGCCGCGTGTTCCACCGCGGTAGCCACCACGCCGCGCCGCCCGTCTCCGGCGAAAACCGGGCCTTTGACGGCCAGGTTGTCGGATTCGGTGCCCCCCCCGGTGAAGACGATCTCCAACGGGCGGGCCCCCAGCAGTTCGGCTATCCGCTCCCTGGCCTCCTCCAAGGCGTTTTTGGCGCGGCGGGAAACGCTATGGGAACCGGAAGGGTTTCCATAGTCGCCGTCCTGGTAGGGCGCCATCGCCTCCCGGGCCTGCGGACGCAGGGGGGAGGAAGCGGCGTGATCCAGATACAAGGTTTCCATGCCGTACATTTTGCCCTATTGTCGCGCGCCGGTGCGACAGGCTCCGCCGCCGGCTCTAATCTGGGGGCGTGCAAACCGAGGTTGCCGTTGAAATCGAAGCCCCGTTGCCCCGGGTGTGGGAGGAAGTGACCGACTTTCCCTCCCATGTTCGATGGATGCGGGACGCCCGTTCCATCCGAGTGGAACCGCCCGGGGAAGCGGGGGTGGGGTCGGTTTTGGTGATCGACACCCGGGTGGGCCCTTTTCGCACCATCGACCGATTTCAGATCACCAAGATGATTCCGATGTCGCGGGTGGCCGGCCGCCACCGGGGCCTGTTCACCGGCGAAGGGCGGTTCGAACTGTCCGAGGCGGGGCCGGGCCGCACCCGGTTCGCCTGGCGGGAAAAAGTCTCCTTCCCCTGGTTTTTCGGCGGCGGCCTGACGGCTTGGGCCGCCAAACCGATCCTGACCCGCATCTGGAGCTCCAACCTGCGCTCCTTCAAAGAACTGGTGGAAGGCGACCCCGAAATCTGATTATCCACCGCCCGCGGCCTCCCGCCGGACCTGGAAATCGGGGCATCGTTCCACTTTCTCCACCATGAAAGTCTCGGTGGGGAGTTCCTCCACTTTCAGCAAGGCCACCTCCCGCCCCTCCGCCACCACCGTCCCGGTGCGGGCGTCTATGACGTGAATCCCGTAGTCGTCCGCCCCGTAGCGGGGGGCGAGGATGTCCGCCTCCTCCACCATGGCGTCGAACGGAGTGCGGGCCCCCACCGCCTCCGGGTCCCGCTCCGCGACGGCGACGGCCCTTTCATCGCCCATCTCCGGCGGGCAATCCAAATCCCCGTCCGGGGCGCCGGGGGGCGGAGCCGGTTGCGAACCGCAGGAGGCCCCCGCCGCCAGCGCCAAAGCCGACAGGAGGGCCGCCGCTCCTATTCTCCGACGAACTCGGCCCGTCGTTTCTCCAAAAATGCGGACACTCCCTCTTTGGCGTCTTTGGTGTAGAAGCATTCCCGAAAGGCGTCCGCCTCCACCCGCAGGGCGTCGTCGATCGGCTTGCCCCAGCCTTCGTTTACGGCCCGCTTGGCCGCTCCCAAAGCCGCGGTGGGGCCGGAGGCGTATTCGGCCGCGTCGGCGATGGCCGCCTCCAGCAACTCATCGGCCGGGAAAACCTTGTCGGCCAACCCCATGGCCAAGGCCTCGTCGGCCGGAACGTGGCGGCCCGAATAGACCAGTTCCTTGCCGCGGCTGAAACCGACAAGCCGGGGAAGGCGCTGGGTGCCGCCCGCGCCGGGGATGATTCCCAATCGGATTTCAGGCTGGCCCACTTTGGCGTCTTCGGCCAGGTAGCGGAAGTCGGCGCCCATCGCCAACTCCAAGCCTCCCCCCAGGGCGTAGCCGAAAACGGCGGCGATGACCGGCTTGGGGACCTGCTCCAAACGGCGGATCACCGCGTCGATGTTGTTGTCCTCCAAGCCTTCTTTGCCGCCGGCGTGGGCAGTTTTGAAACCGGAAATGTCCGCCCCGGCCGCGAAGTGGGGACGGCCGGTGATCACCACCGCCCGAACGGAGGAGCCGCCGACTTCGGCCACCGCCTGATCCAAATCGTCGGCCAACTCCCCGGACAGGGCGTTGACCGGGGGGCGGTTCAACTCGATGATCCCCACCTGCCCTTGCGAAGTATATGAAACCAGTTCCACTTGCTCTCCTCCTTGCGGTTAGCGCGACGGCTGTTCGCCCGTTTCGGAAAGAATAGAGGGCGCGAGAGGGGGACGCCGCCCCTACCCCAGCAACCGGGCGGCGGCCGTCCACGGATCCACTTCCCCGGCCGCAACCTGGGCCGCCGCCTCGTCCAAACCGGGAGTTTCGCCGGACCCCAGGCGGCGGACGGCCGCTTCCCGCACCGCCTCCTCCATTATCGCCCGCGCCCGGCGGAGGCGCCGTTCCGCCAGTCCGCCTTCTTCCAGATGGGCGGCGTGCCCGGCCAAAGCCTCCCACAGCCGGTCCATCCCCGACCCGTCGGAGGCGACGGTTTCCACCACCGGCGGTCGCCACCCGCCGCCCGGCCCCATATCCAACATCATCTCCAAATCGCGCCGAGCGTCGGCCGCTCCGGGACGGTCCGCCTTGTTGACCGCAAACACGTCCCCGATTTCCAGCAGGCCCGCCTTCCCGGCCTGGATACCGTCCCCCCAGCCGGGGGTGACCGCCACCATTACGGTGTCCGCCTCCAGCATAATGTCCACCTCCGCCTGCCCCACCCCCACCGTTTCCACGATAAGAAAGTCGAAGCCGGCCCCGTCCAAAACCGCCGCCGCCTTGGGGGCGGCCGCCGACATCCCGCCCAGATGCCCCCGTCCGGCCAGCGAACGCACGTACACCTGCGGGTCGTCGATGTGCTCCTGCATGCGGATGCGGTCGCCGAGCACCGCCCCGCCGGTGAACGGGCTGGACGGGTCCACCGCCAGCACCCCCACCGCGTCTCCCTGGCGGCGGATGATTTCTATCAGGCGGGAGGCGAGGGTGCTTTTTCCGGCCCCGGGGGCCCCGGTCAGGCCGATGCGCCGCGCGCCGCCCGCCCCGGCGTGAAACAGGCGCAACAGTTCGGAGGAGGATGGGGCTCCGTCTTCCACGGCGCTGACCGCCCGGGCCAGGGCGCGGCGGTCGCCCGCTCTGGCCTTGCGAACCAGTTCCGGCGGGGAATCCGGTTTCACGGGGGGAAGCCGGGTCAGGCGGCCCGCACCGAGGTGACTCCCGGAACCCGGTCAGTGAGGATGCGCTCAATGCCGGCGGTCAAAGTCATCATGGACAGGGGGCACCCCGAACAGGCCCCCACCAACTGCAAATCGACCGCGCCGTCCGCATCCACCCCGTTCAGTATCAGGTCGCCGCCGTCGGCTTGCAGGGCGGGGCGGATGTACTCCAAGGTGGCCTGCAGCAGTTTCATGTCCACCGGGCTGTCCGCCGCCGGTTGTTCCGTTCCCGACGGCGCGTCCGGCCGCCCGGTATCCGATGCGCCGGGCGGAGCGGGCAGGTCCAAAGTCACGGTGGCGGGCGAGGCGGTCACGGGGGTCATTCTAGCCGGGGGCGGTGGCCCTCATCTCCAAAGACAACCGCTCGGCGTCCAAACCTTCGCTCCGAACCCGCAACTCCAGATAAGCCACCGCCAACACTACGAACAGAAACATCTCAAAAAGGGCCCCTATCACCGCCGACCATAGGATGGCGAACGGCCGCCCGGTGATGAGCAGGGTGGGCAAAGCCGCCGTCGCGGCCCCCATCACCACCACGATGGCCGCCGCCCCCACCGCCGTCCCGCACATGTGCCACCAACGGGAACGGACCAGGCGCCATGACCGGCGCAGGGCGCCCCTGATGCCCTGATTTTCCACCGTCATCGGCCCCGGCCACACCGCCCAAGACAGGATGAGGAACAAGCCGGGCAGAATGAACAGTATCGTTCCCAAGACGACCGCCGGCAAGGTGAGCGCATACAGGCCCAAGATGGGAAGCAGACGGGAGAAGGCGGCGGCCAGGGCGGTGCGCCATCCCTGTTCGGTTCCGGCGTAGGCGTCCGCCGTCAAGCGGAACACGGCCGCCGCGGCCACCACCGAAACCAGGGAGGTGACCAGGAACTGGAACCCGACGACGGGGGCGGTTTCCGCCATCCATCCGGTCACCTCCTCCAAAGTCGCCTGCTCGGAGGGCGGAACGGGAAGTTCGATCAAGGTCGACAAAAGCACCGACGCCGGAACAGGCAGGACCAGAGCCACCGCCGCCAGCGAACCGAACCGTTGCCGCACCACCGTCAAAGCATCGGTGAACACCCCTCCGATGTCCAAAGGACGAAGATGCAAAGTTTCCACGCCCCCGATGGTAATAGGGAGCCCTCAGGCCACCGACACGCGCGGGCCGCGGGAGCCCGCTAGCCTCGCCGTAAGACAGCGGGGAGGTTGATAACCCAATGCAAGTAGCCATCGGGGCGGACCATGCCGGCGTTTCACTAAAAAGCTTCCTAGTGGAACATCTGGAGGGACTGGGTTATCAGGTGGCCGACCTGGGAACCCATTCCGAGCAACCGGTGGACTACCCGGATTCGGCGGCGGCGGTGGGGGAGGCGGTGCGCTCCGGGGCGGCGGAGCGGGGCATCGCCGTGTGCGGGTCGGGAGCGGGGACGGCCATCGCCGCCAACAAACTGCCCGGTATCCGGGCGGCGGTGGCCCACGACCACTACACCGCCCATCAGATGGTGGAACACGACGATGTCAACCTGCTGTGCCTGGGGGCCAGGGTGGTGGGCCAAAGCTTGGCGGCCGAGCTGGCCGAAACGTTCCTGACCGCCGTATTCTCCGGCGAAGAACGCCACCTGCGCCGCCTGCAAAAAATCCACGCCCTGGAAAAAACGAAACCCGTTGCCGACTAATCAACCTCCGGCCGTATCAGGCAAAGCAAATCGAAAAGGGCGTTATCTACCTTGACTCTGTCCGACGCTGAAAGGCGGCCCAAGGTTGTTACGTAACGGTTCTGGTTGACGGAACGGATCTGCTCGCACTGCAGGTAGCTGGTTTCCTCGAGCCCGTTTTCCTCGCTTGGCTCCACCTCAATATACGAGTCTAAATCGCGGGGCGTAGTCGTAAAGGGCGCCACAACCACATTGGGAACATCCAGCCCGGCGGGGGACCCAGAACCAAAGCTGGGCGGTAACTAGCGGGGTCCGCCGGGTACTCCGGGTCCCTCGTAACAAAATCCACCAACCCTATTTCGTTGACCGGCATCCGGCGAAGCAAATCGCGAATGGTGTTATCTACCTTGACTCTGTCCGACGCTGAAAGGTAGCCCAAGACGTTGATGTGAGGGTCCTTGTTAACGGAGCGAATCTGCTCGCACTGCAGGTAGCTGATTTCCTTAAGGCCGTTCTCCTTGTTTGGTTCCACTTCAACATACGAGCGGAGGTCGCGGGGCGTTGTCGTAAAGGGGCCCACAATCACGTTGGGACCCGCTGGCCCTCTCAGCGGGGGACCCAGGACCAAAGCTGGGCGGAGATCAGCAGGTTCCGCCGGGTACTCCGGACCAAAATCCACCGATAATATTACATTGGTGATCATAGCTCGCCACGTTAGCAAGCAACCCTTGCCAAACCCCCTGGACCAAAATCCACCAACCATATTTCGTTGACCGGCATATCGCTATTCCTGCGACAATGCTTCGGCTACAAATACCTTTCCCTATTCCCGTTCGGGGCCAACCTCTCCCGGGGCGGCGTCCTGCGACATTACCTTGGCTACCAAATCCTTCCATTCATACGGATCTACGTACCAAGGGTTCGGTTTTCTCCATTCCAACACAGCTCCGGCCGACCATCCATATCCAAACTGCTCCGTTGCTAAAGCCTCTACCGCTCTGGCTACTGCCCTGTAGGCCCGGACGGCTCGGAGGGCCAGCTCCGGGTTCCCTATAATTTCGGCTATCTCATCGAAGCCCGCCAAGGCCTTTTGGAGGGGACCCAAATCGTAGATGACATACCCGCCCAAATCGCCTTGGGACTCCGCCGTCTGGTTGAATTCAGCCGCCGCCCGGCGAACTTCGTCCAGATCTAAACTCCGGGCCGCGTCGCGGGCCGACGGGAAGTCGAAGGCTTTGATGGCCGCCAGGACCGCCTCGGCGAGTTCGGCCCCTTCCTCCTCACCGCCCAGCTCCCGTAGCAGGTTGTGGACATCCGCCACCTGTTGCTCGCGACTCTTCATCAAGGGAAGCATAATACGCTCCTTTCGTCGTTGCGATCTCGTCGAGCGGATTCGCCGGGATTGGCGCCGCCCCCGTTTCCAACATCAAAACTTTTGGGGGAGACAACTAATCAACTCCCGGCCGCCTCAGGCAAAGCAAATCGAGAATTGCTTTATCCACCTTGACTCTGTCCGACGCTGAAAGGCGGCCCAAGGTTGTTACGTAACGGTTCTGGTTGACGGAGCGGATCTGCTCGCACTGCAGGTAGCTGATTTCCTCAAGCCCGTTTTCCTCGCTTGGCTCCACCTCAATATACGAGTCCAAGTCGCGGGGCGTAGTCGTAAAGGGCGCCACAACCACGTTGGGAACATCCACCCAACCCGGCCGGGGGCCAAGAACCAAAGCTGGGCGGTAACCAGCGGGTTCCGCCGGGTACCCCGGATCAAAATCCACCAACCAGATTTCGTTGACCGGCATATCGCTATTCCTGCGACAATGCTTCGGCTACAAATACCTTTCCCTATTCCCGTTCGGGGCCAACCTCTCCCGGGGCGGCGTCCTGCGACATTACCTTGGCTACCAAATCCTTCCATTCATACGGATCTACGTACCAAGGGTTCGGTTTTCTCCATTCCAACACAGCTCCGGCCGACCATTTATATCCAAACTGCTCCGTTGCTAAAGCCTCTACTTCTATGGCTACTGCGCTGTAGGCCCGGACGGCTCGGAGGGCCAGCTCCGGGTTCCCTATGATCTCGGCTATCTCATCGAAGCCCGCCAAGGCCTTTTGGAGGGGACCCAAATCGTAGATGACATACCCGCCCAAATCGCCTTGGGACTCCGCCGTCTGGTTGAATTCAGCCGCCGCCCGGCGTACTTCGTCCAGATCGAATCTCTCGGCCGCGTCGCGGGCCGACGGGAAGTCGAAGGCTTTGATGGCCGCCAGGACCGCCTCGGCGAGTTCGGCCCCTTCCTCCTCACCGCCCAGCTCCCGTAGCAGGTTGTGGACATCCGCCACCTGTTGCTCGCGACTCTTCATCAAGGGAAGCATAATACGCTCCTTTCGTCGTTGCGGTCTCGTCGAGCGGGTTCGCCGGGATTGGCGCCGCCCCTGCTTCCAACATACAAAACTTTGGGGGAGACAACTAGGGGGTTGTTTTTTGACGACGGAGCGGGAGCCCGGCCCGAGGGCGACTGCTCCGGAGGGCGGCGAAAGGGGGTAGATTTGGGGCGTTCGGGAGGAGAAGCCCGCAATGTTCTAATCGTAGAACAGTAGGCGGAGGGGCGGCAGGTCGTAAACATCCGCCCGCTGCCACCCCCCCCCCCGTCCGCTACCCGGCGGGAATCCCGCCCCTCGGACCCGGCGGATGGTCGTCATCCCCCTGGATTCGGCGACTCGGCGGGATGATGTCGCAATCCCCTATCGGAGTAAAGGAATCCCTCCGGCCTGGACGGGCGGGCGGGTTATCCTCCCACCGCCGTTTGTCCTGCGACCGAACCGAACCCCGGCGGGAATCCGGGAATCATCCCCCGGCGGGATGACCGCCGCCAAGTCCTGCGACCCGCCGCCGTTCGTCATTCGTGGATTCCGAACCGCCCGCCCGGTCGGTCGCCGTCATCCCAAACAGGCTACGCAGTTCGTCCCGAACCGCCGCCTGCGTCTCCGCCAACTCGGCGGGCGACAGGTTAGCCGCCGCCCCTTCCCGGATAGCCGCCCATCCGTCCGTAGTCGGATAATGGCCGCCCACTTCCTGGATGATGGCATTTAATGCCGCCGCCAGTTCGGCGGGCGACATCCCGCAGTTCGGGTCGTTAATCGGGTTCGTCATCATTCCCCCTTTTCCTAGTTATCGGAATACCCTACCCCCGAATTAAACAGTATGGTGGATGGTCTAACAAAGCCTGATTTTCAGACACCTCTGATGATTACTTACAACCACAGGCTGTACCGTGGAATAGATAAGCACCAGGCACCAGAGCAGACAGCACAGGATCGTCAGTGTCAGTATCAGGGTCATACGCGGGATCTGCTTTGGCCTGCTTTGTTGTGTGGTTCTGGTTCAGGTCCCGCCCTGCTGTCCTGCTGGATCCGGCCCGGGGGCGCCTGCTCCGGAGGGTGGCGAAAGGGGGTAGATTTGGGGCGTTCGGGAGGAGGAGCCTTTGCAAATAACCAAGACGGTTCGGATAGCCGGAGAGTCGGAGACCTCCATCGAAGCGGCCATCGGGTCGGTGCTGACGCGGGCCGCCGCCTCGTTGCGGGATGTGCAAACCTATGAGGTGGTGCGGGTGGGGGGCCGCTTGGGCGACGGCGGGACCTGGGTGCACGAAGTCACCTGCGATGTGACCTTCGGCGTCAAAGAGCCCGCCGCCTACGGGTGAGCCCCGAACCGGTCCCCCTCGGCTCGGGCATCCACCGGGTGACGCTGCAACTGCCCATAATCAGCCCGCCCGCCGTCAACTGCTACATCATTGAAGGCGGCGACGGGCTGACGGTGATCGACTGCGGGGTGGAACAACGGGAACGTCTGGACGAACTGGGCTCCGCCCTGTCCGCCATCGCGGGCGGGGAAGCGCCGGTGGAACGGTTGGCGTGCACCCACCTGCATTTCGACCATATGGGAGGGGCCGCCTCTTTTGTGCGCCAACACCAGTCGGAGTTCATCATGCACCGCACCGCCGCCGGCCTGACGGACGAGTACAACGACTGGTCGATCATTATGGAACGGATGTTGCGCTGGGCCCGTCGCAGCGGGGCCCCTCCCGACGACTTGGAGGCGATGGCGGACTGGCCCCGCCCCGACTACGCGGGCCGGGCCATCGCCCCCACCCGCCCGGTGGAGGACGGCGACCGCATCCCCCTCGGCGGGGACCGGAACTTGGAGGTCATCCACACCCCCGGCCATCATCTCACCCACATTTGCCTGCGGGACAGCCGCACCGGCCGCCTGTTCAGCGGAGACCACATCCTGCCCCGCATCACCCCTTTCGTGGCCCATCAGGACGACCGGGACGCGCTGGCCGAATACCTGGATTCCCTGGAACGGATCGAACTGCTGGACCCGGGAACCACCCTGCCCGCCCATGGCGACACCGTGGAGCAGGGCCGGGCCCGGGCCCGCCAGATAACCCTCCACCATCAAAGGCGGCTGGGGGCCATGGCCCAGGTAACCCGCGCCCGCCCCGCCACCGCCTGGGAGGTGATGACCGAAACTTTCCGCCCCGACCTGACCGTCCAGCAACGGTTTCTGGCCTTTCAAGAAACGTTGGCCCATTTGGAGCATCTGGTCGCCCAAGGCCGCCTGCGCCGGGCGGAAGAAGAAGGCCTGCTGCGCTACGGCCCGCCGTAACCCCCGCGCCCGGCCCGGAACCGGAGGCTATTTGATTTTGACGGGGCGGAACCCCCGGTTGCGGGCTTCCGCCAGCGTGTCCGGCCCGAAGGTTTGGACGAGTTTGCGGCCCGCCAAATCCTCCGCCTCCATCCTTTCCTCCAAGGCGGCGAACTGCTCCGGGCGGTCGCAGTCGTACACCCGCATCGTGTCCCGCGCGCCCACGAACCGGTTCCCGGAGAAATGGCGCAACCGGCCCACGCCCGCCCCCTAACCTCTCCGCCCGGCAACGGCGGCGGACACCGCCGTCACCGCCGACCAGTCGTCGCCGGGGGAGGTCCGGCAACGGCTGACATGTCCGCAGTCGGCGCACCGATGGACGATCTTCGTCCGGCCGCCTCCGGTCTCCACCCCCACCGGCTCCATCATCCCCCCACAACGGGCGGCCCGGTCGCCGGGGCGGACGTCCACATGCCGGGACCACAGGCAACGGCGGCAGTGGTTGGTGTAGCCGTCCCCCGGATTGCGCTCCCCGCACCGGGAACAGGCGAAATCCTCCACCCGGCGTCGAAACCCGCCTCCGGGGGCCGTCCGCTCCGTCCGCACCCCGCCCCCTCAGATTCGGGAAGGTTCCCGATAGGCGCCGAACACGGCCCGCAACGAGTCGGTTATCTCCCCCAGGGTGGCCCGCGCCCGGGCCGCCTCCACCAGCAAAGGCATCAGGTTGGCTTCCCCGGCGGCGGCTTTTTCCAAATCCTGCCGGAGGGCCGCCACCGCCTCCTCATCCCGGCCGGCCCGCACCGCGGCCAGCCTCTCCCGCTGGCCCTCCTCCACTTCCGGGCCGATGCGCAACAGTTCAATATCGGACGTTTCTTCGCTCTGGTGGCAGTTCACCCCCACCACTTTCCGCTCCCCGCGGTCCACCGCCCGCTCGAAGCGGTAGGCGGAGTCGGCGATGGCCGACTGGAAAAACCCTTCTTCTATACCCCGCAACGCCCCGGTCAGCATGGACCCGCCGCCCAGATCCGCCACCTGCTCCATAATCTTCTCCGCCTGGGCTTCCATCCGGTCGGTCATCTCCTCCACCAGCCACGATCCGCCCAGGGGGTCGATGCTGTCCGCAATCCCCGTTTCCGAAGCGATCACCTGCTGGGTGCGCAAGGCGATTTCCGAGGCCCGTTCGGTGGGCAGGGCGTACACCTCGTCCAAAGCGTTGGTGTGCAGGCTTTGCGCCCCGCCCAGCGTCGCCGCCAAAGCTTCGACGGCGGTGCGCACGATGTTGTTCTCCGGTTGCTGGGCGGTCAGCGACACCCCGGCGGTCTGGGCGTGGAAACGGAGTTTCAGGGAACGTTCCGAACGGGCCCCGTAGCGTTCCCGCAACCAGCGGGCCCACAGGCGGCGGGCGGCCCGGAATTTGGCGATCTCCTCGAAGAAGTCGATGTGGGCGTCGAAGAAAAAGGACAGGCGGGGCGCAAAGTCGTCCACCGCCAGCCCGCGGCGCATCCCCGCCTCCACGTAGGCGAACCCGTCCCCCAAGGTGAAAGCCAACTCTTGGGCGGCGGTGGCCCCCGCCTCCCGGATGTGATAGCCGGACACGGAAATGGTGTTCCACAACGGGGTTTCCGCCAAGCAGTATTCCATCTGGTCGGTGAGCAGCCGAATGTGCGGTTCGGGCGGAAAAACCCATTCTTTTTGAGCGATGTATTCTTTGAGGATGTCGGCTTGCAGGGTGCCCCGCAACCGCGCCCGGCGGGCCCCCTGTTCCTCCGCCGCCACCAGGAAAAAGGCGAACAGAATCTGAGCGGGGCCGCTGATGGTCATGGAAACCGAAACCGTCTCCAAGTCAATCCCCTCGTACAGGCGGGCCATGTCGTCCACGGTGTCCACCGCCACCCCGCAGTGCCCCACCTCCCCCGCCGCCCGGGGATGGTCGCTGTCGTAACCCATCAGGGTGGGCATGTCAAAAGCGGTGCTCAGCCCGTCCTGCCCTTGCTCCAGCAACTGGCGGAACCGGCGGTTGGTGGCCCCGGCGTCGGCGAAGCCGGCGAACTGGCGCATCGTCCACAACCGGCCCCGGTAGCCGGAGGCGTGGATGCCGCGCGTGTAGGGGTACTGCCCCGGATAGCCGATGGAGGGCGGAACTTCACCCGTCGCCGGTTCCCCCAGAGCGGGGACCGGCTCGAAGGAAAGCGTGGAAAAAGCGGGGGCCCGTTTGTCCGCCCGGTCGTAGGCGGTACGCCATTCCCGCCCGCCCATCGCCTACCCGCCGCTCCACATCGGGTCCGGCCCCCAGCCGGCCCCGCCGGCCTCGGGGTCGGGTTCCGGGGCGGGACGGGGGCCGACGGCCACCATCGCCCCGCACATCGGACAGGGGGCTTCGCCGACGTCGCCCACTATGAAACTGAACCCGCATTCTTCGCTTGCGCACCGCACCCGGGCGGAGGGCCTCTCCGGCGGAAGAGGCGGGGGCGGAGGCTCGGGGCCCGCCGGGGGCATTCCCCCCGGTCCCATGCCGCCGGGGGGCCCGGCCGTTCCCCGCACCTCGTTGGCGGTGCCGCAGGCCGGGCAGGCGTAACGGCCCGGCCCCATTACTTCAAAGCCGCTCCCGCAACGTCCGCAACGCGCTCTCATAGGGTCTCCGCCTCCCTTTCCGCCACCGGCTCTTCCCGCAACCCCCAGTCGAAACAACGCCCGGCGGCCGGCCGCCGCCGCAATGTCCTCCGTTGCCCCTCTGATAATATCAGACGGGGTTTCGGAAACCGATCCAAAGGGACGCTCGGTAGGCATCCGGGGGGCAACCGGCCAACCCGCAAGGCGCAAAAAGGGCGCTCATGTGGCCTCCGCCTCCGTTTCCGCCACCGGCTCCCCCACGGCCCCTATCGAAAACAGGTATTCCGCCTCGGCGGCCAGCACCGTCGCAATGTCCTCCGGCGAATAATCGAAGCCTTTTTTGAGGAGGGACTCCCGGATGTATTCCACGGCCCCCCCTTCCCCGCCCGCAATCACCCGCAAACCCCGCCGGCGGGCGGCCGGAACCGCCAGCCCCTGCAAATAGTGGGCCGACCATTCCAGGATGCGCCCCACCCCCGCCTTGCCCAACCGCTCCCGCACCAACGGGTCCACCTGTTGGCAGGCGAAGGCGATTGCTTCGCGAATCACGTACTGCGGCTCGGAGGCCGTGCGGCGGTTGCGGGCCTCCAGCAGGGCCACCGCCGCTACCGCCAACACCAAAGCCGCCGCCAACAACGCTCCGATCGCCAAAACCGGCATGTCCGTGCCCTAAATCCCGATACGGTCCGCCAGACGGGCCCGGTGGTAGGCGGGGTCTCCGAACATTATCTCCGAACTTTTGGCCCGTTTGAAAAACAGGTGGGCGTCGTGCTCCCAGGTGAAACCTATCCCCCCGTGAATCTGAATGTTTTCGGCCGCGCACTGAAAATAGGCTTCCGAACAGTAGGACTTGGCCAGCGGGGCCGCCACCGACAGGTCCTCCCCGCCTTCCCCGGCCGCCGCCCGGGCCGCGTAGTAGGCGGCTGATTTGGCCGACTCCACCGCCACCAGCATGTCGGCGCACTTGTGCTTGATGGCCTGAAAGGAGCCGATGGGCCGTCCGAACTGATGGCGGGTGCGGGCGTATTCCACCGCCATATCCAGACAGGCCTGGGCCCCTCCCACCTGCTCGGCGGCCAAGGCGACGACCGCCATATCCAACACCCGGTCCACCGCCGCCCAGCCGCCCCCTTCCGGGCCGACCCGCGCCCCGTCCGGAACTTCCACTCCCGCAAACCGGACTTCGGCCAAAGAACGGGTTTGGTCCATGGACGGGATTTTGGCGGCGTCCACCCCCGGGGCGTCGGCGGGTACGATAAAAACGGTTATCCCCTCCGCCGGATGGTCGGCGGGGGCGGTGCGGCACACCGCCAGCAGGTTGTGGGCGATGTGGCCGTCCACCACGTAGGATTTGGTACCGTCCAAAGTCCAGCCGTCCCCGTTGCGAACGGCCGTCATTTGCACCCCGGCGGGATCCCATTTGCCGCCCGGCTCGGTAAGGGCCAGGGCCCACAGGCTTTCCCCGGCGGCGATGCCGGGCAAATGGGCGGCTTTCTGCTCTTCGGAACCGGCTTCCATGAGCAGTCCCGCCGCCAGGATCACCGTGGACAGGTAGGGGGCGGGCATCAGGACCCTCCCCATTTCCTCCATCAGCACCGCCGTCTCCACCGGGGTGGCCCCCGCCCCCCCGTACTCTTCGGGAACGGCCATGGCCTGCCAGCCCATTTCGGCGATGGCCGCCCACGACTCAGGGTCGTATCCGGCCTCGGTTTCCATCAGGGAGCGGGCGGTATCCAACCCGGCCCGCTCCTCCAGGAACCGGCGGGCGGCGTCGCGCAACATTTGCTGTTCTTCGGACAGGGTCAACCTCAGACGGGACTCCTCGGTAGCTTCCGCCTGATGATAACCCAACGGCGCGGCGGGTCGTCCGTCCGCCGCGCCGCCGGGGCGTAAAACCTCAGAAACCGATCCAGGAGGTTTCCCGGAGGGTGTCCAAGTCGTAGCCGGCCAGTCCGCCCTCGGACAGGGTGAACAGCGTATCGCCCACCACCAGGGAGCGGCGCAGGGGCAGCCAATCCTCGCCCCAAGGTTCGATCGCCTCCGACTGCGCCCCGCTCGGCTCGTCCAAGCCGGTGCGTCGGATGGAGCCGTGGCCGCGCAGCAGTTCCCGTTGCCGCACCCGCTCCGGGGAAACCTCCAAAGCCACCGCCCCTTGGAACGAATCCTTGATGTTCCCGTCCTCCTCCCAAGTCCAGTATTGAACGGGCAACACCGCCAGATCCTCCGGGGCCCAGTAGAGGAAGGCCCGGTGGTCGTATTCCGCCTCCGAAAAAGCGTCCCGCATGGTGAGCTGGGCGGTGCGGCGCGGGTTGTCCAAGTCGGACACGTCGAACACCGACACCTGCAACCCGGAGATGACCCCTTGTTCGTCGGCGTCCTGCCCCACCCCCAGCAGCACCCCGTCCCCTATCGGATGCAGATAGGAGGAGAAGCCGAGGATTTTCAACTCGCCCGTGGTGCGGGGGGCGGTCGGGTCGGACAGGTCGATGGTGTACAGCGGGTCGGTTTGCCGGAAAGTGACCACGTATCCGATCTCGCCTAGGAAGCGCACCGCGAATATCTGCTCCCCTTTGCCCAAGCCGCCCACCGAACCGACCAGGTTCAACCGGCCGCCTTCCTGGGCCAGCACATCCACCCGGCTCTCCGACTTTCCCTCCTCCCCGAACCAGGACGGCTGGTTGGTGGAGGCCGCCCGCAGATAGCCCTGGTGTTCGGACAGGGAAAACTGGTTAAGCAGGAACCCATCCACCGTCCCGCTGGCCGCATACCGCGCCCCGTCCGGGCCGGCGATGTCGAACTTGTGGATGTCGGTGGTGTAATTCTCCGCCTCCCGGCGCCGGGCGTCCTCCGGGATCCCCCACCAGTCCACCCACCGTTGCGTCGTCACGTACAGGCTGTCCGAAGAGGCGTAGATGTTATCCGCGCCGGACATCACCGTGGTCACCGCCCCCGGATCAAGGGAACCGGTTACGTCGGCGGTCAGCACGCTCGCCAAAGCCCGCCCGGAGAAGTTCTGCGGCACATAGGAGGCGGCGCAGTCGATGAACAGCCCTTCCTCCACCGTTCCCCCCCGCTCGTAGCGATAGGAGGGAACCCAGTCGGCCAAAGTCGATTCCCGAACCGCCTGCCGGTTGATCTCCTCCGCCCGGTCCCGGGACTCCTCGGAGTCGGAGGCCGGATAGACGAAGCCGGGCAGGGGAGGAGGATAGTAGGTGAACACCGCGGTGGCCCGTTCCCCCACCAGCCGGGCCGAAACATAAGACCCGCTCACCTGCAGGCTTTCGGTGATGGCCATCCGGCCGGGGTCGGAAATGTCGATCAGGGCGACCATTCCGTCGTAGTAGTTGTCGCCGGACCCGGACGCCAACCCGGCGCCGGACAGCAACAGCATCACCGTGTCGCCGCTCATAAAAAGTTCCCGCACCCACCCTTGGGGGAGGAACAGAGACGACCGCAACTCCGGTTTCTCCCCGGTTGCGTCCACGTACCACAAACGTCCGTTGCCCACCGCCAGTATCCGCCGCCCGTCGGTTTTCACAATGTCCGGTTCGTCCACCCCGGCCTCTTGGATGTTGGTGGTGGAAAAGTCCTCCCCCGCCTGCGGCGCCCGGGGCGCGGCCGGCACCAAAGAGGCGATGGCCCCCCCGTCGGACGATTCATCCACCGAGAACATCGCGTCGCCTTCCATTATCATCGGGCCCCCGCCTCCCCCCAGCCCGTAGGGGCCGACTTCTTCCAAGGCTTCGGCCTGAATGCGTTCCAACAGGGCGGGACAGGTTTTGGTTTCCACCAAGGAGGAGGCGAACAAGCCCACCGGCCCCGCTGAGCCGGGTTCGCTTCCGGCCGTAGTCGCCGGAGCGGCGGTGGAATCAACGGCGGCCGCGGTGGTGGCCGGGGCGGTGGGAACGGTCAGCAACGGTTCCTCGCCCGCGCAAGCGGCCAAGACCATCGCCAACGCGGCTACTAGGACGATATGTTTTTTCATGGGATTCTCCTTTGAACGAGGTTATCAGTTAGACGACCGCCGCCGCCGGTAAGGTTCCCACCTTGTTCCTCCGCCTGCCTACGCCCCGCACCCTCCAGGCGCACTCCCTCCGCCACATCGCCTAGGAGCATCAGAGCGGCGGTGGCAGGAGCGGCCACCATCCCAACGAGCAGGAGGGTTAGAACCAGCCGTTTCATAGCAGTTTCAGCAGGAACCTGAAACCCACCACCGACACGCGCCCCCACATCAGGTTCCGTCCCGTCGCGGCGTTAATTATCTCACAGGCGACAATCAGAACAAGAATGCCGGCGCAACCGAAGAAGAACCAAAACATCTTCCACTTGTCGTCCATCGGCGGTTTCATAGGCCGATACACTGGGTTGCGTTCCTCACGCTCCCAGTAATTCACCGCCTTCTCCCGCTGTGCCTGCCGGTGAGCCTCATAAACGGCAGGCCGTACCTCGCCGTGGGCGGTGGCCTGCCACTTCTGCGGCAACTCCCACCCTTCCGTCAACTGCCACCGCCAAACCCCCCGCTCACGCTCCCGCCGTTTCGGCAGGGGCCGCCGATAGAGTTGGATGCCGCGCTCCCCCATCAGCGTCTCTCCAACCTAAACCGGTCAGGCAACGCTTGCCGCAACAGCCGCATCGCCAGCACCGGTATCCCGGCCAGCATCGTCCACTCCATCACCGCCCCCGCGAAGTGGAAGATGGTCTCCACCACCGCGTAGACGGTAACGACAATGAGAGTGAGGGTAGTAACCCGGATAATCCAACGGGCTGCCCATTCCCCTAGTAGTTCAAACATCAGGTCCGTCCTTTCACTTGCCGCCCTGCCTTGTCATCTGTCGGGAACCCTTTGGTTATCCGTTCCACAACCGGTCGCCTAACAGGGCCGCTTCCAGCAACACCCAGGCAACCAACGCCGCCCACGGCCACCGCGTCCGCCACCGCTCCGCTACCCACAAAACGAACCAGACCGCCAACACCAACCCCTCACCGCAACCCCCGTCGCTGTCCCGTTTAGCCATCAGATTTGGCCTTAGAGAAGAAATTGCCGCCCGGCTCGATCAGAGCCGGGCGGCAAGGGTTTGCTAAGACGCCAGTTTCGCCTGCGGCTCCATCAAGGCCAGATCGGAGTCGAAACTGATCCAAGAAGTCTCCCGCAGGGAAGCCAAGTCGTAGCAGGCCAGGCCTCCATCGGACATGGTAAAGAGGGAGTCGCCCACCACTAAGGAGCGAAGCAGGGGCAACCGGCGCCTGCGTCCGAACCCAGACATCCATCCACCAAGCGCTGATTCGCGGATGGAAGCGTGATTACGCAACAGTTCCCGTTGCCGTACGCGCTCTTTGGAAACCTCCAAGGCCAAAGCTCCCGTCCCATCTTCCCTGTACCACCGGTGATTCACAGGGAGCACCGCCAGACGTTTCGGGGCCCAGTAGAGGAAGGCCCGGTGGTCGCGTTCCGCTTCCGAGGAGGCGCCCTCCAAGGTGAACTGGGCGGTGCGGCGCGGGTTGTCCAAATCGGACACGTCGAACACCGACACCTGCGTCCCGGAGGTCCACCCCCTTTCGTTGGCGTCCTGTCCCACTCCCAGCAACAACCCGTCCCCTATCGGATGCAGATAAGAGGAGTAGCCGAGAATTTTCAACTCGCCCGCAGTACGGGGGGCGGTCGGGTCGGACAGGTCGATGGTGTACAACGGGTCGGTCTCCCGGAAGGTAACCACGTATCCGATCTTCCCCATGAACCGCACCGCGTAAATCTCCTCTCCCAGGCCCAAGCCGCCCACCGAACCGACCACCCGCAACCGGTTGCCATCGCGGGCCAGCACATCCACCCGGCTCTCCGAATCTTCGTTCCACCAGCGGGCGCGCTGGTTGGTGGTGGCGACCCGCAGGAAACCGTCGTGTTCGGACATGGCGAACTGGTTGAGCAAAAACCCATTCACCGTTCCGCTGGCAACGTACCGGGCCCGGTCCTGCCCGGCGATGTCGAACTTGTGGATGTTGGTGGAGTAGTTCCCCGCCCCGCCCGTCGGTTGCTCGGCGGTCACGTACAGACTGCGGGAAGAGGCGTAGATGTACCGGGACGAAGCGCGGACATCCTGCTCGCCGGTCATCACCGTGGTCACCCCCTCCGGATTGAGGGAGCCGGTCATGTCCACGGTCAGCACGCTAACCATATCCCTCCCGGAGAAGGTTTTCGACACATAGGCGAAGGCGCAGTCGACGAACAAACCTTTCTCAACCGTCTTCCCCCGCTCATGGATATAGGAGGGAACCCAGTCGGCCAGGGTTGATTCCCGAACCACCTGCCGGTTGAACTCCTTTGCCCGGCTCAACGACTCGTCAGAATCGGAAGAGGGGAACACGAACTCGGGCAGAGGGGGCGAATGGTGGGTAAACACCGCCGTAACCCGCTCCCCTACCAACCGGGCCGAAACATATTCTCCGCTCACCCGCAGGGTTTCGGAGATGTCCATCCGTTCCGGGTCGGAAATGTCGATCAAAACCGCTATTGCCTTGTAGTCGCCCCCCCACTCCTGCAACAGCAACACCCTGTCGCCGCTCATGAACATCTCCCGCGCCCGCCCATGGGGCAGTTCCAGCGACGACCGCAACTCCGGTATTTCCCCGGCGACGTCCACGTACCACAGCCGGCCGTCCCCCACGGCCAGGATACGCCGCCCGTCGGTTTTTACTATGTCCGGCTCGTCCACCCCCGCCTCCTGAATGTTGGTGGCGGAAAAGTCCACACCCTCTTGCGGAGCCCGGAGCGCGACCGATGAAGGTTCGGCGGAAGGAACCGTGCAGTACGCGACCGCCGGATTAATCTCCATATCCGCCATAGCCATCGGTCGCGGGACCTGATTGTATTGTTCAAAGCCCTGCTCCCGGTAGGCATTCCAACCTCGCCGGTGATTGCGAAGATGTTCGCAGGTCCAACAATCATCGTCCTCTTCGCACAAGCCGTCTTGGAGGCCGTAGGGGCCTACTTCCTCCATGGCTTCGGCCTGAATGCGCGCCAACAGGGCGGAGGCCGTTTTGGTCGCCACCAGGGCGGAGGCGGCCATGCCCGCCGGCCCGGCGGCGGTCGGCGGAGCCAGCGTCCGCAACCAGGACCACGGCCCCCTCGCTTGGCTCATCGGCCCCGGGGCGGAGGGGCGGTCGGCGACAGCTCCCCGCCCGAGGCGGTTCAAAAAGGTTGGTTTCCTCATCGGAATCTCCTTTAGTAGAAGTTGCCCGTTAGCTGTTCGTTTCGGCGTTTCCGCTTTCCCGTTCACTAACGGATTACCAGACCACTAATACCCTTACCCGCAAAAGGTTGTCAAATCAGATTTATTATTTTATTTATTTTATTATTATATAAGATTTTATAGCAGTTTTAAAAAATATTTTACTCAGGAGCGAAAAACCCTGTCGGTGAGCTGCTTCCCGCAAAACCGGGTCGGCGACATTCTGGCCGAGCGCGCCCAACCCCAGCGTCGTCGGCGAGCGCGGCCGCCCGGTCGGGGTTTCCCTTTTTTTCCCGTATCATTAGCCTGGGCGATGGCCGCCCAAGACGGAGCGGCGCCCATCCACTTAGGAGAACCTGTGAACGACGAGCATCCGCTCTTGGTAATCGAAGACCTGCACGTTGCGGTGGACGGCTCCCCTATCTTGCGCGGAGTGGACCTGACGGTGCGGCTGGGGCAAGTGCACGCTCTGATGGGTCCGAACGGCTCCGGCAAGTCCACTTTGGCCAAAGTTCTGCTGGGCCATCCCGGTTACGAGGTCACCTCCGGGGCCGTTTACTACAAAGGCGAGGACATCACCGACGCCGACCCGCCGGACCGGGCCATGCTGGGAATGTTTTTGGCCTTCCAGTATCCGGAGGAGATTCCGGGAGTGTCGGTGGTCAACTTCCTGCGCACCGCCCTCAGCAACCGCACCGGCGTCAACTACACCGTCTTGGAGCTGCGCCTGCGGGTTATGGACGCCATGAAAGAGCTGGGAATGGACTCCTCCTTCGCCGACCGCTACCTGAACCAGGGGTTCTCCGGCGGGGAAAGGAAGCGCAACGAGGCGCTGCAGATGGCGGTGCTGGAACCGGAGTTGGCGATTATGGACGAAACCGACTCCGGGTTGGACATCGACGCCCTGCGGGTGGTGGCGGACGGGGTGAAGCGGCTCACCGGCCCGGAGAGGGCCTTTTTGGTCATCACCCATTATCAAAGGCTGTTGGAATACCTGACCCCGGACGCGGTGCATGTGTTCGTCGACGGGCGGATAACGGAGTCGGGCGGTCCGGAATTGGCCCAAGCTTTGGAGCGGGAAGGCTACGAGTCCCGCCGGGCGGCGGTCGCCTCGTGACCGACCTGCGCCGCCTCCGGGACGACTTTCCCATCCTCCGCCGCACCGTCAACGGCCGCCCGTTGGCCTTCTTGGATTCGGCGGCCTCCTCCCAAAAACCGGCGCAGGTGATCGAGGCCATGGCCGGCCTGTACCGCTCCAACTACGCCAACGTGCACCGGGGGGCCTACACCCTGTCCCAAGAGTCCACCGAAGCCTACGAGGAGGCCCGGCGCAAAGTGGCCCGGTTCCTGAACGCCTCCGACGAGCGGGAGGTTGTTTTCACCCGCAACACCACCGCCGGGCTGAACCACATCGCCTACGGCTGGGGGCTGAATCGGCTGAAGGAAGGGGATCGCATCCTGACCAGCGTCATGGAGCACCATTCCAACATCGTGCCCTGGCAGATTATCGCCCGCCACACCGGGGCCGAGCTGGCCTACGCGGACATCTCCGAAGACTTTCGCGTGGAGCCGGAACGGGTGGAGGCCAACTTGGACGAACGGACCAAACTGGTCACCCTGTCCGGAATGTCCAACGTGCTGGGCGCCATGCCCGACATCCCCGCCATCGCCCGGATGGCCCATCAAGCGGGAGCGGTGATGGCGGTGGACGGGGCGCAACTGGTTCCGCACGCCCCGGTGGACGTGCAAACCTTGGGGGCCGATTTCCTGGCTTTCTCCGGGCACAAGATGCTGGGGCCGACCGGAATCGGAGTGCTGTGGGGGCGGTTGGAGATGCTGGAGGAAATGGAACCGGCCGAAGGGGGCGGGGAGATGATCCGCGACGTGACCCTGTACGAGTCCACTTGGGCGGAGGTTCCCCACAAGTTCGAGGCGGGCACCCCCCCGTTCGCGGAGGCGGTGGGACTGGGGGCGGCGGTGGATTACCTGTCGGCGGTGGGGATGGAGGCCGTTCTGGAACACGACCGGGAACTGACCGCCTACGCCCTGCGGCGGCTGGGGGAAGTGGAGGGCCTGTCCGTGCAAGGGCCGTCCGAGGTGCGGGACCGGGGAGGGGCGGTGTCTTTTTCCATGGAGGGCATCCACCCCCACGACCTGGCCAGCATCCTGGACCAGGAGGGGGTGGCGGTGCGGGCCGGACACCACTGCGCCAAACCGCTGATGCGGCGCCTGGAGTTGCCGGCCACCGCCCGGGCCTCCTTCTACTTGTACAACGTTCCCGAAGAGGTGGACGCGTTGGTTTCCGCCTTGGAGACCGCCCGGCGAATATTCGGTTTGAACTGAGATGTCTTTGGAAGAGCTGTACCGCGAGGTCATCCTGGACCACTACCGCAACCCCCGCAACCGGGGGACGTTGGACGACCCGGACGCCTCCGCCGACGGCTCCAACCCGCTGTGCGGGGATGATGTTCACATCGATCTGGCTTTGGACGGCGAGGTTATCTCCGCGGTGGCGGTCACCGGCCAGGGATGTTCCATCTCCCAAGCTTCCGCTTCCATGATGAGCGAAGCCGTCAAAGGCGAAACGGTGGCCGCCGTCCGGGATCTGACCGCCCGCTTCAAAGGAATGATGAGCATCGGGGAGCAGGCCGATCCCGGTTTGGACCCGGAACGGCCGGGGGCGGCCTTGGGCGACTTGGAGGCTTTGCAGGGGGTGCGCAAGTTCCCGGTGCGCATCAAATGCGCCGACCTGCCCTGGACCACCCTCGCCCAAGCCTTGGACGGCCAACCCGGCTGAACCCCCGCCCAAAGGGAGGGCGGAGGGACTACAGCACCCCCCCTTCGGTCATTTTTTTGATGTCCAAGGCGACGTCCAGTTCCGCTTCGGTCATCAGGCCTTTTTCCAACACCACTTCCCGCACGGTGCGGCCGGTGGCGTGGGCCTGCTTGGCCACCTCCGCCCCCTGGTCGTAGCCGATGTGGGGGTTGAGGGCGGTAACCACGATCAGGTTGGCTTCCGCCAGGGCCCGGGCCCGTTCCTCGTCGGCTTCTATCCCCTCCACGCACCGCTCCCGCAATACGGCGGCGGCGTTGGCCAGCAGGTCGATGGCTTCCAGCAGGTTGTGGGCGATCATGGGCATCATCACGTTCAACTCCAGGTTGCCGTTGGCCGCCCCCCAGGCGATGGCCGCATCGTTGCCCATGATGTGGGCCGCCGCCTGCATGGCCATCTCCGGGATGACCGGGTTGACTTTGCCGGGCATTATCGAAGATCCGGGCTGCAGGGCGGGCAGCCGTATTTCGGCCAAGCCGGTGCGGGGGCCGGAGGACAGCCAGCGCAGATCGTTGGCGATTTTGAACAGGGAAACGGCCGCCGCCCGCAGGGCGCCCGAGGCCATCACCACCGCGTCTTTGGCGGCTTGCGCCTCAAAATGGTCCTCCGCTTCCCGAAAAGGCAGGTCCGTATCCCGGGCGATGAGGGCGATGGCCCGGGCCGCGAATCCGGCGGGGGCGTTGATGCCGGTGCCGACCGCGGTGCCGCCCAAAGCCAACTCGTCCAGATCGGGCAGGACCGCCACCAGCCGCTCCACTCCCCGCCGCATCTGGGTGGCGTAGCCGGAGAATTCCTGGCCGAGGGTGACCGGGGTGGCGTCCATCAGGTGGGTGCGGCCCGATTTGACCACCTCGGCGAACTGCCCCGCTTTGGCGGCCAGGGAGGCGGCCAGCTCCTGCAGGGCGGGCAACAGGTCTTCGCGGATGGCGGCCGAAGCCGCCAAATGGATGGCGGAGGGGATCACATCGTTGGAGGACTGCCCGAAGTTGACATGGTCGTTGGGATGCACCGGGTGCTCCCCCGGGGCCGAACCCAGCAGTTGACAGGCCCGGGCGGCGATCACCTCGTTGGCGTTGGTGTTGGTGGAGGTGCCGGAACCGGTCTGGAAAATGTCCAGCACGAACTGGTCGTCGTGGTCGCCCGCCGACACTTCATCGGCCGCCTGGGAGACGGCCCGGGCTATCTCCGGCGGCAGATGTCCCCCTTCGCCCGCCGCCCGGGCCGCCGCGCTCTTGATAAGGCCCAGGGCCCAGATGAAGCGGCGCCCGAATCGCAGGTCGGAGATGGGGAAGTTCTCCACCGCCCGTTGCGTGGACGCCCCGTACAAGGCCCCCTCCGGCACCCGCACTTCCCCCATGGAATCGGTTTCAATTCGATAGCCCACATCGCTCCCTTCGCCGCCGACCTCCCCATCGTACCGGACTCCCCCGCCGCAACCGTCCCGCCGGCCATCGCTTTCAGGATTACACGTCGAAAGGGGTGTCGGTGAAGAAGTCGGCCGGCTTCCGTTCCGCCGGTTGCGGAGCGGGGGCTTGCAGGCCGAGCCGGGCGCGAACCGCCTCGTAGCCGCCCTCCTCCAAATCGTCGGCCAAATGCGGGCCGCCCGAATCCACAATCCGCCCCCCCATCATTATGTGCACCCGGTCCGGACGGACGTAGTTCAGGATCCGGTTGTAGTGGGTGATCATCACGATCGCCACCTCCTCCCCCCGCATCTCCGACACCGCCCCCGCTACTTTGCGCACCGCGTCGATGTCCAAACCGGAGTCGATTTCATCCAACAGCAGCACTTTCGGACGCAACACCGCCGCCTGGAACACCTCCGAGGTTTTCGTCTCCCCGCCGGACAGCCCGCCGTTCACCGCCCGTCCCAGAAACTCCCCCATCCCGAACCGCTCCGCCTCCGCCGCCATCCGTTTCCGGGTTTCCGCCGGGTCCGTCCCCCGCGCTCCGGCCGCTTCCTCCAAAAACACTTCCAGTTCCAACCCGGGCACCTCCACCGGATATTGGAAGGCGCACATCAGCCCGGCTTGCGCCCGCTCATCCACCGGCAACCCGTCCAGGGCCGTCCCGTCCACCGTCGCCGAACCGGACACCCGGTAGCCGGGCTTGCCCGCCAGGGCATGGCAGAAAGTGGATTTGCCGGAGCCGTTGGGCCCCATGATGGCGTGCACCTCTCCGAACGGAACCCGCAGGTTCACCCCGCTCAGGATTTCCAAGCCGCCCAGCCCGACGTCCAAATCTTCCACAACCAGCGCCGGCCGTCCCATCATTCCTCCTCCAACCCGATCAGCACCCGCCCCGCATCCACCAGCACCCGGTAAACGGGCACCGGGCGGGTGGCGGGCAACGACAAATGTTCGCCAGTGCGCAAGTCAAACCCGGCCCCGTGCAACGGACATTCCACCTCGCAGTCGAACACTTCCCCTTCCGCCAGCGACGCCTCGGCGTGACTGCACCGGTCCCCCAAAGCGTAGAAGTCGTCCTCCACGCGGAACACGGCCACCTCCCGCCCTCTTATCTCCACCCGGGTTCCGCCCGGCGGGAAGGCGTCCGCCTCGCCCACATCCAACCATTCCATCATCCGCTCCCGGCGGCCCGCTGGGCGGCGGCGAATTTGGCGGCCACCGTCCGCCGGGCCGGTTCGGCCAAGCCCGGTTCGGCCAAGTCGGACAGTATCTCGTCGAAAAATCCCCGCACCAGCAACCGTTCGGCCAAGTGGCGGCCCATCCCCCGGCTCATCAGGTAATAGAGTTGCTCCTCCTCCAACGGTCCGGAGGAAGAACCGTGCCCGCACTGCAGGTCGTCGGTGAGTATTTCCAGGTTGGGCACCGAATGAACTTTGGCCCCGTCGGAGAGAACCAGGTTGCGGTTGGTTTCAAAAGCGGAAGTGCCCGTTGCTTCTTTTTCGATGCGCATCAGCCCGGTCCAGATGGCCTGCGCCTTGTCGGCCACCGCTCCTTTCAGGAAAATGTTGGAAGTGGTGCGCGGCCCCCGGTGGGTGACGAACATCCGGTAATCCAACGTTTGGGAGCCGTCCCCGAAGTAGATGCCGCCCATTTCCACCGAAGACCCGGCCCCGGCCAAATCGATGCCCATTCGTTGCCGGGCGTAGCCGCCGCCCAAGCCCACCTCCCCTATTTTGATGTGGGAATCCCGCCCGGTGGCGTACCGGTGGTGGGCCACCATGCGCGCCGCCTCCGACAGCCGTTGCACTACCGTCACGTTCAGGCGCGCCCCGTCTCCGGTGAAGGCTTCTATGACCGGGACGGCCAGCAGTTCCGCTCCCGGGGCCGAACGGTAGGCCGCCACCACCGACGCCTGCGAGTCGGCCCCCGCCACCACGGTTATGTGGGGGAAAACCGCCGCGCCGGGGGTCACCGCGCAGACGTCCGCCACCACCGGGGCGGACGCCGCCCGGCCCGGCGGAATGACAATCACCGCCCCCGGCGGGGCGGACGCTTGGTGGGCGGCCGCGAAAATGTCGGCGTCGATGGGCGTGGCCGACCCGTAACGCCGCACCGCCTCCTCCGCCCAATCGCCGTTGAACAGGGAGTGCGGGGGCCCCGCCGCCACCTCCTTCTCCGTTATCTGAACCGCGGTCAGATGGCCGTCCACCAGGCGGATCAGTGCGCCGGGCTCCGGGAGGGCGGACAAGTAGTCGTCTTCGCCCAACGGGTCGGGGTCGGCGGGCGGGGGGGCGGGGCGGTAATCGGCCAAGTCGAAGTCGATCTCCGCGTAACGCCATTCCTCCAAGGCGGGGGTGGGCATGACGGCCGCCGCCTGCGCCGTCCGGCCCGCGTTGCGCCGTTCCGCCAACCAGTCCGGTTCGCGTTCGGCGGGCGGGGCGGTTGTGTCGGAGGTTGTCATCTCGGCTTTCTCGGTCGTCTCGCGGGAGCCGGGCGCGGCTCTTCGCCTCCAAAAGGCGGGAGGGCCATCGTACATTGAAAAAGGCGCATCTACTAACCCGGCCGGTGGGCGGAGCGCGGGCGGGCGAGCAGGCGGGCGGCCCGGGCGAACACCGCGTCCAGCATTTCCTCCGTGAGCAGGCCGGTGAAGGTGTTCTGCTGCGAAGGGTGGTAGCAGGCGATGAGCAAGGGGGCGTCCGGGCCGCAGTCCACTTCGGCGCCGTGTCCGAAACGCGGTTTGGGGCGGGGGATCTCCCAGCCCTTCTGCCGTCCCAGCCGGAGCACCTGATCGTAGGCCATCCGTCCCAGGCACACGATGACCCGCGCCCCGCTCAACTCCAGTTCCTCCCGCAGCCAACGGGCGCACGTTTCCCGCTCCTCCGGGGTGGGCTTGTTGGCGGGCGGGGCGCACCGCACGATGGCGGTCACCGCCGCATCCATCAGTTCCAACCCGTCATCGGAGGCCGTCGAATGGGGCTGGTTGGCGAATCCGGCCCGATGCAGGGCCCGGAACAGCCAATCCCCGGAGCGGTCCCCGGTGAACATCCGCCCGGTGCGGTTGGCCCCATGGGCGGCCGGGGCCAGCCCCACCAGCAACAGGCCGGCGGAGGCCTCCCCCAGCATGGGGACCGGGCGGCCCCAGTAGGCTTGCTCCCGGAAGGCGGCCCGCTTGTCGGTCGCCGTCCGCTCCCGCCATTCCACCAAGCGGGGGCATCGGCGGCATTCCACCAGTTCGGCCTGCAGTCGGGCGCGGGCGGCCCGGATTCGGCCGGGTTCGCTCACGAATCCCCGGCCGGGTCCGCCGGCTCCTCCGCCGCCGGGTCCCCTTCTCCCGCCTCCCCTTCCTGCGCAACTCCCTCGTCTGCCCCTCCCGCTTGGTCGACGGCGGGCTGTTCCGCCTCCGGGGCCGGGTCTTCCTGCGGAACCGCATCCAGGGCCGCCCATTGGAAACGGCTGTAGGCGTTCCACAGCATCCATCCCATGGAGCGGTTTTCGGCAGCGTCGATCTGGGCGCGCACCTGGGAGGCGTTGTAGTAGAAGTCCTGCAACCAGGGGCGGACGATGGCCGGGCCTTCCAAACGCGTCATGCCGTCGTCCAAGGCGGAGCCGACCACCGAGCCGGGATGGGAGTTGGGGTCGTCGTATCCGAACCACCCGCTTGAATAGTGGCTGGGATAGACCATCGGCGACAGCACATCGGCGGTGGAGGACAGCCGGGTGAATTCCTGGCCGATGCCGCCGTCGTTGTTCACCGAGGTGATGAAGCCGAAAATATCGGCCGCCACCGCGCACCCCATCGGATGCAAAAGGTCGCCGGCTTTGTTCAGGAAAGAGTCGATGGCTTCCACCCGCACCTCCTCGGAGGAACCCCCGTCGAAGACGGCGGTGGACGGATAGCCGTCCGGAAAGCGCACGTAGTCGAACTGGATTTCGTCGAACCCGGCTCCGCACACTTCAACGGCCAAGTCCAGGGCGTAGGCCCGGGCCTGCTCGTCGGTGGGGTCCAAAAAGTACTGGCCCCGCTTGTTGAACGGCCCGCCGGTGGCGGTGTTGAAAACGGCCAAATCGGGGGCGGCCTGGGCGGCGACCGGGTCTTGGAAGGTGACGATGCGGGCGATTTTGTACAAGTCGGCTTCGTCCATGTCGGCCGCCACCGTCTCCAAGTCGAAGCGGGGGGTGACGGCCCCCACCTCGCGGGCCCGCTCCACCTGGCTGCTGTAATAAATGCGCCCGCTTTCGTTTTTCACGTCCACTACGAAGGAGTTGACCACGGTGGTGGCGGCCACGTCCAGCATCTCCGCCCAGCGTGCGGCGTCGCCGGGGATGTCGGCCGCAATGTGCAGGGCGCGGACTATGCGGGGCTGCATGACCAGTTCGGTGACCAGTGACTCGCCGTCCCAGTCCAGTTGGGCGTCGTGCCAGCCGGGGCGGGAAGAAGTCAGCAACCCTTTGGTGGCCCCCGCCACTTCGAACCGGCCGTTTTCGTCGGTGCCCGCCTCCTGGTCGTTGAGGGTGACGGTCGCCCCTCCCAGCCCGTTGCCGGCGCGGTCCAGCACCGCCCCCCGCAACAGCACCGGCCGCAGTTTCAACTCATAGGGTTCCTCCCGGAACTCTTTGACCGCCAAGCCGCTGGGGAAAAAGCCGGGGGCTTTCACCTGCACCGAAATGTCCCTGCCCTCCCATTCCACGCCGGCCCGGCCTTGTTCATCGGTGACCAGTTCCCCCCTGCCCGCTATTACCGCCGCCCCGGGGATGGGGTGCCCGGAATCGTTGGTGACCAGCACCGTCACCACCGGGACGGCCCGCGGGGGGGGCACCGGGGTTTCGCCGACCATCACCACCGACTGGGGGGCGCAGGCCGAGGCCGCCAAACAGAAGGCCAAGGCGCAGGCTAAACGGACGGGGAACGGGAAACGTTTCCCAGGGTGATCAACCCGCTCCCCGCCTTGACGGGCGGTCCGTTGCGCAACGATGGACATTTGCGTCATTTTAGCCCAGAGCCGGGTTTTTGGCGCGCAACCGAATTTCCAGATTTTGCCAATTTTGCGATAGGTGATATTTTGCCGTAGCCATGGGACGGAGAGAGGGGCGCAGAGAGTGACAACACTGGCGCGGGAGGCATTGCCCACCACCGATACGGTAGGGCTTTACTTTGAAGAAGTATCGGCCCACGAACTGTTGACCGCCAACGACGAAGTGGATCTGGCCCGCACCATGGAACAGGGCCTGCTGGCCCAAGAGAAACTGGACGCCGCCAAACAGCTGAGCAACACCCAGAAGATACGGCTCCGCCGCCAGGTGACGGACGGCCGGGACGCCAAGGCGGTGTTCATCAAGTCCAACCTGCGGCTGGTGATCTCCATCGCCAAACGTTACAGCGGGCGGGGAATGGACCTGACCGACCTGATCCAGGAGGGCAACCTGGGGCTGATCCGGGCGGTGGAAAAATTCGACTGGCGGAAAGGGTTCAAGTTCTCCACCTACGCCACCTGGTGGATCCGCCAAGCCATCACCCGCGGACTGGGAAACCAGTCGCGCACCATCCGCCTGCCGGTGCATATGGCCGACATCGTGCGCACCGTCAACGAAACCTGGCACACCCTGGCCGACCAGCTGAGCCGTCATCCCACCCGGCAGGAGGTCGCCGAAGCCAGCGGGCTGGACATCGAACGGGTGAACGCCGCCATGGACTCGCCCACCAACACCATATCCCTGGACCGGCCGATGAACGACGACGGGGACGCCACCTTGGGGGACTTCGTGGAAGATCAGACGGCCACCGACCCGTTCGCCCACGCCGCACTGTCCCTGCGCCGGGGCTACATCGACCAGGCGCTGGAGGTGCTGGAACCGGAGGAGCGGCTGGTGATCATCCTCCGCTACGGCCTAGACGGCAAAGACCCCCGCACTCTGTCCGACGTGGGGGCCAACTTCGACATAACCCGCGAACGGGTCCGCCAGATAGAAAACCGCGCCCTGGCCAAACTGCGCCACCCCAGCTGCCCCCACGACCTGGGCCACCTCCTCTAGGGCTCTAGTCCGACCTGCCCGCGCCGCTGCCCGGGCAATTCCTTGATCCAACGCGAGGCGAGGGCCACCGCCTCTTCCCGCACCTGTTGGGAGGTGCGACCGGCGCGGCGGGGGACGGCCAGGGAATGGTCGGCGTCGGGGATGATTTCCACGGTCGCCTGCGGGAGGGGGCGCAGATGCCGGTCGGTCAAAAGGGGATGGGCCAGCGGATCGCGGGAGCCGGTTATGAAAAGCATGGGGACCGCCACTCGGGGCAGATGCTCCACCCGCAGTTTCTCCGGGCGCCCGGCCGGGTGGAGGGGATAGGAGAAGGCGACCACGCCCGCGCACGGCTCCCCCTCCGCCGCCAGAATGGTGGACATCCGCCCTCCCATGGAACGGCCCGCCAGCGCCACCGTCTCAAACCGGCTGCGCAACCAGGAGGCGGCCGCCCGATGGCATTCCAAAAGCCGGGCCGGCCGGTCCGGGGGACGCCGGGTTCCCCGTTGCGCCCGCTCCTCCATGTAGGGGTAGTTGAAGGTGAGCACCGGGTGCCCCAGCCCGGCCAAGCCGTCCCGAATGCCGGCCAGCGCCGGGTGATCCTGTCCGGCCCCCGCCCCGTGCGCCAACAGCACCGCCGGTCCCCGGGCTTGACGGGGGCGGCGCCACCGGCCGGTCACCCCTCCCCCCTCCCATCTGATCGCCACCCGCCTGGCCATGGCGCCTCCTCTCCCGCCGGACGCCGGCCCCGAACGGCCGCGCGCGCCGCGCCCTTGGGCGACAGGTTAGGGAAGGTAAGGTTGGCTCGGTGAACATCCAACCGGAAGTGATCATTTTCCCCGATGCGGAGGCTTTGGCCGCGGGGGCGGCCCGGCGCATCGCCGACTTCATACGCAACCATCCCCGCCCCGGGGTGACCATCGCCTTGGCGGGCGGCTCCACCCCGGCCGGAGCTTACCGGCGGTTGCGGAAAATGGATGTCCCCTGGGAGCGGGTAACGGCCTGGGTGGGGGATGAGCGCAACGTCCCGCCCGGCCATCCCGACCATAACGGGAGCATGGCCGACCGGTTGCTCTTGGCCGGGACCGGGGCCGCCCTCCGCCAGATACCCTGGCATGAGGGGGAACCGGAGCGAATGGCCGCCGAATACCGGCGAATGTTGGGCGGGATCCTGCATATCAGGGACGGGAAGCCCTGCCCGGATCTGGCCCTGGCCGGGATCGGCGACGACGGCCACACCCTGTCCCTGTTTCCCGGCGGCGCCGGTTTGGAAATCAACGACCGGGATTACGCGGCGGTGTGGGTGGAGTCCAAGCAGGACTGGCGGCTGACCGCCACCTTCCCGCTGATGCACCGGGCGGAGCGGATAATGGTCCTGGTCTCGGGCGCGGGCAAAGCCGCCGCCTTGGCCGAGATTCTTTCCCCCGATGCAACCCCCGCCCTCCCCGCACGACAACTGATGGACGGGGCGGCCCCGGTCACCTGGCTGGCGGATGCAGCCGCCGCCTCCCTCTGGGAAGGGACCGGTTGAGCGCCGCTTACCGCTGGAAGCCGGATCATCCCCTGGATCTGTCGTGGGCCATCCGGCGCCACGTCCGCTGGGGGGAGGATCCGACCAACGCGGTCCGCCGGGACCGCATTTACCGGACCACCGCCGGAGGCTCCCCCTACCGGGTCCGCCAACTGGACGACGGCCGGGTGGAGGTGGCCGCGGAGCGGGATTTGGAGGCGGCGGTGGCCGAAACCCGGTTTCGGATGGGAGAAACCCTGCCGCTGGAGCCGTTGCTGCGGGTGGCGGAACGGGTTCCGGCGGTGGCCGAACAGCGGGAGCGGCGTCCCGGATTCCGCCCGCCGCTCAACCCGGCGGTGACCGACAGCCTGGTTTCCTCCATCTGCGCTCAGCAGATCAACCTGGCCTGGGCGGCCGCCCTCCGCCGCCGGCTGGTGGAACGTTACGGGACGATGGTGGAATGGGAGGGGGTGCGGATATGGCGCTTCCCCGACCCGGCGGTTTTGGGGGCGGCCGACCCGGATGAGTTGCGGGGCATGCAGTTTTCCGCCCGCAAGGCGGAGTACGTAATCGGGGCGGGACGGGCGGTAAGCGAAGGGGTTCTGGACGGGTTGTCGGCGGACGGCAACGAACGGGTAGCGGAGCGGATAACCGCCCTGCGCGGGATGGGGCGGTGGACCGCGGAATGGTTTTTGGCCCGGTGCCTGGCCCGGCCCGATGTCATCCCCGCCGGAGATCTGGGGGTGCGCAAGGCGGTGTCCCGGCTGGTGGCCGAAACCGACCGCCTTCTCACCGAGGAGGAAGTGCGGGCGGAGACCGCCGACTGGGGGGAGGGGGCCAACCTGGCCGCGCACTTGCTGTTGGAAGGCTTGGCCGATCCCGGATAGAAGCCTTTACAGGGGACGGATGTCGCGGGGCGCGGCCCGGGGGCCGTAGGCGGGGGCGCGCCCCGCGTAACGTTCCAGAAGCCGCACCACCCGGCCCCGTTGCCCGGCGTAGGGGGCCAGCAGTTCCAGCATCCGTTCATCGGAGGCCCGGGCCTCCCCCGCCAAAGCCCAGGCCACGGTGTTGGCTGCGTGAAAATCCCCCACCGGCACCGCGTCCGCATCGCCCCCAACCGCCTGCGCGGCGTTGGCCGAAGTCCACGGACCGATTCCGGGCAGGGAATGCAGCAACCGGCGCATTTCGTCCAAGCCGCCCCGGGCGGCCGCCTCCAGCCGGGGGGCGGCCCGGCAGGCCCGCAACACGGTCTCCGCCCGCCGGCGCTCCACCCCCAACGGGTGAAAGTCGTAATAGGCCAGTTGCGCCAGGCGGGAAGGGTCGGGCGGCAGGGGCAGGTTTCCGGGGCCGGGGGCGGGTTCCCCGTAGCGGGCGGTCAGCAGGCGGTAACTGCGGGAGGATTCAACGCCGGTCACCTTCTGGGCCAAGATGATCGAAACCAGAACCTCCGTCAGCCCGCCCACCGCGCACATTCGCATCCCCCGCCCCAGCCGGGCGGCCCGCTTCAACTCCGGGTGCCGGGGAACCAGGGCGTCCGGGTCGTCGTTCTCCCCGATCCATTGGGGGACATGCTCCAAGGCCCATTCCGCCCCCTCCCCCCACGCCCCGGCGTCAAGTTCCCGGCCCGACAGCCGCATCCGCACCGCGGCCGGACCCTGCGGGGTGCGGGTGGCCCACCACAACCCGTCCGGGCGGACCCGCAGGCAGGGCCCCTTCACCCCGTCCACCGCCAAAGTGGCCCGCAAATCCAAAGGCCGTACCAGCCTTATCACCCGCCGGCCGGCCGGTTCATCGGCCATCCCGGAATCCTCCCGGAGAATCCGCAAAGGAGGGGAGCGGGACAAGGCCGGCCGCGCCCGCCCGCATATCTATCCCGTCCCGCCTTCCCCGCCCCCTTCGTCCTTCTCGCCGGGCCGGGGGGTTTTGAGCAGGGACGGCAAGCCGGGTTTGCGGATTTTGCCGGCGGGGGTGCGGGGAAACTCATCTACGAAGACCACGTAGCGGGGCCGGGCGCGGCGCTCCAGGCTCCCCGCTACCAGGTCTTTCACCTCCTGTTCCCCGACTTCCGCCCCGGGGCGCAGTTTGACGGCCGCGGCCGGGGTTTCCCCCCACTCCTCATCCTCCACCCCGAACACCGCCGCCTCCTCCACTCCCGGATGGGCGGCTATCGCCCGCTCCACCTGCGCCGGATACACGTTTGCCCCGCCGGAAATGATCACCTCCCGGCTGCGGCCGACGATGGTCAGAAAACCCTCTTCGTCCTCCGTAGCCAAGTCGCCGGTGAGCAGCCACCCGTCCCGGAAAGCGGCCGCCGTTTCCTGCGGGTTTCCCCAGTAACCGGACATCACCTTGCGGCTGCGCACCGTGATTTCCCCCACCTCCCCCGGTTCGGAGGCCGTCCCGTCCGGCCGGCGCACCACCGCCTCCACCCCGGGAATGGGCCGCCCCACCGAACCCAGGCGGGGGTCGTCCGGCCCGGTCAAATTCCGATGGTCGGCGGCGGTGAGGGCGGTCACCACCGTGCACGCCTCGGTCAGCCCGTAGCCGTGGTACAACCCGCACGAGGCCTCCTCCCGCATCCGCCGCAGCAGGGAACGGGCGCTGGGGGCGGCCCCGTACACCAGCAGCCGCAAAGACGCCAAGCGTTCCGGGGCGTAGGAGGGGTGGTCCAAAATGCGGCTGATCTGGGTGGGGACGGCGATGGTACTGGCCACCCGGCCCCCCTCCACCGCCTCCAGCCAATCGGGAACGGTGAAACGGGGCAGAACCAGATGGGTGTGGCCGCCCAGCGCCATCGTGAACACCCGCAAACCGGCCGAGGCGTGATACAAGGGAGTGGAAGTCAGGTAAACCTCATGCTCCCCGAACTCTTGGGAGAGGGCCGCTAGGGCGGCGTTGCGGGCGATGGCGTCTTGGCTGAGGCACACCCCTTTGGGATGGCCGGTGGTGCCGCTGGTGTAGATGATGAGGGCCGTGTCGGACGGATCCGGTTCGGGCAGCGGAGCGGTGGGCGCGGTCAGGGCCCGCCGGTATTCGGAATCCCCCTCCGCCGCCGTCTCCACCCCGGCCGCGGCCAGGGCCTCCGCCCCCGGCTCATCGGCGAACCCCAGGGCGGGGCGGCAATCCCCCACTAGTTGTTCCACTGCGGAGGCGGACAGGCCGGAGCCCACCGGGACGGCGGCCGCCCCCAGCCGGGAGGCGGCCAGATAGGCGTAAAAGTGGAGCAGGCCGTTGTCGGCCCGCACCATGATCCTGTCCCCCCGGCCCGCGCCCCGCCCGGCCATCCAGCAGGCCAGGCTTTCCACCCGTTCCGCCAACCGCCGATAGGAGACCGACTCCCCCCCGATTATCCGCACCGCGGTGCGCTCCGGGAAGCGGGCGGCCGCCTGGCGCAACAGGGCGGGAAGGGCGACGGCGGGCGGGTTCATCCGCCCCAGGTTACGACGCCGGATAGAGGGCCACCGGCATGCGGGCCGGGGCCCGCAACACGTAACCCTCGTCCTCCGGCGGTCCGTCGGTGAACTCGGCCCGCTCGAACCGGTCCAGCAAGGCCCCCATCACCACCTCCATTTCCATTTGGGCCAGAAGCGACCCGGTGCAGTGGTGGACGCCCGCCCCGAAAGGGAGGATGTCCGAGCGGGGCGTGAACTGCCGGAAGGCGTCGTCTTGGAAGCGGTCCAGCAGAAAACGGTCCGGTTCGGGGAAAATATTCCCGTCCCGGTTGGCCGACCCGACCAACGCGAACATCTTCTCCCCCGGCGCCAACTCCCGGCCGGCCATTTCCACCGGGGCGGTGACTTGGCGCACCAAGCCGTGGGCGGGGGCGTTGAAACGCAAGGTTTCGGCGCAGGCCGGAACCACCAGTTCCCGCTCCGCCCGCAACCTCCCCCACAGGTTCCCGGTCAGCAGGGACTTCTGCAGGTTGGAGAGGGCCCGGGAGGTGGTTTCCACCCCGGCCGCCAACAGCAAGGAGCAGGCGGAGGCGATGGCCTGGTCGGCGAGGGGCTCCCCCTCGTATTCGGCGGCGCACATTTCGGACAGCAGATCGTCCTCCGGCTGGGAACGTTTCCGGCGCAGGACGGGGGCCAGCCACTCCCCCAGGGCCCGGCGGGCCTCCGCCCCCCGCTTTTCCACCTGCGGATCGTTTTTGATGTTGGAGACGCTGGCCTGGGCGATGGCGTCGTACCAGGGGCGGAAGGCGGCCACCTCCGGGATGCCCATAAAAGTGGCGGTCATCACCATCGGCATTTCCGTGTTGAGGGCCTGATGCAAATCCACCGGTTGGCCGGCGGGCAACCCGTCCAAGATGGAGTCGGTAATCCGTTCCGCCAGCCGGCGCAACTCCCCGCCCAGGCGCCGGCGGCTGCGTATCCAGCGGCCCAGCAAGGCCCCGTGGAAGGCGTGCTCCCTCCCCTCCATATGCAGAATCACCCGGCCGTGCACCGCCGACGAGCCGGGGCCGAAGGGCAGGGGGCGGAAACTGCCGGAGTCGGACAGCGCCCGTTTCACATCCGAGTGGCGGGTGACCACCCAGCTGGCGAGCGGTTCGCACCAGAATATGGGGTTGCGGGCGCGGGCTTCCCGGTACAGGGGAAAAGGGTCGGCTTCCCCGACCGCCACCGAGGCGAAGCGGGCGGAAATGTCACAGGGGGCGGTCATAATCCATGTTCAAATTGGGTCGGCTAACCTTTCGGGGACGCGGCGGCATTGTATACGGTATACTACTAGGACCGTCCCCTGGAGACGCATCCGAAAAAAACCAAGGAGGCAAAACAAAATGCGCAAACTCACCGTCCTTATTCTCGCCCTGTCTTTACTGGCGGTCGCCTGCGGGGGCGATAGCGGCGAGACTACGACCACCACCGCCGCCCAGACCACCACCACGGCCGCCGCGGCCGCCGAAGAACCGGCCGCGACCACGACGGCCGCGCCCTCCCCGGTGGACGATCTGCCGGAGTTGACGGTGAATGTTGGGCATTCGGGGGCTCCGGACGGGTTTGCGGATGTGGCTTCGGTGCGGTTCAAGCAGTTGGTGGAGGAACGTTCGCAGGGGAAGATCACTGTTGAGGTGTTTCCCAGCGGCCAGTTGGGAGGCGAACGGGAGTTGGTGGAAGGGGCCCAGATCGGGTCGGTGGACATGGCGGTGGTCCTGGCCGGGATTCTGGAATCCTTCGTCCCCGACTTCGGGGTGCTCAACCTGCCCTATCTGTTCGACAACCGGGATCACGTGTTCTCCACCCTGGACGGGGAAGTAGGCGAAGGGCTCCTGGGCCTGCTCGACGATGTGCAACTGAAAGGATACGCCTTCGGGGAATTCGGGTTCCGGTCCATGATGACCGCCCCCCGGCCGATAAACACCCCGGCCGACCTGGACGGAATCAAAATCCGGGTCCCCGAATCCGACCTGTATATAGAAACGATGAGCCGGCTGGGGGCCACCCCCACCCCCATCCCCGGCCCGGAGATTTTCACCTCCCTGCAAAACGGAGTGGTGGAAGCGCCCACTGTCGCTGACCGAGACGCCGCTCTGCTGATGGTCGGATCCCAAGACCTGTGGAACCGGGCTGGTCAAACAGGCCGCCCACGCGGTCATCGAAGACGACGCCGGTTCGCCGAACTCCGAAACCAAGGATGGAGCATCACCGAAGTAGACAAAGCCCCCTTCCGCCAAGCAGTCGCCCCCATCTACGACGCCAACCCCGACCTGGAACCTCGCCGGGCACCGACGTGGACGCGTTGCCGGAGTTGACGGTGAATGTTGGGCATTCGGGGGCTCCGGACGGGTTTGCGGATGTGGCTTCGGTGCGGTTCAAGCAGTTGGTGGAGGAACGTTCGCAGGGGAAGATCACTGTTGAGGTGTTTCCCAGCGGCCAGTTGGGAGGCGAACGGGAGTTGGTGGAAGGGGCCCAGATCGGGTCGGTGGACATGGCGGTGGTCCTGGCCGGGATTCTGGAATCCTTCGTCCCCGACTTCGGGGTGCTCAACCTGCCCTATCTGTTCGACAACCGGGATCACGTGTTCTCCACCCTGGACGGGGAAGTAGGCGAAGGGCTCCTGGGCCTGCTCGACGATGTGCAACTGAAAGGATACGCCTTCGGGGAATTCGGGTTCCGGTCCATGATGACCGCCCCCCGGCCGATAAACACCCCGGCCGACCTGGACGGAATCAAAATCCGGGTCCCCGAATCCGACCTGTATATAGAAACGATGAGCCGGCTGGGGGCCACCCCCACCCCCATCCCCGGCCCGGAGATTTTCACCTCCCTGCAAAACGGAGTGGTGGACGCCACCGAAGCGCCCATCTTCGCCGCGGTGACCCAAAAATATTACGAAACGCCGCTGGAGCACCTGTCGCTGACCGAGCACATCTACGCCGCTCTGCTGATGGTCGGATCCCAAGACCTGTGGAACCGGCTGGGCGACGCCGGGCAAGCCCTGGTCAAACAGGCCGCCCTCGACGCCGTCGACCACCAACGGAAGCAAAGCATCGAAGACGACGCCGGATACATCGCCGAACTCCGAAACCAAGGATGGAGCATCACCGAAGTAGACAAAGCCCCCTTCCGCCAAGCAGTCGCCCCCATCTACGACGCCAACCCCGACCTCGCCCAATGGGTAGAACGCATCCGCGGCGTAATCGGCGGAACCTCGCCGGGCACCGACGTGGACGCGTTGCCGGAGTTGACGGTGAATGTTGGGCATTCGGGGGCTCCGGACGGGTTTGCGGATGTGGCTTCGGTGCGGTTCAAGCAGTTGGTGGAGGAACGTTCGCAGGGGAAGATCACTGTTGAGGTGTTTCCCAGCGGCCAGTTGGGAGGCGAACGGGAGTTGGTGGAAGGGGCCCAGATCGGGTCGGTGGACATGGCGGTGGTCCTGGCCGGGATTCTGGAATCCTTCGTCCCCGACTTCGGGGTGCTCAACCTGCCCTATCTGTTCGACAACCGGGATCACGTGTTCTCCACCCTGGACGGGGAAGTAGGCGAAGGGCTCCTGGGCCTGCTCGACGATGTGCAACTGAAAGGATACGCCTTCGGGGAATTCGGGTTCCGGTCCATGATGACCGCCCCCCGGCCGATAAACACCCCGGCCGACCTGGACGGAATCAAAATCCGGGTCCCCGAATCCGACCTGTATATAGAAACGATGAGCCAGCTGGGGGCCACCCCCACCCCCATCCCCGGCCCGGAGATTTTCACCTCCCTGCAAAACGGAGTGGTGGACGCCACCGAAGCGCCCATCTTCGCCGCGGTGACCCAAAAATATTACGAAACGCCGCTGGAGCACCTGTCGCTGACCGAGCACATCTACGCCGCTCTGCTGATGGTCGGATCCCAAGACCTGTGGAACCGGCTGGGCGACGCCGGGCAAGCCCTGGTCAAACAGGCCGCCCTCGACGCCGTCGACCACCAACGGAAGCAAAGCATCGAAGACGACGCCGGATACATCGCCGAACTCCAAAACCAAGGGTGGAGCATCACCGAAGTCGACAAAGCCCCCTTCCGCCAAGCAGTCGCCCCCATCTACGACGCCAACCCCGACCTCGCCCAATGGGTAGAACGCATCCGCGGCGTAGTCGGCGGATGACCTCCCGCGGAGTCGGAGGGCCCGGGGAACGGCCCGACCGATGAACAAAGCCCTCAACGGGTTCCACCTGTTGAGCGCCGGCCTGGAGCGGGGCCTGCGGGTCCTGCTCGGGCTGGTGTTGGCCGTCCTCACCGGCATACTCTTCCTGCAGGTAATCATGCGGTTCGTGTTCGTCAACTCGCTCACCTGGGCGGAGGAAGTGCCCCGCATCATCCTCATCTGGCTGGTTTTCCTCGGGCTGATCCCCACCGTCAAAGGCCAGCACCTGATCATCGACGTGCTCGGCGACCGGCCCTGGCTGCGCTATCTGAGCACGGCCGTGAAATGGGCGGTGCTGGTGTTCTTTTTGGTGAAAGGCATCGACGTGGTGACCAAGGTGATCGGCCAGAAAATGCCGGTCACCGGCATCTCCCGGGCCTGGCAGTACGGGGCCGCCCCGGTGGGGGCGGGGATAGCGGCCATCGTGGGCATCGACGAGTTCATCGGCCTGATCCGCAGCCGGGCCAAGGAAACCTACGAGATGGAGAGCGTGCTGTCGGCGGCCGGAATGGCCGGAGAAGAAACCGAAACCGCGGGCGCCGGCTAGCCCAATGGAACTGTTCCTGGTTTTTTTGACCCTGTTCGGGTTGCTCATTCTGCGCGTTCCCATCTTCGCCGCCCTGGCCGGGGCCACCATCGTGGGGATACTGCTGGAACCCCGCCTGACGCTTTTGGAAGTGGTGCGCAACTCCATCATCGGCATCGACTCGCTGGTGCTGTTCGCCGCCCCCCTGTTCGTGCTGGCCGGCAACCTGATCCTGGTGGGCGGGGTGTCGGAGCGGCTCATCGGATGGGTGGACAACCTGTTCGGGTTCAGCCGCCTGCGCCTGGCCTACGTCAACGTGTTCGGTTCCATGTTCTTCGGCGGCATCTCCGGGTCGGCCACCGCCGACTCGGCCGCCATCGGATCGGTGCTGGTCCCGGCGATGAAACGGCAGGGCTACCCCACCCCCTATGCGGCGTCGGTGACCGCCGCTTCCAGTTCCATCGGCATCATCGTCCCCCCCAGCGTGCCCATGATCCTGGCCGGGGCGGCCACCAGCGTGTCGGTCACCAAACTGTTCGTAGGCGGATACGGACCGGGGTTGCTCATCGCCCTGTCGCTGGCGACGGTGGCTTACCTGCGCCGCCCCAAAGGATGGCAAGCGGAGCGCATCAGATGGAACTGGAAACGGATGGGGGTGCGCACTTGGCGGGCCCTGCCGGCCTTGGTGTTCCCGGTGGTGATAATGGTCGGCATTCTGGGCGGAGTGTTCACCGCCACCGAAGCGGCGGCGGTGGCGGTGGTGTACGCCCTGTTGGTTTCCCTGCTCATCTACCGGGAACTGGGCTGGAAAGGCCTCATCAAGTCGCTGTCGGATTCGGCCATGTTCGCGGCGGTGCTGTTCATCATCGTGGCCACCGCCCAAGCCTTCGGGTGGTATCTCACTTACACCCGGGTGCCGCAAAAACTGGCCGACTTCATGCTGTCCGTCTCCGAAAGCCGGGTGGTGGTGATTCTGCTGATGATTCTGCTGCTGCTGGTGGTGGGAACTTTCATGGAAACGGTGCCCATCGTGCTGGTTCTCTACCCCATTCTGGAGCCGATCGCCGTCCAAATCGGCATGGACCCCATCCACTACGGAGTGACTTTCATGGCCGCCATCGCGGTGGGGCTGCTCACCCCTCCCTACGGGGTGCTCTTGTTCGTCAACTCCAAAATCGCGGGCATCCCTTCCGCCCAACTGATCCGGGCGGTGATCCCGTTCGTCATCGCCCTCGTCATCGACGCCCTGATCATCGCTTTCGTTCCGGCGTTGGTGCTGGGCCCGGTTGAATTATTCTTCGGCTAACGGACGACAGGAGGCAAGGAGGAACCATGAACCAGGAAACCAACCCCGCGACCGGCCCCGGGCGGGAAACATACCGGATCCTTTCCTTCGTGAACCACGTCCCGGTGCATCCCGACCTGGGCGGGTTCTTGGAGCGGGCCCGCCGGCTGGGCGTGGACGCGGTGTGCTCGCAGGGCACCGGAATGGACTTCGGCCCCTACATGCTGGGCTCCGGCACCCAATTCACCACCGACAACTTCAAAGACAACGTGCGCCCCTACCTCAAGTTCGCCCGGGAGTTGGACATTCCCTTCATCCTGTCGGTGGGAATAGCCGGGGGGCGCATACAACTCGACGCCTGCCTGGAGCGCATCGACGAAATCGCCGCCGAAGAGGACCTGCCGCTGCGGGTGGGGGTGATCGACGGAGAAGTGGACCGGGAGGCCCTGGCCGAACGGTTGCGGAACGGGGGGCGGGCCCGGCGGGCGGTGGACTCCCCCGCCCTGTCGGAATGGCTCACCCCCGAAGACGCGCTGGCCTCCGAACACATCGTGGCCCAGATGGGACCGGAGCCGATCATGGCCGCCCTGGAGGCGGGAGTGGACGGGGTGATCACCGGCCGGGCCTTGGACGTGGGGGTGTACATGGCCCCGGCCCTTTTAGCCGGGTTCCCCAAAGGCCCGGTCACCCACCTGGCCAAAGTCATCGAATGCGCCGGCCTGGCCCTGCATCCCGGCGATCCCAGCGAACCCATCTACGGCGTTGCGGACCGGGAGGGGCTGACCGTGTATCCGCTGAGCGGCAACCAGCGGGCCACTCCCCGCTCCATCGCCGGCCATTCCATGTACGAACGGGACAACCCGTTCCGGGAGCGCAACCCGGGCGGCTACCTGGACCTGACCGAAGCCTGGTACGAACAGACGGCGGACGGCGGGGTGCGTTCGCAGGGGGCGGCGTGGGTGGACGAGCCGTACACGGTGAAACTGGAGGGGGCGCGGCGCAACGGCTACCGCACCGTCTCCTTCTTCGGGGTCCGCGAACCCCGTTTCATCGCCCAACTGGACGGCTTTTTGGACAACATCCGGGAAACCCTGCGCGCCTCGCGTCGCTTCGGGCATCTGGACGAAGGCAAGCATTACACGATCACCTTCGACCAGTACGGGCGCAACGGGGTGCTGGGCCCCAACGAGCCCCTGCTGGACCGGGTTCCGCACGAGATCGGCCTGCTGGTGGACGTGATCGCCGAAACCAAAGAACTGGCGGAAAGCCTGTCATACTACGTTTGCATGGAGTTGTGGATCAAGCCCTATCCGGGGCGGCAGACCACCGCCGGCAATTTGGCCACCCGCTTCGCCCCGCCCACCATCAACGTGGGCGACGCCTACTCTTTCAACGTGTGGCATCTACTGGAGTTGGACGACCCGACCGAGCTGTTCCCTTACGAAATAGCGGATTTCCCCCGACGGGCGGGGGCGGGAGGGCCGCAATGACCGCCTTGCGCGATCTGGCCGGAACCTTGCGGAGCAAAAACTCCGACCCGTTCAGCACCACCTTCGACGTCTTCTTCGACGACGAAGCCGCCTACCAGCGGGTGAAGCGGTCGGGGGTGGTCAACGCCCCGGACATCGCCCGCCTCTACGGGCTGACCGAGGACGGGGTGCTGGGCATCTACTTCCTGGACGCCGCTTTGGCCTTCAAAGTGACGCTGGCCAAAGACATACCCTCCTCCGACCCGGCCTGCAAAGACGTGTTCGGCGCCCATCAGCACCTGCAGTTGTCCAACATTGAAATTCCGGATCCTTGAATCCGGCAAGCGACAGGAGGTAACACTATGACCGTTCTGCTGGATCCCACCGCCGAAGAGTTCCGCCGGTTCGCCGCCGGGGAGGAACTGAAGCCGATCGAAGCGGCCGAGTTGAACGTGGCGGTGCTCAACTCCCGCTGGGAGAGCATGACCCGCATCTCCCAGATCCTGGACGAGCGGCTGGCCGACCGGCCCGATGTGGGACGGGTGGACCATTGGAAAATCAAGCACTCCGAGCCGACTCCCGAAGACGTGCTGGACCAGATAACCGGAACCAGCCACTTCGCCATCCTCGGCTTGGGCAACTGAGGGGCGTGCACCGCGTGGAGTTGCCACGATGGAACCGAACTGAGAAGAAGGAACATCCCCACCGTGTTGCTGATCACCGAAGCCTTCGAAGAGTTGGCGGCCGCCACCCTGCTCAGCCGGGGGATGCCCGACCTGCCCATGATCGTCCTGCCCCACGAAACCGAGGTGCTGACCATGGAGGAGTTGCGCCCCATCGTCAACCGGGCCGTCGACTACGACCTGTTCCCGCTAATGGACGCGGCCAAAGAAGGGGCCCTCCGGGACATCGGCTCCGCCGTCGAAATGTAAACGGGCGGGGAGGACGATGACTCCATGAGCGCGGTTTCCTCGCTTACCTCCCGGGCGTTGGAGGCGCCGCCGGGGGCGGACCTGGACGAAATCCAAGACTGGTTTCACGAACGGGACCTGTCGGACGGACTGCCCGTCATCCCCCCCACCCCGCACCGGGTGGCGGCCATGGTGGAAGGATCGGGCCTGCCCGCCGCGCGCGAAGTGGGGGTGATGAACCCGGAGCGGGGCCTGGCCACGGTGGAAAAACTGGCCGTAAACGCGGTGATGGCCGGGTGCCGCCCCGAATATATGCCGGTGGTGACGGCGGCGGTGGAGGCGATGTGCGAGCCGCTGTTCAACCTGCACGCCATCCAATCCACCACCAACCCGGCCACTCCCCTGTTCATCGTCAACGGCCCCATCCGGCGGGCGATAGGAATGAACACCGACCGCAACCTTTTAGGGCCGGGCAACCGGGCCAACGCCGCCATCGGACGGGCGGTGCGCCTGGCCATGCGCAACATCGGAGGGGCGTACGTGGGCGTGGACCAGGCCACACACGGCAGCCCCGCCAAATACACCCTGTGCATCGCCGAAGACGAAGAGTCCAGCCCCTGGGGCCCCCTGCACGCGGACAAAGGGTTCGAGGCGGCTGATTCGGTAGTGACCGCGGCCGGGGTGGAGTCGGTTATCAACAGCACCGCGGTGTGGTGGACGGCCCCTTCGCTTATGAAAATGCTGGCTAAGACGATGCGCACCACCGCCACCAGCCAGTTTTTCTCCCGGGGAACCCTCACCCTGATGATGAGCCCCGCCCACGCCGGGGTGTTCGCCCGGGCCGGTTACGGCAAGGAACGGCTGCGGGAAGAACTTTGGGAGGCGGGGAAGGTGCCTTTGTCCGATTTCCCGCCGGAGGGGAACATCCCGCAGGGGGAATGGACGACGGACGGGGACAAAGTGCTCCTGTGCGAGTCGCCCGCCGATCTGAACCTGATCGTGGCGGGCGGAACCGAAGGCAACGCCTCCCATTCGGTGTTTTTCTCCGGGTTCTGCCTGTCAAAAGGGGTGAGCAAAAAAATAAACTGGAGCGGACGGTGAGCGGGCTGGGCGAACGGGTGCTGTCGGCCGCCCGGGCCCGGATAAGCCCGCTGGTGGACGAGTGGGAACGGTCGGGGACCTCTTTGGAAACGATGCGGGAGTTCTCCCGGGAGTTGGGTTTGACCTCTTTGCGCACTCCCGCCCATCGAGGGGGATCCCCCCGCCCGTGGGCGGAAATAACGGGAGCGGCCCGCAGCCTGGGGCGGGTGTACCGGCTGTTCGGACTGGTGCTGGTCAACAACGTGATCGCCTCTTTTCTGGGCGAGCGGGGCTCGGACGGGCAGTGGGAAAAATGGGGGGCCCCCATTCACCGGGGAGACGCCCTGCTGGTGCTGGCCCTGACCGAAGAGGGGGCGGGCAACGACTTGGCGGCCATCGCGGCTTCAGTGACGGAGGAAGCGGGGGGCGGGTTGCGCCTCCGAGGGGAGAAAGTGTTCGCCCCGGGCGCCGACCAACTGCCGGGGGTGGTGACTTTGGCCCGGCACGGGGAGGGAACCTCCGTTCTGGCGGTCCCCACCGACGCGGAAGGGGTTTCCGTCCAGCCGATGGGAAAGGGAATGTCGTTGCGGGGGGCGGCGATTTGCCGGGTGGCGTTCAACGACTGCCGGTTGCCTTCCGACCATCTGATCGGAACCCCCGGCCGGGGATTGGAAGAGTTGCGCCCCCACCTGTTGGGCAGCCGGCTAAACACTTCCGGGCTGGCTTTGGGGGCGGCTGAAGAGGCTTTGGAGTTGGCCGCCGCCCACACCGCCTCCACCGTCCGCTTCGGAAAACCTTTGAACCGGCTGGGAGCGGTGCGGCAACGGCTGGGGGACATGGCGTCCCGCGCCTCCGCCGCCAAAGCTTTGCTGGAGGCGGCGGCGGCGGCCTTGGACGACCGGGGCCCGCAGGCCGAAGCCCTGGTTTCGTCCGCCAAAGCCTTCATCACCGACACGGCGGCGGCGGTGACCGGCGGAGCGCTGGAACTGTTCGGCGGATGGGGGTTCTTTGAGAACCGGCGGGTGGAAAGGCTGGTGCGGGAAGCGAAGCTGGGCTTGGCGGTGGACGGGGCCAACGACATCCACCGCGACATAGTCGCCCGCAGTCTGAGTCGGGGCGAACCCGGGAAAGGAGGCTAAATGAGCGGCGGAACGGCCATTATCACCGGAGGGGGCAGCGGCATCGGCTGGAAAATAGCCGAGACCCTGTTGGAGCGGAACCCGGACTTGGGGTGCGCCCTGGTGGATTTGCAGGAGGGTGAGTCCGGGGCGTTGCGGGAGCGGTTTCCGGAGCGGGTCCTGGTCGTGCCGTCGGACGTAACCGATCATCGGGCGGCGGAGCGGGCCGTGTCGGAAATAGCCGCCTGGCGTTCCCCGGTGCGATGGCTGGTCACCTGCGCCGGGGTGCAGATCGCGGGGGACAGTTTCGAGATGGACCCGGACGACTGGCGCAAAGTGCTCGACATTCACCTGTCGGGGACTTTCTTCTGGTGCCAGGCGGCGGGCCGGGAGATGCGCCGCCACGGGGGCGGGGCGATCGTCACTATGGGTTCGATTGCCATGTGGTTCGGTTTTCCGGGGCGGGCCCCTTACACGGCCGCCAAAGCGGGCATCGGGGGTTTGACCAAAGTGCTGGCGGTGGAATGGGCCCCGTACGGGATCCGGGTGAACGGGATCGCGCCGGGGATGATCCGCACCCCCCTGTGGGAGCGGGCCATGCGCAACGGCCTGGTCAACTTGGAGGACTCCGAGGCCGCCCACGCCATGAAGCGGCTGGGGGCCGCTTCGGAAGTGGCGGAGGCGGCCGCCTGGCTGCTGTCGGACGCCGCCTCCTATGTGACCGGCGACGTCCTAAAAGTGGACGGCGGGTTCCGGGCTTACAAGATCGACTGATTTCCGAGTTCCGAGGGAAGGGAAAGAAGACATGAGCGACAAAATCAACTGGGATCGGGTGCAGGCCTATCTGGGCAGGAGTTCCACCCGGGCGGTGCTCAAGCCGTACGGGTTTCCCGACATCACCAACCCGTTCACGTCCCGCTACGCCGATGTGGATGTGGCCCCCCGCTGGGACATCCCCGACGAGACGGCGGTGTCGGTGGCGGTCACCGGCGGGTTTTTCATGACCCGGGACAACCCCAATCAGCCGATAAGCCCGGAGGCGATCGTGGAGGCTTCCCGTTCCTGCATGGAAGCGGGGGCCACCTCCTTGCATATTCATGTGAGAAACGAACAGGAGTTGTCCATTCTGGATCTGCAGCGGTTCGTAAACGTGTTGGAGCCTTTGCACGAGGATTTCCCCGGTTTGTACATTTCGGCGGGCGAGGTGGCGGTGGGAGAAGAAGACTGGGAGGATATGCAGAAGTTGAGCGGGTCGGGGTTGGTAGCCGGGTCGCCGGTGAACACCACCGCCACCTTCGTGGGGGACACCCTGTTCGCCAAGCCCCCGGCGGTGATGATCGAAAAAGCCCGCATACTGCAGGATTCGGGGGTGAAACCGGAAATCGCGGTTTACACGGACGCCGATGTGGACAACGCCGACCGTTACCTGATCAAATCGGGGTTGGTGAAACCGCCTTTCTTCTGGGTGGTGTTGCCCGCTTTGCCCGGCGGCAGTCCCATGCACAACCCGCACCAGATGGTGCAGGGCCTGAAGCGGATAGTGGATTCCATCTTCGACATCGACCGGGAGTCGGTAATTTCAGTGTGCGCGGCCGGGCGGGCCTCGGTGTTTCTGGTTACTTTGGCGGTGTTGATGGGTTTGCACGCCCGGGTGGGGATGGAAGACACGGTGTGGCGGTTTCCGCATAAGGACGACCTGGTGGCCTCCAACCTGGAAACCTTTCAGACCATCGCCGGGATAACCGAGCTGCTGGGCCGCCCGGTGATGTCGGGGGCTCGTTTCAAAAGCATGCTGGGCATAGCGGAGTAGGAGCCCCGGTGGCGACCGAAGCCAAAATCCGGGAGTTGCTGGCCCCGTTCATAACCGGTCTGGAAGCCGACGGCTACCAGTTGAAAGTGAGCCTGCAACCGGACCGCATCGATCTGCGGGTGGAGGCGGGCCCCAAGGCGTGCGCCGACTGCCTGATCCCCAAAGGAATGATGGAGGAAATGTTCCGCTCCCGCCTAACCGAAGAAGCCACCGGCCTCCCCCACGCCAACCTAACCCTAGCCCACCCCCTAGATTAATTCCGGGCGGGCCGACCGGTAACCGACGGCTCCGCCGCCAAAGCAAACCGGGCTTTTTCAACCTCCTCCCTGTCCCATCCCATAGTCGCGCAAACCATTTCATCAAGAGACGCCCGGACGACATCACCGTCCGCCGTCGCGCAAACCGTTTCATCCAGAGACGCCCGCACCAAGTCGCCCTCCTGGTCCCGCAACCGCAACAAGGGACGGTCGGCAACCCGCTGGAAATGGTCCGCCAAAGCGGAAACCTGAACACGAACCCCCGCCGGAGAGCGGTCATTCCTGAGTTCTCCTAGCGATCCGTCACCAACATCCTGGTCAAGTACACCTAACAGTTCATCGGCAAACCACTTAGCGGTTGTTTGGATTAATAGGGTGGCAGGGAATTTAACTGGGGTCCAGTAATTTCTTTCGACCCTTTCCCATCCCTAGGAAACGCACTTGATCCCACCGGAACAGACGCCGTCGACTACGGCTACCGCGTCGGGGCCTTCATAGGGGTCACCGTCCATCAGTTTGTGTCTTTGCGGCAGCTGAGTGCCTTAGCCAACTCCACGAGCAGTCCCCCGGCAGAGGACGTATCCAGCCCGGCCTCTGCCAGCGCATCTTTCACTTCGGTTGGAACCTCGGACGCCGCTTTGGCGGCCCGGCGTTCCTCCATCTCCCGGACCACCTCGGTCACTTTTCCCCCGTAAGTTATACCGTGACGCTCCAGCAACTTGGCGGTCAGGTAGCCCATCGGCCGGTCGCCTTTGGTGGCGTTGCATCCTCCGCAGAGAAGTTGCAGGTTCGAGATATGATCGGAACCGCCTTTGGAACGGGGGATGAAATGGTCCACATGATGCCCTGACTTGGGGAAGAAGTCCCCGCACCCCGCGCACAACCCGTCCTGCTCCCCCCACAGCCATGTCTTGTGCGTATTCGGGTCGGGGAGGTCGCCCATATCGGTGCGCTTAGGCAGGTCGGTGCGATGGATGGCCAACGTGGAAGGGAGGCCGAGTTGCTCGCCCATCCGCTCATCTGCTAGGCGGGCACACTCCGCTGAGATGTCAATCCCCACCCACCGACGTTCCAGTTTCTCCGCCGCGATAGCCGCCGTAGCGCACCCAGCAAAGGGGTCTAAGACGACATCCCCCTCGTTGGTGGAGGCTTTGATGATCCGTTCGAGCAACGCGGTGGGTTTCTGGGTGGGGTAGCCGGTGCGTTCCGGGTGCTGGCGGGCGACCGGGGTAATGTCCGTCCAAACCTGAGGGGCGGACACCCCTTTAGGTTTGTCCGTCAAGTCCACGATGCGGCCGTAACTTGGATTCTCCCGAACGCTATCCGGCACCTTGCTCCAATCGTACACCAACAGTTGCCGCTCCCCGCTACTGCGATCCCTATTGCTGTTATACCCCTTATCAAGTTGCCTTTTCTTAGCATCGGTCATCACATATTGTTTATTGAACGTGTAGTCGTCGGAAACTGAATAAAACAGGATGATGTCGTTGTTCTTCTGGAAGTGGCGGGCGGCGTTCGTCCACTTATTGTAATGCCACACAATCTCGTTGCGGAAGTTGTCGCTCCCGAAGATAGCGTCGAGCGCCAGCTTCAGCGAATGGGACTCCGTCGGGTCGCAGTGCAGATATATGCTCCCCGTAGGTTTCAGCACCCGCCGCATCTCCAACAGCCGCATCGCCATGTAAATCAGATATGACATTGTGCCGTCGCCACGGGCGTCCCTTGCGGCGAGGATGATGTTGTGGAGTGCCTGGTTGTCATGCTCTAACAGTTCGTGCCACGCCAGATCGACATCAGACAGATCCCAGAGATCCTTGAAGGCGGCCACCGCACCTTTGCCGCCCACCGGGGCACTCCACTCTTTCTTACTATTGAAAGGTGGGTCAAGGTAGATAAGGTCGACGCTGTCGGAATTCATGCCCCGCAACACGTGCAGGTTATCGCCGGTGAAAATGGTACGGTTGCGGATGTCGCCGATGGCTTTGTCGTCCTCGGCACGGGCCGGACGAGTGTCCTGTTTAGTGGCGGTCTTCGCAGGTTTATCCGTCATGATTGTTGCAATTACGTCTCTCGCCGATTACCGGCAGGCCGGTTCCGAGCATCCGCCAACCCTTGCTCCAGTCGGGCGTCAGCATCTCCGAGCGCCCCTCGGCGATTGCCTATTTCCCCCTCAAGCACCACCCTGGAACCGTCTACATCCACCAGCACGTCAAGCCGCCGCCCCCCAGGCTGTTTTACCTCCGCCTCAGCCTGAAGCCCCTGTTCCCGCAACAATTGCGTAAACGCTATGTTGATCTTTTGCTCGTACCCGGATGCCACCGAGGACCCTCCGCTGTTGCCCGATTCCAAGAATTGGCAAAAACGCTACCCCCCCCCCCGTTTTGTCAAGTCAATCCCGGTCGGAGGGGAATTGGGAGGCTGCCAAACAGGCCAGGGGCCTACGCGTAAATGGGGTGGTACGGGGTTAGGGTTCCTCCGGTGTACTCCGTAACGAACTCACCCCGCAACCAGAATCAGGGCAGGATCGGGCTTACAGGGACGTGAGGAGTGGCTGGTGAACAGCCGACCTGCTCAGTAGTATCGGCGGGGCCTGCGCCGTCGGTTGTTTGACCTGCCTGGTGGCCGCTTGCTATAAGATCGGCCCGACGGCCCTCCCGATGACCGGCCCTTCTGGTGACCGGAACTGGTCGATGACCGGCGGTTGCTGGATCTGCTTTTTCTTTCATTGTCCGCCGCCATCTCCGCCAAGCCCGCCAGGGCCATGCCTATTACCGCCACCACGGCGGCCGCCGCGACTGCCAGCAGGACCACGCACCATAGGACCGTCCGCCACCCGCCGTACGCGATCTCCTCCCCGCGGGCCCGGTGCCGCCAACCGCCGGTGAACAGGAGGGCCAGCCTGCCCACGGCCCATACCGCCATAGTCGCTATCAGCCCCACCTGGTAATCCGTCATATTAATCAACCCCGTCCCCAAGGCGACCATCGCCACGGCTCCCAGGGCCTGCCATCCGCTCCAGCCCGCAAACAATCTCTTCTTCGCCCACTCGCGGAGGCGATGCCGCCAATGGCATTCGCAACCGTTGCGGATGTAGGAGACGGCGGCGGCTTGCAGGCGCGGGTTGGTCCGGGGCCGGGTTTCCCCCTGCTCCAAAACGCCCACTACCCAATAGTTGCATCGCGTGCATAACAGCCCCCGGACGGCTTCGCACGAATGACAGTGATCGATGTTGCTTAAACGCCGTTCGGGTTCTCTCCCATGACGTTTCCGGTAGGCCGCCTGCACCTCCGGCCAGGTCCGCTCACATATCTGGCAACGGGGGCGGCTGAGAATCTTCTCCTTCTCAGCGGTGGAGATGTTGTATCTTTCCTCCGGCGTGGGGTATCGGCCCTTTCGCATAGCGGCCAAGCGTAGCGAATGTTATGCGATGCCTCCATCTTGCCAACGCTCTAAAGCAGGGGCGGGTTTAGAGGCGGGTCATTAGGTGTTGGACGGACATTAAATCCAAGTGGCCGCCGCCGCCGTTTTTGAAGAGCGTGATGCGGTCGGGGCCGGTGCGGCCCTGCGCGCCCGCGGCCAGTTGGTAGTGGTCGGCCAAAATGCGTTCGGGTGTTATCACTCCGGAGGCCAGCGGGATGGCCAACTCTCCGGTTTCCAACGCCGAATCCCGGGAGTCTACGAAAATGTCCGCTTGGGCGACGGCCCGGTCGTCCGCCTCCCGCATGTGCGGCAGGTAGGAACCGACCAGATCCAGATGGGTTCCGGGGGCCACCCACCCGCCCCTTATCAGCGGCTCCACCGTCATCGTGGCGCAACTGATGACGTCGGCGGCCCGCACCGCCGGTTGCAGATCCCCGGCGACGGCGATGTCGGCGGGCAGGTTTCCGTCCGAAAGTTCATCGACCAACCGTTGCGCCCGGGCCGGGGTGCGATTCCAGACGGCCACCCGCTCCAACATTGGGCGGACGGACAGATGAGCCCTGATCAGATGAGGGGCCATGGCCCCCGCTCCCACCATCAGCAGAAAGCGGCTGTCCTCCCGGGCCAGAAAACGGGCGCCCAGGGCGGAATCGCAGGCGGTTTTGAACCAGGTGAGGGCGTTGCCGATGATGACCGCCTCCTCCTGCCCGGTGTCCGGGTTGAACACCGCGTAAAGGGTGTGGACGGTGGGCAAATCCCGGTTGCCGGGGAAGATGGTGGCCAGTTTGATCCCCAACCCGGATCCGGGCGCAAACCCGGCCCGGGCCAGCAGGCCGTTGCCCCGCCCGTCCCCCGTATAAACATCCCCCACCGCCGCCGCCGCCGACCGGTGCCGCTCCTCCAAAAAGTCAATCAGCGGCCCATAATCCAACAGCCCCATAGCCTCCTCATGCGTTATCACCCTCATCAGCTACCACTTACCAAATCAGTCTTTCATTTCTTTTAATTTGCTAGCCAAATTTGTTGACGCAATAAAGGCTTTTTGCTTACCAATTTGTTCCAGTTCTATAAGATCTATTCCACCTAAATACAGTAAATCATTACGGGCGGTGTTAAGAGAAACATCATGTCTATTAGCGTGACCGCGAAAGGTATACAGCCTGTCAGGATTTCTAAGAGCATCACTAAGCAATGCACGCTGGCGATAGTTCAATTCTGGAATATCACCTATTATACTGTCGACTTCTTGATTTCTCTTCAATACGCTATCTACGTAAGTGGATAATCCTTGGAAAGCCTTGTCTAATACGTTTAGCTGATGAATCAAAAAATATGTCAGGTCATTATCGTTGGTCTCCGAATATAAAAAGGAGTCACGATACTGTCCAGGTGCTTTATGCAACACGGCCGAAATTGAAACATATTCCATTAACCAATAGTCCCCCCGTAAGGCAGACCAATAAAAAAGTCCACGAGCCGTTCTACCATTGCCATCAGCAAATGGATGAATATAAGCTAACCAAAAATGTAACAATATGGAATGTAACAAAGGATGGGTAAATCCACCATTAGCACCGTTGGCAAAATCACATAACCTTTTTATCCGTCCCATAATCTCCTCTGCCCGCGGCGGCATGAACATTATTTTGTCTAACTCATCGACAACTTTTGCTCTGATATCTCCTGGCCTTTGAAATCGGCCACAATCATCTGGATTTTCTAAAGTACCTTCTGTTAATTTTGCATGTATTTCACAAATCAAATCTGGCGATAAATCTCTATTTGTTATCTCTCGTATATAGCGTATAGCATTATAATTGTTAGAAATCATCCTCTCAGAAATATCACGAGGTTTTTGTCCGCTACGAAGCATTTCTTTCGCTCTGACGCGTGTGGTAGCCGCACCTTCCAGTTGTGAAGAGGAAATGGCCTCCTCAATTATTCCTCTTACTCGATAGCTACCTCTTGTGGTAGGATTCAAAGTAGCGATTGGTGAAGCAAGCCTGCCTGTCGCCCGCATGTCAAGATTATGAAGGTGCTCCAAAACCGGATCAACCAAGCTGTAACGAAAGTAATCACCTTTTGTATTTAAAATAGGAGATGAACGAGCTATAGTATTCCTATTTAAAGCCAACCCTGCCCACCACTCATCTGTCGTAAGCCCAGCGGGCGGCGGGCGACGTCGAACCTCTTCCCAATGGAGATACCGACCATCCACAGTCGGACCTACATCTAAAACCCGATTCAAATGAATAGGGTCAATCTTGATTAGAACATCATTAATCGCCGGAGGGTCTTCGGGCAACCGAGTCATTATACCTACCTTTCCATTCCATGAGGTCAGCACTCACCAGACATCCAATCCTGCCTGGCACTGCGCCAGTATACGATCCGACCATCCTAAATGTCAAATCGCCCCCACCCCCAACTGTCAATTTACTGTCAACAACTGTCAAAATGACACTTGGCCGCCCCAACCCCCACCCCCAACTGTCAATTAACTGTCAACAACTGTCAAAATGACACTTGATCGCCCCAAACCCCCACCCCAACTATCAATTAACTGTCAACAACTGTCAAAATGACACTTAGGGGGCGGCGGGTGGGAGGTCGAAGGCTAAGACCAGCTCGGCGGAGACGCGGGATTGGCCGTTGGCCCCGGCTCTCAAGCGGGGGGTTACCACGCGGGCGGCGTCGACTAGGGCGAACCCCATTTCCAGCAGGGTTTGCGTATGCCAGGAGGCTACATTTTGACGTCGGCCCCTCCGGATGTGGTCGGAGATGTTCAACAGCAACCGCCCGCCCGCCCGCAGCACCCGGGCCGTCTCCCGCCAGGCCCGTTCGTGAAACTCCCGATATTGGGGTCCCCAGTGCAACACCCCCGAATTGTCCTCCGACAGATTGCGTCCCAGGTCGTGGGTGTAACTGCGACGTAACGACCCGTCCCGGGCGTTGTGATGGTCGGCCAGCCGGTTTCCGTAGGTCGGCGAGGTGACCACCGCGTCGAACCACCCTTCATCAAAGGGCAGAGCCAAGGCGTTGCCCACCCGCGTGTCGGGGTGGAGGCGCGCCCATTCCGGTTCCAACTCCACCCCCCAGGTGCGCATCTCCCACTCCACCATCCCCGGCAGTTCGTGCACCCGGCCCACTCCGGCGAAAGGATCCAGCACCCGCCGGTGCTCCGGCCCCAGCAACCCGGCCAGCGCGGGCAGGATAGCGGATGAGAACACCGCCGGATGGGCCACCCCCGTCTCATAGAGTTTTTTCGCCGGGGGCCCTCCGCTCATAATCGGAAGCATACCCATGCCCCTCCGCCGGCGGGATGGCAAACTACGGGCATGTCCCGAATCACCAAAGAATGTCTCTGCATCTGGTGGGCGGCGGCCCGGCCCCGCACCTTGTGGGCGGCGGTGGCCCCGGTTCTGGTCGGAACGGGACTGGCCGTCGGCGACCGGGTTTTCCGGCCGGATGCGGCGGCGGCCGCCCTGCTGGGGGCGCTGGCCATCCAGATCGCGGCCAACTTCGCCAACGACGCCTCCGACGCCAAACGGGGAGCGGACTCCCCCGACCGGGTGGGGCCGCCCCGGGCGGTAGCCAGCGGGGCCCTGCCGGAAGGCCGCATCTGGTACGGGGTGTGGATCATGTTCGGGTTGGCGGCGATAGCGGGCGTTTATCTGACGGCCGTTGCCGGATGGGCGATCCTCGCTTTGGGCGCGGCGTGCGTCCTAGCCGCCTTGGCTTACACCGGGGGCCCGCTTCCCTACGGCTACCGGGGGCTGGGGGAAGTGTTCGTGTTCCTGTTCTTCGGGTTGGCGGCCACCGTCGGCTCCCGCTACGTGCATGACATGACCGCCCCCGCCGCCGCCTGGCTGGCGGCCGTCCCGGTGGGGTTTTTAGCCGTCGCCATCCTGGTGGCCAACAACGTGCGGGACGTTGAAACCGACGCCGCCGTCGGCAAACGCACCTCGGCGGTAATACTGGGAGAATCTTTCGCCCGCCGCCTCTACGCGCTGCTGGTAGTCGGGGCCCATGTTTTGGCGGCGGGGCTGGCGGCGGCCGGCCTCCTCCCCCGTTGGAGCGCCCTGGCCCTGCTGGCCGCGCCCTGGGCGGTGCGGCCGGTGCGGGACCTGATGTCAACTGCCGGGTCCGACCTGACCGGGGCGTTGGAAACCACCGCCCGCCTCCATCTGCTGTTCAGCCTCGGCTTGGCGATAGGGGCCGCCGTCGGCTGACCCCGCCCGCGCCTTTCAGGCGGAGGCCGGAACTTGCAACGAGCCCGACCCTGCACCGGGGCGGGGTTCGCCGGGGAGGCCCAATGCCCGTTCGCCCAGAATGTTTTTCTGCACCTCTTCGGTGCCGCCGCCGATGGTGAGGGCCCGGCTGAACAGGAACCCGCTCATGAACCGGCGCTCCTCCCCCGTCGGATGGCCCTCCCGCAGCAGGCCGTCGCCGCCCATGAGGTCCACCGCCAAATTCATCACCTTCTGGGCGAACCGATCCGATGCCAGTTTCTGGATGGCCGCCTCCATCCCCACCGGCCCGCCGCCGCCCCCGTTGCCGGAACCGCCGCCGCCCACCGCCGCAGCCGTCAAAGCCCGCTCCTCCAAACAGTCGATGACCTTCTGTTCGATGAAGGCCTCCGCCAACCGATCCCGCAACAGGGGGTCATCCGCCGGCCGGGAGACGGCCCACTTCCAGAAGTCGGCGAAAGGCGGCCCCAGCCCCCACAGCATCCCCAAACCGGTGGACAGGCTGATCCGCTCGTTGGCCAAAGTAGTGACCGCCGCCCGCCACCCCCCGTCCACCTCCCCCACCACCATGGAAGCCGGAATCCGCACATCGGTCAGGAACACCTCGCAGAACTCCCACTCGCCGGTCATCTGCCGGATGGGCCGCACCTCCACCCCCGGGGCGCGCATGTCCAGCAGAAAATAGGTTATGCCGTCGTGCTTGCCCGCCGCCGGGTTGGTGCGGGCCAGGAGAATCCCCCAGTCGGAATCATCCGCCCCCGAAGTCCAGATTTTCTGGCCGCTGACGATGAACTCATCCCCGTCCCGAATCGCCTTGGCGCTCAACCCGGCCAGGTCGCTGCCCGCGTCCGGTTCGGAAAACAGTTGGCACCAATGCTCCCGCCCGGCCAGCATCGGCTCCAAAAACCGCTCCTTCTGCTCCGGCGTCCCATGGGCCAAAATGGCGGGGCCGGCCCAGCCGATCCCGATGACGTTGGAAGGGGCCGGAGCCCCCGCCCGCACCAGTTCTTCGGTCACCACCCGTTTGTGAAGCAAAGTCAGCCCCCGACCCCCGTACTCCTCCGGCCAGTGGGGGGCCACCAGCCGGGCCTCCTGCAGTTTGGCGTGCCAAGCCCCCAGCGGGGTGCCGGCGGCGGTGGTGAAATGTCCCGCCTCCGCCGGATAGCGGGCCGGATCCCACTCCCGGCCCACAAACTCCCGCACCTCCCGCCGGAAAGCCCCCCGGTCGGGCGCCGCGCTGGTCACTGAACTCCTCCTCCGCTTGACAACCTACGACCCATTTTACAAGGAGCGCAAATGGTCGGCGATTTCAGCCGCCGTCAAATCCGGCCGTTCCATTACCATCAGATGGCTCTGCCCGGTCATATAGGCGGTGACGATGTTGGGGAAACCGGCGGAAATGGCGGGCATGGTTTCGCTCAGCATGCTCCGCTCGTCGGAGACCAGCAACCGCACCGGAGCCTCCACCTCCCCGATATGGGCGAAGGCGCCGCATTCGGCGCTGGCTGCGAAAACCTCCGACTCCGACTCCGGGGAAAGAACCAGGGCGGCGCCCTGCGGATGGGGACGGAACCCCCCCTCCAGGTAACCGGCGAAGGCCTCCTCGTGCCAGTCGGCGAACAACGGTTTGGAACGGTAGGAGCGGGCCGCCTCCTCCACCGACGGAAACACCGGTCGGCGCCGGGCGGCCAGAACCGACAGCGGGTTGTCCGGACGGCGCCGGTAGGGGGGCGGCATGAGAACCGGCTCCACCAACACCATTCCGGCGAAAGTCCCCGGAGACAGGGTTTCGGCCATAACCACCGCCGCCCCGCCCATGGAATGGCCCACCCCCACCAGGCGGGCGCCCCCTCCCAACTCCTTCGCCAAGGCGGCCAGGTCCCGCCCAAACGTCCGCCAAGTGACCGGGGTCGGCAAAGCGGGCGATGAGCCGTGGCCGCGGGCGTCCCAAGCCGCAACGGAAGCCTCCACCCCCAGCTCCCGCAACCCGGCCACCGTCGGCCGCCACACCTCTTTGCAGAACCCGGTGGCGTGCCCCAGAAGCAACAGGACGTCCGGCGAGCCGGGGTAGCAGTCCGCGGCCAAACCGGCCGCCGTAACCGATTCAACTTTCATAGGCGGCTTTCCCGTCGGGCGCCCGCCCCGCCGCCCCGGTAGTCTGAGGGCCCATGACCTCCCCTATCACCAAAACCGTCCGCCTCGCCGGCCAAGCCGGCACCGTGGAGGACGCCATCTCCACCGTGCTGGGCCGGGCCGCCCACACCATCGAACGCATCCGCTCCTTCCGAGTGGTGGAAATCGGAGGCGAGGTGGCCCCGTCCGGGGTGGCGGCCGCATACCGGGTGACGGTGGACATCACATTCGAGGTGAAACCCGGAACCGAAGCCCGGTGACAACTATTCGCCGGTGAAGCGGGGAGGGCGCTTCTCCAAGAAGGCCCGCACCCCCTCCCGGCCGTCGGCGCTGGCCGACAGGGCCCCGATGGAGCGGGCTTCCATTTCCATCTGCGTCTCCAACGTGGCCGACGAAGACTCCGCCAGCAATCTTTTCACCGCCCCGTAGGCCAAGGTAGGCCCGGCCGCCAAGCCCTCCGCCAGATCCCGGGCTTCGTCCAACAACCGTTCGTCTTCCACCACCCGGGTGATCAGCCCCCACTCGACGGCCTCTTCGGCGCTGAGCATCCGGTTGGTCAGCATCAACTCGGCCGCCCGGCGCATCCCCACCAGCCGGGGAACGAAAAAAGTGGAGCTGCCGTCCGGGGAGAGGGCGGCGGCCGTGTACTGGGAGGCGAAACGGGCCGAGGCGGCGGCCAGGGAAATGTCGCAGGCGGCGGCCAGGCTGAAACCGGCCCCGGCGGCCATTCCGTTCACGGCCGCGATCACCGGGGCGTCCATCCGGTTGAAACGGGAAACGGCGGCGTGGAAGTAGACGGTCATCTCTTTGATCAGCGACGCCGGGTCGTCCGTCTCCCCGAACGAGGCCAGGTCGCCCCCGGCGCAGAAAAACCGCCCGGCCCCGGTGATGATCACCGCCCGCACCTGCGGGGACTCATCGCAGTGCAGGGAGGCGTGCATCAACTCCCGCATCACCTCCATGTCCATGGCGTTGCCCCGTTCCGGGCGGTCCAAGGTGATGGTCGCCACCCCGTCCCCGGTTTCCATCCGAATCGTCTGAAAATCAAACATTCGCCCCTCCTTTTCTACGCGGCGGCATCCCCGGCGTCAGCAGTCGATGCGCCATGGGTCGACCGCCTCCGGGTCAATACCATACCGGTCTATGGCCTCGCCCACCGCCGACGGCTCCATCTCCCCCGACTCGGCCAACTTGGAAAGCACGGCCACCGTCAAATGCGGGCCGTCCACTTCAAAAAACCGGCGCAGGGACTCGCGGGTGTCCGACCGTCCGAACCCGTCCGCCCCCAGCGATATGTAAGGCTGGCTGATCCAACGGGACACCTGGTCGGGCACCAATCGCATATAGTCGGTTACCGCCGCCACCGGGCCCTCCACTCCGGCCAAGTTGCGGGCGACCAACGGAGCCCGGGGCGGAAGCCCGGGGTGGAGCCGGTTCCACCGCTCGGTGGACAGGGCGTCGTCGCGCAACATCCCGTAGGAGGTGACGCTCCACAACTCCGCCCCGATCCCGTAGCGCTCCCACAGTTCGTCCCGCGCCCAGCGGGCCGCCCCCTGAGCGGGGCCGGAGAACAAAATCGCCGCCCGGCGGGAGCCGTCGCCGGGGGGGGCGGCGAACCGGTACATTCCCCGGATGATCCCCTCCCGGGCCCCTTCGGGCAGGGCGGGTTGCCGGTAAGTCTCGTTGTAGATGGTGATGTAGAAGATGATGTCGTCTTCGTCCACGTACATCCGTTGCAGCCCGTGCTCCGCGATCACCGCCAACTCGCAGGCGAAAGCCGGATCGTAGGAAACCACCCCCGGGTTGGTGGCGGCCAGGATGTGGCTGTGCCCGTCCTGATGTTGCAACCCCTCCCCGGCCAAAGTGGTGCGCCCGGCGGTGGCCCCCATCAGGAAACCGCGGGCCCGGGCGTCGGCCGCTTGCCAAATCAAATCCCCCACCCGTTGAAAACCGAACATGGAGTAGAAGGCGAAAAAGGGAACGGTGGGGACCCCCCGGTCGGCGTAGGAAGTGCCGGAGGCGATGAAACTGCACATGGAACCGGCCTCGGTAATCCCCTCCTCCAGTATCTGGCCGTCCTGGGCCTCCTTGTAGGACAGAAGCAGGCTGGCGTCGATCGGTTCGTATTTCTGCCCTCCCGCGGCGTAGATTTTCAGCTCCCGGAACAGGGCGTCCATCCCGAAAGTGCGGGCCTCGTCGGGCACGATGGGCACCACCCGCTCCCCGAACTCCGGATCCCGGCACAGGGCCCGCAACATTCGGGCGAAAGCCATGGTGGTGGAAGCCTGCATGTCGCCGCTGCCCTCGTGGAACTCCCGGTAGACGGCCGGGTCGGGGAGGCGGAGCGGACGGCTGATGCGAACCTGACGGCGGGGCAGCAACCCGTCTAGGAACTTGCGGCGCCCCATCATGTACTGGTATTCGGGGGAGTCCGTGCCGGGCCGGAAATAGGACAGTTCCCGGCCGTCCTCCAAATCTTCTTCGGGGATGTCCTCTTCCAGGCTGAGGCGCACCCGCAACTCCCGGAACTGCTCGTTGGACATTTTTTTGACCTGATGGGTGGCGTTGCGGCCTTCGATGTCCGGCCCCAAAGTCCATCCTTTGATGGTTTTGGCCAGGATGACGGTGGGCGCCCCCTCCTGTTCGGTGGCCGCCTTGTAAGCGGCGTACAACTTCTTGTAGTCGTGGCCGCCCCGGGGCAGTTTCTCCAAGTCGGAGTCGGACAGGTGGGACACCAACCGGCGCAAGCGCGGGTCGGGGCCGAAAAAGTTCTCCCGAATCTCGGCCCCGGGGGTGTCGCTCCATCGTTGAAACTCCCCGTCCACGGTGGCGTTGAGCCGGTTCAACAGCACCCCGTCCACATCGCGGGCCAAAAGGTCGTCCCACCCCCATCCCCAAATCACTTTGATCACATTCCAGCCCGCACCCCGGAACACCGCCTCCAGTTCCTGGATGATCTTGCCGTTGCCCCGCACCGGTCCGTCCAGCCGTTGCAGGTTGCAGTTCACCACCCAAATCAGGTTGTCCAACTGCTCGCGGGCGGCCAAGGTGATCGAACCCAGCGTTTCCGGCTCGTCGGCCTCCCCGTCCCCCAGGAAGCACCACACCCGGGATTCGCCGGTGTCGTCCAAGCGCCGGTGGTGCAGATAGCGGTTGAACCGGGCCTGGTAGATGGAGGATATCGGACCCAGACCCATGGACACGGTCGGGTACTCCCAAAACTCGGGCATCAGCCGGGGATGGGGATAGGAGCTCAGCCCGTGGCCGGACAGCTCCCGGCGGAAGTTGTCCAAATGCTTCTCGTCAAGCCGGCGCTCCAAAAAGGCCCGGGCGTAAATGCCGGGGGCGGCGTGCCCCTGGAAGTAGACATGATCGCCCGGCTCCCCGTCGCTTTTGCCCCGGAAAAAATGGTTGAAACCCACCTCGTAGAGGGCGGCCGAGGAGGCGAAGGTGGACAGATGGCCGCCGATTCCCTCCGCCGCCTTGTTGGCCTTCACCACCATCACCGCCGCGTTCCACCGCACGAAACGGCGAATGCGCCGCTCCAAATGCTCGTCGCCGGGGAACCACGCCTGCTCTTCGGCGGGGATGGTGTTTACGTAGGGGGTGGAGATGGTGGCCGGATATCCGATCTGCAACTCCCGGGCCCGTTGCATGAGCGAGGAAATAAGGAACCGGGCGCGGGTGCGGCCGCGCTCCCCCGCCACCGCCTCCAACGACTCCATCCACTCCCGGGTCTCGTCGGGGTCGATGTCCGGCAGCTGATGGAAATATCCGTCGATCATCATAAGCCCGCTCTCCTTTGCCTCTAACCGGGGAAACCCGGCCCCGCCGATATTCTACCCCGTCCGTTCCCGCCTCCGCCCCGACCGGCCGTTCCCGTCGCGCCCGGGCGAAACGGGTATCTTGGAGGTATGAAATTTTGGGCCCTCGATCCGACGGTCAGTCATCTCAACCACGGCTCGTTCGGGGCCGTCCCGCTCCCGGTTCTGGAAGCCCAGCGGCGGTTGCGGGATCGGATGGAGGCCAATCCCACCCGCTTTATGCTGGAAACCTACCAACCGATGCTGGACGCGGCCCGGGAGCGGCTGGCCGAATACGTGGGTGCCGACCCGGAGGGGCTGGTTTTCGTCCCCAACGCCACCGCCGGGGTCAACGCCGTTTTGCGTTCCTTGGAATCAACTTTGCGGCCGGGGGACGAAATCCTCATCACCGACCACACCTACAACGCCTGCCGCAACGCGGCGCAGGTGTCGGCCGCCCGCACCGGGGCCGAGGTCGCCGTCGCCGGTTTCCCCTATCCGATAGCCGGGCCCGAACAAGTGACGGAGGGGGTGATGGCGGCCGTCACCGACCGCACCCGGCTGGTGATGCTGGACGCGGTGACTTTTTCGTCGGCCATCGTGCTGCCGCTCCGGGAAATCGTCGCCCGGCTGGAACCGGATACGGCGGTGCTGGTGGACGCCGCCCACGCCCCGGGAATGGTAGATTTCGACGTGGCCGAAATCGGGGCCTCCTACATCACCGCCAACTGCCACAAATGGATGTGCGCCGCCAAAGGGTCGGGGTTTCTCTATGTGCGCCCGGATCGCCGGAAAAGCATCTACGCGGCGGTGATCAGCCACGGCTACAACGGGGCCTGGCCCTCCACCGGCGGACGGCTGCATCAGCAGTTCGACTGGACCGGCACCGACGACCCCACCGCCTGGCTGACCATCCCGGAGGCGATCGACGCCATGGCCTCCCTGCAACCGGACGGGTGGGAGGGCGTGCGGCGCGCCAACCGCCGACTTTGCCTGCAAGGGCGGGATGCGCTTACCGGGGCTTTGGGCATCCCCCCGCCCGCGCCGGACGAAATGCTGGGTTCCATAGCCTCTTTCCCGTTGCCGGGGCCGGCCGGGTCGGGCGTGTTCGATCCGCTGATGGGGAGGTTGCGCTCGGAGTGGAACATGGAGGTTCCGGTGTTCGCCCACCTGGACCCCCCGCAACGGCTGTTGCGCATTTCCGCCCAGCAGTACAACCGCCCCGCCGAATACGAACGGCTGGCGGAGGCCCTGGCGGCGGAACTGAAACGGGAATCCTCTCTCGGGTAATTCCGTTGCGGACAGAGGCGGGCGGCGGGCCGGGCCGGGTCGGTTTTCAACTTAAAATATTCCGGTGGTAAAGTGGGGCGCGTAATGACAACCCCCCCTGACATCACCCGCTTCATCGACGACTGGTTGATGGAGCGCCGAGACCAGATTTCGGAACTCACCGTGGACTTTGCGCTGGATGTGCGCAACATGGTCCTGCAACTGGAGGAAGTGGAGGTTCGGGAGCCGGTCGGGGTCTAAGCCCGCCCGGTCGGACTCAGCGCAGTCCGGCGAACAAGTCGTCCTCCCGAAACGGAGCCTCCGTCGTGGAGAACACCCGTTGGAAGGTTTCGCTCCCCAACACCTGCGGCCATTCCTCCTCGGGAACCTGCAACATGAACCAGTCGTCGGGGATCTGGGTGCGATGGGCGCGGGCCGCCTCCACCTTTTGCCGAACCCAGGGCAGGACGTCCACCGTAGCGGTAATCTCCTCGTCGGGAACCCCCCCTTGGCGGGCCCGCTCGGCTTCCTCCTCGGTCATCCGTCCCTGCTTCACCCAGTTCTCCGCCATCCTCCGCACCCGGGAGCGGGTCCAGGCGCTCATGTAAAGCTTGGCCGCCCGCCACTCCGCTTGGCCGTCCTCCAGCGGGAAACGGCGCAGGTCGCGGGAACCGAAAAAAGCGGCCATGCCCACCCGATGCACCTGGATATGGTCGGGGTGGCCGTATCCGCCGTAGGGGTCGTAGATGGTCATCACCTCCGGCCGATAGCGCCGTATCAGGGCCACCAATCGCCCCACCGCCTCCTCGAAGTCGGCCCGCCAGAAACAGTCGGGATGGCCGTTGGGTTCGGAATCCATCATTCCCGAATCCCGATATCCGAGGAAATGGTGATGCTCCACCCCCAGCACCGCCAAGGCGTCGGCTAACTCCTTTTGCCGTATTTCCACCAGCCGGGGCTTGATATCATCCGGGTTGTCGTAGTTGTGAACCTCCCCTTCGGCCCCGTCGGTGGCGGTGACCACCACCACCTGCTCGCCCGCCGCCGCGTATTTGGCCAAGGTCCCGCCGGTAGAAGTCACCTCGTCGTCGGGATGGGCGTGAAATGAGAGCAGTCCGGGCATAGCCTCTCCTGTAGCGGGATGGTGCGCAAGATGCCAGGATACCCCAACCGCCGCCCGGCCCAAACGCGCGCCTGCGCCGCCCGCCCGGCCCGGCTATCCGCCTATGTAGCTCATTTCCACTTTGGGGAGGCGGACGGTGGCTTGGGAGCGCATCTCGGAGTAGCGGTCGGCGCGGGCCTCCCACACCGCGGCGGCCGCGGCTGCGATCTCGTCTTCCCGGCCGCCCCGGCGTAGAACGGCGCGCAGATCGGTTCCGGTCGCCGCGAACAGGCAGGTGTAAAGCATCCCCTCCGCCGACACCCGGGCCCGGGTGCAAGTGGAGCAGAAAGGGTTGGTGACCGAAGAGATGAAACCCACCTCGCCCGCGCCGTCCGCATACCGCCAGCGGCGGGCCACCTCCCCCGGATAGTTGGGTTCCACCGGCTCAATGGGGAAACGGGCGTTGACCGCTTCGATCAGCTCCGCCGCCGGAACCACCTCGTCCATCCGCCATCCGTTGGTGACCCCCACGTCCATGTATTCAATGAAACGGAGAATGTGGCCGGTGTCTCGGAAATGCTCGGCCATTTCCACCACCCCGTCCTCGTTCACTCCCCGTTTGACCACCATGTTCACCTTTACCGCCAGCCCGGCCGCGGCGGCGGCGTCGATCCCGGCCAGCACCTCCGCCGCCGGAAACCCGACGTCGTTCATCGCCTGAAAGACCGCCTCGTCCATGGAGTCCAAAGAAACGGTGATGCGGGACAGCCCGGCCGCGGCCAAATCGGCCGCTTTCCGCTCCAGAAGCGACCCGTTGGTGGTCAATGTCACCTCGCAGTCGGTGGCCTCCGCCAGCATTTTGACAAGCCGTTCGATGCCTTTGCGCAACAACGGCTCCCCGCCGGTCAGCCGCAACTTGCGCACCCCCAACCGCTCAAAGGCCCGGGCGATGACGGTCAGCTCTTCGAAGGTGAGCAGCAGGTCGCGGGCCAGAAATTCGTATTCCCGGTTGAAGATCTCAGCGGGCATGCAGTAGCGGCAACGGAAGTTGCACCGGTCCGTAACGGACAGGCGCAAATCCCGCACCCCGCGGCCTGCGACGTCGACTACCCGGTTTTCCATGGAAACAGGATACATCATTCAGCGGAAACGCCCTCCGCAACCCCTCTGGGAAAATTTTTTTGCCGCTCTGACCTGGCATTTTGCGAGAACGCGAAAAAACGCCCTTGAAAAGTTTTTGAAAATTCGTATGTTGGGAATGTAGCGATGAAAATCCTACGACTCTTCGGTTCCGGCAACACGGACGACCGCACCGGCCTCAACCCCGTCGCCAGGCGGGTAGTGCGGGTCGCTCCCGGTTGCCGGCCCACACACCCGACGGCGGCGGCCGCTGTTCACCGCGCTGGCTTGCTTGGGGGCCAGCGCGGGGCCGCCGCCGTTCAGGTGTTGCTGTCCATCGCCGTCGGCCTGCTCTTCACCCTCACTTTGACCAACGCCCTGCTGATGCTGTACGGCCGCGCCGCTCTGCAACACGCGGCCGACGCCGGGGCGCGGGCGGGAAGCCGGGCCGGCGACGGTAACGAAGCCGCCGTCTGCCAACGGACGGCCGACCGGGTCATAGCCGACTTGGCCGCCCTTTACATCAGCCACGCCGCGGCCGCCTGCCGGCTGGCGGAGAACGCAGGCGGCGGCGAACTGGTGGCCGCCGTCGTCCAAGCCGACCTGCCGCCGGTGTTCGACGGGTTGGGACCGAGGTGGAATTTCACCATCCGCTCCGCATCCGTCCGGGAGCCGGGGCAATGAACGGCCTCCGCCTGCTCATCACCAGCCAGAAAGGCAGCGGGGCGGTGGAACTGCTGTTGATAACCGCCTTCATCCTGGTTCCGGCGGCGATGCTGCTGTTGGGCCTGCCCGCCCTGCTGGAATACCGCTCGCTGGGGGACGCCGCCGCCCGGGAAGCGGCGCGGGCTTGCGCGATCGCCCCCGACCCGGCCGCCGGCCAGCAACGGGCGCAGGACGTAGCCCGCCGGATGCTGGGCGAACGGGGCTTGGACCCGCAACAGGTGGAAACCCGCATCGACTGCTCGCAGGAGTGGTCCCCGGGGAGCGAAGTCAGCGCCCGCATCTCCTATCTGGTCCCCGCGTTGCGCGTTTTGGGAATAGGGGATGTGGGGAGCATCCGGGTAAGCCGGTCCTACCGGGAAAAAATCCAGCCCTATCGCAGCCGATGAGACGGCCTTTCCTTTTTACGCGCACCCGGCTTCCGCGGCAAACGGCCCGTCCCGCCGCCCGGACGCGGGCGCGCCTCCCGATAAGGGGCCTGGCGGCGTTGGCGGGAACGGCGGCGGTGATCCTGGCCCTGCCCGCCCCGCAGCTGGAGGCGGCCGGCGAATGGGGCGCCGTCGCCTGCGAAATGGTGGACGGGGCGCAGGTGTGCCGCCGTTGCGAATACGTCAACTACGCCTTGGAATGCGTCATAGAAGGAAAATACCGCCCCTCCCCCCGCCTCTATTGGACCTCCTGGAAGGCGATCGGGCCGTGCGACGGGTCGGTCTGGGACTCGCACGATGTCATCTCCGGGGTTCTTTTCAAGCGCAGCCTGTACCGGGAGAAAAACGGCCGTCGGGAGTTCATCCGCTCGCAAAACGAATGCGTGGACGACGGCGGACAGCGGGCGTGGGAGGAACTGGAACGCCGCATCGCCCAACTGCCCGCCCCCAGTTTCGACCGCTCCCCGCGCCAGGTGGGGGTGACCGGATTGGAAACCAGGCTTTGGTACGAACCGCCCGCCCGCATCGCCCCCGTCACCGCCCGCATCCGACGGCCCAACGGCCTCAGTTACCGGGTGCAAGGGCGGTCTTGGATACGCACCCTCACCTGGGATATGGGGGAAGGGGAGGTCACCGAACGGATCATCTCCTATCCGGACTCCGGCGAAGGGGGCTACGGATCGTCGGGGCGGTGGCTGGCCGGCCACACCTACCGAACCACCGCCCGCCGGGCCGGACACGCCGCCGGCGAATACCCGATCCGGGTGACCGCCACCTGGGCCGGACAGTACCGGGCCGACATGGGCCACGGATGGAGCGCCTGGCTGCCCATCCCCGAAACCTTGCGAGTGAGCCGCTCCTTCACCTACCGGGTGCGGGAAATCACCTCGGTTCTCGGGCCGGTGGAAAGTAAAAAATGAACAGCGTTATTCTGCTAGTGCGTTCCCTGCGGAAACTGGTCACGACTGAACGCGGGGCAATGGCGATCTGGGCAATGGGACTTTTGCTCCTGTTGTTCTTCGCCGGAGGCATGGCTCTGGATCTGTGGCGGGTGCTGTCCCGGCACGGAACGGCGGCCGCCATCGCCGACAAAGCGGCGGCGGCCGGAGCGGGCGAATTGGATGAAGACGCCATGCGGGCGGGCGAACTCCGCTTAGCGGGCGGGGAGGCCGAACAGGCCGCCCAAAACTTCGCCCGCAGCCAACCGGCGTGGAACCCGGACTCTATGTCCGTGCGCGCCCAATCCTCCGTTGCCGCGATCGAGGTGATCGTGAGCGACCAAGTGGAGTTGACGTTGCTGGCGATGTTCGCGCCTCCCCAAGGCGTAACGGTGCAAGCAGCGGCCACCGCCTATCCCCGGTGGGCGGGGTGATCAGCGATGCGGAACGCGCCTAAGGAAGCGACGCGGAGGTCACTCATGAACAACATTTTCACCTTGCCCCGGCTGGCGATCGGCGTGATGCTGACGTTGGCGATAACGGCGGCCGCCTGCGGCGGCGCGGGGGAACAGGCGGTCCCGCCCCTGACCACCGAGGTCCCGGATGCGGCCCCGGCCGCCACCGAGCCGCCCCCCGCCGCGACGACCACTCAAGCGGCGGATGAACCGGAGACGGCGGCCCTGCAACCCGTCAGCCCGGACACCACCTGGGTAACCACCACCGAGGCGACCACCACTACGGCCGCGCCCGCTACCACCGCGGCAACCGCCGCCACTAGCCCGGCGACGACCACCACCGAGAAACCCGCTCCAACAACAACAGAAGCGCCCGCCGCCACCAAGAGCGCAACCACTACCACGGAAATAACTACCACCACCAAGGCCGCAACCACCACCACGGAGGCGACGACCACGACCGTTGCAACCACCACAACGGAACCACCCGCCACCACCGAAGCACCAACGACAACCACCTCCCCGCCAACCACCGCCGCCAACGCCGGACCGGTCATCTCCATCCCCCAACCAGGCGACGACGTACCCGCTATCAATAGCTTCGGAAAACGGGTGGACTTCTCGGCTTTTCCCGAGGTGACCAACATTATCCCCTGGGAAATCTGGAATTCTGAAGATATAGAAAATATGCCCGAATGGACCTTTATGACCTTTACTCCCGGACCCAGCCGTAAGCGTTCAACAATGGGGATAATGCTCGGTGCTTGGTCCAAGCCAATGTCACTCCAGGTAGGAACCGCTATTTACGGATCCCCGGAACTAGTAATAGGCTATCCTACACCTCCCGGAGTTTTAGAAGTTTTTGTAGTGAAGAGCATAACTCCCTTCCCAGATTATATAGATGATGCCTACAGATTAAATAACAAAACCATTTACCAAGTGAGGGTTTGCGGTGTTACCCCGGAAACCATCAGTTGGGGAATTGAGTGGGGACGACACGCCTACTTGGGAGAAGACGGTTTATATCGTCTCATAGGCAGTGATACCTATGGTGAAGATGGATTCTGCAATGGCAAACTTCATTAGCTACCTCCTCCGCTACACCCTGCCCATTATAGCTCTCAGCGGGCTGACGTTGGTCCTGATAAATGGTGATGCCAGTGCTGATCTGACCGGTAGCGACCACCGTCATTCGGGTACCTGGCGCAAAGAGATATCCCACGCTAATTGGTGGAGGCCCCTTGGTGGAGGGTCCTCCGTCATTACCGACTGCCAAGGGACAACACATTGCGGCACCCACACCAAGCGCGGTTACAGATGGCTCAAGCACAACACAACAGTCACTTGGCTGTGCTCCTATGGCGGAAAGGCGTGGAAGACCTATCACAACAGTGATTATGACGGGCCGTCGTCACCGCCGAGCGACGCGCAGGGAACCCGGGTATGCCGAAGCCAGTTGCATGTCGCCACCACCACTACCACCCGACCGGCGCCTACGACCACGACGACTACAACCGTTCGCGCAGACGAGCCCCCGCCTACGCCGTCACCGCCCACTACGCCGCCTCCAAGTCGGCCGCGTCCCGCTCCTACTACGACCACCACCACGTTGCCGCCCATTCCAGAGGGCTGGAATGCCCGATGCGGTCCGTTCGTTTACAGAAAGAACAAGGCTATCACCGAAACGGAACTGCCGTCCTACGGTTCGGGGTCGCACTACCTGTCGGGCCGACTGCCGCCCGGCATTTCCTGGCGCGCGGTGCGGATCGACCCGCAGGATCGCAGCTGGCGGCTAGTGAGAATCAAAGGCAAGCCCACCCGGACCGGGACTTGGACTGTTCGTCTACGCACCGCCGTTCCGGGTCCCGACCCTTCCATCAACTGCACCTTCCAGGTGGTAGACCCCTCCTGGAGAGGCGGTTGCTCTTTCTACCTGCGCCAAGGGCAATACGCCAATCTCAGGTTGCCGTATTACGGGCCGGGCAGCTTCACCTACCGGTGGGGAAGCGGGCAAATTCCGCCCGGTATGAACAGGATCGGAATGACGGTGAGCGGCCACCCGCAGAGGGCCGGGCGTTTCTCCGGTCTTTGGCAAGCATTCGCCCGCGGCAATTCCCGGTACCCCTTCAGCTTCATCCGCTGTTCGTTCCGAGTGGCCAGCGCGCCGCCCACCACAACCACCACCACGACTTCCACCACAACGACCACCACCAAACCGCCGGTGTCCTGCTCCTGGCGGGTGAACAGGTCGGCGGTAAATACGGTCAAAACCAAAATCGGATGGGAAACCCACATCCCCCTGTCCGCGGCGGGCCGGGCCGACCCTCCCCACCCGGACATTCCCGGCGGACGGAAGTACCTGGTGGTTACCGGCGACTTCGGCGACGGGGTTTTCCCGGACGTGTGGCCGGTGTGGGACGCCGGCGCCGCTTTGAACGTGTCCGACACCGGCGGTTGCGCGTGGACGGCGCAATCCGTCGTAACCGGGTGCGGCAACTATTTATGTGGAACGAGGCGGACGCGGCGGTCATCAGGCGGGTTTCCCCGGTGACCGCGGAGCGGTGGGACCGAATGGACGCCGGTCAGCGTTCCCGCCTGCAAGGGCAAATCAGGCGGGAATGGCGGCGGTTGGACGACGAAGCGGGCCAGATCGACAAAGTGATTCTGGGGTCGTCCTGCCCGATCGCAACGTCCGCCGCCAACCGCTCCCGCCTGTGCCAATGGGGGCTGCCCCATCCCGGAGTGTACGAGTGGCGGGTGTCGGTGACCTATTCAACGGTGGAGGAAGCCACCGGCGACGCGTTGGAAAGCGAGCTGACGGTCGCCTCCGGCGCCGACCATTTCGTCCGATTGGTGGACCACGCGTCCTACCAGGGAAGAAGATGAAGGAGAACCCGATGAACAAACGAATCAGCCGGTCAACGACCAATCGGGGGTTGCGCCTGCGCCTTTTGGCGGCGGGGTTTTTGACCCTGGCGACGGCCGCCCTGATTCTGGCCTTCGGCCGCTCCTCGGCGGAACCGATGGCGACGGTGGCGGTCACTTCCGAACTTTGGGAGGAGGGGGCCGCCGCCGGATACGCCGCCATGCAGGTGCCGCAGGGGCTGGCCTCGTTCTTCGTCTCCCCCGATCAACTGAACGGCCGGGTGGCGGCTATCGATCTGCAAGCGGGGGTGTTCCTGAGCGACTCCCTGTTGCGGGCCAAAGGCTCCGGCGAAAGCGAAGAACAGGCCCCCGAACCGCCCGGAACCACCCGGGTGCGGCTGAACATGGACATCGGGTTGTGGCCCCAGCCGGGACCCCGGGCGGGGGAGGCGGCGGTGGTGGCGGACGCTTGGGGAGGGTGCGGCCTGGCGGTGCTGGAACTGTTGGAAGTGGAACAGGGCGGGATGATGACGGTGCGGGTCACCCCCGAGTTGGCGGCCGCCCTGGCCTCCGCGCCGCGCCTTTTGGCTTGGCCCCCGGCCTCCGACGGATGGCCCCTGTGCGGGGCGGGGAGCGCCTGAATGTTGCTGTGCGTCTCCGATCGGCATCTGCCCGCCGACGCCGGGGAGTGGGTGATGGCCGCCCTGATGGAAGGGGTGACCGCCCGGGCGCCGGGAGTGGCCTTCATCAGGTCCTCCGATGAAACCGGGGTGCGCGGATCGTCGGGATCGGTGCTGGCCCTGACCGACGACGAACCGACTGAACGTTTGCGGGCGGCGGCGGCCGGGGCGGCATGCGTGGTGCGTCTGACCGCCGGCGCAGGGGCCGGGGTGCGGGCCTGGCTGGGTTTGGACTCCGGCCGGGGATGGCGGGTGCCGGTAGCCGCGCTGATCGTCACCGACCAACCGCTGGCCGACCGGGCCGGGTTGCGGGAACGGACGGGAGCGCAACTGGTGCGGCGGATACCCACCGTCCCCGACCGTCGGACTTTGCGGGGACTGCGCCGGGTGGGCCGGTGGGCCTCATCGGCCGCCTCCGCCCCCCGCCGCTTCGACAGCGCCGACCGGCAAACCCGCCGGGGAGCGGCGGTGATCCAAGCCGAAGAAAAACTGAAAAACCTGCTGGCCGAACCCGGGGTGGAGGAGTTTCAGATCCGGGGCGGCGAGTCCATGACCGTGCAGTTGGCGGGCGGCCTGATGGAAACGCGGGAGTCGCCTTTCCGCTCCGAACGGGAACTGATCGAAGCGGTTCGCTTCCTGGCCACGTTCAACGCCGGGGAGCGGCCGCAACGGTTCGATCCGATGAACCCGCGGCTGGACATCCGAGTGGGGGACCATTGGCGGTTGCATGCCGAAGGGTTCGTAGTGCAACCGGCCCATCTGGTGTTGCGCTCCAACATGGCGGGGAGGATGAGCCTGGCCGACCTGGGTTTGGCCGAAGATCGCCTCAACCGAATTTTGCTGGAAGCGGTGACCGGCCGGGTACGGGCCAACGTAGTGATCGCGGCCGCTATGGGAGGCGGCAAAACCACCCTCTGCCAGGCTTTGCTGGCCCACCTTCCCGACGACGAACGGGTGGACACCATTGAAGATACGCCGGAGTTGCGGTTGGCGGAATACGGCATTCACCGCTCCGCCTACGAACGTCTGACCCGCGACCCGAACGCGGACGGGGTGGGCAAGCACAGCATGGCCGACCACATCCGGGACGCCAAGCGGGCCAACAGCAGCAAACTGGTGGTGGGAGAAGTGCGGGGGGAGGGCACCCTGGCCCTGCTGGACGCCATGTCGTCGGGGATGAGCGGCTGCCTGGCCACCCTCCATTCCCAGCCGGGGGCGGGGGTTTTGGAGAAACTGGTGGCTTACGCCTGCTCGGAGGGGGCGGAACCGGATTACGCCCGCCGTCAGATCGCCTCCGGGGTGCATCTGCTGGTGTGGCTGGGCCGCAACGACTTGGGGGAGCGGGTGATAGCAGATGTGACGGAACTGACAGGCATCGACTGGGAAACCGGTCAAATAGAAACCCGGTGCCTGTGGCAGTTGCGACCGGGCGACCTGTGGGCCAAACCGGCGTCGATTCCCAACGGCCGGATCGGCCGCCTCTACCGGTCGGCGGGAGTGGAAGTGCCGGACGCGCGAACCCTTCCCTCCACCGCCCCGCGCATAGTGGACAACCGGTTGGAACCGGTCGGCGCCGAGGAGCGGACATGAACCACACCGGCTGGATGCTGGCCGCCGCCGGGTCCTTGGGCTTGATAGCGACCCTGTGGCCCGTCAATCCGGGCGGGAGCGCCTGGTTCGCCGCCTACCGCCGTCCGATGCGGTCGGAACTGCGGTGGGTGGCCCTCCCCTCGCTGGCGGCCGGAGTAGCCGCAACCTGGCCGGCGGGGATTCTGACCGGCCTTTCCACCGCGCTGTTAGTAGGAGTGTGCGCCGCCACCGGGCGGGTGATGGCGGCCAGCCGCCGGGCGGTGCGCCGCACCGAAGCGATGTCCCGCTTGACGGCGGTGCTGGCCAACCAAGCCACGGTGTCTTCCACGGTGATGGAAGCCCTGTCCCGATCGGCTCCGCTGATCACCGGCCCGGTGGGACAGGCGGCCGCCCGCTTGGCCGAAGAATGCGCCGCCGGGAATGTGCAAGCCGCCGCCGACGCCTTCGTGCGAGCGGTGCCCGCCGCCCCCGCCGAATGGCTGGCCGACATCGTTTCCATCACCGCCGCGGGCGGCGGACGGGTGGGGGATGCGCTGTCGGCCCTGGAAACCCGCACCGGGGAACATGCGGCTACCGTGCGCCTGTTCCACGCCAAAGTGGCGGTCCTGCTCCCGCAACTGATAGCGGTGGTGGCGTTGGGAGCGGGGATGGTGGCCGCGGTGGCGGCAGCCGCGGCCGATGTGGCCTCCTGGCTGGCCGGCCCGCAAGGTCAAATAGTCACCCTGCTGACGGCGGGGCTGACCGCGTTGCTGTCCATCCGCATCCTCCTGCCCGCTTGGAACGGGGTCCGCTGATGGCCCTTCTCTGGGCGGCCGTCGCCTCCGCCACCGCAGCCGCGGTGTTGTTGATCCTGCGCGATCCCCGCCCCGACCCGCACGCCGAGGAACTTACCGCCTTGGGATGGTCCCCTTTCACCATCCGCATCATCTCCGGAACGGCCGGCCTGCTGTTGACCGCGGCGATCCTGATCGTCGGGTGGGCGACGGCCGGTTGGCGGACGGGGGCGGCCGTCGGGCTGGGAGTCGGAGCGTGGCTGCCCCGCCTCCTGCCGTTGCTTCTGCGCTCGGCGGCCCTGGCCGGCTACCGAACCGGCCGGGACCGGGCCCTTTTGACATGGTTGCAACGGGTGCGCCTCTATTCGGCGGTGGGGACGCCGCTGGCCGCGGCCGCGGTGGAAGCCGCCGAGCAGGTGCCCGACCGGGCGTTCGCCTCGGTGGCCGCCGGCATAGACGCCGCCTTGGAAGAGGGCCGGGATCCGATCGCGGCCGCCGCCCGCCAAGTGGCCGGTTCTTCAGCGGAGACCCTGCTGGCCACCATCACCACCGTGGAACGATCCGGGGCGGGCAGCGCCGAACTGATCGACCGGATCGTGGACCGGGCCATCGGAAGCCTCACCGCCGTCCGCCGTGAAAACATCGAACGGCAAAGCCGTTCCCTGATTACCGCCACCACCCTCATCGCCCTGCTCAGCGGCCTGCTGATCATGGCGGCGGTGGCCTTTACCTTGCCGGGTCTGACATGAACCCGGTGCGAGTTCTTCCCCGTAAGCAAGCAACGAGAAAGGAGATTCGATGGAATCCCCGGTAGTTCGGATCATGCTGATCGCGGCGGCGGTGGCCGCCGCCGCGGCGGTAGTGGCCATCATGTGGACGATGCTGAACACCAACGCCCCGGACACGGGGCCTGGTCAGATCGACTACGGCCGCGTCACCACCGAGCAGCTGTGCAAGGCGGTGGACGGAACGTGGACCGCCGCTTCCAAAAGCTGCGCGGCCCAAACGACCACCACCACCTTGGCGCCCGGCAACTGAGAAGAAAGGAGGCTACGGGAACCAAAACGGGTTCCGGGAAACCTGATGGAAGCGGCGCTGGCGGTTCTGAAAACGGCGGGGATGACGGCGATGATCGTCGGCCTGATGTTCACCTTGTTCGTGAAGCACACGGCCCGCATCGCCGCCGCCTCCGCCGCCGACCGTGCCGCCGCGGCCGCTTCCGACCGGTTGGGCTCCGACTGGGACTGTCGGGAAACGGGCCCCGCCTGGGAGGAGGCGCAACAGCTGGCCGCCCGGGCCGTTGTAGACAGCGTGACCGGGCTGGGTTCGGTGATCCCCGTCGGAGTGCGGGTCACCGCCTCCCCATCGTGCGTGGTGACGGTGACGGTCACCGCCGCCGCGCTGGGGGTCCGCTCCTGGCTGGGGGCGCAAGCGGTGCGGTGCTCCCCCGCTCCGTCGGCGGCGGAGATTCCCCTACGGCAACTATGTTGAAAGGAGGGTTGCGGAATGGATGAAGCGATCGCCTTGCTGTTCCTGGCCCCGGTGCTGATTTTCGGCCTGTGGCTGGCTGATTTCACCGGACGTTCCGCTATGGCGGACGGACGGGCGCAACTGGCGGCCTTCGCCGCGGCCGCAGCCGCCGCCGAGAAGATGGACCGCGCCGGGAACGCGCAGCACCACATAAACAACGCCACCCGCGACGCCCGCGATACGGCTGTCACCGCCATGTTGGGCGCCTGCCGGGAAATCGGCCGCGGTTTGGCAACCGTAATGTTCGTGGATGAGGAGGGCGCGGCATGGACTTGGAGAACCTGGCGGCAGTCGCCCGCCGGAACCGTTCTGAACGAGGTGCGGGTCAAGGTGAAATGCCTCATCGCCCCCTCCCCTTTCTTCAACCGGCTGCGAACCGGCGAGGCGGCGGTGTTGATTCGCCGCCCCGACTCCCCGACGCCGGTTCCGACCGGCAAACGCCCGCTGGGAACGAGCGGCGGATGACCGCCCCCCTGCTGGCCCTGGCTTTGGCGGCGACGATGTCCCTGATGATGATGACCCTCAACGATCACGCCCGTTCGGTCAACCACCAAGAATTGGCCTACGCGGCCGCGCAAGCCCAAACCGAGCATCTGATGGCCGACTGCGCAACGGGCGACTGCGCCCTCCCCGCCGGCACGCAAGCCTGCAAAATCGGAGATTCCACCCTGCAGGTAACCGCGGAACTGCCCTGGAAACCCCGCATATGGTCCGGCCTGACCCCCGCCGTCGGCCGCTACCTAATCCACCTGGAGGTGGCAACCAACCCCCTGCTGAAAACGCTAACCCCCTGCCCAACCTGACCAAACCCGGCTAGCGAAACTTCCAGCCGGTTCTAAACTCATCGGCGTACTTCCTGATCGGAAAAAACCTAGCCGAATTGGTGAAAGCGTTTGATGTGAAATAAGCCTTGGGGAAACCCTCCGGCAACCATTTCACGCGTCGGCGATGCCGGTAGCAACAGTCAACGTAAAAATAATCGCTGATGACCTGTCCGATGTAGACTTTCTCGTCCATCTGATCCGGATAAACCATCAAATCCCCACGCTCAATTTTATTAACAAACGTATGCAGGTGCTCGACATAGATACCCACCTGTATGGCGTTTATATCAGGATTTAGGGGCTGATAAAGGGCCTTGTACATCTCCCGGGTCTGCGGCAGTTGCGACAAATCGGGCATGCAGTCTTCATCAATAGCCGCCACTTGCTCATCTAGGAAAAGACGGCGCCCCAGTTGCGGCCGCGTTCCCCCGCGAATGCCCCATACCTGAGTTTCTTGCACGGCCAACCGGCCTCCTCTCGTTGCACCCATCTTAGCAACAAGTCATCGCACTCCTGCAAGCGAGTTGCGGTAAACCCGGGGGGAGAATGGAAGTTTTGTCCGATTAGAGGGCGTTGGGGAAGCCTTGGCGGCGCCAGGCTTCGTACAACGCGACGGCGGCCGCGTTGGACAGGTTCAGGCTGCGGCGGTCGGGCAGCATCGGGATGCGCACCGCCGCCGTCACCGACGGGTGGGACAGAATCTCCTCCGGCAAGCCGGAGCTTTCTTTGCCCAGCAACAGGGCGTCGCCCGGCCGGTAGTCCGCCTCCGTGTGCCAAACGCCGCCCGAACCGGAGAAGGCGAACACCCGGCGCGGAGACGCCGCCGCCAGGTAATCCTCGTAGCCGGCGTGCTCCGCCACCCGGGCGTACTCCCGGTAGTCCAATCCGGCCCGGGTCAGGCGGGCGTCGTCCATGGCGAACCCCAGCGGATGAATAAGGTGCAAGTCCGCCCCGGTGTTGGCGCACAAACGGATGATATTTCCCGTGTTGGGCGGAATCTCCGGCTCATGGAGAACCACCTGAAACATCGTCCGCCCCGCCGCCCGGCCTCAAAACAGGCGCAGGCTGTTGGACGGGAGCCCCCGCAACTCGTCGTAGTCCACCGCTACGCATTTGATTCCCCGCGCCTCGGCCAGCACCACCGCCTGCGGAGCCAAAGACGCCGCCGCCAAAATTCCCCGCAACGGGTGCAGCCGGGGGTCGTTGCCCAGCCGGTCCAGATAGCGGGTTATCTGCTCCACCCCGTCCAGTTCCCCTCTCCGTTTCACCTCCACCGCCACCGTGTCCCCGTTGGAAGCCCGGCACAGCAAATCCACCGGGCCGATGTCGGTCGGATACTCCCGCCGGATAAGTGACAGCCCGTCTTCCAAAACCTGCGGACGTTCGGCCAGCAGACGTTGCAGTTCGTCTTCCACCCCGTCCTTCTCCAACCCCGGATCCGCCCCGAAATCCTCCTGATGCTCAAAAAACACCTCGGCGATGTTGATGGCCAACTCCTCCCCTTTGGAATTGGACACCACCCACCGCCCTTCGGATTCGGTCAACGTGTTTGGCGAGTTCATCCAGTTGAGAGGCTTGTAAGCCCCCCCGTCGGCGTGCACCGCCACGCATCCATCCGCCTTCACCATTATCAGGCGAACAGCCTCCGGCAGATGGGCGGAGAGGCGGCCCCGGTAGTCCACCGAGCAACGGGCGATGAGCAGGCGCATAACCGCCAGGTTACCCACACGCCCCCCGCCGGCCCGGATTCGCCGCCCCCCGTTTTTCGACCAAATCCAAGACGCCTTGTTTCGGCTTCCTACGAGAGACTGAAAACACCTGGTAGAAGGCCTATTTCGGGCCGTCGCGACGAGAATTGGGGAGGGCCGGCGTCGGGCGGGCGGTGAAAACAGGCGGGTTGCCTTAAAATGGGACCGGTGAATACGTCCCATCAGGCAACGGGCCGACCGGCGGAGGGCGGGCGGGGGGCGGCGGTGTTCATCGCCCCCTCGGCCGCCTACCGGATCGACGACTACGTGGACTCCGCCCGGCGGTTGGGTGTGGATTTGGTTATCGCCACCGAAGCCAACCATTCCCTGGCCGAAGACATGGGGGCTTCCCTGATTCCGATTGACTTCGACCACCCGGCCGAGGCCGCCGTCCGCATCGCCGCCGCCCGACCGGTGATAGAAGCGGTAACCGCCCTCGACGACCGGGGGGTGGTGATCGCGGCCGCGGCCGCCGAGTTGCGCGGCTTGCCCCACAACCCGGTGGAGGCGGTGCGGGCCTCCCGCAACAAGGCGGAAATGCGCCGTCGCCTGGCCGGAGCTGTCCCCGCCCCCGCCCATCGCACGTTGCTGCCCTCGGGCGGCTTGGCGGACGCGGCGCGGGAGGCGGTTCGGGAAATCGGGTTGCCGGCTGTTGTCAAACCGGCCGGGTTGAACGGCTCCGCCGGGGTGATCCGCGTCGACCGGATGGAGCAGGCGGGGCCGGTGGCGGAGCGGGTGGGAGCCATAGCCGCCGAACACGGTCAACCGGAAGCGGAAATACTGGTGGAAGAGTTCGCTCCGGGGCCGGAGGTGGCCGTGGAAGGGCTGGTCGCCGGAGGAGTGTGGGAAACCTTGGCCGTATTCGACAAACCCGACCCGCTGGACGGCCCGTTCTTCCCGGAAACCCACTATGTGACGCCCTCCCGCCACCCCCGGCCTTTAGTAGAAGAGGCGCAACGGATAGCCGCCCAAGCCGCCCAAGTTTTGGGCATCGTGCGGGGCCCGGTGCACGCCGAACTGCGCCTGGGCCCGCCACTGCGGCTGTTGGAACTGGCCGCCCGGCCCATCGGCGGGCTATGCGGACGGGCCCTGCGGTTCGGGCTGGCCGACACCCCGCTGGAAGATCTGATTATCCGCAACGCCCTGGGGGAACGGGTGCGGGGGACCCGCTTGGCCCCCGGGGCGTCGGGGGCGACGATGATTACCGTCCCCCGCCCGGGGGTGTTCGCCGGAATAGACGGGACGGAGCAAGCCCGGGAGCTGGAGGACATCACCGGAGTGGAAGTGAGCTTGATAACGGGGCGGGAAGTCCGCCCGTTGCCGGAAGAGTCCGTTTACCTGGGGTTTGTGTTCGCCCGGTCCGCCCGCCCCGATCGGGTGGAAGCTGCCCTCCGCCAAGCCACCCGGCTGCTTCGCGTAAAAATGGAGTGAAAGCCGGCGGGCGGCGGCCGGTTCAGGCTCAAAGTAAGAAACTGACGACGATTAATATGGGGGCGGCGGAGGGGAACGACCGAAGGGACAAGATCATGCGACGCTTTATTTTGCCGGCGATTTTGATCTTGGCGGGCGCGGCCTGCGTCAGCCGGAGCGAAGTGGTTTTTGAAGGCGAGATTCCGACTTCCGCCGCCCCCGCCGCGCCGGAATCGGCGGTCGCTCCCGACTCTGCCGCCCCGACGACGGAAACCGCCCCGCCCTCCAACCCCGCCTCCGGGGAAACCGGCCCCGACCGCCCCACTGAAAATTCGGCCGCCCCCGATGCCCCCGCCCCCGCACCGGCACCGGTCGCCCCCCTAACGTTGTCCGACTCCCCGCTGGAAGCCATTCCCGGCCGGATCGTGGTCAACGGACCGCAAGTGGATTCGGTGTACGTGCTGGGACCCGACCCGGACCCGCTCGTCCTCTATCAGGAGCCGGGCGGGTTCGCCGCCCAACCCACCTGGTCTCCGGATGGGGGGAGGGTGGCCTGGTCGCAAAACACCGGGACGGTCCCGTCGGTGGTGGTGCGTTCGCTGGCGGACGACGGGGAGAATAAATATCCCACCCCTTTCGCCCCCTTCTACATCCAGTGGCGCCCGGATGGGAGGGCTTTGGCTTTGCTGGGCCCCACCCTGGGGGGAACCGGACTGGCGGTGTTGGATCTTGACCGAGGGGAGGTGGCCTTCAAAAACTCGGCCCTTTCCTTCTATCTGCAATGGTCGCCCCGGGACGAAGACCGGATGATCACCCACTTGGATTCGGCCCGGCTGGAACTGCTGCGTCCGGACGGCAACGACGTCACCCCCCTGTCCGCCACCCCCGGCGGTTTTCTGTCGGCGGTGTGGACGGCGGACGGGCGTTCGGTGGCCTACGTCAAGTCGCCCGATCAGACCGGCCCCGGCCCCCCCTACCAACTGGCCCTGCTGGATGTGGAATCGGGGAATGCGGCGGCGCTGGCCGAAGGGAACGGCTTCTTCGATTTTGATTTCTCCCCGGATGGGCGGCGGATGGCTTATTCGGTGCGAACCCTGGAGGGGGAAACTCAAATGTTTCTACTGGATTTGGAAAACGGCGGGTCGGAGAAAGTGGCGGCCCCGGGGGTGTTCGCCTGGCAGTGGAGTCCGGACAGCCGCAAAATCCTGTTGCTGGGCTTGGAGGGGGGCCTGGTTTCCCTGCAGGTTTATCAGAAAGGAAAAATCACCTCCTATCAGAGCATCGTCCCCACTGACAATTTCCTGCGCAACTACCTGCTGTTCTGGGGGCAGTACCGGCTCAGCCTGGACTTGTGGGCCCCGGACAGTTCCGCTTTCGTGTTCACCGCCGCCGACCGGGGCCAGGATCGGGTTTTTCTGCAACGTTTGGACGATGAGTTCCCGGTGTTGCTCGCCCCCGGTTCCATGGCCGCCTTCTCCCCCGCCGACCCGGCCTTCCTTCCCCCGGCCAACGGCTCGGAGGGGGGCGGCCAAGCCGACGAAGCAGCGGGGGACGGCGGGGCGAACGGGGCGAACCTCTAGGGGCATCGGGTGCGGGCCTTCGTCTTCTGCGGGGGGGAACCCGTTCCGGCGGAACGTTGGGCGGGGCTGGCCAAACCCGACTTGGCGGTGGCCGCCGACTCGGGAGCGGAGACGGCTGTCGGGGCCGGGTGGAAATTGGATGCGTTGGTGGGCGACTTGGATTCCATCTCCGCCTCCGTCTTGGAACAGGTGCGGGAATCCGGGGCTGTGTTGGAAACCCATCCGGCGGACAAGGACTCCACCGACTTGGCTTTGGCCCTGCGGTGGGCGGCGCAGCGGGGAGCGGAGGCGATAACGGTGATCGGGGGCGGCGGGGGGCGGATGGATCACCTGCTGGGAAACGCGGCGGTCATCTGCGACCCGGCTTGGGCCGGGGTGGAAATACGCTGGATCACCGCCCGGGAAACCGCCTACCCGGTGCATGGGGAACTAAAACTGACCGCGGAACAAACCCCGGAGGGGACGACGGTGAGCGTGCTGGCGGTGGGCGGCGCCGCGACAGGGGTTACATTGCGCGGACTGCGCTGGCCGTTGCGATCCGCCCGGCTGGAACCTTGGTCGTCGCTGGGAATCAGCAACGCCTCCCGGGGCGGGCCGGTGACGGTGCGGGTGGAAAGCGGGACGGCGCTGACGGTGGTCAACCGCCCGTATCAAGCGGGGTAGACCCCGGGGTTGGCGCAACGGGGCATGCGGCGTCCGGTGAGGGCCGCCGCCAAGTTTTGGGCGGCCATCTCCGCCATGCGGGTGCGGGTGCGCACCGTGGCGCTGCCGATGTGGGGAACGATCAGGCAGTTGGGGGCCGCTACCAGCGGATGGTCGGCGGGGATGGGCTCCGGGTCGGTCACATCCAAGCCGGCGGCGGCGATGGTCCCGTCCGCCAAAGCCTCCGCCAAAGCTTCGGCGTCCACCACCGGGCCGCGGGAGGCGTTGACCAAGGTGGCGGTCGGCTTCATCCGGCGCAGGGCGTCGCGGTCGATCAGATGCCGGGTGTCGGCGGTCAACCCGACCAGGACCACAACATGATCCGCCTCCCCGCACAGGTCCGGCAACGAGCGGAACTCCGCTCCCAGCCGGGCCTCCGCCTCCGCATCCCGGCGGCGGCGGTTGTAAATTATCCGCATCCCGAACCCGGCCGCCCGCCGGGCCACCGCCTGCCCGATCCGTCCCAACCCGATTATTCCCAAGGTGGAACCGTGCAGGTCGTAACCCAGCATTCCCCGCGGGTCCCATTCCCCCCACTCCCCCGCCGCCACCTGCGCCATCCCCTCTTTGAAGCGGCGGGCGGCCGCGATCAGCAAACCGAAAGCTACGTCGGCGGTGGTTTCGGTCAGCACATCCGGGGTGTGGCCCACCGGAATGGCCCGTTCCGAGCAGGCGGCCAAGTCAATGTTGTCCACCCCCACCGCCATCTGGCTGACCGCCCGCAACCGGGGGGCGGCCTCCAACAGTTCCCGGTCAATCCGGTCGGTGAGCATCACCAGCAAACCCTCCGCCTCACCGGCCCGGGCCAGCAACTCCCCCCGGGGAATGGGGCGATCCTCCGGCCATATCCACACCGGCCCCACCGGCTCCAGCATCTCCTCCACCACCCGGAAAGTCCGGCGGGTAACCGCCACCCGCGTCACAGTACTTGCGCCCGCTGCAAAGCCTCCCCCACCTCCCCCGCCCCCGAATAGGTAACCGTCAACTCATCCTGGGCCCGCGTCATCCCCACGTACAGCAACGATTTGACACCATGAATATCATCCTCCCCACCGGGGACCCAAACCAGATTGGCCCCGCAGATAAACACCTTCCCGAACTCCAACCCTTTGAACTGGTACAGGTTGGCGATTCGCACATTGCCTTTTGCGTTGATCACATTCTCCTTGCCACCACTAAATATATGAGCAAACGAAATATTCCGAACGGTAAAGGCTCGCTTCAACTCAGATACCATACTGCTGTTTCCAGAAATAACTGCTACATCGTCAGGTGATGCTCCTCTTTCCAGATGTTTGGAAACCCGTTCAGCAACTTCGGCGGCTTCCCTAGTAGTATCCGCGCAAGCTACCACTCTAGGAGGCAAACCAGTGCGACGGGACGCCTCCGGCGGAACCACCGCTGTCTCATCATCCGGATCAAACTTGCCATCCGTCCAGTCCGAGGAACCGGTTAGGAAGTTCATGGCGAACTCCAGTATCTCCCGGGTGTTGCGGTAGTTGACCGTCATAATGCTGGAACGTCCGCGGGCGGTTAACTCCGGCGGATTCCAAAGTGTCCGGCGACGGTATATGTCCTGGGCGCTGTCATAGGCCACCACGAAATCCTTCTCTTCCGGATGTCCCGGCCTTACCATCGCGTAAGCGAGGTCAAGATGGGATTTCCGCAAGTCCTGGGCTTCATCCACCAAAACCAGGTGATACAGATCATCCGCTGGCCAATGGGAAACCATCTTTAGCGCCTCCTGTCGCAACCTTTCCCAACCATCCTCCGTTTTGAGATTGAACTTCTTTCCAGAGTGACCCGCAATTCCTTTGGCCAGCGAATCCACCGTTTGAACGGTGATATTCTTATGCTCCCTCGCCAACTCTTGCAAGGCCAGAGACAACGCTCTGTTGAAGCAGAGTAGCAACACCCGATACTGGGGAAAATGGCGGGCTATGAAACGGGCGCGGTGCAGGAGCACCAAGGTCTTGCCGCTCCCCGCCACCCCTCTGATACGCCGGTAACCGGGACCTAAATATTCGGCCAGTCTTTCCTGTTGCCGGTCCATAACCGCAAAAACGTCTTCTTCGTCGCCGGGAGGACTGAAAACCAGCTGGTTGTCCCGAACCGGCTTTTTGATAACTATTTTCGGATTGACCGCCGCCCGGGCCGCTTTTTCCTGCTCCTCGGTCAACGGCCCGCCCTGGTTGGACAGAATGCGGCCAATGGCTCCCCGAAAGGCGGACGAAGCCAGATCTTCGGCGAACAGAACCGTCTCGCCCGCTTCGGCGAGTTCGACGCTTAACGATCCCCCTCGTTTCGTATCAGGCAAAGCCAACACGTTCTTGACCGGCAAGGAAGCAATCGGCTCCGCCTGAGCCCCCCGTCCCAGGTTTTTCAGCTCTTCTGCAACCTGCTGGCGAACTTCCTTAGCTTCGGGGGTGAACTTGCGACGCCTGGCCTGGCGGGAACGTTCCGGAGGTGCTTCGATCACCAGAATTCCGGCCGCTGGGTCTAGGAGGACCAAAAACTTATGTTCTTCTTCTTTCAGCCAGACGGTCACCTCCTCCGGCAGGTTATCCCGAGCGGCCCGGGCTATGCTTTGCAAACGACGAGAGACGTTGTTGCGGCTAGGCAGATTCTCCGGCAACAAGAAGGCCATAATCCGTCAACTCTAGATAAGCGCCCGGCCCGTCGCCGTCAGAACCAAGGTTTTGTATTCGGTTCCATTCCACTCCCGGGGCTCTTCATCCACCAGTTCCTCCTCTATCATCCCCTCGAAAGTCCTAGCAACACCCTCCGCGCCTAGGAGGCGCAATCGGCCGCGGAGCGGGTGCGCCTGCAGTTCATTGGGCAACAGTTTCGCCCCCCGCTCACCGGACAAGCAATTTTTAAGATTACGGTCGGAAAAATTGCGACCGTCCGCCCAATCCAACAAATACAGTATCACCCGCCGCGGCTCGATGGACTCCACCAAGCGCTCCTTGGTGACCTCCGTCTTGGCCCAAGGGCGGGGCAGATCAGGGGTGCAAGCATCGCATCCGCCGCAACGACCCGAGCCGTCGCTGCCAAAATATTCAAGGAGCGAAGCCCGCAGGCAGGATATTTTCTCCCGGGCGAACTTGCGCGCTTGCAACGCCTTCTGTTCCACGATTTCCTTACGCTCATTGCTCAGCTGGTCCGCTTGCGACCAATCCGGTTCCGCATCCAACAACCTTTCCACCGTCCACCCGTATTTCCATGTTGGGAAAGCGACGATGTTGCGCCGGGCTAACTCGAACAGGTCCGACTCCGCCTGCGGGATAGAGCAACCCAACCTCTCCGCCCAGATGGGGCTGTATCTGCCCCCCTCCGACTCAACTAGTTTCAGTATCCGCCCGGCTCTTTCCGCCAACTCCGGTTTTTCTTCCTGTAGCTCCTCCACCTTGTTCCGAGAACGGGCGTCGGCGATCACCCGGCCCTCTAACACAAAGTCCTGCTCTCGGCGCACCGCTCCTATTTTCCCCAAATAATGCAGGGCCAGTTGCGCCGCCTCTTTCCGGGAACGGCCTTTTTCATCTCGTAATAAGTCGTCCAAGTCCAAATGATTGCTCCCCAAATCCAGCCTCGCCCACGCCTTTTTCAAATCCTCGCGAGAGGGTACCGCATTATCGACGAAAAACTGGTGTATGCGGCAGTCGCGCGGGGTGGTTAGCAACACGGCGGTTCCCTTTTCCAATTCGCGGGCCGCCCGGCCTGTTTCCTGCACGTATTCTTCAATGGAGGCTGGCATCTCCAAGTGGACGATGAGGGCTATGTTCGGCTTGTCAATACCCATGCCGAAGGCTTTGGTGGCGACCACCACGTCGATCTCATCGTGGATGAACGCATCCTCCACATAGTTCCTCTCCTCACCGGTCATTCCGCCGTGATAAGCGCGCGCCGAAACGCCTGCGGCCCGCAACATGGCCCCCAAATTGGCCGCATCCGCCTGCCTGGGAACATACACGATGGCGCTCTGGTCGCGGAAGCAATCCACGATCTTCGCCACCTTCACCACTCGGTCGTCAAAATCTTTACATTTTTCCCGGTAATACCGAATTTCGGGACGGTCCGGGAGTTGAACAATCTGCCGGGCCGTATCGTCCAAGCCCAGCAAATCCCGGGTTTCCCCGATAGTCCGGCCGGTGGCGGTGGCGGTGACCGCCAAAGTGGGAACCCGCTTCCCGCAGATTTCCTCCAATGCTTTCGGGATCAACGAGTATTCGGGGCGGAAAGCATGACCCCATTGGGAGATGCAGTGGGCTTCGTCCACCGCCACCCGGGACACTTCCACCTTGGCCAAGCGACTGCGGAAATTGGGTGACCAGAGCCGTTCCGGGCTCACATACAGCAGTTTGTACGACCCCCGGGCCGCCTCCTCTAAAATATCGTCCTGTTCGCTTTGCGGCACCCCGCTGTAAATACCAGCCGCCGCGGTTACCCCCCGGGCCCGCAGATTGTGAATCTGGTTGCGCATCAGGGCGATGAGGGGTGAAATCACCAGCGTCACCCCGGGGGACAACAGGGCGGGCAACTGATAGGTAAGGGACTTGCCGGAACCGGTGGGCAACACCGCCACCGCATCCCTGCCCGTCATAAACGGGATCATCGTTTCCAGTTGGCCGTCGCGCCACTGCTCATGACCGATCAACCCCCGGGCTTCCTCCAACAGGTTCACGATTAACTTCTCGTCCGGCTCCTCCCCGCTGGCAACCCTCCGATCCAACCCCAACTGCAACACCTGGTTTTCCCAAGGGTCGGCGCTGGTTATGCTACTTATTTTCTCCCTGAGTTCATCGTCGAACTCAAAACCCAAATGTTCGGCTATCTTCTGATAGGCCTCCTCCCGGGACGAGACTTCCTTTACGGCGGGCGGCCCGACCAGGCTTTTCAGCAACAAATGCTGATAGGAACCGGGACGGCACAACCGGTTGTCCAACACCGCCGAAACTCCGATATCGGTTTCGGTTCTGATCAGCCTCCCCACTCCCTGGGCGAAGCGCAACCCCGCCCGGGGAACCATATAATGGGTGAAGGGGTCTTTGTCTTTTAGTTCCATCTGTTCCATGCGGGCCCCGGCCACCGGATCGGCGGGCGAATCGAACGGCACCTTCTCGATGAGCAGGAGGCTCAGCGACTCACCGGGAATGTCCACCCCCTCCCAAAAAGAGCGGACGCCCAACAGGCAGGCTGGGATTTGGTTGCGCATTTCTTCCATTAGCTGCGCGGCGGGGCCTTCGCCTTGCGCCAACAGGGGAATCCCCAACGCCTGCAAAGGCGGGCGGGCGTGGTCCCGTACGCTTTCCAAACGGGCGCGGGCGGTAAACAAGGCCATGGACCGCCCGCCGGTCAGGGTGAACAGACGGGGTATTTCCTCCGCTTCCGCCTGTTCGAATAGCTCCAACAGGGACCCCCGGGGGGCGGGCAGATAATCGGTCAGCAACAGCAGGTGATTCTCCGGCAGTTGCTCAAAGGGCGTGGGCACCACCTCGCGGCGGGCCGTCCCCAAACCTAAAACGTCGAGCAGGTAACTGAAATCGCCTCCGACTTGGAGGGTGGCCGAAGTCAGGCAAACCGAATCAAGTTTCTCCCACAACTCTCCCAACTGACCGGAAATGGAAATGGGCGCCCGGCGCAACGACCACCGCCAGGCATCGTCCTCCAAATCCAGATGGGCGATGTTGATCCACTCCCAACCTTCCTCCGACCACAGCACCGAATCGATCAGCTTGCCCTGGGCGCGAGCGGCGCTTCCCAGACGACGCACCTCGTCTTCCAAACGATGGCGCTGATACCTGCCTCGGGGCTCTTCGGGAACGGTAACTTCGTTGAAGGCCTCCGTCATCCCTCGCAGGGCGTCCCGTAACTTTTTGCCCGCCTCCGTAACCGCCCGATAGTGGGGATTTTTGGTGTCCGAACCGCGCCGGATGCGGTAGGAAACCCCGAACCGCTCGGCTTCCTCCCGGCCCCGTCCGGTGCGGCTGCGCACATATTCCGCCAGCGGGGACTCCAAATCGGGCAGGGCCGCCGCCGCCTGCTGGGCGGCTTCCCGCAAAGCCGGCAAAGAAGGATCGGCGGCGGCTATTCCGGCTTCGGACAGTCGTTGAATAATTCCCCGCCGGCCGAGCACTGCTTCGCACAGCAAATGAACATCCCGCCCGGTCACCTGTTCGGTGAGGGCGGAGGTGACCGAATCCTCCATGTTGTGGGCCTCGTCCACTATCAGGCCCCGGACTGGTTCCATCGCCTTGCTCATTATCACCAAGGCGTGGTTGACCACCGCCACATGGGAGGTGGCCACCCGGTCGCAGGCCCTTTGGTAGAAATCCAATCGGCCCAGTTGCGACGACTGATCCGCTTGTTCTTCGGTTCGCAACTTCCAGCGGAGGATTTCCCATTCGGGAACCGTTCCTTCGATGGCGAAAGCGCGCAGATCCTCCCAGTCGCCCGTGGGGGTTTCCGCCGCCCAGCCGGCCAGCAAAGCCAAGACCAGGGCCGACCCGGGTTCGAACCCGCCGGCGTCCAATTCGGCGGCCAGGGATTCCAGGCTCAGGTAGTTGTTCATGCCTTTCAGAACCACCCAGCGGAAAGGTTCCAACCGCTCCTCCAGTTCCAGCAAGGTGGCCATTATCTGGTCTTGCAGGAGGCGGGTGTGGGGGGCCACCGCCACCGGGGTTCCGGCGGCCCGGGCGTATTCAACGGCCGGGACCAGATAGGCCAGGGTTTTGCCGGTGCCGGTGGGGGCCTCCGCCAGCAACCTTTGTTTATCGGCCAAAGCATCGGCTACTTGTTGCGCCATCTGCCGCTGTTGCGGACGGGGACGGCGCCCGTCGGTCATCAACCGGCCTCCTTCTTCAAAGTAGGACAGCACCGCGGGGATGTCATACTTCCCGCTGGGATGCAACGGGGCGGCGGAGGATGGTTCTTCCAGGATTTCCGCCAGCGGCGGAGGGGCGGCCACCGGTTCCAAAAACTTCGCCCAGGGGTGGCCGCCGGCACCCAGAATCCACCGTTGCAGGCGACGGGCCGGGTTGTCCTCGTTCAGAATCTGGAGGAGGCGCACCATGATCTGTTGCGTCAGCCGGGCGTCTTCCACGGCTTGGTGCCGCTCCCGTTCTTCGGCGATGGCGAAGTGCCGGAGCAGATGGTCAATGCCCCGCCCGGGCGGTGGGGCCTCGCCCCGTACGCCGCGGAGGGCGTTGCGTCCCGCCCGCGGGAAAACCAGGTGGGCCAACTGCAGGGTGTCCAGCCGCTCCCCCGCCGGAACGGGCAGGCCGGCCTCCCGCAGGGCCATGTCCAATATCGGGAAATCAAAATCGAACCCGTTGTGGGCTATCAAAGGCAGGCCCCCCGCCCACTCCAGAAACTCCCGCATCACCTCATCCAAAGGAGGGGCCTCCCGGACATCCTCGTCGACCAGCCCGGTTAACTCGCTCACCTCCGGGGAGATGCCCGTCTCGCACCGCACCAGCTTGCTGAAACCTTCCCCATCGGCGAGCCGGGGGCCCTGGCCGATGACCGCTCCCACCTGGATGATCCGGTTCTTCTCCGGACTTACCCGGACGTGGGTGGTCTCCAAATCGAAGACCACATATTTGTCTCCATTCGTGAAAACCATTCGGCAACCATAGCCCGCCGGCCGGGTTTGCCCCATTTGCCGTTCTCTAGTATTCCGGACAACCGGCGAGGGGAAAGACGATGGATGAGCGGGCGGTCGGGCGGACAATCGAATGGCATAAGGCGGCGGAGCCGGGGGAGCTGCCCCCGGGACGGGTGAAGACGGCGACCGCCGGGTTGCGCACCATCTGCCTAACCAACTTCGCGGGCGAATACGGGGCGTTGGACAACCGTTGCCCCCACCAAGGCGGACCGCTGGGCGAAGGCTCCATCGAGGACTGCTGGTTGCGTTGCCCGTGGCACGGCTACGACTATCACCCGCTCACCGGCCAACCCCCGGAGGGGTTCAGCGATTCGGTGGCGGCCTACCCGGTGGAGGTGCGCTCCGACGGGATCTACGTGGGCGTGCCTCCCGAACCGGAGCAACTTCGCACCGTGTCCGATGTAATGGTGGAAACGATGATCAACTGGGGCGTCGCCCATGTGTTCGGGATGGTGGGCCATTCCAACCTGGGGTTCGCCGACGCCATGCGCCGGGCGGAGGAACGGGGCGAGTTGACGTTCATCGGAGTCCGCCATGAAGGGGCGGCCTCTTTCGCAGCCTCCGCCTACGGCAAGTTGACCGGCCGCTTGGCGGCCTGCTTCGGCATCGCCGGGCCGGGGTCCACCAACCTGCTCACCGGCTTGTACGACGCCAAAGCGGACCGGGCCCCGGTGCTGGCCCTCTCCGGGCAGGTGCCTTCCCGGGTGAGGGGGCGGGGGGCCTTCCAGGATCTGGACCTGGGCGCGGCCTTCGCCGACGTCGCCCGCTACTCGGAAACGGCCCTGCCCGATTCCGACCACGCCGAACTGACCTCCCTGGCCTGCAAAACCGCCCTGTTGGAACGGGATGCGGCCCATCTCATCCTGCCCGATGAAGTCCAGTACCAACCGGCCCCCGGCATTCCCGCCGGAGGACCCGGCGGACGCATGGGCTCGCGGAAAATCCGCCCGCCCGACGAGTCGTTGCAGCAGGCGCTGGACCTGCTGGGCCGCTCCCGCCGGCCGGTGATCGCGGTGGGGGCGGGAGCCCGGTTCGCCATGGAAGAGATCATCCGCCTGGCGGAACGGCTGGGCTCCCCGGTGCTGACCACTTTCAAAGCCAAAGGCTTCATCTCCGACCGTCATCCGCTGGGGGCGGGGGTGCTGGGGCGTTCCGGCACGCCGGTGGCCTCCTGGCTGATGAACGAGTCGGATGCGGTCCTGGTTTTCGGGGCTTCCTTCTCCAACCACACCGGCATCGCCGATTACAAGCCGATCATCCAGGTGGACGACGACCCGGCCGCCCTGGGCCGCTTCCATCCGGTGGAGGTCCCGGTGCAGGGGGAGGCGGGGGAGACGGCCCGGTTGTTGTTGGAGCTTTGTCCCAACGCTCTCCGAACCGCCGACCAACGGGAGGATGTGACCCGGCGGTGGTCTATATGGCGGGCGGAGAAGTCATCCCGGGAGGGCGACCGTTCCCAAGCGGGAATTTCGGCGGCGGCCATATTCGCGGCGATGACCCGCCGTGTGGATTCCCGGGCGGTGATCTGCGCGGACGTGGGCAACAACACCTATTCTTTCGGACGGTATTTCGAAGCCGACCGGCAGGATGTTTTGATGTCCGGCTATCTGGGCTCCATCGGTTTCGGCTACCCGGCGGCCATGGGCGCCTGGGCTGCCGCCCCCGACCGGCAGATCGTAGCCGTCACCGGCGACGGCGGGTTCGGCCAGTACATGGGCGAGTTGACCACCGCCGTCAAATACGGGATGAACATCACCCACCTGTTGCTCAACAACCATTCCTTGGGAAAAATTTCCAAAGAACAGCGGGACGGCCGCTACCAAGTGTGGCAAACCGGTTTGCGCAACCCCGACTTCGCCGCCTACGCCCGGCTGTGCGGAGCTTTCGGACTGCGGGTAACCGACCCCGCCCGCTTGGACGACGCCTTCGCCCAAGCCTTGGCCCACCCCGGCCCGGCCCTAGTGGAAATAATCCAAGACCCCCTGCTCATCTAACATAAGGAAGGAAATGATGTTTGATTGGAGCTCTTGCCCGGAGCTGGAATCCGTCCCCGGCAAAGTGAGCGGCGCTTGGGTGTTTAAAAACACCCGCGTACCCGTACGCGCACTGTTCGAGAACCTGCGTTCGGCGACTGTTGCTGAGTTTTGCGAGATGTTCCCGCCCGTTACGGTGGAACAAGCCCGGCATGTCTTAGATTGCGTGTCGACGCACTTGAAGGATCGGGCCTAAAAGCCGGGGGCGGTCAGTTGCGGGGGATTTGGGTCCAGGGGACTTCCTTGTCCACTCTTGGCTCGCCGGGTAGGCCCAGCACCCGTTCGCCGAGGATGTTGCGCATCACCTCCGAGGTTCCGCCCTCGATGGAGTTGGCCCGGGAACGCAAGAAGTTCTTCTGCGGATCCCGTTTGCCCAAGGCCGCCTCGTCGGGGCGCACCATCTCGTAGCCGGACGGGTAGCCCAAACCCTCCGCCCCCAGCAGTCCCAGCGCAAAATTGTGAATATTCTGTTGCAACTCGGCCCACTGCAACTTGCTGGTGGAACCCTCCGGGCCGGGAACCCCCAACTTGGCCGTCTCGGCCGCCCGAATCCCGGTTAGGCGCAAAGACTCCGCCTCCGCCCACAGCGAGGCCAGTTTGTCCCGCCTCGCCGGGGTGCGCTCGGAGGGCGGCAAAGTCAGCCACAGGTCCACCGCGTCCCCGATCGCCCCGCCTCCGCGCGGCGTGGGCAAAGTACCGATGGAAACCCGCTCGTGCATCAGGGTGGTGATGGCCACCGACCAACCCTGCCCCGTCGCGCCCAGCCGGTTGGCGTCCGGCACCCGGGCGTCGGTCATGTACACCTCGTTGAACTCGGCCTCCCCGGTCAGCTGGCGCAACGGGCGCACCTCCACCCCCTCCTGCTCCATATCAATGATGAAATAAGTCATTCCCCGGTGCTTGGGGACATCCGGGTCGGTGCGGGCCACCAACAGGCCCCACTTGGAAGTGTGGGCCAAAGTCGTCCACACTTTCTGCCCGTTCACCACCCACTCATCGCCGTCCCGCACCGCCCGGGTGGCCAAACCGGCCACATCCGACCCCGCTCCCGGCTCGGAAAACAGCTGGCACCATATTTCCTCGGCGGTGAACAGGGGACGCAGGAAGCGCTGTTGCTGTTCGGAGGTGCCGTGCTCCACCACGGTGGGGGCCCCCATGCCGTATCCGATCATGTTGCGGTTCAGGTTGGCGAACGAAACCCCGGCTTTGCTGAGCGACTCGTGCACCCGGTTGCGAAAACTGCGGTTGACGGCCAGCCCGCCCTTTCCCTCCGGGAAGTCCACCCAGGCCAAACCCAAGTCATACTGCGCCCCCCAAAACTCCATGTCGTCGGTAACCCCGGGCGGGAACTCGTCCATCAACCGGGTCAGCCGGTCCTCAATCAGTTCGGCGCTCATTGTCATCCTCCCATCTTAGCCGGCCAACAGCTTACCCAGCATTTTCAACTCGTCCGCGGAGCTGTCGGGCACGATGTAGGATCCGATGTCCCGGATCTCCTCCAGATGATCCCGCACCTGCTCGGCGGAGGGAACAGCCCCCGGGCCGGCGAACCATCCTTGGTTCACCCCGAGGAACACCCGGCCGAACCGCCCGCCCCCCGCCGTCCAAATCTGATGGGTGAACCCGCACTGTTCGGAGGCCAAAAAGACCGCCAGCGGGGTTACGCAATCGGGGGAAACATGCTCCTGCAACGGCCCCAGCAGGTTTTCGGTCATGCGGGTGGCGGCCACCGGAGCGATGGCGTTGGCCTTGATCCCGTATTTGGCCCCTTCCACCGCCGTCACGTTCATCAACCCCACCAATCCCATTTTGGCCGCCCCGTAGTTGGCCTGCCCGAAGTTGCCGAACAGGCCCGAGGCCGACGAGGTGAACACAATCCGTCCGTATCCCCGTTCTTTCATCACTCGAAAAGCGGGCCCGGTCACGTGAAACGCCCCCCGCAGGTGCACGTCCAGCACCGCATGGGCGTCGTCCGCCTCCAGGTTGGCGAGGCTTTTGTCGCGCAGAATTCCGGCGTTGTTGATGACCGCATCCACCGTCCCGAAGGCGTCCAGGGCGGTCCGCACTATGCTCTCCCCGCCCTCCGGCGCGGCCACCGAATCATAGGAGGCGACCGCTTCGCCTCCCCCCGCCCGGATTTCCGCCACCACTTCGTCGGCGGCCCGCGCCGACTCCCCCCCGCCGTCCACCGCCCCGCCCGGATCGTTCACCACCACCCGCGCCCCCCGGCGGGCCAACTCCAAGGCGTAACCCCGTCCCAGTCCCCGCCCGGCCCCGGTGACCACCGCCGTTCGGTTGTCGAAAACTATGTCGGGCACCGGCTACCCTTCTTCGTCCGCGGCGTACATTTCCTCGATCTGCGTTGCGTATTTCTCCAGCACCACCCGTCTTTTAAGTTTCAGGGACGGGGTCAGTTCATCGGTTTCCGCCGACCAAACGTCGGGGACCACCGCCCAACGTTTGGCCTGCTCCACCCGGGCCGCCTGCTGATTGGCCTCCTCCACCGCCCGGCCGATTTCCGCCAGCAACGCCGGTTCCTTGCTGAAGCCGGCCATGTCCTGAAAGTCCACCCCGTTGCGGGCCGCCCACGCCGGGGCCGCCTCCTCGTCCAAAGCCACCAGCAAAGTCAGATAGCGGCGGCCGTCCCCCACCACGCAGGAGTGGGCGATGAGCGGGTTCTGGGCCAGCAAATTCTCCAACCGGGCGGGAGCCACGTTTTTGCCGGCGGCGGTGATGATGATCTCTTTTTTGCGGCCGATAATGGACAGGAAACCCTCTTCGCCCAAACGTCCCAAGTCGCCGGTGCGCAACCACCCGTCCTCTCCGAACGCGGCCGCGGTGGCCTCCGGGTCCCGGTAATAGCCTTCGGTCACCAGCCCGCCCCGCATCAGGATTTCATCGTCTTCGGCGATGGCCACCTCCACCCCCGGCATGGCCCGCCCCACCGAGCCGATCCGGTCCGCCCCGGGGCGGTTGGTCACTCCCGGCCCCGACGATTCGGTCTGTCCGAACAGCTCGTAGACCGGAATCCCGATCCCCCGGAAGAAAATCAGCAACTCGGGGGCGATGGGGGCGGCCGCTGAAAACGCCAGAATCAACTCGTCCAGCCCCAAGCCGTGCCGAATTTTGCGAAAGACCAGCCTTTCCGCAAACCACAGTTTGACGCGGTCGGCCGCGGACGGCGACTCCCCCGCCTGCCGGGCCCGTTCCACATTGGAGCCAAGCTCCACCGCCCCCGTCGCCAGCTGGCGTTTGGCCTTCTTCGGTTCGGCCTGCAGTTTGGCCGACAATCCGGCCTGGAACTTCTCCCACACCCGGGGCACCGCGAAAAAACCCTGCGGGCGGTGGGCCTGCACCGCGGCCAGCACATTGGCCAAATCCGGTTCGTACCACACCGACCCGGCCCGCCACACGCCGGTGTAATGGCTGGCCATCCGCTCCCCCAGATGGGCCAACGGCAGATAGGAGACTATGCGCAGATGGTCGGGCAGCTCCGGGAAGGCGCGGGCGATGCATTCGCTGGTCCACAGCACATTGCGATGGCTGATCATCACCCCCTTCGGGTCGCCGGTAGTGCCCGAGGTGTAAATGAGGGTGGCCAGGTCGCCCGGCCCCGCTTCAGCCGCGGCCCGCTCCACGATTCCCGGATCGGCGGCCAGCGCCCCCCGCCCCCGGTCCAACAGTCCCTCCCAGGTGAGGTCGCCCTCCCCCGGGGTGAAATCATCCGGCGGGTCCATCACCACCACATGCCGCAACTCGGGGATCTCCGACCGCACCTGCGACCATTTCTCGTAATACTCGGCGTTTTCCAAGATGGCGACTTTCGCCCCGCAGTGCCCGGCGATGTAGGAAACCTGGGAGGGGGCCAACGTGTTGTACATAGACACCGGGACCGCCCCGGCGAAAATGGCCCCCAAATCGGCCATGACGTGCTCCGGACGGTTGGAGGCCATAATCGCCGCGAAGTCGCCCTTCCCCATCCCCAGCGACAGCAAACCGGCCGCCGCCTCCCGCACCCGGTCCCGGTAAGCGGACCAACTCATGGTGCGCACGCCGTCCGGTTCCGTCCATTTCAGGGCGGCCCGGCTGCCGAACCGTTCCGCGTTGCGGTTCATCACGTCCACCAAGGTCATGTCCCCGATGGCGGCCGCTATCTCGTTGCGTTCCTGTTCAACCTTGGAATTCACTGGCTTTCTCCTCTGCTCTTGGAAGCCGGGGCCCCTACCGGACCGCTCCCGACCTTCGCAGTCTACCAACCGCCCCGGGCGGGAAACCGGCCTCGGCCAAAATCTGGTCGGTGTCCGCCCCGGGACGGGGAGCGGGGGCGGGCGGGGGCGGGGAGGTGCGGGAAAAACGGGGGGCGGGAGCGGGTTGCGGCCGCCCGTCCACTTCGGCGAACAGGGAACGGGCCCGGTTGTGGGGGTGGCGGCGGGCCTCGCTCATGGTCAGCACCGGGGAAACGCAGGCGTCGCCCTCGGAGAAAAAATCGGTCCATTCCCGCCGGGTGCGGGAGGCGAAGGCCCCGGCCAGGCGGGCCCGCAACGGCGGCCACGCCGCGGGCTCCCGGGGGTCGCCCAAATCGGAGCCGTCCACCCCCAGCCGTTCCAGCAACTCGGCCAAAAACTGCGGCTCCAAAGCCCCCACCGCCATATATTCCCCGTCGGCCGTCTCATAGACATCGTAAAACGGGGCCCCGGTGTCCAACAAGTTGCTCCCCCGCCGGTCGCTCCACATCCCGCGCGCCGCCCAGTCGTGGGTCATGGTCATCAGCAGGGCCGCCCCGTCCACCATTGCCGCGTCCACCACCTGCCCCTTCCCCGAGCGGCGGGCTTCCAGCAGGGCGGCCAGCGCCCCCACCGCCAGCAACATCCCTCCCCCGCCGAAGTCGCCCACCAGGTTGATGGGCGGGGTGGGCGGCCCGCCCGCCCGTCCCATATGGGCCAGGGCCCCCGCCAGGGCGATGTAGTTGATGTCATGCCCGGCGGCGGGGGCCAGCGGGCCGGTTTGCCCCCAGCCGGTCACCCTCCCGTACACCAGCCGGGGGTTGCGCTCCCAGCATTGCCGGGGGCCGATCCCCAGCCGTTCCGCCACTCCGGGCCGGAAACCTTCCAGCAGGATGTCGGAGGAGGCGGCCAAAGCCAGCGCCACCTCCGCTCCGCCGGTTTGCTTCAAATCCACCACGATGGAACGTTTGCCCCGGTTCATCATCTCCGGATGGTCGGCGGTTGGCGCGGCGGGCGGAGCGGCGGCTGCGGCGGCGACGGGGGCGGACGGGCGGTCCACCCGCACCACCGACGCCCCCAGGTCGGCCAGCACCATCCCCGCAAACGGAGCCGGTCCCACTCCGGCCAACTCCACCACCCGCACCCCGGCCAGCGGGCCGCCCATCACCCGCGCCCCGGCCCCGCCCCGCTAGGAGGAGGATTCCGGCCCGGATTCATCGGTCTCATCGGGCGGGTCGGGCCGGTCGGGGGAGGCGCGGTCGGAGCCGATCATCGACTCTTCCACCTGATGGCGTTCGATGAAAGTGGACACGAAGGCCTGCAGGGTGGCGGTGGCGGGCAAGGCGATTAGAGCCCCCACCACCCCCAGCAGGGCCGCCCCCACCAGCACCGACCCGAAAGCCACCGCCGGATGCAACGACATCGTGCCCGCGGTGATGCGGGGGGCCAGCAACAAGTTTTCTATCTGTTGGTAGACCACCAACACCGCCAACACGATGACGGCGCTGCGCACCGAATCGCCGAGCGCCACCAAAGTGGGGGCCACCGCCGCCAGGTAGGTGCCCACCGCCGGCACGAACTGGGAAACCACCCCCACCCAGATGGACAGGGCCAACGCGAATTCCACTCCGATGATGCGCAACGCGACATAAGTGAAGATGGCCGAAGCCAAAGCCAGCAAAGCCCGGGAGTAAACGTAGCCGCCGGTTTTGTCGATGGCGATCTCCCACATGCGGGCGATTTCCTTCTGACGGCCGGGGCGGAAAACCGACAACAACATCCGCCGCCAGCGGGGGCCGTCGGCCAGCAGGTAGAAAGTGAACAGGCCGATGGTCAGCATCTGCACCACCAGGCTCAGCACCCGGGAGCCCAATCCCAGGGCGCTGTTGGCCAGGGTGCCCGCGTAACTTTGCAGGGTTCCCTGCAGGTTGCTGAGGCTGTCGGTCAGGTTGGACAAGTTGATGGACAGGTTGAAGCGGTTGTTCAGCCAGTCGGTGACGGTGGTGACCCAATTGGGAATTTCCGACACCAGGTTGCCGATCTGGGTAACCAGGGGGGGAAGGGTGACGGCTACGAACAGGGCCCCCACTATGGCCGCTCCCAGGAACACCACCGCGGTGGCCAAGCCCCGTTTCCAACCCCGGCGGGCCAAAAAGACCACCGCGGGCTCCAAAGCGAAAGACAGGAACAGCGCCACCAACAGGTTGATGAGCACCCCACGCATCCGCCCCAAAGCCCAGAACGCGAAATAGGCGACGGCCAGCGACCCGATGACCAAGAAGACCAGGCGGGGAATCCAAGGGGGCATCCCGTCGCGGGCCGGCGCCGCCGGGCGAGGCCCCTGTTCCATGCTCATCCTCCTCGCATCTGGGTCGCCGATCGGATTATTCTGGGCAACGAAAACTCAACTTTAGCAAGCCGGCGGGAGGTCGGAATGAACAAACCGGGCGGGTCGTCGGAGATTGCGTGGCGGGCGGGACCGGAAGATTTGGCCCGTTCCCGCACCGCCGAATTCATGGCCCGGCACGGGATAGCCTCCTACGGGGAACTGCTGGCCCGCTCCACCGAGGACATCCGCTGGTTCTGGTCGGCGGCGGCGGACTACCTGGGCGTCCCCTTCGCCGAGCCCTACCGGCAAGTGCTGGACGAGACGGAGGGCCCGGCCTTCCCGAAATGGTTCACCGGCGGGGTGATCAACATGTCCGCCGCCTGCCTGGACCGCTGGGCCGCCCTCACCCCGCACCGTACGGCCCTGGTGGCGGAACGGGAGGACGGTTCCCGTTCCTCCTTCACTTTCGGGGAGTTGCTGGAGATGGTGGAGCGTACGGCCGGGGCCCTGGCCGAGGCGGGCGCGGGGCGCGGGGACGCGGTTGCCGCCTACCTGCCGATGTCGGAGACGGCGGTGGCGTGCATGCTGGCCGCCGCCCGCCTCGGGGCGGTGTTCGTGCCCATCTTCTCCGGATACGGACCGGAGGCGGTGGCGGAGCGTCTGGCCGCCGCCCGCCCGGCGGCGCTGGTAACCGCCGACGGCTATACCCGTCGGGGGCGGCCGGTGGCGATGAAGGAAGTAGCCGACCGGGCCTCGGAGATCTCCGGCTTTCCCCCCGCTACGCTGGTGGTTTCCTACGCGGGGCGGTCCGATGTGCCTTGGACGGCCGGACGGGACCGTTCCTTTGAGCGGGCTTTGGAGGCCGCCGAGCGACGGGAACCGGCCGCCACTTCCAGCGAGGACCCGGTGTTGCTGGTCTACACCTCGGGCACCACCGGCCAGCCGAAGGGGGTGGTGCACGTGCACGGCGGGCTGACCGTGAAACTGGCCGCGGAGGGGGCTTTCCAGTTCGAAATGCGCACCGAAGACCGGGTGATGTGGGTGACGGACATGGGATGGGTGATGGGTCCGTGGTCGGTGGTGGCGGGCCTGGCCAACGGGGCCTCGGTGGGTTGCTACGACGGGGCGCCCGACTTCCCCGACCCGGGCCGGGTTTGGCGCCTGGCGGAGTCGCTGGGTTTGACGGTGCTCGGCGTCTCCCCCACCCTCGTCCGGGCGCTGCAACCGCATGGGGCGGAAGCGGCCCGGGCCGCCGACCTGTCCCGGTTGCGGGCTTTCGGTTCCACCGGCGAACCGTGGAATCCCGACCCATGGTGGTGGCTGTTCCGGGAAGTGGGCGGGGAGCGCATCCCCATCATCAACATTTCCGGAGGGACCGAAGCGGGGGCCTGTTTTCTGTCCGCCCACATCATGCAAGGTCTGAAACCGACCTCGGTGGGCGGTCCCTCCCCCGGAATGGCGATGGAGGTTTACAACGGGGAGGGGCGGCCGGTGCGGGGGGAGGTGGGGGAACTGGTGTGCGTCAAAACCTGGCCCGGGATCACCCGCGGCTTCTGGGGCGGGGATGACCGGTACTTCTCCACCTACTGGGGGAGGTGGCCCAATGTTTGGGTGCACGGCGACTGGGCTTCGGTGGACGAAGACGGGTTCTGGTTCCTGCACGGGCGCTCCGACGACACCCTGAACGTGGGAGGGAAACGGGTGGGGCCGGCCGAGATCGAATCGGCGGCGGTGGAAATGCCGGAGGTGATGATGGCGGCCGCGGTGGGAATACCCGATCCGATCAAAGGGGAGTCCATCGCCCTGTTCGCGGTCCCCGCCCCGGGGGTGGAACCGGACGAGAAGTTGGCGGAGGCGGTGGCGGAGGCGGTGGCCGGCCGGCTGGGGAAGGCTTTCCGTCCGGGGACGGTGCGGTTCGCGGACGACCTGCCCCGCACCCGTTCGGCGAAGATCATGCGACGGGTGGTGAAAGCCCGCGCCTTGGGCCAACCTGCGGGCGACCTGTCCGGCTTGGAAAACCCCGCCGCCGTGGAAGCCATCCGCCCCTTACGGTCAACGCCCGATCATTCGGCGGGTTGCTGAGTCCGGGGGCGGTTCTTTTTCTTGTTCTTCTTTTTGGATTTGCGGGCTTGGGCGGCGCTTTCGGCAACCAGGGCGGCGATCCGGGAAAGGAAAGCCAAAAACAGGCCGATGCCGGCCAGGATGAAGAAAACGGTAACCAGTTTGCCGGCGGCGGTAACCGGGGCGAAGTCCCCGTAACCGACCGTGGTCATCGTGATAATCACAAAGTAGAAGCTGTCCAGCACGCTCCAGCCCTCCACCCGGTTGTAGAACAGGACGCCCAAAAGAATCAGGACCAGCACCGAGGACAGCAGCACCCGGAACTCCGGGTCGGTCCATCCCATGCGGATCGCCCGGCCCAAATGCCGAAAAGCCACCAACAGCAACATGGCCGCCAGGCTACCCGCTAAGCATTTTTTTCGCGTTCTTGCGCGATCATCGCATATTCGGAGAATTCGCCCGCGCCCGCCCCCGCCCGCTCAACGGGATTGCCGGGCGATCACGTAGCGGGAGACCAGGAGAATTTGCTCCTCGGTCAGAGTGCGGCGAAAGGCGGGCATGCGGCCGATGCCGCTGGAAATCGCCTGCGTAAAATAGGTTTCGGGGCGGCCCACCGAGTCGGCCCCCTCCCCCGCTAGGGGAGGCCCCTGTCCCCCCAGCAGGTCATCGCCGTGGCAACGGGCGCACACCGCCCGGTATATTTCCGGCCCGTCGGCGTCCACCGGAACCCCCCCTCCCCCGCAGGCGGCCAACGTCAGAACCGCGGTTGCGACGGCGGCCGCCGCCATTCTCATCCCCTTGGGACCCGCCACCTCACCTGCCTTTCCGGTGGGGACAACTTTAGCATGGGGCGCAAATTTTATTCTCCTCCGTTCAGAATGGTAAAGTAGGGCAAAGGAAAGTTGTCGGCAGTCGGGTCGCCCGTCGCCGCTCCGGGCAGGGCGCGGCCGACCGCCCTTACTAAGGAGATGGGGCGCATGACGCTTATTGACCGAAGAACCGTCCATTTCACTCTCAATGGACAAGAAGTCTCGGTGCGCGACGACCATCCCCACCTGCTGGCCGCGTTGCGGGAAGAACTGGACATCACCTCCCCTAAAGACGGGTGCTCGCCGTCCGGCCAGTGCGGATGTTGCACGGTGTTGCTCAACGGCCGGGCGGCGATCAGTTGCGTGACCAGCCTGGAAAAAGCCGCGGGAGGCGAAGTGGTCACCCTGGAGGGTTTCGACCCGGCGGAACGGGACCGTTTGGCCTCCGCCTTCGCCGCCGCCGGGGCCCTGCAATGCGGATTCTGCACCCCCGGCATCTTGGTGCGCGCCAAAGCCCTGCTGGACCGCAAAGGCTCCGCCCTCACCGGCCGGGGGGCCTGCGGACAGTTGGGGGCCCATCTGTGCCGCTGCACCGGCTACATCAAAATTTTCGACGCCATTGACATGTTGGCCGCCGGGGAAACCCCCTCTTTGGAAACGGCCGCCGGAATCGGCAAAACCGGCGTCAAATACGAGGGGGTGGAGTTGGCCTTGGGCGAACGGGACTACATAGACGATATGAGGGTGGAGGGCCTTTTGCACGCCGCCCTGCGCCTCACCGACCACGCCCGGGCCGACGTGCTGTCCATCGACGTATCCGCCGCGTTGGAAACGGAGGGCGTAGAGGCCGTCTTCACCGCCGCCGACGTCCCCGGCGAGTTGCGGGTGGGGCTCATCCACCGGGACTGGCCGGTGTTCATCCCGGAGGGGGGGCGCACCTCCTACTACGGGGACGTGCTGGCCGTGGTAGTGGCCGAAGACCGCCTCACTGCCCGCGCCGCCGCCGAAAAAGTGCAGGTGGAGTACCGCGTACTGGAGCCGTTCACCGACCCGGAGGTTGCAGTCGCCTCCGACGAAGACGCGGTGTGGGGCTTGGAGGGCAACGTCCTGTCCGTCTCCAAATACGCCCGGGGGGACTTTGCGTCCGCCTACCAGGCATCCGCCCATCAAGTACATGAAACCTTCATCACGCAACGGGTGGAACACGCCTTCTTGGAACCGGAATCCACCTTGGCCGTCCCCGACGAGGACGGAAACATGATGGTCTATTCGGGCGGGCAGGGGGTGTGGGACGACCGCGACCAGATCGCTTCCGTGCTGGGAGTGGACCCGTCCCGCATCACCGTGGAACTGGTTTCCAACGGGGGGGCCTTCGGCGGCAAGGAGGACATGGCCAACCAAGCCCAGACGGCCCTGGCCGCCCACCTGCTGGGCCGTCCGGTGAAATGCACCCTGTCCCGCGAGGAATCCCTGCGCATCCACACCAAGCGCCACCCCATCCGCATCGAAATGCAGGCCGGGTGCGACGCCGACGGCAAACTCACTTCGTTGAAGGCCCGCATGCTGGGCGACTCCGGGGCCTACGCCTCGGTGGGAATGAAAGTGCTGGAAAGGGCGGCCGGGCACGCCTCCGGCCCCTACGTGGTTCCCAACATCGACGTGGAGGCGGTGGCGGCCCGCACCAACAATCCGATCGGCGGGGCCTTCCGGGGGTTCGGGGCCAACCAGGCCCAGTTCGCCATGGAGGGGGTGATGGACCGGCTGGCCGAAAAAGCGGGGATCAGCGGCTGGGAGATGCGCAACCGCAACGCCATCGAGCCGGGGGTGGTTTGGGGGCCGGGCCAGGTGATGGACGACGGTTGCCGGGGGGTGCGGGAATGCCTGAACGCCGTCAAACCGCACTACGACCAAGCCCGGGCGGAGGGCAAGGCGGTGGGGGTGGGCTTGGGTCTGAAAAACAGCGGGTTGGGCAACGGTTTCAAAGAGACGGCCCGGGCGACGGTTCGCTTCAGCGACAACGGGGCCGCCCATCAGGTGGAGGTGCGGCACTGCTGGACGGAGATGGGCCAGGGCGTCCACACCGTGGCCCAGCAAGTGGCGGCCGAGGAACTGGGGGTGGACCCGGCCCTGGTGAAAGTGGTGGTGGACACCACCCGGGAGTTGGGGGCCGGACAAACCACCGGTTCCCGGGGCACGCTGATGGGAGCGGGGGCCGTCCAAGACGCCTGCCGCAAAGCGAACGCCGACGGTCGCCGACCGGGCGTGGATTACTACGGCGAATACCGGGTGGACTGGACCAACTCCCTCAGCGAAGGGGTTCCCAACCCGGTCATCCACTCCGCCTTCGGCTACGCCGCCCAACTGGTGATCGCCGACCCGCAAACCGGCAAGATAGAAAAAGTGATCGCCGCCCACGATGTGGGGCGGGCCGTCCACCCGGCGCTGTGCGAAGGCCAAATTGAGGGGTCGGTGCATATGGGGCTGGGATACGCCCTCACCGAGGATTTCCCCGCCGACGAACAGTCCCGGCCCACCAATATGACCCTGCGCAGCCTGGGCATCATCCGCCCCAAGGATATGCCGGAGGTGGAGGTGATTCTGGTGGAGGTTCCCCAGCCCCGCGCCCCCTACGGAATCAAAGGGGTGGGGGAAATCGGCTTGGTGCCCACCGCCGGCGCGGTGGCCGCCGCCCTGTACGAAGTGGACGGACGGCGGCGCAACCGCCTGCCGATGTCGGTGAATCCGCCGGCGGCGGCGGGCCCCTGAAACCGGGTGTCGGCGCCCGTCACCCCCGGACTGGTCTGCGCCCACCATCATCTCTATTCCGCCCTGGCCCGGGGAATGCCGCCCCCGCCCCGCACCCCGTCCAACTTCCGGGAGATACTGGAGCAGATCTGGTGGCGCCTGGACGCGGCCCTGGACTTGGAAATGATCTACCATTCGGCCCGGCTGGGGGCGCTGGAAGCTTTGGAAGCGGGAACCACCGGCATCGTCGACCACCACGAATCCCCCAACGCCATCGAAGGTTCCCTGTCCGCTATTCGGGAGGCGTGCGCCGAAGTGGGAGTGCGGGTGCTCGCCTGCTACGGGGTTACCGACCGGCACGGCCCGGACGGGGCCCGCCGCGGTTTGGAGGAAAACCGCCGTTACCTGTCGGAGGGCGGGCCGGGGATGGTGGGGGCGCACGCCGCCTTCACCTGCTCCGACGATACCTTGCGAGGAGCGGCCGAGTTGGCCGAAGAGATGGGGCGCGGGGTGCACATCCACGTCGCGGAAGGCCCGGAGGATCGGGACGCCCCGGCCCGGCTGGAGGGCCTCACCGGGGACTCGTGGCTGCTGGCGCACTGCGTCCATCTGCCCACCGGCCACCAATTGGCGGGAACCGTCCTGCACAACCCCCGTTCCAACCTGAACAACGCGGTGGGCTACGCCGACCCGGCCCGTTTCGCCAATCCGGTGGCTTTGGGCACCGACGGAATCGGGGCCAACATGATTGAATCCTTCCGGCTGGCCTACGTTATGCACCGGTCAACGGACGTGACCGCCTCCCCGGAGACGGCCTGGGAATGGCTGTCCAACGGCTGGGAGCTAATGCCGGAATGCCGCACCGACCGGGTGACGTGGAACTACGACCCGCCCGACCCGTGGCACATCGCCTTCACGGCCGGCGTGGCCCCGGTGAAAGTGGAAGTGGACGGCGAGACGGTGTTCCGAGACGGAGTCCCCACCCGGGTGGACGCCGCCGAAATACGGGCCAAAGCCCGGGAGCAGGCCGCCCGCCTGCACGCCCGGTTGTAGGACGGGAGGCGGGGAAGGCAATGACGGAAGCCGCCCTTATCGATTCCCCCCCGGCGGAGGACCATCCCCCGCTGACCCCGTTTTCGCTGAAAGACCTGCTGGACCGCATCTCCCACGAATGGGACACCCGTCGCCGTATTTTCGACCTGCCCATCGCCCGTTTTTTCAACGTTTCCGACGGCCCCGACCTGTCCATCGATTTCATAGGCCGTCCGGCCGCCACCCCGGTCGGCCCGGCCGCCGGCCCGCACAGCCAAATGGCCCAGAACATCGTCCTGTCCTGGCTGGGCGGAGGACGGGTGATGGAGCTGAAAACGGTGCAGATCCTGGACGAGTTGGTCATCAACCGGCCGTGCATCGACATGCAGACCATCGGCTACAACATCGAGTGGAGCCAGGAGTTGAAAATCCCCCAGTCGTTGGAGGAATACGTCAAAGGGTGGATGTTGCTGGAAATTCTGAGTCGCTGGGAGCCGCTCCGCCCCTACCTGGGCCCCGACCCCGGCCCGCACATTTTCGACCTGTCGGTGGGCTACGACCTAGCGGGCATTTCCACCCCGCAGGTGGCCTGGTTCATCGACTCCATGATGGACGCCGCGGCGGAAATAGAACGGTTGCGGCCGGAAGTGGGAGGGGAGTTCGCCCCGTTTCGGGATTTGGATTTCCCGTCCCGCATCGCCGACACCGTCACCCTCTCCACCTTCCACGGCTGCCCCCCGGACGAGATCGAGTCCATAACCAAGCATCTCATCACCCGCCACGGTTTGGACGTGATCGTGAAACTCAACCCGACCCTGCTCGGCTTGGAGCGGGTAAGCGAAATCGTGCATGAAAATTTGGGGTATGAGTCGGTAAAGTTGCGCCGCTCCGACTTCGACAACGACCTGCAGTTTCCCCGGGCCTTGGAGTTGATCGGCGAGTTGGAGGAGTTCGCCCGCGCCCGCAACCGGCGGTTCGGCGTCAAACTTACCAACACGCTGGTGGTGGAAAACACCAAAGGGTTCATGCCGGACGAGACCATGTACCTGTCCGGCCCGCCCCTGCATGTGGTTTCCACCGCCCTTTTGGGGGAGTTGCACCGGGCGTTGCCCGGCAAACTGAAAGTGGACGGCGGGGAGGGGGACATCCAAGTGTCGTTCTCGGCGGGAATCACCAAAGAGAACCTGCCGGAGGCGGCCGGGCTGGGGCTGGCCCCCATCACCATCTGCTCCGATCTGCTTAAACCGGGCGGCTACGGGCGGCTGGCCCCCATGCTGAAAAACTTGCGGACAAAAATGACGGAGGCGGGGGCGGGGTCGTTGTCGGAATGGCGGGCCCGCCGGAGGGAGGCGGCCGTCGCCGAAGGGCGCCCGGGGGCGGTGGCCGCCTACGTCGATTTCCTGCTGGATCCGTCCCGCAACCGCGCCTATGCCTTGGCCTCCAACGAGAAACCGCCTCGAACGGTGGACCACCAGCTGGAAACGTGGGGGTGCGTGGCCTGCAACTTCTGCGTGACCGTATGCCCCAACGACGCCTTCTTCCGGTTGCCCACCCCCGACGACCTGAGCGAAGCGGGAATGACCGGCCGCCAGCAGTACCTGGTGCTGGCCGAACTGTGCAACGAATGCGGCAACTGCATGGTGTTCTGCCCGGAGGAGGGTGATCCGGCGGTGATCAAACCCCGCCTGTATCTGACGCGGGAGCGTTTCGCGGTGGAAACCGAACAGGCCTTTTTGGTGCACCGGGAAGCGGACGGCTACTGGGTGGAGCCCAACGCCGCCGGAGCCGGGGACACCGGGCAGTTGCTGAACATCCTCAACGCCGCCGAAGGCTTCATCCTCCCCTCCCTCCCCGACCCCGCCGAATAAACGCAGGAGGGCTCCCCGCCGCCTAAAGTGTCGGATATGAGCGACCCCGTCGTCTACGACCGCAAAATCAGATTCTCCGACAGCGACGCCCAAGGCATCGTCCACAACGCGGCCTACCTGGTCTACTGGGACGACGCTTTCACCGACTACATGGAAACCATCGGTTGCTCTTGGAAGCGAATGATCGCCGCCGGAGACGACGTGGTGCTGGCCCGGACCGAAATCGACTACCGAAGCTCGGCCGCCATCGGCGACACGGCCCGCACCGCGGTAAATGTAACCCGCATCGGGAACTCCTCCATAACCTTCCGTTACCAGACCGTCGACGTCGCCACCGGCCGAACCCTGGTGGAAGGTTCCCAAATTCAGGTCATCGTCGATCACCGCACCTTCCAACCCAAACCGGTCCCCGACTACATACGGGAGCTGATTTCCGCCCAGGAAGGGCCGGATTTGGATGGAGGACGATGACCAACCCTTGGGTGGCCGACACCCCCGCCTCGCCCATATCCCAGGTTCGGGACTGGATGGCGGGGCGGACGGAGGGGGGACGGCAACCGCTGATCGACGTGTCGCAGGCCGCCCCCGGATACCCGCCCGCGCCCCAACTGCGGGAACACCTGGCGTCGCTGGATTGGACCGGGGCGGCCCGCTACGGGCCGGTGCTGGGCCAACCCGAATTGCGGGCCGCCCTGGCCGACGACATTTCCGCCGTTTACCGGGCCCCGGTCCGCCCCGAACAGACGGCCGTCACCGCCGGGGCCAACCAGGCTTTCTGCCTGGCGGTGAACGTGCTGTGCCGGGCCGGGGAGCAGGTCATCCTGCCCCTCCCCTACTACTTCAACCACGACATGTGGTTGCGCATCGGCGGCGTGGAACCGGTTTACCTGCCCGCCGGGGACGACATGATCCCGAACGCGGAGCGGGCGGCGGAGCTGGTCACCGACCGCACCCGGGCCGTCGTTCTGGTAACCCCCAACAATCCCACCGGCCGGGTGTATCCGCCGCAGGTGATACACGACTTCGCCCGGCTGGCCTACAACCGGGGGTTTCATCTGATCCTGGACGAAACCTATCGGGACTTCCGAGAGGAGACCGGGCCGCCCCACCATCTTTTCACCGTTCCGGAGTGGGAAGGTTTTCTGGTTCACATCCACAGTTTCTCCAAAGTGTTCGCCATCACCGGGTTGCGGGTGGGGGGGCTGGCGGCCCGCCCCGGCCTGTTGGCCGAAGTCAACAAAGTGGCCGACTGCCTGACCATCTGCCCCAACCGGATCGGACAGGAAGCCGCCCTCTACGGCCTGCGCCATCTGGGGGAGTGGGTGGAGGACAACCGGCGGAAGATGACGGAACGTTTGGAAAAGTTCACCGCCGCCGTCTCCTCCGGGCCGTACCGGACCGCCTCCGCCGGCGCTTACTTCGCCTACCTGCGCCATCCGCACGGAGAGGAAGCGGAGGGGGGCGCCACCGGCGCGGCCCGGCGCCTGTTCGACGACCATTCGGTTCTGGCCCTGGGCGGGGACATGTTCGGGCCGGGCCAGAACTCCTACCTGCGCTTGGCCTTCGGCAACCTAGACGACCAAGACATCCCAGAGTTGGCCCGCCGCTTACGGCAAAGCGCCCTCTGAAGCCGGATAGCGGACGCTTTCCCCACCCCTAATTCGCAACTTGCGAGAACGCGAAAAAAGACCCTTGAAAACTTTCTGAAAATTGGGCATATTAGTCACAGCGTCCTTATACGGGCCCGTCAACGCCGAACGTCCGGAAACGGAGGTGGACTATAATGACCGCTGTGGAAATCGTAATTTTCATCGTCTTGGGCGGCATGCTCTTTCCCATGCTCGCCTTCGTGGCGATGATCGCCTGGCGTACCAGCACCGCCGTGGCGCAAGTCGTCGGCGTGCTGGAGGGGTACAAAGCCATGTTCGAGGCGATCGGCGACCGCTTCGCCGCCCTCTACGACAGACTCGACGCCTACAACACCAACAACGAAACCCTGTTTATCACTTTGCGCACCGAATTCAACACCCGGATGGACAAATTGGACGAACGGGTGGGCCTGCTGGAGAAGGACATGGCGGAGGTCAAGGCGGATGTGTCCGTGCTCAAGACCAACATGGGCCTGCTCCGAGAAGAAGTCACGCTCATCAAAGCCAACATGGAAACCCAACAACAAGACATCACCCTCATCAAAGCCAACATGGAAACCCAACAACGGGATATGACGCTCATCAAGGAACATCTTTTGGGCGAAGCCGACTGACCTCCGGCTACGCGACAGAGGATGAGATAGGCGGAACGGGCATGGCGCGCACGCTGGTCATCGACACCGACACCGCCTCCGATGACGCGGTGGCGCTGATGATGGCCCTGCGCCGCCCCGGGGTGAGGGTGGAGGCGATCACCGTGACGGCGGGCAACGTTCCTTTGCGACAGGCGGTGCAGAACGCCTTGTTCATAACGGAGTTGTGCGGGGACGACGTCCCAGTGTACGCCGGGGCGGCCCAACCTTTGCTGCAACCGCTGACCACCGCCGTAAACGTGCACGGCGCCGACGGAATGGGGGACATCGGCCTGCCCCTTTCCGGCCGCCGCCCCGCCTCCGGGCGCGCCGTCGATGTCTTAGCGGAAACCTTCCTGGAGCGGCCGGGGGAGATCGACCTGGTGACCTTGGGGCCGCTCACCAACCTGGCCTTGGCCTTGGCCCGCCGCCCGGAACTGGCCACCGCCATCGGCCATTGTTACATAATGGGGGGAACCGGAACGGGAACCGGCAACGTCACTCCCTTGGCTGAATACAACTTCTGGGCCGACCCGGAAGCCGCCGCCATGGCAATGCGGGCTCCGATGCCCAAAACCCTCATCGGATGGGACATTTCCGTAGCCTCGGCCGCTTTCAACGAGGAGCAGGCGGCGGAAATCCGCAACATCGGAACCCGATACGCCCGGATAGCCATCGACATCCAGGCAACGGTGAATGATTTTGCCATAACGCACACCCGCCTGGCCGGGTTCGACCTGCCCGACCCGATCGCCATGGCGGTGGCCTTGGACCCGAACATCGCCGTATCCGAACACGTTCATGTTTCGGTCCTGACCGGCTCCGGCCCGGCCCGCGGCCTGCAAAACACCGACTGGCGGGGCCTGTCCGGAAAGGAGCCCAACGCCCGGGTGGTCACGCACGTGCCCCGGGAGGACTTCACAGCCGCCCTGCGAGCCGGGCTTTCCTAACCGGGGCCCCCGCCCAGGGCGAGGGCGAACACCACCGCCCATTCGTCGGTGTGGGTCACGGCCGCTTCCACCCGCTCCACCCCCAAAAGGGCGGCCCGGGCGGCGGCGGTTCCCGACAGGATGACGCGAGGCGGACCGCCGCCGGTGATTTCAATGTCGGTCCAGCGGATGGTCCGATACCCGGTTCCCAGGGATTTCATCACCGCTTCCTTCCCGGCGAACCGGGCCGCCAACCGGCGGGCGGGGCGGGCGAACCGAGCCGCGTATTCCCGCTCCCCGGCCGTGAAGCAACGGTCGGCGAAACGGGGATAGCGGGCCAGCAACCGCTCCACCCGCCCGATCTCCACCATGTCCGTCCCGATGCCGACGATGTTCCCCATCGCCGGCCGCCCTCCCGGCGTATGGGCGAACCCAGGCGGCGGAGCGCCCACCCCGCTCACTCCACCGTCACGCTTTTGGCCAGGTTGCGGGGCTGATCGATGTCGCATCCCAGAACCAGGGCGGTGTGATAGGCCAGCAACTGCAGGGGAACGGCGGCCAGCACCGGGGCCAGCAGGCCGTCCGTGCGGGGAATGCGCAACACCCGATCGGCGCAACGGTCCGCCTCCTCATCGTCGTCAAAAGCCACCGCCACCACCCGCGCCCCCCGGGCCTTGGTTTCCCACAGGCCGGACATGGCCTTGTCATAGACATCGTCCTGAGTGAGGGCCGCCACCACCGGCGTGCCTTCTTCAATCAGGGCCAAGGCGCCGTGTTTCAACTCCCCGGCGGGCATGGCCTCGGCGTGCAGGTAGGAAACCTCTTTGAGTTTCAACGCCCCTTCCATGGCGGTGGCGTAGTCCGCCCCCCGGCCGATAAAGTAAAGGTCGGAGGAGCCCGCCAGGTCGGCCGCCAACCGGCCGATCTCCCCCCGCCCCCGCCCGTAGCGGTCCAGAACCTCGGCTATCTGACCGGGCAGGGCCCGCATTCCGGCCAGCAACGCCGCTTCCCGCGCCGGTCCCACCGCCCGCCGGCGGCGGGCCAGCCACAAGGCCAGCAGGCATTCGCCGACCAGCATGGCCAGATAGGCCTTAGTGGACGCCACCGCCACCTCCGGGCCGCCCCGGGTGTAGATGACATCGTCGGCGACGCGGGTGAGGGTGGAGCCCACCACGTTGGTCAAAGCCAGCAGACGGGAGTCCCGCTCGGAGGCCATCCGGGCCGCGGCCAGCGTGTCAGCCGTTTCCCCCGACTGGCTGATAGCCAAAGTGAGGGCCGGCCCCCCCGGCGGCGGGAACCGGTAACGCAGTTCGTGGGCGTAAACCGCTTCGGCGGGAAGGCGCGCCAAACGTTCCATCAGGGACACCCCCACCAGCCCGGCGTGGTAGGCGGTGCCGCAACCGGTGATCCAGATTTTTTGCAGGGCGCGCAGGCCCGCCGGATCGTCGGGGGAAGCGCCCCGCCCCCCGGAGATGTCCTCCAAATCATCCAACGTCGCCCGGCTACCGTCCTCCGAGATGCGTCCCGCCAGGGTCTGGGCGATCACTTCCGGCTGCTCGTGTATTTCTTTGAGCATGAAATGGTCGTATCCTCCCCGTTCCGCCTCCCCCGCCTCCCAGTCGGCGATGAGCGGCTCTCGGCGGACTTCCGCTCCGTCGATGGTTTGTATCACCGCCCGGTCGGCGGTCACATCGGCGATCTCCCCGTCTTCCACCACCAAAAAACGGCGGGTGCGGTTGAGCAGGGCGGTGATATCGGAGGCCAGGAACATTTCCCCTTCGCCCAAGCCCACCACCAGCGGGCTGGTGAGGCGGGCGGCCACGATGCGGCCCGGTTCGCGGTCGCTGATGACGGCCAGCGCGTAGGCCCCGGTGGTGCGGGCGATAGCGCGGCGCAGAGCGGCGGCCAAATCCCCGTCGTATTCGGCGGCGATAAGATGGGCTAGGACTTCGGTGTCGGTCTCCGACCGCAAGACGGCGCCGCCCGCGGACAACTCTTCCCGCAACCCCCGGAAGTTTTCAATAATCCCGTTGTGCACCACCGCAAAAGAATTTCCCCCGTCCAAGTGGGGATGGGCGTTGGCGTCGGAGGGGGCCCCGTGGGTCGCCCAGCGGGTGTGCCCCACGCCCAGGGAACCCGGCAACGGCCGCTCCTCCAAGACGGCCGCCAAGCGGTTCATTTTGCCTTCGGTTTTCCGCACCCGCAGTTTCCCGCGGCTGACGGCGGCGATGCCCGCCGAGTCGTAACCCCGGTATTCCAGCCGTCGCAGCCCATCCAAAATCACTTCCTGGGCCGAGCGGGGGCCGACGTATGCCACAATTCCGCACACAGGCGCACCTTTCGTTGGGGAATGGCTCACTTGACGGACGGCTCGGAGCGAGGTTTCCGGGTCCGCCTTCCCCAGGCGCCCCGGGATTTCCACTCCGGCCCGGGCTCTGTCCCCGCAGTCACCCGCGGGTTTTAACCCGAACCGTCACGACCGTGGACAGCCGGGAGGGCATCCGCCGAATTCTTCGATAACCCTCCGCCTCGTCGCCCCAACGGGGCCCGGCGCTTCAAAGGACGCTCCAATCCGTCCCGCCCAGTCTAAACCCCCTACCGCCCCAAACCCGGTATTTTCATGACCAGGTTTTACGTGCCAACACCAACCCATCTACTGAGCGAGCACCTGCTTCCTTAAGACGGATCGCAACGGCGTTTAATTGGAGGCCGGTAGTACAAACGTCATCATATATCAGTACATCGGCACCTTTTAATGCAAGATTGGTAGATATGACAAGATTATCACGTAGTTCATCAGCACGAGCTAACTTCTCATCATAGGATAACCTTCCTCTTGTACCTTTGGGAAGTGGCATAGATAGCACTCTTGGTTCAAAGTTATATTTTCTCTGCACATCCTCAGTCATAGCAGATTCCAACACTAACTCAGTATGGCCATCACCCGTCTCCATATATGTTGGATTGGGAACTATGACAGTATAAGGTTTTTGTTTCTTATCCAAATGCCCAATTATGAGCCTGCCAAATATAATAGCCCACTCTTTTTGTCGCCCTCTTTTTAACCCAGTTATAGCGGATAGGATAGGTTCACCATATTTTGCTATAGCCTCAATACGATCGAAGGCGCGATTAGGATCTAAACATAATTTGTTTCTGCACTGAGCACCCTCTATAATTTGCTGAGCACAAATTTGGCACAACGGCGCACTTAATGGCTCGATAGTCTCATGAGCGCATTGTATACAAACCCCTGGACTACCATTTTGCAGATAGAAACATTTATAGCAACGGGGAAATCCGAGGGGCTCGGGAAGATCTCTTGACACGTGAGGTTACCCTCCTTTGAATTCAAATTAATAGAACCCTTAAGGTATCATATGCTTTGCAAAATGTCAAGCCAGTCTAGTAGATGTCTCTTACCTCTTTCAGACAAGTTCAAGGGCCATCTGGGACAAACGGCGGCGTTGCTCAGCTTTGGCGAGCACCCGCTGAGGGTCGGCCAGTCTGGAAAACACTTGCTCCACATCGTCGACTTCCACCGCTCCCCGCTCATCTACATAGCGACGGGCCCATTCCTGGTCGGTTACCAGGCTTTTTATCAGAAACACCTGCTTGTCGTGTTCCAAGGCCAGGCGAGCTTGCATTTTGGCACCTGATTTTCCCGAGGCCTCAATCACTACCGTTCCCTGTGCTATCCCGGACATTACCACATTTCGCGCCGGAAAAGACCATCGGGTAGGCGGGGCAGTCGGCCAGAACGATGACACCACCGCGCCGCGGCGCACTATCTCATCCGCCAAAGCCTCGTTCTCCGGCGGGTAGGTACGTGTAACGCCGTTGCCGATCACGGCTATGGTACGGCCGTCGCCATCCAGCGTCGCCCGGTGGGCTTCGGTGTCAATGCCTCGGGCCAAACCGGAAACCACCGTAACCCCCCCCGCCGCCAACCGTTCGGCCATCTGCCGGGCCAATCGTAAACCATCGCCGGAGGGCCGACGGGTTCCCACCACGCACACCGAGCGTAAATCCTGCAAGCGGAGGGCGTCCCCTCTGATAAACAGAAAGGGAGGCAGGTTTGGTATAAAACGTAGATTGGAGGGATAGTCGTCATCCAAAACGGTGACCAACCGGGCACCGCTCTCAACGGCGGCGGACAGCTCAGCCTCCACTCGCTCCGTCGCTTCCCCGATGCGCAAGAGAGCCTCGCCCAAGATGGACCGGGCGTCGGCGGCGGCCGGGGACTGCTCGATCACACGGCCTTCGTACAAACGTTGCAGACCATCCGGGCGGGTGGCCTCGCGGGCCAGCAACGACCAATCAACCCGCTTATCCCCAACCGGCGGCAGTGCGCACAGGGTCAGCAAACTACGGTTGGCGTCTTGCGACTTCATATCGATTCGTCCGCCCTGGCCATTAGGTTGAGAATAATAGGGGGAACGATAACTACCCAATCGGCACAATGATGCCAATTGACTGAAAAATTTTGTTGCGTGAGCCATACGGCCTCCTTTCCCAGATACGAACATATGTTCGCTTTTTGCTATTATATACAGGTCTGTGTGACAAACCGGGTTGGGCGGTCAGGCGAGGGCTTGGGTTATTTGGGCGGCTAGGCGGGCGGCGGTCTCTTCGGCGGATTGCAGGGTGGGGGCTTCCACCATCACCCTTATTACCGGTTCGGTGCCGGAGGCCCGCACCAGCACCCGGCCCCGGTCGCCCAACTCGGCTTCGGCGGTCGCCGTCGCCTCCCGCACCTCCTCCGACTCCTCCAAATCCTCCCGGCGCCTCACTTGCACATTGCGCAACACTTGCGGAAACTCGGTGATGGCCCGCTGGCGCAGCTCCCGCACCGTCAGCCCGGTTTCCGCCACCACCTCCAACAGCAACAACGCGGTCAGCAGGCCGTCTCCGGTGCGGGCCCGCTCCAGGAAAATAACATGGCCGGACTGCTCCCCGCCCAGCGCCGCCCCGCTCCGCACCATCTCCTCCAACACGTAGCGGTCCCCTACCCGGGTCTCTATCATCTCAATGCCGGCCTCCCGCATGGCCAGGCGGAAACCCAGGTTGGACATCACGGTGGCCACCACTAGCCCGCCGGGCAGTCGGCCCCGGCTGTGCAGATGACGGGCGATGACGGCCATCACCACATCCCCGTTGGCCGTCCGGCCGTCCTCGTCCACCACGAACAGGCGGTCGGCGTCCCCGTCGAAAGCCAGGCCGATCCGGCCCCCGGCCAACCCGGCCAAAGCGCCGGGGGAGGTAGCCCCGCACTCCAAGTTGATGTTCATCCCGTCCGGGGCCGCGTAATGGACCTCCACATTGGCCCCCAAAGAGGAAAACAGGTCGGGGGCGGCCCGGGAAGCGGCCCCGTTGGCGCAATCCAAAGCCAGCGGCATCCCCTCCAACGAAACGTCGGAGCGGTTGCGGACGATGTCCAAATAACGGTCCAGCGGATCCGGGGCCGGGCGGGGCGCTCCCACCCCCTCCCCCACCGGGGCGGCCCACGGCGGCCCCTCCCGCAAACGGTTTTCTATCTCCTCTTCGGCCTCTTCGCTGAACTTGAAACCCTGGTCGGTGAAAAATTTTACCCCGTTGTCGGCGGCGGGATTGTGGGAGGCGGACACCATCACTCCCATGCCCGCCCGCCAGTCCCCCGTCAAAGCCGACACGCCCCCCACCGGAATCACCCCCGCATCCAACGTGTCCACCCCCACCGAATGAAAACCGGCCCGCAGGGCGGAAGCCAGCATTTCCCCGGAACGGCGGGTGTCCCGGCCGATCACCGCCGTCCCCCCCGCCAGCGGCTCCCCCGCCGCCCGGGCCAGTCCCAAAGCCAGATCCGCATCCAGTTCGCGGTTGGCCAGCCCGCGTACCCCGTCGGTTCCGAACAAACGCCGCGGCGCGGGAACATCGGCGGGGGCCGCCTTGCCCGCCCCTGCCAACGCCGCCGCCCGGCCCGAAACCGGAACCCGCCTTAACGTTTGGTGTACTGGGGGGCCCGGCGGGCTTTGCGCAAGCCGTACTTTTTGCGTTCCACCACCCGGGCGTCCCGGGTCAGCAAACCGGCTTTTTTTAGATCGGGGCGCAAATCGGGGTCAACTTCCAAGAGCCCCCGGGAAATCCCCAAACGTAGGGCGTCCGCCTGGCCGCTGATGCCGCCGCCGGACAGGGTGGCCACCACGTCGAATCGATTTTCCGCCCCCGCCACCCGAAACGGCTCCATCACCCGCCGCTGGTGGGCGATAGTCGGAAAATAATCGGAGAAGGAACGGCCGTTGAGGGTGACGGCGCCGGTTCCGTTGTAGAGGCGCACCCGGGCCACCGACTCTTTGCGGCGGCCGGTGGCCAGCGCAACCGGATCAGCCATTGTCCACCGCCCCGGCCCCCGTCGCCCGGATGTCAAACTGCAAAACCTCGGGGCGCTGAGCGGCATGCGGATGGTCCGGCCCGGCGTACACCCGCAACTTGCGGATCATCTGACGGCCCAGGCGGTTATGGGGAAGCATCCCCCGCACCGCCCGCTCAATCACCGCCTGCGGGCGGCGGACGATGAGGCTGGCGAAGGATTCCTCCTTCAACCCGCCCGGATAACCGGAATGCCGGTAATAAATCTTGTCCTGGCTTTTACGGGAGGTGACCGCCACCTGTTCGGCGTTGACCACGATCACATGATCGCCGCCATCCACATGCGGGGCGTAAGAAGGCTTGTGCTTGCCCCGCAAAACCTGGGCGATGCGGGAAGCGAGGCGGCCCAGCGGAACCCCGGCCGCGTCCACCACGAACCAGCTGCGTTCAATGTCGCCGGGCCGGGGCGAATATGTGGTGTTTCTGCGCATGGTTTTCCTTGGCTCTAATGAGTCGCCGATGGGATTGGGCCGCCGAACAATGACCGACGGGTCCGCGGCCGCCCTGTTGATAATAGCGGGTCCGGATGCATTCGCCAAACCGCGGGGACAAATCCTATATCAGCGGTCCAGGGAGGTGATCCGGCCGCCGAAACGATCCACTCCCACGATCTTGCCGTCCCCGGCGAAGGAGCCGAAGCGCCCGAAGCCCCGGTTGGGAGAGTCGCCGATGTACTCCCGGTCCACCGAATAGGTATTGGCGTCCGCCGCTTTCTTGAACAGCGCCAGCGAGCCGCGCAGGTCGTTCCCCGGGCGCAGATAACGGCCCGTTAGCACCTCGCTGCCGTCGGTGTTGATGTCAACCCATTCGGCGAAGTGCTGGCCCCCGCCCTCCTCGGATGGGAAAGAACCGGCCGGGACGGTGGCACCGCTCAAAAGCCCGTCCATGGTTAACGTGGCGTAACCGGTGGAAGCGGCCGCCCAAGTGCCGGAGTCGGGCTGGGTGAAGACGTAAATGACTTCCCGTTGATTGTCGACCGAGTTTGAGATGCGGTCGGCGCCCGGCACGGCGATAACTTTGCCGTCTCCGGAAACTTTCACCCCGTTGCCGAGCCGGCGCGCGCCGGTCAGCACATCATCGCCGGACACCTCCAGCAAAACGGTGGCGGTGAGGGCGGTTGTATCCCAACCGGTGGACGCGGCCTGGGCGACCAAAACTCCCCCCGCCTCGGAGGAAGATCCGGTGGCGCCGCAAACTATGACCGTACCCTCATCGGAAATGGAGACCCCCCGGGATCCGGAGACCGCGTCCCGGCAATCCACCGTGGCGTCGGGCTCGGCGGAGTCGGTCCATCCGCCGGAGGGCTTGACGAACACCTTGCCGTCTCCCGTCCGGGTATCAGCCGCGGCCAAACCGACGATGACGCCCCCGTCGCCGGAAACGTCCACGCTGGAGCCAAAATCACGGGGGGCGCTGGACGAACCCGTCTGCCCGGGACCGGCGTCGGCGTCGGTCAAAACGGCGACCCTGGAGTAGGTGTCGCCGGAGCGGGTGTATACATACACCTTGCCGTTGCCGGCCACGCCGTCCACCTCGGCGCCCGGGTCGCCGACCGCGATAACGGAACCATCGTCGCTGATCGCCGCATCGTAACCAAACTTGCCCGCCCCGTCCTCGGTCAACTTCTGGGGCTCGGCGTCGCCGGGCCCGTCAAAGACCCAAACCGCATTGGCGCCTCCATCCCCCATCACTATCACGCCGCCGTCGGAAGCGTCTACCGCCGCCTCGTAGCCCATCCCGTCGACGATGTCGGCGGAGGGGGTGGTGGACCTTCTTTGCAGGGTGATCTTGCTGACGCCGTCCGCCCGCGACGCGTAGGAGCCCACCAAAACGTGGGTGGGCGGGGAGGCGTCATCGGCGCGGCCCAGTTGTTTTTCGAAGTCGGAGAACATATCCGGCCCCTCCAAGCTGAGCAGCTGGTCGTTGCGGTCGTACTTGACCAGCAACGGCAAGGGGCCGCCGTAACCGTTAATCAAAATTTGGCCGTTGTCGGGATCCGCTTCCACGATGCGTCCGAAAACCGGCCCGTCGGCTTCCTCGGCCCAGTACTGATAGACGCGCTCGCTGGCCAAGGAGATGGCGTCGTCGCCGGAAAGCCCGTTGTCATAGGTGGCCCACAACATCTCCACGCCGCCGTCGGCGCGGTCCCGGTCGTAGGAGAAGCGCGCAACGCCGGCGCTGTTGGTGGTGCGCCGGTTGTTCCTGGGTTCGCCCGTCCAACAATCATCGAAATGCCCATCCGGCAGGACTTTGCTGTCGTCCTTGTCGCTGGGAACGGCGCAGTCGCCGGCCAGACTCAACGCAACCGCGCCGCCCGCCGTCTCGCCGCTGGGCAGGGGAAGGGCGCCCAAGCCATGGGGATCATCGGAGCGGAACTGGATCGTAGCCCCCCGCACCCCTGCGCCGTACTGGTCGGTGACGGTGGCCACCAGCCGGCTGGTGGCGCCCCCGCCCTCATCCGAAGCCATTATGAACGAGGCCGTGTTTTCGAGTTGCAACGTGGAAGCCTTGGCCTGCGCCTCCGACCACCGGGCTATGAACTTGCCCGCATCCGGGTCGGCGATCATATCCTGGCCGTCGGCGGGGTCGGTATCCTCCGGATCCGGGATCATCGCATCCGCGGCAACCATCTTGTTGGTAGCTTTATCGGTCACCGTCCATCCGCCTTCGGGAGCGCTGTTGCCGGTGACCGCGCCGAAGCCCAGAGTCACTTTGGCCGTCTCGTTGGGGGCGGAAGTGCCCACCTGGGTGAAGGTCAACTCCACCTTGCCGTCCTCGTCCGTGGTGTAAATCAGTCCGCTGGCGGAGGAGCCTCCGTCGACGCCGGTGATCGTGACCGAGATATTCACCTTGTAACCGCTCTCCGCCACCGGGTCGTCGTCCTCATCGGACATCTGCAGGGTGAAGGTAACCGAATCGCCGAGCCCGATCATCGACTGGTTGTCCCGCAGGTTGTCGGTCAAAATGGCTTTGACGGCCGGCTTGGCGTAACTAATGGAAACCATGGCGGCCGCAGTGTCTTCGCTGTCGAACGCGGCGCCGACATCGCCGGTCCAGGCCCACACCGTACGGCTGGCCTCCTTCAGTTCTATGAGCAACCCGGTCACATCCCCGGAAGCCCCGGTTCTCAGATCTCCGAAGTCGATCTCGCACGTGTCAGGACCGCCTCCGCTGGCCGCCTCCGGCGAGCCGTCGCCGCGGGTGGCGCAGGTTCCGTCCCCGTCGAAGGCGCCGTCGGGGTCGGTGGAGCTGAACGCGTCGATCTTCCGGGAGGCCAGGGGCTGGAAGGAGGCGTCCCGCAAGGAAACAACCAGGTTGGCGTTTTGCTGGCCCAGTTCCACTTTGTCCACCTGAATGGAGACGCCGGCCGGGCGGGCTACGGTGTGCGCCAAGGCCCGGGTGATGAAAGAGGCCATCTGCGCCCGGGTAACCAGGCCGTCCGGTCCGAACTCGTGGTCGCCGAATCCTTCGGCCACTCCCATCTCATAAATGCGGCCAATGGCGTTGTGCGCGCCCACCGCCACTCCGCCGATGTCGGTGAATATGCGGCCGATGTTCGGACTAGCGATGTCGTTGTATTTCTCGTTGTTGAAGGCCCCGGGGCCCGGCGTGGCGTTGGACAGGAAAGCGTCCAGCAGGGCGGCCATGGAAGCGCGGGTAACCGCGGAGTTGGGGGCGAACGAGGTATCGGTAACGCCGGGCATTATTCCCGCCGCCGCCAAGCCGTTCACCGCGTTGCGGGCCGACTCGGACAAACCGCCTATATCGGTAAATCCCTGGTCTTCGGCCGGGTTGGCCAACACGATCCCCGCCGGGCCCGCCGCCCGGGCCATAAACAGGGCCATCTGCCACCGGCTCACCGTCTCCCGCGGCGCGAATGAAACGGCGGTGCGTCCCTGCGTTACGCCGTAATGGGCCAAGCAGTTGATGGCGTCCTCGGATCTCAGGCCCGCCGCGTCTTCGAACCCGGCGGAGTCGAGCGCCGCCCCCACGCAAGCCGAATACACGGCCCGGTTGTCGGGTTCTTCGCTGTCGGGATGGGAACCCGACGCCCGGTCCGCCCCCGCTCCCAGCAAGCCGGCTACCAAACCCAACAACACCAGAGCCTCCAACCAACCTTTGCGCGCCTTCACAGCCATGTTGATCCTTTGTTCCCTCTTTCCAGATTCCGACCGGGGTGGACTCTCTCCGGAGCGGGCGCTCCGTCAAATCTTCCGAAACCGGGCATCAGCCCATGCCGGCTAATGTTACCCCGCCTCTTTTCCGTGTCAAAATATCGCCGACGGCGCGTCGCCGGGCGGCGGGTTGCCGTTGTCAGAAGCGAAAGCGGTTGGCGGGCCGTCATCGGTGGGCGCCGGGGCGGGCCGGCGGGGGGATTCTCCCGGTGAGCCGGGTTACAATCAGGCGGGCGCGGCGACGAACCGCCGTCCGCGAACAGCGACCGGGAGGGGTTTTTTGGCTTTGGCGATACCCGATATTTCCCGCAACCTGTTCGATCTGAACGGGTACTGCAGCATCGTCACCGGGGCCGGGCGGGGCATCGGTTTGGCTTTGGCGCGGGGTTTGGCCCGCTACGGCTCCGACTTGGCGCTGGCGGATGTGAACCGGGACGACCTGGCCGCGGCCTGCGCGGAGATGGAAGAGCTCGGCTCGCGGACGACGGCCGTGCATGTCGACGTAACCGACTCCGACGCCCCCGACCGGATAACCGCCGCCGCCTTGGAACTGGGAGGCCGCATCGATGTGCTGATCAACAACGCCGGAATAATGGGATACTCCACCATGCTGGACGTCACCGACGAGCAGTGGGACCGAATGTACGGAATCAACCTGCGGGCCCCCATGCGGATTATGAGGGCGGCGCTGGCGGTGATGACCGAGGCCGGCCGGGGCTCCGTGATCAACATCGGCAGCTCTTGGTCTTCCCGGGCCTCGGTGTTCAACCAGGACGGAGGCGGGGTGGACTACTGCTCGGCCAAGGCGGCCCTGCAGGCGCTGAGCCGGGCCGCCGCCCAGGATGTCGCCCCCCGCGGCGTGCGGGTGAACGCCATCGCCCCCGGCGCGGTGGACACCCCCATGCACGCCCATCACCGCGACTACCTGTACGAATATGAACGTTACATCCCGCTGGGCCGCATGCAAAGGGCCGAAGATCTGGTCGGCCCGGCGGTGTTCCTGGCCTCCGACGCCTCCGCTTTCATCACCGGCCAGACTATTCACGTCAACGGCGGCCTGATAATGGTGGATTAGCCCCGCCGCCCCCGAAGCGCCCGCTTCCCGGAGAAAGGATCGCCCACAATGTTCACCCGCGCCCAAGTTCTGAAAAGACTGCACGATACGCTGGCCTCCGGCTCCCCGATTATCGGGGCCGGGGCGGGCGCCGGCATCTCCGCCAAGTTCGCCGAAGCGGGCGGAGCGGACTTGATCCTCATCTACAATTCGGGGCGTTACCGGATGTCCGGGCACGGCTCCAACGCCGGGCTGATGCCCATCGGGGACGCCAACGCCATCGTCATGGAAATGGGGGAACGGGAGGTGTTGCCGGTGGTGGAAAACACGCCGGTGATCGCCGGGGTGAACGGCACCGACCCCACCCGGGTGATGAGCCGGTTTTTGGGACAGGTGGAGGAAATGGGATTTTCGGGGGTGATCAACTTCCCGTCGGTGGGTTACATCGACGGGCGGTGGCGGCGCAGTTTGGAAGCGACCGGGTTCGGCTACGACAAGGAAGTGGAGATGATCCGGCTGGCCGCGGAGCGGGGGCTGTTCACTTTGGCCTACGTATACGAGACGCATGAAACCCCGGCCATGGCCGGGGCGGGAGCGGACGTGGTGGTGGCGCATATGGGACTAACCACCGGGGGCTCCATCGGCGCCGACCTGTCTTTCACCAAAACTTTGGACGAATGCGCCGCGCAGGCGGCCGCCACTCGGGAGGCGGCGCAGGCCGTCAACCCGGAGGCGCTGGTGGTGCTGCACGGCGGGCCCCTGGAGACACCGGAGCAGGCGGAACAGGTGATGCGGGAGTCGGGATGCTACGGGTTCATCGGGGCCACCACCATGGAACGGTTGCCGGTGGAAATCGCTATTTCGGGCACGGTGCGGGCTTTCAAAGACATACGCGTTCCCGCCTCCGGGTAGGAGCGGAAACGGACAGGGCGGCGGGAAGGTCGGGAATGAGCCGGATAACGGTGGCGGGCGCCTTTGACACCAAGGCCGAACCGTTCCGGTTGCTGACGGAACGGCTGCGTTCCCTGGGGGAGCCGCCCATCACGATCGACGTCGGGGTTTTCAGCGGGGACGGGCCCGGGTGCGACTTTCCTGCGGAGGCCGTGGCGGAAGCGGCCGGCCGTTCCCTGGCCGAAGTACGGGAGGCGGGGCGGGCGGAGGCGGTTTCGGTTATGGCGGACGGGGCGGCGCGCATCTTCGGCGATCTGGTTGGGGAAAAACGGGCGGGGGGGCTGGTGTGCATGGGCGGCTCCAACGCGGCGGTGGCCTTCACCCGTCTGGCCGCGCAAGCCCCGATCGGGATGCCCAAAATTCTGATGGCCACGGTGGTGGCCGGGGAAACCCGTCCCCTGGCCGCCGCCGGGGATGTGATCCTGCTCTACCCGATCGTGGACATAGAAGGCGGCAACTACCTGTTGGCGGAAATGATCGACCGTCTGGCCGGAGTGGCGGCCGCCGCGGTGCGCGCCGCCCGGGAGCGGGAGGAAAACGGGAACGGGCGGGAAGCGCGTTCCGGGCGAACGGCGGGGATGACCATGTACGGGGTGACCAACCGATGCGTGTCCCTTTGCCGGGGTTTGCTGGCGGAGCGGGGATGGGAATCTTTGGTGTTCCACGCCAACGGAACCGGAGGGCGGTCGCTGGAAACCTTCGCCGCCGGAGGGTTGGTGGGGGCGGTGCTGGACATCACCACCAGCGAGTTGGCGGACGAACTGTGCGGAGGATGGTGGCCGGCCGGCCCGGACCGCCTAACGGCCGCCGCCCGCCGCGGGGTGCCGCTGGCGGCGGCCCCGGGGGCGATGGACATGATCAACTTCGGCCCGTTGGACACCGTACCCGCCCACCTGCGGGACCGCATCCTGCATCAACACAACGAACTGGTAACCCTGGTGCGCACCACGCCCGGGGAAAACTACCGTCTGGGGGCGGAAACGGCCCGGCGCCTGGGCGACCCGGCCGGTCCGGCGGCCATTTTGGTGCCCACCGGGGGGTTTTCCGCCCTGGACGTCGCCGGAGGGCCTTTCCACGACCCGGAGGCTGTGGAAGCCTTCACGGAGGGGGTTCGGTCGGCGAAAGGGCCCGCCGTGTCGTTGCGGGAAGTGAACTGCCATATCAACGACCCCGGCTTTGCGCGGGCCATGATGGAAGAGGCCCTCCCCTCCCCGGCCTACGATTAGCCTGCCATGGGAACCCCCGAACGGGGCGCCCGACGGGTCATTCAACAAGGAGCGACGGGTGTCGTTTGAAAACCTGCTGCGCCCGGGCCGGATCAACCGGATGCATATGCGCAACCGGATCATCGCCGGACCGCTGGAAAAATCCATGGCCGACTACGACGGCTCCCTCAACGGGCGCTACATCGCCTATGCGGCGGAGCGGGCGGCGGGCGGGGCGGCCCTGATCACCCTGGAATCCGCCTATGTCTCACCGGAGGGACGGGGCAATCCCTATCAGGTGGGGTGCCAAGCCGACCATGTGATCCCCGGGTTGCGGAGAATGGCGGAGGCGGTGCGCGAACACGGGGCCAACCTGGCCTTGGAACTCAACCACGGCGGGCGCCAGTCCTCGGCCGCGGTGCATCACCGCCGTCCGTTGGCCCCCTCCCCCATCGGTTCCTCTTTTATGGACGCCGGTTCTTTTCCCCGGGAAATGACCGACGCCGATATCAAGCGGGTGGTCGGCGATTTCGCCCGGGCGGCGGAACGTTGCCTGGAGGCGGGAGTGGACATGATCCACCTCCACGGGGCGCACGGCTACCTGCTGGGGCAGTTCCTCTCCCCCCGCTCCAACCGCCGCCGGGACGGTTACGGGGGCCCTTTGGAAAACCGGGCCCGGTTCGCCCTGGAGGTGTTGGCCGCCGTCCGGGAAACGACCGGCCCCGACTACCCGATCGGCTACCGGCTGTCGGCTGCGGAATACGCGGAGGGGGGCCTGGAGGCGGAGGAAACGGCCCGCTTCTCGGCCCTGTTGGCCGGGGCCGGGATCGACCTGATCGACGTGGCGGGGGGGACCTACGAGTCCATGTCCAAAATCTTCCAGGGCCCGGAGACGGACAAGGGGGGCTTCGTGGAGGAGGCGGCGGTCATCCGGCGGGCTTTGGAGGGGAGGGTTCCGGTGAGCGTGGCGCAACGGATGAACGACCCGGTTTTCGCCGGGGCGGTAATGGAACGGGAGGGGTTCGAATACGTGACGCTGGCCCGCGCCTTCCACGCCGATCCCCATTACGTGCGCCACTTGCGGGAGGGCGGGCCGGAGGCCATCCTGCCGTGCATCGGGTGCAACGGCTGCGTCAACCTGACGGTGGGCCGCACCCCGGCCGGGTGCGCGGCCAACCCGCAGTCCGCCTTCGAGGGAGTGCGGGTTTTCCGGCCGACGGCGGGGGGGCGGCGGGCGGTAGTGGCGGGCGGCGGCCCGGCCGGACTGCACGCCGCCCGGTTCCTGGCGATGTCCGGCCACCGGGTGACCTTGTGGGAGGCATCGGATCGGCTGGGCGGGCAACTGCGTTTTCTGGAGCGGGCGGCGGCCGAATACGGCCTGCTGGCCGACTGGCTGGAGCGGGAACTGGCCGAATTGGGAGTGGAGGTGCGTTTGAACGAGCCGGCCTCCGTCGCGGAGATCGCCGCTTTGGACCCCGAAGCGGTGGTGGTGGCCACCGGGGCGGAGGGCGGGCGGGCGGCGGCCGACCTGGCGGACGTTTCCCCGCACCTGCCTTTGCTCGACTTATACGAAGCCCTGGAACGCCCGGCGGGGGAATGGCGGGGGACGGCGGTGATCCTGGGGGGAGGCTTTGCGGAATGCGCGGTGGCCGCCCATCTGCGGAGGCTGGGAATATCGGTGGACATCGTGGAGCCGGGCGGGGCGTTGGCCGCCGACGGCGAGTTCAACGGGTTGTTGCTGGCCATGGAACTGAAAGACGACCCGGGAGTGGAAATCCACTTGGAATCTACCGCCGAAGCCATCGCCGGCAAGCAAGTGCTGGCGCAGAACCGGGGGGAGGAGCTGGCGCTGTCGGCGGACGCGGTGATAATCGGCGGACGCATGCCCCGCAACGGCCTGTACGAAGAACTGTTGCGGACCGGACTGCGGGCGGACATTTACGCCATAGGGGACGCGGTCCGCCCCCGCGATCTTTATACAGCGGGCCAAGAAGCGGCGCAAGCAGCCGACCGCATCGCCCTAAGCACCGCCCATCGCCCCACCCCCGCCGCCTGACGCGGGAGACGGCTGGTCGTAAAAGGTCACAGGCGCCCCCTAAGTTGGGAGGAAAACCTCCGAACGGCGATATCAGCCAACTGGCAAAAGGAGCCCCCATGACCGACAACCCAACCGGGCATCCGCTAAATCGGCATTTGTTCATCGCCGATAATCTGAACCTTCTCCGTCGGCTGGACAACGAAACGGTGCACCTGGTGTGCATCGATCCGCCGTTCGCAAAAAGTCAAACTTTCATAGGGGAAATGAAACCGGCCCTCTCCGACGAGGAACGCCGGGAGGAACTGGCGCAACTCGCCTCTTGGGGAATCGCCTCCCGGCGGGAAGCGGAGCGGGCGGGAATCGAATGGCCGGACAGCGGACGGGGTAAAGCGCAGTATTCGGACGTGTGGTCATGGGAGAAGGACGTGCCCGAGGACTGGGTGCGCGGTTTTGAAGCCGACTACCCGCAGGTTGCGTCCCTGGTGGAGACCGCCCGGGTGGTGCATTCGGAAAGCCACGCCGCCTACTTGACCTATATGGCGGTGCGCTTGGTGGAAATTCGGCGAGTGCTGAAACCAACCGGGTCTCTTTTTATCCACTGCGACGCCACCGCCGACTCCTATCTGCGGTTGCTGTTGGACGCCATCTTCGGGAAGGACAATTTCCGCAACGGGATAGCCTGGTGTTACACGGGCCCCTCCAACATCAAGCGGTGGTTTCCCCGCAAACACGACACCATCCTGTTCTACGCTAAATCCAAACAGGCCTTTTTTAATCGAGATGCGGTGCGCATTCCCTACAGCGAAAATTTCACTAAACGCCGCGGCTACACCGAGGGCGAAACGGGAATAACCGCCGGGTACTCCACCGGCCGCACCGCAGAAGAGGTTGCCGAGGAGTTCGGTTCGGGCAAGGTGGCGGAGGATTGGTGGGCGGACATTCCCGCCGGAGGGCAGATACCGAAATGGGAACTAACCGGATATCCCACGCAAAAACCGGTGAAACTGGCGGAAAGGATCATAAAAGCCGTCACCCGCCCGGGGGAGGTGGTTTTGGACTGTTTCGCCGGATGCGCCTATGTGCCGGTAGCGGCCGAGTTGAACGGGCGGCAGTGGTTCGCCTGCGACATTTCCCCGCGAGCCATGACGGTGGTAAAACGACAGTTCAATAAGTTCCGTTTATCCGTAGACGGCGAGCAAGTAATCGACCGCCCGTTGCTGATACCGGACGCCGACATCACCGTTGTAGCCCCCAACCGCCTGCCGGCGCGCACCGACCAAGACCCGCCGACCGCCCCGCCCGCCCCTCTAAAACCGCCTGGTAAATTCAAACTGCCCAGCAGCGACATTCCAGACCAGTTGATGAGGGAATTCTTGTTGAAATTGTCGGACTGGCGGTGTTGGACTTGCGGGTTCGCCAATACGTTGGAAACCTCCCACGGCCTAGTACGGGACGAATCCGCCGACAACTTCGCGCTGGACCACATTATTCCCAAATCCCAAGACGGGTCGCACCAGCTCCCCAACCGCGCCGCCGTATGTACCGCTTGCAACTCACGCAAAGCGGGGCGCAACATTTCACTACGGGAGTTCAGAGAAGAAAACGCCCGAGAAGGACGGCTGAGGGTCCCCTCTACAGACAACCTGATCGACCTGGGCTGGGCGGAAAACGAAGCCTTGGAATACTTCGTCAACTACCGGATGGGCCAAAGATGATCCCCGGCGCGGGGTTGCGGCGGCCCCTTTCCCGCGAGACGGCCAAGGCGGGCCTGGCCCCGCTTGGGGCCGGTCAGGCGCGGATGGATTCCACTACCGCCGACCATTGGTCGTCGGTCATGTTCTCCAAGTCGGCCCCGAAGGGATAGAGGCCGGCCCGGTCCAACAGGCCCCGGTAGCGGGCCCGCACCGCCGCCCCCAGCTCCTCCAGCGGGGCTTCCACCGCCACCTCCGACACCGCCTCATCGGGGATGACATCGGCCATCTCCGACCACTCGCCCCGCTTGGACATAGCGGTAAGCGTCGGACCGAAATCCCAACCGTGGCACTCCAACATTCCGGCGTAGGCGGGGGTGGAAGCGTAGAAGGCCATCTGCTGCTTTATGCCCCGGCGCGTCTCCGCCATCTCCGCCTCGTCCCGGCCGGTGACCGCGAACACGGTGGAAGTCATCACTACATCGTCCAAGGTGCGCCCCTCGGATTCGGCCCCTTCCCGCATGGCGGGCAAAGTCACCTCCCGCAGGTAACGGGGCGAATGGAACGGGTGCACGTGATAACCGTCGCACATCTCCCCGGCCAGGCGGGCCATCAACGGACCCACCCCGGCGATGTAAACGGGAACATCCGGATGATCGATCGGGCCGGGGTCGAAAAACGGGGTCATCAACGTGTGGGAATAGAACACCCCTTTGAAACGGAGCGGCTCCTTGTTCTGCCAAGTGTTCCAAATGGCCCGCAGGGCTTCGATGTATTCGGCCAGGCGCATGGCCGGCGAACCCCACGGCATGGAAAAACGGCGCTCGATGTGCGGTTTGATCTGGGTGCCCAAGCCGAGCAGAAACCGGCCGCCGGTCAGGTAGGCCAAATCCCACGAGGCCTGCGCCACCACCATCGGAGAGCGGGCGAAAGCCACCGCAATCGCCGTTCCGTAGTCCAAATCGGGGGCGGCCGCCGCCGAAGCGACCACCGGGAAAAACGGGTTGTGGCTGGTGTCGGCCGTGAACAGCCCGTCAAAGCCGATCCGTTGCGCCCAAGCCGCCCGGTCGGCGACCTGATCCAACTTGACGTCCGGCAGGTAGTAATCGACTTTCACGATCAGCCTCCTCGTTGTCCCCTGTTGTTCCGCCCGTCCATCGAGCCGCCCCCATCATAACGGAGCGGGGGTATAATTTGGCCGGAACCAGACGGAAACCAAAGGAAAGCGAGCCGTGAAAAAGATTCTGCGAATTTTCACCCTCATCGGAGGTGCGGCGGCGGTGGGATGGATGGCCCGGCGCCGACTGCTCTCCGCCGGGATGGGCCGCGAGCCGGTGCCTCCGCAACCGGCCCCGGAACCGCCGGCCGCCGCCGAAACGCCCTAACCGGCCCCTTCCGATGCGACCCGCCCGCGCACGCGCGGGAAGCGGGTGGGGGCGTGATGGTTGCAGAAGTCCCGCCGGTTGTAGACGGACAGTTTGGTGGAGCAACCGCGGTAAGCGCACACCCGCCCCGCTTTGTAGGTGCGGGGACGGCTCACCCGCTCCGGTTGTGACCCTTTGATGATTTCGACCATGAAATTTCTCCTTATGACGGAGTCGAATCAGTTTCACTAAGTAGAACCCCTCCGCCCCTCTTTTTATTCCACAGGGAGTCGCTTCCCCCCGGTCCCCTTTCTCAGGCCAGGGCGGCGAACCCGCCGCCGGTGTGCCAGAAAACGACGTTGTCCTCCGGGCGGAACCGCCCGGCCTCTATCTCGCGCCGCAACCCGAACAGGGCCTTGCCGGTATATACCGGGTCGAACAGCAACCCGGTCAGCCGGACCGCCTCGTCGGTCGCCTCCCGTTGCTCCCCGCTCACCGCCCCGTAGCCCTCCCCCGCATACCGGTCCATGTATTCCATAATCGGGCCGGGGCGTTTGACGGCCCCCTCCGGCGCCCCCGGCCCCCCGGACAAGCCGTCCGAGGCGTCGGCCCAGATGGTTTCCACCCTCTCCCGCAAGCGGGCCGCCGTCTCCCCCACCGACAAGGCCACTTGCGGAACCCCGAATCCGGCGCGGTGCGCCGCCCAACCGAAGCCGGCGGTGGTGCCCCCTGAGGAGGCGGCGTGCCACACCTCGGCGATGCGCCCTTTGATGACAACCGTCTGGTCCATCATCTCCTGATAGGCCAAAACCGTCCCCCACATCCCCAGCCGGTCGGAGGCCCCTTCCGGTATCAACCAGGGAACCCTGCCCGCCGCGGACAGCTCACCGGCCGCCTCTGCCATCAAAATATCCCGCTCCCGGTATTGATCCGGGGTCACGTAACGAACCTCCGCCCCGGCCATCCTGGAAATCCGGTGGTTGCCGGTTTCCCCGGCGGGCGGCTGTCCGTCCGCGGTGCGCAGCAACAGCGTCGCCCGCCAACCCAGGCGGGCGCATGCTACGGCGGTCGCCCGGCAATGATTGGACTGAACCGCCCCGCAGGTCACCACCGCGTCGGCGCCCCGGCTCCGGGCCGCCGCCAAATGGAACTCCAGTTTGCGCACCTTGTTGCCGGACAACCCGAACCCGGTCAGGTCGTCCCGCTTGATCCAAATGCGGGGACCCCCCCACGCCTCGGACAGCCGGGGGAACTCCTGCAACGGAGTGGGGCGGCGGGCCAGGTCAAGCCGGGGAGGCAACTTCATTGACATAACCGCCAAACCTAAAGGGTCCTATGGAAAGTGAGTCGTCTAAAGAAGAAGGCGGCCCCGGGCGGGACCGCCTTCCCCGACTTTCAGTTGGGCGGGGACTCAGAAGTCCATCCCTCCCCCGCCGTGGTCATGGCCGCCGCCCGGCATGGGGGCGTCCTCCTTGTGCTCCACGATCAGCGCCTCGGTGGTGAGGAGCAGGGCGGCGATGGAAGCCGCGTTCTGCACCGTGGAACGAGTCACTTTGGCCGGGTCGGGTATGCCCGCCGCCAGCAGATCCTCGTAGTCGCCGGTATCGGCGTTGAAGCCTTCGGCCCCGGACCCGCTGCGCACCCGGTCCACCACCACTCCCGGCTCGAAACCGCCGTTGGCGGCTATCTGGCGGAGCGGCTCCTCCAAAGCCCGTTGCACGATGGAACGGCCCACCTTCTCATCGTCGCTGCCGCCGCGGATCTTGGACACCGCGTCCTGGGCCCGGAGCAGGGCAACCCCGCCGCCGGGGACGATCCCCTCCTCCACGGAGGCGCGGGTGGCGGAAACGGCGTCCTCGATGCGGTGCTTCTTCTCTTTCAGCTCCACTTCGGTGGCGGCCCCGACCTTGATCACGGCCACCCCCCCGGCCAGCTTGGCCAGGCGCTCCTGCAGTTTTTCGCGGTCCCAATCGGAATCGGTGTTCTCGATCTCCCGCTCAATCTGCTTGATGCGGGCCTTGACGTCGCTTTCCGAACCGGCCCCGTCCACGATGGTGGAGTCGTCTTTGGAAACGATCACCCTCCGGGCGCGGCCCAGCATGTCCAAGGCCACCCCGTCCAGCTTCAGCCCCACCTCCTCGGAGATGACCGTGCCGCCGGTGAGGATGGCGATGTCTTGGAGCATGGCCTTGCGACGCTCCCCGAACCCGGGGGCTTTTACCGCCAACGAGGCGAAGGTGCCCCGAATCTTGTTGACCACCATGGTGGCCAGGGCCTCGCCTTCCACATCCTCGGCCAGCACCATAAGCGGCTTGCCGGTCTGCATGATCTTCTCCAGCACGGGGAGCATGTCGTTGACCGAACCGATCTTCTGATTGGCGATCAGGATGTAAGGGTCGTCCAGCACCGCCTCCTGGCTGTCCGGGTCGGTGATGAAATAGGGGGAAATGTAGCCCTTGTCGAACTGCATGCCCTCGGTGAATTCCAGCTCCAGACCGAACGTCTGGCCTTCCTCCACCGTGATCACCCCGTCCTTGCCGGCGCTCTCAAACGCTTCGGCGATGGTCTCGCCGATGTCCTGGTCGGCGGCGGAAATGCCCGCCACCGCCGCCACCTCCTTGGTGGTCTCCACCTCTTTGGAGAAGTTTCCGATGAAGGAAACCACCTTGTCCACCGCGGCTTCGATGCCGCGCTTCAGGCCCATCGGGTTGGCGCCGGCGGCCAGATTGCGCAGGCCCTCCCGCACCATGGCCTGGGCCAGCACGGTGGCGGTGGTGGTTCCGTCCCCGGCCACGTCGTTGGTTTTGGTGGCCACCTCTTTGGCCAGCTGGGCGCCCATGTTTTCCCACGGGTCGTCCAACTCCACCTCTTTGGCGATGGTCACGCCGTCGTTGGTGATAGTGGGGGCACCCCACTTTTTCTCCAGCACGACGTTGCGGCCCTTGGGGCCCAAGGTCACCTTGACCACGTCGGCGAGTTTGTCCACCCCCGCCTCCAAGCCGCGGCGGGCGTCCTCATTGAAACGAAGATCCTTTGCTGCCATTGTTACCTCCTAACTGTCCAGTGTCCAGCCGTCGCGCTCAGCCGACGATGGCCAGCAGGTCCCGGGACGACAGGATCAGATAGTCCTCGCCCTCGTACTTCAGTTCCGTTCCCGCGAACTTGGAATAGACGACCACGTCGCCGATGGACACGTCCATCGGAACCCGATCGCCGTCGTCGTTCCGGTCCCCGGGGCCGACGGCCAAAACGGAGCCGGTCTGCGGCTTCTCCTTGGCCGTGTCTGGGATGACCAGCCCCGATGCGGTGCGCTGCTCGTCCTCATCGTTGGGACTAACGATCACACGGTCACCGAGCGGTGTAAGATTCATCCTCTTCCTCCTGTTCGGATCGTTCCTTCCCGGCGCAACGAACTCTTTGGCGCTCGCCGAGCCGGATTGCCAACTGATTTTATCACTCCCGGCGCAACACTGCCAAATCCGCAGGTCAAGTGCGATTTTCGGGAGTCTCCCAAGCGGGGCTGAAACAACCGCCGGGCTCACATGCGCAGACCGGGGTCCACCTGTTCCGACCATCCGGCGCGCCGCCCCCGCTCCAACCAGTGGGACCCCGCCGCCCCGATCATAGCCCCGTTGTCGGTGCACAGCGCGGGCCGGGGCAGGAACAGCCCCACCCCCCGCCGGTCGGCCTCCTCCCGCAAACGTAGGCGGAGGCGCCGGTTGGCCAGCACCCCGCCCCCGCCCCCCACCGCCTCCGCCCCCAGATCCTCCACCGCGTTCATCGTCTTGTCCACCAGCGCGTCCACGATCGCCTCCTGTATGGAAGCCGCCGCATCCGCCATGGAAGGCAGGTCCCCGGAATCCCGGGCTTTGCGCAAACGGGTCACCACCGAGGTTTTCAGCCCGGAGAAGGAAAAGTCGTAGCGGCGATCGGCCAGGGCGCGCGGGAAACGGATCGCCTCCGGGTCGCCCCCCTCCGACATCCGATCCATGGCCGGGCCGCCCGGATGCCCCAAACCCATGAACCGGGCCAACTTGTCGAAAGCCTCCCCGGCCGCGTCGTCGAGGGTCTGGCCCAGCACCCGGTAGTCCCCCCAGTCGCGGGCGGCCACCACCTGGCTGTGCCCGCCCGAAGCCAGCAGAATCACGGCCGGGGGCCGGAAGTCGGGAAACTCCAAGCGGGGGGCGAACAGGTGGCCCTCCATATGATCCACCCCCAAAAAAGGCAGCCCCCGCGACCAAGCCAGGGCCTTGGCGAAGGAAAAACCCACCAGCAGCGAACCGGCCAGGCCCGGGCCGCGGGTGGCGGCGATTCCGTCCAATTCGTCGGGATGAACCGCCGCTTGATCCAAGGCGCGGTGGGTGAGGGAACGGATCGCCTCCACATGGGCGCGGGCCGCCACCTCCGGCACCACCCCCCCGAACCGGCTGTGCAACTCCACCTGCGATCCCAGCACGTTGCTGCGCACCCGCGACCCCTCCACCACCGCCGCCGCCGTTTCGTCGCAGGAAGTTTCAAAAGCCAGCACCAACGGTCCGCTCACGGCAACCCCTCCCGAATTTTGTCCAAACGGCCCGCGTAGCCGGGGCCGGCCAAGTCGTGCACCCACATTATGAGGGCGTCCTCATCCCGGTAATAGCGCTTGCGCACCCCCACCGGGGCCATCCCGAACTTGCGGTAGAAGTCCTGGGCGGTGCGATTGGAAACCCGCACCTCCAACGTCAATTGCTGCGCCCCCCCGTCCAGGGCGGATTCGATCAGCGACAGCATCAAACGGGAACCAACCGCCGGAACCGGAGAAGGGCGGGCGGAGGCCAAGGTGTTTATGTGGGCGTCGCAGCCGACCAGCATCAGCCCCCCGTAGCCGATCACCCGCCCCTGATGTTCGGCCACTAGATAGCAACGTCCGGGAGCGTCCAACTCGTCGGTGAAAATTCGCTCGTTCCACGGCTGATGGAAAGTGTCCCGTTCCAAGGCCATGACCTCCGGGAGGTCGTCCCTCCGCATGGGCCGGATGGTCACGTCCGTTCTCCGGCGTCCGGGACGGCGGCGGGAGGATGACCGGGCCAGAAACCCCCCTGCGTCAGATGGGCGGAACCCAAAGTCACATCCGGTTTCCGCATGTAGAAGGGACGAACCTGGTCGGGATGGGGGAACTCTCCCCGCTCCGCCCGGGGGGCGGCCAGCGCGGCCACGGCCGCCGCGTGCGGGAAGCGGGGGCGGCCGGTTTTGACGCGGTGCAGTCCGCTGAAAATCCCCTCCGGCAGGGCCGGCCAGTCCCCCACCACCAACGACTCCTGCGGATAGGAATCGAGGATGCCCCGAAAGTGGTCGTAACCCACCGTCTCCGGCGCGGAATCCATCACCGCCCCGCCCGGCGCCGGCTGATAACCGGCCACCGCCGCCTCCCCCCGTCGCATGTCCACCACCGCCCAGATACGACGGCGGCCGGTGGCGGCCCGCAACGCCAGGGCGTCCAGCGAACACCCTCCGAGGAGGGGAATCCCCAATCCGGCGGCCAAGCCCTGGGCGGTGGCCAAACCCACCCGGAGGCCGGTGAAAAGACCGGGGCCGGTATCCACCGCCACCGCCTCCAGATCGGAGGGGGACATGCCGGCCTGCTGAAAGCAGAAGTCGATGGCCGGGACCAAAAAACCGTCATGCCCGCGGCTGTCCAAACGGCGGGCGGAGGCAAGGGCCTCCCCGTCCTTTACCAAAGCCACCGAGGAGGCGGCGGTGGCGGTCTCAATGGCCAGAATCAGCAACGGACCAGCTCCAAGTCGCGCCCCCGCCAATCTCCGTGCGGAGCGAGGCGGATAGAGCGGGGCTCCTCCCCCGCCCCCGACAACTCCGCCTCCAAAAAGTCGTCGGTCAGCCGGGAAGCCACCATGTCCCCCCATTCGATCACCAGCAACCCCTCCCGGGCTCCGCTCAGCAACTCCAGTTCCTCCACTTCGGCGAAAGTGGCCGCGCGGTAGACATCGGCGTGCACCAGCGGCATAAACCCGTCCCGGTAGATTCTGACCAGGATGAACGAGGGGGACTGCACCGGCTCCTCCACCCCCAAGCCCTCCGCCAACCCGGAAACGAACACGGTTTTGCCCGCCCCCAGCGGCCCCTGCAGCAGGATCACATCCCCGGGGCGGGCCAAGGCGGCCAAAGCGCGGCCCACCGCCCGGGTGTCGGAAGGGCGGGGGGCGGTTATTTCCATCATCCGAACAATCCCATCTGTTCGGAGGGGGCCTCAATCCCCGGCGCTTCCGCCTCCGGGGAGGGAGCGGTTTGCTCGGCGGCCCCGGCCCGAATTTGTTCCATGGTGCGCACCGCCAACCGCAAATCCTCGGCCATTACCGCCTCCATTTCCGGCCCGGCCCGCAACGCGGCCGCCGGATGGAAAGTTGGTATCACCACCGTCCCCCACCACGGAACGACCCGCCCCCGCATGCGGGTGATGCCGGTGTTAGTTTTCAACAACAGTTTTGTGGCGAAGTTGCCCAAGGTCATCACCGCCAACGGGTCCACCAGCCGGATCTGGTCGGACAGGAAATGCTTGCAGGCCTCGATTTCGTCCGGGCGGGGGTCCCGGTTGTTGGGCGGGCGGCATTTGACCACGTTGGCTATGTAGACATCGGCCCTGCTCATGCCCGCTTCGTCCAGCAAGCGGTCCAACAACATCCCCGCCTTGCCCACGAACGGAATTCCCTGCCGGTCCTCGTAGTAACCGGGCCCTTCTCCGATGAACATCAACTCCGCCTGCGGCAAGCCGTCGGCAAACACCGCCTGGGTGCGCCCCTCCGCTAAGCGGCAGGCGGTGCATTCCCGGGCCTCGGCGGCCAACTTTTCCAGGCGGGCGGCCGCCTCCGACAGGGAAATTTCCCGGTTCACTTTTCGCTCCGGCGACGGGCCGGTTGGGGCGGGCGGACGGCGCGTGCGATGGCCCGGCCGGCGGCGATGAACGCCCCTTCCCCCAGGACGAGCAGGCCGCCGGTCCGCTCCCCGCAGGAAACGGCGAAGACGATATCGCCGTCCAGCCGGGTGTGGGCGGGGCGGATGCAAGCCGCTACCGCGTCGGCCGCCCGCACCGCCAGATACAGCAAATCCTCCCGGCCCAGACGGGCGTCGACGGCGACGGCCAGCAAGGTGGTGTTGGCGCGGTCAACGAGGGCGGCGGGAGGGGGGCCGGGACGCGGAGGTCCGCCGGTCAGCGGCTCTCCTTCCAGGGTGAAAACGTCCCCCGCCGGGTTGACCACCGCCAACGCCCCCACCCGGCATCCGCCGGCCGTCTCCGCCGCCGAACCCAAACCGGCGGGGCGCGCCGCCTGCGGCCCCCTCCATTGGGAGGAGGTCGCCCCCCGGCCCGCCCCCACCCTCCCCTGCTCCACCGGAGCCGCGGTGCGGGCCCGGTAAGCCCGCGCCCCCTCTTCGGGGCCGGGGCGGGCGGCGGCTTCCCCGGGCGGGTTTTCAGCCAGGTCGTAAATGACCGCGGCGGGAACGATGGGCACCGGCCCGGCCGGGGCGGGGTGGCCCCGTCCGGCGGCGGCCAACTCCCGCATCACCCCGTCGGCGGCGGCCAGCCCGAAGGCCGACCCGCCGCTGAAGGCCAAGCCCTGGATTTGGGTAACCCTCATTCCGGGGGCGAGCAGGGCCGTCTCCCGGGATCCGGGGGCGCCGCCCCGCACTTCGGCGGTCGCCGTGTTCGGTTCGGGGAAGGTGATCACGGTAACGCCGGTGTCGCAGTCGGGGGAGGTCCAATGCCCCACTTCCACTCCGGGGACGGCGGTGAGGGTGTCGTTCATAGGGGAATATTAGGTTTCGGGGCGGGCGCGGGAAATTACATAGCTCTCGTCGTAAAACCACACGCCCCCGTGTCGTTTGATGACCGACCGCACCGCCTCCAGATAGGCCCCCGACGCAACCGCCTCCGCCACCCGCTCTTCGTCGATCTGCGCCACGTAGACGGCCGCGTTCCACGCGGCCAAAAGGGACGAGGTTCCGAAATTTTGGTTCGACTCGGCGGGCATCACCTTCAAGTCGTACCGGAACACGGACTCTTCGTCGGTCAGCGGATGGGTGCGCAGGTTGCTTTGCGGGCGCAACAGGCGATCGGCTTCGGCCAGCAGGGCTCGGCGGCCGGTGCGGAACGGATCCTCCTCCGGCCACAGCTGGCGGATGATTTCCATGCCGGGATCGCGGCCGTAGCCGTGAATGCCCAGCAAACGTCCGCCGGGGGCGAGGGACTCCGCCAACGGTTGAATGACCGTGCGTACTTTGTGCTCATCGGAGGTGCGGGCCCGATAGGGCTGGGAGGCGATCACCAGGTCGTAGGCGGCCTGATAGGAGTCGGGCCGGGGCAGGGTGCGGCGCAGGATGAACTCCCGATCTTGGCGGTAAATGACATGCACGGCCGGGGTGACGTAGATCGGATTGCCGGTGCGGGGGCTGACCTCCACCCGCCAGTCTTCGGTCACCTGTTCGATGATGTCCCGGATCTGGCGGGTGAATTCCAGGGTGGTGGATCCCCGCAGGGCGGTGCTCCGCCAGGACACCTCCGGTTTGCCGGGGGAGGGGCGCAGGCCGGGGGCTTCCAGGTAGGTCATATTGGTGACCACGAACACCATCTCCGGGTGCTCGTGGAGGCGGTCCGGCAACCGGTCCAGGGCCTGGCGGACGTCCTCCAGGCTGATCTCCTTGCCCACTATCAGCCAGGGCACGTGGGTGAACCGTTCGTGCAACATCCGCATAACGTTGGTGAGCACGGTGGCGTCCCCCATTCCGGCGTCGAACACCCGCAGGGCGTCCGGGCCGGGGGTTACGCGCTCCGCCTCCCGGGCCACCCGCGCCGCCACCATCTCCTTTTCGGTGGTGACGGTAACGAACATCATGTAGGCGGCCCGGCTGTCGAAAAACCGGGGACGCGGCCGCTCGGCCGGCGGTACGGACATTGAACCTGTTCTCCTGCCTGCTCCTGTCAGCGGCTTAGCGGGGCGGCGGACCCTTCATATTGTTATCCGGTATCCTGTTCTTGTCTAACCATAGAGCATATTCGGCCCCGGCTGAGGAGCGCGCCCCATGATCAAAAGCCTGACGGTCAGAAACTTTAAGCGGTTCACCGAGCAGGTTTTTCATCTGCACGATTCGGTGGTGCTGGCCGGGCCCAACAACTCCGGCAAAACCACCCTTTTGCAGGCCGTCGCCGCCTGGCGCATGGGTTTGGACCAGTGGGCGTCGCAACGGGGCGGGCGGAGAAACCGACGTTTCTATTCTCCACGAGTGAACGCATAATTCTTAACTTGTTATTGTACGCGTCGGCTAGTTGCCTAAACGTGCGTCCCCTGATTTTCGTAAACTTCGCCATTCCCTCCCTCTGTGGCGGTGCAGTTATGTTACTACCCCCACCTTGCCAAACCTGCCGCCCGGTGAGGTTACTGACGGCCTTCAGGAATGATTACCAGCACCCCGGTGGGGAACTTTTCCCGTAAACCGGCGGGGGGCGGGGCATCGTGGTCGCGCAAGAATTGCACCCAGTCGCTCTGGTTTACTGGATTAAACTCCCGATATGACTCTTTGAACCAATACGGCCAATAACCGATGCCCTCAAAGTAGAGATGCCAGTAAAGTTTGCCTACGACCAACTCTTCCTCACCCGGCCCACCTGGGGTGAAAAAAGGTTGATGGCCATTGGCGAGCAAGATCCTTTCCTCGTACTCAGTCAAGCGGGGGTCGTACCTGCGTTCCATTGGCCCCGGAGTGTCCGGCTGGTCGGCTGGGGTGGTGTTTGCCATTTTGTAGTCCTTCTTCGTTTGCCGTGACAGCCACTTTACATGGCTGGTTGGCGGTCCCGGACAAGCGGTCTGGAGATGCGCCCGCGGCGACGCAACCAACTATGTTGCATATTATAACATACATAATTATAACCTCCCCGACGGGTGGATTACCACCGGGCATACAGACTAACTATGTGCCACAACGGGTTCATGGGAGGTTGATGATGAACATTGAAGGAACGGATGGTGTCTTTCACCACCAAAACTGAAGCTACCGTCTCAGTTTCCTGTTCCTGGTTCTCGTCCACCCACTTTGGAAATCCCGTCCATCAAAACACGGAGGACGGGTCCAAGCAGCGTTTCTTGGCGTTCCCGTACTGGGACGAATGGGGAGGGGAGACGTTAGCGACGGCTATACTCAACGACATCCCCAGCAGTAGCAGGCGGCTAACCGATGCGGGCCAGCCCACCCTCAAAAGAGATTTGCATCTGTTGGAAGCAATGATGGAACCCGATGAGAGCCATCCGGAGGTGGTGGGCATGCTGGACAAAATAAGCGAACTGGCCCGGGGCTGAGGGCCCTCGAACAAGATTCAGGGGGCGGGGGGCGGGCGGCGGTCGGCCCATTGCACTAGGGCGATTACCGCTCCGGCGGAAACCAGGGCCAGGACAACGGGGACGGCCCAGTCGGAGCCGGGTGCGCCCAGGACGGTGGCTCCGACGCCGTTTTCGTCCCCCAAGCCGTACGGCCAAGGCCACAGGATGCGGAACGAACCGGCCATCAGGCCGATCATCACCGCCAGCAAGCGGTCGTGGAAACGGGCCAGCAACCAGTTCAAAAACCGGGAAAAAGCGCCCAGGCCGAGAACCAAACCCAAGGCGAACACCGCCAAGGCCGGAACGTCGAGGCCGGTCAGAGCCCGGATTACCGGCTGATACATTCCGATGGACAGCAACAGGAAGGAGCCGCTCACTCCCGGCAGGATGAAAGCGCACACCCCCAGTGCCCCGGCCAGGAAAAAATTCCACCAAGCCGGGGAGGAAACCGCCGCCGATTGGAAACCGAACCCCCAGAAGGCTACCGCCCCCGTCGCCGCCGCCAGCGACAGATGGGCGACCGTCGGGCGGCGGAACAACCCGACGGCGGCCGCCAGGGCCCCGGCCATCAAACCGAAAAACACGGCCGCGGTGCGCACCGGTTGCTCCGCTAGCAACCATTCGATCACCCCCGCCAAAGCCGCCACCGACATCACCGCCCCGGCGCCCAAAGACGAAATGAACCGCCATTCCACTTTGCGCAACATCCCGCCCGCCCCCCGGAGGTCCCCCCGCAACAGGCGCACCGCCGCCCCCGCCCCCGTATCGAGGGCGGCCACCAAGCGCGGGTAAATACGGGTAACCAGGGCCACCGTGCCCCCGCTGACCCCCGGCACCAAATCGGCCATTCCCATCAGCAAACCCCGCCACCACCATCCGGCCAGGGCCGGCCAAGCGGGGCGGGGGCGGCTCATACCGAAAACCGGATGGTCAGGGCGTCGCCGTCGGCCACTGGATAGGTTTTTCCCTCCAACCGGATTATCCCGGCCGCTTTGGCCGCATCCCAACCGCCCGCCGCTATCACCTCATCCAACGGGCACGCCTCGGCCCGGATGAAACCGCGGGCCAAATCGGAATGGATTTTGGCGGCCGCGTCCAAAGCGGTGGACCCGGCGGGCAACGTCCAAGCCCGGGACTCTTTGGGTCCCAAAGTGTAAAAAGTGAGCAAGTTCAACGCCCGGTACACGGCGGACATTACCGCCTCCGGAGCCCCCGCCCCCAACCCCAGTCCCTCGTACAATTCCCGCCGTTCCTCCGGTTCCAGGCGGGAAACCTCCTCCTCCAAGCGGGCGGACAGGGCCAAAACCGCATCCCCCTCCGGAACCGCCGCCGCCACCCCGTCCCGGAGGCCGTCCAAGTCGGAGGGAGACATGTCTTCTTCCGCGTTCACCACCCACACGCAGGGCGCCAGGGTGACCGGGGACATGTCCCGGAAAACCTTCAACTGGGTTTCGCTCCACGGACGGCTTCGCAACAGCGCCCCTTCCGACAGCAGGGCGGCCGCTTCTTCCACCGCCCCGGCGGCCGGGCGCAACTCCGGATTGGCGGTGGCTTCTTTAGCCAGGCGGGAAACGCGTCGTTGGAAAACCCGGTGGTCGGCCAAGCACAGTTCCAACAGCAACTCTTCCGCCTGGACGGCCGGGTCGGGCGGAGCGCCCGAATCCCATAGGGGCGAATGGGCTTGCACCACCGCCGCCAACGCCTCCGCCTCCCGCAACCGGGACATCGCCTCCCCGCCTCCGTCCCCGCCCAGGGCGGGCAGGTCGGCCAACTCCAGGGACGGATGGGTGACTTTGGGCGACTTCTCCAAGACAGCGGCCTGCTCCAGGAGGGGATCCGCCACCCGCCCCACCCCCACATTGGGGGAGGCGGTGGTAAAAGGATGGGGGGCGACGGCCGCCGTCAAACCGGTGAGGGCGTTGAAAAGGGTGGTCTTCCCCGCATTGGGAAAGCCGAACAGACCGACGCGAGCCATCAAACAGGCAGGGTAGCGGAAACGATGGGGCGAACCGCGCTACAATCAGGGCATGCCCGCCCAAGTCGTTTTCACCATGCTCACCCCGCAGGACATTGAAGAGGCGCTGGCCGCCCCGCTAGCGGCCCTCGATGTGGAGCGGGCCATACTATGGGGCTCCTACGCCAACGGCCAACCCCACCCCGGCAGCGACCTGGATCTAATCCTGATCAAAGAAACGGACCTGGACGCCCACCAGCGAAAGAGGGGCATTTCCCAACCCCTGTGGAGAGCCCTCTATGAAACAAGCCAGAAGTAGAAGTATCAGAACCTGGGCATGCGACCCCATCCGCCCAGCCTCCATCTGAGCGTGTACACCCCCTCCGAATGGGAGCAACAGTCCCTACGCAACACGCTGGTTTACCAAAAGGCCACTGAAGAGGGAGTGGTAATTTATGACAACGCCCGACAATCAACCCTTATAATGCGGGTATGACTTCACAACTTCGCATCTACGACATCAAACCGGGGTTGCTAGACGAGTTCGTCGCCAAAGTAGCCGCCCAGATTATCCCGTTGCGCAAACAGCACGGGTTCGAGGTGAGCGGTCCGTGGCGCAACGATGCCGACAACCAGTTCATATGGGTGGTCCACTACGACGGCAAAGACGGGTTCGAGGCGGCCGCGCGACGCTACTACAACGACCCGGCCCGGGCGGAGTTGCCCTTCAAACCCAGCGACTACATAACCAACGCCGACCTGCGGATGCTAACCGACGCCTGAGCCGCCCTCGGCGATCGTCAGGCGGGTCCGGCTCCTTCGACTATCTGGGTGTCGCCGGTGGCCGGGTCTTTCTCCAAGATGAGCAGGTCATCCACCCGCTCCCGCAACTCGGCCACATGCGACACCACCATCACCAAGCGGCGGTCGCTGTCCGCCACCAACCTTTCCACACCCTCCATCGCCAAATCCAGATGCTCCGGATCCAAAGTGCCGAACCCTTCATCCAGCATAAAGGCGTCCAGACGGCCACCCTCCCACCCCACCATCTCCGCCAAAGCCAGCGCCAACCCCAGCGAGGCCAGAAAAGTCTCGCCGCCGGACAAGGTATCGGAGCGGCGGGTCTGACCGGCGAAGTTTAGATCTATCACATCAAACTTGCCATCCTCGGAAAACCGATATCTATCGGAGGACAGACGCTGAAAATACAAGGACCCTATCTCAGACAAAGCCATTCGTTCAGTATCCAACAAGAACTTAATGAAACCGGTATTGACAAGGTCTTTGGACAACCTATTGAAGTTCTCTTGTTTTGTCTGCTCGATTTGCTTTAGCTTTTCTAGTTGCTCACCACCGGCTACCTGCTCCTTTTTTCCTTTCAATTGATTTGACCATATCTGCTTTTGAGCTTCCACTTTTGTAATCTCTGTTTCTATAGAATCTTTTACCTCATGTTTAACGAGCAGAGCCTGCAATTGAGTATTGACATCTTTCAAACTTGTCTGTCCCTCTTGAATTTGGGCTTTCAATAGCGAAATGCTCCGGTCGTGCTCTTGACGGACATCGTTCAATAGTGACCGGATGGCTGGTAGGTCGTCCCCAGTTCCAGGCGACTTCATTTCCAGTGAGGCGGCTAACCCAACCAGGTTGATCCATATCTTGCCCGCTTCACGCTTCGCGGTCTCCCCTACGACGCGGGCCTTCTCCTGCGCATCCAAAGCCTTCTCTTGCGCGGCGCGAGCTGAGATTGCTTTATCTCGTATATCTTGGATGGCAACCCTTTCCTTTGCCAACAATTTCTCTGGATCGCCTTCACCCAGAAGACCTGCGAACTTACCCAAACACTCTTCCATCTCTTTTTGCGCTTCCGCTTGTACTCCGGCCTTGTCCTCAGCCTGAGTACGGGATGATTCCAAGTTGGCTTGCGCTCCTTCCAAGCGGGCTTTCGCCGCCTGATTGATCCCGGTTGCCGTCATTAGCTCGGAATCGGCCTCTTTGTCATCCGCCTCGGTTTGCTTGACCGCTTTCTCAGCCTCCGTCACTCCGGAAACCGTAACCGCCTGGGGTAACTCGTGCACCGGTTGCTCGCACACCGGGCAATCCCCGCCCGATTCCAAACCCGATCTCAATTCAGCGGCCATATCCCGGTGGCGGGCATCCAACAAATCCGCCCTCGCCTGCTCAAGCAGAGTTCCAGTCTCTTGTTTCCGCCTCTCGGCCTGGAGCACCCGGTCCTGGGCTGACTCCAACTCGCTACGGCACTGTTCCGTCTGCTTGTCGGCGTCGTCCCGTTGCCGTAACGCCTTAGTAGCCTCCTCATTAGCTCGCACCACTGCGGCCTTCAAACCCTTCAAACTAGCAATCAACAAGTCTGCCTCCCTGCAACTATCCGCCCTTTGTTGAAACTCAGACGATTTGACTATCTGGTCGGCTTCCTTTACTGCGTGAGAGGCATCCTTCAATCGGGTGCTGGCCTTCTCCGTCTTGGCCGTCGCCTGCTCCGCGGCCAATATCACCTTCTCGGATTCTTTCTTTTCAGGCAGACTCAGGTCTTCAACCGTTTCTAATTTCTTCCGGCAATCGGCTACTGCTGAATTTATCTTTTCTTTCCGTTTATTCAGTTCTTGGGACTCAGGCAACGCTTGGCTCAGTTGCTCGCAACGGGTTTGAGCAACTTGTATCAATTTTTCCAAATCCTCGCACTCTAATTGGGCTTGAACGATCTTCTGTAACTTCAAATCTAATTTTGCTATTTCGAGTTGCGCATCTTTCTCCCGTTCCTTGGCCAGCTCCTTCATCTTATCCAACCGCTCGAACCCAAACAAGCCTTTCAACACCTCGTCTCGTTTGGCGGGGCCCGCCTCCAAGAATTCGGCAAACCTACCTTGTGCTAACAGCACCGAACGGGTGAATGCGTCATAATCCAAACCTAACAATTCCTTTACTTTGTTATCCACCTGTCCGGCCATGACCCACTTTTCCACGGGTTCCGCGGAGTTGGCGTCGTGGCGGCTTAGGGCGTATTGGTTGCCTCCTTTGCGACGAATGCTACGGGTCGCCTCCCACTCTCCCCCGGCCGCTTCGAATCGCAATCTGACCATCGCCTCCGCCTCCCGTTGGTTGATGAGGGAAGCGAAATTTTTCATACCCGTACGGGGCGTGCTTCCGTATAGGGCAAAGGTTATTGCATCTAGGATGGTGCTCTTGCCGGCTCCGGTCGGGCCTACAATCGCAATCAAGCGGCGGTCCCGGAAGTCAAACTTGTGCTCTCCGGAATAGGAGCGAAAGTTACGCAAACTTAGCTCAATGGGCCGCATGGGCAACCTCCTCCTCCAATTCCCGGAAGGCATCCGCCAGTCCTTTGGGGACCTCCACCCCGTTCTGTTGCTGGTAATAGTCGCCGTACAGTTCCACTAACGGCCTGCCGGAGCGAACCGGGCGTTCCTGCTCGGTACGGGGGTATTCGGCCCGCACCTTGACCATATACTCGAACTCGTTGCGGGCGCGATCAGCCAGACCGGGGTCGGGTCCACCGGTGTGAACTGTCAGGTCCAAGTAGGAGTCGTACACACCCGGTTTTTCCTTGATTTCGTCCCATGTCCCGCTAGGCCGGAGCAGGCGGCGACCGCCCTGCAAGTTCACCGGGCTTATCACGGCGGGTTGGCCCGGTTTCATGTCCACTATTACTACCCGCTTCTGCTCTCCGGCTTCGCCGAAGTCCATTTCCAGCAACGAACCGGCGTACTCAGCCGCCGCCGGGGCGTTCAGAACGGGTTGCGGGGCGTGGATATGTCCCATCGCCACGTACTGCGGGCCGGGCGGGATAGCCTGCGGGTCAGCGGCGTAGGTCTCGCCCATATGCAACTCCCGCTCCCCGCGCGGAGCGCCATGTCCATGCACCTTGGATCCCCCTACCAGGAAATGGGCGACCAGTATGGTCACCGCATCCCTCCCAGCCACTTTCTCGGCGTGCTTGGAATAGCCGTGGGAGATGGCTTTCAGCCGTTCGGCGTACTTGCCGTATCGTTCCCCCGGGGGTTCCCATACATCGAACGTCAGTCCCTCTCTTAGAAAAGGGAAACAGGACACCACCGCCCGGCCGCCGGGGGTTTCCAAGTCCAGCACGCCGCCCTCCTCCGGGGGTTTGATTCTGCCCACCAAGCGAACGTTGCGGGGGGCCAGGAAAGGGGCCAGCACCTCAAAGAGTTTCGGGGAGTCGTGGTTGCCGGCTATGGCCACCACCGGGCGGCGGCCGCCGTCCGTTAGGCGTACTAGGGCCTCCAGCCCCAAGGACAGGTCTTCCATGCCGGGGATGGGCCGGTCGAACACATCCCCGCTGTTGACGACCAGATCCACTTCTTCCCGGTTGGCTATTTCCGCTACTTCGTCCAGAACCTCCCGGTACTCGTCGGTGCGGTCGAAGCGGCCCAGTTTCTTGCCGAGGTGCCAGTCGGATGTGTGCAGAATCTTCATCTTCGTCCTCCTGTTGCTTACAAATCCCGGAAGGGGTCTTCTTCTTGGCCGGCGTCCACCTCTTCGGCGCGGGTGGCCCAGGGCGGGAAGGGGAACTCCAACACCAGCGGCATGGGAATGGAGGGCTGGGAGAGCACCATCGTCCCCGGTTTCAGCAACCTGGCCCGGGCGCGGGTGGAAGGGAGCATCCAGCCGTACTCGGATCGTTCCGCCTCGGCCGAATCCAGCCGTCCCGCCGCCCGCAGGGCGGCGTTTTCCAGCACTTCCGGGGCCACCCGGGAGGCGGACTGCTGGGCCCCCACCAGCAACACCCCCAGCGACCGTCCCCGTTGGGCGATGTCGATCAGCATCTCCTTGAGCGGGCTGCGCCCCTCGCGGGGGGCGTACTTGTTCAGCTCGTCCAGCACCACCACCGACAGGGGAAGGCGCCGCCCCAAATCTTCCTTCTCGTTCCAAGTTTCCTGCAGCAACGCCCCCACCACGAACCGTTGCCCCAGGTCGTGCAGGTTGTGAATGTCCACCACCGTCACTTGGGCCCGGCGGCGGTCGATGCGACGGGACTCTCCGTCCCGCACCAGATGCCCCAAACGATGGGAGGCGCTGTACAGGCGGCGTATAAAAGCGGAGATGGTGCCCGCCTGCACCCGGCCCGACCAGGCGTAGTCCGGTTCGCCCCCGTCCTCCGGTTCCAGAAACTCCTCCAAAGCCTCCACCAGATCCGACAAGGTGCGGATGACCCGCTCCCCGGGGGCGGCCTTCACTTGCTCGCCCTTTTTTATTCCCTCGCTGGGCGGGCGCAACACCACCGCCCCCGGTCGGCCCGCCACGTCCGCCGCCCACTTCTGCAACTGGGCCCGCACCCGTTCCTCCACGAACGACACCTGGTTGCGAATGTCGGAGGCGTCGGTGAACAGGAACGCCAGCAACCCTTCGTCTATGAACTCGCGGGGGGTCCACGCAAAGGTCTCGATCCCCGTCATGCGCCCCCCGGTGTCGGGCAAGGTCACATCCCCCGAACGGCGCCGGGGAGGGGCCCAGAAACCGACCGAGGGAAACGGCTCCGGTTCCACCCCCAAGCTGCGCCACATCTCCTCCGACTCCCCGGTGAACATGCTGTTGGGCTTGTCCAAATGCAACAGGTCTTCGCCTTTCACGTTGAACACCAGCACCCGCAGGTTGGAGGCCGCCGCCCCCACCAGGTCGTGGCGGGCGGTGAGCATGCGCAGGAAAAACAGGGCGTAGGAGGTTTTGGTCGCCACCCCCGAAACCCCGGAAATGGACATATGCCCGCCTTTGGTCCCGTCGAAGAAATCCAAATCGGCGAAAATGGGGTGGCCGTCCCGCCCGACGCCCACCGGCAGGGGCCGTCCCATCTCATCGGCGTAGAGGGCCTTTTCCCGTTCGGCGCCGGCCGCCCGGCGCACCTCCCTCCCCGGATCGGGGGCCACCCACAGCTCCGGATCCACCCTGGTCACCGCCACCTGCGCGGAGCGGATGCGGGCGGCGGGCAGGATGCCCTGCTCGGCGATGCGAAGGGTGTCCGAATCGAAGGAGGCCCCCTCGTAGATCCCCTCCGACTCGGTCACGATCCCGTAGGTGCGCACCTCCCCCGCGCCCGGCACCTCGGTGGTCACCACCACCAGGTCGTCCAAAGCCAAATAGCTGTCTTCGTTCAGCAACACCCGGAACTGTCCGGTGGTGGCCGCCTCCCTGGTGGCCAGCACCCGGCCCACTGCTTGCTCGTCGCTCATAACTCCTCCTCCGTACGCCAATCCCGCTCCTCCGCCCACTCCTCCTCCCCTCCATCCTGGTGCTCTTCCCCGGGGGCGGGAGCGACGGCCAGCGAACCATCCGCCACCGCCTCCCGCACCAGCCGCTCCACCATCCGGGAATCCCCCATTAACTTGCGCAACTCCCGTTCCAAGGCGGCGATGGGAACCAGGTTTTGCGGAGCGCGGGCGTCGACCTGCTTGGGGGCGGCCAGCCGGGGGAGCAGGGCGGCGGTGGCCCCGGCCAGGTTTACGGCCGCTTCCAAGCCGTCTTCGGCCGTCACCTCGCACCGGGCGATCCCCGCCCAGGGGGAACCGAAGGGGACTTCCGCCAAGTTCAGATACCAAGAGTAAAGGGGATGTTTGCCCCCGATCGCAAACACCGGCGTCCGCTCCCCCGCCGCCAACCGCCCCACCAACGGCAAATGCAGTCCCTCCAGGTAAATGGCCTGTTGGCTTTTGACATAGCCGACCACCGACCCGGGGGCCCCGTAACTGAGTCGCCCGTCGGCCACCACCAACCGGCCTTCGGCGCCGGCCAACTCTTCGGCCAGCCCGGCCTCCGCCTGCCTCATCCGCTCCTGCGTGAAATCCATCAAGTCCAAATGCTGATCGCCGGGGACGGAGAACGGCGCAGAATCCAAACCGCCCAGCCCCGCCGTCCGCGCCATCCGGCCTTTGCCCATCACCACCATCCGTTCCGCCCGTTGCGTCCCAAACCAGGAGGCCTTTTCCGCCGGACGCCAAAAGACCGCCCCGACCCCGAAAGTGGCCACCAAGCCGGGTATCGGCCCTTCGAACGGCTCCATCAACGTCAACCGGGCGTCCGCCCGCCGCACCCCGTCCACTATCGCAACCTCCGCAAACCGGACGTCCGGCGAACCGGGCATGGCCCGCCAATGGTCGGTTTCCACGGTGGTGTCCACCAAGTCGGCCAGGTTGCGGTCATCCGGAGCGTCCAGCGACGGCCCGTATTCGGGCGACCAGTCATCCACGTAGATGCGTCCCGGCTGGCCGATGACGGGCCCGGCGGAGGCGGTTGAATCGTTCATAAGACACCCATCATAAATTAGGGGTGTGTCAAATTGGACAGCTGCAGGAAAGAGGGCCGACGGGCGCCGGCCTCGGGCGGACTCAGGCGAGGCCGATCAGGCTGCGCACCCGCCTGATGGAGTCCCCGGCGGAGGCGCGGGCCCGCTCCGCTCCCGCCTCCATCACCGCCTCCGCCTCGGCGTCCCCCATGCCCTCATAGGCGAGGCGTAGCGGGGCCAATCCTTCGATCACCGCCTCCGCCACCGCCTCCTTGAACCGCCCGTAGCCCGCATCGGCGTATTCGTCCGCCAAGTCATCCACCGCCCGGCCGGTGTACACGGCCAGCATGTCCAGCAGGTTGCTGATTCCCGGCTTGCGTTCCACGTCGTAGGCGACGACCGCCTCCGAGTCGGTCACCGCCGACCTTATCTTGGCGGCGATCGCATCCGGGGAGTCCATCACCAAAATCCGGGAGCGCCCGTCCGGATCCGACTTGGACATTTTGGCGGTCGGGTCGGTGAGGGACATCACCCGCGCCCCCACTCCGGGGGTGATCTGCTCGGGCGGGGGGAAAAAGTCGCCGTAGCGGGAGTTGAAACGTTCCGCCAGGTCGCGGGTGAACTCCAGATGCTGCGTCTGGTCGTCCCCCACCGGGACGGCGTGCGCCCGGTGGATCATAATGTCGGCCGCCATCAGCACCGGGTAGGAGAACAGCCCCAGGTTCTGGGCCCCCTTGTCGCCTTTCTCCTTGTACTGGGTCATCCGCCCCAGGTGGCCCATGGAGGCCAAAGTCCCCAAAATCCAGGACAACTCGGCGTGCTGCGGGACCCGGCTTTGAAAATAGAGCATGGAACGTTGCGGGTCGATGCCGGAGGCCAGCAGGAGCTTGGCGGTGCGAAGGCGGGCCGCGGCCAACTCCCGCGGGTCCTGCGGGAGAGTGAGGGCGTGCAGGTCCACCACGCAGTAGATGGCGTCGTATTCGTCCTGCAAGGCCACCCAGTTGCGCAAAGCCCCCAAATGGTTGCCGATGTGGATGTCCCCGGTGGGCTGAATGCCTGAAAACACCCGCCGCCGCGCCCGGTCGCGCTCAGACATTCTCCCTCCCAACGGGTCGCCGTTTCATCCCGGCTAGATTAGCGATGAAAGGCGGTCGGGCTTGACATCGGGCGGGGGGTCCGCCATACTGGGGGCAATGCACCATACTTCTGGTTCCATTATCGACTAGGGACGGCGGGACATATCCCGCTCCGTCCCCCCAACCCTGCGCCATGGCGGAGGGTTTCTTTTTTAGGGGCCGGAGCGGCCCGCCCGCCGATCCGGGAGAAGAAACATGGCCCACCCCCAACTGGAAATTTACGACACCACCTTGCGCGACGGATCGCAACAGGAGGGTATTTCCCTGACCGTTTCCGACAAGCTGCGGGTGGCGGCCCTGCTCGATGACTTGGGGGTGGGATACGTGGAGGGCGGATGGCCCGGCTCCAACCCCAAGGACAGCGAGTTCTTCAAACGGGCCCGCTCGGAACTGAACCTGCGCCGGGCGGTTCTCACCGCCTTCGGCTCCACCCGCCGCCCCCGGGGCGACGTCAACGGCGATCCGCAACTGCTGGCCCTGTTGGAGGCCGAAACCCCGGTCATCTGCCTGGTGGGGAAAGCCTGGGATTACCATGTGCGGGAGGCCCTGCGCACCGACTTGGACGATGGGGCGGCCATGGTGGGCGAATCCGTTGAATACCTGCGGCAACATGACCGGGAAGTGTTTTTCGACGCCGAACATTTCTTCGACGGATACGCGGCCAACCCCGACTTTTCGCTGGCCGTGCTGCGGGCCGCCCACCAAGCGGGGGCTTCCCGTTTGGTGCTGTGCGACACCAACGGCGGGCGCCTCCCCCGGGAAATCGGGGAGGCGGTGGAACGGGTGCAGGCCGAACTGCCCCAGGCCGAGTTGGGAGTCCATTTCCACAACGACGCCGGATGCGCGGTGGCTTCCTCTTTGCTGGCGGTGGAGCGGGGGGTGCGACAGGTGCAAGGCTGCGTCAACGGCTACGGGGAGCGCACCGGCAACACCAACCTGTCCACCCTCATCCCCGACTTGGTGCTGAAAATGGGCATCCCGGCGCTGGACGAAGACCGCTTGGAGCAAATTTCCCCCATCTCCCACCACATCGCCGAAATCGTCAACATCAGCCTGGACCCGCACCGGCCCTACGTGGGGGCCTCCGCCTTCACCCACAAGGCCGGCCTGCACACTTCGGCCCTGGCCCGGCGGTCGGACGCCTACGAACACCAGAACCCGTCCGCGGTCGGCAACCGCACCCGCATGGTGGTGTCGGAACTGTCCGGACGGGCCACCATCGTCAACAAGGCGAAGTCCCTGGGAATCGAGGTGACCGACGAGCAGATCGGGGCGGTGCTGGATGAAATCAAGCACATGGAATACCGGGGCTATCACTTTGAGGCGGCCGACGGGTCATTCGAGTTGCTGTTGCGGCGCTCCACCGGCTGGGAGCAGGATTTTTTCAGCCTGGAATCCTTCCGGGTGTTCACCGAACGGCGATCCAACGAGGAGATAGTGGCCGAAGCCACGGTGAAACTGGTGGTGCAAGGCGAGCGGATCGTCACCTTGGGGGAGGGCAACGGGCCGGTCAACGCCTTGGACCACGCCCTGCGCCGGGGTTTGGCGGCCTGCTACCCGACGGTGGGGGAGTTGCGTTTGACCAACTATCTGGTGCGGGTGCTGGACTCCACCGAATCCACCGGCGCCACCGTGCGGGTCTTCATAGAGATGACCAACGGAACGGACACCTGGGGTTCCATCGGGGTGCATCCCAACCTGATCGAAGCCTCCTGGCAGGCGCTGGTGGACGGGATCGTGGTGGGTTTGATAAAGGAGGGGCGGTGAACGGCCGAACGGAGGATGAGGCGGGGGCGGGGCGGCCGGGCGGGGAGCCTCCCCCGGCGGGGGAAAGCCTGGTGGAGGAGGCGGCGGAGCTGGCCCGGCGGGCGGGGGCTCTCACCTTGAACTGGTTCCGAAAGACGGCGTTGCGGGTGGAGTCCAAAACGGACGGGTCGCCGGTGACGGAAGCCGACCGGGAGGCGGAACTTTTCCTGCGGGCGCAACTGGCCGAACGTTTCCCGGAGGACGGCGTCGTGGGGGAGGAACACGGGACCAGCGCCGGACGCAGCGGGAGAACCTGGTACATCGACCCGATCGACGGCACCGAATCCTTCATCCGCCGCATCCCCCTCTATTCCACCCTGCTGGCCATGCGGGACGAACGCGGGATGGCGGTGGGGGTCATCAACCTGCCCGCCCTGGGGCGCACCGTGGCGGCCGGGCGGGGCCAAGGGTGCTTCCTGGACGGGGCCCGCACCCGGGTCAGCGACCGGACCGGGTTGGAGGGGGCGCTGCTCACCACCACCGGGTTCGACCTGCTGCAGGGGGAGGCGGCGGAACGCCTGCGTCGCAGCCCCATGAAAATAAGGGGATGGGGGGACGGCTACGGGTATGCGCTGGTGGCCGCCGGGATGGCGGAGGCGATGTACGATCCGATCGCCGCCCCCTGGGATCTGGCCCCCATGGAGGTGATCATCCCGGAAGCGGGGGGTGTTTTCACCGACCGCAACGGGGTTTCCGATTTCCGGGCGGGAAGCGGGCTGGCCGCCAACGGGATATTGCATCCGCAGATCCTGAATCTGGTGTCCAAACGCCCGGGGGACCCAGACGGAAACGGAGCGGATGATCCGGGGAGGGGTTCCCCGGGTCAGTAGCCGCCCAGGCCGGCCAGTCGGCGAACCAGGCGGGCGGTGGCCCCCCACAGGGTCTCCCCGTCCAAGTCGAAGAAAAAAACCCGCCGTCCCCCCCAGTCTTCGCTCCGCCAGCGTGCCGCGTCCCGGAAAATGTCCAGCTGGGGGGTGAACACCGCCTCCACCTCCCCCGGGTCGGGGATGAGAACCGGGCGGGCGGACAGGCGGCCCACCACCGGAGTCACCATCCGGGGGTAGGTGACGGTGTGGATATCGGGCAGGTATCCCAACGTCTCCACCTGCTCCGGCTCCAACCCCACTTCCTCCCCGGCTTCCCGCAGGGCGGTGCGCAACGGGGTTTCCCCCGGTTGCGGCTTGCCGCCGGGGAAAGCCAGATCCCCGGCGTGGGTGGGCATGTGGCCGGGCCGTTTGATGAGCACCAGGCGGGGGCCGTCCCGGTCGGGAAACAGGCAGGCCAGCACCGCCGCCCGCGGTTCCGGGCCCGCCGGTTGGGGAGCGTCCAGCAACGGGGGGAGGTTCCATTCGTCCATCGGCTCATCGTAACCGGGCGGGGAACGCGCCGCCGCGCCCCGCCCGGCCCGGCTCCGCCCTCTAATCTTGACCCCGTATGCAAAGAAGTCGGCGATCCTGAACCATAGGCAAACCGGCGAACCGTTGCCCCACGCCGAAATCAGGGCCGGGGAGTTCATCCTGCGGCCCTTCCGGCGGCGGGACACCGCCTCCCTGCATCGGGCGGTGCTGGCTTCGCACGATGAACTGGCCGAGTTTCTGCCGTGGGCGAACACCCGCTACACCCGGGCCTCCGCCGCCGGGTTCGTCAGGGAAAGCATCCGCTCGTGGCGGGAGGCCAAAGCCTACGACTTCGCCGTTCACCGCCCGGAACAGCCCGACTACCACATCGGCAATGTCAGCATCTGGCATGTTTCCCGGGGATACCGCAGCGGGGAAATAGGTTATTGGATACGCACCGGGGAAACCGGCCGGGGGGCGGCCACCGAGGCGGCGGGGGCCATGTTGCGGGTCGGGTTCGAGCGGCTGGGGATGCATCGCATCGTGGTGCGCATCGCCGCCGGTAATTTGGCCAGCGAACAGGTGGCCCGCAAACTGGGCTTCACCTGGGAGGGACTGTTGCGGGAGGAAGTCAAAATCGGCGGCCGGTGGGTGGATCATTCCATATGGGGCATCCTGAAACGCGAATACGGGGGCGGATCGCACCCCAGCCGCCCCGTCTGCTGAACCAACCCCGGTTGCGGCGGGGGGATTAGGAGTCTTCGCGGGCTTGGGATTGACGGCGGGTGATTTCGGCGGTGATGGCGGGAATCACCTCGTGCAGGTCGGCTATCACCGCCCAGTCGGCTTTGGTCACCATCGGGGCCTCCCGGTCCAGGTTGACGGCCAGCACGTTTTGGGAGTTCATCATCCCCACCCAATGCTGGATGGCCCCGGAAATCCCGCACGCGATGTACAGGTCGGGGGCCACCACCGTCCCCGTCTGCCCCACCTGGAACTTGTGGTTGCGCCATCCGTTGTTGGTCACCACCCGCGAGCACCCCACCGCTCCCCCCAACATTTCCGCCAACTCCTCCAAAGCGGCGAAACCTTCCGGGCTTCCCACTCCCCGGCCGCCGCTCACCACCACCGGGGCGGTGGCCAAAGTGATCCCCTCTTGCGCCGCAACCCGCTCCCGCACCATCGTCACCGCCTCCCCGGCCGGCAACTCCGGTTCGAACGTCCTCTTCTCCCCCGCCGCCGGGGAATCCAAAACCTCCGGTTCGGTTGCGTGCGGGGCCAGGGTGGCCAGTTTCATATCCGCCGACAGCCGGGCCCGCTCATGCAGGCTGCCCCCCCACCGCACCCGGGTCAGCAACCAGTCCTCCCCCCCGTCCGCCGCCGTTTCTATCTCCAAGCAGTTGGCCGCCATCGCCAGGCCGGAGCGGGCCCCCACCCCGGCCATGACCTCGTTGCCCCGGTCGGTGCCCACCGCCAGCACCGCCGCCGCCTCCGCGGAGCGGGCCAAGCGCCACAGGCTTTCCGCCCAAGCGTCCGGGCCGTAGTCGGTCAGCAACGCATCCCGCACCGCGTAAACCGCCGCCGCCCCGTACGCCCCCAGCGAACCGGCCAAGCCCTCCGCCTCCTCCCCGATCAGGACCGCATGCAACTCCGCCCCGGCCGACTCCGCCAAACGGCGGGCGTAAGTCAACCCGCCCCAAACGGTTTCCTCCATCGCCCCCCGGTCGTGCTCCGCCAGAAACAGGAAGGGGCTCATAGCAACCCCAACTCCTCCAAGATGTCCACCACCGCCGGGGCCGCCTCCGGCCCCTCCCCCAAAATGGACACTTGCCCGCCCGTAGCGGGCGGGGTCTCCAGCTCCAACATGGACAGGCCGGAGCCCGCCGGGGAAACCTCTTTGACCGTCACCTGCGCCTTGCGGGCCGCCATCCGGCCTTTCAAAGTCGGGTAGCGGGGCAGGTTGATGCCCTCTTTCACCGCCGCCGCCGCCGGCAGGGGCAAGCGGTACACCTCCCATCCGGAGGCGGTCTCCCGACGGGCGGTAACCTCCCCGTCGGCGACCTCCAAACTTTTGACGCCGCTCACCATCGGCCTCCCCAGCATGCGGGCCACCCGGATTCCCACCTGGTAGCCCCCCGAATCGGCTGACTCGTTGCCGAACAGGATCAGGTCGAAGGGGTCCCCCGCCTCCGACTCCATCCCGCTGATGGCGCAAGCCAAAGTTCCGGCGGTGGAAACCGCATCCCAGTCCGCCTCCCCGGTTTGCAAGAGCGCCGCCTCCGACGCCCCCACCGCCGCCGCCGACCGCAACTGCTCCTCCGCCTCCGCCGGCCCCAACGTAATCACCGCCGCCGAACCCCCTTCCCGTTCCGCGATCCGCACCGCCTCCTCCACCGCGCATTCCTCGTGCGGGCTGACCGTGAATCCCAGCAAAGCGGCGTCAATGTCCCGCCGGTCGGAGGTGAGCACGATGCGCGCCCCCGGGGCCGGAACCCGTTTCACGCAAGCCAAAACGCGCATCGCCGCTTCAGATCCTCCCCGTCGCGACCGAACCGCCGCCCGCCCGGCCGCTGGTCAACATTTCATCCGGGAGTCGTCGGGGTCGAACAGGGGCCGGGAGCCGACCCGGGCCACCCGCACCGGGAACAGTTCATTTTGGTACATTATCCGCAACTCCCGCCCCTCTTCGGCCATGCCGGCGGGCAGGTAACCGAGCAACAGGTAGGAGTCCAAAGACGGCCCCGCCCCGGCGCTGGTCACCCGCGAAACCCGGCCTTTGCCGTCCACGATGCGCTCCCCCTCCAAGGTGAGAATGGGCTCGTTGCCGCCCGTCGGGAAACGGGCCTCCGCCTCCCCCGAGCCGGACCCGGAGCCCGCAACCGGCAGATGGCTTTCCATGGTCAGCGTGCAACATACCGCCGCCGGGCCCTCCTCCCGGGCCGCCAGATAGGCTTTTTTGCCGATGAAATCGGCCGCCTTCACTTTGGGGCGGGCCAACCCGGCCTCCACCGGGTCGTACTCCGACTCCAACTCGGCCCCCATCAGCCGGTAGCCTTTCTCCAACCGGCCGGTGGTCCCGTACACCCCGGCCCCCACCGCCGTCACCCCCAAATCCCGCCCGGCCTCCCACAAGGTCTCCCACAGAAGCGGCCCATGTTCCATATCCGCGTAAATCTCCCACCCCAAATCCCCCACGTAGGAGATGCGGAACATCACCGCCGGAACCGACCCGATGGTCACCCGCCGCCAAGTCCCGTACGGAAAACCCTCATGGGAAATGTCATCCCCCCGGCCCGTCGTTTTGCCCACCAACCGCCGGGCGTTGGGCCCCCACACCCCGATGGTGGTGAGAGCGGAGGTGGAATCGGTGAAAGTCACCGACCCGTCGTCCGGCGCCCATTTGCGGAACCAGTAGGCGTCCCGCCCCCCGTCGAACCCGCCGGTTACCACCCGGTAATGGCGCTCCCCCATGCGCAGGATGGTCAAATCGGACCGGAACCCCCCCTCTTCGGTCAGCAACGGGGTGTAAACGCCGCTCCCCGGCGGACGGTCCATCTGATTGACCGCCAACCGCTGCACGTAATCGACCGCGCCCGGCCCGGTTATGTCGAAGATGGCGAAGGCGGTCAGGTCCACCATCCCCGCCCCTTCCCGCAGGGCCAGATGCTCGGCGTTCTGAATGGGCGACCACCAGCGGGAATCCCATTCATGGGGACGTTGCGGGATGCGCTCCCGATACTTGTCAACCAGATGGGCGTTGGACTCGTACCAATGGGGCCGCTCCCAACCCCCCGCCTCGAAATAGACCGCTCCCAAAGAGGAGGTGAGGTCGTGCAAGGAGCTGACCCGGCTCCGGCGGCGCGTCTCCCATTGCTCCCGGGGATGGACGATGCCGTAGGTTTTGTTGAAATGCTCGGCGCACCGGGCCAGGATGTGCGGTTCGGTTTTCATGTACGGATAGAAGCGGGCGATGTCGGAGGCGTGCGGGTCCGTCTCCGGGTAGCCCTGCGTCATCCACTCCGCCAAGGCCCGGCCCGTGCCCGGACCCTCCTTGATCCAGATGGCGGCGCACGACCACAGGTTGCGCACCTCCGGGCATTCCCCCACCAGCGGCATGGCGTCCGGGGTGAGGGACAGCAACCCGTTGATCCCGTATTTGATTTCGGCGTCCCCCAGAAACGGCATCAGTTCCACCGCCTGCTCCAACTGCGGATCGAAGTCGTCCATGGTCAGGGGCAGTTCGGTGGGCGACAGGCGGGCCTCGTCGATGGACGGGATGGCGTCCGGGTGGTGGAATATGGGACGGTGGGCGTAGGAGCCCACTTCCATGGAGCCGCCGGTCTGCCGCTCGTAGCAGAAAGTGTCCATATCCCGCACGATGGGGTAGCCGATCTCGCTGTTGGTGGCCTGCAGGACGTCCAGCGGGCCCACGTCGATCATCTGATGCACGGCCGGGGTGAGCGGGATGGAAGCCCCGGCCATGGCCGCGATGCGGGGCGACCACACCCCGCAAGCCACCACCACATGCTCGCAGGCCGTCCGCCCCCGGTCGGTGACCACCGCCGCTACCCGCCCGCCGGAAACTTCAATGTCCGTCACTTCGGTCAGCGGATGCACCGACAGCGCCCCCCGTTCCAAGGCGTATTCCCGCATCAGCGTGCCCGCCCGCAACGAATCCACCACCGACGCGCTGGGCGTGAACCAACCGCCGATGATCACCTCCGGGTCCAAGAAGGGCACCAGCTCCGCCACCTCCGCCGGAGTGAGCAACCAGCTGTCGATGCCCCACGTTTTGGCCGAAGTCATGCGCCGGTTCAACTCGTGCATACGGGCCTCGGTGCGGGCCACTTCGATCCCCCCCGAGGTGACGCTCACCTCCATCTCCTCGTACTGGCGCTGGCTGTCCAAGGTGAGATGGGCCATTTCTTTGTTGTGATCCACCGGGTAAATGAAGTTGGAGGCGTGGCCGGTGGAACCTCCCGGATTGGGCAACGGCCCCTTGTCCACCTGCACGATGTCGCGCCATCCCATGGCGGCTAAGTGCTTCACCACCGAGTTGCCGACTATGCCGGCGCCGATCACCACTACCTGCGCGCTGGTGGGGAGGTCGCTCACTGCTGCTCCTTCCTGCGGTTGACGCTACCGGACCGCCGCCCGGCGGACTTTGCCCAATCTCCGTTTTGCGCGGAAACCTTTGCCATGAGCCGCCGCCGGCGCTATTCTATACCACGATGCGGTACAGTTCCGCATTGTGGAACACATTCGGCCGACCGACGACGGATAGCCGGGCAACGCAGGCGGGGATGAAATGACCGAACAGGAACTGGATCTTCGCACCCTCGGCGACGAGGATCTGGTGCCCCAAATGCACGACGACCTGTACGACGGGTTGGCGGAGGAAATCGACCTGGGCGTGCGCATCCTCCTGGAACGGGGATGGGACGCCTCCCGGGTGCTCAACGAAGCCCTGGTGGAGGGGATGCGCATCGTGGGGATTGATTTCCGGGACGGCATACTGTTCGTGCCGGAAGTGTTGCTGGCGGCCAACGCCATGAAAGCGGGAATGACGGTGTTGCGGCCTTTGCTGGCTGAAACCGGGGCGGAAACCATCGGCAAGGTGGTGATCGGTACCGTCAAAGGGGACATACACGACATAGGCAAAAACCTGGTGGCGATGATGCTGGAGGGGGCCGGGTTCGAAGTAATCGACCTGGGGATCAACACCGATGTGGAAGAGTTCTTGGAGGCCCTGGCCGAACACCAACCGGACATCCTGGGAATGTCGGCGTTGCTCACCACCACCATGCCCTATATGAAAGTGGTGATCGACACCCTGGTGGAGCGGGAGCAGCGCGGCGACCATATCGTGATGGTGGGGGGAGCCCCGCTCAACGAAGAGTTCGGGACGGCCATCGGCGCCGACGCTTACTGCCGGGACGCGGCGGTGGCCGCCGAGACCGCCAAAAGCCTGGTGGAAAAACGCCGCATCCTGGCCAGCGAACATGTCTGAGGCCCCCGCCGCCGAACCCGGAAAGGTCTTGGCGATCGCCTGCGGGGCTCTGGCCGGGGAAATCCGGCGCTTGGTGAAACTCAACGGCTGGGACCATGTGGACTTGGAGTGCCTGCCCGCCCGCCTGCACAACGAACCCGGCAAGATCACCCCGGCCGTGGAACGGCTGCTGGAGGAAAAAGCCCTCCGCTATGAACGGGTTTTGATCGGATACGCCGACTGCGGCACCGGCGGCCGCTTGGATTCCCTGTTGGAAAAATGGCCGCAGGCGCGACGGTTGCCCGGGGCCCACTGCTACGAGTTCTACGCCACCTCCCCGCTGTTCGCCGAACTGCACCAAGCCGAACCGGGCTCCTTCTACCTGACTGACTTTTTGGCCGCTCATTTCGACCGGCTGGTATGGGAGTTCCTGGGACTGGACCGCCACCCGCAACTGCGGGACGACTACTTCGGCAACTACCGCCGCCTGGTTTACCTGTCGCAAAACGAGGATCGCCGGCTGCTGGACTCCGCCCGCCGCGCCGCCGACCGGTTGGGATTGGAATTCCGGCATATTCCCACCGGAATGGGCGATTTGGCCTCCGCCTTACGCGACGTCGCCCAGCTGGCCCGGGCCGGATGACCGTCGCCCGCACCCGCCCCGGCCGCAACCGGCGGGCCGTCGACGAGACAACGGTCATCTTCTGGCGGGACATTCCAGCCCAGGTCACCGTCCGCTACCGGGGCAAGACGGCGGCCGTGGAGCTGCCCGTCCGCTTCCGCACCGCCATCGACCAAGCGGCTATGAACGCGGGCAAAAAAACCTACGACGAGTACATCGGCGAATGGCTCCGCCGCTCCTCTCCCATAGACCGGCCCGCCGCCGGGGGACCGGAGGACGATGACCCGGCGGCGACCGCCCAAGCTTTGGCCGAGGCGGAGGCGGAACGGCTGCAAGCCGACTACCCGGGACCGCGGATGGTGCGCTTGGTGCGCAACGGAGGGTACGAACCGGACGGGGAAAACGGGGAGGGGGGGCGATGACGCGCACGGTGGTGTCCTCCGCGGTCCGGGAAGTGGTGATCGGCCCCGACCGCCCGTTCACGGTTATTGGGGAGCGCATCAACCCCACCGGCCGCAAACTGCTGGCCGCGGAGATGAAAGAAGGCGACTACTCCCGGGTGAAGGCGGACGCCTTGGCCCAAGTGGCGGCCGGGGCCCATATGCTGGATGTCAACGCCGGCATCCCCTTAGCGGACGAACCGCGCATCCTGGCCGAAGCCGTGCAACTGGTGCAATCGCTGGTGGACGTCCCGCTGGCCATCGACTCTTCCATCGTGGAAGCCCTGCAGGCGGGCTTGGACGTTTATCAGGGCAAAGCCTTGGTCAATTCGGTCACCGGAGAGGAGGAGCGCCTGGAGTCGGTGTTGCCGATGATCGCCAAACACGGGGCGGCGGTGGTGGCCATCTCCAACGACGAAACCGGCATTTCCGAGGACCCGGACGTCCGATACGACGTGGCGGCCAAAATCGTACGCCGGGCGGCCGACCACGGCATACCCAAAGAGGACGTGGTGGTGGACCCGCTGGTGATGCCCATCGGGGCCATGCGCTACGCCGGACGGCAGGTGTTCCGCATTGTGCGGCGATTGCGGGACGAACTGGGCGTCAACTCCATCTGCGGGGCCTCCAACATCAGTTTCGGCCTGCCCAACCGGGCGGGGATCAACAGCGCATTTCTGAGCATGGCGGCCGCCAACGGCCTCACTTCGGCCATCACCAACCCGTTGGAGCCGGAAATCACCGCCGCCGTCAAAGCGGCCGACGTAATGAACGGAAACGACCCGGATTGCGCAACCTGGATCCGCTCCCACCGCGCCCCCCCGGCCGACGGGGAGGGGAGGCGGCGGAGCGGGCGGCGGCGGGCGGCCCCCGCCCCGGAGCGGGCCGGCTCTCCCATCGCAGGCGGGTAAGGCAAATGGGCGAGGCGACCCTGTCCGTGACTTTCACCCCCTCCGGCCGGCGGGGACGGGTCCCGGCGGGGAGCACCGCGCTGGAAGCGGGGCGGATGCTGGGAGTGGACATCGATTCGGTGTGCGGGGGGCGGGGATTGTGCGGCCGGTGCCAGATAACCCTCGGCTCGCAACCGGGCCTGCCCGCCGACCCCGGCCGCCTTTCCCCGCCCGGAACCCTGGAAACCTCCTATCGGGGCCGCCGGCCGCTATTGGAAGGTTCCCGTCTGTCCTGCGCGGCCCGCCTGCTGGCCGACGCCGTGATCGACGTCCCGCCGCGCAGCCAGGTGAGGCAACAGGTGGTGCGCAAACGGCCGGAGACGGCCAACTTCAACCTGAACCCGGTGGCGCGCCTGTATTACGTGGAGGTGGAGGAGCCGTCCATGAGCCGCCAAGCATCCGACTTGGCCCGCCTGCGGGAGGCCCTGCGCGACCAATGGGACTTGCCGGACCTGGAAACGGACCCGTCCGTTTTGCAAAACCTGCAAGAGTCCCTGCGGGCCGGGAAATGGACGGCCACCGTCTCCATCCACTACGGACGCATCATCACCGGCGTCTGGCCCGGCTTCCACGACCGGGCCCTGGGGGCGGCCTTCGACGTGGGTTCCACCACCGTGGCCGGACATCTGTGCGACCTGTCCACCGGGGAGATTCTGGCCTCGGAGGGGATAATGAACCCGCAGATCCGGTTCGGCGAGGATCTGATGAGCCGCATTTCCTATGTGATGCTGAACGAGGACGGGGCGGCCCGGCTCACGGAAACCATCACCGCCGCCTTGGACGAGTTGGTGGGGGATTTGACGGCGGCGGCCGGGGCGGAGCGCACCGACGTTTTGGAGATAACCTTGGTCGGCAACCCCATCATGCACCATCTGGTCCTGGGTATCGACCCCCGCCGGCTGGGGGAGGCCCCGTTCGCCCTGGCCACCGACCGGGCGGTGAACGACCGGGCGGAGCGGATCGGCATCGCCGCCCATCCCGGGGCCCGCCTGTATGCGTTGCCGTGCGTGGCCGGGCATGTGGGGGCGGACGCGGCCGGGGCCGTGCTGTCGGAGGCCCCCCACCGCAGCCCGGTCACGCAGTTGCTGGTGGACGTGGGCACCAACGCCGAAATCGTGCTGGGCGACCGGGAGCGGCTGTTGGCCGCCTCCAGCCCCACCGGCCCCGCCTTTGAAGGGGCGGAGATCAGCAGCGGGCAACGAGCCTCGCCGGGGGCCATCGAACGAGTGCGGGTGGACCGGGAAACCCTGGAACCCCGTTTCAAGGTGATAGACGTGGACTTGTGGTCGGACGAGGAGGGATTCGCCGACGCCGTCCGCTCCACCGGAGTGACCGGCATATGCGGATCGGGGATCATCGAAGCGGTGGCCGAGTTGGCCCTGGCCGGGGCGGTGTCCGCCGACGGGCGCATCCTGGAACGCGAACACCCCCGTCTGGGAAAGGAAGGGCGCACCCCCTTTTACCTGCTCCACGACGGGCCGGCCCGCATCACGGTCACCCAGACCGACGTGCGGGCCGTCCAGCTGGCCAAAGCCGCCCTCTACGCCGGCATCCGCTTGCTGATGGACCGCCTGGGGGTGGAGCAGGTGGATGAGATTCGCCTGGCGGGGGCTTTCGGATCCCACATCGACCCCTTGTACGCCATGGCCTTGGGTATGATTCCGGACTGCGACCCGGCCCGGGTGAAAGCGGCCGGCAACGCGGCCGGTACCGGGGCGATTATCGCCTTGCTCTGCGCCGACGCCCGCCGGGAGATAGAAGAGTTGGCGGCCAAGATCGAGAAGGTGGAGACGGCGGTGGAACCCCGCTTCCAGGAGCATTTCGTGCAAGCCATGGCCATCCCGCACCTCTCCGCCCCCTACCCGCACCTGTCCCGGGCGTTGGACATCAGCGGCATCCCCGCCCCCGCCGTCGACCGGCCGCAACGCCGCCGCTCCCGCCGACCGGCCCCGGCGGAAAGGGCCGCCGCCCCCGTCGGAACGGGAGGGGGATTATGAGCGAACGTCCCGGCCGCGGCGGGGGCCGCGCGGGGGGGCGGGCCGCCCGTCACGCGGCCCGCACCGCCAAAGTCATCAACCAGCAAAAGTTCCTGACCCGCAACCTGTCCCCCTGGCAGGCGCTGTCCGAAGAGGGGGCGGAACTGATCGAAAGCAACGCCGACCGCCTGCTGTGGGAGGTGGGGGTGGAGATAATGGACTTCCCGGAGGCCCTGCCCATCTTCGCCGACGGGGGGGCGGAGGTGGACGGGACCCGGGTGCGTTTCCCCCAGGGGATGTGCCGGGAGATAATCACCCGCTCCGCCCCCTCCTCGTTCACCCATCACGCCCGCAACCCGCAACGTTCGGTGGTCATCGGCGACCCGCACATCGTGTTCGCCCCCGCCTACGGCCCCCCTTTCGTACGGGATTTGGACGGGGGCCGCCGCTACGCCGCCCTGGAAGACTTCGTCAACTTCGCCAAGCTGACCCACATGAGCCCGGCCCTCCAACACGGCGGCGGCACCCTGTGCGAACCGGTGGACCTGCCGGTCAACAAACGCCATTTCGACATGCTCTACTCCCACATCCGCTACCACGACAAACCTTTTATGGCCTCGGTCACCGCCCCGGAACGGGCCCAGGATTCGGTGGATATGGCGAAAATAGTGTTCGGATCCGACTTCGCGTCCGACAACACGGTGCTGATCGGCCTGTGCAACGCCAACTCGCCCCTGGTATGGGACCGGGCCATGCTCGGCTCGGCCAAGGTTCTGGCCGAAAACAACCAGTGTTCGCTAATTACCCCTTTCATCATCGCCGGGGCCATGTCGCCGGTGACGGTGGCCGCCACCGCCGCCCAGACCCTGGCCGAGGCGATGGCGGGAATGACTTTCACCCAGCTGGTGCGGCCGGGCGCCCCCGTCATTTTCGGATCTTTCGCCGCCTCCATGTCCATGGCCACCGGCGCCCCCACCTTCGGTACCTCCGAAGCGGCCCTCATGCTGTTCGCGGTCAGCCAGTTGGCCCGGCGGCTGGGCGTTCCCTTCCGGGGCGGCGGCAACAAAACCGCCTCTAAAACCCCCGACGCCCAAGCCGCCTACGAGAGCATGATGACTTTCCTGCCCGCGGTGGGGGTCGGCGTCAACTTCGTGCTGCACGCCGCCGGATGGCTGGAAGGGGGCCTGACCATGGGCTACGAGAAGTTCATTTTGGACGCCGACCAAACGGGGATGATGGCCAAACTGGCGGCCGGAGTGGACCTGTCGGAAAACGGTCAGGCGATGGAGCCCCTGTTGGGCAACGGGCCGGGCAAACACCACCTGGGCACCGACCACACCATGGCCAACTTCGCCGACGCCTTCTGGGTGTCGGACTTGGCGGACGTGAACAGTTTCGAGCAGTGGGAGCTGGACGGGTCGCAGGATTCCATCACCCGGGCCAACCGGGAGTGGAAGCGGAAACTGGACGAATACGAACCGCCGCCTTTGGACGAGGCCATGCACGAAGAACTGACCGCTTGGATCGCCGCCCGCAAAGCGGCCTTCCCCGACTCCAACGTTTGACCGGCGGCGGCATGGGCAGGCAGACGCGGTTGGACGATGCGGGGCGGGCCGCCCTGCGGCGCCTGTTGGAACATCCCAAGTTCGAGCTGATTCCCCTGCGCAACGCGCTGGAGCAGGCCCGCTTCCTGCCGGAGGGGGCCGCGGTGTCGGTCACCGCCTCCCCCACCAAAACCTTGGAGGACACCATGCAACTGGCGGAGGAGCTGTCGCAGATGGGTTTTGCGGCCATCCCCCACCTGTCGGCCCGCATGACCAAGGACCGGGCCCACTTGGCGTCCCTGCTGAAACGGATGGAGCATGCCGGCCTGAGCAGGATTTTCCTGGTGGGCGGGGACGCCAAGCATCCGGGCGAGTTCTACGACGCTTTCTCCCTGCTGACGGCCATGAACGAAATCGGCCATCATCTGACCGAAATCGGCGTCACCTCCTATCCGGAGGGGCATCCGCTCATCCCCGAACCGAAACTGCATCAGGCCCTGCGAGACAAGCAACCCCACGCCTCCTACATGACCACCCAGATGTGCTTCGACCCGCAGGCCATCGGCGACTTCATCCGCGGGCGGCGGGCGGACGGAATCGGGTTGCCGGTCCATTTGGGGTTGCCGGGGGTGGCGGAGCGGCTGAAACTGATCAGCATTTCCACCCGCATCGGGGTGGGGCAGTCGGTGCGGTTCCTGTCCAAACATCGGGGCCTGGTCAGGCGGTTCCTGAAACCGAAGGGTTACACCCCGGATCCCTTGTTGGAGGGCTTGGCCCCGGTGTTGCTCGACCCGCAGACAATGGTGCAAGGGACGCACATTTACACTTTCAACCAGTGCGAAACCACCGAACGGTGGCGGACGGAGTACCTGGAATCCCTGTAACCGGGCGGGTAGATTGAAACGATGGAAGGCGTAACCGCCCGATTCGACGACCTGCGGAACGGCGGGCGGGGCGGCTTGGAGTTGCTGGACCCGCAACAGGTCCTGACCGCCTCTTCGTTGACGGAAGTGCGAGGGGCGGCGGCCGCGGCGCAGGCGGCGGCGGAGGCGGGCCGGTGGGTAGCCGGGTTCGTGTCCTACGAGGCGGCCCCCGCTTTCGATGCGGCCCTGCCGGTGCGCCCTCCCCGGCCCGGCCTGCCTTTGGCCTGGTTTGCGGTTTTCGGATCGGCCCGCCCCGCCCCCCTCCCCCCGGGCGGCCCCTGCCGCACGCCGGATTGGGAGCCGGAACTGGACTTCCCCGCCTACCGCGCCCGCATCGAAGCCATCGCCGACCGGATAGCGGCCGGCGACACCTACCAAACCAATTTCACGATGCGGTGGCGGGGGCGGGTGGAAGGCGACCTCCGTTCGTTCTACCGCCGCCTGGCCGCGGGGCAACGGGGCGGGTACAACGCTTTGCTGACCACCGGCCGGTGGGCGGTGGTTTCCGCCTCCCCGGAACTGTTTTTCCGCCGGGAGGGACGGCGGGTGGTGACCCGTCCCATGAAAGGCACCATCCCCCGCGGCCGATGGGAGGGGGAGGACCGCAATCACCGGGAACGATTGCTGTCCTCCGGCAAGGACCGGGCGGAAAACGTGATGGTGGTGGACCTGGTGCGCAACGACTTGGGGAGGGCGGCCCGGTTCGGAACGGTGGCGGTGGAGGAACTGTTCGGGATCGAACGTTTGGAAACGGTGTGGCAGATGACTTCCACGGTGGCCGCCGAAACCCGTCCCGGAACGGGTTTGGACGACCTGTTGGCGGCCATGTTTCCCTGCGCCTCGGTGACCGGGGCGCCCAAACGGGCCGCCATGGAACTCATCCGCTCCTTGGAAGTTTCCCCCCGGGGGGTGTACTGCGGGGCGGTCGGGCTGTTGCCGCCCCCCGGTTCGGGATGGCCCGCCGCCCGGTTTTCGGTGGCTATCCGCACCGCCTTGGTGGACCTGGCCGACCGGTCGGCCGAATACGGGGCGGGCGGGGGAATAGTGCACGAGTCCACCGCCGCCGGTGAATACGCCGAGGCGCTGGCCAAAACCCGGGTGCTGACCGCCCGCCGCCCGCCGGTGACCCTGCTGGAAACCATGCGCTGGGATCCGGGAACCGGGATCTGGCTGGGCGAACGTCATCTGAACCGAATGCGCTCCTCCGCCCGCTACTTCGGCTTCCCCCTGCCGGAAGCGGAAATCGCCGACCGGTTGCGGGAGTTGGACGAGGCCGGTTCGGCGGTTCCGTTGCGGGTGCGGTTGCTGGCGGCGGAAGACGGGCGGACTTCGCTGGAATGGTCCCCCATCGTTCCCGGCCCGGCGGTGGTGGGCTTGGCGGTGGACGACCGGCCCATCGACCGCGCCGATCGCCTGCGCTATCACAAGACCTCCCGCAGGCGGGCCTACCAGGAGGCGGCCGCCCGTCATCCGGCCGCCGACGACGTAATCCTGGTCAACGAACGGCGGGAAGCGGTGGAGACGACCGTCGCCAATCTGGCCGCCCGCGTGGAAGACGAATGGCTGACCCCTCCTTTGGACGCCGGGTGCCTGCCCGGAACCTACCGGGAGGAACTGATCGACGGGGGGGCGTTGCGCGAACATCCCCTGTTCGTCGCCGACTTGGCCGACGCCGACGAGTTGGCGGTCGTTAATTCCGTGCACGGCTGGCGCCCCGCCAAGCTGACCTACGCCTGACTTTCCAAAGGCAGGGCCGGTTGGTCCATTTCCGGCAAACCCGGCCCCCATAATCCGGCGATCGGGACGGCGTAAATGCCTTCATAGATCCGATATTGGTTGCGTCCGGCGTGAAACACCACCGCTCCGTCGAACCGCTCCCCCGCCACTTCGTCCCGAAACCAGAGCAAATGGCGGGCGTCGTCCCGGTCCGGTTCCCGTCCGGCCTTGAACTCAAAGGCGATCAGCTTCTGGCCGCGTTCGGCCACCATGTCTATCTCGCGTTCCCCATTGCGGACGCGGAGGTGGTAGAGGCTGACGGCGGCTTCGGAAACATCCGCTTCCACTCGCAACTGGGCGGCTATGAACGTGTCGACAAAGCGACCGAGCAAATCGTCGTTGCCGTAGATGTCGTCCACGGTCAGCCCGACCGCGGCGGCCGCCAAACCGGGATCGACGAAATACCGTTTCGCCTGTTCCGTCATCAGACGTCGCCCGAGACTGCCCGCCCAGGGGGGAACTTCGTCGACGATGCCCATGGCGGTAAGCACCTCCAAGTAACCGTTGGCGGTGCGCGTCCCCAGGCCGTCGATCGGCCTCATGATGGTCTGGTGCGGAACCACCCCGGCGGTGTTGAGGGCGTAGGACTTGAGATACTGGCCGAACCGCCGCGGTTCCCGATTACGGCCGCGCGGGGCGTCGTATAACGGAAGATCGCGGCTGACGATCATATCAACATACGATTTGAGCCGCCGCCTCCGTTGCCGTTCGTCGTCTATGGCGGCTACATCCGGCAAGCCGCCCGCCAAGGCAATCTGCAGATACTCCCGCAAGGTGGGGACCGGGTCGGGGAGGCTGAACCTGGCATCCTCGTCATCCCACCGGTCGAAGAGGGAGACCGCCGTCGCCGAACCGCAAACTTCGCGCCCTGTCAGTCCCCGCATACGAAGATGGATCGCCCGGCCGGTGAGCGGCCATTGGTCGGTGAACAGGTCGTTGCGAGTTGAGCCGGTAATGATGTAGCGGCCCGCTCCCCGCTCCTCGTCTATTTTGCGCTTCACCGCCCAGAGAACCTCCGGTTGTATCTGCCACTCGTCGATGAGCAACGGCGGCGCGTTGGTCACGGCCCCGGTCGGATCGGTCTCAACCAGGGTGAGATCCCCCGGATCGTCGAGGAGGAGACGGGAATTTGCGTGCGCGGAACCGGTACTGGTCTTGCCCACTCCCCGCGGACCGGTGATAATCACCGCCGGATGCCATTTGAGAACATCGGTGAGAACATTGTCCAGTATGCGGGGAATGTACGCGGCATCGGCCATGTCATCCATCCTAAGGGCTCGCTTTTTAGGATACTTGCCACCCCATTATAACACCAAACGCAACCCCATTACAACACCAAACGCAACCCCATTACAACACCAAACGCAACCCCATTACAACACCAAATACAACCCCATTACAACACCAAACGCAACCCCACCAGCGACCCGATGCCTAGGAGTCATCCAACTATGAGAACGGTCGCGGTTATCAGAAATAACGCAAACAGGAGGGATCCCAGACAACCGAGACGTTTGCGAGGGCGAGGGGCCTGGTCGGGTGCGGGAGCAACAGGCGGCGGCTGGTGCTCCCGCAGGACTTCACCGGTGATTTCGGTAAGTTCGCGCTGTTCGGCCCGGGCGGCCGCCGCCTGTTGCCTAAGCCGGTCCAGTTCCCGCCTCCCGGCTTCGTCCAACCAGCGGCGATCCACCTTGCCCAACTCAATCGCGGCCCGCGCCGGGTCCAACCGCCCCAAGGCGTCGCCCGCGGCCTGCATGCGCAGTTGCGCCGAACTCCGATTGCGTTCCCGACGAAGCCGCGCCCCGTCCAAGTGCACTCGCGCTCCCCGTTGCAGTTCGGGGGCGAGCAGTCGCAGCAACAGGTCGGTGGCCGGGTCGTCCGCCAACGCCAGCAACCCCTCGTAATGGTCGGCGCGGGCCAGCGACTGTATCCGCCCCGCCAACTGCCCGGCCTGTTGGGCGGCTTCCTCCCGGGCGATCTTGATTTTCGCCAGAAGTTGAGCGCGCACCGCCGGCTCGCACCCTTTGGCGTGGGCGAGGGCGCCTTCAAAATCAAGCCCTTCCAGGGCCTGTTCGAATTCTGGGCCGGCGGCATCGGACATGACCCGCCCAGGTTACCCCCTTCCCTCCCCCGCTCTGTCCGCCGGAGCGGCTAGACTGCGGCGCGCATCGCTAATCGGATAGTTCATCTTGGGAGGAGCCCATGAGTCAACCAGCCAGCCCCGCCGCCATGACCGGATGGGTTACTTTGGGCAACGGCGAACAAAAAGAGCTGGCCGGCATGGGAAGCAGGCTGGGCGCCCGGATCATCGATTGGATACTGGTGGTGGTCGCGTCGGTGATCGTGCTGATCGTCCTTTTCGGAGGGCTGGGACGTACCGAGAGGGGTTTTTTTGCGGCCCTTTTTCTAAGCCTGCTGGTAATAGCGGCCATAGTTCTGCTTTATGAGTGGACGATGATCGCCGTCTTGGGGCAGACTTTGGGCAAGAAGTGGACCGGGGTGAAAGTGGTCCGGGCGGACAACGGCGCCGTTCCGGGATGGGGCAAGTCGTTCGTTCGGTGGCTCATCCCCGGGCTGGTCAACATAATTCCAGTTGTCGGCAATATCGCCTTCCTCTTGGTCTACCTGTCCCCGGTGTTCTCCAAAACGCGCCAAGGTTGGCACGATATGGCCGCCGCCACCGTGGTGGTGAAATCCTGAACCGGGCAACTTCCGCTCTTTTCCCAGGGGGCCGCGTTGGCCGCTGAGGGTTCCCCTAATCCGATTATCCCGTCCGGCCTGACCGGCTGGACCACTTTGGGCAACGGCGACCGCCGGCCTTTGGCCGGTTTTGACCGCCGGCTGGGGGCCAGGGCGGTTGACTGGGCGCTGGCGGGACTGGTCGCTTACCTGCTGTGGCGGGCTTTCGCCGCCGGGGACCGGGGGTGGTTCGCGGGCCTGTTTTTCCTGGCCCTTATTTTCTGGCTGGTCGGCATCTTGTACGAGGTTACGTTGACCGCCCTCAGCGGGCAGACGGTGGGCAAAATGCTGTTCGGGGCGAAAGTGGTGCGGGCCGACAACGGCCGGGCCCCGGGATGGTGGAAGTCCTTCGCCCGGCACCTGACCCTCAACGTTCTGAACCTCCTGCCGGCGCTGGGCAACTTGGCGACCCTGCTCATACACCTCTCCCCCGCTTTCTCCAACACCCTGCAAGGTTTGCACGACCGGACGGCGGCCACCGTGGTGATAAACACCCGGCCCAAAGGCGGGGAGGAACCCGACGGGGACCTTTTCGGGGCGGCTTCCCACGCTCCGGCTGCCATGACCGGCGCGGTGGTTTTAGGCAACCGCCAACAGCGTCGTCTAGCCGGACTGGGCCGTCGCTTGAGCGCCCGCGTCATTGACTTAGTACTGATGCTGTTGGTAGCCGCCCTGCTGTTGGTTTTGTGGTTCACCCGCTCCCTCAACAACATTCAGACGGTTATCCAAGACGCCCTCGACCAGCTGTCCAACTCCCTGCAAAGCGCCGTCGATTCACTGGGCGACTTGGGCGACATCCGGGACGCCGATTCCGTCGGCGACACGCTCCGCGCCCTGTGGAATTCGGTTCAACAAATGTGGAACCTGTTCGTGCAGAGCGTAAACGATGTTTTGTCCGCTTTCCTGACCGCGTTGCGCCAACTGCTGACCACCATCATCTGGATTATCATCACCGCCGTCCTGTATCAGATAGTCATGATCGCCCTTTTGGGCTGGACGGTGGGCAAACTGGCGGTGGGCGTCAGGGTGGTGCGGGTGGACAACGGCCGCGCCCCCGGATTCGTCAAGTCCATCATCCGCTACCTGGTCATCAACCTTCCGTTCCTCTCCTGGCTGGTGCAACTGTCGCCCGTCTTCTACGATGGCCGCCAAGGATGGCACGACCGGGCCGCCTCCACTATCGTGGTAAGGCGCCTCAAACAGAAACCCAAAAACAAAAAAGACCAGCGGAACATTTCCGAATCCGAGGAAGGAAAAACAAATGACTGACGCATCCGCCAGCCCGTCCCGACCCCAAGCCCAAGGCGGGATGGTTACCCTAGCCAACGGCCAAACCCGGCAACTGGCCGGCATGTGGTTCCGCTTGTTGGCCCGTATCATCGACTGGATCATCGCCGGAGCGTTAGTGACGATCCTGTTTGCCATCGGCTTCCTCGGCGAGGCGGGAAACGAGGACTTCTGGAACGCGTTCGTCAACACGGAAAACGGGCAGACCTGGCGGGTAATACTGTTCGGACTGCTCTACGAAGTGTTGCTGATCGGCCTCCTGGGCCGTACCGTCGGAAAGATGGTTATGGGCATCAAAGTGGTGAAGGTCAGCAACGGCCATGTCCCTTGGCTGATCAAAGGATTCATCCGCTGGGCGATACTGGTCGGCATTCTGGCGATAGTCTCCCGCGCGGGCGGCGTTCTCGCTTCGCTGACCGGACTTGCCTACCTGCTGATTTACCTGTCGCCGTTGTTCAACAGGGCCCGCCAAGGCTGGCACGACATGCTGGCCTCCACCGTGGTAATCAAAACCCGCTCCGAATAGCCAACCGCGAAACCCGGCGCCGGCGTCAGCCAGGCGGCCAGGCGCCTACCAAGTTTAAAACGGAGCACCGGTCCCGGCCGTAGCCGTATTCCCGATCGTTCTCAAAAGCGCGCGGCCGCGACCGCGGGTTTCGTCAGCTGCAGCCGGTGGTGTCGCCGCAGGTCAGGCAGACGAAGCAGGAGCCGTTGCGAATAGTCATATGGCCGCAGGTGGAACAAACGGGGGCGTCCCCCATCATGGTTCCGGTGTCCATCTGCCGGACAATCCGGGCCTCCGCCGCCCCGCCCGCCGCAAACCGGGATGCCGCAACCGGGACAACCTCCCCTTTCGCGTGTACGTGCGGGACAGATAGAGGGTTGTTTGCGCCGGGGTTTGGGCCGGCCGGGTTTTTAGCGCGGTAGGCCGCCTCCAACGGAGCGGGAGGAGGTTCTTCTTCGGCTCCGTCCGCAAAACGGGCGGCGACCGTCTGGGCGTCGATGTCCGACTCTTTGGCCGCCTCCGCCAGTTCCATCTGCGTGCCCGCCTCGGTCACCACCCCTTTCGGCAACCCGGGGAGTTCCTGTTGCCGGTCGGGGGGGACCTGCGCCAAATCATCCCAATGCAGATACTCCACCCCCAACGCCCGGAACACGTAATCAATGATGGAACTGGCCATTTTGATGTTGGAATGGCCTTCCACGATTCCCCGCGGCTCGAACATCTGATGGGCGAAAGTGTTCACGAATTCTTCCAGCGGCACCCCGTACTGCAACCCTTTGCTGACCGCGATGGCGAAACAGCCCAGCACCCCCCGCAGGGTGGCCCCTTCTTTGGCCAAATCCAAAAACACCTCCCCCAGGGTTCCGTCCTCGTATTCCCCGGTGCGCAGATACACCTTGTACCCCCCGATGCGGGCCTCCTGCGTCCAACCGCCCCGGCGGGCGGGCAACAGGAACCGGGGACGGGGATAACTGGTGTAGGCTTTGGTGGGGGAAACGCCCTCCGGAAACTGGCCCAGGAACATGGCCGCCTCCCCGGCCAAAACCTCCTCCGCTTCGTCCGGCAACTCTTCGGATTCCCCATCGCTGGAGGAGGCGGACAGCGGCTGGGAGGCTTTGGATCCGTCCCGGTAGAGGGCCATCGCCTTCACCCCCATGCGCCACGACATCAGATAGGCTTCGGACACATCCTCGGGCGTCGCCTCGTGGGGCATGTTGATGGTTTTGGAGATGGCCCCGGAAATGAAAGGCTGGGCGGCGGCCATCATTTTGATGTGCCCGGTGTGGTGGATGAACCGGGTTCCGTAGCGTCCGTTGCGGTTGGCGCAGTCGAACACCGCCTGGTGCTCCTCCCGCAGATAGGGGGCCCCTTCCATGGTCTGATGCCCGCACACCCGGTCGTTGGCGGCCTTAATCTGCTCCCCGGTGAACCCCAGCGCCGACAGCAGATCGAACCCGGGAGCGGAATATTCGGCCTCGTCCAACCCCAGCCGTTCCATCGCCTCCGCCCCCAAAGTGAACGCGTTGCAGGCGTTGTCCAAGCCGAAGGCCCCCGGCAGGGCTTTCTCAATCCGCCCCAGGTCGTCGGCGGTCAAACCTTTGGCGGCCAAAGTCTCATGGTTGACGTAGGGGGCGCCCGCCAAAGTGGAAGAACCCACCACATAGGTGAGTATCTCCCCGATTTGGGTTTCGTCGTAGCCGAGGCGGCGCAAAGCGGGGGAGATGGACTGGTTGGCTATCTTGAAATACCCTCCCCCGGCCAGTTTCTTGAATTTGACCAAGGCGAAGTCGGGTTCCACGCCGGTGGTGTCGCAGTCCATCACCAGCCCGATGGTGCCGGTGGGGGCCAGCACGGTGGCCTGGGCGTTGCGGTAGCCGTGGCGCTGCCCCAACTCCAAAGCCCGACCCCAGGCCCGCCGGGCCGCCTCCAGCAGATAAGACGGGCAAACCGCCGCGTCCAACCCGGACACCTGCGCGGTCACCCCCTCGTAGTCGGAGGAGTCGTAGGCGGCCCGGCGGTGGTTGCGAATCACCCGCAACATCGCCTCCCGGTTCTCGGCGAATTTGGAGAACGGCCCCCGCACCGCGGCCATCTCCGCCGAAGCGGCGTAGGCCTCGCCGGTGAGTATCGCCGTCAAAGCCCCGGCCGCGGCCCGCCCCTCGTCGGAGTCGTAGGCGATCCCGGAACGCATCAGCAGGCTCCCCAAGTTGGCGTAGCCCAGCCCCAAAGTCCGGTAATCGTAAGACCCCCGGGCGATGGGCGGGGACGGGAAATGGGCCATCGTCACCGAAATCTCCAGCACGATGGTCCACATTCGGATGGCGTGCCGGTAGGACTCCACATCGAACACCCCGGTCTCGGGGTCCCAGAAGGACACCAGGTTGATGCTGGCCAGGTTGCAGGCGGTGTCGTCCAAAAACATATACTCCGAACAGGGGTTGGAGGCCCGAATCTCCCCCCCGGCGGGGGCGGTGTTCCATTCGTTGATGGTGGTGTGGTACTGCATCCCCGGGTCGGCGCACGACCAAGCGGCCTCGGCGATCCGGTTCCACAAATCCCGGGCTTTCACCGTGCGACGCACCTTCCCATCCACCCGGTTGGTCAGCCGCCACTCCCCGTCTTCCTTCACCGCCTCCAGGAACTCGTCGGTGACTCGCACCGAATTGTTGGAGTTCTGGCCGGACACGGTGGCGTAGGCCTCCCCGTTGAAATCAGCCGGGAACCCGCCGTGTTCTATAAGCAACCGGGCCTTGTCTTCCTCATCTTTCTTCCAGGCGATGAAAGCCTCAATGTCGGGATGGTCCACGTCCAAGATGACCATCTTGGCCGCCCGCCGGGTGGTGCCGCCCGATTTGATGGCCCCCGCCGCCCGATCGCCGATCTTCAGGAAGGACATCAACCCGGAGGAGCGTCCGCCGCCCGCCAGCGGCTCCCCTTCCGCCCGCAGGCTGGAAAAGTTGGAGCCGGTGCCGGAACCCATTTTGAACAGGCGGGCCTCCCGCACCCACAGGTCCATTATCCCCCCTTCGTTGACCAGATCGTCGGCCACCGACTGGATGAAGCAGGCATGGGGGGCGGGGCGGGTGTAGGCGTCCGGGGAGGAAACCAGTTCCCCGGTCTCCTCATCTACGAACCAGAAACCCTGCGGGGTGCCGGTGATCCCGTACTTGTGGCGCAGGCCGGTGTTGAACCACTGCGGGCTGTTGGGGGCGGCTATCTGCCGGGCCAGCATGTATTTGATTTCGTCGCAGAAGGCGTCGGCGTCGGCTTCGGTGTCGAAATACCCGTACTCGTTCCCCCAGTGGCGCCAGGTTTCGGCCAGCCGGTCGAACACCGCCCGGGCGGAACGTTCCGCCCCCAGCACCGGGGAGCCGTCCCGGTCGACCAGCGGGGAGCCGTCTTCGGCCACCTGGGGCACCCCCGCCTTGCGGAAATACTTGGAAACGATGATGTCGACGGCCACTTGCGACCAGTCGGCGGGGACTTCGGCGTCGGTCATCTCGAACACCACCGACCCGTCCGGGTTGACGATCCGGGAGTCCCGCCGCGCCCACCGCACGGCCTGGTAGGGGTCGCGGCCCGCCTGCGTAAACCGCCGCTCGACGGCCAACCCGCCGCCGTCCCCCAACTGGGCCTTGTACGCCGCGTTCCCTTCCGTCGCCTGTCCCAGCATACGCCGCATCTCCCTCCTGATCGGAACTAATTGGCCAATTAGTTCGCTAAATGGCCAAGCAATTTACTTGTATATTGTTTCAATACCAAGTTATTTGCTATTAATTGTCCCGCATGCGCCACACCCTCCCTTCCTGCTTGTATCTGCCCCCCAGGGGGGCAGGCTATCGTAATATCATTTATGTAATTTGTCAAATTACCGGCCTTGGGGGGACAGAGCCAGCACCGATCGTCCGAGGCGGAAGTACAAACGTCCAGGTAGCCCGCGGGCGATCGTTCGGGAAGTTGCGGGGAAGGGGGGCGCAACCGCCCCCGGGGATGGGATTACCATAGCCCGGCTTTTTCTGGGGCGTCCGCTCCAGGGCGGAATTTTTTTTCGGGCGGTAGAGGCGGTAGAATGGGGCGCATGGACCTGTATGCGCGCGTAAACATCCTGAACGGCCAAGCGGTGCGTTTGCGTCGGGGGCTGGTCTCCGACGCCATGACCTTGGACGAAGACCCCATCAACCGGGTGCGGGGCTGGGTGGAGCAGGGAGCGGATCACATCTTGGTGGTGGATTTGGATGCGGCCGCCTTCGGCTCCTACCAGAACCGCCCCATCATCGACCGGATGCTGGAGGAGGTTCCGGTGCGGACGGTGGTGGCGGGCGGGGTGCGCTCCGACAAGGAAGCCGACCGCCTCATCAAGCAGGGGGCGTGGCGGGTGATGATGGGCACCGCCGCCATCGAACGGGACAACATGGTGTGGGATCTGTGCCGCGACCATCCGGGCAAAATCATGGTCTCCTTGGACGTGCTGGAAAACGAAGAGTTGGTAACCAGGGGCTGGACGCTCAACTCGGGGCGTTTTTTGGAGGAGGTGATGTTGTCCATGGCCTCCTGCGGCGTGACCGCCTTTTTCGTGACCGACGCCCGCCGGGATGTGCTGTCGGAGGCCCCCAACACCGACATTCTGCGGGCGGCCATGGAATACGTGGACGAGCCGATCATCGCCGCCGGGGGCACCCGCCATTTGGAGGATGTGGCGCTGTTGCGTTCCATCAAAGTCAACGGACGCGCCTTGGCCGGCTTGGTGGTGGGGCGGGAGGTGACCGAAGGCCGGTTCACCATCGAGGAGGCGCTGGCCGCCTTGCGGGAGCCGCCGGAGCCGACCTCCCCCGCTTTGGCCCAGATGCGGGTGGTGCTGCAGTGCCGGGATTTGCGCCGCAGCGCCGTTTTCTACGAGGAACTGCTGGGTTTCCGGGAGTTGGAAACCTGGGAGGGGGGGTTGCTTTTGGAAGCGGTGGACGGTTCCCTGGTGGAGTTGACGGCCACTTCCGGGGGCGGAACGGGCGGGGCTTCGCTGTCGCTCCTGACGGACAACCTGGACGCCTGGGCGGAACGGGTAAAAAACAGCAAAACCCCGCTGACCTGGGACAACGCCGATTCGGGACGGCGGTTGATCATAGAGGACCCGGACGCCCGCCCGATAATTCTGGCCGAAGGCAAAGCCGATTTCCACACCCCCACCGGCCACCTGGCCCGCCCCTACCGCACCTTCACCCCCTAACCCCGCCCCGCCCGGACCACCCGCCACACCCCCGCTGGCAAACCGCGCCGCCGTTGCCCGGGCTTACGGCGTCCGGGTTTCAGGCGAGGGCGGCGTCTCCGGCTCGGCGGGCGGCTATGTGGATCAAATCCCACACTCCGGAAAACGGCGGGGCGTAGGCCAAATCCGCCCAGGCCAGGTCTTGGGCGGTCATCCCCGACCAGATGGCGGCGGCGAACACGTCGATGCGCTTGCCCGCCCCCGGCCCGCCCACCACTTGCGCCCCCAAGATGCGCCCGGTTCCCTTTTCGGCGGCTACCCGGATGGTCATCGGGGCGGCGGCCGGCCAATATCCGGCGGCGGTGGTTCCCTGCGCCTCCCCGACGACCGCCCGCATTCCGGCGGCGGCCGCGTCGGAAGCCCGCAGGCCGGTGGATGAAATTTCCAATTCGCAAATTTTGACGATGGCGGTGCCCAGCGCCCCGGGGAAACGGGCCTCCCCACCGCCGATGTTGATTCCCGCCACCCGCCCCGCCTTGTTGGCGATGGTTCCCAGATGGTAGTTGACCGGAGCCCCTGTTATAAAATGCCGGGCTTCGGCGCAGTCGCCCGCCGACCACACCCCGTCCCGGTCGGTGCGTTGCCGGTCGTCCACCGCCACCGCCCCGGTTTCCCCCACCCCCACCCCGGCTTGCCGGGCCAGTTCGGATTCCGGGCGGAACCCCAGGCCGAGCACCACCGCCTCCGCCGGATGGGTTTCGCCTTCGCATCCCACGCTTGACGCCCGTTCCCCCCCGTTGATGCATTCCACGCGGGTTCCGGTCACCACCCGGATGCCCATGTTTTCCATCGCCTCCACCACCTGTCCGCCCAAGTCGGGGTCCAGGGTGCGTTCCAGCACCGCCTCCCCGGAGGTGAGAACGGTGGTTCGCCATCCCCGGGCGTGGAAGGCCTCCGCCGCCTCCAAACCCACGTAGCCTCCCCCCACCACCACCGCATTTCCCGGCCCTTGGTCGGCGGCGGCCCGCAACAGGGCGGCGTCGTCCAAAGTGTGCAACCCGTACACGCCGGGCAGGTCCGCCCCGTTGATGGGTGGCCGCAATGGACGGGCGCCGGTGGCGATCATCAACTGGTCGAAGCCGAAGCTGACCGATTCCCCGGCATCCAAGTCGGCGGCCTGCACGATGCGGCGGTCCAAGTCGATGGCGACCGCTTCGTGGCGGGTGCGCACTTCGATGTCCATGGCCGCGAAGGCTTCGGGGGTGCGGGCCACCAACCGTTCCAGCGGTTCCACGTAACCGGCTACGTAGTAGGGCTCGCCGCAGGCCGAGTAACTCACCCAGTTGGAACGTTCCAGGGCGATGATTTCCAATTCGGCGGACGAACGGCGGCGGCGGGCCTGGGAGGCGGCGGACATCCCGGCCGCGTCCCCGCCGATGACGACCAGCCTTTCCATGCCTCCTCCCTATCAGGAGGGGACGGGCCGGTCAGCGGCGTTTGCCGGCCTGCTTCTCCTTTTGCCGTTTGCGGCGGCGCAACCAGAAGGTGATGAATTCGTCGGCTACCACCGACAGCAGCACCACCAGCAGGATCAGCACCACCAACGGCATCCGCCAAGTCCAAAACAGGAAGTTGACTTCGGCGGAGGCGATGTTCTGGACAGCGAAGATGGCGATCAGCACCACCGCCACCAGGCTCACCACCAGCCCCCAGCGTATGCCCGACCGCAAAGTTTCTTCCGGCGAGTCGGCGGACGAAGCGGTGTCTTTCTGTTTGGCCAGCGGGTCGGGGCGGCCCGGTTGGGGCGGGCCGGAGGGCCGCGGCTTGGGTTCGGGGGGAGTGTTGGTTCTATCCATATGGTTAGGTTACACTAAACAGACCGACTCCGCTAGCGGACGGCGGGAATTGTCCACCCGATGATAAGGAGACAGCCGATGGCCAATGCGATACGGGAACGGGTGCGGGAGGAGTACGCGCAAACGGCCCGCGCCGCCCGTCATACGACCGGAGGCGATTCCTGTTGCAACGGGGAAGGATGTTGCGGCGGGGCGGGCGAGGCGGAAATCGCCCACCGGCATTACTCCGACGCCGAGTTGGGGGAGTTGCCAACGGCGGCCGCCGAAGCCTCCCGGGGTTGCGGCAATCCGATGGCGGTGGCCGACCTGCGCCCGGGGGAGACGGTGCTGGATCTGGGTTCCGGCGGGGGGATCGACGTGTTGCTGTCCGCCCGGCGGGTGGGGCCGGACGGGTTCGCCTACGGGTTGGACATGACCGAGGAGATGCTGGAGCTGGCCCGGGCCAACGCCGTCCAAGCCGGGGTGGAAAACGTGGAGTTTCTAGCCGGGCTAATGGAGGAGATTCCCCTGCCGGACGACAGCGTGGACGTGGTCATTTCCAACTGCGTAATCAACCTGTCCACCGACAAGCAAGCCGTGTTCCGGGAAATAGCCCGCGTGCTCCGCCCCGGAGGCCGGTGCGGCATCTACGACATCGTGGCCGAAAACGGAATGAGCCAAAAGGAACGCCTGGATCGGGGCTCCTGGGTAGGTTGCATAGCCGGAGCCCTAACCTTCGAAGAATTCCAAGCTGGCCTAGAGAAGGCGGGCCTGACCAACATAGAGATAACCCCCCACCACCAAGAAACCGAACACATGCACTCCTGCATAATCCGAGCCACCCGATAAGTGTATAATAGACAACCAAGGAAATACGGCCTTACACAGGAGCCAACAATGAGCGCGAACCTGCTAAAGGAGTTGGAGAAAGAGGGTTGGGCTACAATGCCCGCCGAATCCAAAGATACTGAGCATATCCAGAGTGCTTTAGTATCTATTGCAGCCGACTTGGGTCAGCCCATTTCGACCAAAAACGGCGTCGTTGAAGAAGTATCGCCGTATCACATAGAAGATAGTAATCCTAACTCTCTGAGCGGAAAGTATGGTTTAGATAATTTTCCGCTACATTGCGATACAAGTCATTGGGTTGTGCCTTGCCGTTATGTACTGCTTTCCTGTAAGAAGGCCAGCGATATTCCTGTTTCAACAAAACTACTTGATACTCTAAATATGGATTTATCATTGTCGGACAAACAACTTGCCCTATCTTCCGTTTTTCTTATCAAAAATGGTAGAAAGTCATTCTATTCTAGCATTCTATCATCCAGTAGAGATTTTATCCGCCTAGACCCTGGTTACATGTATGCGTTGGATGACGATGGTAAAAAGGCGATGGAAGTTTATTCTTACGCCAAACAGAAGGCTAAGATTATAGAAATAAATTGGCAAATAGCCGATATATTAATAATTGATAATTGGAGAGTCCTCCATGGGCGAGGAGCAAGTCCAAAATTGGATCGCAAACTACTAAGAGTTCGTGTAAAATGAAGATAGGACCATTGCAAACTGCCATAGATCCTGATGCCCTCATGGGTAAATCCAAAGTATATATACGAAGAGCTTTGAATTGCAAGAATACAAACGATCACGACCAGTATCAACTCTGGGCTTCGCTAGCACTAGAGTTGCTCGCCAAGTCTTTTCTGGCAAAAATTCATCCCAGCCTAATTGTTAAACCCGACCATTTTCCATCTCTTTCCGCAGCCTCGGGTATCAACATAGAAACCGATATAATAACAATACCCGCTAAAACACTGTTTGATCGACTTGAAAAATTGTTACCCGAATTCGATGAAAAAGTGAAGGAATTTTGTTACGCTATATCTAGAAGGAGAAACGCAGAGCTCCATTCAGGTGAAGTTCCTTTCCAAGATATGAGATTAGAAACATGGGAAGGCCCATATTGGTATACCGTGCAAATCCTCCTAAAGATGTCAGCATCTAATTTGGAGGAATGGCTAGGAGTAAATACTAAACCACCACCCGAAATTTTAGATTCGTTCTGGAAAGCTACAAAAAACATTGTGGAAACAAAAATTGAGCAAGCAAAAGAGGGGTTTAGCAACCTCTCAAAAAGAGAGCACTCTAAATCGCTAGATAACATACCAGAAATAACAACGGACTGTTGCCGAGAATTCTTTGATCTAGCCGAGCCATATATTTGCTGGGAATCAGAATGTCCTGCTTGTCCTGGACCGGCGATAATGGCTGGTAAGCAGTATGGTGAAGACATATTTAACCGAGAAATAGACCAAGAGGATGACTATACAATATGGGATAATGTGATCAAATATTATGGAGCGGAGGAATTTCATTGCCCTATTTGTAATCTACATCTTGATAGACAGTCAGAAATAGCAGTAACAAATATGACATCTGAATATGATGAAGTCGAAGATCGAGTATCCGAATATCAATTAGAGTACGAAAACGAATAATCTTAATATTTTGCTACTGGGTTGGGTTTTCTTGGTTTCGGTGTAGGGGGGAGGGTGGGGGATTGAGTCCTGTTTGGGCGGATAGCATTTTTTCTAGTTGTTCTCCTACTCCTAGGACGTGTTCGCTTACCATTTTGCGTACTGTGGCGGTGTCGCGGGCTTCCATTGCTCGGATTATTTCTTCGTGCTCCTCTGCTCCTCGTATCGCCCAGTCGGGGGCTTCTTCTACGAAATCGTCGGGGATGTAAGCCGAGATGGGGCGTAGCACGGCCAGCACCGGGGTGGAATGGGACATCCGGTTCAGTTGCCGGTGGAAGCTTCCGTTCAGGCGGGCGGCGGCTGCTATCTCCCCCCGGCGGGCCGCTTCGATCATCTGCCTATTGGTTTCCTTCAACCGGGCCAGCTCCGCCGCCGTGTACCGTTCGGCGGCCCGGGCGGCGGCCAGCGCATGCAAATGGGACTGCGCCTCGAAGGCGTCCCGGATGTCGGCGGGGGTGATGTCGGCCACTTCGGCGTCTTTGCCGTTGGGCCGGGTCACGAACCCTTCCATCTCCAAAATGTTGATGGCGTCCCGGGCCGGCATGCGGCTGGTGCCGAACCGCCGGCACACCTCGTCCTGCGGCAAAGGCGACCCGGCCGGCAAAGCGCCGAACAGAATCTCGTGGCGCAACCGCTCCGCTATCTGCTGACCGAGCGGGCGGCGATCCAAACCCGGTTCGCCTGCGGACAACTTCACCCCGCTCAGCCGACCGCGCCCGCCGCCGCCATGTTCAACTCAATCAGGCGGTTCATCTCCACCGCGTATTCCATCGGCAATTCTTTGACGATCGGCTCAATGAACCCGGCCACCACCATGGAAGTGGCCTCGTCCTCGGTCAGCCCCCGGCTCATCAGGTAAAACAACTGCTCCTCCCCCACTTTGGACACGGTGGCCTCATGCCCGATCTGGGTGTCGGCCTCCTCGATCTCCATATAAGGATAGGTGTCCGACCGGCTGTCGTCGTCCAAAATCAGCGCATCGCACCGCACGAAGGATTTGGCATCCTCCGCTCCCGGCTCCACCCGCACCAGCCCCCGGTAACCGGACCGGCCGCCCCCTTTGCTGATCGACTTGGACAGAATCGTGGAAGTGGTGTTGGGGGCGACATGCACCATCTTCGCCCCCGTGTCCTGATGCTGCCCCTCCCCGGCGAAAGCGATGGACAGCACCTCGCCGTGCGCCCCCGGCTCCATCAGCCACACCGCCGGATACTTCATCGTCAACTTCGACCCCAGGTTGCCGTCCACCCATTCCATGGTGGCGTCCCGGTAGGCGGCCGCCCGCTTGGTCACCAGGTTGTAAACGTTGTTGGACCAGTTCTGGATGGTGGTGTAACGGCACCGCCCCCCCGCTTTTACCACGATCTCCACCACCGCCGAATGCAGCGAATCGGTGGAGTAAACAGGGGCCGAACATCCTTCCACGTAATGGCAGAAAGCGCCCTCGTCCACGATAATCAAAGTGCGCTCGAACTGGCCCATATTCTCCGAGTTGATGCGGAAATAGGCCTGCAACGGCTGGTCCACATGCACCCCGGGCGGCACGTAGATGAACGACCCGCCGGACCACACCGACGAGTTGAGGGCGGCAAACTTGTTGTCGTTGGGCGGGATAACCGTCCCGAAATGCTCCCGCACCAGCTCCGGATGCTCCCGCACCGCCGAATCCATGTCCATGAACAGCACGCCCAGCGACTCCAGGTCCTCCCGGTTGCGGTGATACACCACCTCCGACTCGTACTGGGCGGTCACCCCCGCCAAAAATTTGCGCTCCGCCTCCGGAATGCCCAACTTCTCATAGGTGTCTTTGATGGATTCGGGCACCATATCCCAGTCTTTGGCCTGCTCCTCGGCCGGTTTGACGTAGTAATAGATGTCATCGAAGTCGATTTCATCCAGTTTGCCCCCGCCCCCCCAGGTGGGCATCGGCCGGCGCAGGAAACGCTGATAGGCCCGCAGGCGGAAATCCAGCATCCACTGCGGTTCGCCTTTGATGCGGGACATCTCGCGGATGATGTCCTCGTTCAGGCCCTTCTCCGGCTTGAAAACGTAGTCGTCCTCCGGGTCGCTCCACCCCAACCGGTAAGCCCCCAAATCAATATCAACTGTGGTGGTCATGTCCGCCGTCCCTCATTTTTTTCTCCTATTCCCTTACGGGCTTGCCCCCATCCTACCAACTCCCCGCCCAATATAAAACCCAGCCGCGATCCGGCCCGCGGCGGGGGCTTTACCGCATCGGCGCATCGGCCGGGGACACCGGGGAGGGCAGGAGGGTTTCCCCCATCAGAAACTCATCCATCGCCGCGGCCGTGCTGCGCCCTTCGGCGATGGCCCACACGATCAGCGACTGCCCGCGCCCCATGTCCCCGGCGGCGAACACCCCCGGGACGTTGGTCTCCCAGTTGTCGTTGCGGGCCACGTTGCCCCGCTCGTCCAACTCCACCCCCAGTTGCTCCAGCAACGGCGACCGTTCCGGACCGGTGAAGCCCATGGCCAACAACACCAGGTCAGCCGGGTATTCCCGTTCGGTGCCCGGAATTTTCTCAAAACTCATCCGGCCGTTGTTGAAAACCTGCTCCACCCGGTGGGTGCGCAAAGAAGCCACCCGGCCCGACCCGTCGTCGGTGAACTGTTCGGTGTTGATGGCGTACTCCCGCACGCCGCCCTCCTCGTGCGCCGAAGAAGTGCGGTAAATGAGCGGCCAGGTGGGCCAGGGGGTGGAATCGGGCCGCTCCTCGGGCGGACGGGGCATAATCTCAAACTGATGGACGGAGGCCGCCCCCTGGCGGTGCACGGTGCCCAGGCAGTCGGCCCCGGTGTCGCCCCCGCCGATGATGACCACCCGCTTGCCGGCCGCCGAACGGGGATGTTCCTCAAAATCCCCAAACTGCACCCGGTTGGCGTCGGGCAGAAACTCCATCGCCTGATAGACCCCCCGCAGTTCCCGGCCGGGAATGGGCAGGTCCCGCCACTGCGTCGCCCCCCCGGCCAGCGCCACCGCGTCGAACTCTTCCCGCAGCTGCTCCCCGGTGGGGTCGGTTCCCGCCTCGGCGTTCACCCGAAATTCGGTTCCCTCCTCCTCCATCTGCCGCAGCCGCCGATCCAGAAACCGCTTCTCCATTTTGAATTCGGGTATTCCGTAGCGCAGCAAACCCCCCGCCCGGTCGTCCCGTTCGAAAACGGTCACCTGATGCCCGGCCCGCGTCAACTGCTGGGCGATAGCCAGCCCGGCCGGGCCCGACCCGACCACCGCCACCCGGCGGCCGGTGGCGGCCGGCGGGGGGAGGGGAACCACCCATCCCATCTCCCACGCCTTGTCGATGATTTCCACTTCCACCTGCTTGATGGTCACCGGGTCGGAGTTGATGCCCAGCACGCAGGCCGCCTCGCAGGGGGCGGGGCAGAGCCGTCCGGTGAATTCGGGGAAATTGTTGGTGGCGTGCAACCGGTCGATGGCCTCCCGCCACCGGTCGCGGAAAACCAGGTCGTTCCAGTCCGGTATCAAATTTCCCAACGGGCATCCCTCATTGCAAAAAGGAATCCCGCAGTCCATGCAACGGGCCGCCTGCTCCCGCAACGTCTCGTCCGGGAAATCCCGGTAGACCTCCCGCCAATCCCGCAACCGCACCGGCACCGGACGGCGTCCGGGCAGGCGGCGGTCGTGTTTCAGAAACCCCCGAACGTCACCCATGGGCGGCCGCCATCACCGCTTCCAGCACCGGCTCCCCCCGCTCCTGCGCCCGGGCGGTGGCCTCCATCACCCGCTTGTAATCATCGGGCAGCACTTTCACGAACCTGCCCAGCGCCGACTCCCAGTCCCCCAGCAACCGTTCCGCCACCGCCGAGCCGGTTTCCCGATAGTGCGCCTCCACCCGCTCCCGCAGAAACTCCCGGTCTTCTTCCTCCAGCGGGACGATGGACACCATCTCCCGGTTGAGCAAACTGGGAAAAGAACCGTCGGCGTCGTATACGTAGGCCGTTCCGCCCGACATTCCGGCCGCGAAGTTGCGCCCGGCGCCGCCCAGGATCACCGCCCGCCCCCCGGTCATGTATTCGCAACCGTGGTCGCCCACCCCTTCCACCACCGCCGTCGCCCCCGAATTGCGCACGCAGAACCGCTCCCCCACCACCCCTCGGATAAAGGCCTCCCCGGAGGTGGCCCCGTACAGGACCACGTTGCCGGCGATGATGTTTTCCTCGGCCACGATCGGGCAGTCCGGGGGCGGCACCACCGCGATCCGCCCCCCCGACAGGCCTTTGCCCACATAGTCGTTGGCGTCCCCGGTGAGGCGCAAAGTGACGCCCGCCGGCAGGAAAGCCCCGAAACTCATCCCGGCCGAACCGGTGAAGTTGATGTTGATGGAATCCGGGGGCAAACCCGCCCCCCCGTGCCGGCGGGTCAGATGATGGCCCAGCAACGTCCCCACCGAACGGTTCACGTTGCGGATGGGCAGATCCAGGGTGACCGGCGGCCCGCCCGCCAAAGCCCCTTCGCACAGCTGGATGAGGGTCTGGTCCAAGGCGTGTTCCAAGCCGTGATCCTGTTCCGCTACGCAGCTGCGGGGGGCGCCGGGGGGCAGTTCCGGCACGAAAAACAGGGGGGACAGATCCAGCCCGTCCGCCTTCCAATGCTCCACCGCCTCCCGGCAGTCCAGCATCTCGGCCCGTCCGATGGCCTCCTCCAAGGTGCGGAAACCCAGTTCGGCCAGCAGTTCCCGCACTTCGGCGGCCACGAACTCCATGAAGTTGACCACGAACTCGGCTTTCCCGGCGAACCGCTCCCGCAGGGCCGGGTTCTGGGTGGCGATCCCCACCGGGCAGGTGTCCAGATGGCACACCCGCATCATTATGCAGCCCGACACCACCAGCGGGGCGGTGGCGAACCCGAACTCGTCCGCCCCCAGCAGGGCGGCGATCACCACATCCCGTCCCGTTTTCAGCTGGCCGTCCACCTGCACCACGATCCGATCCCGCAACTCGTTCAGCAGCAAAGTCTGCTGGGTTTCGGCCAAGCCGATCTCCCACGGGCCGCCGGCGTGCTTGATGGAAGTGAGCGGCGAAGCCCCGGTGCCGCCGTCGTATCCGGAGATGAGCACCACGTCCGACTTGGCTTTGGTGACGCCAGCCGCCACCGTCCCCACCCCCATCTGCGCCACCAGTTTCACGTGCACCCGGGCCGACGGGTTGGCGTTTTTCAAATCGTGGATGAGCTGCTTGATGTCTTCGATGGAATAAATGTCGTGGTGGGGCGGCGGGGAGATCAACCCCACCCCGGTGGTGGAATGGCGGGTGGCGGCGATCCACGGGTACACTTTGCCGCCGGGCAACTGCCCGCCCTCCCCCGGTTTGGCCCCCTGCGCCATTTTGATCTGCAGGTCGTCGGCGTTGGTCAAATACTCGGAGGTGACCCCGAACCGCCCGGAGGCCACCTGCTTGATGGCGCTGCGCCGCAAGTCGCCGTTCGGATCGGGAAGGTAGCGGTCGGCGTCCTCCCCTCCCTCCCCGGTGTTGGACTTGCCGCCCAGGCGGTTCATGGCGATGGCCAAAACCTCGTGCGACTCTTTGGAAATGGACCCGTAGGACATGGCCCCGGTGGAGAACCTTTTCACGATCTCCGAGACCGGCTCCACTTCTTCCAGTGGGACCGGCGGGCGGGCTCCGGTGCGAAACCGGAACAGGCCGCGCAGGGTGCCCAGGCGGCGCGACTGGTCGTCCACCAAACGGGAATACTCTTTGAAAATGTCGTAGCGTCCGGAGCGGGCGGAATGCTGCAGTTTGAACACCGTCTCCGGGTTGAACAGGTGGAACTCCCCTTCCCGCCGCCACTGGTAATCCCCGCCCCCGTCCAAGTCGCGGTGCGCCCGTTCCCCCGGATTGTCGGAGAAGGCCAGGCGGTGATGGCGGGCCCGTTCGGCGGCTATCACCTCCAAGCCCACCCCCCCGATGCGGCTGGCCACGCCGGTGAAATAGGGGTCGATTACCTCCGCGCCCAGCCCCACCGCTTCGAAAATCTGGGCCCCCATGTAGGAGGCTACGGTGGAAATGCCCATTTTGGACATCACTTTGAGGATTCCCTTGTGGGCGGCTTTGATGTAGTTGCGGCGGGCCTGCCCGGGGTCCATCCCGCCCAAGCCGTGCGCCCCCTGCTCGATCATCCGGTCGACGGCCTCCAAAGCCAGATAGGGGTTGACGGCGGTGGCCCCGAAGCCCAGCAACAGGCTCAGGTGATGCACCTCCCGGGCTTCCCCGGTCTCCACCGCGATCCCCACCCGGGTGCGGCGGCGGGAACGCACCAGATGGTGATGGACGGCGGCGGTGGCCAACAGGGCCGGAATCGGGGCCCGCTCCGGGCCCGCCCCCCGGTCGCTGAGGACTATGCACCAGGCGCCGTCGGCGATGCGCCGATCCACTTCCTTGAACACCCCTTCGATGGCTTCCCGCAGCGCCTCCCCGCCCCCGGCCGGGTCGAAATGGCATTCCACCACCGCCGCGTGCCCGTCGATCCGCTCCGACCGGTGCATGTCCAACAGGCGGGCCAACCCGTCGTTATCGATGATCGGCCCGTCCAGTTCCACCATATTGCAGGAACGGGCGGACGGTTCAAACAGGTTGGATTCCGGCCCGATGACGGTGCGCAGCGAAGTCACCAACTCTTCGCGTATGGCGTCCAACGGGGGGTTGGTTACCTGGGCGAACAACTGCTTGAAATAGTCGTAGAGCAGACGGGGCCGCTCCGACAGGACCGCCAGCGGGGTGTCGGCGCCCATCGAACCCAGGGCCTCCGCCCCTTCCCGGGCCATGGGGGCCATCAGCATCTTCAACTCTTCGTGGGTGTAGCCGAACACCTGCATGCGCTGCACCGCCGGCAAAGAGTCGTCGCGCTCCGCGGAGGCGGGGGGCAGATCGTCCAGATGCGTCAACCCCCGTTGCAGCCATTCCCCGTAGGGGCGGGCGGCTGCCAACTCGGCCTTGATTTCCGGGTCGCGCACGATGCGCCCTTTGGCCATGTCGATCAGGAACAGTTTGCCGGGCTGCAGGCGCCCTTTCTCCACGATGCGGCGCTGGGGAACATCCACCACCCCCACCTCGGAGGCCATCACCACCAGGTCGTCTTCGGTCACCCAGTAGCGGGAGGGGCGCAGGCCGTTGCGGTCCAGCACCGCCCCTATCACCCGCCCGTCGGTGAAGGCGATGGAAGCCGGCCCGTCCCAGGGTTCCATAAGGCAGGAATGGTAACGGTAGAAGTCCCGCACCTCGGGGGACATATGATGATGGTTCTCCCACGGCTCGGGGATCATCATCAACGCCGCTTGCGGCAAAGAATATCCGCCCATGTAGAGCAGTTCAAAGGCTTCGTCGAAGCCGGCGGTGTCCGAAGCCCCCGGCGTGCACACCGGGAACATCCGCTCCAAGTCGCCGGGGATCAGGTCGGTGGACAACAGGCTTTCCCGGGCCCGCATGAAGTTGCGGTTGCCGGCGATGGTGTTGATCTCCCCGTTGTGGGCGATCATCCGGTAGGGATGGGCCAACGGCCAGGCGGGGAAAGTGTTGGTGGAGAAACGGGCGTGCACCAGGGCCAGGGCGCTTTCCAGCCGGTCGTCGTGCAAATCGGGGTAGAAGTCGGCCAACTGCGGGGTGGTCAGCATCCCCTTGTAGACCAGGGTGCGGCCCGACAAGCTGGCGAAGTAAACCCCTTTGTGCATGGCCGACGCCCCCCCGATGGCCGCTTCGGGCAGGTCATCGTCCTCCTGCAATTCCACCTCGTGTTCGATCCTTTTGCGTATCACATAGGCCCGCCGCTCCAGTTCCATGCCCCGGTGGGGACCGCCGTCTATGAAAACCTGGCGGACGGCGGGCATGGTGCGCCGGGAGTCCTTGCCCAAAATGGACGGCTCCGTCGGAACTTCCCGCCATCCCAACGCGGCCAGCCCCTCTTCGCCGACTATTCGCTCCACCTCCCGCATGCCCGTCTCGCGCAGATCCTCCCGGCGGGGAAAGAAGGCGATGCCGGTGGCGTAACCGCCCTCCGCGGGGAGTTCGCAGGGCGCGGCCGTCCGCAGGAACCGGTCGGGAATTTGCAACAATATCCCCGCCCCGTCCCCGGTCTGCGGATCAACCCCGGTGGCCCCCCGGTGCTCCATATTGCACAGGGCGCTGATCCCCAAAGTCACGATCTGGTGGCTGCGCCTGCCTTTCAGGTCGGCCACGAAGTTGACCCCGCAGGAGTCGTGTTCAAATTGCGGTCGGTAAAGCCCGGTCATTTGTTCTCGGATTTTCTTGTTCGGCCTGAAACGGCAACCCCGCAGACCACCCCGTTAGCCTGGGGATGGTCATCAACCAGGAAAGGGCATGCCCGTAATAGTAGTAGGCGCCGACGCCCCCGTGGGTGAATTGATTGTGGAGGCGGTGGCCCCGGCGGCGGCGGAGGTGAGGGCCTTCATCTCGGATGGGGAACGGGCGGACGAGTTCAAGCAACGGGGGGCCAAAGTGGCGGTGGGCGATGTTTCCGATTCTTCCCATGTGGAAGGGGCCTGCCTGCACTGTTTCTGCGCCATCCTGGTAATGGAGGCCGCCTCCGACTCCCGGGAGCGGTCCTTCGCCCCCCATGCGCGGGCGGTTTTCCAAGGATGGGGCCGGGCCATCGCCGCGGCCGGCGTCAGGCGTGCCATCTGGGTGGGGGCCCCGGCCGACCTGGACGTTCTGCCCCAACCCGACCCGGGAAATATGGAAACCGCCCGGGTGTCCACCGACCCGGCCCACCATCCGCACCTCCGGTCCGCAGCCGGGGAGGTCGCCCGCTTGGAAGGGCTGCGCCGCCTGCCCTGACTACTGGTCGCTCTGCTCGGCGGTGATCGTCCCCCACACGTATCCGCGTTCTTCGTGCAGCGAAACGTCCAAACCGGCTACCTCATCCCCGGCAGACGCCCGCAACCCGATGGCCATGTCCACCGCCTTGGCGATCAACCAGGTGGCCGCGAAGCTGAAAACCATCATCACCGCCGCGGCCGCGAACTGTTTCCACAGCAAGCCCGGGTTGCCGTAGAAGAGCCCCTCAACCCCGCTGGGGTGGATGGCCGGGTCGGCGAACAGGCCGAGGGCCAACGTGCCCAAAAGCCCGCCCACCAGATGCAGGCCGATCACATCCAACGCATCGTCCCAACCGAACCGGAATTTGAGATGCACCGCTTTGCAACAGACGTAACCGGCCGCCAACCCAAACAACGCCGCCGCCCCCGGTCCTACGTATCCGGCGGCGGGGGTGATGGCCACCATGCCCGCGATGGCCCCCGATACCGCCCCCAGCAAAGTCATCTGGGACGGGGTCCGCCGGTCCAGCAACTCCCCCAGCAGCCATCCCAGCAGTCCCGTAGCCCCCGCCACCTGGGTGGAAACCACCACGTTGACCGCCAGGTCGTTGGCGCCCCCCGCCGCCGCGCCGTTGAAGCCGAACCATCCGAACCAGAGTATTCCCGCCCCGATGGCGGTCAGCGGGAGAGAGTGGGGCCGGAAAGGGGTGCGGGGGAAGCCGATCCTGGGTCCCAGAACCAAAAGCGCCGCCAAGGCGGCCGCTCCCGCGTTGACATGCACCACCAGTCCGCCCGCGAAGTCGATGGCCCCGAACTCTTCCAGCCACCCCGCCCACGACCAGCGGGCGGCCATCGGATAGACCAGAACCATCCACAAGGCGGTGAAAACCATCCATGCGGAAAACTTCATCCGCTCCGCCAAAGCCCCGGAGATAACCGGCGGGGTGATGACCACGAACATCATGTGCAGGAGCGGGTTGAGCAGTTCCTCCCCGGACAGCCCCCGCAACCCGAACCATTCCCAACCCCCGATAATTCCGCCCCCCGGTCCGAAAGCCAGGGAATGGCCGATAACCAGCCACGCCACCGTCCCCACCGCGATCGACGAAAAACTCATCATCATGATGTTCAGCACGTTTTTGGCCCGCACCATTCCCCCGTAGAACAAAGCCAGTCCGGGGGTCATGAACAAGGCCATGGCGGTGCAGATCATCACCCAAACGACATCGCCGGTATCCAAGACCGAACCTCCTCAGCCGTCAAAAAGGAGGCGGCCCGTCCCGGAGGACCGCGCCGCCTTCCTTGTATTTTTCAACTCGCCGCCCGCTGGGCGGGAGGAGTCAGTCTCCCGACTCTTCGGACGACTCCGGCGCCGGAGCGGGCTTGGGCCGGACAACATCCATCCCGCGTTCGCCGGTGCGGATGCGCATCACATCATCCACCGGCAACACCATTATTTTGCCGTCCCCCACTTCGCCGGTGTAGGCGGAGGCGCGCAGGGCCTCCACGGTCCGTTCCAGTTCATCGTCCGAAACGAACACCTCGAACCGGTACATGGGCGTGGAGTCCGCCTCGAACTCGCGGCCCCGGTACACCTCCACCGGGCCGTGCCGCTGGCCGAACCCGCGCACCGGCGACACGCTCATGCCGGTCACGCCGCAGTCCAGCAGACCGGTCTCCACGTCGGCGAACTTGTGGTTGCTGACATAGGCGACGATAAGTTTCATTGGTCACCCCTCTCGGCAGTGATGGTGCCCCAAACATAGCCGCGCTCTTCGTGCAGCGACAAGTCGAGGCCTCTTGCTTCGTCGTTGGCGTCCACTCGCAGACCGACTGCGATGTCCACCACTTTGGCGATAATCCAGCTTACGACAAAGCTGAATGCGCCAACCGCCAACACGGCCACGATCTGGTACCAGAGCAAAGCCGGGTTGCCGTAGAACATTCCGTCCTCCCCGTTGACGGAGCCGTCGGCGAACAGGCCCAGCAGGAGGGAACCGACCACTCCGCCCACCAAATGGATCCCGATCACATCCAGCGAGTCGTCCCAACCCAACTTGTATTTCAGGGCAACGCCGTGGTAGCAGACGTAACCGGCTACCAGGCCGAACACGATGGCCGCCCCCGGCCCCACGAAACCGGCCGCCGGGGTGATGGCCACCAAACCGGCCACCGCCCCCGAAGCGGCCCCCAGCATGGTCATGCGGCGCGGGGTCTGTTTGTCGTGCATCAATTCGGCGATGAACCAGCCCAGAATGCCGGTGCCCGCCCCCACCTGGGTGGAAATAAGGGCGTTGATGGCCACCCCGTCGGCGGCCAGGGCCGAACCGGCGTTGAATCCGAACCAGCCGAACCAGAGAATGCCGGTGCCGATGATCGTCAAAGGCAGCGAATGGGGGCGGAAGGGGGTTTTGGGAAAACCGATGCGCGGCCCCAGCACCATTACCACCGCCAGCGCCGCCACCCCGGCGTTGATGTGCACCACCAAGCCGCCCGCGAAGTCGATGGCCCCCATGTCGCCGATCCAGCCCGCCCACGCCCAGTGGGTGACGAACGGGTAGACCAGGATGGACCACAGGGTGATGAACAGCAACCAGGCTTTGAACTTCATCCGCCCGGCTACCGCGCCGGAGATGAGGGCGGGGGTGATGATGGCGAAGGTCAACTGGAACATGGCGGTTAGCAGGTCCGCTCCTTCCAGACCCCTCAACCCGAACCAGTCGAAGTCGCCGATAAACCCTCGACCGCCGTCTCCGAAGGCCAGCGTGTAACCGATGGCCACCCAGATCACTGAAACCACGCCCATGGCTGAGAAGCTCATCATGAGCATATTCAGAACGTTTTTGGCACGTACCATCCCCCCGTAAAACAACGCCAAGCCCGGTGTCATGAACAACACCAAGGCGCTGGACGTTATTACCCAGGCAATCCCACCCGGATTATCCATAGCGCAACCTCCTTCAGTCGCCTAACCCCCCAAGCATACAAAAACCGGCGGACATTCCAAAATTGAAGAAGGCGGCGGGCGACCCCCCGGCGCAGAGCCGGTTCCAAACCTAGGGTTTGCGCCGCCGGATGCGCCACCACCGGCGCCGCCCGGGGACGCGCAAGGCCTCCCCCAGGGCGGCCGGGGCGCCGGGATGGGTGGTGGCGTGGGGGGAAACCCGCAGGCAGCCGCCCCGTTCCGTAATCAAAAATCCGGCTTCGGCCAGCCGCCGGTGGGCGTCGGCCGCCGACTCCCCGGCCGGGCGGAAAGTGACTATCCCGCTGCGCTCCGCCGCCGACCGCGGCGCAACCAAAACTTCCCCCCCGGCCCGGCGCACCTGCTTGGCCACCGCCCGGGACCGTTCCAGGGCCGCCGCCTCGATGTCTTTGACGTCCGCCCCTTCCATCGCCTCCAAGGCCCCCGACAAGCCGGCGGCGGCGGTCAGGGGCGGGGTGCCCATCGCGAACCGGGCGGCGGAGGAAGCGGGGGGATGGGGGTAGGGCTCGGCGGTATCCAACGGATCTTCCACTCCCAGCCATCCGGTCAGGGTGGGTTGCAGCCGTTCCAAAGCCCGTTCGGAAACGGCCATTATCCCCACCCCCATCCCGGCCCGCAGCCATTTGTGGCCGCCCGCCGCCACCACGTCCGCCGCCTCCCACGGCATGTCCAGGACGCCCAGGGCCTGCACCGCGTCCACCACCACCAGCGCCTCCCCCGCCGCCTCCCGGATGCCGGCCAGGTCGCACCGGAACCCGGTGTGATAGTCCACGGCGCTGAAAGCCAGGGCGGAGACGCCGCCGTCCATGGCCTCCGCGAACAGGCCGGGCGTGATGCGGCCCTGCTGCGGGCTGATGAAACGGGTGCGGATGCGCCCCGCCTGCTCGGCCCGGGACCAGGGATAGAGGTTGCCGGGAAATTCGGCGGCGGGGACCAGAACCGTTCCCCCGGCCAAACCGAAAGCGACCGCGAACAGGCCGGCGGAGGTGTTGGCGGTCAGCGCCACCCGCTCCGGGGGGAAACCGAGCAGGGCCGCCGCCCGGCCTACGGCGGCGGACAGCATTTCCAGGGCCGCGGGCAGAAGGGGCCCATGCCGGCCCGACATGATCTCCCCCGCTTCTTCCATTCGGCGGCGGGCGGTGACCGACATGGCCCCGATGGAGGCGAAGTTCATAAAACCGAACGGCTCGTCGTATTGCTCCAAGAAGGCGGACGGCAAGTTCATGGCCGGAAATCTACTATCCGCGTTGTCCCGCCCGGCCTTTCCGTAGGCTGGTAGGGGCCCGCCGGGGAACATTCGCCGGGAAGCGTCTTACAGAAGGAACGGAAATGGCCGAGCTGCCCGCCGGGGCGGAGATGGTGATCATCGGGGGCGGGGTGATGGGAACCTCCGCCGCCTACCATCTGGCCGCGGCCGGGGCCAAGCCCCTGTTGCTGGAAAGGGAAACGGTGGGCTCCGGTTCCACCGGCAAGGCGGCGGGCGGGTTCCGATGCCAATTCTCCGATGATCTGAACATCCGCATGGCCTTGGAGAACATCCGCCGCCTGGCCAGATTCGACGAAGAGTTCGGCGTCGACATCGGCTTTCGGCAATACGGGTACCTGTTTCTGCTGGAGGAGGAGTCGGTGGAAACCTTCCGGGCGGCTACGGACCGGCAGAACCGGCTGGGCGCCCCTTCCCGGTTGCTGACGCCGCAGGAAGCGGAACGTATCGTCCCCGGCCTTAATGTCGCCGGCCTGGCCGCCGCCGCCTTCTGCCCGGAGGACGGCTATTGCACCCCGGAAGCGGTGGCCCAAGGCTATATGAGGCGGGCGTTGGAGTTGGGGGCCCGGTTGGCTTCCGGTTGCGAGGCGCGGCGCATTTTGGTACGGGAGGGGCGGATCGCCGGGGTGGAAACCGACTGGGGGACGGTCTCCTCCGGAGAGGTAATTTTGACCGCCGGGGCGTGGAGCCCGGCCCTGGCCGCCCCGCTGGGTTTGGACCTGCCGGTGCGGATGGAAAAACGCCATATCTGGCTGACGCGGGGCCGGGACGGTTTCCCCCGGCGCCTCCCGCTGGTCATAGATTTCGCCTCCGGTTTCTACTTTCACCGGGAAGGGGAAGGGTTGCTGCTGGGAGGGAGGGAATCGTCTTTGGAGGATCTGGCCCCGGCGGTGCAACGGCGGGCGCCGGGCGTCATGGACCTGCAGGTGCGCTACGGGTGGTGGGGGTTTTACGGCGTCAGTCCCGACCGCAACGCCCTGATCGGGACCGCCCCCGGCCTGCGCCTGCGCTACGCCGCCGGTTTCAGCGGCCACGGATTCCAGCAGGGCCCGGTGGTGGGGGAGCATCTGGCCGACTTGGCGCTGGGCAGAGCCCCCGCCTTCGACCTGTCCCCTTTGGACGCCGGGCGGTTCGCCCGCAACAACGCCCAGCCGGAGGCGGCGGTGGTATGAGCGGCGGCCTGGAACTTTCCCCCCGGGATCGGGAAATGCTGGCGGGCGCTTGCGGCCCGGCCGCGTCCATGGCCATGCGCTTGCTGACCGGGCTGGCCCGGGCGGCCGGAGCCCGGCGACTGATCGACATCACCGGGGCCCATGTGGACAGCGCCCTGTGCCAAGGGCGGGCCTCCCTGGATTTCGCGGCGCGGCTGCGGGACCTGGGGGGGCGGGTGCGGGTTCCCACCACTCTCAACATAGGGGCGGTGGACCTGCTGCACCCGGAGCTGGTGGGGGGGGACGAGGCGACCCGGCGGATGGGGCGGGAGGTCATGGGGGCCTTCGTCGATATGGGCTGCGTTCCCACTTGGACCTGCGCCCCTTACCAAACGGTGAACCGGCCCGCCTTGGGGGAATACGTGGCGTGGGGGGAGTCAAACGCGGTGGTGTTCGCCAACTCGGTTTTAGGGGCCCGCACCCCCCGCTTCGGGGACTTCGCGGACATCGCGGCCGCGGTCGCCGGCCGCGCGCCGGAGATGGGGCTGTACCTGGACCGCAACCGGCGGGCGGATGTCCGCTATCACCTGTCCGGTTTCTCCGCCGAACATTTGGCGAGCGAAGAGTTGTTTGCGGTGCTCGGTTACCTGATCGGGCGGGACGCGGGAACGGGGGTGCCGGTCATAACCGGCGTGGAACAGGCGACGGAGGACCAGCTGAAGGCGCTGGGGGCGGCGGCGGCGGCCTCCGGAACGGTGGGAATGTTCCATATGGCGGGTATAACCCCCGAAGCCCCTTCATGGCAGGCGGCGGCGGGGGGGCGGAGCCTGCGCCTGGTGGAGGTGACCCCGTCCCGGCTGGCCGCCGCCCGCAGGGCCCTGTCCACCGCCGACGGCGGAGCGGTGCAGGTGGTCAACCTGGGAACCCCCCACTATTCGGCCCGCCAGGTGGAACGGCTGCGCCGCCTGCTGGCCGGGAGGCCGGTCCATCCGCAGGTGGCCCTGTACGTGAACCTGGGGCGGGAGACGCTGGCCGGGCTGTCCTGCGCCGGGGAACTGGAAGAGTCGGGGGTGACGTTCGTGACCGACACCTGCACCTATGTGACCTCCATTCTGGACGATCGGGCGCGGCTGGCGATGTGCGACTCGGCCAAATGGGCCTACTACGCCCCCGGCAACCTGGGAATAGAGGTGGTGTTCGGTTCCGCGGAGGAATGCGTGGAGTCGGCGGTGGCGGGCCGGGTGATGCGGGAGGAGAACCCGTGGGGCTGACGCGGGCGGCGGGCGTTGCCCATCAGGCCGGTTCGGCCGAGGGGTTGAGCCTGCGGCTGACCGAGCCGATAAGTTTCTGGGGCGGGGTGGACCCGGCGAACGGGGTAATAATCGACCGCCGCCATCCCCAAGCGGGCCGGTCCGTTTCCGGCCGAATTTTGCTGATGCCCCACGGGCGGGGTTCCACCACCGGGGCGGGGTCTCTGGCGGAATGCATCCGGGTAGGAACCGGCCCGGCGGGAATAATCCTGCAAACCCCAGACCACGTAATGACCGTGGGCGTGTTGGCCGCGGCCGAGTTATACCCGGATCGCATCTGCCCGCTAGTGGTAACCGCCCATCCCGACGATTACGAAAAACTGGCCGACGGGCTGCCCACCGCCATTCACCCCGATGGCTCCGTAACCCAGCGACCTGTTGCATAATAAGCGAATGCGCATCACCCATCTCCGACTGGCCAACTGGCGCAACTTCAAAAGCGCCGATGTGGACCTGCAGAACCGGGTGTTTATCGTCGGCCCCAACGCCTCCGGCAAATCCAATCTGTTGGACGCCCTCCGCTTCCTAAAGGAAACGGCCTCCGCCGGTTTTCAGCAGGCGGTAGGCAATCGGGGCGGGCTGGCGCGCGTCCGTTGCCTGGCCGCCAGCAACTTCAACCATAGCCATGTAACAATCAAAGCAACCATCGGCGATGATAATCAACCTGATATGTGGGAATACGAAATAACCTTTAAATCCGAGGGCAGAGGCCACCGTCGTCCGATACTGCATAAGGAACGCGTATCCCAAAACGGCAAAATCATCTTAGAACGTCCCAACAAGCGAGACTTGAAAGATTCGGAGTTGCTCACCCAAACCCACTTAGAACACGTAAACACCAACGCAAAATTCCGCTCCATGGCCAAATTTCTGAATTCCGTCTCATACTTGCACCTAGTACCCCAGTTCGTTCGACATCCGGAACGAGTGGCGATAATGGACAACGATCCTTTTGGCACTGATCTTTTACGCCAAATGGCTAAAACAAAGCCAAGAACTCGTGAAAAACAGCTACGCAACATCAACCAAGCTCTGAAAATAGCCTTACCACAACTGGACAATATGGAGCTGAAACAGGATGATATAGGTAAATGGCGCCTTCAAGAACGCTACGAGCACTGGCGCTCTCGTCCGGCGTTTCAGGATGAAAGGGATTTTTCAGACGGTACTCTCCGATTGATTGGACTGCTTTGGGCATTACAGGGACAAAAAGGTCCTGTGTTGTTCGAAGAGCCGGAGCTGTCCCTGCATTCAGAAGTGGTTCGCTGGCTTCCCTCCCTCTTTCACTTAGTTCAGAAGGCAAGCGAACCCCAAGTAATACTCACCACTCATTCCCCCAATATGTTGGAGGATGAAGGAGTAAATACAAGAGAAGTAGTTCTGCTCCGACCGGGGACTGAGGGAACAAACGCTGTCACCACTGATACATTAGATCAGGTCAAGGAGGTAATAAATATGGGGTTTCCAATAGGCGACTCCGTTATACCGCTTTCCAAACCCGAAACCCCCCACCGAATAGCACTAGAGTTCGCGCCTTGACATACATCAGATACATCGTAGGGGCAGACGGGAAACCGGACGGCGGATGGTAACCGGTTGAAACGGAAACGCCGGCGGCGGTCGTTCTACACGGATACCGAAAACCTGTTTCGTACCCGTCGGAACGAACATCCCAAAAAATTTGACCGCGACCCGGACGGATGGTTGCCCGACCGGAAACGGTGCGACTACATATCCGGTGGCCGCTCGCTGGTTGCGGGGCGAACCTCCCGTTTCCCGCTAGGAGGCGGAGGGGGGATGGAGGATGCGGGGTCCGGGCCAGGCGGGGGTTTCCAAACGACGGAGTTCCTGGTCGGAGAGGGCGGGGAGCAGGTCGGCTATACGGGTCCCGTCCGGGTGGCGGGCCTCCGGCCAGGCTTCCGCTAGGGGCTCGATTACGAACCGGCGGAGCCGGTAGCGGGGGTGGGGCACGGTGAGCCATTCCAAATCCACCCTCTCCTCCCCGTACAGGATCAGATCCAGATCCAGGGTTCTCGGCCCCCACCGCCCGTCCCGCACCCGTCCGAAGCGATCCTCGATGCCGTGCAACGCCCCCAGCAGGAAAAACGGGTCATATTCGGTATCCAAAACCGCCGCCGCGTTATAGAAGTCGTCCTGCTCCACCCCGCCCCAGGGCGCCGTCTGGTAGAGGGACGACAACCCCGCCGTCTCCCCCATCCCCCCCAGCTCCCGCACCGCCCCGCTCAGGTTGGCCGTCCGGTCGCCCATATTCGACCCCAAAGAAACAACGGCCAGCGGCATCAGGAAACGCCCGGCCGGGAGCGGGTTATGGAAACCGAGGCCTCGTCGAACGGCACAGGAATGGGGGCCTCCGGTTTGCGAACGGTCACCTCCACCCGCTCCGCCACCGGGTTTTCCAGCACCAGCTCCGCCACCCGTTGCGCCACCCGTTCGATGAGGTTCCAACGCTCCTCGGAAACCCGCTGATGAACGGCCAAAGCCAACCCCCCGTAATCCAGGGTGCGACTCAGATCATCGGCGGCCGCCGCCTGCGCCGTATCCAAGTGGACGGTTACGTCGATCAGAAAATTTTGGCCCTGGGTTCGCTCCGACTCCAAAACCCCGTGATGGGCGAACACCCGCAGGCCGCGGATGGCGATCCTGTCCAAACCGCCTCTCAATCGTCGGGGGGGATCAGTTCCCGGGATTCGGGACCGAGCGGCCGGCCCAAGATCCCTTCGATGGCCCGGGCGGCGGCCATCTCATCCGGCACCAGCCCGGCGTATCTGATGTATCCGGCCAGCATCCCGGCCATGGTGCCGTCCACCGCCTCCTTGTGCACCAGCACCCGGGCTTCCGGTTCGGACAGGGCCTCGTGCAGGATGGGGAACACCCGCGCCACCGCCTCCTGATCGTATTCCAATTCCACCGGAGCGTGGTAAGCCAGCAACCCCGCCTCCCGGTACACCTCGATGTTATGCACGCTGGGCAGCAACGACACCACCGACGTGAACCCTTTTTCCCGCAACCAGGCGATCTCCTCCCCCCGGCGCACCGGCCGGTGCTCGAAGCCGTGTCCGCCGATGCGGCTGGATACGGCCAGCCGCCCGGTTATCACCCACTTGAAATCACGCGGTTGCAGTCCTGTCGCCATCTTCGTCCTCACCGCCGCGGGCCGTTTCGGATGCCCCTACCATAGCGCAGGCTACCGCGGCCGCGTCCGCCGCGTAGGCCGGATGGTGGGTGCGCACCACCGCCGCCCCGTTCATGACCGCCAAACCGGCCATCACCGCCGAGGCCGCGTCCCGCTCCCCCACCGCCCGTCCGGTGATTACGCCCAGAAACGACTTGCGGGAAACCCCCACTACCACCGGCGGCCCCACCGCGGCCAACTCCCCCAACCCGGCCAGCAACCGCAAGTTGTGGTCGGCGGTTTTCCCGAAACCGATCCCCGGGTCGATGGCCACCGCCCGGCGGTCCACCCCCGCCTCCACCGCCGCCTCGGTGCGGGCCCGTAGAAAATCCCGCACTTCGGCCACCACGTTCTTATAGCGGGGATTGCGTTGCATGGTGCGGGGGTCGCCTTGCATATGCATCAGCACCACCCCCGCCTCCGCTTCAGCGCACACCCGGGCCATGCCGTCCGCCCGCAGCGCCGTCACATCGTTCACCGCCGCCGCCCCCGCCTCCAGGCAAGCCTCCGCCACCCGCGGCCGGTAAGTGTCTATGGACACCACCGCCCCCGCCTGCGCCAACTCCCGCACCGCGTCCACCACCCGTCGCAACTCTTCAGATTCGGGTATTTCAGCCGCCCCCGGACGGGTGGAAGCTCCGCCCACGTCGATCACATGGGCTCCTTCTTCCCGCAAGCGCAACCCGTGGGCCACCGCCTGTTCGGTCTGGAAAAAACGCCCGCCGTCCGAAAAGGAGTCGGGGGTGATGTTGACCACTCCCATTATCAGAACCGGCGGTGCGGGTTGCGGAAGCCCGCCCCGCACCCGCCACGCCGGCCGGGTCAAACGCGCCCTCCGGCGATCAGGGAGAAAGCCTCGGCCCGGGTGGCCGGGTTGGACTGGAACAGCCCCCGCACCGCCGAAGTCTGGGTGACCGCACCGGGCTTGCCCACCCCCCGCATTTCCATGCACAAATGCCGGGCCTCCACTACCACCAGCGCCCCGCGCGGCTGCAAGGTTTCCATCAACGCCTCCGCGGTCTGGGTGGTGAGCCGCTCCTGCATCTGCGGGCGGCGGGCGTAACCTTCCACCAGCCGGGCCAACTTGGACAGGCCGGTGACCGTCCCATCCGGCAAATAGGCGATGTGGGCCCGGCCGTAGAAGGGCAGAAAATGATGTTCGCACATTGAATAAAAGTTGATGTCCCGCACCATGACCATCTCCTGATGGTCGTCTTCTATGAACACCCGGCGCAGATCCCGTCGGGGATCCCGGTCCAGTCCCTGGAAAATTTCGGCGTACATCCGGGCCACCCGCTGCGGGGTTTCCGACAGGCCCTCCCGGTCGGGGTTTTCGCCGATGGCCCGCAGTATCAGGCGCATCGCCTCTTCGATGGCCGGCTGGTCGATAACCCGGGACGCCTCCATCCCGCCCGCCGTCCCGGAAACCGCCGCCCTAACCCGGAGCAGGGGCGGGAGACGGGGAGGGGCCGGGGGGTGACGGGGACGGGGACGGGGAAGCGGCGGGGGCGGCGGTTTGGGAGGCCGCGGCCTGTTCGGAGGCGGGGGCGCTCACCGGCGGGGCCTGTATGCGCTCCTCGCCTTCTTCGCTCATCTCCCATTTGTCCACGTCGTGGAAGACTTCCCCGATTTCCTCCGCCTGCAAGGTTTCCGCTTCCAGCAACCGTTCCGCCAGCCGGTGCAGGGCGTGGATGTGGGTGGTGAGAATGCGGTTGGCCTCGTCGTGGGCCTGGTTGAGCAGGGCCCGCACTTCGTCGTCGATGGCGGCCGCCACCTCGTCGGAATAGTCCTGCTGGCTGGAATAATCCCGGCCCAGGAAAACCTCGCCGTGCCCTTTCCCGTATTTCATCGGACCCAGGTTGTCGCTCATCCCGTATTCCATCACCATCCGGCGGGCCATCTCGGTGGCTTTTTCGATGTCGTTGGAGGCTCCGGTGGTCGGATCGGCGAATATCAGCTCCTCGGCCGCCCTCCCCCCCAAAAGCATGGCCAACTGGTCGGTCAATTCGGAGCGGCGCATGTAGTTGCGGTCTTCGGTGGGCAGGGACAAGGTGTATCCGCCCGCCCGGCCGCGGGGAATGATGGTCACCTTGTGGATGGGGTCGGCGTTGGGGAGGGCGTAGCCGACCAGGGCGTGCCCGCCTTCGTGGTAGGCGGTTACTTTCCGTTCCTGTTCGGTCATCACCCGGCTTTTGCGCTCCGGGCCGGCGATCACCCGGTCGATGGCCTCTTCCAGTTCGGAACGCCCGATGCGGGCCTTGCTCCGCCGGGCCGCCAGCAACGCCCCCTCGTTTATCAGGTTGGCTAAGTCGGCGCCGGTGAAACCGGGTGTGGAGCGGGCGATAACCTCCAAATCCACTTCTTCGTCCAACGGCTTGCCTTTGGCGTGCACGGCCAGAATCGCCGCCCGCCCTTTCAAGTCGGGACGGTCCACCACCACCTGCCGGTCGAACCGTCCGGGGCGGAGCAAAGCCGGGTCCAGAATGTCCGGCCGGTTGGTGCCGGCGATCACGATCACCCCGCTGGAAACATCGAACCCGTCCAGTTCCACCAGCAACTGGTTGAGCGTCTGCTCCCGTTCGTCGTGGCCGCCCCCCAGGCCCGCCCCCCGGTGGCGTCCCACCGCGTCGATCTCGTCGATGAACACGATGGCCGGAGCGGCCGATTTGGCCTGCTCGAACAAGTCCCGCACCCGGCTGGCCCCCACGCCGACGAACATTTCCACGAAATCCGAACCGGAGATGGAAAAGAAGGGCACCCCGGCTTCCCCGGCCACCGCCCGGGCCAGCAGGGTTTTGCCGGTGCCCGGCGAGCCGTACAGCAACACCCCTTTGGGTATCTTGGCCCCCATCTGCCGGAACTTGTCCGGCGACTCCAGGAACTCCTTTATCTCCCCCAGCTCTTCTATGGCCTCCTCCAAGCCGGCCACGTCCTCGAAGGTGACTTTGGGCTGGTCTTTCTGCACCTGCTTGGCTTTGGCTTTGCCGAACTGCATGATGCGGCTGCCTCCCCCCTGCATCTGCATGAAGATGAAAATCATGAATCCGATGATCACCAGCCAGGGGAGGAAACTGAGGAAGAAATCCCAGAAAGTGGGCGGCTCGGCGTCGGTGGTCACCTCCACCCCGTTGTCCAACAGCAACCTGGTCAGCTCATCCCCGTATTCCGCCGGGTAGAGCACGCGGAAGTTGGGGGCTATCCCCACCGGGGCTATCTCCCCTTCACGCAGGGACCCCTCCACCGCATGGGAACGTTCCAGCAGGGTGACTTCGGCCACCACCCCGCTCCGCACCGCTGTTTCGAACACGGTCAGATCGGTTTCCTCGAATTGGTTGGAGGAACCGAAGAAACGTTGACCCATCAGCACCAGTATCAAAATGGCCAAGCCGTAGATGATGATGGTGCGTGCCGTTCTTTTCATTTCTTCCTTTGCCTATTCTACCCGGATGCGCCGGCGCCCGTAGCCCATATGCTACGACCTGGTCGAATTTAACGCCCACCGCGCCGGGCCGCGTCGGGCCGCCGCCTCCCAGGTTACCACATCCCGCTACCTGCGCTACTCCTGCATCACCCCCACATAAGGGAGGTGGCGGTATTTCTGGGCGTAATCCAAGCCGTAGCCGATCACGAACTCGGGGGCGATGGTGAAGGCCAGGTAGCGCACGTCGATGGGCTGTTGCTGCATCCCCTCCTTAAGCAGGAAGGCCGCCAACTCCAACGAGGCCGGTTGGCGCACCCGTAGCATTTTCAGCAGATAACGCAGGGTAAGCCCGGTGTCCACGATGTCCTCCACCAGCAGCACATGCCGTCCGGCGATTTCGGTATCCAAGTCTTTTAGGATGCGAACCACTCCCGAAGAGGTGGTTTCATCGCCGTATGAGGAGGTGGCTATGAAATCGAACTGCACCGGCAACCGGATGTTGCGGGCCAAATCGGCCATGGTGATGAACCCGCCTTTCAGAACCCCCACCATCAGCAACTCCTTGCCCTGGTAGTCGCGGGTTATCCGCCGGCCCATCTCCCGCAACCGGGAACGTATCTCCCGTTCGTTAATCAGTACGCGACCGACTTCCACTGTTCCTCCCGCACCGCCCGCACCTCCAAATACCCGTCGTCCCCTTCCCCCACCCAACCATAGTCGGCCCGCCGGGCGCCCGGAACCCACACCGCCCGCCCCCCCACTTCCAGGACCGGCCACCGGCTCCGCAACGGGGCGGGGACGCCGGCCTCGGACAACGCCTGCCGGGCCGTCTTATGCCCGCCGCCGGCGGCGAGACGGTCGTCCGCCGCCGCCGCCCGAATGAGGGCCGGGCCGTCCGCCGGGCTGCGCAGGGAAAAAATCTGGCTCCAGGGGGACAGGGGGAAAACCCGCGCCGGCCCGCTCCACAGGCGCCCCCGCCAGGTCCACTCCCCCCACCGCGCCGTCCCTTCCCATTCCCAAACGGCGGGCGGCGGGACACGCTCCCCCGCCTCCCCCGGCGGGGAGATCGCCAAATAAACCCCCCGCCGCTCCGCCCGCCGCCCGCCGGTCAACTCCGCCGCCGGGCCGCCCCGGGCGGCGGCCAGGGCGGCCGCCGCGTCCCGCCGCGTCCCCGGGTAACCGCCGCCCGTTTCCCTCAACCCCCGGCGCACCGCGCGAACCGCCAGGGCCTCCGGGAGGGTGCGCAGAACCCCCAGCGGCATCCGCACCGCCCGCCCGTCGCTTTCCACCGGCGCCGCCCCGGCCGCCTCCTCCAAAAAATCAATGTCGGGCCCGGCCGCTTCCGCCAGGTCGGCCAAGCGGTCGGTCAGGTTGGGCGACAGGGAACCCTCCCAGGCGGCCATGGCGGAGCGGATTCTCACCCGCCGGTAACGTTGTTCTTCGTTGGCCGGGTCATCGACGAAAGGCAGCGACAGCAACTGGGCCAACTCCCGTATGCGGGAGCGGCTCATGTCCAACAGGGGCCGTACCAGCCACCCCCGCCGGCGCCGGATGCCGCGCAACCCGTCCAGTCCGGTTCCCCACATCAGATTGCCCAGCACGGTTTCGGCCTGGTCGGTGCGGGTGTGCCCGGTGGCCACCGCCTCCGCCGGGCGGCGCATCTCCCCCAAGGCCCGATAGCGGTCGACGCGGGCCGACTCTTCCGGGGAACCGGGCCCCTCCGCCTCCACCCGGCGGATCTCCATCTCCAAACCCAGCCGGTCGGCCACCGCGGCCGCGGCCCGCTCCATTCGATCCGAGGCGGGCCACCCGTGATGAACGTGGGCCGCCCGGCAGTCCATCCCGGCCCGCAGCGCCGCCCAAGCCAAAACGGCGCTGTCCGCCCCCCCGCTCAACGCGGCCAGCACCGGTTGCGGGGGGCGCACCGTCCGTTCCACGCCGGCTACGGCCTCCCCGGCCAGGCTTCTCAGGCGACGCGAGCCAGCCATCGGTCGGGGTCCTCTATTTCCTCCAAGGTGGGCAGGGTCTGCGCCGACTCCCACGCCCGGCCCACCGCATCCCACCCGGCCCGCCGCTCGATGTGGGAGATGAAAGCGGCCCCGGTCTCATACTGTTTGAGTTTCATCTCCAAGCCGGCCAAACGCAACAGCAGGCCCAGCCGTTGCTCCCGCCGCCGGTTGGACAAAAGGCGGGACATCCGTTCGCTGCTCACCAGGCAACGGGCCCCGATCCGGTCCATAACGGCGTGGCCGTGCCCCTCCAACAGGGACATCAGGGCTTGTATCCGGTTCAGTACTTCCCGTTGCCGGGGGCCGGCCAGCAGGCCGGGCAGCCCCGCTTCGTCCAGAACGGGACGTCCCTCGGCCAAGGCCCTCCGTATTCCGGAAACCAAATTGAGCAACTGCGACTCGTCCGCCAGAAACAGGGAGGAGGCCTCTTGCACCATCCCTATGAAGTAGGACCGCAGCCAGGGGACGCCGGTGAACTGCAGCCGGTGGGCGGACTCGTGCAGGCAGACCCAAAATCGGAACTCGTCGGGGCGGAACTGACGGCGCCGTTCCATTTCCAAAATGTTGGGGGCCACCAGGCAGATGGAGTCGCCGTCGCCGGAGGGGAGCACCAGTTCGTACTGTCCCAACACCCGCCGGGACAGCAAACCCAGCACCGCCCCCGTCTCCAACATCATCAGCCGTTTGGCTATCGAACCCGACGCCCCGTACCCGTCCAGACGGCTTTCCGCTTCTTTATACAGGGGGGAAAGCAAACGGGAGTAATGGGCCAGGCTGCGCTCCACCCATCCCGCGCGATCCACCACCGCCGCCCGCAAACCGTCGGCGGCGGGCAACCCGGTTTCCTCCGCCGCCATCCGGTGGGCCCGCTCCATCATCTGCGACGCATCCCGCTCCAAAACCGCCCGATGATAGGAGTCCCCCCAACGGCCGGCGGCGGCCGCCCCGCTGGTGCGCGCCGCGGTCCGGGCGGCCAGCTCCCAGTCCCAACTCTCGAACGTCGTCCCGGCGTCCGGCCCGTCCGGCGGCGGGGTCACTTGATGACCCGGTAACGGTTCCTCGTCACCCGGACAAAGTACATGATGATGGCCCCCACCACCGCCGCCGTGCCCAATACGACCGTGGCCGGCACCAGGAACCGGTAGGACCATTCCGGATCAGGCTGGCTGGGGGCGTCGTCCGGGACGGGGATGGCCGGTTCGGGGACCGACGGCACGGTCGTTTCAGCGGCCGCCCCTCCCCCCTCCTCGGCCTCCTGTCCCAAGGCCGCCCCGGCGACCAGGGCCGTCGCCAAAAGCAACATCAACCCGGCGAGCAAAGAGCGGGCGGTAATAACATGCATGTCCCGAATTATAACAACTCTCTCCCCGGGGCGGCGACCCGGAGAACGAAGGGGGCGGTCGCCCGCACCGTAAATTCGGCTTTTGGTCTTGACAGGGGGGCGGGGCGTCTCTAAAGTGGTGGTTTCATCCCAAGGCGAGGCGGAGTTCTTGGAGGTTTCCGGCGCGCGTCTCAGCTTGGGAAAAGAGGCGAGCAAAGGAGAACCATGAAACAACTACGCCTGCTGTCCCTAGTGGCGGTAATGGCCCTGGTATTCGCGGCGTGCGGAGGCGACTCCGCCGACGACACTACTACCACGGCGGCCGCCGCCGCACCCGAAACGACGGCCCAGGCCACCACCGAGGCTACCGAGGCCCCCACCACCGTCGACCCCGTGCAAGGGGACATGGACCTGACCTTCCATATGGTCACCCATGCCGACGACGGCGTGTTCTGGTCGGTGGTGAAGCGGGGCGCCGAAGCGGCGGCCCAAGCGTTGGGCGTGGAGATGATTTGGAACCCGTCCAACAACGATCCGGAGCGCCAGGTGCAGGATGTGGCGGCGGCGGTGTCCGCCCAGTCGGACGGCATCGGCGTTTCGCTGGCCAACCCGACGGCCCTGGGTCCGGCGGTGAAAGCCGCCACCGACGCCGGCATTCCGGCCATCACCCTCAACTCGGGCGCCAACGATTACCAAGAGCTGGGAGCCATCACCCACGTCGGCCAGACCGAAGTGGTTGCCGGCAATGGCGCGGGCCTGCGCTTTAACGAGCTCGGAGCCACCAAGGTCATGTGCGCCCAGCAGGAGCAGGGCAATGTGGGCTTGGAAGAGCGTTGCCAGGGCCTAGAAGCCACCTTCAACGGCGAAGTGGTGAGCCAGTTCGTGGGCTTGGACTCCAGCCCGGAGGAGCAGATCAACAACATCTCCGCCGTTTTGCAAGCCGACTCCGAAATCGACGGCGTGCTCGGCGTCGGCCCCAACGTCGCGGTGCGGGCGGTGGAAGCCGGAACGCAGGCGGGACGCGAACTCTACATCGGCGGGTTCGACATCTCCTCGGACCTGATCGCCGAGATCGAGCAAGGGAACATTCACTTCACGGTGGACCAGCAGCAGTACCTGCAGGGTTACCTGACCATCGTGTTCCTCTACCTGAACGCCACCAACCTGAACACCGTGGGCGGCGGCTTGCCGGTCCTTACCGGACCCGGTTTTGTCACCACCGACAACGTGGCCGATGTGAAGCGGCTGGTGGATGAGGGAACCCGCTAAACCCATCCGCTCCAGACGAACCAAAGACGGGGCCGCTCCGGCGGCCCCGTCTTTTTTTAAGGCGGGGGCAAATATTTTCCCAAATTTCCCCCATCGCCGTTTAGATGGTTATTATGCTTTCCGATATTCGTAAGCGGTAAGGAGGCAGAAGTGAACCGGACGGCTGTTCTTCTGTTCACAGGAGCGGGGCTATGGCGGATGTAACCAACGGAGAAGAGTTGACCGAGACGGCCAAGGAGGAAGAAGCGGCCGCCCCGGCCGCCCCCGCCGACTCGGGCGGCGACGAACGCCTCGCCTACCGCGGCCCCATCCAACGGTTGCTAACCCGCCCCGAAATAGGGGCCCTGATCGGCACCGGCGCCATCTGGATGGTTTTCTGGGCGGTGAGCGACGTGTTCGGCACCACCCCCGGCACCAACTCTTTCCTGGACGTTTCCACTTCTCTGGGAATAATGGCGGTGGCGGTGGCCCTGCTGATGATCGGCGGCGAGTTCGACCTTTCCTCGGGGGCCATGACCGGGGCCACCGGAATGTTGGTGGTGCTGCTGGTCAAAGACACCGGGGAACTGGGGGGGTTGGGCCTGCCCCTGTTCGTGGCCATTCCCGTCACGTTCCTGTTCGCCATGGGCATCGGATGGGTGAACGGCACCTTGGTGGAAAAAACCGGACTGCCCAGCTTCATCGTCACCTTGGGCACGTTCTTCACCCTGCGGGGGGCCAAACTGGGGTTCTCCAAACTGTTCACCGACAAGGTGATCGTGGAAGGTTTGGACGACGCCCCCGATTACGAATTCTGGTCCAACATCTTCGGAGGGGTGTGGGTGCGCAACGACCATCTGTGGGAAAACTTCCTGGGAGGCCGGGACATGGTTTTCGCCATCTTGGCGGTGCTGGGGGCGGCCGCCCTCATCCTGGCGGTCCTGGAGCAAAGCCTCACCCGCAACGCGGAACTCAAAAAGGCCAGTTTCGCCACCGCCGGTGTGGGAACGGTCGCCGCGTTGCTGGGCCTGATCATGCTCACCCAGACCGACGGAACCGGGGCCAACTGGACATGGTCCCTGGTGATGGGCGCGGGCCTGTTGCTGGGAATAATGGGGTACGCCCGGTTGCGGTTTGAAATCTCCCTGCCCGACAGGGGTTCCCTGACGTTGGGCGGCCCGGTTGGCATCCGGGTGCTGATCGGCTTGGGCTTGGTGGCGGCGGGCGTCATTTTCGGCACATGGTTAAGTTCGGATTCCGAATACGTAATCGGAATCCTGCTCACCACGCAAGGCCTGCGGGCCATTCTGTTCAGCGGCCTGGTGATCCTGGGGGTGATCATGATGCTGATCGCGGCCCGCAAAGCCGACGAGTCGCCGTTCACCCGCTTTTTGATAACCGTCCTCACCGCGGGGGTGATCGCGGTGGTCGGTTTCATCATCCAGTCAGAAGCGGACTCCCGCAAGTTCCGGGCCGAGTTTTTCGCCTGGATCATGCTGGCCTCCCTGGTGTTGCTGATCGCAGCCGTCATCCGCTTGTTGTTCGAACAGCGCCGCCGCACCGACCCGGCCGCTGACAAGCTGGGCCGCATTTTGGCCGCGGTTTCCATGGTGCTGTTCGCGGCGGCCATCGCCCTCAAGCTTTTGTGGTCCACCGCGGCGGAAAACGAAGGGGCCGGAATCACCACCTACCGGGTTTCCATCCTCTACTTCTTCCTGTTCGCCATCTTCGCCACCTGGCTGCTGATGCGCACCAAGTTCGGCAGCTGGACCTTTGCGGTGGGCGGCAACAAAAGCGCCGCCCGGCAGGTGGGCGTCCCGGCCGCCCGCACCAAAACCCAGTTGTTCATGATGGTGTCGGGAGCGGCCTGGCTGGTCGGAATGCTGATCGCCTTCCGGCTCAATTCGGTGCAGGCCAACGTCGGCGACGGCAACGAGTTCCTTTACATCATCGCGGCGGTGGTGGGCGGCAACCTGCTCACCGGCGGTTACGGTTCGGCGGCCGGGGCGGCCATCGGCGCCCTGATCATGGCCATGTCCTTCCAGGGCATCCCCTTCGCGGGCTGGAACTCCGACTGGCGGTGGCTGTTCGTAGGCGTGATCCTGCTGTTGGCGGTGATGGTCAACAACTACGTCCGTGGAAAGGCGGAGGCATCAAAATGAGCAACGAAACACTTCTGGAGATCCGCGACATCTCCAAGTTCTACGGCAACATCATCGCCCTGCGCGACATCACCACCTCGGTGCAGGCCGGGGCGGTGACCTGCGTGCTGGGCGACAACGGGGCCGGCAAGTCCACCTTTATCAAGATCCTGGCCGGCGCCCACCAGCAGAGCGAAGGCAGGTTGTTCGTGGAAGGCGAGGAGGTGATGTTCAATTCGCCCCGCGAAGCCTTGGCCCGCGGCATCGCCACCGTCTACCAGGATTTGGCGGTGGTGCCGCTGATGTCGGTGTGGCGAAACTTTTTCCTGGGTTCGGAGCCCACCAAGCTGGGTTTCCTGAACGTGGTGGACCGGGAGAAAGCCTCCGGCATCGCCAAAGGGGAGCTGGCCAAAATGGGGATCGACATCCGGGACACCGAACAGCCGGTGGGCACCCTGTCCGGGGGGGAGCGCCAGTCGGTGGCCATCGCCCGGGCCGCCTACTTCGGAGCCAAGGTGCTGATCTTGGACGAGCCCACTTCCGCGTTGGGCGTGAAACAGTCGGGGGTGGTGCTCCGCTACATCGTGGAAGCCCGCAACCGGGGTTTGGGGGTGATTTTCATCACCCACAACCCGCATCACGCTTGGCCGGTCGGGGACCGCTTCATGATCCTCAACCGGGGGCAATCCTTGGGCGACTTCGCCAAAGAGGAACTGACCAAGGAAGAGTTGACGCAGCTGATGGCGGGCGGCACCGAATTGGCCGACCTGCAACACGAACTGGCGCAGGCCACGGCGGGCGGAGGCGGGGCCTCCTAACCCGGGGCCTTTGCCAACGACGCAACCGGCTGAGACGGGCGGCGTGGGCCGGTCTCCGGAGCTGATCACCATCGGGCGGGTCAGCGTGGACCTGTACGCCGAGCAGTTGCATGCGCCGGTGCGGGCGGTCCAAACTTTCCGCAAGTCCATCGGCGGCACCTCCACCAACGTGGCGGTGGCGGCCGCCCGGCTGGGAAGGCGGGCGGCGACCGTCACCAAAGTGGGCGATGACCCGTTCGGCGACTACGTACGGCACGCCCTGGCGGAAACTTTCGGGGTGGACGCCCGGTGGGTAGGAACCGACCCCGTTTTGCCCACCCCGCTGGCCTTCGCGGTGCTGAATCCGCCGGAGGATCCGCTGATCGTCTTCTACCGGCAACCGCGGGCCCCCGACATGAACCTGCGTTTGGAGGACGTGGATCTGGAGGCGACCAGCCGGGTTCCCATCCTGTGGATTCCCGCCTCCCGGATGTCGGACGAGCCGAGCCGCTCCACGGTGCGGGCGGTTTTGGAAGCCCGGGGGCGCCGTCCGGAAACGATTCTGGATTTGGACTGGCGCCCCTCCTTCTGGGAGTCGGAGGAACGGGCGGGCCGGGAAATAAGTTCCGTTTTGGAACATGCGACGATGGCGGTCGGCAACCGGGAGGAATGCCGGATCGCGGTGGGAACCGCCCATCCCGAACAGGCGGCCGACCGCTTGCTGGAGGCGGGGTTGCGGGCGGCTTTCATCAAACTGGGCGGAGACGGCGTTCTGGTGGCGGAGGCGGGCGGGGAACGGAAGCTCATCCCCCCCTACCCGGTGCGGGCGGTTTGCGGACTGGGGGCGGGCGACGCTTTCGGAGGGGCGTTGTGCCACGGGTTGCTGTCCGGATGGAGCCCGCCCGAATGCGCCCGCTACGGCAACGCGGCCGGGGCGCTGGTCGCCTCCCGGCTGATGTGCGCCGACGACATGCCTACCCTGGGGGAAATTGAGGATTTCCTCGCCCGCCGAACAGAAAGCCCGACCGAAAGGGACGAACCATGAAACCCATCAGCCTGGCCATTCTCGGAGCGGGCCGCATCGGCCGGTTGCACGCCGAACTGATCACCCACCAGATAGACGAAATGCGGGTGGCCGGAATCTACGACATCGTCCCTGAACTGGCCGAAAAAGCGGGGACCCGGCTGGGAATTCCGGTCGCCTCCTCCATGGAAGAATTGATAACCGGCAAAGGCGTAGACGCGGTGGCCGTCTGTTCCAGCACCGACTCCCATATGGAGCACATGACGGCCGCCGCCGCCGCGGGCAAAGCCGTCTTCTGCGAGAAGCCGCTTTCCCTCAACTTGGAGGAGGTGGACCGGGGCTTGGCGGCGGTGGAAGCGGCCGGCGTTCCGTTGCAGGTGGGGTTCAACCGGCGCTTCGACCCTTCCCACCGGGCGGTGGCCGAGGCGGTGCGCAACGGGGAGGTGGGCGAGGTGCATCTGGTACGCATCACTTCCCGCGACCCGGAACCCCCGCCCATCCCCTACATCGAGGTTTCGGGCGGCATTTTTCTGGACATGACCATCCACGACTTCGACATGGCCCGGTTCGTAACCGGATCCGAAGTGACCGAAGTGTTCGCCAAAGGGGACGTGCTGTCCGACCGGGCCATCGGGGCGGCGGGCGACTTGGACACCGCGGCCATCATGCTCTCCCACGAAAACGGGGCTTTGACCATGATCGACAACAGCCGGCGGGCGGCCTACGGGTACGACCAGCGGTTGGAGGCTTTCGGTTCGGCGGGGATGGCCTCCTCCGACAACCCCACGGTCACCACTTCCGTCACCCGCACCGCCCAAGGGGGCCGGACCTCCGTCCTCCCCTATTTTTTCGAGGACCGTTACATCCCCAGTTACCTGGCGGAATGGCGGGCCTTCGCCGAGATGCTGCGTAGCGGCGGGCCGTCGCCGGTCACCGGACGCGACGGACGGGAGCCGCTGATCATGGGATTGGCCGCTTGGCGGTCGGTGCGGGAATGGCGCCCGGTGACCACCGCCGAGATCCGGGGCGAATGATGCGGGTGTGGGTTACCGGGGGAACCGGGTTCGTGGGCAGCAACATCGTCCACCAAGCCCTGCGGGCCGGACATCAAGCGGCCAGCACCTACGGCTCCTACCAACCCGCCGGAGACGAGCCCTACCAGTTGCACGCCATCGACATGCTGGACCGGGCGGGTATGGCGGCGGGCGTTAAGGAGTTCGGGGCCGACCTGGTGGTGCATTGCGCCATTTTGAACAACCACCGGGCGATGTACGAGAACCGCCGGGCCGGATGGGACGCCTACGTGGAGGCCACCCGCGCCGCCTGGGAGGCGGCCGATGCGGCCGGGGCCGGTTTCGTGCTGGTCTCCACCGACTGGGTGTTCGACGGAACCCAGGCCGGAGCGGACGAAGAAACCCCGCCCAACCCGATCAACATCTACGGGGTGCTGAAAATGGCCAGCGAGTTGGTGGTTTTGGAAAGGGGCGGGGCGGTGGCCCGCGTGTCGGGGGTGAACGGGACGCACCGGGCCCGCCCCTCCGCCCCCCGCGCCCAGGACCCCGGTTTCGGCTATTTCGTCTCCTCCATCGTGGATGCGTTGCGCCGGGGGGAACGTTTCACGGTGTGGGAGTCGGACGACATCAACATGGCGGCCACCCCTTCTTTGGCCAGCGAATGCGGCGACCTGATCCTGGAAATCGGAGCCCGCCGCTTGGAAGGCGTTTTCCACTGTTGCGGAGCGGAGCGGGCGGAGCGGATGGAGCTGGCCCGCCTGGCCTGCGACGTGTTCGACTTGGACCCGGGCCTGCTGGATTCCGGCCCGCCCGACCCCCGGTTCATGCCGCCCGGCCCGGTTCCCTACGACACCGCCATCGCCTGTCCCCGCACTTCGGAACTGCTGGAGCGGCGGCCCACCCCCCTCCGTTCCTTGTTGGAGCAGTTTCGCGGGGAATACGAAGCCTCCTCGTGACCGCCCGCCCGTTGCGGGTGGCGTTGCTCCCCTGGGCGCTGGCGATTCTCCTGCCGGCGACGGTGATGTGGAGCGGGGAACGGGCCGACCCCTACCGTTCGGTGGCCCAAGTGATCGGTTGGAAATGCGGCCGCAACCTGCTGGCTTCGGCGGCGGCGGCGGCCCCCGGGTTGCTGGTCACCGCCGCCCACAACGTGGCCGGCTCGCAAGGGGGCCTTTCCATCCGGTTCGAAGACGGGGTGGAACGGCCCGCGGAGGTGGCGGCCGTGGACTTCGACCGGGATCTGGCTTTGCTGTCCTCCTCCGGCTGGAACCGCCCCGCCTTGGGGTTCGCGCCGCCGCAACCGGGCGAAGCGGGGCGCATCATCCGGTTGCGGGCGCAGGCGGAACGGGCGGAAATCCCTTTCACCGACGCCGAGGTGGTGCGGGCGGTGGGACGGGACATCTACAACCGCCGCAACGACGTCCCCTGGTTCAACGTCCGGGTGCGGGTGGACTCGGGCGGGGCCGGTTATTCAGGGGCCCCGGCTTTGAACGAGCGGGGCGCGATCATCGGCTTGGTGTACGCCAAAGCCCGGTTCCAGGATCATATGTACGCGGCGGCCGCCTCCGAAGTGGAGGCCTTCGTCGCCCGGGCCGCGGCCCGTCCCCCCGGCGCCCCGGTGGACACCGGGGAATGCCCCCCCTGACGGACTGCTATATTCGCAGGCCGGACAGGTAGTCCATGCTGGCCCGGGCGGCGTCGATGGGACCCTCCCCCGGCGGGGGGGGTCCGTCCAAGGCGATATCCTGCTCCAACACGTACCAACCTTGGTAGCCGCCGGATTCCAGATATTCCACCAGCCCGGCGATGTCCGCAAAGCCTTCCCCCAAAGGCCGGAACAACCCCCGTTTCACCCCTTCCCGGAAGGTGAGTTCCCCGGCCCGCACCCGTTCGGCCAGCCTTTCGTCCACATCTTTAAGATGGACGTGCGCCACCCGGTCGCCCGACATGCGGGCCACTTGCAGGGGGTCGCCGCCCGCCAGGGAAATGTGGCCGGTGTCGATGCACATGTCCACCGTGCTCTCCTCCAGCACCCGCTCCACCTGATGGGGGGCGTCCACCGCGTACCCCCAATGGGAGTGCAGGGCGGCGACCAGCCCCCGGTCTTCGCATATTTCCCGCACGCGGCGCAGGCCGTCGTCGAACACCTCCCAGTCGGCCGGGGACAGTTCCACCCGCTGGTCGTATCCGTCGTACACCGAAGCCGGGCCCAGCACGAAAGTTTCAGCCCCCCGGTCGGCCAGGGTGGCGGCGGCCCGTTTGGCGTAGGACAATTCGGCTTCCAGAAGCGACCGCCGGTAGAGGCGCACCGGAACAAACCCCCCTACCAGCCGCAGGCCCCGGCCGCCCAGCATCCGCTCCAAGCCCTCCGGGTCATCGGCCAAATATCCGTCCGGGCCCAGTTCGGTGGCGTTGAGGCCCACCTCCCGCATCTCGTCCAACACCCGGTCCGGTTCTATCTGGTACCCCCAACCGGGGGACTCGTCCACCCCCCAGGTTATGGGAGCCCCGGCGATCCGTTCAAGAAAAGGCACGGCGGTCATAGCCGGTAAGAATACCCGACTGCGCGGACGGGGAGCCGCCGGGGGCATTCGCCGCCCCGGGTAATGCCCGGCCCCCGGCCCCGGCCCCTCTACCATCAGAAGCAACGGCCCCGTTCGCCGCGCCCGACGGGAAGGACCCGCCCCGATGACCAGTCACATCCGACGCGAGGACCGATGAGCAGGCCCACTTTCGCCGAAGTGGATTTGGACCGGCTGACCGGCAACTACCGGGCGATTGAGCGGGCGGTGGGCGGGGCGGGGATGCTGCCCATCCTGAAAGCCAACGCCTACGGGCACGGCCTAGTGGAAGCGGCCCGCCATCTGGAACAGCTGGACCCGGCCGGTTTGGGGGTTGCTTTCCTGGAGGAGGGGGCGCAGTTGCGGGCGGCGGGGGTGACATGCCCCATCCTGGTGATGGGGGGCATCGACGCCGGCCAAATCCCCGACTTCCTGGAAAACGACCTGACCCTGACCGCCTCCTCCGACTCCAAACTGCGGGAAATCAACCGGGTGGCCGGACAGCGGGGGGTGCGGGCCAAAGTGCATTTGAAAGTGGACACCGGGATGGGCCGCATCGGGATGCGCCCGGAGACGGCGGTGAAAATGTTTGAAACCGGGTTGCGGTCGGAGAACGTGCAAGTGGAGGCGGTGTACAGCCATCTGGCCTGCGCCGACGAAGCCGACCGGGTTTTCACCCGGCGCCAAATCCAGCGATTCCGGCAAGCGGTTTCCTTTTACGCCCAACGGGGCCTGCCCTCCCCCCTTTTCCATCTGGCCAACTCGGCCGGGGCGCTGATGTATCCGGAGTCGCACTTGGATTTGGTGCGGCCGGGGATTCTGCTCTACGGCGTGTATCCGTCCCGGCAGGCGGAGCGCACCATCCCGGTGCGTCCCGTCCTGTCTTGGAAGTCGCGGGTGGTGTTTTTCAAAGTGCAGCCGGCGGGGAATCCGGTCAGCTACGGGGCGGCCTGGCGGCCGGAGGCGGACACCCGGGTCATCACGGTGCCGGTCGGCTACGGAGACGGCTATTTCCGTTCCCTGTCCGGCCGGGCGCAGGTGATCGTAGGCGGGGAACTGAAGCCGGTGGTGGGGCGGGTGTGCATGGACCAGCTGATGGTGGACATCGGCCCGGGCGGCTCCGCCTTCAACGGGGACGAGGTGGTCCTGCTCGGCGAACAGGGCCCCAGCTCCATCGGGGCCATGGAACTGGCGGAACAGGCGGGCACCATCCCCCACGAGTTGCTGTCCAACATCAACGTCCGGGTGTCCCGCCGCTACACCGGGTCCGCAACCTAAACCCCCGGAGGGAGACGGCCGCCGGGGCGCATTAGGAGCCGGGGAGCCAACGGCGGGGGCGGCGGGCCAAGTTGGGGAAACCGAGCCGGCGGCAGAGGTCGGTGAACTCCCGGCGGCGGGCCCCCCGCCATTCCAGTTCCGGCAAAGTTTCGGCCAGGGGGACGTCGCGGCGCAGGCGGGTGAGGCTCCGGTAAAGCAGGGCCCGCTCCCGGCCTTCCTCCAGGTTGGCCGACAAGCGGGCCGCCCCCCGCACCGTCGCCTCCCAATCCTCGGCTGACCGCGGGATGCGTTCCAGTTTGCCGTAGCGGGCCAGCACCGCCGCGGTCGATTTGGCCCCCCACCCGGCGATGCCCGGCACCCCGTCCGCGCTGTCCCCCACCAAAGCCAGATAGTCGGGAATGGACACCGGCGGCACCCCGAACTTTTCCATCACCCCCTCCTCATCGTAGGTTTTCTTCTCCCGCCGGTTGTGGGACACCACCCGATCGCCCACCACGCACTGCATCAGATCCTTGTCCGGACTGAGAATAACCACCTGCTCCGCCTCCCCCGACCAGCGCAGGGCGGCGGTGGCGATGGCGTCGTCCGCTTCAAACTCCCGCATCGCCCACACCGTCACCCCCAGGGCGGCCAGCGCCTCTTCGGCCAAAGGGAACTGGGCCAGCAACTCCGGCTCCACGCCCTCCCCGGTCTTGTAGCCGTCGAACATCCGGTTGCGGAACGATTCGATCACTTGGTCGGTGGCGGCCGCCAAATGGGTTACGTCCTTCTGTCCGAGTAGTCTCATGGTGGTATCTAAAATGCCGTATACGGCGCCCACTTCGCCGCCGTCGGGAGCGCGGCGGCCCGGGAAACCGAAGTAGGCTCGGAACAACTCGTAGGTAGCGTCTAGCAGATGGAGTTTCACAATGGAAGATGTTAGAGGGGAAGACGGGGCCGAACCCACTTGGCGGGAGGTCAACGACAAATTTTCCGACTTGGGGGCCCGGCTGGGATCTCATTTCACCGGCGGCGAGGACGAAGAAACCGGCGAGGTCAAAGACGCCTGGGACGAGTTCAAATCCGCCTCCCGGCACTTGGGCAAAGCCCTGAGCATGACGGTGCGCGACCCGCAAGTGCGGGCCGGAGCGGGGGAAGCCTTCGGTTCGCTGGCCGGGGCCGCCGGGTCGGCGGTGAAAACGGCCGCCAAAACCACCGCCGACGCCACCCGCCGATTGGCGCAACGGGTGGGGGGCGGCCCGGCGGAGCAACCGATCGTCTCCTGCGAATGGCTGGCCTCCCGGCTGACCGACTCCGCGGTGCGAATCGTTGACACCCGCTGGTACCTGGCCGACGTGGAACAGGGCAAACGGGAATACGAAGAGTCCCACCTGCCGGGGGCGGTCTTCTTGGACGTGGAGGAGCATCTGTCGGCTTCGGAAGGGGCCGGCCGCCATCCGCTCCCCGACCGGGCTGAGTTCGCCGCCCTGCTCGGCTCCCGCGGCATCGGACCCGGTCACCACGTGGTGGTCTACGACCAGGGGCCGGGGGCGATCGCCGCCCGGCTGTGGTGGATGTTGCGCCACCTGGGACACCAACAGGTGAGCGTGCTGGACGGAGGGTTCGCCCGCTGGCGGGAAGGCGGCTACATAACCACCGCAACGGTCCCCGTCCCGGAACCGGCGGTCTACCAACCGGAGAGCGGACCCACCGCCGTCATGGACCGCGACGAACTGCTCTCCCGACTGGGCGCGGTGCAAGTAATCGACGCCCGCGAGGCGGAACGTTACCGGGGGGAGGAGGAAACGGTGGACGCCGCAGCCGGGCACATCCCCACCGCTCTCTCCGCCCCCTTCCACGGCAACCTGACCGAAGAGGGAACTTTTCTAAGCCCCGACGATTTGGCCGCCCGGTTCGCCGCCCTGGGTCTGGATCCGGAGCAACCCATCATCAGTTCCTGCGGCAGCGGGGTTACCGCCTGTCACAACATCCTGGCCCTGCGGATGGCCGGCTTCCCGGAACCGATCCTTTACCCCGGGTCGTGGTCGGACTGGTCGGCTTCGTCCCTGCCGGCGGCCACCGGCCCCGAACCCGGCTCCCCGCCCGCGGACGACCCCGGCGACTGACCCGCAACAGGTTTTGGGGGCAACCGATCACCCAACCCGCTACCCCGCCGCCGGAGACCCCCGACGCGGAGTTTTTGACTTGACAAATTGGGGGGGGGGGTAGCGTTTTGCATATGCCGCCGGTTCGCGGCTCCGGTTGGCGAAACTGATATGCGGAGGAAGGGAGGTTGGGTGATGCGGCGGTTGGCGGTGTTGGCGTTGGCGGCGGGGTTGGTCTGGTCGGTGTTGCCGGTTGCGCCGGCGGCGGTGGGGGCGCAGACGGTGATTACGCTCAGCGTGGTCGATGAGTCGAATACCAATACCGTGGTGACTTCGTTGGGGGAGGACGATGCTGTCGGGGGTAAGTTTTTTCATTTGAAGGCAACGGCGGCTTCGGCGTCTAGTTCTCCTGTGACGGTGACGGTTACTCGGGGAGGCAACGCTACTGTGAGTGATCTGACATTGATCCCACTGGGTTTTGGTTTTAGGGCTGAGTGCCGCAGTGGTGATGCGTGTATGAGCTCTACCGTCTTTCTTAATGTTACCATTCCAGCGAACCAGACAAGCGGTACAACTATTTTTAGTTGGCCTGTTTATACTCGGTCAGATACGATTACGGAGGATCATGAGACCATCACCTTTTCCGGTACCGCTTCTGGGTATACGGTGAATGGGACTACTTTGACTATCACCGATCAGGACCGGGCGATTAAGGTGGATATTCCATCGGATTTTTTAGTAATGCCGGAGAGAGGAGAAGGTGAATCTGTGAATCGAAACGGTCGTCATGTCTATTGGCCTAATTCAAGGAAGGCTGTTTTGGGTGGGGTTACGAATGGTGTGTTCACTGCTTCTACTTCTTCTACGTACAGCCAAAATTTGTCGGGTATGCGATTGAAGGTGGTAAGTGGGACGGCTACGCAATCTGAAATTTTGAGTACTAATATCGATGTCTTTCACGAGCATAATTCTGATAGTAATACTCCTTTGCAAGCTACGATAACCGCCGGATCTCTTTCCGGAGATTTTATTGGTATATATAATACCAATTCTACTTTGTCTTTGGGAATTGTAAGTGATAGGAGGGTGGAGCCGGATGAGACTTTTTATCTTAGGGTGGACCGTCCGGCGGGTTGGACCTGGTTTCAGACCCCGATAACTGTTAAGGATGCGAATCGTCGGGTGAGATTGACGGTGGATACCGATAGTGAGGCTATGGGGAATCAGGATGTGTTAACGGAAGGGGATTCCGGTTCGGGGGTGTCGGTGTCGGCTAATTTTTGGAACGCGACGTCTTCGGTGTTGCCTTCGGCGACGGCGGTGACGTTGTCGGCGGCGGCGGAGACTCCGGCGGGGGCGGGTAAGGCGACGGCGGCTGATTTCACGTATGCTCCGTCCACGGCGAATACGATTTCTTTCCCGGCTCAGAGTGTCACTGCTTCGGGTTCGGCGACGTTGGCTGGTTTGACGATTACTGATGATTCGGTTGTGGAAGGCCCGGAAACTTTTCTGGTGAACGGGTCGTCGGTGCTGGGAACCGCTACTAAGGCGGACACGTTGACTATATATGACAATGACGCTGATATTGAGTTGGAGGTGTCCCCGTCATCGGTGGAGGAGCAGGCGGGGGCGCAACAGGTTACGGTGACCGCCCGGTTTAAGGGTTCATCGTCGATTTTGACATCGGCTACTGATGTGGCGGTGACGGTAGCGGGGGCGGGCGGGGCGACTTTGTCGTCGTGTCCGGTGTCTGGCGGGAATGATGCTTGTACCAGTTTGACGGGTAATGCGACCACGATTTCCATTCCGGCGGGCGGGACGTCGGAGAGCGCAACTTTTACGGTGACGGTTCCTGATGATAGTACGAGCGAGTCGGGGGAGAAGTTGACGCTGTCGGGGACGGCGTCGGTGGGCGGGACAGCGGTGTCGGTGGACTCGGCGGATCTACCAATTATCGACGCGGGAACGCGGGTGGATTTGTCTTTGCATGAGGCGGTTAGCGGGGAAGCGGCGCTGTCCGGGATAGCGGAGGATGGAGGGGCGCGGACGGTGCGGGTGAAAGCCACCGCTGCGACGGCGGTGCCTTCGCAGACCACCATCAGCGTAAACGTGGGTGCTATGGGGGGGACGGCGACGGTGGGGATGTGCACGGGGAGCGGCCAGTCCCGGTCTTGTTCGAGCGGCGACTACGACCGGGGGTCGGCGACGGTGGACGTGACGATCCCATCGGGCGGTACGTCGGCAACCTCGGACGTGACCATTACTCCCCTTTCGGACACAACCGCGGAGGGGGAGGAAACCATCCGGTTCGCCGGTTCCGCTACCGGGTTTACGGTGTTTCCCGCGGATTTGAAGATCACGGAAACGATAGAGTTGACAGTTAGCCAAACTTCGGTGAGTGAGGGAGCGGCCAACGCCGGTGCGGCGTCGGTGACGGCTTCTTATGCGGGGGCGTCTACTTCGACGCTGACTACGGCGACGGTTGTTACGTTGTCGTTCGGGGCGGGCGAGGGAGCGGAGGCGGCGGATTTCACCGCTCCCGGAGCGGGTAGTGAGATCACGGTGAGCATCCCGGGTTCTACCACTTCTAGTTCGGCGGTTGCTTTGACTGGTTTGCTAGTTGTAGGGGATAGGATCGCGGAGGGGGAGGAGAAGATTGATGTCGGGGGGACGGCGGATGGGTTTGTGGTGAGCGGTACGGAGCTGACGATAGCCGATGATGATCTGGGGGTGACTTTAACGGCGGACACCGATAGCGGCACGAACGGGGAGCAGCAGACTTTACCGGAGGGTGAGGCGGCGGCGGTGCGGGTGCGGGCCCGGTTCACTTCCGCTACCACCAACGATTTGGCCGCTGTTTATGAGATTCAGGTTACCGCCGGGGAGGGTTCTCCGGTGTCGGCGACCGGCGGAGGTGTTGATTTCACCGCCCCGGGCGCGGCGGCGACGGTTACCATACCCGCCGGAACCGCCCTGCAAAGCGGTTGGGTGAATCTAACCGGCCTGTCGGTGGCGGATGACACGATAGCGGAAGGATCGGAAACTTTTCTCATCACCGGTACCGCTACAGGCGGGACGGTGGTTGCGGAGACGGTAACCATCGTCGATGACGATGTGGATGTGTCTTTGTCGGCGTCTCCGGCGGAGGTGGTGGAACAGGCGACGGCGCATCAGATAACGGTAACCGCCCGTTTTCAGGGGGCCACGTCGGTGTTGTCGGCGGCTACTCCGGTGACGGTAACGGTCGGGTCGGCGGACACCAGCGGCGCGACGGTGCATACCGCGGTATGTCCTATGATGATGACAATTACAGCGGATGTGTGCACCAACCAGACGAACAATCAGTTCACGGTCAGTATCCCCGCCGGGGGTGTCAGTGGTTCGGGTTCTTTTCAGCTGCGGGCCCGCGTCGATGGGGACGACGCCGAGGGTATCGAGTATTTGAAACTGACCGGTTCTACTTCTATAGGTCAGGTGGCGTCCGCTCAGATGGGCGTTTTCGATCCGGGCCGGGCGTTTACCTTGTCTTTCCATGAGCCGACCAGCGGCGACCCGGCCCTGTCGGGGATAACCGAGGACGGGGGGGCGCAGACGGTGCGGGTGAAAGCCACCCTCGGCGCACCCGCTTCATCGTCCGCCACAGTGACCGTAAACGTAGGAACCGCAGGCGGAACCGCCACTTTGGGACCAATCGGGGATTACACCCGCGGGAGCGCTACGGCGACTATCACCATCAACAGCGGCGAAACCAGCGGAACGGCCGATGTTGTGCTCACTCCCCGCAATGAGGGAACGGTGGAGGGGGCGGAAACCATCCGTTTCACCGCTTCCGCCACCGGCGGGTATCTGCCCGCGGTGGCTGATTTGTCGATTCTGGAAACGATCACTTTGGCTCTCAGCCAGTCCACGGTGGATGAAAGAGACGCCAACGCGGGAGCGGTAACCGTTACCGCCTCTTTCGCGGGGGCGTCCAGTTCCTCCCTCACCCAAGCTACGGATGTAACTTTGTCGTTTGGGGCGGGTGAGAACGCGGAGGCGGCGGATTTCACCGCCCCCGGCGCGGCGGTGACGGTGACCATTCCCGCTGGTTCTACTAGTAGTTCGGCGGTTGCGTTGAGCGGTTTGCTGATTACCGGGGATACTATCGCGGAGGACGCGGAGAGTATCAACATCGACGGTACCGCCGGGGGGTTCGCGGTTAGCGGAACGACGCTGGTCATCACCGACGACGACCTAGACGTAACCCTGACGGCGGACACTGACAGCGGAGAAAACGGGAATCAGAAAACCCTGTCGGAGGGCGGGACGGTTGCGGTGCGGGTACAAGCCGCGTTCGCCACCGCCACCAGCAACGACATTGGGTCTGCTTTGCAAGTACGCGTAACCGCGGAGGCTTTATCACCGGCGTCGGCCGAGGCGGGGGGAATCGATTTCACCCCTCCCGCCACCCCGGTTACGGTATCCATCCCCGCCGGGCAAACCCAGAGTGCCTGGACGAACCTGACCGGACTGGCGGTAACGGACGATGCGGTAACCGAGCTGGCGGAAACGTTCAGAATCGCGGGGACGTCGGTGAACAGCGGCGTGGGGATTACCCCGGATACGTTGACTATCGGAGCCAGCGACACCGCTTTGGAGGTAACCGCCTCGCCGGGGTCGGTGACGGAAAGCACCAGCGCCCACAACATAACGGTCACCGCCGGGTTCGCCGGAGCCACCTCCTCCGTACTAGCAACCAACACCGACGTAACGGTAACGGTAGCGGCCGGGGACACCAACGGGGCCACGGTGGCGACAGCATGCTCTCAGTCGATGACCGAAGATGTGTGCACCGACCAGACGGGCAACTCGTTCACTATCCGCATCCCGGCTGGTCAGCACTATCACACGGGCTCGTTTCAGCTGACAGCCCGAGTAGACACAGACCCGGAAACTACTGCGGAAACGGTGAAAATCAGCGGCTCGGCCACTGTCGCCGGAACAGCCGCCTCCGACACCGCCACCATCAACATAGCCGACAGCGGCATCACCCTCGCCCTAACCAACGCCTCCGATAGCAGCGCCCTGTCCGCGTTGGATGAAAACAGCGGAACAACCACCATACGGGTTACCGCCACCCTGCCGGTGGCAGCCCCCGCCGGGGGTGCGGTAGTGGGCCTGGAGATAGACGAGGACAGCACCGCCACCGTAGATTCCAACCGCGTCTGGACCAACCGGGAAGACTACCGGGTGGTTTGGCCCGCCAAACCGAGCGGAACCCCCTCCGGATACGCCACCGGCATCGCCGTCCCCGCCGGCTCCACCACCGGCCACGCCGACATCCAAATCACCATCAACGACGACAACGTCGACGAGCCGGCGAGGAGGATAGAAATCAACGGCAGCCATGTAAACATCAACAGCGTGGATTATCACACGGTAGCCGCCGCTTTGACTCTGAACGACAACGACGACCCCCCCACCGCTATCACCCTCACCCTGCACAGCACCCGCGCCGACAGCAGCGGGGAACACCTCACCCAAGCCCACGAAAACCAAGAAACCCGGGTACGGGTAATAGCCGCCTTCCAAGGAACCGCCACCCGCTCCGCCGCCACCTTCGTACCCATCGTAGTCGGCAAAACCGCTACCGGGGAAGCCACGCCGGGAACCGACTATCAAACAGTAAACACCTTCAACGTGCGAATCTCCGGCTACCAAACCCTAGGAGCCGACACCTTCCTCCTCAAAACCGACGGAACATACAACGACAACGCCTTCGAAGGACCGGAAACGCTAACCGTCGCCGGCGGAACCCTCGCCAATTTCACCATCGCGCAAGACACCCTCACCATCATCGACGACGACCTAACCGTCGCCCTCACCCTCACCCCCAACCAAGCAACCGAAGGAACCACCAACACGTCCGTAACCTTGCGGGCCGCCTATCCGACCGGGGAGACCCTCCCCAACCCCCACACCATAACCCTGGGCCGCGGGGGAACCGCCGCCGCCGCCGACTACACCGCCCCCGCCCTCACCCCCCTAACCATTCCCGCTAACCAAAACAGCGCCACCCGAACCCTCAGCCTGCCTATCACCGACGACAGCATCGATGAACCAGACGAAACCATACAAATAACCGGAACCTCCGCCGGAATCGCCATCGAACCCGCCGTCTTCACCATCGAAGACAACGACGACCCACCCACCGGCATCACCCTCACCGTCAACCCCGCCAGCCTGCCCGAAGGACAAACCAACCGTCAGATCACCATCACCGCCCGGCTAGACGGCTCCACCACCCGATCTGAAGCCACCCAAGTGGCTATAACCATCCCCGGCCCCGACAGCACCGCCACCCCCGCCGACTACCGAATCACCAACCAGCCCACCACCATAACCATCCGCCCCGAAACACAATCCGGCTCCGGAACCTTTAACATAACCATCCCCAACACCGACGGCCCCGAACCAAACGAAACCCTCCAAATAACCGGCGCCGCCGTCGGGTTCACCACCATCACCCCCGCCGTCCTCACCATCCGCAACAGCGCACCTCCGTCGCCCCCAACCACCACACCAAACCCACCCACCGGAGGAGGTGGAGGAGGAGGGGGGGGCGGCGGTGGAGGCGCGCCTCCTCCGGCCGCGCCGCCCCCCGCGGGCGGAGGAGGTGGTGGCGGAGGAGGGGCCCCACCCCCCGCCGCGCCCGCACCGCCGACCGCGCCGGTGGTCTGCCAGGGTCGGTTCTGCGACGACGACGGCAGCGTCCACGAAGACAACATCGAGTTGATGGCCATATGGGGAATAACCATCGGATGCGACGCCAACGACTCCACCAAATACTGCCCCAGCGCCCAAATCACCCGCAGGCAAATGGCCACCTTCATCTACCGCGCCGTCAACCCCCGCTGGCCCATCCAGTTCCCCACCGGCATAGAAATAGCCGACGTCCCCGCCGACGCCAGCTACCGCCCCTACGCCAACTGGCTAGTCAGCATCGGGGCGTTCCAACTAGACGACGGGAACTTCAACCCCCGGGGCATAGTAACCCGAGCCGACATGGCGGTCATGATGGTAGCCGCTTTCCCCCACATCCAAGCCGTATCCGAATCCCAAAACCTGTTCGCCGACACCGCCAACCTGGACGCGGCCGTGGTGCGGGCCATCGAAGGCATCGCCGAAAGCGAAGTGACCAGAGGATGCACCACCACGCCCCCCCTCAGATACTGTCCCAACAACCCGGTAACCCGCGCCCAGATGGCATCCTTCTTCGTAAGAGTAATCAACCAAGCCCCCACCACCACCGACGAATCATAACCCATCCCCCGCCCTCAGGTTTCCCCACCCCCCCCCCCCGGTTAAGGAATCCCCTCCGCTGGGTTATCACCTTCCCTGCGTCAGAGGGTTGCCGAATCCCCGGTCGGTGACCCTTTGGCATAGCTGTTGAGTATTGCTTCATCGGCTCTCCGCGCAGCCGAATTGGGCAAACGGCGGTTCAACACCTCCGCTGACGCGGGGGCAATTTGACAAATTGGGGGGGGGGGTAGCGTTTATCGCAATTGGCCCTGATAAGGGCTGGGCCGGAAGCGAAAGATGGAGGTTGGGCGATGCGACGGCTTGGGCTGTTGGCGTTGGCGGCGGGTTTGGTCCTGTCGCTGTTGCCAGCCGTGCCTGCGGTGATGGGGGCGACGGCGATTACGTTCAGTTTGGTTGATCCTTCGGGCAACGCGGTGACCTCGGTGGGGGAGGACAGCGGTTCGAAGGTTGTGCGGTTGAGGGCGTCGGTGGCTTCGGCGCCGTCCTCCAATTTGCAGATTAGCATCAGTCGGTTGTCCGGTACTGCCACTCAAGGAACGCGTATAGATTTGAATAGGTTTGATCCGGGTCGTCCTCCGAGGCTTGTTTGCAATTCTGGTGATTACTGTGCTAATGAGCCTTGGAATTTAACTATTCATAGGAATCAAACAAGTGTTACGTCTACTAATTTTACGATTGAACTGCGGTCGGATAGGATTACGGAGGAGCATGAGACCATCATTTTTTCCGGTTCCGCTTCTGGGCATACGGTGACTCCGGCTACTTTGACGATTACCGATCAGGACCGGGCGATTAAGGTGAACATATCGCAGGATACGTTACGGGAGAGGGGAGAAGGCGAATCTATGAGTGGACTCTATAGTCATTTGTTTGAACCCACGATAACGGTTGTGGTGGGTGGGGTGACGAATGGCGTGTTCACTGCTTCTACTTCTTCAACATACAGCCAAGCTTTAGCGTACAGTGAATCAAATACGACAAATATGAGAATACTGACACAGGCGGGAACCGCTGGGGTGATAGACACGGTCAATCAGAATGCCTATTATAATACGGATGTCATTGTAGACCATAATAGTGATGGTAATGATCCTATAGGTGTGAAGATAGCCGCCAATTCGGTTTCCGGGACTACCCATTTTGTGTCTGGCGGCGGTAGCATAACCTACCAACTACGAATTATAAGGGATGGGGTGGTGGAGCCGGATGAGGTTGTTTATGTTAGGTTGAACACCGTCCCGTCGGGTTGGACGGTGTTTAGGACCCCGATAACTATTCAGGATGCGAATCGTCGGGTGAGCTTGACGGTGGATACCGATAGTGAGGCTATGGGGAATCAGGATGTGTTAACGGAAGGGGATTCCGGTTCGGGGGTGTCGGTGTCGGCTAATTTTTGGAACGCGACGTCTTCGGTGTTGCCTTCGGCGACGGCGGTGACGTTGTCGGCGGCGGCGGAGACTCCGGCGGGGGCGGGTAAGGCGACGGCGGCTGATTTCACGTATGCTCCGTCCACGGCGAATACGATTACTTTCCCGGCTCGGAATATCACTGCTTCGGGTTCGGCTACGTTGGCTGGTTTGACGATTACTGATGATTCGGTTGTGGAAGGCCCGGAAACTTTTCTGGTGAACGGGTCGTCGGTGCTGGGAACCGCTACTAACGCGGACACGTTGACGATATATGACAATGACGCTGATATTGAGTTGGAGGTGTCTCCGTCGTCGGTGGATGAGCAGGCGGGGTCGCAACCGGTTACGGTGACCGCCCGGTTTAAGGGTTCGTCGTCGATTCTGACGACTGCTACAAATGTGACGGTGTCGGTGGCGGGGTCGGGTGGGGCTTCTTTGGGTTCGTCGTGTCCGACTACTAGCGGGCAGGATGCTTGCACTAATTTGACTAATAATCAGATGACGGTGTCTATTCCGGCGGGTGCGACGTCGGGGACCGGAACGTTTATGGTGACGGTTCCTGATGATAGTACGAGCGAGTCGGGGGAGAAGCTGACGCTGTCGGGTTCGGCGTCAGTGGGCGGGACGGCGGTGACGGTGGAGTCGGTGGATTTGCCGATTGTGGATGTGGGGACGCGGGTGGATCTGTCGTTACATGAAGCGACGGCGGGCGAGGCGGCGCTGGCGGGGATAGCGGAGGGTGGGGGGGCGGAGACGGTGCGGGTGAAAGCTACGGCGGGAGCGGCGGTGACCTCGGATACGACGATTAGCGTGAATGTGGGGGCGGCGGGGGGTACGGCGACGTTGGGGACATGCACGGGTAGCGGACAGTCCCGGTCTTGCACAAGCGGCGACTACGACCGGGAGGCGGCGACGGTGGATGTGACGATCGCGTCGGGTGAGACTTCCGGGACGGCGGATGTGACGATCACTCCCCTGTCGGATACGGTGGCGGAGGGGGAGGAAACGGTTCAGTTCACCGGTTCCGCCGCCGGGTTTGCCGTGTTCCCCGCGGATTTGAAAATCACCGAAGAGATTACGTTGACCCTCAGCCAGCCGTCAATAGGCGAGAGCGCGACGAACGCGGGGGCGGCCACGGTGACGGCCGCGTTCGCGGGGGCGTCTACTTCGGAGTTGACGGGGGCGACGGTTGTGACGTTGTCGTTCGGGGCGGGCGAGAACGCGGAGACGTTGGATTTCACCGCTCCCGGCACCGCGATCACGGTGAGCATTCCGGCTTCTTCCACCTCCAGTTCCGCTACCGCTCTGACCGGTTTGCTGATTACCGGGGATTCGATCGCGGAGGGGGAGGAGAAAATCGATGTTGGGGGGACGGCGGATGGGTTTGTGGTGAGCGGAACGGAGCTGACCATAAACGACGATGATCTGGGGGTTACCTTAACGGCGGACACCGACAGCGCCACCGGGCAGCAGCAGACTTTGCCGGAGGGTGAGGCGGCGGCGGTGCGGGTACGGGCCCGGTTCACATCAGCTACTACCAACGACTTGACCGCCGCGCATACGGTTCAGGTGACCGCGGAGGAGGGTTCTCCGGTGTCGGCGACCAGCGGGGGTGTTGATTTCACCGCCCCCGGCACGACTGCGACGGTGACTATGCCCGTCGGAACCGCCCTGCAAAGCGGCTGGGTGAATCTCACCGGCCTGTCGGTGGCGGATGACACGATAGCGGAAGGAGCGGAGACTTTTCTCATCACCGGCACCGCAACAGGCGGGACGGTGGTTGCGGAGACGATAACTATCGTCGACGACGACGTTGACGTAACACTGTCCGCGTCTCCGGCGGAGGTGGTGGAGCAAGCGGCGGATCATCAGATAATGGTAACCGCCCGTTTTCAGGGTGCTACTTCGGTGTTGTCGGCGGCGACTCCGGTGACGGTAACGGTCGGGTCGGCGGACACCAGCGGCGCGACGGTGCATACCGCGGTATGTTCTACGATGACGATGACAGCGGATGTGTGCACCAACCAGACGAACAATCAGTTCACGGTCAGCATCCCCGCCGGGGATGTCAGCGGTTCGGGTTCTTTTCAGCTGCGGGCCCGCGCCGATGGGGATGACACTGAGGGTATCGAGTATTTGAAACTGACCGGTTCTACTTCTATAGGTCAGGTGGCGTCCGCTCAGATGGGCGTTTTCGATCCGGGTCGGGCGGTTACTTTGTCTTTCCATGAGCCGACCAGCGCCGCTCCGGCCTTGTCGGGGATTACCGAGGATGGGGGGGCGCAGACGGTGCGGGTGAAAGCCACCCTCGGCGCAGCCGCCTCATCGTCCGCCACGGTGACCGTAAACGTAGGGGCCGCGGGCGGAACCGCCACTTTGGGAGCAACCGGGGACTACACCCGCGGGAGCGCCACGGCGACTATCACCATCGCTAGCGGCCAAACCAGTGGGACGGCCGATGTTGTGCTCACTCCCCGCAACGACGGAACGATTGAGGGGGCGGAAACCATTCGTTTCACCGCTTCCGCTACCGGCGGGTATCTGCCCGCGGTCGCTGATTTGTCCATTTTGGAGACGATCACTTTGGCCCTAAGCCAATCCACAGTAGATGAAAGAGACGCCAACGCCGGAGCCGTAACCGTTACCGCCTCATTCGCCGGGGCGTCCAGCTCCTCCCTCACCCAAGCCACCGACATAACCCTGTCGTTCGGGGCGGGAGAGAACGCGGAAGCGACGGATTTCACCGCCCCCGGTACCGCGGTAACGGTGACCATCCCCGCTGGTTCTACTAGTAGTTCGGCGGTTGCTCTGTCTGGTTTGCTGATCACGGGGGACACGATCGCCGAGGACGCGGAAACTATCGACATCGACGGTACCGCCGGGGGGTTCGCGGTTAGCGGAACGACGCTGGTCATAACCGACGACGATCTAGAAGTGACCCTGACAGCGGATACTGACAGCATGGAAAGCGGGAATCAGAAAACCCTGTCGGAGGGCTCAACGGTTGCGGTGCGCGTGCGGGCCGCGTTCACCACCGCCACCAGCAACGATATAGGATCCGCTCTGCAAGTACGCGTGACCGCGGAGGCTTTGTCGCCGGCGTCGGCTGAGGCGGGGGGAATCGATTTCACCCCTCCTGCTACCCCGGTTACGGTGTCCATCCCCGCCGGACAAACGCAAAGCGCTTGGACGAACTTGACGGGCCTGTTGGTTACGGATGATGCGGTAACCGAGTTGGCGGAAACGTTCAGAATCGCCGGAACGTCGGTGAACAGCGGCGTAGGGATTACCCCGGACACGTTGACTATCGGAGCCAGCGACACCACTTTGGAAGTAACCGCCTCGCCGGGGAGGGTGACGGAAAGCACCGACGCCCACAACATAACGGTAACCGCCGGGTTCGCCGGAGCCACCTCCTCCGCGCTAACAACCAACACCGACGTAACGGTAACAATAACAGCCGGGGACACCAACGGAGCCACCGTGGCGACAGCATGCTCTCAGACAATGACCGAAGATGTGTGCACCGACCAGACAGGCAACTCCTTCACCATCCGCATCCCCGCCGGGCAGCATCATCATACGGGGTCGTTTCAGCTGACCGCCCGGGTTGACACAGACGCGGAAACTACTGCGGAAACGGTGAAAATCAGCGGCTCGGCCACCGTCGCCGGAACATCCACCTCCGACGCCGCCACCATCAACATCGCGGACAGCGGCATACGGCTTGCCCTGACCAACCCCTCCAACAACAACGCCCTGTCCGCATTGGCGGAAAACAGCGGAACAACCACCATACGGGTTACCGCCACCCTGCCGGTGAACGCCCCTACCGGCGGCACGGTGGTGGGCCTGGAGATCGACGAGGACAGCACCGCCACCGCGGACCCCAACAACGTTTGGACCAACCGGGAAGACTACCGAGTGGCCTGGCCCTCTAAACCGAGCGGAACCCCCAACGACTACAACACCGGCATCACCATCCCCGCCGGTACCAAAACCGGCTACGTGGATATAGATATTACGGTAAACGATGACAACGTCGACGAACCGACAAGAAGGATAATCATCGACGGCAGTCATGTAACAATCAACAACGTGGATTATCACACGGTAGCCGCCGCCCTCACCATCAACGACAACGACGGCCCTCCCACCGCTATCACCCTCACCCTGCACAGCACCCGCGCCGACAGCAGCGGGGAACACCTCACCCAAGCCCACGAAAACGAAGAAACCCGGGTGCGGGTGGTAGCCACCTTCCAGGGAACAGCCACCCGCTCCGCCGCCACCTTCGTCCCCATCGTGGTCGGCAAAACCGGGGAAGCCACCGAAGGAACCGACTACCAAACGGTAGCCGACTTCAATGTGGAAATCCCCGGCTACCAAAACAGCGGCACCGACACTTTCCTGCTCAAAACCGACGGAACATACAACGACGCAACCTTTGAGGGCCCGGAAACGCTAACCGTCGCCGGCGGAACGCTCGCCGGATTCACGATCGCGCAAGACACCCTCACCCTCATCGACGACGACCTGACCGTAACCCTCACCCTCACCCCAAACCAAGGGACCGAAGGAGACACCAACACGTCCGTAACCCTACAAGCCGCCTACCCGACCGGGGAAACCCTCCCCAACCCCCACACCATAACCCTCGCCCTCGGGGGAACCGCCGCCGCCGTCGACTACACCGCCCCCGCCCTCACCCCCCTAACCATCCTCGCTAATCAAAACAGCGCCACCCGAACCCTCAGCTTGCCTATCACCGATGACAGCATCGATGAACCGGATGAAACCGTACAGATAACTGGAACCTCCGCCGGAATCACTATCACCCCCGCCACGTTTACTATCAAAGACAACGACGATCCACCCAGCGGCGTCACCCTCACCGTCAACCCCAACAGCTTACCCGAAGGGCAAACCAACCGCCAGATCACCATCACCGCCCGGCTGGACGGCTCCACCACCCGATCTGAAACCACCCAAGTGGCTATAACCATCCCCGGCCCCGACAGCACCACCACCCCCGCCGACTACCAAATCACCAACCAGCCCACCACCATAACCATCCGCCCCGCAACACAAACCGGTAGCGCAACCTTTAACATAACCATCCCCAACACCGACGGCCCCGAACCAAACGAAACCCTGCAGATAACCGGAACCGCCGCCGGATTCACCGCCATCACCCCCGCCGTCCTCACCATCCGCAACAGCGCACCCCCGCCCCCGCCCCCGCCGCCCCCAACCAGCACACCAAGCGCACCCACCGGAGGAGGAGGCGGAGGAGGTGGAGGTGGTGGAGGGGGCGGAGGAGGAGGGGGTGCGCCGCCGCCGGCCGCGCCGCCACCCGCCGCCGGAGGAGGAGCGCCGCCCCCCGCCGCAGGAGGGGCCCCGCCGCCTGCTGGGCCCGCCCCGCCGGTTGCGCCGCCGCCTGCGCCGGTGGCCTGTCAGGGTCGGTTCTGCGACGACGACGGCAGCGTCCACGAACCCAACATCGCGTTGATGGCCGAATGGGGAATAACCATCGGATGCGACGCCAACGACCCCACCAAATACTGCCCCAGCGCCCAAATCACCCGCAGGCAAATGGCCACCTTCATCTACCGAGCCGTCAACCCCCGCTGGCCCATCCAAATCCCCACCGGCGTAACAATCAACGACGTCCCCGCCGACGCCAGCTACCGCCCCTACGCCAACTGGCTGGTAAGCATCGGAGCCTTCCAGCTAAACGACGGGAACTTCAACCCCCGGGGCATAGTAACCCGAGCCGACATGGCCGTCATGATGGTCGCCGCTTTCCCCCACATCCAAGCCGTAACCGAATCGCAAAACCTGTTCGCCGACACCGGCAATCTGGACGCAGCGGTAGTGCGGGCTATTGAAGGCATAGCCGAAAGCGAAGTAACCAGGGGATGCACCACCACGCCCCCCCTCAGATACTGTCCCAACAATCCGGTGACCCGCGCCCAGATGGCGTCCTTCTTCGTAAGAGTAATCAACCAAGCCCCCACCACCGACGGAGGATCATAACCCCCCTGGTTCAAAAGGTGGCCAAATTGGGGAAACGGCGGTTCAACGCCTTGCTGGCGCGGGGGGTTGATTTGACAAATTGGGGGGGGGGGTAGCGTTTTTCGTAATCGGCCCCGTTTACGGGCTGGACCGGAAAGCGAAGGATGGAGGTTGGGTGATGCGACGGCTGGGGCTGTTGGCGTTGGCGACGGGAATGGTCCTGTCGGTGTTGCCGGTTGCGCCTGCGGAGGTGGGGGCGCAGACGACGGTTACGCTCAGTTGGGTTGATCCTTCGGGCAACGCGGTGACCTCGGTGGGGGAGGACATCGGTTCGAGGATCTTGCGGTTGAAGGCGTCGGTGACCTCGGCGCCATCCTCCGATTTGCGGGTGTTGCTTGATAGTACGCCGGGCGGTACCGCCTCTGGAACAACGTGGCGTGATGCTAGAACCTTCGAGGATCGTAACTTAGGGCGTCCTCCGAGGATTGTTTGCAATGGTGCTGATTACTGTGTTAACGTACCTTATTCAGTAACAATTAGCGCGGGCACTACTACCGGTACTAGTTCTAATACTACATTCTATCTGAAGTCGGACAGGATTACGGAGGATCATGAGACCATCCTGATCAGTGGCACCTTTGCCGGGTATACGGTGACTGACGCTACTTTGAGGATTACCGATCAGGACCGGGCAATTAAAGTGGATGTAGCGTCAGATTATTTAGTACTGCGGGAGAGAGGAGAAGGTGAATCTAATAATCGAAACTATGGTCATATCTATTGGGATAGTCCGAATGCTATTGTGGGTGGGGTGACGAATGGTGTGTTCACTGCTTCTACTTCTTCAACATACAACGCAAGGTTGTCGGGAATGCGGCTAAGATTTGACAGCGGGACAGCTACGGTATCCAACTGGGATAACAGTGCTAGCTATGATGTCTATCATCAGCATGGTCCTGCTGACGATGTAATGAATGCAGCGATAAACGCTAGATCTATTTCCGGGGCTGTCGCTGGCGATACCCCGGGTATTCGACTTGCTTTGGGAATAATCGCTGATAGGAAGGTGGAGATGGATGAGATATTTTATCTTAAGGTGGACGTTCCGCAGGGTTGGACCCAGTTTAGAACTCCGATAACTGTTAAGGATGCGAATCGTCGGATGGGTTTAACGGTGGATACTGATAGTGAGGCTATGGGGGATCAGGATGTGTTGACGGAGGGTGATCCTGGTTCGGGGGTGTCGGTGTCGGCTAGTTTTTGGAACGCAACGCAGTCGCAGGTTTCTTCGGCGACGACGGTGACGTTGTCGGCGACGGCGCAGACTCCGGCGGGGGCGGGGAAGGCCACATCGGCTGATTTCACGTATGCTCCGTCCACGGCGAATACGATTTCTTTCCCGGCTGGAAGCGCGACTGCTTCGGGTACGGCGACGTTGGCGGGGTTGACGGTTACCGATGATATGGTTGTGGAGGGGCCGGAAACCTTCTATGTGGGTGGGTCGTCGGCGCTGGGAACGGCTAGGGGGTCTGTGTTGACGATTTATGACGATGACGCTGATATTGAGTTGGAGGTGTCTCCGTCGTCGGTGGAGGAGCAGGCGACAGCGCAGCGGGTTACGGTGACGGCCCGGTTTAAGGGGTCGTCGTCGGTTTTGACGTCGGCGACTGATGTGGCGGTGACGGTGGCGGGGTCGGGTGGGGCTTCTTTGGGGTGTCCGGCGAATACGAACGATGCTTGTACTAGTTTGACTAATAATCAGATGACGGTGTCTATTCCGGCGGGTGCGACGTCGGGGAGCGACACGTTTATGGTGACGGTTCCTGATGATAGTACGAGCGAGACGGGGGAGAAGTTGACGGTGTCGGGGGCGGCGTCGGTGGGTGGGACAGCGGTGTTGGTGGAGTCGGCGGATTTGCCGATTATCGACGCGGGGACGCGGGTGGATTTGTCTTTGCATGAGGCGACGGCGGGGGAGGCGGCGTTGGCGGGGATAGCGGAGGATGGGGGGGCGCGGACGGTGCGGGTGAAGGCTACTGCGAGGGCGGCGGTGACCTCGGACACGACCATTAGCGTGAACGTGGGGGCAACGGGGGGTACGGCGACTTTGGGGACATGCTCGGGGAGCGGTCAGTCCCGGTCGTGCGCGAGCGGTGATTATGATCGGGGGTCGGAGACGGTGGATGTGACGATTGCGTCGGGTGAGACTTCCGGGACGGCGGATGTGACGATCACTCCTTTGTTGGATACGGTGGCGGAGGGGGAGGAAACTGTTCGATTTACCGGTTCCGCTTCTGGGTTCGCGGTGTTTCCCGTTGATTTGAAAATTACTGAAGAGATTACGTTGACGCTTAGCCAGTCATCGGTTGGCGAGGGCGCAACGAATGCGGGTGCGGCGTCGGTGACGGCGGCGTTTGCGGGAGCGACTACTTCAGAGTTGAGCGGGGCGACGGTTGTTACGTTGTCGTTTGGGGCGGGCGAGAACGCGGAGGCGCAGGATTTCACCGCTCCGGGCACGGCGTTGACGTTGAGCATCCCGGCTTCTTCCACTTCTAGTTCCGCTACCGCTCTAACCGGTTTGCTGATTACGGGGGATGCGATCGCGGAAGGGGAGGAGAAAATCGATGTTGGGGGGACGGCGGAGGGGTTTGGGGTGAGCGGAACGGAGTTGGCGATAACCGACGATGATATGGGGGTTACTTTGACGGTGGACACGGACAGCGCGTCCGGGGTGCAGAGAAACCTGTCGGAGGGTGAGGCGGCGGCGGTGCGGGTGCGTGCCGCTTTCACTAGCGCCACTTCCAATGGTTTAGGATCCGCTCTGCAAATAAGCGTCACCGCGGGGGCTTCGTCGCCGGCGTCGGCGACTGGAGGGGGTGTTGATTTCACAGCTCCCGGTACGGCGGTGGTGTTGTCTATACCAACCGGGTCGACCAGCTTGCAAAGCAGCTGGGCGGATCTCACCGGGTTGTCGGTAGCGGATGATACGGTAGCGGAAGGGTCGGAGACGTTTCTCGTCACCGGTACCGCAACAGGCGGCGCGACGGTGGCTTCAGACACGATAACTATCGTTGATGATGACGTTGACGTGACTTTGTCGGCGTCTCCGGCGGAGGTGGTGGAGCAAGCGGCGGCGCATCAGATAACGGTAACCGCCCGTTTCCAGGGGGCCACCTCGGTGCTGTCAGCGGCGACTCCGGTAACAGTGACAGTCGCCCCAGCGGACACCAACTGGGCAGGGGTACAGACGGCGGCGTGTCCTATTTCGTCATCGGCGGATGTGTGCACCGACCAAACGAACAATCAGTTCACGATCAGCATCCCCGCCGGGGACGTCAACGCCTCGGGTTCCTTCCAACTGCAAGCCCGCGTCGACGGGGATAACACCGAGGATATCGAATACTTGAAACTCACCGGTGCTACTTCCATAGGCTCGGTAGCCCCCGCTCAGATGGGCGTTTACGACCCAGACCGGCAGATTACTTTGTCCTTCCATCAGGCCTCCAGCGGCGACCCTGCCCTGTCGGGCATTACCGAGGACGGGGGCGCGCAGACGGTACGGGTGAAAGCCACCCTCGGCGGAAACGCCGCGTCGGCTACCACAGTGACCGTAAACGTGGGGGCCGCAGGCGGAACCGCCACCCTGGGATCCACCGGGGATTACACCCGCGGGAGCGCCACCGCGACTATCACCATCAACAGCAACCAAGCCGATGGAACAGCCGACGTTGTGCTCACTCCCCGCAATGACGGAACAGCCGAAGGAGCGGAGACCGTCCGTTTCACCGCCTCCGCTACTGGGTATCTGCCCGACTCCGCCGACCTGTCCATCACTGAAGCCATCCAGTTGACGGTCAGCCGGTCTTCGGTGGGTGAGGGAGCGGGAAACGCGGGAGCGGCGTCGGTGACGGCTTCCTTCGCGGGGGCGTCCAGCTCCTCACTCACCCAACCAACGGATGTCACCTTGACCTTCGGGGCGGGCGAGGACGCGGAAGCGGCGGATTTCACCGCCCCGGGCGCCGCGCTAACGGTGAGCATCCCCGCTGGTTCCACCACCAGCTCGGCTACCGCCTTGACCGGTTTGCTGATCACGGGGGATGCCATCGCCGAGGGAGCGGAGAAGATCGATATCGGGGGCACGGCGGGGGGCTTCCGGGTGAGCGGAACGGAGCTGGGGATAGCGGACGACGACTTGGGGGTGACTGTAGAAGCGGATACGGACAGCGTAATGAACGGGGAGCAAAAAAACCTGTCGGAAGGAACCACCCCCGCGGTGCGGGTACGGGCCAAGTTCACCACCGCTACCTCCAATGATTTGGGATCCGCTCTGCAGGTGCGCGTCGCCGCCGGGGTTTCGTCGCCGCAGTCGGCCGTGGGCGGGGGAACAGATTTCACCGCTCCCGCTACGCCGGTTACGGTGTCCATTCCCACCGGTCCAAACAGTGTGGAAAGCGCATGGGCGAACCTGACAGGACTTGCGGTTACGGACGATGCGGTGACCGAGCCGGCGGAAACCTTTGCCATCACCGGTACCGTTTCCGGGAGAAGCGACGTGACGATAACTTCGGATACGTTGACTATCGGGGCCAGCGACACCGCTTTGGAGGTTGCCGCGTCGCCGGGGACGGTGCATGAAAGCGGTTCTGCTCATACGATAAGGGTGACCGCCGGGTTCGCCGGAGCGACCTCATCGGCTTTGTCGGCGGGCACCGCGGTGACGGTAGCGGTAGCGGCCGGGGACACCGACGGAGCCACGGTGGCGGCGTCATGTTCTCAGTCGATGACCGAAGATGTTTGCACCGATCAGACGGGCAACTCATTTACCGTCACCATCCCCGCCGGGCAAACCAGCCATACGGGAACGTTCCATCTGACCGCCCGGGACGACAACGCAGCGGAAGGTGTGGAAAAGGTGAAAATCAGCGGCTCGGCCACCGTCGCCGGAGAATCAGAATCGGATTCCGACACTATTAACGTTGTGGACAGCGGGATCACCCTTTCCTTAACCAACGCCTCCAATAACAACGCGGTGTCCGCGTTATCTGAGAGCAGTGCGTCTACCACTATACGGGTGACCGCTACTCTGCCCGCTGGTACGACCGTCCCTTCCGGGGGGGTGGTGGTAGGTCTGAACATAGCCGGTACCGCTACTGCGGACTCCGACAACGTTTGGACGGAAGAAGAGGACTACCGAATCAGCCTGCCCCCCAAACCGGCTTCCACTCCTGATGGGTACGCCACCGGCGTCACCATCGCGCAGGGGGAAACCAGCGGCGCCGCCGATATTACCATCACGGTGAACGATGACAACGTAGACGAACCGGACAAAACCATAACCGTCAACGGCAGCACGGTAACCATCAGCAGCGTCGTCTACCACACGGTAGCCGCTGCGTTGACTATCAGCGACAACGACGACCCGCCCGCCAACATCGACCTCGCCCTCCACCGCGACGACGAGGGCGACATCGGGGCGGCGCTCACCCAAGTACCTGAAGGAGGCGAAGACGTAGTGTGGGTGCGGGCTTCTTTTCAGGGAACCGTCACCCGCTCCGCCGCTACTTCCGTGCCGATTGTGGTCGGTAAAGCCGCCGGGGAATCCACACCAGGAACTGACTATCAAACGGTAAGCGCCTTCAACGTGGTGATCGACCCCTACCAAACCAGCGGAACCGGCACCTTCACCCTCAAAACCGACGGAACATATGACGACGAAAACCTTGAAGGGAACGAAACGTTGACCGTCGCCGGCGGAACCCTCGCCGGTTTCACCATCGGGCAAGACACCCTCACCATCATCGACGACGAAACCATCACCCTCACCCTCACCCCAGACGAGGTGAATGAAGGAGACGCGGTCGCGGCCGCAACCCTGCGAGCCGCCTACCCGGGCGCGGCCCTCACCACCTCCCAAACCATAAACCTGGCCCTCGGAGGAGACGCCGTCGCCGGAACCGACTACACCGCCCCCACCCTCACCACACTGGAAATCCCCGCCAACCAAAACAGCGCCACCCTCCCCACCTTCGCCCTGCAAACCACCGAGGACAACATCGCCGAAGGAGACGAAATTTTGCAAATAACCGGAACGGTCGCCGGATACGCCGTCACCCCCGCCGCTTTCACCATCAAAGACGACGACAACCCACCCACTAGCATCCAAATCAGCCTCTCCGCAAACAGCTTGGCCGAAACTACCAGCGCTACCGCTACCATCGTCACCCGCTTACCCGCCGGGTCCGACACGCTCCCCACCGACACCGCCGTCGCTTTCACCCTCAGCGGAAACGCCATCCGCAACTCCGACTATCGAATAAACAGCCTGACCGCCGTCATCCCCGCCGGGCAAACCCAAGCCCCCAACCTCACCATAACCATCATCAACGACAACACCCCAGAACAAGCTGAACGAATCGTCCTCACCGCCACCACCCCAGCCGGATTAACCCCCAACCCCACCACCCTCACCCTCACCATCCCCGCCAACGACGCCCAGCCCCCCGCCCCACCCCCCGCTCCCAGCGGAGGAAACCCGCCCGCCGGAGGCGGCGGAGGAGGAGGAGGTGGCGGCGGAGGAGGAGGAGGCGGGGGAGGAGGAGGCGGCGCCCCAGCCCCACCGCCTCCAGCCGCCCCGCCCGCCGCGCCCCCACCCGCCCCCGCGCCTCCCCCCGAACCGGCATGCCAAGGACGATTCTGCGACGAGGACGGCAGCGTCCATGAAGCCAACATCGAACGGATAGCCGGATGGAGAATCACCCTCGGCTGCGACGCCACCGACTCCACCAAATACTGCCCCGGAGCCCAAATCACCCGCAGGCAAATGGCCGCCTTCCTCCACCGCGCCGTCAGCCAACGCTGGACCATCCAAAACCCCCAAAACATAGAAATCAACGATGTTCCAGCCGATGCCTGGTATCGCACCTACGCCGAATGGGGCGTCTCCGTAAACGCCTTCGAACTCACCGACGGAAACTTCAACCCCGGCGGAGTGGTAACCCGGGCTGACATGGCCATCATGATGATCGCCGCCTTCCCCCACCTCCAATCCGTGGAAGAACCCCAAAACCTCTTCCAAGACGCAACAGGACTGGACCCGACGATAATACGGGCCATCGAAGGAATGTACGGCAGAAGCGTAACCAGAGGCTGCACCACCACCCCCCTCAACTACTGCCCGAACAAACCGGTAACCAGAGCGCAGATGGCCTCCTTCTTCGTCCGCGCCGTCAACCTCGCCCCAGCCGCCACCGGCTCATAACCCCCCCCAATCCGAAGAGCCACAAAAGCCTCCACCGACCAAGTCACCGACCAAGTAAGTCCCCAAAACCGTACAAGTCACCGACCAAGTCAACCCCCAAACCGACCAAGTCACTGACCAAGTAAGTCCCCAAAACCGTACAAGTCACCGTACAAGTCACCGACCAAGTAAGTCCCCAAACCGACCAAGTCACGGAGTTACTGGCCGCTATTGCCGAAGAAGCAACGAGCGAGCAGCTGCGAAAAACCCTGAACCTCAAGCATAAAGGCCATTTTCGGACTTTCTGCCTGTTGCCCGCCTTGAAATCCGGCCTGATCGAAATGACCATCCCGGAAAAACCGCAAAGCAGCAAGCAACGCTACCGCCTAACGCCAAAAGGCCAGGATTCCCTTCAACAGACACGGGAATAACTCTTATCTGAAGATCCCATCAGCCGAGGCTGGATGAACAGCAACGACCGCCGCCCACCCGAAAACAATCTATGACCTGGGGGTTTCGCCTCCCGCGCTCCTATGGGGATTCTTCCGCCGGCGTATCGTTGCCGGGAACACCCTCCGGTTAGGCGGCGGTTAGGCGGTCCAAGCGGGACACATCCACTTTCACTCCCGGACCCATCGTGGAAGACAGGGACAGGTTGCGGACATAGGACCCTTTGGCGGAAGCCGGTTTGGCCCGCACGATCTCCGACGCCAAAGCGGACAGGTTGGCGAACAGGGCCGGCGTCTCAAAGGAGGCCTTGCCGATGGGGGCGGCCACGTTACCCAACCGGTCGTTGCGGTATTCGATCTTGCCCGCTTTGAACTCTTCCACCACCCGCCCCACATCCATGGTGACGGTTCCGGCCTTCGGGTTGGGCATCAGTCCGCGGGGCCCCAAAATCTTGCCCAACTTGCCCACTTTGGGCATCATGTCGGGAGTGGCGATCGCCACATCGAAAGCCAACTCCCCTCCGGCGGCGATGGACTCCGCCAACTCTTCGCCTCCCACCACCTCCGCCCCGGCCTGTTCGGCTTCGGCCTGGCGGTCGCCGGAGGCGAACACCGCCACCCGCACCTCCTTGCCGGTGCCGTGCGGGAGGCTGACCGTGCCCCGCACCAACTGGTCGGCTTTGCGGGGGTCGATCCCCAACCGGAAAGCGGCTTCCACCGTCTCGTCGAAACCGGCGGTGGCCATCTGTTTGACCATCTCCACCGCTTCCTCCGGCTGATAAACGGCGTGCTTGTCGTATCCGGCCGCCGCCGCGTCGTAACGTTTACCCGAACGGGCCATTGGTTTCCTCCCTTGGTTCCGGCGAACCGCCGTCCGGCGGCTCTCCCAACTGGCTAACCCTAATTTTCCACTTCTATGCCCATGGAACGGGCGGTTCCGGCCACGATCTTCATAGCCGACTCCACATCGTTGGTGTTCAGATCGGGCAGTTTCGTTTCGGCGATGCGCCGCAACTGCTCCCGGGTGACCGAAGCCACTTTTTCCGTATGCGGCTCGGCGGAACCTTTTTCCACCCGGGCCGCCTGGCGCAACAGCACCGCCGCCGGGGGGGTTTTGGTGATGAAAGTAAAAGAGTTGTCGCCGTAGATGGTGATCTCGGCGGGAACGATGGTGCCCGCCTGGCTCTGGGTGGCGTCGTTGTAGGCCTTGACGAACTCCATGATGTTCACCCCGTACTGGCCCAAAGCGGGACCCACCGGAGGGGCCGGGCTGGCCTCCCCGGCCGGAATCTGCAATTTTAGGATGGCGGTTACCGTTTTTCTGCCCATAGGTCCGTCCTCACTGCTTCTGGATGTCCTCGAAACCCAATTCGGTGGGTGTGTCCCGGCCGAAGATCTCCACCAAGACGGTCACTTTCTGCTGGTCCACGTTTATGTCCTCCACGATCCCGTTGAAGTCGGCGAACGGGCCGCCCACCACCCGCACCGTCTCCCCGATTTCCCAGGCGGGCTTGAACCGGGGGGCCTTTTTGGAAGACTCTTTTTTGAGTCCCAGAAACCGTTCCACTTCCCGCCGGGAAAGGGGTACCGGCTTGGTTCCGCTGCCCACGAAAGCGGTCACCCCCGGCGTGTTGCGCACCGTCAGCCAAGAATCATCGTCCAAATACATACGCACCAGGAGATACCCGGGGAACATTTTGCGTTCCACCTCTTCTTTGCGCCCCGCTTTGATTTCCACCACTTTCTCGGTGGGGATGACCACATCGAAAATGCGCTCCTCCATATGCATGGATGAGGTGCGGGTGACCAGGTTGGATTTCACCTTCTTCTCTTGGCCCGAATAGGAGTTGATCACGTACCAGTCGCCGGGCAGATCGTAGGGGCTGGGCGGCTCCTCTTCTTCTACGATGGGTTCGAGGAGCGGTTCGGGCTCCGGTTCGGCGGCCGCCGCCGGCTGGGCCATGTCCGGTTCGTCCTCATCCGCCGGGGGTTCGGCTTCCATCTCGGCGAACGACTCTTCCGCTTCCATCTTTTCGGCTTCGGAGGCCAAACCCCACGGGTCGGGATCTTCGTCCGGCGGGGGGTCGCGCCGGACGGCCCACTCCGGCAGTTCGTCGGCGGGCGGCCCCTCCTCGGCGGGGGCTTCCTCCGCCGCTTCTTCCTCTTCCGGGGGTTCGGGGGGCGGCGGGACCATCGTGCCGTCCGCTCCGAACCCGGCCTGCAGGAAAGCGGCCCCCAGAGTGCCGACCCCGGCTTCCTCCGGCCCGGCTTCAGTTTCGGGGGGGGTCTGTTCCGACATCGTCACCCCGTCAACGACCGTATAAAGCTGATCACCAAGCGGCCGAAGGCGATGTCCAACACCAGCACGAACCCGGTCAGGACGGCGGAGGTGATCAAAGTGACGGTGGTGAAAGCCACCATCTGTTTGCGGCTCGGCCAAGCCACCCGCATCAGTTCCACCCGCACCTCGCGCAGGAAACCGAGCAAACGGGCGAAAATGTTCCGCTTCTCGCCGGAGGTTCCCCCGGACGGGGCCATCGGCGACCGGCGGCCGCGCTCGTCCCGGCCGCCTTTGCGGCGTTCTTCTCGCTCAGCGAGTCTTCGCATCTCGCGGTTCATTTGTTCTTGTTCTTCCTATCGAGTTTTTTCGGGGCAGGGGCGGAGGGACTCGAACCCCCAACCTCCGGTTTTGGAGACCGGCGCTCTAACCAACTTCGAGCTACGCCCCTCGGCCAAATCCTGATTATAGCCTAAAGGCCGCCCCTATGTCTAAACCGGCCCGCGGGCCGGGGCCGAAACAGGGGGCCTCCGGGATGACGGCCGTAGCGTAAATCAGCCGGCCGCCTGGGCCCGGGCCTTCAAACCGGCCAGGGCGGCGGCCACCGCGGCCGCGGCCACCATGGACACGGTGGAGGCCACCACCGCCGCCCGTCCCCGGCGGGACGGGGGTTCGGAGGCGGGGGACAGGCCGCTCACCGGCCGAAACCCGGCGGTCTCCAAGGCGGGCGGCAACGGCTCCATCGCTTTCCGCAACGACCGCAGGCCGCCCAGAATCCGCCGTTGCCGGCTGGCGGCCGCCTGGCAGGTCAAACAAGAACCGAAATGGCGGCGCAACGGGGCGGGCAGTACCCGCTCCCCCGCCTCCACCGGATAGAGGAGGGGGGACACCAGGGCGCATTTGCCGCGGCGCATCACGTTTCGGCCGGAACGGGCGCGGGGGGAGCGGGCGCCGGTCATCGTAACATTTCCCGCAGTTTGAGATGGGCGCGATGCAATCGCACTTTGGCCGCCGTCACCGAAATGGACAGGGCTTCGGCTATCTCCTTGTGCGACCATCCGTAAACGTCTTTCAGAATCACGATGCTCCGCTGGGCTTTGGGCAACCGGTCCAAGGCCCGGTCCAAACGGGCCCGCAACTCGGCCCGTTCCCCGGCCGTCTCCGGGTCATGGCGGCGGTCGGAGCGCAACCGGTGGCCGACCGCTTCCAAATCCACCCCGGCGTGGCGGGCGGCCCGTCCTTTCCAAGTCCAGGCGGCGTTGGCGGTTATCCGGTACAGCCAAGTCCCGAAGGCCGCCTCCCCCCGGAAACGTCCGATGGAACGCCAGGCGCGCACCATCGCCTCCTGGGCGATGTCCGCCGCCAAAGTGGGGTCGCCCGTCAAACGAACCGCCAACGTGTAAACCTCCGGTTGATGAATTCGCACCAGCTCGCTGAAAGCCGCCTGGTCTCCCCGCCGGGCCCGTTCCACCAGCGGGCTGATATCGGGTTTGACCCGTTCTTCCGGCGCCTGGTTACCGGGCACTCGCCGGCCGCCCTAGCCGTCCAGCCGCAGGCTGAGGGAGGCGGCCACGTTCTCCTCCGCGGAGGCCACTGTCGTTTTCACATCCGCCAGGCTATCGGATCGGCCGGTTACTTGGGCGGAAACCCGGGCTTGGACGTCGGGCGGGAGGGGATTCCGAAACCGGAAGCGGGCTTCGGCCAGCGGGTCGGGACGGCGGACGGAGGCGGTAGCCGGCTGCGCGGCCCACGCCGCCAACAGCAAGCCGTGGCAGATCACCCCTCCCACCCCCGACTCCACCGCCCGGCGATGATCCCAGTGCACCGGGTTGAAGTCGGCGGCGGCCGCCGCGTAGCGCACCAGGTCGGCCCGGCTGGCCGACTTGGGCAACGGCGGGTAGGAGCCGCCGACAGCGGGAACCGGATGCGCGGCCGGCGGAGAGTTTTCCCGCCGGGCTTCGGGCGGCGGCGGCGGCCGTTCCGGGGCCTGGCCGCCGGGGGGGCGCTCCCCCGACATCAGAAACACCGAGGTGGAGGCGAGGAGCGGGCGGCCCCGGTCGTCTTCCGCCTCCATCGCGAAGGTAGCGAAAGCCACTCCCCCCCGTTCCCGGATGCGCTCCACCCGCCCCCGGGCGGCGACCCGGGAGTCGATGGGCCACGGAGCCGGCCAGCGGAAAATCTGCTCGCCGTGGATGAGCATTCTGGCCCCCTCCGCCGCTTGCGGATCGTTCAGGAAGGCGGGGGCGGCCGCGAACAGCACCGCGCCCGCATAGGAGGGCGGGGCGTATTCGTTCCAGCGGTCAGGTTGGTCGCCGACCGCTTGGACGTATTCGGCTACCTTTTCGGCCGCCAACCGGATGTGAAACGGGCCGTAGGAGCGGCCTTCCAGGGAGGAAAGGGAACTCACCGCCCCTCCCCCCGCCCGTCGGGCCCATCCGGCACGGGCGGCCCGCCTAACGGGTCTCGCGGTGCAGGGTGTGCCGCCGCAGGAACGGGTTGTATTTTTTCAACTCCAGCCGGGCCTGCGTGTTGTTGCGGTTTTTGGTGGTGATGTACCGGGACGGCGGCTTGCCCTCCGCCTTGGCCTCGGTGCATTCCAAGGTGATTTTGATCCGGTTGCCTTTTTTAGCCATTGCTGCGTCCCTTGTCTCGGTCTTGCCCGGTCGGCGGGGGCCTTACTTGTGGATTTGGGTGACGGTGCCCGCCCCCACCGTGCGGCCCCCCTCCCGGATGGCGAACCGCAAACCCTCGTCCATCGCAATAGGAGACCCCAACGTGACCGTCATCGTCGTGTTATCACCCGGCATCACCATCTCCACCCCCCCAGGCAACTCCACCTTCCCCGTCACATCCGTCGTCCTAAAATAAAACTGCGGCTGATAACCCGAGAAAAACGGATTATGCCTCCCCCCCTCCTCCTTCGTCAACACATACACCTGCGCCTCAAACACCGTATGCGGCGTAATCGACCCCGGAGCCGCCAACACCTGCCCCCGCTCCACCTCATCCTTCCCCACCCCCCGCAACAACACCCCCACATTATCCCCCGCCCTCCCCTCATCCAACAACTTACGAAACATCTCCACCCCCGTCGCCACCGACCTCCTCGTCTCCCTAATCCCCACCACCTCCACATCCCCCCCCACCCGCAACACCCCCGCCTCCACCTTCCCCGTCACCACCGTCCCCCGCCCCGTAATCGAAAACACATCCTCAATCGGCATCAAAAACGGCAAATCCACCGGCCGCTCCGGCACCGGCACAAACTCATCCACCGCCCCCAACAACTCCATCACCCCATCCCCCGCCCCCACATCACCCTCCAACGCCCCCAACGCCGACACCCGCACCACCGGAGCCCCATCCCCATCAAACCCATACTCCCCCAACAACTCCCGCACCTCCAACTCCACCAAATCCAACAACTCCCCATCATCCACCAAATCCACCTTATTCAACGCCACCACCACACACGGCACCCCCACCTGCCTCGCCAACAACACATGCTCCCTCGTCTGCGGCATCGGACCATCCGCCGCCGACACCACCAACACCGCCCCATCCACCTGCGCCGCCCCCGTAATCATATTCTTAATATAATCCGCATGCCCCGGCATATCCACATGCGCATAATGCCTACTCTCCGTCTCATACTCCACATGCGCAATCGAAATCGTAATCCCCCGCTCCCGCTCCTCCGGAGCCTTATCAATCTCATCAAACGCCGAAAAAACATTCACACCCCCCACCCGCTCCGCCAACACCCGCGTCACCGCCGCCGTCAACGTCGTCTTCCCATGATCAATATGACCCATCGTCCCCACATTCACATGCGGCTTCGAACGCTCAAACCTCGGCTTCCCCATGGCGTCTCTGTCTCCTTTGTCCGGTTTCGGATGTTTATCGGTCGGTTTCCCCGGCCGGGTTGTTCCCGCCGGGCTGATTGTAGCGGCGGGCAGACTTGAACTGCCGACCTCTCGATTATGAGTCGAGCGCTCTTACCGACTGAGCTACGCCGCCGCCGCCGACCGGTTTAGCCGGCCGTCGAGCCCCCTTCCGGATTCGAACCGGAGACCTCCTCCTTACCATGGAGGCGCTCTGGCCAACTGAGCTAAGGGGGCCCTGGTCTTGTCAGGATACCAGACCCTGGCCGGGTCCGGACCCGCCCCCCGGCCGGGGAGGCGGTTTCCCTTGTCGTGCCGGGAGAAGGATTCGAACCTCCGTAGGCGTAGCCGGCAGATTTACAGTCTGCTCCCTTTGGCCGCTCGGGCATCCCGGCTCCGAGCCCGCCCATATGGGGCGGATTGTGAATGCTAGCCGTTGCCGGCCCGGTTGAAAATCGGCGGGCCGGACAGGGGGCCGTCAATGCCGATAATACATCGGCCTGCGCAAAGCCCGCGGAACTGAAGCGGTGAGCGAGGGTTTAGGCGCAAAAGGGTTACGGATGGAACCGGTCCCGCCTTTCGGTTAGGGCCCTTGCCTTGCCCCCGCCGGACGCTTCATCTCAACAATTGGGAAGATTGTCCAGATTGTTGCGAAGGGACTGATCGTCCCTGGTGGTCAGGTATTTCCCATATCGGGGATGCCGCACAACACGGACATCCGCCCGAGATGCGCCATCCCGGGTGTAGTACGTGTGCACCCTGTTCTCGATATGAGAAATAGCATCGGCTTTCGTTACCGAGCCGTAACCCGGCCCGCACAGCCTGGTTATGTCCCCATCCGAATTTTTACCAGACCTCGTAACTTGCCTATAAGCCATATCTTTCACCTCCCTTCTCTCACCCATTACCGCTGGCACTACCCGTTTCGGCTACCCACTCGCACCCCTAGGTCTAGGCGATGCGGCCACCGCGACCACCCACGATTACAGCACCCTACCCACTGGTTTGGGGCCAGCCTTCGGCCTGACCAACCACTTGCCGCAAGCCAGGCTCCGGAAGCGGAGCGCATCGAGCCCAGCCGCCGCCGGGAACGCCATGGTAATCATAGTGGTCGGCACCGGCGGCTGGACGGGGGCCGTCAATGCCGATAATACATCTCCTCCAAGCGGCGGATGCGGTCTTCGATGGGCGGATGGGTGGCGAACATGCGTCCGAAGACCCCCTGCCGTCCCCCCGCCCGCCGCCCGAAGGCTTTCAGCGGATCGTCTATGAACAGGGGGCTGACGGTGGGGTTGACCTCCATGGGGGTGCGCTTGGTGGCCGAACCAATTTTGTCCAAAGCCCGGGCCAGGCTGAGAGGCTGGCCGGTCATCTCCGCCCCGGTGGCGTCCGCCTGGTATTCCCGGGAGCGGGAGATGGCCATGCGGATGATTATGCCCGCAACGGGGGCCAGAATCATGGCAGCGATGGTCAGAATCAGGTTGGCGACGTTGCGGTCCCGGCCCCCGCCGAACCAGAAGGCCATCCGGGCGAAGATGGTGAGGGCGGCGGCCAGCATGGCGGCGATGGAGGAAATGAGGATGTCCCGGTTGCGGATGTGGGACAGTTCGTGGGCCAGCACCCCTTCCAGTTCGTCCTGGGTCATTATTTCCAGGATGCCGGTGGTGACCGCCACCGCCGCATGCTTGGGACTGCGCCCGGTGGCGAAAGCGTTGGGCTGGGGGGAGTCGATGAGGTGGATGGACGGCATCGGCATGTCGGACAAGGCGGACAGGTGGCGGATGGTGGAGTAGAGGCCGGGCTGTTCGTTCTCCGCCACCGGCCGGGCTTTGCTGGCCCGCAGAGCCAACCGGTCGGAGAAGAAGTAAACCAACAGGTTGATGCCCACCGCCAAAGCCAACCCGATGATGATCCCCCGCACCCCCCGAAACAGGAGCACCCCCAGCATCCAAACCAGGGCGCTCATAAAGCTCAACAGAGCCACCGTCTTAAGATTGTTCATAACCCCATTCTACAACCCCCGCCCCCCAACCGAAACCGGCCCCTCCGCTAACCGGCCTCCCGCTTTTTCGACTCCGGCTTAATCGGAATGCCGAAATGCTCCAAAAACTCCCGGGTCCGCATCCAGCCAAGCCCCAACCGGCCGCAAGCGGAAGCAACGGAGATATGAGAGTCCTTGTCCCCTGTGTCCTCGGTCACGATGCAAACCGCGAGCCCCTCAGATTGAAGTTGCAAGGCGAGCGCCAAAACCCACGGGTCAGCATCATCTCTCTTTTTGCTCGGATCCACCACCTCACCGGCCACGGCCATCACGCGTTTCATATATCGATCATCAGGTCTGAGAGTATGTCGTAATTTTGCCCGCATCCCCGGGGCCCAAGCACCGGGCAGATCGGGATGGTCAGTGGTGGTTATTTCGTCGATCACCTGACGCGGCATGGCGATACGACCCTCCTCCACCCTTTTCTCAAGTAATTTGAACGCCTCCCACTGACGGTTGATCGAAATTAGGTCCTTGGATTCGATGAGGGAAGAGGTATCCAACACCAAGACCTTCACTCCTTCAAGTGCCAACCAACTCTCCCCTCAGATCCTTCACCTGGCCGGTAGTCAGCTCCAGGTAATCGGTCAGGTCGCGCTCGTGGAGCCGGCCCCGGTCGGCCGCCGAGAAGAGTATCGCCGGCAACAGCCGTCCGTACTCCGTGATCCTCTTGCGGGTGGCTGTCTGCCCCCGGCCGCCGCCCGCGCTGTCCGACCAGTCTTGATTGGGGAACTTGGAGGCCACCGCCCCGTACAGTCCGGCATCGGCCAATCCGATGGCATGCAACCGGATGGCCATGGCCCGGGCGCTGACCGAAAACCGGTTGGCCAGCCGCCGGGCTGTCTGCGGATCGTCCACTTTGGAACCCTCCGCCGCCCCTTGTCGCATCGCTTCCAGACGCAGGCCTTCGGCGGGCAACAGGAAGGAGGCGGCGAACTGCTCACACCATCGTTCGGCGTCCACCTCTGAATCGCCGGGGCCGACGAACTCCAAGCAAGCGGCGCCCGTCCGCGTCAGCAGATGCCCCGCTTCGTGGAAAAGAGTGAAAATACGGGCGGTCGGGTGATAAGCGGTGTTGACCACCGCCGCCGGCGCGTAGTCGTCCCAAATGCTGAAACCCCTGATGCCGTCCTTGCCCATCCTCATCTGGAACACCAGGATTCCGTTCCTCTCCAACAACCAGCGCCAGTTGCGAAACGACTCATAAGCATCGCGCCAGCCAATCTGCTCATCCGCCGAAACGCCGGACGCCCTGCGCTCCTCCTCCCCTACCCGGGCCGGGTCTCTTTTTCGTTCAACCGGTTCCAAAGCCACCGGACCGGCGCCGCTGTCCCTTACCACCCAGGAAGTTATCTGCTGCATCCTCTGGGCTTGCCGAATCTGCCTTAACTCGTCGCGCCCCAGCCGACGGCCATCCGGCCCGGGAGCCCGGCGGAATTTAATGGGGATGCCGGCCTTCACCGGGGGCTCAGGCAGGTAAAAGATGGCCGACGGACGGCCCAAAACTTGGGCCAGCCTCGCGAACTGCGTGCGACCGGGATAATCTTCCCCGGCCTCCCAGGAACGAATCTCGGCGACCGGCACCTTCATCCGGTCGGCCAGTTCCTCCTGCGTCAGCCCGTCTTCCTCGCGGGCCCAAGTCAGCACCGACCCGTTGATGGAAACCAACTGTTTAGCCATATCGCCCTATTTTGGTAGCGAATCCGCCCTCCGGAGCGGGTTTTCCATAATAAACCCCACCCCGTTTTACCGGTGGCGGCGGGCGCCCAGCGGAGCGCGTCCCGCACACCCCGCCGTCCCGTTTGGTGACCGGCCAGGAGATGGACGGCCTGTGACCCGTATATACTCAGACCGGGAAAGGAGCCCTTTGGACGCACACATGCTGACCACGCTGGGCAGCTCCCTGGTCGTGCTGATTGCAATGCTGGGATCCGCCGCCTACCTGAAGTCCGCCGTCAAACAGGACATCCAACAACTGGGAACCGACACCCAACAGATGCAAACCGACCTCAAAGAAGACGTGCGGCGCATGGGAACCGGCCTCAAAGGGGACATACAACAGATGCGAACCGACCTCAAAGAAGAAAACCAACAGGTGGGCGCGAGCGTCCGGAGATTGGACGACCGGGTGTGCTTTTTGACCACCGTCATCCAACATCACATGAGCGACCCGCCCGATGACCTACCGGAAACTTCCGCCCCGCGCTCGCCCGCCCCCGACCGCAACCCTTCCCGAACCTAACCCTCAGAACCACTCCGGCGGCCCGTCCAGGGCCCGAATCGCCGCCCCGCCTGAACATCCGGCGGCCCCCTGCCGACCGGCCGATGCCCAACCCCGGCGACGGTGAATCGGCTCATGCCCCGTTGGGCTGAAACCGCCTCTACCGTTGGCAGGAGATCCTTGCCTGCCCTCCCGAATTCGTTTCTCAAAATAAGAGGGAATATTTTTGTCATAGTTAGCGTTATAATAAGAATGGACAAACGGCCGCGGGCCGTGTATAATCAAACTAGAAAGGAACCGCCATAGACGCAAACATCCTGACCACCATAGGCAGCATGCTGGCCGGAATGCTGGGCGTCACCGCCTACCTGAAATCCGACCTGGAAGAAGCCGAGGGCGGCCTCAACTTATGACCAGTCGGGAAACCCCGCCGGTTGGGAAACCCATAACCCCGCCCGCCGATAGGTGGGAGGCGCTTATTCAGGAGGCGGTTCAAGAGGGAATCGCCGTCGCGCTGTCCAAGTCGGTTTGGGAGGATATCGCCGCCCAAGTCCGGAGGGAATACAGCAAAACCGGGATGACCGACCTGCGGGCCGCCATCCGGGCAGCGGTTCGGACCGAACTGCGGAAAGCGGCAGGCGGCCCCCGAACGGACGAATAACCGCCGCGCCGCCCGGCCTCGCGGCGGCTTGGGATTCGGCCCGCTCGTTGGCGGCCCCTCTTACCGGGCGGGGCGGCGGGCGGCCAGGACTTGGAAGGCGCCCAGGCCGGAAGGGTCCAACAGGGCCGCCGCCCCGGTGATCCGATCGCGCATTTGCAACCTTTTCAGGGTTTCCCCGGTGCGGGCCAGTTCCAGTTCCTCCCGCCTCCAAGCGGCGATGCAGGCGGGCAGGCCGTGGCGGGTCAAAAACCGGCGCTGGGTCAGCAACTCGCTTTCCAGGCCGCGGGCCCGGGCGGCGTCGGCCAGGGCGGTGAAATTCACATCGGCGGTGATGTCGGCTTGGCCGGGGGTTTCCAAAGGATGGGGGCCGGGGCGGTGGGCGCGGTGGGTGCGCAAAGTTCCCGCCCGGTCGCCGCCCGTCAAATCTTCAGTCGTCCCTCCGTAGTCGATTATCAGAAGGGAACCGGCCGCCAAGCGGTCCGCCCATTCGGCCAGCCAGTCCCGGGCGGCCAGTTGCGCCACCGCCGTTCCGCCCGGGGGGACATCCCCTGCGTAGGCTTCCAGCCACTCCCCCACCTCCCTCCGCGCCGGGGCGGCGGTCAGGATTAATTCCCCGTCCTCCTCCCCCACCAGCATTTCCGACCATCCGTCCCGCTCCCGGGCCGCCGCCGCCATCGGCAGGTTGTCGGCCACTTCGTTGGCGATCACCACCCCCGTCAGCCGGGCGGGGACCTCCGACGGGCTCCAAACTTTTACATGGGGGAGCCGTTCGGCCAGGGCGGCGCGGGCGGCCGCCGAAACTTCCACCGCCGCCGCCCGGATGGAAACCGACAGGGAAGCCGCCAACGGCTCCAGCAGGGAACCCGAACCGGCCCCGGTTTCCACCACCGCGAAGTGGCCCGGCTCCCCCAACCGCCGATGTTCTTCCAGCACATAGCCGGCCAGGGTTTCCCCGAAAGCGGGGCTGACTTCGGGGGAGGTCACAAAATCCCCTTCGGGACGGGAACGCACCGGCCCGGCCGTGAAAAACCCGCCCTGCGGGTCGTACAAGGCCGACTCCATGAACCGCTCAAACGGGAGGGGCCCTTCCCGCCGGATGAGGGAGACGATGCGTTCTTTCACCAGCGGCGCCGTTTCCAACCGGGGGCGGGGATCAGGGGACGGGGGCCAGCGCCAGGCCGCCCAGCGGGGGCAGGGTGAGGGTCAGGGAAGCCGGGTAGCCGTCCCGGCCTTCGGCTACCGCCTCCGCCCGGCCCAGGTTGCCCGTCCCGCTCCCCCCGTATTGGGCGGCGTCGCTGTTGATTTCCTCCCGCCACGGCCCCGGCGACGGGCACCCCACCCGGTAGCCAGCGCGGGGAACGGGGGTGAAGTTGAGAACCGTCAAAACCGGGGTTCCGCCCGCCGGGTCGCGCCGCAGGTAGGAGAGGACGGCGTTGTCCCGGTCGGCTGGGTTCACCCAGGCGAATCCCCCGGAGAGGTGGTCGCCCCCGTGCAGGGCGGGCAGGCGGCGGTAGGCGGCGGCCAAGTCGGAAACCAGCCGCCGCATTCCGGCGTGGGCGGGGTCGTCCAGCAGGCCCCAGTCCAGGGAACGGTCGTGCCCCCATTCCTCCCGGGCGGCGAATTCTCCTCCCATAAACAGCAGTTTTTTGCCGGGGAGGGTGAACATGTAGGTGAAAAGCAGGCGCAGGTTGGCGAACGCCCGCCAGTCATCGCCGGGCATTTTGGAAAGGAGCGAACCTTTGCCGTGCGCCGTCTCGTCGTGGCTGAGCGGCAACACGAAGTTTTCGTTAGCGGCGTAGAGCGCCCGGAACGTCAGCTCTTCGTGGTGGTGGGGGCGGTGGACGGGATCGCGGGCCAGGTAGCGGAGCGTGTCGTGCATCCACCCCATGTCCCACTTGTAACCGAAGCCCAGGCCGCCGTGATGGACGGGGCGGGACACCCCCGGCCAGGCGGTGGACTCTTCGGCGAAAGTCTCCGTCCCCGGAAACTCCCGGTAGGCGGCGGCGTTCAGTTCCCGCAGGAAAAGTTGGGCCGCCCGGTTTTCCCGCCCCCCTTCCTCGTTGGGCGTCCACTCCCCTTCCGCCCGGGAATAGTCCAGGTAGAGCATGGAAGCCACCGCATCCACCCGCAGGCCGTCGATGTGGTAGCGGTCCAGCCAGCACATGGCGGAGGACAGGAGGAAACTGCGCACCTCGTGGCGGCCGTAGTTGAAAATGGCCGAACCCCAGTCGGGGTGAATCCCCTGGCGGGGGTCGGCGTGTTCGTAAAGGTGGGTGCCGTCGAAGCAGAACGGCCCGTGCGGGTCGGTGGCGAAATGGGAGGGAACCCAGTCCAAAATCACCCCCAGCCCCCGCCGGTGGAGGACGTCGATCAGGAACATCAGGTCTTCGGGGGTTCCGTGGCGGGCGGCGGGGGCGTAAAAACCGGTGGTTTGATACCCCCAGGAGGGCGGGTAGGGATGCTCGGTGACCGGCATCAGTTCCACATGGGTGAAACCGAGGTCGGAAACGTAGTCGGCCAGCGGTTCGGCCATCTCCCGGTAGGAGGGGGGGCGGTTCGGATCGCCCGGGGGGCGGCGCCACGACCCCAGATGGACTTCGTAGACGGCCACCGGCCGGTCGCGGGCCGCCTGTTCCGCCCGGTTTTCCATCCACTCCCGGTCGCCCCACCGGTAGGAGGAGCGCCAGATCCGGCTGGCCCGGCCGGGGCCGTCTTCGACGGCGGCCGCGTAAGGGTCGGCTTTCTGGAGGGCTCCGGCGGGATGGCCGGTGACGATGTGGTATTTGTAGAGATGGCCGGGGCGGGCGGCGGGGACGAACCCTTCCCAGACGCCGCTCATCCCCCGGAGGGTGAGCGGATGGAGGCCGGGGTTCCAGTCGTTCCAATCCCCGATCGCCGAAACTCGCCGGGCGTTGGGGGCCCACACCGCAAAATGGGTTCCCGGCCGGGCCGGATCCTGGGAAGGCTGGGCCCCCATTTTTTGGTAGAGGCGGAGGTGGCGGCCCTCCCCGAACAGCCACAGGTCTTCATCGGACAGCGGAGAGCGGGGCGGGGCGGCCGGCGGGCGGGTAGTCAGGACGGAGGCCGGTTCCGGGGCGGCGTCGGCCATCACAGCCTCGGCAACAGGCAGTCGAACAGGGCTCCGAAGCGACCGGCGGCTTCTGCGGCCGCTTCCATCACTTCTTCGGCGGACAGCCGCCCGCCGGACAGCCCGGCCGCCCGGTTGGTGCACAGGGAGATGCCCAGCACTTCCGCTCCCATATGGCGGGCGGCGGTGGCTTCGGGGACGGTGGACATCCCCACCAGCGACGCCCCCAAAGTGACGGCCATCCGGATTTCGGCGGGGGTTTCGAACATCGGCCCGTGCCACCACAGATAAACGCCTTCTTTAATGGGGACGCCCGTTTCCTCCCCCGCCCGCCGGGCGAGCCGCCGCAGGCGGGGGGCGTAGACGTCGGTCATGTCGGGGAAGCGGGGTCCGAGCCGTTCGTCGTTGGCCCCGGCCAGCGGGCTGACCCCTGCCAGGTTGATGTGGTCGGTGATGGCCACCAAATCGCCCGGTTCGATTCCTTCCCCGCATCCCCCGGCGGCGTTGGTGAGAACCACCGTGCGGCACCCGGCCATGACGGCGGCGCGCACCGGAAAAGTTACGGCCTCCGCCGAATGGCCTTCGTAAGCGTGCGCCCGGCCGGAGAGGAGCAGTATCCGGTTGGGGCCCATTTGTACGGAGTGGGCGGTCCCGGAATGCCCCATAGCCTTGGGGATGGGAAAACCGGGCAGGTCCCGGTAGGGGACGGAAACGGTTTCCCCAGGGGCGAAGCGGTCCGGGTAGCCGCCCAACCCGGAGCCGAGCACCGCTACCGCATCGTGTTTTTCCACCCCGGTGCGCTCCGCCAAGACGCGGGCGGCGGCGGTCAGGCGGTCGTACAGGGGGAGCGGTTCCATCGGGTTATTCCGCTGTCAGGGCGCCGAGGGCGATGTCAACCATTGTTTCCACCGCCTGGCGCACCACCGGGCGGTGCGGGTTGTATTCCCCTTCGCCGGGCCGGAGCGGGTTGCCGTCCACCGCCAGAACGGCCCCGGTTTCGATGGAGTGGAGGGCGCCCAGCACGAAAAGGGCGGCGCATTCCATTTCCACCGCCAGGGCTCCGGCCCGTTGCCACATCTCCAAGTCGCCGCCCAGCACCTCCCCCGGGTAGAAGAGGGCGTGGGTGAGAACCAGACCGGAGTGGACGGCGCTTTCGGCGTCGGCGGCCTCCCGCAACAGGCGGTCGACCACCGACGGTGAGGCAACTGCCGGAAAAGAGGGGGGAACCATCTGCTGGGTAACCCCGTCTTCCCGAACGGCGGCGGCGGCGACCACCAGATGGCCGTCGTCGACTGAGGGCTGCAGACCCCCGCAAGTGCCCGCCCGGATGATGCGCCGCGCCCCCGCCCGGCACAGTTCCTCAAAGCAAACGGCCGCCCCCGGAGCCCCCACCCCGTGCGAAGAAACCGCCACCGGCATCCCCCGATACTCCCCGGCGAAAGTGGCGTATTCCCGAAACCGCCCCAGCATCCGGGCGCCATCCAACCGCCCAGCCGCCATCTCCGCCCGCGCCGGATCCCCCACCACCAGCACCCGCTCCGGCACCAACCCAACCTCCACCCGCAAAACCGGCGTAAGAGCCATTTACATCACCTCCCAAACTCAAGCTTACCACTACACGAGAAATCTACCAACTCCCCACCAATGCAATCTCATCTTTGTCTATCCATCAAATCCCTAACTTTATCCAACTGTTTTGGCGGAACCCGCTCACTCCGGTAACCTAAGATACTCCCATAAATATTTCACACTCTGCCAAAATCGTCCCAAATATCCAGTCAAGGGCTTCCTAATGTCGTAGTTTTAAGTGGCATTTGAATACCATAATAAATTGCCTTTCTCAGGGTTTGAGTCCAATTTTATCAATAATTTTATTTGCTAATTTCTTGAAATCTTTACCTGCATCAATAGCAGCACTATTATGTCCACCAAAAGCACCGTCTGCCGCTTTGAGGTGGAAAATAGGTTTACGCGCCTCCTGTGCCATAGGTACAAGGCTCCTAAAATGCCTTAGCGTCGCCAAAGCATTTTCCCTATCATTGGCTGGAGAGCTAGGATATGGGCCTTGCGCTTTATTGAGTAGATTGATGGCATACTCAGATGGCATCCTATTAACCCATTTGTCATAAGCTTGAACTGGCCTATCCAAACGTACGCTATGTTGTTGAACTACATACCCTATTGGTTGCATGCTACCTCCTGGAAGGGGAAAGGCCGGATTCTTCCAATGGCCCTGACGGTTCGACCACTCCTCTCGCCATTGGTTTAGAGTAGGCCCAAGATTTCGTAGACCTTGCAATGAAAATAAATCAGCACCCAAAGGAACCACAATATAATCCGTTGCTATCAAAGCGGAACGATTGATAGCACCCAGATTTGGTCCAACATCAACCAAGACAATATGAGCATCAACCTGTTGCGCACCATTTTGTATGATAGAATAAAAGGCTGTCAAAACGCGAAAAGGTTGCAAAAGATTGTCGGAACGTAGAGCTTTAGGCCACTCCTCTGACAAAAAATCCTCGGCGCTTGCTAGTGCTAAATCACCAGGTATTAGACTTAAATTGTTGTTTATCACTATTACCTCTGGTGGCAATAAATCACCAACCCCCATCAAAGGCCGGAGACACTGCATAATGGTACTCCCATGATTTTCCCCAGCATTATTATCATCCCACAGACTCTCCAAATCCTCATCGTTGAGAAAGTAAGCCGTTAGGTTAACCTGCGGATCTAAGTCACATACTAATACCTTATAGTCCATGTCGGACAACATCCAGGCTAGATGGTAAACCAGCGAGGTTTTACCAACTCCTCCCTTATTGTTAAAAAAGGTTAGTAAGGGGATTTTCATATCAAGTACTCTATTCTAATAAACTAGGTTTGATAACAGTCATTACATGATGTTGATCTACCATAAATTCAAGGTCGGGATTACCAGACTTTTTTAATAACTCACGTGATAGAGGTATGCCAAATCCGAAGCGTTCCACAAATCCCATTATTTTCATCGCCTCAGCTAAATTAGGATTACGATAATCTATTCTCCTTAATTTTCCAAAATTCTCAGCTGTGACTTGGCCAAAGGGGCCACCGGGGCTGACTATTTCAATGCGATTATTAAACCAATATACTTCTACTGGTGCATTTGTATTATCATATCGTCTGTGTAAGACGGCATTACGAACAATTTGTTGTAAAGCCCCTAACGGATATGTTTCTCTTCGCTTTTCTATTGGTGTTGATAAAATATCAACAGATATACGATTATGTGCTATAAGTTTTTCATCAATGCGATTAAGCATATCCATGATAGTTCCTTGTATTTTAGCTTCATCAATAATTTCATCCACCTCACTACAGCCATTTATCCTGAGAAATTGTATATATGCACTAGGTATAATATCTTGTGGATGTTTGCCAACCACTAGAATACCTAAAACAGTGGCAAAAGATTCATCAGTAGCAGAAATCATTTTAGTCGTAATCAACTTATCTTCTATACTACGATTATTTACCTGTAGTACATCTTCACTAAAGGCTTGAGACAAATATTGGTTGAATAAATTTAGATCTAGATCATCTATACTAGATGTAGGAATTGGTTGTAAATCAAAAGGTATATTTCCATAACCCTTTTTTTCATTAAGTATGATTTCGTCTTGCTCGGTAGCGGTATTACGACGAGGACCTGTTCTAATACAGATAGATCCTTTATAACGAACTGGCGGTGAATTAGAAGGTTGTACCGTAATAATTGCTACTTCTTTACCTTGTAACATGCGCTTTTCCACTGTCAAGGAGGGCGGTGGTAATATATTACCATCAGTCTTCATATCGGCCAATCGGCGAAGAGACTCGTCTGTGATAGATTCACCTACAATAGTTCCCTTGTCGTTTACTCCTACAAAAACTAGGCCCGGCTTTTCGTGGTTGGGAAGATCGTTAGCGAACGCGCATATGGCCTCCCTGATCTTATTAGGGGAGTTGCCCAACAAGGATTCCTTGAACTCAACCCGGTCGGACTCGCCAGCGGCGATTATTTCCAGGAGTTGCTCGTCTGTGAAGTCGGCCATCGGCGGTTCCTCCTTTCGGTTTATTGGGCGTTTGCGGTTTTATTACCAGCCAGGTTACCAGGTCGAATCTGACGACGGAGCGAGGGATTCGGTTTCCTGGGCAGGAAGAAATCCCTGCTTCCGCCTAGTCCCAGGCTAGCAACCTGTTTCCGGTCGTGGGCTTGCCGGAGGCTGGTGATGCTGTCGCGCAACAGATTGTCGTACTCCTCCACCTTCCATCCTTGGTCGGTTTCCCGATTCGGATAGATCGCATAGACGGGAGAACACCTACGTTCAGGCATTGCTCGCTGGGCGGTATCTGGGCGGGATTTGGTCTTCCGGCAACGGGTGGTCGACCGACGGGTTGAGCCACAACGGTCCCATAATCAGCGATTCGGCGAAGAAAATGTTGTGGTCGGCGCAGGCCGCGGGGGCCGACCGCAGAAGCAGGCGCCCGAAGCCGGAGTTCCAATCGACCGGCCGCAAACCCCATATCCGCCTCGGCTGGGGAACCCGGTGGGCGAACACCCATTGCGGAGGGGTTGTTTCATCCAAGTCGCAGAGGGCGTGCACCACCGCCGCGATGCTGGCCGCCATGTCCGGCTCGGTTTCCGGCGGGGGCGGGTCGGCCATCATCCTCCCCCGGCAAGCCGGCCGCACCGCCCAGTCTTTGGCGAACTGCACCAGCGGACGGAACCGGCCTCCCGCATCCGGTTCCCTCATCATGGGGGGCAGCTCCGGCACCAGCCAAAACGGGCGGGGGCGCAACGGCGGACGGCCCAGCCTCCGGCGCGACTCGGCGAAGGACGGCCTCCGCTCCTCGAAGGACCGGCGCGCAACGTACTTGTCCGCCGACCAGTCGGCCAAAGCCTCCAACTTGTAGCCGGGGGCCTCCCGTTCCGCCAGATAGGCCCGCACCGCCCGGCGCAGAACGTCCAACTCCCCGGCGCGGTGCGGAAAAGGCCGTTGCAGGCCCCACTCCCAGCAAAAATTCCAGGCGGTCCGCAACCATCCGGCGGGCGGGGCGCGCTCCCCCGGCCTTTCCCCCCACCACTGAACCGAAACCTCCTCCATGCGCCGGATCCTAACCGGCCGCCCGGCCAAACCGGTGGCGGGCGCAAGCGGGGAACTTAGGTTGGGTCAGGCGGAGGCGGGGCGGACTTCCCGGCCGGGTTGTTCGGGTTCATCGTCCAGGATTTGGGGCGGGAAGCCGGGGGCGCGCAGGTCGGAGCCGCACGCCTCCTCCAGCAGGCGCACGATCCCCGGCGACCAAGCCCGGGGGCCGTAGCGTTCCATCCCCCGGCGGAAAATGTCCAACACCAGCGGCGACACTTCGGCGGGAACTCCGTGTTCCTCCGCCAACGCCTGGAAAAGGCTCATGTCTTTCACCACCAGATCCATCGTGAAATTGATGTCGTAGCTGCCGTTCAGGATCACCTGCGACTCGGTTTCATGCACGAACGAGTTGCCGGAGCTGATGCGGATCGCCTCGTAGGCGGTGTTCAAATCCATCCCCGCCTGCTTGGCGGTCATCAACGCCTCCCCCAAGGCCGCCAGATGAGTGGAGGCCAGGAAATTGGTCACCACTTTCAGCACCGACGCCGACCCCAAACCGCCCACGTGCAGGATGTTGCGCCCCATGGCCGACAAGGCCGGGAAAGCCCGCTCAAAGTCGGGGCGTTCGCCCCCCACGAAAATGGAAATGTTGCCGGTGGCCGCCCGGTGGCAACCGCCCGACACCGGGCCGTCCAACGGGCGGGCCCCCGCCGCCCGCACCTTCTCCCCCAACCGGCGCACCTCCCCGGCGTCGGTGGTGCTCATCTCCAGCCAAATCTTGCCCTCCCCCAACCCGGCTATCGCCCCCTCCGCGCCCTCCATCACCTCCCGCACCGCCGCCGGCGAAGGCAGGCAGGTGATGACCAGTTCGCTGCGCCGGGCCGCCTCGCCGGGGCTGTCCGCCCATTCCGCCCCCGCCTCCAACAGCGGCCGGGCCGCCTCCCGGTCCAAATCCCGCACCGCCAGGGAATGGCCGTTGCGCAGCAGGCTGGCCGACAGTTTGCCCCCCACGTTTCCCAAACCGATGAAGCCGACCCGCATAGGTTCCTCCCGTTCCCCAACCCCGGCTTCATCCCCGTCCCGGGGGACCGCTCACAGGATTCCGTAACGGGAGAATACTTCCCCGATGTCGTCCCCCTGCAGGATTTCGTCCCGCACCCGGCTTTCCCCCACGTCTTTGGCCTCCGCCAGCTCCGCCGCCCGTTCCGCCAACGCGGCCGGGATGACGATCGCCCCCATGACGTCGCCCACGATCCAATCCCCCGGGTTGACGGTGGCCGCGCCGCACCGCACCGGACGGCCGTGTTCCACCACCTCCTGGCGGCCGGAAGAATCCAAAGGCGAAAAACCTCGGGAAAAAACGGGGAAGCCCATTTCCAGGATCTGCTCCACATCCCGGACGGCCCCGTCCATCACCGCCCCTATCGCCCCCCGCACCCGGGCGGCCGCCGACAGCAACTCCCCCCACATCGCCGACACCTGATCCCCGCACCGCATCACCACCACCGACCCGGGCGTTATGTCCCGGAAGGCGGCCAGCAAATGCTGGTAGGGAACGGCGGCGGGCCGCTCCATCGGCTCGCACCGCATGGTGAAAGCCGGGCCGGCCAGCCGTTGGCCGGGTTCCATCGGGCGGATGTCCATCCCCAACGCCGAATCCCGAAACCCCAGCCCGTCGACCACATCGCACAGCAAAGCGGTGTGCAACCGCCCCAACCGCCCCGCCAAAACCTCCGTGCTCATCCGAACCTCCCTCCGCCGCCGAAGCGCCGCCCGCCTTGGGCCGCGACCGAACGATAGCACGGTCGCATACCCCCTGAATTATGCAGTATGATGGTATTGATGACTACTTCACAAAATCCGCCGAACGGGGGCAAGCGGCCAACCCGCCATGCCGTATATCATCAGCTGGCGGTCCAGGTCGAAGAATTGCATGACAATCTGGGCGGGTTGCCCAGCCCGTTGGAAGCGGCCGATATTTGGCAGGGGATTTGGATTGAGGAAACCCATAATTCCACGGCCATCGAAGGCAACACCCTGGTTCTCAAGCAGGTGGAGCGGCTTCTGGTGGAAGACCGGGCGGTCGGCAACAAGGAACTGCGGGAATATCTGGAGGTCAAAGGCTACGCCGATGCCGCGAAATGGGTCTATCGGCAAGCGGCCAACCCGGCCGAGCACTCACCTGAAAGGCCGATCCTCACCCTGCAGGAAGTCAGATCCGTCCACAACCGGGTCATGTCGCTCGTATGGCGGGACGCCCCCCACCCCGCCGCATCCGAAGAGGAAGGGCCCGGTTCTTTTCGGCAACATGAGATTGAACCCTTTCCGGGGGGGATGAAACCGACAACGTGGCCGCTGATACCCGCCGAGTTGGACGCTTGGATTGAAGAAGTCAACCGACTGCGGAGCGACGACGAGAACATCTTCGAGCATCTGGCGGCCTTCCATAGCCGATTTGAGCAAATACACCCTTTCTTGGACGGCAACGGCCGCACCGGGCGCCTCTTGCTCAACCTAATTCTGATTAGGTGCGGATATCCCCCGGTAATTATTTACAAGCGGGATCGGGAAAAATACCTGCGGGCGCTCCAAAAAGCCGACAACGGCGAGCCGGGGCCGCTGGGCCAAATCATCGCCCGGGCCCTGCTCGACAACCTGCACCGGTTCATTCTCCCGGCTGTGGCGGGACCGTCCCGGGTCATTCCTTTGGCCGCGTTGTCGACGCCCAAAGAACTGCCCGCGTTGCGGGCCGCCGCCCAACGCGGCAGGCTCAGGGCAGTCAAAGGAGCCGATGGACAGTGGCGCAGCTCGCAACGGTGGGTGGAAGAATATAAGTCCAACCGATATAAACGGGGGCAACCGGAGGCATCTGTAATCAGCAGAGAATAGCCGCCGAAAGAGTTTTGTACAGGAAAAATTGGCAAACTAAACAAAAAAACGGCCAAATTATAAGCAAAATACACAGAAAAAACCCACAAAACAACGAAAAACGCCTCACGCCGGCCCAGCCCCGAAAAAGTTTTGTACACGAAAAATCGTCAAACTGCACAAAAACAGGGCCCGCCAAAATCATCCCCGAAAGAGTTTTGTACAGGAAAAATTGGCAAACTAAACAAAAAAACGGCCAAATTATAAGCAAAATACACAGAAAAAACCCACAAAACAACGAAAAGCACCTCCCACCGGCCTACACCCGAAAGAGTTTTGTACACGAAAAATCGTCAAACTGCGCAAAACCCGGCAGGACCGACAGGCACACCACCTCTATACCGGGCCCCGCTACCTCTCGTCAATCAATATGCAAAGCGGGGGGTGTCCCACTCCCGGGCGAAATCCCGGGCCGTCCCTGCGTATTGAGGGAGAACATCGCCGTCAACTCGCCCTATCAATCCCGGCCGCCAAAGCCCTGTCGGAACAACTGGTCGACCCCGCCCCGATCAGGCCAAACCACAACGACAAAGCAAAACCTTCCGCCAGTGCCGAAAATAGAGTGCCCTCTTTAGCAGTATCGCTCGCAAAATTGCCGGGCGGAGGGGATTTCAATACCTTGCGTTACGCTTCAGGTGGTTGATGATCCTCTGCTCGGTCGTCGCCTCCTCGGCCGACAATTGATCTCGGTTCTCGTCCAGGTATTTTTGCCTTCTGTCGGCTTCCCGCAAAAGCTCCGTTCGATCCCACCTGGACATCCTCGGCGCAGCCGGTCGGAAGGGAAAGATACGCTCTTTCGTCAACCGTATCAACCCGGAACGGAAGGTCGATCTTCCGCGAATTCTTAATATCATTTTTGGTCCTTTCCGTCGTGCGATCGGTATCACCCTGGATTTAGGGCCTTTGCTTCACAACCCGATTATAACCGTGGCCCGCACGGTGCGGATGGGAGCATGCTCAAAGGCAATCCACCCGCGGGAGAACGCAGAAATGCGACGCCCAGCTGGGCAAAACTGCGGGCGACGGACGGGAAATCGGCGATGGCATTAGGAGCATGCGGGAGGCCCGGTTGAAAAAATGGGGACCGGCTCCGACATCGTGGGCCCGGTTCAAATCCCGCCGGGCGCGGGTGTTCCTTCTCAAGGCGGAGCATATCAGCCTGCGCCAAGCCATCCTCTCCGCCGCCCGCACCAACGCCGAACTGTTCTGCTTGGCAGGACCGCACCGGAACGGTGGAGGAAAGGTTAAGAGGCCGGGCTGATTTGGTAGCGGGAAACCCACTCCAAGACATAGGTTCGTTGGTCCGACCTGAGCGGGGGGCGGTGGTGAAGACCTGGAAAACCCGGGCCGTCGCCCTCGTCTGAACCGACGCCCGGCGCCGGGCGCCGGGTCAGGTTATGGACTGTCCGGCGTCTAAGAAGATGGTGGAGCCGGTGGCCAACCGGGACTCGTCGGAAGCCAAAAAAACGGCCGCCCCCGCCACGTCCTGGGGGACGCCGATGGTCTTGAGGGGGACCATGGACAGCCGGTGGTTCCGGAACTCAGGGTCGGCGATGTCGTCCCGGTTGAGGTCGGTTTCGATCAGCCCGGGGGCGATGCCGTTGGCCCGGATTCCGTACGGGGCCAGTTCCAAAGCCAGTTGCCGGGTCAGCATCCGCACCCCTCCTTTGGAGCAACAGTAATGGGCGAGGTTGGCGACCGCCAACTGTTCGGAGACGGAAGACATGTTGATGATGACCCCCGACCCCCGCTCTATCATTCTCCGGGCCGCGGCCTGCGCGCACAGGAAATACCCTTTCAGGTTGACCGCCATGATGCGATCCCATTCCTCCTCGGTGATTTCCAAAAAGGGGGTCCGTTTGAGAATGCCCGCGTTGTTGACCAGAACGTCGATCCGCCCGAACCGTTCCACGGCGGCCGCCATCAAAGCCTCCGCTTCGGCTTTTACGGAAATGTCGGCCCGCACCGCCAACGCCCCCCGCCCCAGGCTTTCGATTTCCTCCGCCGTCCGCCGGGCCCCCGCCTCATGGGAGCGGTAGCCGACCGCCACCTCCGCCCCCTCCCGGGCGAAACCGACCGCTACCGCCCGTCCTATGGAACGGGAAGCCCCGGTCACCACCGCCACCTTGTCCCGCAACCGCATCATTCGCCCCGCCCCGCCCGCTAAAACCGAAGTGCGGGTTTCATTGCTTCCTCATCCGTGCCGCCCGCCTCCGAACGGCAACGGCGAATCTAACAGGGGGAACCCCCGTACGGGGCGAACATCGGCTTTTCCCCAAACGGGCGGACGCGGATTGGTATAGTTAGCCAACGCCCGCGATGAGAGGAGACGGGGGGCAATGTTCGGACAAGGTTCGATGGGCGGGCTGTCGGCGCTGTTGGCGGCCTGCGGCGGGGACTATATTTTGGGGAGGCGAGGGGAAGGACGGTAACTATGGCGGAGCGGAAACATTTAGGCCCCCCAGATTCGGAGCGGGAACGTCTTGTCCAGGACGCAGCCGGCCGTCCCACCGACGCGGGAGCGGACACTGCTACTCAACAGTTTCTGTTGGAACGGGTTAACCGGCTGGAGCAGGAGCTGCCCCCCGGAGGGGAGTTGCTCCCCGACGATTTTGATTTAGAGGAACGGGTTGAGAAAACTCGCCAAACCGCAAAACGCGGATTCGAAAACGGGTTCTCTGACGGAGTGTACGGATTAGAAAGAGTCCAGTCCCAACCAGCTCCGAAAACCCGCTACTCGTACGCTTACCGGGAGGGCTACGAAGCCGGCCACGCAGCCGGTCGGGAGATGCTCCGGTTGGACGAACTGACCGCCGCGCTCCGGAGTAGGGCGGTTCAGGGGCGATCAGTGGAAGATTTAACGGCTGATGACCTGGAAACACTCCCCGTTACCGCGCCCGCTGGGCGATAGAAACCTACGGCAAAAACGGTAGCAAAGCGAATTTTGCCTCCACCTAAAAAGGGACGCTCCTCCGAGCTTTCTGAACGGGCAGGTGGTCGCCCCTTTGTCCCACAACCGAATTATTTAGGCCAGGCGACTGCCGCCCCGTCGTCAGATTCTCCCGCAGGCGCGTGCCATCAGCGCCAACAGCGCCGGCACCTGCCAAAAACTGGTCCGCGTCCAGATGGGTTTCATTGCTTCCTCATCCGCGCCGCCCGCCTCGAACGGCAACGGCGAATCTAACAGGGGCGAACCCCCGTACCGGGCGAACATCGGCTTTTCCCCAAACGGGCGGACGCGGGTTGGTATAGTTAGCCAACGCCCGCGATGAGAGGAGACGGGGAGCAATGTTCGGACAAGGTTCGATGGGAATGACCAGGCGGCAGTTTCTGCGCAACGGTTCGCTGACCGCATTGGGTTCGGTGGGCGGGCTGTCGGCGCTGTTGGCGGCCTGCGGCGGGGACGACGATGCGGTGCCGGAGGCCACCATGCCCGGAACCGACTTCACCGGAACGGTGAGCCTCCTGCTGGGGACGCATATGGACCCCGTCAAGCAGATCATCGAAGGCTATCCCGCCGGAGGAAGCGGGGTCACCCCCGATGTGGAAGAAGTGACCACCCCCGACCTGCGCAGCAAACTCACCACCTCTTTCCTGGCCGAAAACTCCCCATGGGACGCCGCTTTCGTCACCGCCGAACTGGGGGCGGAGCTGGCGGACCGCAACTGGCTGGTCAACGCTTCGGCCTGGGTGGAGGACAAAATCCGCTCCCGGGGCACGTTGCTGGAACGGGGCATGGGGGCCGTCGAATCCAAAGGCGCCACTTGGGCGGTGCCGTGGACGATGGGCAGCCAACTGCTGCACTGGAACGCCGGGATGATGGAAGAAGCGGGCCTGGACCCGGAGTTGCCCGCCACTTGGCACGAAACCCCCAACTCGTGGGACACTTTCGTGGAATACGGCAAAGCCCTCACCGGGGAGCGAAACGGCGAGCAGTATTACGGCTACACCGACGCCTGGGCGGACACCCACGTCCTGTGGACCTGGGGCGGGATGCTGCACATGCACGGCGGGGACTTTCTGGACGAGGAGGGCCAGCCGGCTTGGAATTCGGACGCCGGGGTGGCCGCCACCGAAAAGTTGCACGACCTGCTCCACACCCATCGGATCATCGACCCGGCCGCCCCCACCTACACTTGGGTGTTCGACGCCGCCCCCGGCTTCCTGGGCGGCACGCGGGGAATGTTCATCAGCTGGCCGTTCATCGCCGGCATCGCCGCCGCCCCCGACTCGGCCATCCGCAGCGGGGTGGCCCCCAACCCGGCGGTGGAAACCAGCGGCTCGGTGGACGGATCCGAATTCTTCGGGGTGCCGGTGTTCGCCGAAAACCAGGACGAGGCGTGGCGCTTCCTGGAGGCAATCGTCTCCCCGGAGGGGCAGCGGATCGTGGCCATGGGCGGATGGGCCTCCATCTACAGCGACATCCTCAACGAGCCGGACATCGTGGCCGCCTTCCCCTTCTACCCGGCTTTGGCCAAAGCCTACGAGTATCCGGTGGACGGCGGATGGTCGGCGGACCGGCCCCGGTGGACGCAGTTCCTGTCCGACAAGATCCACGAAGTCCTGAACAACGCCAGCTCCCCCCGGGAGGCGCTGGACGAAGCGGCGCGGCTGACCGTCGAGGCCCGGCAACAGGACGAGTGATCCTCCCCGTCCGGCCGGGTCGCCGCCCGGCGGAGGGGCCGGTGCGGTGAGCGCGGCGCGGGAGGGCCCCCCGGGGATTTCCCTGCGCCGCCGGGAAGTGCGGCTGGGCCTGTTTATGGCCCTGCCGGCCCTTCTGCTGGTGGCGGGGGTGTACGTAATCCCGGCCGCCGCCACTTTGCTGTTCAGCGTCAGCCGGGTGGGGGTTTCGCCCCTGCGCATCCGGCGGCTGGCGGGCTTGGACAACTTCGCCAACGCCGTCACCGGCGAAGGGTTCTGGTCCATCGCCTTCCGCACCCTTTACTTCGGCGCCCTGCTGACGGCGGGCGCCATGGTCGCCGCTTTTCTGATCGCCCTGCTGCTCAACCGGCCTTTCCGGGGGAGGGTGCTGGTGACGGTGGTGGTGCTGCTGCCGTGGGCGGTGCCGCCGGTGGTGTCGGGGGTGCTGTGGACGCAGATGTTCCACGCCGACTTCGGTTTCATCAACGGGCTGTTGCGGACCTTCGGCGGGGAGGGGGACATCATCTGGCTGGGCCATCCGCAACTGGCCCTGTTAGCGGTGCTGGCCGCCGAAATCTGGCGGTGGATTCCGTTCGCCAGCCTGTTCCTGCTGGCCGGTTTGAAAACCATCCCCCCCGCCCTGCGGGAAGCGGCCGCCATCGACGGGGCCGGGGCTTGGGGAACCTTCCGCCGCATCACTTTTCCGTTGATGTCCCCGGTGACCATCCCGGTGGCCATTTTCCTGTTCGTGTGGTCCATGAAAGTCTTCGACACCATTTTCATCCTCACCCGGGGCGGGCCCAGCGGCAACACCACCACCCTCAACTACCTGGTTTACCAGCTGGGGTTTGAACAGTTCGACTTCGGTTCGGCCTCGGCCGCGGCCTATCTGCTCACCGTTCTCACCATTGCGGTCATCGCCGGCTTGGGCTACATGCGCCGCCGGGCCCGAACTTTGACCGGCGGGGGCCTCCGATGACCGGGCGCCGCCGCCGGGCCGCCTTCTTCACCTACGCCGGGGCCCTGCTGGTGGTGATCGTGATGGGCTTCCCCCTGTACGGGATCGTGCTGACCAGCATCCAGGAGGAGGACGACATACGGTCGCGCGACGTGCAGTTCGTCCCCGAATACGTTTTCACCGAACATTATGAGCGGGTGCTGTCCCCCGACAGCGGGGTGCCGGTGCGCCGCTCCATGGCGAACAGCCTCATCGTGTCGCTGGGGACGGCGGCGGCGGTGGTCGCCCTGGCCCTGCCCGCCGCTTACGGGCTGACCCGGTTCCGCCCGCCCGGCTCCCGGCTCATCAACGGCGTTTTGGCCTCGGTCTACATTTTCCCGACTTTGCTGTTCGTCATCCCCATCTTCCTGGTGTGGAGCCGCCTGGGGCTGTACGACACCTACCCGGGCCTGATCATCCCCTACACCGCTTTCATACTCCCGTTCGCGGTGTTCATGCTGGGGGCTTTCGTGCGGGCCGTTCCGGTGGAAGTGGAGGAGGCGGCCCGGCTGGATGGGGCCAACCAGCGGCAGATTCTGCTGCGGGTGGTGCTGCCGTTGCTCCGCCCCGGCATTTTCGCCTGCCTGCTGCTGGGGTTCATCCTGTCCTGGATCGAATTTCTGACCCCCCTGCTGTTCACCAGCGAACTGACCATGCTCACCGTGGCCTTGGGGCTGTTCCGCTCCACCATCGACATCCAAATCGGGCAGTTGGCGGCGGCGGCGGTGATCACCGCTCTTCCGGTAATTTTGACGACGGTGCTTTTTCAAAGCCAAATTCGCCAAATCACCACCGCCGGGGTGGAACAATAAGAGGGACGGCGCCGAAGAGAGGAGGGAACATGGCCAACAGGGTGGACGTGCTGGTGCAGCCGGTGGTGTTGCGGTTCGCGCTGGTGGGCGACGAAATCGCTTATTTCTTCGCGGGCCACGCCGACGCCCAACTGGATGCGATGGAGCGCCATTTCGGAGTCGACCCGGCGGAGCAAATGCTGTTCGACGCCAACCTGGGGTTCCTGCCGGTTTCCACCACCGTCCTCATCCGGGGGGAACGCACCATCGTGGTGGACCCGGGCAACCATCACGTCGGTTTCTACGGGCAGCTGGGGGTGGCCCTGCGGCGCTTCGGGCTGACCGCGGAGGATGTGGACTTGGTGGTGTGCACCCATTGCCATCACGACCACATGGCCAGCGTGTTCCGGTTCCCCGGGACGGAACTGGTGCTGGGCGAAGGGGAAGCCGACTTTTCCAAAGTGTTGTACGGGCCGGAGGAAGCGGGGGCCCGCCTGGCGGTGGCCGGGACTCTCACCGAAGTGCCTTTGGGGGGCGAGATGCAACTGTGCGAAGGGGTGCGGGCGGTGTCCACCCCCGGCCACACCCCCGGCCATATCAGCGTGGTGGCGGACACGGCGACGGAGCGGATCGTCATCACCGGGGACGCGGCCATGACCCGCTCCGAATACGCCGGACGGGCGTTCTCCCACTGGTACACGGACGAACAACTGGGGGAACTGAACGCCAGCGTAGACCGGTTGCAGGCCCTGTCCCCCACTTTGGTGATGCCCGGCCACGACCGGGCCTTCCAACCGGACCCGGGGGACTGAGATGGGGAAACTGCGGACGGGAGTGGTGGGGGTGGGGATGATCGGCTCCTTGCACGCCCGGGCCTACGCCGAACACGACCTGGCGGAGTTGACGGCGGTGGCCGACGCCGACTTGGAACGGGCGCGGGCGGTGGGGGAGGAACACGGCGTCCCCCACTTCGGGAGCGCCGAGGAAATGCTGGCGGGGGCGGAAGTGGATGCGGTCACCATCGCCGTCTCCGAACATCATCGCCGCCAACCGGCTTTGGCCTGCGCCCGGCGGGGCAAGCATCTGTTGCTGGAGAAGCCGTTGGCCCCCGATTTGGAGGGGGCGGAGCGGCTGTGCCGGGAGTTGCGTCCGCTGGGCGTGAAAACAATGGTCAATTTCATTCTGAGGTTCGACCCCCGCTACCGGGCCGTGAAAGCGGCCGCCTCCTCCGGCCGGTTGGGAACGTTGCATTACCTGTCCGCCCGGCGGCGGGGGACGGCCCTGGGAGCGGAGATTTACGGCCCGTGGACCGACCTGCTCATCTCCACCGGAATCCACGACTTGGAGGCGATGGCCTGGATAGTCGACGCCCCGGCGGAGCGGGTCTACGCGGAGGGGGTGTCCCGCCGGTCGGCGGAGTGGGGGCATCAGGACGCAGTGGCGGTTCTGATGCGCCTGCGCGGGGAGGTCATCGCCGCTTTGGAAACCAGCTGGGTGCTGCCCGCCGGCGCCCCCGCCCCTTTGGACGCCGCCCTGCATGTGGTGGGAAGCGGGGGGTCGGCGGTGATCGAAGGTTCCAACAGCGGGCTTTCCATCCTGGACCGGGAGGGCTTCTCCCATCCCGACCTGGTGCATTGGCCGGTGGACGAAGGAATCTTGGGCGGGGGTGGCTTGGGCGGGGATTTGGCGGCGGCGGTGGACCATTTCATCCGTTCCGTAGCGGCCGACCGCCACCCGCAGGTGGGTTTGGAGCAGGCCCTCTACGCCCACCGGCTGGTGGACGCCGCCGAGCGGTCCCTCCGGCAGGGCGCCCCCGTATATATGGAGTAACCCCCGCCGCGCCGGGGCGGGGCGGGCCGGTTTACGCCGGGTCTGGAAACTTGTCCAGGGGCCACATGGGGCGGGGGGCGCGGTGGAATGTCAGACGTTCCAGGCGGGGGGAGGCGGCCCCGGGGACGTCCACGGTGATGGCGCAGGAGGAGGTGGGGTAGTTGGGACGGAAGTCGCTGCATGATTTGACGACGATGATGTCCGCTTGTTCGGGGGGGAGGCCGACGAACCGGAAAGTGGCCGGGTCGGCGGTCCAGGCGGGACGTTCGGAGAGAAGCAGCCGCAGGTTGCCGGCGGCCAGCGTCGCATAGCGGCCCATTGACACTTCCATCCCGTGGAACCCGACCCCTTCCAACCGGTAGGAACCGGCCCCCGCCCCCGTTACGACGCCGGTCACGGAAACCGGGGGATGCCACCGGTCGTCCAAACCGGCCCCCGCCTGCACGGTCACTTCCGCTCCCGCGCCGGCCCGATGGCATTGTTCCACCGCCGCCGGATCCGCCGCCGTGACATAGGAGACAAGGTCGGGGGCCAGGGCGGCCAGGGGTTCTATCAGGGCCGGGCTGTCCCCGGAGGCCCCGGCGGTGGGGGCGTCGGCCGACTGGGCCAGCAGAAAAGGGCGCACCCGGCTGGCCCGGGCGGCGGCGATGGCCGCCTCCGGCTCCAAAAAATCGTCCATGGTGAAATCGCCCCGCCGCTCCCAGATGCGGTCGGCTGTCGCTTCGGCGAACTCCCGGGCGGAGGACGGGTCGTCTTTCACCACCGCCGCCACTCCCAAACCCAGCTCCGGCACATCCAGCCAGGGTTGCACCGGAAACAGCAATAGGTCCGCCAAACCGGCCGGGGCTTCGGCCAGCGCCCGGCGGCGGATTTCCGCCAGAGGGCCGTGGTCGGTGTTCATCGTCTCCGCCGGGATGAGCATGGGCCGTTTCGCCAATCCGATGGCAAACCGCTCCCCTCCCAGCAGGCGCAGCAGCTGGCGGGCGGCCCGTTCCCCGGCGGCCGCCATATCGGTGTGCGGGTCGGTGTGGTAGGCGCTCAGGCCGTCCGCCCCGCGCACCATTTGGCGGGTGAGGTTGGCGTGCAGGTCCAGGCAAACCGCCAACGGGACGTCCGGGCCGAGGAACTCCCGCACCTCGGAGATGATCCGCCCGTCGGCGTCGGGGAACCGGTCGGCGGCCATCGCCCCGTGCAGGGACAGGGCCAACCCATCCACCGGTCCGGCCGCGGCCAGCCCGACGAGCAACATTTCCCGCAGCTCCCGGAAAGCGTCGGCGGTGAGCGGGCCGGAGGGCATCGCCCACGCCCGCAAAATCGGAACCGCCTCCGCTCCGCCCGCCCGCAATCCTTCCAGGATTCCCGCCATCTCCGAGTTGGTTCCCCGGGCGCCGGACGCCGCCTCCTCCCCCGTCGCCACGGTGAAATCGGACATCCGGCACGGGTTGAGCGAGAAAGTGTTGGTTTCCTGCAAAACGGACGCCGCCCCGATACGCATGCCCCCACCCTACCACCGCCTCACCCTCCGCCCTACCCATTTTATGTAAAATATTGTTTCAAAATCTTATCTAAGAAAAAATGTCGCATAGCGTTTTTATATTGACAATATGAAGCGAAACCGAAACTTCCGCAACCCCCCGCCGGGTCAAACGGAGATGGCGGGCCCAGGAGGATTGGCGCAAGGCCGGTCGTCCCGTCGGGCTCCGAACCTGTCTGCGCCGAGGAGCGGGCGATGATCAACCTGCCGCCCTTTTCGCGACACGAGGTGCGAAGAATGGACGAGCCGCCCCGGGGTTGGCAAGTGGGTTGGTGGATTGACACCGCCTTCAAACACAACGCCTCCGAGGAGAGCATCCTCTCCGTCCTCCGCGATCCGCACTCCTGCAAATGGTTAGCCCCCACCTCATTCGGTGACAAATGGATGTATATTGCGCCATATACCGATCTCTTAACCATGGACCTGGAAGTAGTATTCGAAGAAAGCCCCGATGGGCGCATCGGCAAGGTGTACCACGCCCTGCCCGTGAACGTGGAAACCCAAAGGAGGATATAATGACGGACGTGACTAATCAAACCCAACCTGAAGCCGAGGTGGACATTTACGCGCCTCCCACGCCCGAAGACGTGGAACGGCTGGTATCCGAACTGGAAAGCGGCGCCCTCGACGAAGCCCGCCGCCAAGGCCGCATAGAGCACAACGCCAAATACCCGCACCGGCAAATCGACGTCGAATACGGACTGAAACCCCGCCAACCAGACGCAGAAAACTAACCGGAAGGCCCCGCCCAGTCGAGAGCGCGTCGCACGGCATTGCGCCAACCCTCCGCGATCCGCACTCCATCCTTAAGGCGTGCCGCGCCCCGCCCGCGAACGTGAAAACCAAAGGAGAATAAAATGGCGGACATGACTGATGAAATCCAACCTGAAGCCGAGGTGGACATTTACGCGCCTCCCACGCCCGAAGACGTGGAACGGCTGGTATCCGAACTGGAAAGCGGCGCCCTCGACGAAGCCCGCCGCCAGGCCCGCATAGAATACAACGCCAAATTCCCGCACCGGCAAATCGACGTCGAATACGGACTGAAGCCCCGCCAACCGGAGGGAGAAAACTAACCGGAAGGCTCCGCCCAGTCGAGGGTGCGTTGCACGGCTTTGCGCCAACCGGCGTACAGGTTTTCCCGTTCGGAGGCGGACATGCGCGGGTTCCAGCGGCGGGACTCGCGCCACCGGTCGCGCAGCTCGTCCAAATCCGACCAGAAGCCTTCCGCCAGCCCGGCCCCGTAGGCGGCCCCCAAGGCGGTGGTTTCGTTCACCGCCGGGCGCACCACCGGCACATCCAAAATGTCGGCCTGGAACTGCATCAGCCGCTCGTTGACCACCATCCCCCCGTCCGCTTTTAACTCGGTCAACTCCGCCCCCGAATCGGCCCGCATCGCGTCCAAAACCTCCCTGGTCTGAAAGGCGGCGGCTTCTAAAGCGGCCCGGGCGATGTGGCCCCGGTGGGCGAACCGGGTCAGGCCGGCGATCACCCCCCGGGCGTCCGACCGCCAATGGGGGGCGAACAAACCGGAGAAGGCGGGCACGAAAAACACCCCGCCGTTGTCCTCCACCGAAGCGGCCAACTCTTCCACCTCCTCCGATGAGGAGATAATCCCCAGATTGTCCCGCAACCATTGCACCAAAGCCCCGGCGATGGCGATGGACCCTTCCAGGGCGTAGACCGCCGGGCGGCCCGCTATTTGATATCCGACGGTGGTGAGGCATCCGGCGGTGGAGGGGACGATGTCGGCCCCGGTGTTCATCAGCATGAAACAGCCGGTGCCGTAGGTGTTTTTGGCCTCCCCGGGGGCGAACGCGGCCTGGCCGAACAGGGCGGCGTGCTGATCGCCCAAAATGGCCGACAGCGGAACCCCCGCCAACACCCCCCGCCCTTCGCCGATCCGTCCCACCGACGGGACGATCTCGGCCATCATGGAACGGGGTATCCCAATCGCCTCCAGCAACCCGTCGTCCCAAGCCAGGGTTTTCAGGTCCATCAGCAGGGTGCGGGAGGCGTTGGTCGCGTCGGTGACATGCCGCCCTCCTTCCGTTCCGCCGGTCAGGTTCCACGCCAGCCACGAGTCGATGGTGCCCATCACCGCCTCCCCGGACTGGGCCGCCTGCGCCGCCCCGTCCGTTTCAGCCAGCAACCAGGCGGCTTTCGGCCCGGCGAAATAGGTGGCCAGGGGCAGGCCGGTTCGCTCCCGGAACCGGTCCATCCCCCCGTCCGCGGCCAACTCGGCGCAGATGCGGTCGGTGCGGGTGTCCTGCCACACGATGGCGTTGGCCAAAGGGCGCCCGGTGTCTTTTTCCCACAGCAGGGTGGTTTCCCGCTGGTTGGCGATCCCCACCGCCGCCAAATCGGAGGGGCGCAGGCCGGCCCGCGCCAGGGCCTCTTCCGTCACCCCCTGCACGCTTTCCCAGATTTCCAAAGGGTCGTGCTCCACCCATCCAGGCCGGGGGAGAATCTGCTCAAACTCCCGTTGCGCGGAAGCCACCACCCGCCCGTCGTGGTCGAAGATCATAAACCGGGTGCTGGTCGTCCCCTGGTCGATGGCGCCAACCGCTTTCATATCCGCCAAACCTACTCCCGTTCCGCGTCCGGATCAGCCGGGGGCGGCGCGCCGACCGGCTTTTTCCGCCGCCGCCTGCGGGTCGGCGACGAACATTTCCGCGGCGTCGGCCGCGTCCGCCGTCAGCAAATCCATTTCCGGACGTTCCCCGGCGGTGAACCGGCCCAGCACGTAGTTGACCGGGTCCATCCGCCCCGGAGGGCGGCCGATGCCCAGTTTCAGCCGCCAAAAGTCGCGCACGCCCAAGGCGGCGATCACCGACCGCACCCCGTTGTGTCCGCCCGCCCCCCGCCCATGGTGCAGGCGCATTCGGGCGAAAGCCAAATCCATGTCATCGTGGATGAGCAACAGGTCGTCCGGCTGGGCCCGGTGGTAGGCCAGCAGGGCGGCCACCGCCGGACCGCATACGTTCATGCTCAGCCGGGGGATTCCAATCACCGCCGCCCGTCCGTCGATGACCACCCGGGCCTGGTCGCAACGCACCCGCCGCGGCCCCCGGCGCAGGCGCTCCCCCCGCCGTTCGGCGAGCAGGGCGGCCGCTTCCGCCCCGGCGTTGTGCCGGGTTCCCGCATACTCCGCCTGCGGGTTGCGCAGGCCTACGATAATTTTCATCCGGTTCCGCCCGTTCCGCTCCGCCGTCCCGTCCCAACCGCAGACATCCGGGCAGGGGGTTCAGCCTTCGGCGCCGGAGTCCTCCTCGGCGGCTTCCGCGTCGGCCCCTTCTTCCTCCGCCTCCTCGCCTTCTTCGAGCTCGGCTTCCTCTTCTTCTTCCACCAGGGCGGCGGAGGGCAGGCTGACGGTGACGATGGTCTGTTGCGGATCGTCCAAATATTCCAAACCTTCGATGGCGGGCAAATCCGACACCCGCAGCGAATCGCCCACCCCCAAGTCGGAAATGTCCACCCCGATGGAGTCGGGAATGGAAGTGACCAGGGTGTTCACGTTTACGCTGTTGGAAACGGTTTCAATGATTCCGCCTTCCCGCACCCCCTCCGGTTCCCCGGTGGTTTCCACCGCCACCACCACGTCCACCCGGTCGGTGAGGGAAATCTTCACGAAATCCAGATGGATGACCTCCCCTTTGGTGGGATGCCGTTGCAGTTGGCGGGCCAGGGAGGTGTGCTTCTCATCCCCCACTTCCAAGGTGATAAGGGCGTTGATGCCCGCCTCGGTGGACAGGACGCGGCGCAGTTCGCGGGCGTCGACGGCTATGGACACCGGATGCGAAGCCTGGCCGTACAAAGTGGCGGGGACCATCCCGGAGCGGCGCAACCGCCGGGAGGGACGGGTGCCGGTTCGCCGGCCGGTTTCGGCGCGCAGGGTTACATCGGACATTGGGACTCCTCGGATTGACCTCTCCCCCGGAATGTTTGTCCGGGGAACCCCTAGATTAGCGTTTATTCGGAGAATAATGCCAACGGAGGGAAGCATGAAACGCCTGTCGGGCAAAACGGCCATCGTCACCGGAGCGGCCGGGGGGCTGGGTTCGGCCATCTGCCGGCTGTTCGCCCGGGAGGGGGCGGGGGTGGCGGTCGCCGATTTGGATTTGGACGCCGCCCGGGTTTTGGCCGGGGAAATCACCGCCGCCGGGGGCCGGGCTTTTCCGGTGCGGGCCGATGTGACTTCGGCGGAGGATGCGGCGGAGATGACCGAGGCGGCCGTCCGGTTCGCGGGCGACGGCGGCGTGAACATCCTGGTCAACAACGCCGGAATAGCCGGATTGGGAGCCGTAACTGAAATCAGCGAAGCGGACTGGAACCGGGTTTTGGCCGTAAATCTGACCGGGGCCTACCTTTGTTCGCGGCGGGCGATACCGGAGATGATCCGGGCGGGGGGCGGCTCCATCGTGTGCATCTCGTCGGTGGCCGGGGTGGTCGCCCAGCCGGGCCAAGCGGCCTATCACGCCTCCAAACACGGGCTGATCGGCTTAGTGCGGGCCATGGCACTGGACCACGCCCGGGACGGAATCCGGGTGAACGCGGTGTGTCCCGGGGCGGTGGAAACCCCGTTGCTGTCCCCCCTGACCGAGGAGCAAATGGCCTCCCTAGCCGCCCGCCATGCGCTGGGCCGCATCGCCCAACCGGAGGAGATCGCCGCCGCCGTCCTCCACTTGGCGAGCGACGAATCTTCTTTCACCACCGGAACGGCCCTCCTAGCGGACGGAGGCTGGACCGCCCAATAACCGCCCCCGCCGACTCAGTCAAAGGCGGGACGGGCGTAGGAACGGCGCCAGTAAACCAGGGGAGGGTCGGGGCTGAGCCGGTCGGCTTTTTCCACTTGGCCGATGAAAATAATGTGATCCCCGGCCTCCAAGGAGTCGACGATGCGGCATTCCAGGTAAGCGCAAGCTTGGTCGGGCAAGATCGGCCCGGCTCCGGGAACGGTGGGGGGTTGCAAGGTCAAACCGGCGAAGCGGTCCTCCTCCGGGGAGGAAAACCGGCGGGCGACCGGGACGGTTCCGAGGCGGAGCAGATTGACGGTGAAACCCCCCGCCCGGCGGAGCATTTCGCCGCCGCCTGCCTCCCCGCCGATGCACACCAGAACCAGCGGCGGTTGCATGGAAACCGAAGTGAAGGCGGAAACGGTCAGGCCATGGTCCCGTCCGCCCGCCTGACAGGTGACCACGGTCACGCTGACCGCGCAGTTGGACATTATTTCCCGCAACATCTCGGCGACGGGAATGCCGGATGATCCCATTGGTACTCCTGTTCGCTGATTCCGGGGGGCCGGCGCGCGCCGGATAGGACGACAAATGCCCGCTCCCCGTCCGCCCGGCCCGCCCTTTCCGCCAAGGCTACCCGGGAAAGGGCACCCGCCGCCCCCACCGGTCGGTCGCCGACTTCGCCCTCGAAATTATGGAAAGCGGGGGGTATCCTAGGGCTTGGACATCACCTAAATCCAGCGGAAGGGAGGATGCAATGGCGCGTAGCGATCTGCTGATCTCGCTTGTCAAAGCCGCGTCGAGCGACGACAAGCCGGGCACCCGCACCGCCGCCGAAGCCATCATCGCCGAAGAGCGGGCGAAACAGCACCATGTGCTGGCCGACCGCCTGACGGAAGCGATGCGGGGCAACGGGTACAAGCCTCCCGCCGCCGCTTTTGTGAGCCAAAACGGTCTCCGCCATCGCGAGTTCCTGCTAGAGGTCGTCCCCCGACGGCGGATTGAGGACATGTTCCTGTCCGACATCACCCGCCGGGCCTGCGAGGAACTGATCGAGGAGCAACACCGGGCCGGGGGGTTGCGTGCGCACTCACTGGAACCGCGCCACCGGGTGTTGCTGGTGGGACCGCCCGGCAACGGCAAAACTTCGCTGGCCGAAGCGATCGCCGAGTCGCTGGCGGTTCCTTTCCTGGTGGTCCGTTATGAAACGATGATCGGCAGCTTCCTGGGAGAAACCGCCTCCCGCCTGAAAAGCGTCTTCGATTACGCCCGCACCACCCCCTGCGTTCTGTTCTTCGACGAGTTCGACGCGGTGGGCAAAGAACGGGGCGACACCCACGAAACAGGGGAAATCAAACGGGTGGTGACTTCCCTGCTGATGCAGATGGACGATCTACCCAGCTACACGGTGGTGATAGCCGCCTCCAACCACTCCGAACTGCTGGACCGGGCCGCTTGGCGGCGTTTCCAGTTGCGCTTGCAACTCAAACGCCCCACCCGCCAACAACTAGCCGCCTACATAGAATGGTTCGCCCAAACCTTAAACGAACCGCTTGGCCGCGCTCCCGAAACTATCGCCAAAAGGCTGGGAACCGTAAGCTTCGCCGAAGCCGAGGAGTTCTGCCTAGACATCCGGAGACGACATGTCCTAGCCATGGGCGAAAAACCGTTGCGGGAAATCGTGACCGAGCGCCTAACCTTCTGGGCGGAACGATCAAAGGTGAACAGCAAAGAAACGGCATATGACGGATTTCCCCCTACTCCCGATACCAACTCCTGAGATTTAGCGCCTATCCGGCCTGTAAATACCGGAACAACCCGGGGAGTTTCTATTCTTCGGTGGGGGTGGTGGGGGGGTCTAGGGCGGTTTGGTGGGCTTTGCTTATTGGGGGGGAGGAGGGGAGGAGGATGGGGGTTACGGCTATTTCGCCTCTTAGGCTGACGGCGGTGTCGCAACCGGTTGCGTTCAGCATGGCTTGCCGGTCGGCGCGGTAGCGGTGGCTGAAAGTTCCGTCCGGGTTGCGTTCGTGCAGTTGGCCGTAGGTGACCGGGGCCAGCGGGGCCAGGCGGCGGGGGGTGTCGGGCCCGGCGTCCCAGGGCACGTTGACGTTTATCACATCGCCGGGCAGGTCGGCGGCCACGATGTCGGCCAGCAACCGGGCGCAGACCCCGGCCAGCCTGTCCCACACCGGCGACGATTGGGGGGAGCGGGCCCGCTCATACCACTGATGCCAGTCCCCTCGCCCTTCGGCGGAGAAAGCCACCCCCGGCAAACCCAGCGCCCGGGCTTCGAAGACGGCCCCGATGGTGCCCGAAGCCAGCGCGCCGATGGCCGAAAAGTTGTATCCCAGGTTGATGCCGGAAACGACCAGGCGGGGCCGGTCGTCGAAATAGACCGCCCCCACCTGCACCGCGTCCGCCGGGTAGCCGGAGACGGTAACCATCGTCACCCCCTCCGCCTCCGACTCCGAAACTTGCAACGGGCTGTAGCGGGTGACGGCTTTGGCGGACCAGCTCCGTTCCCGGTCGGGGGCCACCACCCGCACCTCCCCCACCTCCCCCAGCGCCAAAGCAAACGGGAGCAGGGCCGGGCTGGCCGGACCGTCGTCGTTGGTGAGCAGAATCCAGGACATACCCGCGGCAGGGTAGCCGCCGTCCGCCTACTATCTAAATATGAGCGGACGAGCGGTAGCCGTAACCTGTAGCGACGGGGTAACCCACGGCGCCCGAACCGATGATTCCGGGGCGTTGCTGGAAGAACGGCTGGCCGCTTTCGGCCCGCAAGTGGGGGGCCTGCAAGTGGAGCGGCGCGCCGTGCCCGACGATCGGGAGCGGATAACGGAACTGCTGGCCGAACTGGCCCCCCGTTGCGTCCTGATCGTCACCACCGGCGGCACCGGGTTCGGCCCGCGGGACGTAACCCCGGAGGCCACCTCCGCCCTGCTGGACCGCCCCGCTCCCGGATTGGCGGAACTGATCCGGCATGAAGGCCTGAAGCACACCCCGCTGGCCGCCCTGTCCCGGGGAACGGCGGGCGTGATCGGATCGTGCCTGGTCGTCAACCTGCCCGGCAGCCCCAAAGCGGTGGCGGAAGGCTGGGAGGCGGTGGAGCCTTTGCTGCCCCACATCCTCAACTTGCTGGCCGGAGACACCGAACACTGACCCGCCCCCCAGCCCCCGAAATCAGGTTATGCGATGGGGATGGGAGTAGATGTTGAAACCGCCGGGGCGGACGAAGCCGGCCACGGTCAAACCCAGCTCTTCGCCCAAGTCAACGGCCAGGGAAGTGGCCGCCGACACTCCGGCCAGCAACCCCAGCCCCGCCGCGGCCGTCTTCTGCACCAGTTCGAAGGAAACCCGCCCCGACACGGTCACCGCCATCTCCCCCAGCGGCCACCGCTCGGCGGACAGGGCCCCCACCAGTTTGTCCATGGCGTTGTGGCGGCCCACGTCTTCCCGCAAAGCGGCCAACTCCCCGTCGGGGGTGAACGCGGCCGCGGCGTGCAAGCCCCCGGTCTGGGCGAACCCGGACTGGGCTTCCCGCATTATCTCCATCATCTCCACCAGCCGTCCGGCGGCCACCGCCGGACCGGCGGGCGGCGGCGGGGAGGCCACCCGCACCGCGTCGATGGAGGCCTTGCCGCACACCCCGCACGAAGAAGTGGCGTACAGGTTGCGGCGAAACTGTTCGGGATCCACCACCGTCCCCTCCGCCAAAACCAGGTCGTAGCGCCCCTCCCCCTCCCCTCCCCCCATCGCCCGCACCTCCGCCAACTCGCCGGGACGGAGAATGATCCCTTCGGTCAGGGCGAACCCGCGGGCCAGCTCCCGGTCGTGGCCGGGGGTGCGCATCAGCACCGCTATCGGAACCCCGCCCAGCCGGAACTCCACCGGCTCCTCGGCGGGCAACCGGTCTTCCCGCCCGGCGCGCCCGCCCTCCCCCTCCCCCACCCGCACCACCCGCCGAACCGCAATCGAATCCATCCCCCCACCATACCCGCCTCCTCCCATTTCAAGGGGAGAGGGGGGCGGGCGGCGTAGACTGCCGGTATGTGCCACAACCATGATTCGCATCCGCCGATGGAGGCGGGGGAACGGGCGGCGACCGGGGCCGACCTGACGTTGACCGCCCGCGACGGGAACCGCTTCTCCGCTTACGCCGCCGCCGGGTCGCCCCCTTCGCCGGCCGGGGTGGTGGTGATGCCCGATGTGCGGGGGCTGTTTCGCTTCTACAAAGAGCTGGCCCTGCGTTTCGCCGAAGCCGGGCACGACGCGGTGGCCATCGACTACTTCGGCCGCACCGCCGGTTTGGGGGAACGCCCCAACGACTGGGATTTCTGGCCGCACGTCCACGGAACCACTTTCGCCGGGGTGCGGGACGACGTGACCGCCGCCGTCTCCTATCTGAAACGGGACAATTCGGAGCGGGCGGTGTTCACGGTCGGGTTCTGCTTCGGCGGTTCCAACTCCTGGCATCAGGCGGCCAACGGGCTGGGCTTGGCGGGCGCGGTCGGTTTCTACGGCCGGCCCCGGCGGGACGAGGAAACGGCGGGGGCCGTCGACCGGACAGCGGGGATGGCTTGCCCGGTGCTGGCCCTGATGGGCGGGGACGACCCTTCCATCCCACCCGAATCGGTAGCGGATTTCGCCGCCGCCTTGGACGCGGCGGGCGTCCAAAACGAAGTGGTCGTCTACCCCGGAGCCCCCCATTCTTTCTTCGACCGCCTACAATCCGACTTCGCCGTCGAATCCGCCGACGCCTGGAAACGGACGCTGTCGTTCATAGAGGCCAACACCGGGACCTCCCCCTGAACCCCGCCCCGCCCCCGCCGCCCGCCCGCGGCGGAGGGTCCGCATCCCCCGACCGGTTTACAATCGGCTATCCCGTAAGGTGAACATATGACCACATTGCAACGAAACCTGGGCCTGTCGGCGGTTTTCACCGTCAGCATCGGGGCGATGATCGGCAGCGGCATTTTCGTGTTGCCCGGCTTGGCCGACAAGGTGGCCGGCCCGGCCGCCATCCTCGCCTACGTGCTGGCCGGCGTGGTGGTCATCCCGGCCGCGGTCAGCCAGTCCGAGTTGGCCACCGCCATGCCCCGGGCGGGCGGCGCCTACCTGTTCATCGACCGGGCGATGGGGCCGCTGGTGGGCACGGTGGCCGGGTTCGGGGTGTGGTTCGCCCTCATCTTCAAATCGGCTTTCGCCCTGGTCGGCCTGGGCGCCTACCTGGACTTTTTCATCCGGTGGCCCGCCCGGACGGTGGGGATCACGCTGGCCCTGCTGCTGGGCGCCATCAACATCATGGGGGTGAAACAGTCGGGCCGGTTCCAAACGGTGGTGGTGCTGTCGGTGCTGTCGGTGCTGGGTTTCTTCGTGGTCGCCGGCGGGGTGAACGTGGAAGCCGCCAACCTGGCCCCGTTTATGCCGGAAGGGTGGGGCGGTTTGCTTTCGGCCACCGGTTTGGTGTTCGTCTCCTACGCCGGGGTGACCAAAGTGGCTTCGGTGGCCGAAGAGGTGAAAGACCCGGGACGCACCCTGCCCCGGGGGATGCTGGGCTCCATTTTCCTGATGCTCATCCTCTACCCGGCGATAATGTGGGTGATCGCGGGCAACCTTCCGCAGGGGATTCTGGCCGACGATTTGGCCCCGGTGGCCGACGCCGCCGGCCTTTTCCTGGGACCGGTGGGGGCGGACATTATTTCCGCCACCGCCATTTTCGCCCTGGTGTCCATGGCCAACGCCGGTTTGCTATCCTCCTCCCGCTACCCGTTCGCCATGGCCCGCAACCAGTTGGCCCCCGCTCCGCTGGCCTCCATATACAACCGCACCGGCACCCCGGCGGCCAGCATCGCCCTCACCTGCCTGACCATGGTGGCGCTGATCGCCTTCGTGCCGCTCATCGAACTGGCCAAATTGGCCTCCGCTTTCCAAGTGGTGGTGTTCTGCTTGATAAACCTGTCCCTGATCGCCTTCCGCGAGGCTCACCCCGCCTGGTACCGCCCCAAATTCCGTTCCCCTTTCTACCCGTGGCTGCAACTGTTCGGCATCGCTTCTTCGCTGTTGCTTTTGACCCAGCTGGGATGGATTTCCATCCTTGGTGCGGTGGGGATGGTGGCGGCCGGCGCGTTCTGGTACCGGGTGTTCGGGCGTTCCCGGGCCAGCCACGAAAGCGCCGCTTTGGACGCGTTGCGCCTCCGTTCCATCGGCCCGCTGGTCGCCACCACCGAAGCCGCCCTCGCTTCCCCCGGACGCAACCACGTGGCCATCGCGGTGGACGGCACCACCAGCAACACCCGCCTGCGGGACCTGTTGCGCATCGCCAAAGCGGTCGCCGCCGAAGACGGGCGCATCACGCTCACCCGGATGGACCGCATTCGTTCCGGTTCGCTGTGGTGGCGGCGTCTGGACCCGCCCCGGGCCGACGACCCGTTCCGGCTGGGGGCGAAAGACATCGCCAACGAACTGGATGTGGACATTGCGTTGGTACGTCCCACCGGAGCCGATCCGGGGGCGGCCCTTCTGGAATACGCCCGGCGGCACGCGGTGGACCTGATCCTCAGCCACATCAACGTGGGAACCCGGGCCCGCACCCGGTTCGACCCGTTGTGGCTGCAAGCCCACGCCGACGCCGATGTGATGTTGCTGGGCAACGACGACCTGGAAGAGTTGCGCACCATCACCGTACTGGGAGCGGGGAGCCCCTACGATGTGGCCAAAATCGACACCGCCTACCGGCTGGGACACGCCGAACGGGCCGAAGTGCGGCTGTTGCATGTTTTGGGGGAAAACGCCAACGAACCGCAACAGGAGGCGGTGGCCGGCTACCACCGGCAGCTGATGGAGTTCAGCCCGGTGGAAACCCACAGCGACATAGGCATTTCCGATGACCTGGTGCAGGCGATCATCCAACGGGCCCGCAACTCCGACCTGGTGGTGATGGGGGCGTCGCGGGCCGGGATAGGCCCCGAACTGAGCCAACGGATCAGCGAAGCGGTGGCGGCGCCGGTGCTGGTGGTGCAGGCCCCCCCCGACGACGAAAACTGGCGCAAACGCATCCTCCACCGCCTGATCTACTAACTCCCGCCGCCCCCAAAAAAAGCAAACCCGAACCAGCGGAGGCGATTTACCATCTGAGGGATGAAAGGAGCCGACATGCGCGAAACCGGCCAATCACCTATAGGGCGCTACAGCCCAGGGGAAGTTTCCCACCTGACGGGCGTTTCCCCGCGGCGCATAGGCCAATGGGCGAGGCGGAAATGCATAGCGCGGTCGCGCCCCGAATCCGCCAAGCGCCCCTTCTCCTACCAGGACGTCGGCGAGACGCTGATGGTGCGCAAACTGACGGAGGCGGGGGTCCGTCTCGCCGATGCGAGCTTGGCGGTAACCAGGTTGCGGGAAGAATACGGAAACTGGCCGTTGCGCGACGCTCCGCTCCCAAAGGATGAGTATCGGAGAATGCTCTTGGAAAACGGGGAACATCTCTGGGATTTCACATCCGGCGTATCCGGCCGGCGGGCGATAAGCTCGGCCCTGGCCGACGGGGGCTGGGCGTCCGTTGAGGAATCTCTTACCCGCATTGCGGTGGATCCGGCCGTAATGTCGGGTACGCCCACTATCCGCGGCCGGCGGATCACCGCCATGTTCGTCGGGAATATGGCGGAAACCCCCTCCGGGCGGGAGATTTTGGAAACGGATTATGAACTGAGCGAGGAGGAGATCGACGAAGGCCGCCGGTGGCGGGCCAAAGCGCTGGAATACGCCGCGGCCTGACCCGGCGCCCGGCTCCAATCCCCGCCCCCGGCGGAGCGCGCCCGGTCGCGGGGGTTACAATGGGCATCCAGCGAAACACGGGAGCTCCGGATACGGGGCTGAGAGGGAGTTGCGGCTCCGACCGTTTGCACCTGATCCGGGTAATGCCGGCGCAGGAAGACCGCCCCCTCTCCGTTCCCCCGCCTCCCCGGGACGACAGGAGAGACAAATGCGACGCACATTCATATCGGCCGCCGCGCTGGCCCTGCTTTTCGCCGCTTGCGGCGGGGCGGAGTCCGGCCCGGACGAAGGGCCGCAGACCATCCGGCTCATCACCCACGGTTCGTTCAGCATCAGCGACGAAGTCTGGGAAGAGTTCCAAGCGGAAACCGGCCACACCGTCCAACTTTTGGTCTCCGATGACGCGGGGACCATGGTCTCCCAAGCCATCCTCAGCAAAGACAACCCGGTCAGCGATGTGATGTTCGGCGTGGACAACACCTTCCTGGGCCGGGCCTTGGACGAAGACCTGTTCGAAGAATACGTTTCCCCCTACCTGGTCAACGTGCCCGACTCCCTGAAACTGGACACCCGGGCCACCCCCATCGACTTCGGGGACGTGTGCGTTAATTACGACAAAGCCGGCCTGGCCGCCCGGGGGCTTTTCCCCCCGCGCGCCCTGCGCGACCTGACCCGCCCTGAATACCGGGGCCTGCTGGCCGTGCAGCATCCGGGGACCTCCTCCCCCGGCCTGGCTTTTCTGCTGGCGACGGTGGCCGCCTTCGGGGAGGACGGCGACTACACCTGGCGGGACTTCTGGGCGGAGCTGGCGGACAACGATACGGCGGTGGCCTCCGGATGGGAGCAGGCCTACTACGAGATGTTCTCCGGCGGGTCGGGGGCGGGCGACCGGCCGCTGGTCGTCTCCTACGCCTCCTCCCCCCCGGCCGAGGTCATCTTCGCCGACCCCCGCCCGGAAACCGCCCCCACCGGGGTGATGGAAGCGGGATGCTTCCGCCAAATCGAATTCGCCGGGGTGATGAACGGCACCCCCGTTCCCAACGCCGCCCGGAGCCTGATCGATTTCATGCTGGGCCTGACTTTCCAGGAGGACATCCCGCTCAACATGTTCGTGTTCCCCGCCCATGAAGGGGCCGCGCTGCCCCCCGAGTTCGTGGAGCACGTCAGCATCCCCTCCGACCCGGCCGGGCTGGCCCCGGAAACCATCGACGGCAACCGCTCCCGGTGGATAGAAGAATGGATAGAGACGGCGGGCGGCTGACCCTGCGCCCCGGGCCGTGGCTGATAGCCGTCCCGCTGGTTTTTCTCGGTCTTTTCTACCTGTATCCGCTGGCCCGGATCATCATCCGCAGCCTCACCTTGCAGGGCGGGCTGGACCTGTCCCCCTTCTTGGAGATCGCCGCCAAAGGTTCGCTGCGGCGGGCGGCCTGGTTCACCCTGTGGCAGGCGGCCGCCTCCACCCTGCTCACCCTGCTCTTCGCCCTGCCCGGGGCCTACGTAATCGCCCGTTACCGCTTCCCGGGGCGTAATTTCATCCGGGCGGCGGTGACCGTCCCTTTCGTCCTGCCCACGGTGGTGACGGGGGCCGCCTACCTGGCCCTGCTGGGGCCGGACGGGCCGCTGGGCGTGGACCTGCGGGGCACCGCCTGGGCCATCCTGGCCGCCCACGTGTTCTTCAACTACGCGGTGGTGGTGCGCATAGTGGGGAGTTTCTGGGAACTGCTCGACCCCCGTTTGGAGGAGGCGGCCCGCGCTTTGGGGGCCGGCCGCCTGCGGGCGTTCCGCACGGTGACCCTGCCCCTGCTGGCCCCTTCCATCTACGCCGCCTCTTCCATCATTTTCCTGTTCACTTTCACTTCCTTCGGGGTGGTGTTGATCCTGGGCGGCTTCGGCTACGCCACCCTGGAAGTGGCCATCTGGCAGGAGGCGGTCATCCATCTGGACTTGGCCGCGGCGGCCGCCCTGTCGGTGGCGCAGTTGGCCGGGGTGAGCGCCGCCCTGGCCGTCTACAGCCGTTTCCAGAAGCGGCATGCCCGCCGCCTGCGCCTGCATCCGGGGGGAACGGCCCGCCCCCCCGACTCCCCCGGCAAGAAACTGGCGGTGGGGGCCGTCCTGGCCTCCATGATCCTCTACCTGGGCGGGCCGATCGGGGCGTTGCTGTGGCGCTCCTTCCAAACCGGAGACGGCGGGCCGGGCCTGGGCAACTACCTGAACTTGTTCCGGGGGGCGGCCAAATTCGCCGACCCCCCGGCCGCGATGGCCAACTCCCTGTGGTTCGCGGCGGCGGCGGGCGCCGGAGCTTTGGCGGTGGGGCTGGCGGCGGCCGTCGTCATCGCCCGCCTCCCCGGAAAGACCGGCCCCCGGCTGGATTCGCTGCTGATGCTCCCTTTGGGCACTTCGGCGGTCACCATCGGGTTCGGGTTCCTGGTGGCCTTCGACCGGCCCGTCGACCTGCGGGCCTCCGCCTGGTTGATACCGCTGGCCCACGCGGTGGTGGCGGTCCCGTTCGTCATCCGCACCGTGACCCCGGTTTTGCGGTCGGTGCGGGCCAACCTGTGGGAGGCGGCGGCCACGCTGGGGGCCGCCCCCCGCCGCGTGTTCCGGGAAATCGACCTGCCCATCATTCGCAGGGCGGCCTTGGTGGGGGCCGGGTTCGCCTGCGCGGTGTCCCTGGGCGAGTTCGGGGCCACCGCTTTCCTGGTCCGCCCCGACCGGCCCACCATCCCCACCGCCATCTTCCGCCTGCTGGGACAGCCGGGGGCGGTCACCGTGGGGCAGGCCATGGCCCTGAGCGTGGTCCTGATGGTGATCACCACCGCCCTGATAATGCTCATCGAAGGGCGCCGGGCGGGGAATCTGGGAGACTTCTGAATGCTGCAAGTGGAGCGGGTTTCCCTTTTCTATCCGAACGCCGGGCGCCCGGCCCTGGACCGGGTGAGCCTCAGCGTGCGCTCCGGGGAGATCATGGCCCTGCTGGGGCCGTCCGGGTCGGGCAAAACCAGCCTGTTGCGGGTGATAACCGGCTTGGAACGGCCCGCCTCGGGACGGGTGGCCCTGGGGGGGCGGGATCTGACCGAAACGCCGGTGCACCGGCGCCGCATCGGACTGATGTTCCAGGAATACGCCCTTTTCCCCCACCTGACCGTCTCCGAAAACGCCGCCTTCGGCCTGCGGATGGAAGGCCGGGACGCGGCGGACATCCGACGACGGGTGCGGGAGGTTTTATCCTGGGTGGAAATGGAAGAGTTCGCCAACCGGGAAGTGGATTCCCTGTCCGGGGGGGAACGGCAACGGGCGGCTTTGGCCCGGTCGCTGGCCCCGGAACCGGATCTGTTGCTGCTGGACGAACCGGTGGGCGCCCTGGACCGGGCCCTGCGCTCCCGGCTCATCCCCGACCTGTCCGCCCTGTTGCGCCGGGTGGGGGTGTCGGCCGTCTACGTAACCCACGACCAGGACGAGGCTTTCGCCATCGCCGACCGGGTGGCCGTCCTGGCCGGGGGCCGCATCCGGCAGACCGACTCCCCCCGGCGACTGTGGGAAGCCCCCGCCGACCGGTGGGTGGCCCGTTTCCTCGGGTTGGAAAATATGGATCGGATAACCGTGCGGGGCGGCTCCGCCCAGGGCGGCGTTGGAACTTTCCCCCTGGATTGGCCGGATGGGGAATATCCGGTGGTGATCCGCCCGGAGGGCATCCGGCTGGACCCGGACGGCCCGGTGGCCGGGGCGGTGGAATCGGCCGTTTTCACCGCCGGACGCACCCGCCTCACCGTCTCCTGCAACAGCCGCCCCCTCGCTTTCGACGCCATCGGACCCGCCCCGGACGCGGGGGAAACGGTGCGCCTGGCCATCCGCCCGGAGGCGGTGCGCGTAGTGGCCGAAGAGGGGGGAGACGGCCCGTGACCTGGTTCCGCCGCCGCCGGGATTCGGTTCCGCCGGAGCGCCGGACCGGCCCGCCCCCCTCCGCCAACGGGGCTTCTTCCTTCCACTTCTGGTGGGAAACGGCCCAACCTTTGTCCTCGGTTTCGGCCACCTTGCGCGCCTCCGTCCCGCCCGGCATGAACCGCTTGGCCTTCTTCGCCCTGCAAGCCTCCTTCTGGTCCGCCGACGGCCCTCGGGGAGGGGCCCACGCCGGCCTGCAATGGCACCCTTCCTATCCGAACCGCGGGGCGGTCAACTGGGGCGGATACGACCGGGACGGCGCGGTCCTGTCCGGGACCGAATCGGAGTTGCCTTCCGCCCTCGGCAACCCCAACACCCGGGACTACCCCTGGGAGACGGAATCCGCTTACCGGCTGACCATCGGCCCCCGCATCATCCGCAACGACCGCGTCCTCTGGCCGGCCCGCATCCGGGATTTGGCGACCGGCCGGGAGACGGTCGTTCGGGAACTGTTCTGCCCCGGCGATCATCTGCGGGACCCGGTGGTGTGGGCGGAACTGTTCTGCGACTGCGACCAGCCGGGCGTCGCCGCCCGCTGGAGCGACCCGCGGGCGGAGGGCCGCGACGGCGACCCGGTCCCCGTAACCGGCGGGCGGGCCACCTACCAGTCCTACGAAAACGGGGGATGCACCAACACCGACGTTTCCGTCCGGGACGGAACGGCCATGTTGCGCTCCAACCACCCCCGCCTCACCCCCCACGGCGCCCGGCTGCCTTGGAACGGCGATGACGGCTGAAAACGACGCCCCCCTGATCGTCATGACCATCGGCGGCAGCGACTCGGGGGCCGGGGCGGGCGTCCAAGCCGACCTGAAAACCCTGGCCGCCCACCGTTGCCACGCCGTCACCGTGGTAACGGCCGTCACCGCCCAAAACACCCGGGGGGTGGAGGCGTCGCAGCCGATGACGGCCGAAATGGTGCGGGCCCAGTTGCGGGCGTTGCTGGACGATCTGCCCCCGCAGGCGGTCAAAACCGGTTTTCTGGGCCAAGCCGAAATCGTCCGCGAGGTGGCGGAAAACGCCCCCCGCCTGCCCAACCTGGTGGTGGACCCGGTGCTGGCGGACCGCGACGGCCGCCCCCTGGCCGACCAAGAGACCGTGGAAGCCTACCGGGAGCTGTTGCTGCCGGCCGCCGCCCTGGCCTCGCCCAACCACCGGGAGGCGGCCCTGCTGACCGGCCGGCCGGTGGCCGACATCTCCGGGCAACGATGGGCGGCCCGGGAGCTGGCGGAGGCCGCCGGGGTTCCCATCCTGGTAACCGGCGGCCGGTTGGGCGGCCCGCATCCGGTGGACGTTTTCTGCGACGGGCGGACCGTTCGAGAGCTGGCCGGCCGTTGGGTGCGCACCCGCAACAAGCACGGCACCGGCGACGCCTTCTCCGCTTCCATAGCGGCCCGCCTGGCCGCCGGGGCCACCCTGGCGGCGGCCGTCGCCGAAGCCAAAGCCTGGGTCAGCCGGGCCATCACCGGCGCGGCCCAATGGCGCCTGGGAGGGGGCGAAGGGCCCATCGACCCTTTCGGCTGGGGGTAGCGGCCAACCGGGCGGTCAGCCTTCCAATATTTCCCGCAGGAAATCGGGCACCCGCACCGGACGGCCCTGCGAGTCGGACATCGCCGCCCGCAACTCCAAGGTGAACAGGGTTTCGCCGTCCCGTTCTATCCGCTGGCGCCATTCGTGGGCCACCCGGCGCACCGCCGCCACTTCGGTCAGGATTTCCAGGCGGTCGTCGGCCACCGCAGGGGCGAGGAACCTGGCTTTCACCTCCACCACCAGAATCCGGAATCCCATCTCGTCCAAGCGGACCAGGCTCACCCCCCATTCCGCCAAGGCCTCCACCCGGGCCGCCTCGCAGTAGGACAAATAGACGGCGTGGTTGAGATGGTTGTACGGGTCCAGTTCGTTGAACCTGACGTTGACGGAGGAACGGCGGCTGCGCATCTCACCTAAACTACCCGCGCCGTCCGGTTATCCCAACCCGCCGGTTTGCTACCCTTGCCTTATGCGAGCTTGGATACTGAACGAAACCAACGGCCCCTCCTCCTACCGCCTCGGGGAGGTGGAAACCCCCCGGCCGGGCCCCGGCGAAGTGCGGGTGCGGTTGGCCGCTTCGGCCCTCAACCGGCTGGACCTGTGGATGTCCATGGGACTGCCCGCCCCCAAGCGCTTCCCGCACGTGGCGGGCGGGGACGGGGCGGGGGTGGTGGACGCGGCAGGGGAAGAAACGGACGGGATCGCCCCCGGCCAGGAGGTGATAATCAACCCCGGCTTGGGCTACGCCCCCACCACCTCCCACATTCCGTTCGACGGGAAGCTGGGCGTGCTGGGGGAACACGCCTGGGGCACCCTGGCCGAATACGTGATCGCCCCGGCTCGCAACGTCCTGCCCAAACCGGACCATCTGGGATGGCCGGAGGCGGCCGCCTACGGGCTGGCGACCGGAACCGCCTACCGGATGCTGCGCCGGGCCCGCCTGTCCGAAGGCGACCTGCTGCTGGTGGTGGGGGTGGGGGGCGGAGTCTCCTCGGCCGGGCTGTTGCTGGGAAAAATCATGGGGGCGGAAACCTACGTCACTTCCCGTCATCCGGACAAGATTCGGCGGGCGGCGGAACTGGGGGCCGCCGGGGGTTTCGATTCGGCGGGCGAGTTTTCCAAGCAACTGCGGGAGGCGGCCGGGAGGCAGGCGGACGTGGTGCTGGAAAACGTGGGGGCGGCCACTTGGAGCCAATCCCTGCGCAGCCTGCGACCGGGCGGGCGGCTGGTCACCTGCGGGGCCACCGGCGGGGTGAAAGCGGAAATCACCATCCCCTCCCTGTTTTTCCGCCACCAGGAAATCATCGGCTCCACCATGTTCGACCACGACGACTTCGCCCAAATCACCGAATGGGTGGCCGACGGGCGGTTGCCGGTTCTGGTGGACCGGGTGTTCGAATTCGAAGAGTTGCCGGCCGCTTTGGCCCGCATGGAGGAGGGCGACCATATGGGCAAACTGGTCATCAAAGGAACCGCGCCGTGAACCCCGGCGCCCCGCCCCGCATCGGCTGGGTGGGAACCGGCGTCATGGGGGCTTCCATGTGCGGGCACGTGCTGGCCGCTGGATACCAAGTGACCGTCACTTCCCGCACCGCCTCCAAAGCGCAGCCCCTGCTGGAGGCGGGGGCGGTTTGGTCGGACACCCCGGCTGAAGTAGCGGCCGCCTCCGACATTTCCTGCGCCATCGTCGGCTACCCCCGGGATGTGCGGGAAGTGTTCCTCGGCCCCAACGGGTTGCTGGCCGGGGCGGGGGAAGGCGATGCGGTGGTGGACATGACCACGTCCGAACCGAGCCTGGCGGCGGAGATCGCGGAACGGGCCGGGGAGGCGGGAGCGGCGGCGGTGGACGCCCCGGTCAGCGGAGGGGACGTGGGGGCCCGCAACGGAACCTTGTCCATAATGGTGGGTGGAGCGGAGGAGGCGGTGGAGCGGGTGCGGCCCGTGTTGGAGACGATGGGAAGCGCGGTCGTCCACCAGGGGGGGCCGGGGGCGGGACAGCACACCAAAGCGGTCAACCAGATTCTCATCGCCACCGGGATGATCGGAGTGTCGGAGGCCCTGTTGTACGGCAAGCGGGCCGGGCTGGACTTGGACAAGGTGATGGAGTCGGTGAGCGGGGGGGCGGCCGGTTCTTGGTCGCTCTCCAACTACGGCCCCCGCATGCTGAGCGGCGATTTCCGGCCCGGTTTCTTCGTGGACCATTTCGTGAAAGACATGGGCATCGCCCGCCAAGAGGCGGCGGCGATGGACCTGCCGGTTCCCGGCTTGGCCTTGGCCCACGAACTGTACGTGTCCCTGCAAGCGCAGGGCTTGGGGCAAAAAGGAACCCATTCCCTGATCCTCGGCTTGGCCCGCCTAGCCGGAATGGACTGGGACCCCGCCGCCGAAGGCTAATCCAACTCGTTGCGCGCCTGCTCCGCTTCGGCTTGCAAAACGGGCAAATGGTTTTCCACGATATCCCAAATTATCCGGTTGTCTATTTTCGTATAACGATGCGCCAAAAAGGTGCGTAAACCAATTATTTCCCGGTATTTGGCGAACTTTGATGTTATTTCCGGGTTGGTACGGTTCAACTCCCGCATAGCTTCGCAGATGACGGTGAGCCGACGCTCTACCAGGTTGCGCAACAACTCATCCGAGTCGTAATCTTCCCCGGTTTTGCCAGCGGCGCAGCGACGGATGGTCTGCGCCGAATCAAGGATTTCATACAGGCAACTTTTGATTCTCCGGTTCACGGAACTCTCCCCCCGATCGCCGGGGGGCTTGGACATCGCAGGTCTTTCCGGCCCGTAAATCAGGGTTGCGGTTTCTTCCACCTCTTCTAGGAAATGGGGGTTGGCGATGGCTGAATATTCCACCAAGTCAACCGGGCGATGGAACAGTTCGTTCATCTCCATCACCATTCTCACCGGGTGGAAACCGCATTGAGGCGCCTCTTCTTGGAACTCCACCAAGAAGTCCACGTCGCCGTCGGGGCGCATTGGGCCGTTGGCGGCCGACCCGAACAGGTGCAGCCGTTCCACCTGATATTTACGGCAGATTTGATGTATTTGCTTCATCCGCTCCGTTACCAGCGAAGCAACCATGATCTTCTCCTTTCCTCTCTCCCAACCTAACGCGTCCCCAAGAATTTAGGGCGAAGCGCGGCAACGGGGGCGGGGTAGGATTGGGAAATGACCGTTTCCGCCCCGCCTAATGTCCTAGCCGACCGCTACGCCGGTTCCGCTTTGCGGGAGATGTGGTCCCCGCGGCGGCGGGTGGTGGCCGAACGGGAGTTGTGGGTGGCGGCTTTGGAAGCCCAAACGGAGTTGGGAGTTCCAGCAGCGGAGGGAACCGCGCAGGCGTACCAGGCGGTGATGGAGCAAGTTGATTTGGATTCCATCCGCAACCGGGAACGGCAGACCCGCCATGACTTGGCCGCCCGCATCGCCGAGTTCAACGACTTGGCGGGCCGTCAGGCCATCCACCGGGGCCTCACCTCCCGGGACATTACTGAAAATACGGAGCAGACGCTCATCCGCCGCTCCCTGCTGGTCATCCGGGACAAGACCATCGCTTTGCTGGCCCGGATGGGCGCCCGGGCCGCGGAGCACCGCGACCTGGCCGTGGCGGGCCGCACCCACAACGTCGCCGCCCAGCCGGTCACCTTCGGGAAACGGCTGGCGGCCGCCGCCCAGGAAACCCTGTTCGCCCACCGGCGGTTGGAGGGCCTGTTGGCCGACTATCCGCTGCGGGGGCTGAAAGGAGCCACCGGGGCCCAACAGGACCTGCTGGACCTCTTCGCGGGCGACGCCGGAAAAGTGGAGGAAATGGAGCGCAAAATAGCCCGCATGCTGGGTTTTTCCCATGTCATGACCGCCGTCGGGCAGATCTACCCCCGTTCGCTGGATCTGGAAACCGTCTCCGTCCTCAACCTGATAGCGTCCGGCCCCTCCTCCCTGGCCGTCGCCCTTCGGTTAATGGCCGGACAGGGCCTGGTGGCGGAAGGCGGGCGGGACGGCCAGGTGGGTTCTTCGGCCATGCCCCACAAAACCAACATGCGCACCTGCGAACGGATAAACGGTTTGGCCCTGGTTCTGCAAGGCCATTTGACGATGGCGGGCGGGCTGGCGGGCGGGCAGTGGAACGAAGGGGACGTGAGCGACTCGGTGGTGCGCCGGGTCATATTCCCCGACGCCTTTTTCGCCTGCGACGGCCTGCTGGAGGGCGCCCTGCACGTGTTGGACGGGTTGCAAACTTTCCCGGCCCTCATACGGGCCGAACTGGAAGCGGAATGGCCTTTTCTGACCACCACCCGGGTGCTGACGGAAGCCGTCCGGGCGGGAATGGGCCGGGAGGACGCCCACCGGAAGATAAGCGACCACGCCGCCCGGGCCGCCGCCGCCCGCCGCCGCGGCGAAGACTGCGACTGGTGGGGGGATCTGGGAGACGACCCCGGCTTCCCCCTCACCGCCGACCAAATCCGGGAGGCGGCCCGCGGTGCGGGAACGGGACGAGCCGCCGGGCAAGCGGACGACATCGTCGCCCAAATCAGCGAAATAACCGCCGGGTCCCCAGAGGCCGCCGCCTACCGGCCGGAACCCCTCCTCTAACCCTCCCCGGATGGGCCCGCGCCGTCTTAATTCGCTTTCCGGCTTACAATGTCCCCATGAAAGGGCGGAACCATATTTGAACCACCTGCTTCCCGGCTGGGCGAAATGCCCCAACATGCGGCCTTCGCCCGCCCCGCCCTGCCCGACGACCGGGAGGTGGCGGTGGCCGTCGCCCTAGCGGGGGCGGAGGCGGTGCGCCGGCAGATGGGCCGCGGCCTGTCCCCGGAGATGAAAGGGCGGGTGGATCCGGTCACGGCCGCCGACCGGGAAGCGGAAGCGGCCATCCTGGAAGCCTTGGGCGAGTTGCGGCCCGGGGAGGCCGTTTTGGCCGAAGAAAGCGGGGGGCGCACCGAACCGGAGGGAAGGCGGTGGATCATCGACCCGCTGGACGGAACGGTCAATTTCGTGCACGGCGTCCCCCAGACGGCGGTGTCGGTCGGCCTGTGGGACGGCCCGCAACCGGTGGCGGGGGCGGTGGTGGACGTAACCCGGGGCGAAGTGTTCAGCGCCGCCGCCGGGGAGGGGGCCCGGCTGGGGGACCAACCGATCCGGGTTTCTTCCCGCTCCCGTCTCATCGACTGCCTGATGGCCACCGGTTTTCCCTACGACCGGCAAAAGTGGGCGGCGGAATACACGGCGGCGATGGGCCGGGTCATGACCCGGGTGCGGGACGTGCGGCGCATGGGAGCGGCCGCCTTGGACTTCGCCTGGGTGGCCTGCGGCCGCTTCGACGGATTCTGGGAGTTCGGCCTGCACCCGTGGGACGCGGCCGCCGGGTTGTTGCTGGTGACCGAGGCGGGCGGGGTGACCGCCGATCTCCGCTCCCGTCCGGCCGGAGTCGACTCCGGCGTTTTCATCCTTTCCAACCCGGCGGTGGCCGACGAGTTCATCGAACTGATCCGTTCCCTGGCCCCCGCCCATCTGCGGCCATGACCTTCCCCGACCTGCCCGTTTACGATCTGCGGCCCGACGAGGGCCCCACCCCGATCGACGACCTGTCCCGTCTAACGGAAACCCAGCGCGCGGCCGACCTGGGGATAGCCAAATTCTGGGAGGAGTGGCCCACGCTGGCCCCGTTGTTGGAAACGGACTTGGCCGACGGCCGGCACGGGCCGGGGTCGGATCTTCTCACCGGGCTGGCGGACGCCGTCAACCCCGGTTTGGAATGGGACATCCTGCCCGGCCGGGAGGCCCGGCACGCCCTGTGCCTGAGCGCCGCCGCCGACCTGGCTTTGCGGGGCCTGACGGAACGGTGGCTGAAAGCAGCCCCCCCGGCGAACGAGACGTGGGAGTTCCATCCGGCCCGCATCTCCCTCCCTTTGGAAAACATCGTCATCGGCGAGACGGAAATCGATCCGGAGGACGCCGCGGCTTGCATAACGGTGGATTCCAGAACGGAAACCTTGGAGGTGATCATCTGCCACGCCAGGTTCACCGGAATGGACGAAACCCTGCAACTGCAAGCCGCCTTCCGAATGCTGGACGACCTGTTGGGGGAGGACGACGCCGAAAAATGGCTGGGGTCGGTGGAAACCGCCCCCCGCCCCCCCGGCCCTTCCCTTCCTTTCCCGGAGGTGGCGGAGCGGGCGGCGGAGTTGGCGGCGGCCGCCACCGGGGAAAAATGGGACATCATCCCCGAATACGACGGCGAAGAGTGGGTAAACGACCTGCACATCAACCGGGCCCTGAAACGGGTGGACCATTTGGAGATGACCGCCTTGGCGATAATCAATCTGGAAACCCCGAATCCGGATCGTTCCGGTCCGGCCGCGCAACTGGAACGGGAACTGTCCGGGATTCTCGGACCGCGGGGAATGTTTTTCGCCCGGGCCTACTACGAGGATTACACCGTCCTCTACGCCTACCTGCACCCGACGGCGGCGGCGGAAATAAGGGAAGCCGCCGCCCGCAATTCGCTCGTCTACCAGACCACCGTGCAACCGGATGAAACCTGGAACATTTACCACCAGATGATGTGACCCGCCCAAGCGAATTGCCCGAATGCTGTACGACTATCAGGCGGCCACTCCGCAAACGGTAACCGAGGCGGCGGACGACGCCATCGACCGATGCCGGGATTTGGCGGATCAGGCGGCGAACGCCGAAGGCCCCCGCACTTTCGCCAACACGTTGGCCCCGTTGGAGGAGGCGGGGCGGTTGTTGGCCGTCGCCTACGGCCGGGGGCCTTTTCTGGGAAACACGGCGGCGGACGAGGAAACCAGGCAGGCGGCCCGGCTGGCCGGGGAGCGGATGGAGAAATGGGCTTTGGAGATGGTTTCCCGCCGCGACCTGTTCCAAGCGGTGGCCGAATTCGCCGACACGGAGGAGGCGGCCGCCTTGACCGGGGAACGGGCCCGGGTTTTGGAACACACCAGGCGCGACCATCGGATGGCGGGCCGCGAACTGTCCGACGAAGACCGGGAAGCGGTGCGGGAACGGCTCGCCCGGCTGGTGGAAATCGGCGTGGCTTTCTCCGCCAACCTGGCCGAATACGACGATCACCTGTTGGCGACCGCCGCCGACCTGGAAGGGTTGCCGCCCGACTACATCGACCGGCTGGCCCCCGGCGACCAACCGGGAACCTACCGCATCACGATGGACTACCCGGATGCCATACCCTTTTTGGAATGTTCGCCCCGCCGCGACCTGCGGGAGGCCCTGTCTTTCAAATTCGGCAACCGGGCCCGGGAGTCCAACGCCCCCCTGCTGGAAGAGGCCCTGAGGTTGCGGGCCGAGATCGCCGGCCTGTTCGGAGCCCCCTCCTGGGCCCACCATGTGATGCAGAATAAAATGGCCGCCCGGCCGGAGGCGGTGGAAGAGTTCTACCGGTCTTTGCTCCACCCTTTGACCGAGGCCGGTTTGCGGGAGCGGGAGGCCATGGAGGCCCTGCTGGCCGCCGACGGGGGCCGGCCCCCCGCCGCTTCCTGGGACCGGGCCTGGTGCCACACCGAGCAACTGAAACGGGAACACGGCGTAGACCCGCTGCAGGTCGCCGCCTTCTTCCCTTTGCCGGCCGTGTTAGAGGGCCTGTTTGAGATTACGCAAACCGTGTTCGGACTGCGCTACCGGGCCCTGCCCGACGCCCCGGTTTGGCATCCGGAGGTGCGGGCCTACCGGATGACCGACGCCGCCACCGGCGACCTGATCGCCCATTTCTACATGGATTTGCACCCGCGCCCCGGCAAGTTCGGGCACGCGGCCGTCTTCCCGTTGCTCCCCGCGGCGAGCGACTTGGATGGGGAGCGGCTCCGGCCGGCCTGCGCCATCGCCGCCAACTTCACCCGCCCCGCCGCCGACCGGCCCTCCCTGCTGTTGCACGACGAGGTGGTGACCCTGTTTCACGAGTTCGGACACGTGTTGCACATGTCGCTGGCGCAAACCGAATTCGCCCGTTTCTCCTCCGCCAACACCGAAGCCGACTTTGTGGAGGCCCCCTCCCAGATAATGGAAAACTGGTGCTGGGAGGTTTCGTCCCTGCGATCCTTCGCCCGCCATTACCAAACGGGGGAACCCATCCCCGAGGAGCTGGTCGACCGGCTCGCCGCGGCCAGAAACCTGAACGCCGGCCTGCGCAACCTGCGGCAGATAATGCTCGGCCAGATCGATTTGGATCTGCACGGCCCCCGCCCGCCGACCGACTTGGAGGAGATGTTGCGCCGCCGGGCGGCCACCGGACTTTTCCCCCACCACGAGGGAACCTTTTTCCCGGCCTCTTTCGGCCATCTGCTGGGCGGATACGACGCCGGTTACTACGGCTACCTGTGGTCGCAGGTGTTCGGCGAGGACATGTTCAGCCGGTTCGCTCAGGAAGGGGTTCTGTCGCCCGCGGTGGGGATGGACTATCGGAGATGCGTGCTGGAACCGGGGGGAAGCCGGGACGCGCAACAGCTGCTGGAGGACTTTCTGGGACGTCCCCCCGACAATCGGGCTTTCCTGCGAAGCCTGGGACTGGACGGAGAATAAATGGATACCGGGAGCAAGGCGCGGACCGTTCCGGTCGGAGAAGACCGGGAAACTTTGGTGTTCGACGTAAACGGGATGCATTGCGCATCGTGCGTGACGCGGGTGGAGAAGGCGCTGTCCTCCCAACCGGGGGTGGCGGCGGCCACCGCCGATTTGCTGACCCGCTCCGCCCGGGTGCGCCTCGCCGACCGGCCTCCGGGGACGGACCCCGCCCGGGGTTTGACCGAGGCCGCCTCCGCCGCCGGCTACCGCCTGGTCCTCCGCCGGCCCGAAACCAGCCCGCCCGACGCCCGGGCCCAAGACCGGCGGGAGCGGCGCTTCTACGGACGACGGGCCGCCGCGGCCGCCGCCCTGACCGCCCCCGCCATGGCCCTGGCCATGTTCATCCCCGAACCGGGCTGGTCGCGCTGGGGGCAGGCCGCCCTGTCCGGGGCGGTGATGTGGGCCGCCGGGCTGGTCTTCCACCAGGGAACCTGGACGCGCCTGCGGCGGCGCACGGTCAACATGGACGTCCTCATCACCCTCGGATCGTCCGCCGCCTGGTTCTATTCGCTGTGGGCCCTGGCCGCGGGCCGACCGGTGTTTTTCGAAACGGCGGCCGCCATCATCTCCTTCGTGCTGCTGGGCCGCTATCTGGAAGCCCGGGTCAAAGAGCGGGCCTCGCAAGCGGTGGGCAACTTGGTGGAGATGGAAAACCGGGAGGCCGATGTCCGGCGCAACGGGGAATGGGTGCGCCTGCCCTGGCGGGAAATCCGGGCGGGCGACCAAGTTTCGGTCCCCCCCGGGGCCCGGATTCCGGCGGATGGGACGGTGGTGGAAGGGTCGGGGGAGGTGGACGAGTCCATGCTGACCGGCGAAACCCTGCCGGTGCTCCGCGCGGCGGGGGACCCGGTAATCGGCGGGTCGGTCAACCAGGCCGGACGCCTGATAGTGGAGGCGACCGCGGTGGGCGAAGATTCCACCGCCGCCCGCATCGCCCGCCTGGTGGCCGAAGCCCGCGCCTCCAAAGCCCCCATCCAGCGGCTGGCGGACCGGGTTTCGGCGGTGTTCGTTCCGATGGTGCTCGGGGCCTCCCTTCTCACCCTGCTGGGATGGCTGCCATGGACGGACGCGGCCGACGCGGTGCGCAACGCGACGGCGGTGCTCATCATCGCCTGCCCGTGCGCCCTGGGGCTGGCCACCCCCGCCGCCATCGCCGCCGTCTGCGGACGGGGGGCGGAGTTGGGGATCATCTTCCGTTCCGCCGAGACGCTGGAACGAATGGGGAAACTGGATTTGGCGGCCTTCGACAAAACCGGCACCCTCACCACCGGCCGAATGACTTTGACCTCGGTGCAAAACCACCCCGCCCATCCCGACTTTTTAGCGGCCATCGCGGGGGTGGAGCGGGCAACCGGCCATCCCATCGGGGCGGCGGTGGCGGAAGAGGCCCTCCGCCGGGGGACGGTCCCGGCCGAGGCGGAAAACGTGGTCGTTTTCCCCGGGCTGGGAGCGGAGGGGACGGTCGCCGGGCGGCGGGTGACGGTGGGCTCCCCGGAACTGATGGAACAACAGGGCATCGCCGTCGATGAACAGTGGCGGAGCGCCCTGGAAGAGGCCCGCCGCCGGGGGGAAACCGCTTTCGCCGGGGCCTGGGAGGGACAGGTGCGGGGCGTGGCGGCGGTGAGCGACCGGCCCCGTCCCGACGCGGAGCGGGTCATCTCGCAACTGCGGAAAAGGGGGCTGGAAACGGCCATGCTGACCGGCGACCATCCCCTGCCCGCCCGCCGGGTGGCCGGGGAACTGGGCGTGGAGCGGGTGCACGCCCGCCTCCTGCCGGAGGACAAAGCCCGCCTCGTCGAACAGTGGCGGGAGGAGGGGCGGACGGCCGCCTTCGTGGGGGACGGAATAAACGACGCCCCCGCCTTGGCCGCGGCCGAAGTGGGGATGGGGATGGGACCCGGGGCGGCGATGGCGGTGCGGGCCGCCCCGGTTACTTTGATGTCGGGCGATCCGGCGCAGGTGATCCACGCTTTGGACTTGGCGGACCGCGCCCTGCGGGGCATCCGCCAAAACCTGTGGTGGGCCTTTTTATACAACGTGGCCGCCGTCCCGCTGGCCGCGGCCGGATTGCTCAACCCGATGGCGGCCGCGGCGGCCATGGCCCTGTCCAGCCTCTCGGTGACGGCCAACAGCCTGCGCATACGCAACTGGAAACCGGCCGATTCGGACGCTCCGCCGGCGCCGTCGGTTAAATAGCGGCGCGGGAACGCTACCCTGTCGGATATGGCCGCGCTCTACGACAACATGGAATGGCTGGAGGAAACCCCGCCGTTGCGAAATCCGGTGGCGGTCATCGCCTACGAAGGGTGGAACGACGCCGCCGACGCCGCCAGCGGGGCGGTGAACCACCTGCTGGAGCACCACAGCGCGCGCGCCCTGGCCCGCCTGCACGTGGAAGAGTACGTCAACTTCCAGGATCAGCGCCCCCATTTGGAGTTGGACAACGAAGACCGCAAAGTCATCTGGCCCGCCACCAGTTTCATGGGCGTCAAATTGCCCGACCACGAACACGACCTGGTGGTGGTGCAAGGCGATGAACCGCATTACTACTGGCGTAAATACTGCGGCCAGGTGGAGTCCGTCCTGCGCCGGTTGGGGGTAAGCGAAGCCGTCACCCTGGGGGCTTTCCTGGGCCAGATACCCCACACCCTGCCGGTGCAAATTTTCGGCCTGTCCACCGACCCCGACTTCACCGTGAAAATGAACGTGCACCCTTCCGACTACGAGGGGCCGATCGGCATCACCGGGGTGTTGCACGGCTTCTTGGAGGAAAGCGGAATGGCGGCCCACAGCCTGTGGGCGGGCGTCCCCCACTACCTGGCCGCCAACCCCAGTCCCACCGCCATCCGCGCCCTGCTCCACAAACTCGGAGAAGTGATCGGGTGGCATCTGAAGCCGGGCGACCTGGAGGAGCAGGTGGAGCGCTACGAGGAAAGCATACGGGCGGCGGTGGAGGACTCCACCGATTTCAACGAATACGTACGGCAGTTGGAGGAAGAGTCCGACCATTTGACCATCACCCCCCGCGATTCGCACCGGATGGTGCAGGACATCGAGCGGTTCCTGCAGGACCCGTCCTCGGCGTAAAATTCCGGCGCCGGGGCCGGACTTGCCAAACCGCCCTCCAAATCAAGTATCATGTACCGCACCCGACCTTGACCAAAGGAGATGAATGGGCTCGCTAATTAAAAAGCGCCGCAAGAAGATGAGCAAGCACAAGTACCGCAAGCGCATCAAGGCCAACCGTCACAAGAAGCGGCGCTAGCGGCCCCGACTCCCCGGTCGCGCCGGCTCCCCCGGCCCGGAGTTCCCCCATCCCAGGTTTGCTTACCGTCGGCAAACGGTCTAAAATGGCAAGGCGGGCGGACCGGGGTTTGCGGTTCGTAAGCGAGGAGTAAGAAATGACCGGCCTTTTCAACCGGGCATGGTTGGTCGTCTTGACTGTGTTGGGATTAGTCGCCGGCCTTTTGGGGCCCGGGGCCGAACGCGCCGCTGGCGAAAACGGCGAATCCGATCATCCGGCCGTCTATTCGGCTTGCGTGGGGGAGGCCGCCGAGTCGGCGGGGTTTGCGGACGCGGTCGGTTCCTTCGCCGAAAACGAGATCAACTGCATCTTCCACTACGGGATCACCAAAGGCCGCACCGCCACCCGTTTTTCCACCGGGGAGACCATTTCCCGCTGGCAGATGGCCCTGTTTTTGGCCCGGGGGGCCAGGGCGGCGGGCATCGTGTTGCCGGCCAGCCCGCGGGAACAGGGCTTCCGTGACATCGGGGGGCTGTCCCGGGAAGCGCAATGGGCGGTCAACGCCCTGTCGGGAGCGGGCATCATGCCCGGCGTTTCCGCCTTCTCTTTTGAGCCGAACGCCGGGGTCACCCGGGCTTCCATGGCCACCCTGCTCGACGGCTTCCTAAAGGCGGCCGTCATCGGAGAGGGGGGGACGGATCCGGAGAAGATAACCCCGGACGACAACGTTTTCACCGACATCGACCGCGTGTCGGTAGCCGCCTACAACGCCATTCGGCGAATATACGAGATGGACATCACCAAAGGGCAGACCGAAACCCGATTCGCGCCCGACGGTCTGGTGACCCGGGCGCAAATGGCGGCCTTCATCGCCCGCACCCTGTCCCACACCACCGCCCGGCCGGCCGGTTTGTCGCTGCAGGCCTCATCCGACGAGGTTTCCGGATCGGAAGGTTCGGTGGAGTTGGTGGTGTCGGTGCGGGACCAAAACTTCCAGCCGGTGGTGGACGCGGTGGTGGACCTGTTCTACTCCTCCGAACCCCGGCAAGCTTTCCGCTCCGACGGAACCTGCGACCCCGGCCGGGTGACATCGGTGGACGGCTCGCGGCCATGCGTAATCGATTACGGGGATTCGCTTACCGACGAGCTGGGGGACATCGTCGCCATCAGCTACGCCCCGATCTCCGCCACCACCCTGTGGGCGTGGACCGGGCGGTTGCAGGACCGGTTCGACGAGGACTCAACCGCCGCCCAAAGTCTGGAAATCGGATACATCCCGGCCCCCGCCCAGATGCTGGTAACCGATGACCTCGCCCCCAACCAGGAGAAACTGCGGCTGGGGCAGACGGTTGTCTTCACCCTGCAACTGGCCGACGGCGACGGCGACCCGGTGCCGGAGCGGGACTGGCAAGTGACCGTCTCCATCTCCCAAATGGAAGTGGACGGGGGCACCAGCTCCAGCACCAGCACCTACAAGACGGACGGGGAAGGGCAGATCCGGTTCTCCTTCCGGCAGAACGGAACCAACGCCGACGGCGAAACGGCCCGGGTCTCGTTGCAGTTGAGCGCGGTCGCCACCCGCAGCGGGCAACCTTCCCTGCCGCTGGTGGACAAAACCACCAACAAGCGGATCCCGGCCGACGCCGTCGTTCCCGACGGACCCGATGAGGGCAGCGAACCCGATCCCCACCCGGACCGGGGCCGATACGTAGCCAACTGGGCGGAGGAACCCTCCCAACCGGAGAAACTGTCCCTCACGCAACGTTTCCCCTACGTGGCCGCCTCCGACGACGGCCGGGGGGCGGGCAACAGGGTCACCGCCCTGCTCACCGACCAGTACGGGGTCCCCATCCGGGGCAAACGCATCCTGTTCTACTCCGACGACCAGCAGGGGATCGGCGGCGACCCGGCGGGCGACGTGCGCTACCGGCGCACCACCAACCGGCGGGGCGAATCGGTCCTCTCCTACACCCGGGACGAGGACGACGGCGGCATAGAAGCCATCTGGGCCGTCTACAAAGAAGTGGTGGGCGCGGCGGACGACGCCGACGACCGTCCCGACAACGACGCCAACGACATTTCGCTCACCGCCGACCGGCTCTACCACTTCTGGGCCGAAACACCGGGGGCGGCGGCGGTCACCGGACGCATCCTGGAAAAAGACCCAGACGACAACCGGCTGGTGATAGCCGCCGACGAGAAGGTGCTGCTGGTGGAATACGACGGCAACGACCATTTCATAGCAACCAACGGGCGGCCCACTACCTTCACCGACTTCGAAAAGTCTTTGGCCGAAACGGGAGCGGACCAGGTCGCCCATCTGCGAGTGGAGTTCTACTCCGAAACCGCCGGACAGGTCAGTTCTTTTACCGCCCGCAAAGAATGGCCCGGCATTCTGCCCCCCGATGACAACTTTATGAGTTACAACGCCGGCGGCGAACTGGTCCCCCGCCGGTTGCCGGGCGGTTCCCCGGGAACGGCGGTGGCGGCGGACAAAGGCGTGATCGTCATCGGGGTTCCGTACGCCGACCTGAAAGACTACGACCACGACAGCAACCCCAACACAGCCGGCCAATGCCCCAACGGGTGCGGCGACGCCGGGTGGGTGAAGGTGTACAACAGCATCACCGACGCCTTGCCGCAAGTGCTGACCGCCCCCGCGCCGGCCGCCAAAGCGATGTTCGGGACCGATGTGGACATCGCCGGAGACACCATCGTGGTCGGCGAGCCGGGGGACGAATGGGGCGACGGCCGCCGCGAAGGCGCGGCTTACATCTTCGTGCGGAACAGCGTCTCCGGAAAGTGGGAGTACAAAGGCCATTTGAACGACGACAACGCCAGCTCCGGAATAACCTATTCCACCGACGCCGCCTTGGGAACGGACGAATACGACCGCATGTTCGGCCGGTCGGTGGCCATCAGCGGGGACGGCCAGGTGGCGGCGATCGCCGTTCCCTACGAGGACCGCATCGGACGCACCTCCGACCCGATGACCGACCGGGGCCGGGCGGGGGCCGTTTACCTGTACGTGAAACCCGCCGCGGGATGGTCGTCCATCGAAACCCCCAAATACACCCTGTTGCCCGCCGCCGAATCCAATGAGGCGATCGGCATGAACAAGAATCTGGCCATCTCCCACGACGGAACCGAGGTGGCGGTGGGCTCCGATTCCGCAAACGGCGGCCGAGGGCGGGTGTACGTATTCCAAACAAGTTCGGTAGCCACCTGGAACGAGCCGTCGGCCAGCCCGGCCCGTCCCACCCATCCTTCGGACGCCGTTCTCACCGCCCCCGCCGAAGGGGCCAACTTCATTTTCGGCAGACGGGTGGGGTTCGACAAGGCCGGGGACACTTTGGTTATCGGCTCCGGTTCGGAAGATCGCGAAGGCGGCGGCCACCCGGGCAAGATCTACGTGGCGGAAGACGACGACTGGACTTCCCCGACGGGCCGCACCATCGCCGTGTTGCAGGCCTCCAAACCGCGCATACCGGATCAGTTCAGCCAATACGTTTCCATCAACCCTGAGGGCACGGAGGTGGCGGGCGGCCGCCACTACCGGCGGGAGGGCGGCCAACGCGGGTCGGTGGCCCTGTTCAAACGCGACGGAACCACCTGGACCGTGGAAACCGCCTCCGGCGGACGGGGTCCCACGGGCGAGAAGCAGACCGGAATAGACGAAGAGTTCCTCGGCGCCGCCCCCGGAGACGGACTGGGCTGGGAGACAACTTTCGACCGGACCACCGGCGCGTTGTATTCCTCCACCCGCCGCGACGACCCCGGCGGTTTCTTCCGGTTCCGCCTCTACCAGATCCAGAGATGAGATAGGAAACCCACCCGTCCCAGCGCGCCGGGGAAAATTTTGCCGTAGAAGGGGGGAGACGGCTACAATAATCCCACACCCCAACAGGCAGGGTCTTAAATCTCGCGCTATTATAAAGCAACCGCCCGGCCGAGCCGGATGCCCGCATCGCGGTCAAAGGAGATATAACCAGGTGACGATTTCCATTAAAAAGTCCTGTTTGATTGGAATAGCCGTTTTGGGACTGGTGGCCGGTCTTTTGGGAGGGGACTACGACCGGGCGGAGGCGACCGCCGGCGAACCCGATAATTTGGCCGAATTTTCGGCTTGCGTGGGACCGGCCGCCGCCGATGCCGGTTTCGAAGATACGGCCGGAACCGCCCTGGAAGACGCCGTCAACTGCTTGGCCTACTACGGGATCACCCAGGGCCGCGACGGCGACCGTTTCGCCCCCGGCGAGACGGTGCTCCGCTGGCAGATGGCCCTGTTTTTAGCCCGGGCCGCCCGTCCGGCCGGAATCGTGCTGCCCTCCAGCCCCTCCGACCAGGGTTTCACCGACCTGGACGAACTGTCCCCCGCAACCCGGGACGACATCAACCGCGTCGCCCAACTGGGGATAATGCCCGGCCTCTACCAAGGACATTTTGAGCCCAATCGGGCGGTGACCCGGGAGTCCATGGCCGTGTTGTTGGACGCTTTTCTGAGCCAGGCGATGATCAGCGACGGCGGCTTCCGTCCGGCCGATGTCAAACCGGACGATGCGGTGTTCACCGACATCGGCGGGGCGTCCATCAACTCCTACAACGCCATCCGCCGGGTGTACGAGTTGGGCATCACCCGCGGGGTGGGCGGGGGCCGTTTCGCCCCCAACGACCCGGTTACCAGAGGGCAAATGGCCGCTTTCATCACCCGGACTTTGGGGCATACCATCGCCCGTCCGGCCGGGGTGACGGTGCAGGTCAAATCAACCGGGTCGGATCCGGTTACGGTCACCGTAAACGACGGAGTCCAACTGTCCATAGCGGTGCGGGACTCCGCTTTCAGCCCGTTGCCGAACGCGCCGGTGGATGTTTTCACGTTCTCCGGAACGGCCCCGGTTTTCACAGACGAAGGGAGCTGCCTAACCAACCGGGTGCGGGCGGTAGGCGGAACCCAGGCATGCGCCATCGACTTCACCGATGAACGGACCAACCTGCAGGGGGTCTTGGCCCTTAGCATCACCGCCGATCGGACGTTAACCGTGCGGGCGTGGAGCGGCCAAGCGGGGGATCAATACGATTCAGACCAGACCGTGGGGGCCGGTTCGCTGGATGTAACCACTTTCAAAGAGGCCAGCCAGCTGCTTATCTCCGACGACTTGGCCGAAGGGCAGAAGAAACTGCATTTCGGGGACGCGGTCACCTTTACCGTCCAAGTGGCGGACGAAGACGAAAATCCGATCCCGGAAGCGGACAAGGTCATCACCATCGGCGAAAACATCACCGCCGCCGACGGCTCCGCCTCCGGCCGCTCCCGCACTTTCCGAACCGACGCCGCCGGAGCGGCGCAGTTCTCGTTCATCCAAAACGACCCGGACGCCGCCCAAAACAGCCCGGACGCGGTGGTCGCCTTCACCGTCGGCTCCGCCGATTTTTCAGTGAATGACAAAACCGCCAACGGAACCGACGCCAACGGCCGCTACACGGCCACCTGGTCGGACGACGCTCCGGTGGAAACCACCCTGGCCCTGGACCAAGAGAAGGATTACACTTTGGCCACCGACGACGGCAAAGGGGCGGTGCATACGGTAACCGCCCTGCTGACCGACCAGTACGGAGATCCGATCCCCCGGGGGCTCATCCATTTCACATCCAACGATCCGGCGGGCCTGGGCATGACCGCCTCCGGAGGGGCCCGTTACCAGCGCTTCACCGACGACGCGGGGATGGCCTTCACCGGTTACCGGCGGGACAACGCCGCCGGGCGGGTGGAAACCATTACCGCCCTCTACCAGGGGGCCAGCGCCGCCGCCGACGACGACATTTCCGCCGAACGGCTCTACCACTACTGGGCGGTGGAACCGGAACCGTCCGCCCGTTTCACCGCCCGGCTGGTGCAACCCGACTTGGAGAACAACCGCCTGCTGTTGCTGGGCAACGACGTCTGGCTGGTCTCCTTCGACGGCAACGACCAGCTGAGCCTGGCCAGCGGCCCCGCCCAGATGGACGCTTTCGTACGAGCCTTGGAAGGCGACCAAGTAGCCCACGCCGCCGTCTCCCACTACGCCGACCGGGCCCGCGGGGTGAGCATCATCGCCTTGCGCAACCGCTGGCCGAAACTGGCCGTTCCCGCCGGGGCCGAACACGATGAACACGCCTTCGTGTTCGCCTCCGACGACGGGGTGATCGTGGTCGGTTCCCCCAAAGACGACGTAACCTCCGGCGGGATGGTCCGCCAGGAGGCGGGGGCCGTTTACGTGTACGAAGGAGCGGACGACGACTCCCCGGCCCGGCTGACCAGCTCCACCCCGGTGGGTTTGGGCGGTTTCGGCTCTTCGGTGGACATCCGGGGCGATGTCATCGCCGTCGGGCATCCCCGCGGCGGGAGCACCGGCAAAGGGATTGTGGAAGTGTTCACCAAACCGGCGGGCGGCTGGGCCGACTCCGACTCTTCCACGGTATGGCACGACGGGTCCAACGGAGTGGGTCCTTCCGCCACCAACAACTACGAATTCGGCAAAGTGGTGACCCTGTCCGGGGATGGAACCAAAATGGCGGTGGCCGCCCCCGGCCGGACGCGGGTCTATCTGTTCACCATTTCCGGAGCGGACGCCGACGACCAGACCGGGATGGGCGTTCCGGTGCTGGTTCCCTCCGACGCTTCCGCCTTCACCGGCCTCCTCCAGCGGGCTTTCGCCCAGGGGGGTCCGGGAGGGATGCTGGCCGTCTCCGAAGACGGCTCCACGGTGGCGGTCGGGGCCTACGCCCTGCCTTCGGCGGAGGACCGGGACGGCGCGGGGGCGGTGTATATGTTCGTCAAACCGGACCCAGACTGGAACGACACGGCCGCCAACCAATCCAACGGCAAACTGACCGAAGCCGGAGCCCTGTCCGGGGAATGGCTGGGCTGGTCGGTGGATATAACCGCCGACGGCTCTACCGTGGTAACCGGCGCCCACGCCACCGACGCCGCAGAAAGCCGGGCGTTGATCTACCAGCGGCCCGCCGGCGGATGGGGCGACGCCGATCAGCCGACCGCCGCCCTGTCGGCTCCTTCCGGCGACCCATTGGGGGAGGAAGACGATGATTACGGCCAACATGCGGCCATCAGCGACGACGGCTCCCTGGTGGCCAGCTCCCGGGCCGCCCGCCCCGCCGAAAACGACCATCTGCGGGAACCGGTGCACATTTTCACCCGTCCCGCCGAAGGTTGGACGGCCATGGCCCCCGACTCCATCCAACACTTGGCCCCCCGCCGGTGGATCCGGTTCGGCTGGGGCACAACCATCGACGACGAAACCGGCCAAGTCCTGTCCGCCGAAGCGGTAGTCCCCCACCAAATCTACCTAATAACCCCCTAAAACCGACCCGGGGCACCGCTAGAGGAACATAGCGGGCCGCTTGGTGGAAGGTCCTGGTCGGTTTTTTGTCACACCCCTATTGCCAATATAAGCCATAACCAGGACACAGGGCGGGAGGGAAAGGCCAGGCGGGCAACGATGCTCGTATTACGCTTTGGGGACGAAGGAGAAGGCCATGGAGCTGAGCAAAAAAGTCAAGCACGCCAGCAAGCCGTCGTAGGGTGTTCCACCACATGACGACAACAGGAGCCGTATTCACCGACGCAACGGACGCCCTCGTTGGCGCACCGGCGGCGCTGGCCAGCCTGGAGACGTTCGCTGACTTGTTCTGCGGGATCGGCGGCTTCCACGTTGCCGCGTCCAGAGCCGGCATGACGTGCGTCTTCGCCTCCGACATCGACGAGACGGCCCGAAACGTCTACGAGGCGAACCTGGGCCATCGCCCGGTCGGCGACATTGCCGACATCGACGCCGACCAGGTGCCCGACCACGACGTACTGTTCGCCGGTCTGCCGTGTCAGCCGTTCAGCATCATCGGCGACCGGCGGGGGATGGCGGACCCCCGGGGAACTCTCTTCTTCGAGACGGCTCGGATCATCGAGGCAAAGCGCCCGCAAGCGGTTGTGATCGAAAACGTCCGCCAGTTCGCGACCAACCAGGACGGCCAAGCCCTGAAGTGCGTGCTGGACACGCTGGAAAGATTGGGTTACGGAGTGGACTGGAAGGTGCTCAACGCACTCCACCACGGGTTGCCGCAACGGCGCGAGCGAATCTTCATCGTCGGCGTCAAGGGCATGGATTCGCGGACGTTCCCCTGGTCGGAGGGCAAGGCCCCTATGACGCCGCTAGCCGAAGTGCTGGAACCCAATCCTCCGCCGGAAGCGTTCGCGTCGCGCCGCATTCGCGAATCCAGGCAGAAAATTCACACACCCAGCTGCCGTCCCGCGATCTGGCACGAGAACAAGGGAGGCAACGTGTCCAGCCACCCGTTCTCTTGTGCGCTCCGGGCGTCGGCCAGCTACAACTACTTGCTGGTGGACGGAACGCGGCGGCTCACCAACCGCGAAATGTTGCGGTTGCAGGGTTTTCCCGACACCTACCAGATGGACCTGCCGACGACCACCGTCCGCAGGCTCACGGGCAACGCCGTTGCCGTCCCCGTCGTCGAAGCCGTCATACGCCAGTTGCTCCATGTCTGCGCCTGACCCCCGCCTCAAAGGCGCGTCCGGCGCAAGCAGAGGACCGTGGCCTGTAGGCGCGATACCCGATAGTGTGCTCTACGTCCTGGGGCGTGAAATCGTCTACTGGCAGGCCGTAGGCAACAGCGACATCACCGGGGACAAGTTCGGCGACATGTTCGCGGATGCTGTTGGCGGCGAGCACCTAGCCAAGCCGCTGGGATTGGGAGACGTAGTGAGCGACGGTACCGCTTGGTCGCTCAAGACTGCGAAGAAGCCCAACGTCCGCCAGTCCGCCGTCGAGCGATTCATCTCCGGTCGCAACTCGCCAGACTTCTCGCTCGGGGTTGCTGATCCGCGCAAGGACCCGGAGGCCACGGGCCGGGCCGTGTTGGCCATCTGGAACAGCCGACTCAACGCATCGCTGAACGAATTCAACGAGTTGCGCTTGGCCTGCTTGATCCGCGACCACCAGCTACGGGACTTCTGCCTGTTCGAGCAACCGCTCACGCAGTTCCCCGTCGGAGATTACACCTGGCGGTTCGAGGCACGGATGAAAGGCGCGAACGAAAACCTGCAGGGCTACGAGCGTGCCACGGGCGAACACCGCTTCACGTGGCAGCCTCATGGCGGACAGTTCACCGTCAAGCGCCCCAGGCCGGGGTCTTCCCGATACTTCCGCATTGTAAAGAACGTGCCGCTTCACACAAAGGAATCTGTCCTAAAGTGGATCGGTTACCGAGACAGCTGGATCGAGTTCGGCTAGCTAGGTATGTAACCCCTGTTTTTATCGACGGCATGGACAACAAGGCAGGCAGCTGTAAAAGGTTCATACACCGTCGCCGGTGAATGGAAACGAATCATCTGGCCGGGCGGCTTTGCCCTATGGCAGAGGCGGCGAACGGGCGGATAGCCGACTGCTTCAACCCGGAGAGTCCCCAGGGCGGGGTTTAGTTTTCTTCGGGTGGGGGGGCGCCTATGGTGAAGGTGCTGTCGGCGAGTGAGCGATCGGTTATTACGGCGGTCAGCGTCCGGTAGCCGGAGGTGTTTAGCAACTGTTGGAAGCGGGCCATGCTGACCGACTCTCCGTCCGCGGTGAACCGGTCGCCGGACCCGTAGGTTATCAACCACAGGACGCCGCCGGAACGGGCTACCACCGACTGCCGTCCCCGGTCGTGGTACAGCACCTGGGCGGCGTTGTATTCCCGCGGGTCCCCGTTGTCTTCGGCGAACGCCCGCAACACCCAAAAATGCTCTATCGGTTCAGCGAGGATGTCCAAAATGGCCCGGGCTGGGTCCACCACGTACTGGGCGCTGATCCGCTCCACGCCGGTGGCGGCCGAATCACGGGTGTAGCGGAGGGTGGCCACCCCTTCCCGATTGGTGGTGCGACGGTGATAGGGCACCGACTCGTCCCGCGCCCCTCCCACGCCTTGCGGATCGTCCGACCAGAATTCGATGCGCTTGCCGTATATCGGAGCCCCGTACTGGTCGCGCAATTCGGCGGTGACCAGGTTCTCTTCCCCCCGGTCCAATTCGGAGGCGGACTGGTAGACGTTTTCCTGGGACAGAATCAGCTGGGAGGGCGCCGCTTCCTCGTCCGCCCATAAAATATGTTCGGCCAACCCCAGGGTGGTGTCGTCCCTGATTCCAAAACCGGCGGGAGGGGTGATCACCAGCCGTATCTGCGACTGGTCGCCCCGTCGGTCGGTACCGGGGTTGGGGTCCGCTTGGCTGAAAACGGCGGTCGCCTCCCCGGAATGGTTGGTCCGGTATTGGCGGTCCCGGCCCAACTCCGACTGGCCGACGGCGGTGGCCACCCTTATCAACCGTCCGGCTTCCGCCACCGGATCCCCATCCAAATCCACCAGTTGGAAAGTGAAAGTAACCTGGCGCCCGAACATCACTTTCTTCGCCCGGGGAAGAAGGTCGTCGCTCACTTTCACATCCACCGCCTGTTGGGCGACTTCGAACGACAGGCGGCCAGCGGGGGTGTTTTCCCGGTCGAACCGCTCCCCCAACTGGCCGGTCCACGCATAAAGTTCGGCGGTGCGCGTCACATCCACCATCCCGGTGATGTTGCCCAGCCGGTCGGTGATGGGGTCGCTGGAATCGATACGGCATTTGCCGGACCCCTCAAAAACGGCCGTCACATTGTTGAGGGAACATTCGCCCCGCTGGTTGAACGGATCGTCCCGACGGGAGGCCAAAAACCCATCCACCGACGCCCGGGCCTGCGGCGCATGGTCGGCGTTGCGAACCGAAACCGTCGCCTCCACCCTTTCCGCCCCTTCCACGGACAGGGCGGAAGCCTGGACGGTCACCCCGGCCGGGCGGGCGTTGGCATGGGCCAAAGTGCGGGTTATAAATAGGGCCATCTGCGCCCTGGTCACCGGACGTTCCGGCGAAAAGGCGGTGGGGGTGGTACCGCTGGTTATGCCCAGTTCGGCCAGGTTGCGTATCGCCCGAAAGGCGGCCAGCGGCACCTCTCCGATGTCGGTGAAATGCGTGTCATCGGGATCGACCTGTTTGATGTCGGTCCCGCCCGGCCCCACTTCGGCTCGACGGAGAAACCGATCCAGGATTACCGCCATTTCCCGGCGGGTGACCGGCCCGTTGGGGTTGAACTCCCCGCCGGCCCCGGTCATAACGCCCAACTCCCCCATCTGTCGGACCGCGGTCCGGGCTTCCTCCGACAGGCCGCTCAGGTCGGTGAAAGGGCTTTCCCCGGCCACTTCGGGGAGGGTTATCCCGGCGGGGGCGGCGGCCCGGGCCAGAAACAGGGCCATCTGCCAGCGGAGCACCGTCTCGGCCGGGGAAAACCGGTCGGCGGTGCGGCCTCTGGTTATTCCGTAATGAACCAGGCAGTTGACGGCGGCTTCGGCGATGCTTCCCCGCATGTCCGCGAACCCGGCAGAGTCGGCGGCCGGACCGACGCAGGCCGAATAACGGGCCGGGTTGTCGGGCCGCCCGTTCACCGCCCCCCCCGGAGCCGCCGGGCCGAGCACGGAGGCCAGCAAGGCGAGAACCACAGCCGCCAACGCGACTTTCCCCATTGCCGCGCCCACACGGAAACCGAATGTCCCTGTCATGTTCGCCATTGTAGGCACCGCACCGCCCTAAACCGCGGAACCTCCTTCCCCAACAGAAGAACCCCCGCCGGTGGGCGGGGGTTCTTGCTGCTAAAGCGAGTTGAACTCAGGTAGTGGAAGTGGTCGCAGGAGCCTCGGAGATGGTAAAGGACGACACGTCGCTAGCGGTGTCCGAGTAGTTGACCAGCTCAATCCTGGTGTACTTCGGATCGCCACCTTCTTTTTTGGCGTCCAGTTCCTTCTCGAAGTCTTCCATCGTCACCGGCTGGCTACCGACCGTGAAGTGGTCGTTGTCATCGTAGACCGCAACGGAAGAAGTGTCATCCGTCTCCGTGCACGCCATGACGGGCGGGTTAGCGTCAGCGTCGGCCTCTGTGCTATCAAGACAGTCGCCCTTTTGGGACGTGAACACGATGGTGTTTTCCTCCGTGCTCCGGATGACAATCTCGTCAACCGCGGTCGTGGAGGTGGCATCGTCGGCCTTGGCCGGCCAGTAATGCACGAGGGCTCCGTCAGCGTCCGCGCCGTCGATCTGAAGCGTAAAGTCTTCGTCATCTCCGGGGCAATCAGTGGCCGAACCGAGGCACGTGCCTTTCTGGACCACGACACTGGTAGTAGCCCAGATGGTTTCTATGCCGCCGGTGTCGCTGTCCCGTTGGTAGGAGACCCGCCGAGCTCCGCTCCGAGCACCGGTATTGCCTGACTTATTCCTCACATTATCGATACCCATGATGCCTTCATCATCGTTCGAGTTGAAGGTAACCAAAACACCGCCCACCGGCTCGCCGTACTCGTTGGTAACGGTGGCGGTAACCGAACTTTGGGCGCCGGGACCCTCTGCCGAAGCTACCGTGTACTCGGTCCTCTGGCTCAGCTTTAAGGTGTGATTCTCGGGATTGGCGTCGTCATCCGACCAGGTCAAGCCCATCCGGACCACAGTATCGGAGGTGCTCTCAGCATTTTTACGGACCACGCCGTCGTTACTGCCTTCAGTCTCCGCATCACCCGGGTTCTCGCCTTCGCCGTCCTTCAGTTTGATATCGTCGGTGTCGTCGGGGTCGGTGATGATCAGAACCACCGTAGCATCCGTGTCGCCATTGTTGCCAGCGGTGGGATCGTTCTGGGTGAACGACAGCTCGATCTTGCCCGAAGCGTCGGTCTTCTGGGTGCTGGAAGACGCATTGCTGCTCCCAGTCTCACCTTGCTTGGCGGCACTGGTAACCGTCTGCGAGATGCCGAGCGACACATCTTCTTTGGCGACCGGGTTGTTGTCTTCATCAGCCACCTGGATAGTCACTTTGACCGTCCGACCAAACTTCATCTTGGTCTGATCATCGTTCAGATCGTGGCTGACCAGCAACCTGGTAGCGCCCTTTTGGAAAGCGAGTTCCAGCATGGCGCTGGTGGTCTCGTCGTTGTCGTACTTGTCGCCTTCGTCGCCGGTCCAAGCCCAAATGGTGGTGTCCGCCGTGACCGTCAAAGTGATGGATGTGATGTCGCCGGCGCTGTCGGTCCGCTCGTCGTTGCCGTCAACTTCGCACTTGCGACTGCCCTCCCGCTGGGTGGTACCGGTGTCGCAGGTCCCGTCTTCCATGAAAGCTGTGTCGGGATCGGTGGAAGTGAACACATCCACCGGCACATCCGTCATCGCCTGGAAGTCGTCGTTGCGCATGGAAATGACCAAGTTGATGTCTTCGCCGTCCGTGCCGTCCGAACCGGAACCGGTGGCCGTGTCTTTAAGCGACTGAATGGACAAGCCGGCCGGCCGGGCCACGGTGTGGGCCAAAGTACGGGAGATGAACAACGCCATCTGCTCCCTGGTCACCGACTGAGTGGGCCGGTAAAGGGTTTCCGTCACGCCTTTGGTGATGCCCAACTCGTAAACGCGGCGGATGGAGATGTACTGGTTGCGGGCCACGGTGGCAATGTCGGTGAAAACATTGTCGTCCGGGTTCAACTTGGTCACGTCGGCCCCGCCCTGCCCCGGCGTGGCTTTCTTCAGAAACTCGTCCAACATGGTCGCCATGGACCCGCGGCTAACCGAAGTGTTGGGCGCGAAGGTGGTGGCCGAAGTTCCGGGCATAATCCCCAATTCGGCCAGATTGTTGGCCGCCGCCTGAGCGGCCTCGCTCAACGCGCCGATGTCGGTGAAACCCTGGTCGGTCGGCGAAGCGGGCAACACCACCCCCGCCGGGCCGGCCGCCCGGGACAGGAACAAAGCCATCTGCCAACGGGTAATGGTCTCCACGGGGGAGAACATCGTTTCTGTGCGACCCTGCGCGATGTTGTAATGCGCCAAGCAGTTGATGGCGTCTTCACCGCTGATCCCCTCGATGTCCTCGAACCCGGCGTCGGCGGACGCGGCGCCCACGCAAGCCGAGTACTCGGCCGGGTTGTCAACATCAGGGTTGTCCGCGTCAGCGGTTGCTTGGCGGGGGTTGACGGCCAGCAACGCCGCAATCAAACCCAACACCGCTAGCACCGCTAGACTTTTTCTTCCAAGCAAGCCAGTCATTTTTCACTCCTTAGCTTTTGTGTCTAGATAGGTCCTAATAGGCCCAACAGCCTTTATACGGGATAAGCATACCCTCCGCAACAGGTAAGTCAAGCCTTTTGAAAATCTTAGCATCCCCTTTCCGCCGCCCACCGACGAAACGGGTATATCTTTTGCCAGTGGACAAACCGGGAGGCGGAACAATGGCGGCCCCGTCAAACAACCAAAACGCAACCGGCCCCGGCCCCGCAGAGCGGACGGCGGGACCGCTCGCCGACCTGGTAGTGGCGGACCTGACCCGGGTGCTGGCCGGACCCTACGCCACCCGGGTGCTGGCCGATCTGGGAGCGCGGGTGGTCAAAGTGGAACACCCGCCGGACGGGGACGACGCCCGGCGTTACGGGCCTTTCATCGGCGGACGCAGCGGCTACTACCAGTCTTTGAACCACGGCAAACAAACGATGATGGCCGACCTGAAAGACCGCCGGGGAAGGGCGGTGTTTGAGGAACTGCTGGACGGGGCGGACGTGCTGGTGGAAAACTTTCGGCCGGGAGTGATGGAACGGCTCGGCTACGGCTGGGAAACCGTCCGGGAGCGATGGCCCCGGTTGGTGTACGCGGCGGTGAGCGGGTTCGGGCACGCCGGGCCCTATGCGCAACGGCCCGCCTACGACCTGGTGGCGCAGGCGATGGGGGGGCTGATGGGCCTGACCGGACACCCCGGCGCTCCGCCCGTCCGAGTGGGGACTTCCATCGGGGATGTCGCCGCCGGGTTGTTTACGGTGATCGGAATCCTGGCCGCGCTGGAAGACCGCCGGCGCACCGGACAGGGGCAGAAAGTGGACATCGCCATGTTGGACTGCCAGGTGTCCATCCTGGAAAACGCGGTGGTGCGCCAGTCGGCCGTCGAACTGTCCGGGGGGCTGGACGAACCGCCCGGACCGCTCGGCTCGCGCCATCCGTCCATAACCCCTTTCGCCGCTTTCCGGGCCGCCGACCGGTGGCTGGTCATCGCGGCGGGCAACGACCAACTGTTCCGGCGGCTGTGCGAAACCCTGGGAAGGCCGGATCTGGCCGACGACCCCCGCTTCGCCGACAACCAAAGCCGCACCGCCCGCGCCCCGGAGCTGGAAAAAGAAATCGAAGCCGCCCTGTCCGCCGACCGGGCCGCCGCCTGGCTGGCCAAACTGGAAGCGGCCGGGGTGCCCTGCTCCCCCATCAACAACATGGCGGAAGTGATGGCCAACCCCAGCATCCGGGCCCGCAACATGATCGTCCCCCTCCCCCTCCCCGACGGAACCATCCTGGAAACAGCCGGAAACCCGGTAAAACTATCCGCCCACCCCGACCCCCCGCCCCCCGCCTAAACTAAACCGCCCCTCCCCCTTCCTCCTTCTCCGCCGGAAAAGCATCACCTTCTCCGGGAGTATTCGCTGTCGGGCGAACAAATCCCTCTCCAGACATATCGCCAGGCTGGCCGGACAATGCCTCATCGCTTTTAACCGGCGATATCTCAGAACCCGTGTAGTCGACCGGGCTTCCTGTGGGATCACCAGGATCTTGCTGATCCCGTATCTCCTGCGCCAGGCTAGAGCCGGTCTGCAGGGCGCGAAATACAAGCCAAACCACTGCAACAACGTTCGCCGCCATCAGAAAAAACACAATTAGGAATGACCAGCCAAAGGAAAGCGGACTTTGCCCCAGTACTTCCAGCCATAAAATCTCCGCCGGCGGGGCGCCGACGATAATCGCCAAAGGAACGAGAATCGCCACCGCGGCGGCAAAGGCCAGATACATTCTGAACCGCCGCCGTAGCCGATAACCCTTCCATCCCCCGCGAGGGGCGGTCTCCTCCAGCCAGTCACGTACCTTGGCGTTGAAGGCGGCTAAGCCGATCACGCCCACAGTGGCGGCCACCCCGGCGGCGGCAAGCATGGCCATGGCGGCCGTAGTCGCATAGTCAGCACTGAGCATTGTTTAGTATCAACGAAGGGTCTGGATGTCTACCCAATGGGGGCGGGTTGCTCCACCTGGCGTATCAGCCACTCGGCTTGTATCTCCGGGCATTCACCGTTGCCGGTATCCAAAATTCTCGCCCTGCGTACCTCTTCAAAGGGGTAACGGCTGACGATGCGCACGCTGTTCGGAGAGGTGAAATCCACCGTCCAAATCACATTCTGGTTTTTGGTACGCGGCAGCAACGTATCCGGCATGTTGCCCTCCATAACGTACTGTGCGACTTGGAGAATATCCGATGCGGCAACCGTAAGCGGATTCGACAGGCGGAACATCTCGTCGGGCTTCAACCGCCCGTTGCCCCGCAACACCAAACCGCCGCCCTCCCTCTCCTCCCACCTGGTAACCCAAGCCGTAACCGGCTCCAGCGTGAACAAAAACTTCTCACCCACATCCGCTCCTTCCTACCTGGCCCAGCCCGGTCCTCCACCCGCCCGGGTTATGGCGTTTCGATGATGCCGTCTTTGTCGTCTCCTCGCTCCCATCTAAGTTACCGAGGAAGCAGGGCGCTATGCATTTTATAACGGACTAATTTTTATGTGTCCGCAACCAACCGACGAGGCGCACGCCGTTCGGAGAAACGCCGGTTTTCCGTCGACCGCCATTCTTGGGCCGGTCAGCGGGAGGCCAGTTCGTTGTCGATCAGGGCCAGGCCCACTTCGCTGTCAGCCACCCGGCGCAGCCGTTCGTGGATGGCCCCCACCGACGACTCTTCTTCTATCTGCTCGGTGAGGAACCCTTGCAGGAAAGGCAGACTGTCCACATCCCCGCTCTGCTGGGCCAACTCGTACAAGCGGCGGATCTGGTCGCTTACCGCCCTTTCCTGGGCCAGGGAAGCGGCGAAAACCTCCACCGGGTCGGCGAAGTCGCTTCGGGGAGCGGGGAGGGAACCTATGGCCACCCGCCCGTCCCGGGACAGGACGAAATCCATGAACATCCGGGCGTGCTCCGCCTCCTCGCCGGACTGCGCCCTCATCCAGTGCGCCATCCCCGGCCGGTTGTCGGCTTCCAAACCGGCCGCCATCTGCAGGTAGGACAGTGACGCGGCCAACTCGCTGGTGATCTGATCGTTGAGGGCCTCCGCCAAGCGGTCGGGCAAAGCCATGGTTTATCTCCCCTCGGTCGCTGGTTGACTGCCCCCATTCTACCCTTTCCCGGCCGGTCAGTCGGGAGCGACGGACCAGCGACCGGGGCCGGGGCCCAGCGAGCGGTGGAAAGCCAAAGCGGATTCGGCCCCGGAACCCGGCCCGGCGTGGGGCTGGCCGGGCAGACGGTAAACATAGGAGCCGGAGCCCAGGCGGCGGGTTTCCGCCCGCGACGGGTCAAAAGGGGGCGCAGAGTCGGGGAAGGGGATTTCGGAGAGAATCAACGAACCGTCCAACACGAACATTTCTTCGGGGGATTCGCAGATGCGCCACAAGCCGCCGCCGTTGCCCCATCCTTTCCACCCGGACAGCCACACCCGCCCGCAAAGCCCCTCCGCCAAAGGCATGACGAACCAGCCGGGCATATCCGGGTCTTCCTCCCAGCGGAAGGTTCCGGCCCGGCCTAAAAGCGGAGCGGACAGCCCGCCCCCCGCCGAGAGGTCGAAGCGGACCGGGGCGGCGGTCATCACCAAAGCCAGCGAATCAGCGGAGGCCCGCAACCCGGAAATCACCTGGCCGGCCCGCACCGCCGCATAATCGTTCTCCCCCACCTCCGCACCCCCCAGCGCCAGCGCCCCTTTGACCACGAACAACTCCAAATCGGCGGTGAAGGCCCCCGCCGCGCCGGAGCCGAAACCGGACGGGATGCGGGCCAGGCGGGTGACCGGGCCGGAACGATCCCGGGACAGGATGCGGGCCTCCATCCGCCCTTCCAACCCGGTGATGCGCATCGTACGGATCGGCAACTCCCGCTCGTCCACCACCGGCAGGGGAACCCGGCGGCGGTCATGCAAATCCGGGTCCAACGTTGGGGAAGGAGCGGGGGCGCCGCCGGAGGGCGGGGCGGATTCGGGGCGGCGGGCCGTCACTGGAACAGATGCGTCAGGGAGCGGGGGGCAGTCCGTTTAGCTGGCGGACGGCGGAAAAAACGGCGGTCCAGTCCTGGCGGCCCCGGCCCTGCTCCCGGGCGGCTTGGTAGGTTTTCATCGCCTCCTCCCCCATCCCCAAGCCGACCGACAATTCCTCCCCCATCGCCAAAGCCAACCCCAGATCTTTGAAAGCCAGATCCACCATGAAACCGGGTTCCAAATCGCCCGCCAGGACCTGCGCCGGGTAGGTGGTGGAAAGATGCCCTTGTCCGGCGGCGGTGCTCAACAGCACCTCCAGCGCCGTTTCCCGCTCCAAACCGGCCCGTTCGGCGGCGGTCAAAGTTTCGGCCACCGCCACATTGGACACGATGGACAGGTAGTTGTTGATCATTTTGGCCCGCATCCCCATCCCGCGCCCGCCGCAGAGGATGATCTTGTCCCCCATGCATTCCAGCGCCGGACGGGCCTCCTCCACTTCCCCGGGGGAACCCCCGGCCATAATCAGCAACGTCCCCTGCGCGGCGTTTTGGGAGGTGCGTCCCACCGGGGCGTCCATCATCCGCCGTCCCGCCTCCTCCATCCGTTGCGCCATGCGGTCGAAGGCGGCGGGGGCGACGGTGCTCATGTCGATGACCAGGGCGGAGGGGGGGAGGGTTTGCACAACCCCGGCCGGGCCGAACAGAACCTGCTCCACGTGTTCGGCCAAAGGGAGCATCGTGATCGCGAAATCGGCTTCTCTAGCGGCGTCGGCGGCTGAGGCGGCCGGACGGCAACCGTCGGCGGCGGCCTTGCGCACCGCCTCCGGGTCAATGTCGTGGGCGCGCACCCGATGCCCGCCCCGCGCCAAACAGGCCGCCATGGGGCGCCCCATCACCCCCAGCCCGATGAAACCGATCTCCGCCATCATCCTCCCTTTTCGTTTCCCGCCCGCGATGGGAGCCGCCGCCGGGCGGTCAAACCCGTTTTGGCGGAGGCTGGAGCGGCCCAAATTATACCCGTCGCCGCCTAACCTGGGAGGACGTGATGACACCCGCCGCCCCATCGGAACGACCGGCCCCCTCCGGGCAGGCGCTGATACCGGGGGGCCGTTTCGTCATGGGATCGGACCATCACTACCAGGAAGAGGCCCCCGCCCGGGAGGCGGAAGTGGGGCCGTTTCTGATGGACGTCCATCCGGTCACCAACCGGGAGTTCGCCCGGTTCGCGGACGAAACAGGCTATGCGACCACCGCCGAAACCCCGCCTCCGGCCCACCTGTTTCCCGGAGCGGAAGCCGGGTCGCTGGTGTTCAGGATGACCGAGGGCCCGGTCAACTTGGGTGATTACCGCCATTGGTGGGCGTGGACGCCGGGGGCCGACTGGCGGCATCCCGCCGGGCCGGAGACGGATTTGGACGGGCTGTGGGATCATCCGGTGGTGCATGTTTCGCATCGGGACGCCGCCGCCTATGCGCGATGGGCGGGGAAAAGCCTTCCCGCCGAAGACGAATGGGAGTTTGCGGCCCGGGGAGGGTTGCGGGGAGCGGAATTCGCATGGGGCGACCGGGACTTTCAGCAGACCGGCCGCCCGCTGGCCAACACTTGGCAGGGCCGTTTCCCCTACGAAAACACCGACCCGGACGGGTGGGCCCGCACCAGCCCGGTCGGCTGGTTTCCGCCCAACGGATACGGCCTGTTCGATGTAACCGGCAACGTGTGGGAATGGACCGCCGACCCCTTTCAGACCTTTCAGACGGAGGTCGGGGAAGGAGGGGCCTGTTGCGCGCCGGGACCGCCGGAGGGGCCGATGATGGTGATCAAAGGCGGGTCGCATCTGTGCTCCATCCAATACTGTTTCCGCTACCGGCCCGCCGCCCGCCAACCGCAGACCGCCGACACCAGCGCCAGCCACCTGGGTTTCCGGTGCGTCGTCCGCCCGCCGGGGGAATGATGGCCGGGCATCGGGCGGTGATGGACCTCACCCGGGAGGAATGGCTGGGGGCGCTGGGAATGGAGGAGGCCGACATACCGGAGGCGGTGATTATGGAAGGCTCCTGGTGGAGGGAGCAGCGAACCGCCTGGCGGCTGGGATATTTGGAGGAGGTGCGGGAGTTGGCTTTCCCCGATATGTTCCTGGGGCGTTGGCGGGGGCGGCCGGTGGTTTATTCCTGCGTGTACGGAGCGGCGCGGGCGGTGGAGTTGGCCCACCTGTTCGGGAAACTGGGAACCCGGCGGATGGTGATGATCGGCACCTGCGGTGGTTTGGACCCGAAACTGGAACCGGGCGACGTGGTGGTTCCGTCGACGGCGGCGGCCCGGGAGGGGGTGGCCCGCCTGTACGGGGCGGGGGATCTGGTGCGGGCCGATGCGCAAATGGCGGCGCGGGCCCGGGGGCTGCTGGAAGCGGACCGGATACGGGTGCGGGACCCGTTGCATCTAACCTGGTATTCCATCTTCGCCCAAAGCGGGGAGATGATCGACGAATGGCGGGAGGCGGGCTACGGGTCGGTGGACATGGAAACGGCCACCCTGTACGCGGTAGCCGGCTTCTTCGGTTTTTCCGCCGCGGCACTGCTAGCCGTATGGGACCGGCTGGACGACAACAAAAGTTTCCTGGACCCGCTCAGCCCCCAACACCAACGGGCCCTGGACAAAGCCAACGCCGCCGTCTACCAAACCGCCCTAGCCATAACCCTGGACTAACCACCCCCTCCAGTAGCACTCGGCCGGAACGATCGACGCGGCCTGCCCCTCTGATTAATTTGCGGTTCGCCTTTGATGACGGCTCCCCCGTGAATAACGGTTATTTCGTTGTTTTTGGGAGCCGCCGCCTCGCAATGCTCGCGCACTACGCACTACGCGTACAAAGACAAGGCGCGGGCCGGAGTTTCCTCGTTGCTCGCGAACCAGGAACTGGGGTAGCCGCGGCAGTTGGCGAAGAGGCGCCCCCGGTGGGACTCCGGCGTGGGCCGCAACCGGGGAAACGAGTTATGTCCGAAAAACGGGGTATGGTGACGTTATGTCACTCGTAAACCCAGGAACTGAAATTATGGCCTCTCCCGAAGCCGTAGCCCCCCTGCTCGGCGTGGATCACCCCCTAGACGTCCCCGACCTTGGAGCGGTGGACAAGGTGGTCATTCTGGAACGGAACGGCCCCCAGACCGTCCCCGGCCATGTTCGAGCCGAAGGGCAAGGCATGTTCGTGGTGGCGGTAAACAAAGAGCACCAAGAACCCGCTGAGAACACCATCAGCATGCTGAGTCAGACCAACATGCGAGGAGCGGCGCTCTCCAAATTGGGTATGGCTTTTGCGTAACCGGAAACCGGAACGCTAGGCCGACGAGGGGAGGATTCGCACCTACCGGATGATGTCGTCCCCGTCAGGCCGGGCCGGAGGATCATGTCCGCCTCCTACAGCAAACTCTCTTCATCGTCTTCCTCTGAATCGGGGACGTCTTTCCCGGACATTTTTCCAGGCACGGCGCGCAAGGAACGCAGGTTGTCGGAGATTTTGTGGGAAAGCCGATCCTCCCCCATCTTCCAAACGCCCACTCCCGGATACTCCAGCCTTTGGCCGGGGCTAACAGGAAACAAGTCTTCCAGGGCGAGCCGGACGGAATCCACCGGGTCGTGACCCTGGTCGTGGTAGTGGGAGGCCAAGGAACGCAACTTTGGATTGGAGCGCATGAGAGAATCTGCGTTTCTCCCACCCCTGGTCGATTTCCCGCGTGGTGTATTGCTTCTTCTGGACATGGACGCCCAGTATAGCGTATTCCACGCTATAGCGTGGAATTGGCCTCTTATGATCCCCGCTATAGCAGAGAACTACGCAAAGGCGGCAGTTGGTGAGATCGGTAGACAACGGGGTGGCGGTCGCGCATCACTGAGCAAAATACCCGGCGTCGTCCGAACGCCCCTTTGTCGGGAACGGACGCGCAGGCCGGATTCCATCGCCCGCAAAGGGCAAACTTCATATTCTTAGGTGAACTAGCTCGACGCGGCGGCGGTTACCAGTGCGCGCGTTACCCAGCGAGGGCGAGTAGAAGTCAGCGGGGGGAAGAAAAAGGAACATTGCGTATAATGAAAGGTCATGCTGATCAATCGGAATAAGCGGAGGTCGGTCGTCTCCAAGTTGGCCTCCATGGCGAAAGGCCTAGATGTACATGGCCAGTAGGTTGGTTACAGTCTGGAGGTTGGTGGTTTGCCTCCGAGGCTGTAGTGGGGTCGGTGGTTATTGTAGTAGTGGAGCCAGTGGCGGAGGGCTTGGTTTCGGGTTTGGTTGTCGGGCCAGGGTTGGGAGTTGGCCCATTCTCGTTTGAGGGTTTGGTTGTATCGTTCCACTTTGCCGTTCTGCTGGGGATGATACGGTTTGATCGTGATATGACGGATGTCGTGTTGGGCGAGCAGGGAAGCGAACGCTCGGCTGCGGGTGTAGCTCCAGTGGTTGTCGGTCATGATCTCCGCGATGTGGGTGACGCCCAGTTGGCGGAAGTAGTGGAGGGCGCGGGCGGTGAACGCGGCGACGGTGGTTCCCTTCTCGTCCGGCAACGGCTCGGTGTAGGCGAGACGGGTGTAGTCGTCCACTATGGAGTGCACAAAGGTCCATCCCGCTCCCCCGGCGGGGGCGTTGCCCCGGCCGTGTACCTTCCATCCCCCGCCGGGCGGTATGGAAGAAAGCTTCTTAACATCCATATGCAGCAACTCCCCCGGCCTGTCCCGTTCATACCGCACCACCGGCCCGGGAGGAGTTTTGAGCGGTTCGCCAGTCAGCTGGTCGCATTCCCACAGACGCAACATCCCGTGGCGGCGGAGGATGCGGCTGATCGTCCGCTCCGGCACCCCCGTAAACGCCGACAACCGAGCGGGGCCCGCCCGCAACCGCCGCCGCGCCCGCAGCACCAGCTCTTCCACCTCCGGGCTGGTACGCATAGGGGAGCAGCGCGGCCGAGACGACCGATCCTCCAAACCGGCCTCGCCTTCCTCCCGGTAACGGCGCACCCACTTGGACACGCACTGCCGAGACATCCCCATCCCCCGAGCCACCCGCGCCACCGGCTCTCCTTCTTCTATCACCCGCAACACCATCCCCAAACGTCCCAAAGGCGACGACCTCGCGTTACCATGCATCCCTGAAGACCTCCTCCCGTGCTATAGGGTGCTTTCACTCCCCATAACACCAGGAGGTCTTCACTTATGCAACAACCAAACCGTCACCAACGTCCTGGCCAAGTACACCTAGATTACAGACGACCGATCATCGCCTCCCCTGACGCCCTTGCGCCTACGCTCGGCGCGGGCCCCGCCGATTACCCGATTGAAGATTATCGGCGCGGTTTCCGGAGCGGCCTGGAGGCCGGGATGCGCATCGGCCACTCCGGCGGACGCGGCTATGAGCAGGTAGCCGTCCAGCAGGCCATCGAGGCCCACATCCGGGCCGCCGAGAACAGGGGCGATGCGGAAGCGGCCCGCGTCCTCCGCAACCTGGCCTCCCAACTCCCCGACCCCCGCCGCTCCTTGAGGGTGGTTTCCTGATGGCGCACAGAACACTTACAACGTCCATCTCGCCGACCTACTCCGCGCCCAAAGCCCTATCATCCACATCAGAACGGCAAAGTAGAGCGATACAACCAAGCCCTCAACTCAAATGGGCCAACTAGCAACCGGCCAGATAAACCAACCCCAAACCAAGCCCTCAAACACTGGCTCCGCTACCACAACAACCACCGACCCCGCTACAGCTAACGGAGGATATGCGGGTATGACGGCGGCTGGTCGCCTATTAGCCGCTCATCCCGTCCGCTAAACCTTGTAGCATCTTCGCGGTTTCCCGGTTGATATCTGCCGCGCGCCGGTTATCCAGTGCCGCTATCCGATTGTCAGCGACCATATCCCCGATCTGCCGCATCGCTTTCACGATCGTCTTGATTACCTCCCGATTCATTGCCGCCGCCTCCCGATTCATTGCCGCCGCCACCCGATTCATTGCCGCCGCCACCCGGTTATCCGCCGCCGCCACCCCGTTATCCGCCGCCGCCACCCCGTTATCCGCCGCCGCCACCCCGTTATCCGCCGCCGCCACCCCGTTATCCGCCGCCGCGTCCCCCAACGTTTCCGCTATGTCCACCGCTGCCTGGGTCAGCGACGCGGTGGCGGCTACCATCCGTTCCACCGTCGAAGCCATCGCCTCCACCAACGCCGTTGCCGCTTCCGTCCAGCCGGGTTGGGTTCCGTTGCTATCTGCCATCATCCCTACTCTGTTGCTGTCTGGTTGGTTCCGGAGCCCACGAACGCTTCGCAACCGAAACCTTTTGTCCTTGTTCGCCGAGGCTATCCGGGTTCAGGGTCGGCGGGATTCTATCCCTGCCGTCGTCATCGTAGAACATTAGCCAACTCGGCGACGATGGCGGCAGTCAACGGGCGGTCGCTCGCGCAGGATGAAACGACCGGGCTACGGACGATATTCCCCGCCGAATAATTCCCCGCCGGAGGGGGCGGTTCGTTTTCCGCGATTTTGGGCTTGGGTTTTTGTCATAGGGGGATGTTACCTTGCTCAATATGACGCAAAAAAGGCTAATTCGCTGGAAACGGGCTCTGCTTCGGGTATGGCGGAGCGTTCGGGAATCCGCCCGCCTGCGGCGGTCAGACGGCGCCGGGGTGGCCTCCGTCGATGGGGATTTGGGCGGCGGTGGTGGCGGGGAAGGCGTCTCCGCACACTTCCGCCACCGCCCGCGCCACGTCGGCGGCGGTTATTTCCCGTCCCAGGAGATTTCGGGTTTTGTACCGCTCCGGCGTCATCCCGTATTCGGCGGCGCGGGCGGCCAGCAACTCCTCCGTCCACAGGCCGGTGTCGAACACCGCGTCGGGATGGAAAATATTCACCCGGATTCCGTCCGCCGCCCATTCCAAAGCGGCCACCCGGGCCAGTTGCGTGAGGGCGGCCTTGGAGGCCGAATAGGCGGCCGCCCCCCGGCCGGGGGCGGACACGTTGCGGGAACCGATCACCGCCACCCGGCCCCCGATCGGGGAGAGCGCCAACAGGGGATGCGCCTCGGCCAACAGGTCGGCCACCGCCCCCGCGTTAACCTCCATCACCGCCCGCCGTTGCGCAACGTCCAACCCGGCCACCGGAGCGGAGGTTCCGAACGTCCCGGCCGCCGCCACAACCATATCCACCCCGCCGAACCGCTCCACCGCCGCATCCAAAGCCCGGCTCTGCGCGGCCCGGTCGGTCACGTCCGCCGCCAAACCCAGCCAGGCCTCCCCGGCGAAAGCCTCCCGCACCGAACTGTCGCGGTCCAAACCGGTCACCGCGCACCCCCGCTTCAGCAATTCGGCGGCGCAGGCCTTTCCGATGCCGGAAGCGGCCCCGGTCACCACCGCCGCCGCCCCCGCCAACGGCGGCGGTTCCCCGGCCCGGCGCAACTTGGCTTGCTCCAAATCCCAATATTCCACTTGGAAAAGATCGCCCGGGGACAACGGAACGTAGCCGCCCAGATGATCCTCCGCCCGTTCCAACACCGGCATGGTGCGCAGGTAAATGTCGGCTGCTACGGCGGCCGCCCCCGCCGTCTCCCCCGCCGTCAGCATCCCCATCTCCCGGTCCAAAACCACCCGGGGGGCGGGATCCAGCATCACCGGCTCGGTGCGGGCCCGGCTCCGCCAGGCGGTGAAATAGTCCCGGTAGGCGGCGGCGAAGGCCTCCACGTCCCGCCCGACCATCGGATGGGGTTTGGTGCGGATCACATGATCGGGGGTGAGCGGCCCGCGGCGGGCCAGATCCTCCAGGTCGGGGCGGGAAACGAAGCGTGCCGTCCCCGCATCGGCGCGGCGGCGCACCACCATCGCCCGGCCCGCCGCTTGGGAAATCCGCAACCTCAGGTCGGCCAGCTCGGTTCGGGGAACAGGCGGCAGGGCCCGCCCCGCGGCCACCGCGACCGGGGCGGCCCGCTCCAGCCACTCTTCAGCCCGGGTGATCAGGCGGATGTGCCGCCGGTAAGCGGTGCGGGCGTCGGGGCCGAAAGTGAACAGGCCGTGGTTGAGCAGGACCAAACCGGTGATGTCCGCCGGAACCTCCGGCCACATGCGGGCCGTTTCTTTGGCCAGGTCGAAGCCGGGCATCACATAGGGGACGATCGCCGTCGCCTCCCCGAACACTTCCTTCGCCAGGCCGGCCCCATCGGGGGTGTTGGTCAAAGTCACTACGGCGTCGGCGTGGCTGTGCAGCACCGCCGGGTGGGGCAACAGGGCGTGCAACAAGGTCTCCACCGACGGCTCCGGGGCGGATGGGTCCAGCCGGGCGGCGGACAACTCCCGCATCATCTCCGCGTCCGACAGCGAATCCAGCTCCAGCAGCTCCGCCAGGCGCTCCAAAGGAAGCGGGGCGAACCCCTCTTTTTCAATAGTCGCCAAATCCCACCCGGACCCTTTTACGTACAAGGCGTCTATCAACCGGCCGGTGATGTCGGCGAAAGGGGCTTTGACCGAGGTGTTGCCCCCGCCGTGCAACACCAGGCCGGGCTCGGAACCCAAAAGGCGAGACCCGTATACGCATTCCCCCAACGGCCCGGCGAAAGCGGCCGCCTCCTCCCCGCTCCAACGGTCCTCCATCAGTTCCCTCCCAGCTCCTGCCCAGCGCCCCTAATAAGGGGTGTCGCCGCCGTCCACGCTGATGGCCTGCCCCCGGATGATCAACGCATCGTCGGACAGCAGAAACGCCGCCACCCGGCCCACTTCCACCGGTTCCACCCGGCGGCCCAGCTGGGCGGGCCCCATCCCGGCCAGCAGTTGGGCGGCGGGGGTTTCCAACCGGGGGGACAGCCACTCCGCCACTCCGGCCAGCATCGGCGTGTCCACCCCGCCCGGACACAACGCGTTGACGTTGATCCCGTCCGCCGCCCATTCCATGGCCAACGACCGGGTCAACCCGATCACCGCCGCCTTGGACGAGTTGTAGGCGGCCATATTCGGATATCCGGCCTTGCCGCAGTTGGAGGCCACGTTGACGATCGCCCCCCCGCCCGTCTCCCGCAAACGGCGGCCCACCGCCCGGGCGGTCAGGAACGTTCCGGTCACGTTGATGTCAAAGGTGCGTGTCCAATCATCCGGGCGGGAATCCCACGCCTCATCCAGAAAAACCGCCCCGGCCGCGTTGACCGCCCCGTCCAGGCGGCCGAAGCGGGAGGCGGTTTCCGCCGCCGCCCGCTCCGCTTGTTCGGGATCGGCGACGTCGCACGCCAAACCCCAAGCGGAATCCCCCGACGGGTCCAAACGCCGGGCCGCGTCCTGCGCCGCCCCCCCGTCCAAGTCGGCCAACGCCGCCCGGCCCCCTTCTTCCAGAACGGCCCGCGCGGTCCCGGCGCCGATGCCGCCCGCCCCGCCGGTAATCAGATAGACGCGGTCCCGCAGGCGCATGGGCCCCTACCAGGTGGGGGTGGCGGAGACGCCCCCGTCCACCACCAGTTCCGCCCCGGTGATCCACCGGGCCAAATCGGACATCAGAAACAAACAGGCGTCCCCCACCTCCTCCGGGGAGCCCATCCGGCCCAGCGGACAGGCGGCCCCCCAGCGGGCGACCCCGTCCGGCCAATCCTCTTCCAAGCCGGGACGGCGGATAAGACCGGGCGAAACCGCGTTCACCCGAATGCCGTCCGGCCCGTAGGCGATGGCGGCCGAGCGGGCATGCATGATCAGGCCCGCCTTGGACACCCCGTAATGGCCGTGCATCACCGGCGCGTGATGGCCTTCGATGGAGGCGATATGGACGATGGAGCCGCCGTTGCCGGCCCGTTTCATAGCCGCCGCCGCAACCTGGGTGAGCCGGTGGACGGCGGTCAGGTTGACTTCCAGCATCTCCGACCATTCGGCGTCGGTCAAGTCGGCGAAATGGGCGATGGGCTGGATGCCGGCGTTGTTGACCAGCCCGTCGATCCGACCGAAGGCTTCGACGACGGCGTCCACCACCCGGGCCGGGCCGTCCGCGTCGGTCAGGTCGGCGGCGACCGGAAGCGCCCGTTCCCGGGCTTCGGCCGACAGGCCGTCCAGCAACCCGTCCAAAGGAGAGGCGCGGGTGTGGGCCGCCACCGCCGCCCCGGCGGCCGCCATCCGGGAGGCGATCCCCCGGCCGATCCCGCCTCCGGCCCCGGTAACCAGCACCACCCGGCCCGACAAATCCAACAGTTGTCCGGGGGGCGCCGTCATAAATTCTCCTCCCTGGTCAGGCGGCGGATATGTCCGGCCGCCGACGGGTAGCGTTCCGCCAAGTCGGAGGCCCGCCCCATCTCCATCTCCTCCGCCCGGAAAGGGGGGGCCATGGTGGTTCCCACCAGCGACCAGTCGCCGGTGGTGGCGGCCGCCATCCACACCCGGCCCGGAACCGCCACGAAAGGCCTCTCCCCCGCCTCCAAGTCGCTTCCCAACCGGGGGAGCTCCGCCGAACCATCCTCGCGCAACAGCAACATCTCCGCCGCCGCCCCCGCGTAGAAGTGCCACATTTCCGGTCCCTCCACCCGATGCACGGCCGAGAAATCGCCCGGACGGAGCAGGAAATATATGGCCGAAGAATATTGGTCCCGCCAAGTCTGCGCCCACATCCCGCCTTCCACCGGCAACGGCTCCAAGCCCAGAATCTCAATCACCCGGTCGGCGTTCATACGGCCAGCCTACGCGCCCGCTCATCCAACTCGGCCAACATCGCAACGCGGTCCGCCCCTTCCGCTTCCCAGCCGGACGCCGCCCGGCGGCCCCCCACCCACACTTCTGTCACCGCGGCCGGCGAACCCGACCAGACGATGCGGGAAATCGGGTCGTCTTCGACGGGAACCACCGGACGCAAAGGCGGATAGTCGGCCGTCAAAGCGATCATGTCAGCCCAGGCCCCGGGGGACAGTCGTCCCAGGTCCGGGCGGCCGATGGCGTCGGCCGCTCCGGCGGTGACCATCCGCAAAGCCCGGGCGGGGGGGAACAGCTGGGCGTCGCCGCCCCGGACGCGGGCCAAGCGGATGGCGGTGCGCATCTCCTCGAACAGGTCCAAACGATGATGGGAGGCGGGGCCGTCGGTGGCGATGCCCATGCGGAGGCCGGCCGCCAGCATATCCCCCACCCGGGCCGTCCCGGAGCCGTGCTTGGCGTTGGAACAGGGACAATGGGCCACCGCCGTATCGGTGCGGGCGAAGGTCTCAATATCCCGGTCGGACATCCAAACCGCATGGGCGGCCAGCGTACGCCCCCGCAGCAAACCCACTTCTTCCAGGTAGGCGACCGGCCCCCGCCCGGTTTTGCGGCGCACCGCCTCCTCCTCCCACTGTTCTTCGTTGACATGGATGTGCACCAGCATTCCCGTCTCGGCGGCCGTTTCCGCGATGCGGCGCAGGCACTCTTCGGAAACCGAATAAGCGGCGTGCGGCCCCACCCCCACTTCGATCAGCGGATCGGCGGACCAACGTTCCCGGGCGGCGGCCATCTCCTCCAACTGCGACTCCCAGGAACCCATATGCGCCAAAGCTTCGTCTTCTATCAGAGGGGCGGTAACCACGCACCGCAATCCGGCCTCCGCCGCCCCCCGGGCCACCTCCTCCCCCTGAAAATACATCTCCACCGAAGTGGTTATCCCGCCCGCCAGCATCTCCGCCGCCCCGGCCCTCATGCCCATCCGCACATCCCCGGGAGTGAGCCGGGCCTCCCGCGGCCACATAACCTCCCGCAGCCACCGCTCCACCGGCAACCCCTCCCCCGCCCCTCGCAGCAGAACCATCGGGGTGTGGCAGTGAATGTTGAGCATGCCCGGCATCAGAATGCCGCTTATGCGGGTCACCGGAATCTGCGGACGGGCCGGGGCCTGCGCCGCCGCCCCCGCCCAAACCACCCGCCCCTCCTCCACATCCACCACCCCGTCCGGTATGGGGCCGGGATGCTCATCCGACATCGTAATCAGCAAGTCGGCGGCGTAACGCTCCAATTTGACTCCTTGGGGCTCCTAACGGGCGGGGCGGACGACGCTCACCCCCATTTGAGCTCCGGGAAGTTTTCGTACCTCTCCAAGCATAACCGCTTCAGGAAATCCACTAGCTGGGATTCCATTTCCCCCGGCGGGAAATCCTTCGTTCTAAACGCCTCGGGCGCCTGTTGCTCATCATCCCGCCCGTTGCGCATGACGGTGGCCGACAGGGCGATGTTGGAAGTATCCAAAATGGAGGTTTTGCGCACCGCGTACCGAAACCCGAACTTTTTGTAGGTGTAGGAGCCTTCCTCGTTCAGCTTCTCGGCGTAGGAGGAGATTCCCAACAAGACCACGCCGTTGTCGGGTCTCTCAGAGCAATCCATATTTTTCACCGCGTAAGCGATGAACCGCTCCAATGCCTCCTCAGCCGGGAGGAAAAGGACCTTGTACCTGGTTCCCCTGTCCCTCGCCCGGAAAACCTTTTCGCCTTGATCCGTTTCATAAGGTCCCTTCAAGGCGAAACGGGACTCCATCCCGTTATTCGCCTCCCGGTAAGGCCCCAGGGCGAAGGTCCATATACGGGACGGCTCGGAGGGGAAAGTCAGGTCTCTCATTCGTCGCCCTCCGCCCTTATCTCCCAATCCTCCAGCGGTCGGATGTCTTCCATCTCTTCATAGGGAACCAAGTCTCCTGGCTCCCCTGTCATAGAATACTCTTTCTCAGACCTGTAGCCGCTGGGAAGCGCATTGGATTTCTTTATCAACCTAGCCTCCGTCCATTCCCTATAAAACCGGGCGAACCTGTTCGCACATGCCGTGAGGGTCAGCAAACTCACCAGTACCCACGCGTACCAGGATGCTAGGAACGAGGAGAGATCCACCTCGATCATGAACTGGCCAATTCAGTTTTGCGTTTCATTCGCCTCTCCTAATACGATGGGAATCCGTTAGGATTTTCAGCTATCTTAGAACAGGCCGGCGGTTAGCGGGCCGCCGGGCGGCGCGGAGGGAGAATGGGGAAAATGGAACCGGTGCTGATCAACGGGCGATGGCGCCCTTCGGACGCGGTCTCGTCGTTTCGGGCCGTCAACCCCAACCGGGGCCTGCCCTGCCCCGAAGAGTTTCCGGTTTCCTCGCTGGACGAAGCGGGCGCGGCGTTGGAGGCCGGGACGGCGGCCGCCCAAACCTTGCGGGAGGGCGGCCCGGAGATGGCGGCCGCTTTTCTGGAAGCGTACGCCGACCGGTTGGACGCCGACCGGGAAAACCTGGCAACGGCCGCCCATGACGAAACCGGCCTGCCGGTGGAGCCTCGCCTAATCGGGGAACTGGCCCGCGCCACCGACCAGCTCCGACAAGCGGCCGCCGCCGCCCGGGACCGCACCTGGACCACCGCCACCATCGACGCGTCCGCCAACATCCGATCAATGTACGGGCCGCTCGGCAAACCGGTGATCGTGTTCGGCCCCAACAACTTTCCGATGGCTTTCAACGGAATTTCCGGGGGGGACTTTGCGGCGGCGATAGCGGCGGGCAACCCGGTGATCGCCAAAGCCAACACCGGCCACCCCCGCACCACCCAACTTATGGGGGAGCACGCTTTGGCGGCTGCCCAACAGGCCGGCGCCCCCCCGGCTTTGGCGCAGCTCATCTACCGCACCCGCCATGAGGACGGGGAGGCGATGGTCTCCGACCGGCGGGTGGGAGCGGTCGGGTTCACGGGAAGCAAACGGGGCGGGTTGGCCCTGAAAGAAGCGGCCGACCGGGCTGGAACACCCATCTACCTGGAGTTGGGGAGCGTCAACCCGGTGTTCCTGCTGGACGGGGCGTTGCGCGACCGGGGGGAGGAAATCGCCCGGGAGTTTTACGAATCCTGCACGCTGGGGGCGGGGCAGTTCTGCACCAATCCGGGACTGGTGTTCGCGCCCACCACCCCGGCGGGCGACCGGTTCGCGGAACGGGCGGCGGAACTCTTCCAAGCGGGGAAGGCGGAAACCCTGCTCGGCGAACCCGGCCATCTGGCGGCGGGAACCTCCGCCCTGCGGGAAATGGGGGCGGAGGAGCTGACCGGGGGCGGGGCGGTGGCGGGCGACCGGTTCGCCTATCGAAACACCCTGCTCTCCATATCCGGGGAAAAGTTCGCGGCCAACCCCGGCGGTTTCCAGACCGAAGTGTTCGGCCCGGTTTCCCTGCTGGTGCGGACGGCGGACGCGGCGGAGATGGCGCAGGCGGCGGAAAGCCTGGAAGGGGCCCTGACCGGATCCATTTACTCGGACCGCTCCGGGTCGGAGGAAGACGACTACCGGGCGGTGGCGGAGGCGGTGCGGGGCAAAGTGGGAAGGTTGCTGAACGACAAGATGCCGACCGGGGTGGCGGTGGTGTCCGCCATGAACCACGGGGGGCCCTATCCGGCCACCGGCCATCCCGGTTTCACCGCGGTGGGCGTCCCCGCCGCCATCCACCGGTTCGCCGCCCTGCACTGCTACGACAACGTTCCCGAACCGCGCCTGCCGGCGGAACTGCGAAACCGCAACCCGAACGGACGGATGTTCCGGCTGATCGACGGACGGTGGACGCAGGACGATGCGCCGGGGGCGGCGTAACGGGCGGACAGTTGATGGAAGCGGCCGACGGCGGGGGTTTGGGGGGGAGGTCGTTGGACTGGGCGGAGGGGGCGGTGGTGATGGTTGACCAAACCCGGCTCCCCGACTCCTACATCCTGTTGCGGGTGGACAACGCCCCGGATATGGCGGCCGCCATCCGCCGGCTGTCGGTGCGGGGAGCGCCCGCCATCGGGGTGGCCGGGGCCTTCGGGGTGGCTTTGGCGGTGCGGGAACACGGCGGGCGGGGGCCGAGGCTGCTGGAGGCGGTGAAAATGTTGCGGGAGGCCCGGCCCACCGCCGTCAACCTGGCGCGAATGGTGGACCGGGCGGCGGCCCTGGCGGAAGAAGGCTTCGACCGGGTGTTGCGAGAGGCGTTTCGCATCCGGGACGAAGAAGTGGCCGCCTCTGTCTCCATGGGGGAATACGGGGCGGATCTGATAACGGAACTGACGGAGGAGGCGCCGGTGCGCGCCATGACCATCTGCAACACCGGCGGGCTGGCCGCGGTGGAAAGGGGCACCGCCCTGGCCGTCATCCAAACCCTGTTCGAACGGGGGTTGCTGGAAGAAGCCCTGGCGGTGGAAACCCGCCCGCTCCTGCAGGGCGCGCGCCTCACCACCTGGGAACTGGCCCGGATGGGGGCGCCCCATCGTTTGCTGGTGGACTCGGCCGGGCCGTTCCTGCTGGCCGCGGGCGGGGCGGACGCGGTGTTGGCCGGAGCGGACCGGATCGCGGCCAACGGCGACGCGGCCAACAAAATCGGCACCTTGGCCCTGGCCTTGGGGGCGCAACATGCGGGGGTTCCGATGGTGGTGATCGCCCCCGAATCCACCATCGACACGGCCACCCCCGCCGGGGCCGACATTCCCATCGAAGACCGGGGGGCGGCGGAAGTGGTGGAGTTGCGGGGAACGGCCATCGCCCCCGGAGGCACCCCCGTCCTCAACCCCGCGTTCGACGTAACCCCCGCCTCTTTGCTCACCGCCATCGTCACCGACCGCCGCGTGATCCGCCTGGACCGGGGGGAAACCCTCGCCGACACCCCCCTCGGCCCCCTCCGCTCCGCCTTTTAGCCGCGACCGTCCCCCGCCCGGCGCCGCGCCCGAACCGGCGTTTTTGAACGCCCCCCAAATTCAAAAACCCGTGTTTACCTGGGAAAACATACCCCTTGTTTTTTAGCTTTTAATTTGGTTTATTAATAGGTAGGGGTCCGGCGCAACGCCGGGGGCGCCCAGCTCCCGCCGCCGGGCCGCACATTACGAGAAAGGATGGTATAATGACCCCTATGGACGTATTGAACCTTCTGGTCATAGCCCTAGGCGGCTCGATGATGACCGTCCTGGTCACCAAAGGCTGGAACATGGCCGTCAGGTTCAACGACCTGGAGACCCAGGTCGACGCCTTGACGAAGGCCATGGAGGACTTCGGGGCCAGGTTGCGGACCCTGGAGGCGAACATGGCCGCCCTGCAGAACTCCTTCGACCTTCTGGAAACCCGGATCATAAACATCAATGATCGCGTCATCATCATCGAAACCCGGCTAACCGGCATAGACGAACGGCTGAACAACATGGACGAACGTCTAACCAGCATGGGCAAACATCTGAACAACCGGATGGCCGGACTGGAAGACCGGATGACCGTACTGGACAACCGGATGGCCAAGATGGAAGACCGGATGACCGTACTGGACAACCGGATGGCCAAGATGGAAGACCGGATGACCGTACTGGACAACCGGATGATCAAGATGGAAGACCGGATGATCAATGTGGAAGACCGGATGATCAATGTGGAAGCCAAGGTGACCAGTTTGGACAACCGGATGGGCGGTATCGAAAAAGACCTGGCCCTTATCAAAGACCACTTCGGAATCGGCAACGGCGACGCTTGAGAAAGCGTCCAACCCTATCCGCCGCATCCCGCCCGGTTGCCGTCCCCACTTCGGCATCCGGGCGGATGGGGTGGTAGATTGACGGGAACAAGCGGACAGGAGGGAAGGGAAAATGAGGAAACTGTGGAAAGCGGGCGCGGTGTTGCTGTCTCTCACCATGCTGGCCGCGGCCTGCGGGGGCGACGCCGAAGAAGAGGGCATCAACCTGATTTACGTAACCCCCGGCCCCATCGGAATCAACCCGTTTCTGGGGTTGGGCGAAGTGGGCACGCAACGGGCGGCGGAGCGACTGGGCGGAACTTGGAAAACTTACGAATCCAACAACGACACCGCCTCGCAACGTTCCAACATCGAAGCGGCCATCGAAGAAGCCCCGGATGTGATAGTGCTCACCACTTTCACCCTGCTGGAAATGGCCGACGAGTTTTCCAAAGCCAACCCCGACCAGGAGTTCATCCTCATCGACTCATGCCCGGACGATCCGGCCCCCAACCTGCACTGCGGGGTGTTCCGGGAGCATGAAGGGGCCTACCTGCTGGGGATAATGGCCGGACGTCTCACCGAAAGCGGACAGATCGGCTCGGTGGTCGCCTTGGACATCCCCTTCTTCCAACGCTGGTGGAGCAGCTTCGAGTTGGGGGCTCGCTCGGTCAATCCGTCGGTCGAAAACTCCCCAGTGTTCATCGGCGGCGACAACCCCTTCGCCGACCCGCCCCGGGCCAAAGAGTTGGCCCTGTCGCTGGCCGCCCAAGGCCCCGACCACATTTTCGCAGTGGGGGCCGGTTCCAACGGCGGCGTCTTCGAAGCGGCCCGGGACGCCGGTTTCTTCTCCTACGGGGTGGACATCAACGAATGCCCCAACGGCTTCGGCCGGGTGGTGGACAACAACCTGAAACTGGTGGATGTTTTGGTGGACCAGTTGATCGAGAAGGTGATAAACGGCGAAGCGGGCTCCGTGGAGTCGTTCGGCCTGGCCGAAGGCGGAACCGGCGTGATGGCCATGCACCCCGACTTGGCGAGCAGCGAATGCCTGATCGCCAACCACCCGGAGATCATCGCCGAAGTGGAGGCGGCCGCGGCGGGCATCATCGACGGCTCCATCACCGTACCCGATCCTTTGGCGGGCTGAGCGCCGCCGGGCGGAACGGGCCGGGAAATGGCCGACCCCGCCGCCGTCCCCGCTTTGGAGTTGCGCGGCATAACCAAGCGGTTTCCGGGGGTGGTGGCCAACGACCGGGTGAATTTAACGGTGCGGGCCGGGGACATTCACGCCGTGGTCGGCGAAAACGGGGCGGGCAAGACCACCCTCATGTCCATTCTCTACGGGCTGTTCCCCCCCGACGAGGGCGAAATCCTGGTCGGGGGGGAACGGGTGCGCTTCGGTTCGGCTTTGGACGCCATCCGGGCCGGGATGGGAATGGTGCATCAGGCTTTCCGGCTGTTCCCCACTTTGAGCGTGGCCGACAATGTGGTTTTCCGCGAAGAACCCACCAGGGGACCCCTGATCGACCGGGCGGCCGCGGTGCAAAAGGTGGCCGAGTTGTCCGAACGTTACGAGCTGGCGGTGGACCCGCGCGCCCTGGTGGAAACCCAGCCGGTGGGGGTGCTGCAAAGGGTGGAAATTCTGAAAGCCCTGTACCGGGAGGCGCAGGTTCTGATCTTGGACGAGCCGACTGCGGTGCTCACCCCCCAAGAGCGGGACCGGCTGTTCACGGTCGTCCGGCGCCTGCGGGATGCGGGACGCACCATCCTGTTCATCACCCACAAGCTGGGGGAGGTGATGGCCGTTTCCGACCGGGTGACCGTGCTTCGCAACGGCCAGTCGGTGGCCGACCTGGTTACCGCCGCCACCTCCCCGGAGGAGATCACCCGCCATATGACGGGGCGGGACGTGAACCTGAACCGGCGGGTCGCCCCCCATCAGCCGGGCAACCCGGTGTTGGCGGTAACCGGCCTCTCCGTGGCCGGCGAACATGGCAGGCCGGCGGTGGAAGAGGCGGGTTTTGAGGTGCGGGCGGGGGAAATCGTGGGCGTCGCCGGGGTGGCGGGCAACGGCCAAACGGAACTGATCGAAGCCATCGCCGGACTGCGGGAAGCGACCGCGGGGGAGGTGTCGCTGAACGGGGTGGATGTGACCGCCGCCGCCGTCGGGGAACGGCGCCGGGCCGGGTTGGCTTTCGTGCCGGAAGACCGCCACCGGGTGGGTTCCAGCCATCACGCCTCCCTGTCGGACAACCTGCTGCTGGGCCATCAGCGCCACCCGGAAATCCAACGGCGGGGATGGTTCAACCTGCGCCGGGTGCGGGAACACGCCGGGCGGCTGATCAAAACCTTCGACATTAAAGCCGGGGCCCTCCGCAACGCGGTGTCCACCCTTTCCGGGGGGAACCTGCAGAAGGTGGTGGTGGCGCGGGAAATGTCCCACAACGCCCCCCTGCTGATCGCCGAACAGCCCACCCGCGGCTTGGACATCGCCGCCATCGAATACATTCACGGACGGCTGGCGTCGTACCGGAACGAGGGAGGGGCGGTGTTGCTGGTGTCCGCCGAATTGTCGGAAATTTTGGCCCTCAGCACCCGCATCCTGGTGATGTTCGACGGGCGGGTGGCCGCCGAGTTGGATCCGGCTTCCGCCACCGAACAGGAAATCGGCCTGTACATGACCGGGGCCTTTTTGGAACGGCCTTCCCCCGGCTCCGGGGAGGACGGCGATGGATAAGGCCCTGCGAGGGTTGCGCCGGGCATGGTCCAACCCGGTGTCTTTTTCTTTGGTGTTCGCCTTGGCCGTCGGGGCGGCCATCGTGCTGCTGACCGGCGGCAACCCGTTGCTGGCCTACCAGGAAATGTTTTCGGGGGCGATCGGGGAGTCGGGGTTGCGCAACACGTTGAACCAGGCGGTCCCCATCATCGGCATGGCTTTGGCGGTGTCGGTGGCTTTCCGGGCAGGGGTGATCAACCTGGGCGGGGAAGGGCAGATGGTGATGGGCGGCCTGGCCGGGGCCCTGGTGGCCATCTACCTGCCGGGGCCGGGGCCGGTGGTGATTCCGGTTGCGATGTTGGCCGGGGCGGCGGCCGGAATGGCGTGGGCCATGTTGCCCGCCTTCGGGCAAACCAGGTTGCGGTTGCCGATTCTGATCACCAGCCTGCTGCTCAACTACGTAGCCCGGGCGGTCACCGGCTACCTGGTGCGGTTCCCGTTCTTGGACGATTCGGTTACGCTGACTTCCACCCGCCAGATTCCGGCGACGGCCCGCATCCCCAAAACGGACCTGGCCGGCGGGGTGAGCCTGTCGCTGGTTCTGGTGGTGGTCCTGGGCGGGGCGGCTTGGCTGATCTACCGGCGGACGGTGGTCGGATACGAAACGCAGATGGCGGGGATGAACGGAAGTTTCGCCCGTTACGGCGGCATTCAGGTGGAGCGGCAAACGGTGGGGGTGATGGCGGCGGCCGGGGCGGTGGGGGGAATGATCGGAACCCATCTGATCATAGGCGGCGCCTATCGTTTCATAGACGGGGAGCTGGTGCTGAGCGGGCTGGCCTGGACGGGGCTTTTGGTGTCGCTGTTGGCGGCCAACCGGCCCGCTTTCATCCTGCTGGCCGGGTTGCTGTTCGCCGGATTGCAGATCGGCGGGCAGGCCATGCAACGCGAAGCGGGCGTTTCCTGGCGGCTGTCGCAGGTGTTGCAGGCGGTGATCATCGTGGCGGTGGCCAGCCGCCTGACTTTCCGCCGGTGGAAACGGGGCCCGCGTCCGGCGGAGTTGGAAACCGACCCCGCCGCCGCCCACGTCGGAGAAGTGTGATGTTCGACCAGCTGTTCGACGGTGCGCTGGTGGATTCGGTGTTCCGGGCCATGATCCCCATTTTGCTGGCCGCCCTGGGGGGGATGATCTGCGAACGGGCCGGGGTTTTCCAGATTTCTTTGGAGGGGATGATGCTGGCCGGGGCGTTCGCGGCGGTGGGCGGCTCTTTTCTGGCGGCGGCCAGCGGGGTGGGGGTGGTGTTGGCGGTGGCGGCCGGGATGGCGGTGTCGCTGGTGTTGGCTTTCGGGGCGGTGAGCAGGCGGGGGGATCCGATTGTGCTGGGGATCGCCATCAACCTTATGGCCCTGGGGCTGACCGGGTTTCTCCTGCCGCAGATTTTCGATGTGCGGGGGGTGTTCGCCGACCCGCGGGTGGACGGGTTGAACAACTTCGCCGTCCCGGTGCTGTCCGACATTCCGCTGGTGGGGCCAGCCCTGTTCGACAACACGCTCATCGCCTACCTGTCGCTCCTGCTGGTGGCGGGGACCTGGGTGTTTCTGTTCCGAACCCCGCTGGGATTGCGGCTGCGGGGGGTGGGGGAACGGCCGCAGGCGGCCGAGTCGCTGGGGGTGAGCCCGGTGGTTTACAAATACGGGGCGGTGCTGGCCTCCGGGGCGCTGTGCGGACTGGCCGGAGCGCAGCTGGCGCTGGGGAACGTGGTGCAGTTCGCCGAGAACATGTCCAGCGGACGGGGCTGGATCGCGGTGGTGGCGGTGATGCTGGGCCGGGCCCACCCGGCGGGGGTGCTGGGGGCCAGCCTGCTATTCGCCTTCGCCGAAGGCCTGGGGTTCCGGTTGCAGGGCAACGGCCTCCCCGTCCAAATCACCGACGCCCTCCCCTTCGTAGTAACCCTCATAGCCCTGGTCATAGCCCGCAAACGTTTCGCCCGCCTCCTAGACCTAACCACCTCCGCCTAAAACCTCCCCAGCGAGGCGACAAAGGCTGGCACCGGCAACAATCAAACCAGGCTAAGCTCTGATGCAAGGAGGTACGCAATGAACCAAACAACCGATGACCGCCAAGCGGTTCAGGCTTACATAGAGTCTATGCGAGAGGACTTCGAAAACGAACACCCCGGCACCGCGGAAGCCTTGCGGCTCCACGAGGATGCCATGAAACACTACCTTCCCGCCGCACGCGCCCTAGCGAAGCCGGTTTTTCGGGCGACGGTAGCCAGCTCTAACCCGCCTCCTCAAAGAGAATCCCACCGCATACGACCGGACGGCGGATTATGACGCCCGACGAACTGGCGGCTGGGCTGGCCGCCATTGTCCGGGAAACGGACGAGGGGCGTCCGAACAGGGACAACTGGGCGGCTGTCCGGGAACGGGCGGCGGCTAACCTGTCGCCCGCCGAACTGGCGGCGGCGCGGGCGGCGGTTCGGAAGGAACTGCGTAACCGAGAATGATGGGCGGGCGACCATCTGGTCGGTTCCAATCCCCGGATGACGAAAGGTAGCGGCGGGGCACAGGACTCGGCGAATTCCCCGCCGGGCGGATGATTCCTGGATTCCCGCCGAACCGGGTCGCCGTTGGAAAGAGAGGTGGTTCAACCAAGTTCGGTCGGTCGGTGTAGCTGTGTGATTGCAACGCCGATGTGGAGTTCCCTGATCCTGGATGCGGGGTGCTTTTTACGGAGCAAGTCGCGTGTATAGCCTCGGAGCGGGCGCGGTTAACCACGCGGGCGGCCCAGGGTGGGCGACGAGGTAGATAAGCCGGGGGCGGACGGTGCCGGAGGAGATGGGTTGCGACTGGCATACCGAATGAACCAAACAACCGACGACCGCCAAGCGGTTCAGGCTTACATAGAGTCCATGCTAAAGGACTTCGAAAACGAACACCCCGGCACCGCGGAAGCCCTGCGGCTCCACGAGGATGCCATGAAACATTACCTTCCCGCCACACGCGCCCTCGCGAAGCCGGTTTTTCGGGTGACGGCGGCCAACTCTAAGATGTGCCATCAAAGGGACTGAAAGACTCATGGGTGCTTGGGGTTTGTTTTTCTTTCCACAGCCTTATGATAAATCGGTCTTCATCGGCTATCAGGTCAGGTTCGGTACCGTTGTGTTCCAACATATCGGGGATGATCTTATTGCGAACTCCCATGCCGCGTGCTTCGGCGTATCCGTAGTCCCGCATAATATTTACTAGTGTCTGATTGCGCATATAACGGAACCCGGCTTTTATTTTTTCCACGGTTACGGTGTTGGGCAGGCGACCGGGGCTTTCTATCTCCATCCGGTCCGCATAGATGGTGAGGGTTATTTCAGTACCGGCGATAGTGTAGTCCCGATGCACCAGCGCGTTGATTACGGCCTCTCGTACAACATGCTCCGGATATTCCCACCGGTCGACCCTTTGCATTCCATCCAGAAAGGCGGTTGGAGTGGTATTGCGTCTTACGAAATCCCAGGCCTGCTCCGCCAAACCGGGTTCAACTAGGGTTCCGTTTTGCGCTTTCAGCGAAACCATCGGACCTTTGAGATATTCATCAGCGTGGGTCGCGTAGTCGCGATCTGTGCCCGGATAACAAAACGCTCGGATTCCGGACTGTGGTAAAAACCGCTTGGGCTCTTTACCAAAAAGCAGCAATCCGTCTATTGTCGCAACAGACTGTCCCCTATATTCAGTCATAAGATTGATGTTTCGCAACAGCGGTTCCCACTCACTTATGTCATCCCACGATAGTGACTCATCCCCCAATATACGATTAAAGTATTCGTTTATACGTCTAATATCAAAAGAATTTATATCAGTGCCATATACTGGTTTCAATCCATAATTCAGCTGACCAGAGGCTTGAAATAATCTTTGCAACTCCTCGCGACTCGCTTTCTTATTGGTGCTACCAACTCGTATATAATATTCCTCATTTTTATTCTTGATATAGGCATATGGCTTACTAATACCTGGTGCTATGTCAATGGCAAGCACATCTTTACCTGGTTCCACATCTCTGATCCATAAAAGGGTTGGGTTGGTCGGAGGATCAATCCTATCTCGACATGTGTTAACCACCCATTCTCCTAAATTCTTGTCGGTAGTAACACCGGAAAGATTACGATCATCTTCCACTCCCAGGAAAATATATCCGCCTTCATGATTTAGGAAGGAAACAACTTCTTTAGCCAATTTACCGGTGGACACATTTACATTTTTAAACTCCACCTTGGAGTTCTCGCCGTTATGGAGAAACTCTAAGAATTCAATTTTGTTCATGTTAGCAACTCCTACCGAAGCCTATTTCCCGGGGCGAACGCGTTGCGTGGGAACACCGCTACGGCGGGCGGCGTTCCCACGTTCGTCCGTCATTGTTGTAAGCGGAGGCGGCTATCAGCAACCGCCGCTTCCCGATTAGCGATCGCCCGCCTCCCGATTTTCGATCTCCGCCTCCCGAATCTCGATCTCCGCCTCCCTATTCGCAATCGCCGCCTCCCTATTCGCAACCGTCGCGTCCCGAATCTCGATTGCCGCCTCCCTATTCGCAACCGTCGCGTCCCGAATCTCGATTGCCGCCTCCCTATTCGCAATCGCCGCCTCCTGATTCGCAACCGTCGCGTCCCGATTCTCCACCGCCGCATCTCGAACCTCAACCGCCGCCGCCCGAATCCCAACTATCTCGTCCCGAATCTCAACTATCGCGTCCCGGCTGGCAACCACCGCCTCCCGGGTAATATCCATCACCTCCCGCAATTCGGAAGTGGACGCTTTCAAATCGGCGGCGGGTGCTTTCAAATCGGCGAGGGACGCCATCAAACTGTCAGCGGCCGCGTCCAGGTTGGAGAACACGGCATCTATACCGGCCGCGGTTTCCAGCAGGTTGCCGCCCGCCTTTCGGATGATGTCCGCCGGGTCGGTCGGGTCGGGGGTTCCATGGTCGTTCGTCATTTTTTCAATCCTATCCGGTTCGGGGGAGCGGAACCTGTCCGTCCCCGGCCTTTACGTTACTACCTTCCGTTCCGGTCGTCGCCCGTGCCCGAACGGGTGGCCCGGCAGTTACACGCCGCCATCCCGCGACCGGTGGCGTCAGCCCATGGTAACCGTCTGCCGCAGTTAGTTGTACCAGGGCTCTTCGCGTCCCGGATCGCCCGCTGGTTTGCCGCCTTGTTCGGGCACTGGCGGATCGTTATTCTTCTTCCGTTACCCGTTCGGTGGGAAACCCGGTTCGATTGTGTGCCGTCAGCTGGTCGGAGAACGGTTTGAAAACGTCCCGGGCGGCTTTCCGCAATGCTTGCCGGACAGCCGGACGGACGCTGTTGTAGTCGGAGCCAACCACGCTCCACACATCGTCCAAAACCATTTCGTAGGCAGCCGCAACTATCCCCTCCCGCACCGCCCGATGGATTATATCCTGCAGGTCGGCCACCGCGTCGGGAGTCGGCCCGCTCGTTGCCATATCGGTCATAGTGGGCTCTGGTTCGATCATCAACGGATCTTCGCCTACGGTCATCTTTTACCTTTTCTCTCCAAGACGAGGGTTCCGCTGGGTTTTATTCTACTATAGGCGAATTTTTATATTGGGCGGAGTTTGACGAAGGAGGATGTTTCTATTCAATCCGGTCGGTTACCGGTCGCATATCCGTCCCGACGCTAGCGGTGAATGTTGACCAAAGCCCGGCGGGCGGGGTTCCATTCGGCTTTGAAATTTTCAAACATCGCGTCGTGTACGGCGCCGGTTGCCGCTAAGGCGATACCGTCTCGAACTGTCCGCTCAATGATGGTGCGGATGTCTTCGGGTTCCGCCGGTTTCCGCCGTTTCCGCCACCACCGGGGGCGACGGGTCGCAATCGAATTCTCGTTCATCCTTGCGCTCCTTGCGGGGGTGTTCTGTCTGGTTTCTTCTTATTCTGCTTTCGGCGGGTTTAGCTGGGGGCGGAGTTTAGGGCTCTTACGAAGAAGGAGGCCATCTGGGCTCGGGTTACCGGCTCGTTCGGGCAGTAGCGGAGCGGGTCGGTGCTGCAACCCAGCGTTATCTCCGCCTGATACAGGCCCTCTATGGCCCGCACCACGTCCTCTGACAGGCCGGACACGTCTGTGAACAGGTTCTCCGCTTCGTCCACCGACTGCAGGTGGGAGAAAGCGGCTATCAGCATCACCGCCATGTCTGCCCGGGTTACCACCCCGCCCGGGTTGAACATTCCGTTGGGCGCGGAGAAGGCCCCGATGGAGGTCACCCAGTCCGCATACTGGCTGTACCAGGCCCCCGCCGGGACGTCCGTAAACTCAACGCCGGAAGGAGGCGGGGCCGGGGCGCCCGACCGTTCCACCACCGCCCGGTACAGGAAAGCGGACATCTGGCGGCGGGTGATGGACTGGCCGGGGCAGAAATTGCTGCGGTCATCGCAACCGCGGGTGATCCCCTCCTCGGCGATCACCTCGATGTTGTCCTCGTGGACGCTCCCTTCGTCATCCCGGAAAGTGCCCTCCCACGTCTCCGGTTCGGTCGGAGCAACCGGCTCGCCCGGAGCGGTCGGCTCAGCGGGCCCGGTCGGGGCGGTGGGGCCGGTGGGAGCAGTGGGGCCGGTCGGGGCGGTGGGGGCGGGCGGACCGGTGGGAGCGGTCGGCCTGCTGGGGGGCGGAGTTATCACCCGGGTGCCGGTGGGCGGCGAGGGGGTGTCGTTGTCGGTGATGGTGATGGTTCCGCCCCGGCTGTTCACTGTCACCCCGGAGGACTCCGGAACGGTCAGGCGAATGCCGAAGGACTCATTTTCCTCCACGTTGCGATCGTTGATGATGACCACGGTGAAAGTCTGGGTTTCGCCTTCGGTTCCGACGAAGTTCAACGCCTGGTTGGTGACCGCCTGGTAGTCATTCCCGGCGGTCGCGGTGCCGTTCACGGTGGAAGCCCGGGCGGTGAACCCGCTGTCCGGAATGCCGGTCAGGCGAACGGAGATCGTCACCCTCCCTGCGTTTTCCTGCACCGTCTGGTTGCCGATGCTCAACTCGGGCACCGCATCGTCGTCCACGATCCGCAAACTGGTGGGGGTGACCGTGAACCCGCCGGCCGTACCGGTCACCGCGATCCGTTCGATGGATTCCCGGTCGGCGTCGTCTCTGATGACCACGGTGAACGTCCCCGCCGTGGTCGACTCGCGCTCCCGGGCGGGAATAGTGACCGTAAACGGGCTGGGAACCGTAAGGCTGTCGAAGTCGGTTCCGACGGTGGCGGAAGTATTGCCTCCGCTCGAGACCACCATCACGGTGACCGTGGTGGCGGTGGTCAGCACGGCCGAACCGGCCGGGAAGTTGGCTTTCACCCCGATGGTCTGGGGGGCGGTGCCCACGTTTTCCATCACGCCGTTCGCCGGGTCCACCGTCAACTCGATGCGGGTGGGGGCCGTGTCGTCGTCCGTCACCGTCACCGTGGCGTTCACAACCGCCATATCGGTGGCGGTCCCGCTGATCGTCCAGGTGCCGCCGCCTTCCCCGAACACGTTGTCGTCCCGCACGCTCACCAAAACATCGGTGGTTCCGGTCCTGCTCCCGGCGGGGATGTTGATGGTCCCGTTGGCGGTAACGGCGTCCCCGCCGGCGGTGGTGTAATGGGTGGTTACCGTCAGGTTGACGGTAACTCCGCTGGTAGGCAACACCGCATCGTTGGGAATGGCGGCCTGTATCCGCAACCGGGCGGAGCCGGCCCCTTCCGAAATGGTGCTCTGTATCCCGCCGGTGGAAACGTCGGTGTCCACCGACAGGTTGATGATGGCCCGGTCGGTGAGGGACAAATCGACGGAGTCCGAACGGGAAGAGCCGTCCACGGTGGCCGTCCCGGACACTTTCGCCTTCTCGGTTCCTTCGTCCCGTCCGTCCATCGGAGCGGTCACCTGGAAAGTTCCGGTGCCGCTGATCTGCCCGGCGGCAATGTTGACGGTGAGCGAAGTGGGGTTGGCGGTGAAGTCGTCGGCGCTTCCGCTCCCCAGGCTGGCCGCGTCCGTTCCGTCGCCGCTGGCCACCGTCACCGCCACCGCGGTGGCGGAGGTGCGGGTGGAGCGGGTGACCCGGGTGTCGCCGGTGTAGCGGGCGGTGACGGTTATGGTGTGGGCGGCGGCCCGTTCCACCACCGTCCCCGGCGACAGGGAAAGTTCAATGTCGCCGTCGGCGTCCGTCACCGGCAGGGAAACGGCGGTGGCGGACCCCAGCGGGGACGACCCGCCCACCGACAATGTCTCTTGCCCTTCGCTGACCGTGTCATGATTGACGCTCAACCCGGCCAACGTCCCGGCGGTGGCGCTGCTGGTGGTCCCGGCGGGGATGGTCACCCGGTTGGGCGTGGAAGGGGAGTACCGGAAGTCGCCGGAGGATAAGGTGGCGGTTCCGTCCGCCGCCGACAGGGTGATCATCAAATCGGAGGTGATCTGCGACGAAGTGGTTCCCGACTTGTAGGCGGCGGACACCATCACCCCGGAACCGTTGCCGCCTTCGCTCACGGAAGTGTTGGAGGGAATGGACAGCACCACCTGCGCATCGTCGTCGGCGATGGACAGCAAAACCCCGGTCACGTCCAACCCGGCGGCGGTCCCGCCCACCTGCACCTTTTCGGTTTCTTCAGCGGCGGCGTCGTTGGTGATCGTCAAATTGGTGAGGGCGACCCCGGAGCTGCTGGTGGAACCAGCCGGGATGGTGACCGTAATGGCCGTTCCCGGAGCGGTGAAGTCGGCCGCTTGGGCGGTGGCCTGGGAGGAGGCCACGCTGTAAGTCAGGCTGACAACGGTGTTGGCGGCGATAACGGAGGAGGTCCCGGCGAAGCGGGCGGTAATACTGGCGTCCCCGGCGTTGCCATCGGCCTCCTCGGCCGTCCCGCTGACGGAGAGGGTGATGGCCGAGTCGTCGTCGGCGATGCCCAAAGACCGGTCCAGCACCGGCAACGACTGGCTGTTGATGGTCACCTGCCCGCCCCGGAACAGGATAGTTTCGTCTTCCGCCCCTTCCGCTATCCGGTCGTTGTTCACCGTCACGGTGACCAGGGCGGAGGCGGTGGTCTGCCCAGCGGGGATTCGGACGCCCAAAGCGTGCCCGGTGGGGGTTCCCTGGGGCTTGGCCGGGTAGGACACCCGGAAGTCTTCGGTGGCTCCGAAGGGGGCGCCGCCGGCGTCCAACACGGCCGTCCCCCCAATCGCGTTCAACCCGACCACCAGGGCGGAAGTGGGGGCCACCGGCACGGTGACGTGGACCCGCACCTGCGTGGATCCGCTGTTTTCCGCCAGGCTGGTCAAAATGTTTCCTCCGGTGTCCCGCAAGACCACGACCACTCCCCCGTCCAAAATGTCCATCGGGGTTTCGGTTTGCCGCGACACCCCGTTCACGGTGGCCGACCCGGTCAGTTTCGCCCTCTCGATTCCTTCGTTCAGGCTGTCGTCCCAGGCGGTCAGCTTGAAAGTCCCCGTGTTGCTGACGGAACCGGCCGCGATGCTTATCGTGATCCGGTCGTTGGTCTGGTCGGTGTCGAAGTCGCCGACGCGCGGCGGCCCGGCCGATCCCAAAACGGCCGCTCCGGTTCCGTCCCCGCTGGCGACTTGCACGGTAACCGTAACAGCCGAGGTCAGAACGGAGGAGGTGGCGTCGAAAGCGGCTGTGACCGTAATGTCATGGGCGTCGGCCGATTCCTGCACCGCCGCCGGACTGATGCTGAGTTTGATGTCCGTGTCGTCGTCGTTGATGGTAAGGGTGTCGGAGGTTACCGTCCCGGCCGCCGCCGCACCGGTGCTGGTGCCGGTGATCAGGAAAGTTTCGGAGTTTTCAGCGATTTGGTCGTCGTTCAAAGTCAAACCGGTGAGGATGGAGGCGGAACCGGTCAGATTGGCGGCCCCGATGGGGATGGTCACGTTCACCGGCGTGGCCGGGGCGCGGAAGTCGGTGCCCGACCCCACCGCCGAAGCCGTGGACAGTTCGGCGGCGGTGACCCGCACCACCAGCGGTTCGGCCAGGTCGTTGGCGGTGGCGGAGGTGAATCGGGCCCGCACCCGCACCACCGGCGACTGGTCTTCCGCCACGCCTTTCTGATCGCCGCTTTCATCGTTGTCGGTGTCGGCTATCAACGTGACGTCCAGGTCGGAGTCGTCGACGATGGGCAGTTTGAAGCCGGGCGCTTCCAGCCCGCCGGTGACGGTCCCGGTTACGTTGATGGTTTCGGTTCCTTCGGCGCGGGTGTCGTTGGTGATGGCCAGAGTGGTCAGGGCGACCGACGATGTGGGGCTGACGGAGTTGGCCGCGATGGTGAGGGTTATCGCCGTGTTGGGGGCGGTGAAATCGGCCGCTTCGGCGGTGGCCCCGTCGCCGGTTCCGAAAGCGAGCGTAATCACCGTGGCGGTGCTGATCTCCGAGGTGACGGCGGTGGAGGCGAAAGCGGCCCTGACCGAAGCGTCCCCGGCGTTGCCGTCCGCTTCTTCGGCCGTCCCGGTCAAGGTGAGGGTGATCCGGGAGTCGTCGTCGGTGATGGTGAGGGTGGTTTCGTCCAACTTGTAAGAGTCGGTGACCGTCCCGCCCACCAGCACGGTTTCCGGCAATTCGGCGATCGTATCCTGCGTGAACGCATAGCCGGTCAGGGCCGCCGTGTTGCTGGACACCGACCCGGCTGGAATGGTGAAGGTGATGGAACTGCCGGGAGAGGTCAAGTCCGCGGCTTCGGCGGTGGCGTCCCCGTCGGTTCTGATGTTCAAAGTGACGGTTACCGGCGAAGTCAGATCCGATTCGGCGCCGGCGAAGCTGGCCCGGGCCTGCACCGACCCCAGGCTGTCGCCTTCGGTCCCGCCGTCGTAGGGCGACCCGGACAAGGTGAGCGTCCAGGAAATGACATGGTCGTCGTCGACGATCGAGAAACTGACCGGGTCGATGTCGGGGAAACCGTCGGGGGGATTCCCGTCGATGACCAAACCTTCCTCGTTCTTTTCCCCTCCGGCCCCGGCGTCCACCCGGTCGTCGTCGGTGATGGTGAGCGCAAACGACTGGGCCCCGCTGGTGATGGCTTGGGCGGGGATGGAAACGGTGGTGTCAGTGTAGCTGTAGTCATCCAGATCGGCCCCATTGGAGGCGGCGGAGGCCACCGTAACGGCCACCGCGGCGGCGCTGCTGATGGTGGAGGAAGTAACCGAGGTTCCGTATTTGGCGGTAACGGTAAAGGTCGCATTGGCGTTTTCCGCTACTTCGGTGGAGCTCAAAACCAGGATTATCTTGGAGTCGGGATCGGCGATTTCCAGGTCGGCGTTGGGGACGGAGAACCCGGCGGAGCTCCCGGTGAAGCGGACGGTCTCCCTACCTTCCGCAATGTTGTCGGAGTTGGTGGTGATGTTCACGTCGGTGGCGGCGGCGCTCAGCTGCCCGGCTTGGATGACGGCGCTTACCGAAGAAGCCGACCGGGTGTAGTCGGCGGCGGCCCCCAGGCCGGCCGTCCCTCCCGAAGCCCCCACCGTCACCGCCACCGTGGTGTTGGCGGTGAGGGAGGAGGAGGAGGCGTCGAGCGTTGCCCGCACCCGCACCGCCTGCACGGTCTGCGATCCGTCGGCTTCGCTGAGTTCGGCGAGGGCGTTGTCGGAGGAGTCGGTGAAAGTCAACGTCACGCCCCGGTCTTGGTCCATGATGGTAACGGTCGCCGGGTCCACTTGGAATCCGCTCAAAGTTCCGGCCACGCCCAACGTTTCGTGGTCTTCGGCCTCGTCGTCGTCCGTGGTGGACAAATCGAAGGTGGCGGTTCCGGTGGTGGCCCCGCCGACGATTTCCACTCGGAACGGCGAGGTGGCGGGGTTGGCGCTGTAGTCGGCGGGTTCCGCCGTGTAATCCCCGTCGTCTTTCACTTCCAAGGCGACGGTGCGTCCGCCGGCGGGGGCGGCTTCCCCGATGGTGGCGGTGACGGTAACGGTGACGGCGGCGGTGTTGGTGACGGTTCTTTCATCCACTGAAGCGTTGTCTACGGTCAGATCCACGTCATCATCCACGATGGTTATCGCGGTGGCCGTTATGTTGGAGAACCGGACCGAAGTCCCGGACGCGGCCAGGGTTTCGTTGGGTTCCACCGTCCGGTCGTCGGCGACTTTCAGCCGCAGGGTGACCGTGTCGGAGGTGAGTTCCCCGTCGTCGAAAGTGATGTCCACGCCGCTCAACGGGTCTCCGGAGGCGTCCACCAGCTGGAAGTCATCACCGGTCCCGCCGCCCAGGTCGGCCTTGTTGGCGTCGGCGGTTTCTGAAAAGGCCAAAGTGATGGTTCCCCCGCTCGCCGTCCGCGGCTTGTCGGGCAGGGTGGCGGTCACTTCCACTTCGATGACGCCGTCCGCTTCCGCCACGTCGGTCTGATTGCCGACCGTCCCGGTGTCGGTGTCCACCACCAGGGTGACCGGGATGTCGTCGTCGAAGACAGTAAGTCGGCCTCTGTTGATGGTGAAGTCGACGGTCTGCGTTCCCGCCACGGTCCCTTCCAGGGTCAGGTATTCGTCTGCTTCCGCGACTTCATCGTTGTTGAAAGACAGGTTGGTCAGGCTGACGGTGGCGCTGTTGTCGCCGGCGGGTATCGTCACGCGCACCGGGTTGTTTTCGGTGTCGACCGAGTCGGAGAAGTCCCCGGCGCTCCCGTTGGTTCCGTCCCATTTGCCGTCGGCGGTCCCCGCGAATATGTAAACGTCCAGTTCGGTGTCGGCGCCGAGGACGGAGGTCCCCGGGTAGGAGGCCTTCACTTTGACGGGCACCGCCGACCCGACGTTTTCCCGCACCGACTCCAAAGGCTGGTCGTTTTCGTCGAGCAGGGTCAGGTTGATTTCCGACACCCGGTCGTTGTCGATGATGTTGAGCGTGGCCGGCATGATGGTGAATTTGGGGGTGGCGTCGTCGGGGAGGGTGGAGTAAACGGTAAGGGTCTCCAAAGGTTCGTTGGCTTCCGTATCGTCCATCACTTCCAAACGGAAGGTAGCGGAGCCGCGGGTTTGCCCGGAGGGGATGGTAACGGTCAGGTCGCCGGTGACCGGATCGCCGTCTCCGTCCACAATCTGGAAGTCGGTTCCTTTGACGGCGGTGTCGCCGGGGACGGTGATAGTCGCCTGGAGCCCGTTCGGCCCGATAATGGGCTGTCCGTTGGGGAGGGTGAGCCCCACGGAGCTGGCCGCCCGGCCGCCCAAACCGAAGGTGAGGACGGTGTTTTTGGAGCGGGCGGCCCCCGGGCCGAAGGTGGCGGTCACCGTGTATTCGGTCACCTCGTCCCCTTCCCGCACCATCCCCGTAAACAGCCTGGCCGCCGCCGTCCCGGACGCCCCCTCCGCCCCGGCGGACGGAGCGGGCAACACTTGCAGGGCCACGAAGGCGGGCGGCTCATCGTTGTCGGTGATGGTCAAAGCGGCGTGGGACACTGTGAATTCCCGCTTGGGGAATGCCGGATAGGGCTTGTGGTAGGGGGCTATCGCCTGCCCGGTCAAAGTGACGGTTTCCGCTTCTTCGCTCAAAAGATCATCGGTCAAACTGATATCAAACGAGCCTTCGCCCGATGATTTCCCGGCCGGGATGGTTACCAGCACGGTGGCCGGGGCCGTGTAATCCCCCGGCCCCGCCTCGTCGTCCGCATTTTCAGCCGCCCCGCCGATCCGCACCGACACTTTGGTGTCCACCGGGCGCACCGGCGACCCCGCCGGGAAGGCGGCCCGCACCGTAACCGAACTGGTTCCGGTTCCTTCCCGCAACCCGCCCGAAGGCACGCTCAGGGCGATCCGGTTGGGCGCCACGTCGTTGTCGAATATCACCACCTGCGACTGCGGCCCGGCGGTAACCGTAAGATCTTCCCCTCCGATGGGCGACGTAGCCGAACCCGACAGTCGCACCGCGTCCAACGTGGTGGTTACCCCTTCGGCCACGTTGTCGTCCACCATCACCAAACCGAACCGAACCGAACCGCTGGCCGCGTCCGCCGGAACCGTCAGCCGCAAATCCTGCGCCGCCACCGGTTCAAAGTCGGGACCTCCCACTTCGGTACCGCTCAGAGCCAACTGAATAACCGCGTCCTCCCCTAACCGGATCGCGCCTTTCGCCCGGGCGGTCACCGTAACCCACTGCTTGCCCGTCGCCCCTTCCGCTACCAACCGCGGGGAAACCGACAGGTCGTAGGAGGGCAAAACGGAGTCGTTGTCGGTGATGTAGATAACCGCCGGGGACACCTCGCGACCGGAGGTGGAACCCACTATCTGCAGATTCTCCGTCCTTTCCACGATCTCATCGTCCGCCAGCGACACCCGAATCGTTCCCGTCGCGCTGCGCGTGCCGCCCGGAATGGTGAGCGTAAGCGCCGTGTCGCGGGTGTTCAGCACCACGCTTTGCACCGCGTAATCACCCGCCGTGGCCGCCGGGGAAACCGCCCCGTTCCGCACCCGCAACTTCCCGTCCGAGCCGCCCAAGATGATTTCCGTGTCGGCGGCCGGCAAATCCGCATCCGCCACCGAGGCCGGGAAAGCCGCCCGCACATTCAAGGTCAAAGGCGACGCCGACCCTTCCGCCAACTCCATTTCCTGCACAAACAAGTCGGAGCCAATCGTCAAAACAATCGCCGCCGGTTCCGTATCCTGAATGGTCACCATATACGGCCGAACCTCAAACCCGTCGGCGACGCCTTTGAGGATGAACGTTTCATCCCCTTCCGCTACCGTATCTTCGGTCACGTCAAAATCAGCCGTGGCCGGTTGCGCCTCATTCACATTCGCAGTACTCGGATCGTCAGCCACCGCCGGACCGAGCCGGGCCAGCACCGCCGTCTCTCCCGCTGGGATCACCACCTGTCCCGCCGTCAACGGCCCGGTCCCGTCCGGGTCCGAGAAGGTCAGGCTGTAATCAGAAGAGCCCGCCGAACCGTTCTCCGCCGACAAGGTAACCACCGTATCCGCCAACCGAGCTCCCGAACCCGCCGGGAAGCCCACCGCCACATTCAAAACCTGGTCGGAGCCGGCGCTCTCGCTCACCACCCCCGGCCCCGAATCCGACCCGCCCAGCTCGGCAACCAGAGTTATTACATCCGCAACCGAGTCGTCGTCGACGATCCGCAATTTGGCCACCGGGTCGGAACCGCCCAACAGCGTACGCGTCGCCCTCAACACATTTTCCGCCGCCTCGTCCGCCGCCTCGTCCGCATTCTCCGTATCGGCCTCGCATCCCGTCAGAACAAGCCTTACGACCTGAATGTTCGAATCAATACTGACCAACCGGTTCGAGGTTCCGGGACAACGCGCAAACGCCCTGAACACAATGTCCTCCCCCGCGCCCTCGTCCAAATTGTCCTCCACCACTTCCAAGTCGAAGACGGCCGAGGCGCTACTGGAACCGGCCGGTATGGTCACCGACTTGCTATCCTCGGGAGGGGGCGGGTCGTTGGCCGGAATCACCAACTGCGTCGAGGCCCCCAAATGGGTACCGATGGTGAAAACCTCCGCCCCCTCATGCACCGCGTCGTCGGTCACCCGCAACCGCAAAATAACGGTTATGCCGGAGGAACCACTCGGAGCATAAGCGCTGAACCGTCCGTTGGTGATCGTCAATGGACTATTAAAATGCGCCGAAACCAACTCATAATCCGTCCCCGCCACCGCCGAATCCCCCGCCGCCCCCACCGACACCGTAACCGTCGTACCGCCTCCACCGGCCCCCGACGGGAAAGACAATTGCAACCGAACATCTACCTCTGAACCCTCCGTCACCTCTGACCTATCTACCGACGCGTGGAGGTTATTACCCGGTATGGTTACCGGTTCGTCGTCCTCCAACTGCGCAGTCCCCGAAACTCGGAAGTCGTGATAAGCGTTGGCCAGGCCAGCCGCCGACAAGCGGGCTTCCTCCACGTCGCTCTTATTGTTCACCACCTGCAACAGCAACGGAATGTCCTCGGAGAAGGTGCCAGCGGAGCCGTCGGGGGCTACCAGCCGGGCGGTCGCCCGCACCGTATGCGACCCGTCGTCCTCCGCTAGGCTGGTTTTATCCAATTCCAGTTGCACGACGGGGGCCGGGTCGTCGTCGATGATTTCCAAGATGGCCCCCTCCGTCGTCCAACCTTGCAGGTCGGTCCCCACCCGCAACCATTCACTCCCCGACGGCCCAAACAGGATTGCGGACTCAGTGATCGTATCGCCCACAATCGGCAAATCGAACACCGTCTTCCCGCTCAACTCACCCGCCGGAATGACCACCGTCACCTCCGACCCCCCGTCCACATGGGAGGGGTCCGGCCCTTGGTAGGTCACACCCTCCGGAATGACCACCGGCGCTCCCGCTCCCACCGGTTTCGGCGAAATCTGAACCGGCGTCCCGTAATCCGTCCCCGACGAAGCCCACCCCGGCAACACGTTCCCGTCGTCGTCCACATTCGACGACAAAAGCAAGGGAACCGCCAAATCCGCGGCCAAAACGGTGTCCTCCAGCTCAGATGAAAGAGGCGTACCCGCTATAGCGGCGGTGACCGTTACCCGCGCCGTATAACCGGCATCGCCTTCCACCACCCGCAACGGCGACAAGGTGAAGTCCAGAACTGTCGGAACCTGATCAGACAAATCCCAAATCTCCAGCTCCGTCCCCTCCGTGCTAATGGAAGGATCGGTTCCCTGTTCTTTAGTAACCACCCCGGTGATGGACAGCGATTCGGTAATGGAAATATCCATGATCGGAATCCCGTTGGGCAAAGAGCCCACTTCCGACCGTTCGGTCTCGCCCGCCACATTGTCGTCGGTAGTCAAAATCCGGAAAGAGGAGGAGACGGCGCTTTCCCCCGCTGGGATGATGATATACAAGAAGCCGTCCTCTTGGAAACCATCATAGACGATGTAATCCTCTCCCGCCGTAGCCGTATCATCCTCATTACCCACCGCCACCCGCACCACCGTATCCCGATCCCGCACTCCGTCGGCCCCCTCCGCGCCGGTCAACGAAGCGGTAACCGAAATTTCAGGTACGTCCCGCAATGCATCCTGCTTGAAAGCATCATCCGTACAATTCTCATTGAACACAGGGGCGTTGTCGTCGTCAACACCCGTAACGCGACATGCTGTGGAAAACGAAGAGCGTACTATATGCCTCTGGGCGGAGCGGACATAGGCAACTTCCGCTTCCGCGTCAAACTCAAGGCGATCATTGACCTCCCAATCCCATCCTTCCAAAACATATTCTTGGTCCACGGTCAGTTTCACCGCCACCGTGTCGTCGTCCGCGATACGCAACACCGCCGGGTTGACTTTGTAACGCACCGGATCCCCGTCTCCCGCCGCTTGCGCAAACCCGAACGCTTCAAAAGTCTCCACTTCTTCCGCCACCTGATCATCCACCAACCGCAACTCACCGGCTTTCACCGACACGCTGGAACGCCCGGCCGGAATGGTCAAAGTCAGCCTTTCCCGCTCCAACAACTCATAATCAATACCCGCCGCCGCCGAACCCCGGTTCAACACCGCCGTCACCTCCGTATCGGAGGTTACGCTCAAACCGGCAGGCCATCCGGCGGTCAACACCAGCGGCACCCGGCCGTCTCCTTCGCTGACGGTCCCCCGGCTGAAACGCAAATCCAACTCCCCGGCCGCCTGCTCGTCGTCGATGATCAGCAAAGTGGCTTTGCCGACCCGATACCCTCCGAAAATGGAGCCGGTAACCGTTATCGACTCGTCGCCTTCCACCACCCGGTCATCCGACACCCGCAACTGCACGGTCGTCTTGCCGACGTGCTTGCCCGCCGGAATGGTCACCGTCGCCGTCTCCAAAGTGAAGTCGACCCCTTCGGTCGCCCGGCCTTGGTCCGACAACTCCAAGGCCACGGTCCGATCCTCCGCCAGAGTCGGGCAGGCCCCCGCCCGCTGGCAGTAGAACTGGGCGGTAACCGTCACCGGAACGGTTCCGTCCCCTTCGCCCACTTCACTCCGGTCCAGGGTGATATTGACCGCATCGACCGGAGATCTAGGATCATCTACGATAGTCATCGTCACCGGCGCCACCTGCAGGTCCCCGGTGGCCGTTCCGGAAATTATCAGCGACTCCGGCCCTTCCAAATTGGCATCCGACGGAACGGTTATGGATACTATCGTCTGATGGGCCGGCCCTATCTGAGCGGTGTAAGCGGGAACCTGCAAGGTGTTGCGCGGCAGATAGGTAACCTGGAAATCATTGGCGGAGGCGGTACCGCCCGCCACCGACAGGGTGACCGTGGCCGTAGAAGTCAAAAACCCCTGGTCGGCGGGAGGAGCGGCGGTGACCAGATAGGTTCGGCCCACCCAACCTTCCGGCTCCGGAACGTCCACCCCGTCCGCGGTCAGCAAGGCCGGGGTCAATGTCAGAACCAAATCGGTGGGAGGATCATCGTTGTCGTTGATGACCAGGTTATGCGTTACGATTTGGTCCCGGAAACCGGCGGAAACCACCACCCGCTCCGCTCCCTCCACCAGTCGGTCATCGGTTACCGTCAAGTTGAAGGAACCGGTGACCGCGTTCTGACCGGCCGGGATGGTTAATGTGAAATCGGACACGTTCGCATAGTCGGTACGCGCCAAAGCCTGGCCCGCCTGCGACGGACAGTGCAACCGGCCCGCATCCTCGTCCGCGGTGCAAGCGGTCTCATCGGCGCCCCTCACTCTCACCGCCACCCCGATGGGCGAGGACAGCACCGCTCCTCCGGCCAGCGAAACGGTTACCCCCACCGCGGTGGTCCCCGAATCTTCCTCTACGGAGGCGGTGTCAACCTTCAAATTCACCGCCAAGTCGTCGTCGTCGATGATGCTCAAAGTTCCGTTGTTGATGATGGACTGCGGAATGTAGTCGGGGGAAGATCCCGTCAAAGGATCCGAACCGGTGATGGTCAAAAGCTTGTCCGATTCTTCCGGCAACCGGTCGTCTATCACCGGCAGACTGAAGGTGGTCGAGGCGGTGCGCCGCCCCGCCGGGAAGACAAATGTGAAGTCCGGCACCGCGGTGTAATCAGTCCCTTCCACAGCGGTGTCGCCCTCCGTCCCCACCGACACCCTGATCGGGGTATCGACGTCCGGGACGGCGCCGGGAACGGTCACCTGCCGGGTGCGGAACTCCACGCATCTAGTCAAATCATCGTCGGTCAATAAGTCCCCATCGGGGCCCGGATCGTATGTCACATAAACGAAACTGCTCCCCTGTTGCGCATTGTCGCATTTGGGGTTGGTGTCGGGGTTGCCGTCGCCGTCGGCGTTATCGACGTCCGGCGCCGGCACCTGATACCCTTCCTGCGCCACTTTGTCCACGGTGGCGTTCACCTGCACCGTGGCCGTTCCCGCCCCTTCGCTTACCGTAATAGGGGCTACGGACAGGGTGAAAGTCGGTCCCCGATTGGCTTCGATGAACATCGGCTTGTCGAACAGGCTGAACCCGGTGGGCGGGTCCAGCGCGGTCCCATCCACTTTGATAGTTTCCGACGGCTCCGATAACCCATCTTTTTTGACATCCAGCAAGAAATCAGCGGAAGCCTGGGTCTGACCGGCGGGAATAGTTATAACAACGGGGAGCGGCACGGTGAAGTCCGACCCTACGCCTGCGGGAACCAAGCCGCTCCGGGCGGCGGCGGCCTTCAACTCCACCCGCACCGCCAGGTCGCGGGGGAGACCGGCGGTGAAAGCCGTAAACGACGGCTGGTTTGACACTTGCGTCACTCGCGCCTGGGCGCCCGCACCTATTGTGTATGAGCAATGCACCGCCCCGAACTCGTCGGGGTCCGCGCAAGTGGCGGACTGCTGGTTGCCCCCTTGATCGGTGTAAGTAGCGGTGGTAGCGGCCGCGGTCCAAGTCCCCAACTGGGCGGTGACCGTTACCTGTTGCGGCTCATCCCCTTCCGAGACCGTTTCGGGGCTTAATGTCAGTCGAACGCCGGGGGGGCCGCGGGAAATGGGATTCCCTTCACGATCAAGAGTTCGATCGTTGTCGTTAATGGTCAGGAAGAAGTCTCCTAATCTGTAGCCCGACGAAACGGCGGCGACGAACTGTAGGCTCTCCCCGTCTTCGGGAATGTTGTCATCGACCGCCTGCACCGTCATCTGTTTGCTTGCCGAGCGGCGCTGACCGGCCGGGATGGTCAAAGTTATGGGGGAGGCCAACGTGTAATCCGAGCTGGAAGCGATTACGCTGATCAGCCGCAGGTTGCGCACCTCCAAGTCCCGGTCCAAGACGGGGGTCCCCGCAGGCAGAAAAGCGGTGACCGCAATGGCCTCCGGACCGTTCCCTTCGGTCACGGAAGGCTGGAGGGTGGTCACAGAAAGCTGGGAGAAGGTGAGGAAGATCCGGCTGTAGTCGGTGACGGTTACCTGCAATGGGTCGATGTCGTCCCGGAACTCAAATTCCCCGAACGGGCCGGGGGTGGAAACGGCCCTAATCCACAAACTTTCATCCCCTTCCAACACCTTGTCGCGGATCGGTTTTATGTGGATAACGGCGGTGCCGCTGGTTTGGCCGGACGTGATGGTGATAGCGGCGGTGGAGGGGGCCGGGTCGCCGTCGGCGTCCACCACCTGGAAGTCAGAACCGGCGAAAGCGGTGCCGGAGCGCACCTCCAACGGAACTTCGACGTCCACATCCAAACCGGCCGGGGAGCCGCCGTCCCGAACGAGGGAGGCGGTGACGGTTACAGCAGTGTTGACGACGTCGTTTTCGTTAAGTTCCGTCACGTCCGCCGTCAGCTCAATCCCAGTGGGACGGCGGCTCCACTCGTCATCCCCGATCGGCGCCGAAGCAGGCCGCACCACATACCCGCCAGTGGCGGTACCGGTGAGCATTACGTTGCGGGGGACGGTGTTCACTACCTGGTCATTGAAGTTGGGTTGTGGATCGTTTCCGGACCTGATCGGAACAGCATGGCGTGTAGAACTACGATTCTGATTAGTGGCAATCGTAAAGGAACTCATGACCGTCCTGCCGGTTGGCACCACGGCATTCGTAGATACTGTGACGTTGCTTGCCACGGTGTTTCCGTTTTCCGTTTGAGCCCGACCCACCGTGATCCAGGGACGATTGCTTCTTGCTTCTTCACTTTCGGCGGACAACCCGACCGAGATTATTTTGTCAAAGGCGGGAATGGTTATGGTGGCCGGGTTGACGGTGAAATTGGCCGCGGAACCGGACACGATCACCGTCTCGTCGGGTTCCAACTGGTCGCTGTCAGTGGAGGCCGTAAGATTAAACGAAGCGGTACCGGAGGATTGGCCCGCGGCGATAGTTATCGAACCAGGAGCGGAGGCGGTGAAATCGGCCGCCTGCGCCGTACCGGGCGAAACCGTTAGCGGAATTGCCAGTGGGCGTTGGGCGGTGACGCCGCTGGGCAAAGAAGCGGTGACGCTGACCGAATGAGCCATCGCCTGCTCCACGGCCGTAGTCTGGATGCCGGAAGCGCTACTCGTATCCGCCACCAAAGTAACCACCGAATCTGCAGGCGAGTCGGCAACGGTAATAGTAAGCTCAGGCAAATACGCAGATGTAGGAGTGGTCATTAGAGGAGGACTAGTCCTGTGAGTTATGTAGTGGTAAATGCTAAAGGTCTCGTCGCCTTCCGCCAGGTTATCCGCCTTGAGATTTAGTACAATACTAACGGTAACGCTACGTTGGTTAGCTGGCAGAGTAACAAAATTATGAGGCGTAGCCGACCACGACGAATAGTCGCTTTGATGGGTGAGAGTATCGTGAGATTGGGTTACCCCAAAGGCTATTGAATAATCTGATGCATAAGGACGACGGTCGTCGGGGACGGAAAGGGTCAGAGTAAAGGTGTGGGTGGCATCGGCCTCACCTTCCGTTACTCGATATTTGTCCAGGCTCCACTCCATTTCACGTATACCAACTGCGTTTTGGTCGTTTGCGGGAATGGTAACCGTCGCCCCAATGACCTTATGACTGTCGGATGTCCCCATAATGCTAAATCTTTCAAGGCTCTCCTGTGTCACATCGTCTAATACCGACAGGTTCATCTGAGCGGAGGCGCGGCTGGCGCCGGCTGGAATAACTAAGTCGACGGAGGCGGGTGTGAAATCAGTTCCCGAGGTAGCATCACCCGTGCCACTGCCGGTGAAGGTAGATACCCGTACAACCAGCCCGCCGGGCGACGCGGTGTTCCCTCCACCGAGCTGGGCGGTAACGGTGGCCATGGTGGAGACACCCTCGGAAATAGTGGATGGGGACACACTCAGCGTAACCGCGTCATTTTCATCGAGGCACGCAGAGTCGGACACTTCACTGATCACCGCATTGTAAGTTGTGCTTTGGGAGGCGCTATAGCCCAGCAACTGCATATTGCGCAGGGAACTGGGGATCGGGCCGGTAAAACCGTTCTCGCAGATTAGCAATCTGTTGCTAGCGGTACCGTCATCGAGAGCGGTATTGACCAGTTCGGCGGGGATGTTGCCGGTCAACCGGTTGTTGCTGATATCCAAATAGTTCAGCCGGGAAAGGCCGCCTAACGCAACGGGGATGGTTCCGGTCAAATCATTATTATTTAATCTCAGTTGGACGAGGGAACGCGGCAGGTTTATCGGGATGTCGCCGGTCAACCGGTTGTACTGCAAGTTCAAGTTCGTAAGGCTCGCCAGGTGAGTGAAGTAGGAGGGGATGGTCCCGGCGATGCTACTGGCGCCAACGCTGGCGTTGGACAGATCCAACGTGGTAACCCAATCTCCCGTTAAGGTCACTCCCGGCCAACTCCCGAGGGCCTCGGTTGTGCCTGTGCCCCACCGCAACAACTTATGGGTGGAGGGCAGGCCGGCGTTGGCCAAGTTGCCGGTCCAATGGTTGCGGATAGACACCAAGGCCTCGCACTGGCTGACCCTAGTGCGACTTGGCGACGAGCCCACCACGGCGGTGGTGTTGCAGATGTTCCAATCCAGAGGTGCGTGGGCGTCGTTGTTGGCGATGGTAACCGTGGCCGGGCTGATCGTGAAGGAAGCCAGAGTTCCGGTGATGGTGAAGTTTTTGTCCGCCGCCGCCGCGCTGTTCTCGGCGGTGGTCAAATTGAAGGAGACGCTGCCGGTGCGGGAGCCCTGCGGAATGGTGATCCTCTGACCGGTCACGGTGGTGAAGTCGGTCCCAGCCATCGCCGTCCCGTTGGACAGAGTCAAGGAGATTGAGGTATCGGAGGAGCGAGTAGCGGAGTCGGCAGGGAAGGCGGCGGTTACCGTGATGTTGGTGGTGGAGCCCTCCGTCACCGTCGCCGGGCTGACGGTCAGGCTGGCCGTAGTCGGCGCGGAGCCGTCGTCGTCGGTGATGACGAAGGAGGTCCCGACCACCGCAATGTCGTCGACGCTCCCGGTTATGCGCAAGGTCTCGTCCGCTTCGGCGATGGCGTCGTTTTCGAGATTCAGCGTGAATGTGGCCTTGGCGGAGGTTTGCCCGGCGGGGATAACGATTTCAAACGGGTCCACCGCCGCGTAGTCCCCGGGGGCGGCGGCGCTTCCCCCCGACGGGTTTACGGTCACCGTGGTAGCGGAAGTGGGCAGGGCGGGTTGTCCCGCGCCGCTGAAGCCGACCAGGGAGGCGGTAACGGTGATTACGGGATCGGGGGCGGCGTTTTCGGCCGCGGTCTGCGGGTCCACGCTCAGTTGCACCGCCCGCCGGCAGTCCGCAACCGAACGCAGACGGGGGCTAAACGGCCCGTAGATGAAACCGGCGTCGGCGGTGGAATCCTCCACCCGCACCCATTCGCTGAGCAGGTCGCTGGGCAGATTGCCGGATAGGTTGTTCCCGCAGAAACTGAACCATCGCAAAGCGCCACCCGTCCGATAAGGCGAATAGGCCAGTTCCCCCAGCGAAGAGGGGATGGTCCCGCTCAACTGGTTGTCGTCCAAATGCAACCGTTGCAGGTTGGTTAACCGGCCCAAAGAGGCGGGAATGGAACCGGTCAGCCGGTTGTCATGCAGATACAACAACGCCAAATTGGACAGGTTGCCCAAAGTGGAGGGAATGGTTCCGGTCAGCTGGTTGCCGGACAGGACCAGCGTCGACAGGCGGGGTATGTTACCCAACCGAACCGGGATTTCGCCGGACAGATCGTTGTTGTGCAGGGTCAGCCAGGTCAGATTGGCCAGATCGACCACTCCGGCCGGGATCTCCCCCGACAGATCGTTGTATTGCAAAGACAACTGATTCAATCTGGTCAAAGAACCGATCCCAGACGGAATGGAGCCGGTCAACCCGTTGCCTTCCAGAGTCAGTATGATTAAGTTGGTGAGGCTGGTGATCCCTGAGGGAATGTTCCCAGTCAACCGGTTGTTTTCCAGCTTCAGTTGAATCAGGTTGGTCAGGGCGCCTATCTGGGAGGGAATAGAACCGGTCAACCGGTTGTTTTGTATTTGCAGGTTCCGTAAACTGGTGAGGCTGGTAATCGTAGCAGGAATACTCCCGGTCAACCGGTTGTTGCTCAGTGACAGCCATTCCAGGCCGGTCCAAGAATTGATTCCGGTGGGAATGTTCCCGGACAACCGGTTGTTGGACAAAATAAGGTGGGTCAGGGTAGCCGAAACGGAGGGTATGGAACCGGTCAACTGGTTGCTGCTCAGATTCAACCTGTGCAAGGCGGTCATGGAATTGATTCCGGAGGGGATGGAACCGGACAACCGGTTGTTGTCCAGATGCAGTCGGGACAGGCTGGTCAAACTGGTTATCCCAGAGGGGATGGCCCCCGACAACTGGTTGCCGGACAAGATCAGATTTACCAAACCAGTCAGGCTGGTAATCCCAGAAGGTATGGAACCGGTCAACCGGTTGTTGCCCAGATGAAGTTCGGTGAGGGCGGTCAGCGAACCAATCTGCGACGGGATTGCGCCGGACAGGCGGTTGCCCGTCAAATTAAGGCTTGTCAAACCGGTCAGCAAACCGATCTCGGTGGGAATGGTCCCGTACAGGTACTCGTCCGTCGTCCTGGGTTGGAGAGACAGGCGGGTCACCCGGGTCCCGGTGGCCCTAACGCCCGGCCAGCCCGGCGTGATGTTGATTTTGGCGGCGGGGTCTCCGCTCCCCCAGGAACGCAACGGATGGTCGGCGGGGAGTCCGCCTTCGGCGGCGGGGCGGGCGTTGTCCGCGTTGCCCAGCCAATGGTTTCTGATAGCGACCAAAGCCCGGCAGTCAGCCACCAGAAGGGCGTTGCTACCGGGGTTGTCCACATAGGTCCCGTCGGCGCAAGCGGCCGGGTCCAGGGCGGTGAGGGCGCCGTCGTTGCCGGCGATGGTCACCACCGCATCGGTCACCGTCGTGGAAGACAGGGAGCCGGACAGCGAACCGGAAACGGTGATCGTTTCGGCGCCTTCGGCCGCCGTGTCCGGTCTAACCGTAATGCTGAAAGTGGTGGTCCCGGTGGTTGCCCCGGCGGCTAGGGAAATAGCGGCCGGGGCGGTGGCGGTGAAATCTTTAGCAGGGCCCCGTTCCGCTTGGCCGGCCCCGGTTCCGCCCGCCACCGAAACCGTAACCGTGGTTCCCCCCGCCGGTGCGACCACCCCGGCGGGCAGGGTGGCGGTGACGGTGATGGCTTGCGTGTTGTCGGCGCTGTTTTCGGTAAGCACCGCCGGGGAGACGGTGAGGGTTGCCGTCGGGTCGGTGATGGTCAACTTAACCGGGTTGACGGTCAACCCGGCGGCTTGGCCGGAAACGGTCAACGTCTCCGCCCCTTCCCCGGCCGTGTCCGACGAAATGACCAAACCGAACCGGACGGAAGCGCTGCGGGAACCGGCCGGGATGGTCACCGCCAGGTTGTTGCGCGGTTGGAAGTCCACCCGGGGGGTGGCCGTATCCCCGGCGACCGCCCCCACCGACGCGTTGATTACCGTGTCCTGGTCGCGGGCCTTGGAATCACCCGCGAAGGCGGCTCGCAAAGTGATAATTACGGACCGGGACCCGTCGGGGGATTCGGCCACGGTGGCGGGGGACAGGGACAGGTCGATGGCGGTGGGAGCGGGGTCGCTGGCCGGAATGGTGAACGTAGCCGGTTGCACCGCGTATCCAGACCCTTCCCCGGCCGAACCGGTGAGGGTGATGGTTTCGGCGTCTTCAGTTGTCCGATCGTTGTCCACGGCGATGGCGAGGTCGGCGGTGGCGGAACGGGTGTTGGCCGGAATGGTGATGGTCACCGTCTCGGGAGCGGTGTAATCCCCGGCGACCGCCTCATCCACCTCGGCGGTGTCCGGGTCATCGGCCCGGCTGCGGGTGGCCGTATCGTCCGTCTTCCCCACCGTTACGGTGACCGTAACCGGGTCGGCGGGCGTGGTCACCCCGGCCGCGTATTCGGCGGTCACGGTGGCCGAAACCGAATCGCCCTCCCCGGCTTGGTTGGGAGAGACGGTGAGCGTAATCCCCTTATCGTTGTCGGTGATGGTAAAGAAGGTGTTGTCAACCGTGTAGGAGCCCCCCGCCACGGTTCCCACCAAGCTGACGGTCTCCGAACCTTCCCCAGGTGTCTCATCGTCGATGACATTCAAAGCGAAAGCGGCTGAGCCGCTCCTCTGTCCGGCCGGAATCACGATGCGGAGGGTTGCGACGGCCTGGTAGTCCTGCCCGCGGGTAGCGGTGCTGGCCAACGTGGCCTGCTCGCCGATGGCGACGTCCACCACCGTCCGGGAGCTGACCGGGACGGCGTCGTCCGGGAAAGCGGCCGTAACCGTAACGGTGCGGGCCCCGACGTCCTCCGCTGCGAAAGTCTGCGCTCCGGAAATGTCCGGGTCAAGGTCAACGGCCAACGCCACCCGTTGCGGAGTTTCGTCGGCGTCGGTCAGGGTTACGGTTCTGCTGGCGGGGGAGACGGTCAACCCTTCGGGCTGGACTATTTTGACCGTTATCGTTTCCGAAGCCCCCGCCCCAGTCTCGTCCAGCTGGTCGGCGGTTCCCGACAGGCTGAAAACGGACGAGCCTTGCGTCTCCCCGGCTGGGATGATCACTGAAAAATCGGCCACCGGCTGATAATCCGTCCCCGCCTGAGCCGTGTCCCGCTCCACCACATTCATGGTGGCCGGATCATCGGCGTCCCCCACTTTGAAGCGAACCGCCGTAGCCCCGGTGCGCGCCCCGCCGGTGAGGGAAGCGGTTACTTTCACCTCTATGTCGGAGGGGCTTTCCTGAACCGAGGTCGGGCTGAGGATCCATGTCACTCCGGTGGGGGTGGATTCGTCGTCCACGATCCCTATCCGGGCGGACACGATCGGCAACGAACCGGATTCGCCGACCACCGACAAAAATTCCACCGACTCGGAGGCGGAATCGTCCGTAGGCGTCAGTTGCAATGCGACCGAGGAGCTCCGTTTCCCGGCCGGAATGACAATCGCCAAGTTGGAAAGTCCCCCCTCCGCCGTCGCCGTGTAATCAGTGTTAGCCGTCGCCGAATCGCCCGTCGCCCCCACCGTCAACGACACCGTTGTGTCCCGCTCCGACAGGTTGCCGCCCGAACCTCCGTATTCGGGCCGGGTGGCGGTTACGGTCACCTCGGTGAGCCCGTCTTCTTCGCCCACCACCGCCGGGGAAACGGTCAACACCACCCCCTGGGCGCACGCCTCCGCCCGCCGCGCCCCGGAGGGCAACCCGACCAGCTCCACTTCGGAAAGGAGCAAAGCGGGCACGGGCCCGGTGATCCCGTTGCCGCAGAAACCGAACCGGGACAAAGAGCCGCCCGCCGTAGCCGACAAACTTACCAGGGCGGCGGGGAAGGGCCCGGTGAGCAAGTTGCCGGAAACCAAAAGCGTCTCCAACTTGGTCAAAGAACCCAAAGAAGTAGGCAGGGAACCGGTAAGCCGGTTGCCGGACAGATCCAGGTAGGCGATGTCCTCCAACACTTCCAGTCCGGTGGGGAAGGCGGTGGTCAGCCCAATCCCGTTCAGATCCAAATAGGTTATTTCATCCAATGCGGACGGCCACTGCGCGAGACCGGCCGGGTAGAAGTTCGGGTTGCCGCCCAAATCCAAATGGGTGAGTCCCCTCACCCGGATGAGAGAAGTGGGAATACCGCCGGTCAACCCGTTGTCGCCCAACATCAGCTTCTCCAAACGGGACAGATCTCCTATATCGGCGGGGATGGCACCGGTGAGCCGGTTGCCGCCCAAATCGAGAACCCGCAAATCGGCCAACGAAGTCAAAGCGGCCGGGATGGAACCCGTAAACTGGTTGCCGCCCAAATCCAACATCGTCAAACCGGTGAAACCCCCCAACGCGGCCGGGATGGAGCCGGTAAGCCGGTTGCCGCCCAAATCCAACATCGTCAAACCGTCCCAACCGTCCAATGAGGCCGGGAGGGGGCCCCGCAACCGGTTCCCCGACAAATCCAAAGTAATCAAATCCAAACTCCCCAAGCTGGCCGGGAAGGAACCGGTCAACCGGTTATTGGACAAATTAAGATAAGCCAGGTCTGCCAACCCCGTCAAACGGGGCAAATTCCCCGAAAAGTTGTTGCCGGAAAGATCAAGACGCTCCAAACCAGCGAACTTGCCCACCCACGACGGGACCGTCCCCGTCAGTTTATTCCCAGACAAATCCAAATCGGTCAAAGACCACAATCCATTTCTTCTGCCGTTATCGGTTAGCGGGGAGAAATTCCACGGGAACCCTCCGGTGAGTTGGTTGTCGCTCAGGTCGAGTTTCTCCAACTTGGTCAAAGAACCCAATAAGCCGGGCAGGTGGTCGCTCAACTGGTTGCCGGACAAATCCAAAAAGGTCAGATCGGTGGAACGGAATTCCGGCACAGAACCGGTAAAGCCGTTTCCGGACAAGTCCAAGTGGGATAACTTGGTCAAAGAGTCCAAGAAACCGGGCAGGGGACCGCTCAACTGGTTGCCGGACAAATCCAAAAAGGTCAGAATGGTGGGACTGAAATTCGGCACAGAACCGGTGAAGCCGTTTCCGGACAGGTCCAAGTGGGTGAGGTTGGTGAAGGATATCACCTCGGAGGGAAAGGCCCCGGTGAGTCCGGTGTCGGACAGGTCAATTACGGACAAGTTAGCGTCCAGCGCGCGGCGCCTAGCCAGCTCCTCGTTCTGCCTGTCGGTGGGGGGGTTGGACAAGACCACTCCCGATATGTTGACATCCAGTCCGGTCGGCCACGAAGTCAACGAGTTGCCGCCCACTCGCAACTCGACAAGGCCGGTCATTTGAGTCACGTCCAAAGACCTCAAAGATAAGTAGTTGTCGGACAGGTCCAACTTGGTCAAACCGCTTCGCAGAACTCCGGACGGGAGGGAGCCGGTCAAACGGTTGCCCCCCAAGTCCAGGCTGGTCAAAGCCGACAAATCGCCAATCTGGGCCGGGACCGTGCCTGAGATCCGGTTCGCCTCCACCTCGGTGCTGGGAAGGATGGGAACCGCCCGCGTGGCGGTGTAGTAGAAGCCAAGCTGGGGACTACAATTCGGGAGAAAGATGAGGTCGCTTTGATCTGGGTTTTGGCATGTTACGGTGATGGAGTCGACCGGTACCAAACCTTCCAGTCCCTGGTTGCGCAGGTTTAGTCCCGTTACCCGCAAAACGCCCCCGACTCTTTCCAAAGTCACCCCCGGCCATATTCGGATGTCCCGGGTTCCGAACCTGCTCTCCAACACACTTTCGCTCAGGCGGGTGGCGGAAAGGACCGGGGGGCTCCAAGGGGCGTATCCGATCGCCCCCCAGGCGCGGAGCACATGGGTTTCATCTATGTTTTTGGTACCTTGGGTTTCGTCCACATTGGGCGTGCTCGGATCGTCGGGGGTGTACGGAATGTCCACCGGCAGGTTCCCGTTGAGGGGGTTGTTGGTGAAATGATTACGGATACCGACCAACGCCCGGCAATCCGCAATCAACAGGGTGTTGGACGTATCTTCCACGAAGGTTCCATCGGCGCACAACGCCGAGTCCAACGGCGTAATAGAACTGTCATCATCAACGATTGTTATCGCGAACTCGGATGGGTAGACCTTGAACCCGGTCGGGGGGGTAACCACTCGCAACAACACCGTCTTTTCCCGCTCTATGTCAGCGTCCTGGGGGACCGCCACCGTCACAGTCGTCGCACCAATCGTTTGGCCAGATGCAATAGTCAAATCAACATTGCCCGTCAAAGCCGTATAATCATTAGCAGACGCAAGCGCAGAACCATCCGCCAAATTCAACGACAAAGTTACCGGGCTCGTTTCCTGGCCATCCGGCAACGTAGCCCCTACCGTTATCGTCTCCGATCCGCCTTCCGCTACTCTACTCGGGGTAATGGACAACTCAACCGCCTTCCCCGTTTCGTTATCCTCGATTGCCACCTCCGCCTCCGACACCCCCAACACTCCCCACGAACCAATCGCCACCCCCTGCGGACTCCCCACCTGCGCCGACTCCAGCCCCTCCCAGGTCGCGTCGTCCGTCACCGATAAAACAAACACGCCGCTCCCCGCCAACTTGCCCGCCGGGATGGTAATAGTGAAATTAGGAACCGTCGCAAAATCACTCCCAGCCGTCGCCGACCCGCCGCCCACCGACACCGGCACCACGATATCCCCTTCCGGCCGCGCCGGTTGACCCGGCCCCCCGAACCCGGCCAGCGTCGCCGACACCGAAATCCGCGTCTCGTCATCGCCCTCCGCCACTAGCGACGGGCTCACCGACAACTCCACCCGGCTTTCCCTGTCCACCACCGTCACCTCCACCGGTTCCACCACCCTCATCCAAGGACCTGCTGAAAATCGAGCCTCCCCGGTAATCGTCACCACCTCCGGACCTTCAAACAATTCATCTTGCTTCGCCCGAATTCGAACCCTCGTTCCAGCCGCCCAATTCCTGGTTGTCCCAAAATATTGAGTATTGCCGGACCAACCGTGGACATCGGCCGAATCAGCCACCGACCACCTTACATGCGTAAAACCGGGATAGGCCGGTTGCCCAGGTCCCCCAAACCCAAACAACCCTCCCGTAATGAAAGGATTAAAATCTTCCCCCTCCCGCACGAAGTTCCTGGGGAGGGCAAACCAGACCCATTGCTCGTCATCCAACACCCTCACCAGCGTCCCGGCATCGTGCGTCGCCTGCAACCGCCCCCCCGCAACCGCCACCCCATCCGCCGGGCCCACCACCGCCAACCATTCATCCCGCTCCCGTAAAGAATCATCCACCGTCTCCAACCGGAAAGCGCCCGTCCCGCTGGTCGAACCGGCCGGAATCGTAACCGTGAAATCAGGAACCGCTTTATAATCACCCGGCCCGGCGACGCCGCCCGTCACCGACACTCCCGCCGACCCGCCAGCCACTGACACCGGCACCGCCACATCCTCCGTGGGCGCCGCCGGCTTCCCCGCCCCTCCGAAACCAACCAACTCGGCGGTAACCGTCACCGTCGCCGACACCCCCTCATTCACAGAACCGGGACTTACCCTCAACTGCACCCGGCTGTCCTCATCCAAAACAAACAACTGCTCCCCGAACACCAGCAACCCGGCGGACACCCCCGACACGTTCGCAAACTCCGAACCTTCGAACAAAGCGTCGGGCGCCCCCGTCAGCCAAAAACTCCCCTTCCCGCTCGCCGAGCCCGCCGGAATCGTAACCGTGAAATTATCCACCGCGCCGCTCTCGCCCCTCCCCTGGTAATCAGCGGCCGCCGCCGTGCCGCCCGCCACCGACACCGTCACCACCGTATCCGTCCCGGGCAAGCCCGGCTCCCCCGCCCCTCCGAACCCGACCAACTCGGCCGTAACCTCCATCAACTCCGTGTCCCCCTCCGCCAAGCTGTCCGAGGTCAGCCGCAACGCCACCCCCCGCCGGCAACCCGCCACCCCCTCCGCCTCGTCATAACCGGGCAACGTCGTCCCCGAACCCAACCCGGCGGGCAGAGAACCGGTCAAGCCGTTGCCGCAGAACCCGAACTCAGCCAGAGAAGACAGGCCTCCCAACCCGGCGGGGATGGAACCGGTCAGGCGGTTGCCGCTCACATCCAATGCGGCCAGGGCGCTCAGCGAGCCGAGAGAAGACGGAATCTGGCCGGTGAACCCGTTGTCGCTCAAGTCCAAGCCGGTTAGGGAAGTCAAAGAACCCAACGCAGAGGGGATGCTCCCCGACAGGCGGTTGCCGCCCAAATCCAAACTCGTCAAAGAAGACAAACCGCCCAAACCCACCCCCGACAACCCGCCGCTCAACCGGTTGCCGCCCAAATCCAAACTCGTCAAAGCCGTCAACCCGCTCAAAGACGGAATCGCATCCGACAAGCGGTTCCCGCCCAAATCCAAACTCGTCAAAGAAGACAAAGCATTCAACGCCGGAATCTCACCCGACAACCTATTCCCACCCAAATCCAAACTCGTCAAAGAAGACAAAGCATTCAACGCCGGAATCTCACCCGACAACCTATTCCCACCCAAATCCAAACTCGTCAAAGAAGACAAAGCATTCAACGCCGGAATCTCACCCGACAACCTATTCCCACCCAAATCCAAACTCGTCAACCCCGACAAAGAACCTATCTCGCTCGGGACGCTGCCCGCCAAAGCCGCGTCCGACAGATCCAATCCGGTAACCCTCCCGCCGGCCGTCGTCACCCCCGGCCAAGAATCCACCAGCCCGCTCCCCCACAAACGCAACGAATGATCGGCGGGGAGTCCTGCGTTGTCCGGATTGCCCAGCCAATGATTGCGGATCGCTACCAGCTGTCGGCAGTCGCCGACCAACGCCGCGGCCGAGCCGGGGCTGGTCACCCAAGTCCCGTCCGAACAATTGCCGGAACCCAAAGCGGCCGCCTCCCCGTCGTTGCCCAAAATGGTCACCGTCGCCGGGGACACCACCCGGCCCGCCGCCACGCCCGCAATGGTTATGGACTCGGCCCCCTCCGCCTCCGAATCGTCGTTCACCGTAAAATTAAGAGAGACCGAACCGCCGTCCTGCCCCGCCGGAATGGTGATCCGAAACGGGTTGGGACGAGCCACCGTGAAATCCTTGCCCTCCCCCTCCTCCGCCTGGCCCGAGCCGGAACCACCGGTCGCCGTCAGCTCCACCACCACCGGCGAATCCGCCGGAGCGGACTCCCCCACCGGCAAAGTGGCGGTGACGACAACCGAAGTCTGGGCGGAATCCTCCTCCAGCGCCGCCGGGGCGGCCGACAAAGCCACCACCGAATCATCATCGTACAAGGCGACGGAAACCGGGATTACGCCGAAGGTAGCGGCCGAACCGGAAAAGGTCACCGCCTCCAAACTTTCCCGGCTCCGGTCATCCACCGGGGACAAAATCAAATCCAAAGAACCGCTTCTTTGCCCGGCCGGGATGGTGACCGTGAAAGGCCCCGTCCCGCCTTCGCCGTCCGTCAACGTGAAATCCGACCCGGGGGTGGCCGAACTGTCGGCGGTGGACAAGGAAACCGTCACCGCCGACTGCGACCGTTCCACGCCCTCCCGCAAAGCGGCGGTTACCGTTAAGGGCGTCGGCCCATCGTCTTCCGTCGCCGACGGCTGGCTCGCCGACAGCACGATGTCCGCTCCGTCGTCGTCCGCGATGGTCACCGACGGGTCGCCCGCCGCCAGGGCGGAAGTCGTTATCCCGCCGCGGGTGAAAGTGTAAACCGGGGAGAAAGGCTCGAAAGGCTCCGCCACTCGGATAAACAGCCTTTCATTGCCCTCCGACGCCTCGTCATCGGCGACAGTCAGGTTGAAAGAAGCCGAACCCTCGTTGGCCCCGGCGGGAATGGTGATCGTGAAATGCCTAGGCGAAGCCGTGAAATCGGATCTGCCGGCGGTGTCCTCCTTCACCGACACCGGAACCGTGAGGGGCGTAACCCGCACCGGCTCGCCCGGCAAGGTCACCCCCGGCGCCGAACCGGGCAGATAGGCGGTGACCGTCACCTTGGTGGTTCGGGAAGCCGCCCCGGAACCGCTGTCCTCGCTGATCCGATACGGATCCACCAAAAAGTTGATGCGCTGATCGTCATCGTTGATAACCACCGCAATAGTGGAAGTCTCCAAACCCGGCGCCGCCGCCGACGCCTCGAAAAACTCATACCCCTCCGCCAAATCGTCCTCGATCAGCGTCACATCCAAAGAACCGGAAACGGTGCGGGTGTTCTGGGGCAAAGTAATCACCCGCCGGTTGGCAGCCGAGAAATCGCTCCCCCAAGTCGCCGTGCCGCTCGCCACCGAGACAGTAATCTCCGTGTCCTGCGCCAGCAGGGCTACCCCCGACGCCAAACCCACCTCGTAACTCAACTGAACCGAACCCGCCGCCTCGTTCAAAAACAGCGGGGTGATTGAGAAAAACAACTCATCGTCGTTGTCGATGATAAGGACTTCGGTGGCGTGCACCGCAAACCCGGTCAGGCCGCTGTCCGTCTCCGGCGGGATGGAACCGGTAGCCGGGCCGGGGGAGGCCGTCGTCTCATGTCCGATGATCCGCACCCGCTCATCCCCCTCCGCCAACGCGTCATCCACCACCGCCAAATTGAAGGAACCCGACGCCCTGACCGCGTTGGCGGGAATGGTGATGTTGAAATTTTCCACCGCCGCGTAGTCGTCCGGGGCCGTTGCGTAACCGGCGTGGTTCGCCAACCCCACCGACACGGTAACCGGATCGGCGCGGGAAGCCCCGTCCGCGTATTCGGCGGTAACCGTCACTCTGGTGGTTCCGCTGTCCTCCCCCACCCGCGACACATCCGCCTGCAAATCAATAGCCGGGTCCTCTGCGGCAACCGGATCGTCGTCGGCGATGGAAATGAACGAAGGGGCGATGCTGAAACCGGTCGCCGAAGCGGACACTTTGATGGTCTCATCATCGTTGTCGGCGTCGGAAGCGGTGACCAGCGTGAACTCTTTGCTCGCCCCCGTTGATGAGGTAAACGGAGCGGACGGGCTGGCCGTAATTTCGATGGTGGCGGACGCCGGCGTGAAATCCGCCCCCTCCGCCGAACCCCCCGCCGTTGTTCCGTCCGCCGCCAAAGACACCGCCACCGAAACGTTTTCGGTAATCGGATCCGCCCCCGCCGGCAACGTGGCCGTCGCCGTCAAAGTGGTGGTGGAACCTTCCGTCACCCGGGATGGGGAAACCGCCACCTGCAACGTGCGGGGAGTGGGCGTCGGGGTGGTGGAAACGCCGGGGTCGGTTATAGCCACCGCGATCGGAGCGGCGAAGCGGAAAACGGATACGGGCGTGAAAGTGTCCGCCTCCATCGTCTCCCCCGGGTTGTCCGGGTCGGGCACGTCCGCATCCCGTTGCGAAACCGAAATCACCCCCAACTCCACGTTCTCCCCCGCCTCGGCCGCCTCGTCCGCCCACGAAGTCAGGGTGAAAGCGGCCGAACCGCTGCGGGAACCGCCTTCGATGTCAACATCAAAATCGGCCACCGTCTGGTAATCCGCCCCCGGCGCATCGGAGTCCGCCCCCGCCGTCGCCGTAGAAGAACCCAACACTCCCACCCGCACCCGCAAATCCTGGGTCAGAGGGTCGGTTCCGGAAGGCAGGGAAGCGGTAACCTCCACTTCGGCCGCCTCCCCTTCCGCCACCGACGTCGTATCAGCCGACAAAGAAATCAGGTTGTCGTCGTCCAGGATGGACAGGTAAGCGGAATAGACGTCGAACCGATCCGTTGTCCCGTGCACCGCCACCCGTTGCCGAACCTCCGGTATCGCATCATCGACGGGGGTGAAAGTGAACTGGCCGGTGCCGGAACGGGCGTGATCGGGGATGGTGATGGTGAACCCGGGCACCTCCGCAAACTCCCCGCTCTCCGCCGCCACGGTTACCGCCACCGCGGTGGCCGTCGTTTCAACTCGGCCCTCCGGCAGGGAAGCGGTCACGGTGATGGTATGCGACAAATTGCCCTCTTCCGCCTCGCTGCCTTCCGTCACCTCCGTCTTGTCCAAGGAGAGACGGATGGCGGAGTCGTCGTCGAGGATGGTGAGGGTTGCGGAATTGACGGGCAACTTCGGGTAGGCGTCGCCCCCTACGGTTGTGGCCCGGGTGAACCCGGTCACGGTCAAAGTCTTATCCGAATGGGCATCCGTGTTGCTGGTGATGGGAAGGTTGAAGGTGGCGGAACCCTGTTGGCGATAGGCGGGGATGGTGACGGTAAACGGGGAGGGGATGACGTAATCGGTTCCGCCCACCGCCGTGTCGCCGTCCGCCCCCACCCGAACGGTTACCTCGGTGGCGACCGGGCGCCGCTGCTGCCTTTCCGGAAAAGCGGCGGTCACTTGCACCGCCGCCGTCCCCGCCTCCTCCTCCACCGTCGCCTGATCCAAGCTCAGGTTGACGGAGACCGGAGCGGTAATGTCGCCTTCGTCATCCGCAATCGTCACCGCCGTCCCGGTGACGGTACCGCTCCCCAGCCCGGAGTCGGCGACGCTTCCGGAAACCGTCGCCGACCGGTCGGCCGCCTGCAGGGTGAAATCGTCAACCGGGGTTAAATCGAATTTGGCGGTACCGCTGGTCTGGCCCGCCGGGATGGTAATGCTCAACTCAGAATCGTCCACCGTCTGGAAATGGGTTCCTTCCGTGGTGCCCGCCCCCGCCCCCACGCTCAAATCCACGGTCAGCGCATTTGGGCCGGCATGATGGAGTTCGGCGGTGACCGTCACCTCCTCCGTACCGCCTTCCTCCGCAACCTCGTCCGGCGAAACGCTGAGGGACGCGCTGTTGTCTTGGTCCACGATCGTAACCAACAGGGGCTCAACCGACACGGAGGACGCGCTGTGGGAGCCGACCACTCGGAAAACCTCCGGACCCTCCACCAAAGTGTCTGCCAACGGTTGATAAGAAACTACGGTATTCCTCTTCGTGCCTACCCCCTCAGTCCCATCCAAAGTAACAGTGGCGACCGTACCGGCAACCCTGTAATCTCCGGTAAAACTAATTGCCGTGGCAGCAGGCAGGGAAGAAAGCAAACCTCCGCCATCCGCGAGAGTGAGGGTAAGCGTTCCCGCCGGCACTCCGCCCGGCAACTCAACTTCGATTGGCAGTTCGAGGATGGGGCCGCCAGTTGCCGGCTCCGACACTGAAATCTGCTTGGCATAGACCCCGCCCGTCGCGGTGGTGGGTCGGAAACGCAGGGTTATCTGTCCGGGGGACTGCGCCTGCGCCGAAGGGTGGGGCAGGGCGGGGAACAGCGAAACCACCAAGCCGAGCACGACCAACAAGGCAAGCCAGCGAATTCCAGGTTTGACGCCGATGGTCATCTGATTGGGACCCCAGGTGAATTTCTAAATTTCATTGCTGTTGTATGTTGCCCTTTCACGGCGCGGCATCCCGCCCACGCGCACAGCGCAGACGGACGAGAGAGCAGTATACCCCCGCCGGCGCGCCGTGCAAGAATTTTCGTCAAGTTGTATTTCCGCCATTCTATAGATTGGGGGGGGGGGGTTGCAAATTTACCGCCGCCGCCCGCCCCCGCGCCGCCCCCTCAAGCCCCCGGAAGCGGGAGGGGGGCCGCCGGATTTTCGGAAACCGCGCTACGGCATATCGTAGTCCGCTGACGCATTCCGCCCCACCCCCGCCCCTCGCCTTCCGCCCGGGTTTTCACCGCCCGTTCCAAGAACGCGAAAAAAATATCTAAAAACCGCAAATTGCCCCTTGTTTTTTCAAAAAAGTTCCTTAATATTGGAAGTATGGACGCGACAGCCATCCTCACCGCCGGTCAGTTTGCCGGGCTTATCGCCCTGTTCATCTTCACCTGGCGCGTGGACAAGCGCTCCGAAGAGCGCACCAACAACGCCAGCGAGGAACTGGGAACACAGTTCCAAACGCTGTTTACCGTTCTGCAAGAGTGCCAAACCCATCTGCAAGAGGGCCAAACCCAAATCCTGGCCCGGGTGGGCAACCTGGAAATGCGAGTGGGCAACTTGGAAACCCGGATGAGCAAACTGGAGGAAGGGCAGGCCACCCTGGCCGAAGGACAGGCGGCCCTGGCCTTGGAGTGGGCCAAAGCGGAAATCCGGTTGAAGCACCTGGAGGAAAACGCGGTCACGACGCAAGGCAAAATCGACGAGATCAGCGAACTGTCCCACCAAACCAATGCCAAAACCGCCAGCCTGGACGGCCTGATACGGGGCTACTTCATCCGAGAAGGCGACATCCTCCACGAAACCGCCGCCGCCGGATAACCACCGCCCGACTACGCCCGCCCTCGGAAACGGAAAGGCGGGTTTTTGGATTTTCGGAAACGGAGCTATATGGAAAGTATGATGGCTGAACACCTCTTCGCTTGGATCCTCATCGGTCTCCATGTCCCGGCGATCGTCTTTGTGTCTTTGTTTTCTGGAGCTGGAGCCGCGACGATGTGGGTATCATGGATGCCCCGGTCGGGAAACGCATCACCAAGCTGGCGAACAGGATGGCCGACCTGTCGCGCAGGCATGGCCGGCTGGCGAACCGGAAAGCCAAACGGGAGCGCAAGCGGGACCGGCTAGAGGACAAGGTAGCCGCGCTGGGGCGCAAACAGAACGATTTGATGGACAATTTGGCCGGGCTGGCGGGCAAGATGGTCGACTCGTTGGAAGAACTCAAAACTCCAGCCGAAACCGACCTCCCGCCTTTCGCCGCCCAACCGCCGCCCCCCGTTGCGGACGCCGAAACCTCTTACGGTTCTTACGCTCCGCCCCACCCGCCGCCGTGTCTTCTACCCGGGTTTTCACCGCCCATTCCCAAGAACGCGAAAAAAATATCTAGAAATCGCAAATTGCCCCTTGTTTTTTTCTGAAAAGTGCTTTATATTGATTAGTATGGATACGCTGATCACCATCATCGCCAGCCAAATCGGCCTGCTGGTCACCCTGTTCTACTTCATCTGGCGCTCGGACAAGCGCTCCGAAGAGCGCACCAACACAGCCAGCGAGAGACTGGAAACCCAGTTCCAAACGCTGTTCGCCGTTCTGCAAAACGGCCAAACCCAAATCCTGGCCCGGATGGGCAACCTGGAAGAAGGCCAAACCCAACTGCTAATCCGGATGGGCAACCTAGAAACCCGCACCGGCAACCTGGAAACCCGGATGGGCAACCTGGAGGAATGGCAGGCCACCCTGGCCGAAGGGCAGGCCACCCTGGCCATAGTGTTGGCCAAAGCGGAAATCCGGTTAAAGCACTTGGAGGAAAACACGGACACGATGCAAGGAAAAATCGACGAGATCAGCGAACTGTCCCACCAGACCAATGCCAAAACCGCCAACCTGGACGGCCTGGTACGGGGCTACCTCTTCAGAGAACACGGCACCATCCACGAAGCCGCCACCGGATAACCCCCGCCCGCCCCTCCCGCCCAGGGGGAGGCCCTGTTAGGGGGTTTGGCGCTTGCGGGCGGCGAACACCCGGCGCACCATCGGCTCGAAAAACTCCAAAGGCAGGTTGTCGTAGTCGGGGTCGAAGCAGTTCTGGTCGTAGTTGGCGCAGAAATCCACCGCGTCCTGATACCACTGGTGGTCGCGGAACGCATCGCGAGCATGGCGGTCTTGGCCGTAATGATGGAAGTAGTAGTAACCCTGGAACAGCCCATGGTGGCGGATGATCCAGTAGTTGCGCTCCGACACGTAGGGGCGGAGAATGTCCGCCGCCACCTGGCTGTGGTTGAAAGGGGATATCAGGTCGCCGATGTCATGCATCAGGCAACACACCGTATATTCCTCGTCGCGTCCGTCCCGGTAGGCGCGGGTGGCCGACTGCAGGCAGTGCTCAAACCGGCTGATCCGGTAGCCGGCGTCCCCTTCGTTCCACTGAACCCATTGCAGCAACCGGTCCGCGTAGTCGGCGTGCAACTTTTCTTCCAACCGCTCCAACAGCAGGTAGTCCTCCCTGGTTCCGTCCTCCATCCGGGTAAACGACACCTGTTTCATGTTCCCTCCCGTCCTAGCCCGGCCCGCCCGCCGCCGGTTGGAACTTTACGGCGAATTTCCCGTTCCGCCGCTCCGCGCGGTATTCTACAGGTTATTATTTTGCTTGGAATGGGAACGGCGGCGGGAGCAGCATGAAAAAAGACAACACCGACAAGCAAGTTCCGGCCCGGTTCGGTGGGGGAAAGCCCAGGTCGGGGAGCATTCGTTACATGGGGCCCCTGTTGGTAATGGCCTTGGCGGTTGCTTGCGGCGGAGGGGGGACCGACAACGGGGAAACCGCCGCGGAGGAAACCACTTCCACCACCGCCGCCGCCTCTTCGTCGGGCGACGCCGTAACCACCACCGCGGCCGCCGCCGTCGCCACCACTACCACCACCCGGCCGGTCATAACCACCACCACGACCACCACCCGGCCCGCGCCGGAACTGACCTCAGCCTCCCCGGCCACCCTGCGCGGCTTGGGGCCGGTGCGCATCGGAATGACCGTGGAGGAGGCATCCGACGCGGCCGGCCTGGCCTTCACCCGCAGCCCGGCCCGGGGAGTGGGGGACAACTGCTACTACGTGAACGCCGGGTTGACGATGAACGGGGTGTTTTTCATGGTGGTGAACAACCAGATCGCCCGTATCGAAGTGGAAGACCCCAGCCCGGTGTCCACCCGTTCCGGCGTGCGAGTGGGAACCAGTGCCTCCGAAGTGCGCACCACCTATCCGAACAACGTCCAGCGGGCCAACGAGGCGGTGGCCGAAGGCGGCGAAGCCCTGGCTTTCGTCCCCAACGACGACTTCGACTCCGAATACCGCATATATTTTGAAATCACCGACGGGTCGGTGGCCCGCTACCGACTGGGCGTCAAACCGGCCATAGACCGAATAAACGGCTGCTCCGACACCGCCTAACCGGGAGCCCGCGCACCCGCGGCGGGAGGTCAGTCCAGTTCCGGCAATGACTCCTGGCCGAACAACACGTACGGGTCTTCATAACGCCGGGCCCGGTGCAGGGAACGGGTGCGCAACCAGGCTTCCCGCAACCGGGGGGCCGCCCGGTAGCGACGACTGCGGGCCTCCCCTTCCTGCAGCAACAGCCCGGCCCGCGCCAAAGCGGCCAGATCGCGGGTGGCGGCCGCTTCGCTGGGTTCTTCCGCGGTGGCCAACTTGGTTATCCGTTGATAGGTGGAGCGGCGCAACACCCTACCCCGGGCGGCGTCGTTCAACGCCCCCACCACCCGTTCCGGCAACCCGCTCCTTTCGGCTAAAATCTCGCATTCCCCCCACATAAACTCGGTTTCCTCGATGCGGCGCAGGTGGGTGCGGGCCGAGCGGTAGTGGGCGGTCAGGCAGAATTCCAACCACGGGCGGGCGTCCCGTTGCGGCGACCATTCGCCTGCTCCCACCTCCTGCAGCACCCGGTAGTAGGAGCCGGTGTTGCGACCCAGATATTCTTCGATGCTCGAAAACAGGGGCTCCATTATTCCCCCGGCGGACAATACGAAGGTCTGCAGGCAACGGGCCATCCTCCCGTTGCCGTCCCGGAAAGGGTGAATCATCGTTAAGTTGAGATGGGCCATGGCCGCTTTCACCAAGACGGGGGCTTCTTCGGCGGCCAGCTGCTCCGCCAGTTGCCCCAGCAAATCCTCCAGCAGGTCGCGGCCCGGGGGGATGTAGGCCACCGCCCCCTCGTTGTCCCTCACCCAAACCTGCCCCGACCGCCAGTTGCCGGGGCGGGATCTAAGATCGCGGCGCATCATCATAAAATGCAACGCCCGCAGGGTGCGGAGGTCAATCGGCGGCCAACTTTCCGCCACCTGCAACACAAACGTCAGCGCATCCCGATACCCGGACAAGGCGTCGCGCGTCTCCCGGTCCGCCGTCACCCCCTCCTCCTCCCCTTCCGCCAAAGCGTCGGCTTCCTCCCAGGTGGATTCGTATCCTTCAATGGCGGTTGAATACCTCATAGCCCGCGTCAAAACGGCGCGACGCAAATTCCCCTGCCAACGTTGGGGAACCCGCAGATGCAGACGCAACCGCTCCCGCAGTTCCCCTATTTCCCGCAAGATGCGGTGATCTATCAGCCTTAAAGTTGGTATTTTATAAATCATTTGTTCTATTATAACGGCTCTACCTGGCAAAGCAAATTAATAATCAAATCATATGATCCGATAATACGAGACAACCAGTCTCTTTTTCGTTCTACCTAGTCCCGCGGTTCGTCTTTGGGTTTGCGGTGGATCATTTCGGAGGGGTGGCGGACGCGGCGGGCCATCTGCAGGACGATGGCCCCGGTGCGCGCCGGCACCATCAGGAACGCCCGTTGCTGTTCCACCGACAGGCCCTCTTTGGTCAGCACCAGTACCAGCGCAAACAGGGTGACCGCCAGGAAAATCCCGGCCATAGTCCAAAACAGCCCGGTCGGGCCCAGCCAGTCCATCATCGGAGCGGCGATGATCGGGCCCAGAAACGCCCCCACCCCGGTGATGAACAGGTAGATGCTGCTCACCGACACCGCCGAGCCGGGGGGCACCACATCGTTGATATGGCTTAGAGCCAGCGCATAGAGGGGCAAAGTCAGCCCGCCGAGCAGAAAAGAAATGATCAGGGCCGTCCATCCGGTCGGGTCGGCGAACACCATCCACACCGAAGTCAGGGAAGCCAGCAAAGCCACCATCGAAATCAGGCGGCGGCGGCGCACCCGGTCGGAGATAATCCCGATGGGGGTCTGCAACACCAGCGCGCCGATGATGGCGATGCTCACAAACAGGGCGATCATTCCCACGCTCATCCCCACCCGCGCCCCGTACACGGCCGCCAGGCTCAGAAACGCCCCCACCCCCAGGCCCTGCCCCAACCCGGCCACCACCCCCACCGGGGCCGCCTCCCAGATGGTGCGGAAAGAAAGTTTGGCCACCAGCTGGAAATCAGGGGAAGGGGTGGCGGACAGGGTGATGGGGATTATCCCCACCGAAATCAGCAGGGAAGACACGATGAAAATGACGATTCCGTTCGGGTCGGCCACCGTCAGCAACAGTTGGCTGGCGGCCATCCCCCCGGTCAGCACCACCATGTATATGGAAAGCACCCGCCCCCGGGACTCGTTGGTGGTGGAATCGTTCAGCCAACTTTCCGCCACGATCAGCATCCCCGACAGGGTGAAGCCGGAGGTGAGGCGGGCCGCCCCCCACACCCACGGGGAGTCGGTGACCGCGTAGAGCAGGCTGGCCGACGAGCAGAGGGAAGCCAGGGCGGCGTACACCCGGATGTGACCCACGGTGACCACCAACCGGGGGGAGATCCAGGCGGCCAACAGGAACCCCAGGTAGTTGAGGGACAGGACGGCCCCGGTGACGCTGGTGGAAAACCCGACCAACTCGGCCCGGATGCCGATGACGGTGGCCAGCATGTTGGTGCCCAGCATCACCAGCAGGAGAGCGGAAAACAGCCCCCAGGCGCCGAGGATGGTCTGCCCGGTTGGTCCGGTTACACGGCCATTGGTCTTGATCACGGCAACTCACCAGAAACGTGAGACCGCCCGGGGCTGCCCCCGCGACGGTACTGGGATAGGACATAGCCCCGCCGCAACCGGCGATGGTCGCCCCAGAATACCACACCCGAAACACCCCCGCGACCGCCCCGTTATCCCAGGTAAAACCCGAAAACGCCAGTTGGCGGACTCCTCCGCTCGTCCGCCGCATCGCGTAACGCAACCCGAACCCCCGCCTTTAGATCCGAAGGGTCGGAAGGGGGTGTGTCTAAAGACACGCCGCCGTTTGCGTTAACCTGGCGGGATGCGCAAGGCGATTCTGCTGGCGGCGGCGATGGCGGTCGGGGCGTGCGGGAACCCGGAACCAGGTTTCCCCACCGCGCCCGTCTCCGTGGCGGAAAGCGCCGCCTCTTCGCTCCCGGTAGCGGAAACGGCCGCGTCCGCACCGGCGGCGCCGTCTACGGAAGCGGCCGTTCCTTCCACCGCGGATGCGGGTTCCCCCCCGGCCGCGCCGGACGAAATTCCGTCCAGCACGGCGGCGGCGGGTGAGCCGGGCTTGCCTCCTCTGCGTTCTTTGCGTTACCGGCCGGTGGCGGAAGTTCCGTTTCCCATAGATCTGGCGCCGTTGCCCGGAACCGACCTGTTGGCCGTGGCGGGCAAAGAAGGGAAGGTGTGGGTTTTGGACGGGACCGGTTTGCGCCCGGAGCCGTTGCTGGACATCAGTCGGTTGGTTGTCAACCGGGGCGAGCAGGGTTTGCTGGGGATCGTCCCCCACCCCGGCTATGAAACCAACGGCCGCCTGTTCGTCCATTACACGGCCCGCAACGGCGACACGGTTCTCGCCGAATACGACATGGGCGCCCCCGACCCGGCCGCCTCCGGGCAAATCTTGTTCCGCACCGGCCAGCCCGCCGCCAATCACAACGGGGGAGCCCTGGTTTTCGGCCCGGACGGGTTTCTCTATCTGGGACTGGGCGACGGGGGGGCGTCCGACGACCGGTTCGGACACGGGCAGAACGACCGTTCCCCCTTGGCGGCCCTGCTCCGGTTCGATGTTTCCGTCCCCGGTCGGGCGGAGCCCGCCCCCGGCAACCCTTTCCCGGCCCCGGAGGCGTGGGCCATCGGACTGCGCAACCCGTGGAAATTCACTTTCGACCCGCCCACCGGCCTGGTGGTGATCGCCGATGTGGGCCAAGACGACTTTGAAGAAATCTCGCTGGCCCCCGCCTCGGCCCCCGGTCTCAACTACGGGTGGCCGATCACCGAAGGCCTCCACTGCTTCCAACCCCGCACCGGATGCGACCCCACCGGCCTGACCTTGCCCGCGGTGGAAATAGAACACGGCGACGACGGAACCTGTTCCATCACCGGCGGGGCGGTCTACCGGGGGAAGGCCATCCCGGAACTGGACGGGCATTACCTGTTCTCCGACCTCTGCGGAGGCTACCTGCGCAGTTTCCCGGTAACCGACCCCGCCCTGATGCGGGACTGGACCCCGCAAGTGGGCAAACAGGAACAGGTAACCGCTTTCGGAACCGACCAGGCCGGGGAAATATACATGATGACCGCCAAAGGACAAATCCTGGCCTTAGAAGCCGAACGTTAACCGAACCCGCCTCCCCCGGCCCCGAAGATGGCGATACGGCACCCGGGACGACCCCCGCAGTCTAGGCCGGACTAGTCCCGGGTTCGCCGTATCACGATCCGCTGAGCGGACAAATATCATCATACCCTCTTGTTATCGAACCTCAAATTCTCCCTGATGGGTCGCAAAATTTGGTAGGGTGTTGGAGTCGCCGCGGCTGATGGGCGGCGGACTTCGGGAGGAAAGATTATGCGCCGCAAATTCACCGCCGCCCAGATTCTGGTGGGGCTGGGGTGTTTGGCCGCGGTGGGAACCCTGGGCAGTTGGCTGGTAGGGCAGTTCCCCGGGCATGTGGAAGACCCGGTTTCGCGGGTGGTGTTCGGCAACATCCCGGTGGCTTTGCAGGCCCTGTTTTACACGGCGGCGGCCGGGTTCCTGTTTCTCGTCTTCTACCTGTTTTCCCTGCGGGCCCGCAACTGGCAACGGGGCGGCCCCGACCGGCGGGCCGGAATGTGGCGGGAACGGCTGGCCGCTTTGGGAGCCGGGATGCGGATGCAGACGTTGCTGCGGGACCGGGCGGCGGGCCTGATGCATTCCATGGTGTATTACGGGTTCGCGGTGTTGTTTTTGGGAACGGTCACGTTGGAAGTGGATCACCTGTTGCCCGCCGGGTGGAAGTTCCTGCACGGCGATGTCTACCGGGGATACTCGTTCGTTCTGGATTTGGCGGCCCTGGTTTTCCTGGGCGGGCTGGCCTGGGCGGGCTGGCGCCGGTACGGGCGGCCACCGGACCGGATACGCTCCAAAACCCGTCCCGAAGACCTGTGGATTCTGCTCACTTTGGCCCTGATCGGAATATCGGGGGTGGCGGTGGAGGCGGCCCGCATCACGGTGGAAGGCCGCCCCGCCCACGAAGTGTGGTCTTTCGTCGGCTACCCGCTGTCCTATCTGGTTCCCGCCGGGTCGGCCTCCGGCGTCCATCAGGTCCTGTGGGTGGCGCACATCCTGTTTTTCCTAGCGTTTCTGGTGATTCTGCCCACCACCAAACTGCGCCACATGGTCACCTCCCCGGCCAACATGTTCCTGTCCCCCCGCGCCCGGCCCAAAGGGGCGATGCGGGAAATGCCCAACCTGCTGGAAGCGGACGACATCGAATCGGTGGGGGCGGGGGCGGTGTCCGAATTCACTTGGAAGCAACTGTTGGACACCGACGCCTGCACGGTGTGCGGGCGATGCACTTCGGTCTGCCCGGCCAACGCTACCGGCAAGCCGCTCGACCCCCGGGAGATCGTGCTCAAACTGGGCGAGGTGGCGGCCGCCACCGGAACGCCGGCGGTGACCGGGCCGGTGACCACCGACGGGGGGATCACGGTCGCCTCCGAGCAGGTTTTCGAGCGCATCACCCCCGAAGAGCTGTGGGCCTGCACCTCCTGCCGGGCCTGCGATGAAATCTGCCCGGTCAACATTGAGATTTTGGACAAGATTCTGGACATGCGCCGCTATCTGGCCCTGATGGAAGCCGACTTCCCAGCCGAGTTGGGCAAAGCCTACGTGTCCATGGAAAACTCTTCCAACCCGTACGGGATGGGGCAGGCCGACCGGGAAGGCTGGACGAAAGGGCTGGATTTTGCGCCGCCGGTGCTGGGGCGGGACACGGAACGGGCCGAATACCTGTACTGGGTGGGATGCGCCGGGGCCTACGACGACCGCAACCAGAAAGTGACGGTGGCCGTGGCCCGGCTGTTGCGGGAAGCGGGAGTGGATTTCGCCATCCTGGGGCCGGCCGAGCTGTGCACCGGGGATCCGGCCCGCCGTTCCGGAAACGAATTCGTGTTCCAGCAGTTGGCGTTGCAGAACATCGAAACCTTGAGCGAACTGGGGGTGAAAAAAGTCATCACGCAATGCCCGCACTGCTTCAACACCCTCAAAAACGAATATCCGCAGTTCGGAGGGGAATACGAAGTGATCCACCACAGCCAACTGCTGGCCGACCTGGTGGAACGGGGCCTGCTCTCCCCCGGCGACGGGGAGACCCGCACCGTCACCTACCACGACTCCTGCTACCTGGGACGGCACAACGACGTGTACCTGGCCCCGCGGGGGGTGGTGGCCTCCATTGGCGGAATCGAAGTGGTGGAAATGGGACGATCCGGCACCCGCTCCTTCTGCTGCGGAGCCGGCGGATCGCAAATGTGGATGGAAGAACACACCGGCAAAAAAGTGAACATAGACCGAGCGGAGGAAGCGGTAGCCACCGGAGCGGAAGAAGTAGCGGTGGCCTGCCCCTTCTGCTACGTGATGATGGACGACGGAGTACGCGAACTGGGAGCGGAAGAACAAGTGGCCGTCAAAGACATCTCAATGATCCTCGCCGACTCCATATTCAACAACCGCTAACCTTACTTGGCCGGTAGGTTGTTTACAGTCTGCTGGTTGGTAGTTTTCCTCCGAGTCTGTAGCGGGGCCGGTGGTTGTGGCAGTAGTGGAGCCGGTGGCGGAGGGCTTGGTTTCGGGTTTGGTTGTCGGGCCAGGGTTGGGAGTTGGCCCACTTGGGGTTTGAGGATTTGGTTGTATCGTCCCACTTTGCCGTTCTGCTGGGGATGATACGGTTTGATTGTGATACGGCGGATGTCGTGTTTGGAGACCCTCTCGGGGCGGGTTTTGAGCGGCTCGCCGGTCAACGGGTCGCATCCCACAGACGCAACACCCCATGCATCCCGAAGACCTCCGCCCGTTGGTCAGCGGCCTTGCCAGACTGGGGGGCGTTTTTCGGTGAACGCGCGCGGGCCCTCCTGCGCGTCTTCGGAGGACAGCATCCGCTGGTAGGACTCCACTTCCCCGGAGCGCATCAACGCCAGCCCGTCCCGTACGTTTAAACCTTCGGTGCGGCGGCGCAGATCCAGCACGGCCTCCACCGCCAACGGGGCCATCTCCGCCACTTGGTCGGCCATCTCCCGGGCCGTCTCCAACAGACGCTCCCCCGGAACCACCCGGTTTGCCAAACCGAACTGCAAGGCCTCCCCGGCGGTGAGCCGCCGTCCCAGAATCAAAACTTCGGTGGCCAAAGCGCGGGGCAGCAGTTTCGGCAAGCACACCGACCCCACATCGGGGATGATCCCGGCCGCCGTTTCCGGCAGGAAAAACTGCGCGTGGTCGGCCGCTGCCACCAGGTCGGCGCACATCGTCATCTCAAACCCGCCCCCCACCGCCATTCCGTTCACCGCCAAAATCACCGGCTTGCGCAAACCGGGCAGTTCCGGGAAACCGCCGAACCCGCCCGGCCCGTAGTCGGACTCGTAGGCCTCCCCTTCGGCGGCCGCCCCCAAATCCCACCCGGCGGTGAAAAAACGCTCCCCGGCCCCGGTGAAAATGGCCGCCCGCAACTCGGGGTCGTCCCGAAACTCCACGAACGCCTCCCCCAAAACACGGCTGGTTCGGGCATCGATGGCGTTGGCCTTGGGCCGGTCCAAAGTTATTTCCAAAACGGGACCCCGGCGCGCGGTGCGAACGGCGGAGGCGATGTCGCTCATGACCCCAAGCCTACCCCTCCCCCAAACCTCCGCTTACCGGCCAGCGCGGGTTATCAGCGCGTCCACCGCCCACGCCCCGTCGCCGGTTACCAGCAACGGATTAACCTCCGCCTCTGCAATGTCGGGCCGGGAAGCCACCAACTCCACCAGGCGCACCGCCGCCTCCGCCGCCGCCCGCGCGTCGCCCGCTGGACCGCCCCGGAAACCGGCCAGCAACCTCCCCACCCGCAGGCCGGCCAAAGCCTCCTCCGCCTCCTCTACGGTCACCGGCGCCGGCAAAGTCACCGCGTCGGCCAACAACTCCGCCAATATCCCCCCCGCCCCCAAAGTGAGGGTGATTCCCAACGGACGCTCCCGGCGCGCCGCAACCAGCAACTCGGCCGCCCCGCCGGTGATTTGCCGTTCCACCAGGGCCCGCCCCCCCTCCCCGGCCAGCCTGTCCAAAGCCCGCCGCAACTGTCCTTCGTCGGCGATGTCCAACTCCACCCCGCCCCGCTCCGTTTTGTGGGCCGCCCCCACCTGCTTGACCACCAGCGGAAACCCCAACCGGGCCGCCGCCTCCGCCGCCCCGGCCGCCCCCCCCGCCGTCATGCCTTCCGGCACCGACATTCCCGCCTCCCGCAAAATCTGTTTCGCCTCCGGTTCGTCCAAAACCGAAACGGCGGACGGGGCCTCCCCGGCGGGCAGAGGAAGGGGAGGGGGATCCTGCGCGAACCACCCGCCCACCCGGGCGGCCGCCGCCAAACCGAACAGGGCTTCGTCGATGGAGAAGGCGGCCGCCAAGCCTCGTTCCGTCAGATGCTCCCGCACCCGAACGGGCAGGTTTTCGGCCAGGCCGGCCGCCACCGCCGCCGGGGTTCCGGTGGCGGCCGAAGCATCCGCCCAGGCGTTCAAAGTGGGCCACCAGGCCGAATCGTCGTTGTTCTCATCCGGCCAGTCCAAAATGAGCATGCCGGCGTCCGCCGGCCCGTCGAGGACGGCGGTGAAACAGCGGCGGAGGGCCGCCTCGTCCCCCCAGATAAACGTGTGGTAATCGAGCGGGTTGGTTATGGCCACCAAATCGGAGAGGGTGTCTTTGATGCGACGAGCGTGCCCTTCGGCGAACGGCTCAAACGTCACGTCGTAGCGGGCGGCGCTGTCCGCCGCCAAAGCCGCCTCCCCACCGGAGCAGGACAGCGAAACCAGCCTGTTGCCCGGCAACGGCCCCAGCCTTTCCAAAACGGCCAAAGCCGCCATCATCTCCGGCAAAGTGTCCGCCCGAACCGCCCCGAAGCGGTCGAAGAAGCCGTCGTAGGCGGCGGCGGGACCGGCCAGGGCGGCGGTGTGGGAGGCGGTTATCAACTCGGCGGCGGCGGTGCGCCCCGTTTTCAGGACCGCCACCGGAGTGCGGGACTCCCGGCAGGCCAGCAGGGCGCGGGCAAACCGGGGCGGGTCGGCGATGGACTCCAAATGAACGCCCACCGCCGTCACCTCCGGGGCGGCGGCGAAATGCTCCAGCAAATGTTCGGCGGCGGCCGACGCCTGGTTGCCCAGCGAAGCCACATAGGAAAAATCCACCCCGCGGCGGTTCATGGTCAGGTTGAGGGCGATGTTGCCCGACTGGGCGATCAGGGCCGGGCCGCGCCGCACCCTCCGGCAACCGTGCACATCCGGCCACAGGGCCGCCCCGGACACGGCGTTTATCAGCCCGTAACAGTTGGGCCCGATGAGCGGCATGTCATGGCCGTCCGTCAACGCCGCCTGCAAGGCCGCCCCCTCCGCCCCGGCTTCGGCGAACCCGGAAGCGTACAGCACCGCCCCTCCGCATCCCAGCTCCGCCAACTCCCGCACCGCCCGCACCGTCTGAAAACGGTCCACCGCCACGAAAGCCGCATCCGGGGGGGACGGCAAATCGGCCAGGGAGCGGAAAACGGCCCGGCCCGCCATCCGCTCCCGGGTGGGGTTGACCGGCCACGCCTCCCCCTCGTATCCCAAGCGGTCGCACATTTTGATGGCCCGCTCCGCCGGGTCGCCCCCGATGAAAACGGCGGAACGGGGAGACAGCAAACGGCCCAGCCCGCCGGCCGCACCCTGCTCCCGGCCGGCTGGGCCGGTAGGGGCGCTCACCCGCCGCGGGGGCGCAACATGGAGCGGGAAATAATGTGGCGCTGGATTTCCGATGTGCCGTCCCAGATGCGATCCACCCGGGTGTCGCGCCACATTCTTTCCAGCGGCAACTCGTCCATCAGCCCCATTCCGCCGAAAATTTGGATGGCCTCATCGGTCACGAACTGGCACATTTCGGTGGCGAACACTTTGGCCATGGCCGCGTCGGCGTCGGTCAAAACCCCCTCCCCGTCCCGCCAGGCGGCGCGCAAAGTGAGAACCTCGGCCGCCTCATAGCGGGTTTGCATGTCGGCCAATTTGAAAGAAACCCCCTGGAAACGGCCTATTTTTTGACCGAACTGGGTGCGGGTGGCGGCCCAGTCGGCCGCCAAAGCGATGGCCCGCCGGGCCCGGCCCAGGCAGATGGCCGCCACCTGCAGGCGGGTGGAACCCAGCCACTCCCCGGCCAGATCAAACCCTTTGTGCTCCTCCCCCAGCACGTTGGCGGCCGGCACCCGGCAGTCGTCGAACTCCAAAATGAAATTGTGGTAGCCCCGGTTGGACACCGCCCGGTAGCCGGGGCGCACCTCGAAACCGGGGGTTCCCCGATCCACCAGAAAACAGGTGATCAACTTGCGGGGGCCGCGCGGGCCCGGCTCCTCCCCGGTGGCGGCGAACAGGATCACGTAATCGGACATGTCCACGTGGCTGATGAAATGCTTCACCCCTTTGATCACGTAGTCGGAGCCGTCCCGCACCGCCCGGCACCGCATCCCCCGCAGGTCGGAGCCGGCGTCCGGTTCGCTCATCGCCAAACTGTCGTAACGCTCCCCCCGGATGGTGGGGACCAGAAAACGTTCGATCTGCTCCCCCCGGCAGGCCGCCAGGATGTTGGACGGGCGGGCCACGATGAAATGAAGGGCGTAGGAGGAGGCCCCCAGTTCGCGTTCCACCAGGGCCATGGTCAGAGGATCCAAGCCGCCGCCGCCGTGTTCGGCGGGCATGTTGGCCGCGTAAATTCCCGCCTCCAACGCCTTCGCTTTAATCCGTGCGGCTGTTTCCGGGGGGACCCGGTCTTCCCGCTCCACCGTTTCCTCGTGGGGAAACAGCTCGTTTTCGGTGAAAGCGCGGGCGGTTTCCACGATCAGGCGCTGCTCGTCGGTCAGGCTGAACTCCATCAGGACCTCCTGGTTTTCATCACCCGCCCCAAGAATTCGGGGGGTTCCATTTTGCGGTGCGCCTCCCAGACGGCGGCCAAGGCCCGGGCCGGGGTTTCGGCGATGGGGGCGGCCCGCCCGGCTTTGGTGTCCACATGCAACAGCATCTGCTCGGTCGCCGCCGCCAACTCGCCGGTTTCCTCGTTGAACATCTGATGGTAAAAATGAAGCCGTTTCTCATCCAAGCCGACAATCTGGGTGGTGAAACGCAGCGAATCGCCCCCGTCCACTTCCCGCAGAAAGTTGATGTGGGTTTCCCGGGTGTAGAAGGAACGGCCCGCCGCCCGGTAGGATTCGTTGTCGCCGATGAACCGGAACAGGGCGTCGGACGCCCATCCGAAAGCTGTCAGATAGGCGGCTTCGGTCATATGGTTGTTGTAATCCACCCAATCCGGCTCCACATCGCACCGGTAGAGTTGCAGGGGGGCGGCTATGGGAACGCCGGGCGACCAGACGGCGGCCGCCTCCCCGAAGCGGCGGGCCTCCCGGCGGGCCAAGATGCGCCCCGCTCCCATGTTGACGGAACGCAAAGCCCGCATCACCGCGATCAGGAAATCGTCCCGGCGCCGTTCCAACTCGGCGATGGAACTCCCGCCCGCCTGCTCCTCCGTTCCCTCCACCATTTTTTCGACCAGGGCCGGGGTCAGCGGGGGGGCTTCCAGTTTGGTCCACGGGAGTTGCAGGGCCGGGCCGAACTGCCGCAGCATATGGCGCATCCCCCCCGCTCCGCCCGCCAGGTGGAAAGTCAAGTTGACGCCCATTCCCGCCCAGCGCAGGCCCGGCCCGTAGATGATGGAATCGTCTAACTCGCCGGTGTCGGCTATCCCGTCGTTGACCAGATGCAGGGACTCCCGCCACAGGGCCTCCTGCAACCGGTCGGACAGGTAGCCTTCTATCTCCCGGCGCACCACCAGCGGATGCATGTCCAAAAAGTCGTAGACGTCCGCCGCCCGGCGGATGCTTTCCGGGGCGGTGCGCTCCCCGCCCACGATTTCACACAACGGCAGCAGATAGACCGGGTTGAACGGGTGGCCGATCAGGATCCGTTGCGGATAGGCGCATCCGGCGGCCAAACGGGTGGGGAGCAGGCCGGAGGAGCTGGAAGCGATTATTTTGCCGGGGTGGGCGGCGGAATCCAGCCGGGCCAGCAACCCGGCTTTTATGTTTTCGTCTTCGGGGGCGGACTCTTGGATGAAATCGGCCGCCTCCCCCACCGCCTCCGGGCTGTCCAAGAAAGAAATACGGTCGGGGCTGGCGTCCGGATACAATCCCAGCCGCTGCAGGGACGGCCAGGCGGCGGCCACCGCCTCCCGCAACCGGGTTTCGGCCCCGGGGGCTGGGTCCCAGGCGGCCACTTCCAAGCCCCGGCCCAGGGCCCGGGCCGCCCAACCGGCTCCGATCACCCCGCATCCCGCCACCCCGAACACCCGCGGCGGGCGGGCGGAATCCCCGGCTGGGGCTTGCCCGGCATGGGCCGCGTCCGCCGGGCGGGGGGCGGCGGAGCGGGCGGCGTCCCCTCCGTCCACTTTCTAGTACGCCACCTTGTCCAGGCCTTTCAAAGCCAGCCGCTCCCGGGTTTCGGCGGGGGAAGCGGGCTCCCGGGACAGCTCCCGCAGGATGCGCACGATCTTCGCCACCTGCTCGGCGTTGGACTCGGCCAGTTTCCCTTTGCGCAGGTACAGGCCGTCCTCCAAGCCGACCCGCACGTTGCCGCCCAAAGTGGCGCCGGCGGTGACCAGATCGAACTGATGCCGCCCGCCCCCCAGGATGGACCATTCCAGGTCGTGCCCGAACAGGCGGTTGGCGGCCGTTTTCATCGCCACCACGTTTTCCACATCCGGGCCGATGCCCCCGAAAGTTCCCATCACGAACTGCATGAAAATGGGGGGTTGTATCAGGCCCCGGTCCAGGAAATAGGCCAAGGTGTAAAGGTGGCCCACATCGTAGGCCTCGAACTCGAACCGGCATCCGGTTTCGGCGGCCAACTCGGAGAGCATGTATTCGATGTCGCCGAAAGTGTTGACGAACGGCTCCCATTTGGTGCTTTCCAGGAACGGCTCCTCCCAGTCGTATTTCCAGCGGCCCTCGTAGCGGGGAATCATTTGGAACAGGCCGTAGTTCATGGTGCCCAGGTTGCAGGTGGCCAACTCCGGTTGCAGGACTTTGATAACCCGCAGCCTTTCTTCGATGGTCTGGCCGGTGGCCCCGCCGGTGGTGATGGAAACCACCGCGTCGCATCCGTCCCGAATGCCAGCGCAGTATTCCCCGAACAGGCCCGGGTCGGCCACCGGACGTCCGTCCTCCGGGTCGCGGGCGTGCAAATGAATGACGGCCGCCCCCTCCCGGGCGGCGTCCACCGACTGCCGGACATGCTCCTCGACGGTGATCGGGATGTCGCTGTTCATAGTGGGGGTGTGCGATCCGCCGGTAACCGCGCAGGTGACGATCACGCCGCTCATAGTCCCCTCCTTATAATTAGGGTCTTGGGGTCCGTCCCGTTGTTCGCGCCGCGCATTCTAAATACAAAACACCCGCGGCGGGAGCGCGGGGCGGATTTTATGAGTTTGATTCCGGGGGTTTTGATTCCGGGGTGCGGGGGCGGACTATCTTGGGGATATGGCTCCGCAGACCGGCCTGCCCCGTCCCGATTACGAGGGGGGTTCGCTCATCAACCTGGTGGCCGAACTGGAATGGCGGCTGACCGGGGAGGCGGTCGCCCCCCGTTTGCGCGGCCCGTTGGCGGAGGCCGTTCCCGAGGCCCGCGCCTATGTGCTGGTGGTGGCGGACGGGTTGGGGGCCGGGCAGTTGGACCATCCGGCGGCGGCGCCCCTGCGGGCGGCTTCGGCGGGGACTTTGGACGCCCCGTTTCCGACCACCACCTCCGTCAGTTTGTCCAGCCTGGCGACCGGACTGCCCCCCGCCCGGCACGGGGTGCTGGGTTACATGATCCTGTTGCCCGGCTATCCGCGGCCAGTCAACGCCCTGAAATGGACGGACTCTTCCGGGCGGGCGGTGCATTTTGACACCGGCTCCCTTTTGCCCGCCCCCAATCTGTGGGAGCGGCTGGGGCGGGCGGGGGTGGAATGCTTCACCGTGCAACCCTCCGAATTCGCCGGGACTCCGCTCAGCCGGGCCCTGTACCGGGGCTGCGAATTTTGGGGGGTGCGCAATGCGGGGGAGGCGTGGTGGGCGGTGCGGCGGCTGTGTTCCGGCGGCCTGGGTCGGCGGCTGATAGTGGTCTATTTTCACGAAGTGGATGTGGCCGCCCACATGTTCGGGCAACACAGCCGGGAATACGAGCGGGCGATGCGGGGGGTCTGCTCGTGGTGGGAACGTATGGCGGACGGGTTGCCGGAGGGGGCGGCTTTGCTGGCCACCGCCGACCATGGGCACATTGACTACCGGATGGAGCGCAGGCATCTGATCAGCAGCCCCCAGGTCAAAGGTCTGCAGGTGTTCGGCGACACCCGCGCCCTCTATGTGAAAGGGCCCCGGGAATTGATCGCCGCGTTGGGGGAAGGGTTGCCCGCCGTCTGGCATCCGGTGGAAGACCTGATCCCCCTATGGGGGCCGAGCGACGGCCAAGCGCGGGGGGTCCGCCCGGACGGGGCGTTCCTAGCCGACCCCGGCTGGGTGATAGTCCCCGGCCATATGAACAAAAACCTGATCGGCAACCACGGCGGCCTGCACCCCGCCGAACTCCGCGTCCCCCTGCTAACGGCGGGCGGCTGAACTTCAGGTCAGAGCAACCCCCGCAAACGCCGCAAACGCCATCGCCGTTTTTCTTCCGGTGCGTCCGTCTGAGCCGTTTCAGGCTCACTAACCGAAGGAGGCGGCGGCGGAGAGACAGGCTGAACCACCGGCGGAAGCGGGGCGATGGGCAAAGGGGACGCCGGCGGAGGCACCGGCGCCGGTGGTGGAGAGATGGGCTGAGCAACCGGCGGAGGCGGCGATGGTGGAGAAACCGGCGGATCGACCGGCGGGGGCTAAGCGGCGGGGATGGTGGATATTCCCACCTGCCAGGGATGGGCGGCTTCCCCGGAGCTCAGCAGGTCGTGAAAGAATCTCCGACTCTCTCGTTCGTGGGCGGTGAGGTTGGCCGTGTACATCCTCCGGACGGGGCCGGGAGCTTTGGAGATGAGTGGCTTGGGGACGCCCATCTCTTTGCCTAGGAAAAAGGTTCTCCCCCCGTAGGGCCCGGTCAATTCCTGCTCCACCGCCATCTCCCCGCATTTCTCCATTACCGGGCATCGGGAACACCAACGGATGATCCCCTCCATCTGCTTGTGCAGGTAACGCTCCCACTCCTCTATCCCCGCTTTTCCGTTGTAAGGGGGAAAGAGATCCGCGTGCGCCTGGAGATTGTCGTGACAAGCGCCGTCCCCTTGCCAGTCGGGCAGGGGGCCAAAATTGTGGTTGAGGTCGCCCCTGACATCCCGAATGTCAGACCGGAGCGTCCGCAACAGGCCCAGAAAAAGGGCGACCGTCACCGAAAGGGTTATCCCCTGGACGGACAGGATTGTGATGAGTCCCGCATCCATTGCGCTTTCCTCCTTGCCAAGTTGGAGCATACCACTACCCCGGACTTACCGAGCTCGTTTTGCTTTACTATTCTTATATAACCCAAAAAAGGGCTAAGTTCAACCCCCTTGTTTTGACTACCGCGTAATATAAGGGTTCGGTGAGACAAAAAATCTGCAAGTCTTCCTCCCCCCTCCCCCGCTTTTGCTAAGCTCACCGCCCGATGGCTTCCTTTCGAGAGGTTCTAACCGAGATACGCCAGTCGGCTCTTTCGGCGGCGGAGAAGGGCGACCGGTTCGAGCGGCTGATTCTGCAACTGTTCCGGGAGGACCCCCTCTACCGGCAGGAATACCGACGGGTATGGCTGTGGGACGACTGGCCGGACCGCCCGCACGGCGACCTGGGGATCGATCTGGTGGCGGAACGGGCCGACGGCGACGGCTACGCCGCCATCCAATGCAAATGCTACGAGGAGGGGGCTTCCGTCTCCAAAGAGGACGTCCGGGCGTTCCTCGCCGCCTCCGGCAACATAGAGTTCACCGCCCGGTTTTTCATCACCACCGGCGCTTTGGGCGGCGCGCCCCTCAAGCAACTGGAAACCGCCGACAACCCTTCGGTCTCCATCCTGTACTCCACCGACCTGTCGGAGCGGGATTTTCATTGGGCGACTTTGGCGGAACGGGTGGAGGACACTCGCCACACCGGGGCCAAATTCGTTCCCCGCCCCGACCAGACCGAAGCCATCCGCCGCACCCTGGGCCGGCTGTACGGCCAATGGCAGGTGCCCAAAGAATGGAAGGGGGCGGAGCAGGGCAACCGGAAGGATGTTTCAGAACTCAACGAAGGCGACGAGCGGGTTTACGACCGGGGCCAGGTGCTGATGCCGTGCGGCACCGGCAAAACTTTCACCGCCCTCAACATCGCGGAACAAGCCGCGCAATTGGGGGGGGGGGGGAAGGATCGAGCATTCCGGGTCCTCTATCTGTTGCCCAGCATTTCGCTTCTCGGGCAGACAATGCGGGAATGGGCGGAGCAGAAAAGCCTCCGTCTGCGCTTCGTGGGGGTCTGCTCCGATGCCAGCGCCGGGCACTCCACAGACGAAATAGGTGATTTCACCGAACTGGAAATTCCGGTAACGACCGACCCGGAATGTATCGGGGAGGCCCTGTCCAAGTCCTACCAGGATGTGGATGTTCTGGTCGTTTTCTCCACCTACCACAGCATCCGGCTCATCTCCGACGCCCAGCGTTCGGCGGGGGCTCCGCCGTTCGACCTGATGTTCTGCGACGAGGCCCACCGCACCACCGGAGCCCAAATAATTTCCAACAAGGCGGGGGACAAACGCGGTACCTCCGTTTTTCTAATGGCCCACGACAACCGGCACGTGCAGGCTAAAAAGCGGGTGTACATGACGGCCACCCCCAAAATCTGGTCCACCAAATCCGACAACTCTTACCAAAACGCGGAAGTGTTTTCCATGGACGACGAAAACCAGTTCGGACCGGTTTTCTACCGGATGAAGTTTTCAGAGGCGATCGACAAAAGGTTGCTGTCCGACTACTACCTGGTAGGGCTAACTATCAATCCGGCCTGGAAAAACCAGGTTTCTCAGCTCGGTTTGGATCCTGACCTGCCCCCCAGCGAACAGGCCAAACTGTACGGGGCGGTGAAAGGGGTGGCCTTTGACGAAAACGATGTCCCCCATCTGCGCCGTAGCCTGTCGTTCACCAACACCATCAAACGTAGCAAAAAACACCAGCTGTCCATAGAAGTCGCCTCCGAACGGCTAAAGGAGATAGCACTCGACAAGAATGGAGACGCGATTCCTTTCCGAGTCCGCACTCAACATATCGACGGCAAAACCAAAGCCAACATCCGCCGCCAGTATTTGGACTGGCTGAAAGAACCGGAAGAAGACGAATGCCGGATTGTAACCAACGCCCGATGCCTGTCCGAAGGGGTGGATGTGCCCAACCTGGACGCCGCCCTGTTTATGAGCCCCAAACATTCGGCCATCGACATAGTGCAACAGGTAGGCAGGGTAATGCGCAAATCCCCCAACAAAACCCACGGCTACATTGTGGTCCCCATCCTGCTAGCCGAAGGAGAAACCGCTACAGACGCGTTGCAGAAGTCGGAGGACTACGCAACCATCATCAAAGTGGTACGGGCCTTGCGCTCCCACGACGACAACATAGATGAACTAATCAACCAAAAACGCTTCGGCGAGAAACTACGGCTAGTTCCAGTACCCGAACCGTTCGGGGAACGAGACAACGAGTTGACCTCTGAAGAAGAAGAGGAGGCTATTCAAGAAGCCATGTTCGCCCCCGATGACCTGATTGAAGCCCTAAACGTGCTGGTGTTCGAAGACTGCGGCGACCGCCAATACTGGGCCAAGTGGGCCAAAGATGTGGGCGAGCAGACAGTAGAGTTACAAAACAATATTCTCGTCCATTTGAAAACCAGCGAACATGCCCGAGAACGGTTCGACCAGTTTATGACCGGTATACACGAAACGATGTCCCCCAATATGACCGAGCAGGAAGCGGCGGGAATGCTAGCCCAACATCTTGTAACCCAACCCGTGTTTGATGCCTTTTTCGAAAACTACGAGTTTTCCCGTCACAACCCAGTGTCCCAGATAATGAACGATGTAATAGAAGAAATTATAGCTCAAGATTTACTTTCAGACTTGCAACATTCTTTGGCACCATTCTACGAATCCGTCCAAAAAAGAATCCGGGGTATAACTGACTCAACCACCCGCCACGAAGTGCTCAAAGAACTATACGAGACCTTCCTGAAGACGGCTTTCCCAGACCTAACGGATCTATTGGGGGTGGTTTATACTCCTGTGGAAATCGTGGATTGGCTCCTACATTCCGCCGATGACGCCCTGCGCCAAGAATTCGGCTTCGGTTTGGGAGATAAAGAGGTGGAAATCCTAGACCCGTTCTCCGGCACGGGAACCTTCCTGACCCGCCTAATAGAAAGCGACCTGATTCCAGACGGGAACTTAGATTACAAATATCAAAACGAACTATCAGCCATAGATATCCTACCCACCGCTTATTACCTATCCGCCATAAACATAGAAGAAGCCTACCACGGCCGCAAAATGAAAATAGAGGACAAACCCGAATACAAACCCTTTCCCGGTATCGCATTAAGTGATACTTTTACCTCATTGAATCATAATAAAGACTTACGGTTAGGACAATTCGGGATAGAAGAAAATAATACACCGACCATTAATGCGATTAACCGTAAAGACATAAAAGTAATCGTAGGCAACCCGCCCTGGCGGACTGGTCAAAAAGATGCTACGTTTCAGAATCCTAACCCCACCTATGAATCCCTCGATAACAGAATAACTAACACTTATGCCCTAAGGTCCTCAGCAACTCGTAAAGGTGCTTTATACGATATGTATCTGAAATCACTACGCTGGGCCTCGGATCGATTAAGTAGTAGAGGTGTTATTGCCCTCGTTACTAATGGAGGGTGGTTAGAGGGTAACGCCGCTAATGGAGTGAGGTACTGCCTTGCAGATGAATTTGCAAGTGTATATTGTTATAATCTTCGAGGTCGCATAATGACAACGCCTGAGGAAGGAAAAAATGTCTTTAATGTTAAGGTCCCAGTAACTCTATTAATTTTAGTCAAGAATGATATTGGAGATACTTCATCCATATATTATACTCACTCTAAAGATAATTTAACAAAGGAGGCAAAACTTGAAGTCTTGAAATCAGAGAAATCATTGACAAATGCTAATTGGGAACCTCTGATCCCCGATCGAAATTCTGATTGGATAAATCAGAGTAATGAAAATTATCAGAAATACCAACCCATTGGTAGCAAAGACACAAGAAAATATATTAGCAACGCTGGAATTTTTAGAGTATACTCTTCGGGTATTATAACGGGTCGCGATCCTTGGGCATATAACAGTAATCAAAAATCCCTTGCGGAGCGAACTAAGAAAATGATAGATTTCTATAACCATCAGATTTCAGTAAATACAGAACGTCCTGAGCACGATAACACAATAATAAAGTGGCATCGTGAGTCGTTAAAACATTTCCATAGTAGGCGCAAGGCTGAATATAGTGAGAAAGATTTTAGGGTAGTGATGCGGAGACCCTTTTTTCCGCAAACTCTTCATTATGATTTGACATTCAACAACACTCACTACCAAATGGACAAATTATTTCCTACTAACGAAACGCCAAACCTAGCCATAATGATATCGGGGACAGGTGTAACTGAATTCGATATATTCATGACAAATAGACCTACAGATCTTAACTTTGCTAGGGGAGGAGGACAAGCGATACCAAGAATATACTATCATTTTTCTAGAAAGAGCAATAATAAGACGGAACAAAAATTCTTCGATCATGCAGAAAGATATGTAGTGGAAGACAACGTCCTGGATGAAACGCTGATTTCCTACCAAGAGTATTACGGCGATGACCGAATTGAGAAAGACGACATCTTCTATTACGTTTACGGCATCCTCCACCATCCTACCTACACGAGCAAATATCGCAACGACCTTAGCAAAGGCCTGCCCCGCATACCGAAAGTCCCGGATACCCCGGATTTCTGGGCTTTCGCCAAAGCAGGGCGAAAGCTGGGCCATCTGCATGTGGGCTACTCGGAGTTGGATGGCTACCCTCTGGAACAACAACATTCTGTACTGTTCGACTTGGATAACGATGACCATTACCGGTTTGAGAAATTAAAAAAGACTGTTAAAGATGATGACACGGTGGAAATTAGGATTAACGAGCATCTCACTCTGACAGACATTCCGCGAAGGGTGCTGGATTACAAGGTGAACGGCAGAAGCGGTTTGGACTGGATAGTTACCTGCTACCGCATACACGAGGACGCCAGATACGGCTCCGGTATCGTCAACGATGCCAACCAGTTGTTTGACGACCCTCGTGATTTTATCAAACTGGTGGAACAGGTGGTTCAGGTTTCCGTGGAGTCGGTGGACATCATCGAATCGCTTCCCGAATTCGAGCTGCCCGAGGCCAGGTAGGGGGCTGGGGGGCGTTACGGGTGGGCTCCGCGTCTGGTCCGGGTGGGGCAGCGGCTGTCTGATTTGACAAAAATATTTAAATATCGTAGAATATGGGAATAATCTACTCAACCAAATAGTTATACCCTACACAAACAAAAATGTCACACCCCTCTCCTAAGGTAAACATCATGCAACAGCACAACCACGCACCGACCGAAACGCTGGAACGGGACTGCCAACGGGCCCTGGCCTCGCTGGACACCCTGGGCCAGCATTTGGGCAACGGGCCCTGCCGGGCGGAGTTGGACCGGTTGGCGGACACGTTGCGGCGGGCGGAGGCCAAGGTCGCTTCCCTGAAATGCGACCTGGCCGCCCAAGTAACCCGCACCTCGGGGGAGGCCGCTACCCGGGACGCGTTGCGGGATCAGTTGGGGATGACCAACCATCAAGCCAAGCACCTGACGCGGGTGGCGGACACTTTGCGGGAAATGCCCAACACCCGAGCCAAACTGCAAGCGGGGGAAATCACCTTGGAAAACGCCACCGCCCTGACCGCGGCGGCGGGGGAAGTGGGGGCGGCGCAGGTGGATCAAAACCGGGGCCTGTTGGAAGACGCCGCGCAAGCTAATCCGGATCATTTCCGCAAACAGGCCAAGCAGTGGGCCAACGCCCACTCTGCTGACCGGGGTGAGAAACTGTTGGAGCGGCAGCGGCGGATGCGGCATGTGAAACTGTTCACCGAACCCGGAACCGGCATGGGCATTTTGCATGCCGAGTTGGACCCCATCCGCTTCGGACAAATACGGCAAGCCCTGGACCTCCACGCCGAAAAGCTACGGCGGGCCGACTCCGGCGGAGAGGTACACCCCGACGATATTCGCACCCATATGCAACGACGGGCGGACGCCTTAGTGGAACTGCTGACCGGCCGCGACGCCGACACCCTGCATCCCCTTCCCGACAACAAGTCGGGTAATGTTACTCAGTTGGTGGTAGCCGACTTGGGACTGCTGGACGGAACCCGCCCCGACGGCGACTGCGAAATCCTGGGAACCGGACCAGTACCACCCTCCGTTCTGGGAAACCTTTCCCCCGATACCAACATATGCGGAATCATCTTCGGAGGCAAAGGCCGAACCCTGTGGCTGGGACGCAATCGACGCCTGGGCAACGACGCGCAACGGCTGGCGGCCGCGGTACGGGATCGGGGATGCGTCCGATGCGACCTCCCCACCCACTCCAACCAACTCCACCACATACAAGACTGGTACGACGGGGGACCCACCGACATCGACAACCTGGCCTCACTCTGCGGAACCCACCACCGAGAACTCCAAAAACACAACCTAAAACTGGAAAAAATTGGAAAAAACTGGCAAACCCGCCCCCGAACCGGACCGCCGCTACCGCCCCCGCCCCCACGGCCAACCCAACCACCCGTCCGCGCCGGGCCCAGCCCGTAAACCCAAACTGTACATAACCAGGATGTTTGAGGATGGTGTTGCGGGTGATAGAAGAAAAGCGAGCCGGTGGCACAGTCGTCTCGGCGGATGAGCATGTCCCGGCGGCTCGCGCCCCAAGTGGGTGCACTGCTACCGGGAGGAAAGCGAAGCCGGTTTAGAAGACCGGTCATCGCGACCGCGCTGCTCCCCAACGCGCACCAGCCCAGCAATGGAAGAACGGTTATTACACGCGCGGCGGATGTTCCGGGCGGGCCGGGCCCGGTTGTCGGCGTTCACGGAGGTACCGCGTTCTCCTCCGTCATGGGATGTTGCGTCTGTGGGAACGCAACCTGCTGACCGGCGAACCGCTCAAACCCCTTCCGAGCGGGCGGTGCGGCATGAAACGCGGCGAGCCGGGGGAGTTTCTGCATATGGACGTTAGGAAACTAAGGTCTTCGCGATTTGTGGTGGGGGTGGGATTCTTGTTTATGGGCGAGGCCCTCGTTGGAAGTCCTCGTATGTTGAATTGTTAGTTTGCGGTGAGGGGGTGCGGGTATTGGGGATGGTGGAAGACTGCGGGGGAATGTTGGTATTGCAGGTGGCGGCGGGGTTGGCCTTTGCGTCCGGTGCGCGGGGCGGGTTGCCAGCGGGTGCGGGATCTCCCGACCCGGGAGCGGGAGACGGCGCTGAATTGGGTGCGGCGGAGATTCGAGTGCGGGGGATGCAGTGGCACGCAATATGGGTTTGGTGAAGCGATGGCGGAACGGGAGGGGGCCCGGAGGCGGGGACGGGCGTGTCGGGTGTTGCTGGTGGACGAGACTTCCCTCCGCCGGGGTCATCGGATGTGACGGTTGTAGCAGACGGGGAGACAACCAGACGTTGGCTATGCTCCCCGGACGCAGCAAAGCCGTCCTGGCCAGGTTCTTCCGAGACTAAGGCCCCGCCTGGAGACAAGGGGTGGAGGTAGTCGTCACCGACGGCGCCGCCCCTTACAAGGCCGCCATCTACCAATACCTGCCCCGGGCGCAACACGTGCTGGACCGCTTCCACGTCATCCGCTGGTTGTCATCCGCTGGTTCGGAACGTCGCTGATCCAACGCCGCCGCAACCTGCAACGCCGCCCCTCGGGCTGGGAGCCCAGCCTGCGCCGCTCCCGCTACCTACTCCTCAAACGACAAGACCGGCTTCACCCCCTCCGAACGGGAACGGCTACGGCAACTATTCGACCGCCACCCCCAGTGACCTCCTTTAGCGGAGGGGCGGGGCGGGTTGGGCGGTTCCCTGTTGCCACGCCTCGTACAACCGGCCGTAGTGGCCGCCTTCGGCCACCAGCTGGATGTGGGTTCCGTCTTGTACCAGGCGGGCGTGGTCGAACACCAGCACCCGGTCGGCCGCTTCGGCGGTGGACATTCGGTGGGCTACCGTCACCACCGTCCGTCCGGCGGACAGTTCCCGCAACGCTTTGGAAATGTGCACTTCGGTAGCCGGATCCACCGCCGAAGTGGCTTCGTCCAGCACCAGAATCTCCGGGTCGGCGATGGCCGCCCGCACCAGGGTGACCAACTGCCGCTCGCCCACCGACAGGGCCGAACCCCGCTCCCCCACCTGCGTTTCCAGCCCGGCCGTCAACTCCTCCAACCATTCCGCCAAATCCAACCGGACGAAAGTCCGCTCCACCTCCTCCAAAGAAGCGTCCGGTTTGCCCATTCTCACATTGTCCAAAATGGACCCCCGGAACATCGCCCCCTCCTGGGGCACCATCACCACCCGTTCCCGCAACGACTCGAACCGCACCCGGGACACATCGGTTCCGCCCAGCATCACCCGGCCCACGGCGGGGTCCATCAACCGGGTCAGCAGTTTGGCGAAAGTGGTTTTGCCGGAGCCGGTTTCCCCCACCACCGCCACGTTGCTGCGGGCCGCGATCTCCACATCCACTTCCAGCAGGGCGGCCGTCTGCCCCTCCCCCGGCTCCCCCGTCCCCGGATAGGCGAACGAAACCCGCTCAAACCGGATGTCCAAAGAACCATCGGGCAAGCCCACCCCCTCCGCCCCCGGGTCGGTCACATCCGGTTCCAAATCCAGCACATCCAGCACCCGCCTCCATCCGGCCACCGCCGTCTGCGCCTCGTTGACGGCCTCGCCGAACACTTGCACCGGCTGGATGAACAACTGCACCAGAAACAGGAAAGCCACCACCGTTCCCACCGAAACCCGCCCGTCCGCCGCCAGCAACGACCCCGCCGCGATCACCGCCGTAGCCACCCCCACCGTCAGGACTTCCGTAACGCCGGACAGGGAAGAAGCAAGCCCGCCCGCCCGGACCGCCGCCGCCCGATGCTCCTCCACCGCCCGGTTGATTTTCAGCCGAATCCGCTGTTCGGTCCCGTAGGCCCTGATCACCGGAAACCCGGCCACCGCCTCCGCCAACGCGGCCAGCATCTCCCCCACTTTCACCCGCACCGCCAGGTAGGCGGAATGCAAGCGGGTTTGAAACATTCTGATAACCAGCAGAATCACGGGCAGGGAGGCGGCCACCACCGCGAACAGGGGAAGCGAGTAGGCGGCCATCACCGCCAGCGCCGCTATCGCCTGGCCGGTGTTGACGATGATCATCAGCCCCGCCCACTGCATGAAACGGCTGATCTGATCCACATCCGAGGTGACCCGGGCCACCAGCACCCCCCGTTGCTCGGCCGCCTGGTGCAACATGGACAGGTTGTGGATGTGGCGGAAAGCCCGGATGCGCAGCCCGGACAGGGCCGCCTCCGACACTTTGGCCAAACGCACGTGCATCAGCCCGGTGGCGGCGGCGGTTACCAGAAGGGCCAAGAGGGCCAAGCCGAGCAGAAGGATCACCGCCCGCATGTCCGTCCCGGATCCGGTCAGGCTGCGGTCGACCACCTGCTGGATGGAAACCGGAATGATCACCCGTCCGGCGGTGGCCGCCAACGCCAGCGCCAACGTAACCGCCAGCCCCCGCCCCAGTTCGGGGGAAAGGGACAAACCGCGCCGCATGGTGCGCCACGCCCCGGCCCGTTCTGGGCCCGCCGGGGAAACCGCCGCCTCGTCGCCCGCCGTCACAACCCGTTCCCGTCCGGGGGGCGGTCGGAGCGGTCGGGGTGGTCGGGGTGTTCTTCATAGGCGTCCACCAACTCCGCATAATGGGGCAAATCCGCATACAACTGGTCGTGGGTTCCCCGCCCGGCCACCCGCCCTCCTTCCATGTACACCACCTGGTCGGCGCCCATGATGGAACCCCGGCGGTAGGCCGCGATCACCACTGTGGTGTCCAACCGGGACAGGCCGTCCAAGATGGTTCTTTCCACCGCCGGATCCACGGCCGAAGTGGCGTCGTCCAACACCAGCAACCGGGGGCGGCGGATCAGGGCCCGGGCCAAAGCGATCCGCTGCCGCTGGCCGCCGGACAGGGCGGCCCCCCGCTCCCCCACCGTCGTTTCGTATCCGTCGGGCAACTCGGCGATGAACTCTTCGGCGGCGGCCAGGCGGGCGGCCTCCTCCACCTGCGCCGCGTCGTAGTCGCCGCCCAAAGTGATGTTGTTGCGCACCGTGTCGTCGAACAGGAACGGCTCTTGGAACACCAGGGCGGCCGTCTCGGCCAAAGCGGCGCGTTCCAACTCGGGCAGGGGCGCGCCGTCCAACCGGATAGCGCCCGCATCCGGATCGTAGAGGCGGGCCAGCAAGCCGGCCACGGTGGACTTGCCGGAACCGGTGGGGCCGACCAGGGCGACCGTGGACCCCGCCGCCGCCCGGAAAGAAACCTCCTCCACCCCCCGCCGCTCCTCCTCCGGGGCCTCCTCCTCCTCCGGACTGGGGGCGGGACGGTCGCCCAAATCGGACAGGTCGGTTTCGGGATGCAGGTAGGAAACGGCCCGCACCTCCACTTCCGCTCCCCCCTCCCCGGTCAGGCGGTCCTCCCCGTAGGAGGTACGTTCCCGCTCGGCCAGCACCGACTCCACCCGCCTCCACCCCGCCTCCGCCAAAGGCAACTGCCCCAGCAGCCAGGCGAAAATGCGCATGGGGACGGTTATCAGACGGAACAGATAGGCGAAAGCCACCAACGTGCCGGCGGTCATCAGGCCCTGATCCACCCGCCACGCCCCCACCCCCACCACCGCCAGCACCCCCAAAGTGGGCAGCGCCTCCATCACCGGGTCGAACACCGCCCGCAACCTGCCCACATCCACCATCCGGTTGCGCAGATCGTCCGACAGCACCCCGAACCGGGAAACTTCGGCGTTTTCCCGCCCCAGGGTTTTCACCACCAGGGCGGCGTCGAACGACTCGTGGGCCACTTCCGCCACCTCCGCCCGCAAACGCTGGGCGCGGGCGGCCGCCACCGTCATCTTCCGTTGGTAAAACAGGTTGTTGGCCATAATCGCCGGGCCCACCGCCACCCCCACCAGGGCCAGAAACGGGTCGGTGATCAGCAACAGCACGGCGGTGACGGCCAGCATCACCGCCACCCCCAGCGCCATCGGCAACGGGGCGGCGATGTGGGCGGCCGCTTCCACATCCGCCCCCACGTTGGAAATAAGCCGTCCGGTGGGATGGCGGCGGAACCATTCCAAAGGCAGTTCCAAATAGCGGCCGGTGACTTCGGTGCGGTCCCGTTTCTCCAACTGGTACATCGCCAGGTAGGCCCCGTAGCGGCGGAACCCGATGCCCACCCCCCGGATCACCCCCACCGCCATCAGCACCGCGACCGCCCCGACCAGGCTGGCCGTTGCGACGTCGCCCCGTTCGGCGGCGGGGATCAGCACCGCGTCGATCGCCCAACCTATGGCGTAGGAGGAAACTACGGTGGCGGCGGCGAAAACGAGGGTGGCGGTGAAACCGAGGGCGAACTGCGGTTTGGCCCGGCTCAGTTGGCGGCGGATCAGGGCCCAGTGGCGGGCGGCGCCGCCCGCCCCCGTTTTCGGCAGGTCGGTCATTCCGGTCGGTCAGCCGGCCAGGTGGGCCAAAGCCACCGCCGCGTGCAAAGCCACCCCGGCCGTCATCGCCTCTTCGTCGTACACCACCCGGTTGGAATGATTGGAGGGGGCTTCCCCCGGGGTGAGGCCGGGGGGGCAGGCACCCAGAAAAGCCATCGCCCCCGGCACTTCGGCCAAAACGTAGCTCCAGTCTTCGCCGCCCATCAGCGGGTCTTTCATCCGGCTCACCGCCTCCTCCCCCAGCAGTCTCCCGGCGACGGCGGTAACCAGTTCCGCGAAGTCCCGGTCGTTTATCGTGACCGGATAGCCGGGGATTATTTCAGCTTCCGCCCGCAGGCCGTGGGCGGCGGCGATGTTGGGAACCACCCGTTGCAGCAGGGCGTGCAGGTTGTCCCGGGTGGAGGCGGACAGGGCGCGGACGGTGCCTTTGATTTCGGCGGTTTCGGGGATGATGTTGTGGGTGGTTCCGGCGTGTATGGAACCGAAAGTGATCACCCCCGGATCGAACACGTTGATGCGGCGGGTGACGGCCGTTTCCGCCGCCAACACGATTTCCGCCGCCACCGGCACCGGGTCCAGCGACACGGACGGCATGGAAGCGTGGCCGCCTTTGCCGATGACCGTGATCATCACCTCGTCGGCGGAGGCCAGTTGCGGACCGGGGCGGAGATGGACGGTTCCGGACGGAAACCAGCCGGTGACGTGCAGGGCGAACGCCCCGGTGGGCCGCTCCCCCGCCGCCTCCAGCAAGCCTTCCTCCAGCATGCATCGGGCGCCGAAAAACCCTTCCTCACCGGGTTGGAACATGAAAATCACGGCGCCGGGGAGGTCGTCTTTCAGGTCGGAGAGCAGATGGGCGGCGCCGGCCAGCATGGCGGTATGCATGTCGTGTCCGCAGGCGTGCATCGCCTCCTCCCGCCGACTGGCGAACGGCAACCCGGTTTCTTCGGTGAGGGGAAGGGCGTCCATGTCGCCCCGTAGAATGATGGCCGGGCCGGGTTTCCCGCCCCGCAGGACGGCGGCCACCCCGCTGGTGCTCTCGTGAAGGTTGATTTCCAGCGGCAACCCGTCCAAAGATTCCAGCACCCGGGCCCGGGTTTCGGGCAGAAAGTTGCCAATCTCCGGAAAACGGTGCAGGTCGCGCCGCAAATCCACCACCAAAGGGGTCTTCTCCCGGGCTTTAGCCAGCAAGTCCAGCAAGTCGTTCATACCCCCAGCCTAACCGCCGCCCGCCCTTACCCGGCTCTTCGGATTTAAGGGGGTGTGCTGGGGGTTGGGGAGCGTTGAGACAGCGGGGGGTAAGGCTGGGGGGACGGCCGCGGTACGGGGAATGCGGGGGCGGGCTGCTGAGCAAGGGCTGGAAGAGGGTACGGATGGTGGATCTGCCCAGTTTCGGACGGTGGGTGCGGCTGGTGCGACGGAAACGTCGTGGGAGGCGTCCCGATGCGGGGTGCGGGGTGGGATCGTTTACGAAAAAGACTGATTGAATAGGCGGCGGAGGAGCTGGGTTGCGCCTGGCGCACCGTGGCGAAAGAGGTGAACCGGGGGGGAAGCCATGTTGGAAGCTGACCAAGAACGGGTGGGGGGAGCGAAGGCTTTGGGGTTGGACGAGACCCTGTTCCTCCGGCTGGGCCTTCGCCGCTGGCGGATGTGGGCGGCCTCGACGGCGGACATCCGCAACCGCCGATTGATCGAGGTTTTTGGGGTCATTCGCGATTTGTGGCGGAGGTGGGATGCTTTGTTTTTGAGGCGGGGCTCGCTGAAACAGGTGTTGTAAATGTCACCAATTCAAGGAGGCCTCGTATGTTGGATGTGGGTGTGCGGTTGAGGGAGGTGCGGGTTTTGGAGGTAGCGGAGGACGGAGCGGGGAGGCTGGCGTTGCGGGTGGCGGCGGTTGAGGGATGGTCGGTTCGCCCGGTGTGCGGGGCGGATTGCCGGTGGGTGCGGGATCTCCCGACCCGGTGGGGTTGGTGGGTGTTGAGGTGGTGGGGATGCGGTTGGTGGGGAGGCCGCGGTGCGGGGGGTGCGGGGGCGGGGTGTTGAGTAAGGGTTGGAGGAGGGCGCGGTTGGTGGATCAGGCCTGTTTCGGCCGGGCGGCACTTCTGGAGTGGTCCAAACGCCGGTGGCGTTGTCCTGATACGGGGTGCGGGGTGGGGTCGTTTACGGAGCAGGACCCGCGGATAGCCCCGGTGCGGGCCCGGTTGACTTCTCGGGCGGCTCGGTGGGCGACGCGGCGGGTGGGCCGGGGGCGGACGCTGTCGGAGGTGGCGGAGGAGCTGGGTTGCCCGCGGCATACGGTGTCCAAGGAGGTGAACCGGTGGGGGGAAGCCCTGCTGGAAGCCGGGACCGGGTGGGGATAGTGGAGAATTTGGGGCGGCGGAGATGTGGATTACCGCGGCGGTGGACATCCGCAACCGCCGGCTGATCGACGTTTTCCCAGAAAAAAGACGCTAAAGGAGCCATCCGCTGGCTGCTTGCTCAGCCGGCCGGGTGGCGGAGAAAATACAATGGGCCCTCCCCGACCTGTCCGGAGCTTATCGGGCCGCCTACCGCCAGGCGCTGCCCCACGCCGTCCAGATCGCCGACCCGTTCCACGTCGTCCGACTAGCCAACCTGCGCCTGGACCGGGTGCGCCGCCGCGTGCAAAAAACCCTGGGACACCGCGGAAGAAAACACGACGACCTCTACCGTATACGCAAACCTGCTTACCCTGGCCCGCGAGCGACTCGACCCCCGCAGCGAACAAAAACTGACCGGCCTCCTCCAAGCAGGAAACCCCCGCGGAGAAGTACGCGACGCTTGGCACGCTGAAGAAACCGTCCGGGGAATCTGTCCCCCTCCCTAAAACCCGAAGGCGGGCCCCTTATGTTGCCGGTTGGTTCGCCTGCTGAAATCCCGCGACGGCCGCTACCGGCCGTGGGTTTCGGCGTGGGTCAGGTCGGCTAGCGGTTTGCGGCCGCCGAAACGGGCCGGGCGGGCTTCGGGGGACGGATAGCCCAAAGCCACCGCGTAGCGGCACCGGGAGCCGTCCGGCAGTTCCAGTGCCCGGGCCGCATCCTCCTCCCGATGCAAAGTGATGGGGCAGGAGGCGACTCCCACAGCGGCGGCGGCCAGCATGATGTTCTGCGCCAAACGGCCTGTGTCGAACTCGTAGCCTTCCGGTTCCCGCACCAAGGCCAGCGTGAGCGGGGCGGCCCGCACCGGGCCGGTGAAATCACCGCATTCGGCCAATCGCTCAATCCGGGACGGATCCCGCACCACGATCACCGACCAGTTCTGCCGGTTTTTGGAACTCCCCGTCCAGCGGGCCGCCTCCAAAATCCGTTGCAGGTGGTCGTCCCGCACCGGACGCTTCTCAAACGAACGGATGGCCCGCAGGCCGAGCAGAAGGTTGTAAAGTTGTTCCATAGGCTTGACGATAACCGCCCGGCGCCGCCTCTGCTAAACCGGCGCCCCCGGCGGCTGGGAGAACCGGGGAGGAGACGATGATCCTGTTCTCTTTTGTGGTATTTCTTTTCCTGGCGCCCCTTTCCCTGCTCGGATTGGTGTTTTGGCTGGCGATACGGGGCCGGACGGGGGAGGGCCCGACCATCGCCCGCCGCTTTTTCCAATATCTGCTGCTGTATGCGCTGGTTGTCCTGACCGGGGAGGGAGTGGCCCTGTTGCTAGCCGAATGGTGGCCGGGCGCCTCCGGCCAGCAGGATCTGTTCTACCAGTTCGATTTGGCCGGGGCGGTAGCGCAGGCCGTAGTGGGCTTGCCCGCCCTAGCCGCGGTGATGGTGTGGGTGCGCCGGACTTTGCGTTCGCCGGAGGAACGTTCCGCCGCCGCGTGGCGCATTTACCTGGCGGGGGCGGCCCTGAGCGGCCTGGTCGCCGTCGCCTTCTACGGCTTTCTCCTGGCGGAATCATTAACCGGCCTAACCGAATTCCGACCCGAATACGCCGCCAACCTGGCGGTGTGGGGGACGGTGTGGCTGATCCATTTCCGCCTGTCCGCCCGGGCCCGGCACGCCGGGCCGTTGCGGGCGGGGGCGTTTATCGGGGCTCTGATCGGCCTGTGGGTGATGGGATGGGGGATCTGGCGGACGGGGGAGCAGTTGCTGGATTTGGCCTTTCGGGAAATCAGCGGGGCGGTCGGGGAAGAAAATTTCAGGGACAACATTCTGCGGGCGGCCTCCGGGGCGGTGATCGGGGGGCTCATCTGGGTCAGATATTGGGTGACGATTGTGTCCGGCATGGAACGGGACCGGGTGTGGCGGGGGTCGGTGTGGCTGGCGGGGGCGCTGTCCGGGCTGGCCGCCTGCCTGGCCGGGGCGTGGAGGTTGCTGGCTTTGGGTTTGGAATGGCTGTTCGGAGCGGCGGAAGGCGGGGCGGCGGGGCATTTTGCGGAAGCCCCGGGGATGGTTTCTTTAGCAGTGGTGGGGGCGGCGGTTTGGTTTTACACCCGGCGGGCGGTCCGCCTCCGACCCGGCGACCGGCGGGACGAGGCGGATCGGCTGTACGACTACGCCGGGGCGGGCCTGGCTTTGGCGGGGGCGGTCATCGGGGCGGCGGTGGGGCTGTCGGCCCTGACAGAGTGGGTTTTGCCCGCCGGGGCGGTCGAAGGGGAATACCGCGTGGGTTTGGCCGGGGGGCTGGGTTTGCTGGCGGCGTGGGGTCCGATGTGGGTCGTCTTCTGGAGGCGGGCGCAACGATACGGTTCCGTCAACCCCGACCGGGAACTGGTTTCCCCGGTGCGGCGGGTGTATCTGGTGATGCTGTTCGGGGTGGGCGGGTTGGCGGTTTTGGGAAGTTTGCTGTCCGCCGCCTATTTGGCCGCGGAGGATGTCCTGGCCGGGAATTGGGGGTGGCCCACTTTAGACCGCGTCCGCACCGCTTTGGTTTTTCTGCCGGTGGCGGGGACGGCGGCCCGTTATCACCAGGCGGTGCGCCGCTCCGACCGCCGCCGCGCCCCCGCCGAGGCGGACGAGTCGGACGAAGGGGTGATGATGGCGGTGCTGGTTTCCGCCGCGGGCGGCGCGGTGGCCGAAGAAGTGGAGAAGCAGACCGGGGTGCGGTTGTGGGTGTGGGACAGCCCGCAGGCCGGGGAAGTTTCGGCGGAGGAAGTGATCGCCGCCATCGACCGGGCGGAAGGCCGGCGCCTGCTGATTGTGGCCGCCGACCCCGAACCGCTCGTCATCCCTTTCACCACCGCCTGACCCGCCCCGTTCGCTATTTTTGGGGAATGTGCAGAAACATCCGGCCTTTGAACAACTACCATCCGCCCGCCTCCGACGAGGAAGTGGTGGCGGCGGCTACGCAGTTCGTGCGCAAAGTGGCGGGAACCCGCCGCCCTTCGCTCCGCAACCGGGAGCCGTTCGAACGGGCGGTGGCCGACATCACCGCCGCCACCCGCCTGCTGATCGACTCGCTGGTCACCTCCGCCCCACCCAAAAACTGGGAGGAAGAGGCGGCCAAAGCGCAAGCCCGAGCCGCCGCCCGCCGCCGCTAGCGACCCCCCCCCCCCCTACCTTTGTCTTATCGGCTTTGAGTTTATTCTTGGCCGGTCGCTCGGCATAGCGGGCAGGGCTGTCCCTCCCTTGTCATGCGGATGAGGCGATCGCGCCGGTGAGCGTACCAAGTAAGCGACTTCGGGAAGGAACCGGAGACGAAGGGCGATCGGCCGCAGATAGGAGTGTTGGCGGGTGTGGATGTGGGCAAGGAACGACATCGGGCGCAAGCCCTGACCGCGGACGGGGAGCCGCTGTTTGAGGGTTCGGTCGGCAACGACCCGGCCGCGGTGGAGGAACTGCTGGACCAGGTGGTGGCCGCCGCCGGGGAGGAACATACCCCGTTGGTGGTGGTGGATATGATCTCCGGCGGGGCGGTGTTGCTACTGGCGGCCACTGAACGGCGGGGGATACCGGTGGCTTATGTGACCGGGTTGCGGATGCGCCGAGCCGCCCAACTATACGACGGCACGGCTAAAACGGATCCGAAAGACGCCTGGGTTCTAGCTGACTACGCCCGACGCAACCTCGACCGGCTCAACGTCGTGCAGGCAACCGATCAGCAGTTGGCTCGTATGCGGGCGTTGAACGGACACGACGAAGACCTGGCCGCCGATCAAAAGGGGATCGTCAACCGTCTCCGGGAAGCGCTGCTCAGCACCCGCCCCGGCCTGGAACGGGTTATCGGCAACCGGTTGGCCAGTCCCGGAATCTTGGACGTTCTTCGTAAATATCCGACCATCGGGCAACTGCGGCGAGCGGGCCGGGCCCGCTTTCCGCAACCTTATTCACAAACGGTCTCCCCGCCTGTCGGACAAAGCCGCCCCTCTTATCTGGGAAGCGGTGAAATCCCAACCCATGGAACTTCCCGCCGCGGAAGCCTGGGCCCAGATCATCCCCAACCTCGCCGACGCCCTCGACCGAACAGGCAACAAACGGCTCAAAAACGCCATGCACCAAGCCGCCTTCGTCGCCATCCGAAACGACCCCCACGCCCAACCCTGCCAAACCAAACGCGACCAAGGCAAAAACCACCGCACCGCCCCCCGCCGCCGTCACCCGCCGACACAGCACACATCATCCTCACCATGCTCAAAACCCAAACCCCCAACACCAACCCAACACAACTTGACAAACAGACAGGAACACCCCCCAACCCCCGCAACCTCGGGGGCTTGTTTAGGTGTGCTTGGCCGGGACGTTGGTGACGGTTTGGTTGTTGCATAGGTGAAGACCTCCTGGTGTTATAGGAAATGAAAAGCACCCTGTAGCACGGCGGAGGTCTTCGGGATGCATGGTAACGCAAGGTCGTCGCCTTGGTACGTTTGGGGATGGCATTGCGGGCGGGACCGGTTCGGTTGTCGGCGTTCACGGGGCGCCGGAGTGGTCGATCAGCCGTATCCTCCGCCGCCATGACCGACAACCACTGCAGATACATCCGCAACCGCCGGGTCGCCGTCCTGCTCATCCAACACCACATCCGCCATATCACGATCAAAGCCGTATCATTCCCAGCAAAACGGCAAAGTAGAACAATACAACCAAAGCCCCAAACCAAACCCCCAACCACGATTCTTGTTCCCGCCATACGTGCTGAGAGACACCTTTCGCCAACAATTCGTGGCAGTGGTTGCGGTCGGCCTGCTCGTGTTTGGAAAGGTTCTCCGTGTACATCCGCCGGGAGGAGCCGGGCATCCGCCTGCTGTGTTTCTCGGCCATCCCCACCTCTTTCCCCTCCCAAAAAATCCTCCCCCCGAACGGCCCTGAATATCTCATCTCCGCCGCTTTCTCCCCGCATTGCACCATTATCGGACAAGCGCCGCACCAGGTTTGTATGCCACGCGCCACGGCATCGTCGTGTTCGTCCAAAGACAACGCCCTCCCCCCCGCGTTACGGGAAGGATAAAGGTCGCGTTGGGCGTTGACGTTTTGGAAACAGGCGCCGCCTTGTTGGAACTCCGGCAAAGAACCCAAATCCACTAGGTCTTCCATATCCCATCAGGTTACATAACGCGGTTTAGCAGATTGAGTGCTATGGCTGAATGGATGAAACTGGCGCCGGTTCTGGTCGCCGCCCGCCGCCGGTAGCGGAACCCAAACAGCCCCAGGGCCCTCGGTTAGGAGGAGCGGTGACTTCCTCTTAGGCGGCTCAGGTCTTCGGGGGTGTCGATGTCGGCGGGGGGCATGCTGGAAATGGGGACCTCCTCCACCCATCCCGGATGGGCGGCCAACAGGTTGCGGGCCCCCTGATCCCCTTTCAGGCCGACGATCAGGCGGGACCACAAGGTGCGGGCGACCAGCACCGGATGGCCCCGCACGTAGCGGTAGCGGGGAACGACCACCGGTTTGCCGGAAGCGAACTGCGCGGCCAGCAACCGGGCCACCGCATCCGCATCAACCCGGGGTTGGTCGCCCAAAAAAATCAGGACCCGTTGCAAAAAACGGTCGGCCAGCAAAGAATCCAATCCCGCCCGGATGGACGAAGCGATCCCCTCCCGCCAACCCAGATTTTCCACCACCGTCGTCCCCGACAGGTCCACCTGTTCCATGATTTGTTCGCAGCGGGCCCCCAGCACCGCCGTCACCGGGCCCACCCCGGCCAAGTCCCGCACCTGCTCCAACACGTACTGCAACAGGGGCCTCCCCTCCCAGTCCAACAACTGTTTGGGCTCCCCCAACCGGCGGGAGCGGCCGGCGGCCAGCACCAAGGCGGCCGTGCGGGACGGGTCGGGATCCGGGGGGGAACCGGCGTGGAAGCCCGTGGAACCATCAGGGGGCGGGCCGCCCGCGGGTTCGGTCACACGTCTCCCGCGTCTTCGGTGCGTTGCAGGTGAATGCGGCCGGGACGGCCCGTCAGCGACTCCCCGCTTCCCGACCCGTAGCGGACCTGGATCATTTCGGCCAGGATGGAAACCGCCACCTCCCCCGGCTGTTCGGCCCCGATGTCCAACCCGACCGGGCCGTGAATGCGGGCCACCTGTTCGGAGGTGAAACCGGCCGCGGTCAGCCTTTCCACCCGGCGGCGATGGGTGCGCCGGCTGCCCATCACCCCGATGTATTTGGCGGGCCCGTCCAGCACCAGCGGCAACACCGGGTCTTCGAAGCGGGCGTCGTGGCTGAGCAGCACCACGTAGGTGCGGGCGTCGATCATCAGTTGGCCGGCGATGTCCTCCGGCCATCCCACCGCCAAAGAATGGGCCTGCGGGAAACGGTCCCGGGTGATGAAAGCCGCCCGGGCGTCGCTGACCGTCACCCGGAAACCCAGGCTGTGGGCGAAAACGCATAACTCTTGGGCGATGTGCACCGCCCCGAAAATCAGCAGATGGGGCTGGGGGGCCACCGTTTCCACATACACATGCCGGTCGCCGTAAACCAAGGTGCGGTTCTGTTCGCCGTCCATCAGCTGGTTGGCGTCGGCGATCACCTCGTCGGCGACGGCGGCGGGCAACCAACCGGCGACCAAGCCCCCGGTGCGATCCAACACCGCCTTGCGGCCCGCGTCGGGCCCTTCCACCACGGTGACGACCGCCCCCAGGCGCTCGCCTTCTATCAGGGAACGAACCGCGTCCAGCGGGGCGGCCTCTTCTACCATTTTTCTATGAAAACCCCGATAGTGCCGCCGCAGGCCAACCCCACTTCGAAGGCGTCCTCGTCGGCGATGCCGTAGGTGACCAGACGGGGCTCCCCGGTTTCCAGCACTTCCATGGCGTGCAGGAAAACATCGTTTTCCACGCACCCCCCGCTCACCGAACCTTCCATGTCGCCCGCCGAAGACACCATGAATTTGGCCCCTTCCGGGCGGGGGGCGGAACCGGCCACTTTCACCACCGTGGCCACCGCCGCCTGTTTTCCTTCGCCGACCCAACGGTCGTACACGGCCAGCGCATCCTTCATCGCGCCTCCTTTGCGTTTTTACCGCTTCTGCCGCTTTGGGGCTGATTGGGTTGATTGTACGGCGCCCGTTTCATACTGTTTTATACCGCCGCCCCGGCCGGGGCCGCCCCCCGGCGGACGCGGGCCGGAATTGTTTCCAGCAGGCGCACCACCTCGGTCAGGTCGGACAGGGAAGCGGAAGCCAAAAAGTCGTCCACATAAGGAAGGGCGGCTTTCAAACCCCGCGTCTCCGGCGAGTAACCGGCCCGGCCGGCCAGCGGGTTCAGCCACACGGTGCGATGCACCGAACGGGCGAAACGGGCCATCTCCGCCTCCAGCAAACTCGGGTCGCCCCGGTCCCATCCGTCGCTGATGATAACCCCGATGGGGCCGCCCCGGGCGACCCGCCTGCTCCAAAAACGGTTGTAGGTTTCCAACGCTTCCCCGATGCGGGTGCCCCCCGACCAGTCGCGCACCCGGCCCGCAACCAGGCGCAGGGCGGCGGCCGGGTCGCGGCGGCGCAACTCATGGGTGATGCGGGTGAGGCGGGTGGAAAAAACGAAGGTCTCCACTTTTCCCATCCGTCCGGGGGCGGCGTGGGCGAAATACAGCAACATTTCGGCGTATTTTTCCATGGAACCGCTCACATCGGCCAGAATCACCAACGGGCGGCGGCGGGGCTTGGGGGAAGTGAACTTCATTTCGATCAGTTCGCTCCGTTGCCCGACCGCGTTGCGCAAGGTGCGGCGCATGTCCGGCCGGCGGCCTTTCGGGTCGGGCCGGAGGCGGCGGCTCAACGCTTCCGCCGGATGCCACGCCATGCGGGAAATCAGGCGGCGCACTTCGGCTATCTCGTCGGGGGTGAGATCGCCGAAGTCGCGGGTTCGCAACTGTTCGCGGTAGGAGGCCCCCATCTGGTCCACCCCTTCGGAGGTTTCCCCCTGCTCCTCCCCGGTTTCCGGCATCAACACCGGTACTTTGACCGGGGCGGCGTCGGCCGGCGAAGAGGAGGAGGAGCCGCCGCCGCGGCGGGCGCTCCCGAAAAACAGCTGGAAGGCCTCTTCGAAAACGGGGATGTGCTCCGGCCTGGTTACCGCCAGCGCCCGGAACCCGGCGCAAACATCCCGATGCTTCGCCAAACCCAGCAGGCGGGCGGCGGCCAGCAGGTCAACGCCGGTGGCGGTGGTTACATCCAATCCGCGGGCTCGCAGGTAGCGGGCGAAATGCAACACGTTTCCCGCCAAAGCCTCGCCCATTGCCTTACACCTCCGCCTTGACATTTCTGGCTGGGGAAACAATACCACGACCCAGGAGCGGGGGGCCTCCCCGTTTTTGTCACACCCGCCGGTTACCTTCCACCATCAGGCAAACGCACCCAATATAAAGGAGGGTTGTCACAATGAACACTGTTGCTATTTTCGGCTTGGCCTTGGTGGTCCTGCTGGTTGCCCCCGCGGTCTGGTGGGCGGTGAGCGCCTTGCGGCGGCGGAACCGGGCCGCGGAGGCCGAAACCCCCGCACCCGACCCGCTGTCCGCTTTGACCGTCGGCCTGAACGAGGGCCTGGCGGGGATGCGCACCGAGATGGGCGAATCCTTGGAGAACGTACGGGGTCTGCTGAACAAACTGGCGGAGCAGGGAGGGCGCACCCAGGAACAGCTGGAAGGCGTGGCGAAAAGCAACACCGCCCTGACCGACACCACCAACCAGTTGCAAAATCTGCTCGCCGACAGCCGAAGCCGCGGCTTCTGGGGGGAGCGGATGGCGGAAGACGCGATCCGGGCGGCCGGGCTGGTGGAAGGGATCAACTACCGCAAGCAGGTTCGGATAGCCAACGGCGCGGCTCCCGATTTTACTTTCCTGTTGCCGGAGGGGAAGACGTTGCATATGGACGTCAAGTTCCCGCTGGACAATTACCGCCGCTACGCGGAGGCGCAGTCCGAAGCGGAGCGAACCCAGTTCCTCAAAAAGTTCATGTCAGATGTGGGCGGCCACATCAAGGCGTTGGCCGACCGAGGCTACGCGGAGACGGAGGACGGGGTGGGGTTCGTGTTGCTGTTCATCCCGGTGGAGTCAGTGTGGGGGGCCATCCTGCAACAGGATCAGCCCCTGTTGCCGCACACGGAAACCCGCCGAGTGGTCCTGTGTTCGCCCACCACCCTGTTCCCCATTCTGATGATGATCCGCAACATCATGGACTCTTTCCAGATGGTGGCCAACGGCCGGGAAATCGTGAAAGCGGTGGCCGCCTTCGAGCGGGAATGGGAAAAATACGGGGAGGCGGTGGACAAGGTGGAAAAACACCTGAACACCCTGGTCAATTCGTTCAACGCGCTGACCTCCACCCGCACCAACGTTTTGCAACGCGAGATGACGAAAGTGTCCGATTTGCGGACCGATCCCCCATCTCCGCAGAAGTTGCCCCGCCCGGCCGACCGACAGGATCCACCGGTAGCCGCCGACGCCGCCTAGAACGGCTTCCCGCCCGGTCCGGTTTCCCCGGGGCAAAGCAGTCCCCCCGGGGAAGATGGCAGGGGGATTCTGACCGTCCCGGTCAGACCTCTTTGGATTTTTCCTCCATTTCCTGAATGAGGGCCTGTTCCCGGGCGCGCCGTTTGCGGCGGGTGTCGCCCCTGTTCGTCCACCACAGTGCCAAATATTCACGTATCACCTGCGGGGTGCTCATCCCCGCCCACCGGACCAAATGCTCCGCCGTGACCGGGGCTTTGTCCTTGTACCAAACATTCGACAATTCGGACAGCGGGCGACCTTCCCGTTCGGCTCGGTCCCACACCCGTTTGGCTTCCTCGGCCCGCCGCACCCGCCTAAGAAGCTGCGAAGGTATCCCGGTGACATTCAAAAACCAGATCCAGGCGGTAAACAACACCATAGCGGCTATAAACGACCAGTACACCGCCAACACCCAAGCAGAAAATTGTTCCATTTATCCTCCTTAAGTCCTTAGAGTGATGCGCGACCCAGCCCCCGGAAGCGGAGACCGGAACGGTTCGAAAGGGATTACCCCTAAACCGCGGGGGCGGAGTGGTTTCCGCCGCTGTCGCTCCTCCTTGTGACCTATGTTTACCCACGACGCAACCCGCGCCGTTGAACCTACATATGTCAATATAAGGAACTTTTCGAAAAAAAACAACCCCTTTTTCGCCAATTTCGCCGGAACGCGAAAAAAATCTTTAGCAAGCCGGTTACTCAGCCGCCGCGGCGGGGAAGGGCGCGGGTGGCGGGGTCTATAACATGCAGGTCAGGCAAAGTGTCAGCGGCTAAAACAGCGGGGCGGGCCCGGTTGGAAGGAGTCACAATCAGAACAGCCTCCATCGAGGCGCAACACGAGTGGGACGGCCCGCCGCATGCAAATCGGAGAGAACCCGGGTCGCCATCACCGCGAACGGCAACTGCGGATCCTTCATCATCAACAACGCCGGGAGAGCCCCCGCGTCTGACGGCCGGTGGCGCACAAATCGAACAGAACCCCCACCGCGAGCGGCGCGAACGGTAACTGCTGGGTCTGATTGACCAGGATGAATTCCCTTCCCCCCCCCCCCGCTTCTACCTGCGACGCGGGATCACCCGCGTCTGCTGACCTGCCGCCATCGTATGCAAATCCGGAAGCCGCCCCGTCGCCAACACCCCCGCCCTCGCCATATTCGACGGACCCGTCACCATCAACCCCATCGCCGCTGGGGAACGACCCGGCACGCCTGCTGGGTTCCCACCCCGCAGAGATCGCTGATGACCCCGGTTGCGAGAGTCCCGAAGACCGCCTTGTTGGAAGGACAGGTGACGAGAATTCCCCAACCCCCCCCCCCGTTACCTCCGGCGCGTCACCGCCCTCGTCGGTTGCGCCGGGCCCCTCGCGCACAGATCCGGCAACAGATCCGCCGCCAGCACCCCGAACACCGACATCCCCGACGGACTCGGAATCAGAATCGCCGTCTCGCGAAAACCCTTGCCCCCCCCCCCTAACGGAATTTAGGTCCGGCATTGCGTCGGACGCAAACGCAGTGTCAGATGTCCCCCTACCTGAACTGTTGGAAAAAGATATCGCCTCATCAACTCTCTCCGCAGGAAACATCTTAGATATAGTTCGAACCGATGAAAGAATCAAGTCATCCTCATACAACCACAACTTTGTGAAAGGCCGATACAACACCTCCCGAATACGCCTCTCGTCAAACACAAGTCTCCTACCTTTCTTCAAAGTAGCCTTCAAAGCACCAGTCCATTTTATGGCACTCAGCGGAGAATCAAGCGTAGACTCTTCAGCAAAGGTTTCACCATAAATTTCCACACGAGCCAACACATCATTGTATTCTTCAATAAGACGTTGAACCTTTATCTCCAATCGTTCTCTGCTAAAAGAATATACGTAAGTATCAAGATTAGTGGCCAAACCCAACGCGTGAGAATGAACAGCGGCATTTCGATGTTTCTTAACACCGCATATTGGTAAAAGCTCCTCAAAGGTGCCATCAGACAGATTCACCCAATCATGCTTTGGGGTTACGGGTACTTCTTCTAAATCAGGATTAGTTATATCTTCCATTTCTTCTAGCCACTGCCATTTTTCCTCTCTGCTATAGTAATCTGGCACCTGAGCATAAAATAGTGAGGCGGGCACTCCTATTCTTTTAGTCGGATTTCTAACTAAAAAGGATATTTGAACACCGCTACGAGAGCCGCCTTTTCCACTTATTGCATCAAATAACACATCACCTTCCTTAGCTCGCTCTTCTCCTGATTTATAAGCATTACCCCGTAAGTTAACAACATAGATAGATGTAAAATCGTCCCTTACTGCAGCCCTGGCTCCAGCCAAAGAAGGGCCGTCTGTCAAAGAATTAGGGTGCACCAAGCCAATAATAGAAGGGTGGTCTCCATGCAAAATTCTATCAGAGCACCAACGCAAAGCTTTGATATATAAATTTTGTCCAGCCTTGCCAATACCACGGCAGGTAATCTCCTTATGTTTAGCTCCGTACGTGTCAGAAACTCGATCACTGATAACAGGATATTCTAGCTTGGTAGTGTCGTCACCTGCTTGCTTAGCACCAGCCGACCAGGGGGGGTTAGCTAAAATTACAGTCATCGGAGTACTATCCTGTTCATATCGACCTTGGATATTTTCTCTGAAAGTATCAAGTTCCTCCTGCTTCGGGCTACTGAGGAAAGTATCAGTTAGTACTATTTTTGTATAAGGCTGATATATCACTTCTTTCTCAAGTCTTTCGGAGTCTCGGGAATGCTTTGCTTCCTCGATTTTGATAGCTGCTATATAGTAGGCCAATAGAATAAACTCGTTAGCATGTAGTTCATTTTCATACTTGCGGTCCAAATCTTCATAACTGATTAGATAGTTATCATCCTCGTCCTTCATTTCAATTAGACGCGCTAGGTAAGTACCAGTACCAGCGAAAGGGTCTAAAATGTGTAGATTTTCGCTCCCAATGGACCTCCCGAACTCTTTCTGGCAAATGGCGGCTGCCGAACGGATCATGAAGTCCACTATCTGTACCGGTGTATACACAATCCCCACCCGTTTTACCGTTTCTTTCATCGCTGACTGGAAGAATCCATCGTAGATTGCCCGTAGGATATCCACCTTTTCCGCGCTGGTTACCGCTCCGGCAAAAGCGGCCTCCATCTGCCGATAAGCGCGGGTCAGGGGTCGTAATTCCTCCTCAAATGACACCTTCAACGCCTGGAAGGTTTCAAGAAATCTTTCTATCTCTTGACTGACTGGATTCTGTTTGGCGAAGCCGCTACCAGCCAACATAACATCAAACACCGGGATGGTCACCACATGCTGGGCGATCATCTCCTGCGCTTGAGCGGAGGCGACATGATCACCAATAGAATCACGAATGCCCGCCAAAAACCTTTGAAAGGCATCCTTAGCAGGACCACCCTCAGCAATCAGGTTATTTATACGGGTCTGCACCTGACGGCAAATGTCCGCCGCCCGCTCACCCCAGCGGGGATACATATGCTTGTCGCCGACGATTTCCACCACCTTGGAGGCGATTTCTTGGTTGAGTTGGAACTGCAACTGTTGTTGCACCCTCTTGCCATTTCCTTCATCAACTCCCGGTCCAACCGGGAAGGAGCACACTCGCAACGGAGCGTTCTTCGCCCAGGCGGAGGCGTTGCTGACGTAATACTCCATCCGGGAATCATGGGAGCGCAAAGCCCGCACTACCTCCCACACAGTATGAAAGTCGGAAGCTTCCAACTTCTTCTTCGGGTCGGCGTCCTCCGGAACCACCACCGGAATGATGATGTAACCCTTGCGTTTGCCGGGGGCGGTGCGCATCGCCCGGCCCACCGCCTGAGTGATATCCACCGTGGAAGTACGACTGTTCAGAAATATAACCGCGTCCAAGCTAGGAACATCCACTCCTTCGGTGAGCACCCTCGCGTTACTGAGAATCCGGCACACCGGCCTCCCATCCCCCTCCGCTCTCACATCCCTCAGTTGCTCTAAAAGGTCGGTGCGTTCCGCGGCCGGAGTGGAACCGTCAATATGATTTACATCCAACCTCAGGAATTCTGAAAAATCCTTCCCCCCCCCCCCATCTCCAACCATGTTGCCCTTTTGCCGGGTCAGGGCATCCACCACTTTCGGCCACACCATGGCCGCCGTCTGTGAAGTGCGCACCAAGTTGGTGAAAGCGATAGCCGAACGGGCTGGCTCTCCGCCGTCGGCAAAAATCTGGCCGGGAAACCGACCCGGTAAAACCTCGGTGGTGGCGGGCGTTGCCAGGGCATCCCAGCATCCGGCCAGCTTCACCGCATCATCCAAAGCTAGATTAGTAGTTTCATGCACCAAAACCTCATGGGACCACCCAGCGTTGGCTAGGGACTGCATATAGGCCTCTTCCGTAGCGGTTATTACCAGCACCTCGTAGTCGGACAGGTAGCCGTCTTCAACCGCCTCACTGAACTCCATCTCGTAAAACCGCTCCCCAAAAGTCGCCGTGTCGTCCATGCTGTAGGAATCCCCTTCGAAACCGGGGGCCTCTATCTTCTTCCTCTGCCTAGCCGTAAAAACACGCGGAGTGGCCGTCATATATAAACGTTTGCCGCCCCGGATGTGGGCGTCTTCGTGCACTATGCGGAACGGGGACACCCCCAAACCTTCTTTGGATTCTTCTATGCCGGTGGTGCGGTGGGCTTCATCGCAGATGATCAAATCAAACCCCCACCCCTCCGCGGCCCGGTTTTGCGCTTCGGCAATTCTGGGGGAGGACTGATACGTGGAAAACACCACCTGCATCGCATCCCCCGGCACCGGCTTCGCCAACTCTTTAGCCAACCGCGCCGGGTCGGTGGTTACCGGAATAGCCAACTCCGTTAAATCACCGGCCGTGTCCGCCTGCGCCGAGCCTTTCCGCCCCGCCGTGGTGTCAGAGCACACCCCCAGATAACGCAACGGCATCTCCCGTTGCCGTGACCACTCCCGCATCGTCTGCCCAATCAACGCAATCGACGGCACCAAATACAACACCCGGCCACCCAAACCGGCCACCTTCTCCGCCGCCCGTAACGCCACCAACGACTTACCCGTCCCACACGGCAAAATCAACTGCCCCCGATCCACATCCCGAAACTTCTCCGCAATATCCCGCACCGCGTCCTGCTGAAAACCATGCAACCGATGCTTAGGAGCCGGTGCGATCTCCAGCAGGTCGGGGGTTTCCGCGAACTCCCGCCAGTCATCCACCCACCGGTCCATCTCACTGGTATGCAACACCTCGCACCGCGGCTCCGCCTTACGCAACTTCGCCAACCCCACCTGGGAAACCCTGGCCGTCGCCACCAACAGGCGAGAAGCGAAATCAGCCGTCCCCGACGCCCCCAGGAAACTGTCCACCCCGGCGGTGGAAACCTCCGTAGCCCAAAACTTGCACTGGATAGCGCACAACCCGCCCCCGTAAGCCGGAGTTTGCCGGGCCACAATATCAACCCCAATGTCCCGCCCGTACCCCCGTTCTTCCCGCTCCGGCCACTCACCCCACAACCACACCTCCTCAAAACGCTCCCGACCATACTCACCCGGATGAGCCCGCAACGCCCCCGCCACCAACCGCTCAAACCGCCGCCCCGCCCTCCACGGATCATCCCCCCCAAAACCCCCCAACACCCCATCCAAAAACGGCATTACCGCTGATCTTCCAACGAGGGGGGCAGGCCGGCGATTATCTCCGCCGAACGGACGCTCACATAAACCAACCGCCGCAAATGGCGAATCAACTCATACGGATCCTTCTCCCACCGCCACCACCCATTCGGATCATCAGTGATGCCAGACGGCTTATCATGCTTATGCCGCAGACTGTCGATCGCCCAATCCAACGGCGACCGGCCCGACACCGTATACTCCTGAGCCCGCTCCGGGATGCCGACCAACCGGCACCGCTCGTTGATATGCAACTCGGTGAGGTCTTTCTTCCATTCACCGTCCTCGTCCTTGACTTTGTTCCACCGCATCTGTTTCTGAATCCGGTAGGCCTTCTGGTCAGCCCCCTGGTCGGGGAAACCGTCCACCAAAACATCCACTCCCTCATACTCAGGACAGTTTTCGTATCCGATGTGCAAATCCATCAGTTCCCGCCCCGCCACCCGGAAGGCCTCAAAATCAGCGGCCAAAGGCACACGGGGCAGATTGCGTTGCAAATCGTTGCGGTAGCGTTTCCGCCAATCGGGGGCGTGCATCACCCCGTACAGATACTCCCAAATGTCGTCCTTGGTAATGGAAGGGTCCTCATAGCGGGTTTGGAACTCGCTCAGACACCAGTCGGTGATGTTGTCGGTGTCCTCCGTCATACCCTCCAAATCCAAGTCCAAACCCTGATCCATCATTGCGGCGGCCTTCCCTTCTCCCAACCCCACAAAGGGGAGTACTCTATTCTACCCGGCGTTTCCGCGCCCGCCAAATTTTTCGCCTTCTCTAGCCCACCCTCCCACCCCCCGCCCGCCCACCCGAAAATATAAAGGGTTTTTTCGGTTTCAACAAGGGGGTCGTTTTCGGGATATGACAAAATCCCTGGTAGAAGGGCTCTTTAGGGCTAAGAATATTTTTCGCGAGGCGGGTGCTGGGTCGGGACATTTTGCGCCTCGTAAAGGAGAAGGGCCTTTTTGGATTTGGAATATGTTTCGCGAGGTGGGATTCCGGAAGCAAACACCTCAGCCGGGGCGGAGCCAAACTTCTCCCCCGATCTCTGTCGCAGGCAAGAGGGGAGGACGCGGACAACGGAGTCGCGGGCATATAACCCGATTCTCGTTTCCGGCAATTTCTGTCACAAGCAAGGCAGGACAGGACGGCGGGGGGCGCAGGCATACCATCCAAATTCCCATTCCTGATATTTCCTACCACAAACGGAAGGGAACACGAACAGCAGGGTCCGCAGGCATATCGTCCGGTTCTCGTTTCTGGTTTTTCCCCTCACAAGCGAGGGAGGACACGAACGGCGGGGGGCGCAGGCATACCATCCAAATTCCCATTCCTGATATTTCCTGTCACAAGCGAGGAAGGGCGCGGGCGGCGGGGGCGCGGGCATATCATCCGATTCTCGTTTCCGATATTTCCTACCAAGAGCGGGGGAGGGCGCGGGTGGCGGGGTCAATTACGTGCAGGTCGGGCAAGGCGTCAGTGGCTAAAACGGCCGGGCGGGAACGGTTGGAGGGAGCCACGATCAGAATCGCCTCCATCGAGGCGCAACACGGGTGGGGCGGCCCGCCGCATGCAAATCGGAGAGAATCCGGGTCGCCATCACCGCGAACGGCAACTGCGGATCCTTCATCATCAACAACGCCGGGGGAGCCCCCGCGTCTGGCGGCCGGTGGCGCACAAATCGAACAGAACCCCCACCGCGAGCGGCGCGAACGGTAGCTGCTGGGTCTGATTGACCAAGATGAATTCCCTTCCCCCCCCCCCCGCTTCTACCTGCGACGCGGTATCACCCGCGTCTGCTGACCTGCCGCCATCGTATGCAAATCCGGAAGCCGCCCCGTCGCCAACACCCCCGCCCTCGCCATATTCGACGGACCCGTCAACATCAACCCCGTCGTCGGGGAACGACCCGGCACGCCTGCTGGGTTCCCACCCCGCAGAGATCGCTGATGACCCCGGTTGCGAGAGTCCCGAAGACCGCCTTGTTGGAAGGACAGGTGACGAGAATTCCCCAACCCCCCCCCCCGTTACCTCCGGCGCGTCACCGCCCTCGTCGGTTGCGCCGGGCCCCTGGCGCACAGATCCGGCAACAGATCCACTGCCAGCACCCCGAACACCGACATCCCCGACGGACTCGGAATCAGAATCGCCACCTCGTGAAAACCCTTGCCCCCCCCCCCCCTTGATTGAGGTCTGGCACCACCCCAGCGGCGGACAGATTATCAGACGCACCCCTCATAGAACCACTCGCCACATCAATCCCCTCAACCTCCGCCTCACGGGGGAACATCGCGGACACCGTTTTCACCGACGAAAGAATCAGGTCATCCTCATACAACCACAACTTCGTATAAGGCCTATACAACACCTGCCTAATACGACCCTCATCAAACACAATACGCCTGCCCTTCCGCAAAGACCCCTTCAACGTATCCGTCCATTTAATCGCATCCAACCTAGTATTTGCAGTAACTTCCCCAATGTCCTCCCCATGTATCTCTACTAAATCCAATGTCCTGTCATAAATATCGATCAGCCGCTTAACCTTTTGAATAAGCATTTCACGGCTGAACGAATAAACATATGTGTCACAAGTAGTTGTTACACCACGAGCATGCTTAGCGACAGCTACTTGCCCATTTTCCTTTTGAATATCACAAACCGCAAGCAGATTATCAAATGTTCCATCCGACAGATTTACCCAATCGTGGCGGGGATTTACCGGAACTTCCTCTAGCTGTGAGCTCGTCACATCCCAAATTTTTTCCAACCATTCCCACTTATCATCCAAACTCATATAATCAGGAACTTGCGCATAATGAAGGTTGGCAGGCTGGCTGATGTCTTTAGATGGATTTCTTACCAGAAAAGTAATTTGAACACCGTTGCGTGTTCCTTCGCCAAAAACGGTGTCTCCTTCTCGTTGCCTTTCATCACCCTGTTTAAAGGCGTTGCCTCGCAGATTAATCACATAGATGTCAGTGAACTCATCCCGTAACGTTCCCCGAACACCGGCCAACGAAGTGCCGTCGGCCAAAGAGTTAGGATGGACAAGCCCGACAATAGCGGGGTGGTCGCCGCGTTGCGTATTCGGTAAAATCCGATCCGTGCACCAACGCAAGGCCTTCACATACAGATTACCCATAGCGTTGCCTCCGGGCGACTGTCCTACCACTTCTTTATGTTTGGCTCCGTAGGTTTTCTCCACCCGTAGGCCAACATCGTGATATTCAAGATTAGGGTTGTCATCGCCCGCCAACTTCTGACCGGATGACCAAGGCGGATTGGATATTATCACAGTCATCGGAGTAGCATCCTGTTCAAGACGAACTCGTATATTGTCGCCTAAAACATCAAACCCTTCCTGCTCAGGACTAGCCAACAACGTATCAGTAAACACTATTTTTTTGAAAGGGTCGTATTTGACTTTACTATCAGACTTTTCTCCATCCCGAAAATGCTTAGATTCTTCTATTTTGAGAGCGGCGATGTAGTAGGGTAACAGGATAAACTCGTTGACATGCAGTTCTTGTTGATATTTGCGGTCCAGATCTTCAGTGCTTATAAGGTAGTTGCCATCTTCATCTTTCATCTCTATCAGACGAGAAATGAAAGTCCCGGTGCCAGCGAAAGCATCTAAGATATGTATATTTTCACTACCTATGGATCTCCTGAACTCTTTTTGACAGATAGCAGCCGCTGAGCGTATCATAAAGTCCACTATCTGCACCGGAGTGTATACTATCCCAACCCGCTTCACCGTTTTTTTCATAGCCGCCTGGAAAAACCCCTCATAGATTTCTCGCAGAATATCCACCTTTTCGACACTAGATACCGCCCCGGCGAATGCGGCCTCCATTTGTCTGTAGGCGCGGGTTAGAGGTCTTAGCTCCTCCTCGAACGATACATTCAACTTACGGAATTTTTTGAGTAGCCTTTCTATTTCTTTGCTTACTGGATTCTGCTCGGAGAAACCGCTTTCAGCCAGCATTACATTGAACACCGGGATGGTGACCACATGCTGAGCGATCATCTCCTGAGCTTGCTCTAAAGTAACGTGATTCCCAACCGACTGACGGATGCCTTTCAAGAAACGTTGGAAGGCATTCTCGGCAGGGCCGCCTTCGGCTATCAGGTGGTTGATACGGGTTTGCACCTGGCGGCAGATGTCAGCCGCGTGCACTCCCCAGCGGGGATACATTTGCTTGTCGCCGATGATTTCCACCACTTTGGATGCAATTTCTTGGCTGAGTTGGAACTGCAACTGATGTTGCACCCGCTCGTCGTAACCTTCTTCTTCAACATCCCGGCCCAACCGGCAAGTGACCACCCGTAGCGGAGCGTTTTTCTTCCAGGCGGAGGCGTTGCTGACGTAATGTTCCATCCGGGAGTCGTGGGAACGCAAAGCCCGCACCACCTCCCACACAGTCTGAAAGTCGGAGGCTTCCAGCATCTTCTGCGGGTCGGCGTCCTCCGGGACTACTACAGGAATAATGATGTAGCCTTTGCGTTTGCCGGGGGCGGTGCGCATCGCCCGGCCCACCGCTTGGGTTATATCCACCGTGGAAGTGCGGCTGTTCAGAAAAAGCACCGCATCCAAGCTGGGAACATCCACCCCTTCGGTTAGCACCCGGGCGTTGCTGAGAATCCGGCACACCGGCCTCCCGGATTCACCCCCGCCCCCTGCCCTCCCCCTCAGTTGCTCTAGCAGATCAGTCCGTTCCGCGGCCGGAGTGGAACCGTCAATATGATTTACATCCAACCGCAAAAATCTATTTTCGCCACCCCCCCCCCCGTTCCCTACCAAGTCTCCCCTTTGCCGAGTCAGGGCGCCTACCACTTTCGGCCACACCATGGCAGCCGTCTGCGAGGTGCGCACCCGGTTGGTGAAAGCGATGGCCGAACGGGCAGGCTCGCCGCCCTCGGGGAAAATCTGGCCGGGAAACCGACCCGGCAAAACCCCGGTGGTGGCGGGAGTGGCCAGGGCATCCCAGCATCCAGCCAGTTTCACCGTATCGTCCAAAGCCAAATTGGTGTCCTCGCGCACTATCATCTCGTGAGCGAAATCGGCGTTGGCCAAAGACTGCAAATAAGCCTCGGCGGAGGCGGTGATAACCAGCACCTCGTAGTCGGACAGATAACCGCCTTCCACCGCCTCGCTGAACTCCATTTCATAAAACCGTTCCCCGAAAGTCGCCGCGTCGTCCATGCTGTAGGAGTCCCCTTCGAAACCGGGGGCCTCTATCTTCTTCCTCTGCCGAGCGGTGAACACACGAGGGGTGGCCGTCATATACAAACGCTTGCTACCCCGGATGTGGGCGTCTTCGTGCACTATGCGGAACGGGGACACCCCCAGCCCTTCTTTGGATTCTTCGATGCCGGTGGTGCGGTGCGCCTCATCGCAGATAATCAAATCAAACCCCCACCCCTCCGCGGCCCGCTGTTGCGCCTCGGCAATTTTGGGGGAGGACTGATACGTGGAAAACACCACCTGCATCGAATCCCCCGACACCGGCTTAGACAACTCTTTAGCCAGCCGCGCCGGGTCGGTGGTTACCGGAATAGCCAACTCAGTTAAATCACCGGCTATGTCCGCCTGCGCCGAGCCCTTCCGCCCCGCCGTGGTATCCGAGCACACCCCCAGATAACGTAGCGGCATTTCCCGTTGCCGGGACCATTCCCTCATCGTCTGCCCAATCAACGCAATCGACGGCACCAAATACAACACCCGGCCACCCAACCCCGCCACCTTCTCCGCCGCCCGCAACGCCACCAACGACTTACCCGTCCCACACGGCAAAATCAACTGCCCCCGATCCACATCCCGAAACTTCTTCGCAATATCCCGCACCGCGTCCTTCTGAAACCCATACAACCGATGCTTAGGAGCCGGTGCGATCTCCAGCAGGTCGGGGGTTTCCGCGAACTCCCGCCAGTCATCCACCCACCGGTCCATCTCACTGGTATGCAACACCTCGCACCGCGGCTCCGCCTTACGCAACTTCGCCAACCCTGTCCGGGAAACCCGCGCCGTCGCCACTAACAGGCGCGATGCAAAATCAACCGTGCCCGACGCGCCCAAGAAACTGTCCACACCGGCGGTGGAAACCTCCTTTTCCCGGAACTTGCATTGAATGGCGCACAACCCGCCCCCGTAAGCCGGGGTCTGGCGGGCCACAATATCAACCCCGATATCCCGCCCGTATCCCCGTTCTTCCCGTTCCGGCCACTCACTCCACAACCACACCTCCTCAAACCGCTCCCGCCCGTACTCACCCGGATGAGCGCGCAACGCACCCGCCACCAACCGCTCAAACCGCCTCCCCTGAACCACCGACTTCGGATCATCCGCCACCAAACCTCGCAACACCTCCTGCAAATACGGCATTACCGCTGGCCTTCCAACGAGGGGGGCAGGCCGGCGATTATCTCCGCCGAACGGACGCTCACATAAACCAACCGCCGCAAATGGCGAATCAACTCATACGGATCCTTCTCCCACCGCCACCACCCATTCGGATCATCAGTGATGCCAGACGGCTTATCATGCTTATGCCGTAGGCTGTCGATGGCCCAATCCAACGGCGACCGGCCCGACACCGTATACTCCTGAGCCCGCTCCGGGATGCCAACCAACCGGCACCGGTCGTTGATATGCAACACGGTGCGGTCAACCTTCCCCTTGCCGTCCTCGCCTTTGGCCCGCTCCCACCGCATCTTCTTCTTAATCCGGTAGTCCTCCGGGTCGGGGGAACCGTCCACCACAACTTCCACCCCTTCATATTCGGGACAGGTCTCGTATCCGATGTGCAAATCCATCAGTTCCCGCCCCGCCGCCCGGAAGGCCTCAAAGTCGGCGGCCAAAGGCACCCGGGGCAAATTGCGTTGCAAATCGTTGCGGTAGCGTTTCCGCCAGTCGGGGGCGTGCATCACCCCGTACAGATACTCCCAAATGTCATCTTTGGTAATGGAAGGGTCCTCATAGCGGGTTTGGAACTCGTTCAGACACCAGTCAGTGATGTTGTCGGTGTCCTCCGTCATACCCTCCAAGCCCAAACCCTGGTCCTGGCCCATCATTCCGGCAAACCCTCCCTCCTCCTACGCCCCCCGCCCGGGGGAACGCCCTATCCTACCCCGGCGTTTCCGCACCCGCCAAATTTTTTTCAAACCTGCTCGAGCCCACCCTCCCACCCCCCGCCCACCCACCCGAAAATATAAAGCACTTTTTCGGTTTCAACAAGGGGGTCGTTTCCGGAGGATGGCAAAAGCCCTGCTAGAAGGGCTTTTTTGGCTAAGAATATTTTTCGCGAGGCGGGATTCTAAAACAAACACACCATTCAGGGCTAGAACAATCTACTCCTCCGACCTCGTTCAAAAACGGGGAAGGGCGCGGGTGGCAGGGTCTATCACGTGCAGGTCGGGCAAAGTGTCTGTTGCTAAAACGGCCGGGCGAGCCCGGTTGGAAGGAGCCACAATCAGAATCGCCTCCACCGAGGCAGAACCCGGGTGGGGCGGCCCGACGCGAGCACCGCGAACGGCAACCGCTGGGGCTGATTGGCCAAGACCGATCCCACCCGCTACCTCCAGCGCAGTATCACCCGCGTCTGCTGACCGGCCGCCATCGTATGCAAATCCGGAAGCCACCCCGTCGCCAACACCCCCGCCCTCGCCATATTCGACGGACCCGTAAACATCAGCCCCGTCGCCGGGGAACGACCCGGCAGGCCTGCTGAGTTCCCACCGCGCAGAGATCGCTGATGACCTGGGCTGCGAGAGTCCCGAAGACTGCCTTGTTCGACGGACAGGTGATGAGAATTCTTGGCTCCCCCCCCCCCCGCTACCTCTAGCGCGGTATCACCCTCGTCTGTTGCGAACCCTTGATCGCCGCCAGGTCCGTCAGCCATGCCGCCGCCAGGGCCTGGAAAATCATATTGTTGCCGTTGCTGATCAGAATCACCTTCGCGTGACGACCCTTGCCCCCCCCCCCCTAACTGAGTTAAGATCTGGTTGCACATCGTGCGCGATGGGGGTATCGACTGTACCTCGACCGGATCCGCTGGTGAAAGAAACCGCTTCAGTGATTTCGCTATGGGGGAACAGTCGGGATGCGCTTCTCACCGATGATAAAATACGGTCATCCTCGTACAACCATAGTTTAGTAAACGGCCGATACAGTACTTGGCGGATACGAGCAGGGTCAAATACTATTTTTCTGCCTCTTCGCAGTGAATCTTGGATACGGGCAATGCTCCGTAGATATAGTGAATCCTCCACCAACTTCTCAATCCATTGTTTAGTTGGATGAGTATGGTTTCTTACTTGCAGAAGATACGCATCGTATTCGTCTAATAAATCTCTTATTTTATCTTCCAGGGCTTGCCGATTGTATGAGTAGGCCATGAAATCACAGGCGGTAGCTATTCCCAGCGCACTCTTTTGAGAAACTGCTGGTTCTTGATTTGCACCTACAGTGCATATAGGCACCATTTTTTCATATGTTCCATCAGACAGGTTTACCCAATCATGTTTTGAGGTCACCGGTACTTCTTTCAATTGATCACTGGTTATATCGCCTAGAAACTCTAGCCAGTCCCACTTTTGATTTAGTTTTAGGTAATCCGGCACTTGAGCGTAACGGAGAATGGCAGGCCCTTTCAAGTCCTTGCGAGGATTTCGAACCAAAAATGTTATCTGTGTCCCAAGCATGGCACCAGCTCCGAACACTTTGTCTCCTTCTTTTTGCCATTCTTCACCCGCTTTTTTGGCATTACCTCGTAGGTTAACTACATAGATATCAGTAAATTCATCACGAAGAGATGCTCTCATTCCAGCTAAACTGGTCGCATCAGTTAAAGAATTGGGGTGAACAAAACCAATCATTTTCCCTCGGTTAGCAGGTTCTTTATCTAGTTGATCGGTTGCCCATCTTATAGCCTGTACAAATAAGTTTCCAGCGGCATTTCCACCAAGTCTTAGACCAAGAGCTTTATGAGATTTATTATAAGTTTCCCTAACTCGCTCTGCTACTTTAGGGAACTGTAATTTGCCAACTTGTCCAGTTCTATTGGCCCCAGAACCCCAAGGTGGGTTACTAAAAATAATATCCACAGGAGTCTGATCCAAACGGGCCGCTCTTCCAACATTACCCTCAGCATCATCTAATTCGCGTTGTTGACCCCGTCCACCCCCCAAATTGCCGGAAAGGAAAGTATTCTGCAAAACCAGCCCCTCCCAGGGTTGGTAGTCAGGATCCTGTTCATCACGCCGGTTAATTCTCTTTCGGTAAGTTTCCTCCACTTGGAGGGCGGAAACATAGTATGCGAGCATAACGATTTCTGATCCATGCATATTTTTCCATACATTCTCTAGCGCGTTGTCGGGTACAATAGGTTTTCCATCCCTGCCAAAGGCATCTAGTAAACGCGTGGGGAAGGTACCGGTTCCACAGAACGGATCATAGAACTGAACATATTGATCAGAAATATGAACACCAAATTCTTTTTCACAGATAGCGGCAGCCGATTTAATAATAAAATCAACTATTTGAATAGGTGTGTAGACTATACCAAGTTGTTTTATCGCGTTAGGCATAGCTTCCTTAAAGAATCCATCATATATTTCCCGAAGGACATCTACCTTTTTATCGGCATCTCCAGCTGCATCAAACACCTCTTTCATGCGATCATAAGCTCGTTGCAGAGGTGCACAATCACCTTGAAAATTTATTCCCTGCATTTCCAGCGTTTTGCGAAGAGTGTCAATACGTCGACTAATAGGATTCACCTGTGCAAAATGCCCGTGGAACATTGCATCGAAAACGGGAATAGTTACAATATGTTGAGCGACCATTTCTTCGGTACTATCGGGATCAACCTGACCACCCATTACCTTCCCTAACTCATAAACTAACTCTTCAAATGCTTGTTGACACACCGGATCGGTAAGAGAAGATTTTAGTCGCGAGCGAACGTCGGCGCAAACCTTTGCCGCCTGCTGACCCCATCGAGGCCACATTTTCTTGTCTCCAACTTTATCTACTATTACCGATGCCAACTGCTGGGTGAGTTGAAATCGCAACTGTTCCACTTCCCGTTGGGTTCGTTTGGTTTTTTTCCCATTGCCAATAACCCTTACATTGAACTTGCCTTTTAGCTGGCATATATCGGGGTCGGACACCCAATAGTCAACGCGGTCATCGTGCGATCGTAAAGCGCGAACAACGTTGGCTACGTTGGCGAATTCGCTTTGTGCAAGTTTCCGGTTAGGATCTTCTTCTTGCTCATCTATCACAACGGGAATAACTATGTGCCCTTTAGTTTTGTGATCAGTGGTACGCATCGCCCGCCCTACCGCTTGAGTAATGTCTACTTCCGATGTTTTAGGATCTAAGAAAATAACCGCATCTAGGCCGGGAACGTCTACCCCTTCAGTTAGAACTTTCACATTTGTCAAAATCTCACAAATGGGCGATTCCGCATCCTCATCTGTTGTCGGTGGTGCATTAGTAACAGTTCGCAACCGGCTTATACGTTTAGTGCGTTCCGCAGCGGGAGTATTGCCATCCACATGATTGACTTTTAACTGAAGATAACGGTTAGGTTCTTCGTCAATAGCCGATTGGCGGGAAGCCAGCTCCGCCCATACCATGGCTACTTCTCGGCTTCGGGGAATTTTGTTAGCGTAAAGCAGGGCGGTACGGGTGGGCCACCCTAATTTTATATCTGTTTTTCCGGCAGGGCGGTGAGGGTCCACCTTTTCAGAATATGGTGTGGACAGGGCATCCCAAGCACCAGCTAATCGTACTCCATCGCTTAATGACAAGGCTGGCTCTCGCTCTCCAGTTTCAGGGTTTTTCTTACCTTGAGGTTCGTAACCCGGTATGTCCGCCCATTCCATACCTATATGATCGGAATGGGCCGCCTGCCATCGAAAGCCACGACTAGCTGCTACTACATGTATCTGATAGTCAGACAGAACCGGGCGACCATCCGTACGTAGGTTGATCTTCTCTGAAGTTTTACTATCAATCCTTTTACCATCCACAGCCTCCGCGAAAGACAGCTTATAGAAGACCGGCCCGAACACACCTTCATCATCCATAGAATAAGATTGCCCATCATAATGCTTATTTTCTATACGACTCTTTTGATGTTCAGTAAAAACCCGGGGGGTAGCGGTCATAAAAAGCCTTTTGCGACAAGGGATTTGATCATTGCTCAAACCAGTCTGAAATAAGCTACCTTCAGTTTTGTTAATGCCGGTAGTTCGATGCGCCTCATCAAAAAATGCTAAATCGAACATAAACCCTGGAATAGATTTGATAGATTCTGCGACCATCGGTGACGACTGATATGTACAGAATACGGCTCGCGTCGTTCTCTTCGCAATGGGCTTTTTAAGAGCGATCGTTAGATGATTGGGATCAGTAGTTACAGGAGCAAATAGTTCGGTGAGCCGACGACGGTCTTCACGACCAACAGAACTATCGGAACACACCGCCAAAAACTCTAGCGGCAGAGTTTTGTTGGCGGACCATTCTTTCATACTTTGATCCATCAATGCTAAAGAAGGTACTAGAAATAATACAGTTGCTCCCCCCCCCCCCCGTTCCGTCGCCCATAACGAGACTAGCGTCTTTCCGGTACCACATGGCAAAATTAGCTGTCCTCGATCAAAGTCTCTAAACCCATTATATATTTTATCGATAGCGTCCCGTTGAAATGGATGCGGAGTTTTTGGATGGCTTCGGATAACTAACTTGTTAGGCTCGTCGATAAGAGTACGCCAGTCTTCCACCCACCCGTCCATTTCAACAGTGTGCAGAACCTTCCCATCTCGATGGCGGTGTAATGCTTCCTCCCCTTTTCGAGAAACCGGAGCGGTGGCCACCAACAAAATAGACCGGAACAGATCCGATGAAGGGCGGGAATGTGTGATAAAACGGTCCACCGCTCTGGTAGATATCTCGTTGCGATGAAACTTGCACTGAACAGCGCACAGGCCGCCACCGTACGCATCGGTTTGCTCCGCCACCAAATCTATACCATCGTCGCCAGCCGCGTACCCGTGCCTCTCCCGATCCGGCCACTCCCCCCACAACCAAACGTCCCGGAACCGATCCTTGCCCCATTCTCCCGGGTGGGCTAGAAAGGCGGCTTTAACTAATTCCTCAAAGTCACGACCTTTTTCCACGGCGGTTGCCGTACGGTCTTCTATCATCTCCAATGCCTCAGTCAAATAACCCATCATCGCTCCTCCTTGTCCTCCTGTTCCTAATGTCCCTTGGCAATAGCAGTGCTTCCACGACGGACGCGGATCTCGCCAAAAAACCAACCGGTGGCATTGTGTTCCCCGTCAATCCCTCCAGCCACAGCCTAGTAATATTCATTATACCATCTCTTCTTAATTCAACCCAGACCGCAGACGGTTTCCTCGGTTGCTTGGTCTATTTTTTTTAGGTCTGAGTCGTCGTTTAGCAGCTCCCAGCGTAGGAGGGAGAGTGGGAGGTTGCCGTTTTGCCATAGGAAATCGTGGAATGAACGCAACGAGAAGTTTTTCCCCTGCGCTTGTTTGGCGTCGTGCAGCAGGCGTATTATTTCCAGTTTGCCCACCATGTAGCTCATCGCCAGGCCGGGGCAGGCTACGTAGAGGGCGGTTTCCTCCAAGGCGGTTTGTTCGTCGATGGGGATCATCTTCATAAACGTCTCGACGCCTTCGGCGGGGGAGATTTCGCCGGTCACCAAACCCACGTCCACGATGGTGCGCAGGCACCGCAGGCGGTTCATGTTGTGGACGGCCTGTTGTGACCAGGGGGCGTCGTCGAACAGGCCCGCCTGCAGCATCATCTCCTCGTTGTAAAAAGCGATGCCCTCGTTGGGAACGGAATCGTAGTAGCGGCGGCGGAGCGGGTTGGGGTGCGCCCAGGAGGTGGTCAGTTGTTTGAAATGGGCTCCCTCGTGCACGATTCCCAGCCGGGGATCATGCGCGTTGGCGTAGGCGAAATACTGCAGTTCCCCCGCCGGGGAGATGGTGTAGGACACCCCGTCCTGGTGCAAGCGCAGGTCGGAGGTCAGGTCGTTGAACACCCCCAGCCAGCGCAACCGCTCCACATAGGGGGGCATCACCGCCGTGTGATAACGGCGCAACGCGTCCGGTTGCGACAGCAGGTCGTGCCGCTCGTAGAATTCCCGCACCTCCTGTTCGTTCCGTATCTGGGTTTCCACCTGTTCTTCGGCGGAGGCGGCCCGCGTCGGGCCCGACCGGGTCCGGTTGCGGTTGGCGGCCATCTCCTCCCAGACCGAAGCCCGTTCCAGTTCCCGCCGGGCGTTTAGGAGCAGGACTTCCGGTTGATGGGGCAACAGCGCCACATTGCGCAGATACCACAGGAAAGCCTCCCGCCCCACCGGTTCGGCGGAGGGCATCTGCGGCAGAAAACCGGCCAGCCACTCCCGGAAGCCGACCAGGGCCCGAGCGGCGACCTCCCCCCGGGCCGCCAATTCGGAGCGGGCGGCGCCGTCGAAAAGGGGGGACAGCGCCTCCAGGGCCTGCGGCAGGTCGGAGTCTATGTTGCGCAGCAGTTTCAAAGCCAACTCGGCCAGTTGCCGGGTTCCCGCCCGGGACAGGTTTTCCCGGGCGGTCTCCAACTGCCCGCCCACGTAGTCCAGTCGGAACAGGACGCCCTCCTGCCGTTCCCGGTCGAAAGGCGGCAACGGCAACATCAGGTCGTAGGCCGGCCCCAGGGCCTGATGCAGTTGCATGACCGCGTCCCGCTCCCAGCCCGCCAGCCTCCCCACCTCCCATTCCACCCGGCGGATGGCGGAACCCACCAGCCGGTAATCCACTTGCGTTCCCACCGGGGCGCCCGCCGCGTCCAAACTCCGCCAGCGTTCCAGAAACTCCCCGGCCCGGGCCAGCCGTTCCCGCGCCGAAGCCCGGTCGAAGCGGGGCCGCCAGTCCGGGGGATGATCCACGCGGGGGATGTCGTCGGCGCTGCGGAAAGAAGAGGCGATCCGCCACTCCCAAAACTCTTCCCCCAGTTCCCGCACCGCCTGATGCGGATCGGGCGCCGGACCCCCGTTCACCCGGCCAGTTCCAAACGGCGGTCCCGGGCCCGGTCTGCTTCGGAACGCAAAGCGGGATCCCCCCAGCCGCCCCCGCCGCCGGTTTTGACCAGGATTTTGGTTCCGGTTTCCACCCGCAGGCCGTTGGCTTTCAAAATTTTCTCCGGGGGGCGGCCCGGCCGGTTCACCCACACCTCCGGGGGGGCGCCGTCCCGCCCGCCGAACAAGCCCCAGGAGGGTTGCTCCGACCGCTCGAACCACAACTGCACCGTGCACGGGGCCAGCACCTCGTATTCCCGCACGATGCCCAAGCCGCCCCGCCAGCGGCCCTCCCCCCCGGAGCCGTTGCGCAGGCTGTGGGAGAGAAGCCGCAGGGGATAGCGGTGCTCCATGGTCTCAATCGGGAAGTTTTTGAAATCCCCCGCCGCCGAATGTATCAGGGCCGACTCCCCGTCCCCGCCCTCGTAGGCCCCCCATCCTCCGGTCAGCGACTCCCCGGACAGGAACATTCCGTTTTGGCCCTCCCCCACGAAAATGACGTTCCAGGAGTCCCCCACGTGCCCGGCGGCGCACCGTTCCGGGACGGCTTCGCTCAAAGCCCGGATCATCAGGTCCATGGCCAGCATCAGGTGCGGGCCGTAGTGCAGGCAGGGGGCGGTTTCGGACGGGTTGAAGCAGGTGCCCGCCGGGGCTATCACCTCCAAATTCCGGAAGTTGCCGCCCGACACCGGGGAATGGGGGTTGGTTAAAAATTTGAAAGCCTGTTCGACGGCGGAGCGGGTTTGGACGATGCCGCTGTTGGTGCTGCCCACGCACTGCGGGTTGGAGCCGGTCAGGTCCACCGTCATCCGATCGCCGGCGATGGAAACCGCCACTTGCACCCGCACCGGGCCTTCGGTCACCCCGTCGTTGTCCAACCGCCCGGCGGCGGTGTAGGTTCCGTCCGGAATGTCCGACACCGCTTGCCGATCCTCCCGTTCCGCCTGGGCGAAGACGGCTTCCACCGACTGCCTGACCTGCTCCCATCCAAACCGCTCCACTATGGACTGAAACCTTTCCACCCCGGTGCGGCAGGCGGAAATCTCGGCCATCAGATCCCCCACCAGGGCGGTGGGCAGCCGGGAGTTGAGGGCGATCAAGTCCAGAATCTGCTGGTCCAAAACGCCCGCCCGGATCAGGCAGGTGGGGCCGATGCGCAACCCTTCCTGGAAAATGTCCACCGTGTCCCCCACGTAGCCCGCTTCTTTCGCCCCGATGTCGTTCCAGTGGGCTTTGGCGGCTGAAAACCCCCGCAGGGCGCCGGCGGCGTGGATGGGGGCGAACACGGTCACATCGTTCAAATGGCTGCCGCAGATGGTGGAATCGTTGACGATCCACACATCCCCCTCCTGGAAGGCCTCCCTCCCTTTGATGGCTATCACCGCCCGCAGGGTGCCGCCCAAACTGCCCAGGAAAAACGGCAAGCCGGGGGCCTGCCCCAGCAAACGGCCCTGCGCGTCGTAGATGCCCACCGAGCAGTCTTTCATTTCGTAGATGACCGGGCTGTGGGCGCTCCGGTAAAGGTTGCGGCGCATCTGTTCCGCCCCGGAAATGAAAGCGTGGCGCACCACTTCCACGGTGGCGGGCGACGGGGCGGCGGCCTCGGTCATCGTTTACCCCGTTTTTTCCAAGATCATATGGCCGCCCCGGTCGGAGGCCCGCCAGCCGGGGGGTATGACGGTGGTGGTGGAAGGTTCTACCGCGATGGCCGGGCCGGGCAGGGAATCCCCCACCAGGGCCCGGGGAACCACCGGGGTGTCCATCGCTTGGCCGGCGAACGTCACCCGCTCCCGGGTGATTTCCCCTTCTTCGACCCCTCCGGCCGGGCCGTCTTCCGCCCCCCGGTCGAATTCCATTACCGCCGTCAGCCGGATGGCCACCAGTTCGATGGGGGCCTGCGGGTTGGAATGGCCGTAGCGTTGCTGATAGCGGTCGTGGAAAGCGGCCCGCAGGGCGTCGTCGGCCGCCGAACCGGGCAGGGGGACCGGCAGGGAATACTCCTGGCCGACGTAACGCAGTTCCACGTTGACTTCGAACCGCATCCGTTTTTGCGCCTCTTCGTCCGCCCGCATTTCCCGGCAGGCCCTGTCCCGCAACAAGGCGATCGGCTCGGACAGGTCCAGTTGCGGGGCGTCCAACCGGCGGTAGAAGGTGAGCACCACATCGTGGCGGATGTCGCCCTGCAACATGCCCCAGGCGGAAAAAACCCCCGGGTCGGCGGGCACGATCACCCGCTCCACTTCCAACTCTTCGGCCAGAAAAGCGGCGTGCAACGGCCCCGCTCCCCCGAAGGCGGCGATGGTGAAATCTTTCGGATGCAGGCCCCGCTCCACCGTCAACTCCCGGATGGCTTCCGCCATGACGAAATGGGTGACATCCAAAGCCTGTTCGGCCAGTTCCTCCGCTGAAATGCGGAAAGCGGAGGCCACCGACTGCAGGGCCCGCCGGGCGGCCTCCAAATCCAGGGCCAGCGACCCGGCCAGTTTGCGGGAAGCGGGCAACCGCCCCAACACCGCGTTGGCGTCGGAGACGGTGGGCCGGGTTCCCCCCCGGCCGTAGCAGGCCGGGCCCGGAACCGACCCGGCCGAAGACGGCCCCACCCGCAAGCCGCCGTTCCGCTCGTAGATGAGGCTGCCGCCCCCCGCCCCGATGCTGACCAGTTCCACCGCCGGGGCCAGCACCGGCAAACCCTGCAGTTCAAATTCGGACTGCATGCCGACCCGCCCGTCCCGCACCAGGCTCACATCGAAGGAGGTGCCGCCCATGTCGATGCAAATCAGGTTGGGATGGCCGGCCCGCCGTCCCGCCTCCCGGCTGCCGATCACCCCGCCCACCGGCCCCGAATACATGGTGAGGATGGCCCGGTCAGCGGCCCGGTCGGCGGTCATCGCCCCCCCGTTGGAGCCGGTGATGAGCAGAGGCGAAGACAGGCCCCGTTCGGCCAGGGAAGCCGACAACCGTTGCAGGTAGTGGCGCACTTTGGGGGTGATGTAGACGGAGGTGACGGTGGTGGAAGTCCGCTCGTATTCCCGCCATTCGGGGGCGATTTCGTGGCTGAGGGCGATGGGAACGCCGGGGAGCATTTCCCGCAGGCGGTCCCGCACTTCCAGTTCGTGCAACGGGTCCACGTAGGAGTGGATGAGGCATACCGCCACCGCCTCGTAATCCCCTTCGGCGATGGCTTTGCCGGCCATTTCCACCGAATTCGGATCCAGGGGGCTGATCACCTCCCCGGAGGCGGAAAGCCGCTCGTCCACCTCGAAGATGGCGTCCCGTTCCAAAAGGGGGACGGGTTTGCGGTAGCGCAGGTCGTACATTTCCGCCCGGTGCCCCCGGCCGATCAGATAGGCGTCCCGGTAGCCGCGGGTGGTGACCAGGGCCACCCGTCCCCCGGAACGTTCCAGGAAAGCGTTGAGGCCGACGGTGGTGCCGTGAATGAACACGTCCACTTCCGGCAGGGACACCTCCGCCCGCTTCAAAACGTCTAACACGCCCCGCACCAAATCGTCGGGGGTGGACAGGGCTTTGGCGATAACCGAGCCCCGCCCGGTTTCCAAAACCAGATCCGTGAAAGTTCCACCGATGTCGATGGCGACCCGAGCGCCCATGCCCGTCCTTTGCTCCCGTTTTCTTCCCGTCGGTTGCGCGTAGTAGCGTAAATCCTAGCCGGACGGCAGGCGCCGGGGCGGGCAACCCGGTTTGTGCGTCCGCGCCCGCAAAGCCCAACCAGCGGATTGGCAACGGCCCCCTTAAATTGTTGACCTGATCAGTCCAAACCAATTAGCGTGGCTTCCATAGATTCGTACGCTTTGTCCCGTTCGGTCAGCACCTCTCGATCCGTAGGCGGCACGCCCTTTTCCAACAGACCGCGGATCACTTGCCGCTTGTTCCGGATGATGCCGGTAATAGTCGAGTCGCAATGGCGGAAATACGTCCGAGCTTGCGGATAGTCGGAGGCCAGACGATGAACGAACCGGGTACCCCGTCGCTCCCAAACGATGGGTGCTCCAGATGCCCGGGCCCGGCGGAACCAGCCGTTCAAAGTACCTCGCGATACCTGGAAGCGCTTCCTCAGATCCTGCTTGGTTGCCTCCGCGCCTCCCAACATAAAGTCCAGGAAGCGAACATAACCGCTACTGTCATTTCTCATATTCAGTTCCCTTCTGTAAGAGAACCGATAAGAGCGTCCACATCAGTAGAAACTCCCTCAATTGCCATATCCAGCGCATCCATCGCTTGACGCAAGCCAGACTGGAACTCCCGCAGCTTCTCCAACTGCTCATCCGTAAACCGGTGGTCTTTATTCAAGTCCGCCACCGCGTCCCGGATAATCTTCGCCGCGACATACAAATCTCCGATAGCCGCCGGGAACTCCAACCCAGTCGGCTCATCATCAGGTATCGAACCCCGCCGTATGACCCTCTCGACCGCCTTGCGCCGCTCAGCCGCCTTCAAAGCCACAGCCGCCGCGTCGAAGGTTTCAGCAGGCTCGCCGGCCTGGAGATGCGTTTCACGCTCCAACTCAATCTCGGCTTTGATGTCGTCAGCGGCCATCCGCCAACCTGAGTCCTGCGACATCGACCCCAATGCCCGGTTCTCGATCTTCGCCAAAGCCTGAAAAGCTTCACCCCGGTCAGCGCTCATATGCGCCAACCGACGAGCATCCGTGAGACTTATTTCGATGGACCGGTCCATCAAAATTTCCCAAGCGCGGGCATCAGACCTAATCGTGCTTCCGTCCACACCCGTCTGCCGGCCGTACTCAGCGTAGGACAGACGCTGGGGGTTGTCCTCATTCCGAGTCCAGTGCCAGCGCAACTCGGCCAAGCTCTTACCTGCCTGGGCTTCCGCCCCTCGCAGGTTCCTGTCTTCTTCCACCACCCTGCGGGGCAGAGACTGGCTAGTAGACATAGCATTGGCTCCTTTCGGTTCGTTTGATGCCCATTAGGCGGCCGGTATGCCTGTTGCCGCCCGCGGGGCCGTAGCCCGGTGCGGGCAAGTCGGGTTCGCAACGGGTATCTTACCAAGGAATCTAGTAAACATATTGGCCGAGGTGCTTGCGCTGCTCCAGAGGAGCGGTTGCCAGCCATCTTTGCGTGTACGGCGACAGGCCGCAGGAACCTCCGGGAGGGTGCTTTTGCCTCACGACTGTCCCGTCCGACTCCGAAACGGCCCTGCGGGCGGGCGGCGGCCGGGGGCGCTGTCCTGGGCTGGAAGCCGAACAAGAGCCGGGAACCCAACACGAAGAGCCTTTAGAAACGGTGGGGGCTGAAAGGTTCCAGGTCCCGGTCGGGGGGGAGATCCAGGGCCAGGCGGGCCAGGGTGCGTCCCAACAGGGGGCCGGCGGTTAGGCCCATGTGGGGGTAGGTTCCCACCAACAATCCGGGGGGGCCGGGGGTTCCTATTATCGGGCGCAGGTCGGGGGTGGTCAGGCCCACTCCCGCCCAGGACCGGTAGACGCGCGCTCCGGCCAGGGAAGGGACTGCTTGCAGGGCGGCCCGGGTGTTGGAAATCAGGGAAGCGGGATTCACTTTGGGGAGGCCGGTGGCCGGGTCCACGTCGGCACGCCACCCGCCTCCTATCAGGATGGAGCCGGCGGCGGCCTGTTTCAAGGTCAACTTGTCGTCGGCGAAGTAGATCAAATGTTTGATTAGCGGGGCCAGCGGTTCGGTGGCGGCCAGCTGGGCCGGTTCGTCGGCTATGGGCAGTTCCCTCCCCCACAGGTGGGAGAAGCGGTTCAGTTGGTTGCCGCAGGCCAGGATAACTTTGCGGGCGGCGGTTCGCCCGCGGGCGGTGCGGACTTGAAAAACCCCGGCGGATTCTTCGATGCCCAAAACCGGGGCGTTGGTTTTCACCACCGCTCCCCGGCGGCGGGCGGCCCGGGCGAAAGCGGGGGCGGCCAGCAACGAGTTGGCTTTGCCTTCCACCCGGCACAGCTGCCCCCCCGCCAGCGACGGGGACAGGCAGGGGGCCAGCCGGCGCAGATCGTCCCCGGACAGCATCTCCGACTCCACCCCGGCGCTCCTTTCCAACTCCGTTTTGCGTTCGATCAGGGGCAAATGCCGGGGGTCGTCGGCCACCAGCAGGCCGCCGTTCAAAGACACTTCCAAGTCGGCCTGCAACTCTTCATCCAGCGTTTTCCACATGGGCAGGGAGTCGGACAGGAAACGGAGGGCGGGCAGGAAACTCTTCCCCCACTCTTCGCCCAGTTCCTGAAAAGAAGGGTATTGGATCTGGCCGTGCAGGCTGCCCGCGTTGCGGCCCGAAGCCAGCGTGTTCAGGTCGTGTTCTTCCAGCAGGAGCGCCTGCGCCCCCAGCCCGGCCAGGTGCCAGGCGGCCGCGCAACCGGTGATCCCCCCTCCCACCACCAGCACATCGCAGTCGGCGGATCCCATCCGGCCGTCAAGCCTCCCCCAGGGAACGGAAGGCGGACAGCTCCTGCGCGGTGGGCGGCTCCAGTTCGACCAGGCGGGGGGAAACCCGCAACGGCCACCGGGTACGCTCCCGCGCCTGCGCCGCCGTCGCCCCCGGATGGACGGCGGTCAAAGTCAACTCCCGCTCCTCCCCCGTCCCGGTCGGTTGCAGAATCCCCAGGTCGGTGATGACCGTCTGCGGTCCGGCGCCGGTCAGGCCCAGTTCGGCCCGCTCCCCGGGGGTGCGTCCGAAACCCACCGAAGTTACGAAATCCACTTCGGGGACGAAAGCCCGGGGTTGATGGCGCATAATCACCGTGATTTCCCGGCAGAAACCGGCGATTTCGGGAGCTCCCCCCGCTCCGGGCAACCGCACCGTCGGGGAATGGTAGTCGCCGATGACGGTGGTGTTCAGGTTGCCCCATCGGTCAATCTGGGCGGCGGCCAAGTATCCGACGTCGATGCGGCCCCCCTGCACCCAGTAGTTGAACATTTCCGGAACCGGCACCACCGCCGCCGCCGTCTCCGCCAACTCGCCGTCGCCGATGGACAGGGGCAGCCGGTCGGGACGGGAGCCGATGGTTCCCGACTCGTAAACCAGCGTCAGGCCGGGGGCGTGGGTGAGGCGGGCCAGGTTCACCACCCGCCCTGGCCGCCCGATGCCCACGAAACAGGACATCCCGTCTCGCAAGCGCCGGGCTCCGGCCACGGCCATCATCTCCTCCGGCGTCCAGTCCCGGCTCACGCCGCCTCCAGCACGTTCTCCTCCAACCAGCGGGTGAAAGTTTCCCGCTCCCGGCTTATTTCCGCCCATCGCCGATAGGCGGCGTTGTCCCGCTGGTAGAAACCGTGGGCGTAGGAGGGACGGGCCCCGCCAGGAACCAGGCACACCGCGCTGACCGCCATAGCGGGCAGGTAAACGTCGCCGGGGCGGCAGTCGAACTCGTCCACCACCTCCTCCACGGTCACGATGGAACGGCGGGAAGCCAAAACCGCTTCTTTCTGAACCCCGGAAATGCCCCACAGCTGGATGTTGCCCTCCCGGTCGGCCCGCTGGGCGTGCACAATTCCCACATCCGGGTTGAGGGCCGCCACCGCCGCCACCGCCGTTCCGGTGAACGGGCAGTCCAGCAGAGCCACGTTTTCGGTCACAGCGGGGAGGGAAGTGCCCGCATAGCCTTTCATCACCGCAAAAGGGAGGCGGGAGGCCCCCGCCGCGTAGCGGTTGGCCATCCCGGCGTGGCTGTGCTCCTCCAGCTGCAAAGGGCGGGGCCAGCCGTTTTCCACCGCGTCCCGCAAACGCAACAGCGGCCCCACGCCCGGGTTGCCTCCCCAGGAGAACACCAGTTTGCGGGCGCACCCGGCCCCGATCAGCTGGTCGTAGATCAGGTCGGGGGTCATGCGGGCCAAAGTCAGATCCCGGCGGCCTTGGCGGATGATCTCGTGGCCGGCCGCGAAAGGAATCAGGTGGGTGAAGCCTTCCGCGGCCACCAAATCCCCGTCCCGTACATAGCGGGCCACCGCCTCGGACAGGCTCAGATGTTCGGCCAAACTTCCCCTTTCGCAACTCTCAGATTACCCGCCGGGAAGGATCGGGTTTAGAGGATTTGGTCTAGGAAGAGCTTGGTTCGGTCGTGTTGCGGGTCGGTGAAGAAATGTTCGGGGGTGCCTTCTTCCACGATGGAGCCGTAGTCGAAGAACAGCACCCGGTCGGCCACCTCCCTGGCGAAGCCCATCTCGTGGGTGACCACGATCATCGTCATCCCGGTGCCGGCCAACTCTTTCATCACGTCCAGCACCTCTTTGATCATCTCCGGGTCCAGGGCGGAAGTCGGTTCGTCGAACAGCATCACCTTCGGGTTCATCGCCAACGCGCGGGCGATGGCCACCCGTTGTTGCTGGCCGCCCGACAGCTGGCCGGGGAACTTGTCGGCCTGTTCGGGAATGCCCACCCGTTCCAGCAGGCCCATGGCGGCTTCTTCGGCTTCGGCGCGGGTCTGGTTGCGCACCCAGATGGGGGCCAGGGAAATGTTGTCCAGCACCGTCAGATGGGGGAAAAGGTTGAACTGCTGAAAAACCATCCCCACTTCCCGGCGGATGGCGTCGATGTTGCGCAGGTCGTTGGTCAACTCGATGCCGTCCACCACGATCCGCCCCTGCTGATGGGCCTCCAAATGGTTAATGCACCGGATGAACGTGGACTTGCCGGAACCGGAAGGTCCGATCACCACCACCACCTCCCCCGGGTCGATGGACACGGTCACGTCCCGCAGGGCCTGGAAGTCGCCGAACCATTTGCTGACGTTTTCGCAGATGATGGCGGGGGTTCCGTTGGCGGATGCGATGTTGGCGGTCGTGTCGGCGGTCATGTCGGCGCTCCTTGGTCGCGGGCGGAAAGGGACGGGCGGGGGGAAATCATCGTTCCCCCAGCCCCACGTTGCGTTCGTAACGCCTGCTCATCTTGGAGAAGGCGTAGGTGAAAATCCAGTAGAAGAGGGCCATGAAAAACATCATCTGCGTGATGGTGCCCTGGAAACTGGGGTTGCTCTGCTGGGGGATGGCGGAGCGGGCGATGAGCAACACGTCGGTCAGGCCGATGATGGCCACCAGGGAAGTGTCTTTGAAAGACACGATGATGTGGCTGACCAGGGCGGGGATGACGGTGCGGATGGCCTGCGGCAAGATGACCAGCGAAGTGGACTGGACGGTGGACAAACCCACCGCCTGCGCCGCCTCGTACTGGCCTTTGCCCACCGCCTGCAACCCTCCTTGGATGTTTACCGCCACATAGGCCGAGCTGAAAATGGCCAAAGCCCCGATCACCCCCACCAACTCGTCGAACTCCACCCCTTGGGGGAGGAAAGCCACCAGCATGGACGCCCCGAAGAACAGCCAGGTGATGAGGGGGACGCTGCGCACCAGTTCGATGTAGCCGGTGCAAACCAACCGGAAAATGGACAGGGAAGAGTTGCGGCCCAAAGCCAGCAACACCCCGAGGGGGAAAGACAGGGCGATGCCGGTGATGGTGAGCAAAATGGTCAGGTTGAACCCGCCCAGGAAAGTGGTGCTCTGATACTCCAAACCGGTTTCGGCCACCCCCAGCCGGAAGGAGACCACCAGCAGGGCGGCCACTATCGCCCATCCGACCGTCAGGTTGCGCCGCCCGGCCGGGGTTCCCCCGAAGGTGGGGGCCCCCAAGACCAGCAGGGCGAAGGCGGTCACCAGCGCCCGGTAGAGGAAAGGCATGGGCAGGGCCCACACCGCGGCCGCCGCCAAAGCCAGGCAGGTTCCGACCACCCGCACCGCCTCCACCCGGTCGGCCACCCGCCACACCCCCAGCATCATCACCGTCGTCAGCGCCGCCGCCAACAGCACATCGGTGAGACCCCCCAGGGGCAGAAGGGCCGCCAGCCAAGCGGGAGGGTCGCCGATGAGCAAAGCCCCGCCCACCAGGCAAAACCCGATCCCCCAGGCCGCCGCCCCCACTTCCTTTTTGGAGCGGGGAAGGGACACGATCCACAGGGCCGCCCCGCCCAGGAGGCCGAAGACGAGCAACGTCCCCAGGTCGGAGGCGAAGAAAGAAACCTGCCCGAAACCCAAAATGTCCGCCCACTCCAACACCGGCTTGCGCTGGATGACCATCACGATCACCGGGTAGGAGAAAATCCAGGCGATGCGCAGAAAGCGCCGCATGCCTACCGGAAAACGGTTCTGCAAGGGGACGGCCAAAAGGTAGGCGGCGATGGTCACCGCGAACAGGATGGTCCATGGGCGGGCGGTGGTGGCGGCGATGCGGGCGGTGGTTTCGTCGAACTGGCCGTCCACCACCGGCAGGCGGGCGGTCCACAACACAATGGCGATGACGGCCATGGCCGCCGCGGGCAGGAGCAGGACGGGAAAGGCGGGCTCGGATTCCCCGCCGCTCAGCCGGGAAGCCTCCCGCACCCGGCGCCCCCACAGATGGGCCGCGGCCGCCGCGGCGGCCGCCGCCAGGAAAATCCACAGCCGGGCCCCGCCCCAGTCGGCCGGGTTGTCCACCTGCAACAGGGGCGGCCCCCACACCCGGGCCTCGGCCCCGTGATGCATGACGGCCATCACCGCCAAGATGGCCCCGGCGGAGCGGAGCATGGACAGCAACCTGCCCAAAGGCATGCTCCCCCCCACCTCCCAGGAACGGAGCGACCAGGCGGCCAGCACGGCCACGATGCCGATGGAAGTCCAAATGCGGATCATGTCGTCCCCGGGGAAAGCCTGCACCATCAGCAACTTCATGTTGTAGGTGACCGCCGACCATTTGCGGGCCGGGTCGAAGGTGTAGGTGGTGACGAACCGAAGCAGGTTCAGCCCGATGAGCAGAAAAGCAAGGGTCAGTAAGCCGTTGCCGGCGATCTTGGGCCAAGTTTCCCCGGAAAACAGGTTCTCCCGCATCCACCGCCACGGCCCGGCGGGCGGCGGCTCCGGGGGCGGGGCCGAAGAAGGCGGCTCTAAGAACACCCGGCCGGGGCGGCGTTCCTCGTCCATCTCAGCGCTCCACCAGTTTCATCTTGCGGTTGTAATAGTTGACCACCGAGGCCAGGCTGAGGCTGACGGCGGAGAAAAAGGTCATCCAGATGATGAACACCGCCAGGGCCTGGCCGGTCTGGTTGAAGATGGTCTGCCCCACCTGCACGATTTCGGCGTAGGCCACCGCGATTCCCAGGGAAGTGTTTTTGGCCAGGTTCAGATACTGGGAACCGAGCGGCGGGAGGATAATGCGGGAAGCCTGCGGCAGCACCACCAGCCGCAAAGCCCGTCCCCGGTGCATCCCCAACGCGGCCGCCGCCTCCCCCTGTCCTTTGGGCACTCCCATAATCCCGGCCCGCACGATCTCGCCTATGAAAGCGGCCGTGTACAAGGTGACTCCCAGCCAGATGGCCAAAAAGCCAGGGGTGAGGGAATGGCCCGCCTCCTGCGAATACTGGGGGAAGCGGGTGGGAACCACCACCTCCGGGCGGGTGAAACGGAAAGGGTTGCCGGTGGAAAAATCGAATTTGGATGCCAGGAAATCAAAGGTGGGTTCCAACCCCCAGTTCATTTTGAAAAAGTCGCTACGCCCCAGCAGGCGATCCACGATGACCGCGCCCCATCCGGTCATGAAAAATACAGCTACCGCCAAGCCGATCACGCCCACTAAGGCCATGCGGAAATAGTCCTCGTCGGTCAGTTTTGCCAACCCGGCCGGGGTGCGGCGGCTGGCCAGAAAGCGGCGGATGTACCAGAAGGCCAGCCACAGGGCCAGCAGGGCCAGGACTATTTGCGCAACCAGCGCCGGTACCGCCCCCCACACCCAGGCCAAGGCGGAAAACACCCATCCCAGAATCCCCATGACCGGATGGGCGAACCATCCCGCCACCAGGAAGGCGACCACCACCGCGGCCGCCCAAGTGAAGGCGTAGGTTTCCCGGCCCTGTTCCTCCAACAGCGCCACCCGCCGTTTGTAAACCCAACGGGCGGCGAACAGGCCCGCCAGGACCAGGGCCAAATACTGCCATCGTCCGGCCAGGGGGGTGAGCCAGGGAAAAGCCACCCCTTTCGGACTGGCGAAAAACCATCCGGTTCCCTCCTGGTCGACTGTGAGGTCGGGGAAGGTGCTGATAACCAGGGCCAGCCAGAAAAAAACCTGCACCAAAAGCGGGATGTTGCGGAAAAACTCGATGTAGGCGTTGGCGATGCGGGACACGATCCAGTTGGAGGAAAGGCGGGCGATGCCGATGAGTGCCCCCAGCAGGGTGGCGACGATAATCCCGCTCCAGGTGACGCGCAACATGTTCACCATCCCCACCGTCATAGCCTCCAAAGAGGTGGCCGGGTCGGTGTTGAACCCCTCCCCCAGTTTGATTCCCACCGGCTCCCCCAGGAAATCCCAGGAGAAGGAGATGCCGGTGGCCCGCAGGTTGGCGGTGGCCTGGGTGATCAGAACCCACAGCATCCAGGCGAAGCCGAACAGGAAAACGATCTGCGCCACCCATTTCAAGATGAGGGCGTTGCGCCAGAAAGGGGGGCGGGCGTGTTCGGAGGCCCGGGAAGGAGGGCGGACCGGGGCGGTCATCGGAGGCCGGCCCCGCCGGGGAGTTCCCGCTTGCTACGCATAGGGAAACATTAGCAATCCGCAGTAAGCCGGGGCGGCGTCGGCATCATCCCGCAACCGGCCGCCCTCTCCGCCGTCCGAGTCATTTCGGTGACGGGAAAGAGGGGGATGCGAGAAGGGGCGCGGGGGATAGCGGCCACCCTATCGGCGTTTGTCGCTTATCAGAGCAACACCGGTCCTGGAGGCCGCCACCGCTTGCTTGGCTATGGAGGGAATCTCCACGGCCATTTCTTCGGGGCTGAACTTCCCGGCCCAGTTGGCCAGATAACTGACTGCGTTGCCCTCTGTGCCACAAGTTACGTCATCGCTCGGCGCGCGGCCGAGCGACAAACCCATTAACCAGTTGGCGCTGTCGGCAATCAGCTCCTCCCTCGCGTAAGGGAGGGAACCGAATTCCGTCGATGTCTCTCTTTCCGTTCCCGGCAAGACCGATGTGGCGTGCGCCAGCTCGTGGCAGAGGGTAGATTCCGCGGCTGCAGCGTTTTCGAAACGCTCCAGGATGGGGAGGGTTATCAGCTTCTCCTTTGGTTGGAAACTACCGCTGGGAGCTTGTGGATCGAACTCAACCTCAATAGGCGAGCGGTCGTGGATCCTGTCGATCCATTCTCTAACTCTTTCAGTTCTCCCCGATACCTTCATTCTGGGCGGGTCCCATCCGTCAACCTGGTCGGCGTTGAAAACCGGCGCCATTCCAAACGACATGCGCAAGTTGGAAAAGGTTTGACATTTGTTGCATTTTGATTTGGTAAGTCCATGATCCTCGCAAACGCGGTACAGACGCGGCACGAAAATGTGCGTTGGCTTCTCGCCTTTGCGAACTTGGGCCTCCAAACCCTCCCATTGTTTGCAAGTGGCCCACCAGCCGGTGGTGTAAGGGTTCTCCGGCTTTTTACCGTCCCAAGAGGGGGTTTGGTTGCCCCATGCCTGGCTTACCCGAAGGAAAAGGGTGTTCCACCTCCCCTGGTAGGCGCGCCCGGTGGCGGCGCTGGTGGGGACCAAGCCCAGGCCGGACAGCCCGGAGTTCCAATCCCAACGCTCGCCCCTCTTAGCCTTGGCGACCGCTCCGAGGAGCAGTCCTTCGGCGACCGCCTGCAGGCGGTCGGCGAGACTCGCTCCTTTCATTGTCGCTTCTTCCGTGGGTCGTCCCGGGTTGTCATCGCCGCCGCCCGCCCCCTGGCGGCTCATCAGCTCCCCCGTCTCGCAATGGCTACCGCCTCCCGGAGGGTGTCCGCCACCAGCGGGTCCTCCCCGATGCGCGCAACGATGAACCCGGAACCGAACGGGCGAATTCTGTAGGACCCGACCAACAGGTACGGGTTGCCGCCCTTGTACATACCGAACACCGAAATCTGGGAGGGCATCAACTCCCGTCCCGACTCGGCTTCGGTCTCCGATTCGGGGGCATCGGCCAACTCAGCCGCCCGCCTCCCTCCGTGGTCCAGGCAGTTCCCGTCCTCGTCCAGCGGGGCTCCGCATACGCACGGTTTCTTCCCCGCCTCCAACGTGGCCTGCTGGCGGCGCATATGCTCCAACGCCGCTTCCGGCGTGCTAAACCAAACCTCCATTTTTCGCCTTTCCCGCTCGCATGTTCATCCGCGCTTTGCCGTCTTGGTTAAGCAAATGAAGGGGACGCCGGGCGGCGTCCCCTTCACCTGTTTTTAATCCCGGTTGGGTTTACCGAGCGGGCGGGGCGTAGACCAGGCCCCCATCGGTCCAACGGGCGTTGGCCGAACCGGCCCGGGTGAAACCGAGCGGACCCAGGTTGCGGGTGTATATCTCGTCGTAGTTGCCCACCTGCCGGATGGCGTTGGCGAAAGCGTCCGCGTCCAAGTCCAAAGCCGTCTGCCTCTCGTCTTCGGAGGAACCCAGCAGGCGCCCTACCTCCGGGTCCTCCGGGTCGACAGCCATCTGGTCCACGTTGGACGAAGTGACGCCTTTTTCATCGGCGATGATGAGGGCGAACACCGTCCAGTTGATCACGTCGCCCCAGGCGCTGTCGTTTTGCCGGTACATCGGGCCCAACGGCTCCTTGGAGATGGGCGTGGTCGGGAAAATGATCCAGTCGCCTTCGCTGATCTCGCCGTTCTGGATGGCCGAATAACGTTGGCCGAACAGCCCGGAACCGTCAGTGGTCACCAAGTCGCACGAACCGGCCCGGAACAGTTCCATCGCCTCCGGGAAGGCTTCCACCGTCACCAGTTCGATGGTGGCGCCCACCGTCCTGGCCCCTTCGGTGATGTTCTTTTCGGTGGTGGTTCCGGCGTTGGTGCACAACCGGGCCCCATCCACGTCGACCAAGGTGGAGGCGTCGGTGAAACCGAACGAGGCCTGGCCCATGATCTGCTGGCCGTCGTAGAAGGTGGTGGGACCGAAGTCGCCGCCCAACTCCGTGTCGCGACTCTGCGTCCAAGTGGTGTTGCGGAACAGCACGTCCACGTCGCCGGCGGTGAGGGCGTTGAACCGTTCGGCGGCGGTCAAGCCCACAAATTCCACCGCATTGGCGTCGCCCAACACGGCGGCCGCCACCGCCCGGCAGAAGTCGGCGTCGAATCCGGAGGAGGAACCATCTTCCTGCGGCTCGGAGAAGCCGATGGCCCCGGTGGAAACCCCGCATCGCAAAGAGCCGCGGGCTCTCACCGCATCCAAAGTGCTTTCGCCTTGCGTCACGGTCACGTCCACCGCGGTGGTGGTGGTTTCACCCGCTTCGGTGGTGGTGGCCTCGGCAGCCTCGGCGGCGGTGGTGGTGGCCTCGGACTCGGCCGCGGCCGTGGAAGAAGTAGCCGGAGCGACCGTGGTTTCGGGGGCGCTATCCCCGCCTCCGCAGGCCGCGGCTGCCATAACCAGGGCGACTGTCATCGCCAAAAGTTTAATTTTCATTAGGTTTCGTACCCTCCCTCTTCCAGGTCTTGGTGGTAGGTGTTTGCTTCTAAACATAATAACATCCGGCTGGCAAAATCAAAAATCGTCGGAAAAAACAGGTCGCTTCCCCGGCCCGGTCAGCGGGCGGGCGGAGCGTAAATTAAACCTCCTTCCGTCCAACGGGCGTTGGCGGTTCCCACCCGGGTGAACCCCAAAGCCCCCAAACTGCGGTTGTAAATCTCATCGTAGTTGCCGACCTGCCGGATGGCGGCCGCGAAAGCGTCGGGGGCCAAGCCCAAAGCCGACTGCTTCTCGTCGTCGGAAACCCCCAGCAGGCGCCCCGCCTCCGGGTCGGGCGGGTTGGCCGCCATTTGATCCACGTTGGCGGAGGTGATCCCTTTTTCATCGGCGATGACCAGGGCGAACACCGTCCAGTTTACGACATCGGCCCATTCGCTGTCGTTCTGCCGGTACACCGGGCCCAGCGGTTCTTTGGAAAAAGGGGTTCTGGGGAAAATAACCCATTCGCCGGGGGCTATTTCCCCTCGGGAGACGGCCGCGAACCGCTCCCCGGCCAGCACCGAATTGTCGGTGGTGAACAGGTCGCAGGCGGAGGCCTTGAACGACTCCAATGCTTCGGTAAGGGACTCCGAGGTGATCAGTTCGATGTCCGCCCCGGCCGCCCTGGCCCCCTCCGCCATGTTCTTTTCGGTGGTGGTGCCGGCGTTGGTGCACACCCGGGCCCCGTCGATGTCGGCCAGGGTGGAATCGTCGGTGAACCCGACCGAGGCCCGCCCCATGACCTGCTGTCCGTCGTAAAAAGTCACCGGCCCGAAGTCGGTTCCCAACTCCACATCCCGGGTCTGGCTCCAAGTGGTGTTGCGGAAGATTACGTCGATTCCGCCCGAGGCGAGCACGATGAACCGGTTGGCTTCCACCCCCACGAACTGCACCGCCCCGGCGTCGCCCAGCACGGCGGCCGCCACCGCCCGGCAGAAGTCGGCGTCGAACCCCTCATAGGAACCTTCGGCGGTGGGAACCGCGAAACCGATGGCGGAAGAGGCCACCCCGCACCGCAACGACCCGCGGGCCTGCACCTCGGCCAAAGTGCCCCCGGCGGCTCCGGAGTCGGTCTGGGCCATCGGGGCGGCGGAGGTTACGTACACCATCGCCAGCGCCAACAGAGTCGCCCAGATTCTTTTCATAGCCCCTTTGCCCCTTTCCCCGCCCCGGACACCGGCAAGTTTACCATATCTCCGCATCTCCGCCCGCGGCTCCCCCGGGCGAGCCGTTTTCGGGCCTTCGTTTCACCCGGCGGCCGGAGGGCGGGCCGACACCGGTTGGATGTGCTTGCGGGCTTCGGCCGCGATACCCTCCGCGTCCAAAGAAAACATGCTCAAAATCTCCTCCACTTCCCCGTGCGGAATGTGAACGGCGGGCAGGCCCAGGGCAACCACCGGAGTTTCGGTGGAGGCGGAAACCTGATCCCGGACGGCGGCCCCGATCCCCCCCTCCCGCAGGCCGTCTTCAACGGTTACCACCAGCCGGTGGCGCACCGCGTCGGCGATCATCACCGGGTCCAAAGGTTTCACCACCCGCGGGTCCCACACCGAACAGCTCACCCCCTCCGCTTCCAACAGGCGGGCCGCCTCCCGGACGGCGGTCAGCATCTTCCCCACCCCAATCAGGCACACCTCCGACCCGGCGGCGACTTGGCGGGCGGCCAGCCCCCGTCCCGTCTCCTCCGGTCCGACGCGGGGGGCGGCGGTTTTGGGCCAGCGCAGGGCGGAGGGCCCGCCGGTGATGTTCAAGGCCTCTTCCAGCATCACCGCCACCTCCTCGTAGGAGGAAGGGGCGAAAATGGTCATTCCCGGAATTTTGGACAGCAACACCAGATCCAGCGCGCCGTGATGGGAGGGGCCGTCGTCCCCGGTGACCCCCGCCCGGTCGATGCCGAACACCACCGGACATCCGTGCAAGGCGGCGTCCAAGTTGATCTGATCCAAGGCCCGGGTCAGGAAAGTGGAGTAGACGGCCACCACCGGGCGCATTCCGCCCATGGCCATCCCGGCCGCCATGGTCACCGCGTGCTGTTCGGCGATTCCCACATCGAAACTTCGCTCCGGGAACTCTTCCATAAAAGGAAGCAACCCGGTGGAGTCGGGCATGGCGGCGGTGATGGCCGCCACCTCCGGGCGGCGCCGCCCGGCGGCCAGCAGGGCCTGCGAGAAGGCGTCGGTGTAGGAACCTTCCCGGATGGAGGACATGTCGTGCAGGTTTTTGATGGGATCGGCCTCGGCCGGCGCGTATCCCCGCCCTTTTTGGGTGATGACATGCACCACGGTCGGCCCCTCCATCTGCTCCACATTGGACAGGGCCTTTTCCAACTCGGCGATGTCGTGGCCGTTGTAAGGCCCCATGTAACTGACGCCCAGCTGTTCGAAAAAGGCGGGAGGTTCCCACATTTGGCGCACCGCCGCTTTGGTGGCGTCGATGCCCCGTCGCAACATGTCCCCCACCCAGGGCACTGATTCGGCGATGGACTCCAAAGCCCGTTGCCGCCTGCGGTACACCGGGTTGGAGCGTATTTTGACCAGGCTTTCGGACAGGCGGGAAACGGTGGGGGCGTAGGAGCGGCCGTTGTCGTTGAGCACGATGGTCACGTTGGATTGGGAATGGCCCAGGTTGTTCAAACCTTCGAAGGACATCCCGCCGGTGAGCGACCCGTCCCCCACCACCGCCGCCACCCGCCGGGAGTTGCCGGCGGCGGCAAAGGCGGAAGCCAAGCCGTGGGCGTAGGAGAGGGCGGTGGAGGCGTGGCTGTTTTCGATCCAGTCATGCGGGGATTCCATCCGGCTGGGATAACCGGACATTCCGCCGGGGCGGCGAAGGGAGGCGAAGGCCCCTCGCCGGCCGGTGAGCAACTTGTGGGGATAGGTCTGATGGCCGGTGTCGAACAGAATCACATCCCGGGGGGAGTCGTACACCCGGTGCAGGGCGATGGTCAGTTCCACTATTCCCAGGTTGGACCCCAGATGGCCGCCGTTGGCGCTGACGGTGGCTACGATCACCGACCTGATTTCCCCGGCCAGGCGTACCATCTCCTCCGGGTTCAGCCGGCGCAGATGGCTGGGTTCGCTTATGCGGTCCAGCAGGGGGGTGGCGGGCGGGGATTGGCGGGACTGGGAAATTTCGGGTTCCAAATCGTCGGACGGGGGTAGCGGGGACAGGCTAATGGGGGCCGTCTGCTCGGCGGGCGGCCCCTCCATCTTACCCTGTTTTTCCGCCCGCCGCGGACAGGGGGGAGCGGCGCAGGGCCCGCTCCATCAGCGACTGATGCAAATCCACCTGGCCCGTCCCGCCCCGGCGCAGATAGGAGCCGTCCGGTTGCAGAAGCCACGACAGGTGGTCGTCGGCCCGGCACAAATCCAGAATCTCCTCCAAGCGCTCCTGCAAAGCCGGGTCTTCGATGGGGGTGAGGGACTCCACCCGCCGGTCCAGGTTGCGGGGCATCCAGTCGGCGGACCCGATGTAGTAGGTGAAGCCCCGTTCGGGGCGTCCGAAACGGACGATGCGGGAATGTTCCAGAAAACGGCCCACGATGGAGCGGACGGTGATGTTGTCGCTCATCCCGGGCACCCCGGGGCGCAAACGGCAGATGCCGCGCACGATCAGTTCGATGCGGGTCCCGGCCTGCGAGGCCCGGTACAGGGCGTCGATCATCGGCTGGTCCACCAGGGAGTTCATTTTGGCCACCACGTGCCCGTCCTCGTAGGAGGATTCCCGTTCCACCATTTCCAACAGCTGGTCCCGCAAATGGGCGGGGGCTACCAGCAGTTTGCCGTAGGAGCGCCGGGCCCCGTAGCCGGTCAGGTGGTTGAAAAGCCCGCTGACGTCGGCCCCGATCTCCGGGTCGCGGGTGAAAAATCCGATGTCTTCGTAGAGGCGGGCGGTGCGTTCATTGTAGTTGCCGGTGGAAGTGTGCACGTAGCGCACCAGCTCCGAACCTTCCCGGCGCACCACCAAGCACAGTTTGGCGTGGGTTTTCAACCCGACCAGCCCGTAGGCCACATGGGCCCCCGATTCTTCCAAAGCCTCCGCCCGCTCGATGTTGCGGGCCTCCTCGAACCGGGCTTTCAGCTCCACCAGGGCCGCCACCTGCTTGCCCCGCTCAGCGGCTTCGATCAGGGCGTTGACCACGGAGGAGTCGGGGGAGGCTCGGTACAGGGTCTGTTTGATGGCCAGCACCTGCGGGTCGCGGGCCGCTTGGCGCAGAAACTCACCGGTGGTGGCCCCGAACGACTCGTAGGGGTGATGCACCAGCAGGTCGCCGCGGCTGATCACTTCGAACAGGTCGTCGCCCGCCGCCACCCGGGGCGGGGTTACCGGCTGGTAGGGCGGCCAGCGGTGCCGGGGAAAATCCATTCCCGCCTGGCCGGACAAATCGCCCAACCCGATCAGGCCGGACACTCGGTAGACGTGCCGTTCCTCGATTTCCAGCTCCCGCACCAGCAGGCGCAGGGCGTCCGGGTCGATGTTGCGTTCCACCTCCAAGCGGGCCACCCGCCCGAAGCGGCTTCTTCCCAACTCGGAGCGAATGGCCTCCATCAGGTCGTCCACCTGCATGTCCGGCACGTCGATGTCGTTGTAACGGGTCACCCGGAACGGATGGCAACGGGTTATTTCCAAACCGGGGAACAACTCGTCCAAATGGGCGGTGATCACCTGCTCCAAAGGAACATGGCCGTCCCCGTCCGGCAGTTCCACGAAGCGGGGCAGCACCGGAGGCACTTTGACGCGGGCGAAACGTTCGGTGCGGGAATCGGGCTCCCGCACCATCACCGCCAAATTGAGGGACAGGTTGGAGATGAAAGGAAAAGGATGGGCGGGGTCCACCGCCAGCGGAGTCAGAACCGGGAACAATTGTTCGTGAAAAACATCGCACAAAACCTTGCGGTCTTGGTCGTCCAGCGAATCCCACAGGCGGACGGGGGCCCCTATTTCGGCGAGGCCCGGTTGGATGACGGTGCGGAAAATGGCGCTCTGGCGGGCGTATATTTCTTCCACTCCGGCCCGCACTTCGGCCAGGCGGCGGCGGGCCCCGCCCGCTTTGACCGGCAAGCCGCGCATGCCCGCCTCCTGCCGTTCCTCCAACTCGGCGATGCGCACCTGGAAAAACTCGTCCAACAGTTCGCTGACGATGGCCACGTAGTTGACCCGTTCCAACAGCGGCGTGTTCTCGTTTTCCGCCTGGGCCAGAACCCGGCGCACAAACTGCAGCCAGGACAGGGCGTTGTCAAAATATTTCCGGGCCATATCCCCGTCTGTTCGCTATCCGCCGCGCTCCGCCGCCGGTTCCGCGGAGGACCGGGCGGGGGGCGGGGCGTCCGGGTCCGCCGCCAAACCGGTCAGCAACAGGTCGGTGACCGCCCGGACGACTAAAGGCAGGTCCCGTTGCGGCTGGTCGGAATCGATGAGGGTGCGGGCGGCGGACATTATCAGGTTGTACAAAAACATCTCGGCCAACGGCCCGGGCAGCGGCTTGAACTCCCCCTGCTCCGCCCCCGACCGGTAAACGGCAGCCAACTCTTCGGACAACGTCCCGTGGGCGGCCGCCACCCGCTGATGGACGGGACGGGGCAGTTTAGGGGTTTCCCGGTGCAACAGATGTCCCAAGGCGGGGTCGTGGACCACGAACTCCAGCATGGTGGAGGCCAGAAACCGCAAGCGGGCGGAGGGCGGATAATCGGGGGCCCGGCCCACCATCTCCCCGATGATCCGGGGCAGGAACTCTTCCACCAAAGAGGCCAGCATGTCGTGCTTGTCGGTGAAATAGTCGTACAGGGTGGTGCGGCCCAGATCGCATTTCTCCGCCACCAAAGCGAAAGAGACCTTTTCGTAACCATGGTTGGCGAACAGGTCCAAAGCGGCCTGCAGAATCTGCGACCGGGTGAGGGTTTTGTGTTCGGCGATGGAGCCGGCGCGTATCCGGGGCATGTCCCCAGACTACCCCCGGCGGGCGGTTGCGCGCGGCGAACGGGCGACGGCTATCCTCAGCGGCAGCAACGGGGAGGTTCCGGTAATGCCCGCCGCGATCGTGGTAGGAGCGCAATGGGGCGATGAAGGCAAAGGCCGGGTAACCGACCTGCTTTCCCAGCACGCCGATTACGTGGTCCGCTACCAGGGGGGCAACAACGCCGGCCACACCATCGTCATCGGCTCGGAGCGGTTCGCCCTGTCGCTGGTCCCCTCCGGGGTCATGTACCCGGACACCACGCCGGTCATCGCCTCCGGGGCGGTCATCGACCCGTCCGTTTTGCTGTCCGAGCTGGAAATGTTGCGCAACCGGGGGGTGGATCCGTCCCGGTTGCGCATCTCCGGCAACGCCCACCTGATAATGCCCTACCACCGGCGGTTGGACGCGGTGATGGAACGTTATCTGGGGCGCAACCGGATCGGCACCACCCGGCGCGGCATCGGCCCCGCCTACACCGACAAGTACGCCCGCAACGGCATCCGCGTGCAGGACCTGTTCGACCCGAAAATTTTCCGGGACAAACTGGAAACGGTTCTGGTGGAGAAAAACCGGATTCTCACCCGCGTCTACAACCAGTTGCCTATGAAAGCGGAGGAAATAGCGGCCGAATATCTGGAATACGCCCCCCGGCTTATTCCGATGGCGGAGGATGTTTCCCTGCTGATCTGGTCCGCCCTGCAAGAAGGGCGGGAAGTGTTGTTGGAGGGGGCGCAGGGGACGTTGCTGGACGTGGATCACGGCACCTACCCTTTCGTGACTTCCTCCAATCCCACCGCCGGGGGCGGGCCGGTGGGGGTGGGAATCGGCCCCAAAGCCATCGACCGGGTGGTGGGGGTGGCGAAGGCCTACATTTCCCGGGTGGGGAGCGGGCCTTTTCCCACTGAGTTGCGCGATGAAACCGGGGAGCGGATGGTAACGGCGGGGGGCGAATTCGGCACGGTCACCGGACGGCGACGGCGGTGCGGGTGGCTGGACTTGGCAGCCTTGCGCTACGCCTGCCGCATCAACTCCCTCACCGAATTGTTCCTCACCAAACTGGACGTGCTGTCCGGGATTGATCCGTTGCGGGTGGCCACCGCCTACCAGGCCGGGGGGGAAACCCACCGGGAGTTCCCCCGTCAGCAACGAACCCTCTACGAATGCTCCCCCCGCTATGAGGAACTGCCCGGTTGGGAAGAGGACATTTCCGGGATAACCGAATTCTCCCGCCTGCCCGGGGCGGCGCAGGACTACGTGCGTTTCATAGAGGAGGAGGTCGCCACCCCGATACACTGGGTGTCGGTGGGCCAAGAACGGGGACAGGTAATCGCCCGGTAACGAACGGCGGGAAGGCGACTTATTCCATGCAACCCGTACGGCACAACTTTTATTCCGACACCCAGACCCGGCCGGGGCCGGGGATGCTGGCCGCGGCGGTGGAGGCGGAGGTGGGCGACGAGCAACTGTTCGCCGACCCCACCACCCTCCGCTTGGAGGAACGGACCGCGCAACTGCTGGGCAAAGAGGCGGCCGTTTTTCTGCCCACCGGCACCATGTGCAACGAAATCGCCATCAGGGCCCACACGCAACCGGGGGACGAGGTTATCTGCGAACGCTCCAGCCACATAGTGGTGATGGAAGGGGGCGGCCCGGCCGCCCTGTCGGGGGTGATGATCAACGGCTTGGACGGGGAGCGGGGGCGTTTCACCGCCGACCAGTTGCGGGCCGCCCTGCGCCCGGCCTCCCGCTACATGCCCCGCTCCCGGATGGCGGCGGTGGAGCAGACCGCCAACTTGGCCGGCGGGACGGTGTGGCCGGTGGGGGAACTGGACGAGGTGGCGGCGGCGGCCCGGGAGGCGGGCCTGGTCACCCATATGGACGGAGCCCGGTTGCTGAACGCCGTCACGGCGACCGGCGTCGCCGCCGACCGTTACGCCCGGGACATGGACAGCGTGTGGCTGGACCTCACCAAAGGCCTGGGGGCTCCGGTGGGGGCGGTGCTGGCCGGGTCGGGGGATTTCATCGAACGGGCCTGGAGGTGGAAGCAGCAGTGGGGCGGTGCCATGCGCCAGTCGGGGGTGCTGGCCGCCATGGGGATTTACGCTTTGGACAACAACGTGGAGCGCCTGGCCGACGACCACCGGCGGGCGGCCCGCATCGGGGAGGCCCTGGCCGGAATGCGGCTGGCGGCGGAGACGGCCCCGGTGGAAACCAACATCGTGGTGGCCGCTCTGGCCCCGGAGATGACCGCCCCCCGCCTGGCCGAAATTCTGTTGCGGGCGGAGGCGGCGGTTTCGGTCCTGGATGAGCGCCGAATCCGCATCGTAACCCACTTGGATGTGGACGACGCCGATGTGGACGCCCTGCTGGAGGCCCTGTCCGCCGCCCTCGACTGAGGCGGGGGCCCCTTCAGCCGCCCCCCGTCGGCACCCCAAATATCTAATTTTGCATAAGGGTATACTGAATTTACCATAAAAAATAAAGTGCTATGCTAAAAAAACAAGGAAAATTCGCTAATGCATTAGCAAAAATTCGAGAAAAGGTAAGGAAAGGGCTATGAAGCCGGGCTTTATACAGCAAGAATTGGTCAGAACCAACCGCTGGTGGCATGAACCCGAAACTTGGGATCGCGATGACGAAGACCTGAATCGAGCCTCCCTGGCTCCTTTCGACTATTCGGCGAGCGTCTTGGACGATTTGGCGCCCGGGGGCCTGTACACGCTGAGCGGGCCTCGTCGGGTGGGAAAATCGGTGGCGGTGAAGCAAACCATCAAAAGGCTGATAGGGGACGGCGTAAACCCAGTCTCCATATCCCATTTTTCGGTCGACGGCTGGCGGGTGGGTGATTTGACGAAGTTGGCGAACGCCGTCCGCCAGATGAGCCCGTGGAGCGGGAGCCGTTACTGGTTTTTAGACGAGATCACGGGAATGTCGGGCGAATGGCCGCACCATATCAAATGGTTGCGCGACAACTACCCCGGCTTTGGCCGCGACACGGTGATTCTCACCGGTTCCTCCTCCTCCGACCTGCGGGAAGCGGCGGGCTTGTGGGGAGGAAGGCACGGTCCGGCGACTGACCCGTATCGGGTGCTGTTGCCGATGGGGTTTCGTTCTTTCGCCGCCCTGATCGGATCGCCCGGGGGAATGCCGGAGCAGGTCGGCCCGTTGCGCATCGCCGACCTTAGTCGGCAACGGCTGACGGAAGCGACCTACCAGCTGATGCCCTGGCTGAATGACCTCATTCAGGCTTGGGAAATATATTTGCAGGTGGGAGGCTTCCCAGAAGCGGTGAGCGACTACCTGCGGGCCGCTAAAAGCCTGTTGCCCGATGAGCTGTTTCGGATTATCAGCGGAGGGGCCTTTCGCAGGACGCAAATGTCCAACCTGCAGTCCCGCATCTTGTTGCAACTGCTGACCGAAGGATTATGCTCGCCGACCAACATCGCCAACTTGGCCCGCGACCTGGATGTAACGAGCGTCACTATGAAACAGCGGCTAACCGACTTGCGGGAGTCGTTTGCGACGTGGCCCGCCCATCGCGAAAAAAACGGACGAGCCCAACTCAGGGCCCGTCGCAAGACGTACTTCACCGATCCGATATTCACCAGGCTGGCGGACGACGGCTGGTTGGATTTGAGCATCCTGTCCGAACAGCAACTGGGGATGGCCCTGGTGCGCAACCTGGAACGGCGGTACCCGGGCAGCTATATGGACTTTGGGCGGGTGCTCTACCACCGCACCCCCGCCGGGGCCGAAATCGACTTTACCGGCCCGGACTTCGGCGGCGCGGCCATCGAATCAAAATATGTGGACGATGGCTGGAGAAGGGGGGCCCTCCGCACGCTGAAGGCCTCCCCCTGGGAAGGGATCGTGGCCACCCGCGGCCTGATCGACCTGAGCGACCCGGAAGCGGCCGCCGTCCCCGCCGCCTTCCTAGCCTGGCTACTCGACACCTGATTACCGGGTGCGCAGACCCGATGGGCGACTCATCCCCGGGCCGAACGGCGGTCCGTGAAAAAATCTTCCAGGGCCCGGCGGCACTCCGCTTCCCGCACCCCCGCAACCAGCTCCATCCGATGGTTGAGACGACGGTCTTGGGGGATGTTGTACAAACTCCAGGCCGCGCCCGCCGCCGGGTCCGACGCCCCGTAGACGATACGCTCCAACCGGGCGTTGACGGCCGCCCCGGCGCACATCGGGCACGGCTCCAAAGTAACCACCAAGGTGCAGCCCTCCAGCCGCCATCCGCCCAAAACGCGGGAGGCCGCCGACAGAACCAGAATTTCCGCGTGAGCGGTCGGGTCGCCGAGTTGCTCGCGGCGGTTGCGGTCGGCGCTCACCGGCCGGCCGTCCGGGCCCACCAAGACCGCCCCCACCGGCACTTCGCCCCGCTCCGCCGCCTCCCGGGCCATCGCCAGCGCCCCGTCCATGTGCTCGACCCAAGACATAACCGCCCGTCCGTTCCTCAGCCGTACGCCGAAACCGTGCCGCCCGCCGTCGAATGCCGATGCCGCGGCGCTGAAACGGCCGCCGGCTCGGGCCAGGCAACCCCGCGGCGCCCGGCGAACAACGCTTAGGGCTGCTTCCTCCCGGACCTGACCCAGTTCACGAAGACGCCGCCGCGCGGGACCCAGCGGTCAACACTGCGCACCGCCCGCTTACCGCCGCACCGCACACCCTTCGACGGGCGATCCGCCCCGCCTAAGAGGGTTTCGGGCTACAGGGCACCCCTAGCGCCCCGCGTAGCACGGTCGGGGCCCACATTACACGACTTGCGGAGATAAGTTAACCGCAGGGAAGCGCCCGGAGGCGGGCCAACCCGGCGGAGGGAGTGGGATTTGAACCCACGAGGCGCGGATAACGCCAACACGCTTTCCAGGCGTGCGCACTAGGCCAGACTATGCGATCCCTCCCCTGCCTCCTTAATATTAGGCGCTTCCAACGGCCTTAGCGCGCCGGGGGTCAAGGCTTGGTCAAAATCACCCCGTATACGAAGCCGAGCGGCCCCATGCGCCACGACTCCGACACTTGCAGGGGCCCCCCGGCGTACAACTCCTCCGGCGGGGGGAAGCGATCCAACGACCGGTGCAGATAGCGATATTCCCGCCCCGCCCCGATGGCCGCCCCCGCCAAAGGCAACAGCACGGCGGTGCCCGCCCGGTGCAGGGCGGCCAGGGCCCGGCGGGCGGGCCGTCCCAAGTCCACAATCCCCGCTTGGCCGCCCGGCCGCAACACCCGTGCCGTCTCCGCCAAAGTTTCCGGCAGCGAATCAAGGTTGCGCACCGCAAAAGCCGAAAACACGGCGTCGAACGATCCGTCGGCGAACGGCAGCCGCTCCCCCATTCCCTCCACCCGCCAAGCGGCCGGGTTGCGTTCCAGCATCTCCGCCACCGGATCCAGCGCCGCCGTCTCCCGGCCGCCGAACAGGGGGAGGGCCGCCCCGGTGCCCGACCCCAGATCCAACAGGCGGCCCGGGGGCAGGCGGTCAGCCACCGCCCGGCGCCAGGCGCGGTCCCGTCCCAGGGAAAGAATTCTGTTCAGCCGGTCGTAGCGGTCGGCGATCTTGGCGAAAACCGCGTCCGGGGTGCGGGAGGTCACCGCCGCCCGCCGCTCACCGCCCCGGCTCCACCCGGTCGAATCCCACGTAGGGCTGCAGGGCGGCCGGGATGGCGATGGACCCGTCCCGGCGTTGATGGTTCTCCATCAAGGCGATCAACATCCGGCCCACCGCCACCGCCGTGCCGTTCAAAGTGTGCACCAAGCGGGTCCCCCCCTCCGACCGGTAACGGATGGCCAGCCGGCGGGCCTGAAAATCGGTGGTGTTGGAACAGGAAGTGATTTCCCGGTAACGGCCCTGGCCGGGAATCCACGCCTCCAGATCGTATTTTTTGGCGGCTGAGGAACCCAAGTCGCCCGCCGCCACGTTCACCACCCGGTAGGGGACCTCCAGGCTTTGCACGATCTGCTCCTCTATGGACAGCAGGAAATCGTGCTCCTCCCAGGAGCGCTCCGGGTGGCAGAAGGAAAACATTTCCACTTTGTCGAACTGGTGCACCCGGAAAATTCCGGCCGTGTCCTTGCCGTGGGCGCCCGCCTCCCTTCGGAAACAGGTGGAGAAGCCGGCGTAGCGCAACGGCAGATCATCCTCGTCCAAAATCTCATCGGCGCGGTAGGCGGCCAAAGCCACCTCCGAGGTGCCGGCCAAAAACAGGTCGTCTTTGGGCAGTTCGTAAACCTGCTGGTCGTCGTCGGGGAAAAACCCGGTGCCGAACAAGGCCTCCTCCCGCACCAGAACCGGCGGGACCACCGGCGTAAAGCCGTGGCCGCCCAGCAGATCCAAGGTCATGCGCACCAAGCCGAACTCCATGAGAACCGCCGGACCGGTCAAGTAGCCGAACCGGGAGCCCGACACTTTTGCCCCCCGCTCCATGTCGATCATTCCCAGCGCGGACCCCAACTCCCGGTGATCCAAAACCGGCCAGTCCCGCTCCTCTATCTCCCCCCACCGTCTCATCTCCCGGTTGTCTTCTTCGGCGAAGCCGTCGGCGGCGGTGGGATGGGCCATGTTGGGGACCCGCGCCCACATCTCCTCAAAGCGTTCGTCCAGCTGGTCGGCTTCGGCCAGCGTCGCTTTGTAGCGTTCGGCCAGTTGGGAGGCCTCCCGTATGGCCTCCTCTTTGTCCGCGCCCCGCAGGGCGGGAATCAGTTTGCCGGACTTGCGTTGCCGGGCCCGCGTCTCCTCCGCTTGCGTCCGCACCCGCCGCCGTTCCCGATCCAAGTCGGCCATCGCCGGCACGTCCATGCTCAGCCCGCGCCGGCGGAGGGCCTCCCGCAGGGCGTCCGGGTCGTCGCGCAGTATCCGAATGTCGATCATCCCGGTTGATGGTACATCCCCCGGAGCCGCCGTAGTTCCAAAACCCTCTCCGCCCTCCCCTCCGCCCCGAACGAACCCGGTAATATGGAGCTGGCACGGGGAGCATTAAGGAGGGACGGGATGGCGGAACAGGAAGCGCAAAAGTTCAACATTGAAGGGGCGACCCCGGAGATGCTGGCCGGGGTGTACGCCAACTTCGCGGCCGTCAACCATTCCCCCTTCGAATTTACGTTGGACTTTTTCCGCCGCGATTTTTCCCGGGGCGGGGCCACCGGCCCGTTGGTGGCGCGCATCAACATGTCGCCCCTGTTCGTCCGCCAACTGATCGACATGTTGCAAACCAACTGGGAAAAATACGCCGACAAGGCGATGCCCCCCGAAGCGCGCGGCCCCTCCGCCTGACGGCCCCCTAACCGGCGGGGTTGAACCGGATCCCCGACTCCCAAATGTTGTCCTCGGCGTTCACCTCTTCGTCCACCACCGTCAGGTTGAACGAAAGCGAATAAGCCCGCCCCGGCTCCACCGGGACCGCATCGAACAGGACCGAGCGGTTCTCCCCCGCCGCCAAATCGATGCCGCGGCTGTCCTGGGTGGAAATCACACCCTCCTCGTTTCGGAAATTGGCCGACAGGAACAGGCTCTTCTGATCCACGTTGCCCCGGTTGCCGATTACCGCGCTGAACCGCAACCGGTCGGAGGCCGGAAAAATCATTTCCCCGCTGCTCCCTTGGGCGCCGGTAGGAAGCGGGTCGAACACCACCTGCAACACTCCCACATCGCTGCGCATGGCCATGGCGGTGCTGTTGCGGGCCGCCCGGGCCAGAATGTCGGCGTTTAGCAACACCGGATCGGAGGACACGAAAGCCACCTGCGGCAACTCCCCGATGGTTACGTCCAAGTCGTCAATCAGGGAAAGGGCGTTGTCGTAGGAAAGTTGGTACAACAGGTCGCCCACCCGCATGTCGGCGATGGCCGAAGCCAGGGTGTCCACCGGGGCGGAGGCCAACGGGTCGTCCACCAGTTGCAGAACCGCCGCCCGGAACTGATCCAAACCGGACGCCCAAGAACGGAAAGCCAAACTCTGCAGTCCGGCGGCCGCTTCCGCCGCCGGGGGGCGGTCCAGGCGGGAAAACGCCAGCCGATTCTCCACCACCTGCGAATGAAGCCGTTCCGCCAAGTTGTCGAAATCGTCGCGGGTGATGGTTCCGAACTGGTTGCGCACCAGGTTGCTGAACGAGTCGGCCGCATCCCCCGTGTCCTGGAGCAGGGGCCGGGCCTGGTCGAAGTAGGCGGCCAGCCGGCGGTTGTCGGTGCGGATCGCCCCGGTGAGCAGGGCTAAAACCAACGCCCCGATCACGGCCGGTACCACCCACCAGAGCAAACGGCGGCGACGGCGGTAGGAGTGGAACATGGCGGGGGCGGCCGTTCAGCCGGACGCGCCTCGCCCGGGCGGCGGGGGGGCATGGTCGGTCATCGGTCAAAGATTAGGCGGCGGGGAAAACTACCTGCTCCGACCGGTTACAATATGCCTGGCCGGCGGCCGGGCCGGGCCGCGTTCAGCGGGGCGAGTGGCGGAATTTGGCAGACGCGCTGGGTTCAGGACCCAGTGGGCTTTTTTGCCCGTGGAGGTTCGAGTCCTCTCTCGCCCACCCTCATCTTCCCGGCGACGGACGCGGCCCCCGGCACACCAGCGCCGAACAGCGGACGGCGGCGGTTAAGCCCACTTGGCGGGCGCGCTCCACGTCCACGCAATCCCGCCGGGCGGCCTGATAGGCGGTTCCGTCGATCTCCACCGTGCAGGAGCCGGAAATGACGAAGATCAGCACATCCTCCTCCGGGGACACATCCAAGCGGTAGGGGTGGTCCGGGTCCAAGTTGACCGCCGTCACCCGCAACCGCAGATCCGAGTCGGACAGGAGCGCCTGCGGTTGGTCGGTGCGCACCGTGCCCTGCCGGGCTCGATGGCCGCCCAGGCTGGGCAACAACTGGGCCAAAGGCAGATCCAGGGCTTTGCCGATGCGCAACAGCACCGGCAGCGACGGATGGGTGCGGCCTTTTTCCACATCGCTCAGATGGGCGGCGGAAATGCCAGCCGCCTCCGCCACTTGGCGCAAAGTGCGGGACAACTGGGCGCGCCGCTCCCGCAACCTGGCCCCCACCTCCTGGGAAATTTTGGCGGGCAGTTGCCCGACGTCGAAGCCGGCGGCCATGATCAAACCAGCGCCGGACAGGTGATGACCAAAGCCAGCACCGGCTCGCTCCCCTCGCAAATGATTTCGTGCGTCTCGTGGGAGGCGTAGTGCAGGGAGCCGCCCGGGCCCAAGCGGTAGAGGTCGGAACCGAATCGAAGGTCCACCCGGCCCGACAGCACCAGCAGAAACCGCTCCCCGTAATGGCGGTAGACGGCGGGGGCGTCGTTCAGCTCCAGCACAAAAGCCGAATAGGACCCCGCCGCGCCGTGGCTTCCCACAATTTGGAACGACCGGTCGTCGGGCAGGCGCAACTCTTTCCCCTCCCCGGCCCGGGTTATATGCACCGCCGGCCCGGGGGCGGAGTCCAACAGGGTGGTCATCTCCACCTCCAAGGCCATGGCCACCATGGCCAAAGCGGTCAGCGAAGGCACATAGGTTCCCCTCTCGATCTGGGAAATGTGGGAGGCGGTGTAACCGGTAGCCTCCGCCAAATCCACCAACCTCATCCCCCGGGCGTTGCGCAACCGGCTCACGTTGCGGCCCAGGGCGGCCAGTTCAATATCCACGCCCGGCTCCCCGCCGCCCCGGGTCAGCTTCCCAGGCGGTCGGTCAAAAACCGTATCAGGTTGCCGCCCATAACCCGGCGGGCTGCGTCTTCGCCCAAACGTTCCGCTAAAGCCTCCCCCGTCGCCGGATAGTCGCGGGCCGACCGCAGTTCCGGTATCACCGGGATCTTCTCCACCAAAAACCCTTCGCTGATGGGGTCCACGATGGGCATCAGGTCATCGATGAAATCCGCCCCCAAGCCGACCGCCTCCGGGCCGATGACCTCCGTCGCATGGGCGATGTGATCCACGTAGTCGGGGAGGGACGGTTGGGCGCTCAGGAACCCTCCGAAAGCGTTGGCGCACACTATTCCGCCGGTGGCGGCCACCTCCCGCAGTTGCCCGTCGGTCAAGTTGCGGGGGTGATCGTACAAGTCCCGGCAGGAAGAATGGGTGGCCATAATCGGGGCTTGGGCTACTTGCAGCACATCCCGCAACCCGGCGTCGGACAGGTGGCTTACGTCCGCCGTTATCCCGCAACGTTCAAACTCGGAGACCGCCCGGCGCCCCAGGGAAGTCAGTCCGCCGCCGGTGGCCCGCTCCCCCACTCCGTCGGCCATCATCGTACGGCGGTTCCAAGTCAGGGAAGCGATGCGCACTCCCAGCCGGGCCATGCCGTCCACCAGTCCCAAATCGGCCCCGAAAGGCTCGCCGCCCTCCAAAGCCAGCACCAGGGCCATCCGCCCCGAGCCGACAACGGCTTGTATTTCATCTCCGGTTTCGACGATGGCGACATCGGAGGAGTGCAGGTCGGCCATCCAACGGGCCGTTTCCATAATCACCATCGCCCGGCGCAGGGCGTCGCCCCCGACGAACTCCTCCTCGGTGTAGATGGGAAGCACTTGCAGGACCACCCCGCCGTCCCGCAACTGCGGCAACCAGAAATCGCCGAACGGGTCGGAGAAACCGCGCCGGCGCTGGTGCTCCACCGCCAACAGCAGATCGTTGTGGGCGTCGGCTACCGGAAAGGCGGGGGCGGCCATGTTCAAGAACCCAACCGGCCGGCCGCCTTCACCTGCACCCGGCAACCGCCGCCCGGAATGTAGGTCATCGGCACCTCCGTCACCGACGTCACCCGCACATGGTCCGGGTCGGCCCCCGCCTGCACGGCCGCCGCCTTCGCCTCGGCGCGGGCCTCGGCCAGGCATTCCTCCCGGCTGGACGAATCGTACTGGTAAACCCGATCCACCGTTCCCGAGGCTTCGGCGATGGCCGCGCCGAAAGCGTTGGCCACCGGATAATGGTCGGGCCGGACCACCTCGGAAGCCCCGGTCACCCGCTCCGGCACCAGATGGGCCCCGCCCCCCACCGCCAGCAGGGGCATTGGTTCCCGGCTGGCTTTCATCCGCTCGCAACGGGCGGCCAGCTGCTCGTCCACCCAGCGCAGGGCCCCGGTCACCGCCGCCGGGTCGGCGTCGGCGACCAAAGCGGGATCGCCGAAACCGGACAAACGTCCGCCCGCCACCGAAACATCGGACAAGGTCAAAGTGGAGCCGCCGCACACCAGGGCCTCTTCGGTGACCCGGTAACCCACCGAATCGGGCCCCACCGACACCCCGTCCTCCCCGGGGCGGACGATGGTCCCCCCGCCCAAACCGATGGAAATCAGGTCGGGCATGCGGAAGTTGGTGCGCACCCCGCCCACATAGACGGCGGTGGCCGACTCCCGGGGGAAGCCGTCCACCAGAATGCCGATGTCGGTGGAAGTCCCGCCCACGTCCACCACCAAGGCGTCGGTCAGGCCGGCCAAAGAGCAGGCCCCCCGCATGGAGTTGGTGGGACCGGAACCCAAAGACAGCACCGGCATCTCCAACGCGCGGTCGGCGGTCATCAAAGTTCCGTCGTTTTGGGTGATGTAGGCCATGGCGTCGATGCCGTGTCGGCGCAAAGCGCGGCGGAACCCGTCCACCACCCTCCGGGCCACCCCCAGCAGGGCGGCGTTGAGCATGGTGGCGTTCTCCCGCTCCAACAGGCCCAGGGTGCCCACCCGGTGGCTTAGGGAAACCGGAAAATCATCCCCCGCTTCTTCAACCAGGAATGCGGCGGCGCGCAGTTCATGTTCGTAGTTGGCGGGGCTGAAAGCGCAGGACACGGCCGCCGCGTCCGCGGTCCCGGCCGCCAAGTTGGCGAAGCGGCGCACCGCCGACTCGTCCAGTTCGGCGATCACCCGCCCGTCGTATTCGTAGCCGCCTTCGATGATTTCCTCGGCGACGATCACCGCCGACCGCAGGTCGTCCGGCCAGTCGGCCCCGGGGGGGACGGCCAGCGACGACGGGGCCGCCAAGCGCAGAATCGCCACTTTCCCCAAGCCCCGGCGCTGGATGATGGCGTTGGCGGAATGGGTGGTGCCCAGCATGGCCTTGCCCACCTCGGACAAATCCGCCTCCCGTCCCACCGCGGCCATGGCGGCGCTGATCCCGTCCAGCGGATCCTCGGTGGTGGGGGCCTTGTGCGTGGCCCGCACCCGGCCCTCCTCGTCCACCAGCACCGCGTCGGTGTTGGTCCCCCCTACGTCGATTCCCATTCGCAGCATTACGCACCAAGCCTTTTGTATTCGAGGTCGTATCCGAACGCCCTTGGTCCTACCAGTTCCAACATTCCCTCCCGATGCCATTCCGGGGCGCACGGCATGGCCACCACGTTCACCCGTTGCCCGTAAGTGAGGGTTTCGGTGGTGATGGGGGTGGCGGTTTCGGCGTCCAGAATGCATATCAGGTCGGGGGAGGTGACCACCGGTTCGCCGTCCCGGAAAGCCACCAGAAACTCGTTCTGTATTCCGACTTTCATTACGCTGTCCGACCCGTCCCGGGCTTCGATGGTCACCGTCCCTTTGGCGAACCCTTCGGTGGTGCGCCGCTCCACATCGACGATGGTGCCGGAGAAGACGATGCGTCCTTCGGCGAACTCCAAAAACCGGTCGTAGGCCCCCGCCTCCCCCTGTTGCACCGCCGACAGCCTCCTCCCCAACTCGGTGCAGTAGGAGACCGAGCCGATGATGGCGTGTTCGGCTACTTCACCGGCGGTCATGGTGTAGGAGGCCATGGCGTTGGCCAACGTGAGGGACATCACCGCCCCCCGCACCAGAATCTCCCCTAGTTGGTTGGTGTTGGTTTCAAACACGCACAGGTTGCCTTTTTCGTCGGCCACCGCCATCGGGGAGGCGGAAATGCCCGCCAAGGTGAAGATGGTCATCTCGATCTGGGGGAAGGCCCGCCGCATCCCGTCGGCGTCCACCACCGGCAACCCCATCTCCACGGCGGTTGCCAAAGGGAGCAACGTGTTCAACCCGCCCACTTCGATGGGCATCAAAGCGGCCGGTTCCCGGCCCAGATAGGAGGACAAAGCCTTGACGGAGGTCGTAAACTCGGTGCCGGCCGGTATCTTCTCCAACAGGACGGTGGGGGCCCCCACCACGGCGGTGGTCATCACCAGCCCGTCGGGGGGCAGTTCGCCGGCTTCTATCACCCTCACCGGCCCGTAACGGCTGATGGCCCCGCGCAACATCAGCCGGGCCACGTAGGGGTCGCCGCCCCCCCCGGTGCCCAGCAACGTGGCCCCCAAGGCCAGGTCGTCCACTTGATCCAACGTCAGTTCCCTCATCTAGGCCCTCCGGCTTCTCGTCCAGTTGTCGGCGGTCACGGCCAACACAATCGCCCCTCCCTGTATCAGACGCCGGATAATCGGATCTATCTGCAACAGGTTAAACCCGTTGATGATCAGGGCGATGAAAAAAGCCCCGAACAGGGTGCGCCAAATGGCGCCCTCCCCCCCGGCGATGGAAGTGCCGCCCACGATCACCGCGGTCAGCACCGCGAACACGAAAGTGAAGTCGTCGTGGGGCTGGCCCACCAAAGTGCGGGAAGCGGACAGGGCCCCGGCCAAACCGGTGGCCGCCCCGGTCAGCGCGAAAGTGAGCAAGGTCACCATGTTCACCCGGATTCCGGCCAGGCGGGCCGCCTCCGGGTTGCCCCCGGCGGCGTAAATGTGGCGGCCGAAACGGGTGCGGGACAGCATAATCCAAAACACGGCCACCACCACCGCCGCAATCCAGGTGGCTTTGGTGATGCCGAAAATGCGCCCGCGGGCGATGTTGGAAAATTCGATGGCCTCCACCCGCACGATGCTGCGGTTGCTTATCAAAAAAGCCACCCCGTAAAACACGAAAGAGGTGGCCAAAGTGGCGATGAAAGAGTTGATGCGCCCCCAGGCCACAATTCCGCCGTTGATGACTCCGAACAGGGAACTGACGGCGATGCCGGCCAGCAAAGCCAACTGCCAGGAGCCGGTGGCGTTCATGGTGAGGGCGGTGGCGATGCCGGCGTTGATGAAAGAGGCGGACAGGGAAATGTCGAAGTTGCCTCCGATGAGGGTGAGTGTCATGGCGGAACCGGCGATCAGGAAAAAAGCCTGCTGATCGAGGATGTTGCGCAGGTTGGCGGGGGTGAAAAAGGCGTCGGCGGTGAGAGACAGCAAAATGAAGATGAGAAGGGTCACCCAGATGATCCCGTAGTCGGCCAGGAGGGCCCATCCCCGGCTGCGGGAGGAAGGGGGGCTTTCCAGCATTTTCACCGTCATTGGGCGCCTCCGAAAGCCAGGGCCATCACCGACGACTCCGTGGCCTCCCCGCCCGGTTCCTCCCCCGCCAACCGGCCGTTGCGCATCACCAGCACCCGGTGGGCCAGCCCCAGCACCTCTTCTATTTCGGAGGAAACCAGGAGCACCGCCATCCCGTCGGCGGCCAAACCGGCCAGCAGGTCGTAGATGCCCCGCTTGGCCCCCACATCAACCCCCCGGGTCGGTTCATCGGCTACAAAAAGCCGGGGACGGGACACCAGCCAACGTCCGAACAGGGCCTTCTGCTGGTTGCCGCCCGACAACTGGGCCGTCGCCGACTCGATGGTGGCCCCGGTGAGGCGCACGGTGCGGGCCGCCTCCTCGGCGGCCGCCGTTTCCGGGCGGGAACGGATCAACCCCCCCGGGGTTGTGAAGCGGGACAGGTGGGCCAAAGTCATATTGGCCCGCACCGTCATGCGGGACAGCAACCCCTGCGCGGCGCGGGATTCGGGAACCATCGCCACCCCGGCCCGGATGGCCTGCCGCGGGGAGGCGGGGGCGTAAGGGCGGCCGTCCAAAGTCATGCGCCCGGCGGTGGCCCGGTCGGCCCCGAAAATGACCCGCGCCAGTTCGGAGCGGCCCGAACCGACCAGGCCCGCCAAGATGACGATTTCCCCTTCCCTGACTTGGAAAGTGGCTTCGGCGAAAGCCCCCTCCCGGCCCAGGTTCTCCACCTCCAGCACCGGCGGGGCCTGCGGCGGGGGGGAGCGGCGGGGCGGGAAAACGGCGTCCAGGCTGCGTCCCACGATCCCTTCGATCAGGCTGTCCCGGGTTTCTTCCGCGGCCGGGGAGGTGCGCACCACCGCCCCGTCCCGCATAATCGTCACCCGGTCGGCGATGGCCAGCACCTCCTCCAAAAAATGGGAGACGTATACCACGGTGACCCCCCCGTCGGCCAAGCGCCGCACCGTTTCCCGCAGGCCCCGGGCTTCGGCCGAGGACAGGCGGGCGGTGGGCTCGTCCATTACGATCAGTTTTGCGTTGCGGGCCAAAGAACGAAGGATCTCCACCTTCTGCTGGTCGGCCACCGACAGGCGGCTCACCGGCAGGTCGGGATGGACTTCTATTCCGTATTCTTCCGCTAAGCGGGCGAAGCGGTCCCGGTCCCGCCCGGCGGCGATGAAAGGGCCGCGCCCGCTTTCCATCCCCAAAAAAACGTTGTCTAAAACGGTCCGTTGCGGAACCAACGACAACTCCTGGGCCACCATGGTGATGCCCATCTCCAAGGCGCGGCGCGGGGAGCGGAGCTCCGCCGGCCGGCCGTTGACCGACACCGTCCCTTCGTCGGGGGACAGGGAACCGGCCATGATTTTGCCCAAAGTGCTTTTTCCGGCCCCGTTCTCCCCGACCAGGGCGTGCACCGTCCCGGCCTCCACCGCCGCGTCCACCGCCCGCAGGGCCACGGCGCCTCCGAAACGTTTGGAGACGCCGCGTACCTCTAGGTGCGGGGGGTTCAAAGCGCCGCTCGGATCATCCATCCCACTGGGCGTCGAACTCGTCGGCGTTGTCCTGGGTCATCAGGCCGCGGTTGGGGACGCTCTGCGACGGGTCCACCCCGCCCTGATCCGTCCCGTCCAAAGCGGCCACCATGGCCTGCATGGCCAACTCGCCTTCCGTGTAGGGGGCTCCGTACAGATTGCCCCACCAACGGCCTTCTTTGACGGCGGTCACCCCGGCCCGGCTGCCGCCGAAGCCCAGAATGCGCACATCGCCCATACCTTCTTCGTTCAAGGCGATCTCCGCCCCCTGCATGGACTGGTCGGCGCCAACCACCAAGTGAATGTCGGATTGGGAAACCAGGATGTCCTGCATGGCGGCCAAGCCCACGTCGGGGCCCAGATACTGCCCTTCGGCTTCGGCCACCACGTTGACGGAGGAACCGGCCACGGTGGCGTCCCAGCCGCCCCGCACCGCCACGTCCAGCGGAATGCCTTTGATGCCGAAGAAATAAACCACGTTGCATGGGTTGAACCCTTCGCAGGCCATCAGGGTGAGTTCGCCCAGGCGGACGCCCCGCTGATAGGGGGGTTCGAAGACCATGGCCGAAATCCCGTCCACCTGCGGTTCCACCGTGGTGAAGTCCTCTCCGATCACCTGGTTCAGGCCCACCACTTTGATGCCTTCGCCCACAGCGTCCAAGATGTCGGGAATGTGGGCGGCGCCGCCCAAGGCGGTGATGATGATCCCGTCGTAGAGGCCGGTGGCGACCGCGTCTTGGAACTGTTGCACCTGCATGTCGAAGTTGAACTGGGCGTCGAACTCGACCATTTCAATGTTGTTGGCCGTGGCCACTTCCTCCATGGCGGTGCGGGAGGCGGCCAGCCAGGTGTTGGCCGAAGAAGCCGACAGGTAGGCCACCTGTCGCGGGCTGTCGTCGCCGCCGCAGGCGATGGCCAACAGCATAAGCGACAGCGCCGCTCCCAGAATCTTGGTGCCTTTCATACTTTCCTCCTTTATTGTGGTTCAAGGGGTTGCCGTAAGTTGCCAACTTGTTAGCCAACACTTTACCCGTTTCATACCCGCCGCGCCGAAAAAATCCCGTTTCCTGCTTTAGCGCTACAACTCCATTATGTAGGACCCCACCCCCAACCAGCGCAATCCCCCCAACCCCTACTCCCCCTCAAACGCGAAGAAACCGGTTAACTGGTGATGGACCAGACCGCGCCGGCGCGGGGCGGAACCGACACTCGAACCGCCTCCCCCTCCCGGACGGCGGTTCCCGTCCCCCACGCCCGCTCCCAGTCCCCGGCTTCCTCCGCCAGTTCCGTCGTGGCCGGGTGGCGGCCTGCGTTCACCGCCGCCATCAGCCGTCGCCCTTCGTACTCCCGCTGAAAAATGTAGAAGTCGCCGCCGGACGGGGCGTGCCGTACCTGATAGACGCCCCGGCGCAGGGCTGGATGCTCCCGGCGCAGGCGGGCCAGGCTGGTGAAAGTTTCCAGCAGCTCCCGGTTCCAGTCCTGTTCTCTGTCCCAGGGGAAGGAGGCCCGGCACCCCGGGTCTTTGCCTCCGGTTAGGCCGATTTCATCCCCGTAGAAGATGCAGGGGGCCCCGGGGGAGGCGAACATCAGCAGGGCCGCCAGCCGCACCGCCTCCGCATCCCCGCCCGCCACCGACAGGATGCGGGCCGTGTCGTGCGACCCCAGCAAGTTGAGATGGGCGGCCAAAGTGTGGGGCGGATAGAGGTCGGCCAACCCTTGCACGGCGGCCGCGTAACCGGCGGCGTCCATCGGCTCCACCCGGTACTGCAGGCCCTCCGCCGCCTGAGGGTCAACGTTTCCGCCGGTGGCGAAGGACGTCCCGTAGCCGCACAGGAGATAGTTCATCGTCCCGTCGAACCGTTCCCCGGTGGCCGTCCACCAACTGGCGTCCCCCCAGATTTCCCCCACCAGGTAGGCTTCCGGGTTGCGGGCCCGCATCCGGCGGCGGAACTCCTCCCAGAACCCTTCGGTTTTGATCTCTTCGGGAACGTCCAACCGCCATCCGTCAATCCCCTGCTCCATCCAGTATTCGCCCACTTGCATCAGGTATTCCCGAACCTCCGGGTTGTCGGTGTTGAATTCGGGCAGGGCGGGCATGCCCCACCAGGCCCCGTAGCGGGGAGGGCCGTGCCTTTGGTCGTAGGCGTTGAGCGGGAAGCCGTGGATATGGAACCAGTCCAAGTAGGGGCTGTGCTCGCCCTGTTCCAGCACGTGGTTGAACTGGAAGAAGCCGCGGGCGGCGTGGTTGAACACTCCGTCCAACACCACCCGTATCCCCCGGTCGCGACAGGCTTTCAGCAGATTTTGGAAAGCCTCGTCTCCGCCCAGCAACGGTCCCACCCGGTAATAGTCGTGGGTGTGGTAGCGGTGGTTGGCCGTGGACTGGAAAATCGGGTTCAGGTAGATGGCGTTGCACCCCAGATCCTGGATCCAATCCAGCCGTTCCATCACCCCGATCAGGTCGCCCCCTTTGAAACCGAACAGGGTCGGTTCGGAATCCCACGGCTCCAAGCGGTGCGGTTGCGCCACCTTCCCCGACCGGGCGAAGCGGTCCGGGAACACCTGGTAGAAAATCGCATCCGCCGCCCAAGAAGGCGGGCGGTCAAACGGGGTGGTCATTTACCTCCTATATGATGAAACAGCCCCGCCTGCCAGACGGGGCCGCCGCCCGGAAAAGTTCCGGGCCCGCCCCCACTATAACGCGAACCCCGCCCCGTCCGTTCCAAGCAGGCGTCCAACCAAGAGCGGCGATGCGAACCGGCCGCCCCGCGCAGGTCGGATCGGACGTCGGATTACCCCCCTGGTAACATACCGGGCGCGAAGTTCCGGCGGCGAACAGCCGTTGCTAGATGAAAGGAAACGCGCGTGGACATTTGCGCCCTCCGGAACCGGTTCCGTAAACCGCGTAACGCCCCCGACCCGGAGGCGGCCGTCGTCATCGACGGCGCCGAGTTCCGGTACGGGAAAGTTCCCGCCCTGCGGGGGGTTTCCGTTTCCATCCCCAAAGGCGCGGTCGCCGTCGTTCTGGGCTCCAACGGTTCCGGAAAAAGCACTTTGCTGCACGGAATAGCCGGGCTGACGCGGCCCCATTCGGGAACGGTGTCCGTTGTCGTATCCAGGCGGCGGGCGGCCTACGTGCTCCAAAATACGTCGGTCAACAGGTCGTTGCCTTTGACGTTGGAGGAAGTGGTGCGAATGGGAAGGTACTCTGGGATGACGGCGGGCGCCTACCGGGCCGCGGACCGGGCGGCGGTTTCGGAAGCCATGCGCCGCACCGGCGTAACCCATCTGGCGCGCCGGCCGTTCTCGCATCTGTCAGGAGGGGAAAAGCAACGCGCTCTGCTGGCGCAAGGCTTGTCGGCGCAACCGAAACTGCTACTGCTCGACGAACCGACGACCGGCCTTGACGTCGCCTCGATAGAACGCATCCACCGGGTGATAGCCGAAGAGAAACGGCAGGGGAACACGACGGTGATGTCCTCGCACAACCTGGACGAAGCCAGGGAGTCCGACTTTGTCATCCTGCTGGCGGGGGGGAGGGTGGTGGCCGCCGACGCCCCCGGCAAAACGCTAACCGCGGCCAACCTGGCCTCCGCCTACGGGCAAACTTCCGAACATGTGGACGACCCCTGCCACGAACAGAACCCAGCCCATTTCCACGAACGCTCCATCCACCTGGAAACGGACCCCGCCGCCGTCCATGGGGATTAACCGCAACAGGCGGGGACGGCCCTGGTCGTCGAAGGGTTATCGGGTTTCTTCTCCGACCGCCGGCGGGTAACGATCCGGGTCCAACTGGTGGAGGAACGTCGCGCACCGTATCCGTTCCTCGTTTTCCCCGATCCGCTCCGCCATCCGCCCCAAACCCTCCAAGCAGAGCAGGAAACCCCGGTTGTGGCGATCTTCCCATTTCACCAGCTGCGCCCCCCGCCAACCGGCGGCCCGCAACGCGTCCAATCCCCGATGGTATCCGACCCGGAAACATGCGTAGGCCCCGATCACGGCCATCACCGAAGAGTCCGCCTCCGACTCCCACCGCTCCCCCAACGCGGCCCACGCTTGCAGGCAATCCGGGTTGGAAATGGTGATTTTGGCCAACCAGTCCCGACGCCCGCCCGCCTCGCGGAGCAACCGGGCGGTCATCGCGTCCGGAGGCGGCAGAATCACCCGCCCCGGCCCGTCAACGTTGAAATTAACCTCTTGAACGGTCATTTTCGCCAGCCTACCAACCCAAAACCGCCCCATCCTTTGGGACGCCCCGGCCAAGTACGCCTAGTCAGGCGGGGACAAGGGTTTCGGTTTGGGTTTGGTCTGTTTCGGGGGCGGGTTCGGGCGGGGGGTTGACCGAAGCCAGGACTTGGGCTTGGAGTTGCATGGCCACCTCCGGGTTCTCCCGCAGGAAAGCCTTGGCCTTCTCCCGGCCCTGACCCAACTGATCGCCGTCGAAGGTGTACCAGGCGCCGCTTTTCTTCACGATGCCCTCCGCCACCGCCACATCCAGCAAGCTCCCCTCCCAAGAAATGCCTTTCCCGAACATGATGTCGAACTCAGCCACCCGAAACGGAGGGGCCACCTTGTTTTTCACCACCCGCGCCCGCACCCGGTTGCCGATCTGAACGCCGCCGTCCTTGATCGCCTCGATGCGCCGCACGTCAATACGCACGCTGGAATAAAACTTCAACGCCCGCCCACCCGGCGTCACCTCCGGTGATCCGTACACCACCCCAATCTTCTCCCTAATCTGATTGATAAACACCGCCGTGGTGGACGACCGGTTTATTCCCGCCGTCAACTTCCGCAACGCCTGCGACATCAACCGAGCCTGCAAACCCACATGGGTGTCGCCCATCTCCCCTTCGATTTCCGCCCGCGGCACCAGCGCGGCCACCGAATCAACCACCACCACGTCCAAAGCATTGGAACGCACCAAAATATCGGCAATCTCCAAAGCCTGTTCCCCCGTGTCCGGTTGCGACAGCAGCAGCTCGTCGGTGTCCACCCCCAGTGCTTGGGCGTACACCGGATCCAACGCGTGTTCGGCGTCCACAAACGCCGCCAACCCCCCATTGCGTTGCGCCTCCGCCACCACATGCAAAGCCAACGTAGTCTTCCCGCTGGATTCAGGGCCGTACACCTCCACCACCCGCCCCCGGGGCACCCCCCCGATGCCCAAGGCGATATCCAGGGCCAAAGCCCCGGTGGAAATGTGCTCAATCTTCAAGTGGGTCCCCTCGCCCAACTTCATGATCGCACCCTTGCCGAACTGCCGCTCAATCTGCGACATCGCCCCATCCAAAGCCTGACTCTTTTCCTTCATCGTACCATCTCCTTCAGTCTCCACGACGCAACCTGCGCCCACTCCGCCCGGAACCAAACCCCGGCCCCGGTCGGCGATTCTTCGCCGATGGAACACAAGATAGGAACCGCCTGTGACAAAAACGGGGGCGGGTTTAGGTTGCGAGGATTTTCGTTCAGAGCGGAGAGGGCGGGCGAGGCTTGGATGCGTGGTTTTTATGACCTCACGGCAAGCAATCTGGCGGGGGCCAGGAAGATACATATTTCTCGCTTTTGGTGTGAAATGGTGGGGGATAATGCGGTATAGTTGACAAAATGTTACATATATATCTCATATAGGAGGGTGATGACTCCCAAGGAAATCGGAACCGAAATACGGCGCCAGCGGCAACGTTTGCGTCTCACCCAGGAGGATGCGGCCGACTTGGCGGAGGTGAACCGCCGGCTGATATCGGAAGTGGAGCGGGGACTGGCCTCCGTTTCCTTGCGCAACCTGATCGCCGTCTGCGATGCGGTGGGGTTGGAACTTGCCTGCCGTCCCCGCCGGCCCGGAAGGCGGCTTTGACTTTGGACCCGGCGGAGTTCAAAAGGATGGAGGCGGCGGATGTTTTCTGCGGCGGCCAACGGGCGGGACAGTTGCGGCGCCGGGAAGAACACATTGAGTTCTCCTACCTCCCCGACTACTTGAGTATGGGGGGGCGGGCGGCGGCGGTCACCCTCCCCCTGCGGGAAGAACCCTATCGTTCGCCGGGCGGAATGGTTCCCGCCTTCTTCGCCGGGTTGCTGCCGGAAGGGGTGCGCCTGCAGGCGGTGATAGAAGCCGTCAACACCTCCCCCGACGATGAGTTGTCCCTGTTGCTGGCGGTGGGCGGAGATACGGTGGGGGCGGTGACGGTGGTTCCGGCGGGCGGGCAACCCCGGGATCCCGCCACGGAACCGGAGGCCGGCCACCCTGCCCGGCGTGCAGGAAAAACTGTCCGACGCCCTCATTTCTTTTCCGGTCAAGGCCGGAGAGGGACCCGCCATCTTGAAACTGTCCCCGGATCGCTATCCGCAACTGGTGGAAAACGAGGCTTTCTTCCTGAAAATGGCCGAGTCGTGCGGCCTGCGCGTCCCGCCGCACCGGATAGTGAAAGACCACTCCGGGGCTTCCGGCCTGCTGGTGGAACGGTTCGACCGGCTCCGAACGGCGGGGCGGGTGGTGCGCCTGCCCCAGGAGGACGCCTGCCAGTTGATCGGGCGGCGGCCGGTTGACAAATACCGTCTTTCCCTGCGGGAGGTGGCCGGAGCGGTGACGGAGGCGGTGGCGGCCCCGGCGGTCGCCATCCTGGAACTGACATTGTTGACCGCCTTCTCCTATCTGATCGGCAACGGGGATTGCCACGGCAAAAACGTAAGCGTGCGCTGGCTGCCGGAGGAGCGGATGGCGGAGGTGACCCCGATGTACGACCTGCTGTCCACCGCCCCCTATGGCTTGGACGACCGGCTGGCCCTGCCCATGGACGGACGCGACAACCGGATATGGGGGAAAGACTTGGTCCGGTTTGCCGAAACCTGGGAGATCCCGGCTCAGCTGGTGCGGCGCAAACTGGAGAACATGTTGCAACGGGCGGAGCCCTGGCCGGAACGGGTGGGGGAAATCGGGCTTGCCGCCTCCGCTGCGGAGCGGCTGGCCCGGACTATGCGCTCCCGGATGGAGGAACTAAAAACCTTTTAGCCGAGCAAATCGGTGGGGTCCATAACCTTTTGGCGCACCACGATCTCCCGGCGGGAAAGTTGCGGCTCGCGCGCCGTCTGCTCGGATTCGGCCAGCTTGCGGCGCAGGCGGCGCACCTCGGCCCGCAGGGCGGTGTTTTCGGCGTCCAACAGCAGAATCCGTTTCACGCCCTCCAGGTTCACCCCGGCCCCGGTCAACTCCGAAATAAGGGCCAGCCGTTGCAGGTCGGCCTCCGAATAACGGCGGGTGCCGCCCGGGGTGCGGAACGGTTCGATCAGCCCCCGGCGTTCGTAGATGCGCAAAGTCTGCGGGTGCATGCCCGACAGGGAGGCCGCCACCGAAATGACGTACACCGCCTCCGCTTCCTTGGACATCCTTCTTTTAGCCATAGCCGCCTTCCTTTAGTCGTCCGATTTCTTCCCGCGCCGATGCGAACCGGCTCCCCCTCTCTCAAAGCGTTCCCGAAACTCTTCCAACATTTTGCGGGCCGCCCGGGGCAGTTTGGCGGGCACGGTCACCTCCGCCTCCACCAACAGGTCCCCTTGATGCCCCGAGGCGCGCGCCACCCCCTGGTTGCGGATTCGGAAAATCCGCCCCGCGGGGGTTCCGGCGGGAATCTTCAAAGTCACCGAACCGTTCAGGGTGGGGGCCTGAACTTTTGCCCCTAAGGCGGCGTCGGTGAAAGACAACGGCAGTTTCATATGCAGGTCGTTCCCGCGGCGGGTGAAAAGGGGATGCGGCTCCACCTGTACGTTTACCAGCAGGTCGCCGGGCGGGCCGCCGCCGGAACCGGGGGCCCCTTTGCCCGGCAAGCGGATTCTGCCGCCGTCTTTCACCCCGGCCGGGACTTTCACGTTGATGCGGCGGGTGCGCCGTTGCCGGCCCGAACCCCGGCAGGTAACGCACGGCTTGGTGACCAACTGTCCGGAGCCCCGGCAATGAGGGCAGGGATCGGCGAAGGAGAACACTCCCTGGTTGGAGGAGACCGTACCCTCCCCGCCGCAGGGCCGGCACTGCTCCACCTGCGAACCCGGTTCCGCCCCCCGCCCCCGGCAACGGACGCAAAGGGCCTCCCCGTAGGCTTCTACGGAAGTGGTGGTTCCTTTGATGGCGTTTTCAAACGAGAGGCGAAGGTCGGCGGTCTGGTCTTCTCCCGCTCGGCGGCGGCTGTTGCGGCGACCGAAGTTGCTGAAAAAATCTCCCAGGTCGGGCCCCCCTTCGCCGAAAAGGTCCTCCACCCGCACCCGCCGCCCCCGGTAACCCCCACCGGCCCCGAAGCCGCTGAACGCCCCCGCGCCCAAGTCCCGCACCTGGTCGTATTCTTGGCGTTTCTCCGCGTCCGACAGCACCGCGTAGGCTTCTGAAACTTCCTTGAACCGCTCGGCTGCGGCATCGCCCGGGTTGGTGTCCGGATGAAGTTCTTGGGCCAGCCTGCGATAGGCCTTTTTGATTTCTTCTTCGTCCGCCTCCCGGTCTACGCCCAGCAGCTGGTAGAAGTCCCGCTCCAGCCAGTCGCGATTCACAGCCCGCCCCCGCCGGTCAGTCTTTGCCTACCGGCGTCTCCCCCTCCTCCGGCCCGCCGCCGACCTCCGCCACCCCCGAAACAGAACCGTCCGGCGGCACAACCGCCCCATCTCCAACATCCACCGCATCCGGCTGAACCGCATCCTCCGCCAGCGACTCCGCAGTGTCCTCCCCATTCGTCGAGGAGGCGGACCCCACCTCCACCTCGGCGGGTCGTAGTAGCTTACCGCTCTGATACCGGTAGCCGCGCCGTAACTCGGCTTTCACCACATCACCGGATCCCTCCGCTATCAGCGCGTCATGCACCGTTGGGTCGAAAGGCATTCCCAGTGTTGCATCCACCAGGGTTAACCCTTCGCGCTTCAAAACTTCCAGCAACAGGTGGCGTACGCCCTCCATCCCTTTCCGCATGGATTCCGTGGTACTGATCTCGACTTTCAAGGCTGAATCTAAGGCATCCAAAATAGGAACCAATTCCAGCATCAACCGCTCCGAGGCCTCTTCCTTAGACTTGTGCCTGTCCCGGTCCACGCGTTTGCGGTAATTTTTGTAATCGGCGGTCGTTTGCACCCAATTACCCTTCATCTCGTCCCGCTCGTTGCGCATCTCGATAAAAGCCTTGGCCAACTCACGGACAGCCTCCGCCGCCGCCTTCGCCTTGCTGATCTCTTCAGGAACAGGTTCCTCCACCGACTCAACTTCCTTTGAGGCCTGCTCATTTGCCTCAGCCTCCACCGTTAACCCCTCAGATGGCACTGAAGTCTGCTCTGCTGTCCCTTCTGCCTCGGCCCGGGGTTGCTCAACCGACTCCGCCTCCTCTACCTGCCCCTCGGTCGTTGTCATGTGGTCCTCGGAGGGGACGGGCGGGGCCTCCCCCTCCGCCGCGGGGGGACCGCCCCGGCGGGATTTCTTTCTGCCCTTCATCGGTCATCCTCCTCTACTATTTCCGCCTCAACCACGTCCTCGTCGTCAACGGGGGCCGCACCGCCCTCCGGGTAGGCCTGCGCAGAGTCGGCGTAGATTTTCTCCCCCACCACTTGGGAAGCGGTCAGCACCGCCTCCAATTTCTCTTGGATGTCGGCGGCGGTTGCCGACTCGGCGGCGGCGGCCGCCTTTAGGGAATCCAGCGACTTGTTGATAGTTTCTTTCTCCGCCTTGTCCAACTTGCCGCCGTGCTCCTCCAAGAGTTTTTCGGTGCGGTGCACCATCTGCTCCGCCCCGTTGCGGGCTTCCGCCAACTCCCGCCGTTTCTGATCTTCAGCCGCATATTGCTCGGCGTCCCGAATCATGCGGTCGATTTCATCTTTGGGGAGTTTGGTGCCGCCGGTGATGGTCACGGCCTGCTCCCGGCCGGTGCCTAGATCCTTAGCGCTCACCTTTACGATGCCGTTGGCGTCGATATCGAAAGTGACCTCGATTTGGGGTACGCCCATGGGGGCAGGGGGAATTCCGGTCAGATTGAACTTGCCCAGGCTCTTGTTGCCCGCCACCATCGGCCTCTCCCCCTGCAGAACGTTAATCTCCACTTCCGGCTGGTTGTCGGAGGCGGTGGTGAACACCTCCGACCGCTTGGTGGGAATGGTGGTGTTGCGCTCGATCATCTTGGTCGTCACCCCGCCTTTGGTTTCGATGCCCAAAGTGAGGGAGGTCACATCCAGCAACAGTATGTCCTTTACGTCCCCGCTCAGCACCCCCGCCTGCAGGGCCGCGCCGATTGCCACCACCTCATCGGGGTTCACCGTCCGGTTGGGCTCTTTGCCAGCCAACTCCTCCACTATCTCCTGGATGGCGGGCATACGAGTAGAGCCGCCCACCAACAAGAACTCGTCGATATCCGCCCTTTTGATCCCGGCGTCCTCGATGGCCTTGTTGAAGGGGCCCCGGGTGCGTTCCACCAGGTCGGCGGTTAGGCGCTGGAACTCGGCCCGGGTGATCTTCTGTTCCAGGTGCAGGGGTCCGGCCGCGTTGGCGGTGATGAATGGCAGGTTAACCGTCGTCTCCGGGACGGAGGACAGCTCGATTTTGGCTTTTTCGGCCGCCTCTTTCAGCCGTTGCAAGGCTTGCAGGCCCTGGGAGGAGGACCTGTCGGCCGATAAATCCACCCCCTGCTCCTTTTTGAAAGAGTCCACTAGAAACTGGATCAAGGCCTCGTCCCAGTCATCACCGCCCAGTTGCGTGTCCCCGCTGGTGGATTTGACTTCGAACACCCCATCGGCGATTTCCAACACCGACACGTCGAAGGTGCCTCCGCCCAAGTCATACACCAGGATAGTCTGCTCGATGTTCTTGTCGCCCTTGCCCAACTCGAAGGCGAGGGCGGCGGCGGTGGGCTCGTTGACGATGCGCAACACTTCCAAGCCGGCGATTTGGCCCGCCTCTTTGGTGGCCTGACGTTGGGCGTCGTTGAAATAGGCGGGAACGGTAATCACCGCCTCTTTGATGTTCGTTCCCAGATGAGCTTCGGCGTCCCGCTTCAGTTTCATCAGGATGAGGGCCGACACCTCCTGGGCGGTGTAGGTTTTGCCGCGCGCTTTGATGGTCCAGTCGGTTCCCATATCCCGCTTTACGGAGCGCACGGTGAATTCGGGGTTGACCACCGCCTGTCTTTTGGCCACATCCCCCACCAAGAGCTCGCCGTCCTTGTTCCACGCCACCACCGACGGGGTGAGGCGGTCGCCTTCGGCGTTGGGGATGATGGTGGGCTCGCCGGCTTCCATCACCGCGATCACGCTGTTGGTGGTTCCCAGGTCGATTCCTACGGGCTTCATCGTTTGGCTTTCCTTTCTGATGGTTTCATCTGTTTCCGGTTTATTATGCCTTGCCGGTGCGACAAACTACCAAACGCGCGGGTTGGACGCCTTGCTATTTTAGCATATCTGATAGTTATAACCTTAGTCAATCCGTATCATATTCCCCACTCGTTCGCTGTTTACAATCTGAGCAGTTGGATGGTGAACACAACTCCGGCTACTCCGATGGCCGCTAGCAGGGCCAACACCATAATTACGGTGCCCGGACGCACAGCCGCAACCGATTTAGGCCTCGGCGGGGGTTTCGCCTTCGGCGGCGTCCCCCTCCGGGTCGGCCAAACCGCAATCGACCACCGCCTCCGCCGGGTCCTGGCCGCCGAACACCACCCGCTCATAGAAGACCACCGCCGTCAGTTCCTCCTCGGTCAGGTTGTCGAAGGAGGGCATCTGCCCGCCCGCTCCCACCGGTTTGCCGGTGTCGCCGTAGGTGGTGCGGTTGGCCGCCTCGAAACCGGTGGTGCCCAGCCGCACCCATTCCAAATGGTCGACGCACATGGAGAAGGTGGACAGCACCGCTCCGGCCAAAGCGGGGCCGGTGCCGCCTCCGCCGCCCGCCCCATGGCAGGATTCGCAACTGGAAGCGGCGGCGTATACGGCCTGCCCTTGGCCGACAACCGCTCGGACGTCCACTCCCCCCGCCCCGCCGGCGGCCGCGAATTCGGAGCCGTCGCAATTCTCCACCTCCCCAGTGAGCCGATCCACCGCCAACTGGCCGCCCTCCCCGCAAGTGGGCCCGCCCGCGAAACTGATCAGGTAGGTGAGGCCCACCAGCGGCACCACCGCGAACAACAAACCCAGCCAGCGGGGAACGGTCGCCGACACCCTTTCCAGAATTCCGGCGACGGGGGCGGTCACCACCGCCTCGTAGTCGCCCGCTTCGGCCAAACCCACCCGCTCCGGAGCCGGGGGCCCGGCCGCAACGGCCGCCGCAGCCGGGGCGGGGGCGGCGGGAACGGGGGCGGCGGACGGGGCCGGGGCGGACTCCGTTGCGGCGGCGGTCTCCTCGGGAGCGGGAGCGGATGGGGCTGGCGCCGACTCCGCCGGAGCGGGGCCGGCGGGGGCCGGGGCTCCGCCCGCCCACGCCGTCAAAATCTCCTCCACGGTCACCCCGGCGGCGGCCGCCCGGGCGGCGGCGGAACGTTCCACCAGGGATTCGGGGGCTTCCATAGCGGCCGCGGCGGCGGCCAGCAGTTCGCTCATTTCAGCTCCGTCAGATAGGCGGCCAGCGTCTCCAAGTCGCGGGCCGACAGGTAAGCGTAGGAGGGATGGAGGGCGCCGGGGGCGGCCTCGCCGGGATTAACCAGGAAATTAATTACGCCGGAGGCGGCGAGCGTCCCTTCCTCGGCCCCGTAACCGGGACGGGCCCCCACTTTGGACAGGTCGGGCCCCAAGCGGCGAATCCCGAAACTGGCGTTTTTCAGGGAATCGGAGTAGGTCTCAGTCGCCGGACCCAGCCCTACGTCGGCCAGCACCGGACGCACCAGCTGGGTGTGGCAGTACCAACATCCTTCCCGCAGATAGACGTCCCGTCCCGCCTCCGCCGCGCCGCTCAACACCGGATCCCCCACCAAGTGGGTGAAGTCGCCTCCGGTGCGGGCCGGGATGGCCATGGCGACGATCACCGCCGTGGCAAACAAACCCAAAACCGCCAGCCAGACGGCCAACGGGCGGAAAGGCCGTCCCTCCAAGATGGGGGTGGCCCGGCGGCGGGCGGCCGGAGCGGGAGCGGCCGCCGGAGCGGACACGGCGACGGGCGCAGGAGGGGCGGGGGCGGCCGGGGCGGGAGCGGGGGAGGTGGCGGGTTCGGCGGACGGGGGCGGGGCGGAAACTTCTTTGGCGGGGGGGGCCGGGGCGGCGGCGGGCATGGGAGCGTCACCCGCCCAGGCCGCCAACACCTCCTCCGTGGTGGAACCGGCGGCGGCCGCCCGGGCCGCGGCCGAGCGTTCCACCAGATGCTCGGGAGCTTCCAGCGCGGCGGCCGCGGCCGCCAAACGATCACTCATCCCCGCCTCCCCCGGCCCCGCCGCGTAGCCGGGACTCTGAGATAAACGGACGCCGCCGACCCGCCCTCGCAAAAGTTCTGCGCCGCCCGCCCCGGAAACCGCAACCGCCGAAACGTCGCTCACCCCCCGCCGCCCCGCTGTCACACCCAACACGGCCAACGCCCCCGCCGGATGCGGCACGGCACCGATGCCGCGCAACGCACGCACCGACAACCCGGCCCCCGGCGACCGGTCCCCGGCGACCGCCTCGCGCCGTCCGGAGCCCGGGAGCGCCCGCCCCGGAAACCGCAGGCGCCGAACGTTGCGCCGGGCTCGCCGCGGCCGCCGACGGATCACTCATTCTCGTTTTCCCCAGCCGGCGCGTCCGGGGCGCCCACCGCCGCCAGCACTTCCACCGGGGCCGCCTCCCCCGACATATAGGTTCGCGCCACCGACCACGCCAGCAAGCCCACCCCCGCCGCCGCGGCGACGGCCGCTCCCGCCGCCAGCGTGTACAAAGGAGAGACCCCGTCCAGAATGCTCCCGAACCCGGCCCCCGCGTTGCGCAACGCCCCGGCCGCGTTGGCCCAGTTCCAAGACAGGCCGGTCACCAACCCGGCCACTAGCAACAGGCCGCAGGCAACCGCCCCGCCCCACAAAGTCAGGCGCACCCCCGCCCCCACCGTGCGGGTTGAAAACACTTCCCGGCCGGTCAGCCGGGGAAAAGCGTACAGGACAAACCCCAGGCCCAGCAACGGAACCGCCGCCAGAACCAAGCCCAGATCCAGCCCCTCCTGCCAAGCGGTCAGGCCCACCGCGGCCGACACCGACCGGAACCCGGACAGCCCGGTCAGCCCGGTGACCGCGGCGTACATCATCACCCCCGCCATAGTGGCCAAAAGGGCGGGCCGGGCGCGGGACTCCTCCCAGCCTCCTTGCAAAGTCATCGTCAAATTGACCGCCACCGCCAGGGCGGACAATCCCAAACCCATGGCGGCCACCGCCGCCACCGACTCCATCCAAGCGGGGGCGGGACCGCTCATGTAACGGGCCGGGGCGGCCAGCAACCCGGCCCCCGCCAAAGTCCAAAACCCGGCCCGGGCCAACCCGCCGGAAAACAGGGGGCGTCCGCTGTCGCGGGCCACCGTGAAATAGGCGGCCCCCAAAGCGGCGGCCGGGAAAGCCACCGTCAGCGCCCCGCCCGAAACCAAGCCGGCCTGCAAGAAAGTTCCGATTCCGGTCAGGCCGGGAAGGGAGCCGGTTACGTACAGGGCCGGATACCACCACAGCGCGGCCAGCACGTAGTAGAGGGAAATGTAGGACCCGCTTTCAGTGCGACGGCGCCAGATATCGGCCGCCGACAGGGCCGCGAACAGCATGCAGGCGGCCAGCCCCCAGTCGATCACCGGCGGGAATTCGGCGAGCTCCGTCCCGGACGGCCCCCGGAACATGACCAGAACCGACCCCGCCGCAACCAACCCGGCGTAGACAAGGCCGTTGAGCAGGGCGGCCCGTTCCCAACGCAAAGGGGCCCCGGTCAGCCGGGGAATCAGATAGTAGGCGGCGGCCTGGGTGAGGACGCCGCCCGCCCCGTACACCAGCAGGTTGTAAGCGGCGGGGCGCAGGCGGCCGTAGGAAAGAGGAGCGGCGGCGTCGAAGAGGACGGGAACCGCCAGTTTGATCATCAGCAGGGCGGCCAAAGCGGCCCCCGCCGCTAGGAAAAGGCAGGCGATCAACATCAAACCGGCGGCCGCCCCCGCCGCGCCGATCGGATTGTCTCTGGCAGTGGCCTGCGTCAAGCCCTACTCCTTACTCCGTTCTTCGTTCCGCCCCGGGCCGCCATTTGGAGCATACCGGGCGCCGCCCCGACCGCTTCCCCTTTCCGGTGCGCCGGGCGGTTAACATATCAGGGACGGACCCGGCGTCCTCTATTCTAATGACGCCGCCCCCGGACAAACAGCCTCCGGCGGCGGACGGGAGAAACGGGATGGCCGGTTTAGCCGCGGCGGGCTTTTATGCTATCAATAGCATAGAACCGGCGGGGCGGTCCAACGCCGGCGAAGGCTGACCTAGCGGAGACGGAGACAAGCCACCAGATGCTGCAACGCAAGCTTCGGCAAATAAGCGACCGGGAACGTTCCCGCCTCGGCTGGGCCGTTTTTACGCTGGGCTTGGCCGCCCTGATCGTCGGCATCTGGTTCAACCATTACTCCAATTTTCCTTCGGTGGAAACGGTGACCATCCCCACCGCCGAAGCGGCCAGCGTGCAGGCGGGCGATGTCATCATCTACGATCGGCTACCGCATGTGGTGGACCGCACCCCGGTCATCGACCCCTCCCTGCCGCAGACCACGGTGGATCTGCGAATCGAGGTGGACTATTTCGGATGGGTGCCCCGGGACTGCCTGATTGCGGGCGGGGACTGGTGCCTGCCCTGGTCCACCTTGGGACATTTGGTCGCCTTGGGGGGCAGCCAGCTGATGTTGCTGGGGCTGGTCCTGGCCCTGATCCTCGGACGGCGGATGACTTGGGCTTTGGCCTCCTTCGCCGCGTTTTTGGCAATGCTGGAGCTGGTGATCTTGCTGGGCAACGTGGCCTCGGAATGGCTCAACTTGGCCCAAGGCCCGCTCAACTGGACCGAGCAGAACGACGCCTTCGTCATCTGGCCCCCCCTGGTGCTGGGCAACAACGTGGGGATCAGCTGGGGGGCCATCAAGGACTTTGTTTCCATTAACTACAATATGGGGGTTCTCACCTTTATTATTCTGTTCGCCCGGTTCGTCCAGAAACTGGGCGGCCCCGCCCCGGCGGAGGAGCCGGCCGAAGAGGCCGTTTCCCCCTACGGGCGGCCGTTGGTCAAAGGAGTCAAGTAGATGGCCAAAACCCAGGTCTGGTTCGAGACGCCCCCCTTCCGGGACGACTACCAGCTGGCCATGGTGGACGCCGAATATGTGGACAGCCAGGTGCGGCCCAAGCAGTTCCTGCACATCAACCAGGCGGAATGCATTATCTGCGAGGGGTGCGTGGACATCTGCCCCTGGAAATGCATCCATTACCTTTCGTTGGACGCCATCGACGAGGCGCACGGGGTGGAGCACCCGACGGACGGGGCGGACAACATGGGGTTTTTCGTGGTGGACGAATATGAGTGCACCCGTTGCCAACTGTGCATCGACCGTTGCCCCACCAACGTGATTTCCATCGGCAAATTCGAAGGGTCGGTCACCGACGCCGCCCTCAACGCCGGGTTGATCGACTCGGCGCCGTGGGACATCGACACCGGGGCCCGCGATTTCAAAAACGGATACACCTACGGGATGAGATGGTGAGGAGGTTGAGATGGCGAACGGCGACCGGGTGAGCCTGCGGGAGCGGATCGCGTCCGCCGGCGAATCGTTCCGGGCCAGTCCGTTTTGGGAGTCCATGTTCCGGCCCGGTTCCCCTTTCAAGAAAGGTTACAGCGACAGCCCCCGCAACCGCTCCTACGTGATAATGAACAACGTGCTCTACCACCTGCATCCGGTGAAGGTGAAGCGGCACGGGGTGCGCCTCTCCTACACGTTGTGCCTGGGAGGGTTGAGTTTTTTCCTGTTCATTCTGCTCACCATCACCGGCATTTTCCTGATGTTCTATTACCGCCCCACCTCCCCCGCCGCCTACATCGACGTGGAGGCCCTGTCAACTTCGGTGGCCTTTGGGTCGCTGGTGCGCAATTTGCACCGCTGGGGGGCGCATTTGATGGTGCTGACCGTGTTTCTGCATATGTCGCGCGTGTTCTACCATGGGGCTTACAAGCCGCCCCGGGAGTTCAACTGGGTGGTGGGGGTGGTGCTGTTGCTGCTCACCTTGTTGCTTTCTTTTACCGGCTATCTGTTGCCGTGGGATCAGTTGGCGCTGTGGGCGGTGACGGTGGGCACCAACATGGCCGGGTTTACGCCCCTGTTCGGCAACCAGGTCAAATTCGCCTTGCTGGGGGGGGTGGAGGTGACCGGCAACACCTTGCTCCGCTTCTACGTGTTACATGTGTTGTTCCTGCCGTTCATCATCGTCATTTTCATGGCCGTCCACTTCTGGCGGGTGCGCAAAGACGGCGGAATTTCGGGGCCGTTATGAACGGGCTGACCGCTCGTTGCGGCCGACCGGTGAGATTTGGCCGGGGGCCGGGTTTGTTACTCCTTTCTTCTCCCGGTCCCCGGCCATCCCCAAAACTGGGCGGAGGCGATGGCGGAACTGCCTGAACATCTTCTTATCCGCTCAGCGGAGGCCCGGGCCAAGGCCCTGGGCCTGCCGGTGGATCAGGTGCTGGCTGAAATGAAAGGCGAAGCCCCGCCCTCAGACCCCCCGCCGGCGGAGGAAGCCCCGCCCTCGGAGGCCCCGGCGGCCGCTCCGCAGGCGGCGATGGAGAGCGCCCCGGAGGCTGAATCCGTCGCCGGGGAAACCCCGGCCGCGGAAACCCCCGCTCCCTCGGCGGCCGCCGTCGAGCCGGAGCCGGTCGCGGCGACCGCGGTAGCGGACCCTCCGCCTTCCCCTTCGGCGGAGGCGGGCAACGGGGCGTCGGCGGCTTCGGTGTCGCCCCGCCCGGTGGTTCCGCCCGCCGAGGTGCCGGAGGGGGTGCGTCCGCAACGTCTCTTGACCGTGGTGAAAGCCCGCGCCATCCAGCAGGTCAAAGCCACCCCCACCGACAAGGTGAACACCTGGCCTCATCTGATGATCGCCGAGTTTTCGGCCCTGATGGTGATCACCGCCGGGCTGATAGTGTTGTCGGTGATACTGCAGGCCCCGTTGCTGGAGTTGGCCAACTTCAACGCCACTCCCAACCCGTCCAAAGCCCCCTGGTATTTCCTCGGTTTGCAGGAACTGCTTTCCTACTACGACCCGCAGATCGCCGGGGTGATCATTCCCGCCGTCACCGGCCTGGTCGGGTTCATGGCCATCCCCTATGTGGACCGCAACCCGTCCACCAATCCCGCCGACCGCAAATTCGCCATCATGCTGTTCACCTTGTTTCTGACCGGTTCCGCCACCCTCACCATTATCGGCACCCTGTTCCGCGGACCCGGGTTCAACTTCACCTACCCGTGGGCGGACGGCATCTGGTTCGATGACTTGAAAGACTGGGTGCATTTCGAATGACCTCCGTCCAGCTTCTGGTTTTGGCGGTGGCCGCGGTGGCGGTGGCGGGGGTGCTGGGGGCTTTCGTAATCGCCTACCGGCGCACCACCGGCGCCTCCCCCTCTGAACGCGCCCGCCGCAAAGTGCGGGTGTCGCGGGAAACGCGCCGGGCGGACCGTTCCCGCTTGGAAGAACCGGTGGCCGTATCGGTCCCGGCCGAGGAGGAACCGGAGGCCGCCCCGGCTGAGGCTGAGTCTGAGGAGGACGAGGAGGAGGCTGAAGCCGAGGCCGGGGAGCTGGAACCGGTTGCGGCCGTGGCGGCGGTGGAAGTGGCGGCGGTGGAAGAGTTGTCCCCGGAGGAGGCGGGCGTGAACCGGCGCCAGTTTTTCACCCGGGCGCTGGGCATCACCTTCGGGGCTTTCCTGGGTTTGAACGGCATCTCCTATCTGGCTTTTCTGTGGCCGCGCCTGTCGGGGGGGTTCGGTTCCGACATCGACGTGGGCGACATCACCGAACTGCGGGCCGAGGTTTTCCTGTCGGACGGCTCCATCCTGCCCAAGTTCGTCCCCGAAGCCCGGGCCTACATAGTGCCCTTCGCCGAAACCGATGTTTCCCGCTCCCAGTTCGAAGGTCTGCCGGTGGTAGTGGGGGGCTTGACCGCCCTTTTTCAGCGGTGCGTGCACCTGGGTTGCCGGGTGCCGTGGTGCGAAACCTCCCAGGGCTTTGAGTGCCCCTGCCACGGTTCCAAATACAACTTCGCGGGCGAATACGAAGCGGGTCCCGCCCCCCGCAACCTGGACCGGTTCGCTTTGGAAAATCAGGAGGGGCGGCTGATCGTCAAAACGGGGACCATTCTGCAGACTTCGCGGGCCATCGCCAAGACCGTCCGCTATCCGCAGGGGCCGTCCTGCATCGCCTTGGACGCGGGCACGGAGGCGTGACCGGTGGCCACGTTGGTCGTCACCATCGTCGCTTTAGGGGCCATCGGTTGGTTCGCCTACCTGGTCGGGTCGGGGTCGCGGCGGGACCGGCGGGATCCGGTTCCGTCCAACCTGTCGGCGGCCGCCACCGACGACGAACTGGAAACCACCCGCTTGGACCGCACCCTGATGGGGGCGGTGGTGGCGGCCGGGTTCCTCACGTTGGCCATGCCCATCTACTACCTGAGCGAGTTCGACCGCCAGGAGGGTTTCGTGGAAGAGTTCGCCGAAGCCTCTTTGGATCGGGGGCATGAGGTGTGGGAGGAGTTCGGGTGCGGGGACTGCCATGGGGCAACCGGGGGGGGCGGGGTGGCCGCCTACCTGGAGGAGCGCTCCAAAGTGAACGTGCCCGGCTGGGCGGCCCCCGCTTTGGACGACATTTTCTTCCGTTACGACCGGGACGAAGTACGGTTCTGGATCACTTACGGCCGGGCCAACTCTCCCATGCCCGCCTGGGGTTTGGAAGGGGGCGGGGCCCTCAACTCCCAGCAGATCGACGACCTGCTCAACTACATCGGGGCTTTCCAGATTCCGCAACAAGACGCCCTGCTCAGAATCGAGGGGACGGTGAACGGGGCCCGCAATCGGCTGACCGGGGCCTCTGAGGCGGTGGGGCAGCAGATCGCCGACCAGCAGGCCTTGGTGGAGGAAATCACCAACTCCGGGGAAACTTCGGTGGCGGTGACCGACATCGCCGACCGGGCCCGGGACGTCTTGGACGGGGCCGGGGACGGGATCGACACCGACGGGGACGGCCTGTCGGACAGGGCCGAATCCGATCTGACCGCCATCGGGCGGGAAGCTCTGGAAACCGGTTTCCTGGCGGTGGATACCTCCTTCGATCCCCGCAACGTTGAAACCCTGATCGGGTCTTCGGATTCCCGTTCCGCCGCCCGCATGGTGAGCGACTTGGAGTCGCGGGCCACCTCTTTGACCATTACCTCCCAGAACCGGGAAGTCCTGCTGGAACAGGCCCGGTTTGGGCTGTCTTTCTTGGAGGAAGCGGCCGGGGCGGCCCGCTGGGAAGTGGATTTCCAAGAGGTGGCGGACGGATCCTTCGGCGGGGATCGGGAAAGGGCGGAGCGGGCCGCGGCCCTGTTCAACGGATACTGCGCCCGATGCCACACCGCCGGTTATTCGGCCGGGCCGGCTTTCCAACAGGTGCAGGCGTCCGGGGCGCTGGGGCCGTCGTTGCGGGCGGGGCGCTCCCGAACGCAGTTCCTGGCAGCGGAGGACATGGCCGAGTTTTTGCAGAAAGGTTCCGTTTCGGGTGAAGGTTACGGGGTGAACGGGGTGGGTTCGGGGCGGATGCCCGGCTTCGGACAGGTGCTGTCGGGGGAGGACATCGACCTGATCGTGGGATATCTGCGAGGGCCGACTTTGGACGGGCGGGAGGATAACTGATGCGGGAGTTGTTCCGGACGATTCTTTCCCAGAACCTGCTGTTCACCGGGATCGTGTTGACGGCGGCGGCGGTGCTGGTGTTTTTCGGAACCATATACCTGTTGAACCACACCAACCTGGGCCGCCGGTTGGCGGTGCTGATGCTGGGAGCGGGAATTTTCGGATGGACCACCATCAACTCCATCCTGTTCGTGCTCTACGCGCCGCGGGGCCCGCGACCGGTGGATTTCGAGGGGTTGAACGCCTTTGAGATCCGGATCATCCCCGGGGCGTTCGCGGCCGGCTCCGCCATTTTGTTCGCCATGTTCCTAGTGGCCCTGCACCGCTACGAACGGGACCAAGAACGTTAATCCCAGGCCCGGAAATAGCGGATGGGGGAGCTCAAATATGAACGAAGGAACTGACTGGCTGGACGAGGTCAGGGGGCAACGATACCAGTGGACCAGGCTGGGGGAGGCTTGGCTGGAAACGGAGTTGCGGCCGGGGTTGCCGTGCCGGATAATCTTGGGAGAGGCGGAAGGGGCTCCGGTTCTGTATGCGGCCATCGGCGTCAACGGGACCGCCCGTTACTGGCAGTGGGCGACGCTGGACGAAGCCGGGCGGCCCCTGCCCCGAAGGCGGGCCCTGGAACGGCTGTGGAAAGTCATAGAGTTGGCCCAGATTTCTTCAAAAAGCGAAGTTGAACACAAACTACGCGATGGATGAGGCGGACCGATTACTTCCTCATCGCCTCCCCCCGGGAGGACGCCCGGCGGGCGGCGGAACAGGTTCCAGCCCCTTATAACGACCTCCAATCTCTGCAAGAGGCTTTGTACGAACTGTGCCTGAACGTGCAACAGTGGGCGGAGGCCCCGGGGTTCATCGCCGTGGAGGAAGATGACCTGCATCGCATTATCACCGTCCGCGACGAGGGGGCGGGGATTCCGACCACTATCAGAAAGGCCTTCCCCGCCAACCAGGCGGCGGTGGCCAAAGCCCTAAGCCCGGGCGAAACCTCGTCCGGCGGGCAACGGCGGAGAAAGGGGCTGGCCGGCGCCATCGGCTTGTCCGCCCGCGGGTTTATCGTCTACCTGGAGACGGAGGATGTAGCGGCCTGGGCGGAGGGGGGAAACACCATTTTCGCTTACAAAGGCGGTCGGGCGGTGACCGGAACCCGCATACAGATCATCTATCCGACGGACCGCCCTCCGTCCGCTTGAGCCCGGCGGAGGGGGTTGGAAACGGGCGTAAACTGGGGCGGGTGGAGAATTGCCGAGCGTCCAACAACCACCTGCCCGCGGCGACGGTGGAGCGGTTGCCCCGCTACCTGCGCTTGCTGGAACAGAAACCGGAGGCGCAGGCCACCATTTCCTCCACCGAGCTGGCCGCCGGGGTGGGGATGAACGCGGCGGGGGTGCGCAAAGACCTGTCCCGCCTCGGCTCCTACGGAAAACCGGGCACCGGCTACTACAAGGAGGAACTGACCGCCGTCATCCGCCGCCGGCTGGGGCTGACCGAAGACCGGCCGGTGGCGGTGATGGGAGCGGGCAACCTGGGGTCGGCCCTGGCCGGCTACGGCGGGTTCGCCCGGCGCGGTTTTCGCATCGTCGGCCTGTACGACGCCGCTCCCGGCAAGATCGGAACCGTAATCGGGGGGATAACGGTGCGTCCGGTGGAAGACCTGGCGGTCGACGCGGCCCGCGTCCCCATCGCGGTGGGGATTATCGCCACTCCGGCCGCAGTAGCCCAGGAAGTGGCCGATTTGCTGGCGGCGGCCGGCGTGTCGTCCATTCTCAACTTCGCCCCGGCCGCCCTGCAAGTTCCGAGCGGGATACATCTGCGCCAAGTGGATCTGGCCACCGAGTTGCAGATTCTCAGCTACCACCTAGCCGGGTAGGGCGACTTGCGAGCCCCGGTTGCGGTTTGCCGATTCGGCTGCTGAGGGTTTGGCGGAAACGCCCGACGGCTCTAATCTGGGACGGCTCCCAAGAGGAAGGCCGTGACCCTTTCCGACTACCTCCCCATAGCTGTGATGCTCGTCCTAGCGGCGGCCTTTGCGGGCGTGTCGCTGGTCGTCTCCTATCTTCTTTCCTACCGTCGTCCCACCCCCGAAAAACTGGAGCCTTACGAATGCGGGATCGTCACCGAGGCCGAACCGGTGCACCGCTTCCCGGTCAAGTTTTACCTGGTGGCCATCCTGTTCGTTATCTTCGATGTGGAAATCATTTTCCTGTTCGTATGGGCCTCCCAGTTTGAAACTTTGGGCTGGTTCGGAGCGGCGGCGGTGGGCCTGTTCACCCTGATGATCGTGGAAACCCTGGGCTACGTGTGGAAACGGGGGGCCTTGGACTGGAACGAATCCCGCCGCGCCCGCTACCGCCCCGCCGACCCCGCCCCGGCGCCCGCCGCCGAACCGGCCGGGAAAGCCGCCTGATGGCCCGCCTGTCCTCCCCGCCCAACCTGCTCACCACCACTTTGGGCAAGGCCATGCGCTGGGCCCAAACCCAATCAATGTGGCCCGCCACCTTCGGTTTGGCCTGTTGCGCCATCGAGATGATGGCCACCGGCACCGCCCACAACGACCTGGCCCGGTTCGGGATGGAAGTGTTCCGGGCCTCCCCCCGTCAAGCCGACCTGATGATCGTGGCCGGGCGGGTGTCGCAGAAGATGGCCCCGGTGTTGCGCCAGGTGTACGACCAGATGGCCGACCCCAAATGGGTGATTTCCATGGGGGCGTGCGCCTCCACCGGCGGAATGTTCAACAACTACGCCCTGGTGCAGGGAGTGGACCAGGTGGTGCCGGTGGATATGTACGTGCCCGGGTGCCCCCCCGGACCGCAGTCGCTGATGCACGGCATCCTCACCTTGCAGGACCGGGTGATGAGCGGAGAGGCCGCCCGTTGACCACCGGCGCCCCCGACATCCCCGCCCCGGAAGCGCCCCCCGCCGGGGACGAACTCTTGGACGGCCTGCTGCAACGGGCGGAGGGGGCGGAGGCGGCCGTCTCGCTGGGGGATCAGACCATCCGGGTGGAACCCGGCCGCCTGCTCGCCCTGGCGGAGGCCGCCCATGAAGCCGGGTTTGAAATGTGCGTGGACATTACCGCCGCGGACTATCTAGGGAGTCGCCCGGAACGGTTCGAGCTGGTGGTCAACCTGCTGTCGATTTCCCATAACCGGAGGTTGCGCATCCTGGCCGCCCTCCCGGAAAAAGACCCGACCGCCCCTTCGCTGACCTCCGTCTATCCGGGGGCCAACTTTTTGGAGCGGGAAGCGTACGACATGTTCGGCATCCGGTTCGACGGCCATCCCGATTTGACCCGCATCCTCATGCCCGACGACTGGGAGGGCCATCCGTTGCGCAAAGACTTCGCGACGGGTGAAGTGCCGGTGCAGTTCAAAGAAACCCCGCAGGTGACATGACCGAGACCCGCACCTCCCAAACCGACGACCTGTGGCTGACCGGGACCGAAGTTCCGGAATGGATGGTGGCCGGCACCGACGAAGGGGCCCAGGAGATGGAGCGGTCCGAAAGCGGGGGCCGGGCGGCGGAGCAGATGGGCTCGCGGGTGGCGGACGACTGGGTGATAGCCGACGAAACGGCCGACGACGAAAGAATGATCGTCAACATGGGCCCGCAGCACCCGTCCACTCACGGGGTGCTCCGCCTCAACTTGGAACTGGAAGGGGAAATCGTCCGGCGCGTCAAGCCGGTGATCGGCTACCTGCACACCGGGATGGAAAAAACGGCCGAAACCCTCACCTTCCTGCAAGGCGGGACCAACGTGACCCGCATGGACTACCTGGCCCCGTTGCACAACGAACTCTGCTATTCGCTGGCGGTGGAAAAACTGCTGGGGGTGGAAATTCCGCCCCGGGCGCAGGCCATCCGCATTCTTATGACCGAGTTGAACCGCATCTCCTCCCATCTGGTGGCCACCGCCACCAACGGAATGGACATCGGGGCCCTGTCCATGATGATGTACGGGTTCCGGGAGCGGGAGTTGATCCTGGCATTCTTCGAAAAAACCACCGGGCTGCGGATGAACCACAACTACATACGGCCCGGCGGGGTGGCGGCCGACCTGCCCGACGGCTGGCGGGAGGACGTGGGGGAAATCTTGGAGCGGATCCCGGCCGCCATGGCCGACTACGAGGATCTGCTGAAAGAGAACTCCATTTGGAAGGGACGCACGCAGGGGGTGGGGATCATCACCGCCCAAGAATGCCTGGCCTACGGGGTGACCGGCCCCATCCTCAAAGCCAGCGGGGTGGACTGGGACTTGCGCAAAACCCAGCCCTATTGCGGAATAGAAGAGTACCAGTTCGACACGGTAACCGGACAGGCGGGGGACGTCTACGACCGCTACCGGGTGCGCATTGGGGAAATGCGCCAGTCGTTGCGCATCGTCGCCCAAGCCGCGGAGCGGATGCCCGCCGGGGATTACAAGACGGAAGACCGGAAAGTGTCGCCGCCGCCCCGCAAGCGGTTGGACGAATCCATGGAGGCCCTCATCCACCATTTCAAAATCTACACCGAAGGGTTCAAAGTTCCGGAGGGGGAAACCTATGCGGCGGTGGAGTCGCCCCGGGGGGAGTTGGGATGCTATCTGGTTTCGGACGGGGGCGGGCGGCCGTTGCGCATGCACACCCGGGGCCCCTCTTTCTCCAACCTGCAGGCCCTGCCGGTGATGATGGCCGGCTCCCCGGTGGCCGATGTAATCGCCGGCATCGCCTCTTTGGATCCGGTGATGGGGGACGTGGACCGGTGACCGCCGCCCCTCCCTACGCCTGGTCCGAGCGGGCCGAAAGCTTGGCGGAGGCGGTGATGGCCCGCTATCCGCAACCCCGTTCGGCGGTCATGCCCCTGCTGTACATAGCCATGCGGGAAGACGGCCACCTGACCGAGCCGGGAATGCGCAAAGTGGCGGAAATGACCGGGATCACCCCCGCCCAGGTGGCGGCGGCGGCCGGTTTCTACACGATGTACAAGCGGACCCCGGTGGGGAAATACCTGGTGTCGGTGTGCACCTCCATTTCTTGCTGGTTGCTGGGAGCGGACGACGTGTTGCGGGCGGTGGAGGCGACGGCCGGGGTTCCGTCCGGGGAAACCGATGAGGAGGGCCTGGTCTCCCCCGAGCACGTGGAATGCATCGGGGCTTGCGGAGGGGCCCCGGCGGTGCAGGTCAACTACGAGTTCGTGGAAGGGGTGACCCCGCAGGCGGCCCGGTCGCTGGTGGAATGGCTGCAAGCGGAACGGCCCGATTCGGTCAACGGGGACGACATGCAGGTGCGGTTCGGCGGTCCGGCCGGGTTTGACTGGGCCATCCCGGACCCGGCCCGGGCGGGGGGCCCGGCGCCCGCTTTCGGGCCGTTGGGAACCCTGGCCGGCGCCCCGGAGGAGGGACAATGAGCGAACCGCTGATCCTCACCTCCCGCATGAACGAACATCCCCGCACCAGCCACACCCGGGCCGTCTACGAGGAGACGGGCGGCTACCGGGCGTTGCGGACGGTGCTGGGCGGAAACGGGGACGGGCCGGGGATGACGCCAGAGGCGGTGACCGAAGAAGTAAAAACCTCCATGTTGCGGGGGCGGGGCGGGGCCGGGTTTCCGGCCGGGATGAAATGGAGTTTTCTGGCCCCCGCCCGGCCCTCCTATCTGGTGGTGAACGCCGACGAGTCGGAGCCGGGCACCTTCAAGGACCGCCAGTTGATGGAGCGGGACCCCCACCAGCTGGTGGAAGGGGTGATCATCGCCTCCTACGCCAACGAGGCGCATCACGCCTTCATCTACATCCGGGGCGAATACCCCAAGTCGGCCCGCCGGGTGCAGGCGGCGACGGACGAAGCCTACGCCGCCGGGTATCTGGGAGGGAACATCCTGGGGAGCGGATTCGACTTGGAGGTAACCGTTCATTTGGGGGCGGGGGCTTACATCTGCGGGGAGGAAACCGCCCTGCTCAACAGCTTGGAGGGGAAACGGGGCGAGCCCCGCCTGAAACCCCCCTATTTTCCAGCCGCCAAAGGCCTTTACATGCAACCCACCATCGTCAACAACGTGGAAACCCTGTCCAACCTGCCCTGGATCATCAACAACGGAGGGGAGGCCTACGCGGCCATCGGCCCCCCCGACTCCCCCGGGCGGCGGATGTGCTCCGTTTCCGGGCATGTCAACCGGCCGGGCAACTACGAAATGACGGAAGGGATGACTTGGCGCCATCTCATTTATGAAACGGCGGGCGGCATCCGGAACGGGAACCGCCTGAAGGCGTGGGTGCCGGGCGGGGCCTCCGCCCCCTGGTTCGTGCCCGACCGTCATCTGGACACCGAAGTGACCAAGGCGGTGATCGACGCCCAAGGTTCCATGGTCGGGTCGGGGGCGGTGATCGTGATGGACCACACCACCGACATGGTGGCGGCCGCGGAACGGCTGGTGCGGTTTTTCGCCCACGAGTCGTGCGGGCAGTGCACCCCCTGCCGGGAAGGGACCGTCTGGCTGGACATGATCCTGCGTCGCATAATGGACGGGCAGGGGCGGCCGGCGGACGCCGACCTGCTGTACGACGTGTCGGACAACATCTCCCCCGGGGTGGCCTGGCCGCCCAAGATGACCACCATCTGCCCGTTGGGGCCGTCGGCGGTGTCGCCGGTGGATTCCCTCCTCAAATATTTCCGGGACGAAGTGGACGAATACCTGCGGGCGGCCAACCTGGTCCCGGTGGAAATCGGAGCGGCGGTATGAGCGGAGACGGGCGGGAAATGGCTACGGTGGTCATCGACGGGCGGGAAGTGCGGGCCGCGGCCGGGGAGTTGCTGATCAAAGTGGCCGAAGAGAACGGGACCCACATTCCCCGCTTCTGCTGGCATCCCCGCATGAACCCGGTGGGGATGTGCCGCATGTGCCTGGTGGAAATCGACACCCCCCGCGGGCGGGCCCTCATCCCCTCCTGCATGCAACCGGTGTCGGACGGGATGGTGGCCCACACCCAGTCGGAAACGGCCCTGAAAGCCCAGGAGGGGGTGCTGGAGTTCCTGCTCATCAACCATCCGTTGGACTGCCCGGTGTGCGACAAAGGGGGGGAATGCCCGCTCCAGGATCAGACCATGTCCTACGGGCCGGGGGAAAGCCGGTTCGTGGAGGAAAAACGGCACTTTGAGAAACCGATCCCCATCAGCGACCTGGTGCTGTTGGACCGGGAGCGGTGCATCCTGTGCGCCCGGTGCACCCGTTTTTCCGATGAGATTTCCGGCGACCCGCTCATCGAATTCCAAGGGCGGGGCTCGTACACCCAGGTGCTGACCTTCCCCGACGAGCCGTTCAACTCCTACTTTTCGGGCAACACCGTGCAGATCTGCCCGGTGGGGGCCCTCACCGCCGTCCCCTACCGTTTCCGGGCCCGTCCCTGGGATTTGCGCATCGTGGAAAGCACCGGCGGCTTCCACGCCGAAGGCTCCCGGATAGCGGTGCACGCCTCCCAGAACCGGGTGTTGCGTTTTCTGGGGGTGGACAACGGGGCGGTGAACCAGGGTTGGCTGTCGGACAAGGAACGGTTCGGCTTCGAATACATCAACTCCCCCGACCGGTTGCGCACCCCCCTCATCCGCAACCCCGACGGGGAACTGCGGGAGGCCGGCTGGGGGGAGGCCTTGGACTTGGCGGCGGAGCGCCTCGGCGAAGCCGGAGGACGGTCGGCGGCTTTGGGCGGGGCCCGGGGAACCAACGAGGACGCCTACGCCCTGTCCAAATTTATGCGGGAGGCGGTCGGCTCCCACAACCTGGACTGCCAGCTGGGAGACGGCTTGGAGCCGGGGTTTCTGGCCGGGACGGCCGGGAGGGGGCGGATCGACGATTTGGAGCGGGCGGGGGCGGTGTTGGCGTGGGGGCCGGACTTGAAAGAAACCCATCCCATCCTCTACCTGCGGGCGCGGCGGGCCGCAACGGAGTTGGGCGCGCAGTTGGTGATCCTCCACCCCCGTCGCACCGGGTTGGATGATCGGGCGGCCCACAAGTTCGCCTACCGCCCCGGGCAGGGGGCGGAGATGCTGCAAGCCCTGCGGGCCGGGGAGGGGCCTTTGGCCGCCGCCCGCAACGCTCTGGAAGAGGGGCCTTTGCTGGCCCTGGTGGGGCGGTGCGGACTGGGGGAAGATCCCCGGTTGGCGGAAGGGGCGGCCGCTTTCGCCTTGGAGTTGGGGGGGACGGTTCTGCCTTTGGCGCACCGGGGCAACACTTTCGGAGCGCTGGACATGGGGGTGTCGCCCGGGCTCCTGCCGGGGCGGAGGGAGCTGGACGACCCTTCCGCGGCCGGGTGGGATGCGGCCGGGATGGCTCGGGCGGCGGCGGACGGGGAGTTGGAGGTCCTGTTGCTGATGGGGGCGGACCCGGTGCGGGATTTGGCGGGGGCGGACGGGGGGGCGCTGGTGGACGGAGCGGGCTTCGTCATCGCCCTGGATTTGTTCCTCACCGACTCCTCCCGCCGGGCGGACGTGGTTCTGCCGGCGGCCGCCTTCGCTGAAAAAGAGGGCTCCGTCACCAACCTGGAAGGACGGGTGCAGAAAGTCAACCGGCTGATTTCCGCCCCCGGCCAAGCCCAAGCCGACTGGTCCGTCTTAGACGACTTGGCCTCCCGCCTGGGACGGCCCCTGAGTTTGGAATCCCCGCAGGCCATTTCCGAAGAAATCACCGAAAAAGCCCCCGCCTACCGGGGGATAACCTGGTCCTACCTGGAAAAAGAAGCCAAGGAGGGGGCGGTGGTGCCGCTGGCGGAGGCCGACCAGCCCCTGCGCTACCAGCCCCGGCCCGCCCCTCCCCCCTCCCCCGCTCCCAACGGGGACCTCCCCGCCCTGCATCTGGCCCGCACCCTCTACGACGACGGAACGGCCATGCGCCACAGCCCCTCCCTGCATCCCCTGGCCCCCGGGACCGCCTGCCATATCCGTCCCGAACACGCCGCCGCCCTGGGGGCGGAGGAAGGAAGCCGGGTGGCGGTGCGGGCCGGTGAAACGACGCTGGAAGCGCCCATCCGGCTGGACGACAGCTTGGCGGCGGGAACCGTCTACCTCCCGTTCAACCAGCCGGATGCGCCGCCGCTGGGAGCGGCGGCCGGGGCGGCGGCGGAGCTGACCCCGCTACCCGCCGGAGGGAAATAATGGACGGATGGGACTTGTTGCTCATCGCCCTCCGGGTGCTGGCGGTGTTCGCCCTTTTGATGGCGGTCCCCGTCCTGCTCATCTGGTTCGAGCGCAAAATCGTGGCCGACATGCAGAACCGGGTCGGGCCCGACCGGGCCGGACCGTGGGGAATTTTGCAGACGGTGGCCGACGGCCTGAAACTGTTTTTCAAAGAACAGATCACCCCCCGCAAAGCGGAGTTGGGCCTCTACCTGGCCGCCCCCATGCTGGCCGCCGTTCCCGCCTTTCTGATGTTCATGGTGGTCCCCTTCGGACGCCCTTTCACCGTCACCCTGGGCGGAGTGGAACGCACCGTTCCCCTGCAAGGGGCGGACCTGAACGTGGGTTTGCTGTTCGTGCTGGCCATGTCCTCCATCGCGGTGTACGCGGTGGTGCTGGCCGGCTGGGCCTCCGGCTCCAAATACCCGTTGCTGGGCGGGGTGCGGGCCACCGCCCAGGCCATCTCCTACGAGGCGGCCATGGGATTGTCGCTGGTGCCGGTGGTGTTGTACAGCGGGTCGTTGCGCATTTCCGAAATCGTGGAAAGCCAGCGGCAAACCCTCACTTTCCTGGACTGGGGAATCGGCCTCCCGGCGTGGAACGGGATCATCCTCGCTCCCTCCTTCGTCATCTTTTTCATCGCGGCCGTGGCCGAAACCAACCGGGCCCCCTTCGATTTGGTGGAAGCGGAGCAGGAAATCGTCGGCGGATTCCACACCGAATATTCCGGGTTGCGCTTCGCCCTGTTTTTCCTGGCCGAATACATAAACATTTTCACGATGTCCGCCTTGGCGGTCACCCTGTTTCTGGGCGGCTGGTCGGGTCCGACTTGGGACGGCGCCCTGCCCGCTTTCGTCAGCGGCGTCCTCCCCACCGTCTGGTTCCTTCTCAAAACACTCGTTTTCCTGTTCCTGTACGTGTGGTTGCGGGCCACTTTGCCCCGCCTGCGCTACGACCAACTGATGACCTTGGGGTGGAAGCGCCTCATACCCGCCTCCCTGGTCTGGATCGTGTGCGTGGGCGGCGCGCTGTCGGTGCGCGAGTTCGGTCTTCCTTGGAGTTGAAATGGATCCGATAAGAGCGTTCCTGAAAGGCATGGCCGTCACTTGGCGGCAGTTTGTCTCCACTATGGTCGGCAAAGGGCTGGTCACTACCAAATACCCGCAGGAGATGCGGGAAAAACCGCAACGTTTCCACGGCCGCCACGTCCTGAACCGTTACGAAGACGGCATGGAAAAATGCATCGGGTGCGAGCTGTGCGCCGGGGCTTGTCCGGCCCGATGCATCTACGTGCGGGGGGCCGACAATCCCGAAGAGGAGCCCGTCAGCCCCGGGGAACGTTACGGGTTCATCTACGAAATCAACATGTTGCGCTGCATTTTCTGCGGCTTGTGCGTAGAGGCCTGCCCCACCGAGGCCATCACCCACACCCAGCTGTTCGAAATGTCCTCCTCCAACCGGGCGGACGCCATCTACACCAAAACGGAGCTGCTGGTGGAGCAAGACGGCTCCCCCGCCCATATGTTCGACTCCGACCCTTACGCCGACCTGGGGGAACTGAACAAGGCCGACGGGTGGCTGCGGGCCACCTCCCCGCAGGGGCGGGCCGCCTACGAAGGGGTGGTCGGCTGGACCGGCTCGGCCGGGACCGGAGTGCGCCCCCCGGAACGGGGGCAGTCGGAGGAGGAGACGGGGCCCGATGGTTGAACTGGTCATTTTCATCCTGATGGGGGCGGCGGCCTTGGCGGGAGCGCTGGCGGTGGTTTTGGGACGCAACCCGGTATACGGGGCCATCGGGCTGATGGCCACCCTGTTCGCCTTGGCCGTGTTCTACGTGGTGCATCTGGCCCATTTCGTAGCCGCGGTGCAGGTCATCGTATACGCCGGGGCGGTGATCACCCTTTTCCTGTTCGTGATCATGTTCATCGGGGTGGACCGGATGGATCGAATGAAAGAGAAACTGGCCTTCCAGCGGCCGCTGGCTCTGATAGTGGTGGTCGGGGCGGTGGTAGCGGCCGGGATACTGGTGGTGACCGGCCGCTTCGACTGGGTGATAACCGACGGGGCCCCCGCCCCGGCCGTGACCGGATCCATCGAGGAAATCGGGTCCAACCTGATCAGCGTCCCCGCCCCGGACGGCGGGCGTACCGCCTCCCCCTGGCTTCTGGCCTTCGAAGCCACCTCCGCCCTGCTGGTGGTGGCGGCGGTGGGGGCCATCGCCCTGGCCTTCCACCGGGCCCGGCCCGGGGACAAACCCGGAGAAGAATCCCCCCCGTCGCCGGAGGAGGGCCGATGATCGTCACCGCCGGCTGGTACATGACCCTGGCCGCGGCCCTGTTTCTCATCGGGACTTTGGGACTTCTGCTCCGCAACAACGCCCTGGTGATGTTCATGTCCATAGAACTGATGCTGAATGCGGTCAACCTGACTTTCGTGGCCGCCGCCCGGGCGCACGGGCTGATCGACGGGCAGATGGCGGTGCTGTTCGTGTTGGTGGTGGCGGCGGCGGAAGTGGCGGTGGGGCTGGCCATCATCGTTTCCGTTTTCCGCACCCGGCGCACCGCCTCGGTGGATGACTTGGCGGAGCTGGCCGGATGACCGCCAACCTGTGGGCGGTGATCGCCCTGCCTTTAGCCGGGGCGGCGGTCAACCATTTCTTCGGACGGCGGATGGGAGGACGGCGGGCCTGCGGCCTGGCCATCCTGGCGGTGGGGGCCTCCTTCGCCTACGCGGCGGCGGCCGCCCTGCCTTTCCTGGCCGGCGGGGAGAAAGCCGAAGAAGCGGCGGCGGTCGTCCCCCTGTTCGACTGGATACCGAGCTTGGGGGCGGCGGCGGAACTGCTGTGGGATCCGCTGGCGGCGGTAATGACCCTGGTGGTTACCGGGGTGGGGTCGCTCATCCACATCTACGCGGCGGGCTACATGCGCGACGACCCGCGCCTGGCCCGCTTCTTCACCTACCTGAACCTGTTCATCGCCTCCATGTTGATCTTGGTTTTAGCCAACAACTTTGCGGTCCTGTTCGTGGGATGGGAGTTGGTCGGACTGTGCTCCTATCTGCTCATTTCCTTCTGGTACGTCCGACCGGCGGCGGCGGCCGCCGCCCGCAAAGCCTTCGTGGTCAACCGGATAGGGGACTTCGGTTTCATGATCGCCCTCATGCTGATCTTCGCCTCCTTCGGAACCCTCTCCTATTCGACGGTCCTGAACGGCCCCGGGGAGGTGATCGGCTCCTCCACCGCCGCCGCCATCGGGCTGCTGCTGTTAGTGGGGGCGGCGGGCAAGTCGGCCCAAGTCCCTCTTTACGTGTGGTTGCCGGACGCCATGGAAGGCCCCACCCCGGTTTCGGCCCTCATCCACGCCGCCACCATGGTCACCGCCGGGGTGTACATGGTGGCCCGCACCGGGGCCCTCTACGGCCTGAGCGACCTGGCCGGGGGGATGGTGGCCGCGGCGGGGGCGGCCACCGCCTTGTTGGCGGCCACCATCGCCCTCGCCCAGCGGGACATCAAACGGGTGCTGGCTTATTCCACCATAAGCCAATTGGGGTACATGTTCATGGCGGTGGGGGCGGCCGGTTACACGGCCGGCCTGTTCCACCTGGTCACGCACGCCGTGTTCAAAGCCCTGCTCTTTTTAGGGGCCGGCTCGGTCATCCACGCCATGGGCGGCGAGCAGGACATGAACCGGATGGGCGGCCTGGCCAAAAAGACGCCGGTCACCCATTTCACGATGGTCGTCGCCACCCTGGCCATCGCCGGAGTTCCGCCCCTGGCCGGGTTCTGGTCCAAAGATGAAATCCTGGCGGTGCTGTTCGAATCGGGCGGATATTTTATGGCTTTGTGGGCGGTGGGGGTGGCCACCGCCCTGCTCACCGCCTTCTACATGGGCCGCCAGTACTTCCTGGTGTTCTGGGGGAAGCCCCGCTGGCCGGACGGGGTTCATCCCCACGAATCCCCCCGGGTGATGACCGTCCCGTTGCTGATCTTGGCGGCGGCCACCATCGGCATCGGTTTCATCAACACCCCCTTCCGCCTGGCCTTCGAGCATTTTTTGGAGCCGGCCTTTCACGGGGTAAAACAGGCCCACGCCCCGGAAAGCGGAATGTTGCTGGCCGCCCTGGCCCTGATTTCCATCGCGGCCGGGCTGGCCGGGATCGCCATCGCCTTCCTGCTCTACGGGCGGGCCTCCGAGGAAAACCGAGAGCGGTTGCTGGCCCGCCTGCGCCGCCCGCTGACCGCCATGGAACACGGCTACTGGGTGGACGACATGTACGGGCGGTTGGCGGTGATACCCGGGCGGCGCCTGGCCGAATGGACCGCCCGGGTGGCGGAACAGCGAATAATCGACGGAGCGGTAAACGGGACGGGGGCCCTGGTTAGGCGCCTGGGCAAGCGGTTGCGCCCGGTGCAGTCCGGCTACGTGCGGGCCTACGGGGTTGTGCTGGCCGCCGGAACGGTGGCGGTGATGATCTGGATCGTGTTTCGGGGGCTGTGGTAATGGACTTCCCCATCCTGTCCGCCCTCATCGCCGTCCCGGCCGCGTCGGCGGCGGCGGTGATGTTCCTGCCGGAGCGCCGGGCCGAAATCGTGCGTCCGCTGGGGATCGCGCTCAGCCTGCTCCCGGTGGGACTGTCCGGGGTCCTGCTCTGGCGCTTCGAACGGGGGGAAGCCGGGTTCCAGTTCGTGGAACAGGTGAGTTGGATCGACCGGATGGGGGTGTCCTGGCATTTGGGCGTGGACGGCATTTCCCTCCTGCTGGTGGCTTTGACCTCCGTCCTGGTGGCCGTCTCCTTGGGGGCGTCGGCGGGAATCAAACACCGGGTGCGCCTGTTCACGGCCATGATCCTGTTGCTGGAAGCGGGCCTGATCGGGGTGTTCCTGTCCCTGGACCTGTTCCTGTTTTTCGTTTTCTTCGAAGTGATCCTCATCCCGATGGCTTTTATCATCGGCATCTGGGGGGCGGAGAATCGCATATACGCGGCGGTAAAGTTTTTCCTGTACACCGCCTTCGGTTCAGCCCTGATGCTGGCCGGAATCATCTCCCTGGCCTTCATCCACCAAGACCAATTCGGATCGCTCGGCTTCTCCTATCTGAACATGCTCAACTTGGAACTGGGGACCGAAACCCAGCGGTGGCTGTTCGGGGCCTTCGTCTTGGCTTTCGCCATCAAAGTCCCCCTCTTCCCCCTGCACACCTGGCTGCCCGACGCCCACGTGCAGGCCCCCACCGCCGGTTCCATGTTGCTGGCCGGCGTGCTGCTCAAACTGGGAACCTACGGGCTGTTGCGGTTCGCCCTGCCCCTGTTCCCGGAAGCGGCGGTGGACTTGGCTCCGTTGATGGCCGTGTTGGCCGTGGCGGGGGTCATCTACGGGGCGGCGGTGGCCATCGTCCAAAAAGACCTCAAAAAACTGGTGGCCTACTCTTCGGTCAGCCATTTGGGTTTCATCGTGCTGGGAACCTTCGCCCTCACCTCGCAGGCGCTGTCCGGGTCGGTGATCCAGATGATCAACCACGGCCTGACCACCGGGGCCCTGTTCCTGCTGGTGGGATTGCTCTACGACCGGCGCCATACCAAACTCATCGCCGACTTCGGGGGGGTGGCCAAAGGGGCGCCGCTTTTGGCCGGGATGTTCCTGTTTATGGCTTTCGCCTCCATCGGACTGCCCGGTTTGAACGGGTTCGTGGGGGAGTTTCTGATCCTGGTCGGCGCCTACCCCTCCCTCCCCGCTTACGCGGTGATAGCCGCCGCCGGGGTTATCCTGGCCGCCGTCTACCTGCTGTGGGCCTACGAACGGGTGTTCACCGGGGAGCCGTCCCTCCCCGCCAACCGGGAAGTGCGCGATCTGTCCGCCGGGGAAATTCTGCTGTTCGCGCCGCTGGCGGCTTTGATCCTTTTCCTGGGGGTGTATCCCAAACCGGCGTTGGAGGTCATCGGGCCGTCCACCCAGGCGGTGTTGGAAAGGGTGGAGGCGGCCACCGACTACGTCTCCCCGGAACCGGTGGTTGAAATCTGGGCGGGAGAAAAGTAATGGACGTTTCCTACCTGGCCGTCGCCCCGGAAATTTTGCTGTTGGCGGGGGCCGTTTTGGCGTTGATGATGGACGTCTTCTTCCGCCCGGGGGCCCGCGGGCACGCCTGTCTGATCGCCTTCTGCTACCTGGCGGCGGCCGGGGCGGTGGCCGGGCAGTGGCGGCGGGTAGCCGCGGACGGCGGCTCCCTGTCCTTCGGGGAAACGGTTTTGCTGTCCCAACACACGGTCGCCCTGCGGGGAATACTGCTGGCGGCCGCCGTCCTGGGGACCCTGGCCGCGTGGCCGATGCTGGCCGGATTGGGACGGCGCACCGCCGAAGGGGCGTCCCTGGCTTTGACGGCGACCGCCGGGTTTATGCTGATGTCCTCCTCCGTCAACCTGGTTCTCCTGTTCGTGGCCTTGGAAATCGGCTCCATCGCCCTGTACGTGCTGACCGGCATCGTGCGCAACTCCATCGCCGGCGACGAGGCGGCGGTCAAATATTTTCTGCTGGGGGCGTTCGCCTCCGCCATTTTCATCTACGGGGCGGCCCTGGTGTTCGCCGGAACCGGGGAGATGGGCTTGCCCGGCATCTCCGCTTTTCTAGGTTCCACGGTGGTGTTGCGTCCGGCGGTGATCCTGATCGGAACGGGGCTGCTGGTGGTGGGAATGTGCTTCAAAGTGACCGCCGCCCCCTTCCACTCTTGGGCCCCCGATGTCTATCAGGGGGCCCCGGCCGGGGCGGTGGGGTTTATGGCCTCCGTCGCCAAAGTGGCCGGGTTCGCCGCCCTGCTCAACATTCTGTTCCTCGGCTTCTCCCCCCAACCGGGGCATTGGCTGCCGGAGGCGTGGGCGGACGGGCTGGCGGTCCTGGCCGCGGCCTCGGTGGCGGTCGGAACCCTGCTGGCCATCGTGCAAAGCGACGTGCGGCGCATGCTGGCCTATTCGGGGGTGGCCCACGCCGGTTTCATCCTCACCGGGATGGCCGCCGGGACGGCGGGGACGACCGGGGTGATCTTCTACCTGGCCGCCTATTCGGTGATGGTGGTGGGGGCGTTTGCGGCGGTGTCGGTGGTGAGCGGCGACCCGGCGCAGGGACCGTCCGCCGACACTTTCGACTTCTACCGGGGACTGGGGCGCCGCTCCCCCTGGGTGGCGGCCAGCCTGTCCCTGCTGTTGATAGGGATGTCGGGGATGCCCCTCACCTCCGGCTTCATCGGCAAATTTGAGGTGTTCCGCCTCGCCTGGAACGGCGGGTTCCGGTGGCTGGTGATCGTCGGGTTGCTGGCTTCGGCGGCCGCTTTCTTCTACTACCTGCGACTCATCGTCCTCATGTATTTCCAGTCCGAAGAGGACGGCCCCGCCGAGTCGCCCGCCGCCCCGGCTTCAGTGCGGTGGGCCCTGGGGGCGTGCAGCGCGGTCACGATCGGGTTGGGGGTTTTCCCCGGCCCGTTGCTTGAGTTGCTAAGTTGAACGAACCGGGCCGGGGTGCGGGAACCGGGGGCCGGGGGCGGGGGCTGACGGCGGGGGCGGCCCTTCTTCTAGCGGTAGTCGGGTGGGCGGGGGCGGCGGACGGAGCGGCGGGGGCGGAACGGCTGGCCTCCCGGGCGGCCGCCGACGTGGTGCTGGTGGCGGAGGGCGACGTAGTAGCCGACGACCTCTACGCGGCCGGGCAGGTGATCACCATCAACGGGCTGGTGGAAGGCGACCTGTTTTTCTGGGCGGCCGATCGGCTGGAAATCAACGGCGAAGTCACCGGAAACGTGACCGGGGCGGCGGGGACGATGCGCATCAACGGACGGGTGGGCGGATCGGTGCGGGTGGTGGGCTGGGACCTGGCGGCGGGCGGGTCGGTGGGACGGGACCTGTTCGGCATCGGATGGCGGGTGGCGGTCGACGGGGCGATCGGACGGGATGTTCTGGCCTGGACCCGCAACTTGGCGGCGGGCGGGTCGGTGGGACGCGACATCGCCGGCCAGGCGCGGGGGACGGCCCTGTTGTCCGGGAGGGTGGGGCGGGATGTGGACATGACCGTGAACCGGTTGCGGGTGGCGGACGGGGCCGACATCGCCGAAGACCTGGTGTACCGCAGCCCCCGCTCAGCGACAGTTTCCGAACAGGCGACGGTGGGGGGCAACCTGATCCGGCGCCCTCCGTTGGTCCCCAACCTGAGCGTGGGAGCGGCCAGCACCGCCCTGACCATCGCCATATGGCTGTTCTATATGATTGTCGGACTGCTGGTCATCAGAATCCCCGGCTACGGGCAGGCGGCCCAACGAGTGCGCGCCCGCCCCTGGTTCTCGCTGGGCTGGGGGGCGGTGATGTTGCTGGGGCTGCCTTTGCTGTTCGCCCTGGCCCTGTGGGTGGTAATCGTTTTCGCCGGCTGGAATTTGTGGATTGCGCTGGGGGCGGCCCTGGTGGGGGCCATCTTGGTTGCGGTACTGGGAATAGCGGCCGGGCTGTGCTCCATTCCGGCCCTGATCGCAACCGGGCGTTGGTTGTCCCGGGGGCGGCTGAGCCCCTACGGGGCCTTTGCGCTGGTCGCCGGCGCGGTCGGGCTGTCGCTACTTCTTGCCCCCTTCTACATCGGCCAGGCCCTGTTGGGGGCGGCCGCCCTCTTCGGGGCGGGGGCGGCGTTCGGGGAGCCGCGGAAAAACTCCCGCCTTACTCGCTCTCCACCAGGTAATACATGTTGACCGGCCCGTCGTCGATGTGGGCCGTAACCTCTTGCGCGTCCTCTTCTTTTATTTCCCTCCGGAACTGATCGAAGGCGATGGGGGCGCCGGCGGAGTCGAAGTAGTGGTCGTTGTCGTCTAAAGAAAACAACAATATTTCCGGCTCGTCGCCGCCGGTGGTCACCACCAGGTTGTTGTTATCGGCGTCTTTGTGCAGGATTTCAACCTGTTCATATTCGTCCTCGTCCGGTTCCTCCGCCCAATAATGACGGGCGGCCTTGCTGATGGTTTCGTCGGCGGTGCGGGCCACGATTTTTTCGACGGCGCCGGCCGATGAGTCGCGGTCGTAGGAAACCGCGAAGTTCCCCCGGCTGCTGGTGTTGCGGCTGATGGCCGGGTCGGCTTCGGAGCCGCCTATCCCGTTTTCCTGGTCGGACCAGAGGTTGATGCGCGCCCCCCGTATGGGTCGCCCGTACTGGTCGGTCAAGGCAACGGTCAACCGGTTGGTCCCCCCCGACCCGGAAGAAGTGGCCCGGGTGTAGGGCGGGTCCTGTTGGATAAGCAGGCTGGTGGGGGCGGGGGGGGCGTCGTCCCAGTCCACCGTCCGACGGCTACGCACCACTCCCACCGTTGACTCATCGTCGATGCGGAGGGTGGCGGAAATGTTGCTCACCTCCAACCTGACGTTGGTGAAGTCATTGGAAGCCGACGGGTCCGAATAGCGCAAGGTGCGGGTGGCCCGGCCGTCGGAATTGGTGGTCAGGGTTTGCGAGCGGCCGCCGGAGGCGACCCCGGACTGGTTGGCGTATACGCGGAGGTTGAAGGTTATCCCCCGCCGAGAAACGGCGGTTCCGTCCTCGTCCACCGCTTGAAAGGTGAAAGTCACCGCATCGCCGTAGCGGACTCGCAACGCCCCATCCGGCATGTCGTCGGTTATCCGCAGGGCGGCCGCCCCCTTGTCGGCGGTGAATCTCAGGGTGCCGTAGTCAACCGTATCGGCGTCGAATTCATCATCCTCGTCGCCCGCCCAGGCCCACATGGTCAGCGTATTGGGAACGGACAGCGTGAAAAGGAGATTTCCCTGCTCGTCGGTGAAGTCGTCGTTATCGTCGATCTGGCAGACCGCGGAATTGCCGGAATAGCCGGTGATTACGCTCAGGAAACACCGGCCGTCCCGTCTGATGGCCTGGCTGGCCGAGCGGGCAGTGAAAATGTCCACGGGGCGGTCCTGGAAGGGGGCGAAGTCGGCGGTGCGCACCGAGGCCGCCACCCGCACCCGGTTGCCGGCGGAAACAGACAGGTTTTCGGTTTGAACGGTAACCCCGGCCGGCCGGGCCTGGGTGTGGGCCAAAGCCCGGGTGATGAAAGCCGCCATCTGCCCGCGGGTGACCGGCCGCTCCGGGGAAAAAGAGTTATAACCGGTTCCGGTGGTAACCCCCATCTCATACAACCGGCGAATGGCGTCGTGGGCGCCGCGGTTCAGATGGCCGATGTCGGTGAAAATTTCGTCATCGGGCTGAACATCGTCGATGTCCGAACCGCCCGGCCCGACCGGGGCCGCCCGCAGAAACCTCGCCAGAAACTGGGCCATCTGCGCCCGGGTGACCACCTCCCCGGGGGCAAAGGCGGTGGGAGTGCGCCCCCGGGCGATGCTCAGGGCGGCCAACTGGTTGACCGCCTGCGCCGTTTCGGCGGACAGATGGCCGATGTCGGTGAACCCCTGGTCGGGGGCGGAGCGCAACTCGATTCCCGCTGGGAGGGCGGCCCTTATCAGAAAGCGGGCCATCTGCGCCCGGGTAACCGTCTCCCCCGGCTCGAACCGGTCGGGACTGCGGCCCAGGGTGATCCGATAGTGGGCCAGGCAATCCACCGCCGGTTGAAAAACCCGGGGGACGTCGGTGAAACCGGCCGCTTGGGCGGCGGGTCCCACGCAGGCCGAATAAAGGGGCGCATTGTCGACTTCCCCGTCGCGGGCGGACGCCGGATGGACGGGCAAGAGGGAGGTTGCCAGCAACGCGGCCGCCGACAGGCAGGCGACCCGCGCCCGGGCGGCGCGCAACGACGCTGATCCGTCTTTCACATCGCCCAAGATACACTCTTTCGCCGCTGAAACGGGGCAAGCCGGGGACTCGTCGGCTAACTTTGCCGCATATCGGAGCGGACGGAGGTCGTATGCGGGCAACGGTAATCAGAAACCACGGCGGCCCGGAGGTTTTGCGAACCGAACCGGCAGAAGAACCGACGGCCGGGCCGGGGCAGGCGGTGGTGAGGATAGCCGCCGCCGGGTTGAACTTCATAGACACCTATCACCGCACCGGCCTCTATCCCCGCGATCTGCCTTTCATCCCCGGCATGGAGGCGGCCGGGGTGGTGGAGTCGGTCGGCCCTGATGTTTCCAACACGGCGGCGGGCGACCGGGTGGCGTGGTGCACCGCTCCCGGGGCCTACGCCGAAGCGGCGGCGGCGCCGGTGGAGTCGTTAATTCCGGTACCGGCGGAGGTGTCGTTGGAGACGGCGGCGGCGGCCGCCCTGCAGGGCCTGACCGCCCAGTACCTGGTGCGGGACACTTTCCCGCTGGGCGACGGCGACTCCTGCCTGATCCACGCCGGCGCGGGCGGAGTGGGGCTGTTGCTCACCCAAGCGGCCAAACGGCTGGGGGCGACGGTGTACGCCACGGTCGGTTCCGAGGAAAAAGCGGAGCTGTCCCGGGCGGCCGGGGCGGATCACGTGATCGTCTACACCCGGGAGGATTTTGCGGAGCGGGTGCGGGAAATCAGCGGAGAGCGCTGTTTGGATGTGGTGTACGACGGAGTGGGCCGGTCTACCCTGGCGGCCGGTCTGGACTTGTTGCGCCCCCGGGGGGTGATGGCCGCTTTCGGCAACGCCTCCGGCCCCCCCGACCCGGTGGACCCGCTGACCTTGGGCAAGGCTTCCCTGTTTCTGACCCGCCCCAGCCTGTTCCACTACGCCCGCACCCGGGAGGAACTGCTGTCCCGGGCCGAGGAGCTTTTCGAATGGATCGCCGACGGCCTGCAAGTGCGCATAGGCGCCCGCTTCCCCCTAGAACAAGCCGCCGACGCCCACCGCGCCCTAGAAGGCCGCTCCACCACCGGCAAAGTCCTAATAATCCCCTAAACCCAAAATAAGAGATCGGTTCATACCCCAGTCGTCATCCAAGATTGACATCACCTCCTCCGCCACAAACCGCCGTTGCTTGCGGGGCCCCGGTTCCATCTCCTCCAAAATCCTCAACTCCATCATCTTCTCCAACGCCGCCAACGCCGTCGGCGTCGACACATGGAGGCTGCCTACCACCCTGCTCGCCGTCAGTATCGGGTTGGCAAAAATCTGATCGCATATCGCGATGGCCGTGCCGCCGCGTATGGAACTTAAAATACGCTCGCGATATGACTCCCTCATATCTATCAACTGTCTCATCCGGCCTAGGGCGTCCTCCGCCTCTCTAATAACGCCTTTCAGATAAAAACCTACCCACCCATCCAAGTCACCTTGCTGCCTGACTGAATTCAACCAAGCGATGTACTCCGGTCGCTCGTCTTCGAAATAGGAGGACAGATAGAGAAAAGGGCGTGACAATCGTTTGCGATAGATAAAGTGCAACACGATCAAAAGGCGCCCTAGTCGACCGTTGCCGTCGTCATAGGGATGAATGGTTTCAAACTGATAGTGAAGCATACCGCTCTGTATCAAAACTGGGATATCCGAGTTGCCGGTGGCGAACCTGATCCAGTCATCCAGCAACCTTCCCACTTCCTCGGGCGGAGGCGGTACGAACGAAGCTTCTTTGATCTTGGCGTTGGGCGGGCCGATCCAATTTTGCGTGGTGCGGACTTGTCCCGGATTTCGATTCCGGCCCCTCACGCCCGCCAACAGCACCTCATGCAAGCGACACATCATGTCCAAACCAAAAGAATTGCTTTGCTCCAAAAGCGCGACGCCGTCGGTCATGGCTCGCACATAGTTGAGGACTTCTTCGGTATCTGGACCCTGTGTAACGTCGGCCACCTCGGCTAGAAAGGACTCTCCGAGGGTGGTTAGGGTCCCTTCGATTCGCGTTGAGGACACAGCCTCCTGAAATAAGTAGGGACGAATCAGCAGGTTAGGATTGGACAACAGTCGTCCCGTTCCTTCCAAACGGCCCACCGCGGCCTCAGCCTCCGCCAACAGGCCAACGGTTCTTTTTGACAGGTCAACGGAGAGGGGCATTTCAGCGGGGAAGAAAGCTTCGTATTTTTCGCCGCCAGCAGTTTCCGCCATCCGCCGTTGGCCAAATTCTGTAGAGTGCGTCATACGGCTAAATTAGCACCTCCTCAGAATAATAAACCACCATAAACCCAAAACGCCCAAACCTAAAAGACGCACCCCCACCATAAACCCAACCTAAAGGACAAACCCCCACCATAAACCCAAAACGCCCAAACCTAAAGAACGCACCCCCACCATAAACCCAACCTAAAGGACAAACCCCCACCATAAACCCAAAACGCCCAAACCTAAAGGACAAACCCCCACCATAAACCCAACCTAAAGGACAAACCCCCACCATAAACCCAAAACGCCCAAACCTAAAGAACGCACCCCCACCATAAACCCAACCTAAAGGACAAACCCCCACCATAAACCCAAAACGCCCAAACCTAAAGAACGCACCCCCACCATAAACCCAACCTAAAGGACAAACCCCCACCATAAACCCAAAACGCCCAAACCTAAAGAACGCACCCCCACCATAAACCCAACCTAAAGGACAAACCCCCACCATAAACCCAAAACGCCCTTTGCCTAATGGTGATTGGGGGGCCAGAGCCAGGCCGCCCCTCTTACGCCGCCTGAGTCGCCATGGCGGTTGGGCAACAATCGGTTGGCCGCCTGTTCGGAGAAAACCCACTTGCCCCATTCTTGGGGGACTCGTTCGTATAGGGCGTCGATGTTGGACAGCCCGCCTCCCAGCACAATAACCTCCGGGTCCAGGATGTTGACCACCGCCGCCAACGCCCGGGCCAGCCGTTCCGCATACAGATCCAGCACCCGGCGGGCATCCTCGTCGAACCCCACCCGCCTCATCACCTCCTCCGCGCTGCGCTCCTCCCCCGTCAGCCTCCGATACTCCCCGGCCGCCGCCGGGCCGGACAGAAAAGTCTCCACGCAGTTGGAACGTCCGCAGTAGCAGGAACGCGTCTCCCCCTGACCGGCCAGTTCGTTGTGCCCCCACTCGCCCGCAATCCGGTTGGGACCGTCCATCACCCGTCTTTCCACCACCACTCCGCCCCCCACCCCGGTTCCGAGAATCACGCCGAACACCACCCGGGCGTCCCGACCCGCCCCATCCACCGCCTCGGACAGGGCGAAGCAGTTGGCGTCGTTTTCGATCCGCACCGGCCTTCCCAAAGCCGCCTCCAAATCCCGATGCAACGGGCGGCCGTTCAGAACCTGCGAGTTGGAGTTGCGCAACAAACCGGTGAAAGGCGAGATGGCCCCCGGAGTCCCCACCCCCACCGTGCCGGAGCCGCCCGCCCGGGACTCGGTCTCCTCCACCAGCCGGACGATGGCCTCCACCGTCGACCGGTAGTCATCCGCCGGGGTGGGAATCCGCAGGCGCGCCAACTCCTCCCCCGCCCCGTCCAATGCCGCCGCCTCAATTTTGGTGCCCCCCAAATCCACCCCGATTCTCATCGGGAACCCGGTCGGTACACGGTCCCTCGAAACAGCCCCACTTCTTTCCCCTCCTGGTTTTCCACCGTCACCTGATACCAGCCAAAGGATCTGGTGCCCGACAATCGCTGCCCGCGAGCGGTCAGCCGGTCCCCGGGTCGGGTGGCGCGCACATACGAAATCTGCATGTCAACCGCCACCGCCGCCTCCTGCAATGCGTTGGCGGACAAGCCCATCACGATGTCGGCCAAAGAAATAATCACCCCCCCGTGGGTCATCCCCAAAAAGTTAACGTGTTCCTCCCGCACCGTCAGCTCGGCCGCCATCTCGCCGGGACCGGCTGAAACCAGCTTCACCCCCAGCAGTTCGGCGAACCGGTCAGCGGCCAGCAAGGAAGGGGCGTCGCCGGATGGGGCGGCATCGGAAATGGTCATGGAGGTAATCGTATTCTATTCCCGGCGACGCGCTGTAAATGACCAGGCCCACAAACCGGCCGCCATCGTCATGGCCGCCACTTGCAACCAGTCCCCTCCTCGGGCGTACAAGGTCAGGCCGGCCGTCCGAATCCCCGCCCGCCCGGTCAGGACGGTGGTTTGAAACAGGCCGGTGGGGCCGGTCATCCGTCCGTCGGCGTGCGCTATGGCCGAGCGCCCGGTGACCGCGGCATGCACGATGTCCACCCCCAACTCGGCCGCCCGCAGGCGGGTGATGTCCAAAAACTGGTCGCTGACCGGCGAAGTTCCGAAAGAGGCTTCGTTGGTGGCCACCACCAGCAACCGGGCTCCCCCCCTCACCGCCTCCCGCTCGTAGCGGGCGTAGGCGCCCTCGTAGGAGATGACCGAGGCGAACGGGATCCCGTCCAAGTCGAACCAGACCGGCCCCTCCCCGCGGGCCATGTCCCGGGGGACCCGCGCGATGGCCGGAATCCAATCCAGCCAGGACCGCAACGGCACAAACTCGCCGAACGGCACCGGATGCCGCTTGCGGTATTCGCCCGCCAACTCCCCTTGGCGGTTGAACAGCAGGTTGACGTTGATGAAAGAACCCGGGCCGTTGTCCAAATCCCCCCCGGCCAGCAACGGCGCACCCAACCGGCGGGCCTGCTCGCCTATTTCGGCCGCGATCCGCTCGGAGCGGAGCGGATCGGCCGGGCCGCCGGTGGAGCTCTCCGCCCACACCACCAGGTCGGGGCCGGGGGCCAGGGACCTGGTCAGTTCCAAGTGGCTGCGGTAGATCATTTCCCGCTCCCCGGCGCACCGCACCATCGGACAAGGCGAGTTGCCCTGCACGATGGCCGTCGTTACGGCCGGTCCGTCGGCCGTCGCCGGCCACACCGCCCCGGCCGTAGCCAGGGCCGCGACCGCAACCGCCGCCGCCGCCGGAACGCGCCAGGAAACCCGGCTCATCGCCGCCAGGGCCGCGGTCGCGGCCGCCGCGGTCAGGATCACCGTCCAACCGGTGGCCCCCACCCACTGGGAGGCGGCCCGCAACGGCGTGGGGCTGACGGTCAAGCCGGGCAGCCCCCAGGGAAAACCCCCCACCGGCCACCGCATCCGCAGAAACTCCATCAACGCCAACGTCCCGGCCGCGGCCAGAACGAACAGGACGGGGGGGGCTCCCCGAAACCGGTAGGCGGCCGCCGCCAAACCCAAATAGGACGCGGCCTGCAACAACACCAGCGGGACGTAGCCGATCAGCTCCACCGGAACTATCCACCACAGCAAAGTCCCGAAGTAGGCCAAGCCGAACAGGTATCCCGACCACAACGCCGTCACCCAACCGGGGGCGGAGGCGGCCAGCCAAATCAACAGCCCCGCCGCCAGCCAGGTCAGGAAAACCCATCGGAAAGGGGCGAACCCCAGGGCGGCGGAACCCCCGCCCAGGGCGGCGGCGGCCAGGCGGAGGGGGACGGAGAAGCGCGGCACAACCGGTTTGACCCCAGCCGACGGCGTGTCAGACGTCCATCGCCGCCGAAACCCGGCCGGCCGCCTCCGCCACCATCCGGGCGATGTCCTCATCGTCCTCCTCGCCGGGAAAACGATAGGACGGGCCGTGGACGTGCAAGGCCCCCAGCACCCGTTTCCGCCCGTCGTGCACGGGGGCGGCCACCGAGCTGATGCCTTCCGCGAACTCTTCCCGCACCCAGGCGTATCCGGCATCCCGAATTCCCTCCAACCGGGCCCGCAACCGCACCGGGTCGGTCACCGTAAACGGCGTGTAGCCCTCCAAACCCCGTTCCAGGTAAAGGTCAAGTTGGGCGGGCGGCCACTGGGATAAAACCACCAAGCCGGAGGGCACCACGTGCATGGGAAGCAAAGTCCCGGTCCAATCCCGCACCGCAACGTCGTTTTGGGCGTCCTCCTGGGCGATGTAATGAACCCGATGTCCGTCCGGCACCGCCAACCCGGCGTCCTCCCCGATCTCCCGGGACAGCATCCGCAGATGGGGCCGGGCGCGGGCGGTCAGGTTGACCGTCATTCCCCGCCCCGCCGACAGGCTGAAAACTTTGGGGCCGATCCGATAGGAGGCTTCGGACTCCGCCCGCTCCACCGCCCCCACTTCCAACAGGGTGTTCAGAATCCTCGACACCGTGCTTTTGGGCAGATCCGCCAGTTCGGCCAACTCGGTTACGCCCACCTCCGCCTGCGATATTTCGTCTAGCAACAGAAACGCCCGCTCGATCGACTGCACATAGTCCACCAGCCGATTGTACCACATCGTGGAACTGTTCCGCTAGGCGGTTTCCGCCAGGCTGCGGCCGCGCGCCGGTCGGCGGCCTTCGACGGCGGGTAACCTTAATCAAGGCCCCCAACCCAAAGGAGAACCCGCCATGTCGGTCCCCACCCCCCACATTTCGGCCCCCGAAGGGGCGTTCGCCCCCTCCGTCCTGCTCCCCGGCGACCCCCTGCGGGCCCGCCACATCGCCGAAAACTTCCTGGAAAACGCCCGGGAGGTGACGGCGGTGCGCAATATGCTCGGCTACACCGGCTCCTACCGGGGGACCCCCGTTTCGGCTATGGGAACCGGGATGGGAGTTCCCTCGGCCGGCATTTACATAACCGAGTTGATCCGGTTCTACGGTTGCCGGCGCCTGATCCGGGTCGGTTCCTGCGGCGGCATCGACCCGGAGATCAAAATGCGGGAGGCGGTGATCGCCATGGGGGCCTGCACCGATTCCTCAACCAACCGCGCCCGTTACAACGGCTGGGACTACGCGGCCGTCGCCGACTTTCAACTGCTGACCGGGGCGGTGGCGGCCGCCGCCCGACTGGGGGTGACCGCCGCGGTGGGCAACGTACACACCTCCGACTTGTTCTACAACCCCGACCCCCGGACTATGGAAACCTGGCGCCGGATGGGAATCGCGGCGGTGGAGATGGAAACCGCCGCCCTGTACGCCATCGCGGCGGAAGAGCGGGCCCAGGCCCTTACCATCGCCACCGTGTCCGACCATCTGGCCACCGGGGAGGCGACCACTTCCGAGGAGCGGGAACGCACCTTCGACGACATGGTGCGGGTGGCTTTGGAAACCCTGGCCGACGCCCACCGGTGAAACTTGTCGCACCCCCTCCCTACCATAAGGCCGGACATATCGCATAAGGAGGAAACCCGATGGCCCTGACCGTCTTCCATTTCGACCATGTATATCTGGAATACGAGGGGGAGCGTCCGACGGCGGTTCCGGAAGTCACCGACGAGGGGGAGGAGATGTTCGTGGCGAAACCGAACGATGTCATCTGCGTGGACGCCGAAACCGCCCACCTGTTGCTGGAAAAAGACGGATGGCGGGCCTCCAACGTGGTCCAGTTGATGATCGACAAACTGGGCCGGGCGGCCTCGGCGATGGGGAAAAACGTGGAGGAGGCGCTGGGCGTGGCCGAGTCGGCGCTGGAGGTATTCGCGGCGGATGTGACCCGAGGACGGTTGAACCGGCGCCGACTACGCGCGGCCACCGACCGAATGGTACGGGAAATGGCCCGCTCTTCGGGAATGCTCAGCCGGGCCAACGCCGAAGTGGAGACGGCGGTGGAGGAGATCAACAATTGGCATCCCCCGCTCGGCGACCGGCGGACGGCTACCTGAACAGTTTGCGCAACAGCCGCCCGGCTGCCCGGCCCGTCGCCCGTCGGGCCACCCGTTTTCCCACCGTGCCCCGTTGCGCCGCGTTGGCGTCCCCCAGCAAACGGGATATTTTGTAGAGGAGGGAGCGGGTTTTGTTAATGGACATGACGGCTCAGGCCCCCCACTTGAGGACCATGGCCAGGATGGTGAACGCCACCAGCCCCGCATCCATCCAACCCGCCCAGGCGATGCGGGCGGCCGCCTCCCGCCCCGCCGGACGGTCCCCCCGTTGGTAGGCGGAGGCGGCCAGCCTCCCCGCCGGCCCGAACACGGCCATTCCCAACGCGGCGCCCGCGACCGTCATCAGAATCCCGATTATCACAAACAGGTCGGTCATGGAATAAACCTCGCTTTGCAACCCGATCAGGCCGAACCCGGTTATGAACAGCAACACGGCGGCGGGCATTTGCACCACCCGGGCCAGGTTGACGGTGAAACCGAACCAAGCGGCCGCGGCCGCATTGTCCGCCCGCATGGCGCGACCGCCCAAGTTGCGGACCAGGGCGGCCCCGAACCAGGCCGCGGCGGACAAGATGTGAATGAAATAGAGAAACTCGGTCACCGGCCGCCTTTCCAGTCTGAACCTTTGCCGGAAACCCAGCCTAACATTCTCCGGGGCGGGGGCGGAAACGGGCGGGGGACAACTCCTCGGCGGTGAAACCGGCCTCCCGCATCTCCGGGGGCGGTTCCCCGTTTTCTATGAGGGCGGCCGCCAACCGGCCCGCGCCGGGGGCGGTCTGAATGCCCGTCCCCCCCTGGCCGGCCAGCCAGAAAAACCCCTCCGCCCGCTCGTCGAACCCAATCACCATGTTCCGGTCGGGGGCGAAGGTGCGCAGGCCGGTCCAAGAGGAACGGACGGTGCGGATTCCGATTAGGGAGGCGTCGTTGATGCGGTCGATGGCCAAAGCCACGTCGATTTCCCGCGGACGGGCGTCGCAGGGCGGGGATGGGTTTTCTTCGGCCAGGGAGCACAACATTTGCCCCCCGTCCGGTTTGGCGTACCAATTCATTTCGATGTCGGCCGACAACGGGGCCCCCGCCCATTCCGCCCGACCGGGAACCGTGAAGGCGGTGCGCCGCATGGGGGACAAACCCACCGGCTCCGCCCCCGCCCGTTCCGCCACCGAATCGCCCCACGCCCCCGCCGCGTTGACCACCGTCCGGCAGGCGATGGTCCGCCCTCCGGCGTTCACCGTCCAGCCTCCGCCCTCCCCGGTCAAGCCGGCGACCGGGGAACCGGTCAGAATGCGGGCTTCGGCCCGTCTCATCCCCCGCACGAAGACCTGATGCAGGGCGGCCACGTCGATGTCGGCCGCTTCCGGCTCCCACAACCCGGCCGCAAACCTGCCCGGCCGCAAATACGGGACCAACTCCGTCACGTCGTCGGCGCCCAGCCTGCGCCATCCTTCGCCGGCGGCGGCTTCCTCCTCCAAATGCCGTTCCTGGCCGGGCCGGGCCACATAAGCCGCCCCGCGCCGGGTCAGCAACGGCCCATCGGCCAGCCCGGCAGGCGGGTCGGTGAAAAACTCCCGGCCGGCCCTGGTCAGATAACGGTTGAGAGGAGAGCCGTAGTTTTCAAAGAACAGGGCCGCCGACCGACCGGTGGTGTGATAGGCCAAAACATCCTCCGCCTCCGCTAAAACCACCCGGCGCCCCGCCTCCGCTAAGAAAAACCCCGCCGAAACCCCGGCGATCCCCCCGCCCACCACCACCACATCCGCCGACAAATTATTGGAAGACAACGCCAATCCGCTCCATGGGAACTTGACCCGCCGCCGGAACAACCATATTTCCATACCATAGCAAACGCGTACCGCGCGCCCTTCGCTGATTTGAAATCAAACCGGCGGTGATCCGGGCCGGGGTGGCATTATGGGGGGATGCTGGCTTGGCGGATGGACGAATTCGGTCATTACTCCAACCTGCGGCTGGCGGATCTTCCCTCCCCGCCCTTGGGCGAGGGGCAAGTCCGTATTCGCAACTTGGCGGCCGGAGTCAACTTTGCCGACTTGTTGATGGCGGAAGGGAAATACCAAGTTCGCCCCGACCCGCCTTTTACGCCCGGCTTTGAATGCGCCGGGGAGGTGATGGAATCCGCCCACCCCCGCTTCGCGCCCGGCGACCTGGTGTTCTGCGGACTGTGGCACGGAACCTACGCCGAGGAGGTGATCGCCCCCGCCGATCGCACCTGGCGCATACCGCCGGGGGTTTCCCCCATCGCCGCCGCCGCCCTCTACGCCAACTACATGACCGCCGCCTGCGGATTGCTCGGCGCGGCGGACCTGCGGCCGGGGGAATGGACGGCGGTGACCGGGGCCGCGGGCGGGGTGGGAACCGCCGCCCTGCACATCGCCCGGGCGGTCGGGGCCAAAACCCTGGCGGTGGTGGGCGACCTCCGCAAAACCGCCGCCGTCCGGGAGGCGGGGGCGGAGGCGGTCCTGCTAGCCGGGGACCCCGACCTGCGTGGGAAAATAGACGACCTGACCGACGGACGCCGTCTGGACGCGGTGGTGGATGTAACGGGAGGGAAACTAGCCGAGGTCCTGTTGCGTTCCCTGCGTTACAACGGACGTTACCTGGTGACGGGTTTCGCTTCCGGGGTCATCCCGTCTTTCCGGGCCAACCTGCTGTTGCTAAAGGCGGCCCGCGTGATCGGAGTCAATCTGGGCCGCGTCGTGGAAGAAGAACCCGACCTGTTCCTCCGGATGCTGGAAAGGCTGGGGGAATGGATCAGGCTAGGGACGATCGTCCCCAAAATCACCACTATGCCCATGGAACGACTGCCGCAGGCTTTGGCCTTGGTGGAGGAGCGCCGGACGGACGGCAAACTGGTGCTAATTCCTTGACCGTCCCGCCTGCTTCCGCGCAGTCGGATATAGTGGGGTCATGACCGACTCCCCCCGGCCTCCGACCGCGGCCCCCGCCGTCGAGTTCGTGTACGTGGGGGATGTCATGTGCTCCTGGTGCTGGGGGTTCGCCCCGGTTCTGGACCGCCTCCGGAAACGATTCGGGATTCCCATCCGGGTGGTGAACGGAGGGTTGCGTCCCGGGCCGCACGCCCAACTCCTGGACCCGGAAATGGCCTCCTACTTGACGGGTGCTTGGTCCAAAGTGGAGGAAGCCACCGGCCAGCCGTTCGACCCGACCTGGCTGGCCAAACGGCTGGAAGGCCCGCCTTGGAAATTCGATTCGGAGTTGCCCGCCATCGCGGTGACGGTTATGCGCCGTCATTCGCCGGAGGACGCCCTGAATTTCTTCTGCGACTTGCAACACGCCTTCTACGCCCGGGGGGCCGACCTGACCGAACCGGCGGCTTACCGCCCGTTGCTGGCCCGATACCCGGTGGACGCCGACCGGCTCCACTCCGAACTGCTGACCCCCGAAGCGCAACGGGCCGCTTGGGAGGACTTTCAGGAGGCCCGGACAATGGGCGTGTTCGGGTTTCCGTCCCTGTTCATCCGCCAAAACGGGCAGCTGGCGGCGGTGGCCCGGGGCTATCAGCCTTTCGAACAAACGGCCGAGGTGGCGGCCGTTCACCTAAAACCGAAGCCCGCCTGATCCCCCATCATCCCCCCGGCGCGTCCCGCCGGTCAATGTTTCATAGCCCGCAGGGTGCCCACGAAACCGCCCGCGAACACTCCCAGCAAAACGCCGGGGAGCAGGCCGGCCACGATGGAGGTAAGCAAACTCCGATCGGTGATCAGCCACACCGCCAAGCACATAATTACGAACACCGGTACGAACACCACCGCGATGCCTTTCAGAACCGATTTGCCGAAGGCGGCGTCTTCGTCGTCGCTACCGTCGTATTCGTCCGACATTTTCACTCCTCCCGGGCCGGGCGTCCTCCCGGAGCAGTTTAGCGTCCCCGCCGCGACAACTCCTCCCAATCGGGCCCCGGCGAACCCGCCGCCTCCGCCGCCCGCGACAGGTATTCGGAACGGGCCGTCTCCACCGCGCCCAGCGACCGCAGATGCGGGGTCAGCCACTGCACATCCAACAAAGGCTCCGCCAGCTCAGACATTATTTCCACCAGCTTCGCCAAGGCGGCCTTGGAAGCGTCCCGGCGCCGGTAAAACTTGGACTCCGCGCAGAACAATCCCCCAATGGAAACCCCGTACAGCCCCCCCGCCAGTTCCCCGTCCTCCCAAGCCTCCAGCGAATGGGCCCAGCCCAGATGATGCAACCGCCGGTAGGCCCGGGCCATCCCGTCGGTGATCCATCCGCCGGGGCGGGACGGGTCGGCGCACCCGGCCACCACCCCGGCGAAGTCCCGGTCGACGGTTATGCGATAACGGCGCGCCGAGCGGCGCAGGGAACGGGAGGGGGCGAACCGCTCCACCGGCAACACCCCCCGGGGGTCGGGCGACCACCAGGCCGGCGCCCCTACCGCGGGATGGGGCATCGGAAAGAAACCCGCCCGGTAGGCGGCCAGCAAAGTCCCCGGTTCCAAGTCCCCGCCCACCGCCGCCAACCCTTCCGGCCCGACCTGCTCCGCCGGCGGGAAAACCCAGGCGGAAGTCTCCGGGCGGCGGACGGGGGGCATCACCCTCCTTCGATAGGGGTTGCGGCGCGGTCAGGGGCGTAAGTCGGCTAAATTATCCCATACGGGCCCGCGCCCGACCAGCCTCCGCCCAGCGGGCGGCCCCTAGAGCCGGGGTGAAACCTGATGAACCCTGCAAGAGCATTCTCCCCCCCATCTGCAGACAGGGCCGCCCGGCGATGAAAATCGGGCTGGTGCGGGAGACCAAAACCGACGAACGGCGGGTGGCCCTCACTTCGGCGGGCGTGGAAACCTTGGTCGACGACGGCCATGCGGTGCTGGTCCAATCCGGGGCCGGAGAGGGTTCTTTCATAACCGACGGGGACTACGCCGGGGCCGGGGCGCAACTGGTGGAAGAAGCCGGCCAAGTGTGGGCGCAGGCCGAGCTGATCGTCAAAGTCAAAGAACCGCAACCGGACGAATTCGACCTGCTCGCTCCCGGAACCATCCTGTTCACCTACTTGCATCTAGCCGCCTACCCGGAAGTGGCGGATGTCCTGCGCCGCCGGGAAATCACCTCCATCGCCTATGAGACGGTGCGGCTGGCGGACGGAACCCTGCCGCTTCTGGCCCCGATGTCGGAAGTGGCGGGGCGGATGTCGGTGCAGCTGGGGGCCCGCTTTCTGGAAAGTTACGAAGGCGGACGGGGGATTTTGCTGGCCGGAGTGCCGGGAGTCCCCCCGGGACGGGTGGTGATCATCGGGGCCGGCTCGGCCGGGTGCAACGCGGTGCAGATCGCGGTGGGGATGGGGGCGGAAGTGGCGGTGTTCGACCTCAACCCGGCCCCGCTCCGCCATCTGGACCAGGTTTACCACGGGCGGATCACCACCGGCATCGCCAACCCGGTGGCGGTGCGGGACGCGGTGGCCAAAGCCAATGTGGTGATAGGGGCGGCCCTCATCCCCGGGGCCCGCGCCCCGCGCGTGCTGACCGCCGAAGATGTGCGGGCCATGAAACCGGGTTCGGTGGTCCTGGATCTGGCCATCGACCAGGGAGGGGGTTTTGAAACATCCCGGGAAACCACTCACACCAACCCCACTTTCGTGGTGGACGATGTGGTGCATTACGCGGTGGGCAACATCCCGGGGGCGGTCCCCCGCACATCCACCTACGCCCTCACCAACTCCACCCTCCCCTATCTGCGCCTCATCGCCGGACGCGGCCTCGACGAAGCCATGGAGCGCCGTCCGGAACTGAAGCCCGGCCTGAACACGTACCGCGGCCAAGTGGTAAACGAGGCGGTGCGGGCGGCCCTGGCCTCCTGACCGATGGCCGCCGACGGAGCGAATCAAGCGGGCGGGGCCCTGCCGGAACGGGCGCAGGCGGTGGTGGTGGGCGGCGGGATCGTGGGATGCTCGGCGGCCTACCACCTAACCCGGCGGGGGATAACCGACGTGCTGTTGCTGGAGCAGAACACCCTCACCGGCGGCGCCACCTGGCACGCGGCCGGGCTGGTCAGCAAACTCAAATCGGGGCATACTTTGACCAGGCTGGCCGCCTACACCGCCGACCTGTACGCGAAGTTGGAGGAGGAGACCGGCCAAGCCACCGGCTACCGCAACACCGGTTCCATAACCGTGGCCTCCGACTTTGAACGGTGGGAGGAGATCCGGCGGGGAATGTCCATGGCCAAAACGGCCGGCATCCACATGGAAGTCATCTCTCCCGACCAGGCGAAAGAGATGTGGCCGCTGATGCGCACCGACGACCTGGTGGGCGTCGCCCACCTGCCGGAGGACGGCCAGACCAGCCCGGTGGACACCACCAGGGCCTTGGCCCAAGGGGCCAGGCAACGGGGGGCGGTCATACGGGAGGGGGTGGCGGTGGAGCGGGTGCGGGTGCGCAACGAACGGGCGGTAGGGGTGGAAACCGAACAAGGGTTCGTGGAAGCGGAGACGGTGGTGCTGGCTTGCGGAATGTGGACCCGCCAGTTGGCGGCCGCCGCCGGAGTGAACGTGCCCTTGCACCCCTGCGAGCATTTTTACGTGGTCACCGAACCGATGGAGGGGATCACCCCGGGGATGCCCACCTTGCGCGACCCGACCAACTTCACCTATTTCAAAGAGGAGTCCGGGAAACTGATGGCCGGCTTTTTCGAACCCCGCGCCAAAACCTGGAAATTCGAAGTCCCCCGCGATTTCGCGTTCGGGACCCTGCCGGAGGATTGGGAGCACATCAGCCCGGTGCTGGAACGTTCCATCCACCGCATCCCCGCCCTCGGCCAAGCCGGCATCCAGCTGTTCATGAACGGGCCGGAGTCTTTCACCCCGGACGGGGTCTACTACCTGGGGGAATCCCCGGAAGTGGACGGCCTGTTCGTGGCGGCCGGTTTCAACTCGGTGGGAATCCAATCGGCGGGCGGAGCGGGCCGGGTTTTAGCCGACTGGATCGCCGACCGCCATCCCCCGATGGACCTGACCGCGGTGGATCTGCGCCGGGCTTTCCCCGCCCAAGCGGACCGGACCTACTTGGAGGAGCGCATCTCCGAAAGCCTGGGCTTGTTGTACGCCATGCACTGGCCTTTCCGGCAGTTCGAATCCGCCCGGGATGTGTTTCGTTCGCCACTGCACGACCGCCTGCTGGACTGCGGGGCGGTGTTCGGCGAAACCGCCGGGTGGGAGCGCCCCAACTGGTTCGCCCTTCCCGGCGGCGAGCGGGAATACCGCTACTCCTACGGCAAGCAAAACTGGTATCCGGCCTCGGCCCGGGAATGCGAGGCCGCCCGGCAACGGGTAGCGGTGTTCGACCAGTCGTCCTTCGCCAAATTCCGGGTCTCCGGCCCCGACGCCCTGCCGGTTCTCAACCGGCTGGGCGGAGCCAACATCGATGTTCCGCCGGGCAAGGTGGTCTACACGCAGTGGCTGAACAAGCGGGGGGGCATAGAAGCCGACCTGACCGTCACCCGCCTCAGCGAAGAGGAGTTCTTGGTGATCACCGGGGCGGCGGTCGCCAACCGGGACTACCACACCTTGCGCCGGGCATTGCGGGGACGCCGGGCCCGGCTGGCCGATGTGACGGAACAGACGCCGACCATCGGGGTGATGGGCCCCCGCTCCCGGGATTTGCTGTCGGCCCTGACCGATGACCCGTTGGACGATGACTCTTTCCCTTTCGGCTGGTCCCGCGAGATAACGGCGGCCGGGATTCCGGTGCTGGCCCTGCGCATCAGTTACGTGGGGGAGATGGGATGGGAGTTGAACGCCCCGCCCGACCATATCGGCCGGCTGTGGGATGCTGTACTGGCGGAGGGCGCCCGGCACGGGGCCTCCCCCGCCGGATACCACGCCATGAACTCGTTGCGCTTGGAAGCCGGATACCGGCATTGGGGGCATGACATAACCGATGTCGACGACCCGTTTGCGGCCGGGCTGTCTTTTACCATCGACTGGGATAAACCGGGCGGCTTCCAAGGCCGGGAGGCCCTCCTGGAACGGCGCGCCGACCCGGTGCGCCCCCGGCGGCTGGCCCAGTTCCGGCTCCGGGACCCGGACCGCATCCTCTACCACGATGAGCCCATTTACCGAGACGGGGTTCTGGTGGGACGCACCACCTCCGGCATGTTCAGCCACACCTTCGGGGCCTGCCTGGCCATGGGTTACGTGGAACACGCCGACGGGGTGACCGCCGACTGGATGGCGGCCGGCCGGTTCGCCGTTGAGGCGGCGGGCGACCCCATCCCCGCCGACGCCGGACTGCGCGCCTTCTACAAATCCCGCGCCTGAGCTGATCTGGAACCCGCCGTCCTTCTCGGGATTGGGTAAAATCGCCGCAGGCTACGGAAAGGACTTCAATGCCCGACCTTGAACGTTTCTGCACCATCTCTGCCTCTTTGGCGATGGAGGTCATCGGACCCACCCCCGGCGGAATGCGGGTCGATTTTCCTTTCACCGGGACGGCGACCGGGCCCCACTGGGAAGGAGAGTGGCCGGTGAAAGGAGTGGATTACGTAACGATCCGCTCCGATAACAACCTGGCCTTGGACATAAGGGCCACCATCGGCGAGGGCAGGGACGTAATCGCCTATCGGGGATCCGGGGTTTCCATACGGTTGGACGAGAAAACAGCTGAGCCCTACGAGTTGCTCACTTTTGAGACGGCCAGCGAAAAATTCGCTTGGCTCAACACCTGCATCGCGGTCGGCTTGGGCCGGGGAGAGGGCATGGATCTGACCATCGACTTTTACGTGGTGCGCCGCTAACGGGCGGACCCAACGGGAGGAGGTAGGTCCGACCGGGTGGTCACGGGCCCGGTCGGACCGGAAAACGCGGGAACTCCGACTTGATTGCCCATCCATCCAACCCGAATGCGGATGGTCCAATGCGACTAACCCCAATGCCAGGTTTGTCCAAGTTGCCAGGTTCCAGGATTGTCTTTCCAGGTTTCCAAGTAGCCAGCCCGGGAATGAGACCGCCCCAAACCAGCCAAGCGCAACTTTAGCGCCGCCTCCCGAACCTGTCAAAATCACATCCGGGTGCGACGCAATCCGATCCGCTCCTGAAACGTCCGCCGCGCCCCATTGCCGCCAAAACAACCCTAAAAGGTGGCATGCTTAAACCCTGATGCGTTCCAGAGCATGCACTTTTTGCGGTGAACGGGAGCAACGGGTCACCGCTTTGGTGGCCGGGCCCGGCCGGGCGGTCATCTGCGACCAGTGCGTCGATCTCGCCTCCGGCTTGGTCAAAGAACGGCTGACGCCGGGCGGCGACATGGTTTTGGGCAACATCGGACGGCTGGCCACCAACAACCCCCGCTTCCAGGGAATGCTGGGCATCATCACCGACGCCGCCTTGGCCGTCCGCCGGGGCCGGGTGGCCTGGGCCGGCCCGGCCGAGCGGCTCCCCTCCGGACTGGAGTCGCTGCCCCGCATCGACTGCGAACAACGGACGGTAATGCCCGGCCTGATCGACGCCCACACCCATCTGCTGTTCGGGGGGGAACGGAGCCGGGAGTTCGCCCTGTTGGCCGCCGGCATACCGGAAACCAAGGCCATCATGCAGGGCGGGGGGGCGGCCGCCACCGCCCGGGCCACCCAGGTCATGGATGTGGACGCCTTCGCCGATCTGGTGAGCGAACGGCTCAACCGGATGCTGGAATTCGGAACCACCACGGTGGAGGCATCGGCGGGTTTCTCCGCCAACCATCAGGACGAGTTGAACCTGCTGCGGGTGGCGGACATGATCCAGAAACGGCAACCGGTGGATCTGATACCCACCTTCAACCTGTCGATTTTCCCATCCTTGGGCTCGGAGCGGGAAAGAATCATCGCTCATCTGACCTCCTCCGCCCTGCCGGGGGCGGCCCGCAAAAGTTACGGCCTGCGGGTTTCCCACGGCGGGCGTTTTCCCACCTACGAGGAGGGCCGGGACCTGTTGGAAAAGGGGGCCGCGCTGGGCATGCCGACCAAGGTGCACCGGGAGGGGGATGCGATGGGGCAGGCCCACGAGCTGGCTTTGGAAACCAACACCCCGGTCGTGGATCACTGTGATGCGGTGGACGCCCGCTCCGCCGCCGCCATGGGGCGGACGGGCATTGCGGTGGTTATCACCCCGGTCACCGCCTTGGCCCGGCAGGAGGAGGTTCCGGCCATTCAGGAACTGATCGCCTGCGGCGTTCCGGTGGCCATCGGCACCGACTGCGGCCCGTCCCCGGTGATGAACGAGTCCCTTCCGCTGGCCATCTCCTTGGCGGTGTTGGGAATGGGGCTTACCCCCGATCAGGCGATCTGGTCGGCCACCCGGGGTTCGGCCATAGCCCTCGGCTTGGAAGACCGGGGATGGATCGGGCCGGGGGCGATAGCCGATCTGCTCATTTTGGACGCCCCTCATCCGGATCATCTCACCTACCGGCCCGGCGCCGATCTGACCTGGAAGGTGCTGAAGGCCGGCTCGGTGGTGGTCAGCCGTTGACCCTCCCCCCGCCCCTGGACCGGGAGCGTCCCATCGCCATCGCCCACCGCGGCTCCATGACTTTGTGGCCGGAGAATACGATGACCGCCTTCGGGGGGGCGGTTGATCTGGGGTTCCGTTACCTGGAAACGGATTTGCGCATCAGCCGGGACGGCGTGCTGGTTACTTTTCACGATTCCGATTTGGACCGCACCACCGACGGCTCCGGGCCGGTCAACGGGCGCACCTTCGCGGAGTTGCGCCGCCTGGACGCCGCCTACCGTTTTCAGCCGGAGCAGGGGTTTCCCCAACGCGGGCGGGGGATTCTCATCCCTTCCTTGGAGGAAGCGACCGCCGCCTTCCCGGAAGCCGTTTTCATGCTGGACATCAAACAGGACGGCCTGGAAGGCCCGTTGTTGTCGGTCATTGAACGTCTCAACCTGTGGGAGCGGGTGATAATCGGATCGTTCGGCGGTTCGCGGCTGCGGCGCTTGCGGGCCATGGCCGGACGGCCGTTGGCCACCGCCGCCGCGCCCGGCGAGATTCTCCGCTTCGCGGTCGCCGCCCGCCTGGGGCGGCCTTCCCGCATCCCCGCCGATGCGCTGTCGATTCCCCCCCGGCAGTGGATCCAGCTGGTGAACGAACGCAACGTAGCCGCCGCCCGCGCCTCCGGCCTGCCCGTTTTGGTGTGGACCATCAACCAACATCAGGAAATGGCCCAACTGCTGGATTTGGGGGTGGACGGCCTGATCACCGACCGCCCCGACCTGCTCAAGGCCCTTATGATTGAACGGGGCCGGGGCGGCCCTTGGAACCCGCCCGACGGCGGAGATGCGACCGAACAGGAGGGGCGGTGAACAACGGGCCGGATACGGGGGGCGACTGGGTGCGGGCGGGGTCGGTGGTGAAAATGCAGGTGGCCCGGCGGCGCATCCGCAACGGCCCCCGCTACGACCCTTCCCCCCTGCGGGAGGTGAGCCGGTTACGGCTCAGCGCCGAAGGGGTGATCGGGTACGACGGGGAGTCGTGGGTGCTGGACAGCCACCATCGGGCCCATCCGGAAAGGACACTCTTTCAGCCCCACCGAGTGTTGTTGATCGGCTTTGAACCCAACTACCGAAAACTGTGGGAGAAGTTTCGGCCCATCGATCTGGGAGGGGCCGGCGAAGCCCTGATATTCTCCGCCGACCGGTTGGTGACCCCCGGGGAGGCGGCGGCTGGAATGCTAATCGCCAGCGGCGGAGAAACCGTCGAGTTGAGCGGGCCGGAATCGGCGGTGGCCTGCGCCGCCTTCACCCGCTACATGACGCAAAGCCCCGACCCGCCCGGGGAACTGGCGGAGGAGGAGCTGGAAGCCCCCCGCCGTCGGCTCAGCCAGGGCCTGCGCGGGTTCGTGGTCCCCTACAACCGTCCGCAACCGTTCGACGTGGAACCGGGGGCCGAGCTGTTCCTGCGCCGGAGCAACCCCGCCCCGTAACCCCCCGTCCTGGCAAACCGGCTTGCAATAGCGGCCGTCCGCCCGGGCAACCAGCGCCCCCACGCCACGCGACGAACAGCCGACCTTCGCAACCAACATTGCTGGGCTAGACGCAAAACGCCGGCGCCGCCCGACCCAGGCAGGCTGACCGCCGTCGCTCCACCTGCGGCTGAGGGTAAAACGACGGGGACGCCGGCCCCCTAAGCCGTCGGCCATCGCTGAAAATGTCGCATCCCAGCCCCATACTGGAGAGGGCGGAGGGGCGGGGGACGCCGATGGTCCTTTTTTCGATAATTTCAAGTCTTTTCGAGACCCCCGCAAATCGGCTTGTCATAGGCGGCCAGCCGGACAACCAACGCCCCCCAACGACGTACGCTGAATCACCGTTTAGCGGAGGACGGGACCCCGCAACCAACATTGCTTGGCAAAACGACGGAAACGCCGGCCCCGCCCAGCCCCCTAAGCCGTTGGCCCCGCCGAAAGCGTCACACCCCGCCTCCATACTGGAGAGGGCGGAGGGGCGGGGGACGCCGATGGTCCTTTTTTCGGTGATTCCAGGACATTTTCGAACCCCCCGCCCAGCCCCGGTGACCCCTCCCCAGCCGCTCAAGCGGGGAACGGGCCGGGGTCGGCCAGGCCCCGTTCCGCGGCCCACTCCCGAATCATGGCGTAGGCTTCCTCCGGCTGGTAGGGGCCGTCCTCGATCCGCTTCTCCAGCAACATTTCCAGGATTTCCCCCACTTGGCGGCCGGGGGGAATGTTCAGGTAGGCCATAACCTGGCGGCCGTCGATGGGCGGACGCAGGGAGTCCAGTTCCTCCCGGGCTCGCAAGCGGTCGATCCGTTCCTCCAATTCGTCCATCTGCCGCTGGATGGCCCGTTCTTTGCGTTCGTTGGCGGTGGTCACATCGCATCGCACCAGATGGTTCAGTTTTTCCAAAAGCCCCCCGGCGTCCCGCACGTAGCGGCGCACCGCCGAATCGGTCCATCCCATCTTGAAAGTGTGGGCCCGCATATGCAGAAACACCAGCTCCGCCACCGACCTGATCACTTCTTTGGGATAGTGCAATTCCCGCAGGCGATGGCGCGTGATGCGGGCCCCCACCGCCTCGTGGGAGTGGAACGTTACCCGTCGCCCTTCGTAACGGCGGGTGGCGGGCTTGCCCACATCGTGGAAAAGTGCCGCCAACCGCAATATCAGATCGGGGTCGGTTTTTTCCAGCACGGCCAGGGAATGGGCCAGCACGTCCTTGTGGCGATGGTCGGGGTCGGTTTCCATAGCCAGGGCGGGAATTTCCGGAATGAACTCCTCCGCCAAACCGGAGGCGACCAGCATTTCCATCGCCGACCGCGCCCGCGGAGCGATCAGCAGTTTGGAAAACTCGTCGCGGATGCGCTCGGCGCTGACGATCCGCAACCGTTCGGCCATCTCCCCCACCGCCTCCAGTTCTTTCCGGCCCGGCGTAAAACCCAGCTGGGCGGTGAACCGGAACAGCCGCAACATCCGCAACGGGTCTTCGGAAAAGGTAACCCCGGGGCCGAGCGGGGTGCGCAACACTTTCCGCGCCGCGTCCGCCGCCCCCCCGTACGGATCATGCAAACGGGGCGGGTCGTCGGCCAGGTTGAGGGCCATGGCGTTGACCGTAAAATCCCGCCGGGCCAGGTCCTGCTCAATGGAATCCCCGTATTTGACCGCCGGGCGGCGGCTGTCAAACGGGTAGACCTCGGAGCGATAGGTGGTGATCTCATACCGATAGTCGTCTTTTCGGGCGCCGATGGTGCCGAACCTCTCCCCCACCGCGTACAGGTCGTCCGCCCAGCCCCGGAGCAGGGATTTGATATGCGGGGGACGGGCGGAGGTGGCGAAGTCCAGATCGGTGGGGGCCTCCTTCTCCAGCAGGGAGTCGCGCACCGACCCGCCCACCAGGTAGATTTCATACCCGGCGGCGGTGAACAGCCGGCTCAACTCGCGGGCGGAGCCCTCGGTGAGCCATCGGAAACGTTGGGGAATCATATGGGTTCTCGGTTTCGGGGCGGAATTCGGGCGGGGGACATCAGCCCCCTTTCCCGATGTTACCGCCCCCCGCCCCGTTCGGGTACCGGCCCGAGGTCAGGGACCGGTCCAGTCGGAGGCCCCCGCCGTCCCCCCGCGCAGCTCCCGCACCCGGGACAACGCCGCCCAAGCCTCCGGCGGGGAACGGAACCGGTCCGGCTTGTCTTCCACCGTCCGTCCGGCGGCCCCCGCCAGGGTGGCGGAAACCGAGGCGGTTATCGCCTCCGCGTCGTATCCGCCTTCCAGGAAGAAGATGGTGCGGCCCGGCGGAACCGTTTCCCGCAAAGCGGCGGACAGGTAGGCGTAGTCGGAGGCCAGCAACCGCAGTTGCGCCAAAGGGTCGGCGGCGTGGGCGTCGTATCCGGCGCTGACCAGCATCCAGTCCGGCCCGAACCGGCGCAGGGCGGGCAACAGCAACTCATCGCAGGCCCGCCGGTAGAGGTCGCCGGCCGCGCCAGCGGGGAGGGGCAGGTTCAAAGTAGTGGACGGCGAAGGATAATCTTCCATGTCCGCCTCCCCGCCCGTGCCCGGATAGTAGGGAAACTGGTGCAGGGAAATGTAGAACACGCCGGGGTGGGCGGCGAAGGTTTCCTCCGTGCCGTTGCCGTGATGGACGTCCCAGTCCGCGATCGCCACCCGGTTTCCCCGCCCGGCCAGCAGGGCGGCGGTGACCGCTGCGTTGTTGAACAGGCAGAACCCCATGGCCAGCGCGGAGCGGGCGTGATGACCGGGGGGGCGAACCGCCAGGAAAGCCGCCTCCGCCTCCCCGGCCTGCAAGCGCCGCACCGCCTCCGGGCCCGCCCCGGCCGCCCGCAACGCCGCCTCCCAGGAGGCTTCCCCGGCCCGGGTGTCGGGATCCAGCCTTCCGCCGCCCATGGCGCACAGCCGTTCAATCCGGTCGATGTAGGAGGGGTCGTGCACCAGTTCCAGGCCCTCCCGCGCCGCCAACGGGGCTTCCACCGGAATCGTTTCCACCGGGGCCCGTTCCACTCCCAGCAGGGCCGCTTCCAGGCGGGCCGGCCGTTCGGGATGCCCCCATCCGGCGTCATGCAAGGCGCAGGCCGGATGGCTGACGGACAATACCCTCATGGGAACAGGCTACCCCGGCGGGCGGGGCGGAGTTTAAGTAACATTCCGGTCGCGGCCCCAGAACGAGGGAGGAATGCAATGTCCGAGTTTTTCGAAGAGGTGAGTGAGCCGATCAAATACGGCGGTTTGGACTCCGACGATCCCCTGACCTTCAAGGTCTACCAACCGGAGCGGGAGGTGCTGGGCAAACGAATGGAGGACCATTTGCGGGCCGCGGTCTGCTACTGGCATTCCTTCAACTGGCCCGGGTCGGATGTGTTCGGATTGGGGACTTTGGACCGGCCGTGGCTGGACCCGGGGGCCGACCCGATGTCCGCCGCCCGCGTGAAAATGGACGCCGCTTTCGAGTTTATGGCCAAACTGGGGTTTCCTTTTTTCGCCTTTCACGACCGGGACATCGCCCCGGACGGGGATTCTTTCGCCGGCACGGTGCGCAACCTGGAGGCGATGACGGAATACATGGAGGAGAAAATGGCCGCCACCGGACGGAGGTTGCTGTGGGGAACCGCCAACCTGACCGCCCACCCCCGCTACGCGGCGGGCGCCGCCACCAACCCCGACCCGGAAGTGTTCGCCTGCGCCGCCGCCCAAGTGCGCCATTGCCTGGAAGCCACCCACCGGCTGGGGGGCGCCAACTACGTGCTATGGGGCGGACGGGAGGGTTATGAAACCCTGCTCAACACCGATCTGCGCCGGGAGGCGGACCAACTGGGCCGTTTCCTGCACATGGTGGCCGAACACAAACACCGCATCGGGTTCCAGGGGACGCTCCTCATCGAGCCCAAACCGCAGGAACCGGCCAAGCATCAATACGATTACGACAGCCAGTCGGTGCACGGTTTTCTGGAACGTTACGGGCTGGCCGACGAATACCGGCTCAACATCGAAGTGAATCACGCCACTTTGGCGGGACACACTTTTCATCACGAAGTGGCTTACGCGGCGCAGGCGGGAATTTTCGGCTCGGTGGACGCCAACCGGGGCGACTATCAGAACATGTGGGACACCGACCAGTTCCCCAATTCGGTGGAGGAGTTGTCGTTGGCCTGGCATGAGATTCTGCTGGCGGGCGGCATGGGCTCCGGAGGGTTCAACTTCGACGCCAAGTTGCGCCGCCAGTCGGTGAACCGCTCCGACCTGTTCCATGGGCACATCGGCGGGGCGGATGCGCTGGCCTTGGCCTTGCTGGCGGCGGCGGAGATGATAAAGGAGGAAACCTTGACCGGGGCCCGGCGGGCCCGTTACGCCGGTTGGTCGGAGGAGTTGGGAACGAGCATCATGGACGGGTCGGAAACCTTGTCGTCCCTTTCGGAGCGGGTAACCGCGGGGGGAATCGACCCGGCCCCGGCTTCGGGCGGCCAGGAACTGTTGGAAAACCTGGTGAACCGGGTCCTGTGGCGGGTGCGGTGAGCCTGGTCCTCGGTTTAGACGTTTCCACCACCGCCGCCAAGGCGGTGGTTCTGGATCGGGCGGGACGGACGGCGGCGGCCGGGACGGCGGAATATTCCTACCAAACTCCCCGCCCGTTATGGGCGGAAGCCGATCCCCGCCGATGGTGGGAGGGGGCGGCGGCCGCCACACGAGAGGCTTTGTCGCAGGTTTCCAGCCGGGAGGTGGAGGCGGTGGGACTCGCCGGCCAGATGCACGGATGCGTGCTGCTGGACTCCGCGGGCGAGGTGGTGCGGCCCGCCATCTTATGGAACGACCAGCGCACCGCCGCCCAGTGCGATGAAATCCGGAGCCGGCTGGGCGACCGGTTGCTTTCCATAACCGGCAACGACGCCCTGACCGGTTTCACCGCCCCCAAACTGCTGTGGGTGCGGGAGGAGGAACCGGAGTCGTGGGCCCGGACGGCGCATCTGTTGCTGCCCAAGGATTATGTGCGGTTCCGGCTGACCGGGGAGTCGGCCACCGACAAGGCGGACGGAGCGGGCACGTTGCTGATGGATACGGCCGCCCGAACCTGGTCGGAGGAGGTGCTGGCGGCCTTGGAAATAAACCCGGACTGGCTTCCCGCCGCTTTTGAGGGACCGGAGATAACCGGAACGGTGCACGAAGAAGCGGCCCGGGCCACCGGTTTGACCGCGGGAACCCCGGTGGTGGCGGGGGGAGGCGACCAGGCGGCCAACGCGGTGGGGTGCGGAGCGGTGGATCCGGGGACGGCCGCCCTCTCGCTGGGCACCTCGGGGGTGGTGTTCGCCCCCACCCGGAAACCGGTGACGGAACCGGAGGGGCGGGTTCATTCCTTCTGCCATTGCCTGCCGGGCCGCTGGCATCTGATGGGGGTGATGCTGTCCGCCGCCGGCGCCCTGCGCTGGTTCCGGGATGCGCTGGCCCCCGGAACCAGTTTTGCGGAGTTGGATGCGGAGGCGGCGACCGCGCCGGCCGGGGCGGAGGGCCTGCTGTTCGCCCCTTACCTGACCGGGGAGCGCACGCCCCACCCCGACCCGGCGGCCCGGGGGGCGTTCGCGGGCCTGACGGTGCGGCACGGGCGGGGCCATATGGTGCGGGCCTTGATGGAAGGGGTGGCCTTCGGACTGCGGGATTCCCTGCAAGTGATGGAGTCGGCCGGCGCGCCCCTCCCGGAACAAATACGGGCTTCCGGCGGGGGAACCAAAAGTCCCCTGTGGCGGCAAATCCTGGCCGATGCGTTGCAAGCGGAGATAGCCGTCACCGCCACCTCCGAAGGGGCCGCCGCCGGAGCGGGCCTGCTCGCCGCAACCGGTGCGGGTTGGTTCGACTCAGTTGGCGAGGCGGCGGCCGCCCTGGTCAAAGTAACCCAAACCACCCCGCCCGGCCCCGACCGGGAGACATACCAAAGCCTCCACCCCCTGTACCAATCCCTCTACCCCGCCCTGAGCCCAACCTTCCATTCCCTCACCGAAACCTGAACGCCCCGCCCGATATTTGTCCTACACGTTTCGGCTTCGTCCCCAAATAACAAGGGGACGGGCTGGTCATCGCTTGCTCTCTCTCCGCTCTCGGCAAAGATACGGGGGGGATTAGGCCGGGTCCAGGGGGTGGCGGATTTGGGTGGGGAAATCGGGGGTGGGCGCGGGGGCGGCCGGGGCCGGGGCGGGGGTCTGGTCGGGATCGGGCAGGCGCAGCGACTCCTCTAGCATCACCACCTCCACCCCTCCCACCACGTCGGAAACCAGGTTGTAGAGCACGGCCGCCAACGTGGTGAGCAAGGTCATCGCCGCTCCGAAGGTAAAAGCGAAAAAGATGGACACCCGCACGAACCGGCCGCCGTTGTCGAACAGGGAACTGCCTTCGTCCAGCAGGCTGATCCGAATCAGGAAATCGTCCAAAGAAGCGGGGACGCCCACTCGCACCAGCAACGACCAGAACATGAGCAGGCCGATCAACGTGGCCACCGCAAACACCAGATGCAACAGCAGGGAAACCTTGAACACCGTCCACGGATCCACTTTGCGGATCACCCTGCGCACCCGCCGGACCGCGGCCATCCGTCCTATCCCGCCGAGAGTTGGTCGGCCGCATACGCCGGGTCCACCGGCGTATCCTCGTAGACGGTGAACTCCACCCCGCCCGCCACCTCGGCGATCAGGTTGTAGACGATGGCGGCCGAGGTGAGCAGGCCGGTTACCATCATCATCCAGCCCGCCGCCGCCAGCAAAGTCCCCCGCAGGTAAACCGACCCGGATTGCAACAACGTCTCGTCGGGAGCGATCAGGCTCACCCGTTGCGCGGCCCGCTCCAAAGCCCCGGGGATGCCCAACCGGTTGACGATGGCCCACAAAGTCACCGCGGCCAGCACCAGCCCCAAGGCGGCGATGGCGGTCAACACCAAAGAAACTTTCAGCACCGTCCACGGGTCGAACTTGCGAATGATCCGCCGAACCCGGCGAGGGGCGGTGGGAAGACCCACGGCGGTCATTCCGCCTCGTCGTTCAAAACCGGAGCGAACGAGGTAAGCGTGACTCCTTCGTCCAGGTTCTTGACCCGCACTCCGGTGGAGTTGCGTTGCTGGCGGCTGATGGAGTTTATGGCCAGTCGGATCATCACCCCGTCCGAGGACACCACCAACACCTCCCCATCGGTGGAAACCGCCCGCGCTCCGATCAACTCCCCCCGCACCGAGGTCAACTTGTACGCCTTAACCCCCATGCCCCCCCGTTTGATCTGGCGGATAAGGTTGATCTTGGTGCGTTTGCCGTATCCGCCGGAGGTAAGCATCAGCACCTCGTCCCCGGTTTCGCTCACGCAGGCGCCCACCACCTCGTCGCCCTCCCGCAGTTTTATGCCGCGCACCCCCCGGGTGCTGCGCCCCATGGGCCGCAAATCGTTCTCCGAAAAACGGATGGCTTGACCAAGCCGGGTGAACAACAACACATCGCTTTCCCCTTTGGTGGCGTGCACTTCCACCAGTTCATCCCCTTCCACCATGTTGATCGCTTTTAAAGTCCTATTGGGACTGTCGTATCGGCTGAACAGGGTGCGCTTGGCCTGCCCCAACTTGGTAGCCATCACCAGGTATTTGAAGGACTCGTAGTCGCGGGTGTCGATGATGGCCCGGATGCGCTCGTCCGGCTCAAAAGGCAGCACCGACTGGGCCAGCACCCCTTTGGCGGTGCGGGACTGGCGGGGAATCTCGTGGGCTTTGACGCGATGCACCCGTCCCTTGTTGCTGAAAAACAGCAGGTAGGCGTGGGCGGTGGTGTGCAAAACATGGGTGAGAAAATCACCTTCCCTCACCGCCGCCCCTTTCACCCCCCGTCCCCCCCGGCCTTGGGAGCGGTACATCCCGGCGTCCACCGTTTTCACATAGCCGTGGGCGGAGGCGGTGAGCACCAGTTCGTCGTCGGCTACCAGATCCTCGAACGACAACTCCCCTTCGTCGGGCTGGATACGGGTGCGGCGGGCGTCGTCGTGTCCCCGGCGCACCTCCTCCAACTCTTCTGCGATTATCGTCCGGCGACGGGCGGGATCGTCCAGGATGGCCTGCAAGTCGGCGATCAAAATGCGCAGGTCCTCCAACTCGGCCCGCAGTTTTTCGGTCTCCAGCGAAGTAAGGCGGCGCAACGGCATATCCAACACCGCCCGGGCTTGGATGTCGGTCAGTTCAAACCTTTCCATCAGGGCGGTGCGGGCCTGGTCGGCTTCGGCGCTGCGGCGGATGATGGCCACCACCTCGTCGATGTTGTCCACCGCCGTCACCAACCCTTCCAGGATGTGGGCGCGGGCCTCCGCCCGGTCCAGCCGGAACCGGGTGCGCCGCTCGATCACCTCCATCTGGTGGTCCAGGAAATATTGGATCATCTCGGCGATGTTCAAAGTTTGGGGCACCCCGTCCACCAGGGCCACCGTGTTCACCCCGAAACTCTCCTGCAACTGGGTCAACTTGTAGAGCTGGTTGAGCACCACTTGGGGGACGGCGCTCCTTTGCAATTCGATCACCAGCCGCACCCCCACTCTGGAGGATGACTGATTGTGCAGGTCGGCGATCCCGGAAACCTTCTTGTCCTGCACCAGGCCGGCGATCTTCTCCATCACCCGATCCTGGCTCACCTGATAGGGCAGTTCGGTCACCACGATGGCGGTGCGGCCCTTGCGCACCTCTTCGATGTCGGCCACCGCCCGCATTTTGATGGAACCCCGCCCGGTGAGCAGGGCTTGCCTGATCCCGTCGGTTCCCATCACGTAACCGCCGGTTGGGAAATCGGGGCCTTTCACGATGGACAGGTAGTCCTCGGGCGGAGCGTCGGGGTGCTCCAACCCGTACCGGCAGGCCTCCGCAATCTCCCCCAGGTTGTGGGGGGGGATGTTGGTGGCCATCCCCACCGCGATCCCCTGACTGCCGTTGACCAGCAAATTGGGGAAGCGGGAGGGCAACACTTTCGGCTCCGCCTCGGACCCGTCGAAGTTGTCTATGAAATCCACCGTGTCCTCGTCGATCCCGTCCAACAGCGCCTCCGCCAGCCGGGTTAATCGGCATTCGGTGTAACGCATAGCGGCCGGGGGGTCGTCGGTGGTGCCGAAGTTGCCCTGCGGGTCCACCAGCGGGTAGCGCAAACTGAAACCCTGCCCCATCCGCACCAAAGCGTCGTAGATGGCGTCGTTGGAGTGGGGATGGTATTTGCCGATCACCTCCCCCACCACCGTGGCCGACTTGCGATGGGAGGCCCCCGCCGTCACCCCCATGTCGTCCATGGCGTAAATGATGCGCCTTTGCACCGGCTTGAGGCCGTCCCGGACATCGGGCAGGGCCCGGGACACGATCACCGACATCGCATAGTCGACGAACGACTTGGACATCTCCTCGTTGATGTCGACCGGCGCGATGCGCCCCTCTTCGGCCATAATCAAATATCCAGGAACCGGACGTCGCCCGCATTGCGCTGAATGTACAGCTTGCGGGCGGCCACATCGTCCCCCATCAGCACCGTAAACCGTTCGTCGGCTAAAGCGGCGTCCTCCAACTGCACCCGCACCAGGGTGCGGGTGGCCGGGTCCAAGGCGGTGACGCTCAACTCGGCGTCGTTCATCTCCCCCAGCCCTTTGAAGCGGGTGGGTTTGGCTTTGGGATGGTCGACGCGGAACTTTTCCAAGGCGGCGTCATCGGCCAAATAATGGACTTTTTTGCCCACCTTCACCCGGTAGAGGGGCGGCACCGCGATGTACACGTTTCCGTTTTCGATCAGCCCCCGCATATGGCGGAACAGGAAAGTGAGCAACAGGGTGCGTATGTGGGCCCCGTCCACATCGGCGTCGGTGAGGAGCACCACCTTGCCGTAACGGCGCTTGGCGATGTCGAAGTCCTCGCCGATGCCGGTTCCGATGGCGGTGATCAGGGCCTGAATCTCCTTGTTCTGCAAGGCCTTGCCCAGCCGGGCCTTCTCCACATTGAGGATCTTGCCCCGGATGGGCAGCACCGCTTGGAACTCCGATTCGCGCCCGTTTTTGGCCGGGCCCGCCGCCGAATCCCCTTCTACGATGAACAGCTCGGCCCGGTCGGGGTCGCGGGTGGCGCAGTCCACCAGTTTGCCGGGCAGGGTGGAGGAACCCAGCAACGACTTGCGCCGGATCATTTCCCGGGTCTTGCGGGCGGCTTCCCGGGCGTGTTGCGCTTGACGGGCTTTCTCCACGATGCGCCGGGCTTCAGTCGAATAACGTTCCAACCATTCTGGCAACATCCTATTGAGCATCTTCTGCACGTAACTGCGAACTTCGGTATTTCCCAGCTTGGTTTTGGTCTGCCCTTCGAACTGGGGATTGCGCACCTTCACCGAAATCACCGCCGTCAGGCCCTCCCGCACATCTTCCCCGGTCAGGTTGCTGTCCTTCTCCTTAAGCAGGTTTTTGGCCCGGGCGAAGTCGTTGATGGCCTTGGTGAGGGCGGTTCGGAAGCCCTCCTCGTGGGTCCCTCCTTCGTGAGTGTTGATGTTGTTGGCGAAACTGAGCACGCTTTCGCTGTAGGAGGAAGTCCATTGCAGGGCGGCGTCCATCGTGATGTCCTCGCCTTCTTCCTCCAAATTGACGATGTGCGCATGCAACGGGTCGCGGGAGCCGTTCAGATGCTTGACGAAATCCGACAGGCCGCCTTTGTAACGAAACTCGTCGGCGCGCCCGTTGCGTTCGTCAGTCAGCCGAATGCACAGGTTACGGTTCAAAAAGGCCAACTCCCGCAGGCGTCCGGAAATGGTTTCGTAATTGAAGTCGGTGGTGTCGGTGAACACCTCCGGGTCCGGCCAGAAGGTGATGGTGGTGCCGGTGCGTGTCAGCTTGCGCCCTTTGGCCACCTCCGCCTGCACCGGTTTGCCCCGGATGAACTCCTGCGACCATACGAACCCGTCCCGCACCACCTGCGCCTCCAGCCGCTCCGACAAGCCGTTGACCACCGCCATCCCCACCCCGTGCAGGCCGCCAGAAACGATGTAGGCCCCTTCCTCGAACTTGCCGCCGGAATGGAGGGTGGTGAGCACGGTGGTCAAAGCGGAACGACGGGTCTTGGAATGCCGGGCCACCGGGATCCCCCGGCCGTTGTCCACCACCCGGCATCCCCCACCGGACAACAACGTGACGTCGATCCGGTCCGCAAAACCTGCCACCGCCTCGTCCACCGAATTGTCCACTATCTCCCACACCAGATGGTGCAGGCCGCGCGGGCCGGTGGAGCCTATGTACATGCCGGGCCGCTTGCGGACCGCTTCCATCCCTTCCAGGACTTTGATGTCTTTGGCGCCGTAATCCGACGCTTGTCTGGTAGTCACTAGTCCGCTTTCTCCAAACCGGGCCCGTTTGGCCGGGCTTCTTCCAGTGCGTTGAGGGCCGCCCGCTGGTTGCCGTGCAGGCGCCTCTCTTTCTCGTCCCGGCCGACTTTTCCACGGCCTCGTCCACCGCCCGCTCCGGCCCTCCGCTAGCCGACCCGGCGGGCGCTTCCCTCCCCCGGCTTTTAGACCCGGGGCCAACGCCCCGCGCTGTTTATTCTAGTAGGTTTCCACGGCTAAACCAAGCCTTTCCATCCTGCTCCGCGGCGGATTAAGAAACCGGCGAAAACCCCGTCTGACCAGGGTTTTTACCGTCAGGGGAAGAGGGGCGGCGGGGAGGGGCGGCCACCCTGACCGACCGTACCACCCCCGGTCCGAAATGCCGTTCCAACCGCGCCTGCAGTTGATTAGCCGAGAAAGCCAAAACGCGTACCATGGCGGCTTCTCTGGACTGCACCGTCAACTCTCCGTGCCGGATCACCAACGGGTCGCTGGCCCCCGCCCAAGGCGGCCCGGCCAACTCGTCCCACCGGCCGGCCAACTCCTCCAACACCGCCAGCGGGGCCAAGCCCAACTGGGTGAAAATCTCTTCCAGATCCCGCCGGAGCGGAGTCAGTTCCCCACTCATCGCACCGCTCCCTCCGACACATGCCACAGCCTGCCCGCCACCGGCACTTCCTCCTCGCGGGCGGTGGTGATAAAAGTCTGCGCCCCCGGCAAAGCCTCGGCCAAAGCGGTGGAGCGTTGCGCGTCCAACTCGGAGAACACATCGTCCAACAGGAGCAAAGGGGCCTCCCCGGTCTTGCGCCGCACCGCGGCGTGGGCGGCCAGCCGTATCGCCAAGGCCAAAGTTCGTTGCTCGCCTTGGCTGGCCCGGGTTCGGGAATCCCGCTCCCCCAGCCGGATGGTCAAATCATCCCGGTGCGGCCCCGTGGTGGACATCCTCCGTTCCATGTCATCCGACCGGGAGCGGGCCAAGGCCCCGGCCAACTGGTCGGACCACTCCCCCTCTCCAGGGTTCGCCCATCCGGCCTGGTAACTCAAACGGACCTGGACATCCGATTCGGACATTTTCCGATACATAGCGGCGGTCTCCTCCTGCAGGGCGGCGATGGTCGCCTGCCGTCTATCCATCAGTTTGCCCCCCGCCTGTGACAAACGGCCGTCCCACACGTCCAAGGTGGCGGGATCGGCCCCTCTTCCTTGGGAGCGAAGCAAGGCGTTGCGTTGCCGCAGGGCCCGCTCGTAGTCCTGTTGATCTTGATAGGCCCCCGGCCAGATCTGCACCGCCGTCGCGTCCAACAGATGGCGCCGGTAGGACGGGCTCCGTTTCACAAAATCCAAATCATCGGGGAGGAAGACCACGGCGCGCACCGCCCCCAACAGGTCGGCGGCCCGGGACAGGCGGCGCCGGTTCAGCTGGGCGCGCCGGCGGCCTGCGGCCGGTATTTCAATCTCCACCAAAGCGGAGGATTCTCCTTGCTCCGCCTCCCCGCGCACCACGCACTGTTCGCGCCCGGCGGCCACCAACTCGGAGTCCGGGACGCGCCGGAAGGAACGCAGAGAACCCAGGTAACCGATCGCTTCCAACAGGTTCGTCTTGCCCGCCCCGTTGCGCCCCGTCAGCACATTGACATCAGGTTCGGGTTCCCAGCGCAGGTCCCCGTAACTGCGGAACCCCGCCAACTCCAGCCAGACGAGCCCCATGGCGCCGCCCCGCCGGGGCCTAGACGCGCACGGGCATAAGCAGATACTGGAAGCCGCCCGGATCCCGACCTCTGATCAGCCCCGGCTTGAGGCCGTCCACCACCTCCAAGGCCACTTTGTCGGTTTCAATGGCCGCCACCCCGTCCCGGACGTAGGTGGGGTTGAACGCAACATCGATCTCTTCTTCCGGGCCCTCGAAGGCGCCGGCTATCAACTCCGACTCGCCCCCCACGTCCTGGCGTTGGACGGAAAGTTGCGCCCCGGTGGAGGTCAGTTTCAGTTTGATGGGTATGTGATCCTCCGCCACCAAAACCGCTCGGTCGAGAGCTGCCAGCATCTGGGTGCGCTCGAACGTCATCCGATTGGGATTACTGTCGGGAAGCAACTGACGGTAGTTGGGAAAGGTCCCGTCGATCAACCGCAGGCTAAGAATCCCCCGCTCGGAGGCGAATACCGCGGTGCGCTCATCGATGGCCACCCGCACCTCTTCGGCGCCGACCGTTCGCTCCATCTCGTTCAAGCCGCGGGCGGGCACCAAGCCGGCCCCGGACAATTTCACCTCCGGCAGGTCGCGCACCGCCAGCCGATAGGAGTCGGTGGCCACCAAGCGCATCCCCCCGTCTTCGTTTTCAATTTGGACTCCGGTGAGAATGGGGCGCGCCTCGTCGGTGGATGCGGCCACCGTCACCTGGGAGATGGCGGCCGCCAGCTGTTTGCCGGACACGGTGACCGCTTCTTCCAAATTAGGTTCATCCAGGTTGGGGAAATCTTCCGCCGACATAACTCGAATATTGAACTGGGGACCGCCCTCGCCGGATCCCTGGCCGGAAACCTTTACCGCTCCGTCCTCGGAACTGATGGTGATCGCCCCCTCCGGCATTTTCCTCAGCACGTCCGTAATCAACTTGCTGGGCACCACGCACCGGCCCTCGGAATGTACGCTCACTTGTACAGTTACGCGGACCGTCACATCCAGACTGGACCCGGTGATGGTCAACTGGCCCGCGGAGGCCTCGCACAGCACCCCTTGCAAAATAGGCATGGAAGTACGGGAGCCGACCCCTCGATTGGCGCGGGCGAACCCATCCGCCAACTCATCACGGTCGGCGCGGATCTCCAATCCGGCGTTGGAAGGCCCCTCCGAGTTCGGTGACGCCTCCTCAAGAGCCGGAGTTTCCATTTCGGTTACGGTCTGGTCGGTTTCCACGGTCTTTCCTCCCGTTCTATGATGGTTGCTAATATTAGTATATAACAAGTTATCGTAGTAGACAATGTGTATAAGTGGATATTGTCTCAAAAGTGCTGGTCAGGGGCGGTTTCGGTTGGCCACAGCCGGTGTGGACGGCGGGCCGGTTATGCACCGCCCGGCGCGCGGCGGAGCGGGCGGTCGTGGAAAAGCGCGGGCGACGGTGGTTCATTTGGCGGACAGCGCGTGGGACAGGTCGGTTACCTCGTCGCACAGGTTCAAATCGGTGGGAAGCCGTCGCTGCACCTTGTTGTAGGCGTGCATGACGGTGGTGTGATCCCGGTTGCCGAACAGTTTGCCGATCTTCGGGTAGGACAGGTTGGCCAGGTCCCGGCATAGGTACATCGCCACCTGGCGGGCCAGGACCAACTTCGATTTGCGGCTGGGGCCTTCCATGTCGGCGATGGAGAACCCGTACCGTATGGCGGTTTTAGCTAAGATTTCCGGGCCGCTGGGGCGGCGGCCGGTTCCGGACGGGAGCATGTCCCGCAGGGCGTTTTCCGCCAATTCCAACGTGATGGGGCGCGCTTCCAAGGCGGCGTAGGCCGCTACCCGATTGAGGGCCCCTTCCAGTTCCCGAATGTTGTCGGTGATGTGGCGGGCGATGAAATCCAGGACTTCATCGGGGGCCGGCACTTTGGACAGCTCGGCGTTGCTGCGGAGGATGGCCTGCCTGGTTTCCACATCGGGCGGGCCGATGTCGGTCATTAATCCGGAGGTGAACCGGGAACGGAGGCGCTCCTCGATGGCCGACAGATCCTTGGGGGGGCGGTCGCAGGTGAGAACCATCTGCCGGTCGGCTTCGTGCAGGGCGTTGAAGGTGTGGAACACTTCTTCCAGGACCTGCTCCTTGCCTTCGAAGAACTGGATGTCGTCTACCAGCAACAGATTGGCGCTTCGGTAACGTTGCTTGAATTCGTCCATTCGCTTGCGCCGTATGCTGTCGATGAATTCGTTGACGAAGTTTTCCGAGGTGGCGTAGCGGATGCGGGCCCCCGGCCGCATGGCCTTGGTGTGGTGGCTGACGGCGTGCAACAGGTGGGTCTTTCCCAAACCCGCCGCGCCGTAGATGAACAGCGGGTTGTAACGTCCGCCGGGCTGTTCGGCCACCGCTTTGGCGGCCGCTAAGGCCAGGCGGTTGGAGGAACCGGCGATGAAGTTGTCGAATACGTATTTGCCGGCTAGGCGGGAGGCGGGGCCGGAGCCGTTGCTTTCGGGCGGCGGCTCGGTCGGCTCGGTTGCGGCGACGGGCGGGGTCCGGGTGCGGGAGGGAGCGGAGCCGTTCCCTGTTCCTGGGGACGCCAAGCGATCGGACACCGCATATTCCACCGAGGCGGCGGATCCGAGATGTTCTTCGGCGGCCTGGTCCAGCAGGTGCTGGTAGTTCTCGCTGAGCCATTGGCTGTGGAAGGCGGATGGTGAGATCACGCGTAACACCCGCTCATCGATTTCGAAGTTTACCGAGGAGAACCATGTGCTCCATTTCATGGTCGGTATGCGAGACTGGAGCGTCTCGACGAGTTGTCTGTTGTTGGTAATGGTCCGTGTTTGTGCCACCGCTTTGGCCTCCCGGTTCTGATGCGCCGTTGCGGATTTCCACAGCCCTTTTCCACAGGTGTGGAGAAGATGTGCGGGTCACACTTTGGTACATGTGGCTTATGACGGCGATGGCAACCAGGGGCTGCCTCCGTGTATGTCCCCGATGGACGAAGCAAGCCATTCGCTTGAGCTCGCCCCGTCCCTCGTTCGGTGAGGAGAATACACGGCCGCCGCCGCCCGCCTGAAAGGGCAAAACACCGCCCATTTGCCTCCCTAAAGCGCTGAATTCCCTAGTAGATGGCAAAAAACGACTCTCCCCCGGCGCTCTTCCGATGAGTCAAGCCGTTATGAAAAATTTTCCCGGTCTTAATTTTTAATTCCCGACCTGCTCCCGGCCGAGCCCGGTTCGGATGTCCCCGGGATCGCCGGTACGCCCGCCCCGGTCCGTCAACGCCAGCCGTATTATGGCCGGCCCGGGGGGTCCTGCTTTGCAAACCGCGGGGAAAGGTCGTATAATGGGGGAAACCGCGCCCCGGGCCCGGATGTCGCACAGAGGCGACTGACCGCCGTCCGGCCGGGACCGAACTATGAGCCGCTTGGAGTTTCATCGTGAAGCGAACCTACCAACCGAACAATCGTCGCCGGAAGCGCAAGCACGGCTTCCGTCGCCGGATGCGAACCCGGCAGGGCCGGATGCTTCTGAAACGGCGGCGTCAGAAGGGCAGACGCCGCTTGGCCGCGTAACCGGCGCCGATGGCATCCGGAACGGCATCGGTGCGCACCTTTCAATCTCTGCGCGGCTCCGGACGGTTCGACGATTTATTTCGCAACGGCGTTAGGGTGAGGCACCAGGGGGTGACGGTCGTCAAGCTGGATCGGGAGCCGGGACCGGCCCGGGTGGGCTTGGTAGTGGGCCGTCGGGTGGGCGGAGCGGTAATGCGCAACCGGATAAAGCGCCGTCTGCGGGAGGCTTTGCGCCGGGTGGGGGTGGCCCCGGGGGCGGATTACGCGGTGATAGCGTCCGACAAGTTGGCGCAAGCGCGGTTTAGCGCGGTTTGCGATTGGATACAGACGGCGTTGGACGAGGCCGAAACGGCAATGGAGATGAAGAAATGAGGTCCAACCAGGCAACCGAAGCCGACCTCGCTCCCCCCGAGGCGGGGCGAGTCGGCCCGTTGGCGATGGCCGGTCGGGCTATGATTACGGTTTACCAGAACACGATCGGCCCGATGTTGCCGAGTTCTTGCCGGTTTTATCCGACCTGTTCCCGCTATGCCTATCAGGCGATGGGGCGGTTCGGCTTCTGGAAGGGGTCTTGGATGGGCTTGAGAAGGATCGGGCGGTGCAATCCTTTCACCCCCGGCGGCGTCGATCCGGTTCCTGAGCGAAAGGAAAGTTGATGGGGCAACTTTGGGACGGGTTGCAGTCCCTTTTAGGAGGTATTTTATCGTTCTTTTACGATATTATACCCAACTACGGGGTTTCCATCATTTTTCTGACCTTGGTGGTCAACCTGCTGGTTTTTCCGCTCACCCTTAAGCAGGTGCGCTCCACCCGGGCCATGCAGGAACTTCAGCCTGAGATGCAACGATTGCGCAAGGAATACAAGGATGATCCGGAAACGATGAACAAAATGGTGATGGAACTGTACCGGAGCCGGGGGGCGAGCCCTTTGGGATGCGTATTCCCGTTGCTGGTGCAGATGCCCATTTGGTTCGCTCTGTTTCAGGTATTGCGCGAGCCGGAAAGGGGTTTGCCCGCCGGGTCGGCTTTGGACTCGGCCCGTCTGGATGGGCCTTTGACCTTCTTCGGCTTGGATTTGGCCCGGGAACCGTCCACTGCGGTGTCCGAGTGGGGGGTTCTTTCCTTGCAGGCTCTCCCCTATCTGGCTATGGTGTTGATCGTTATCGGCACCGGTTACCTGCAACAGAAACTGATCGCCCCCAAATCATCAACTGCGGACCAGTCGCCTCAGGCGCAGAGCATGCAAAGGATAACCAAGGTTTTGCCGTTGGTGTTTGGGGCGATCTCGTATATCTGGCCGATCGGTTTGAACCTGTATTTTGCCACGAGCAACCTGTTCAGAACCGGACAGCAGCTCCTGATTTTCAAGATAGACGGCCGCCCTGGTCAGGAAAAGCGAGAAAAAGGGCCGCCGGACAATGGCCAGCCGCAACTTGGCGCTGACCAGAAGCAAGGGCAGGTGGATAAGCCACCGCCGAAACCACAGGGTTCGCGTAAGAAGCGCTCCCGACGTAGGAGAGGGTAGGACAAATGGTGGAATGGGTAGAGACCACAGCCAAATCAGTCAAGTTGGCGGTGAAAGCCGCCATGGAGGAACTGGGCCTGGAGGACGAGGAACAGGCCGAGATCAAGGTGATCCAGGAGGCGCAAGGCGGCTTTCTGGGCATTGGCGGGCAGGACGCCATCGTACGCGTGAAGCCCCGCCCCCGGCCGCGCAATCGTAAAAGGCCCCGCAAGCAGGGAGAACCCGCCCGCCCCAAACGCCCCGCTGCCGACAACCGTCCCCCGGCCGCCGAGCGTTCTTCTTCCGGTGCTCCAGATGCTCCGTCCCGGGCCGATGTCTCCCGGGAGCCGGATCAGCAAGATGCCAAGATCGTCAAGAAGTTCTTGGAAGGACTGTTGGAACAGTTCGGCTTGGAGGGCAAGGTAAAGGTGGAAATCAAGGGGAAAGTCATCCTGGCCAACGTGACCGGGGAACAGACAGAGGCCTTGATAGGCCCCAAAGCCAGTGTGTTGCAGTCCGTACATGAACTGACCAAGACGGTTTTGCAACGCAAGACGGCCAAACGGTTGCGCGTTCGGTTGGATATAGCCGGTTACGCGGCGCGCAGGCAGGAGGCGTTGGTGATCTATGCCGGAAAACTGGCTCAGCAGGTCGTGGAGGAGCACACCGAGATAATGCTGGAGCCGATGAACGCCGGAGATCGGAAGGTGGTGCATGACGCCATCTCCGAGGTGGAGGGGGTTCGCTCCTATTCGGAAGGCGAAGAACCGCGTCGCTCGGTGGTGATATCCCCCGAATAGATGTTTCACGTGAAACATAGCGGCGGGGAATGCTTGACAATCCGTCCGGAGTCGCTAGATTGGGCCTATGAACCGGCCCCTGATAGTCGCCATCGCCAATCAAAAGGGCGGAGTAGGCAAAACAACCACCGCCATTAGCTTGTCAGCCTGCTTGGCGATTATGGATAAGAGGGTGTTGGTGGTGGACCTGGATCCTCAGGGCAACACCACCTCCGGGCTAGGTGTGGAACCGAACGAGCTGGAGACCTCCGTCTACGATGTGTTGTTAGGCGATGCCTCGTTGTTGGATTCCACCGAACCGACCAGCGTCAAGAACTTGTTCCTAGTTCCCGCCACCATTGATTTAGCCGGGGCGGAAATAGAGCTGGTATCGGTTATGAATCGGGAAAGAAGGTTGGATTCTGCTCTGGCGGAGACCGGTGACGACTATGACTACATCTTCGTGGATTGCCCGCCCAGCCTGGGCTTGCTTACCATCAACGCCTTGGCGGCCTGCGATGAGATACTGATACCCATTCAATGCGAATATTACGCCTTGGAGGGGCTGGGCCAGCTGTTGCGCAACGTGGAACTGGTGAAAGAAAACCTGAACAACAGGTTGGAAGTGGGAGGGGTGTTGCTTACCATGTACGATGGCCGCACCAAACTGTCCTCGCAGGTGGTGGATGAAGTCCGGGAGTATTTCGGCGACAAAGCCTACAAAGCGGTGGTTCCCCGCTCGGTTCGGCTATCCGAAGCCCCTTCCTACGGTGAACCGATTGAAACCTACTCTGGTATGAGTCCGGGAGCCATCGCCTATCGGCTGGCGGCCCGGGAGTTTATCCAACGACACGACAAGGAGGAGTAAAATGGCGGAACGCAGATCCGGGCTGGGGCGAGGACTGGGGGCGTTGATCCCGGCGGGGACGGGGCGCAATCTGGAATACATTTCTTTGGGCGATATTCAGCCCAACCTGCGCCAGCCCCGCACCGATTTTGACCGGGAATCTCTGGATTCGCTGACCGAGTCCATTCGGCGGGTGGGGGTGTTGCAACCGGTGGTGTTGAGACCGCAGGGGGATGGTTACGCGTTGGTGGCCGGGGAGCGGCGCTGGCGGGCGGCGCAGGCGGCCGGCTTGGAGGAAATTCCCGCTCTGATAAGGGAAACCGATGAACAAGGATCGCTGACCGAGGCTCTGGTGGAGAACTTGCAACGGGAAGACCTGGGTCCGTTGGAAGAAGCGGCCGCTTTCGCTCAACTGCAGGGTGATTTTGGGATGACTCATGCCGAAATAGGGGAGAGGGTGGGCCGCAGTCGGGCCGCTATAACCAACTCTCTGCGCCTTTTGCAACTTAGTCCGGTTATTCAGGCCGCCTTGGTCACCGGCGATCTGACCGCCGGGCACGCCCGGGTCCTGCTCAGCGTGGAGGACCCGGCTGAAGCCGAGGATATGGCGGAACGGGCCATCGCCGGGGACTGGTCGGTGCGCCGTTTGGAGGCGGAGATCGCAGCTCGGAAAGAAAGCGGGCATCCGCTGACGAGGGAGATGCGTCCGGCGGCGGTGATTGAGTTGGAGAACCGGTTGGCCGACCAGCTGGGGACCAAAGTTCGCATCCGCTACAAAAACAACAAAGGCCAGGTCACGCTCAGTTTTTCCAGCCTGGACCAGTTGGAAACCATTTACCGCCGGTTTTTCACCTGAAAAATCCCCTTCCCTCGGTTTGTGGATAGGACAACCAGTCGGAAAGCTGGTTGATCATATCCGCTTTGCTACGGGCCCCCACGATTCGTTTGCGTTCCATCCCGTTTTGGAACAGGATCATAGTGGGGATGCTCATCACATCGTGCGAGGCGGGCGTTTGCGGGTTCTCGTCGATGTTCAGTTTGGCGATGGTGAGCCGATCCCCGTGTTCGACTGAAATCGCCTCCAAGACGGGGGCTACCAACCGGCAGGGGCCGCACCATTCGGCCCAGAAGTCAACCAAGATAGGTTGCTCGCCGGAGATATGCTCCGCGAAGTCGGCGTCGGACAGGGTGATGATTGCGGACATCAGTCCTCCTTGTTAGTTATCGCTACTTTATGTAGCAAGGTTTAGAGCTTCCAGGTTTTAGCCGGGGCGGTGTTCGGACTCCATCCATCGTTCGGCGTCGATGGCGGCCGCGCAACCGGTTCCGGCCGCGGTGACCGCCTGACGATACACGGTGTCGGCTACATCCCCGGCGGCGAACACCCCGGGCGCGCTGGTCATGGTACCAGGTCCGGGCAGGATGACGTACCCGTTGTCGTCCAACTCCAGTTGCCCTTTGAACAGGGAAGTGTTGGGGTCGTGGCCGATGGCTACGAACACCCCCTCGCAGGCCAGCTCCTTTGTTTCCCCGGTTTGCGTGTCGCGCAACCGCGCCCCGCTCACCCCGTCTTCGCCCAGAATTTCCTCCACCACCGCGTTCCAGATCACCCTGATTTTGTCGTGGGACAGGGCGCGGTCGGCCATGATCCGGGAGGCCCGGAATTCGTCCCGCCGGTGAACTATGGTAACCCGGGAAGCGAACTTGGTGAGGAACAGCGCTTCTTCCATCGCCGAGTCGCCTCCGCCTACCACGATGATTTCCTTGTCTCGGAAGAAGAACCCGTCGCAGGTGGCGCAGGCGGACACTCCTTTGCCGATGAGGCGCTCCTCGCCGGAAACTTCCAGCCAGCGGGCGGAAGCACCGGTGGCGATAATAATAGTTTGCGATAGATAACGTTGATTATCTACTTTCGCTTCGAAGGGACGCTCCGTCAGTTGCACGGCGGTGACATCGGCGGGAACCAAACGGGCGCCGAACCGCTCCGCTTGGTCGCGGAACAGGTCCATCAAGTCCGGGCCCATTATCCCCGCCGGGAAGCCGGGATAGTTTTCCACATCGGTGGTGATCATCAACTGCCCGCCGGCGCTGAACCCTTCGAACACCAGCGGGGACAGGTTGGCGCGGGCGGCGTAGAGGGCGGCGGTCAGCCCGGCCGGTCCCGACCCGATGATTATCACTTTCTCCGCAGGATTGTCCCCGTTGGATATTTGGTCAGTCATTATCCTCCTCGTCCTCTTGCGGATGGACCCGGCGCCTGTACCAGAACAACCACCCCAAGGCCAAAAATAATCCCCCGGCGATGGCGTAAGCGCCGATGTCCCCCACCCCGATCGCCAACAGACGGAACAGGGCCGCCGACAGAAACACCACCGCCGCGGCCAGCAAGGCGACCACCCCCAAGCCGAGGGCGACGAAAGTTATCCCGCGCGCTGGTTGGTCCACCGCCATCCGCCGCAACCCGGCCACCAACCTTTCCAACAGGTCAACGTACCAGGCCGATGAGATTTTCATCCTCCCAGCTTACCCGCCCCGGACCGCTATCCGGCGAATGTCCGGCCGGGGCCCGTCGCCCTCACCCTTCGGTTTCTTGTTCGGTTATGAAGAGAGCCCGACATTCGTCGTCCGCTTCGTCCTCACCGGCGGTTCCCGCTAAGCCGCCGGGCGGCGTGAAAGCAATCAGCAAATAGCGGGGCCCGCCCTCCCATAGGGGTTCCTCCGTTTCCAAGTGGTAGACCTCGTACCAAAATTCCCCAATCCAGGCCCGTCCGGCGAACGCCACCGTCGCCCGCCCTCCGTCCGTATTGTCGGCGAAACCATCCCAGCAGGCCAGCCCGGCGCGGTCGGCGTATTCCGCCATTTCCGGGTAGGACATGGGGAAAAGGTCCGGTTGCCCGGCGGCGAGGGCCTTGGTCCGTTCCGCCAACTCCCGATCGCTTTCCCATGTTCCTTCGTCGGTTCCCCAGAGACGGGGCAAATCATCAAGCGCGACATCCGACATCGGGGCGTCCTCCGTTCGTGATTGTTCGGTGGATAAGGAGGCGGTTTCGTCGGCGGCGGTAGAGGCGGGCGAGGGGAGCGGGTCGGATTCCGCCATTTGATCCTCGGCCGCCGCCCCTGCGTCCGCAGTCGCGCTTTCGGGTTCGGCGGCGGCGAGCGGGGCTTCTTCGGACACCGGCTCTTCTGCGAACGCGGTCATAGTCGTAGGGGGGACGGTGGGGGCGGCGGTAGTGGCGGCGGCTGTCAACTCCGTCCGCTGATTGGCCGTGTCTCCCAGGTCGCGCAAGTTGATCGCCACCGCTACCGCCAAAGCCAGCGAGGCGGCGGCCGCCGCGGCCGGCCAGGCGCGCATCAACCGGAATCGCCTCCGGGCCGGGGGCGCGGGGGCGGCGGACTCTTCGGCGGCCGCCCTGTGCGCCGCCCGGCGTAGGTCCCGCCGCTCTTCGGGGGTCAGTTGCGGGGCGGGGAGGGAAGACAAAGCCCGGCGCACCGCCCTTTGCTCTTCCACTTCCGCCTGTTGCTCCGCCCCCAGGCGCGCCTCATCCGGCCCTCCAGCGGGTTGGGAGGCCAAGTCGGCCAGGCGCTCTTCTGCCAGGGGCTCTGGGGCCAGGCCCTCCGGGGAGTTGGGCTGATCAGTCATTTTCTTCATCCTTTTGACGACCGGGAACGCCCAAAAGGTTCTGTAAAGCATGGGCGAGTTGCTTGCGGCCTCGGAACAGGCGGGATTTGACGGTTCCCAGAGGCAGTTCCAACGATTCGGCCACCGTGCGCAACGGCAGGTCCTGCAAGTCGCTGAGAACCACCACCGCCGCGTACTCGGCGGGCATTTCGGCCAGGGCCCGCTCGATGGCGGGGCGCGTCTCCGCCGCCTCCAGTTCCCAGAGGGCGGACGGATCGGCGGGTTGGTAGGTTTCAGGCAGGCGCGCGGCGGGTTGCCGTCCCTCCCTGCGCAAAACGTCGTAGCAGGAGTTGACCGCGATCCGGTACAGCCAGGTGGTGAAGGCGGAACGGCCCTGGAAGGAGCCCGCTTTGCGCAACACGGCTATGAAGGTTTCCTGGGAGGCTTCCAAGGCTTTGTCGCGGTCGCCCAGGATGCGCAGGCAGACCGCGAACACCTTTCCCTCGTGGGCGGTCATCAGACGGTCGAAAGATTCCAAGTCCCCGGCTATGTAACGGGCCAGCAATTCTGCGTCCGTGTCGGGACGGGCGGTCACGACCGGAACCTTACTTCGGCCAGTTGCGTCTGATATCCCTGCTCGGTTATCGGCAACTCGATGAGCCACAGCAACCACACTCCGTCCGGGCGGGAGGGAAGTTGGATTACCGCGTCCTCCGGAAACGACCGTCCTCCCGCCACCGGCTCCCATTGGCGGGGGTTTTCCGCAAGGCGCGGCGACCATAGGATTTGAAAGGCCGTCCCTTCCGACATTCCCACCAGCTCCATAAGTTTCGGCGCCCCCGTGACTTCAAAGGCCACGCCCACCCCGTCTTTGAGCAGGGGCAACGGGTCGTAGTAGCGTTCGGTTCGCCACGATGTGGCCGGATCATTATCCACCAAGGCCCCCACCCGGGACGAGTTTTCGGATCCGTCGCCCAGCGGATCGTATATGAGGGCTTGGCGCATCTCCACCGGGGGGGACTGCGTGGGAACGGGGGGAGGGGGGGAGGCGGCGGGGACGGGGGCGGTCGCCGGGGGAGACTCCGGGGCGGCGGACGGCGATTCGGATCCGACCGCCGGCGGTTCCCAAAGCGGGGCGACCGTTTCGGGGAGGACGGGAAGATCGGATTCGGGTTGCAGGAGCGACCCCAGGTAGAGGAAAAGGGCGGCGGCGGCCCCTAGGACGAGGGCCGGCATCAGCCATCTCCATGACCGGGGGGCCTCGGGCCACCGGGGCGGGGCGTAGGGGATGGAACGGATCAGTTCGGCCAAGCGGGGGGCGTTGATCCGCCCCTGTTGCGCCTGGCGCAGGGCTTCGTCCACCGTGGGGGGAAGGGCGTCGATGACTTGCGAGGGGGCCAACTCCCCGGCGGGCCGGCCGGTGAGGGCGGTTTCCAGGGCGGCCCCCAAAGCCTGCACGTCGGACGAGGCGGACCAGGTCAGGGAGCTGCGTCCGAAGGAGCCCAGTTTGGCCGGGTGGCCCCCGGCGTATCCCACCGCCGCCGCGTCGATGGCCCCGTGCACGATCCCCTGTTCGTGCAGGGCGGCCAAACCGTCGGCCAGCCCGGCCGCGTTGGACAGGAACTCGGGGATGGAAGGGGTTTCCCCGGCCGCAATGCGGTTGGCCAAGGTGATGCCCCCGGTCCATTCCGTTATGGAGTAGGCCGAACCCTCCGCCGACTCCGCCCCGTACACTTCGGCCAAGTGGATGTGGCCGACCCGGGCCGCGCTGCGAACCTTGCCCAAGAAACGTTCCTGCCGGTAGGGTTCGGCTTCCGGCCCCACCACCCGCACCAGCACCGGCCGGTCCAGGGTGAGGTCGGTGGCCAGCCACTCTTCGACATCCTGGTCGCGTCCCAGGCGCATCTCCAGTCGGTAACGGGCGGGCAACGGCGGCGGCATACCCCACTACGCTAGACCCCCCAGCCCCAAACCCGGTCCGCAATCCAAAGATGGCGGAAGATTCTGAGGGGGATGTCAGGGGCGGGAAATGATCTGCGGCGGGCTCGGTTGAGTTTGAAAGGGGCCTTGTCATCGGTTCGTTGCCGGGCGGCGGGCGGGGATTCGGGAATCACCGGGGTTCTTGGGCGGGGCGGTTAGCCTGGGAATGATGTTTGGAAATACCTCGGACCGCGTTGCCCGGCCGGGTTGGAGGCGGGCGGTCGTCGCCGTTGCGCTGTTGTTGGCGGTTTCCGCTTGCAATCGGGGCGATGACGAGGCGGCGACCACCACCGCGGCCGCCCCGTCCGCCACCGTCGCCGTCGCCGATGATTCCGCCTTGGATGCGGAGGAGGACGCGGTGGTCACCGTTGCCGAAGAGGAGGCCGCCGGCGGTGAATCGGAGGGCGGGACTACTTCTACCTCCGCCGCGCCGGCCGGGGAAGACGACGGCGGGGGAGTGGAGGTGATCATTCCCCCCTATCAGGTGGTGAGCGAAGGCGAACCTTTGGTGGCGGTGGTGCAACCCGGTTCGTACAGCCCGGTGGCGTTGGAAAACCTGGTGTACGACATCGTGGAAAAATACTCCCCCTCCGCGGCGGTGGTGGTGGACGACGCGGCGGCCGCCGAGCTGGCCGGCGCCGGGGAGGAGTTGGACGAGGTGCAACAGTCGCAGTTGCGGGCCCGCACCCTGTTGCGCATAGAAAGCGGCGTGCAAGTCACCTTCTACGGGCCTTACGCCGACCTGCCGGGAATCACCGTCGGCTCCTAAACCGCCCGCCCCGTCCGGTTACAGGAGCAGGGAGGCGACCAGCAGGAAACCGCCGAAACCAACCACATCGGTTATCAGCGTCAGGAAAATGTTGGAAGCCAGGGCCGGGTCGAAACCGAGGCGGCGCAACAGCAACGGGATGCCCGTTCCGGCCAGCACTCCGATGGTCAGGTTGGCCACCGTGGCCAAACCCATCGTCAGACCGAAGAGGAGGTTGCCGCCCAGTACCAGTCCGATGATCATGGAAAGCAACCCGATGGGGACCGCGTTGGAGGCCCCTATGGCCACCTGCCGAACCACCACCCCGGCCACCCGGCTGGGGGCCACGTCGTTGGTGGCCAAACCGCGGATGACCACCGCCAGGCTTTGCGCCCCGGCGTTGCCGCCCACTAAGGCCACCATCGGCATCAGAGCCGCCAGGATGGGGCCCACGCTGTCAATCACCCCCGACTGCCGTTCGATCACCAGGGCCACGAACAGGGCCATCACCAAATTCACCACCATCCAGGGCAGGCGCATCATCACCGAGCGGAGGATGGGGGTGAACACCGTTTCCTCCGGTCCGGCCCCCATGGCGGCCGCGAAGTCTTCGGTGGCCTCCGCCTGCACCGCCTCCACTACCGCCTCATGGGTGACCATTCCGATCAGCACCCCGGCGTGATCCACCACCGGCAACCCGAACAGGCCGTAACGGGTGGCCAGCTCCGCCACCTCTTCCCGGTCGGTGTCGGGGCGGACGGTGACCGGGCGGCGGGTCATAGTGTCGTCCAAGGCCACCCCCGGGCGGGCGAACACCAGATCCCGAAAAGAAACCACTCCCAGCAGATGACGTCGATGATCCACCACGTACACGTAGGACAGGTCCTCGATTTGGTCGTGCAACTGGCGCAACCGTTCTATGGCTTCCCCGGCGGTAATGCCGGAGGAGAGCACCGCCAAGTCGGTGATCATCAGGCCGCCCGCCGAGTCGGGGGCGTGCGAGAGCAAAGCCGCCAGTTCGCGGGCCACCTCCGCCTCCAGCCGGCCCAACAGGCTTTCCCGCCGTTCCGGGCCCAACTCGCCCAGCAGGTCGGCCGCCATGTCGGCGTCCATGGTTCCGATTATTTCCGCCGCCCGTTCCTCCTCCACCCCGTCCAGCAGGCCCGCTCCCCGCTCGGCCCGCATTTCGTCCAACAACCCGGCGGCTACTTCGCGGTCCAAATCGTCCAGCAGGACGGTGGCCGACTCCGTGTCCAACTCTTCCAGGATGTCGGCGGCGTCGTGCGGGTCGGCGGCCGCCAACGCCCGCCACTGCTCCGGATGGGAATGAAGGTATTCCCCCACCGAGCCCGGTTCCACCCGGGCCGCCCCCCGCAGTCGTTGGGCGAACTCGCGCGGGCGCAACAGGCGCATCCTCACTGTCCGCCCCCGGTCAGCCCTCGTAGGGCCGAACCCCCAGCACCCGGAAGGTGAAAGTCCCCCCCGGCGCCTGGTAGGACACGTCTTCCCCCTCCGCCGCCCCCAGCAGGGCCTGGCCGAGCGGCCCGGAAGGGGAGACCCGCCGACAACCTTCCGCCTGGTTTTCCAGGGAAGCCAGGAAATAGTCTTCGATCTCCCCGTCGGCGTCCCGCAAAGTGACGATGCTCCCTTCCCGCACTTTGCCGTCGTCGGATTCCTCCTGGATTTTGAAAGGGAGGTCGGCGTAGACCACCGGCCCCTCCCGCGTTTCGTCGTCGGGGCTTCCCTCCACTACCGCGTTGTCCAGCAGATGGCGCAGTTTGCGGATGCGGGCTTCCATAAGCCCCTGCTCGGTTTTGGCTGCGTCGTAGTCGGCGTTTTCCCGCAGGTCGCCATGGGCGCGGGCTTCGGCCAGCCGGGCCGCGATCCGTTTGCGGCCTTCGGTGGTCAAATGGTCGTGTTCCTCCTGCGTTTTGCGGTAGGCGTCGAGCGTGAGCCAGGTGGCGTTGTCGGACATGACTCCCAGGTTACCGGTTTGCGCTCCGACTTTTAAGCCGGAGCGGGCCGGGAGGGGACGGCTTTCCGCTCCGGCGTGGCAAACTTGGGGGCGGACGGGGGGAGAAAGGAGATCCGATGTCGGAGATTCGCCTCACATCGTTTTCCCACGGCGCAGGCTGAGGGTGCAAGCTCGGCCCCGACGAGCTGGCGCAGGTCCTGCGTCCACTGACATCCCATCCTTCTTTTTCCCATCCCGACTTGGCGCTGGGGGTGGCGGCCGCCGACGACGCCGGGGTTTACCGGCTGGGGGACGGGCGGGCTTTGGCGCAGACGGTGGATTTTTTCACCCCCATCGTGGATGAGCCCTACGACTGGGGCCGGGCGGCGGCCGCCAACTCCCTGTCCGATGTGTACGCCATGGGGGGGCGCCCCCTGACGGCTTTGCAACTGGCGGGTTGGCCCCGCGGCGACATACCCTGGGAGATGCTGGAGGAAACGATGGCCGGCGGAGCGGATGTGATGGCGGAGGCGGGGACCACCGTGCTGGGAGGCCATTCCATCGACACCCCCACCCCGCTGTACGGGTTTGCGGTCACCGGACTGGTGGATCCGGAGCGGATGACCGCCAAACGGGGGGCGCGGCCCGGCGACTCCATAGTCCTCACCAAGCCGCTGGGGATGGGCGTGGCGGCCACCGCCATCCGGCTGGGGACGGCGACGGAGGCTTTGCGGGCGGCGGCGGTGGAGACAATGGCCTCCCTCAACGGCCCGGCGGCGCAGGCGATGATCGCCGCCGGGGTCAAATGCGCCACCGACGTGACCGGGTTCGGACTGCTGGGCCACTTGCGGGAAATCATTCTGGCCTCCGGGGTGGGGGCCCGCATCAGGGCGGAGTCGGCGCCGGTGCTGGACGGGATCGCCGAGCTGGTGGAGGAAGGGGTGTATCCGGGGGGCAGCGAACGCAACCTGGCTTCGGTGCGGGGAATGCTGTCGGGGCGGGCGGGGGAGACGCAGGTGCGGATTCTGGCTGACGCCCAAACCAGCGGCGGGTTGCTGATGGCCGTCCCCCCCGGACGGCTGGGCGGTCTGATGGAACGGTTGGCGGAGGCCGCTCCGCAGGCGGCGGTGATCGGGGAGTTCACGGACGGGCCGGGGATGGAGGTGATGTGAGCGGACGCGACGCCCGCCTGCGGGCCATCGCCGGGGCCCTGTCCATCGGCGGCCTGCGGCGGCATATTTTTCTGTGCGCCGAACAGTCCAATCCCCGTTGCGCCCCCTACGAGGAGGGAGCGGAGGCTTGGCGGAGTTTGAAAGCGGCGGCCAAGCGGTCGGGGCTGGCTTCGGCCCCCCCGGGTTGGCGGGGCGACGGCGGGGAGGGGCCGGGGCGGTTCGCGCCCGGGTCGGGGACGATTCTGCGCACCAAAGTGGACTGCCTTCGGGTATGCGAGCAGGGTCCGATTGCGGTGGTTTATCCGGACGGCGTCTGGTACCGCTCCGTATCCGGGGAGGTTTTGGAACGGATAATCAACGAGCACCTGATAGGAGGCGTTCCGGTAGCCGAATACGTTTTCGCCGCCGACCCCCTGTCCCCGCCATCCGAAGAACGGGCGCGGCGAAAATCATGACCCCGGCGGGGCGCGCCCTGTCCGCGCTGTCGGCCCTGGTTTTGGCCGGGGCGGCCTGCGCCGTTTCCCCCCCGGAGCGGCAACCGTTGCCCGTACCCACCGGGGTGGCCCCCGACTATATCAACCCCACCGACCCGGAGGCCCTGTTCGCCGGACGCGGGGAATGCCTGTTGGCGGTGGGGACGGGGGTGAAAGTCCTGCAAGTGTTGCCCGACACGGACGCCGCGCGGTCGTTGCGGGCGGGGGATGTGCTGACCAGCGTAAACGGAGTTCCGGTGGGATCGCTGGAAAGCCTGCTGGCGGTCACCGCCGAACTGCGGGTGGGGGATGCGGCGGAAGTGGAGGGAACGCGGAGCGGGGAGCGGTTCGATGCGGACATCACCCTCGGTCCCGCTCCCGAAAACCCGGCCCGTCCCATCCTCGGGTTCATCCCGGAGACGAAAATCACGGCCCTTTCCCCCTCCGGCGTAAGGCCGATGGAGCAGTCCGGCGGCGGGGGGGCCGGGGAGCTTTACAGCCGCCCGGTCAACCTGGGCGGACGGCTTCTCCGTTTCAACCCTTTGGATTCGTCTTGGAGGCAGTACGCCGGCATCCCCACTTCCCGGATGGCGGGGCTGGGGGCGGATCTGTACACGTTGGCCGCCTCCGATCACCCGCGGGCGCTGTTGCGGATGGGCGAACGGGAAGTGATCGCCTTTGAGCAACCCACGGACTTGCCCGGGCTGGCCCCGGACTGGGGGGAGATCGTTTTTGAGGCGGTCCTCGGCTCGGTGGGGGAACTGTTGCTGGTTTCCGCTTGGACGGAACGTTCCCCGGCCGACGACTCCCCGCCCGCCGACGAGCCGCCGGGGGAGGCGGGGCGGACCTACTTGGTCGCCGGGGCGGACCCGGCGGAGGCGAAGATTGTTTGGATCTGGCCGTTGCCCCTTTCCCCCCAAGGCTATCCGTGGGCGGCGGCGGCCGGTTTCCGCAGCCCCTCCGGGGGGATGGTCTTAGTGGGGATGGCGGAGGAGGATCCGGTTCTCGCCGCCCGCACCGCGGTGCTCACCTACGCGGTGTTGGACGAAACGGGAAGTGTCATCCCCCGTCCCGGATTGGAAAATTTGGCTTCGGCGGGGGTGGTTACCGGCTGGTACGACGATAATTCCCTGTTGTACATCGAACCGGCTACGGCGCCGCGCGTGGCCTCTTGGACCTTTGATTCCGGAGAACACCAGTTGTTGCTTACGGTGGGGGAGGAGGAGGCCCGCGATCTGCGCCTGGTTACCCCGGTGGGCGACGGCCGCCATCTGTTGCAAATTAATGAAAGCGGGGTGACGTTGCTGGACGGGGAGGGCCGGACGGCGGTGCGGCCGGTCGCCCGCGGTTGCTCATATGCGCCGATCGGCGGTTTAGCCGGGTAATCTGCGACGGGCGTGTATGATACCGGCACGACTAACAAGGAGGTAGAGGCATGACCTCTGATATGAACCCCTATCCGGTTCGGTACGATGTGGAGTATCCGGAGGGCAAGCGCAACCGGTTGACCACCCTTTTCCGGATTATTCTGGTCATTCCGGCGTTGGTGATTGCGGCGTTGGTGACAGCGGCGGCGGGCGCCCTGACTTTAGCCACTGCCCTGATGATACTGTTCCGCCGCAAGTATCCGCGCGCCTGGTTCGACTGGCAGGTGGAGATGACCCGGCTGAGCGCCCGGGTGGCGGCCTACGCCGGTTATCTGCGGGATGAGTATCCGGCCACCGACGACCAGCAAGCGGTTACGCTGGACTTTGACTACCCGGACGCCGGCGTCGACTTGATGCGGGGAATGCCGCTGATCAAATGGTTGCTGGCCATCCCCCACTATGTGGTTTTGGCAGTTTTGGTGGTTGCGCAGTTCGTGGTCAGCGTCATCGCCTGGCTGGTCATCATCTTTGCCGGGTTTTACCCGCGGGGAATGTTCAATTTCGCGGTGGGAGTCAATCGGTGGTCGGAGCGGGTCAACGCCTATGCGGCATTGCTGACCACTGACCGCTATCCGCCGTTCAGCCTCAAATAATCCCCTAACCCCCCGCTGGGCGGCCGGGCCCGCGCCTAGTCGTCGGCAGGGTTGGCCGACTGGTTGCGGGCCGACGCAGCCGCTTCGGGAGCGTCCTCCGGCAGGTCGGCGGTTTCCGGTTGCCCGTTCGGTTCCGGGACGGTCAGTCCGAATGTCCGCCGGTGATCCTCCACGCCTATGGCCCCGAACCCGACCGGGTTGCGGGCGGTGACCGAACCTGCTTCCAACCCGACGATGTCAGCCACTTCCCGCCCGGAAATGGTTTTGCGTTCCTGCAGGCGCAGGGCCACTTGGAACACGGCCAGCTGGTGCTCCTCCAGCACTTGGCGGATCTCCTCATGCAGTTTTTGGATGCGGTTCTCCACTTGGGCGCGCATGTTCTGGGAAATCTTGTCGGTGGGGTCGGGCGGCACGTCCAGAATGTGGCGGGGCAGGCCCGCCATGGACACGATGGTGTCGCCCATCCCCCACATTCCGATCATGCGGGAGGTGATGGTGGTGGCGTTCATCAGGTCGCCTCCCACTCCCATGGAGTTGTCCCCGTCGAAGAACATCCGCTCCCCGGCCAGGCTGGCCAGCGACACTTTGATGTCCACTTCCAACTCCGACTTCCACTGCACGAAGCGGTCCTCCAAGGCGATGTAGGAGACGAACCCGCCCGTTTCCCCCCTCCGTTCGATGGTGGCCACGTCGATGTCGGCGTGGGATTTCAGGAGGTGGGCGGCCACCGCGTGGCTGGCCTCGTGGATGGCCACCGCGAACTCTTCCCGCTCCACGTATTCGAAGCCTTCCGCCGGGCCCATTTCTTTGAGGGTTTTAGCCCGCCAGATGTCGTCCCATTCCACGGACAGGCGGTCGTCCCGCAGGGCCAAGATCAGGGCCTCGTTGACCACGTCCTTGATTTTCGCCCCTGAATAGTAGGGGGTTTTGGTGGCCAAATCCTCAATCTGCTCCTCGGTGAGATTGTGTTTGACCTTGTCCAGATAGCCTTGGAAGGTGCGTATCCGTCCTTCTTTAGCCGGGTAGCCCACCTTGTAGATGCGGTCGATGCGGCCGGGGCGCAACAGGGCCGGGTCCAGCACCGACGGCAGGTTGGTGGCCATCATTATGAAGATGCGGTATTTGGGCGGGGGCTTCGGTTTCATTCCCAAGGCCTTGCGTATCCGGTTGGACAGCCCGCGCGGTTTTTTCAGGCCGGAGATTTCGGTGAGCAGGGCCTGCAGGGTGCCCATGCCCCCGCCGCCCCCCATCCCGCCCATAATGATCCGGTTTATCCAACGCCGGGGGGCTTCCTCCCCGGCGCCGGGGCCGGGTCCGGCGGCCGCGTTGACTTCGGCGACGTCCCGGTCGATGATGCGCAGGGCCTGGTCGCTCAGATAGTGGGCCCCGTTGCAGTCGGCGGCGTGGGTGCGGGGAGCGGCGGGCTGGGGCGGGCCGCCCCCTTGGGCCAGGGCCCCCCGGCTGCCCAAGGCGTCGGCTTCGTCGAAGAACACCACCACCCCGCCGTGGCGCAAAGACAGTTTGCGGAGTTTGCGGAACAGGCCTTTTACTTTGAGGATTCCCACCCCGAAAAACATGTTCATGAACGCCCCCGGTTCCACGAACACGAACGGCGACCCCACTTCCCCGGCGGTGGCTTCGGCGATTAGGGTTTTGCCGGTGCCGGGCGGGCCCCACAGCAGAATCCCGCCGGGTATGTATCCGCCTTTGGCCTCGATCTCGTCCGGTTTTTCCAAAAACCCCACGTTTTCTTTGACCAAGTCCAACACGTGATCCTGGCCCCACACGTCCGAATAGCGGGTTTCGATCTCTTCGGGCATCACCACGTCCACGCCCCCCCGGGATAGGAACCAGAACAGGGCCCCGAACTGGATGATGAGAAACAGGGGGGCGAACAGGAACCAGAGGAACTCCTGCAGGTTGCGGGCCAGAATGCGGGGGGTTTGGATGAGGGCTTCGATGGGCCCGTTCACATCCGCCACGAAATAGTCCACCACCGCCCCCAGCACCAGCAGGAAAATCAGGATGCGGACGTAACGGCCCAGCCGGAAGCGGGTCCACGGTTTGAAACGGCGCTGGGCGGTGCGTTCCATCCCCCCGAACACGCCGTGGGCCCAGAACCGGTTGTAACGGGCCCATTTTTCGGACACCAGGTAGTGCGCCTGGCGCAGAACCTCCACCGGGAGCAGGATGAGCAACACCCGCCCGAAGGTTTCGTTCCAGGTGTCGGACAGGGCGTGCCAGAAGGTGGTGAAAGGGGCGGTGACTTTGGCCCCGACCAGGATTCCCAACAGGAGCAGGATCAACACCGAGAACTTCAGCCGGTCCCAGGTTTGGGACGGGCGCCGCACGTCCGCTTTTATTGCCTTGTGTTTACTATCCATGAGTCCACCGCCCGGGATATTTCGGTCTGTCGTTCTTGAAAGCAGGTCAGCGAGCAACCGGCCGACATGGAGTAGAGATGGGTGGCGTCGGCGTTGGTCACCGCCAGAATGTAGATGGCGCCCTGCAGTTGCCCTTCCCCGTCGGTGATGCCCAGCAGGCGCCGCACCCCGTCGAAGTCGCGCCCGAAGGAGAAATCCTCGCTTTGGATGGCTTGCACGCCCAAGCCGGGCTTGCTCAAGTCGAAGGCGGACAGGGTGAGCAACTGCCGGGACAGCAGATCTTTGTCTGCCGGGCTGATCTGGCGGATGATCTGGGCTCCGACCGGGAAAGGCGATTCGTTTATTTCCAGGGTCAGGTTGTCTAAGTTGCGTCCGGCGGCCCCGTCGAAAGCCACGTAGGAGATGGGCTGGTAGCCACCCATGTCGGGGATTAGGGGGACCTCCTCCAGCCGGCTCACTTCTTCGGCCCCGTACAGATTCCAGTCGTCGGGCAACTCAAACAGGGAACGTTGCTGGCCGTCCCGGTAGGTGGTGGTGTCGGCGCCGTCTAGCCCGCAGGCCCCCAAGAGCAACGCCAAGCCGGCCAGCGCCGCCGCCCGCCGGGCGCGCCCGGCCGAGAGGCGGGAGGATCTTGGCTTTTTCGGGTGCCGGAACATTTTCGTCATCCGCCTGCGGTAGGGTTTGGTATGCTCTATGCTAGACCGCGCCGCAACTTACAGGCTAACGGAGTTGGGAGCACCGAATGGACGCAATGATTGCGCATCACGCCTATGACCACATAACCGGTTTCGGCATCGCCTTGGCCGGCATCCTGTTGATCTTCTGGGCGGAACGGCGGGCGCGTTCCCGTCGCCGCTCTGACAAGACCGACGGCTGATCCCGCCCGGGTCCGACTAACCTTGGACTGATGTCCGACCCGCGTCTGTCCGCCATAGGCCAACAACTGGGGGGAGCGCCGGATCATTTGGTGGAACGGTCCGCCGCCGCCCGCGCCGGCGCCTCCGGCCTGGAGGTGGAGGACGTTTTGGCCGCCTGGTCGGGAGGGGAGGCTTTGGCGGCCGCTCCCGCCCCTCCTCCGGCGGACGATGTTGCGCCCGTTTCCCCGGCGGAGCCCGTAGCGGAGCCCCCGGAAGCCCCCGCCCTCCCCGCTGCTCCAGCAGCAGAGGTTCCCGTTGCGGCGACGGCGGTGTTGGAGGCGGAGGAAGAAGAGGAGGAGCCAGCGGAGCCCGTTCCTTGGCGAAGGCGGGTTCGCTTGGGGGCGCGGGCGGGGGCGGCGTTGGGGGTTTTCATGGGCCTGGCTTCGCTGGCCGCCGCCTCCCCGCTCGTTTTGGGACGGCTCACCGAGGTCACCGAAGCGGGCGCGGCGGCGGTGGAGGTGACTTGGACTTTCACCGCGGCCATCGCGGCCCTGTGGGCGGTGATCGGGTCGGCGGCCGCTTTGGCGGCCCGGGGGGCGGGGCGGTTCCTTTCCCCCGCCTACGACACGGACGGCTCCCCGTTGGGGTCGGTGGTCATCGGAGGCCTGACCGGCCTGGTTCTCGGCTTCGCCCGGGGCGGGGCGTGGTACGCCTTGGCGGAGACTTCCCTGTCGGGAACGAAACTTTTGTCCATCAGCCCCTGGTCGGTGTTGGTGATTTTGGCGGCGGACGCGGCCTGCGGGGCGACGGCGGGGGCGGTCACCCAGTTCTTCTCCCAGCCCCGGGGGTTGCGGGGGGAGCAGGCGGAAGACGCGCAGGCGATCCGGCGCCGGTTGTCCGATTCGCTGTCCATTCCGCTGACGGCCGGAGCGGTAATCCTGATTTTCGTGGTGGCTTTGGGGATTTTGCTGGTCCGTTTCCCCAGCTTCGCCCCCTGGGTGGCGATCCTGGTTTCGCTGGGCATTCTGATGTTCGCGGGAATGATGGCGTCCCGCCCCAACCTGCGGGTAACCCGCAACGAGGTGCTGGCCGCCGCCGCCGGAGTGGGGGTGGTGTTGCTGATGATCACCCTCATCGCAGCCGCCATAACCGGCGACGACCCCGCCGACCACGGCCACGCCGAAGAAACCCACGCCATAGAACAAATCCAATAATGGCCAACACTTCGGATACCTAGAGCCGACCTGGCTTAGGAATATTTCTCCGGAATCAAGGCTTGTGAGTTGCCCATGCAAGGCGTTGCCGGAGGCCGTTGCCCCAGTGGTGCGGCCAAACCTTGTCGTTTTGCAGTCGGCCCACCACGATGCCGGGGTGAACCCCGATTTCCTCGGCGAATTTTTTAATTTCATCCAGGGTTTGCAGATTTTTTAGCACAGGTGTGTATTGCGGTGGGATCAGAAAGTCCCGCGCGAATGCGTCGGCTCGCCGCTCTTGTTCATTGTCGTTGTCCGGAGAGTTGATATAAATAGGGCGTTTATGCATATCCAGGATATGACGCGCCTCGTGAAAGAAAGAAAACCAGAAGATATCATTCCATTTGTAACGTAAGCTCAGTTGAATCAGACCGCGGTCAGAGGTCAACCATCTTGAGGCTCCGTTCGCCCTGGCCCCTTTTACTTCTGGTACGGTTACTACGGCGACTCCCGTATTTGCGCACTCTTGAACCAGTTTCGGATACCAGATATCAGGGCGTTGCTCCTCGGTCAAATCTCGTATGCGGTACAGCGATTCTGCGAAAGCTTTGGCGTCCCATGGCAGGCAGGGCACTTCTGTCGCCTTCTTTTCGCCGAGCCGTAGCCACACCGCAAGCGCCCCCCGGTCCGATGCCGGGTTCTTGCGAAAGGCAACCGAGTCCAGCGTGGGTTCCCATACGCTCTCCCATGTGTTGCGGTTGACCACCCCAAAAAACTCGAAAACCTCACGCAATCGTTCAATTGGCTTGACCCGTTTGGTTAAGATACCCATGGACACCATGGCCGCGGTTGGCAGTTCGTCTAGGAAATCGATCTGCTCGGACAGTTCCGCTTCTTCCGCAAGTCGCGCCAGGGTAGCCCGGTAGGTATGCTCCAGGTTATTCCAAAGCCTGGCTGGAATGTCCGTAGCCCGCTCTAATCTGATGGCTGTATCAACGGTGACGGGTGTCTCACCTTTGATAAGTTGGCTAATATGCTTTTCTGACAGCCCAGTATGCCGTGCCAGGTCCGCTTGACTCATAGAAAGATCATCAAGAGCCTCCTCCAAAGTCCAACCGGGCGGCACAGCATAGTCTGGATTGAATCCTGTGACGACCATTTTGCCTCCTTTAGTCAGTTAGTGGTAATTTTCTATTGCGATTACTATTGTGCTATCCACCTTACTTGTATCTATACCGCCATCTTCTTTGTATGGCACAGGTTCGCTAGGTTTTATGACCAAACGTTCCCCCTCGGGAAGGCTTGCCGCATATTGGCCTTTACGATTACCTTTCAGTGGATGCCATTTTCCTTTCACGCTAAATAGTTCTTCCAGATTGCTGGATGATTTTAGTTGATACATGCGTATCTGTACTTGTTTTGCCAGGTTCGTACTATAGCGTCTCTTGAGCTCCTTTTCGCTCTCGATCAGATTTTGCAACCTGCCGTTTTTGAATTGGATTTCCATCGTGCCTCCTTCCTGAAGCGGAAATCTTACTTGTAAGGTAAGATTATAGGCCCTGGGGAAAAGGTTGTCAAGCGCAGGCGGGGTCAGGCGCCGAGGAGTAGCAGCAGGCCTCCTATGGTGTAGGCGATCATTACCGCCAGCATCGGGTACTGGGAGCGGACCGCTAGGGGGGAGGGGTAGCGTTCCAAGGCCCGGTCGTGGGCGGCGGCCACTCCGGCTATGTGGCCGAGGGCTATGGCGGCGGTTTGAATCCAGGCGATGGCGTCCGGGGACAGAACCGTGTAGTCGATGGGGCGGGAGGCGGTTCCGAACAGGTCCCAGCCCAAGGCCAGCGGGTCGGACAGCAACGAAAAGAACATCTGCCCTTCGAACACCAGAAAGCTGAAATAGTGGGCCGTCGTATAGGCCAAGGCGATGGGGATCAGGGACGGCCCGAAGGCATCCCCCAGGTCGGCCTCCGAGTCGCCGGTGATGCGGGATGCGGCCATGATCGCCAGCCGGTAGAGGAACATCACCATCCCGATGATGAACACCAGCCCGCCGGTGTTGAAGGCGGTCAGGGTCCACCCTCCCCGGTTGGAGGTGATGTCCAGCCAGAAAGAGCTGCGGGTGAAGCCGTCGAAAGCGGTGGAGCCGAGCACCGTCAAAATGAAAGTCACCGTGCCCGGCTTGACCGGCATCCGGGACAGGCCGGCCAGCGGAAAGCGCACCCGCCGCACCCCCGACTCGTCCCGCCACAGGGGGGCGAGGGCGGAGATTTTGGTGAACAGAACCCCGAACCCGTCCGCCCCGCGAACCCATCCCCGCCCGCCCAGGCAGGCCCCGGCCAGCATCGCCGCCGCGTAGGCGGCCATGAAAACGCCGATGGCCCGAGGGGAGCCGGAGTCGTGGTAGGCCAGTTCCAGCCAGGCGAAGCAGAAAATGGAGGCGACCGCCCACCAGTGATGGCCGTCGGAGGGCTCGGCCGGCGGCATCGGGCGGCCGGTTGCCCGCGCCCGCGCCCAAGCCCCCAGGTCGGCCAGGGTGTAGAAGGGGTTGAGGACGGCCCACGCATCCCCCAGCAGGGCGGTGACCAGCGGCATCCCCACCCAGAAAATAATGTAAACCGCAAACGAGGAAATGTTGGCCCCCGGCTCGACGGAGCTCCACAGGGCGGCGTACAAGGTGGCGGCGAAGGCGGCCAGTCCCAGCGCGCGCCCCGCCGCCGCCAGCCCCCGTCGCAGGGCCCGGGGCGGGGAGGGCAGGGCCTTCCCTATGGCGGCCGTAGCCAGCCGGGGTTTGCTCCAAAAGAACCCGAGAGCGGCGGCGGAGGCGGCCACCGCGAAAGAAGCCGCCCACGCCAATTGCCAGGCCGGGATGGGCAGGTCCAGCCGGCCGCCCGCGCCGTGCGCCCACGCCGGCGCCGCGGACAGAAGCAGCGCCGCCGCCAACCCGCAGACGAGCCATCGGGGCCGGATTAGGAAACCTCCAGTTGAATCAGCGTTATCCCCGCCTCCTCCAACTCAATCTCAAACACCCCCGGAATGTCGGCGGTGAAAACCAGCTCGCCCGCCCCTTCCGTCAGATGCAGGAAAAGGTCGTAGCCGTGAACGTGCACATGGTCGGCGCTGTTCCCGCTCACCCTTATGGTCACCTCCTCCCCCAAGCGGGCCGCTTCCCGTCGCGCCCCGCCCGTTATTTGCCCGTCCGTCACCTCCAAATCAATGATCGTCCCCGCCGGTTGGGGAGCGGCGGTCGGCGCAACAGTGGTCGCAGTGGCGGCGGTTGCTGGGACGGCGGTTGCTGGGACGGCGGTGGTAGTGGTAACGGCGACGGTGGTGGTAGTTGCGGCAACGGTCGCGGGCGGGGCGGCGGTGGTCGGGGCGGCGGTTGCTGGAGCGGCGGTGGTAGTGACGGCGGTAACGGTCGCGGGCGGAACCGCGTTCGTTTCTTCCCCCGGGCCGCCGCACCCGGCCGCCGCCCACGCCAAAGCCGCGACCGCAACCGCTTTCCAAACCCGCGGCGAAATGCGCTCCGCCCGCCCGCCCGGCGCGGCAACGGTCAGGTTTGGCGCAAGGTTCGTTCCAAGGCGTCCCATTGCCGCTCCCGGGAATACCAGCGGAACCACATCACGGTAATGGTTCCCCACAGGATGGCCCCGCCGCCCAGTTTCATTATCAACCCGGCCACCGTCTGGTCCACCATGACGTCCATGCCCCACAGGCGGTCGGCGGCCGCGTACAACGGATAAAGGGGTTCCCGGCCGAAAGTGAGAAAAGAGGCGGGGATGGTGGGCAACAGCGAATGGGCGAACAGGTAGGCCATGGCCAGCGGCGGGCGCAGGCGGGGGAGTTCCCGGATGGGGCTCAACACCGGCATCCACATCACAAAAGCGGAGGCGAACAGCAAACCGTGGATCAGAAAATGGGCCCAACCGGAGGTGAGCATCACCTGCACCGCCTGCGGCCAATGCAGTCCCACGAACAGCAGGTTGGAGATGAAAAAAGCGGGCAACGGGCGCAACAGGGGACGCAACGCCCGCACCGTCCGCGGGCCGCCCAGCAGATAGCGCGCCAGCCAAGCCGGAGTTCCCATTATCAGCAACGGGACCGCGATGAGGGAAATCCCCATATGTTCCAACATGTGGAAGGTGAACAGGTATTGCTCGGCGATGTCGTGGAAAGGCCATTCCGACACCCCCCACAGGACCGCCAGCCCCGCATAGAAGGTTACCGCCTGCCGGCGGGTGGCCAGCGGCCCGGACACGTTCAGGTGCGGCCCGATGCGGCGCACCGCGTACCACCAGCCGCCCCCCAAAACCAACACCAGCGCCCACACGTCGGGATGGGCGTGCCAGGGCAGCGTCTCCGTGGAAAAGGAGACCGGCATCAGAAAAGAGCCACCGCTCCCAGGGTTGACAGGGTGATCAGGTACAGGGCCCCCGCCAAGATCGCCCCGGAGGTGAAAAACCGGGACAGCAGGCGCCGCTCGTAGCGCAGATGCATGAACATCGCCACCACCAGGTAAAACTTGAGGGCGCTCAAGATCAGCAAGGCGGGGACGGTGAAGGCTTGCGTGACGGCCGCCACCCCGTCCTCCAAGTAGAACAAGGCCACTTCCATGATGGTGAGGGCCGCCAAAACCAAAGCCACCGTCACGTACTGCTTGGGTTGCGGGTGATGGTGTTCGCCGCCGGCCATAACCGCTCCCTCCTTACTGGATCAGGTAGACGAGCACGAAGATGACGATCCAGATGATGTCCACAAAGTGCCAGTACAAACCCACCAGTTCCACATTGAAGCCTTCCCGCTCCGACAACCGGCCCGCCCGCAGCGACTTGCCGCCCAACACCAGCAGCATCAGCACCCCGATAACCACGTGCACCCCGTGGAATCCGGTCAGCATGTAGAAGGCGGAAGCGGCAGGATTCGTATTCAGTTTCAGCCCTTCCAGGATGAATTCGGTGAATTCGAAGAACTGCCCGGCTACGAACACCATTCCCAGGGCGCCGGTGGCGAACAGCCAGGTGCGGGTCTGGGCCTGGTCGTCCCGGGCCAGGGCGGAATGGGCCAGCACCATGGTCAGCGAACTCATCAGCAACACGAAGGAGCTGATGGAAGTGAACGGAATGTCGTACAGTTCCACCGGATACAGGGCCCCTTCCCCGTAGTCCCGCCCTTTGAACAGCAGATAGTTGGTGATCAGCGCCCCGAAAAACAGAAACTCGGAGGAGAGAAACACCCACATTCCCAGTTTGCGGCTGTCGATGCCGGTCATCTCGTGATGGCCGCCTCCGCCGTGCCCGTCCCCGTGTCCGCCGGCCGGGCCGTCCCCGTTGCCCCCTCCGGACGTCATCGGTTCGGCGGCGTCGGTCGCCGCGGGGGAGTGGGCCAAGTCGGTCATGTTCCGTCCCCGGCCGGGGCCGCCGCCGTTACGGCCGCCTCCCCGTTGGGCGAGCCGCTCCCGGCGGCCGGGCCGTCCCCGCCCCATCCGTCGTCCTGCTCGCCGTCGTGATGGGATTCCTCATCGTGATGGGGTTCTTCCAGCGGCTCCGACCCCCAGGCCACGAAGGCGGCGATGGTCATCACCGCCCCGACCACTATCAGCGGTATTCCGAAGGGGCGGGTGTGGTAGAGGATGCCGTAGGCGGCGATCATTATCCCCAACCCGACGAAAAACGGGAAATAGGAGGGAGCGGGCAGGTGGATTTCCCGTTCGGGATGGCCGTTGGCGTGGATAAGGTCGGCCACCACCCGGTCCGCCTCCGGTTTGCGCACCGCCCGGCCCTCTTCGTCCTGGTCGTATTTGCGATGCCAGAAGTCGTCCAAGGAGGCGACCGTCGGCTCCACCGCAAAGTTGTAGGCGGGGGTGGGGGAGGGGATGGTCCATTCGATGGTGCGGGCGTCCCACGGGTCGTCCGGGGCTATTTTCCCCCGCCGTTTGGAATAGGACCAGTTGATCATGAAAAACAGCACCGAAACGGCGATTAGGAAAGCCCCGATGGTGACGATGAAATTCCACAATCCCAGCCCGGCGTCCGCCGGATACACCCAGGTGCGCCGCACCATCCCCTGCAAACCCAGCCAGTGCATGGGCCCGAAAGTCAAGTTCATTCCGATGAACATCGTCCAGAAGTGGGTTTTGCCCAAACCTTCGCCCATCATCCGCCCGGTCAGTTTCGGGAACCAGTAGTAAAGGCCGGCGAACAGCCCGAAGATGGCCCCCCCGAACAGGACGTAGTGGAAGTGGGCCACGATGTAATAGGTGTCGGTCTGCTGCCAGTCGGACGGCACCACCGCATGGGTCACCCCCGACAGCCCCCCGATCACGAACAGGGCCACGAACCCCAACGAGAAGAGCATGGGGGTGGTTAATCGTATCCGCCCGCCCCACACCGTCCCCAGCCAGTTGAAAATCTTGATGCCGGTGGGGATGGCGATGGTCATGGTGGCCAGGCCGAAGGCGGCTTGGGCCACGGTGGGGATGCCGGAGGAGAACATATGATGCGCCCACACCCCGAACCCGAGGAAGGCGATGGCCGCCCCGGCGAACACCACCGCCGGGTAGCCGAACAGGGGCTTTTTGGAAAACACGGGCAGCACTTCGGACACGATTCCCATGGCGGGCAGGATGAGGATGTACACCTCCGGATGGCCGAACAGCCAAAACAGATGTTGCCACAGTATCGGATCCCCGCCCGCTTCGGCTATGAAAAACAGGGTCCCGAACTGCCGGTCGAAGGTGAGCATGAACAGGGCGATGGCGATGATGGGCAGGGAGAACAGCAACAGCAGGGCCACCACCAAAGTCATCCACACGAACACCGGCATGCGCAGCATCCGCATCCCCCGGGCCCGCAGGTTGAGGATGGTAACCACGAAGTTGACCGCCGAAATCAGGGAGGCCACCCCCAGGATCTGCAGCCCGAGGGCGGCGAAGTCCAAAGAGGTGCCGGGGGAGAAGACGGTGCCGCTGTTGGGGGCGTAAATGAACCATCCGCTGTTAGGAATGGAACCGAGGGCCGAGGCGTCCAAAGCCCCGCCCGGCAGGTTGCCGCCCACCGGGGCCGGGGAGGTGCCGAACAGGAGGGAAGAGTAAATGAATATCCCCCCGAACAGGAAAATCCAGAAGCTGACCGCGTTCATGCGGGGAAAGGCCACATCGCGGGCTCCGATCATCAGCGGCAGCAGATAGTTGAAAAAGGCAGCCCCCATCGGCATCACGAACAGGAAAATCATGGTCACGGCGTGGGTGGTGAACAGGCCGTTGTATTCGGCGGCGGACAGGAAAGCCCCGTCCGGCCCGGCCAGTTGGATGCGCAGCAGCAGGGCTTCGATTCCGCCCGCGATGAAAAAGAAGAAGGCGGTGTAGCCGTACATTATGCCGATCTTCTTATGGTCGGAAGTGGTGATCCACGACCAGAAACCGGTGGTGAGCCGGGGGCGGCGGAAAACCGTCCGCTCCGCTTGGGGGGCGGCGGTCCCGGTTTCCGGGTTCATGGTGACGGCCATTTATCCTCCCTTCGCTTTCATTCCAAAGTCGACAGGTAGGCGACCAGGGCGTCCACTTCGTCGGCGGTCAAACCCAGGTCGGGCATGAACGAGCCGGGTTTCCAGGTGGGGGGGTCGGCCAGCCACAGGCGCAGCCCTTCCTCCCAGTCGGCTTGGGTGGGGGCCAGGCCGTCCGGCAGGGTCGCTCCGGCGAACACGTTGCGGGAGGCGAAATGGGTCAGGTCGGGGGCGGCCACGGTGAGGGTGGCCGGATCCGGTTCGTTCACCCCTTTGATGATATGACAGGTGACGCATAGCCCGTCCAGGAAAACTTGCAGGCCTTCTTCGGCCCGGCTTCCCGCCTCCGGTTCCACGGCCGGGGTTTGCTGGTCGGACAGCCACTGCTGGTAGCCGGTCGCGGTCAGGGCCTGCACCCGGGCCCGCATCCGGGCGTGGCTCAGCCCGCAGAATTCGGCGCAGTGCCCCCAGTATTCGCCGGGATCTTCGGCGTACAGGCGCTGTTCGGTTTCCTGGCCGGGCACCAGGTAGCGTTTGCCGGCCAATTTGGGCACCCAGAAGTTGTGCAACACGTCGTCGGAGGTCATTTTGGCGCACACTTCGGTGTCTTCGGGGATGACCAGCACGTTGGCGGTGGTGACCCCCTCCTGCGGATACCGGAATTCGAACCACCACTGATGGCCGATCACCTCCACTTCCATGGCCCCTTCCGGACATTCGGCCAAGTCGAACAGGGCGGCCACGGTGGGCACCGCGATGCCGGCCAGGATGAGGGTGGGGATGATCGTCCAAGCCAGTTCCAGCCGGGTGTTGCCCAAAGGCTGTTTGGGGGCGGGGCGGCGGTCGCCTTTGCGCTCCCGGAACAGGAAGACGGCCAGCAGCAAAGCCCCCTGCACCAGCACGAATATCACCACCGCCATCCAGAACACCGGCCAGAACAGGTCGTTGATGCGCTCCGCGATCGGCCCCTGCGAGTCAAAGGAGTTGAGGGGCTGCTCCACCCGTCCGCACCCGGTCAGAACCAAAACCGCCAAGCCGGCGACGGCTGCCAGCTTCAGGAATGGCCGCGGGGGGCGACGGTTCATTTCTGCCTTTCTTCCCGGCGGGCGGGTTCCCGCTCTGTCCGCCCCGGACGCGGGCGCACTTTCCTCCGCCCCCATATTAGAGGGTCGCCAACCGGGGATACATTTTAGAGCCGGCGCCCTGACGAAGCCCTGGGGTCAGGCGCGGATGGCTACTTCGTCCCCCTCTTGGGCGTCGTAATGCTCCGGGCGGTCGTAGGGGATGAAAAAACCGCGCAGTCCCTGGCTGAGTTCGTGGCGGGGCCCGGCCACATCCTGGGCGTGCAGGTCGGGCTGGTCCATAAGCCAGCGGGTGAACGGCACGCAGGCCTCGGCGGGCAGCACTTCCCGCAGCACCACCGAATCATTTTCGCCGCTGATGCGCACCCCTTCATCCACGTCGTCGGCGGTGATGACCCGATCGGAGGTGATGATCAGGTTTTCGCCCGCGACGCCCATCGGGATGGGGCGGTATTTGTCACACACGAACCGGTAGTTGGCCTCAAAGCCGATCAGCAGCACCCGATGGTGGGGAACCGGCCGGCGGTCCGGGTACATATGATGGTGGCTGTCCAGCATCCAGGCGGTCCCGTCATGCCCGAGCACCCCGTCCGCGCCGAGGCGAATGCGGCTCACCTCCCGCAACGGGTCGGGGTCGTAAATGGGATCGCGCCGCATCTTGCTAAGGGCGATCTGCATTTTGGAGACCGTCCCGATCGTTTTCCACTCACCCACGGTTTCCAACCTCCTTGGTATAGATAAGCCCAGGTTAGCAGGCCCGCCCCGTTCCAGAGGAGCCTTGCCCGCGGCGGCGATAACCCGAATTTATCACAGGGGGGCGGTAATGTGTCCGCCAGGTTCTCCAAGCATCCGTCAGGAGGTCGGTTTTGAGGGAGATTTACCTGGACTACAACGGCTCGGCTCCGCTTGACCCCCGCGTCGCCGAGGCGATGTCGCAGTCGTTCGCCGACTTCGGCAACGCTTCCGCCGCTCATCGCTTCGGCCGCAGGCAGGCGGCCCGGGCGGACTTGGCCCGCGAGCAAACGGCGGCCCTGGTGGGCGGCCGGCCGGCTGACGTCGTTTTCACCGCCGGGGCGACCGAAGCCAACAACCTGGCTTTGTGCGGGGCCGCGCAGGGCGCCCCTCCGCAACGGGTCCGGGTTCTGGTTTCGGCGACGGAGCACGCTTCGGTCATTGGCGCCGCCCGTTGGTTGAACGAGCAGGGTTTGGCCAAGGCGGACGTCATTCCGGTGACCGCGGGCGGCTTCGTCGATCCCGACGAGGCGGAGCGGATGCTGGACGACGACGTCGCCTTGGTTTCGGTGATGGCAGCCAACGGCGAAACCGGCATTTTGAACCCGATAGCGGAAATAGCCGAACGGGCGCAAGCCGTCGGCGCCCTCATGCATTGCGACGCCACGCAAATGGCGGGCCGCCTTCCTTTCAATATGAGCCGGGCGGGCGTTGACCTGGTCTCGGTCAGCGGCCACAAAATGTGCGGCCCGGGCGGGGTGGGGGCTTTGATCGGAACCCGCCGCAGCTTGCAAAAGTTGCGGCCGGTGATCCACGGCGGCGGCCACGAGCGGGGTTTGCGGTCCGGTTCTTTGAACGTGGCCGGGATCGTCGGGCTGGGCGCGGCCGCCCTGCTCGCCTTGGAGGAGAGGGCGCCGGAGGCGGAGCGGACCGGGCGGCTCCGCGACCGGTTGGCGGCCGGTTTGCGGGAGGGCCTGCCCGGGGCGCAAGAGGCGGGGGACATCTCCCGCCGCCTCCCCAACACCGCCAACTTCCGGTTTGCGGGGGTCGACGCCGAGGCGGCGCTGGCCAACATGGATCCGGTGGCCGCCTCCGCCGGCAGCGCCTGCAGTTCCGGTTCCATAGAGCCCTCGGAGGTGTTGCTGGCCATGGGGTTTTCCCGCCAAGCCGCCTTCGAGTCGATTCGGTTCAGCCTGGGGAGGTTCACCACCGCCGAAGAGATCGAGCGGGCCATTCCCAAAATTGTCTCAGCGGTTGACTACGTTGGAAGCATGACCGGGGAAACGGCTTGAAATGCGGTTGAGCGAAGCGGCCGAGCCGACTTTCGCGCGGCACGAAACTTTTCACCCGCGCTACGGCTGGTTCCGCAAGGCCGTTGCCTTTTCCGCCGGGGACCCGGGGATTTTCACCCGGGAGGACGCCCCGGTGCGGATCGGGGTGGGCAAGAACATGGTGCGCTCCATCCGCTTCTGGGGCTTGGCGGCCAAACTGATTACGGAGGACCGGCGTGCCGCCAACCCCCGCACGCCGGGCACGGTTCCCACCCAGATGGGCTTCGTATTGTTCGACGAAACGGGCTGGGATCCGTACATGGAGGACCCGGGCACCTTGTGGCTTCTCCACTGGTTGCTCCTCGCCCCCCGTTGCCGCCTCCCGGTGTGGTGGATTGCCTTCCACGACTTCCACGCGGTAGAGTTTGCGGACCCGGACTTGGAGGTTGCGGTAACGGCTGGATTGGATTCGGCGGCGGATTGGAAGCCCCCCAACCCGTCTTCCGTCAAAAAAGACATCACCGCCCTGTTGCGCGCCTACGGCCCGGCCGTTCGGTCGCGCCGCTCCAACAGCGACGACCTGGTTGACTGCCCGTTGCGCGAACTGAACCTGATCGGCCCTTCCGTAACAGACGGCTGCCAGCGGTTTTCGCTGGGACCGAAGCCGACCCTGCCGTCCGAAGTCGCGGCCTACGCGGTCCTTGATTACATTTCCCGCACCCGGCCGGGCCGCGCCGGCACCATAACCTTAAGCCAACTGGCCCGCGAACCGGGTTCCCCCGCCCGCGCTTTCAAGATGAGCGAAACAGATCTGTCGGCGGCCCTGGAACCGGCCGTGGAGGTGATGGGGGGGGGGGTGGCGAAAAGAAGATCGGGCTGGGCGCCGTCAACGGGGCTTCCCAACTGGCCTGGCAGGACGATCCGGCGGCCCTCGCCCCGGGCTTCCTGGATGAATACTACGGCTCTTCCAATCCGACGCTCCCGGACTTCCGGGCCGGTCACCGCGGCGACCGGCCCATCGGCGAAGACCTGCTGGAGGATCTCCGCTCGGAAACCCTGCTGGAGACGCATGGCTTAAGCCTCCGTGAAGAGGCGGCGGTTTAGGGGGCGGCGTGGGTTTCCTGTCGGATTCGATGTCGGCGAAGGCCCGCTTCGCCCGCTCCGCCAACTTGGAACGCGATCTTTCCAACGCGGAACCTTTGGACGGCTACATCGTCACCGCCCGAACCGTGGACGTTGCGGACCGGCTGGCGGCCGCCGCCCTCGGCAAAGCGGGGGGAGCCTGGTCGCTGACCGGACCCTACGGTTCCGGCAAATCTTCCCTGGCTTTGTTGCTGGCCGCCCTTTTCGGACCGCCCGGCGAATCGCACAAAGCCGCCTTCGATTTGGTGGACTCCGCATCGCCCGCCACGGGGGAGTCGCTTCGCAAAGCCCGCAAAAAACACGGAACGGACGACTCCGGTTTTCACCTCGGCCCGGCGACCGCCCTCCGCGAGCCGTTCAGCCAAACGGTTCTGCGCGCCCTCCGCGAGGCCGTGCTGAGGCGGTACGGCCGCATTCCCCCAACCCGGTCTTTTGCGGCGTCCGCGGCTTTGAAAGGTGCTTTGGCGGACGGGGCTTCGGATGATCCCCGGCGCACCGGCCCTTCCCCGGCCGATTTAGCGGAGGTGGCCCGCTGTTTGGCGGAGGACGCGCCGTTGCTGTTGATAATCGACGAGTTCGGGAAAAACTTGGAGGCCATCCGGGACGGCGGCGAAGCCGACCCTTACCTGTTGCAACAGCTGGCGGAGGCGGGCCAAGGCTCGGGTTTGCCTATTTTCATCCTGACGTTGCAACACCTGTCGTTTGAGGATTATCTGGCGGGGGCCGGCGACGCGCAACGGCGGGAGTGGGCCAAAGTGCAGGGCCGTTTTGAGGACGTTTCTTTCACGGAGTCGGCTTCCCAGACCCGCGCTTTGATGGGGACCGTGTTCGAGGTGGGGGACGACCTGTTGCGGAAACGGATTCTCCAGTGGGCTGAAACCGGCGCCAAAGATATGAGAAGCCTCGGCGTCCTCGACCTGGCCGACCCGGCGATGTTGGCCGCCTGCTATCCGTTGCACCCTTTGGCGGTGATGGCGTTGCCGGAGTTGTGCAGTCGTTACGGACAGCACGAACGAACCCTCTTCTCCTTTTTGGCCGGCGCCCACCCGGCCGCCGTCCCCGCTTTTATGTCCTCCGCCGTTTTGCCGGAGCGCGGCCCCTTGCCGTCGCTGGGTTTGGAATGGGTCTACGACTTTTTCGCGGCGGACGGCGCCCTTTTGGGGGCTTCGGCCGGCCAGTCCAGCCGTTGGACGGAAATCGCCTCCCGCCTCCGCGACGCCCACGGCCTGACTGAGCCGCAGTCCCAAATGCTGAAATCGGTCGCCCTCCTCAATCTGATTTCCACCACCGGAACCATCCGCGCTTCCCGCCGGGTTCTCAACCTGGTTTCCCCCCGGTCCGATCGGATTCTGTCCGAACTGGAACAGGCCGGCTTGGTGACATTCCGGGAGTTCGCCGACGAATACCGGGTGTGGCAGGGAACGGACGTGGATGTCCGCCGGCTGTTGGAAGCCGCCCGGCGCAGGACGCAGGAGCGTCCGCTGGCCGACATTTTGTCGGAGGTGGATGAGCCGCGACCGGCGGTGGCCGCCCGGCACAGCGCCGAAAACGATGTTCTGCGGGTGTTCGCACGCCGCTACGTGGATGATTTGACGGAGGTTGAGCCGCCCAGCCCGTTTTCACCTTTCGACGGCGAGGCGTTGCTGGTGGTGGGAGCGGACGGCGCACCGCCCGGGCCGGCGCGGTCGGGGACGGCGGCCAAGCCGGTAGCGGCCGCCTTTCCGCAGGACGTCGCGGGTTTGGAGGCCGCCGCCCGGGAGGTAGCCGCCGTCACAGCCGCCTTCGACGACCCGGCGGCGCAGGGAGATTGGGTGGCCCGCCGCGAACTGGGGGAACGTTTGGCCGGAGCGCGGAATGCGCTGGAGCACGCCCTGGCCGCCGCTTTCCAACCGGACGCCTGCCGATGGGAGCTCCTGGCGGGAGGGGACGGCCCGCCCACCGAGTTGCCGTCGGGCCGGGGAAGCGCCGCCCTGTCAGCGGCGGCGGACATCGCCTATCCCGCCACCCCCCAAGTCCAAAACGAGATGTTGAACCGCGTCGCCTTGACCAGCCAGGGGGCCAAGGCGCGGCGGATGCTGTTGGAGGCCATGATCGAACGCGGCGATAAGGCAGACCTGGGTTTTGAGGGTTACGGGCCGGAAATGGCCATGTACCGGGCTTTCCTGAAACGAACCGGCCTGCACGGCTTCGACGAACGCAACGGGAAGATGGTTTTCCGCAAACCCACCGACGAGTCTTTGCAAAAGGCGTGGAAAATTATGGAGGAGGAGTTCAAACGGGCGAAGGACAGGCGGGTGAACCTGAGCGACGTGTTCGCCGCCTTGCAGTCTCCGCCGGTGGGTATGAAAGCGGGGGCGGTTCCGGTGTTCGTCACCGCCGGACTGGCGGCGTTCCGGGAGGAGGTCGCCATCTACGAGCACGGCACTTTCAAGCCGTCGCTTACGCCGGAGGTGTTGGAGCGGCTGGTGCGCAACCCCCGTCATTTCGACATCAAGCATTTCGCCAACACTACCGGCGCCCGCCGCCAAGTAATCGACCATCTGGCCGCCCGCCTGGGGGTCAAACCCGGTTTTCGCAAACACCGGGTGACCAACGTGTTGTCGGTGATGGGCCATTTGGTGCCCCGAGTCAACCGACTGGAGAACTTCACCCTCCGCACCGGCGCCCTCTCCCCGTCCGCGTTGAAAGTCAGGGAGGCGCTGGTTTCGGCGGTGGAGCCGGACGAGTTGCTGTTCGACGCCCTTCCCAAAGCGTTCGGACGCCGGCCGATACGGGCCAACGCCAAAACCTGCAGCTACGCCCCCGCTTTTGCGCATCAGGTAGGCAAAGCTTTGAACGAGCTGGATTCCCGGTTCGCCCGTTTGCTGGACGAACTTTTCGACCTGCTGTTGGAGTCCTGCGCCGAGCCCAGCCGGTTGGCGGTTTCCGGCCAGGCTGCTTCTTTGCAGGACAAAGTGCTGGACCCCGATGTGCGGGCTTTCATCCTCACTTTGGCCAACGACGGGGCGGAGTCAGACCGGGACTGGTTGAAGGCGGTAGCCACCGTGGTGGCCAGGAAAGCCCCCGCCGAGTGGGCGGACGAAGACGAGCGGCGGTTCCGGCGCGATCTCCCCGAACGGATTGCGGCCTTCCACCGTCTTCTGGCGTTGCACGCCGAGCACCGGGCGGAGGGGGGTGGGCCTTTTGAACCGGTTCGCATCGCGGTAACCCGCCCCGACGGCGGCGAACAGGTGCGTTTGGTGAGCATAGACCAAGAGCATCTGGATGTTTTCAACCGCGAGTTGGACGCTTTCGTGGAGCGGCTGGCGTTAGAGATCACCGGTTCGCCCAACCGGGCGAGGAACGCTTTGCTGGCCCTGCTGGGAGGCCGCCTTTTTCCCGCTGAGTCATCGGCGGAGGAGAAGATGAGCGTCCCAACGACTGAAAGGAGGGCCCGCGTTGGCTGATAAGGTCCGCCGTATCTGCGGCCTTTCGGGCGGCAAGGATTCCAGCGCGCTGGCCGTGTACCTGCGGGGCCGGGTGTCGGACATGGAGTATTTTTTCTGCGACACCGGGGCCGAACTCCCGGAAACCTACGAATATCTGGAGCGCCTGGAGGTGATCCTCGGCCAGCCCATCGCCCGCCTCAATTCGGAACGGGGATTCGACCACTGGTTCGAGGTGTTTCGTGGGGCTTTGCCGTCGCCCCAAATGCGCTGGTGCACGAGGAACATGAAAATCAAGCCCATAGAGGAATGGATAGGGGACGATCCGGCCATCTCCTATGTGGCGATCCGGGCGGATGAGTCGAACCGCAAAGGATACGTTTCCACCAAGCCCAACATAGAAACCCGTTTTCCGTTCATGGAGGACGGAGTAGACCACGACGGCGTGATGCGGATTCTGGAGGACGCCGGCATCGGCCTCCCTTCCTACTACGAGTGGCGCACCCGGTCGGGTTGCTATTTCTGCTTCTACCAACGCAAAGCGGAATGGGTTGGCCTGTCGGATAGGCACCCCGACCTGTTTGAAAGGGCGGTAGCCATCGAACAAAAGGTGCTGATAGACGCCGGAGTTAACGGAGACGCCAATTTCAAAGACCAGGCAATGCGCGGCCGCCCGTACACCTGGTCCGGCGGCGAAACCCTGCTCCAACTCCTTTCCCGCCGAGACGAAATAGAAGAACGCCACCAGGCGGCAATGGCCCGAGCCAACAAAACCAGAACAAACGTCCCCCTAATAGAAGCCCTAGCAGAAGCCCTAGACGAAGAAAACGACACCCTCCCATGCACAGTATGCGCACTATGAAGGAGAGTAGCCAGATGCCGGTTCGGGACACCCGAGACGTTTTCGATGTTGCGCCCTGGGGAGAGGCCCCTACTCCTGTGTTGCCGCTGTGGTATCGTGAGCATCACTCCGATTTGCCTCTCCCTAAGGTCATCCAGAATGCGAACCCGCGGATTAAGACCGTGGGCGAAATAGGAAAGTTTTGGGAAGGCTCGCGGCAACAGTTGGCCACGCGGGAGCGACAGGCCCTGGCCCAGTTTTGCAACGAATATATTCCACCATCTGATCAGGTGGTGGTGCCTGAAGGTATCAATCATGCCGATTTTGTTCATTTTCCCTTGCGTAAACGTACTATCAACTGTCTTAAAAGCGGGAAACTGATGGAAGGATTTGCTGCTATTACAGTTGACCAACTAATGAGAATAACTAACTTTGGCGTGTTGTCCCTTCTGGATCTGTGGTGTGTCATTGAGTATGTGAATTATATCCCGAAACCACTGGAGATAAGGCGGGATATGCCTCAAGGCAAAATAATCCCGTCTGGATGGTCTTATGAGTGGAATAAGGCTGCCTCTGTTTTTGAACAGGTATTCATAGTAGCTAAAGAATTTTATGGTGCCCAAACTATCAAAGAGGTATTAACTCTAGACCTATATGAAATAGTAAAATCCCTCAACATGGAGACCAGTGCCAATTCCCTCTCTTTAGGATTATTAACAGACAATAAAAGCTACGCTAGCGTTGTAGTTAGCAAACTCCAATCTGTATTAGATGGACTTTCCCCAAAGGAGTGCTTTATTGTTAACAAGAGGATGGTGGTTCGAGAAACTCTTGAGGAGGTTGGTAAGCAGTTAAATCTTACGAGGGAAAGGGTTCGTCAACTCGAGCGTCTGGCTGAACAAGAAATAGTAGAATCTCTGGAGCCAGAACTAAAAATAATGGCTCACTTTATTAACAAGCAATTAGAACCCATTTTGTCGGAAGATGACTATAGAAAAGCGATATCTAACTTCTTTCTTACGAATTCCGCTACTGACGAGACGCGGGAAATTGCTATGTACTTGTTAGAGAAGCTTCTTCGGTATCATAAAGTAGATGGTGTTTATTTGAAAAAGCCCACAGCCCATAATATCTTTAGGAATTTCAAAGAGGCCGCTACCTTAGAAAGTGACGATGTGGGCATCATAAATATAGATTCACTGAGAGAGAAATATCTGGATAATGGATTTGAAAAATATCTTCCACAAATATTAACTCTTTGCCGGTTCGGAAAGATTATGGATTATTTTGTTCTAAGAGACACAAAAAAGGCGCGCGCCAAAATTGCTTTGATAGAGATTGGCCAACCTGCTACTAAAGAAGAAATAGCGGAATTGTCAGGTCTTGAACCCGACCGGGTAGGTGGCCATCTTTCTAATATCGAGAGCGTTGTCCGAGCAGACAAAACTCGATGGGGACTAGTTGAGTGGGTTGATGATGTCTATGAAGGTATTCCTGCTGAGATTATCCAAAGAATAAACGAAGATGGCGGTGCAACCAAAATTGAAAGACTTTTGAATGAGATACCCAATCTTTTTGGAGTGAGCCAAACTAGTGTAAGGGCTTACATCGGTGCCCCTCAATTTATAGTTAGGGATGGTTATGTGAGTTTGGCCGATCCTTCCTCGATCAAGTTAAGAAATTTTGATGATGTACTGAACGGAAGAGAAGAAGGAAGCGGTTGGCCTTATTGGAACTTTCGAGTGGAAGATGGTTATCTTAATGGATATAGTTTATTAGGGGTTCCACCAGAAATAGCTTTGAAACTGGGCTGTGAGCCAGATAACAAAAATACCGTACCTATCGATTTTCCTTCTGGTCATAGAGATTTGTCTATCAACTGGAGATTATCGTCACTGACAGGTGCCTCCATTGGTTATTTATCCGCACCTCTGAAAGAACTGGGCGCGATGGCTGGAGATATGATTAGGCTCATCATCAAAGATCATAGCGTCGAGTTGAAACCTGAAGACACTGCGGAGGGAAAGATATCCCTTTCTGCTCAAGAGATACTAGAGCGTATGAAGAAACGCCAGAAAGCCCTATGATGTTGATAGATGAAATTACTCTTTTGCCTGGTCTATATAGGCTACCGGATGATCCGGTCGGTCCAACTATACTTATTCCGGGATTTCGATCCGCGACCTCAGTAAGAGGGGCCTTTGGTTGGTTCAGTGCTGACTGGATTGCAAGGCTTTCTCCTGGGCTGGCTGAGTATCTTAATCAACCAGATACTCTTCCTATAGATTTCATCGTTGCCCCTGTGTTTTTTCCTTCAGAGCGCGCCGCGGTGGAAAAGGCATATAGTATGTCAACAGAAGAGGCCAGTCGGCGGGTCAGGGATGTGTTTGTCGAAGGTAAGGTTCGCGCTACGGCACTCGGAAAACACGCTTTAGACTGTTTGGCTTGGATGGTAGCCACAGACCGTTTACGATTGAAGATAGCTGTCCCTAATTCAGACTCAAATTATCATCCAAAGATGTGGTTATTTGACGATGGGGTTCATCAGGTATTAGCACGAGGTTCCGGTAATGCAACCGGTCACGGACTTAGTACAGGAGTGGAACACATTGACGTCGATGTTACTTGGAATGAAGATAGCCGAAGGCGCGTACAGGATGGTATTTCTATTTTGGAAGATTGGGCTAATGGTAAAAGCCGAGGCATCGATCGTATTGTTGCTCTACCTGAAGCTCTTGAAGAAGATATAGTAAGAACCGCTCCAGCAGAAATGCCAAGTCGGAGTGATTACCTAAATGCGGCCAAAGAAGACAATAATCCGAGCTGGGCTATCGACTTATCCCAGAAATTGCTTGATAGATTTGTATCAACGCGGTCGTCTCAACTCCCTCGTTTAGGGATTCCTAGGGATTTGGAGTGGCAGTCCGGTACCTATGCTTATCAAAATGAAGCAGTGGAAGCTTGGGAAAAATCTTCAAATCCTGAAAGAGGCATTATTTCCATGGCCACGGGTGCGGGTAAAACGATAACCGCTTTAATATGTGCTACAAGATTACAAGATAGGATTTTCGAAGATTCCCTTTTAGTAGTAATATCTGCACCAGCCATACCGATAATAGCTCAGTGGGTCAACGAAGTCAAAAAATTTGGGATAAAAGCTGTTGCCCCCAGCCTGGGATCTGATATAGCATCATCGTTGACTGATGTATTTATGGCTCTAGGGGTAGGCGGAACTCATGTGCTAGTAGTATCTAATAAGACACTTTGCTCATCTAGTTTTCAGTCTACTCTCATACAAAAACTTAATTCTAAAATAAGAACGATGTTGATCGCAGACGAAGCTCATACCTTGGGAGCCAAAGGATTTATTACAAATAAGCCATGTTTCTTTGAACGAAGACTAGCGTTATCGGCAACCCCGGAGCGACAATATGATCCTGATGGAACTCATGAGATTTTCTCTTTCTTTGGGCATCCTGTATATGATTTCGGCCTCGATAGAGCCATTGGCTTTTGTCTTTCTCCATACAATTATTATGTACATGTTACTCCCCTCGGTGGTGATGAGTTATATGAGTATTTGGAAATCACACGTCGCATAGGAGCGTATATCGCTAAAACCCAAGCTAACGTTACTGATGACACTGATGATGAAACTCTCACCGGACTGCTAATAAGAAGACGCAGTATCATTGAAACCGCAATGGCTAAAACAAGTTTATTACAGAACTTATTAGAATATCGTGGGTCACGTTCGCTCGCACACACCTTGATATATGTCTCAGCAAAGAACCCTAACCAGTTTGAGGATATTAGCACGGTACTTAAGGAATTAGGTATTAGATGGGCACCTGTCACGCAGGATACTACCGCTAAACCTAGATTGTTGGAAACAACACTACGAACCTTTGAGAAGGGAGGATATCAGGTATTATTGGCGAAAAAAGTCCTGGATGAGGGGGTTGATATTCCTAATATTAGAGAGGCATTTATTATAGCTTCATCTACGGTAGAGCGAGAATGGATTCAGCGACGCGGTCGCGTGTTACGTCTTCATCCCGACAAAGATTTTGCGATGGTTCACGATTTTCTTGCACTTCCACCAGTTGATATGATGGATCAGGATGCAAGGAAAATCGTCCTGACCGAGTTGAATCGTGCTTTGGCATTCGCCAAACATGCTAGCAATGCTTCTGGCCCCGAAGGCGTTTTCGAACGTTTAAAAAAAATAAGAGACCACTATTGGGACGAGGAGTTAAGTTCTCCATTTACAGAACATCAAATAGACCCCGCTACACCCATGGGAGGCAATGGTGAATAACTACGACCGTATCTATACTGAGATCACCAAAGAATCTGAGGTGCTTGCTTCAGATAGTGGCCTGGAACCTAACTTGTGGCGTGAGTTGATCATGGAGATCGTGGATCTCGAGGATCAGCATCGTACCAAGAACGTTCCCAGGATCAATCAACAAATTCATGAGAAGATACTCTTATTTGCTCAAAACAAATTGCGCACAAAGGAGGAGTAATATGTTAAAATTTCGTAGGATAGAAATAAGCAATTTTGTCTGTTTTGACAATATTGCTATTGAACCTTCCGTCGACTCGGAGAAACCACTAACTGTGGTGCGCGCCGAAAATGGTTCGGGCAAGACTACCCTGTTACGTGCCATTCGCTGGGGCATGTATGGTGAGAAGGGGTTGCCGTCTCCTTCACATAGTTTTTCGCTTCACCCTGCTTGGTGGACTCCCAATGATGATGGTATTAGCACAGCGGTTTCTATAGAATTTGAGACAGATGGATCAGATCGTTCTAATAGTACTACTAACAATTCTAAAAATACTGTATATCAGCTAGAACGATCCATTACTACGATTGGTAAACGAGCATCTAGCGGAAACGAGCCCGATTTCCGCCGAATTAACGAGCAGACACAACTAATGATACGGGAATCTGATGGTATGTGGAAGCCTCATACTGCAGGTGTTGATGCTGTCGTGGGTCAATTATTGCCTTGGGATCTACGCGACTTTTTTGTAATGGATGCTGATAAAGTTGCTGATTATGTAGGGGGTGGTGAAAATAAGATACTGCATCGAAAAGAAGTTATTGAAAAAACAACTGCGGCAGTAAAGGGGCTACTTGGAATTGATGTATTCAAAAAGGCGCGATCACGCGTAGAGGGAATAGGTAGGGATTTCGGTAAACAAGCCACCAAAGCAGTTGGAGATGCGAGCCTTGATGATTTACAATCCGAGTTAGAGCAACTTCGATTTGAGAGAGATGATTTGGAAAAAGAAATTACTAAGCAATCTATTATTCGAGATGAGTTGGAGGATTCTCTTCAGGAACGCAATATTGAGCTAGAGGCGGAATTAAAAGGAATAGGCGCGGCTGAAGAATTATCCAGCCGTTTGGCCAAAAATAGAGAGTTACATAAGAGATTGATTGATAGACGCAAAGTTGTGGTGAATCAGCTGGCAGGTCAGGTTGAAGCGACAGAGTTGCTGGCTACCTTAGCTCACCCATATATTTTCGAAACATATGATTTTCTGAAACCATTATATGACAGTGGACAAATCCCCGCTCAACATCTTCACTATGTTCGGTCTCTACTAAAGTCCGGGGTTTGTGTATGCGGGCAAGACATTTCTCGTGACAATGAATATCGCAAGCAAATTTCGGAGCAAATATCAAAATCTAAGGGAGAAGATAGAGCCAATTATTTAGGGCAGATTTTTGATGTTGCTAAATCGCTTATGGAGTTTGCTCCCGCAGATTTTTGGAATGAGCAGTGTGAGGATTTTAAGAAAGAGATAGTAAGCCAAGTTAGTGATATATCAAATTTGGAGACTGATAACAGAGACATTCAAATGAAGCTAGATATTATTGATGAGGAAAAAATACAACTTCTTCGTAGTGAGATTAATTCCCAAAAATCACAGGTGGAGAATGTTAATCGAAGATTAGTAAGTGACCAAAATAGATTGCCAATACTTAATGATGCTATTGATTCATTGGCTAAGAAGATTGGGCAGAGGCAACGAAGCGAAAGAGCTGCAAGAGATAAGCGAGAGGCTGAGGCTGTAGCGAGGTTAGTTGTAGGAGTACTTGACAAATCTTATAACACTATTCAAAGCGAACAGATTTCTCATCTGTCTAAAAGAATGGACGAACTATTTTCTGAAATGGTTCACAATGTTAGCAGTAGAGACCTCGATCATAAACCAGACAAGGCAGATGTTCGTATGATTGCTCAAGTTGGTATTAAATCTGTTGATGATAGACCAGAAAGTTTTGAAATTTTTGCACAAAATCACCGTGGTCGTAATATGCCACCGATAGAGATTAATGGTGCTTCTCGTCGAGTTTTAGCATTATCATTCGTCTTAGCTCTTTGCGTCGAGTCAAAAACATTTGCTCCGTTAGTTGCAGATTCCCTCCTGAATTTTATGTCAGGTGCCGTTCGTCAAAATACATTGCTTGTTACATCTCAAATTTCTAATCAGCCCATTTTATTATTAACGGGGGCAGATTTGGAATCACGATCAGAGATTGATATTGTTGATAGATACGCTGGTGCCACCTATACTCTAACTGCGCAATTTCATGAAAGGGAAGTAGTACGACGGAATGATGAGCGATTGGTTTCTCTTATTTGTCGGTGTGGGCCGCGTCAGTATTGTGATATATGTGAAAGGGTGGGGTGGGCTGAATTAGTAGATTGGCGTAAGCGAGAAACGAAAGGATATTTGCCATGAACTATTTTACAAACCTATTGTCATCTAAGGCACACCCTCTCTGCTTTCCGAAGGGTTGCAAGGATGATGTCCAGAGGTTCGTCGGGATGCATCAGCAGGGCGGACCGTCGCCGGAGGTAGCTCCTTTTCGTCGTCAGATAGACTTCTGGGCCTTTTCTATAGCGACAGCTATAGCACAAGGCCTTTCGCCTTTGGATGACCTTGTCACGAAATGGGGTACTAAGTTTACTGATACAAAGTCGGTTGAGTTGCCAGATGGTTTGTGTCAGATTCTTGCCGTTATCGCCTTCAGTATTCTAGGAGCGGAACACGAAGGGTTGGATGACCCTTCTGTCATTATAGATGTCGGCAACCGATTGGCTGGTGCTGGATGTCCAGTAGTGATCAAAATGCTGAGTAATCCTGATTTACGAACGACAGCACTTGACAAATTATTGGATTTCGCCAACTCATTGCGATTGGAGGTGTCGCAGTCCCTTCGCGAGGAATAAACAGGGTCGGTCCGTACTCAGGGGAGTGGTTAGGAGAGTAGGTTTAGTTTTCCCGTCGGGGGAGACGAGTTTGGCTTGAGACGGGCTGGTGGGGTATTACCGATGATGTTGGTGTTATTGGTGTACACTGTCGGCATGGCTGGAATTGGGGCTTTGGGATGTTGTTGAGCGAGGCGGCGGAGCCTGTTTTTGCTCGGCATGAATCTTTCCAACCGCGGTATGGCTGGTTTCGTAAGGCCTACGTGACCGCGGAACGGGATCTGCGGGGGTTTGGACGCCGGGATGCTACGGTGCGGCTGGGGGTGGGCAAGAACATGGTGCGGGCTATCCGGTTCTGGGGGTTGGCGGCCAAAATCATTCAAGAGGAGCCGCGGTCTGCCAACCGCCGGTCGCCGGATATTGGCCCTACCGAGCTGGGCCGGGCCCTGTTTGGCGAGCAAGGCTGGGACACTTATGTGGAAGATCCGGGCACGCTTTGGCTTCTTCACTGGTTGATCCTCGCTCCCCCCTGCCTGATTCCGGTTTGGTGGATTGCCTTTCATGATTTCCAGGCAGTTGAGTTCACGGATTCGGATCTGGCGGAGGCGGTTGTCCCCCGGGTGAAGGAGGTTCCGAACTGGGAAACGCCCAGTCCGTCCTCCATTAAAAAAGACGTTAACATCCTGTTTCGCGCATACGACCCTTCGCTTCGGTCGCGTCCCTCTGACGACGACGGCCAGATTGAATGTCCGTTGCGTCAGCTGAACCTGATTGAAAATCTCCAGTCCGACGGTCGTTACAGATTTAGGATGGGCCCCAAAGCCACTTTGCCTTCGGAGATCGTCGCCTACGCGGCCTTGGACTATATTTCCCGCATTCGCACCGGTGAAGGCACCATCCCCCTCAGCCGGTTGGCTTACGACCCGGGTTCGCCCGGACGCGCTTTCAAACTCAGCGAGACGGATTTGGCGATCGCCCTTGAGCCGACCGTCGAGCAAACCAGGCAAGTCAACCTGACGAACCGCACCGGGTTTTCGCATCTCGTCTGGTCGGGGGACCCGGCGGCTACCGCCATGGTCGTCCTTGAAGAATACTATTACCGGGTTTGGCACGGACCGGACGTTGACATCAGCCTGCTACTCCAAACGGCGCAGGAAAAGGTTCAAGACCGGTCTTTGGCGGAGATTTTGTCATCGGTGGATGAACCGCAACCGATGGTGGCCGCCCGGCACAGCGCGCAACACGATGTTTTACGGGTGTTCTCCCGGCGGTACGTCGAGGGTTCGGCGGAGATTGAGCCGCCCGGCCCGTTTTCGTCTTACGATGGGGAGGCGCTTATGGTTATGGATGACAGCGATGCCCTTCCCAGAAAGTTACGGTCGCAAACGGAGGGCAAGCCGGTAGTGGCGGCTCTCCCCAAAGACTTGTCCGACCTGGAGGCGGTCGCCCGGGAAATAGCCTCCGTTACCATCGCCTTAGAGGACCCGGCGGCGCAAGGCGATCGGCTTGCGCGCCGCGAATTGCGGGAACGGCTGGGGAGGGCCCGCCGGTTCCTTGAACATGCACTGGTGGCCGTTTTCGGATCGGACTCCTGCCGGTGGGTGTTGCTCAAAGAAGGCGGCGGGGGGGCGATGCCGCTTACGACGGGACGCGGCAGCACCGCCCTGTCGGACGCGGCGGATGAGGCTTATCCGGACACTCCGCTGGTCCGCAACGAGATGTTAAATAGAAACTCCCTCACCTCCCAGGGCACAGGGGCGAGGCGGAAGTTGCTGGAAGCCATGGTCGAATGCGGCGACCAGCCCGGTTTGGGATTTGAAGGTTACGGGCCGGAGGTGGCCATGTACAAGGCCGTTTTGAAGGCGACCGGCTTGCACAGGCGGGACGACCCAGACCAGACGTTGGCTTTCCGCAGTCCGACCGATGAGACTTGGGAATCGGCGTGGGAGATAATGACCGAAGAGTTCCGGCGGGCTGAGAACGAGCAGATCGAGCTGACCGACTTGCACGCTGTCCTGCGGTCGCCGCCGGTGGGAATGAAAGCGGGGGTGATTCCGGTTTTCGTCCTCGCCGGATTGCTCGCCCATCAGGATCAGGTCGCCATTTACGAAGCTGGCTTTGCCAGTCCCCTCACCCCCGAACTAGCGGAGCGAACGGCGAGCCGCCCCGGCCAGTTCAGCATCGGGTCGCCTCCCGACTCCGGGGTTGCAGATTAGATCGCGCCGGGCGGCGTGGGGGGCGGTCGGGGCGACTCGCGTTCTCCGGTAGAATGCGGCGGATGGGCTTTGAATGGTGGCAGGAGGCTGTCTTCTACCAGATCTATCCCCGTAGTTTCATGGACTCGGACGGGGACGGGATCGGCGATCTGGCGGGCATCACCGCCCGGCTGGACTATCTGGCCGGGACGTTGGGGGTGGACGCCATCTGGATTTCACCCTTCTATCCGTCGCCGATGGCCGACTTCGGATACGACGTTTCCAACTACGTGGATGTGGACCCCCTGTTCGGTTCCCTGGACGACTTCGACGCCCTGATGGGGGCCGCCCGCGAGCGGGGCGTGAAAGTGGTGATCGACTGGGTTCCCAACCATTCCTCGGAACAGCACCCCTGGTTTCTGGAATCCCGTTCCTCCCGCGCCAACCCCAAGCGGCATTGGTACATCTGGCGGGACCCCGCCCCGGACGGGTCGGAGCCCAACAACTGGGCTTCCATCTTCGGGGGCCCCGCTTGGGAATACGACCGGGCCACCGGGCAGTACTACATGCACACTTTCCTGGCCGAGCAGCCCGACATCAACTGGCGCAACCCGGAAGCCAAAGCGGCCATGCTGGACACGTTGCGGTTCTGGTTGGAGCGGGGAGTGGACGGGTTCCGTTTGGACGCCTGCCACTATTCCATGAAAGACCCCGAATTTCGGGACAACCCGGTGCTGCCGGAGGCCCGCCGCGGCTACAAGGCGCTGGGGGATTACGACCGGTTGGAGCACCTCTACGACCGCAACCATCCTGACATCCATCCCCTGTTCCGGGAGATCCGGGCCCTGCTGGACGAATACTCGGCGGAGCGCCCCCGGTTCTCCATCGGGGAAATCCACTTGGACTGGGACGAATGGGCGGTTTTCTACGGGGACGGCGACGAATTGCATATGCCTTTCAACTTCGCCCTGGTGGGCGGCGACCTGACCGCCGACCGGGCCCGGGAGGTGGTGGAAGCCCAGGAGGGGATCATTCCGCCCGGGGCTTGGCCCAACTATGTGCTGGGCAACCACGACGAGCCCCGCATCGCCACCCGCCTCGGCCCCGGCCGGGCCCGGCTGGGAACGATGATGCTGCTCACCTTGCGCGGCACGCCCACTTTGTATTACGGAGACGAATTGGGAATGGAGCAGGCCGACATCCCGCCCGAAGAACAGCAGGACCCGTGGGGGAGGCGCATGCCCGGCCTGGGGAGGGACGGATGCCGCACCCCCATGCAGTGGCAACCCGGCCGGGGGGCGGGGTTCACCGACGGCCGCCCCTGGCTGGCCCCTTTGGACCCGGACGGGACGCTCAACGTGCAGGCCCAACTGGACGACCCCAATTCCACCCTTAACTTCACCCGCCGCCTGCTGGCACTCCGCAAGCGGTCGGCCGCCCTGCGCCGGGGGTCATACCAAACTTTGCCGGACCAGGACGAGGGGATGTTCGCCTACCGGCGCGCCCACGGCCCGGAAACGGTGGAGGTTTACCTGAATCTGGGTGACCGCCCGGCGGCCATCAACGCCCGGGGCAAAGTCCTAGCCGCCTCCTCGCTCTCCGCCCCCGCTTCCCTCACCGGCGCCGCCCAACTCCCCCCCGTACAGGGCCTGGTAATCCAACCCGCCTAACGAGCCGGCAGACCGACACAGAAAAGGTAAGGTTCAATAATGGCTATACCTATTCGGCTGTTTATTAGCGGCGTCCAGAAGGAGCTCGCTGAGGAGCGCGCGCGGGTTCGGGATTTCCTGCGGGAAGATGCCCTTATGCGAAGGTTCTTTGATGTTTTCATGTTTGAAGACACTCCTGCATCGGACCGGATTCCCAAAGATATTTACCTAGAGGAGGTCGAACGGTGTGAGATATATTTAGGGCTGTTTGGCCTCGATTATGGTTCTGAAGATGATGAAGGCCTGTCGCCAACGGAGCGGGAGTATGATAAAGCTACCGAGATGGTCGTTCCCCGCCTTATTTTTGTTAAAGGAACAGATGATGATATACGTCATCCCAAAATGCGGTCTTTGATTGGCAAAGCTCAGGAAGGTTTGATTCGGAAGCGGTTCAATTCTACGGAAGAGCTAATAACAGGTGTTTATGCGGCATTAATAGAATATTTAGACAGAAAAGAATATATCAGGTTCGGGCCTTTTGACGCAACGCCTTGCCGCGATGCCGAATTGGACGATCTCGATTTTAGCTTGATACCCCAGTTTATTCGTACAGCTAGACGCGCTCGAGATTTTCCTTTGCCGGAAGACGCCTCGCCGCAGGCATTGCTGACGCATTTGAACTTGCTGTACAAAGGGCGGCCTACTAATGCCGCAATGTTGTTGTTTGGCAAAACGCCGCAACGGTTTCTGGTTTCTTCCGAAATAAAATGCGCCCACTTTCATGGCATCCATGTTACTGAACCTATTCCCTATTATCAGGTGTATAAAGGTACGGTATTTCAGTTGATTGACCAGGCAGTGGGTTTTGTGCTCAGCAAAATAGCCATATCGGTGGGGACGCGGGCGGAGAGCGTGCAGGCCCCCGTGACATGTGAGATTCCTAAAGGAGTCATAACTGAAGCGGTAGTTAACGCAGTTGCGCACCGTGACTATACGAGCAACGGAAGCGTCCAGGTAATGTTATTTTCCGATCGATTGGAAGTGAGGAGCCCCGGTGGATTGTCGCCTAGGTTAACCCTTGAACAATTACGCGTTCCGCACAACTCGGTGCGCAGAAACCCCCTGTTAGCGCAAGGCTTGTATCTTGCTGAATACATTGAGCGGATGGGTACCGGCACGTTGGATATGATCAGCTGGTGCGCGGAGGCGGGACTGTCGGAGCCGGAATTCGCGGTAACCGACGGGTTTGTCACCACCATCCGCAGAATGCCTTGGGATGTTTGGGTCGCCCGGCAGACCGGGCAACCGCCCCGGTCGCGCCTCCGCCCCCCGGCATATCCGCCCCCCAAAGAGATGGAGGTCAAGCTGGGGTCAAGCTGGGGTCAAGCTGTTATCAGGTGAAGAATTGGCGCTGTTGCGAGTTTGCGAACAAGGTGCTGTGTCAAGAGCTAAAATGTTGCAGGCGGCGGGCTTTTCACGCCGGGCGGGTAATTTGAGCAGACGGATAGAACGGCTTATGAAGGAAGAATTTTTGGAGAGGACCATCCCTGAGAAGCCGACCAGCCCGTTGCAGAAGTATCGGCTCACGGATAAAGGACGGGCCGTGCTGGCCATCCCCGAGTTAACGGAATAACAGGTTATTCACGCTGTCTTCCCTATTATCGGCGGATGAGCGCTCCCATACGCTACGGGGTTGTCGGGGCCGGGATGATGGGCCGCGAGCATATCGGCAATCTGGCCGCGTTGGACGGAGCGGTTCTGACCGCTTTGGCCGATCCGCATCCCCCCTCCCTGGAAGAGGCCCTGGCGGTCGCGCCCCCGCTTAAACCAGCCTTGTTCGCCACCCATGCCGAACTGGCCGGCTCCGGCCTGTGCGATGCGGTAGTGGTCGCCTCCCCCAACCACACCCACTTCCCGGTGCTCTCCGATTTGCTCCCCACCGGCCTGCACCTGCTGGTGGAAAAACCTTTGGGTATAACGGTGGAGGAATGCCTGAAAGTGCGGGAGGCGGCCCGGGGGAGGGAGGCGTTGGTGTGGGTGGGGATGGAATACCGCTACATGCCCGCCATCGCCCGCCTCATCCGGGAAACCGACCGCGGCGCGGCGGGAGACCTGAAAATGCTGACCATCCGCGAGCACCGCTTCCCGTTTCTGCCCAAAGTGGGGGATTGGAACCGGTTCAAAGCCAACACCGGCGGCACGCTGGTGGAAAAATGCTGCCACCATTTCGACCTGATGAATCGCATTCTGGGGGACAAGCCGACGGCGGTGTTCGCCTCCGGCAACCAAGCCGTCAACCATTTGGACGAACGATACGGGGGGCGCGTCCCAGACATTTTGGACAACGCCTACGTCATCCTGGACTACCCGGGAGGGCGGCGGGCCATGCTGGACCTATGCATGTTCGCCGAAGGGGGGAGCCACCAGGAAGAAGTAACCGCGGTCGGCGATCGGGGAAAAATCGAGGCCCACATTCCCTCCAACGAAGTCTCCATCGGGGGGAGGGGCGAACCCTGGTTTTCCCCCCGCATCGAAAAAGCGACCGACCCCCGTATCAAATATCAGGGCCACCATCACGGGGCCTCCTACCTTGAGCACCTCCACTTCCGGGACGCCGTCCTCGGTAACGGCGGCGGCCAGCGGGTGTCGGTGGAAGACGGATTGTGGGCGGTGGCGATGGGAGCGGCCGCCCACCTTTCCATCACGGAAGGAAGGCCGGTGCGGATGGACGAAATCCTAAACGGCGGCCCCTAAACCCAAGCCGGGGCGCCCCCCCGGGGGATCAGCCTTTGACCGAGCCGGCCAGGATGCCGGTCACGAAATAACGTTGCAGGCCGAAGAACACGGCGATGGGCAGCACCGCCGACAGGAAAGCCCCGGCGGTCAGCAGATGCTCCGCTTGCCCGAACTCCCCGGACAGGGAGGCGATGCGGGCGGTGGCCGGATAGTTCTCCCCGACCGCCCCCAGCATGGTGACAGCGATCAGATAGTCGTTGTAGGTCCACAAAAACTGGAAGATGGCGAAGGCGGCCAGCACCGGCACCGACAGGGGCAGCACCAGCCGCCAGAACACTTTGAAATGATCGGCCCCGTCGATCACCGCCGACTCGAAAATGTCCTTGGGCAGGGAACTGATGTAGTTGTGCAACAGGAAGATGGCGAACGGCAGGGCGAACCCGGTGTGGGTGAGCCACACCGAAGCCACCCCGCCCGCCAGGTCCAAATCGGGAAACAGGGTGAGCGTCTTGTCCAAGAAGGGAATGGTGAAGGTCCCCCCTCCGGTGTACAGCCGCAACAGGGGAATGAGCGACATCTGGGTGGGGATGGCCAGCAGCGACACGGTGGCGATGAATAGCCACTCCCGTCCTTTGAAATCGATCCAGGCGAAAGCGTAGGCGGCGAAAGCGGCGATGGCGATGGGGATGACGGTGGCGGGCAGGGCGATGGCGATGGAACTGAGCAACGCCCGCCACATCCCCCCCTGCGAGCCCGCCGCCAGGATGTCCGCGTAGTTTTCCAAGGTGAAATCCTCCCACCGCAGGTTCCACCAGCCGGTGGTGCGTTGGGCGTTGCGGATGCGGAAGGAGTTGATGAACAGCCCCAGGGTGGGGATGGTCCACAGCACCACCAGCAACCACAGCGCCCAGGTGGGGATGGAGCGCAAAAACCCGTAGATGCGCCGACCCAGGCCGGGTCCCGGCCCTCCGGGTCCGGGGAGGCCGCGGAGGGCGGTCATCCGCCCGCCGCCTTCTGCATGCGCCGAATGTTCAAATAGAGGATGGGCAGCACCGCCGCGAACAGCACCACCGCCAGGGCGGAACCCAGGCCGAAGTTGAGTTCGGTGAAGGCCCGTTGCCACATTTCGTTGGCGATCACCTGCGTGTCGAAGTTGCCGTTGGTCATCACTTTCACGATGTCGAACACTTTCATCACCAGCACGATGAGGGTGGTAACCACCACTCCGATGGTGGGGGCGATCTGGGGCACCGTCACCCGCCAGAAAGTTTGCGACTCGGTGGCCCCATCCACCCGGGCCGCCTCAATCAGTTCGGCGGGCACCGCTTTGATGGCGGCCGAGAAGATGACCATGCTGAAGCCGGTTTGAATCCAGATCAGCACCAGCATCAGCCACATGTTGTTGAACGGGGTTTCCTGAACGAACAGCACCGTGTCGGCTATCAGCTCCCCGTTCGCCGATTCCGTCACCCCGCCGATTCCCCGCAACACCGCAAAAGCGAACCACAAAAAAGGCAGGGCGCACACCGCCGCCCCGGAGGCGATGGCCCGTTCCCCGGCCCCCCAGGCCCGCACCGCCAGCCATATCAGCAACAAGGCCAAGGCGGTAACGATGATCACCGCCACCGTGCGGGCGGCCGGGTTGGCGGAAAGGCGCCCCAGCCCCACCCACAGCGCATTCAGGAACCCGGTCTGTTCGCGGGAAGGGTCCCGGGCCAGGTACATGAACCGCCAGATGATGCCCGCCCCCACGAAGGAGATGGCCATGGGCATGAAAATGAGCGATTTGGCGATGGACTCGTTTTTGGCCCGGTCGGCCAGCACCGCGATGGCCAGCCCGGCGGCGGTGGTGACGAGGGTGACGGTCAGCACCCACCACAGGTTGTTGAACAGGGTTCCCCGCAGGGCGGCGAAGGCGGCCATGCACACCAGGAACAGGCCCAGCACGGTGGCCCCGCCCGCCCCGGGGGTGAAAGTGGCCCTGTAACCGGAGCGGCGTCCTATGACCACGGCTGCTACCGTTCCGATGACGGCGATCACCGCCCCCGCCCAGAACAGGCGGCTCCCGAAAATCCCCGCCCAGCCGGAAACGTCCACCGAGTTGGCGCTGGTGAAAATGCTTGAATAGTTGGCGAACCCCACCGGTTCTTCCCCCCGCGGGTCGTAGAAGGATAGAAACAGGGTGCGCAAAGTGGGGTAGATGAGGGTTCCGCCGATGAAGATGAGGGCGGGGGTTATGAAAATGTAGGAACGGGAGGAGGCTTCCAGCCGGGTGCGGGCGTTCACGTCCGGGATCGGTTTCAAGCCCAGGGCGATCCCCGCCCCCAGGCCCACTCCCACCGCGGCCAGCAAAGCCTCCCACGGCTGGCCGGTTCCCAAGTCGGGGACGCCCCAGGCCCCGAGGAAAAATCCGACGGTGGCCCATCCCGCGATGGAAGCCCAAAGGGACTTGCCGTTTTTGCGCCAGGCCCGCAACAGGTAACCGACCGCCCCGCCGAGCAGGGTCAGGAGAACCAACAGGCCGTAGTTCAAGTTGGGGAGCACCGGCCACAGCTCCACCGTCCCCTCCTCCAGTTGGAAAACCAGGATCACGCTCCGCATGCCGGTGGCGGCCAGAATCCCCAGGGCGGCCCCCGTCCCGGCCCCGATCAGCAACCTCCACCATTTGTGCCCCACCACCCCCAGCAGGTAGCCGCCCGCCGCCCCAACCGCCGCGGCCAGCGCGGTGCGCAACACCGGCTGGTCGATGGCCCGGTTTCCCCACAGCAACAGGAACACGGCCAGGGCCCCGCCTCCGCCCAGCAAAGCCCGGAACAGGGCCCAGCGGGTGGGGGCCAGGTCGAACAGTTTGTTGGCCCCGATGAACAGCAGGCCGCTGATGAGGATGGAAAGCACGATGCCCCGGGCGGTGCTTTCCAGTTTCTCCACCGCCGCCGACCCCCACAGGGCGGCCCCGCCGGCCGCCAAACCCAGCGCAACGGCGGCAATGCGGCGCAGGCCGCGCCCTTTGGCGCCGCCGTTGATCAGGTAGGCGACGCCCAAGGCGACCAAAGCCGCCATCAGCAGGTTCACCGCCCAGTTGAAAATTGCCAAGCCGCCTCCTCGGACATCCCTCTTCGGGCATCAACCCTACCCGGCTAAAACCGGGCGGGGGGGAGAAAAAGGGGGTTCGGCGGGTGGAGGCCCGCCGAACCCCGAATGTAGGCCTAGCTGGCGGGCCAGGATTCTTCGATGGCGGTGGTGGCTTCTTCGGCTGTTTTGTCGCCGTTGACGGCGCTGGTGGCTTCGGTCCAGAAGGTGCCTGCTCCTACCGCGGAGGGCATCAGGTCGGATGCGTCGAAGCGTACGACTTCGGCGTTGAACAGGATGTCCAGGAAGGATTGTTCCAGCGGCTGGTACAGTTCCAGGTTGGCGTTGCGGTTGGGCGACAGGAAGCCGCTCAGCACCGGGTCGTCGCTGTCGCCGGCTTTGATGGTGGCTTGGAACCGTTGCCGGTTGTCGGCGTATTCCGGTGAAGCGAAGTATTTCATCACTTCCCATACTTCCGGGGCGTCCCGGAAGGCGGCCACCAACGTTCCGGCGCCGAGCACCGGCCGGTCGCCGGTCACCGACGGGAAGTAGAACACGTCCACTCCCTCCGGGCCGAACGCGGTTCCCTCCGGGAAGAAAGCGGAGAAGAAGGAGGCCTGCCGGTGCATCATGCATTCCCCGTTCACCAGCGGCGGGCCGTTGTCCCCGAAGAAGGTGGAGGATATGGATCCGCCTACCGCGAACACCGCGCCGGGGGTGTTCCACAAGTCCAGGATTTCCTGCCAGATGGCGTTCATTTCCGGGTTGTTGAAGGGGATGGAATGGTCCACCCACTGGTCGTAATACTCGGCTCCCTGATAACGCAAGGTCAGGTCCTCCACCCAGTCGGTGAAAGTCCACCCGGTGGCCCCGCCGGATTCGATGCCCACGCACCACGGGGTGTTCCCGTCGGCGATCATCTGGTTGCTCAAAGTTTTCAGTTCCTCCCAAGTTTCGGGAACCTCATAGCCGTTGACCGCGAAATCCGCCGGGCGGTACCACACCAGCGACTTCAAGTCGGCTTTGGTGGGAATGGCGTACTGCACATCGTCCACGTTCCCGAACGCGTTCCACGCGCCGCCGATGTTGGCTTCCATAGCCTCCACCACGTCATCCGGCAACGGCTGCAGGAAACCCTCCCGGGCGAAGTCGGCGATCTTCCCCGGCTGCGGGAACACCGCAATATCCGGCGGGTTCCCCCCCGCCGCCTGCGCGTTGATCAAATCAGAGAAACCCCGCAAACCGGTGTACTCAATATCAATACCGGTCCGGGCCTCCAAATAATCCAAAGCCGCCGACTGCGAACCCCCCTCCGCGTTGGAACTCTCCGGACCAAACACCGTCACCGAAGTACCCTCAAACGGATTCTCGGCCTGCACTTCTACTTCCCGGATGACCTCCACCTCCGAGGTTACGGTTTCGATCACCTGCGAAGTGACCACCACCGTATCGCCGGCGATTTCCCGCTCGACTATGGAAGTGACCACCACCGTCTCCGGCGTGCTCTCGCCGCCGCAGGCGGCCGCCAGCAGTCCCAGCGCCCCCAAGATCGCCGTTAGGCGAAACATTCGTCCTCGCATTGCATCCTCCTTAAAACCAGATGGCTTGTCAGTGCGGGCGGGGCGGCCTTGCCAGCCCGGATGGCCGGGATGGGCCGGGCCTGATGTATTTCCCAGGTTCCGTTCCGGTTGCCTCCGCCCATTCCGCGGGACGAACGGGCGGATGACCTCGTTCGTCCATCGGAAACACATATAGCTAGTCGGATATTTGAAAAAGCGCAATTCGGCGGGGGAAAATTATCCCCCTGTTTCCGCTATAATAGGGGTTTCGCCCCCGACTTTGGAGAGTGTCAAAATGCCCAACCAACCCGGCGCGCCCCTCGAATACAAGGTGGCCGACCTCGGCTTGGCCGAACGGGGACGCACTGAAATCCGGTTGGCCGAACACGAAATGCCCGGATTAATGGCTTTGCGGGAGCGCTATGCGGGGCAACGTCCGCTGGCCGGGGCCCGCATTTCCGGGTCGTTGCATATGACGGTGCAGACCGCGGTGTTGATCGAAACCCTGGCCGCCCTCGGCGCCGAGGTGCGGTGGGCCTCCTGCAACATTTTCTCCACCCAGGACGAGGCGGCGGCGGCGGTGGCGGTGGGGCGCCCCGAAACCGGCGGAACCCCCGACGACCCGCGCGGCATTCCGGTGTTCGCCTGGGAGGGGGAAACCTTGGAGGAATACTGGTGGTGCACCGACCGGATGCTGGAATGGGAGGGAAGCGACGGCCCCACCCTGATAGTGGACGACGGGGGGGACGCCACTTTGCTGGTGCACAAAGGGGCCGAATACGGGCGGCTGGGGGCGGTCCCCTCCCACGACCCCGGCTCCGAGCCGGAAGAATGGGGGGTGATCCTGGACCTGTTGCGGGAGCGCCTGGCCGCGGACGATCAATATTTTGTCCGGATGGCGGGCGGGGTGCGGGGGGTGAGCGAGGAAACCACCACCGGGGCGCGCCGCCTCTACCAGATGGAAAAAGCGGGGGAGTTGCTGTTTCCGGCCATGAACGTGAACGATTCCATCACCAAATCCAAGTTCGACAACGTGTACGGGTGCCGGCACAGCGTAATCGACGGGTTGAACCGGGCCACCGACGTGATGCTGGCCGGCAAAACGGCGGCGGTGGCCGGCTTCGGGGAGGTGGGCAAAGGATGCGCGTCCGCCCTGCGGGGCCAGGGATGCCGGGTGGTGGTGGCCGAAGTGGACCCCATTTCCGCCCTGCAGGCGGCGATGGAAGGCTACGAGGTGAACACCATGGACGAAATGGCGGGCCGGGCCGATATTTTCATCACCGCCACCGGCAGCCGGGACGTGATCACGGTGGAGCACCTGTCCCGGATGAAGGACAAGGCCATCGTGGGCAACATCGGCCATTTTGACAACGAGATCGACATGGCCGGTTTGAAAGCCGTCCCGGGGATTGTCCGCAACCGCATCAAGCCCCAGTACGACGAGTACGTGTTCCCTGAGGGGCGGTCGGTGCTGGTGCTGGCCGAAGGGCGCTTGCTCAACCTGGGATGCGCCACCGGCCACCCCAGTTTCGTGATGTCCGCCTCTTTCTCCAACCAGGTGCTGGCCCAGCTGGACTTGCACCGCAACGCCGACCAGTATCCGCCGTCGGTGCGGCGCCTGCCCCGGGAGTTGGACGAGGAGGTGGCCCGCCTGCATTTGGATCATCTGGGGGCCAAGTTGACCGCGCTGACCAAACAGCAGGCCGACTATCTGGGCGTGAACCCGGAAGGCCCCTTCAAAACCGACGACTACCTGTATTAGCGGCGCAGGACCCGCCCGGCGGAAACGTCGGCCAGCCGTCCGTCGGCGATGGCCGCCCGCCCGTTGACGAACGCGTATTCCACGCCCGCCGCCAAAGCCCGCCCGTTGTCGAAGTCGGCCCGGTCTTGGATTAGTTCCGGGCGGAACACCAGCAGGTCCGCCGCCCGGCCGGGGGCTATTTCCCCCCGGTCGGCCAGGCGGTAGCGGTCGGCGGGGACGCCGGTCATGCGATGGACGGCTTCTTCCAAACTGAGCCACCGTTTTTCCCGCACCGCGTAGGCCAGCATGCGGGCGTGGGCCCCGAACCCCCGGGGATGGGGGCGCCCGCCCCGGTAGAGCCCGTCCGACCCGACCATTCCCAGCGGATGGGTGAGGGCCCGGCGCAGTTTCCCTTCGTCGTCCCATCGGTAGATCATCAGAACCCGCAACCGGCATTGGGCCAGCAGTTCGCACACCGCCTCCCCCAAAGGTTTTCCCATACGCTCCGTTATTTCGGTCAAAGGCCGTCCCTCCAGGTCACGGTGGGGCCCCTCCGGCAGGGCGGAGAACACGGCCCGGCCGGGATGGGGGGTGAAGGTGCGGAAGAAAGATTCGATATGGGGGGCGGCCGCGGCCTGCGTTTCCGGGTCGGACAGGTTCTGGATGATTCGGCGCGGCGGCCCCCGGTCCAGCCAATGGGGGAGGCAGAACCCCAGATGGCTGCTGGCCGCCATATAGGGGTAGGCGTCGAAGGCGATGTCCGTTCCCGCCTGATGGGCGCGGCCCAGGGTTTCATACAGGGCGTCCGAGCCGAACAGGTGGGAGATGCGCACCGCCACATCCGCTTCCCGGCCCACCCGCAGGGCTTCGGCGACGCCGGCTTCCACATCCCCCCGAATGCCCCGCACGTGGGAGACGTAAGCCCCGCCGTAGGAAGCCGCCGTGCGGGCCGTCGCCGCCAACTCTTCGAAAGAGGCGTGTCCGGCCGGGTGGTAGTCCAGCCCGGTCTGCAGGTCGCGGGCCCCCTGTTCCATAGCTTCCCGGGTCAAATCCCGCATGCGGCGGATTTCCTCCTGGGAGGCCGGGCGGGGATCCCAGCCGACAGCTTCCGCCCGGATGGCGTTGAAACCGGCCTGCGGAACCAGGTTGATCCCGATCCGCCCGTCGAACAGGGCCAGATATTCGGCCAGGTTGTCCCATTTCCAGTCCGGCTCCGGGGCTCCGTTGAACACTTCCAGGTAGGCGGCCATCTCCGCCCGGCGGGCCGGGGAGAGGGGGGCGTAGGCGAACCCGTCCGGGGACATCAGGTCGGTGGTGACCCCCTGCCGCAACCGGGCTTCCGCGCAGTCCCCCCGCAACAGCCCGAATTCGGAATGGGAGTGGACGTCGATGAAGCCGGGGCAGACGGCGCGGCCCCGGGCGTCGACGGCGCGCCGCGCCGCGGGCCGCTCCCCGCCCAAGTTCCGCTCCACCAAGAGGATGCGGTCCCCGGCCAAGCCCACATCGGCCCGGAACGGGGGTTTCCCCGTCCCGTCTACCACCTCCCCTCCGGCGATCAGCCAGTCCAACATTTTTTTACCATACCCACCCGACGGGGCGGCCGGTCCGGGAACGGGCCGGAGGCGGGGTAGGATCGGGGACATGAGTTTCATCCGGGTGGCCGGGGCGCAAATCAATCTGCGGGTCGGCGACCTGGAATACAACGAGGCCCGCATCGCGGAGGCGATGGAGTGGGCGGAGGGGGAGCGGGCCCGCCTGTTGCTGTTGCCGGAACTGGCCGTGTGCGGCTACCCCCCCGAGGATCTGGTGTTGCGCTCCGCTTTTTTGGAGGCCAACCGGGAGGTCGTCGACCGCTTGGCCCGCCGGGCGGGGGAGACGGCGACGGTGGTCGGTTTCGCTGAACCCCTCCCTCCTTTCGCCTCCGCCCACCGGGGGGCCCCGGACGCGGTGGAGCGGCGCGTTGCCAACGCCGCCGCCCTGTTGCGCCGGGGGCGGACGGTCGGGGTCTACCGCAAAGTGATGCTCCCCAACTACGGAGTGTTCGACGAAGACCGGCATTTCGCGCCCGGTTCCGCTCCGGACGCGGTGTGGGAGATAGGCGGGATGAAGGTGGGGGTTTCCATCTGCGAGGACATCTGGGTGGAGGACGGCCCCCCCGCCCGCCAGGCGGCGGCAGGGGCGCAACTGCTGGTCAACATCAACGGCTCCCCCTATCAAATCGGCAAACCGGCCCAACGGATGGGGCACGTCCGGCGGCAAGCGGAGCGCTCCGGCCTGCCGGTGGTCTATTTGAACCTGGTGGGCGGCCAAGACGAGTTGGTCTTCGACGGGGCTTCGCTGGCGGTGGGCGGCGACGGGCGGCTCCTATACCGGGCCCCCTCTTTTGCGGAAGAACATTTCACGGTGGACGTCCCCATCGGCGGCGGGGAAAGCCGGGAGGCGTCCGGTTCCTCCCCGCAACTGGAGACGAACGAGGAGATTTACCGGGCTCTAACCCTCGGTTTTGGCGATTATGTGCGAAAAAACGGGTTTGAGAAGGTGATTGTGGGGTTGTCAGGCGGAATAGATTCGGCTCTGACGGCGACGGTGGCCGCGGACGCCCTCGGCCCGGAGGCGGTGCGGGGGGTGACCATGCCTTCCCGGTTTTCTTCGCCCGGTTCGGTCGGCGACTCCCGGGAGTTGGCGCGGCGGCTGGGAATCCGGCTGGACGAAATTCCGATTGCCGACCTGTTCGCAACCTATCAAACTACATTGGAGGAGGTGTTCGCCGGAACCGAATTCGGAGTGGCCGAAGAGAACCTGCAGTCCCGCATTCGGGGGGCCCTGCTGATGGCCCTGTCCAACAAGTACGGGGAGATGGTGGCCGCCACCGGCAACAAGTCGGAGATGGCGGTGGGCTACGCCACCCTCTACGGGGATCTGGCGGGCGGGTTCGCGGTCCTGAAAGACGTTTTCAAAACCAAAGTGTACGAGTTGGCCCGCTGGCGCAACCGCCGGGGGGAGGCGATTCCGGAGGCCGTCCTCTCCAAGCCCCCTTCGGCCGAGTTGCGGCCCGGCCAGTTGGACACCGACAGCCTGCCCCCCTACGAAGTACTGGACCCCATCTTGGCCGCCTACATTGAAGAGGACCGGTCGGTGGGGGACATAGCGGCGGCGGGAGCGGACCGGGAACTGGCGCAACGGGTGGCCGGGTTGGTGGACCGCAACGAATACAAGCGGCGCCAGGCCCCGCCGGGAGTGAAAATCACCGCCAAGGCCTTCGGGCGGGACCGCCGCTTGCCGATAACCAACGGTTGGCGAAAGGGTTGAACGAAATGGACGAGGTTTTGGGCCCGGTTTTGCGCAACGGCGCCCCGGCGGAGGCGGCGATGCCCATCTGGGATCCGATCGTGGTGCGGGGGGACGGCTGCTTTGAGGCCCTGCGTTCCTACGGGGGCCGCCTGTTCGGGCTGGACGACCACCTGGACCGGCTGGCCGCCTCCGCCGCCGCCTTGGACATCGCCCTGCCTTCCCTGGAAAAAGTGGGGCGGTGGGCCAACCGGGCCGCCGCCGAGGTGTGGGAGGGGGTGGTGCGGATTCTGGTTTCGGGCGGCCCGCAGGGTGCGGAAGTGTACGTGTTCGCCACCCCCCTGCCCGACATCCCGGAAACTTTGCGCCTGGGGCCGGTGGCCGCCCCCTGGCATCCGGGCGGGGAGGAATGGGAGTTGGCCGGAATCAAAACCCTGTCCTACGCCCCCAATATGGCGGCCGGGCGGGTAGCGCAGCAACGGGGTTTCGACGACGCCCTGCTGATCAGCCGCGACGGCCACGTTCTGGAAGCCCCCACTTCGTCGGCGCTGTGGGCGGTGGACGGGGTGATTGAAACCCCCTCTTTGGATTTGGGGATTTTAGGTTCCATCACCCGCCGCACCGCGTTGGCCCTGGCCGCCCGCCTGCGGTTGCCGGTGCGGGAAGGCCGGTTCCCCCTGTCCCGGTTGGAGGAGGCTTCCGAGGCGGCCCTGCTGTCCTCCGTCAAAGAAATAGTCCCGGTGACCGCAGTGGGGGAATGGACCTACCCGCCGGGGCCGATAACCGCCTGCCTGGCCGCCGCCTACCGGGAAGAAGTGGACCGCCTCGGCCCCCCCGACCCCTGAGCGTCCCGAAACGCGAAAAATATCTCTATCGCCCCCCTTGAATTTTCAGCAAAACCACCGTATGTTATGGGCGGGAGGGCGGGGGGAGGGCGGGCCCCCGAATTTCAAGAACGCGAAAAGTTTTCTTAGGAAATCCCGAAATCCGGACAGCCGATTTCTCCGGTTGGAATTGCGCAACCCCGCCCGCCCCGACCTGCGTTCCCGCTCCGCCTGGCCGCTCCGGCCTTTCATTCCCCCCCACCCCCCATTCCGAAAGAGCCCGCCCAAGCCCCGCATGGTATCCTGGCCTTCATGCCTTTGAAAGAAAACCAGTTCGGCCGCTACTACGAGGATTTCGAAGAGGGGGACGTCTACCGCAGCCCCTTGGGGCGCACCATCACCGAAGCGGACAATATCTGGATGACCCTGCTCACCATGAACACCAACCAGTCCCATTTCAACGACCACTACGCCGCCTCCACCCCGTACGGCAAGGCCATCGTCAACTCGGGGGTGACTTTGGCCATCGTGCTGGGGTTGAGCGTGGTGGACACCTCCCAGAAGGTGTTCGCCAACCTGGGCTGGGACCGCATCCGCCTCACCAAGCCGGTGTTCGTGGGCGACACCCTCTACGCCGAATCCCAAGTGCTGTCCAAACGGGAGTCGGAGTCCCGCCCCTACGGGGGGATCGTCTCCTTTCGCACCCGCGGCCTCAACCAGAACGGGGGCACGGTGCTGGTCTACGAGCGGTCGGTTTTCGCCTACAAGCGCTCCGCCCCCCAGGACAAAGGGTTCTGGCCGGAGCCGGACGTCCCCATCGAGGAACTGGGCTAGCCTCAGTCGATTTTGACCCGCTCCGAGATCAGGCCGCGGGCGATCACCATTTTCAGAATGTCGTTGGTGCCTTCCCCGATGGCGGTCAGGGGGGCGTCCCGGTAGAGCCGCTCGATGTCCAACTCCTGGGAGTAGCCGGCCCCGCCGTGCACCCGCATGGAAGTCAGGGAGTTCTCCAAAGCGGCTTCGGAGGCGAAATATTTGGCCATCCCCGCCTCCAAGTCGGCCCGTTTCCCCCCGTCGGCTTGGGAGGCCGCCCACCAGGTGAGCAACCGGGCGGCCTGCGCCTTGGTGGCCATTTCCGCCAGTTTCAACTGGATGGCTTGGAACCCGGCGATGGGCCGGCCGAAGGCGGTTCGCTCCCGGCTGTAGGCGAGGGCCTGGTCGTAGGCTTCCTGGGCGATGCCCACCGACCGGGCGGCGATGTTGATGCGCCCGATTTCCAACCCGCCCAGCGTCTGTTGCAGGCCGCGTCCTTCTTCCCCGCCCAGCAGGTTGGCGGCCGGCGTCCGCACATCGTCCAACAGCACCTCGCAGCTTTCGGTTCCCTTGTAGCCCAGCTTGGGCAGGTCGCGGGAGATGACGAAGCCGGGGGTTTCCGCCTCCACCAGCAACACGCTCATTCCCCGATGGGCCGGGTCGGCCTCCGGGTCGGTTTTGACCAGCACCGGCAACGGGTCGGCGTAACGGGCGTTGGTGATCCACATTTTGGTTCCCCGGATGACGTATTCCCCCCCGTCCCGCACCGCCCGGGTTTTGATGCCCTGCAGGTCGGAGCCGGCGTCCGGTTCGGTGAGGGCCAGGCCGGTGCGCCTTTTGCCGGAGGCCAGGTCGGGCAGGAAGCGGCGCCGCTGTTCTTCGGTGCCGTATTTGGCGATCATGTGGCAGGACAGGGTGTGGCTGCCGAGGATGCCGGCGATGCCCATCCAAGCCCGGCTGATTTCCTCGAAGGCGATGGCCAGGCTGACCAGATCCGCCCCCATCCCGCCGTATTCCTCCGGTACGGTCAGCCCGAACAGGCCCATCTGTTTCATGGACTCCACTATTTCGGCCGGGTAGCGGTCGGAATGCTCCCATTCCCGCGCCACCGGCCGGATCTCCCGGTCGGCGAATTGGCGCACGGTGTCGCGGAACAGCAGGTGTTCCTGACTCAGGTTGAAATCCATTGTCGGCCTCCTCGGCGGCGGGCGGGTTGCTTTGATTCGCTTTTAGAGGGTAGAGGGTCGGGGGCGGGTTTGCCCGCCGGATGACGGGGGAGGCGGCCCGCCTGCGGTAAGGTAGCCGCTTATCAGACCGGCGGAGGACGGAAAAGCATGGACAACGACGAACGCCCCCTGGTGGTGGCGGCCGAGCCGATTTCAGCGGCGGGCCTGGATCTGCTGGGACGGAGCTGCCGGGTGGAGGAGGCGGCTGAAGTCCCCCGGGAGCGCCTGCTGGAACTGATGGGGGAGGCGCGGGGGCTGGTGGTGCGCAGCGGGGTGCGGGTGGATCGGGAACTGATCGGGGCCGCCCCCCGGTTGGCGGTGATCGGCCGGGCGGGGGTGGGGCTGGACAACATAGACCTGGAGGCGGCCCGGGAGGCGGGCGCGGAGGTGGTGAGCACTCCCGCCGCCAACTCCATTTCCGCCGCCGAACATACCATGGCCCTGATGTTGGCCATGTGCCGTCATATTCCGCAGGCGGACGCCTCCATCCGGGCGGGGGCGTGGGAGCGGACCCGGTTCCGGGGGGTGGAGTTGTACGGGAAGACGCTGGGGGTGGTGGGGCTGGGCCGCATCGGGACGCTGGTGGCGGAACGGGCCTTGGCCTTCGGAATGTCTTTTCTGGTCTACGACCCCTATCTGACCGAAGAGCGGGTGGCCGGGCTGGGAGGGGAGCTGGTTGAATTGGAAACTTTGCTGTCCCGCTCCGATTTCATCACCATCCACATTCCGCTTACCGAGGAGACCCGCAACCTGATCGGGCGGGAAGCTTTGGCGGCCGCCAAGCCGGGGGTGCGCATCGTGAACGCCTCCCGGGGCGGCGTGCTGGACGAAGACGCCCTGGTGGAGGCGCTGCGCTCCGGCCGGGTGGGGGGAGCCGCTTTGGATGTGTTCGCCTCCGAACCGATGACGGAAGGGCCCCTGCTGGACTGCCCGGGCATAGTGATGACCCCTCATTTGGCCGCCTCCACCGTCGAAGCCCAAGACCGGGTGGGAGAAGAGGTGGCCCAAAGAATGCTGGAGGTCCTAGCCCGAACGTAGCGCACCCTGGGGGAGCGACCCAGCGCACCAGTTGTACCGTGGCGCACGATTTGTTTCTTAGGACTTGAACCTTTTGTAGCGTGGTACACGATTTATCCTTTTGAAAGCGCACGAGTTGTGCTATGGCGCACGATTTGTCCTTTTGGGAGCACACGAATTGTACTGCGACGCACGATTTGTTTCTTTGGGTTCGTACTTTTTGTAGCGTGGTACACGATTTGTCTTTTTGGGAGCACACGAGTTGTACCGTGACGCACGATTTGTTTCTTTGGGTTCGTACTTTTTGTAGCGTGGTACATGATTTGTCTTTTTGGGAGCGCACGAGTTGTGCTATGGCGCACGATTTGTCCTTTTGGGAGCACACGAATTGTACTGCGACGCACGATTTGTTTCTTTGGCCTTGTACTTTTTGTAGCGTAGCGAACAAATGATGCGGTTCGTCTAATATGGGTCTGCATAAAATCCCGCTCCCTATAAGATAGGAGAGATGGAATACCAATCAAGAATTGCAGACGCCCAGTTGGCCGACATGCTCGCCGGTCTGCCCGCGGTCCTGATTGAGGGGGTGAGAGCAGTCGGCAAAACGGAAACCGCCCGCCGGGTCTGCGCCGACGAGATGTTGTTGGATGACCCCAACGTTTATGAGATGGTGCGCGACGACCCGTTTAAGGCGGTGACCGGCTGGCGGGACCCGTTGCTGGTCGACGAGTGGCAACGTATCGGTCCGGTCTTTGACGGAGTGCGGCGGCAGGTGGACGACGACTATCGCCCCGGCCGGTTCGTGCTCACCGGTTCGGCCCGCCCGGTGGGGATCACCGCCCACTCCGGCGCCGGCCGGATAGCGGTTTTGCGAATGCGTCCCATGACATTGCCGGAGAGGGGGGCGGTCTCCCCGCAGGCGTCTTTGTCGCACCTGTTGGAGGGAGGCAAAGATTCGGTGGCGGGCCGAACCGAATTCGGGCTGGACGAATACGCTGAAGAAATCGGCCTTTCCGGTTTTCCCGGCATTCGGTTGCACCCCGGGGAAAGCCGGTTGCAACTCTCCGGATACATAGAGAACATCATCCAACGCGATATAGAGGTATCGGGGTACAAATCGCGCAAGCCCGAATCTTTACGACGGTGGCTGGAGGCGTTCGCGGCCGTCGCCTCGGAGACCGCTTCTTTGGAGAAAATACGCGTCGCCGCCACCCGCGGAGATGGCTCGGCGCCCGGTCGGGGAGCGGCTTTGGACTACTACGAGGCTTTACGCCGTCTATGGGTGATCGACGACCTTCCGGGCTGGACGCCAACGGAGGACAAGTTGTCTTCGGTCAACCAGACGCCGAAACGCCATATGGCGGATCCCGCCTTGGCGATGGCGTTGCTAAATCGCGAACCTTCGTCTTTGATAACGGACCGGGAGTTTTTCGGCAAGCTCTTCGAGTCGCTGGTTGCGCTGACCGTTCGGGTGTTCGCGCAAGCGGCGGACGCCCGGGTGTTCCACCTTCGCACCAAAGGAGGCCGCCAAGAAGTGGATTTCATCGTGGAGACCGGCGAAGGGCGCGTGTTGGCGTTGGAGGCGAAACTGTCCCGGCAGATCGGGAAGGAGGATGTCGACCACCTGCATTGGCTGCGCAACCGGCTGGGTTCGCGCTGGATCGACGGGGCGGTGATCAACACCGGCCCATTCGCCCACCGCCAAGACGGAATAGCGGTAATCCCCCTAGCCCTTCTCGGCCCTTGAAACCGCCTCGGCAAAGGCGCCACTATGTTGGTCCTATGGTCGTGCCTATTTTGAAGCCTGGGCCAGTTGGGAGAGGGAGGCAACAACCCGCTCCCAATCGGGCTCTTCGGTCAGGTGGCACCAGGAAATTCGGAGTGCGCCGGCGATGCGCTCCTCTCCCAGTTTCATTGCCTTCAGAACATGGCTCGGTTCATACTTCTCGGAGGTGCAAGCCGAACCGTTGGATATTTCGATTACGCCCTTGAGCGCCACCATTGCGGCTTCGGCGTCTACGCCCGGGATGGATAAATTCACCGCGTTTGGCGCTACCCGACCGAGGTCCCCGTTGATGACCGGCCGCAAGGGAGCCAAATGCTCGAGAAGTCGGTTACGGAAATCCAAATTCACGGCTTCCCGCTTTTTGTGCTCCCGTGATGCCAGTTCAGCCGCAAGGCCGAGGCCTACAACCAAGTGCACGGGAAGAGTGCCCGGTCTCAGTCCTCGTTCTTGACCGCCTCCGTACATCAGCGGGGTGAGCGGCAGAGCGGAGAACCCTCTCCGTCGAGCGATCAGGGCTCCCACCCCTTTGGGGCCGTAACATTTGTGCCCGCTGATGCTGATGAGATCGATGCGATGATTTTGAAGGGGCTCCACTATCTTGCCGAAGCCCTGCGCGGCATCCACATGGAGATACGTAGGATTGTCGGCAAGGGCCTCTGCGACGGCGGATATTGGTTGAATCATTCCGGTCTCGTTGTTGACGTGCATGATGCTGACAAGGAGGGTGTCGTCACGGACGCGTTGCAGAACCTCGGTGGGGTCCACTGAGCCATCCCCGCGCGTGGGAGCTAAATCAACGGCAAAACCTTGACGGGAGAGGTGCTCCAGCGGTTCGATGACTGCTTTATGCTCGATCTCCGTTGAGACGATGTGCCGCCTTTGTTCCGCTTCTGGGCTCTTGGCGATGCCCAGAATGGCCAGATTGTCGCTCTCGGTCGCTCCGCTTGTGAAAATAACCTCATCGCTTTGGGCATCAACGAGGGAGGCAACCTGTTCACGGGCGCGTTGCACAGCTTGCTTGGCCCGATTCCCGCGCTCGTGCGTCCTGGAGCCTGCATTGCCGTACTCGATCTCGAGATACCTAACGACCTCTTCTCGGACGCGGGGCTCCACAGGCGCGGTAGCGTTGCAATCGAGGTAAACAGCCGCCGTTTCCAGAAGAAGGAGGTTCTTTCCGTATTCGGGCGATACTGGATCTATCATGCCACCAGTATAGACCATTCAAGCAGTTTGCCTTATTTGTGCTCAAGTATGTTTGACAATAAACATACAATTAAGTATAATATGGTAACATAAACGTTTCGGCGAAAATAAGGAGGGGTTTTGGAACGACCTTTCGAATATACCTTCCCCGCCATCCGGGGCATACAGGCTGGCCGGGAATTTTACGTGTCGCAGTGCCCATTGCTCCTGGTTCCCAAAATCCTCCTCTACGACGAGGAGGAGATCATTCCGGAGATGAGAGCCCAGCGGACGATCAATCGCTCCCGTGTACCCGAGATTGCGAAATACATGGTGCGCAACCGCAAGGAGTGGATTTTTTCGGCGTTGACCGCTTCCATTGACGGCGAGGCACGTTTCACGGCATTTTCGGACGATCCGGGGAAACGCATTGGTATGCTCCATATTCCGATGTCCACGCGTTTCATCATCAACGATGGCCAACACCGGCGGGCGGCCATAGAAATGGCAATGGCGGAGGAACCCTCGTTGGCCGACGAGAGCATCGGCTTGGTGCTTTTCCTGGATCGCGGCTTGCATCGTTCCCAACAGATGTTCGCCGATCTGAATCGCCATGCGGCCAAGCCCTCAAAATCGCTGGGGCTTCTCTACGACCATCGTGACCCGCTGGCTGAAATCATCAGGTTGGTGGTTTTCAAATCAGATTTTCTGAAGGATGTTGTAGAAATCGAGAAAACTACGGTCGCCGCCCGGTCGCGAAAACTATTTACTTTGAGTGCTCTATATAACGGGACTCGCGCCTTTCTCGGAACCCTTCCCGAGAACCAAGAAATTCAAGTCGAGACACTGGCAGACCGCGGTCGCGGATTTTGGGAGGTGGTTGCTCAGCATCTGAAGGAATGGCGTTTGGTTCGCGAACGCAAGATCGCCGCCTCCGAGGTACGCAGGGATTTCATTCATTCTCATGCCATAATCCTGCATGCCCTTGGCAGGGCGGGCCATGATTTGTTGTGCGAATATCCAGGCAAATGGAAAAACAAGATCAGCAAACTGGCTGAGGTTGATTGGTCTCGGAATAATATACTGTGGGAAGGCCGTGCGATTACGGCCGGGAGAGTTACCAAATCACATCAGAATGTTATTCTTACTACTAACGCCATCAAGAAAATACTGAGTTTGCCTCTATCTGATGAAGAACAGTGCCAAGAAATTAATTTTAGTAGAAATGGTGTTACCAATGGCTAAGTCATTTGCTCCTTCCGCTTTTACCGATCTCGGCTTCAACACTGTCGTGGAAAGCGTCATTACCGAAATACAGAATTTATACTGTGAAGATAGTATCCCTTGGGTGGTTGGTTATAGCGGGGGGAAAGATTCTACTGCCACCCTTCAACTGGTTTGGCTTGCTTTGTCGGAATTGCCTGTGGAAAAGAGGCACAAAATTGTTCATGTAATAAGCACTGATACTCTAGTAGAAAACCCTGTCGTAGCCGCTTGGGTAAATCACTCTCTTGAAAAAATTGCAAATAGTGCTTCTAGTCAAGAACTTCCTGTTAAATCACATAGACTTACTCCAAAAATAACCGATACCTTTTGGGTTAATCTAATAGGTAAAGGATATCCGGCTCCCAGGCCAAAATTTAGATGGTGCACGGAAAGAATGAAAATCAATCCTTCGAACCAGTTTATTCGTAACGTTGTTAGGTCAGATGGAGAGGCCATTGTTGTGTTGGGTACGCGCAAGGCTGAAAGCAAGGCTAGAGAATCTCGGATGACAAAGGTAGAAACTCAGAAAATCCGTGACTTACTTGTTCCTAATGTTAGTCTCGCAAATTCTTTGGTTTATACTCCAATCTCCACTTGGAACAATGATGATGTTTGGCTTTTTCTAATGCAGATTTCTAATCCTTGGGGGAACGATAATAAAGATCTGCTTACTATGTACAGTGGTGCCTCACCAGATGGGGAGTGCCCTCTGGTTATTGATACTAGTACTCCCAGTTGCGGAGACAGTAGGTTTGGCTGTTGGACCTGTACACTTGTTGATAAAGATAAATCGATGAGCGCAATGATCCAAAATGATAACGAAAAAGAATGGATGCTTCCTTTGCTTGAAATTAGGAATGCCTTGGATTTGACCGATGATCGTCATCTTCGAGATTTTAGGAGGATGAATGGGAGCGTCCAATTATTCAAAAACGCACCTATACCAGGTCCATATACACAGGATAGTAGAGAGAAATGGCTTCGTATGGTTTTAGACGCACAGACTTGGATAAGAGATAATGGTCCTAGAGAGGTGAATGATATTATTTTAATATCGTTAGACGAGTTGCACGAGATCCGCCGTATATGGATTTACGAAAAGCATGAAATAGAAGATAGATTACCTGACATCTATCGGGAAACCACTGGTGAAGATTTCCCCGGCCAGCCACTGGATGATCATCTTCCGCTAGGCAAAACGGAGATGCGTATTCTGCTTTCCCTTTGCCCGGATGATAGACTTCATTACGAATTGATTAGGGAACTCTTGGACATCGAACGCAACTATCGTGGTATGTCTCGGCGGTCAGGTTTATACGACAGTATTGAGGAAGCCTTTTCCCGACATTTCTATGAGAACGAAGAGGATGCTACTGAGCGAGCTCGTAATCTAGCGATCGCTAAACAAGTGGCAAATAAAGGGGAAGTAGATTATGTTAAAATGGATCTCTCTAGTTATGCGGAGATACTTCCAACAGAGCCGAGCGTATGATAATCAAAGAATTGGTTCTCTATAACTTTGGCGTTTATGCTGGTCGTCAAGTTCTTAATTTAGAGCCTCCTTGTCCAGATCATCCTGTTATTCTTATCGGCGGTTTAAACGGAGGTGGGAAGACCACTATTTTGGATGCTGTCCAGTTGGCACTATATGGTAAAAGGGCGCGTTGTTCCGCTCGTGAAAAATATAGTTATAAAGAGTTTCTACGAAAGTCCATAAATAGAAATGCTACGAAGGCTGGAGTGGAGCTAGAGTTCGAAACTCATTTCGTGGGTGAAACCACTACCTTACGGATTTGCCGAAGCTGGGGTTATAAGGGGAAAGGCGTAGACGAAAATTTATCGATATGGCGTGATGGAGAACCGGATCACCTGTTGACGCATTCATGGAGTAATCGCGTTGAAGAATATCTTCCATTGAATATAGCGCAATTATTTTTCTTTGATGGCGAACGTATAGAAGGTTTGGCTGACAGTGATCGCTCTAGGGTTTTAATGGAGACTGGTATCAACTCTTTACTGGGGGTTGATATTATCCGGCAATTAGATTCCGATTTGACGGTTTTGCTTCGCCGCAAGCTAAAAGATAAACAAGAAGGTAAGTATGAAAAGGAAATTGAATCAATAGAGTCATCGATTCAAAAACTTGAGGCATTACGGCAAGAGGCCTTGCTTGATAAGGCTCACAATCAGGCCCTATATGAACAGGCAATGGCAAAATTGGAATCAACAAATGAAAAGTACAGTCAGGAAGGAGGAAATTTATATGAGCAACGTATCACTATTGAGCAAAAAGGAGACGGACTCAAACAAGAAATAGTTGATAAGGAGGAACACTTACGAGATCTTGCAATGGGATCACTCCCACTTGCGTTGGTAAACGATCTTTTTCATAATACTTTAGACCGCTCTGTATTGGAGCAAAATACTTTTGTCCAGCAAAAGGTTTATGAAGAGATGAAAATTCGCAACCGGGATCTTGTGGAATGGATGAAAAAACAACAATTCGCGGAAGGTATACAGGAGTCGATTGCTCTGTTCTTGGATAATACTACATCACCTCCTAAGGATCAAATTAGCCCGAGGCTTGATTTAGGAGTCAATATAACTGACAATATGAGGGTACTAAGGGATAGATATTTACCTGATGATATAGGTAAAACAAAAGCATTGCTGGAAGAGGTAGAGAAACTTGAAATGGACTATACAGAGACAGAACGCATGCTGTCAGCAATTCCAGAAGAGGCACGAATTAAACCCTTGCAGAGAGAGAGAAATAGACTTATATCGAAAGTGGAAGATTTGACTGTCAACCTCAACACATCTGCGGAGGTATTTGAAAGAGTTGACAGAGATCTTACTTCACAAAAGGAATCACTCATCCGTTTATTAGATGCACAGGTTAGAGAATTGTTGGAAAGAGACGAATCAGAGAGAATAGTTATTCATGCAAATCGCGTCCGTAAAACACTAGAGACCTTTCGCTTGGCTGTTATTAGAGAGCACATCGGTCGCATCGAGGAGGAAATAACGAGTTGCTTTAGAAGATTACTACACAAAGAGTTGTTAATTGAGAAGGTATGTTTAGATGTATCCAGCTTTGGTATCACCATAAAGGGCTTTGATGATAAGAGGATCCCAGTTGAACAATTGTCAGCTGGTGAACGCCAACTTCTGGCAGTTGCTTTTCTCTGGGGCTTAGCTATCGTATCCGGGAGGACTCTTCCAACAATTATCGATACTCCTTTGGGGAGGCTTGATAGCCTTCATCGCGATCGATTAATTACTCACTATTTTCCCAACGCTAGTCATCAAGTTTTGTTGCTTTCGACGGATGAGGAAATCGATCGGGATCTTTACAAGATATTGAGACCGTATGTAGGGCACGAGTATAGGTTGGAGTTTGACGACAGCATCCAATCTACCACAGTAGTGCCCGGTTACTTTTGGACAAAGGAGTTGTCATATGCCAATTGAGAGGATTCGACTGAGTGAACGGGAGCGTGAACAGCTGATTACGCTCAAGCGTCGGACCAAGCTGAAGAACTGGAATGTGCTATGTCGTTGGGCATTATGTACCTCGTTGGCTGAGCCCACCCCTCCTCCCAAGGCCGAGATCGTTTCGGATAGTTCGGTCGAGATGACTTGGCGAGTGTTTGCTGGCCAGTACGAAGATTTGTACCTGGCATTGCTGAAGCAACGTTGCTTGCAGGATGGGCTTGAAATAGACGACGATGTGTTGATGACTCAGTTTCGGCTCCATTTGAATCGCGGTATCGGCTATCTCTACGGTGATCGTTCGATGAAAAATATAGGTGATCTAGTCCGAAGGGCTGTTGATGCATGATGGCCGTTTGTCGCTGTAGAGGCACTCGCTGTGATTTGACTCGCCGGTCTGTTGTGGTATGCTCTAAGCGTAATGTTACCAAATTTGCAGATTGAGGCCTCTTACCGGAGTGACCGGAATCAGGTTCTCCATAACTTTCACATCCCGTGTCTGGAGCAAGCAACTTCCTACGACAGAGCTGTAGGATACTTCACCAGTGGGTCCTTGAGCCTTGTGGCAACTGGCTTGAGTAGGCTTATTCAGCGAGATGGACGGATGCGACTCGTGGCCTCACCGCGCCTCAACGAGGAGGACGGGAAGGCTATCCGTGAAGGCTACGAGCAACGCGAGGTCATCGAGCGAAACTTAGTTCGTGAGCTTACACGTGATGACATACCTGATCCAGTAAAGGAGCGTCTAGGTTTTCTAGCATGGATGGTCGCCGAAGGCTTTCTAGATATCCGGATTGCTCTCGTGCGCAATGATCAGGGAGTAGGGATTTATCATGAGAAGTTTGGAATATACACCGATTCGGAAGGTCATCAGGTAGTTTTTTCTGGTTCAGCCAACGAAACTGCTGCTGGACTTGTCAGCAATTTTGAATCGTTAGAGGTATTTTGTTCTTGGGTAGACATAGACACAGAACGTGTAAAGAGCCGGGTCTATGACTTCGACTTGCTATGGGAAGGTAATACAGATGGGTTACAGATATATGATTTTCCCGAAGCTGCTCGTCAAGCGATCCTTCAGTATAAACCAGAAACTAAACCAAGTTCGGAGCCCAAAGAAAATCATGACTTGATAGGCATGGAGACCCCATATTCGCCCAACTGGCTATGTCTCAGGGACTATCAAAGGACAGCCATAGAAAAATGGTTTCAGGCTAATGGGCGAGGTATTTGGGAAATGGCCACAGGTACAGGCAAAACGGTTACTGCTCTAGATGCCATGACCAAAGTATTTAAAGAACATCACTCACGAGGTCAGGCTTTGTTTGTCGCTATAGTATGTCCGTTTATACATCTCGCCGAACAATGGGATAAAGAAGCTCGGAATTTTGGGGCAACACCCATAATATGTGCAGAAGGCCTAGATAAATGGTACACCGAAGCCAATGATGCTATAGCTTCGCTAAATCTCGGCCAGTCGGAATTTGTTCTTACGATTACTACCAATTCTACTTTTACAAAAAAACCATATCAATCATTTATAAGGCAAGTTAAACCAAACATTCTTCTGATAGCGGACGAGGTTCATAATTTCGGTTCTCCTCAGATTAGAGGTGTCTTACCAGAAAATGCTACATATAGATTAGGACTTTCTGCTACTCCGGAACGGCATTTTGACATTCTTGGCAGTCAGGCGATTACAGATTATTTTGGTGATTCTGTTTTTGCTTATAGCATACAGGATGCAATTAAGTCAGGATATTTAACTTCATATAGTTATGAACCTATTATTGTGTATTTAGATGACGAGGAGATGGAAGAGTATATCGAACTAACTAAGCAAATAGGTAAACTATGGAATTGGAACAAGGGCGGAAGGTCGATAGATCAAGTTGAAGACGGACCTCTTAAAGTATACTTGATAAAGCGCGCAAGTTTACTTAGATCAGCGCGAGGAAAGATAGATTTACTAAGAAAAACAATGGTTGGATTTGCGCACTCTTATCATAATCTGCTATACTGCGATTCTGACGGCGATGTAGGCGAGAGCCAACTTGCTGAGGTATGCAAGATATTAGGAACTGAATTGAAAATGAAAGTCAATACCTATACACACCAGACACCTCCGAGAGAGCGGATGAGACTAACTCGGGAACTTGAATCTGGTGAGATTCAGGCACTAATTGCTATACGATGCCTTGATGAAGGGATTGATATCCCAAGTGCTCGGAGAGGGTTTATCTTGGCAAGTTCAACTAATCCTCGGCAATTTATTCAGCGCAGAGGTAGGCTTTTACGTCTTGCTGATGGTAAGGAGCAAGCAGAAATATACGATTTTATAGTTGTTCCATCAGAAGATTTATTTGATCAGAAAACATTTAAAATGGAGCGTGAGTTAGTTAGGAAGGAACTCAATCGCGTAGTTGAATTTGCTAAGTGTGCAAAAAATGGCGCACAAGCCTTGGTAAAATTATTACCTATTCGCAAACGTTATCAATTGCTTGATTTGTAGGAAGGAGGAAATTTATGATGAATGAAGAGGCTAAGTCAACCTTTCAAGAGGTTAGGAAATTATTTCAAAACCTCTCGCTCGAGACTCAAGATCTTGTGGATGGTGTACTCAAGATAGAGCAGACCTCACTCCATCTGAAGAAGCCGCGCGGACTTAAGTTGGAAGTGCTCGATTTGGTAAGGAGTATTATACCATGAAGCTCGACCGTCTCTCTCTGACTAATTTTCGGCCATTTTATGGTGACCAAGAGTTGATCTTTGATCATTCCAATACGAGGAACGTTTATATAGTTTTTGGAGCTAACGGAGTTGGGAAAACTACGCTCCTGAATGCCATGACTTGGGTATTATATAAGGAGCTGAGTTATGACTTTGAACAGCCGAACCGTCTTGTCAATAACCGAGCTTGGAGAGAATGTAATGAGGGTTCAACTGTAGATGCAGTAGTAGAACTTGAGTTCACACATGGTTCTACACGGTATATTATCAAAAGAATACATCAGGTACGTAAGGAGGGTGATGAACAGATTACGATGATTGACGGGGAACCCAGTTTGCATATTATAAATGAGAATGGTGGATTTGTTAAATCCGAAAACCCTTCCAATATTGTCGATCAAATATTACCTAAACGGTTGCATCCTTTTTTCTTCTTTAATGGAGAACGAATTGAGCGCCTTGCTCAAGATGATGCCGATCAAGAAATCGAGGCGGCCGTTAAGATGGTACTAGGACTGGAGGTATTTGATCGTGGTCGGAAACATCTTGAAGGAGCGATACAGGAACTCCAGAAAGAACAAGCTAAAGTTGGTTCTATAGAAACAAAAGAGATTGTTGAAAAATTGGGAGAACTCGATTCCAGAAAAGAGCGGTTAGAAGAAGAACTTAGTAACTTACATAGTGAAAGGGTTGCGCTGGATAAGAATATATCGGAAATAGGAGACAGAGTACGGTTAATAGGTGAAGCTCGCGAACTGCAAAAACAACGAGATCTATTTGAGCAAGAGCTAGAGGGTTCTCGTAAAAGGGATAAAGAATTACGCGAGATGCTTAGAAATATCCTTGTGAAGAAAAGTTATGTGGTGTTTCTATCTGATCTCTCTGATCAAGTAGTTGCCCTAATTGAAGGTCTTCGTGTAAAAGGCGAGATTCCAGCACCTATAAAGAGACAGTTCGTTGAGGATCTTTTGGAAGAGGGATTGTGTATTTGTGAGACCCGTCTTGTGAAAGGAGAGATTCCTTATCTGAATGTTGAACAATGGCTGGCCAGGGGCGGCGATGGTGATGTTGAGGATGCCATTGTAAAATTAAACGCAGAAATAGATCAACATTCTATTAGCCGTCCTGATATTTTGACAGAGATAGCTGATATTAATAAACAGTTGTTTGATAATAGCAGATTTCGTAAAAGGCTAGAAGAAAAGTTAGATGATGTAGGTGAAAAGCTCAAGAAATTTCCTTTGGAAGAGGTATCAAAATTAGAGGAGAAACGTAATGACTATTTGAAACAAACTCATGAGAATGCTCGACTACAAGGTTCTAAATCGGTTGAATTAAAATCTACCAAAGAAAATATCAAGAATAAGCAAATCGAATTAGAGAGAGTAAAGGAAGAAAATGCCAAGGCGTTGATTGCTCAACAAAGAGTGATTACTGCTAAGGAGGCTCGTGATTTTTTTGCTACAGTGCATACTTTGAGAAGCCATGATGTACGCGTAGAGTTAGATGATCTTATCAGAAAAGTGTATTCCAAGATTGATTTTAAAGGTTATCAACCTCTTTTAAATGACAATTTTTTGTTAGAATTACGAAATCCGAGTGAAGAAAATGCCCTGGTAGCTAAATCCACGGGCGAGAATCAAATTTTGAGCCTTTCTTTTGTCGGAGCTCTTGCTAAGTTGGCGCGTAAGCCTAAAGAGGATATTTTTGATAGAAAGTTTGGTGGGTTAATTAAATTTGAAGGAGGTGATTACCCTGTTGTTATTGATGCTGCCTTTGGGCAATTAGAAATTGAATATCAACGTGCGGTTGCAAGTGCCCTTCCAAGTTTAGCTAATCAAGTTATAGTATTTGTTTCGAAGGCACAAGGGATGGGAGCGGTTTTAGAAGAATTAGCACCGTTTAGTGCAGGTATATCTATTATTCACTACAGGACTACCGAGGAAAACGAGGAGTGTATTGAACTTCGAGGGGAAGAGTTTCCATATATATCAAGGAGTATCGATGGAAGTGGATGGGCTTCCATCGACAGAACATAGGAGTAGATGATGGTAAGCGTCCCTGGGTATCGGCGGGTAAGACGCCCTAAGGACAAGTCCAATCTATTGGACCGTCTCACTAAATCCGAGAATCGGGCAAACAGCCCATTCGATAGCTACCGTGACGTTATTATATTCTGCGCGGCCCTTGGTTGGTGGCGGAAGAGGAGGGTCTCGTTTGATAGTTCTGATGAACCTATACGTTGGGAGACTATGACCAGTTTGCCTGGAGCCGAAATGTTGGTAAATATGTTGGCAGTTAGCCAAACGGACGATCCTACTATTTTACTGGATGAACGTTTTGATGATAGAATAGTAATATTTGAGGAGTACGCAAATGGTGGCCTTGAAGTACTACGCGAATCGCTTGATCGATCACCTAAACCGGCGGTAGATGTTTTAAGAGATTTTGTAATGCAGGCCGATATTGATGTCGATATAAATATTGCTCCAATAGATCTCACCAACATAGAGCCCGATTGATAGCAATTTTTATACTTACCTTAGTGAGGATATCTGATGAGCGATAGGCGGAGGGCTTTGGTTACCGGGTCGGCTCGGGGGATTGGGCGGGCTATCGCCGAGCGGTTGCGGGGGGACGGGTTGCGGGTTACGGGGGTGGATGTTCTTCCCCACGAGGGGGAGGTGGATGAGGCTGTGCAGGTTGATTTGGCGGATGCCGAGGCCTGTCAGCGGACGGCGGCCGGGGCGGGGGCGGTGGATGTTTTGGTCAACTGCGCCGCCCTGTTCATCCACAAGCCGATCGCCGACTTCACCGTGGAAGAATTCGACCGCACGGTGGCCGTCAACTTGCGGGCCATGTTCCTGCTGTCCCGGGACCTGGTGGGGGGGATGGCGGAACGGGGGTGGGGGCGCATCGTCAACGTGTCCAGCATCGGGGCCCGCACCGGCGGGGTGTCGCAGTCGGCGGTGTACAACGCCACCAAGGCGGGCATCGTCTCGCTTACCAAAAACTTCGCCCGCAACTACGGCTGGCGGGGGGTGACCGCCAACGCGGTGCTGCCCGGATACGTCCACAGCCATATGACCTCTCACATCACTGAAGAGGAAAACGCGGCCTACATGTCCCAGATACCGCTGGGGCGGGGGGCGCAACCCGGCGAGATCGCCGACGTGGTCGGTTTCCTCGCCTCGGACGAGGCCGGTTACATGACCGGGGCGTCGGTGGATGTCAACGGCGGCTGGGTGATGACCTGACCGGCCGGGCGCGGTTGGGCCCCGCCTCCGACTGCGGCCGGTTCTGGTAGCGTCCCAGTCGCAGGAGAACTTTCCGCCGCTCAACCTTAGGGAGTCGTCAGATGGGTAAAAGGAAAACTGGGAAACTGCCCGCCACCCGCGAGCAGGCCAAGCACGCCCGGCGGCTGGTGGAGCAGGCCGGCGGATCCCGGCGCAAGGCCAGAAAGGCGGCTTCCAAAGTGGAGGGCATGAACCAACGCAAGGCCGGCAAGTTCATCGGCCGGTTGAACGACCGGGCCGAGGTTGACTTGGACGGGAGCAAAACCGACATCGAATTTTAGGGGGTGCTCCGGCCTGGCGGTTTAGTAGCCGGATTCTCCCTGTTCCAAAGGGGCGGCCCCGTCGGATACCAGGGCCCGGGCTTCGTTGGCCGCTTTTGCCAGGGCGGAACGCAAAGTGGTCAGGTCGGAGATGGGGGTGACCATACGGAACCCCCTGCCTAGCCGGTCCTCCGCCATGTTGGGGGTGGCCTGGATGCCTGGAACCACCCCGCGCCGTTGGCACCCTTCCGCGATTTTCGCCAGGGCCTCCAGCAGGTCCGGGTGCTCGCTGCCGGGGGGATGTCCCAGGGAAATGGCAAGATCGGAGGGGCCCACGTAGATGGCGTCCACCCCCGGCACGGACAGGATGCCGTCCAAATCGTCCAAGGCGGCCACCGTTTCCACCATCGGGATGCACATCACGTCCCGGTTGGCCCGTTCAAAATAGTCCGCCCCTTCCACCGGTCCCGCCCGGGTGGGCCCGTAACTGCGGTGGCCCTCCGGGGGGTAGCGGCAGGAAGCGACCGCTTCCGCCGCCTCTTCGGCCGAATTCACCAGCGGCACGATCACCGCCATCGCCCCCGCGTCCAAGGCGGTGGAAATGGCCGGGGGGGTGTTGGCCTCCACCCGCACCACCGGGGTGGGCCCGCGGTTGGAGATGGCGACCAGCATGGCCACCATGTCGGAAAACCCGACCGGGCCGTGCTGGCGGTCGATGCACACGTAGTCCAGCCCCAGGCCGGCCATGGCTTCGGCGGCGATCACGGAAGGGATGGAAGCCCACCCTCCCAGGGCGATGCCGCCCGACGAACATTTTTCGAGAAGTGGATTAGGTCGCATGCCCCCTACTCTACCGGGTTCCCGCCCGGGGCGGTGACTCCCGCCTCCTCCAAGCGGTCCAGTTCCCGTTCGCCCAAGCCCAGCAGTTCGCCCAGCACCGCCCGGGTGTCCGCTCCCAAAAGCGGTGCGGGGGCGGCGGGCGGGCGGGGGACGCCCGAAAAGTCCAGGGGGGAGGCGGGGGACGGGAATTCCCCCGCGCCGGGTTGGTCCACCATGCTCCACAGCGGGTTGCGTTGCGGGTCCAGGCGGGGATCTTCCTCCGCCAGTTGGCGGACGGTGCGGTACGCCCCCCAGCACGCCCGGAGCCGGTCCAAGACGGGGGCCGCCTCCTCCAAAGTGCGGGCCGCGAACCAGGGGGCGAGCAACTCCGTGATTTTTTCCCGGGCCGCGAAGCGGGCCCCTTCCTCCCGCAAATCCGTCCCCAGCTCCTCCTGCAGTTTTTCCATCGCCGGGCCGGTTTCGGTGGCCGCAACCAGGGCCGACCACTGCCGGGGGGTGAGGGCGACCACCATCACCCGCCTCCCGTCGGCGGTGGGAAAATCTTTGCCGTAGGAGCCGAACAGGTAGTTGCCGAAGGCGGGGCGGTCCCGGCCGGCGGCGGTCGCCTCCCCGATTTGCCCCAGATGGGCCGCTACCGCGAAGGCCGCGTCGGCCAAGGAAAATTCCACCAGCGTCCCCTCCCCGGTGCGCAACCGCCGCCGCTCGGCGGCCAGCACCGCGGTCGCCATCATATTGCCCGCGATCACATCCCAGGCGGGCAGCACGTGATTGACCGGCCCGCTTCCGTCGCCGGTGAGGGCCGGGTAGCCGGCGGCGGCGTTTATGGTGTAATCGACGGCGATGGAGCCGTCCGGATTGCCGGACAGGGCCGCCATTATCAGGTCGGCCCGATCCTGCGCCAAACTCCGGTAGTCCAGCCAGCGGGGGGACAGGTTGGTGATGAAAATCCCGGCGTCGGCTCCCGGGGCGGTAATCAGGCTGCGGATGAGGCGGCGGCCCTCCTGCGCGGCGGGGTCGATGGCCACCGACCGCTTCCCCTTGTTCAAGCCCGCCCAGTAGAGGCTGGTCCCGTCGTCGGCGACCGGCCAGCGCCGGAAATCCAAACCTCCCCCCGGCGGGTCGATTCGGATCACCTCCGCCCCCAGTTGGGCCAAGGTCATTCCCCCCAGCGGGGCGGCCACGAAGGCCGAAATTTCCACCACCCGCATTCCGTCCAAGATGCCCGGTTTTCCCTGCGCCGCCATCGTTCCCATATTACGCCCGGCGCTCCGGCTACCCTGCAAGACGGAGAGGAGGACGCATGCCCGAGATTCTGAGCGAAGGCAGGTTCGACCCGGCCGAGTTCGCCGCCGAGTTGGCGGCCGCCCCCGCCAACCATCACATCGGCAGCCGCCTGATTTTTGAAAATGAACGGGTTCGGGTGTGGGAAGTGCGGCTCCAACCGGGGGAAAGAGTGTCTTTTCACATCCACGACCAGCCCTATTTTTGGACGGTGGCGGACGCCGGCGTGGGCCGGCAACGGACCGCCGACGGCGAATACGTCGTGCGCCGCTACGAGACGGGGGACACCTGGTTCGGGGATTTTTCCCCGGCGGCGGCCATGATTCACGACTTTGAAAACTTCGGCGAGGGGGAGATGAGGTTCATAACCGTTGAGTTGCCCGACCGATAGCGAACCGCGGGACGGGCGGCGGTGAGCGGCCGCGCCGCGGCGGAGGCGATGAGGGGGCTGGCCGAGGCGGGAACCGAATTGCTCACCGGGATGCCCGGGGGCGACAACCTGCCCAAAATCAAGGCGGGGCGGGAATTGGGGATGCGCTACGTCCTCGCCCACGGGGAAACGGCGGCCTGCATCATGGGGGCCGCCTACGGCCGGTTGGCCGAGTCGACGGCGGCGGCCCTGGTCACCCTGGGTCCGGGGGCGGCTTCGGCGGTCAACGGCCTGGCCTGCGCCACCCTGGACCGGCTTCCGCTGGTTCTGATCAGCGAAACGATTCCGTCTTCCCGCCGGGCCTGGGCCGCCCACCAGCGTTTGGACCAGATCGCCCTCACCCGTCCGGTAGCCAAATGGAGCGGGACCGTCGGCGCCGAACATCACGCCGACACCGCCGGGGCGGCCGCCCGTCTGGCCCGGTCCGGTCCGATGGGGGCCGTCCATCTCGATTTCGACCCGTCCCAGCCCGGCGATCCCCCGCCTCCCCTCCCGCCCCCGGCCATCCCCGACCCGGACCGGATGGCGGCCGCCCGCCGTTTGGCGGCCGGGGCGTCCCGTCCGGTGTTCCTGGTGGGGGCGGAGGCCGTTCCCTGGGCGGGGAGGGTGCGGTCGGCGGTGGAAAGCCTGGGGGCTCCGGCTTTGGTTTCCTACCAGGCCAAAGGGGTGATACCCGACCATTCCCCCAGTTACGGGGGCGTGTTCACCAACTCTTCCATAGAACGGCCGCTGGTGGAATCCGCCGACCTGATTGCGGTCGTAGGGCTGGACGCGGTGGAGCCGCTGCCCCGCCCCTGGCCTTATCAAGCCCCGGCGTTGCGGTTGCATCCTTGGCCGGCCGCCGACCGGTTTTTCCCGGCGGAGGCGGAAGTGACCGGGCCGCTGGACGCGGTGTTGGACGGGTTGGAAGGGTCGTGGCGCAACCAGCGGCCGCCCGCCGCCGGCCGGGAACACAACCTGCGGGCGCTGGAGGCGCTGCGGGCGGACGGGCCGGGATTCACCCCCGGTCAGTTGCTGGAGGCGGTGTTGGAGGCGGGGCCGGACGACCCGTTGCTGACGGTGGACGCCGGGGCTCATTTTCTGGTGGTGATGCCGTCCGCCCCCGCCCGCCGCCCGCTGGACATCCTGATTTCCAACGGGTTGGCCACCATGGGCTTCGCCCTGCCGGCCGCGCTGGGGGCGGCCCTGGCCCGTCCCGGACGGCCGGTGATGGCCATGACCGGGGACGGCGGGATGGGGATGACTTTGGCCGAATTGGAAACCCTGGCCCGCCTGCGCCTGGACGTGACGGTGGTGGTGTGGAACGATTCCGCCCTCAGCCTGATCGGGTTGAAAGGGGACGGGTTGGAAGACCGAGACTCCCCGATTCATTATCAGCCGATTGATTTCGCGGCCGCCGCCCGCGCCTTGGGAATACCCGCATATACGGCGGTCAACGGTGAAGAGGCGCGCCGGGCCTTGTCCGCCCCGCCCCGCCGGGGGCCGCGCCTCATCGACGCCCGCATCCATCCCGGCTCCTACCCCCGCATCATCCAAACCCTGCGCGGTTAGCGCCGCTCAGCTGGGAACGCGGACCGCGGCCGAACCTTCATTCATATTCGCCGGATGCCCTGCGGCGGGGGGATGGTCAGTTCCACAGGGCGGTCAGCAGGTCCAGGCAACCGTTTACCAGGATGGCTTCCGACTCGGGGGCCACCTGCTCCACCAGGCCGTAGGAATGGTGGGCGTAGTCGCATTCGTAGCCCCCGTACGGATACTCGTCGGCGGTGGGCAGATAGGACAGCACCCCGTTGGCGTAACCGGCGAACAGGGTGGTCTCCGCCGGGGAACGGCTTTTGATTTGCCGGGCGATGCCGCTGAACACCTCTCCGGGAACGGCGGCGACGCCGATGTCGCCGATGCGGAAAGCCTGAATGAAGGCGGGGACCGCCGGGGCGTCCCATCCGTCCCGCAACTGGCGCAAAGCCTCCTCCGCCCAGTTCACGTGATATTCCAGCGGGTTGAGCCGCTCCCTTCCCAACCCGGCCTCCTCCGCCTCCGCCAAAGCCGCCCGGTAGCCGTCCAGTTCACCTTCCACTTCGGCGACGGTGGGGATTTTCTTCAACGGCAGCATCACTTCCCGTCCGGCGGCGGCCAGCTGCTGAGGGGGCGGGTGGGGCGTCCGGCGCCGCCGGTAGAGGGAAATGGGCGTCACCGACCCGTAGCCCGCTTTCTCAACCGTGGTGGGATGGGTTTCGATGTCGGCCGCGGTGTGGACGGCCTCCAGCGCCAGCCGCTCCCCGAAGGCGTCTTCCGGGCCGGGATGGTCGAAAAAACCTTCCAGGGGCAGCACATCGCCCCCCGCTCCCTGCAGAAACAGGGCCACGGCGCCGGAATCTTGGTAGAAATCTTCCATCGCGTCCCGCATCGGGCCGGGGAAGTCGGCGTTTACCGCCGGGTCTTCGGGGCCGACCACCACCGGATGGCAGGCGAAGTTGACCGCCACCGCCAACGGGGTCCCGTCCGGGCGGTCCAGCCGCAACACCCCCACTTCCCGGTCCCAGTCCTTGTCCGGGTTCCAGCCCAGGATGGTGCGCCCGTCCGCCGCCCGCTCCCGGCGGTTCACCCCCAGCTCCAGCCAACCCGACCCGGCCCCGGCTCGCGCCGGTTCCAAACGCCCCGCCGCCTCCGCCGCCGCCGCGACGATCCGCTCCGGCAGAGAATCGATGAAATCCAACTCGTTGGCGGACAAGCCCCGTTGGTCGCCTCCGATTTTCACCCCGCCCCGGTGCGACTGCGGGCCGCCGTGTGTGTGGCTGACGTTCAGCATCACGCATTCCGGCCCGGTTCCGATCGCCTCCGCCGTCTTCTTCCGCAGTTGGTCGGCCTGCGCCGGGCGCAAAGCCAAAATGTCCAAGGCGATGATCGCCAGACGGGTGCGTCCGTCGTCCAAAACCAGGGCCCCCGCCGTCAGCCGATGGCGCACCCCGTCGGCCGGGTCGCACCGCCGGGAATAGCCGACCAGGTCGATCGGCGTGCGGGGGGTGATGTCCAAGCGGGCCGCTCCCGCCTGCAACTGTTCGGCCATGTCCGTCGTCCTTTCCCGCGCGTCCCGTTCGTCCGCCGGTCATTATGGCAAACCCTCGCCCGGCCCGCCCTTTTTGCATATATATTCACCATCAAGTATAATAATGCATCATGAGCATCGCCGTCGCCGTCTTGGGCGCCTCCGGTTACGCCGGGGGGGAACTGGTTCGCCTGCTGGACGCCCATCCCCGTTTCGAAGTGGTCCATTTGGGGGCGCACGCCCGCGCCGGGGAGCGGCTGGCGGACGTCCAACCCCACCTGCCGGGCGGGGAGCGGACGCTGGGCGGAATAGCGGCGGAAAGCCTGCCCGGCCTGCGGGCCGCTTTCCTGGCCCTGCCGCACGGCCGGTCCTGGAAGATCGGACTGCAGCTGGCCGAGGCGGGGATCGCCGTGTTCGACCTGGGAAGCGACTTTCGAATGGACCACCCCCAACGTTACCGGCGGGCCTACGGGGAGCCGCATCCGGCGCCCGCCGAGTTGGGGGAATGGATATACGGACTGCCGGAGTTGTTCGGCGGGGATTTGCCGGGGGCGTCCCGGGTGGCGGTCCCGGGCTGTTATCCGACCGGGGCTTTGCTGGCTTTGGCGCCGCTGGCCGCGGCCGGGGCCATCGCCGGCCCCATCGTGGTGGACGCCATGTCCGGGGCGACCGGGGCGGGGCGGGCCGTCCGGGCCGACCTGGCTTTCGGAGCGGTGGCGGAAGGGGTGAAAGCCTACGGGGTGGCCTCCCACCGCCATCGGCCCGAAATAGAAATGGGGTTGGAAAAAGCCGCCGCCGGAGCTCCCAAAGTGCAGTTCACCCCCCATTTGGTTCCCATGCAACGGGGGTTGCTTTCCACCTGCTCGGCCGCGCTCACCGGAGATGGGGATGCGCAGCGGATTCTGTCCGAGGCCTACGCCGACTGCCCGTTTGCGGAAGTCATCGACCGCCAGCCGGAAACCCGGTGGGTGGTCGGTTCCAATCGGGCCCTGATCCGCGCCGTCCCGGATGAGGACTGCGGGCGGGTGATAGTGACTTCGGCCATCGACAACCTGGTCAAAGGAGCGGCCGGGCAGGCCGTGCAGTGCGCCAACCTGGCTTTCGGCCTCCCCGAAACCGCCGGGCTGACCGCCGCCGGGTGGCTGCCGTGAGCGTGGTCGCCGCCCGCGGTTTCACCGCCGCCGGTTTGCACTGCGGGGTGAAAGCGGACGGAGTCCCCGATTTGGCCTTGGTGAAATGCGATGTCCCGGCGGCGGCGGCGGCCGTGTTCACCACCTCCTCCACCGCCTCCCCGGTGGTGGAAATGGGAAGGCGGGCCGTCGCCGACGGGACCCTGCGGGCGGTGGCGGCGGTGTCCGGATGCGCCAACGCCGGGGTGGGCCGGCCGGGACGGGAAGCCGCCGAACGGGTGGCGGAGGAGGCCGCCCGGCTGTTGGGCGCGGGCCCGGAGGATGTTTTGCTGTCCGCCACCGGCCCCATCGGAACGTTGCTGCCCGACGACTTGGTGCGGGCCGGTTTGGAACGGGCCGTTCCCCGGTTGAGCGGCGACCCGGCGGGCGGGGACGCGGCGGCGGCCGCCATCCTCACCACCGACGCCCGGGCCAAGCAAATCCGGCGGCGGGGGGGAGGATACCAGTTGGGGGGCATGGCCAAAGGGGCGGGGATGGTGCGGCCCGACATGGCCACCATGCTGGCCTATCTGACCACCGACGCCCAAGTCCCCGCCGGGCAGCTCCGGGAGGCCTTGGCGGAGGCGGTGGAAGTTTCTTTCAACAGCCTCAACATCGACGGCTGTCAATCCACCAACGACACGGTTGCGGTTTTGGCCTCCGGGCTTTCCGGCGTAAAACCCCGCCCGGACGAATTCGCCGCCCTGCTGGCCGACGCCTGCCAAGACCTGGCCCGGCAGATGGCCGACGACGCGGAAGGGGCCACCCGGGCGGTGACGCTCAAAGTAGCCGGGGCGGCCGATGACGGCGAAGCCCGGCGCATCGGGCGCATCGTGGCCGACTCGGCCCTGGTGCGCACCTCTTTCTACGGCGGCGACCCCAACTGGGGGAGGTTGCTGGCGGCGGCCGGCGTCGCCGGTTGCGACATAAGCCCCGACCAGGTTTCCATCTCCTACGCCGGGGTGGAAACGGCCCGCAACGGCGTCGCCGTTCCCTACGACGAGGAAGATCTGTTCCGCAAACTGGAAGGGGATTTCACGGTGGAGATGACGGTGGGGGACGGGCCGGGCCGGGCGGTAATCCTCACCAACGACCTAACCCCCGAATACGCCGTTTTCAACGGGGAACGCAGCTGATGTCCGTCGGACGCGGAGCCCCCACCGCGGAGCGGGTGCAGATCGCCTCCACCATGGCCAAAGCCAAAGTGTTCCGGGAGGCCCTGCCCTACATCCGGGAGTTCCGGGGGCGGACGGTGGTGGTCAAATACGGCGGGTCGGCCATGACCGACCCGGAACTGCGGGCCGGGTTCGCCGGGGACATCGCCCTGCTGAAACTGGTGGGAATAAACCCGGTGGTGGTGCACGGGGGCGGCCCGGCCATCGACCGGGGAATGAAAGAGGCCGGCTTGCGTCCGAAATGGGTGGACGGGTTGCGGGTCACCGACCGGGAGACGCTGCGGGTGGTGCGGCGGGCGCTGGCTGAAGAAATCAACCCGGGCATCGTGCGGCTCCTGTCCGAACACGGGGTGGCCGGGGCGGGCATGAGCGGAATGGACAGCGGCCTGTTCACCGCCCGGCCCCGCGACCCGGCTTTGGGATTCGTCGGGGAGGTGGCCGAGGTGCGGCCGGAGGCGCTGAGACGCTACAACGGCTCCCCTCCGCAGGCGGTGGTGCCGGTGGTGGCCCCCCTCGCCCAAGGGGAAGACGGTTGCGTTTACAACCTGAACGCCGACACCGTGGCCGGGGCTTTGGCGGGCGGACTGGGGGCCCGCAAACTGGTTTACCTGACCGATGTGGAAGGCCTCTACCGGGATTTGGGCGACCGGGACACGCTCATAACCCGCCTCAGCTTGGCCGAATTGCGCCGCCTGCTGGACGGCGGGGGCGTCTCCCGGGGCATGCTCCCCAAACTGGCTTCCTGCGTGCGGGCCTTGGAGCAGGGCGTTCCCCAAGCCCACATCCTGGACGGGCGCATCCAGCATGCGTTGCTGTTGGAAGTGTTCACCCCGGAGGGAATCGGAACGATGATCACGGAGAAAGGCGAATAAATGGATATAGCGCAACGGGAAGCGGCCGTCACCATGCAAACCTACCGGCGGGCGCCGGTCACTTTCACCCGCGGCGACGGTTGCCTGCTTTACGATTCGGACGGCGGGGAGTACCTGGACTGCCTGTCCGGGATAGCGGTGGCGTCGGTGGGCCACGCCAACCCGGCGGTGGCGGCCGCGGTGGCCCGGCAGATGACCAAACTGGTGCACGTCTCCAACCTCTACTACACGGTCCCGCAAGTGGAACTGGCGGAGCGGCTGACCGAACTGTCCGGCCTGGACCGGCTCTTCTACTCCAACGACGGGGCCACCGCCAACGAAACCGCCATCAAACTGGCCCGGCGCTGGGGGCAGTCCCGGCGCGGCCCGGACTGCCATCAGATCGTGTCGCTGTTGGATTCTTTCCACGGCCGCACCCTGGCCGCCCTGGCCGCCACCGGCCAGCCCGCCAAACAGGCGGTGTTCCAGCCGCTCCCGCCCGGCTTCATCCAAGTCCCGGCGGGCGATTTGGACGGTTTGCGCGGGGCGGTGGGGGAGCGGACGGCGGCGGTGATGCTGGAAACCATCCTGGGGGAGGGGGGCGTTCTTCCCCTGGACGGGGATTATCTGCGGGCGGTGCGGGAGATATGCGACGAGCGGGATGTTTTGCTGATCGTGGACGATGTGCAGGCCGGGATGGGGCGCACCGGCCACTGGTTTTCCTGGCAGCCGTTCGGTTTTCAGCCCGACATCGCCACCTTGGCCAAAGCCCTGGGCGGGGGGTTGCCCATCGGAGCGTGCCTGTCCACCGACCGGGCGGCGGCTTTCGACTACGGGGACCACGGCAGCACCTTCGGCGGCGGGCCGGCGGTGGCCGCCGCCGCCCTGGCCGTCATCGGCGAAATAGAGCAACGGGGGCTGTTGGCCAACTGCCGGGAGCGGGGGGAGCAGTTGCGGGAAGGCTTGGCCGCCCTGCCGGGGGTGGCCGGAGTGCGGGGATGGGGACTGTTGCTGGCCGCGGAGTTGGAGCGGGAGAATGCGGCCGAGGTGAACGAAGCGGCCTTGGCCCGCCGCCTTTTGACCAACAACGTGACCCCCAACGCCATCCGGTTCGCCCCTCCGCTGATCATCACCGCCGAACAGGCGGAGCTGGCCCTGTCCCGATTCGCGTCCGCCCTGGAAGCGGCGGGCGGCTGAAGCCCGGCGCGGAACAAGGGAAAGGGTTTGGCCCGCCCCCGGGTTGGGACCTCCCCGGCGGTGATTTCATCTCACGTTTCGGCGGGTTCGTCCGTTAATTAGGCGTATGGGACTGCCTCCTTTTCAGCGGCTGATCGACGAACACGTCCCCGGCCTGCGCCGGTTCCTGACCGGGATGGTGGGTTGGGACGGGTCCGATGACTGCCTGCAGGAAACTTTGCTGGCCGCGCTGGCCGCCTATCCCGGTTTGCGGCACGGCGGCAACTTGCGGGGATGGCTGTTCGCCATCGCCCGGCGCAAAGCCGCGGACCATCTGCGGAGGCGGGCGCGGGACGGCCGTCCGCCTCCCCTCCCGGCGGGGGCGGATGAGCGGGCGGCGGCGGAATCCCCGGACTGGGAGCTGTGGGCCCTGGTGGCCCGCCTGCCTGAGAAACAGCGCACGGCCGTAACTTTGCGTTTTCTGGCCGACCTTCCCTATGCGGAAGTGGCGGAGGCGGCGGGAACCAGCGAGGCGGCCGCCCGTCAGAACGTGCGGGCCGGGTTGGCCGCTTTGCGCAAAAAGATGCCAAAGAAGGAGCAGACATGAACGGAATAACCGACCGGTTGCGGGGACTGGCCGTTCCTCCCTCCGGGGCCGCGGCCGCGGATTTTGCGGAGCGGGCTTTCCGCGGGGGAGCGGCGGAGGCGGCCTACGGGCGGACGCCCACCCCGCTCGGGGCGCTGACCGCGGTGGTGACCCGCCGGGGGTTGCTGGCCTTGTTCTTTGAGGAACAGGACCAAGAGCGGGGGTTGCAACGGGTGGCCGACAAGGTGACTCCCGCCATCGTGGAGTCGCCCGCGGCGGTGGGGTTCGTCCAAGAAGCCCTCGACGGCTATTTCCGGGGGCGCGCCTTTCGGATTGAGACGCCCTTGGACCGCCGTCTGATGACCCCCTACCAGGGCCGCATCTTGGATTTCGCCTACGGCATTCCCCCCGGGGAGGTGCGCACCTACCGGCAGGCGGCGGAACGGGCGGGGAACGGCCGGGCGGCCCGGGCGGCCGGACGGGCTTTGGCGTCCAATCCCATACCGGTGGTCCTGCCCTGCCATCGGGTGACCGCCTCCGACGGCGGCCTGCGCGGTTACGCGGGCGGCTTAGAGCGGAAACGTTACCTGCTGGAACACGAAGGGTTCCCCCGGTAGGGGCGGGCGCCGGGTACATTTCCGGATATGCGGCCCATCGTGACCATCAAAGCGGCCCTCACTTTGGACGGCCAACTGGCCGCCGCCGACGGCTCCTCGCAGTGGATAACCCCGCCCGCCGCCCGGGAGGACGCCCACCGGTTGCGGGCGGAAGCGGATGCGGTCCTGGTAGGGGCGGGCACGGTGCGGGCCGACGATCCGCAACTGACGGTGCGCCTCCCCGGCTTCCGGGGTCCGCAACCCCGGCCGGTGATAGTCCAAGGGGGGCGGCCCCTCCCCGCCGGGGCCCGGCTCCTGGCCCGGGATCCGATAATCCTGCGCCCGGAGGGGGAAACGGGGCGGGCGGATCTGGCGGCCGGTTTGGAAGAACTGGGCCGCCGGGGCATCAGGACGGTGCTGGCGGAAGGAGGGGCGGCCCTGTTCGGTTCGCTGGCGGCGCAGGGCTTGGCGGACCGGGCGGTCTTCTACTACGGGCCCCTGTTGGCGGCGGGAACGGGCCGCCCCCTGTTCCCCGGAGGGTGGCGGACATTGCGGGACGCCCTCCCGGTACGCATAGTCGCCGCCGAAAACCGGGGGGAATACCTAAGGGTGGAGGCGGACCTCCGCCCCTAGCGCAACCGACTGGTCAAGGGGTCAGGCGCAGATGGGGAGGCGGGCGTTGCCGTCCCAGCGGCCGCCAGCGCGCATGGCCGTTTCCCCGGAGAAGATGCGTCTTTTGGCGTCCCGCCACATCTCAGCCCATTCCCGGTGGTCGGTCACCGCCGACTTCGGGGCGGGTTTGGTCGCGGGCGTGTCTATAATTGGGTGTATGCGGGCGCAAATCATTCGCAACCTCAACCCCGATTTGGAAGCGGTGGAGGCTTTTTGCCGTAAGTGGCATATCGCCGAGATGTGCTTTTTCGGTTCGGTGTTGCGCGACGACTTCTCGGAGGACAGCGATGTGGATGTTCTCATCACCTACGAGGAGGGGCGGACGCTGGATCTCTTTGACCGGGCATGCGCCCAAGACGAGCTGTCCGAAATCCTGGGCAGAAAAGTGGATTGGATTTCCCGTGAGGCGGTGGCTTGGTGGCGGACGCCCCAGCGTTTTCGAGACAACATTTTCTCTACAGCCGAGGTCGTCCATGCACACTAGAGATATGAATGACGAGGAGCGTATGGCAATGATGGCGGCTTATGTTCCTCGACTTAAAGACATCTCTCATTTAAACCAAAACCAGTTTTTTCAATATATCGGAAGCGACCTTCTCTTGGAGCATGGTGTTTGCAAAGCCTTGGAATTGGTAGGTGAGGCAGCTTATTATATGACACCGGATGGGAAAGCGTATTATTCCACAATAGATTTTGATGTGTGGATTAGATGGAGACACCTGATCACCCACGCTTATGAATCAGTGGATATGGTGGAAGTTTGGGTGACTATATGGAAGCGTATCCCGGGCTTATACTCCAGCCTCCGTGAGTACGGGTTCCTATAACGGGCTGACCCCTGTTCCCCGGAGGGTGACGTTGCGGGACGTACTCCCGGTGCGCATAATCGCCGCCGAAAACCGGGGGAATGCCTTAGGGTGAGGCGGACCTCCGCGCCTAGCGCATCCGACCGGTTAAAGGGTCAGGCGCAGATGGGGAGGCGGGCGTTGCCGTCCCAGCGGCCGCCGAAGCGCATGGCCGTTTCCCCGGAGATGATGCGCCGTTTGGCGTCCCTCCACATCTCCGCCCATTCCCGGTGGTCGGTAACCGCCGACTCGGGGCGGGCTCGGCTGCGGGCGACGAAACCGGGGAAGCAGGCCCGCCCGGTGGGCTGGCCGGTCGGCTGATAACGTAGGTCGAAACTCCATCGGATGTCATCGGTCTGGTTTTCCAGCGAGGCGTGTTCGGTGAGGCGGTGCAGCAGCAGAACATCCCCCGCTTTCATCTCCACCGGGATCCGGTCGCCCCCGATGACCGATTCGGGAATGTAGATTCCGGCGGGGAAAATCTTGCCCGGGCAGTGCGGGGAACGTTCCCCCCGGTGAGTTCCCGGCGACACTATCAGACAGCCGTTTTCCACGGTGGCGTCGGTAATCGCCGCCCATGCGGTCAGCATTTCGGTTTCGTCCCCCTCCGGATCGATCACCGCCGCGTCTTGGTGCCAGTCGGTGGCGGCTACGTTGGAGTCGGCGTCCGCCCCGGCCAGGGCGCGGCGGGGCGGCTTGAGGCGGGCGTGCTGCACCGGGTTGCAGAAAACCTCCGGGCCGATCACCGACTCGGCGATGTCCAACAGCCGCGGGTGTGTCAGCAGGCGGAAGACGGCCGGGCCGGTGTTCAAAGTCGCATCTTCGGGCAGGTTGCGCAACATGGGCAGGGAAATGTCCAAGTGCTGGTAGAGCAGGTACATGTCGTCCAGCTGCCCCATCGCCTCGATGTAACGTTGGGAGAAGCCGGAGGAGCGCAGGGGCCGCATCACCCCTTTTGCCGCCAGTTCGGCGCAGGCCCGTTCCAAAATGCGGTGGTATTCGTCCCGGATGTCGGCCAGGTCGGATTCGGAAAGGACGTTTTTGACCACCAGGTAGCCGTCGTCCTGGAAACGTTGCAGTTGCCCGGCGGTGAGACCCGTCATCTGCGCCTCCCTTGCGGATCGGGGCGCCCTTCACTAGCAAGTCGCGGCATTTTAGGCGCCCCGGCGGCATTTGGTTTGCCAATCCGGTTTGGCCGTTGCGGGGCGGGGCGGTCGCGGTCTGCGATACTGGGGGGCGGAGGGATGGCCGAGCGGTCGAAGGCGCTGGTCTTGAAAACCAGTAGGTCCGGCAACGGGTCTCGTGGGTTCGAATCCCACTCCCTCCGCCCCCCTGCGCGCCGGGGGTTCAAACCTGCTAAAGTGGGGGCCGACATAGGAGAGGTGGCCGAGCGGTCGAAGGCGCTCGCCTGCTAAGCGAGTAGGGGGTAAAATCCCCTCGAGGGTTCAAATCCCTCCCTCTCCGCGCCAGCCCGGACAATCCGAATATTGCGGCCGTAGCTCAAATGGATAGAGCGTCTGACTACGGATCAGAAGGTTGGGGGTTCAAGTCCTCCCGGCCGCGCCGATGGCCCGCTTCCCCCGTTTGGCCTTTAGACCGTCTGCGGGGTGCGGGAGGGCCGTTCCCGTTTGCCGTTGAGCAGGGTTCCGACCGGGGTGTAACGCACCAGAAAATGGTAGGTGACCAGCAAAATGGCGCTCACCGCCCCGCACACCAGCAGAAACTTGAGGATGGCGGGCATGTTCCAGTCCCGCACCAGGGCCTGCCCGACGATGATCAACGGCAGGTGGATGAGATACATCCAGTAGGAGGCGTCGGACAGGTAACGGGCGGCCGGCCAATCCCGGTTGAGGACCGCTTGGAACAGCCCGATGAGCCCGATGCACATCCCCCACGCGTACAGAACCTGTCCGATGGAGGCCCACAGCCAGGCGGAATCCCCCAGCCATTCGATGATCCCGGGGTCGAAGGTGAAGAAGAGGGCCGTTGGGAAAATCACGAAGAACGTCGCCGGCAGGACGGCCCACCATCGCTTGCCCAAAGTTTCCACCCGCGGGGCGCCGGTGCGTCCGGTCTGGTCGTAGAGCAGGCATCCGAAAGCGAAAAACAGGGCGTAGTAGGCCAGCACGTGCCACAGCGGAACCCAGCCGGTGGAAGTGTCGGGGCCGAACACCGGGATTTCCCCGCCGCCGCCCATCAGCAACTGGGGGATCAGGGTGAGGGGGAGCATCAGCCACATCACCGTCCGCAACGCCGGCCGGCGGGCGCGGGCCGCCGACTCTTCCCCCGAGCCGCCGCTTCTTCGCCGGGCCAGGGCGTCGGCCGCCCAGGCGATCAGACCGAACCCGGCTACCAGCCACAGCAGGAACCACAAAAACCACAGGTGATGGAACGTTAGCAGCCACGATTCCAGCCCGACGTCCTCCTGCGGGTCCGGGGCCGCCTCCGCCCCGGCGTTCCAGTAGGGGGTGTCCGTCCAGGCCATGCCCGGCTCCCGGGGGTCGCTCGCTCCGTTGGCCGTCAGCAGGTCGGCTATTCTTTCCCGCCCGAAGAACACCGCGTAGATGACCGGCGTGTCGCCGTTTAGGTTATCGACGTCCGGTTTGGCCCCCCGGGCCAGCAGGTGGGCGGCCACCTCCACATTGCCGGTGTAGGCGGCCAGGTGCAGGGCGGTTTCTCCCAAGCTGGCGTATTCCGTCCTCCTGTTCAGGTTGATGTCCGCTCCCTGTTCCAGCAGCTCGTCGATGGCGGGGAGGTTGCCGGCCAGGGCCGCGATCCGCACATCGCCCGTTTCCACCAGTTCGGCCACCGTCCCGGAGCCGACGGCCCACCCGTAGGCCAAGTTCATGACCGGGATGATGGTCGCCAACCCGAGGGCCAGCGGCAGGGCGATGCGGCGCAGGCGGTGGTGTATCAGATAGCCCAGTCCCCGCCGCCGCCACAGCATGGCGGTGAAAAACCCGCTCATCAGGAAAAAGACCGGCATGCGGAATCCGTGCACCGCCACCAGGAACTCATCGAACAGACCGTCGTAGCCGGCCCGGTTGTCCTGCACCGGCCAGAATCCGGGCAGAAAAGTCAAGGCGGCGTGCAGGCCGATGCCCAGCAACATGGCGAAACCCCGCAACCCGTCCAACCCATGCAGGCGGCGGGCGGGGGACGGTCCGAGGGGGGCGGGCGGCGCCGGGGGCTGGCCGAGGCCGTTCGTATCCTCCCAGGTTGCGGGGCGTATTTCGGTCACGGGTTTTCCTCCTCCAAACGGGAGGCTATCCGATTAACCTCTTCGGCGCGGGACATGTCCGCCACCAACACCGCGCCGCCCGCGTCCACCACTATCACCCCTTCCAGGCCGATCACCGCCACCGGGCGCTCCCCGGCCCGGACGTAACTTCCGGCCACCCCCCGCAGGCGGGCGTTGCCTGACACCGCGTTGCCCTGCGGGTCTTTGTCGGCCATCTCCCACAGGGCGGGCCAGGAACCCACATCGCTCCATCCGGCGTCCAACTTGACCATCGCCCCCCGGTCGGTGTTTTCCATGACCGCGTTGTCGATGGATTCCGCCGGGCAGGAGCGGCGTGCCTCCTCCTCCAACAGCAGGCCGCCCTCCCGGGCGGTCGCTCCGGCCAGCGACCGGCGCACGGCCTCGGTCATTTCCGGCCGGTGGGTGGACAGTTCCTCTATAAAAGTTCCCGCCCGGAACAGGAACATGCCCGAATTCCAGAAACGGCCGCCATCGGCCAAATACCGCTCCGCGGTCGCCGCATCGGGTTTTTCCAAGAACTCTTCGATCCGGTAGGCGCTTTCCCCCGCGTCCAAAGGGGGCCCCGGTTTTATGTAGCCGAATCCGGTCTTGGGTTGGCCGGGGGTGACTCCCAAGGCGACCAGCCATTTCCGCCGGGCGCAACCGGCGGCTATTTCCGTCGCTTTGCGCCAGGCCGCCAAATCGGCCACCGCATGGTCGGCGGGCATAACGGCCAACACTTCGTCTTCGTCCGCCGCCAGTGCGGCGGCCGCCGCGGCCGGAGCGGTGCCCCGCCCCGTCTGCTCGGTGATGATCATCCGCAACTCCGCGCCCGCCTCCCGAACTTGGCGGAGAACCTCCTCCCCGTGTTTTTCGGCGCACACCACCATCGGAGGGGAGGCTTCCGCCAGGGACGCCGCCCGGAGCAGGGTTTCCTGCAACAGGGTAAGGCGGCTGACCAGGGGGAGCAACGGCTTGGGCCGGTCGGAGCGGGACAGGGGCCACAACCGGGTTCCCGCCCCGCCCGCCAGAATCACCGGAACCGGTCCCACCGTCCGCCTACCCGCCTGTGAAATGCGGGGGGCGGCCTTCCATCTGGGCGGCCACTCCTTCCGCCAGGTCCGCCGACCGCAGAAACGCGGCGCTCCACAGGGCGGCGTAGTCCAGATGGCGGCCGGTGGCTTCCTCCCGCATGGAGGTCAAAATCCGTTTGGAACCCTGCACCGCCGCCGGGGAGTTGGCGGCGATTTCCAAAGCCAGTTCCCGGGCTCCGCCGAAGAGGGCTTCCCGGTCCGGGTACACCCGGTTGACCAGTCCCATCTCTTGGGCGTGGCGGGCGTCGCAGTCCCGGCCGGTGTAGACCAGTTCCGCCGCTTGGCCCGCCCCCACCAGGTGGGGGAGCCGTTGCAGGGTTCCCACATCGGCCGCCATCCCCAGCCGGGTTTCCCGCACCGAAAAAACCGCTCCTTCCGCGGCCAGCCGCACATCGGCGGCGGTGATCAGATCCATCCCCCCGCCCAGGCAGTGTCCGTGGACGGCGGCGATCACCGGTTGCGGAATGCGGGCCGCCGAACTGACGGCGTGTTGCATTGTCTTAACGGTCTCGTACAGGGCAAAGTTTTGCTCATAGGGATAGGCGGGGGTTTCCGGCGGGTTCAGCTCCCCGAACAGCGCCAAATCCAAGCCGACCGTGAAAGACGCCCCCCGCCCTTGGAGAACCACCGCCCGCACCGACCGGTCCCCGCCCAAGCCGTCCATCGCCAAAGGGAAATCGGCCCAAAAATCCGCCCCCAAAGCGTTGCGCTTCTCCGGCCGGTTCAACCAAACCGTCGCCACGCCGTCGGAGATTTCCACCTCCAACACCGCCGACTCAAAACCCTCAGTCACCAGATCCCCCTAGGAGGGCGACACCCGGCGCAAGACGGGATGAAACACTCCTCAGCCGCTTTTGGTTTCATTTTTGGGTAACGTCCATGCTCGCAGGATAACACTTGCGAATGGTCCGGACAATGATTATACCTCATCGAAAAATTCCTTTTGCACGGTTACATTTTCTTCACCTTCTTCTCCCAGTGCTTGGACCCCTAAATTATATTCTTTTAGCAAAAGGCAAAGATAATCTCCATCTATTAGGTCGATAGGCTGGGCTCCGTCTCGGGCGGCTTCGTCTTTTGCTTGCTCAGTGAAAGTCCCCGTAGTAATAAATAGCCCGCTACCGCCTCTCCCGCCCATGACGCCTTGGAATTTCCTAATATCGTCAACTCCAACTTTATCTTTGTAACGTTTGCATTGAATATAGACGCGAGTGCTTATGAGATTGAGTTTATAAACGCCAACCCCATCGATTCCCCCATCACCCGACCGTTTGGTTTGTTGCAGATCGCTAAATCCTGATGCTCTTAGCAACAGAAGAGAGAGCCTTTCAAAGGCGTGCGCTTCCATACTTTTGAGAATATCCAGCAGGTTGTCTTTCCAGGCGGATTCCATTTCCGGGTAACCCTGCTCACCGGCTTTACGTTGCGTTTTCTTAGATCTGCCTTCCTGGGAATCTTTTATCAAGATTTCCATCGCTTCCCCTTCTTCAATTAATAGACAGCTCCGCCCTTTGGGGGTTATAGTCCAGATTCCTCGTTTAGGATTTGCCAGGAATCCGCCAAATTTCAAATAAGAGATGGCGAACTCTATCCGGTTTGCTACCTTGGGTTCTCCGGATAATCTAGAATCAGGCCCGAATGACGCAGACAGATGTTGCGGCGGTATATGGGTAAGAACCTCTCGTATGAGCTCTTGACGGGTGGCTGACCCCCCCAGGTTTTCAACCGCTTGCAGAGTGGGGTGCATTAACTGCTTGTAGGTGGGAAGGTCGTCCGCGGCGGGGGCGTCGGCGGTCATATGTTCGCTTGGGTTATCCGAAGAGGTGTTGGTGGGTTTTTATGGCGAAGCGGTCGGTCATTCCCGAAACGTAGTCCACCGCCCGCACTAGGGCCGTTTCGGAGTCGGGCGGGTCCGGCGGCGGGTCGCTGGGGATTTGCTCCGGGCGGGCCTCGAAGTGGCGCACCAGGTCTTGGACGGTGCCGATGGCCCGCCGCCGCTCCGGTTCGTGTTCGGGGCGCAGGTACACCCGGACGAACATGAAGTCGCGCAACTCGCTGAAAGCCTCCTCTATTTCCGGGTCCATTATCACCGCCCCCGCCTCCAAGGACTCGTCCACCACCGCGTGCACCATGGTGGTCACCCACTGGCCGTGCCGGTCGCCCAACAGGGCCTGCACCCGGAACGGAATGTCCCGGTAACTGATAAGCCCGGCCCGCATGGCGTCCATCAGGTCGTGCGTCAGGTAGGCGATGCGGTCGGCGAACCGGCACAGCATCCCCTCCGGGGCGGCGGGCGGCGGCTCCACTTTCCAAGTGTGGGCTCGGATGCCGTCCAAAGTTTCCCACATCAGATTGAGCGGTTCCAGCACCGACAGCACCCGCACCGACTGTTCGGAATGCAGCCACCCGCCCGGCACCAGTTCCGCCAGCGCGTCCTCCCCCACGTGTCCGAACGGGGCGTGGCCGATGTCGTGCCCCAGGCAGATGGCTTCCGTCAAGGCCTCGTTCAAGCCCAAAGCGACCGCCATGGAACGCCCGATCTGGGCCACCTGCAGGGTGTGGGTGAGGCGGGTCACGAAATGGTCGCCCTCTGGGTTGATGAACACTTGAGTTTTGTGGGCCAAGCGCCGGATGGCGTTGCAGTGGATGATGCGGTCCCGGTCCCGCTCGAAGGCGGTTCGCAACGGATCCGGTTCCTCCGGCTGGGCCCGCCCCCGCGAGTCGGTGGAGCGGGTCGCCAACTGCCCCAGTTCCCGATATTCGGCCATCTCCCGGTCCAGCCGGTCGCTTTTTTTCAAAGTGTCCCAAGGTTTGGGCATGCCGTTCGCCATAGCTATGAGGATAGCCGCCCTCCGGGGGTAGCAAACGAGACGACCGCCGGGTGCGGCGATTCGAGCGGGCTCCAATTTGACAACGGATGAAAGCGTATTCATACTAAGGATATGAAAGACGACGAAGCCATTCACCGGCACCGGTCCGTCACCTCGTTGGATGTGGCCCGCGCGGCCCGCGTCTCCCAAGCCACGGTCTCCCGGGCCTTCAACTCCCCGAGCCGGGTGACTCCCGATAAGCGGGAGCGCGTCTACGAGTCCGCATCCGAATTAGGATATGTTCCCAACGCAATCGGACGCAGCCTGTCGCTCCAGTCCAGCCGTATCATTGCGGTGGTGGTTCCCGCCGCCAGCGAGTACTACCAGCACGCCCTAGGAGCCTTGGCCCGCCATGTGATACCCAAGGATTACCAACTGTTGCTGTTCGAATCGTTTGAAGCGGAACACCTTGAAGTCGTATTCACATCAATTCCCCGCTATCACGTGGATGGGGTGATCGTGGCCTCCAGCCTGGTCCCGGTGGTGGAGGTGCAGTCCCTGGTGACGCGTGGATTGCCGGTCCTGATGTTCAACCAGGAGGTCGACTCCGGGAACGCCGCTTCGGTGAGTATCGACAACGAGGCGGGAATGCGGCAGCTGGCCGGGCACCTCGTAGAAACCGGCCACCGGTCGGTATGTTTCGTGGGAGGAATGAGGGCCGCCGGCACCGATCGGGCCCGCTACCGGGGGGCTTGCGAGCGGTTGGCGGAGGCGGGAGTAGCTTGTCGTTACCTGTTGGCCGGGGCCTATACCTATGAAGCCGGTTTGGCGGCGGCGGAGCGGATGGCCGAACGAGACGAATGGCCGGAGGCGGTGATGGCCGCTAGCGACGCCTTGGCTTTCGGAGTGATGGACGGGTTGCGCGAGCGGGGGCTGGCCGTCCCCGATGATATTTCGGTCACCGGATTCGACGGCCTGCCGCAGGCGGCTTGGAACTCCTATCGGCTCACCACCATCGAACAGCCCATGGACGACTTGGCCCGGCTGGGGGTGGAAACTTTGGTGGACCGGATCGAGAACTCGCACTCTACCGCCGCCGGCCACCGGCGCCTGACCGGCCGGTTGGCAATGCGCGACACGGTGGCCGACCGGAGATAAAGATGCAGCCAGCCCCCTATCACGAGCCGGACGTTTCTTTAGCGGCTTCCGTTGCGGATGATCCGGTGCCGGCGGCTCCCGCCCGCGACATCGGGGCCTTCTTCGCCGATGACGGCAAGCGTCGCCAAGACATCGCCGGATTCGAGGACATGTACGCCGACATCGTCCACTACATCATTCGTTGCACGCACCGGATTTGGGAGGAGGGCGGGATCGGCCTGCTTTACACCCACTACGCCCACAACCTGCCTTTTCATACCACCGAAGGCACCGTCTACGGCCGGGATGCGGTGATAGCCTCCACCCAGCGCGCCCAGGCCGCTTACCCCGACCTGCGGCTGTTCGGCGACGAAGTGGTGTGGGCGCCAACCGGGGAGGCCTATCATTCTTCGCATCGGCTCACCCACTCCGGAACGAATCTGGGTTGGTCGGTTTACGGGCCGCCCACCGGCCGCCGATTCCGGCGCTTGGCCGTCGCCCACTGCGTGGTGCGGGACAACTTCATCGTTGAAGAATGGCTGGCGCGCGACGAATTAGCGCTGATCCGGGCCCTTGGTTTGGACGAGGAGGAGTTGGCCCGGCGTTTGGGCGCGGCGGAACTGGAGGCGAAAGGCGGACCCCGGCCGGTCCCGGCGGAAGTGGCCCGGTTGCGGGGCCAGCTGCCGCCGGAGGAGCACCCGGAGGAAACTCCGGAGGGCATGGACCCGGCCGAGCATTTGGTGCGGGCCATGTTTCACCGCGTTTGGAACTGGCGCCGGTTGGACCTCATCGGGGATTACTACAGCCCGGCGGCGGTGATTGAAACCTCCACTGCCCGTAAGTTGCACGGCCCGCGGGCTCTGCGTCATCATATTCTGGAATGGCTGGGCGGTTTCAGCGACATCGCCCTGACCGTTTGCCACACGATGAGCAACAAGCGGGCGGGCGGGGCGATGGTGGCCACCCGTTGGCGGTTGGACGGAATCCACGACGGACCGGGCCGCTGGGGCGAGCCGACCGGGCGGAGGATCAGCCTGCTCGGGTTCTCCCATCATTTGGTTGCGGAGGATCGAATCAGCGCCGAATGGACGGTGTTCGATGAGTTCGCCCTCCTTAAGCAGATTCACGCCCCTGATCCGCTGTTGACCGCCGACCCCTCCGCTCCGCCGCCCGACGAACCCCCGGTTGCAGATGACATCCCCGCTCCGTTACCGGAGGACGCCGATGAATGAGCGGATTCTCACTCCGTCCGAAGCGGATGACCGAATCATCCCCCCGGATCGGTTCGTCCCCGACGACCAGGCCTTCGTGGATGTGCGTTTGCCCGACTCGGCTGGCAAAGACAACTACTCCATGATCGGCCCGGGCGTCTCCCAAAACCCCGACGGGCACATCAATCTGCCCGAACCCCATGGATTTAATGTGGGAGCGGCGGGCGTCCCGGCGGGTGGGGTTAACAACCAACATCTGCATTTCACCGCCGAAGTGTTCGTGTCCGTCGCCGCCCAATGGGAGTTCCGCGTCGGATTGGACTGCGAGCAAACCTTGATCGCCCCTCCCGGTTCGGTGATCTCCATTCCCACTTGGATTTTTCGGGGGTTCCGCAACCTGTCCGACGACTACGCCATGCTGTATGCGGTGTTGGGCGGCGATGACACGGGTGGAATCATCTGGTCCCCCAAAGTGTTGCAACAGGCCGCGCTGACCGGCCTCTACCTGCGCTTGGACAACACCCTTTTGGACACCGCCGCCGGAGACGAGTTGAACGGCGCCCCGCTGGCGGCTCCCATGTCCGAGGAGGATATGGCCGGCCTGCGCGCTTACACCGATGCGGAGTTGCGGGGTCGCTTGGTCACGCAGGAGGACTTGGAGTGGAGCGAACGGGCGTTGTTGGATTCCGTCCTGCCCGGCCACTCCGCCCAGTTGGCCCCCGTGTTGGGATGGGGGATGACCATGGATCGCGATCACGTCCCGCCCATGGTCAACCCGCACACTTTCAGCATCGAATGGCTGTGGGCGCCGTCCGGCAGCCGGGTGGGGGCGCACCGGCACGATGAAACCCAGGTTCTGATGGCGGTGAAAGGCGAATGGGAGGTTATCTTCAACAGGGGTGAGAATTTGGTGGAACGCCGCATCGGTCCGGAAACCTTGGTTTCGGTTCCGCCCGGGGTGTGGCGCTCCCTGCGGTCGGTAGGGGGGGAGGGCCTAATGCTGGTGGTGAACGGGGGCGATTCCCGCAACCTTTTGGAATGGGAGCCGCAGATCGCGGAACAGGCCCGCGTGGCCGGGTGGGCGGTGGATGCGGGCGGATACATAGCCCCGGAACGGGTGTTGCTCAGGCAGGCCAAGTGATGAATCAGCTGGTGCTTCTCCCCGGAACCTTGTGCGATCACCGGCTGTTCGCCGGACAGGTTCCCGCCTTGCGGGAAGCGGATTGGGATACGGCCGTCGGGGATCTGACTCGCGATGATTCCATCGGCGGCATGGCGGAACGGATACTGGATTGGGCCCCGGATCGTTTCGCCTTGGCCGGGTTGTCGCTGGGCGGGGTGGCGGCCATGGAGATTTGCCGCCGCGCCCCGGAACGGGTTATCGGACTGGCCCTTTTGGACACCAACCACCGGCCGGTCACCGACTCCCAACGCGCCGCTTGGCGCCGGTGGGCGGCCTTGGTGGGGGAAGGACGGTTCGACGAGGTGAGGGGCGAGGTGGCCGGGTTGATGTCCGCCCGCTTGGACGAAGAACCAATACGCCGGTTGATCGACGACATGGCCCGTTCAGTGGGCCCGCAAGCGTTTCTGAGACAGAACGCCGCTCAGGACACCCGTTCCGACAACCGGGCGTTCCTGGCCGCGTTGACCGTTCCCACCCTGGTGTTGTGCGGGGAACGGGACGAGGTGTGTCCCGTTTCCACCCACCGGGAGATGGCGGAGCTAATTCCCGGAGCGGAGTTGGCGGTGGTGGCGGGGGCCGGACATTTGTCCCCCATCGACCGCCCGCGCCCCGTGACCGAAGCCCTCCGGGGATGGTTGCGGAAGATTCCAACCCCGATTCCGGCGGGATCCCGATCCGGAAGAAACTGAAAACAAGATTCGCCGCAACCAAATGCGGCGGGAAAAGGAGAAAACCATGAAACACTTCAAAGCAGCAAAGGTCCTGGGCCTGGTGTTGGCGTTGGCGATGGTAGCGGCCGCTTGCGGCGGCGACGACGCCTCGCCGACCACCACCGCGTCCCAGACCACCACCGCCGCGCCGACCACCACCGCGGCGGCGACCACCACGGCGGCTATGGACGACGCGGAGGAGACCACCACCACCGCCGCGCCGACCACTACCGCCGCGCCCACTACCACCGAGGCCCCGATGATGATGGTGAGCGACGAATGCCAAATCGGGGCTCCGGAAAGCGCGGTGACGATCAACATGATCGGCTGGACCTTCGACATCATGGAGTTCTACGCCGACGAGTTGGAGAAATGCAACGGCGAGAACTTGGAAGTCAACACCCAGCTGTTGCAGTACCAGGACGCGCGGGACCAGATGTTGCTGGACCTGACCTCCGGTGGTACTTCGGCTTATGAGATCGTGCACGGCGCCAACGGCGAGATTTCCGAATTCGGATCTCAGGGCTTGGTTGTCAGGCTGAACGATTTGGTGGAGAAATACTGGGATGAGTACGACTTGGGCGACATTTCCCAGACCGCCTGGAACGGCGCTACTTTCGATGAGGGCATTTACGGCATCCCGGTGGTGTCCAACACCCAGCATTTGATGTACCGGCCCGACCTGTATGAAAAGTACGGTTTGTCGGTGCCCGCCAACTACGACGAGGTGATCAACTCCTGCAACGTCATGCGGGACGAAGCATCCATTGATTTGCCGTTTGTGATGAACTTGCACGCCGGTTCCGCCTGGGATGTGTGGTTTCTGCACTTCTTCCGCGGTTTCGGGGGCGGTAACTATTTGAACCCGGACAACACCCCGGCCGTGGCCAGCCCGGAGGGGGTGGCCGCCGTCGCCAAAATCAAGGAAGTCATCGACGCCTGCATGGGGGCGCAAGGCCTCACCTACGATTACAACGCGGTGCAGTTGGGCTTGCAGACCGGCGGCGTGGCCTCCTCCACTTTGTGGGCCAGCCGGGCGGCGGCCATGGACGACCCCGATGAGTCGCTGTTTGTAAACGGGATCGAATTCGCGGTCGCCCCTTCGCCCATGCCGGGCGGTCCGGCGGGGTCTTCCGCTTGGAACGACTTCCTGATGATTCCGGCCAGCGCCGACGTTGATCCGGAGCTGATTTTCAAGATCATCATGGAGGCCACCGACGCGGAGAGCCAGCTGGGCGCGGCGGTGGTGGGCATTCCCACCCGGGGTTCGGCGGCCGCCGCCGGCGTAGGCGGACGTTATCTTCCCGCGGCGGCGGAATCAGTGGCCAACGGGATCGGCATCTTCGCTCCCAACCCGGCGGTCCGGTTGATGCGCAATGCTTTGGGCAACCAGCTCCCGTTGGTGGGAACCGGTGAGAAAACCCCCGAACAGGCGTTGAACGACGCAGTGGAAGAATACTTGGTCGAGGCGACAGCCCAAGGCTTCGTGTCCTAGACGTCGACTAGGTTGCGGGGGCCGTCGGCGCGACGGCCCCCGTAGCCCTAATATAGGATTTCAGTTATGCAACGAAAAACTTTTTACGGATTTAGCGCTCCCAGCTTGGTGATGATGGCCGCCTTGATGGCGTTTCCGCTCATTATGTCAATTTGGCTGGGGATGAATTTTATGACCTTCCGCAACATCCGGACTCCCGAATTTATCTGGTTTCGCAACTTCGGGGAGGTGCTGACCGACGTCCAGTTTTGGCAATCCATGCGTTTTACGCTCATATATATGGCGGTGACCATCCCCATCCAGTTGGGAGTGGGGTTCGCCATAGCCTTGCTGTTGGATCAGGTGACCCGTTTGCGGGGATTGTTCATGGCGGCCCTGCTTCTGCCTTTTATCGTGGTTCCGGTAGTGGGGGCTATGCTGTTCCGCTCCATGTTCGACCCCTCCGGGATTATTACCTGGTTTTTTCGAGATATTCTGGACCAGAGGTTCTATTTCACAGAAGGTTCTATAAAAGCGGTAATCATAATCCACGCCCTTTGGTATATCACACCGTTTGTGGTAGTGGTTTTGTTCGCAGGTTTGCAATCTTTGCCTAGCGATCAAATAGAGGCCGCCGAAGTAGATGGCGCCAAATGGTATCAAAGCATTAGATATGTTGTAATACCTCATTTGCGTTCTCTCTTATTATTCATTTCCTTGATGTTGATTATGGATGCCTATCGAGTGTTTGATAGCGTATTTGTTTTAACTGGAAATAATCCTATATTTAAGGCAGACACCGTTCAGGTGTATAATTTCGAAGTAGGGTTACAGGTGCAACGGCTGGGTAAAGCTAATGCTATGGCGATTTTGACGGTTATAGGTGTGTTGATAGTGCTAATTCCGTTTTTGATTATCACCTACCGTAATCAGATTGCGGAACGCGAATGAGACGGACACGGAACCCGTTCATTCGCGCTGGCATATACTTGGCGTTGAGTTTGGTCGCCGCGTATTCCATATTCCCTTTTCTGTGGACTTTTCTGCAGTCTATAAAGACGGTACGGGATGCCAACTCGCGCACCCCTCTCTGGTTTTTTGAGGTTACCTGGGAAAACTATTCCACCTTATGGCTGGAATCCACCCCCGAAAATCTGACCACTCTCTCCTTGACTTTGCTGGTTATTATCGGCGCGGTGGTGACGGCTATGGTGTTCGCCGAGCGTCTCCCAATTCCCAGGTGGGTGGTGTATTGGCTGGGTATGGCGGTGTTTGCTTTCATCTTATGGCAGATACCGAGGATCGTAGACACCGCCGAATTTTATGACTACTTCCTCAACACTGTTATCGTTACCGTCGGGACCCTGATTGTTTCTATCACGATCGGTTGCCTAGCCGGATATGCGTTGGCTCGCTACGGGGGAATGGCGGGGGCGATTATTCTTATCGCCGCCTTGGCTTTCCGGGCTTTGCCCAGACTGGCGTTTATTTTCCCGTACCTGTGGATCGGCCAGGTCACTGGTTTGATAAACACGCATTTATTACTGATTGTAACTTTGGTAGCGATAAACCAGCCTTTTACCATTTGGATGCTACGGAGCTTTTTTAGGGATGTTCCCCGGGAGTTGGAAGAGTCCGCTATGGTGGACGGAGCCAGCAGGCTGACCGCCTTTCGCAAGGTGGTGGTTCCCATCGTATGGCCGGGGATAATCTCAACTTCCTTGTTTACCTTGCTGTTGGCCTATAACGAGTTTTTGCTCCCCCGAGTCCTCACCCAAACCAACTGGACGTTACCGGTGGCTATATCCCAATTCGCGGGCGGAGAGGACCCCGCCCATATAACGTTGGCGGCGGCGGGAGCCGTTTCCATAACGTTGCCTATTATTTTTGTTATTATATTTTTCCAGCGGCAACTAGTACGCGGATTGGCCGCTGGAGCAGTGAAAGGATAAGTTGCCGATGCGACGCCGACGAGTTGGTTCGGAACGCCCTGATAAGGCATGAAAGGACACCAATATGGGTAAGCACCTGCAGAACAAACTCCGGATTCGGGATGGACTGAACGCCATCACCGACTCTTCCGCCGAACAGGTGGGGGAGGCCTTGCGCAGCCTCTATCATCCGCAGGCCGAATGGAAGAGCTCCCATCCGATTAACACGGTATCGGGCGTCGGTGATATTGAACGGACGGTTTGGCGCCCGCTTCTCACCTCTTTTCCAGACTTGGAAAGACGGGACCTCATCCTGATCGGCGGCTCCTACGACGGATCGCGGGGTGAAATGCACAACCAGCAGGGGCCGGTAGTCCGCCGCATTCACGAGGGGGGCGATTATGTGGCTGCCCTGGGTCATTTAGCCGGAACCTTCGTGCGGGACTGGTTGGGCCTTCCCGCCACCGGCCGCACCCTCTATTTGCGTTACGGAGAGGTGCATAAAGTGGTAGAAGGAAAAATTTCCCAAAGCGTCGTGCTGATCGACGTACTGGACGCCATCCGACAGGCCGGGTTTTGGCCGGTGGCTCCCAGTTTGGGGGTGGAGGAAATGTGGCCCGGTCCTATTCACGCGGACGGGATCGTTTTAGAGGAAAGCGACCCGGCCGTTTCCGCCGCCACCCTGCAGGTCTGCCTGGACATGCAGGCGGCTTTGGGCAAAGGCCCGATGAGCCGGGACGAGTTGTTGAACGGGCCCCAGAAGCCGCACTGGCACCCCAAAATGATGTACTACGCCGGAGCCGGGATAGGAACTTGCCGCGGGTTGCCGGGGTTCGTCGATCACCATCAGGTTCCATTTCGGGTTTCTTTCCCGGATCGGATGGGGGACCACGAATTCGAAATAGCCGACGGCAAATATGCGGTCACCGGCGGCTACCCATGCGTTTCCGCCACCCATGGAGGGGGAGTTTGGATGGGTTTGCCTCCCACCGGCCGCCAATTGGAAATGCGGGTAATGGATTTTTATTTGGTTGATGAGGGAACCGTTAGGGAGAACTGGCTTCCCATCGACATTGTTCACATTTTGCATCAGATGGATGTCGATGTTTTGGCCAGGGTTCGCCACCAGTTCGGCGGCCAGCCCTACCTGTAAACGGAAAGGAAAGGAAAAAAATGAGCGACAAAGATCCGACTAAGCGCACCGCATTGGAGGTGGTCCGGCAAATGGCGGCCGCCTTGAACGACAATGTGGTGGAAGGCCAAGAGGCCTACTGGACTCCCGATATGGTGTGGCGCGGCCCGGCCGGAGTGGGCACCCGCCGCGGCCTGGGCGAGTTCGCCGACTACCGGGACGATTTCATCCGCGCCTTCCCCGACAAATATTTTGAGGATTGGGTCCACTTCGGGGACGGAGGGGATTATGTGGCGGCGGCCGGGGTGCAACACGCCACCCATAAGGGGGAGTGGCTGGGCATCCCGGCCAGCGGCCGACGGGTGCAGGTGAAGTACATGGACATTTGGCGGGCGGAAAACGGGTTTTTGGCCGAAAACTGGGTGATGTTGGACATCCTGGATTTCTTGGAGCAGCTGGGATACGACGTAGCCAAGGTGCTGGCCTACATCGGCTCCAAAGGTCCGGAGTATTTCGACCGGGCGGCGGGCGACTGAACCGGGACGGAAACGGAGGCCGGCCATGGAATATCTGAAGCAACCCAAAAAATCCCAGCAACAGATAACCGCTGAGATACGGGATACCGTGTCGGAGATCCTGCGGGATGTGGAAACCGGGGGCATGGCCGCGATCCGCAAATATTCGGAACGGTTCGACGGATGGAGCCCCCCTTCCTTCCGAGTTCCGCCGGAGGCCGTCGAACGGGCCTACGAGGAGATGGAACCGGAAGTGGAGGCTTCCGGTCAGTTTCTGATCGATCAGGTGGTCAACTTCGCCCGCCTGCAACGGGAAACCCTGGTCGATTTCGAAGCGGAAACATTGCCCGGGGTGACTTTGGGGCAACGTCATATTCCGGTGCAGAACGTGGGGGCCTACTCGCCGGGCGGCCGGTATCCGCTGATCGCGTCGGCGGTGATGACCGCGGCCACCGCCAAAACGGCCGGGGTTCCCCGGGTGCTGGGCGCGGCCCCGCCCCGCGACGAGGCGGGCATGCACCGGCCCCAGTTGTGGGCCATGCACCGTTCCGGAGCCGATGAGATTTTCTGCGTGGGCGGGGTGCAGGCCTTGGCCGGGATGGCCTTCGGCATGGAGGACGCGGCGCCGGTGGATATGATCGTAGGGCCGGGCAACGCTTACGTGGCGGAGGCCAAGCGGCAACTGTTCGGGCGGGTGGGAATCGACCTTTTGGCAGGGCCGACTGAGATTATGATCATCGCCGATTCCTCCGCCGATCCGGCGGTGCTGGCCTGCGACCTGCTGGGCCAAGCCGAACACGGTCCCACCTCCCCGGCCATTTTGGCCACCACCTCCGAGGAGGTCGGCCGTCTCGCCATTCGGGAGGTGGGGCGATGGCTGGAAACCTGGCCCACCGCCGAGGTTTCCCGGGCCGCCTGGGAGGACTACGGAACGGTCATCCTGTGCGGGGACGATCGGGAGATGTTGGAAACCGCCAACCGGGCCGCCCCCGAACATCTGGAGGTGCACACCTCCGACCCGGACTGGTTTGCGGAACGGCTCACCGCCTACGGCAGCCTGTTCATCGGAACCAACGCCACCGTGGCCTACAGCGACAAGGCGATCGGCACCAACCACACTTTGCCCACCATGGGGGCCGCCCGCTACACCGGCGGGTTGTGGGTGGGCAAGTTCCTGCGTACGGTGACCACCCAGCGTTGCACCCCCGAAGGCGACCGGGCGGTGGCCGAGCATGCGGCGACGGTGGCGGACGCCGAGTTGATGTTCGGTCACGCCGTTTCCGCCCGCCTGCGCCTCAACCCGGAGTTTTTCCCGGAGGCGATGGCGTGAAACCGACGGCGGCGGTGACCGGGGCCGGGCGGGGAATAGGCCGGGTAATCGCCCTGGCTTTCGCCGAAGCGGGATACGACTTGGCGCTGGCCGCCCGCAACCGCCCCGCTTTGGAGGAGACGGCCCGCCTGGCCGCCGACCGGGGGGCGGATTCGCTGGTGGTCCCCACCGACGTGGCTGACCGCGGGCAGGTGGAGTCCATGGCCGGCCGGGTGCGGGGTCGTTTCGGGCGGGTGGACGCGCTGGTGAACAACAGCGGCGCGGCCGGTCCCAGCGCCCCCCTGTGGGAGGTGGAGGCCGATGCCTGGGAGGAGACGTTTGCGGTGAACGTGAGAGGGGTTTTTCTGGTCACTAAGGCTTTGCTTCCCATGATGCTGGAACAGCGGAGCGGTTCGGTTATCGTGATCGGCTCCATCAGCGGCAAACGTCCGCTGGCGGGGCGCTCCCCCTACGCGGCTTCCAAACTGGCCCTGGTGGGTTTGGTGCGAACCCTGGCTTTGGAGGCCGGGCCCTACGGGGTGCGGGTTAACCTGATTTCCCCCGGTTTTGTAAGCGGGCCCCGCATTGAATGGGTGATCGAAGCGCAGGCCGAGGAGCGGGGGGCGAGCCGGGAGGAGATACGGGCCGAGTTCGGCGCCGCTTCCCCGTTGGGACGTTTTACGGAAGCGGAGGAGGTGGCGCAGGGATGCGTTTTCTTAGCCTCCGCGGCCGCCTCCGCCGTCACCGGCATCGACCTGAATGTCAACGCCGGCGTGGTGATGTACTGACCGGCGCTTGCGAGAGGCGCAAGGTTTTCCATAGACGGGGGCCGGGGCGGGTAGGATGAAAGCCGCCCGTAGTGCAATGACGAACATACTTCAACCTAAACTCACCGCTCCCCTTTACCGCCTGTATGAGCGGCGGTTGCGGAGGAGCCTGCGCCGGGAGCGCATGCCCCGGCATGTGGGGGTAATTTTGGACGGCCATCGCCGCTACGCCCGGGCGGAAGGTTTGCAGACCTACACCGACAGTTACCGGGCCGGGATGCGGCGGTTTGAGGAGTTTTCCGGCTGGGCGGCCGAACTTTCCATCCCTTCCATCACCGCCTGGGTGCTTTCCACGGAGAACCTGCGCCGCCCCGCCGAGGAAATCTCCCCCTATTTCGAGGTGCTCGGCGAACTGTTCGCCCGCCTGCCCGACCTGTCCCGCCGCCACGGATTCGGGCTGAAAGTCATCGGCAGCCTGGATCTGCTCCCGGCCGGTTTGACTTCGGCGGCCAAACAGGCGGTGGAAGAGTCGGAGGAAGGCTCCCGGCAGTTGACCATCGCCATGGGTTACGGGGGGCGCCAGGAGATCATCGACGCCTGCCGCCATCTGGTGGAAGAGTTGATCGGGCGGGGGGTGGACGCGGAGCAGTTGGCCGGCTACATAGACGCCCAAGGGTTGGCCGCCCACTTGTACGAGCCGGACCAGCCCGACCCGGATTTGATAATCCGCACCTCCGGGGAGTCCCGCCTGTCCGGGTTTCTGCTGTGGCAGGCCGCCTACGCCGAATATGCGTTCGTGGATGTGTTTTGGCCCGCTTTCCGCCGGGTGGATTTTCTGCGGGCTTTGCGCGACTACACGGCCACCGAACGCCGGTTCGGCCGCTGACCCTTCAGCCGGGGCGGTGGTGATGGGAGCCCGGACCGGGCCCGTCGGGGCCCACTCAGCAACCGGGATGCCCGTGATTGCCGCAACAGGTTTGCCGCCGTCGGATTTTCAGCAGATTGTTGCGCAAGGCGGCCGTCAGTTTGTCCCGCGCCCGTCCGGGGCCCCGCCAGTTGGCGAAGAAGGCTCGGGGGGATGGCCGGGTCATATCCCCAGCCTACACCCGCCCGACAGCGGCCGGGGCTCGCTACCCTATGCCTGAAATGGACTCCGCCTCCCCGCTCGACGCCCTGCTCGACCACCTGCGCCAAAATGCGGTGCGCACCGACGGCCCCTTCACCCTCCGCTCCGGCGCCACATCCGACTGGTACATCGACGCCCGGCGGACCACTTTCAGCGGATACGGGGCCCGCCTGGTGGGAGAGGCCGTTTACGAAAGGTTGCGCCCGGAGGTGCGGACGGTGGGGGGGATGACGATGGGGGCCGACCCGATTGCCGTGGCCACCGCCGTTTACGCCGCCGGGCGGGGGAGCGAGCTGCGGGCTTTTTCGGTGCGCAAGCGGGAGAAGGAGCACGGGCTGGCCGGACGGCTGGCCGGACCGGTGGAGGAGGGGGATCCGGCCGCCATAGTGGAGGACACGGCAACCACCGGCGGGGCGATGGCCGAAGCGGTGGAGGCGGCTAGGGAGGCAGGGCTGCAAGTTATACAGATCGTGGTTCTGGTGGATCGCTCAGCGGGGGCGGCGGAGGCCCGGGCCGCCGAATGGGGCATTCCCTATCAGGCGCTGGCCTCCCCCGCCGACCTGGGAGTGGGCCCGTGAGCAGATGGAACCCGCCCTTTTTCCCTCCCGAGGAGGCGCCGCCGCCCGTCTCGGATCAACCAACGCCGGAACCGGAGGCGCCGGAGCGGGAGCCGTCCGCTCCGTCGTCGGAGGAGGAGGTTGCGCCGCCTGAGGAGGAGCCGCAACCGGAGGAGGGGGAGGCCCGGCCGGACTTGGCGCGCTCCAATGTGCTGGTGGTACGCAACCGCACCTGGGGGTTGCGGCTGTTCGGATGGCTGGGCGTCCCCATGGTTTTATACGGGGCGGGGGTGCTGTTCGGCCTGCAGCCGTTTTCTTACCTTTTGGACCTTTTATATCCGGGGGAGAGCAACAATCCGCCCGCCGTTGAAACCCGCGACCGGTTGTGGGGGTGGATGTTGCTGATAGTGGGGGCGCTGTTGCTGATCGGCATGTTGTGGAAGATTTTGGTTTCCCACCCGGCCTTGGAAGTGGACGCCCTGGGCATTCTGTTGCCGGTGAACGGCCCCGGTTTTTCCCGGCGCATCCCCTGGGAGTGGGTGGATGAGATCTACGCCGATGAATACGTCCGGGAAACAGACCGGTATCCGGCGCTGTGCCTGCGCCTGAACGAACAGGCGCGACTGCCCCGCTACCCGTGGGCGGTACGGGTGGGGCCGGACGGGGAGCTGGCCATACCCGCCGGGGAGTGGAACATCAGCCTGTCGTTCGTGGTGCAGTGGTTGCGGGCCGCCTCCCAGGGCCTGCCCACCGGCGAATCCCCGACCAAGAAGCCGTAGATGTTGCTGGGCGCCCACGTTTCCGCCGACGATCCGTTGCGACGGGCCCGGGAGCGGGGGGCGGAACTAGTTCAGTTTTTCCTCGGCAATCCCCAGTCATGGAAGCAGGCCCCGCCCCGTTCCGACGCCGAACAGCTGCGGGCCTCGCCCATCCCCGTCTACGTGCACGCCCCCTATCTCATCAACGTGGCCAATCCTTCCAGCCGCATCCGCATCCCCAGCCGGAAAATTCTGGCCCACACCCTGGCCGGGGCGGAGGCGATCGGCGCGGCGGGGGTGATAGTGCACGGCGGTCACGTAACCGACGGCGAACATCCCAAAGAAGGGTTCGACCGGTGGCGGAAAGCGTTGGAGCAAGTTGAGTCGGAGGTTCCGATCCTGATTGAAAACACGGCGGGAGGGGACGGGGCGCAGGCCCGTCGGCTGGATGTGCTGGCCGCCCTATGGGAGGTGATCGGCGACTACGGGCCGGGTTTCTGCTTGGACACCTGCCATGCTTGGGCGGGCGGCGAGCCGCTGGAGGGCCTGGCGGACCGGGTGCGGGCCGCCACCGGCCGCATCGACTTGGTGCATCTAAACGATTCCCGCGACCCGTTCGATTCCCGCCGCGACCGCCACGCCAACCTGGGCCAAGGCCAAATCCCGCCCGACCTGCTGGCGGAGGTGGTGCGGGAAGCCGGGGCCCCCGCCCTGGTCGAAACCCCGGGCGATGTCCCCGAACACCAAGCCGACCTGGCCTGGATGAGGAACCGTTTGGCCGCCGTCGCGCCGGGCGGTTAGTGTCGTCGCTATGGAGAAGGTCAGGATTCCCCGTGATTGCGAGTTGGCTTACTCCACCTTGCGGGCAATAGAAAAAAGAGGCGGGTCAGTTCGAACCGGGGAGTTGAACGACGCCGTGTCGGAGATAACCGGCCTTACCGAAGAACAGTTGGCATCCGTTAACATCGAGTCGGTCAAGATGCAGATGGGTTGGGCGAGAAGCGGGCTCAAAACCTCCGGTCATCTGGACAACAGCCAGTGGGGCGTCTGGTCCCTCACGCAACTGGGCCGGGACCTGCTGGAACTTGAACCCGCCGAAGCCGAACGGCTGGCGAAAAAGGCGTGTGATTACGGTTGGGAAGTCCGGTTTGCGGCAAAGGCCCGCCGCTAGGCACAGTCGGACCGCCGCTGGTTCCGAAAAGCCGCCAGATCTCGGCCTTAGGCGTAGGGCGTGTAGGGCGGGGGTTTGGGATTGACTTGACAAATTGGGGGGGGGGGTTAGCGTTTTTGCCCGTTCGTGTTGCGGCTGTTGGGTTGCCCGCTATGGCCGTGCGTAAGGATTTCCGGGCGTTTGGAAGGAGGCGTGGCAATGGTACGCGTGTCGGGGAAGGTTTGGCTTGTGGGTTTGTTGGTGTTGGGTTTGATAGCGAGTTTGTTGGGTGCGGCTCCGCCGGGTGCGGTGGGGACGCATGGGGATGATGCGGATGTGGATTATGAGCCGTCGTATTCGGCCTGTGTGGGGGCGGCGACGGAGTCTTTCGGGTTTGAGGACACGGAAGGGTCGTTCGCGGAGGGGGCGATTGATTGTTTGGCGCATTATGGGATAACGACCGGACGGTCGGCGACCATGTTTGCTCCCAATGATTCGGTGTTGCGGTGGCAGATGGCCCTGTTTTTGGCGAGGGCGGCCGCGGCGGCGGGGATCGTGTTGGCGAACCCGGCTGCCGATCAGGGGTTTACGGATGTGGGGGCGGTGTCGGGGGAGGCCCGCAACGCCATCAACGGTTTAGCGGCGGCGGGAATCATGCCCGGCATGTCGCAGACCACGTTTTCGCCGAATGCGTCGGTGACGCGCGGTTCAATGGCTGTGTTGTTGGACGCTTTCCTGGCGCGGGCGACTCCGGGGGCGGGGGCGTTTGGGGGTGAGATTGAGAAGTATTCGGATGTGATGGTGGATAGTTCCGATGTTTTCAATGATATTAGTGGGGTGTCGTTGAATACTTATAATGCGATTTATCGTATTTATGAGGTGGGGGTGACGCAGGGGGTGGGGGATCATCAGTTCGGGCCGGGTCGTAATGTGACGCGGGCGCAGATGGCGGCCTTCATAACCCGGGCGTTTGCGCATACGGTGGCCCGTCCGGCGGGGGTGTCGATTCAGGCGGAGCGGGATTCGGTGTTGGGGGAGTCGTCGGTGCAGTTGATTGTGTCGGTGCGGGATGCGATGTTTCAGCCGGTGGTGGATGCGTCGGTGGATGTGTTCCGTTCCACCGACCCTGACAACGCTTTGAATGATGATGGCAGGTGTAATGCGGCCAGTGTTAGTCCGGTGGCTGGTATTGGCCGGGCGGCGTGTGAGGTGGATACGGGGGATGAAACGACGGACGCGGCGGGGGATGTCACCGCCTTGCAACTGCAGGTGTCGGATGCGGATGTGACGGTGTGGGCGTGGACGGGGGACCGGGATGACAAGTTCGATTCCGATGACACCACCGCCGCCCAGTTGACCGTCGGGTTTTCCAAGGCGGCCAGCCAGCTGTTGGTTACTGACAATTTGGAGGAGGGGCAAACCCATCTGCAGTTCGGGGAGACGGCCACGCTGACGGTGCAGGTGGCTAATGAGGATGATGAGCCGGTGGCGGAGAAGGGGGTGGGGGTGAAGGTCGCCCAGGTTACTACCCCGGATGTGAGCAAGCCGACGGAGACCAACTCGTCCACCAACACCTATACCACTGATGCGTCGGGGAAGTTTCAGTTGTCGTTCACCCTGACTGATCCCAGTTCCGGTGATGATGAGGACGCTACGGTGGTGGTTACTTTGAGCGAACCGTCCTCCTATACCCTCCAAGACGAAGACGGGACCGCGTTCTCCTCCAAGACCTACACCTGGTCCGACGATACGGGGGTGCCCGCCATGTTGATGGTGTCGGCCCGCACCAACTTCGGGAAGGCGACCGATAAGTTGGCCGGGGCTGTGAACGCGGTTACCGCCACTTTGACCGACCAGTTCGGCAATCCGATTCGGGGCAAGAGCGTCAGTTTCTTCTCCGACACCCAGTGCACCCCGGAAGAGGGGGAGACGGAATGTTCCACGTTGGGGATTGGCGCAAAAATGACAGGCGTTTCCGCGGGGACATCGAGCGGAAAGAGGGTTTTGACCGGGGAAGCCCGGTTTACGCGCACCACCAGAGGTGACGGCCGGGCCAGCCTCAACTACAACTACGATTCCACCGACGGCGTAATCGAGTCCATCTGGGCCGTTTACACCTTCGCCGGGACTGAAGGGGTACGGGGCTTTGCGGATACCGTCGTTCAGTGCGGCGAGGACGGGGCGTTGGCGGCGGGGAGTTGCCGCCCGGCGGATGACCCGGAGGACGAAACAGCCCTCACCGCTGATCGCATCCACCATTATTGGGCGGAGGACCCGACCGGGGTTCCGTTCTTGGGGCGCATTCTGGTCAAAGACGTCGAAAACAACCAGCTGGTGGTGGCGGCGGGGGAACGGGTGATGCTGGTCGAATACGACTCCAACGACCAGTTCACCGACTTGGAGGGTCCGGCGCTGATGTCCGAATTCGAAAAGGATTTGGGCGACAACGCCGACCCGGCGGCGGCTCATCTGCGGGTCGACACCTACCAGGAAGAGTCCGGCAAAGTGAGCGACCTGGTCCTCCGTCCGGAATGGGCCCGCTTGGACCACCCCGACGGGCAAAAAGAGGGCGCCGCCGCCTGGTTCGGGGCCGCCTTGGCGGTAGACAAAGGGGTGATGGTAGTGGGCGCTCCCCGTGACAATTTGAAAACGGTGGACCCGGACACCGGAGTGAATGATGTGGACGCCGACGCAGATACGACCAACGACGCAACTGATGATTACATGGTGTCGGGCATGGTTTACATCTATCCGAACGGTATGGGAACAGAGGCCGGTAACATTGTCAAACTGTCTCCCCCCGCCACCTCAAACGCGCCCCCGGCCTGGTCGGCGCGCAACGGCTACTTCGGATGGGATGTGGACATCGACGATGACACGATCGTGGTCGGAACCAGAGTGGGCAAAGAAGTCTACATTTACGTGCGTAACAACGGAACGTGGGGTCCGGATCCCACCGCCACCCTTACCCGGACGGCTGATTTTCGTTTCGGCGAGGGGGTGGCCATCTCCGGCGATGGGAGCACCATTGCGGTGGCCATGACCAACGCGTGGGGCATCTTTGACCCCGATATCCCGGTGGGTTCGAACTCGGGGCGGCATAACGGGCGGGTGATCGTCTACGAAAAGCCCGGCGGGGGTTGGGCGGATGACAGCAACGCCGCCGACAACCCGCAACTGAAAGATTCCAGCCACCCGGTCTTGCGCCAGCTGGTGCGGGCGGTGGCCCTTTCCAACGATGGTTCGGTGATTGTCAGCGGGATGTGCGAGTGGAGTTGGAGCGTTGGTTGCGAAGGGGCGGTCAATGTGCATGTCCGACCGGGCGCTTTTGGCACCTGGGTGGACGCGGCGAACGCCGATGCCACTTTGGTGGCTAAAGGCGGTCCGAAGGCGGCGCAGAGCATGGGCAAATACGTGGCCATCGACGACGACGGAAACACCATCGTCGCTTCCGGGAGTTTCCACGCCGGGTTTGCCAACGAGCCGGGCGTGGCTTACGTGTTCAACAAACCCTCCGGAGGCTGGTCGGCTTTGGACGAGCAAAACGACGCGGCGGTTGAGCTGAGCGCCTCCCGACCCCGGATCGACGACGTGTTCGGCCAGTACATCGCCATTTCCAGCGACGGCTCGGAGATCGCGGCCGGTCGTCACTATCGGCAGGAAGGCGACTTCCGGGGTTCGGTGGCGGTGTTCAAAAAGCCCTCCGCCGGTGCCTGGGTCGACGATGCCTCCCCCGATGAGGAATATTTGGGGGATGCTCCCAACGCCCGGTTGGGCTGGCAACCCGCCTTCGATCGGGAAGACGGCGCCCTTTACGCTGGGATATTCGACGACACCCGGCCTAAAGACAGGGTTTCCGGAAGCGTGTTGTGGTCCATTTACAAGATCGACCGTTTTGCCCCATAAGCTGTTTCACGCAACCCAACACGCCAGGAAGCCCCCCCGCCCAAGCAGGGGGGCTTCCTGTTTTACCCCCGATTCGGCGGGCGGTCGGGTTAAATTCGCTTTGTGGTATAATGCGGTGACCGGGTTGTTAGGGGACCCTGTGGTGAGAGTTTGGAGGTCGTGTTGGCGGCGACGGTAATGCTATCTGATGATGTTCGGGATGGTTCTGTAGGCGTGTTTGATCCGTCGGGGTGGAACGGGGCGTGGCGGCGGTTGGGGTGGAATTTCTGTTGGCGGGAGGGCATGGGGGAGACTTTTCCGCATTCTTCCCAGTTTTTGGACGGCCTGCCGGGGCGGGTGCGTGGTTACCTGCTGGCGCGGGGGGCGCCGGAGGAGGAGGCGGCTGAGGTGTCGGAGTGGGTGAGGCCGCAGTATGAAAAGCATCGTCAATGGAGGGAGCGTCCGCGTTTGAGTTACGAGGAGCGCACGAGGCGGTTGGGTCGTCCTCCTATGTTTCGCAGTACGTTTCAGGTGGTGCCGGAGTTGCCTGCGTTGATGCGCCGTCCGGATGGCCGGGGAGGTTCCCGGGATTTGGTGCAGTTCTCTAAAGACTGGGCTACTCAACCGGCGGATCGGATGACGATGATGGCCGATCCTCCGCCCGTCGGGACCGAAGTGGGGATTGCTTGCAGTATCGCGACGGTGGTGCATGCGTTGTGCGATCTGGATGAGATGGTCCCGCCGGACTGGGTGTTTGAGTATCGGTCGCCGGAGACGATGTTGGTGTGGGGCATGCAGGCTTTGGACAGGGCAAGGTTGCGGAGGATGGTCATCGCCAAGTCGCCGCCTGCTTGCGAGTTTCATCGTGTCTTTTTCGAGCGGTCGTTTATAGAGGGCCCGTTGTGGATAAACACTCCCAGTATTAGTAGACCTGCCGAAAAGTCGGCTTCTGACCAGTGACGGAGATAACTTCCATCTCTGATCCTACTGATCTTAACGGGCCGCGTATACTCAGTTTGTTTAGACTGCTGGACGAGGTTCTGGAGGAACCTACCTCTATTTTAGTGGTCGGCGGGGCGGCTCTGGCGGTGCACTGGCATGAACAGAATATCCGCCAGCGGTCAACGAGGGATATTGATTTCGCCCCTATTGCATACCATGATTTCCCGGAGCACAGTACTTACACGGTTGACATTGCTACCCCGTCAATGCCTGCTCATATTATGAATGCATCTGAAATAATTGCTGAACGGGAAACCGTTGAACCCGATTGGTTGAACAATAAAGTTATAAATGTGATGGCGCCGGATGTGGAATATGAACCGACGGAGATATTCTGCGGACACCGGCTGGATGTTTACCGTCCCAGTCTTAAAGTGCTGTTGGCTATGAAACTTAAGGCGAGGCGGGAAGCTAAAGACTTATCCGATGCCATTCAGTTGGCCCTTGAAACTGGTATAGATTCTACTGAGAAGATGTTGCTTTTGGTGGAGGATACTTTTGGGGAAGAGCATATTGCTTTTGATGTTCAAGATTTCATATCTGATGTGGAATACAGGTATCGGTTGTTGCACGGGCGGGAAAGCGGTGCTTTTTCTGAACGCGATTTCGGTTTGCAATGAGTTTGTCCGTCCGCCGGCGCCTCGGTCCAACCACCTTTACAAGAGGCTCCAGCCGGGTCGCAGGTTCCCGCCAGAGTTGCCAACCGCACCTAAACACAGCGGGCGGCAACATCCCCCAAGGCCTCAAAATGGCTAGGGAGGGGGCGGCCCTGCCCGCTGTGCCGAGCGACCGGCCAAGAATCACCAAAGCCGATTTGACAGGGGGAGGCAGCAGCGTTTTTGTCATCGCGGCCGGTTGGTTGCCCGATCGGCGGTTGCAAGTTGATAGGCTTCGGGCGTTAGGAGTAAGGAGGAATGTTGATCCCCGACGGCCGGGAAGCCGGGAGGCCCCCCGCCCGCTTCGGGCAGGCGGCGGCGGCCAAGCGAGCGCCGGTTGCACCGAACGGATGGTATGGCGCGCTCCGGGCGGATGCGTCGGGGGGCAGGGATTGATTTGACAAAATAGGGGGGGGGGGGTAAGATTTGGGGCGTTGGGTTGCGGCTGTACGGGTTGCACGCCGAGATCTGCGCGCAAGGATAATGCCTGGACTATAAGGAGGAAGAGATAATGCCCCGCGTTGCGGAAAAGCGTTGGTTGATACTGGTAGTGATGCTGGGCCTGGTGGCCGGGCTGTTGGGCGTTGACGACCAGCGGGCGGTTGCGACGCATGGGACGGACCCAGATGTGGATTTCGAGGCCACCTATTCGGCCTGCGTGGGAGCGGCCACCGACCCGGCGGGGTTTGAGGACACGGCGGGATCCTTTGCGGAGGACGCCATCAACTGCTTGGCCCATTTCGGGGTGACCCAGGGCCGCACCCCCACCACCTACGCCCCCAACGATTCGGTTTTGCGGTGGCAGATGGCCCTTTTCCTGGCCCGGGCGGCCGGTCCGGCGGGCATCGTGCTGGAAAACCCGGCCACCGACCAGGGCTTCACCGATGTCGGCGGCCTGTCCGACTCGGCCCGCAACGCCATCAACGGCTTGGCGGCGGCGGGGATAATGCCCGGGGCTACGGCTGCCACCTTCACTCCCAATCAGCCGGTGACCAGGGCTTCCATGGCAATGTTGATAGACGCTTTCCTCCGGGAGGCGCGTCCCGGAACCGGCGCTTTCGGGTCCGAAGCCTCCAAGTATTCGGAGGTGGTTTCGGACAGCAACGCGGTTTTCAACGACCTAACCGGGGTTTCCATCCTGGAATTCAACGCCATCGGACGTATTTACGAGTTGGGGATAACCAGGGGGGTGGGGGACCACCAGTTCGGTCCCCAAGGCTTTGTGACCCGGGCGCAGATGGCCGCCTTCATCACCCGGGCTTTGGCCCACACCGTCGCCCGCCCCGCCGGGGTGTCGGTGCAGATCTCCCAAGACACCGTCAAAGGAGCGGGGTCCTCGACGGAGCTGTTGATTTCGGTGCGGGACGCCGCTTTCGAGCCGTTGGCTGATGCGACGGTGGATGTGTTCAGCTCCGCCGACGCTCCCGCCGCCTTCGCCTCCGACGGCTCCTGCGCCACCGGAAAAGTCACCGGGGTGATCGGCGCCTTCGCCTGCCAGGTGGACCGGAACGACGAGGTAACCGACATTACGGGGGATATCACCGATTTGACTTTGGACAACATTTCCGCCGCCACCACGGTGTGGGCGTGGACCGGCGAGGTGGGTGACAAATACGGTTCTGAAACCGACGCCTCTTCGGCGACGGTCGGTTTCGTCAAAGCCCCGGCCAAGGTTTTGGTGTCGGACGATCTAAAATCCGACCAGCAGCTGTTATCGCTGGGCCAGACCATCAAATTCACGTTGCAGGTGGCGGATGAGGACGACAATCCGGCGACGGAGCCCGGATGGCGAATTCCCATTACCATCAGCGAAACCACTGGAGCCGGCGCGACGACCGGCAGTTCCTCCACTCATCTCACGGACGACCAAGGGCGGGTGGAATTGTCGTTTACCAAGACCGGAACCAGCGCCCCCGGGGAAACGGCCAAAGTGACCCTTCAGATCGGAGCCTCCGCCGCCGTCAGCGATGATGTGGCCGTCAAACCGGGAGTGTCCGGCAACTTGCCGGTGGTGGACATGACCACCAACAAAGTGGAGACCGTGGGTGATGACGCGGGCAAATACGTGGCTCGTTGGTCTGAAGAAGCCTCGGAGCCTACCACTTTGACCATCAGTCCCAACAATCCGTTTACTTTGGCTTCAGATACGGGTCGGGGGGCGGTCAACATGGTTACCGCCACTTTGACCGACCAGTACGGGGCGGGGGTGCGGGGGGCCAGAATCGCCTTCCGCTCCGATGATCAGAACGGCGTCGGAGGCGCCGGCGACGGTCTCAACGTGACCATCTCCCGAGAGGCTCCACCGCGGGGAGGATTTAATGTTCATGCTATCGCTTTGGAGGTTTCCCCGGCCTTCATAACCACTGGGACATCCGAGGTGGAGTTTACCATCACCGCCCGCCGTACCTCCGGCGTTTCGGTCGGTTATGATTTACCGATCAATTACGCTATCGATCTGGCCTATGGAGTCACCGCTACGCCCGAAGCCCTTTCCGGGGTTCTGGTCATTCCTAGAGATTATGTGAGCGGTTCCGTCGTCCACCCGTCCATGACACTGTCCGTTCCGGAAGACGCGGTGGGTCTCAGTATATTCATCGGAAGAGTCGGTGCCTTGCCTACCGGGCCTCCCATCACCGTCGGTAGGACCCAAGTGGATATTGTGGAAGGCGAAGGCGGGGAAACGGTACATTCTGACATTGTTTCCCAAGGGGGTGTCCTGAAGATTGTTCCGTGTCAGTTCCCGAGGCTGGTGGGTAGCGATCTCCTGCCGGGAGGGGTGACTCCGGTGCGTTGTTTGACCGGTGAGCCCCGTAACAACAATTACCGTACCACCAATCGCTCCGGGAAGGCTATTTTCTCTTACAGTCGAGATGACGACAGCGGCGGTTTGGAAACCATCTGGGCTTCCTATCTGCTAAGAGACACCGGAGACATTACAGAAAGCTTGTTGTCTGACCGCCTCTACCACCCCTGGGCGGAGGAAACGGACGGGAACGTCAGCGGTCAAATTCTGGTGGCGGACGCCGACAACGATCAGGCGGTGATACTCTCCGGGTCGGGCTATGCTCCTCAGTTGGTCAAATACGACAGCAACGATCAGTTGAGTAGCTTGGACGGGTTGGACATCTACGCCAATTTTGACAAGCACATGGGTCGGGTGGAAGGTGAGCGGTTACCCGGATATATGACGGTGGGGTCCTATTCGGGCACTGCTAGCGGAGTTAGCCAAATTTCCCTTTATGGCCGATCCACCTATCAGCCCCCCAGGCACATCGCCGAGGCTATGGATGATAAAGCCGCCATAGCCGTCTCTGGCAACGGGGTGGTGGTGATCGGCGTTCCGGATAGAAATGCGGCGTACGTGTATAGCGGCCTTGGGGATCGCACACCGCAAACCTTGACCCTTAACAATCGTACCGTATCTGAGATAGATGATAACGGACTAAGCGGTAGTGGCGGCAATATTCGCACACGCGTTCGGGCCACGACTGCTTCCTCCTTCGGGACGGATGTGGCTATCAGTGATGACGGGAACACGATTGTGGTCGGCGATCCCCAACGGAACCACCCCGATCGCCAACTTACTGCAGTTCACCATGGGGCGGCTTACGTTTATACCCGAGGTTCGGGCGGGCAATACCAGCTGGCCGCCCTCTTGTCCAACGATTATTATTTTCATCAAGACAATCCCTATCACGGGTCTAATTTCAAAAGCCTTAATTTCGGGGCCGGGGTTGATATTTCCGGGGATGGGAATACCATAGCCGTGGCCTCGCCCGGTGGCGGTTACAAGCCGCCGCATCCGGGTATGATTGGCCATGCTTGCCACCCGTCATCCGGCAACGATTGCGAGGTTGGATACATACATGTGTACCCCAAACCGGATGGCGGATGGCGAGACGACCACGGTTTCTACCGGGTCGCTTCCGCCGAGTTGGTTCCGCAGACATCTAGTACCTTGGGCACACCTATCTACCCCAATGATATTGACCTTGGCAAATACCGGAGCGTGAGCGTTTCCTATGACGGTTCGGTGGTGTCAGCCGGGGCTCCATTGACCTATATTCTTTACCCCGACCCCAACAACCCGGGCGACACGATTGAGCGCGAAGAATCTGGCGGGGTTTTTGTATGGGAAAGGCCGGATGACGGATGGTCCACCTCTGAGCCAACTGTTTACAACGCACTTCTGGGGTTGACCTTCGAGGACTCGGAAGATTTCGGGTGGATAGGAGGGGGGGCGCGGCTGTCCGCTGACGGTTCTACAGTGGTGTTTTCAGGTAATCATCCGGAGGCAGGCGATCCAAAAGCGGAGTTGTACGTTTTCCGCAAACCCGCCACTGGCTGGGCCATTAGCGTCACTTACCAAACCTTGTCCCTTCCCGATTTGCAAAATAGAGGTAGTGCCACTTATACCATTAACGGAGTAGAAGTACAACGACAGTTTATACCATCACAAGCGGCGTTCGGCCAGTGGGTTGATGTAAGTTGGGACGGCTCGGAAGTGATAACCAACCGCCATCTGCAATCACTAGGCGATTATCGCGGGGGCGTGGTAGTGTTCGCCCGTTCCGCCGACGGAAGTTGGGAACCGGCTGGCGGTTTCCTCGGTGACGCCGGAAGCGGGTTCGGCCGCTACGCCGCCGTCGGAGGCGACGATTCCGTGGTGGGTGCCGACCAGTTTGGAGGTAAAGTAACCTGGATCAGCCGTCCCCGCTGATCTAATATGAAAGGCAAGTCTTTAGGGGTGGCCCCGAACGTGACCACGGGGCCGCCCCAACCTTCTCCGGTTTCCTACGGGTTATGACAGCAGGGCGGCTGTGAAAATGAGTAGCCGTACAAGTGGTGTCCAAAATCCGCCATCAATGATTAGTGTGATCTTTGTGTTTTTTCTTGCTAGTCGACATCCGTCTTTTTCTTCCCATAGTTTGCTTTCTCGTTCATAGTGAAATGTAACGGCCATTGCCGTTCTCCCTTCACTCGGAGCGGGGTTTTCCTGCTGTTGATGACAACATACGGGATTTTTCCCAAATGTCAACCTAAAAGGGTTTTAGGAGTTGGGCGGGGCGGTTTCCGCTCCTAGTTGGCGGGAGCGTTCGGTTCCGGCCGCCACCGCCTGTAGAATCAGCTCGGCGAAGCCGCCTTCTTCCATCACTCGCAAGGCGGCTTCGGTTACCCCTTGCGGGGAGGTGACCCGCCTTCGCAACTCGGACGGATGTTCGGAGGAGGCGGCCATCATCGCCCCCGCCCCTTTGATGGTTTGGGTAGCCAGCAACAGGGCGGTTTCGGGGTTCAGGCCCGCCCGTTCCCCCGCCTCCGCCATCGCTTCCGCCAGCCGGTAGGCGTAGGCGGGGCCGGAGCCGGACAGGGCGGTTACTGCGTCCAGCAACGGTTCGGACACTTCCACCACCTCCCCCACTGCGGCCAGCACGGTGCGGGCCGTCCGTATATGGACGGTGCGGGCCAGGGAACCGGGGGCGCATCCGGTTATCCCCTCCCCCAGCAGGGCGGGAGTGTTGGGCATGGCGCGGATCACCGGAACCCCGGGCAGGGCCGCCTCGTAGCGGGTAATCCGCACCCCGGCCACCAGCGCGATCAGCAACGATTCGGGGGTGACGGCCCCCGCCAACTGTTCCAAAGCCGGATCTATATGTTGCGGTTTTACGGCCAGGACCACCGCCCGCCGGCCGACGATCCCGTCCGCCGGGCTTGACACGGTTAGGCAACCGGTGGTTTCCCGCAGTTCCTCCGCCCGCGGCGGGTGGGATTCCACCAGGGTGATTTCCTCCGGGGCCCAACCGGAGTTGAGCAGGCCGTGCAACAACGCCCCGCCCATGGCCCCCACCCCCATGATGGCCAAATCGGGACGTTCGGGCGGCGGTTGATGCTCCATACGGGGAGTATACAAATCACCCGCCTTACGGCAGGCGGTCGGGTCGGGGGAGCGACCGCTCATCCGCCCCTTTCCGCGCCGGGCGCCGGGGCGGTGAGTCGGCGGACCGTTTCCCGAACTACGGCGAGCAACGCCTCCACCGCCGCCCGGTTGTCCCCTCCCCGGGGGATTATCAGGTCGGCGCACCGCCGGGAAGGCTCCACGAACCGCAGATGCATGGGGCGCACGGTGGCGTGATATTGGCCGACCACCGACTCCAATGAGCGTCCCCGCTCCCGGATGTCCCGCACCACCCGTCGCAGGGCGCGGATGTCGGGATCGGCGTCCGCGAACACTTTCAGATCCATCGCCCGGCGCAGTTCGGCGTCCGCTAAGACCAGTATTCCTTCCAACAGGATCACCGGGCGGGGAAAGACCGGGACGGTCCGTTCGTTGCGCAGATGGCGGGTGAAGTCGTACGTCGGTTGCGCGATGGTTTTGCCGGCCGCCAGATCGGCCAGGTGGGTAAGCAACAGTTCGGTTTCCAGCGAATCGGGGTGGTCGTAGTTGACCCCGGCGCGTTCCTCGGGGGTGAGGTCCGGCCGGTGACGGTAATAGGCGTCGTGGGCGATGAGGGCCGCCCCGTCCGGGCCCGCCTGTTCCACGATGGCGGAGGCGATGGTGGTTTTGCCGGAACAGCTGCCTCCGGCCAGGCCGATCACAAACGGGCGGACTCCCGGGAGGAGCGGGCGAGGCTCCGGGGGGTCGCTCACTGCTTGGCTTCGGCCTTCATTCGGGCTTTGTGCTCCCGCAGATCCTCGATTTGCTCAAACTCGGCGACGTCGGCGATGGAAGGCCAGTCGGCGGCCGCTTTCTCCCACCCCACCGGGCCTTCCCGCAGTCGTTTGCCCACCACCCCGGCGAAAATCCGGGCTTTGGCGTCACCGAAACCGGGCAGGGCTTTCAAACGGCGCAACAGGTCGGGGCCGTCCGCGGCCCCCCGCCAGACGGCGGCCGCATCCCCCTCGTAGTCGGCGGCGATGGCCGCGCACAGGGCCCCGGTGCGACGGGCCATGGAGTTGGGAAAACGGTGCAAGGCGGGCGGGCCGCGGAAGATTTCCTCCAACTCTTCCTCGGGAAGGGAAGCAATGTGGGCGGCGTCCAAAGGACGGCCCAACCGCTGTTCCAGAACATAGGGGGAATGGAAAGCCCACTCCATCTTGAACTGCTGGTCCAGCAACATCCCGATTAGCAAAGCCAAAGGACGTTCGGCTAGCAACCGGTTGGCCTCCTCCGACTGCGTCCAATTCAATGACTGCGGAGCCCCTTCGCTCATGCCCCCATCCTAGTAGATCCCCCGCTGGCCGGACATGCGATAATTCGAGGCATGGGCGATGCGGAACCCGTCGACGGCCTGTCCGAGGGGCGGAGCTGGAATTGGATATGGCCGGCGGGGGCGGCGGCGCTGCTGGCCGTGGCCGGGTGGCTGGTGTGGATGGCGGTCGGTTCCGGGGGGGAAGGGCCGGGCGGAGAATACCGGATCGTCTACGACTCCTACCATCCGGACGACAACCGGGAGGGCGGGGCGCGGGTGTTGGACGCCGATGGGAGCAACCACCGCTCCCTGTCCGAAGAAGGCTGGGATCCGCGTTGGTCGCCGGACGGTTCCCGCGTGGCCTTCTCCGGCCCGGACGGCGCCGGGATATGGGTGGCGGACGCCGCCGCCGGCCAACCCCGCCGCCTGACCGACGAAGGGTGGGGGCCGGTTTGGTCGCCGGACGGTTCCCGCCTCGCCTATCACTCCTATCTGGCCCCCGACCGGGACGGGATATGGCTGATAAACGCCGACGGGACGGCTCACCGGCAGCTGACGGAAGGCGGGGAATGGGCGGAATGGGCGCCGGACGGTTCCCGCCTGGCTTATTTCCTGAAGATCATCGACGGGGGCGGGGTGTGGGTGGCGGACGTCGGGGGCGGCGAACCCCGCCTGGCGGCGGAGGCGGGGGTGTGGCCGGAATGGTCGCCGGACGGAAGCCGGATCGCCTTCACGAGGGTAGACGGCGGGGTGTGGGTGGTGGATGCGGAGGGCGGCGAACCCCGCCGGCTGTTCGCGGTGGGGGAATGGCCGCAGTGGTCGCCGGACGGTTCCCAACTTGCCTTTCAACATCCGCAGGGCGGGGTGTGGGTGGTGGATGTCGGGGGCGGCGAACCCCGCCGATTGACGACCATGGGAAGAGGTCCCTCTTGGTCTCCGGACGGCTCCTACTTGGCGTTTTTCCGCGCTTTTGAAGACGGGGGCGGGGTGTGGGTGATGTCCGCCGCGGGCGGCGAGCCCCGTCAACTAACCGAAACCGGAGGTTGGCCGCGATGGTCCCCCCGCCTTTTCGAAAGCGGCGGCTGAAAGTTGGTTCCCGACACGGGGGCGTTGTTTGACAGACCCTCAACAGAATGTATATATTGCGACTGTTCCCCCAACCGGGGTTGGTCTAGTGCATACCCGAATGGGTCGCAACCGGCATGGCGGCATAGGGCGGGTTCTCCCGAGGCGGGCTATTCTGGGGTTATGAATTCGCCCGTCCGCCGCCGGTAAATGTCCATCCTGCTCAACCCCACTTTTCATCCGCAAGAGTGGTTGGAGGCGTTGTCGGAACTGTTGCCGGATATTCCCATTTGTATGTGGCCGAAAGTGGGCGACCCGCAGGAAGTGGAATACGCGGTGGTGTGGAAGCACGACCCGGCCGACCTGCGCCGTTATCCGAACCTGCGGGCTATTTTGTCGGTCACGGTGGGGATGGAACAGTTTCTGAAAGGCGGCTACCCAAAGGTGCCCATCGTGCGGCTGGTGGACGAGGCGATGACTGAGGAGATGGCCCTGTTCGCCTTGCATTGGGTGATCCATTTCCAACGCCGCATCGACCGGCATTTGGCCGGACGGGCCCGCCGGGCGTGGGACACCCCCGTCACCCCTTTGCCCGCCGAATACCCGGTGGGGTTGCTCGGATACGGGACCATCGGGCGGAGGATAGGGGAGGCGCTGGCCGGGCTGGGCTACCCGGTTCGCGCCTGGCGCCGCACCGACCGGGGCGGAGAGGAGGGGGAAACGGCCTTCCATCACGGGTCGTCCGGGTTGGATGAGATGTTGGGGGCTTGCGCGGCGGTGATCAACATTCTGCCCCGCACCCCGGCCACGGAGGGCCTGATGAACCGGCGCCGGTTTGCGGCCTGCCGCCCGGGGGCGGTCTACATTTCCCTGGGGAGGGGGGCCACCACCGTGGAAGAAGACTTGGTGCGGGCCTTGGACGACGGGCCGTTGCGGGCGGCCGCTTTGGACGTGACCGCCCGGGAGCCGTTGCCGGAAGACTCGCCCCTGTGGGATCATCCCCATGTTCACATCACCCCCCACGTTTCCGGCCAGTTGCGTCCCGCCACTTCCGCGCCGCATGTGGCGGCCAACATCCGCCGCCTGCAAAACGGCCAAAACCCCCGCCCGCTGTTCGACCCGGCCTTGGGCTACTGATTCCCCGGGGCGGGGTCGGGGGTGAAGGCGGCTATTTCCAGGCCCATTTGGCGGGCGGCGGCCAGGAACTTTCCGGCGGGGTCGGCGGGGCGGTTCCAACCGGGCGGATATTCCCCCCGGGCGGCGGTGAGGGCGGCCGCGGCCAGGAAAACGCCCCGCAGGAAGTCGGCGTCGTCGGCGACCGCCGCCGTCTGGCCGCCCGCCTCGGCGTACAGGCCCATCCAGGGGCCGTCGGTGGGGGCGGCCAGGTAAACGGCCGGTTCGGGGAGGGCGGAGCCTTGCGCCCGTCCCGCCCACAACGGCCCCATCGGGAGCGGGAAGTTCACCGCCTCCCCGCCCCCCAAAGGAGGGCCGGGCGCGGTCCAGGCCAAGCGGACCGCCGCCGACCGGTCCGCCTCCTTCAGCGCCCCCAGCAGGGCGGCGGCCAGGTTCTCCCCCGCCAGGACGCCGGATACGACGGCTGCCTGTTGCGGGGGAGGGCGCCGGTCCCATCCGGCGGGCGGCGGGGAGGCGAGAACCGCCGGCGCGCCCCCCGCCAGCGACCAATCCCACCAGGGGAGGGCGGCGGGGGAAAGTTCCTGAAAAGCCAGGGCGTCCCATTCGCCCTCCGGCGTCCGCCCCTCCTCCAACAGTTCCACGGTCAACCCCGGTTGGGCGGCCAAGGCGCGAAAGGCGCGCCGCGGCGACTCCCCACCAGCCAGCACCCCGATGCGGGCGCTCATCGGCGGCGGGTCACGTTGAGCGGGGGAGCGGAGCCCAGGTTCCCGCCGGGGCGGGGGGCGGGACGATGGGGGGCGACCGGCGGGCGGCCAGCGCGGCTATCGCCGCCGTAGCCGCTATCGCCGCCGTCAACCAGAGCAGGGTTTTCACAAGGCAAGTGTAGGGGAAGCCGGCGCGCTCAGAAGTCGATGCCTTTCATAGCGGATACGCCCGCCTGGTAGGCGTGTTTGACGGAGGTCATCTCGGTTACCGTATCCGCGGCCGCTATCAGCTCCGGGGGGGCGTCCCGTCCGGTGGCCACCACGTTAACCTGCGGCGGCCGCTCCTCAATCACCCGCACCACCTCGGCGGCGTCGATCCACCCCCAGTTCATGGGGTACGTGATTTCATCCAGGATCACCAGCTGATGCCCGCCGGCGGTGATGCGCTCCCGGGCCAGCCGCCAAGCCGAACGGGCCGTCGCCTCCGACTCTCCCAAGTCTTCGCTGTCCCAGGAAAAACCGTCCCCCTCCGTGTCCCAGTCCGCTCCCAGGCGGCGGGCGATTTTTTCCTCCCCCACCTTCCACTCCTCCGATTTGATGAACTGCACCACCGCGCACCGCCATCCCCGCGCTACCGCCCGCATCAGGATCCCCATGGCGGCGGTGGTTTTGCCTTTGCCGTGGCCGGTGTTGACTATCACCAGCGATTGCGCCCGGCGCAAACCCCCCGGCCGGGGATCTTCAGTCGGCGGCCCTCCCTCCGTCATGCTCCCCCCCGCACCGGAACTATCGCCACCCCGTTGTCCATAGTCAGCACCTCCACGGTCGCCTGGTAATAGTCGCGAATGCATTCCGCGGTCAGGACCTCCGCCGCCGGGCCCTGCGCCGCCACCCGCCCCTCGGACAGCAACGCCAGATGATCGGAGAACTGCCCGGCCAAAGTCAGGTCGTGCATGGCGGTGACGATGGTCATCGGCTGCCGGCGCCGCAACGAGCCTATCAACTCTAAAGCGTTCTGCCCTTGGCCGATGTCAAGGGAGCTGGTCGGTTCGTCCAGCAGGAGCAGGCCGGGTTGCTGGGCCAAAGCCCGGGCCAGGGCCGCCCGTCGTCGCTCCCCCCCGCTCAGGTCGGACAGGGACCGTTCCGCCAGCTCCTCCAAGTTCAGCATTTCCATGGCCCGGCGGGCGCATCGCACGTCGTTTGCGGTTTCCCAGCCCAAAAAAGAAAGGTAGGGGGTGCGCCCCAGCAGCACGTATTCGGTTACGCTCATCCCCTCCGGCATAATCGGCTCCTGGGGGACGAAGGCCACCTCCCGGGCCCGCTCCCGGCGGGGCATGCGGGCCGGGTCGCGTCCGTTTACCAGGATGGTCCCCTGATGTTCCACCAGCCCGGCGATGGCCCGCAACAGGGTGGATTTGCCCGCCCCATTGGGTCCTAGAAGGCCCAGCCACTGGTTGCGCCCCGCCCCCAAAGTCACGTTGTCCAACACCGGCCGCCCCGGTTGGTAAGCCACCGAAACCCCCTCCGCCAGCAGGCTCATACCGCGTACCCCCGGCTGGTGCGCAACACCACCATGAAAAACGGGGCCCCCACGAAGGCGGTGACCACCCCGATCGGCAACTCGGCCGGGCTGACGATGGTGCGGGCCGCCAGATCGGCCAGAATCATAAAAGCCGCCCCCGCCGCCGCCGACAGCGGAATCAGCGAACGGTAGCTGGCCCCGGCCAGCAGGCGCACCGTGTGCGGAACCACGATTCCCACAAAGGCGATCAGGCCGGCCACGGCCACCGCCGCCGCCGTCGCCAAAGTGGCGAACACCACCACCGCCCCCCGCACTCCTACTGCGGAAACCCCCAGGCTGGAGGCCTCCTCGTCCCCCACGCTCATCACGTCCAACAACCTGCGCAAGGCGAACAGCGCCCCGCCGCACACCGCGAAGTAGGGGAGGAGCGTCAACACCTCATCCCAGCCGTTGGTGGCCAGCCGTCCCAAAATCCAGGAGTAAACCTGGCGGACGGCGTCGGTGTTGCGTTGCTGGATGTAGGTTTGCACGGCGGTGAAAAAGGCCCCCACCGCCACCCCGGCCAAGATGAGCGACACCGCGCTGCGCCCCCCCGCCGCCCGGCCCACCAGGTAGGTGATGGCCGCCGCCGCCAAACCCCCGGCGAAGGCGGCCGCGGGAACCAGGCCGGAAGCGGCGGCCGGGAGCAGGGCGATGACGATGGTCGCCCCCAGTCCGCCCCCCGCCGCCACGCCCAGCAAATAAGGGTCGGCCAGCGGATTGCGGAACACCCCCTGGTAGGCCGCCCCCGCCATGGCCAGCAGGGCCCCCACCAGGCCGCCCAGGACCACCCGCGGCGCCCGGATTTGCCACAGGATGGCCTGTTGCGTTTCGCTCAAAGCCGGGGCGGAGTCCAGCAAGGCCAGCCCGCTGATCTGACGCAGGGCCTGCCCCGGGTGAATGTCGGCCGGTCCCAGCAGGAACCCGGCGGCGGCCGCCGCCGCCAGGGCCAGCAAAATGGCCGCCATCCACCCCCACCGCATCCGGGCGGGCGGGGCGGCCGCCGCCGCCGGGGAAACCGCGCCGGGGGGCAAATCAGCCCTGGTCGGGGAGGGACTCGCCGACCAGTTGCACGAACTCCGCCAGACGCGGCCCCCAGCGGCTGGAAACGTCGGCGTCCAAGGCGATGATGTCGCCGTTTCGCACCGCTGTTATGGAATCCCACCCCTCCCGGGCGGAGATGCTTTCCGCGGTGGTGGTGCAGAACTCCCCGCACCCGAAGAAAATAATGTCCGGGTCGCTTTCCACGATGTGTTCGGCGGACAGTTGCGGATAGTCCCCCGCCGCCTCCTGCCCGTCGGCGATGTTCTCCAAACCGAACAGCGCGAACACTTGGCCTTGGATGGTGGAGGAAGTGGCCGAATAGTGGGCGTCGTCCAACTCGTAATAGAAGGTGAGGCCCGCGCCCGCCGGTCCATACTGCTCCGCCAACCGGTCGATCCGGGCCTGCATCTGTTCGCTCAACTCCTCCGCCTGCTCCAAATGACCGGTGGCCGCTCCCAGCTGCCGGAGTTGTTCGTAAACCTGGTCCAGGTCGGAGGCGGCGCCTTGGATGATGACCGGGATGTCCAACGTTCCCAAAGAGTCCGCCAACCCGCCCGGGTCGTAGGAGACGACCACCAGGTCCGGTTCGTAGGCGGCGATGGCCTCCACGTTGGGCTGCCAGCCGCTCAAATCGGTGACCGGAACCCCCTCCGGGTAGTCGGACTGGTCGTCCACCGCCGTAACTTGGCCGCCCGCCCCGATGGCGAACAGCATTTCGGTGGCGGTGGGGGACAGGGAAATAACCGCCTCCGGCCGCTCCGGCAAGGTGACCGAAAAACCGGTCCCCGACACGGTCACCGGAAAATCGGGTTCCGCCACCTCCTCCTCCGAGCCGTCCCCGGCCGCCCCCTCCGGATCTACGGGCGGGGGGATGGATTCGCCCACCAGCCGCACCAAATCCACCAGGCGGGGACCCCAGCGGTCGGCCAGTTCGGCGTCCAGGCCGATGATATGGCCGTTGCGCACCGCGTTGATGGAGCCCCATCCGTCCCGGTCGGCGATGGCCTGGGCGACGGTCCCGCAATCCTTCTCGCAACTGAAGAAAATGATGTCCGGGTTCTGCTCGGCTATGTATTCGGCGGTCAGTTGCGGGTAGTAGCCTTGCGCGGTCAGCAACAGATCGGCTATGTTCACCAACCCGAGAATGGCCGCCGCCTCGCCTTGCACGGTTTGGGAAGTGACCGAAAACAGATCTTCGTCCAACTCGTAGTAGTAGGTGCGCTTCTCCCCCGGGGTGCGGAGCCGTTCACCCACCGCCTCGATTTCCCCCCGCATCCGGTCGCTAAGGGCCACCGCCTCCGTTTCATGGCCGGTGGCGATCCCCAGCTGCAGCATCTGGTCGTAAGCTTGGTCGATGCTGGGGGCGGGACCTTGGATGATGACCGGGATGCCCATCGCCTCCAAGGCTTCCAAAAGACCGCCCGGATCGTAGGAGATCACCACCAGGTCCGGTTGGTAGGCGGCGATGTCCTCCGCGGTGGCGTTTTGCCCGTCCAAGTCGGTGGTCGGCGCTTCGGCGGGAAAGTCGGACTGGCGGTCCGCCGCCGCCACCTGGCCGCCCGCGCCGATGGCGAACAAAATTTCGGTGGCGGTGGGGGACAGGGAAACGATCGCCTCCGGCCTTTCCTCCAAATAAATACTGAACCCCACCCCTTCCAGCGAAGCCGGAAAGTCGGGGAGGGCGGTGGAGGCGGGGGCGTCGTCCGCCGCGCCGCCCGCGGCCGAAGTCGGCGCCGCCGGTTGGGAGAGGGGCTCAGTCCCCTGATCGACCGGGGCGGCGTCGGGTTCCGAAGAACCGCAGGCGGCGGCCATCACCGCCATGGCTAGCAAGAAGGAGATTTTTCTCCGCATAGAACATCCTCCGAAAGTTTCGGGGATGAAGAGAGATCGGGCTAAGTCGCTGGGACCGGCACGATCAACCCTTCGTCCGAGAGCTGATACGCGACCGCAGGCGCAGGCGTCCTGGCTCGTCCCCCCAGGGGGGCTTGACAGTTGCGGGACAGCGCCGGGCTCGCACCGGACTTCGCTGCTTACTGCGGCGCCCGGTTGTCTCCCCGGGCCGTAACCCCAGTATAGCGCCTCCCCGGCGACGGTTGGCGAATAGGGCTGCCAAGTGGTGTAATATGGCCTTCCCGGGCCCATAGCTCAGTCTGGTTAGAGCGCATCCCTGATAAGGATGAGGTCCCTGGTTCAAATCCAGGTGGGCCCACCCCCGGCCTCGGCGCGGCGGACGCCCCTCCGTTTTATGTAGAATGAGGCGACCGGGGGGTGTAGCTCAGCAAGGCAGAGCGCCTGGTTTGCAACCAGGAGGCCGTCGGTTCGAATCCGATCACCTCCACGCACCCAAACTCGGAGGAGGCAACCATGCACAGCGCAGTAATAGTGGATGCGGTTAGAACGCCGGTCGGCAAGCGGGACGGCAAGCTGAAAGGGTTCCACCCGGTTGATTTGGCCGCCAAGCCTTTGGCCGCCCTGGCGGAACGCAACGACTTGGACCCCGAACTGGTGGAAGACGTGATCATGGGATGCGTGATGCAGACCGGGGAGCAGAGCGTCAACGTGGGACGCAACGCCGCCCTGGCCGCTGGTTTTCCGGAGACGGTGGTGGGGACCACCGTGGACCGGCAGTGCGGCTCCGGCCAGCAGGCCGCCCATTTCGCCGCCCAGGGGGTGATGGCGGGGGCCTACCAGGTGGTGGTGGCGGCCGGGGTGGAATCCATGACCCGGGTGCCGATGGGGATCACCGCCTCCCAGGGGCCGGGCAAACCCTTCGGCCCGCTGATGAAAGAACGTTACGCGCAGGGGCTGGTGCCGCAGGGCATCTCCGCCGAGTTGATCGCCGAAAAGTGGGGCCTCGCCCGCCAGGCCTTGGACAAGATCGCCTGCGACTCCCATATGCGGGCGGCGCGGGCGACCGAAGAGGGCCGGTTTGAACGGGAGATTGTTCCGGTGACCATCACCTTGGAGGACGGCTCCTCGGAGGTGATGTCCAAAGACGAGGGGGTCCGCCCGGGGACCACCATGGAAATTCTGGCCGGCTTGCGTCCGGTGTTCAAACCGGACGGGGTGATAACCGCCGGCAACTCGTCGCAGATTTCCGATGGGGCGGCGGCCCTCCTGATCATGTCCGAGGAGCGCGCCGAAAGCCTGGGCTTGCAGCCGATGGCCCGCTTCGTCGGGTTCGCCATGGCCGGGGTGGACCCGGTCACCATGCTCACCGGTCCCATTCCGGCCACCTCCAAAGTTTTGGAGCGCACCGGCCTTTCCTCCGACGACATTGATCTGTTCGAAGTCAACGAAGCCTTCGCCTCGGTCATCGGGGCCTGGTTGGCCGAACACGGCGGAACCGATCCGGACGGACTGTGGAAGCGCACCAACGTCAACGGGGGGGCCATTTCCATGGGTCATCCGCTGGGATGCTCGGGGGCCAAACTGACCACCACCCTGGTGCACGAAATGGAGCGCAGCGGGGCCCGCTACGGCCTGCAGACCATGTGCGAGGGGGGAGGCATGGCCAACGGGATGATCTTGGAGAGGATATAGCCCGGGCCTGTTATCCGGGGTCCAAGCGGCGGGGGAGGGCCCCCGGATGAACCCGTTGAACATTCTCATCGCGGTGGCGATCGGGGTGGTCATTTGGAAGTTGTCCATGCTGGTGTTGCGGGCGGTGGCCAACCCTCCGCCCGACTTGGACCCGGAAGACACGGTGAGCGCCCGCCGCCGGTTCCGATGTTCGGTGTGCGGGGCGGAGGTGATTATGACCGTCGCCAACCGGGCCGAACCGCAGTCCCCCCGCCACTGCCGGGAGGAAATGGACGAAAAACCGGCATAGCCCGCCCGGGGCGGTAGGGCGGGGTTAGTGGTAGTTGATGGTCATCAGGAAGCCCGCCCCCATCGTTCCCAGGCCTCCCAGCACCATCCATCCGGAAAGTTCGAAAACGTAGCGGACGACCACTAGCAACACGCCCCCCGCCATCAGGCCGAACATTATCGCCTGATAGAGCTTGGAAGACTCTTTGGCCCCTTTGCCGCCATGAGCGCTTTTGGGCGGCGTGGGCCGGCTGACCGTCTTGGACTTGCGGCGTCCTTTGGATTGAGGCATGCCGCCATTCTACCGGCTCCCAACCGGGCGCGCGCCGTTTGGGCGGAACGGGGGCCGGGGCGGGTAGGCTGGGGGCATGCGGGTCTTGGTGTTGGACAACTACGACAGCTTCACTTTCAACCTGGTTCAGTATCTGGGCGAGTTGGGGGCGGAGCCCACCGTGGTGCGCAACGACCAACTCGACTCCGAACAGGCGGCCCGTCTGGGCCCGGAGCGGCTGGTCGTCTCCCCCGGTCCCGGAACCCCGCAGGAGGCGGGGCATTCCATCGACTACATCCGGCGGTTCTCAAGCGAAATACCGGTGTTGGGGGTGTGCCTGGGACATCAGGCGATCGTGGCCGCCTTCGGGGGCCGCGTTGAGCGGGCCCCGCGGGTCATGCACGGCAAAACCTCCGCGGTGCGCCACGACGGAAGGGGGATTTTCACCGGCCTGCCCAATCCTTTCACCGCCACCCGTTACCATTCACTGGCCGCCGCCACCGTCCCCTCCGTTCTGGAAACCTGCGCTTGGAGCGAAGACGATGTCATCCAGGGGGTGCGCCACGTTGATTTGCCGGTGCACGGGGTGCAGTTTCACCCGGAGAGCGTGCTGACCACCGAAGGGATGGACATGTTGCGCAACTTCCTGGAGGGATGACCGACTGAACTTCGGTTGCGGCCCGTCAGTTGTGGCCGTGCCGGTCGGGGCGGTGATGGATGTCGGACGGGTTCGGCTCCAAATGGATGGACCGTTCATGGGGATGGCCGGGGTCGGCTTGCCCGTGGTGGGAGTCGTCGAGGAGGTGATGCCCGGGGCCCACTTCCACCAGTTCCCGCTGGTAGGCGACGGCCAGGTTTTCCACCGTCAAAGCCCGATCGGGGGGGCCGGCGGCCACCACCCGCCCCGCCAGCAGGATTACGAAATCGGCCGCCCTGGCCTCGTCCAGATGATGGGTGGAGATCACCACCGTGCGTCCCTGTTTTTTCTCCTGCCGTAACACTTCCCGGATGTCGTTAATGGAAGTTAAATCCAGGCCGGCCGCCGGTTCGTCCAACAACAACACGTCCAGCTGCGCGGCCAAGCCTTGGGCGAGGAGGGTGCGTTGCATTTCCCCCTCCGACAGGCGGGAGAAGGGCCGGCGGGCCAGATGGGTTACGCCGGTGCGCTCCATCGCCTCCGCCGCCGCCGCCCGGTCCCGGGCCCGGGCGGGCCGCATCATCATGCTTCCCGAATAGCGTCCCATCAGCACCACTTCCCGCACCGTCAACGGCAAGGATTCGTTAACTTTGGCGTTCTGCAGCACATAGGCCGCCCGTCGCCGTCCCACCGCTTTGGTATGGACGGTCACCGTTCCCGAATGGGGGGGAATCAGCCCGGCGATGCCGTTCAGCAAGGTGCTTTTGCCGGCCCCGTTGGGCCCCAGCAGGGCGGTGGCGGACCCCCGGGGTATGTCCACCGACACTTCCCGCAGGGCGGTGATCGGGCCGTATCGGAATTCGGCCCCGGCGATGGTGATGGCCGCCTCCGGGGACGGGGAGCTCATTGCCCGTCCCCGGAGGCGCCCTCCCCGGCCGGCTCATCGGAGGAATCCTCTTCCGGTTCTTCGTACGTCCCCAAAGACACGGTCACCACCTGGCCGCGGGCGGCTTCCGTATCCGGGCCGGGGTTCTGCTCCACCACCGTGTCGGCCAAAGCAACGTCGGTCACCGGGGACGTCCCCACCGCTTCTATGCCCAGCCCCAGCAACTCCAGCTGTTCGGCCGCTTCCTGCAATGTCAGACCCGTCAACTCCGGCACGTTGACGATGGCGGGGCCGATCGACTCCACCAACGTCACCCTCCCGCCCAAGGCCACCTCCGATTCGGCGGGCGGGTCGGTGCGTATAACCTGTCCGGCCCCCGCCTCGGGATGATTTTCCCGCACCACTTCCACCATCAAACCCAACTCTTCCAAGACGGCCGCCGCCTGCTCGGCCGCGCTGTCGGCCAAGTCGGGAACCACCACCGTGTTCCGGCCCTGCGAGACCGTGATTTCCACTTGCGAGCCGGGCGCGGCTTCGGAGTCGGCGGCCGGGTTCTGCGCCGACACCAGGCCCTCCTCCACCTGGTCGGAGGTTTCCCGGCGGATATCCACTTCGAAACCCTGGCCTTCCAAAAGGCCGACGGCCCGCTCTTCGCTCATCCCGAACACCGACGGCACCACCGCCGGCACCGGGCCGATGGAAACGGTGAGGGTGATGACCGACCCCGGCGGAGCGTCTTCCCCGGCGGCCGGGGACTGGGCGATCACCTCCCCCACCCCCGCTTCGGAGTTGGCCGCCTCCACCGCCATGGCGAACCCTTGGCCGCGCAGTTGGGCGGCGGCCCTTTGCTGGGTGGAGCCGACCACGTTGGGCACCGCCACCAGGTCGGGACCGGCCGACACCACGATGGACACCACCGCCCCCTCCTCCGTTTCCAGCCCGGTGCGGGGTTCGGTGCGGATAACCAGGCCGGCCCCCACCGTTTCGCTGGTTTCCGCCACCGGGGTCACCCGGAATCCGTCTTCCTGCAACCGCTGACGGGCTTCTTCCTCGGTCAGGCCGGCCACGTCCGGCACCCGCAGGGAAACGGCCGGAGGCGGGACGGTGGCGGCGGGCGGGGCTTCGTTGGACAGGTTGTTGAGCAGAAAGTAGATGCCGAACACCAGGGCGGCCGCCACCGTCACCGAGCCGATGATGGCCGGCAGGTTGGCGGAGCGGCGCCGGGGCGGGGACATGCGGCGGTAGGCCTCCTCCGGGGAGACGGTGGGAGGGGGCAGGTCGGTGTAGGAGCGGCGGGAGGCGTTGTCCGCCCCCGGTTCCAACACCCGGGAGGGGGCCTCGGCGGAGTTTGGCTCGGCCGAGGAAGGGGGGGCGGCTACCGGGGCCGGTTCCCCCCGCAGGAAAAACAGCAAATCCCGCCGGATCTCATCCGCCGACTGGTAACGATCGGCGGGGGTTTTCTGCAAGGCTTTGCCCACGATGGCGTCCAGCTCCGCCGGAACGTCCGGGTTGATGAGGCTGGGGGCGGGCGGTTCGGTCGCCACATGCTGGTAAGCCACCGAAACCGGCGTTTCGCCGCTGAAGGGGGGGCGTCCGGTCAGCATCTCGTAGAGCACCACCCCCAGGCTGTAAATGTCCGACCGGCCGTCCGCCGATTCGCCCCGGGCCTGCTCCGGGCTGAAATAGGTGGCGGTTCCGATCACCGAACCGGTGCGGGTCAGTTCCTGCGAGTCGTCCCAAGCCCGGGCCACCCCGAAGTCGGTCACTTTCACCGTTCCGTCCGTCGCCAGCAAAATGTTGCCCGGCTTGTTGTCCCGGTGGATCACCCGGTTGCGATGGGCCACTTCCAGGGCGGAGGCAACTTCCACCGCGATTTCCGCCGCCCGCCGGGGGAGCAGCAAACCCTCCTTTTTGAGAATTTCCCGCAACGACCGGCCCCGGATTAATTCCATCACGATGAAATAGGTCCCGTCGTCCTCCCCCCAGTCGTAGATGGACACGATGTTGGGATGGGCCAGGTTGGCGGCCGCTTGCGCCTCCTTGCGGAACCGGGCCACGAAGGTTTCGGTGGAGGCGAACTGGGGATGGAGGATTTTCACCGCCACCTGCCGGTCCAGCATCAGGTCGCTGGCTTCGAACACATCGGCCATGCCGCCCCGGGCGACGTGCGCCGTCAGTTGATAGCGGCCTGCCAATGCTTGTGACGTTTCCATCTGAATGCTCCAAAATCTAGTGAGCGCGGGCGGTTATCGGGGACATCTCCCGCGCTTGCCGCCGCCGTCGGCCACGGATGCTCAACCGGCCCGCCCCCGCAACCAGAATTCCATCAGTTGGGCGGCGATGGGGGCGGCCGCCGAACCGCCCGGGGAGCCTTCTTCGCCGCCCGCCTCCACCACCACCGCCACCGCTATCTCCGGATAATCAGCCGGGGCGAACCCGATGAACCAGGAGACCGGCCCCCCGTCCGGAGCGGAGGCCGTACCGGTTTTGCCCGCCACCCGCACCCCCGGAATGCGGGCCCGTACTCCGCCGCCCCGGGCCACCGCCCGCTCCATCATCGCCGTCAGGGCCAAGGCGGAATCCAACCGCAACGGCTCTGAAAAAACCCGGGGGGCGAACTGGAAAGCGATCTCGCCGCCGGCGTCGAATATGCGGGCCACCAGTTGCGGTTCCATCAACTTCCCCTCGTTGGCCGTCGCCGCCGCTACCAGGGCCATCTGCAGGGCGGTGGCCCGCACTCCCCGTTGCCCGAGGGCTGTCTGCGCCGTCGCGGCCGGGTCGCCCGCCGCCGGGAGGGTGGAAGGAAGCAGGGGAATGTCCAAAGGCAGGGGACGGTTGAAACCGAAACGCTCGGCCGTTTCCGCCAACGCCTCCCCCCCGGCGTCCGCCGCCAGTTGCGCCAGGGTCTCGTCGCACGACCATATAAAAGCCTCCTCCAAGGTGATAAGATTCCGCTCCGCCGGGCCGCACTCCGCTTCCCCTCCGGGCGGGGAACGGGCGGGCAGCAACGAGTCGGGGCGGGCCGTCTCCCGTTCCAAGGCCAAGGCCGCGGCCAGCACCGTGAAGACGGAACCGGGCGGGTAGGTTGCGCCCGTCGCCCGGTTTACCAGGGGCCGGGCCGGATCCGCCGACAGTTCCCCCCAGGCGGCGTCCGCCCCGGGCCCGACGACGGCGTTGGCGTCGAACCGGGGGGAGGAGGCCAAAGCCAGCACCGCCCCGGTGCGCGGGTCCAAGGCCGCCGCCGCCCCCGTCCGCCCGCCCAGGGCGCTGGCCGCCGCCCGGGTCAGGCCGTGGTGGAGGGTGAGTTGCAGGGAGCGGGCCCGCGTATCCTGGCCCAACAGGGCGTTCAGGGCCCCGGAGACGGTGAAATCCCGCCCCGAGGCCAACTGACCGGCGTAGGACTCTTCCAGCCCGTAGTCGCCGAACAAGGAGGAAAACCCCACCGTGTGCGCGTACAGGTCGTCTTGCGGGTAGCGGCGGCGGAACCGGCGCGATTCATCGGGTTCCCTGACCGAATGGGCCAAGATCAGCCCTTCGGAGGAGCTGATCGACCCCCGTTGCCGGCCGGTGCGGGCGAGCAGGGCCCGGTCGTTGCGGGGGTCGTCCCGCAGACGGTCGGCGGCGAACACCTGCCAATAGGTGGCGGTAGCCGCCAATGCCAGGAAGGCGGCCAGCAAAACCAGGGCGGCCCGCCGAATCGGCCCGTTCATGTCCGCTCCTCATGGCTGATGCGGATCAGCAGGGCGATGAGCAGGAAGTTGGCCAGCAGGGAAGCCCCGCCGTAGGACATGAACGGGGCGGGGAGGGCGGTGGCCGGCGCCAGGCGCAACACTCCGGCCAGGGACAGGAACGCCTGCAGCCCCAGGCCCAGGGACAGGCCGGCGGCCAGCATTTTGCGGAACAGGTCGCGGGCCCGCAGGGCGATGCCGAATCCGCCCGCCGTTAGCAGGCCGAAAGCGGCGATTATCACCATCGTGCCCGCCAAGCCGGTTTCCTCGGCCAGGGCCGCGAACACGTAATCGGTCGCCGCGGCCGGAATCAGATCAGGCCGGCCCAACCCCAGGCCCGCCCCCGACAGGCTCCCCTCCCCCAAAGCGAACATCCCCTGCGCCGTCTGGTAGCCGCTCCCGGCGAAGTCGGCCCACGGGTTCAGCCAGCCGTCGATCCGCATCCGGAAACGGGGAAGGGTGAAATAGAACAGAACCGCCCCCAGTCCGAACAGGCCGGCCCCCGCCGCCGGGTAGAACGGCCGGTCGGCGGCCATGTACAGCATGAGGGCGAAAATCGCCAGCAACAGGGCGGCCGCCCCCGCGTCCCGCCAGAAGGCCAGCAGGCCGACCGCGGCCGCCCCTCCCGCCGCGGCCAGCCCCGCCGGAAGGGGTTGGGGGAGGCCCCGCCGCCCGCCTCCGGCCAGCAAAGTCTGGTTTTCCGCCAACCAGGTGGCCAAAAAGACCACCAGCAAAAGTTTGGCTATCTCCCCCGGTTGGAAACGGGCGGTCAGTCCGGCGTTCCATTCCACCCACAGCCGGGAGCCGTTCACCTCCCGGCCTTGCAAAGGCAACGGTCCCCCGGCGGGCAACAGGGGAGCGGCCCAGGCCGCCAGCGCCGCCGCCGCCAACGGCCAGCGATAGCGGCGCAGTATGCGCAGGCCGCCCGACTGCAGGGCGTAAAGGAGAAGGCAAGCCCCCCCCGCTCCGATCAGCAGCCACCAGCGCTGCAGGGCCGCCAAGTCCCGGTCCAGGCGGTACACCAGCACGAACCCGACCGCGGCCAGGGTGGCCGCCAGCGGAACCAGAAAAGCGACCGTCGCCGGGGCCCAGAGCCGAACCGCCGCCAGCAGGCTTCCGAAGGCGATGGCGAACACCAGAAAAGCCAGGGCGGTTTGGGCGTCTATTCCCCCTCCGTTCGCAAAATTGACCAGGGCCGTCCCGAAGCCGGCCAAGCCGGCGGCGGCCGCCGTCAGAACCGTTTCCGCCAGCCGGTTCACGCGTTTACGGAAACGACCACCGCCGACACGTTGTCGCGCCCCCCGGCCTGGTTGGCGGCCCCCACCAGGCTCCACACCGCCTCCGAAGGCGGGCCCTCCGCCAACAACAGGGCGATTTCGTCTTCGGGGAGCATCCGGCTCAGTCCGTCCGAACAGATCAACAGGCGGTCATCGGGTTGCAGGCGGGCCCGGTGGATGTCCACGTCCACGGTGCGGGACATTCCCAAAACCCGCAGCAGATGGGCCCGGTAGGGGTGGCGGCGGGCCTCCTCTTTGGTGAGTCGGCCGGCCCGTATCTCCTGCCTGACGAAGGTGTGGTCAATGGTCAGTTGCATCAGGCCCCTTTTGCGCAGCAGGTAGGCCCGGCTGTCCCCCACATGCCCGATGGTCAGTCTGCCGTTGGGGTTGAGGTCGGCCAGGGTGAGAGTGGTGCCTATTCCCGCCAAACGGGGGGTTTGGTAAACCAGGTTGAGGACGGCGTCGTTGGCCGCCCGGATGCGCCGCGTCGGTTTCCCGCCCGCGGCCACCGCCGCCCGCATGGCCTCCCGGCTGGCGATTTCCCCTCCTTCGGGGATGCTCATCCCGTCCGCCACCGCCGCAATTAGCCGTTGCGAGGTGCGGCCGTCCGCTTCCGGATGGACGCTGTCCTGGTTGACATTGCGCACCATTCCGATGTGGGTGGCGCTGGCCCAGACGAAATTCACGTGACTTCCAACACGGTGGTCCCGATCTGCACCGAATCCCCCTGGTTCAGCTCCTGGGGGGCGATCACCCTCCGGCCGTTGACGTAGGTGCCGTTGGCGCTCCCCAGATCCAGCAGGGACAAAGCCCCCGATTGGTTGGTGATACGGATGTGGAAGTCGGAGGCGTAGGGGTCGTCGATCACCAGGTCGGCCCCGTCGTTGCGTCCCACCACCACCGAATCCCGCACTTCCACCGACTCCCCGGCGCGGTTTTCACTGCGCACCACGGTTAGCCCCGCTCCCGCCCGGGCCCGGGTACGGGAATAGCCGGTTCCCACTTGGGCGACCGCCGACTTGGCGATCTGCCAGACGAAAAGATAGATGTAGGCCACGAAAATAATCTTGAGGGCCACCAAGATGATTACCGGCATCGGATCACCGCCTTTCCAGCCGGTATTCAAGGGCCCCGAAAGATATTTTCCCGCCGGGGGGGATTTCGGCCCGGCCGGTTATCCGCAGGCCGTCCACGAAGGTCCCGTCCGCCGAAGCCCGATCCTCGGCCCAGACCCCTCCTCCCTCCTGCCAGAGCAGGGCGTGGTCGTTGCTTACCGAAGGATGGTCGATGGCCAGGTCGGCCCCGCCGCCGCGTCCGATCAGGCAACGGTTGACGGTGAGCGGCAGCTGCCGGTCCGCTCGGCGGAGGACGGCCCACGGCGGCCGCCGCCCCGGACGGATAGCGGATTCCACCTTGACGGTTTCCGGGGCCAGGGACGGGTCGGTTTCCATCCGCACCCGGGCCGGACCGGCCAGCCGCCATCCCCTTTCCCGGGCCGTTTCCTCCACCGCCTGCTCCAAGGCCCGGGTTACCGCCCGCGTTACGGGGAGGGAGGGCGGGGCGGCCGCGGGCAGGCGCACTGCGAACCGGTTGGGGGCGAGGGGTCCGGTGGGTCCCGGGCGGCAGGCCAAGCCGGATTCCCGCGTAAGGAGGGCCGCTATCTCGGCGGGGTGGACCGCGCCCGGCAAGACCCGTCCGTCCGCCCCCGCTCCCAGCTGTTGCAACCGGCTTTCAAGGTCCCGCGCCAAACTCACGATCCCCTATTCTAAAGGCCCTCGGGTTGGGTTACTGATTTCCTTGCCCGGGGCGGGAGAATCACCGTTTCCCCCCGGTCGATGGACTCCCAGGCGGCCAGTCCGACGGCCACCGCCCGGCTGGCCGCGAAGCCGTCCGCCATCTCCTCCCCGCCCCCCCGTACCGCTCTGGCGAAAGCCTCCAACTGGTTGCGCACCCCGGCCCGCGTAAAATCCTCCGCTTCCGCGCCCCCCACCTCCCGCAACCCCGCTCGGTCGCCGATCAGCAAACGGCCCTGGGGCAGGCCGTTCGCAAACAGGGCCCCCTCCGAGCCCAGTATTTCGGTGCGCACGTCGTCCCCGTAACGGCAGTTGCGGGACAGGTCGATGATTCCCGCCGCTCCGCCCTCCAACTCCGCCTCTATGAGGCAGTTGTCCACATCCCCGGCGGCGGCCACCTCCCGGTTTACCGCGGGCAGCGCCCGGGCCCGCACGCTGGTCGGGCTCTTTTCCAGCAGGAACTCGATCAGTTCAAACTCGTGCACTCCGCAGTCGATGGGCAGGCCGCCGCTCACCTCCCGGGAGCAGAAAGAAGGAGGCGGGGGATGGGCGTCCCACTGCGACAGTCGGATGAACAACGGCTCCCCGATGGCCCCGGCGCGGAGCAGGCGGCGGGCGGCCGCCCACGGCGGGGAAAAGCGCCGCCAGAATCCCACCGCCAAAGTCAGTCCGGCGGCGGCCGCCTGTTCGGCCAGACGGGCGGAGACCGCCGGGTCGAACGAAAGCGGTTTTTCGCACAGTACCGGGCGCCCCGACTGCAGGACGGCTTCGGTTATGGCGGCATGGAAGGGGGTGGGGGAGGCCACCGCCACCGCCTCCACTTCCGGCAGTTCCAGAGCATCCTCCACCCGGGTGAACACCGGCGCTCCCCCGGCGGCGGCGCGGGCGGCCTCCTCGTTGACGTCCACCACCGCCCGCAGCTCCGCGGTCGCCGAATGGCGCATCGCCTCGGCGTGCACCGCGCCCATTCGCCCCGCTCCCACCAGCGCCATCCCCACCCTCATCAGCTTTTCCCGCCGTCGGCGATGTAGGAGGCGAACCAGCGGGCGCTGTCCTTCCAGATTCTTTCCTGCGTTTGATGGTCCACCCGGATAAGGCCGAACCGTTGCGAGAAGCCCAGGGCCCACTCAAAGTTGTCCAACAAAGTCCACACGAAAAAGCCGCGCAGGGCAACCCCCGCCTGCAGGGCTTGGCGGGCGGCCCTGAAATGGGCTTCCAGAAAATCCCGCCGGGACCGGTCGCGCACCGCCCCCTCTTCCACCCGGTCGGGGAAGGCGGCCCCGTTTTCGGTGATGAACACCGGGGGCAGGCGGTAGTCATCGTTGAAACGGAGCAAAAGGTCCCGCAGGCCGTCCGGGTAAATCTCCCAGCCCATCGTGGTGCGGGGCAGGTCGGCTTCGGTTATCGGCGACGGGCGTTCCCGGTCGGGCAGGGCCGGGTCGGCCGCCACCTCCCGGAAGTAGTAGTTGATTCCCAGATGATCCAGCGGCTGGGAGATAATTTCCAGATCTCCGTCCCGCAGGGCTTTTTGATCCCACTGGTAATGGTCCAGGGCGGCGGGCGGGTAACGGCTCAGCAACACCGGATCCATGTACCACCGGTTGCCGAGGGCGTGGGCCATTTCGGCGGCGGCCAGGTCGGAGGGGTGGGCGGAACGGGGAACGTGGGCGTCCACGTTCAGCGCCGGCCCGACCCGGCTGTCCGGGGAAACCTGTTTGACGGCCGCCGTTCCCAAGCCGTGGGCCAGCAACACATGGTGGGCGGCGTCCAGCCAGGCCCGCGGTTCGCGGCGGCCGGGGGCGTGCCGGCCGTGCCGGTAGCCGTGTTCGGCCACGCACCGCGGCTCGTTGATCGTCCACCAGTTTTTAACCCGGTCGCCCAGCCGTTCGGCGACGACCGCCGCGTAGTCGGCGAAAGCGTAGGCGGTGGGGCGGTGCGGCCACCCCCCTTCGTCTTCCAGCGCGGCGGGCAAATCCCAGTGATACAAGGTGGGATAGGGGACGATGCCCGCCTGCAGCAGGCCGTCCACCAGCCGGTCGTAGAAGTCCAGGCCGGCTTGGTTCACCCGCCCCCGCCCGTCGGGGAGCACCCGCGGCCAGGCGATGGAAAACCGATAGCCGGAGACGCCCAGGCGCCGCATTATTTCTATGTCCTCCGGCCAGCGGTGAAAGTGGTCGCAGGCCGTATCCGCCGTGTCGCCGTTGAGAATGTTCCCCGGGATGCGCGAGAAACGATCCCAGATGCTTTCCCCCCGCCCGTCGGCGTCGACCGCCCCCTCCACCTGAAAGGAGGCGGTGGCCGTTCCCCAAACAAAATTTTCCGGCCAGTTCATCGGAGGCGAGGGCGGGAAGGGGTCGGGCATATGCGTCAATTTTAGTTGTTTGCTACGCGCCAAGATAGTTGGTGGCTACGCGCCAAATTAGTTGTTTGCTACGCGCGGCCGGGGCGACCTTTTCGAATAGGCGAGGGGAGGGGCGGACGCTATTCTTGGCCTATGGAAATACGGGACCGGGTGTGCGTGATAACCGGCGGGGCCAGCGGAATCGGGGCCGGCCTGGCCCGGCGGTTCGCGGAAGAAGGGGCGGCGGCGGTGGTCATCGCCGACCTGGACCAGCATCGCACCGACGAGGCGGCTGAGGAGATGGGCGCGGTAGGGGTGGAATGCGACGCCACCGACCCGGCGGCGGTGCAGGGGCTGGTGGATTGGACCGCAGACGAATTCGGGCCCATCGACCTGTTCGTCTCCAACGCCGGGACTTCCATCGACGGCGGCTTGGAAGTGGACGATGAAGGATGGCGGTCTTTGTGGGAGTTGCATGTGATGGCGCATGTCTACGCCGCGCGGGCGGTGATCCCCGGAATGCAAGCCGCCGGGGGCGGGTATTTGTTGCAGACCGTGTCCGCCGCCGGGTTGCTGGCCTCGCTGACCAGCCTCCCCTACACGGTCACCAAAACCGCTTCGCTGTCGCTGGCGGAATGGCTGGCTATTACCTATCGGCGTTCCAACATCCGCGTGTCGGCCCTGTGTCCGATGGTGGTGGACACGCCGCTGGTGGACCGGTTCAACCTGGACGCCGCAAACTCCGAAATTCTGACCCCGGCGCAAGTAGCCGAAGCAACGGTGGAGGGACTGCGGGAAGAAACTTTTCTAATCCTGCCCCACCCCGAAGTGTCCGAATACATGGCCCGCAAAGCAGACGACCGCGACCGCTGGCTACGGGGAATGTCCCGCCTCTGGGAACAACTGGGCCCAACCGCCGTCTAACCCCCGGCGCGCATCAGGCGGCTACGTAACTCAAGGCTTTGTTCCTCCACCGGGCGGCGTCTTCTATCTGTTGTGGAGTTAGCCGATAGCCTTCTAAAATCCGCAGTCCTTGTTCGGAACGGGCTTCTTTCCCGACGAACATGGCTTCTATGCGTGTGCCTCTTATCGTCGGAGTCCCGGACATGCACTCGGGATCTACGCTGATGTGCTCCAAGTCCCCTAGTTCCACATAGGCCCAGCCGCCTTTTGACAGATCCTCCTCGACGGCAGACAATCGCCCCACGGCTTCCTTCGATACCCCTGTTTCGAATCCCGCTTCCAGTAATTTGCGGACCGCCATCGCCTCGGCGATGTCACGGTAGGAAAACACGCGTCGCCCGCCGTCCAAACCGGAGGGTATGTAACCCCGCCTCGTCCATTGCCCGAGACGGCGGGGGGTTAAGCCGGACAGATGCGAAGCTTCCCGGGAGGTATACACGCGGCGGCAACGAGGGTCGGCGACGGTTGGCATGTCTCTGACATTAGACCTTTATTGATTTTTCGGCGTCGGCCCGGCGCCCGGCGGTGGCTATCGTTGGTTGTGAATGAAGAAGATGGACGACCAGCCTGGCGGGGCTTCTCTTGTTCTCACTGAGGACGAGGAAGCCTTTTATCAGCAGTTGTCTGATGATTTTTCGTCAATCTCCGGCGAAATGTGGGATGCGGTGCTTTCCCAGTTGGCTGAGATGTTGCCCGACGGTTACACGTTAAATGAGGACAGTCGCATCGTTCGCTTGGATCCGTGCCTGCCCGACTACGTTGAACTGGATGGCGTCTACGGCAAGATTCGGGTTCCGGCCTTCGAAGTGCGGTCCGGCCGGTAGCCCGGATTCGGTAGCGGGGGCGCCGGGGGTTCCATCGCGGCATATAATTTACGAGACGTGACCGGCCCTCAAAACGAACCCCCCGCCATCGACCTGCGCGGCGTGACCGTCCTCAAATCGGGCCGTCGTTTGCTGTCGGAGGTGGACTGGCGGGCGGAGGCGGGGGAGAGGTGGGTGGTGTTCGGACCCAACGGGGCGGGCAAAACCACCCTGTTGCAGGTGGTTTCCACCTACCAGTTCCCCACCTCCGGGGCGGCCCGCATCCTGGGGGAGCAGATGGGCCGCACCGATGTCCGGAACCTCCGTCCCCGCATCGGGTATGTGGGGGCGGCCCCCGCCGCGCTGGTGCGCCGCCGCCTGCCCTGCCGCACCATAGTGGTCACCGGCCTCCGCGCCGTTTTCACCGACGTCCGCCGGTTGCCCTACGCGGAGGCCGACTGGGAACGGGCCGGCCAACGTTTGGACGCGATGGGGATGTCCGACTTCGCCGACCGGGAGTTCGCCACCCTGTCGGAGGGGGAAATGAAGCGGGTGTTGATCGCCCGGGCTTTGATGGCCGACCCGGAGTTGCTGTTGTTAGACGAGCCGGGGGCGGGGTTGGACTTGGGGGCGCGGGAGCGCCTCATCGCCTCCCTGTCGGAAATGGCGGAGCGGGAGCGGGGGACCACCGTGGTTTTAGTCACCCATCATGTGGAGGAAATCCCCCCCGGGTTCCGCCGAATCCTGATGTTGGACCGGGGCCGGGCGACCGCTTGCGGCGACATACGGGAAGCTTTGACCAGCCGCGCCCTGAGCGAACTCTACGATTACCCGTTGCAAGTGGAATATCGGGAGGGCCGTTTCCAAGCCGTGGGAGGGTCCACAGGCTGGGGGAGTCTTTAGTATTTGACCCCGCGTCGGCGCATATCGGCCAGAACCGCGTCGATTCCTTTGCGGTCGATGGTTTTCATCCCTTTGGCGCTGACGGTGAGGGTCACATGGCGCCGTTCCGAAGCAACCCAGTAGCGCCGTTTGTGGACGTTGGGCGTCCAGCGGCGGTTGGCCCGTTTATGGGAAAACGAGACTTTTTTGCCGAAAGTCGGTTTCTTGCCGGTAACCATGCAGATGTTGGACATTGTCAGACCCCGTTGCCGAATCCAAGGGAACCCCGCCATTGTAAACCGGATCCCCCCGGCGCGCAAGACGAACCCCTATTCGGGTTCCACCGCCGGGTCGTCCACATCGCGGTCCATGCCCGGCCCTCCCGCCGCCAGCCAATGGGCGTACGCCTCGTCGTTTCCCACATCCCGGTCCTGTTCCACCGCCATCAGAAAACGATGATGCAGAAAATCCGTGTAGCGCTGCAACGGGTCCTGTTCGGGAAAATCCCCGGCCAGCCGTTCCAGCAACGGCTGCAGAACCTCCACCCGCCAGCGGATGGCGGCCAGGGCCGCCCCGGCCGGTTCGCCGCCCGCCTCCGGCCCGGCCAAACTGGCCTGGAAATAGCGCAGGTCGCGGATAATCCAGCGGGCCTGATGCTCGGACGCCTCCACCCGGGCCAACTCCCACAGCCGGTTGGAATGGTAGCTGCGGCCGCCCACCGCCACCCGGAAGCGGGCCTCGGTTCCATCCCCGGACGGAGCGGGGCGGAACTGCAGGTCGGTGATGTGAAACCCCAGGTCATGCAACCGGGTGACCTTTTCCGTAACCCGGTAACGTTCGTTGCCCCCGAACCGCACCGGTTCCGACAATTCCGCCCACAACGCGCGGTAGCGGGCGATGATGTCATCCCCCAAGGCCAGGTCGGCCTTCTCCCAAGAAAGGCCCTGCGCGGCGGCTGCATCGGCCATTCCCCCCGCCACGTTTTCCCGCATAATTTCCAGGTCGTGGTTGCGCTGGCCGTCGGACAGGCGGTCGTGCATCTCCACCGTCTCGGCGTCGATCATTATCGCCTGAATGGAGTTGGCGTCCCACCGGTAAAGCACGTTGGACAGGGAACAGTCCCCCCAGAAGCATCCCACCAGATGCAGTTCCGCCAGCAGGCCGGCGAAGGCGTCCAGCATCCGCCCCCGGTTGCGCCCGAACCCCCCCGCCTCCACCAACTCCCGGTAGGGGAACCCGTAACGGACGTATTCGGTGATCACCGCCGCCGCCCACTCCTCGGCTGGGTCCGCCCAGCTCCGCTCCACGATCCCCGCCACATGCGAAGAGGAACGGGTTTTGTCCTCCAACTCCCGTAGCACGTCCCGCTCGTGCCGGGCCAGATGCAACGGCAACTCTTTGATGGCGTAGATGCGCTCCCCGTAGGCTACGAAACGCACCACGTGGCGGTGGACGCCGGTGGGGACCTCCACCAACCTGCCCCCGCTCCAACTTTCCAGGGGGTTTTCCCAGTCCAGATCCAGGAAGTCGGGATGCCCGGAACGGATGGTGATCACCGGTTGCGCCATCAGGCCGGTCCGCGCCCGCCGCCGCTGAACCCCGGTGGGCGGCTCAGGGGACCGTCAGGGCGATTTTGCCCACCGCGCTCCGGTCGGCGAAGGCGGCCAAGGCTTGCCGGGCTTCGGCCAGCGGGTAGACGGCTGAGACGACCGGGTTGATTTTTCCCTCCGCCAACCAGTCCAGCAACTGCTCGAAGTTGGCCCGGTTGCGTTGCGGGGCGCGGGAGGTGAACGCCCCCCAGAACACCCCCACCACCGAACATCCTTTCAGCAGGGGCAGGTTGGTGGGGGCGGCGGCGATTTCCCCGGAGGTGAAACCGACCACCAGGATGCGCCCCTCCCAGTTGACGCAGCGCAGGCATTCCAAAAAAACATCGCCCCCCACCACCTCGAAGATGACATCCGCCCCCCGCCCGTCGGTCAGCTCTTTGACCCGTCCTTTCAGGGACTCGCGGGAATAGTCGACGGTCTCGTCCGCCCCCGCCGCCCGCGCCGCTTCCGCTTTGGCTTCGGAGCCGACGGCGGCGATCACCCTCGCCCCCATCGTCTTGCCCAGTTGCACGGCCGCGCTCCCCGTCCCCCCGGCCGCTCCGGTGACCAGCAACGTCTCCCCCGCCTGCAGGCGGGCCCGGTCCGCCAAGGCGTGGTATCCGGTGCCGTAGGTCATGGACAGGCAGGCCCCGGCGGCCATGGACGCCCCTTCGGGCAGGCGGAACACGTTGGAGGCGGGGGCGGCGAACTTTTCCGCCATCGCCCCATGCAGGCCGGAGCCGATCACCCGGTCGCCCACCTCCACGCCGGTCACTCCCTCCCCCACCGCCAGCGCCCTCCCCGCCGCTTCCGCCCCGGGTACGAACGGGAGGTCGGGCCGGTGCTGATATTTGCCTTCGATCATCAGCAGGTCGGGGAAGTTGAGTCCCGCCGCCTCCACGCCGATCAGCACCTGCCCGGCCTGCGCGACCGGCTCCTCGAAATCCTGATAGGCCAGGTTTTGCAACGGACCGAACTCGTGAACCACTTGCGCTTTCATATTCCCTCCCTTAGGCGCGCGTGCCGCCTCATTTTACGGGTTTATCGGACGAGGGTACCGCCAGTTGGATGAGCCTGGCCGCGCCCCCTTCTATGACATAGCCCCGGCCGGGAAAGGGGCCGGTGCGGGGGGCGGGGAGCCGGACGCCGAACAGGTCTCCGTCGGCGCGGTCGGAGGGGGAAAGGATCACTCCCCGCCGCCGGTTTCGCAACAGGGAAGTCCAGTGGCGGTGGGCGGTGCGCAACACATCGGTTCGTCCGGCGGCTATCACCGTTATGCCCCCCGTCCGTCGCTCTATGACGGGTTCCGCGGGGCCGTGGTCGGGGGTTTCCTCGGCGTCGTCTATGAGAAGGATGAGACGTTTGCCGTCCGTCCGGTCGTTGAGCAGGGGTTCCGCATCCTCCAAGCGGCGGAACACCGCCTCCAAGCCGGGGTGGTCGGCCAACGGGGAGGGGCGGGGGCAAACGGCCGCCAGCGCCGTCCGCGGACAGAGGATGCGCACCGCGGAGGCCGCCGTCAGCAGGGCGGTGGAACGTCCGGAGCGGTTCGGGCCGGCGATGAGCAGATGATCGCCCCCGTGCAAGGTGATGGCCGTCGGCTGCAGAGAAGCCCCGTCCATGCCGAGGGGCAAAGCCCACTCCAGGTCGGTCATGGAGCCGGCCTGCGCCGTTTGACGCAGGGAAACCCGGCGGGGCAAAACGGGGATGGGAGGGGCCGGAGGGCCGTCCGCCGCCTGTTGCGCGGTTCGTTTTACATCGGCCTCCGCCACCGCCGCCACCTGCACGTAATCCCCGGTGCGGGGGTCCGCCGCCCGCCGCGGGGGCAGACCGTCCATACCGGGCCGCATCCCCAGCATGGACCAGTCCAAAGGGTCGGCCAGGGAAAAAACCAGCCTGGCCCCGAAAGCCGACGACAGGGAAGGGGGGACGGCCCGGGCCTGGTCGGCGGCCGCGGCCGTCGCCACCCGGCGGGCCGGTCCCCCCCGGCATATCTCCCCGAACAGGTCCTCCAATCCGGTTTCCGCCAAGGCGGTCCGCAACTCGCCCAAATCGTCGACCAGCAAAATCAGCCACGGTTGGGACGGCGGGGGCGGGCTTTGCCCCACCCGGTCCCGGAGCATCGCCAGCAGGCGCTCCAAACGTTCGGCGTCGCTCAGCGGGACGACGGAGCCGGTGTGCGGCAGATGTTCCAGCTCCGCCAGCCTTCCCCGCCCGCTGTCCAGCCCGTAGATGCGCAACCGGTCGGGACCGCGGGCGGAGGCCAGCGAACAGGCCGCTCCCAGCAACCCGTCTTGGGTTCCCGACCCCGCCTGTCCCATCAGCAACAGGTTGCCGTGGGAGGCGGGGAGCCAACTCCAAGGAACCTGACGTTGCCGGTCGGGTTGGTCGGCTGCGCCCAGCGTCGCCTGCGGGGCCCCGTCCGGGGGCGGGTCGGGGAGGGACGTTTCCCCGAAGGCCAGGTCGGGGCGCAGAGGCGGGGCCCAGGGCCGGCGGGGGGCGGGGCGCCCCATTCCCTCCCAGACGCGGGAGGCGGCCGCCGCCAGCCGGGTCAGATCGGTTTCTTCCCGGCGGGCGGGTTCCGGGTCCGGGGAGGCGGGCGGGACCGGTTGGATCATGCCGAACAGGAACGGGGAAACCCGGATCTGCGGGCCCGTCTCCCCGCAACCCGAAACCAGGGCCGTTTGAAAAGGGATCGGCTCCTCCGGGCCGCGTCTTATAAAACCCCGCCCGGGGAGGGTGGGGGGCAACCCGGCCGCCAGCCCGGCCCCCGGGCCCGCTCCCAGCACGTCTTTGGAATCGGCCGTGGTTTGCACCCGCAGGCAGATGCGCAGGTTGACATTGGCCCGGATGGAATCTTTGACCACCCCGGCCGGTTGCTGGGTGGCCAGCGCCAGGTGCACCCCCAGGCTGCGTCCCCGCTGGGCTATGTCCACCAAGGTTTCCATAAAGCCGGGCAGCTCCCGGGCCAGCAGGGCGAACTCGTCGACGATCACCGCCAGCCGGGGCAGGGGTTGGCCGGGGGCGGTCCGCCGCAGTTGATCCAGGTCGGCCGCCCCCGCCTCCCGCAACCGCTCCTCCCGCCGGGCCAGTTCCGCTTCCAAAGAACGCAGGGCGCGTTCCCCCAGGCTTTCGTCCAAGTCGGTCACCAGTCCCACCGCGTGCGGCAGGTCGGCGCAGGCGTCGAAAGCCGCCCCGCCTTTGTAGTCGATCAGGACAAAGTTGAGAAAATCGGGGCTGTAACGGGCGGCCAAAGAGGCGATGAGGGTGCGCAGCAGTTCGCTTTTGCCGGAACCGGTGGTGCCCGCCAGCAGGCAGTGCGGCCCGTCCGCCGCCAGATCCACCAGCAACGGGCCGGCTTCGCCGACTCCGATGGGGGCGGACAGGCCGGCGGGCGGGGAGTTGGCCGACCATCGGGCGGCGATGGCGGACGCTAAGCCGTCGACATCGTCTCCTTCGGCGGGCGCTTTCGGCAAATCCAGCAGGCGAACCCGTTCCGGCAGCCGGGAGCCGGGGGCGGCCGCCTCCGGATCTTCCAGGCGGGCCAGGTTGCGGGCCGCCGCCTCCGCCACCCCCTCCGCTACGCCGGCCGTTTCCAAGGCCACCGCCGCCGCTCCCCGGCCGGGACGGCGCAGACGGGCGGGGGGACCCGTTTCCACCACCTCCGCGCACCCGGCCGGCAGCAACTCCGGCTTCTCCTCCAGCCACAGCCCCGCTGCGGGCCGTCCCGCTCCCAAAAGAATTTCCCGCAAGGCGCGACGATGTTCCTCCGGCAGACGGGGATGGTCCGCGGTGATAATCGTCACCGGGGCGGAACCGGCCGGGGCGGGGACGGCCAAGGCCGACAGCAAAGACTCGATCTCCGTCGCGGAGCAGGCCAGCAACCGGAGATCGGAGCGGGAGCCGGCCAAAGTATGCGGGGCCCATTTGATCCAATCCCATTGGCGGGGGCGGTCGGTTATGACGCCCATCCGCACATCGGCCGGGCCGTGGGCGGCGGCCAGCTGGCATAGGACGGCCCCGGCCAAAGCGGCGCCCTCCCCGCGCCGGCCGGCGATGCCCAGGATGCTTCCCGGAGTCAGGCGGGCGGTTACCGGAATCCCGGTCATCGCCCCCCTCCGGCGGAGCAGGTCGGCCGCCTCCGGTTCCTCCTCTCCGGTCGGGCCGGGGGCCCAGCGCCCCGATCCGTAGCCGAGCGCGGCCCGCAGGAAGTCGGGATGGGCGGGGCGCCGCTCCCAGATGCGTCGGGAGCCGGTTTCCGCCCGGGCCAGCAACTCCCCGACCGACGGGTCGTCCAACAGGGCCTGGGCCCGCTCAACGCGCCGCCGCTTGCGCAACAGGCGGTCGAACTCCCGCAGGTCGGCGGCGAACTTTTGCCCGGCGCCGCGGGTTTCCCGGCGACGGCGCCGCCGGTCTTCTATGAACTGCCCCGCCATCAGCAAAGGACTCATCAGGGCGAAGGCCAGAAATATCATCCGCCCGAAAAAGAGGGCCATTCCCGCACCGGCCAATACGGGGAGGGCGAAGGCGGTCGCCCCCAACCGGCGCGGTTTGCCGTCCACCCGCTCCCGCTTCGGCGGCGGGGGAGCGGCGGCGGAACGTTGCGGGAGGTGGCGGGGCGGACGGTTGAAGAAACTTCGCGGCCCGGGCGGAGAAGGCGCGGGGCCGTCCGGCCAGGGGGCGACCCGCAGACGGTGCGGTCCGACGCACAGGCTGTCCGCTGGAAACGGCTTTCCGTTCCAAGACGCCCGGCCCCGTTCGTCCACCGCCAAAAAGGCGGGCGTTGTCCCCTCCAGCCGTATGTCCGCCTGCGAACCGCCCCCCGTTGCGTAGCGGCCCGGGGACAGTTTCCACACCCGCCCCGCCTGCGGTCCGGACAGCGCGTAGAGGGCGGCCGCCGGATCCGCCTCCGCCGTTTCGCCCCCCGGATTGGGATTTTGCAAGGAAACAATCGATCCGTCCCGGACCGAGCGGAACAGCGGCTCGCCCGGCTGGGCCGGGTTTCCGTCAATCAGCAAATCCCCCGGTTGGGGGTCGGCGCCCGCCGCGCGCAACAGATCGGCGATGACCGCGTCTTCCGGCAGGCCGGTCACTTCCAGATCGCGGGATCGCCTCCCGTCCCGTACGGTGATGCGCAAAGGTTTCATAACATGCCGGGGGGCGGAGGCGGTTTCATCTTGCGCAGGCTGGTCAGGAGCTTACGGCTCGGATGCGGGCCAGCAGGTCCATCTCCGGGAAATCCCCGTCATCCGTGAAAACGCCGTCCGAATCGTCGGTCTCTTCCAGCCAGCCGTTCGCAACCGGTTCGCCGCCGAAAGTCGGTTGCGGCGGGGGCGGGGCGGCCGCCAGGGCTTCGGCCGCTTCCAAAGCCCGGGCTATGCGCTCGGCGGCGGCCGCCCCCTCCTCCAAAAGACGGGCGGCCGCCGCCAACTCCCGGCTGCATTGCGCCAAGCGGTCGGCGGGGAAACCGGCGGCGGCCCCCGACAGAACTTCCAAGAGCCGCTCCAGGGCGCCCAGCGCATATTGCCGGTTGACGGCCGTTATTTGCCGCCCGATTTCCTCCATCCGTCCGGCCGCCGTCCGGTATTCCCCAGAGGTCACCGCGCCGCCCGTCCGGCCCGTCAGCCCGCCGACACGTAATAGGTGTCGGCCATGTAGTTGAGGTCGGTTCCGTAGCGGACCAGCCCGTCCGAGTGGGTCTGCATGAACTCGGCCAGGCCCCGCAGGTGGGGCAGGGCCTCGTCCACCATGGCCCGGAAGTCGAGGGCCGACTTCGACTCCCAGCTGTCCTGCAAGGTGGTCACCGCGGCGGTGACCGAGTTCAGCAGGCCCTCCATTTCCCTGCTCCACGCGGCGAAGCTTTGCCCCACCTCGATAATCCGGTTCCCATCGGCGCGTATCGGCATTTTCGCCTCCTTTCGGCTTGTTTGATTGCGCTTGCTCCTTTCCGGAGGGACGCTCTGTTTAACAAGATACGAATTTTTTCCGCCGATTCAAGGGGGTTGTTTTCGGGCGCCGCGGAGAACCCCCGGCGGGGCGGCCGGGGGCGATTTGGGAGGGAGGGACGGGTTGGGTTAGAGGAACATCGGTTGGGCCAACGGGTTCTTGATACGGGGACGGTATTCCTCCGCGTCGTAGAAGGCCTCCACATCCACCGTGCGCGCCCCGGCGGTCAGAACCGACAGGTCGGCGAGGTCGTAGACGCCGTCCCGCAGGGCGGTCATCAGCCCGTAGCTCCCGCTGGCTACCATATCCGCCGCCATAATGCCGAAGTTGAAACCGGCCATCAGATCCAGGGTGTCGGGCGGGCCGCTGCGCATCAGGTATCCGACTTGTTGATTCATGATTTCGATGCCGGTGCGGGACTTGATGCGTTCGCCGGCCAGGCGCCCGATCCCGCCCAGTTTGCGGTGACCGTAAGGGTCGGCCTCGCCGCTTTCCACCCGTTGGCCGCCGGTCATCGCCGCTCCCTCCGAAATGACGGCGATGGCGTACCGGCTGGGGTTGGCCGCCCGGTCCGCCGCCAACAGGTCGGCCAGCCGATCCGGGTCGAACGGGACTTCGGCGATGACGGCCCGGTCGGCGCCGGCCAGAAAACCGGCGGCCAGGCTGGTGGCCCCCGAATAGCGGCCGAACAACTCCACCACCGCGATCCGTTCGTGGCTGCCCGCCGCGCTGCGCAGATTGTTGATGAAACCCACGCACCGGGTGACGGCGGTGGAAAAACCGAGGCAATAGTCGGTGCCGGGGACGTCGTTGTCCATCGTTTTGGGGATGGCCGCCACCGGGACGCCCTCCCTATGCATGCGCAAGGCGTAGGAAAGGGTGTCGTCCCCGCCGATGGCGACAATCGCCTCCAAACCGAGGGCTTCCGCCGCCCGCACCGCATGTTCGGTGCAGTCGTAGGGCGGCTCCCCGGCGGGCGGAGGCAGGAAAGAGGGCAGGGCGGCGGCCGACACCCGCCCCGGATTGGCCCGGCTGCTGTGCAGGATGGTGCCCCCGGTGCGGTCGATGGTGCGCACCGCCGCCGGGTTCAACTCCAGGGAATGCCGGTGAAAGGAAGAAGGGTCGTCGGGATCGATTTCCAGCAACGCCCCCCACCCCCGCAGCAACCCCACCGTTTCATGGCCGTGCTCGGCGGCCCGGTTGACGAAGGCTTTGATGGCCGGGTTGAGACCGGGAACGTCCCCGCCGCCGGTCAAAATCCCAATGCGCATCCGTCCTCCTCGTTTAGGGTTGCCATTATAGATTGGCGGACGAGAGGAAGAACGTGAAATCCCCGGACCGGGAACTGCGGCGGGAGGTGGAGCGGTGGCTGCGGCGGCAAGGCCTGCCGCACCTGATCGAAGACTATTCCGCCCGCACCGATGTTTTCACGCGCATGGTGCCTTTTCTGGTACTGGTGTTTTTCGGGGAGATGTCGTTCGCCTTTGGGGAACGGTTCCGGGGTTGGGCGCAGGCGGGCGTGGCCATCCTGTTTCTGGGAGGGTTGGCGGGCGCGGCGGCGGGAGTGAACCGGATTCGGGGGCGCCGGGCTTTCCAACTGCCGGACCGGGTGGGTTTTTTGGAGTTGTCGGTGTTCGTGCTGGCCCCGGCCCTGCTCACCATGTTGTCCGCCGTCGACCGGGTGATATACGACTTTGCGGCGGTGGCCGTCCTCAACCTGGCGTTGCTGGGAATCGGATACCTGGTCACCAGCTACGGCCTGGTTTCCATGGTGCGGTGGGGATGGGAGTTTATGACCGAGCAGATCCGCCAAGTGCTGCTGTTGATGATCCGCTCTTTGCCTTTGCTTCTGCTGTTCGCGGCTTTCTTTTTTCTCAACACCGAAATGTGGCAGGTGGCGGCCAACTTCACCCCGCCCCTGTACTGGGCGGTTCTCGGGTTGGTGGCGGCCGGCGGGTGCGGGTTTTTGATCGTGCAGATTCCCGGGGAAGTGGCCTCTTTGGAGCGTTTTTCCTCCTGGGAGGAAGTGCGGGCCTTGGCCGCCGCCTCCGACTCTCCTTTGGCGGGGGTTCCGTTGCAGCAGACGGGGGAGTTTACGGGGGAACCCCTGAGCCGGGGAGCGGCCCTCAACATCGGCCTGTTGATGTTCGTCGGCCAGATGGTGCGGGTGGGGTTGGCGGCCGTCGTCACCGGGGGGTTCTTCGTGCTGTTCGGTTTGCTGTCCGTGCGGCGCACCACCATCGAGCAGTGGCTGGCCGCCGACCAGGTGGGGGAGTTGGCCGCCTTTCCCCTGTTGGGGGCGGAGGTGGTCTTGACCGAGCCCCTGTTGTTGGTGGCCGGTTTCATCGCCGCCTTCTCCGGTTTGCAGTTCGCGGTGGCCTCCGTTACCGACTCCGTCTACCGGGAGCGCTTTTTCGCCGACATCGCCGCCCAGTTGCGGGAAGTGCTGGCGGTGCGCCGCCAATATCTGACCTTGCCCGAAGAAGGGGAAGGCCGTCCGCCGGTTAGCGGAGAGGGGGAACCCGGATGATGAGGGCGTCCCCTTGGCCGCCTCCTCCGCACAGGGCGGCCGCCCCGGTCCCCCCGCCCCGCCTGCGCAGTTCGTTGATCAGGCTCACCACCAGCCGGGCCCCGGTGCAACCGATGGGATGGCCGAGGGCCACCGCCCCGCCGTTGGGATTGACGCGGGCCGGGTCCAAATCCAGCATGCGGGCCGACCACAGGGCCACCCCGGCGAAGGCCTCGTTGATTTCCACCGCGTCCAGGTCGGCGGCGGTCAACTCGGTTAGTTTGAGGGCCGCTTTGACGGCCTCGGCGGGCCGCTCGTGCAAAGTGGGGTCCGCCCCTCCGATCTGGCCGTAGGCGAGAATTTCGGCTTGGGGGGCCAGCCCGGCCGCCTCCGCCGCCCGGCGGGAGGCCATCACCGCCGCCGCCGCCCCGTCGCTGATCTGGGAGGCGTTGCCGGCGGTAATGGTTCCCCCTTCGGTGAAAGCGGGGGACATTTCGCCCAGGGATGCGGCGGATGAGCCGGGGCGGATGCCTTCGTCGCGGTTCACCAGTTGCGTGCCGCCCCGCTTTTGGGGGACTTCCACCGGGGCTATCTCCTGGGCGAAATGGCCCGATTCGGCGGCGGCGGCCGCCCGGCGGTGGCTTTCCGCCGCCCAGTCGTCCTGTTCCGCGCGTCCTATGCCCAAGCCGGCGTTTTTGCGGTCGCTGGACTCGCCCATCGTGCATTGGTCGAAGGCGCACCACAGGCCATCGTATTGCAGTGAATCCACTAGGGCGGCGTCGCCCAGCCGGGCCCCCCAGCGGGCGGCGGGGATCAGATAAGGGGCGTTGCTCATTGATTCCATGCCCCCCGCTACCGCCATGGCGGTTTCGCCGAGGCGCAAGGAGCGGTCGGCCATGGCGATGGCGGCCATTCCGGACAGGCACACTTTGTTGACGACGGTACAGGGAACGGTCATCGGGATACCCGCCGCCACCGCCGCTTGCCGGGCGGTGATCTGACCCGCCCCCGCCCCGATCACATGCCCCATCACCACTTCGTCGATCTGCCGGGGGGAAACGCCCGCCCGCTCCACCGCGGCCCGGATGGCGACCGCCCCCAAATCCGCCGCCCGCAAAGGGGACAAGCCCCCGCCGAACCGCCCGATAGGGGTGCGGGCCGCCCCCAAAATCACCGAATGATTGTCGCCTTCCATAACCTCACCCTTACCATTTTCGACCCGACATCGCCCGATGACCAGGTGGTTTTACGATGGTTCTGGTGTTGCTCAAACCCCTCTAGAATGTTGACGCGGCCGACCCGTTACGAGGCCGGGGGTTCTAGTTGGCACTCCCCCCGGTTCGGGTCGGCTGCATCAATTTCACCGGTAATGGCAAATATAATATAATATATATTGAAGGTCAAATCGATGGGAGGATTCGGTTCGGCCCCATTTGGCTATACCCATCGGATAAGGCCGCGCTTGCCCCTCGCCGGCTTCAGATCTGGGCCTTGATGCAAAACCGGTTCTGGCCGGTTTTCGTTGAAAAGATGGGAGGCGTTGGGATGAGCGACGACCTCCGCCGCTGCATCATCCCATTCCCCGGGGCCCCTGAATGTAATCTCTTCGTCCCGGAGCGGGTTCTCGGAGCAACCCACTTGCCCTCCCTTCGCTAGGCGTATATCTATGCACAATCTATACAAAATCGCAATCCGTGCCTTGGCGGTCAGCGAAGCCTCTTAGATATAAACCTGGAATTCGCTTGTCCGGGGTTATGCTGGGGGTTTGATGAAACTTCTTAATTTGGATCATACGGCCATCGCCGTCTACGACCTGGACGAGGCTTTGGACGGATATCGGTTGCGCTACGGGATAGAGCCGATGTACCGCGAGGTGGTGGAGGAGCAGGGGGTGGAGGAGGCGATGCTGGCGGTAGGCGGGTCGTTCGTGCAATTATTGGCCCCCCGGGGCGCGGACACGCCGGTGGGGAAGTTTCTGGCCAAACGGGGGGAAGGCCTGCACCATTTGGCTTTTGCGGTAACCGACATCGCGGCGGCTTTGGCCCACTTGCGGCGGGAAGGGGCCCGGCTGGTGGATGAGACGCCGCGCCGGGGCGGGCGGGGGGCGAAAATCGCCTTCGTGCACCCGCAGGGCGGAAACCAAACGTTGATCGAACTGGTCGAACATCCGTATGAGTAGCGCCCTTTCTTCCAACGGAACTCCGTTGCGCATCACCGGCGGGGCCGGTCCATATGAAACGGCCGCCATCGCCGCGGTGGTGGAGTTGGCGATGGAGGAGGAAAAACGGGCCTCCTCTCCGACTCGGGGCCGGTTTTCCAACTGGGTGATGGTTTCCCGCAACGGGACGGGCGACGGGTTTTCGTTCGGGCGGCGGGCGCCGCGTCGGGTCAGCCGGTCCGTCTCCGGGGAAGGACCGCCGCCGCCTCCCGGTTCCCCAGCAACCAGGCGCTGACCAGGTAGGCGACCCCAGTCACCGCCAGCCCGGCCGCGGTGGCCGCCGCTCCGGTCCAGAAATCGGGGATGCGTCCGCCGGTGACGGACGAGGCGGTCAGCCAGCCCAAAACGGCGGACGCCCCCGCGGCCAGCGCCGTCTGCCAGGCGGTGCGGCCCAGCCCGGCCAAGGCCGCCGGGGAATGCCGCCGCCGCCACAGCCAAATCAGAGTGAGGGCGTGGCCGGTGATGGCGGCCGACCCGGCGGCGGCGATGCCCGCCACCCCGCCCAGGCGGAACCCGAGCAGGAACATGGGAACCGCCGGGACCATCCAGGCCGTCCCGGCCAGCACCGGAACCCACATCTGGCGATGGGAGTAAAAGCCGCGGGCCAGCACCTGATGCACCGCCCAGGCGGGGATGCTCAGCGAATATCCGATGAGGGCGGCCGCGGTAAGCACGGTTCCAGTGGAAGAAAACTCCCCATGCTGGAAGGCGGTGCGCACCGCCGGCTGGCTGACCGCTATCACCGCCGCCACCGCCGCCCCCCCGATGAACACCGCGGTGCGCAAGGTGCGTCCCAAGGATTCGGACAGTTCGGCGCGGCGTCCCTCCGCCACCAGCCGGGCCAGGTAGGGGTAGGCGGCCACCCCGGCCGCTTGGGCGATCACCCCCACCGGCAACATGTTGACCCGGCGGGCCAGGTTGAGGGAGAAGATGGAGCCGTCGGCGGCGGCCGCGGCCACCATCTTGCCCAAAGACTCGTCCAAAACCACGATGGACTGGCCGATCATCAACGGGATGGCCAGAATCAGGTATTCCCGCAGGGCCGGATGCCGCAGGCGGAAAGGGCCGGGGGTTACCCGCAGGCCGGTGCGCCGGGCCCCCCACCATTGCAGGGCGAAGTTGCCCGCCAAGGCCCCGCCCACCGCTCCCAGGATGAAACCGCCGGCCGAAACCTCCCCCCCCGCCGTCCCGGCCAGGCCGCCGGCGATGATTCCCAGGTTGTAGACGATGGGGGCCAGGGTGGGGATCAGGAACCGCCCGCGGGCGTACTGGACGGCCATGAACAGCCCGCCGGTCACAAAGAAAATTTGGGCGGGCAGAACCAGGCGGGTGAGGCGGGTCACTTCCCGTAGTTGGTCGGCGTCCAACCTGCCGCCCGTCCCGAAAGCCAACTCCACGATCCACCCGGCGGCGGCAACGGCGGCGGCGGTGAGAAAAACCACCGCCGCCGCCACCGGCCAGAAAACGGCGTTGAAAGCCTTCCCGGCCCCCTCCTCATCCCCCGCCGCCAGATGGCGGCTGAGAATGGGGATGAAAGTGATGGCCAAAAACCCTCCGGCCAGCAGATAGTTGAGAAAGTCGGGGATGATGAAGGCCGCTTCGTAGGCGTCGGCCATCGGACTGTCCCCCAGCCGGTTGGCCAACACCACGTTGCGGGCGAACCCCAGCAGGCGGGACAGCAGTATTCCGGCGGACACCATCCAGGCGGCGCGGGCGATTCGTTTGCCGACCCCCGGTTCCCCCGCTTCGGGAAGGCTCATCCCGGACCGCCCGGGACGGCGGCCCGCAACTCTTCCAGGACGGAGTCGGGCACCGCCAAGTCGCCCCGGCCCACTCCTACCCGCACCCCCGGCCGGTAGTCGCCGTGGAAGTCGGAGCCGCCCGAAGCCAGCAAGCCGAATTTGGCGGCCCGAGCGGCCATCTTCCGGCGCAGAGAAGGTTCGTATTCGCCGTAGTGGCATTCCACTCCGGTCAGGCCCCAGTCGGCCATTCGCTCCCAAGCGGACGCGTATTGGCGGGCTCCGTCGATGCCCAGGGTGTGGGGGTGGGCCAGGATGGAGACCGCCCCGGACTCCCGGGCCAGCCGGATGGCTTCCCGGGGGGCCAAGCGGGGGCGGCCGGCGTAGGCGGGGCGGCCCCGGGCCAGAAAAAGGTCGAAGGCGGCCGTCATGTCGGGAACGTATCCTTTGCGCGCCATCAGGGCCGCGATGTGGGGGCGCCCGGCGCTTTCGCCGCCCGTCTCCGCCCGCAGTTCCTCTTCGGCCACCGGCATGTCCAACTCCCGCAGACGGTCCAGGATGACCCGGTTGCGGGCTTCCCGCCCGTCGCGCAGGCCCGCCAGCCGATCCTGCAACGGTCCGGGGCCGGGGGACAGAAAGAGAACCAGGATATGCATGGTTCCCGGCTCCCATTCGCAGGAAAGTTCCACCCCCGGTATCAGTTCCAACCCCAGCCGTTCCGCCTCCCGCCCGGCCCGGGCCGCGCCCCCCAGGGTGTCATGATCGGTAAGGGCGGCCGCCGTCAGCCCCGCCCCGGCCGCCAGCCGCATCACCTCCTCCGGGGAGCGGGTTCCGTCGGAGACGGTGGAATGGGTGTGCAGGTCGACCGCCATCGGGGACCCGGCGGTTCACCTCAAGAGTCGGCGGGGGCTGCGGAGTCGTCGGCGGGGATGACGGCGTCGGCGGGCGGGGGAAAAGTCGTTTCCGACGGTTGGTCGGTTGCTCGGCCGCCCAGCCAGAAAATCCCCACCAGCACGATGAGGGCCGCCGCTCCGATAATCAGCCGCCTGCGCCATTTGGCGGCGTTGTCGCGCCGTCGTTGCGCTTCCTGTTTCGCCTGCCGGTTTTCCCGTTGGCGCGTCCGTTTCTCCGAGCCCATTAGCCTCAGTTTAGACAATCCGACCGGCGGCGGGTTTGCGGATCCGGCAACCGGGCGGTTTCAATAGACTGGACGGACAGGCCGGTTCGCGGGCGGGGCGCGGGCGTCCGGCCGGAGCGAACAAGCGAGGAAGCGCATGCCCTTGGTGGTGCAGAAATACGGCGGCACGTCGGTGGCCGACCCGGAGCGGATACGCAATGTGGCCCGCCGGGTGGCCTCGGCCCGGCGAGCCGGAAACGAGGTGCTGGTGGTGGTGTCGGCCATGGGCTCCGCCACTGACGACTTGCTGGCCTTGGCCAACCGGGTCAGCTCCCGTCCGCCGCCCCGGGAGTTGGATATGCTGCTCACCGCCGGGGAGCGCATCTCCATGGCTTTGCTGGCCATAGCCTTGCACGACCAGGGGGTTTCGGCGGTGAGCCTGACCGGGTCGCAGGCGGGCATTCTCACCGACGCCGTGCACGGTTCGGCCAAAATAACCGGCATTCGGGGGTCCCGGGTGCGGGAGGGGCTGAGCGAAGGGAATGTGGTGATCGTGGCCGGATTTCAGGGAGTGGACCCCAATTCCCGGGAGGTGACCACCCTGGGGCGGGGCGGCTCCGACGCCACCGCGGTGGCCCTGGCGGCCGCGCACCGGGCCGAGGTTTGCGAGATATACACTGATGTGGACGGGGTTTACACCGCCGATCCCCGGGCGGCGCCCGAGGCCCGCAAACTGGACGAGGTTTCGTTCGAGGAGATGCTGGAGTTGGCCGCCTCCGGGGCGGGGGTGTTGATGGCCCGGTCGGTGGAAGTTGGACGGCGGTTCAACTTGCCCATCCATGTGCGCTCCTCGTTCACGGAGGAGCCGGGCACTTGGGTCAAGGAGAAGACGATGGAACAAGCGATCATCAGCGGCATAGCCCACGACACATCCCAGGCGAAGATCATGGTGCGGGGGGTTCCGGACAGTCCGGGGGTGGCGGCCGCCCTGTTCGAAGGGATGGCGGAGGCCAACGTCAACGTGGACATGATCGTGCAAAACGTGGGGCGGGACGGGGCGGCCGACATAAGTTTCACGGTTCCCGAAGCCGACGCCGGGGCGGCCCGGCAAGTGGCCGAACCGCTCGCCGAACGGCTGGGGGCGGCCGGGGTGGCGGTCAACGAGGCCATCGCCAAAGTGTCGCTGGTGGGGGCGGGGATGAAGACCAGCCCGGGGGTGGCGGCCCGCATGTTCCGCGCCCTGTCCGACTCCGGGATCAACATCGAAATGATTTCCACTTCCACTATCCGCATTTCGTGCGTGGTGTCGCGGGACGACGCCGAGGCGGCGGTGCGGGCCTTGCACGGCGAGTTCGAACCGCCGCTCATCACCGAGGAGACGGGCGCCGATGGGTAGCAGGCTGGCGGTGGCGGGGGCCACCGGGGCGGTGGGACGCACCATGTTGTCCGTTTTGGAGGAGCGGGACTTTCCGGTCTCGGAGTTGCGGTTGCTGGCCTCGGCCCGCTCGGCCGGTTCCAAAATTTCCACCCGGTGGGGGGAGGCGGAAGTGGAGGATCTGGCTTTGGCCGACCCGTCCGGAGTGGACATCGCCCTGTTTTCGGCGGGAGGGGACCGCAGCCGGGCCCACGCCCCCCGGTTCGCCGAGGCGGGGGCGGCGGTGGTGGACAACTCTTCCGCTTTTCGCCGTCGGCCGGATGTGCCGCTGGTGGTGGCCGGGGTGAACGACCACGCCCTAGCGGGCCATGCGGGGCTGATCGCCAATCCCAACTGCACCACCATGGGCCTGCTGATGGCGGCCGCCCCCTTGCATCGGCGGGCGGGTTTGGCGCGGATGGCGGTCGCCTCCTACCAGTCGGTTTCCGGTTCGGGGATGGCCGGGATGGAAACCCTGCTGGCGCAGACCGGGGCCTTTTTGGAGGAACGGGACTCTTTGACCGCCGGGGGTTGGACGGAGCCGGAGACCGGCCCCTATCAGAGGCCCATCGGGTTCAACGTGGTGCCGTTGGCCGGTTCCATCACCGAACAGGGATATACCGATGAGGAGTGGAAACTGGTGCATGAGACTCGCAAGATTCTGGAGCGGGACGACATCGCCATTGAAGCCACCTGCGTGCGGACGCCGGTGCTGGTCGGGCACGGGACGTCGGCGGTGATGTGGTTCGACCGCCCGATGTCCCCGGAGGAGGCCCGGGCGGCTCTGGCGGAAGCCCCGGGAGTGGAAGTGTGGTCCGACGACCGGGTGCCCACCCCGTTGGATTCGGCGGGGGCGGACAATGTGCTGGCGGGCCGCATCCGGGCCACGGTGGGGGAGCCGGGGGGGATCAGCCTGTGGGCGGTGGCGGACAACCTGCGCAAAGGGGCGGCCCTCAACGCGGTGCAGATCGCGGAGATGCTGCTATGACGCAAACGGACGATTTCATCACCGAATTCACTCCCCCTGAACCGGAGTTCGGCACCGCCGCCCAATTGCGGGCCCACCGCCGGCGGCAGGTGGCACTGTCCTATCGGATTTTCGCCGCTTTGGGGTGGGGGACTTTGGGGGATGGGCATATCACCGCCCGCGACCCGGAGGAACCCAACGCCATGTGGTTGCTCCGATACGATGTTCCGTTCCGCCGGGCCGCCGTTTCCGACCTGGTGTTGGTAGGGCCGGGCGGGAGGTTGCTGGCGGGGGAGGGGCCGATTAACATGACCGCCTATTACATTCACGCCCCCATACACGAGGCCCGCCCGGAGGTGGTTGCGGTAGCCCACACCCACACCCCCTACGGCACCCCGTGGGCGGCCCGGGGGGAGCGGTTGCGGATGATATGCCAGGAGGCCACCGCCTTTTACCGGGACCACTATGTGTTTGAAGGGGAGGAGGTGCAGGTGATGGACGCCGACGCCGGCAAACGGATCGCCCATTCTTTGGAGGACGGCAAGGCGGTGATTCTGCGCCGCCACGGGCCGGTAACCGTGGGGAGGTCGGTGGAGGAGGCCATCGGCTGGTTCCTGCTGATGGAACGGGCGGCCGAAGTGCATGTGAAAGCGGAGGGGGCGGAGCCGATCAGCGACGAGGCGGCGGCGACGGCGGCGTCCGAGATCGGGCATCTGTCCAACGCCCTTTTGGCCTACCGGCACGCGATGATGTCGCTCGTTCCCGATTCGGCGGAGGCGGGGTAGGTTCTTACCGGTCGGGCAGGCGGGATTTGAACCCGCGACCTCTTCGTCCCGAACGAAGCGCGCTGCCAAGCTGCGCCACTGCCCGTAATCCCCATTATAAACCCCAAAAGCCCCTCCCGCGCCGCGGAGACGCCGCGCGGGCTTACCCCTGTAGGTATGCGATGGCGTTGCGCAGATGGTCTCCGCCGTTTTTGAACCGGCCCAGCCCGGTGTTGCTGGTTACGTGGCCGCCCATTGAGCGAACCCGCGGTTCGGTGGAGGCGGCGGGTGGAGTCCCGGATCGGTCGGGGGGCCGTTCCGTCGGGGGGCTGTAAACGGGTGCCTGTATGGTCGCTGGTGCTGGCGTTTCTATCTGGGGTGGTTATGGTTTTAACGTTTACGGTCAACGGGGTTGCGTTTGCGTTCCTTCTGCGGGTGTTCCCAATGTGGCGGCGGCGATGGCTTTATATGTTTGTCGGATATTCGTGCACGTCGGTAGCGTTTTGGTGGAATATGAGGTTGTGGATAGGGCCGGATTTCTTTGGGATTTCTGTCAATCTGCCGCCGCCCTGGAGCGGTGGCTGATGTGCAGGTTGGCGAACGCGGGGACGAGGGAATGTAAGGTGGCGGTGCGGACGAGCCGACTAGGGATAGTACTCGGGCGGTGGCGTTGTGGTATAATGCGGTGACCGGGTGTTAGTGGCCCGTGTGGTGAGAGTTTGGAGGTCGTTTTGGCGGCGGCGGTAATGCTATCTGATGATGTTCGGGATGGTTCTTTAGGACTGTTTGACCCGTCGGGGTGGAATGGGGCGTGGCGCCGGTTGGGGTGGAATTTCTGCTGGCGGGAGGGCATGAGGGAGACTTTCCCGCATTCTTCCCAGTTTTTGGACGGCCTGCCGGGGCGGGTGCGTGAATATCTGTTGGCGCGGGGGGCGCCGGAGGAGGAGGCGGCTGAGGTGTCGGAGTGGGTGAGGCCGCAGTATTTGGGTCAACGTGAGTGGTGGGAGGATAGGCGTTTGATTTACGAGGAGCACCCGGAGTTTCTACGTCCGTTTCAGGTGGTGCCGGAGTTGCCGGCGTTGATGCGCCGTCCGGATGGCCGGGGGGGTTCCCGGGATTTGGTGCAGTTCTCTAAGGACTGGGCGACTCAACCGGCGGATCGGATGACGATGATGGCCTATCCTCCGCCCGCCGGGACCGAGTGGGGGATTGCTTGCAGTATCGCGACGGTGGTGCATGCGTTGTGCGATTTGGATGAGATGGTCCCGCCGGATTGGGTGTTTGGGTATCGGTCGCCGGAGACGATGTTGGTGTGGGGTATGCAGACTGTTGATGGGGCAAGGTTGCGGAGGAAGATCATTGGCAAGTCGCCGCCTGCTTGCGAGTTTCATCGTGTGTTTTTTACTCGGTCGTTTATTGAGGGTCCGTTGTGGGTTAATCCTCCCTCTGTCCGTAAATATGCTGAAAGGTCGGTTGCTGACCTGTGATGGAGACACCTTCCGGTTCTGATCCTACTGAACTCAACGGGCCGCGTATACTCGGTCGGCCTTGGGGGCATATCACGCAGTCTTTCGCCGGGTAGCGTTTCACGCCGATGCCCGGAGCAACTCCGTCTCCGGCTCCGCATCCCGTAGCCGTTGCCGGGCGATCTCAACGTATTCCTCGGAGATGTCGATTCCCACGTAACGCCGGCCGAGCAACATGGCCATTTTGCAGGTCGTTCCCGACCCGCACATCGGGTCCAGCACCACATCCCCTTCGTTGTTCCAAGACAGGATGTGCTCCGCGGCCAGTTTTTCGGGAAAGACCGCCGGATGTTGAAAGGCGATCTTGTCCTTGGTGGCGCCCCCGTTGCCTACCGCATAGGCCCAGATGTTGGTGCGGGTTTTCTCCTCTTTCAGGACCGCTTTGCGTTTGCGGTTGATTCCGTCCGGCCGCTTGTTGAAGGTCAGCATCTCCTCCCCGTTGCGGACGGTGGGCGTTTTCAAAGGGTTGAAAGTTTTGGGAGGCCCCCCTTTGGAGAGCACGAACATGAACTCCCAGCAGTTGGTGTAGGCGTTGGACCGCATAAACGGGGTGTTCTTTTTCTGATAGATCATCACATCATGCACCAAGAAGCCGATGTCTTGGAACATCACCGCCTGCCGAAAGCTGGTCATGGACCGGCCGCCCCGGTAGCGGTCCCCCACCACCCAAACCACCACCCCGCCTTTTTTGGTCACCCGCAACAGCTCCCGGGTCGCCCTCTCGGCGTCGAACCGGTAACCCCGGTAGTCGCGCAATCCGTCGTAGGGGGGCGAGGTCACGGTCAGGTCAATGGAGTCGTCGGGGAAGCCGCCCATCGCCTCCGTACAGTCGCCGATGTAGAAACGGTTCGTTTCCAGCGGTTCCACAGCCTGCCTCCTTTGGTTGCCTGTTTCATCCCGGCGATTACTTTATGTAGTTCGTCACGGAGGGCCGAGTCGGGATTACGGCCGCTTTCCTTTTGATATTTAACGTAGGACGGGGGTGTGACAAAAACCTCAAGTCCGGCAAATCTTCGTTGGCGGCCGGGGACGCCCCCGGTTATTCGGATTCGGAGGGGGCCGGGGCGGGGAGGCGGCGCACCCGCAGTTTGCTGATGCGGCGGCGGTTCATGGCCAGCGCGGTCAAAGTCAGGTTGCGGTATTTCACTTGGTCGCCCGGTTGGGGGATGTGTCCGTACTGGTAGAAGAACAGCCCGGCCAGGGTGGAGTAGGGGCCGTCCTCGATTTCCTCCCCCACCGCCTCCTCCAAATCATCGATGGGAAGGCCCCCGTCGGCGATCCACGACTGCGGCCCGATGGGGAGCAGGGTCGGATGGCGGGGGTCGTATTCATCCGCCAAATCCCCCACCAACTCGCCCACCAGGTCTTTGACGGTTACCAGGCCTTCCACCCCGCCGTGTTCGTCCAGCACCACCGCCATCCCGGTGCGGCGGGCCCGCAGGTCCTGCAACACCCGCATCACCGGGGCGCTTTCCGGCGCGTAGTGGGGTTCCCGCAACGTTTCCCCCACCTCGGCCGCCGACAGGTCCCGGCGGTGCTGGAGCACGTCTTTGGCGTACAAAATCCCCTGGATGGAGTCCAAATCCCCTTCCTTTCCGATCACCGGAAACCGGGAGTGGGCGGTGTCGGCCACCGCCCGGCCCACCTGTTCGGAGGTGACCGGCAGAGTCAAGGTCACGATGTCCACCCGGGGTGTCATTATTTCCCGCACCGGTTGGTCGGCCGCCTCGAATAGGCGCTCGATGATTTGCCTCTCCCCCCGGTCGATGTCGCCGCTCTGTTCGCCCAACGCCGCCAAAGCCCGGATGTCGGCCGGGGTGATGGACTGCCCGCCTCCCCGTTCTATGCGCAACAGGCGCAAAATCCCCCTCCCCAAACCCACGAACAGCCGGGACAGGGGGCCGATTCCCACCGCCAGGCCCCGGATGGGGGTGGCGGCGATCAGGCCGTAGCGCTCCGGGCGGCGGGCGGCCAAAGTTTTGGGGGTCACCTCCCCGAAGATCAGCACCAGCACGGTCACCGTCAGGGTGGACAGGACCGTTCCCCATCCTTCCCCCACCAAGGATATGGCGATGACGGAGGCCAGGGAGGTAGCCAGGATGTTGACGAAGTTGTTGGCGACGAGAATGGCGCTGATGGAGCCTTCCAAATCGTCGACCAGGATTTGCAGGCGCCGCCCACTTTTTCCGGTGGCCGCCAGTTGGTGGATGCGCTCCCGGGGGACGGCGGTCAAGGCGGTTTCGCTGCCGGATAGAAACCCGGAGGCCAGCAGGCACAGCCCGAATACGGCCAGCAGGATGATGCGCGCCGCGTCGGTCATCGTTTTCCCCCGCAGGCGGCGCGGATCAGGCCTCCGCTCCGGCCGCGGCCGGCCCCCCCAGCGCGGAACGCAGTTCCTGGGCGGTGAAAGGCTTCAGAAGCCAGCCGTCGGCCCCGGCCCGGCGGGCCAGGAACTCGTCCGCCCGGCGGTCCAGCAACAGGATTATGGGGGTCCCGGCGGGCAAGGTCCCTTTCAGGGCCCGGATGACGGCCATCCCTCCCATGGAGCCCACCTGCATGTCCACCAGGGCAGCTTCGGCTTCGGGCGCCTCCATTTGCTCCACCAGCCCCGGGTCGGTTATTTCCATCAGCTCGGCCCATCCGCCCAGGACGGCCCGCACCCGGTTTCTGACCCAGGGGGCGTCGGCTACTACCATCACTTTCACCTCCCCGACTCTAGCCGAATTCGGCGCCTGCGCGTTGCGCGGCGGCCGGCCGGCGGCGATGTTCTAACATCTGGGCAATGCGCCCCCGGGTCCTCCCCGTTCTCTTGTTGCTGGCCGGCCTCCTGTCCTTCCCGGCGGCCTCCGCGTCCGGTCAGGACGCGGCCCGGGTGGACGTTATAGAAATCACCGGCCACCTGGACTGGTCGGCGGTGCGGTTTCTGGACGGACGGTTGGACGCCGCCGCCCAAGCCGGGTCGGTGGCGGCCGTCATTCAACTGGACTCCCGGGCTTCCCTGTCCCGGGATGTGCATCATCTGATCACCCGCCTGGCCGACCCGCCGTTGCCGGTGGCGGTGTGGATCGGCCCCGCCCCCGCTTACGCCTACGGGGGGGCGGCCCATCTGTTGGCGGCCGCCCCCATCCGGGCCGCCGCCCCGGGGGCCCGCATCGGTTTTTCCCAGCCGGTGGTGGCCGGCGAATCCGACTCCGGGGGATGGCGGACGGCCCCCAGCGCCCCCGGCCCGCCCGCCGGTTACCGGAGCCGGGCGGTGGAGGTGACGGAGCCCATCGCCGGGTTGGTGGACGTAGTGGCCCCTTCCCTCAACAACCTGTTGGTGGAAATGGACGGGATGACGGCGACGGTGCGGGGATCGGAGGTGGTTTTGGACACGGTGCGGGAAACGGCCGACGGAACCGCCGCCCTGCCGGCCGTGTTCTCCGAACCGGGTTTGGGAACGAGAACCTTGCGCATCGCCGTCGGAGCGGAGGCGGCTTTCTTCTTTCTGGTGACCGGGTTGGCCGTGGCCGCCTTCGAGTTTTACGCCCTAGGGCCGGGCATCGCGGCCGGGGTGGCCGCCCTGTGCCTGCTCATCGCCGGTTACGGGCTGGGGTCGTTGCCGTTGCGGTGGTGGGCCGTGGCGCTCACTTTGGCGGCGCTGGCGGCGATGACCGCCGATTTTCAGCGGGGCCGGGCCGGGCCGCTCACCGCCCTGGGGGCGGGGATGTTGTTCGCGGGCGGGTTGTTTTTCACCGACGCCGCCCCCCAGATCGTCCCCTCCTGGTGGATTGTGGCCTTAATGGTTCTTTCCGTCGCCGCCTTCTACGTGTTCGCCATGCGCACCGTGGCCCGGGCCCGTTTCTCCACGCCCGCCATCGGCCGGGGATACCTGGTGGGGCGGCGGGGACGGGCGGTGACCCGGTTCGCCCCGGACGGGGTGGTGGAAGTGGACGGGGCCCGTTGGCGGGCCACCGCCGCCCGCGCCGCGGGTTTGGCGGAGGGCGATGAGGTGATGGTGGAAGAAGTTCAGGGGGCGTTTCTGGCCGTGGCCCCGGCCGAGCCCCCGCCCTCCCCCGCCGCCCCCCCGGATTGAGAACGCGAAAAAAACATTACGGGTTTTGCCGCGCCGCCCAATTCCGGTGTAGGGTTGGCGATTACAACCTGGCAGGCGGAGATGAGGAGGAGGGCGTTTCCCATGTCACATGAAGATTCTTGGCAGTCGCGGGCCCGTTGCCGGGATAGCCACGCGCACCTGTTTTTCCCCCGGTCCGCCGTCGAGCGCAAAGAGGAGCGCGAAAACCGCGAGCGGCGCGCCCAGGCCATTTGCCGGGTGTGCACCGTGACCCAGGAATGCCTGGACTTCGCGCTCGACATCCAGGAGCCCTACGGCATCTGGGGGGGCCGCACCGAGGCCCAACGCCGGGAGCTCCTAGCCGGAGCCGCAACCTAACCCCCTTCCAAGCAGGTTCCAGCAGACGGAACGCCGCGGGAGGGGTAAGCGTAAGATAAACGAGAGAAAGCTTGGTTATACCAGATTTGGGTAAAGGGAAGGTGATGTTGAGGGCGAAGATATTGTCGTTGCTGATTTTGTTGGTTGCTTTGATCTCCTGCGGCAAAGACCAAGGAGCCACTTTAGGGGTGGGGAGGGTCTATCTGGAAGAGGTGGTTCCGCCTTGTATTCCTACCCTTTCTGAGCCGGATCCTTGTCCAGTGGGTATGCCCATCAATACGAATCCTTCTTCATCTTCCCTTAAATATATGCGTAGTGTTCCCACTTTTCTTGAGAGATTGGTCACTGACGACAGAAGTCTCTTGCTTGTTCCTCATATAGTGATAAGGGGAACTATGCTAACGGGTACGACTAGATGCGATAGATATCCTGCTATAGTACCTGATTATTTGGATATGCAATTATCGCCTGAAGGAACTTTTTACTGTTTTATCGATGTTGAGGTAAAAGAATATATTATTGGCGAAGGTCCAAAAATTATACCTGTAATAATGTTTAGATCTAATCTATGGCCCTATGTAGATGATGAGGGTAATCGAACACAGGATGGTATTCTTTTTCTGGATAAAATGAAAGAAACTACCATACTAAGATACGAAGGTAAGGAAATGGTGCTATTTCTTAGCATTCCCTTCACGTTGGGCGTAGAGGCTTGGGGTACCATTGGAGGGGGGGATAGGTGGTTTGTGCAACAGGCTGATGATGGGATTCGTGGTGTGGCGCAGAATATTTGGTTGGCGAGAAATGATGAGATGCGTAGCAAATTGAATTTGCCGTTGGATGAGTTGGTAGAAGGGATTAAGAAAGCCTCCCGGAAACGTGTTAGGATAACCGATGGGCGTATAGGAATCGATACTGATTTGCCTATGTTGGTGACGGATGTTCATGACTTACGTGTTTTTTATACGACGGTCGGTGCTGTTTATGAAGGGGAGGGGGCTACAGTGTTGCCGCCGCCAGTTCCCGGGGAGGATGATCCTGCTCCACCTACCATTCCGGTTAATGAAGAGACAGCTGGTTCGTCAGTACCGCTTCCAGGCGAAGAAACTAACACCCCTTCGTCGACCGATGACGCTGGAACAACCACCACCTCCACTTCCGTGTCTACTACTACTACTACTACTACCACCACCGAGGTGGCAGAATCTGCATGAAAGGGGATATAATGGTTAGGGCACCTATGTTGTTATTGTTAGTATTGTTGGTTGCTTTGATCTCCTGTGGCAAAGATCAGGGAGCCACTTTAGGGGCGGGGAGGGTCTATCTGGAAGAGGTGGTTCCGCCTTGTATTCCTACCCTTTCGGAGCCGGATCCTTGTCCAGTGGGTATGCCCATCCATACAAATACTTCTTCATCTTCTCTTAGTTATATGGAAAGTGTCCCTACTTTTCTTGAGAGATTGGTTACTGACAACGAAAGCCTTTTGCTTGTTCCTCATATAGTGATAAGGGGAACTATGCTAACAGGTACGACTAGATGCGATAGATATCCTGATATAATACCTGATTATTTGGATCTGCCACTATTACCTGCTGGTATCTTTTACTGTTTTATCGATGTTGAGGTAAAGGAATATGTCATTGGTGAAGGCCCAAAAATTATACCTGTAATAATGTATAGAAATAATCTACTTGGCTATATATTTGAACGGGGCTATATAGATGATGAAGGTAAACTGACACAGGATGGTATTCTTTTTCTAGACAAAAAGAAAGAAGATACTATACTTAAGTACGAAGGTAAGGAAATGGTGCTATTTCTTAGTATTCCGTTCACGTTGGGTGTGGAGGCTTGGGGTACCATTGGAGGGGGGGATAGGTGGTTTGTGCAACAGGCTGATGATGGGATTCGTGCTGTGGCGCAAAATATTTGGTTGGCGAGAAATGATGAGATGCGTAGCAAATTGAATTTGCCGTTGGATGAGTTGGTAGAAGGGATCAAGAAAGCCTCCCGGCAACGTGTTAGGATAACCGATGGACGTATAGGAATCGATACTGATTTGCCTATGTTGGTGACGGATGTTCACGACTTACGTGTTTTTTATACGACGGTCGGTGCTGTTTATGAGGGAGAGGGTGCTACAGTGTTGCCGCCCCCTGTCCCCGGGGAGGAATCGACGAATACGGCTGCCGCATCTGTAGTTGAGAGTTAAGATACTACTTTCATCATGGTGCTTTGGCCGGGGGCGGTGCGCACTCGTCGGTAGCCGAGCAGGGCTGGGTCGGGTTCTTCTACGCCGGTGTCCACTCGCAACACGGGCGGGTCCAGGCTCCGCAGTTTTTCCTCGCTGGCCAGAATTATCACATTGTCCTCCCCCACCCGCCTGATGACCGCCGGGCTCAGTTGCTGGTTGCCCCGCCCCAGCAGGAACCCCTGGCCTCCGATGACCCCCAGGATTATGGTCGCTTCCCGTCCCTCCGCCAACAGTTCCAGCAATCGGGCCTCGGACGCATCCCGGGCCGCCAGCCTCCCGTCCGCTACCGCATCCACCCCCGCCGTCGTCCCTTCCAAACCCAGATGCTGCATCACCAAGCCGACGGTGGCCCCCGGCCCCAAAATGTAGAGGCGGCCCGCCTCCATCGCCCCGGCTATCTCCGCGCACAGCAGATCCAAGAGGCGGTCGTCCCCCGCAGGAGAGGCCGCCTTGCCGGACTGCAGAAGCCCCCGCGCATAGGGGACGGAGGCCAGCACAAACCCGCCCACCTCCCCGCTGTCGGGTGAAACGTCCAACACTTCCCTTTTCCGCAACGAAGTCCCGCCGGGGTCTTTTAGAAACCGGGCGGCCAGCTCCCCGGCCGCCTCCGGGGCGCCTCCGAACACCGCGGAATGCATTTTCACCCCGGTCGGAATCCCCAGCAACGGCGTCCGGCAACCGACCGCCTCCGCAATGTCGCGGGCCGTCCCGTCCCCCCCGGCGAACAGGATCAGGTCGGCCCCCGCCTCCTGCATGGCCCGGGCCGCGGCCTGCGTGTCCCCCCGGGTGGTCGGAGCGGACGGGGGCGGCCCCGCCGTCTCCGCTTCCCACCCCAGCGACCGGACGATGTCCTCTCCCATCGGCCCGCCGGCGGCCAGCACCCGCGCCCCCGGCGCCGCCCCCAGCCGGCGCAATCCCCGCACCGCCCGTTTGCCGGCGATGGGGACCGCCCCCAAAGCCTCCGCCCGGCGCCGGGCGTCCCCGTCGGTGCCGTGCAATCCGACCGAGCCGCCCATGCCTGCGATGGGGTTGATGATCACCCCCAGAATCTTGGAACTCATACCGGCCAGATTTTAGAAACAAGGCCCGTCCCGCCGCCCTAAAATCAAAACCGGGCGCCCTTCGCCCCCCAAAGGCTGTACGATGATTCCCGAGCCCGGCCCGCTGTCCGTGTAGGAGGCCCATGACCAAAGCCCATCCCTATATGGCCAACTCCACCGAGCAGGCCAAACGTCGTATGTTGGACGCCATCGGCGTAACCGACGCCGACCGCCTGTTCGAACAAATCCCCGCCGACCACATCACCTCCCGGCCTTTCCAACTGCCGGAGCCCCTCACCTCCGAGGTGGAACTGAAACGCCATCTGAGCGACCTGCTCGGCCAAAACAGAACCTGCGGGGACAACCTCAACTTCCTCGGGGCCGGGGTGTGGCAACATCACGTGCCCGCCGTATGCGATGAAATATGGACCCGCAGTGAATTTCTGACTTCGGTGTGGGGCACCCCCTCCTCCGACCTGGGCCGCAACCAGGCCTGGTTCGAATTCGCCAGCCAACTGGGGGAACTGTTGGGGATGGAATTCGTCGGCCTGCCGGTTTACAGCTGGGGGGCGGCGACGGGCCACGCCCTGCGCATGGCGGCCCGCATCACCGGCCGCCGCCGGGTTTTGGTTTCCGACCTGATGGACCCGCAACGGCTGGCGGTGGCGCGAACCTACGCCGGCTTTCCCGAACTGCGCGGCCATTTGGAAATAGTCCCGGTGGCCTCCGATTTGGCGACCGGCCGCTTGGACCTGGCCGACTTGGAGCGCAAACTGGACGGGGAGACGGCCGCCGTCTACTTCGAAACCCCTTCCTATTTGGGGGTTATAGAAGACCAGGCGGCCCTGATCTCCGCCGTCGCCCGCCGGGCCGGCGCGGAAACGGTGGTGGGAGTGGATCCCGTTTCACTGGGGGTTTTGGCCCCTCCCGCCGCATATGGGGCCGATATCGCGGTCGGTTCCACCCAGCCGCTCGGAGTCCATATGAACGGCGGAGGCGGGGTGGGCGGTTTCATCGCCACCCGCGACGAAGAACGTTACGCCCGCCAATACCCCACCCTGCAGGTGAGCATCACCGACACTTTGGCCCCGGGGGAGCGGGGCTTCGGCCTGACCCTGTTCGCCCAGAGCTCCTACGGGTCCCGGGAGGAAGGCAAAGACTGGACCGGCAATTCGGTTTACCTGTGGACGGTGGCCAACGCGGTCTACATGTCGGTTCTCGGCCCGGAAGGATTCCGGGAACTGGGCCGGGCGGTCCTGCATGGCAGCCACTACGCCGCCCGCCGCCTGGCCCGGCTCCCCAACGTGACGGTGCGCTGGCCGTCCGGTTTCTTCAAAGAGTTCGTGGTCGGGTTCGATCGGACGGGACGTTCGACGGCGGAAATCAACCGGGATCTTCTCCGCCGGGGGATTTTCGGAGGCAAAGACTTAAGCGCCGACTTCCCCCAGCTGGGGCAGAGCGCCCTGTATTGCGTGACCGAAGTCCACACCCGGGCCGACCTGGACCGCCTGGCGGAGGCTTTGGGGGAGGTGACCGGCTGATGGCGGACAACGGCCTGCGCCGCTACCACGCCGCGGTGTGGGACGAACCGCTGGTGATGGAACTGGGGGCCCCCGGCCGCCGGGGGACGATATTCCCCGAACCCGACCCGGAAATGTCGCGGACCATGGGGGCGGCGGAAGACCTGATCCCGCCCGCCGCCCGCCGCCGGGACGCCCCGCAACTGCCGGAACTGTCGGAGCCGGAAGCCCTGCGGCATTATCTGCATCTGTCGCAGCAGGTGCTGGGGATGATGGGGATCAGCCTGTTCGGAACGTGCACTATGAAATACAACCCCCGGGTGACCGAAGCCCTCGCCCGTTCCCCGTGGGTGGCCGACACCCATCCCGACCAGGACCCGCAAACCCTGACCGGCACCCTGGCCGTCATCCGCGGGTTGGACCTGATGTTGCGGGAGTTGACCGGGATGGACCAGTTCGTTTTCCAGCCGGGCGGGGGGGCGGACGCCGCTTTCCTGCACGCAACGGTAACCAGGGCCTACCACCAAGCCCGCGGCGATCTGGCGCAGCGAACGGAGATTATCACCACCGCCCAAGCCCATCCTTGCAACCCGGCCGCCGCCGCCGCCGCCGGTTTCGACGTGGTAACCCTTCCTTTAGAGGAGGAAGGGTTCGCCTCGGTGGAGGCCCTGCGGGCCGCCGTTTCCGACCGCACCGCCGCCCTGATGGTCAACAATCCGGACGACATCGGAATCTACAACCCGCATATCCGGGAATGGGTGGAAATAGTGCACCGGGCGGGCGGGCTGTGCTTCTACGACCACGCCAACTTCAACGGGGTGATGGGGCGCATCCGGGCCGCCGAGTTGGGTTTCGACGCCTGCATGATGATGTTGCATAAAACCTTCGGGGCCCCCAAAGCGGGGGGCGGGCCGGCGGTGGGGGCTTACGGTTGCCGGGCCGAGTTGGTTCCCCATCTGACCGCCCCGATAGTGGAGGAAAGCGGGGACGGGTATGAAATCCGCATTCCCGGGCCGGAGGCCCGCACCGGGGTCAGGGAGTTTTTGGGCAACGTTCCGGTGATCGTCAAAGCCTACGCCTGGTTGCGGGCCATGGGGGCGGAGGGGGTGCGGGAGGCGGCCGACCTGTCGCTTCTGGCCAACAACTACATGGAAACCCGCCTGCTGGCCATCCCCGGCGTGTCCAAAGCCCTGCCCCATTTGACCAAACAGCGGATGGAGATGACCCGCTACAGCCTGGGGGAGTTGACCGAGGAGACCGGGGTCACCACAGTCGATGTGCAGAACCGGATGGTGGACTACGGGGTGGACGCCTATTGGATGAGCCACGAACCGTGGTTCGTTCCCGAGCCTTTCACCCCCGAGGCGGGGGAGATGTGGCCTTTGGAGGATTTGGACTACTGGGTGGACGTCATCGAACAAATCTGCCGGGAGGCCCGCACCGACCCGGAACTGGTGAAGACCGCCCCCCACAATCACCCCATCCGCCGGGTGACGGGGACCAACCTGGACGACCCGGACGGCTGGGCTACCACTTGGCGGGCCCATCGGCGCAAACATCGTCCGGACTGAGGGGCCCCGGTGCGGGTGGAAATACCGGGGGTGGGGAAGCCCGCCGGGGAAGTGGGTTTCACTTTCGGGGGACGGGCGGTGGCGGCCCGCCCCGGGCTTTCCCTGGCCGCCGCCCTGACCGAAGCCGGGTTTTCGGACATGGGGGAGGCCGGGGACGGGCGGGGGCGGGGGTTGTTCTGCGGGATGGGGGCGTGCGGCGAATGCGCGGTGACGGTGGACGGGACCCCCGGCCGGTTGGCTTGCATGATTCCGGTGCGGGAAGGGATGGCGGTGGAGCGCCAACCGGCCCTCCTTCCCCCGCCCGCCGCCGCAGCCGGCCCCGGAGATGAATGGGAGCAACGGCGGATGGCCCCCGCCGTGCTGGTGGTGGGGGGCGGCCCGGCCGGTTTGTCCGCCGCTTCGGCGGCGGCCGAGGCGGGGGCGGAGACGGTCCTCATCGACGAACGTCCCTACCTGGGGGGTCAGTTTTACAAGCAGCCTTCTCCGGAAAGCCCGGTCGATCGGAGGCGGCTGGACTCCCAGTTCCGGCGGGGAGGGAAGTTGATGGAAAGGGCCCGCCGAGCCGGGGTGCGCATCCTCAACGGGGTGAGCGTGTGGGGGGCGTTCCCACCGGGACTGCTGTTGGCCCACGGGCCGGGAACGGCTTGGACTTTGCGCCCGCAACGGCTGGTGTTGGCGGTGGGGGCGCGGGAGAGGGGGGTTCCCATTCCGGGGTGGACCCTGCCGGGGGTGATGACCGCCGGGGCCGCCCAGACCCTATTGCGCTCCCACCAGACCGCCCCCGGACGGCGGGTGCTGCTGTCCGGGACCGGCCCCCTCAACATGCAGGTGGCGGCCGAGTTGGCCCGGGCCGGAGTGGAGGTGGCGGCGGTGGCGGAGCAGGCCGACCTGCGCTGGCCGCGCAACCTGGCCGCCGGGGCGCGGATGCTGGCCGCCTCCCCGGCCCTGGTAGGCAAAGGCTTCGCCTACCGGGCGGCCCTGGCCCGGCGCCGCATACCGGTGTTGGACCGCACTTCGGTGGTGGAAATCCGGGGGGAGGGCCGGGTGGCGGGGGCGGTGACCGCCCGGTTGGACGAAAACGGCGCCCCCCTGCCCGGAACGGAACTGGAACACGAGGCGGAGGCGGTTTGCCTGGGGTACGGGTTCGTTCCCGGAACGGAACTGGCCCGGGCCCTGGGTTGCCGCCACCGGGTGGAGCCGGAAAGCGGCTTGCTGGTTACCGTTCGCACCCCGGCGGGGCGCACCACCGCCCCGGGGGTGTGGGCGGTGGGGGACGCGGGGGGGATAGAAGGGGCTTATGCGGCGGAGGCCATGGGGGAGGCCGCCGGGTGGGACGTGGTGGCCGATATGGGGATGTCCCCCCCCGGCGGGGGGGCCGGGCGGCGGAGGGCGGGGCGGCGACTGCGCCGTCACCTGGCTTTTCAGCGGGGCCTGCGCCGCCTTTACCGGGCGCCTCCCCTGACCGTTCAGTTGGCCGATGACCGAACCATCGTCTGCCGGTGCGAGTCGGTGGAGTTGCGAGCCGCGCGCCGGGCCTTCTCCGACTCGGAGGGGGCCGGGTCGGCGGGCGCCGCCAAGCGGCTCACCCGGGTGGGAATGGGCCAATGCCAGGGCCGTCTATGCGGGCCGGTAATGGACGAGTTGGCGGAGCGGGCGGGGGGCGTCCCCCGGGGCGAGTTCACCGGTTTCGCCCCCCAGCCGCCGGTGCGCCCGGTGGAAATCTCCCGGCTGGCGGCCTCCGCGCCTCCTCCGGATTGGTAGATTGTCCGAATGACGATGGGAGGAAAATGACCAAAGAGTTTCGCGGCAGCTACACGGTTTCGGTTACCCCGTTCACCGAGGACGGGTCGGCCATCGACGTCGGCGCCCTCAAAAACTTTCTGGACTGGCAGTTGCAGGCCGGGGTGCCGGGGATCATCGCCTTGGGCAGCACCGGCGAGTTCCTGACCGTTGATGACGAGGAGCGGCGGCTGGTGGTGGAAACCTATGTGAACCACATCGACGGGCGCATCCCGGTGCTGATCGGAACGATGAACGCCCACACCCCCAACGCGGTGCGCTACAGCCGCCAAGCCCAAGATTTGGGGGCGGACGGGGTGATGATCATCCCCCCCTACTATTACACTCCCACCGAGGACGAAATTTTCAACTACTACGCGGCCATCGACCGGGCCATTTCCATCCCGGTGATGCTTTACAACAACCCGGTCACCTCCAATGTGGACATGTCGGCGCAGCTGGTGGCCCGCCTGTGCCGGGAGTTGGAAACCGTGCAGTACATTAAAGAGTCCAGCCTGGATTTGGCCCGGGTGCGGGATGTGATCGAGGTGTCCGAGGGGGAAATGAAAGTGTTCGCCGGGGAGCGGATCGTGGACTCGTTTCTGCTGGGGGCCATCGGATACGTCAACCCCTACGGCAACTACATCCCGGTCGCCTCCCACCGCATCTTCGACTTGCTGGAGGCGGGTCGGATCGACGACGCGTTGGCGGTGCAACGGCTGATTGACCGCATCGACCACATTATCGCCGCCGGCCATCCCACTTACGGCCACCAGTGCTACTCCAAGGCTTTGGCGGCCGCGGTCGGCTATCCGATGGGCGATGTGCGCGCCCCGCTCACCCGTTTCCCGGAGTTGGGGGAGGAGGGACGGCGGCGGACGGCGGAAATCAAAGGCTTGATGGAGGAGCTGGACGGGCTTACCGCCTCGTTGGGAATCGGCTGACCCCCGGGCCGGGGGCTCAAAGCTCCGCGATGCCCGATTCGATGATGTCCAAAGCCCGGTCCAAGTGCTCGTAGGGTACGTTGAGGGGCGGTATGAAACGGATGACGTTGCCGTCGGTTCCGCAAGGCAGGAAAAACAATCCTTCCCGCATGGAATGGCTGTAAACGGCTTCCAGCGCCGCCTTGGCGGGGCGGCCCCCCTCGTCCACCAGCTCCACCCCGATCATCAGCCCCAGCCCGCGAACGTCCCCTATGGCCGGGTAGCGTTCGGCCATTTCCCGGAAACGCTTCCAGGCCCGGTCGGCCCGCCCGGCCACCCCGGGAATTGCCTCCCGCAACCCGTCGACCACCGCCGCGGCCGCCGCGCAAGCCACCGGATTGCCGCTGTAGGTGGTTCCGTGAGCCCCGTAAGGCCAGTCGGCGAAAGTTTCCCGGGAGGCCCCGATGGCCGACAGGGGCAGTCCGTTGGCGATGGCCTTCCCCATCACCACCACATCCGGCTCCCAGCCCAGAACCTGGCCGGCGAACCAGTCCCCGCACCGCCCGAACCCGGTTTGCACCTCGTCGGCGATAACCAGAATCCCGTGTTCGTCGGCCGTTGCCCGCAATTCGGCCAGGAAGCCGGGGGGCGCCGGGTAGTAGCCCCCTTCCCCCTGCACCGGTTCGATGAGGAAAGCCGCCGTTTCCTCCGGGGCGATGTCGTGCCGGAAGATGCGGCGCAACCCGTCCACGGCCCGCTCTTCGGCCTGTTGCCGGGTCATTCCCCAGGCGAAAGGATGGGGGAAAGGGGCCGTGAAAACCCCGGCGGGCAACGGATGGTAGCGGCGGCGGTGGGCGGCGGTGGAAGTGGTGTAGGCCACCGACCCCATGGTGCGTCCGTGGAATCCGCCCCGGAAGACGATGATCCCCGGGCGGCCCCGGACATGGCGGGCCATTTTCACCGCTCCTTCCACCGCCTCCGCCCCCGAGTTCATGAACAGGACCTGCTCCACCCGTTGCGGAGCGACCTCAATGATCTTCTCGGCCGCTTCCACCAGCGGCCGGTGCGGGTAGGTGGCGAACCCGGCGTGCCACAGGCGGTCCAGCTGTTCCCGGGCCGCCGCCGCCGCCCCCGGATGGTTGTGCCCCAGGTTGAGGCAGGCGATGCCGGTGGAAAAGTCCAAGTATTGGCGGCCGTCGGCGGCGGTAATCAGGGAGCCTTCGCCTTTCACCACCTCCATGCGGGCCCGGAATGACACCAGGGGGGGAATAACCTCCCGCGCCCGTTCCAGAAATTCGGCCATCGGGCCGCCCGCCGCCGGAGGGGTCCGTTACAGGGCGGCGGCCCGCACTTGGGCTTCGGCCACGTGCAGGGAGGCCACCACCGGGTCCAGGCACAAAGCGTCGATTTTAGGGGCCGCTTCCCCGATCATCCCCCCCCAGATGGTGCATCCGAACAGGACGGCGTCCACCGGCTCCCGCTCGATCATTTCCCGGGCGGCCGCCACCCCCTCGTTGAGCAACTGGCGGCGGAACCGCCGCAGAACTTCTTCCAACTCCACCGTCTGCGGGCCGATCAGGGCGGCTTCGCCTTCCACGTGCATGGGCACGAAGGCCACCGAACCGACCACGTCCGCCATCCCGTAAGCCCGCAGGTTGCGCCGGATCCAGTTGGCGGTGACATGCCAGGCGTGTTCGTCGGGGCACAGCACGCCCAGGTTTTTGCCGCGCCCGCCGGCCAGGGCGGCCGCCGCCTGCAGAGGCCCCACCACCGGAATCTCCACCGTGCGTTGCGCCTCCATAAGCCCCGGGTCGGAGCAACAGCCGATGATGGCCGCGTCCGCCCCCTCCCGTTCGGCGCGCATCACCTCGGAGATTAGTTCGTTTAGGTAGAGGGGGGCGGTCGGCAACATCGGCCCGGTCAACTCCGGGGGCAGTTGCAGATGGCGCACCTCGATCGTTACGCCCGGCGAGGCATGCCGCTCCAAAACGGCGGCGGTGTGGGCGCTGTAAATGCCCGTCCCGATTGGTTCAATGTAGACGATCTTCATCGCGTTCTCCTTGGTGAGCCGGCCCCCCGATGTTACCCCTTTATCGCCCCGTCCCTTTGTCTAAGGTTGGGTTTTCGCAAAGCGCGGTCGGGGAGGAGGCAAAGTGCAAATATCGCTGGAGGGCAAGACGGTTCTGGTGACCGGGGCGTCGCGGGGCATCGGGTGGCATATCGCCCGTGAGATGGGCGGGGCGGGGGCGGCGGTCATCGCCCACTACCGCCGGCATAGGGAGGGGGCGGAGGAGGCGTTGGCCGACTTGCCCGAAAGTCGCAAATTGATCCTAAGTCGGGATTTCCGCTCCGGGGGGACGGGACGGGACTTGTGGGGGCGGGCGTTGGAATGGAAGGGGCGGGTGGATGTGCTGGTCAACAACGCCGGGGTGTTGCCGGAGACGGACTGGGACGGCTCCGACGCCGCCTGGGACCGGGCTTGGGAGACGGCCTGGCAGGTGAACGTTGCGGAGCCGGTCAACCTGGCGCGGGAAGCGGTGCGCCATTTTGCGGACAACGGCGGGGGGGTCCTCATCACGTTGTCCAGTTGGCTGGCCTACTTGGCGGGCGGGGCGCGGACGGTCGCCTACAGCGCCTCCAAAGGGGCCATCACCGCATTCACCAAGACGGCGGCCGCCGAATACGCCCGGCGGGGGGTGACCGCTTTCAACATCGCCCCGGGCACGGTGCGCACCGACATGTCCCATAAGGCGGCCGAGCCGGTGGGAGGCGAAGAGGCGACCGCCCCGCAGTTGGCGATGGGGGAGTGGATACCCCCGGAGGAGATCGGGCGGCTGGCGGTGTTTTTGGCGGGCGGAAACTGCCGGCACCTGTCCGGGGCCACCATCGACATCAACGGCGCCAGCTACATGCGCTAACCCCCGCATGCCTTTGCCGGCGCGTTGGCAAAACCGGTTTTTTCGGATGGCGGGGCGGCGGGAGGGGTATACTGGCGGTCGTCATTCCCTACTGCTAAGGAGGAACCTGGGATGCGCGTAAAACGACAAAGGGGATTATTGGTACTGGGGGTTATGCTGATACTGGCTCTGATCGCTGGGGCCTGCGGCGGCGGCGACGAACCGGCCGCCACCACGGAGGCGGCCCCCACCACCGCGGCCGCCCCGACCACCACCGCGGCTGCGCCCGCGGACGACATGGACGATGCGGACGCGGCGGAAGCCCCCACTACCACCGCGGCGGCCCCCACCACCACGGAAGCCGCGCCCGCGCCGGCTCCCGATGACGGGTCCCGCACCCTGCGCATCGCCATCCCCGACGATGTGGAAACCTTGGACCCGACCTTCGGGCAGGCCACGCTTACCAACCTGACGTTGAAAAACATCTACATGCAACCGGTCCAGTATCTGCCGGGCGCCTCGGCGGGCAGGTTCGCCTACGCCGACACCACCAGTTTTGAAGGGCAGTCGGTGGAATCCTGGGAGTTCAGCGACGGCGGGGAGACCATCACTTTCAAGATGCGCCAAGGCCTGACTTTCCCCGAATCGGGCAATCCGGTGACCGCCGATGACTTCATCTGGACCATCGAGCGGGCCCTGGGCACCGCGGCCGGCCCGGCCTGGGTGTGGGGCAACGTGGGCGTGTCCAGCTTGGATCAGGTGGAGAAAGTGGACGAAGAAACCATCCGCATCACCGGCGCCCGGCCTTCGGCCATCGTGTTGCCGCTGTTGCGGGACCAGACTTTGGGCCTGTTGGACAGCGAGACGGTGACCGCCCAAGCCACCGACGACGACCCGTGGGCGTTGGAATGGCTGGGGCAGAACTACGCGGGCAACGGACGCTACGTGATAGACAGCTGGGAGAGGGGCTCCCGCCTGGTGTTGAAAGCCAATCCCACCTGGCCGGACGAGCCGTTTTTCACCACGGTGGAAATGTCGGTGGTGCCGGAGTCATCCAACCGTTTGGCCCTGTTGCAGAACGGCGATGTGGACATTGCCTTGGACTTGTCCGCCCAAGAGTTGGACCGGGCCGAAGGCCTGGCCGGGGTGGATGTGCTGTCGGTGCCGGACCGGGCGGCCTTCAACGTCCTCCTCAACACCCAGGCGCCGCCGTTCGACGACCTCAACGTCCGGCTGGCCCTCACCTACGCCTCCCCTTACAACGCCATCGTGGAAGGGGTGTTGCGGGGACGGGCTGTTCCCTCGCAGGGGCCGATGTCGGTCAACTCCCGGTTCTTCGACTTGTACGGCCTCGGCGATCTGTGGAGTTACGACACCGACCTGGACCGGGCCCGGCAACTGCTGGCCGAAGCGGGCGTGGCGGACGGGTTCTCGTTCGACCTGATCGTTTCTGAGGCTCTTCCCTATGTGGAGGCGGCGGCGGCCAACTTGAAAGCCGCCTACGCCGAACTGGGAATTGACATGACCATCGTCCCCGTGTCGGCGGCGACTATGGCCGAGCGCCTGTTCGCCCGGGATTACCAGGCGGCCATGCGCGGTTACCTGACCGACTACGTGGATGACCCCTTCTACCACTTCTTCCTGTGGTGGGGCACCGACACGGTCATCAACTGGACCGGGTTCAGCGACCCGGACGTGGACCGGGTGCTGGAAGAGACCGGCCCGGTGGTGGACGACGCCGCGCGGCGGGAACCGTACCGGGAGGCGATCGGCAAAGTGATCGACGCCGCTCCCATGGTCTGGCTGGCCAACGCCGACTTCTCGCTGGCGGTGCGGGAGGACATCGGAGGCTACGTACATCACCCCGACCAGTTGCTGTGGTTCGCCACCTTGAACCGCACCGGCGGGTAGGGGCGGCGTAACGGACGGGGGAGGGCGGACCGAAAACCCGTCCTCCCCCGTTTCCGACCGAGGGGCAGGCGGCCATGGAGCAGGAGCAGACGGCAACCGCCACCGTCGCCCAACCCCGTTTTTCCCGCTGGCGCAACTGGGGGTTTTTCCTGTTGCGCCGGCTGGGGTTGCTGGCGCTGGTCCTGCTGTTCGTCGGCACCCTGACTTTCACCGTCACCCGCTTCACCGGCACCCCCCTCTACGCTTCGGTGGGTTTGCAGGCCGACGAAGCCACTTTGGAAGCCAGGGCCGAGTTGCTGGGCCTAAACGATTCGTTCTGGGAGCAGTACGCGACCTACATGGTCAACCTGATGAAAGGCGACCTGGGCACTTCGCGGCGCACCTACGTCCCGGTTATAGACGAAATCGGACGCCGCCTCCCCGCCACCGCCGAGCTGGTGACGGCGGGGACTTTTTTCATCATCCTGTGGGCGATACCGCTCGGGGTGCGGGCCGGCCTGCGCCCGGGGGGCGCCGCCTCCCGGCTTGGGGAGGGGATCAGCCAGTTCGGGGTGAGCGTGCCCGCTTTCTGGCTGGGCCTGTTGTTTATCGCCCTGCTGGCTTTCCTGTTGCCCATTTTCCCCCCTCCGCTGGGACGGATGAGCGGAGCCGACCCGCCGCAGTTCGCGACCGGCTTCTACACTTTGGACGCTTTGCTGGCCGGGGATTTTGGGTTGTCGTTGCGCGCCCTGTGGCATCTGGTGCTGCCCGGTTTGACTTTGGCGGTGACCAGCGGGCCGCCGGTTTTTAGGGTGACGCGGGCCGCGGTGGGGGAAGTGGCGGCCAGCCCCTATGTGGAAGCCGCCCGCAGCTACGGGCTCCCCCGCCGGTTGGTGATGCGGCGGGACATTATCCGCAACGCCTTTCCGCCGGTGCTGAACCTGATCGCCATGACTTTCGGGTATCTGATCGGGGGGGCCATCTTGGTGGAGGTGGTGTTTTCCTGGCCGGGCATCGGGCTGTACGCGGTGCGGGCCATGAACTTTTCCGACTACGACGCGGTGCTGGGCGTGGTGCTGATTTCGGCGGTGATCTACGTGGTTCTGTATTTCATAGTGGATCTGGCGCAGTACGCGCTGGACCCCCGGTTGCGGGACTGAGCGGTGGCCGCCGACCTGGTTTCCGACCGCCCGCCGGCCAGGGCCCCCTCCGCCTCCTCCCGGCTCGCCCAATGGTCGCGGCGAGCGCGGCGGGCCGTTTTTCTGCTGTTGGTGGCGACGGCCATATTCGGGCCGTGGGTCGCCCCCTACGACCCGCTGTGGCCCGATCCTTTCAACCCGCTCAGCCCCCCGTCCGCCGAACATTGGCTGGGCACCGACCATTTGGGTATGGACGTGTTCTCGCGGCTGATCGCCGCCGCCCGGGTTGACTTCACTTTGGCGGTGACCGGGGTGCTGATCGGAGGGGGGCTGGGGTCGGTGCTGGGGGCCTGGGCCGCCTACCGGCGGGGGTGGGTGGACACGGTTCTGCTGCGGGCGGTGGAAATTATGCAGTCCTTTCCGGTGTTGCTGTTGGGGATCGTAATGTTCACCATTCTGGGGCCGGGGCTGGTGGTGCTGATAACCGCCATCGCCAGCATAAACTTTCCCCTCTATCTGCGACAGGTGCGCAGCGTCCTCATTCCGCTCACCGACGCCGCCTACGTCCAAGCCGCCAAATGCGGAGGCCTGGGCGGCTGGGGAATCGTCTGGCGCCATTTCCTGCCCAACGCCCGCGGGCAGATTCTGGCTTTGTTCGCCCTCACCTGCGCCTACGCCATACAGATAATCGCCGGGCTGAGTTTTATCGGGGTGGGGATCGAGCCGCCCAATCCGGAATGGGGGTCCATGATCAACGCCGGGGCGTCTTTGATCATGCAGGGAATATGGTGGCCCTCCATCTTCCCCGGTTTGGCTATTGCGCTGTCGGTCTATTCCCTGACCGCCTTCTCCGGGGAGGCGGGCGCCCCGCTCGGCCCGGCCGGTTCCTTATGAGCGGGCCCTTGCTGTCCATTTCCGGCTTGGAAGTCGCCATCGACAACCGGGCCTCCCCGCCGGTCATCCCCCTGCAAGGGGTGGATCTGGAGATATTTCCGGGGGAGACGGTGGGGCTGGTGGGGGAGAGCGGGTCGGGCAAAAGCATGACTTTGCGTTCCATGTTGCGCATTCTTCCGCCCGGCGGGGCGGTGACCGGAGGGGACATCCGTTGGCGGGGCCGTTCCGTGTTGGACATGGGAGCGGAAGAGTTGGAGGCCTTTCGGGGGGCGGAGATGGCGATGATCTACCAGAATCCGGCGGCGGCCCTGGACCCGGTGCTCACCGTCCGCCGCCAAATAACCGACGCCTACCGCGCCAACCGGGACGAGCCGGACGGCGACCCGCGCCGTTTTGCGGATTCCGTCCTGCGGGAACTGGAGTTCGGCAACCCGCGCGATATTCTCCACCGTTACCCGCACCAGTTGAGCGGGGGCATGGCGCAAAGGGTCAACATCGCCCTCGCTTTGGCCTGCGGCCCTTCCCTGTTGCTGGCCGACGAGCCGACCACCGGGTTGGACATGACCACCCAGTTGCGGGTGCTGGACTTGTTGGAGGAGCAGGTGCGGGTCCGCAACGCCGCTTTGCTGTTCATCTCCCACGACCTGCGGGCGGTGGCCCGGGTGGCGCGGCGCATCGGGGTGATGTACGCCGGGCGCATCGTGGAATTCGGAGCCCGGGAGGAGTTGCTGTCGGCCCCCGCCCACCCTTACACGCAGGCCCTCATCGAATGCATGGAGTTGCGCAGCGGGGAGCCGCCCCGTTCCATTCCCGGAGCGGTGCCTTCCATGACCGACCGGCATTTGCTGTGCGCCTTCCGGGAACGTTGCCGGAGCCGGATGCCGGCGTGCGACCAGCAACCGGCCCCGGCCCGGTCGCTTAGCGGGGGGCGGCGGATGTTGTGCCATCTGGGAGCGGATGATGGGTGAGGGGCCGATACTGGAGGTGCGGGGCCTGTCCAAAACCTACCGGGTGCGGCGTTCGGTGGGCCGGGCGGAGTCGGTGCGGGCGGTGGAAGACGTTTCTTTTGCGGTGGACCGGGCCCGGATGGTGGGGATCGTGGGGGAAAGCGGCTCCGGTAAAACCACCGTGGCCCGTTGCCTGCTCGGTTTGACCGAACCCACCGGGGGGGAAATTTTGCTCAACGGGCAGCCGCTGACGGGACTTTCCATCCGGCGCATGCGGCCCCACCGCCGCCATCTGCAGATGGTCTTCCAAATGCCCCATTCCTCGTTCGACCCCACCCACGCCGTTGGCAGCGCGGTGCGCCAGCCGTTGCGCCGCCTGCGCCCCGACCTGTCCCGGGCGGAGCAGGAGGAGCGGTTGCGCTACGTGCTGGGGGCGGTCGGTTTGGCCGAGGAGCTGTGGGGCCGGAAACCGGCCGCGTTGAGCGGGGGGCAGTTGCAACGGGCGGCCATCGCCCGCGCCTTGGCCCCCGACCCGGATCTGGTGGTGTTGGACGAACCGACTTCCTCGTTGGACCTGAGCGTGCGGGGCGAGATTTTGACCCTGTTGCAGGATTTGCGGCAGCGGCTGTTGGCGGCTTTCGTGTTCATCTCGCATGATTTGGAGGTGGTCCGGGCCTGCTCCGATGACCTGATCGTTATGTATCTGGGCCAGATCGTGGAACAGGGCCCGGCTGACGAAGTGTTCGACGAGCCCCGTCACCCGTACACGCAGGCTCTGGTGGCGGCCAGCCGGTTCGCAACGGACGGGCCCGCGCTGGCCCCCAAAGGCGAGCACGACCCTTCCTCGGGTTGCCGCCTGTTCCCCCGCTGCCCTTTGGCCGAGCCCGACTGCGTCGCCGACCAGTCTTTGCTCCCCATAAGCGACCACCGCCAAGTCCGCTGCTGGAAAGCCCCCGCCCCCCAGTCGGTCACCGGACGCTGAGCATCCGCCCCAAGGTTTCCCGATCCAGGTCGATGATGCCATCCACCAGCTCCGACAACTCACGAGCTACGCTGCGCCGGTTAGGGGTGGCGGCCACCACATGGGCGCCTAAATCTTGGGCGGTGCGCACCGCCTCCGCCAAGTCCCGGTCGCCCGAAACTAAAACTGCGGTATCGAACACTCCCTGTCCTGCTAACCGCACCAGATCCAAGGCGATCAGCGTATCCACCCCCTTCTGCCTCCGCTCAGGCCGAAACTCCCAATGCCGTCGGAACTCGCTGGTTAGATGATCCGGCCCAATCCCCAGTTCCTTCGCCGTTTTTCGGAGTGCTTTGAGCAATGGCTGATCAAAAGCCTGCCTGTTCTCAGAGATGTGGCCTAGTCTCAGTCGGATACCCGGGATTTGTCCCACCTGAGCTAAAAACCCGCGTTGGTTTTTAGCCAACTTGTGCTCTATGTGGAACGTGGCATCGTACCAATAGGCGCGGACGAAGACGCCGCTGACCGGGTTGTCGCAGTCAGCTAAATTCCGACACCAATCGGCTATCGCCTCAGCGTCAAGACGAGTCTGGGAGATCCTTTTGTTCAGGGTCCCCGCTCCCGAGGCTCTCAAGAACCCCACATCAATGAGGACCGCATAGCCGGAAAAGTTCATTTTTTCCGCCACTCCTTAAAAAAGGGGGACCCCTTCGTGAAGGGGTCCCGGTTCACTTTTACGGCGGGGCCCGAAGGGAACCCGCCATTCCAAACGGGGAACCCTTTGAAAAGGGTTCCCCGTTTGTCTTTACAACGGGGGGGCTTTCCGCGGAAGCCCCCCCCAAAATGCACCCCCCAGGGGTGCGTACTAGCGCCGCTCAGGACGCCAAGAGGTATTATAAGCATCCCCTCCGCATCTTGTCAAATGAGGATTGCCCCGGGCGGGATGAATGTTCCTAGCCGGGACCGATCGCGTTGCCGGGCCGGCTTTGTTCCTCGACGGACGCCCACTTGCCCCGTAGCGGATACCAGACGGGTGGGTATCCAGGTAGGATGCTTTTGATGATGGGTGATGCTGCAACTGCGGCTGATCGGTACGCCCCGAGCGATTGGGTGGACGATCCGGTCTCCGATGCCTACTTGGCGGAAGTCGCCGAGGCTTCCGAACGCGGCGAGTTCGCGGCCGAGATAGCCGACGCCGTCGAGCGACTGGAGGCCGCGTTGCCTGATGGCCGGCGGATCGTGGGCCCGCCTTGGCGCATAGTCGGGTCATAGGCTAAGCCGGGATAGGGTCCCCGCGAGCCCGCGGATATGCTGATTAAAGAGAAGGGACCCCTGGGTAAAGGGGTCCCTCTTACTTTACAACGGGGGGCCTTTTCCGCGGAAGGCCCCCCCAAAATGCACCCCCCAGGGGTGCGTTCAAGCCCCATTATGCATCCCTTTCGCATTTTGTCAAACGTAGATTTACGCCCTTGCTCCTCCGTTCCGTTGTTTCCGCCGCGACGTTCCGGTTGGCGGTTGGCCGGCGAGAATGGGGGGTGGGGTTTTGAATTGGGCGGGGGCGGGTTAGGATGGGGGCATGCCGTGCGCGCCTAATGCCCGATGTCGAATGTCACCTGCCGGGGGTGGGTGAGTTGGACTATGGCGGGGGAATGATGGGCGCGGGAAAGGCAAATGGGCGAAACCGTCGGGTCGGTCACGACCCAGTTTTACACTTTCGGGAGCGAAGAGGAACCGTTCGTATTTGAAAACGGCGGGTCGTTGCCCGAGGTCACTTTGGCCTACGAGGTTTACGGGGAGCTCAACTCCAAGCGGGACAACGCCATCCTGCTTTTCCACGCCCTGACCGGCAGCCACCACGCCGCCGGCTACAACCCGTCCGTGCCGGGGGCGGGCGACCGTTGGACCGACGAGTTGCACACCGGCTGGTGGGACGAATTCATCGGCCCCGCCCGTTCGCTTAACACCGACAAGTTTGCGGTCATCTGCGTCAACTGGGTGGGGCACTGCTACGGTTCCACCGGCCCCGCCTCCCCCAACCCGGCCACCGGCCAACCGTACGGGTCCGCTTTCCCCCAAGTTTCGGTGGGCGACATCGTCCGCTCCCAGTTCCGCTTGCTGGACCATCTGGGCGTGCAACGGCTGCATGCGGTGGTGGGGGCCAGCGTGGGGGGGATGATGTGCCTGGACGCGGCCGTCCGTTTCCCGGACCGGGTGCGTTTCATCACTCCCATCGCGGCCGGACTGCGGGCCACCGACCTGCAGATCATCCACAACTTTGAGCAGATCAACGCCATTCGCAACGACCCGCACTGGAACGGCGGCGACTACTACCGGGGATCCCCGCCCGACGCCGGGTTGGCCCTGGCCCGGATGATCGGGCACAAAACTTTCGTGTCTTTGGATCAGATGCAGGCCCGGGCGCGGGCGGAAGTGGATGCGGACGAGGAACGGGTGCGCCTTCCCCTGGAAAGCTACATGTGGCACCAGGGGCAGAAGTTCGTGCTCCGTTTCGACGCCAACGCCTACCTGCGGGCCATGCTGGCTTGGCAGGACTTCGACCTGTACGCCGAGGCGGAACGCCGGGGAATGACCGTGCCGGAAATGCTGTCCGGCGGGGCCCACCAGTATCTGGTGTTTTCCATCGACTCCGATGTCTGCTTCTATCACGAGGAGCAGGGGGAGATGGTGGAGGCCCTGAAGGCGGCGGCCCTTCCCCTCAACTGGATCACCGTCCACTCCGAAAACGGCCATGACGCGTTTCTGCTGGAACCGCACCTGTTCGAGCCGCATCTGCGCTACCACTTCGAGTCGGAGGGACTCTGCTGATGGCGGAACGGGAATACGGGTTCGACACCCGCTCCATTCACGCCGGCCAACGTCCCGACCCGGAGTCGGGGGCGCGGGCCATGCCCATCTACCAGACCACCTCCTATGTGTTCGAAGACCCGCAGCAGGCGGCCGACCTGTTCGCCTTGCAGAGTTTCGGTAACATTTACACCCGCATCGGCAACCCCACCACCGCCGCCTTCGAAGTGCGGATGGCTTCCCTGGAAGGCGGGCTGGGCGGTTTGGCGGCCGCTTCCGGGATGTCGGCCCAGCTGGTGGCCATCCTCACCGCCTGCGGGGCGGGCGACAACCTGATCGCCAACCGGGCCTTGTACGGGGGGACTTTCACCCAGTTGGATGTGACTTTGCGCCGCATGGGGATCACCGCCAAATTCGTAGACACCAACGACACGGACGCCATGGAGGCGGCCATCGACGACCGAACCCGGCTGGTCTACGGAGAGACGATCGGCAACCCGGGCGGGGACATTTTGGACATCGCCGCCCTCTCCGAAACGGCCCATGCGCACGGGGTTCCCCTGTTCGTGGACAACACTTTCGCCACCCCCGCCCTGTGCCGCCCCATTGAGCACGGGGCGGATGTGGTGATTCATTCCGCCACCAAGTTCATCGGCGGACACGGGGCGGCCATCGCCGGGGCTTTGGTGGAAAACGGCCGGTTCCCATGGGACAGCGGCCGGTTCCCGGGCATCACCGAACCGTCCGCCGCCTATCACGGGCTCACCTTCTGGGAGAACTTCCGGGAATACGGCTACCTGATGAAAGCCCGTATGGAAACCATGCGGGACGTGGGGGCGGTCATCTCCCCTTTCAACTCTTTTCTGCTTCTGCTCGGTTTGGAAACGTTGACCCTGCGGATGGAAAAGCACGTAGCCAACGCGCAAGCGGTAGCCCGGTTTTTGGAGGACGACCGGCGGGTTTCCTGGGTTTCCTATCCGGGGCTGCCCTCCCACCCCCACTATGATCTGGCCGGCCGCTATCTGCCGGGAGGCCCGGGGGCGGTGTTCACTTTCGGCGCGGCGGGCGGATACGAGGCGGGGAGGTCGTTCATCCAACGGGCCGAGTTGGCCAGTCATTTAGCCAACGTGGGGGACGCCAAAACTTTGATCATCCACCCGGCCAGCACCACCCATCAGCAGGTGCCGCCCGCCGAGCGGGAAGCGGCGGGGGTGGGGGACGACATGATCCGCATTTCGGTAGGCTTGGAGGACATCGACGACATTCTGTGGGATCTGGATCAAGCCTTGGGAGGAGGATGAATGAGCGCTGAAACTTTACATGAGAACGGGGGCGGCCCGGTACCGGAAGCCGACCCTAAAACCCGCCTGCGCCTTATTAGGGAGGCTCGTTCGGCGGCTCTGGTGGGGGTGTCCGGCAACGTGTTGCGTTCCTCCAACTTCGTGGCCGCCTATCTGGTGCGCACCCACCTGCGGATATATCCGGTGAACCCGATGTACGAGGAGGTGCTGGGGCTGAAATGCTATCCTTCCCTGGCCGACCTGCCGGAAGTTCCCGACATCGTGGATGTTTTCCGACGCCGGGAGGAGTTGTCGGGGGTGGTGGACCAGGCGATCGCCGTCGGAGCCAAGGCGGTGTGGTTCCAACTGGGCCTGCGGGACGATGCGGCGGCCCGCAAAGCCATGGACGCCGGGCTGGAAGTGGTGCAAAACCGTTGCCTGAAAATCGAGCACGCCCGTTTCTCAGGCCGGCTCAACCTGGCCGGGTTTGACACGGGCGTGGTGACCAGCCGCCGCCTGCGCGCCATATAGTCCGCAAGCCCAAGGCCTAATACCGGACGGAAGGGGGCGGGGTAGTATTATGGGGAAGCGGCTAAGAGAGGAGACCGGTTGGGTTCTACAACCAACCCGCACATCCGGGCCTGGCGCGCCCTCATCGGTTTAGCGGCGGCGACGCTGGCCGCGGCCCTGTTGCTGGGCATTGCTCCGGGCGCTCAGACGCAGGAAGGAGGAATTACTCCCCCTCCCACTCCCGCATGCACCTCGGGCATCAGGCTGTCCGCCACGCCCGCCACCCTGTCCGAGGGGGCTTCCACCGTCTCCATTGTCATCACCGCCGGTTGGGTAAGCGGGACCGACACCACAGACCGGGCCGTAACATATACCATAGCCTTTCCCTCCGGGGTCACCACCTCCCCTACCACCCTCACCGGGACTGTGACTATCCCGATGAGCATGAGCAGTTCCTCCGCCGTTACCCACGCCACCCTCACCCTGACCGGCTTGGACAACACCGTGATAGATTCCGCTCGCAATGTAACCATCAGCGGGTCGGTGGCTGGCACTTCCATCAACGTCTGTGATGCTCTTATACCCATTACCGACAACGACAATACGGTAACTTTGGCCCTCAGCTCCGGCGGATCCGCTTTGTCGGAGGTAGATGAGGGGTCTTCCACGCAGGTAACGGTTACCGCTTCTTTGCCCTCGGGAACCACCGCTCCCACTTCCAACACCGATTTGACTATCGCCGTGGGCGGGGATGCGAGTGATACCGCCGCGTCGGGGACGGATTTCACCGCGGTGACTGATTTTAATTTGCGCATTCCCGCCAACATGTTGAGCGGAACGGCCAACTTCACCCTGGCTTCCCTCAACACGATTCCGTTTAGGGGCTCGAAGAGTTTGACCGTGTCCGGTTCATCTACCGGGTTCGTCGTTAACGGAGCGCAGTTGACTATTAACGATCAGACGACGGTGACTTTGTCGCTGCGTTCGGGGGGGTCCGCTTTGTCGTCGGTGGTGGAAGGTTCCACCACTCAGGTTGCAGTTAGGGCTTCTTTGCCGTCGGGCGCCACCGTTTCCACCTCCGCCTCCGATTTGACTATTACGGTGGGCGGGGTTGCGGGTGATACCGCCGCGTCGGGGACGGATTTCACCGCCGTGACTCCTTTTACTTTGACTATTCCCGCTAACGCCTCGAGCGGAACGGCCAACTTCACCCTGGTTTCCGCCAACACTATTCCCACCGGGAGTTCGAAGAGGCTGACCGTGTCCAGTTCCACTACTGGAATTGACGTCACCGACGCCCAGTTGACTATCACCGCCCGTCCGGAAACTCCTACCGAACCCACCGGACCCACCGAAACCGTTCCCCCCTCCCCCCCGCCTCCGCCTCCGTCTTCGTCCTCGTCTACCCGCAGGCCGCCGTCGCCCTCGTTGGATGAGGCGCAAACTTCCCTCACCCTGGCGGACACCTTGCCCGACTGGTCGGCCTGTCTGGGCCCGGCTAGGCGGTCTACCCGCTTTACCGACGTGGCGGACTGGGACGCCGACCCCGCCATTCGTTGCGCAACCTATTACCGGATCACCGTCGGCCGCACCCCCACGTTGTTCGCCCCCACCGAGGAGGTGCCCCGCTGGCAGATGGCCCTGTTCATGTACCGGGCGTTGGGACCGGCGGGAGTGGATACGCCGGCGGAGTCCGATCAGGGTTTCACCGACCTCGGCGGTTTGTCGGAGGAGGCCCGGAGCGCCGCCAACATGGTGGCCCAACTGGGGATCATGCCCGGTGCGGGGGAAGGGCGGTTTGACCCGCAGGGCCTGGTTTCCCGCCGTTCCATGGCCCTCATACTGCACGGTTTCATGCAAGCCGCCGTACTCCAAACGGGGGTGACGCTGGGAGGCGACTCGGCCGCCACCGGATTCACCGACCTGGCCGGGTTGTCGACGGCGGAGCGGCGGGCGGTGGGAAGCCTGTACGCCTTGGGCGTGGTTCGGGGGGCCGTCGCCGGTACGTTCGCCCCCGATGATACGGTCACCCGGGTGCAGATGGTGCGGGTGATCGCCCGGGCCTTGGCCTACACCATCGTCCGGCCGGCCGGGGTAAGCATGCAGGCCGACCGGGACACCGCCGTCGAACGGGCCGTGGATCTGGTGATTTCGGTGCGGGATGCGGACTTCCTGCCGATGCCGGGGGCCCGGGTGGATATCTTTTTCGCCCGCGACGCCGGGGATGCGTTCACAGACGCCGGACGTTGCGTGACCGGCCTGTTGTCCCCGTTGGCCGGTACGCAGGTTTGCCAAGTGGACCGGGGCGATCCGGCCGTCGGCCCGGTAGGGGATTTGCGGATGAGGATCACGGGGATCATCTCCGGTCAGCGGGTATGGGCGTGGAGCGGGACGGAGGGCGCCCGGGTAACCGACCTGGTCCGCTTCGCCCGCCTGATGTTCGTTCTGTAACCGGGCCGGGCGGGGAAAAGGATTCGGCTAAACTGAGCCGGGTGGAAACCGACCGCCGACCGATTGATTACATCGCCCTGACCCGGGAGACCTACCATCTGCTGGGTTACCAGCCGTACCGATGGGCCCGCAACGAGGAGCCGCCGCCGCTGGCCCCGCTCCGCAAACCCCTGTCGGAATCCAAGCTGGGCCTTATCGCCTCCGGGGGGGTGTACCGGCATGGGCAGGTGGCTTTCACCCACCGCGACGACCTAACCCACCGGGAGGTGCCCGTCGACGTGGACACATCCGAGTTGCGGGTTACCCATTTCGCCTTCGACCAGTCCAACGCCCGTTCCGATCCGAATGTCATTTTCCCGATCGACGGGTTGCGGGCCCTGGTCGCGGAAGGAACGATCGGGGGACTGACTTCGCACGCCCTGACTTTTATGGGCGGCATCTATTCGCAACGGCGCCTGCGGGAGCAGCTGATTCCCAAGCTGGCGGAGCGCGTCTTGCAGTTGGGGGCCGACGCGGTTTTGCTGGTTCCGGTGTGACCGGTGTGCCATCAGTCAGTTGGGCTGATCTGTCGTGAAATTGAAGCCCGGGGGATACCCTCCCTGTCCATGACCAGCGCCTGGTCCATCACCGCCTCCGTCAATCCTCCCCGGGCCGCCTTCAACGATTTTCCGCTGGGACACACCTGCGGTCCGCCCGGTCAACCGGCCCGCCAGGTCGCCATTCTGCGCCAAGCCCTGTCGGCGCTGGAGAAGATCGACCGGCCGGGGATGATCGTGGATTTGGAACAGAGGTGGGATGCGCCGTGGAAGGAGGAGGCCCGCCGCCCCGTCGACCACCGCACCCCCCGCTACGACACCCCCCAATATCAGAACCAGGCCGACGAGCGGGCGGCGGCGGCCGCCCACGGCCGGGAGGCGGCCTGCGGGGCCTGTCCCGTCCCGGCGGCGGCGCAGGCGTAGGAGGGAGGCCGTGGCGGAGATCAAAATGTACACCGCCGACTGGTGCGGCTGGTGCCGCCGGGCGAAGCGGTTGCTGGCCCAGCACGGTTACGAAACCATCACCGAGGTGAACATCGACGAATGGGATCCCGACCGGGGGAAACTGAAAGGCCTGACCGGCCAGGAAACCATTCCCCAGATTTTCATAGGGGAACGCTACGTGGGCGGTTATCCGGAGCTGGTGGACCTGATCAGGCGGAACGGACTCCACCCCCTCGCCCAGGCCTGACCGCCCCCGTCGTTCCGCCCTGCCGATTTTTCTCCGCGGCCCGGCCGCCCGATTGCCGGGCGGGCTAAAATGACTCTCCGCGTTTGGGGACTCTCCGGATTTAAGGGGGCCCCTTCCCCGACTTGGAATAATACCGACCATCGCGTCAGCCCCCGGAGGTGGGTTCCATGGCCTCAATTGACAACATCGCCAACATGGGCAAAGACGAAGCCCGCGTTCTGCGCAAGAACGGAATCCGCACCACCTCCGTGCTGTTGCAACGGGCCGGCGACCGCTCCGGCCGCCGGCGCCTGGCCCGGGAAACCGGACTGTCCGGATCCGACCTGCTGGATTGGGCGCACCGGGCCGACCTGATGCGCCTCCGGGAGCTGGGCCCTATTTATGCGGAACTGCTGGGCCGTTCCGGGGTGCGCACCCTCCGCGAACTGAGGCGCCGCAACCCGGCGGTGTTGCGGGCCATGATGTCCCAAGTCAACGAGCGGGACCGCCTGACGCAGCGCCTGCCGACCGAAAAGGCGGTGGAAGGCTGGGTGTTGGACGCCGCCGTCACCGACCCGCTGGTGGCCAGCTGATTCCCCCGTTCCGGCTATGGGCGGAGGCTTGGTCCGCGTTGCCTTATTCCGCGGGGTTCCATCCTGTTAGGGTTTCTACCCCATAAGGGCAACCGGATCGAAAACGGAGACGCAACTTGATCATCGTGATGAAACCCGACGCCACCGAAGCGGATGTTAAAAAGGTGGTGGAGCGCTTAGCCGGAATCGGTTCGGAGGCGCACGTGTCCAACGGCCAGTTCCGGACGGTGATCGGGGCCATCGGCGACCGGGATCTGATCCAGGAGATTCCATGGGCGGCGGTGGAGGGGGTGGAACGGGCGGTGCCCGTGCTCAAATCTTACAAGTTCGTTTCCCGGGAGTTCCAACCGGCCGACACGGTGATCCGGGTGCGAAACGCCCAGATCGGGGGGGGAGTGTTCGCCCCCATCGCCGGGCCGTGCGCGGTGGAAAGCCGCGACCAGTTGTTCCGCACGGCGGAGGCGGTGCGCAACGCCGGGGCGTCCATCCTGCGGGGGGACGCCTTCAAACCCCGCACCAGCCCCTACTCTTTTCAGGGTTTGGGCGAAGAGGGCCTGCGGTTGCTGGCCGAAGCCCGCGACCAGTTCGATATGCCGTTCGTGGCCGAGGTGCTCGATCCCCGCGATGTGGAAATGATCGCCGGATACGCCGACATTCTGCGCATCGGCACCCGCAACATGGCCAACTTCACCCTGCTGTCGGAGGTGGGGCGGGTGCACCGGCCGGTTCTGCTGAAACGGGGTTTCACCGCCACCCTGGACGAATGGTTGAACGCCGCCGAATACATCTACAAGGAGGGCAACCACGAAGTGATAATGGTGGAGCGGGGCATCCGCACTTTTGAGCAGGCCACCCGCAACACTTTGGATATTTCGGCGGTGCCCGCCCTTAAGTCGCTGTCGCACCTGCCGGTTATCGTCGACCCGTCCCATTCCTCCGGGATCCGCCACCTGGTTTCCCCGTTGGCCCGGGCCGCCATCGCGGTGGGGGCGGACGGGTTTATCGTGGATGTTCATCCCACCCCGGAAACCGCCCTGGTGGACGGGGCCCAGGCCCTGTTGCCGGAGGATTTTGCGGAGTTGATGGAGCAGATGCGGGCTTTGGCCGGGGCGTTGTCGGTGACCATCTGACGGAGATGGGTCATGTCGCCATTTTCGGCGCCGGCCTGATCGGAACTTCGCTGGGGATGGCCCTGCGCCGCAACGGGGCGGCGGTGCGGGGGTGGGATCCGAATCGGGAGACGGCGGAGCGGGCCGCCCGCCGCGGGGCCTTCGATCAGGTGTGCGACGATCAACGGCAGGCGGCGCTCTCCGCGGAGACGGTGGTCCTGGCCGGGCCGTTGCGGGCCACGGTGGAAACCTTGGGCGAGTTGCAAACCGACGGCTTGGTGACCGATGTGGCCGGGGTGAAGACCCCGGTGGTGGAGGCCCGCCCGCCGGGGATGCGATTGGTGGCGGGACATCCGATGGCGGGCCGGGAGCGTTCCGGACCGGAAGCCGCCACCCCCGCCCTGTTCCGGGGGTCGGCCTGGATTTTGTGCACGGACGGGGCGGAACCGGAGGATTTGCAGGCCGCCCGTCGGTTGGCGGAGTCGGTGGGGGCGGTTCCGGTGACGATGACCGCCGCCGAACACGACCGGGTGGCGGCCGGCATTTCCCATCTCCCGCAGATGCTGGCCGCGGCCCTGGTCAATCAGGCGGCGCGCAACCCGGGGGCGATGCGGCTGGTCTCCGGCTCTTTTCGGGATCTGACGCGGGTGGCCGACTCGGAGTCGGAGTGGTGGCCGGAGGTGCTGGCCGCCAACGCCCGTTACGTGGAGGAGGCCATCGACGGCCTGACCGCCGCCTTGCGCGCCATGCGCCGGGAGGCTTCGGCGGATCCGGAGGCTTTGGCCGCCCGTTTCTCCTCCGCCCGGGAACGGCGCCGGGGCATGGCCCCCCCGGAAGTGCGGGTGGGGGTGGTGCTGGCCGACCAGCCGGGGGAGGTGGCCCGGGTGGGGCGGGCTTTGGAGAAGAGCCGGGTGGACGTGCGGGATCTGCAACTGCGCCACGCTTTGCACGGCGGCGGGGGGGTGCTGGCCATTTCGGTGCGGGACGGGGAGGCGGCCGCCCTGCGCTCGGCTTTGGCCGAAGAGGGCTTCGCCTTGGAGTAGCCGCCGCCCCGTCCATCGGGGACGGGTTTGCATTATTATTCAAGATGATGCATAATATTGCCATGCCGGGGATGTCCTCCCGCCGCCGGGCGTTGCGTTCCATTTTGGCCCAAAAGTCCGTTTTCACCCACCGGGATTTGGTCCCGTTGCTGGCCGAAATCGGCCACCATGTGACGCAAGCCACCGTTTCCCGGGACCTGCGGGCCATCGGGGCGGTGAAAAGGGCCGCCGGGGAGGGACGCTCCCGCTACGCCCTGCCCGACGCGGAAGCGGCGGACGTCCCCCGTCCCGCCCCCGGCCGGGCGCTGGACGAGTATGCGGAAACCATCGCCGTCAGCGGTAACCTGGTGGTGGTGACCACCCCGCCCGGGGCCGCCCATGTGGTGGCCCGGGCCATCGACGCCGCCGGGTTGCCGGGGGCGCTGGGAACGGTGGCCGGCGACGACACCGTCCTGATCGTGGCCGACGAGCAAACCGGAGGCCGGGCGGTGGCCGGCCTGTTGGAAAAACTGGGAGATGAAATATGAAGGTGGCGCTGGCCTATTCCGGCGGACTGGACACGTCGGTGATCCTCAAATGGCTGGTGGAGGAGCGGGGATGCGAGGTGCTCTGTTACACGGCCGATGTGGGGCAGGGCGAAGAGGCGGGCGAGGCGGTGGACAAAGCCCGGGCCACCGGCGCCGCGGAGGCGGTAGCCGAGGATCTGCGGGCCGAGTTCACCGAGGAATACGTGTGGGCCGCCATTCGGGCCAACGCCGTCTACGAGGACTACTACCTGCTGGGCACCTCCCTGGCCCGCCCGGTGATCGCCAAAGGCCTGGTGCGGGCCGCGCGGCGGTTCGGGGCCGACGCCATCTCCCATGGGGCCACCGGCAAAGGCAACGACCAGGTTCGGTTCGAATTGTCCGCCTACGCCCTCAACCCCGACATCAAAGTGATCGCCCCTTGGAGGGAATGGACGATGGGGGGGCGGGCCGATTTGGAGGCCTACGCCGCCAAATACGACATTCCGGTGCCCACCACCCCCGACAAGCCCTATTCCACCGACGCCAACCTGTTGCACATCTCCTACGAAGGGGGGGTGTTGGAGGACCCGTGGGCCCCCCCGCCCCCCGGAATGTTCGCCATGACCCGGGACCCGCAGGACGCCCCCGATCAGCCGCAGGAGGTGGTCATCGCCTTCCACGAAGGCAACCCGGCGGCGGTGGACGGGGAAGAGATGGCCCCCGCCGACCTGCTGGACCGTTGCAACCGGATCGCCGGGGCGCACGGGGTGGGTCGGACGGACATCGTGGAAAACCGGTTCGTGGGGTTGAAGAGCCGGGGGGTGTACGAGACGCCGGGCGGGACCATCCTCCATCACGCCCACCGGGCGGTGGAATCCATCACCATGGACCGGGAGGTTCGCCATCTGCGGGACGGCTTGTCCCTCCGCTATGCGGAGATGGTCTACAACGGGTTCTGGTTTTCCCCGGAACGGGAAGCCCTGCAAGGGATGTTCGACGAGATGCAGCGGCCGGTCACCGGGGAGGCGCGGCTGGTCCTCTACAAGGGCGGGGCGGCGGTTGCCGGGCGCCGGGCGGAAGGGGCCCTCTACGACCAGGAGTTGGTCAGTTTCGAGGCGGGCGGCTCCTACGACCAGGCGGACGCCGCCGGGTTCATCCGTCTCAACGCCCTGCGGTTGCGCACCCTGGCCCGGCGTTTGTCCGGGCCGGGTTAGGCGGCGGGGCGATGACCCTGTGGGGAGGCCGCTTTGCGGAGGGGCCCGACGACGCGCTGTGGCAGTTCACGGTGGACCGGGCCGACCGGCGGCTCCTGTCCGATGACGTCCGGGGGTCGCTGGCCCACGCCCAAATGCTGGGCGAAGCCGGCTTGCTGGACGCCGCCGAAGCGGCCGCCGTGCGGGAAGGTTTGCAGGCCGTTTTAGCCGAGGCGGAGGCGGGGGAGTTCCAATTTACGGAAGAGGACGAGGACGTCCATTCGGCCGTGGAACGGCGGCTGGGGGAGTTGATCGGGGAGACGGCGGGCAAACTGCATACCGGCCGTTCTCGCAACGACCAGGTGGCTTTGGACCTGCGGCTCTATCTGCGCCGGGCGGCGGACCGGCAGGCGGAGCGGCTGGCCGATTTCATCCGGGCGGCGGCGGACAAGGCCGAAGAAGCGGGGGAGACGGTGGTGGCCGGCTACACCCACCTGCAGCAGGGGCAGGCGGTTCCGTTGGCGCATCATCTGCTGGCATACGCCTGGATGGCGGTGCGGGACCGGGAACGGTTTCTGGAAGCCCGGGCCCGCATCGACGTTTCCCCGTTGGGGGCGGGGGCTTTGGGGGGGAGCGGCCTGCCTTTGGACCCGGCCCGCACCGCCCGCCTGCTGGACATGGGGGCGGCTTTCGACAACTCCATGGATGCGGTTGCCGGCCGGGATTTCGCGGCCGAATACGGGTTCGCCTGCGCCCAGGCTTTGGTTCACCTGTCCCGTTTGGCGGAAGAATGCGTGCTGTGGGCCTCCTCCGAATTCGGCTGGGTTACCTTCCCCGATTCGCTGACCACCGGTTCTTCGGCCTTGCCCCACAAGAAGAACCCGGATATCGCCGAGTTGACCCGGGCCCGCTCGGCCGGGGCCATCGGGTACGCCACCGCCCTGCTGTCCTTGCAGAAAGGGTTGCCCCTCGCCTACAACCGGGACCTGCAGGAGGACAAACGGCTGGTGATGGCCGCCGACGACCTGCTGGCCGGGGCCTTGCCGGCCATGACCGCCCTGCTGGCCGGGGCCGAATTTCATCCCCCCCGCCCCGACTCTTGGGTGACCGCTCTGGATTTGGCCGAGGTTTTGGTTGAGCGGGGGGTTCCCTTCCGGGAAGCCCACCGGGCGGTGGGCCGTTTGGTGGCCGCCCTGCTGGACGGAGGCCGGGACCTGTCGCAGGCGGAGCCCTCCGACTTGACCGCCGCCCACCCCGATTTCCGGGAGTCGGATTTGGCCCGGACGGACCCGTCCGCTTCCCCCGCCCGCCGCCCCGCCCCCGGGGCCGCCTCCCCCGACTCGGTGCGGGGGCAACTGAAAACACTCCGCGGTCTGGGCTTTTAGCCCGCCGCCCCTTTGCCTTCCCCGGCGGGCTAAAATGGGGGGCGAACCGGAGGAGGAGATGAATATGGAAAAACGCACAGTGGAAGTGCTGGGTTTGGAGATGGCCTACGCGGAGGCCGGGGAGGGCGACCCGATCGTGTTTCTGCACGGCAACCCCACCTCCTCCTACCTGTGGCGCAACATCATCCCCTACGCGGAGGGGATGGGCCGGTGCATCGCCCCCGACCTGATCGGAATGGGGGACTCGGGCAAACTGGCCGTCTCCGGCCCCGACGCCTACACCTTCTCCCAGCATCGGGAATACCTGGATTTGATGCTGGACAGGCTGGGGGTCAGCGGCTCCGTGACTTTCGTAGTCCACGACTGGGGTTCGGCCCTCGGCTTCGACTGGGCGGTCCGCAACCCGGATGCGGTGAAAGGGGTCGCCTATATGGAGGCGATTGTGACCCCGGTCACCTGGGATGACTGGCCGGAGGTGGCCCGCGGCATCTTCCAGGCCCTGCGTTCGCCGGCGGGGGAGGAGATGGTGTTGAAAAAGAACGTGTTCGTGGAGCGCATCCTGCCCGCCTCCATCCTCCGCAAATTCACCGAGGAGGAAATGGAGGAATACCGGCGGCCGTTCACCGAACCGGGGGAGGGGCGCCGTCCCACCCTCACTTGGCCCCGCCAGATACCGATTGAGGGCCAGCCGGCCGATGTGCACGAGGTGGTGGAGCGTTATTCGGCCAAGTTGGCGGAATGGGATCTGCCCAAACTGTTCGTGAACGCCGACCCGGGTTCCATCCTGGTGGGCCGTCCCCGGCGGGTGTGCCGCGAATGGCCCAACCAAACCGAGGTGACGGTGCCCGGCGTTCATTTCATTCAGGAAGACTCCGCCGATATGATCGGACAGGCCCTGGCCGACTGGTATCAGGGGCTGCCCTGACCGGGAGGCGGGGCCGGTGACGGTTTTCGCCCGTCGCCGGGAACGCCTGGCCGGGCTGGTCGGGGACGGGCTGGTCCTGCTGGCCTCCGCCGTCCCCGCCGTGCGCAACAACGATGTGGAGCACCCGTTTCGGCAGGACTCCGACTTCTACTACCTGACCGGCTTCGCCGAACCGGGGTCGGTGATGTTGCTGGACCCGTCCGCCCCGGCCGAGCAGTTCGCGCTGTTCGTGCGGCCCCGCGACCGGGAGCGGGAAATCTGGGACGGGCGCCGGGCGGGGACGGAAGGGGCCGAGGAGCGGTTCGGGGCCGACGTCGCCTACCCGGCCTCTGAACTGGATTCGGTGTTGCGGGAACGGATGGCGGGGCGGAGCGTCCTCTACCTGCCTTTCCGCGACGGCCGGTTGCGACGGCGGGCGATGAGGGCGATGGCCGCGCTGGGGGGGTTGCGGGAGCGGTTCGGAGAGCGGATACCCGCCGAGATACGGGATTTGTCCCCGGCGCTGGCCGAGCTCCGTTTGCGCAAAACGCCCGAAGAGGCGGAAGCTTTGCGGGAGGCCTGCCGGATAACCGCCGCCGGGCACTTGGAGGCGATGCGCTTCGCCCGGCCCGGGTTGTACGAGTACCAAGTGCAGGCGGCCATGGAATACGAGTTCCGGATGCGGGGGGCCCGCCGGGAAGGGTATCCGTCCATCGTCGCCTCCGGGGAGAACGCGGTCATTCTGCACTACACCGACAACGACCGGCTACTGGGGGAAGGGGACCTGGTGCTGATCGACGCCGGGGCCGAATACGAATATTTTTCCGCCGACATCACCCGCACTTTCCCCGCCTCCGGCCGTTTCACCGCCCCGCAACGGGCGGTCTACGAGGCGGCGCTGGCCGCCCACTCGGCCGGATTGGAGTCGGCCCGGGCCGGGGGCTCCATGCGGGAAATCCATCAGGCGGCGGCGGGGGCGATCACCGAAGGATTGGTGGAGTTGGGGCTTCTGCCCGGCCCGGCGGAGCGCGCCCTGGCTTGTCATCACTACCGGGAGTTTTTCATGCACGGAACCGGCCACTGGCTGGGGATGGACGTGCACGACGCCGGAACCTACGGCTTGGAGGGAACGCCCCGCCGGTTGGAGGCCGGGATGGCTTTCACGGTGGAGCCGGGGATCTACGTGGACCCGGAACGGGAGGAGGTGGAGTTGCCGCTGGTGGAATACGACCCCGACCTGCGGGCCCGCCGCCGCATAATGCTGGGGGCGGAGCGCGCCGAGCAGGCGGAGGCTGAGGAGCGGGAGGCGGGCGGGGCGGTCACGCACCCCGTCCCGGCGGAACTGAGGGGGATCGGGGTGCGAATAGAAGACGATGTGTTGATTACCGAAGACGGCCCCGAAATACTCACCGCCGCCGTTCCCGTTCATCCGGACGGGGTGGAGGAAGTTTGCGCCCAGGCCCCCGCCCTGCCCCGCCCGTGAGCGGGGCGGCCATTTTTGTCACAGGCTCCGGATAGAAATGTCGGTATGGCGCAAGTCGTGCAAAAAACTGAAAAGCCCGTCTCCCGGCCCGTCGTCCAGCTAGGATGCGAAAGTATGAACGGAGATGGCCGTTCGGCTTCGCTGCTGTCGGGGCCGCTGACCGCCGTGGCGGAGGCGGGCGACGGGTATCGGTTTTACAACCGTTCCTGTCTGGAAATGCCGGAATGCGCCGATGATTCCATCGCTCTGACCGTCACCTCCCCGCCCTACTGGAATTCCATCGACTACGACATTCACACCCGCCGCGGGGCGGACGCCTGGCACCGCCAACGGGAATACGGGGCCTTCGGGCGGACCTTCGAGGACTGGCTGGGCAACATCGAAGAGGCCTTCGGCGAGGTGCGGCGGGTTACGATGCCGGGCGGCTTCTGCGCGGTGGTGGTGGGGACCATCCTCCACAAAGGGGAGCACTACCCGGCTCCGATGATGGTCACCGCCCGGATGCTGCAGGCGGGGTGGGAGTTCCACCAAGACATCATCTGGAACAAAGTGACCGGCGGGGTGAAACGGGCCGGGTGTTTCATCCAGCATCCCAAGCCCGGCTACTACTACCCGAACATCATGACCGAGTACGTGCTGGTGTTCCGCAAGCCGGGGGAGAAACGCCGGGGGACCAAGGCGGCCCTGGATATCGACGAGTTGTTCACCCGCGACATCGCCAACAACGTGTGGCACATAGCCCCGGTACCGCCCCGGACGATAGAACATCCCTGTCCCTACCCGGAAGAGCTGGTTCGCCGCCTGGTGGTCCTCTACTCGCAGGAGGGGGAAGAGGTTCTGGACCCGTTCCTGGGAAGCGGCCAAACCGCCGTAGCCGCCTTGCGGGAGGGCCGCCGTTGCGTAGGTTACGACATTGAGTCGGAATACCTGAACCTGTCCGAACGGAGAATAGCCGCCGCCCAAAACGGCGAAGACACCAGACGCAAATACAACCTACTACCCAAATGGGAAAAAATCACCGCGCTATGAGGGATGGGCCCGTGCGTAAAAAATCATACGCCCAGGAGCGGCGCGTGTTCGATCGTCTGCGGTCAGACTGTTCAGAAGGGGCCAAGAGTGAGTACGAGACCGCTGTCGCCAGATTGTTGAATCGCTACAATACGACTATACGTGAAAACCGTTTCATAGTAGGTGGGGCAGTGAAGTTTTTTACCTGCTCCTTACTACGATCGGTTGGGATAGATTGCTCTCTGTTTGAGGAGCAATCCCATCCAGGGGATATTCTGTTGCCCAATGATGGAAAGTTGTTGATCAAAAGTACTTTCACCGGCGGACCGGCTAATGTGAAACTGATGAACAAGCTGGGGGGAGGTCATCAGATATGGGCCACGGCCACTTTGTTCGTTATTTCGGAAGTGGGGTTGGTGTACGGCTCACCAGATATGGTGGCTGAAGAACATATCAAAGATGTAAATGAAGGAACCAAACTAACAAAAGCAGGACTACAGTCTTTGATCAGTATGCCTGATAACCTGTTCAAAGTAAAAATTGCTAGGAAACCACCCACCGAGACCACTGGGTCCAATCAAAAAGATAGCACAGCGATAGCGCGGCAAATCTTGTCTGATATGCCAGCAAAACATTTGACTTGCGACTAATGATGGTTGAGCGTCGGGATGATTCCTCCACCCGGCTTTGCGGGGCGGGGATATACGATCTGGCGGAAGCCGCCCGGTTGGAGGGCGAGCTTCGGTCCCTGGAAGAACGCGCACACCGATACCCTCGATGAGGCTTTGAAATGGTGCAACAACGAGGCAGGGAACGGCGAGATTATGTCCGCCGAGGGGGCGGCTACTCGGCAGGAGGAGCGGTTCGCCTGGTGGCCGCCCGGAAACGGAGGTTAGAAATGACAGAAACGGCGACGATTGCGGGCATCACCGACGAACAGCTGGCAGCGCTGATAGCGGGACGGTGGGAAGACGACTACTCCGGCACGCCGGGCTGGGAACGCTGGGTGACAGATGACGACAACGGGGGGCGGCGGCTGGTGCATCAGTGGATGTTCCCGTCTTACTACCGCCCCGGCGAGTGGAATATGTCCTCCGGTGGAGAAGAAACGTGGATAGACACCCTCGATGAGGCTTTGAAATGGTGCGACAACCAGGCGGGGAACCGCGAGATTAAGCCACCCTCCTCGACAGCCACCAAACAGGAGGAGCGGTTCGCCCGGTGGGCGGCCTAAAAGCGGGACGGAGGCGTTGCATCGGGTGCGCGATGCCAAAATCCTGAATTTTCTGGATCTTATAAGCCTGTTGGTCATCTCGGAGTTGGTAAGGCGACGCGTACCGAAGCCTGAAATCATAAGGGGCGGCGAATACCTGTCCCGCCAGTTGGATACCAGATATCCTTTCGCCCACAAGGACATTGCCACCGCTGGCGCGTCCTTGTTCGGAAAATTCGGCGATTGGGTCGGCGGTAAGCTCGCTTTCCAAGATGCCATTCGGGAATATCTGAAACCGATCTCGTACGGGGGCGACGATTTGGCTTCTGCTTGGAGGCCCCGGCCTCGTATTCTGGTTAACCCGGCCATACAGGCGGGTGCTCCCTGTATTGAGGGGACCCGCGTACCCACCTTGTTGCTCGCGGAGTTGGCTGAGTCTCCGGAGGATTACCAGCAGATAGCCGGCGACTATCGCTTGACTGTTGAGGATGTGCAAGCCGCGGTTGAATACGAGCTCGCCGCATGAATCGGGAGAATCACCCTAAGAGGGTGGGTAAGTTATCCCTCCAGTAGAGGTGGGAGGCGGTGGTTCCAGGGGCGGGCGTTTTCCAGTTGGGAGGCTAGGCGAATAAGCAGCGACTCTTCTCCGTAGCGGGCGGTGAACTGCACTCCTATGGGCAGGCCGTCCGCCCAATGCAGGGGCACGCTCATCGACGGTTGGCCGGTGGCGTTCCACAGGGGAGTGTTGGGAATGACGTCCAAAGAACGGGCGGCGGCTTTTTTGACGGCCAGCCGAACCGCCGTCCGGCCCGGCATCCGCCCCAGCGTCTGCAAGGCCCGCAACTGCCGCTCCGACGGGTCCGCCGCTCCGCTCACCCAGGGCGGCCCGGCGATGGTTGACTCCGCGAAAATGTCGTATTCGTCAAAGAAAGGGGCCACCCCCCGGCCGATGTTCTTCACGTATTCAATGGCTTCCGCCAAAGAGGGGGCATCCAAACGCCGCCCGATTTGCCCCAGCGCCCAGTTGGCCGCCTCGAACATTTCCCCGGTCGGTTTTCGTCCCGCCTCCCGCCCGGCGGCGGTGATGTTGCGGGCCAGGTCGGCCGCTACCATCGTCGTCATCGCCCGTCGCAACGGCCCCGCGTCTATCACCGGGCGGGCCTCCGACACCCGATGTCCCAACTCCTCCAGCAGCTGGGCCGTTTTCTCCACCGCCCGCGCGCATTCGCCGTCCATTTTGGAGGCCAGCATCGGTTCGGCGGAAAAGGCGATGCGCAACACCCCCGGCGGGCGCCCCGCCTCTTCCAGAAAAGGCCGTTCGGGCGGCGGCGGGAAATAGGGGGCCCCCGGATCGGGGCCGGAGGCGATGTCCAATAGGGCGGCGCTGTCGTGCACGGTGCGGGTCAAAGCATGATCGACGGACATTCCGAACCACCCTTCCGCGGCGTGAGGCCCCTTCGGAGTGCGGGCCCGGGTGGGTTTCAGGCCGAACAGCCCGCACATTGAGGCCGGAATGCGAATGGATCCGCCCCCGTCGCTGCCGTGCGCGGCCGGAACGTAACGGGCGGCCGTCGCCGCCCCCGCCCCGCCGCTGGAACCGCCCGGTGAACGGTCCGTATCCCATGGGTTGCGGGTGGGGCCTTGTTGGGAGGAGCGGGTGTCGGGCGAAGACCCGAACTCCGGGGAGGCGCTTTGCCCGACGATCAGCAACCCGGCCGCTTTGTAGCGGGCCACCAGGGCCGAATCCCCTTCGGCGATCACATCCCGGCGCATAGCCGACCCCAACGTATTGGGCATCCCGGCCACCGTCTGCCCCATATCTTTTATCAGAAACGGAACCCCGGCTACCGGGGAGGCGGGCAGGGGGCGTTCCGCCTCCCGCAAAGCTTGTTCGTAGCGCCGGGTCCGCACCGCATTCAGATCCGGTTCGTAACGTTCGATCTGGCCCATGGCGGCGGTGACCGCCTCCCGCGGATGGACTTGGCCGGAGGCGATCATTTCCCCCAGGCCCACCGCGTCCGTCTCCAGAATTTCCGGGAGGGTCCGTTGCTTTTCCATAAGATTATTTTAGAACCCGCCCGGCCCGGTTAGCCCAACCCGAGCTCGTCCAGCAAGGCACGCCCCTCCTCCGTATTAGCATCGATGTCCTCCTGCTGGATTTCCAATGCGCCGATCGCATCGTCGGTAATCCGGAGCATCTCCCATCCCGCATCTATTTCCGGCCACTCTTGGGTGAACTGTTGCACCGTCGGCCGCCACCGGCGGAGGGTGTCCAACGTCCCGGCGGATATGCCTGCGCATCCTTCCATATGTTCGATCGCCGCCTCCGCGCCCCGCGTCCAAAACAGATCTTCCATCATCTCAGCAGTGCATAGATGTTCAAGCAGGGCTATATCCGCTTCCAGCGAGGTCTGTACCGAATCCCATTCCGCGAACAGAGCAACGAGATCCATCAGGTGACCCCCGCCTGCGGTCGTGGTGGTCGTAGGGGTGGTCGTAGTAGTTGTTGTTGTGGTGGGGGCGGTGGTCGTAGCGATGGTAGTGGTGGTGGTCGTTGGGGTGGCGGTAGCGGCGGTGCGTACCACAGGGGCGGGCGGGGCGGGAGGTTCTTCTTCGCCGGACGCCACCCATCCAATAATGGCCACCGTTCCCGCTATCGCCGCCGCTCCCCAAATCAGCCGATTAATGATTTTCATCCGTCTGACAATCTTCCCCGTCGTGGGCTTCCCGCCCGTCCGCCCGCGCCCTGTTCGGCCAGTCGCCGTTACTTTCGGAAAGCCCGAATCGTTCCCGGCGGGCCGGTTTGGAACCTTCCCGGTAATGGTACGATGAGGATGTGCAACATCAGGCCCTTTATCGCAAATACCGTCCGCAACGATTCGACCAGGTGGTCGGCCAGGAGCACGTTACGCAAACCCTGTTGCGGGAAATCACCGAAGGCCGGGTGGCCCACGCCTATCTGTTCGCCGGGCCGCGGGGCACCGGGAAAACCACCACCGCCCGCCTGTTGGCCAAAGCCCTCAACTGCCCGGACCGTTCCCCGGCCGGCGAGCCGTGCGACGACTGCGACTCCTGCCGGGCGGTGACGGACTCCGTCTCCTTGGACGTAATCGAGCTGGACGCCGCCTCCCACAACAAAGTGGAGGACATCAGAGAGCTGCGTTCCGGGGTGTCCACCGTGGCCTCGGTGGGCGGGGCGAAACGGGTGTTCATCCTGGACGAGGCGCACATGCTCACCAAAGCGGCGAGCAACGCCCTGTTGAAGACTTTGGAAGAACCCCCGGAGGGGGTGCATTTCGTGCTGGCCACCACCGAGCCGTACCGCCTGCTGGACACCATCCGCTCCCGCAGCCAGCGGTTCGACTTCCACCTGGTTTCCATCGACCGGCTGGTCAAGCACTTGCAGGAGGTGTCCGACGCCGAAGGCTACCAGGCCGCCCCGGAGGGCCTGGCGGCGGTCGCCCGGCGGGCGGACGGTTCCGTACGGGACGCCTTGAGCCTGTTGGAGCAGGCGGCGGCCGCGGACGGAACCGTCACCGAAGAGGGGCTGTCGCGGGCTTTGGGCGCGGCCGGGCGGGAATCCTTCCCCGCCCTGGCGGAGGCGATGACCAACCAGGATGCGGGGGCGGTCCTGCGTTTGGTGTACGAGTTGGCCGGGCAGGGGGTAAACATGCGCCGGTTTGCGGCCGACGCCATAGAATTTTTTCGAGGAGTGTTCCTGGTCCAGTACGCCCCGGAGGCGGCCGGCGAGGCCGGGCATTTCCCGGAAGCGGCGGACGACTGGAAACAGGTGGCGGACGTTCTGCCCCCGGCGGCCGTGCGCCGGGCCATAGAACAGTTGGGGGAAGTGTTGGCGGCTTTGCGGGAAGGACGGGAGGAGCGGATAACGATGGAGTTGGCCCTGCTGAAACTCACCCGTCCCGAATTAGACGATGATACGGCGGCTTTGCTGACCCGGATTGAGCGGTTGGAGCGGGGCCAACCCGCCTCCGTCCCCTCCGCCCCCGCCCGAACCGAACGGCCCCCGCCCACCGCCTCCCCTGCTAAAAAGGGGGCCGTCCCCGTCGCCGAGACGGCGGAGGCCGCCCCGCCGCCCGCCGTTCCCGCCCCGCAACCGAAAGCCCCGGCGGGCGAAGTGTCCTTGGAGGCTTTGGAGGGCGTTTGGCCGCAGTTGGTGGCTTCCGTCCGTGAGCAGAGCGTCCGCAAAGAGGCCCTCTTCCGGGATACCGTGGCCAGCCGGGTGGATGACGGCACCATTTTCCTGACCGCCCCCTCCGCTTTTTTTCTGAAAAGCCTGCAAGCAGACGAAGCGTTGCAAACTTTTCTGGCGGAGCGGGCCACCGCCCTGTTGGGGGCTGAAGCCCGGTTCGCTTTTGAGATAAACGAAGGGGATGCGCCCCCGCCGGCCGATTCTCCGCCCGTCCCGCCCCGCTCGTCGGATCCCGCTCCCGACCCGCCGTCCCCGCCCGACGCTCCCCCGACGCAGTCATCGGACCCGGTTTCCGACACGCCCGATACCCCGCCCGTCCCGCCGGAACCCGACTCCCCCTCGTCCAAGCCTCTTACCTTTGATCAGGTGACCGAAGAGTTCAGGGCCAAAGTAATAGAGCCTTGACTCAATGCCCCTGCCGGGCAACGGAGGACGAACCCCTGCGACGTTACATCCCCTTCGCCGGGCTGGTAATGCTCTACAATACGAACCGGAAAGCCCTCCGGTGGAGAACGACCGATGACTACGACCCCTACAGGAACAAAGGATTTCTGCGAAATGAAATTTATTAAGTTTTTTCCGGCCCCCGCCGGACGGGGTAGATGATGTCGCGGTCGGGCGGCGGGCGGAGTAGCAACCGATACGGAGGGCGGGGGACCTACGCCTCCGTCCGCGGGTCGCATAACCATCCGCTCGCCGGGATGGACGGCGGGGATACCCGGTCGGAGCGGACGATCCGTCGCCGCGCGGAAGCTATCCGCCGTCGAAACAAAGGCCGTCGCCGGGGGACTACCGGGGACGAACCGCCCGAGACTCCCCCGTTACCGGAGGACGAACCGCCGCCGCCGGGCGGGTAGAACGGGACGACCGCCCGCCGGGGTCAGAGTCGCCGGCGTCCGGTTAGGGCCCGGCCCAGGGTGATCTCGTCGGCGTAGTCCATATCCCCGCCCACCGGCAGGCCGCTGGCCGGGCGGGTGACCGTCACCCCCAGCGGCTTCAACTCCTTGGCCAAATACATGGCGGTGGTGTCGCCTTCGATGGTGGGATTGGTGGCCACGATCAACTCGGTAATGGACTCTTCCGCTATCCGCAGGCGCAACTCCCGAATTCGCAACCGGTCGGGCCCCACCCCGTCGATCGGGGAAAGGCTTCCGCCCAACACGTGGTAGCGGCCGTCGAACTCCCGGGTGCGTTCCACCACCGCGATGTCCTGCGGACGTTCCACCACGCACACCACCGACCGGTCCCGGCGCTGGTCCAGGCAGATGGAGCATTCCCGTCCGGAGGTCACGTTGAAGCAACGGGCGCAGAACGCGGTCTGTTCGCGCAGTTCCACGATGGCCTGCGCCAGCCGACGGGCGTCGGTTTCCTCCACGTTCAACAAGTGAAAAGCCAATCGTTGGGCGGACTTGCGCCCGATCCCGGGCAACCGGGAAAGTTCATCGATCAGTCGCTGGACGGGCCGTTCAAACATCCCTCGAAGGGTAGCCGCCCCCTGCGACATTCCCCGGCCTATCGCCCTCCGGCGCGGCTGGGAGAAAGCCGTCAGGTGTGGATTTCTATTCGGTCGCCGTCGGACAGGGCGAAGCCCCGGCCGATGCGGCGGTGGGGCGTTCCGTCCCGGATGAGGCGGGCGAACTTCAGGTCGCGGGCCAAGTCTTTGTGGATCATCGCCGCCACCTCCCCCACCGTCTGGCCGCGGCGGATGGTGTAAGGGCGGTCGTCGCGTTTTTTGGCCGCCGACTCGGTGTAAACCCGCACCACCCCCAGTTCTTTGAACAGCCAGGGCCCGATATGTCCGATGCGGCCCTCCTCCACCGACGCCGACAGTTTGGGGAGGCGCAACCCCACCAGTTCCTCCAAAGCCTCCAACTCTTCCTCCCAATCCGTTGCTTGGGAGCGGGCGGCCAGCCAGGCGGCGGGCAGCAGTTTGGCGAACGGGTCGTCCGGGTCGGACGGCCCCTCCGCCCCCCGCGGCCATTCGCCGACTAGGCGCACCTTCCGCTCCTCCAGCCCTTCCAGCAACTCCGCCACCCCGGCCGCGCATCCCGGATGGGACAGGTCCACCACCAACAGCCCCCCGTCCGCCGGGCCGAGGGCGTTGCCGATCCAGGGGATGGGGCGCTGGCGGGCGATGGGCGGCAGATCCACCAGCTGGATTCCCACATCTTCCACCGGGGCCATACCCGGTTGCGGGATCTGGGTGGTGAACGGATAAGGACCGACCGCCGCTCCGGAACCGGTGAGGGCGTGATGGAGGGCCGATTTGCCGCTGTTGGGCGGCCCCAGCAACGCCACCTGCCCCGCACCTTCCGGGCGGATGGTAAGGGCCGGCCCCCCCCGGGCGCCCCCTTTGCGGGGCCCGGTCAGCTCTTCGGTCAGTTCCTTGATTTTGGTTTTGATGCCGGCCTGCAAATGTTCGGTTCCCTTGTGCTTGGGAATGGCGCGCAGCATCTCTTTCAGGCAGGCCAGGCGATCCCGCGGTTCCCGGGCCGCCTTGTATTCGGCTTCCGCCCGCTTGTATTCGGGAGAAACGTTGGTGGGCATGCCCATAAAATACCGCCCGCGGCGCACATCCGCCCGCCGCCACCGCCGCTTGTCCCGAAAAATCCGAAAAATCCGAAACAAGGGTCTGGAAAAACCGGTCCGGATGGGGCATATTGGAGATATGGGCGCGTTGTTCATCGACATCGACGGAATGCGAAACCTGGCTGCCGAACTGCGGGGGGCCGCGGCGCGGCTCGAGTACCTGCAACGGGAAGGGGTGGGGCAACTGGCCAAGGCCGGGGATTTGCACACCGGCCCTTTCGCGGCCCACATCGGGGAGGGAAGCGACCTGTTGCGGGCGGCGGCCGCCGACTTGGCGGTTCGGGCGGACGGTTTTGCGGAGGCGGAACGGGCCCTGTCCGGTTCCGAACCGTACCGTCTCGCTTTGCTGGGTGAATACTGCGCCGTCCCCCCCTCGGGGGAAATCCTATCGGTTGCGGAACGGTTGGAGAAGTTGCTGGCCGAAGGCGGCTTTTGGTCGTTCATCGGCCGGGGCGACCGGGTGTCGGCGGCGGAGGCGGCGGAGGCGGTTGAAATTTTGCTGACCCTGCCCGCCCATCAGCGGCAGGCGGTGTTGGAATACATCGACGGGGAGACGCTGGCCGGCTGGCTGGACCGTCTCGCCCGGTCCGCTCCTCCGTCCGACCTGGCCCGTTTGCTGGACCGGCTGGCCGAAACCCTGCCCCTGCCGGTCCTGTCCCGGTTGTTGCGGGCCGCCCCGGAGGAGATGGCCGGCCTGCTGTTGGCCGGGGTGGCCGGGGCGGCGCCCGCCCGGGCTTTGGCGGTTTTTCAGCATTGGGCGGCTGACGATGGTGAAGAAGGCTGGGGTCCCCGGATGGCGGCCGGGCTGGCAGGGCGGATGGGCTTCTACGGCCCCCCCGCCTTGCGCTGGTTGGCGGACACCGGCCGGTTCGACCGGTTCGTGGCCGCTTTGCTCAGGACGGAGAAGGAGACCGTAACCATAGGGGACATGCAGCCGATGACTCAGATTTACCGCGACCATTTCACCCCGGCGATGCGGTCCTTGGCCTACTCCATAGGTGAAATGAGGGATCCCGACCTGGCCGCCCGCTTTTTTTCGGTCGCTATGAAAACTTTGGAGGTCCCGCTGTGGCAAGCGGCCGCAGTGGACAACAACTTCGGCATGTACATGGAAATTAATGATTTCGACGACCGCCCCGCCCTGATGGAATCTTTGGCGGCCATGCTCCTGTCCGCTCCAGCGGACATTTTCGAATCGTTGCGACTGCAACATGACATTTACGGGGAATCCACCGGTATTTTCTTTCGGGAGGCTCATCGCCCCACCGACCGAAAAGGCCGGGCCGCGGACGGAAGTTTCTCGGAATGGGGGGCGGGATTCGCCAATCGGATCCTAAGGGCCGCGCTCGGCCCCGGCCTGGACCCGCAGTCGCGGGCGGAGCATTTTCAGGCCCGCGCCCGCACCGCCGGCGGCTCCTACGACTACGTCAACGCGGCCCGGCTCGGTTTCATCGTCGGCTCCGTTTCCCGCGGATTGGATGACCTGCAGGTGAACGTTTCCAACCAGTGGCAGGCGGTGGAGATCATCCTGGGCGCGGCCAAAGTGGCGGACCCCACCGCCATTGCCTCCCTGGTCGCTTTGGGGGCGGCGGCGGCCGAGCCGGCGGTGGCCATGATCCAAGCCGAACAGCTGGCGAAAATGCAAGCCGAGCAGCAGAGTTACGAGCGGGCTTTGGTGGAGAGCGTCCTGCCCCGGGAAAACGGCCGCATCTACGACGGGGACGCGGCCGACGAGTTTTTCAACACCTACAACCGAGTGGGGGGAGACGTTTTGCCGTCCGGGTCGCCGAATCCCGACCTGGCGTGGGAAGAGGACTAGCTGAAGTCCTGATGCACCCGGGAGGGGGTGGGCCCCCGCTGGTCCTGATATTTGGAACCGGCCGCCCCCGACCCGTAGGGAAAGTCGGCCGGGCTGGTCATCTGGTAGAAACTGACCTGGCCGATTTTCATCTCCGGGTAGATGGCTATGGGCAGGTTGGACACGTTGGCCAACTCCAAGGTCAGGTATCCGTTCCAGCCGGGGTCCACGAACCCGGCCGTGGAATGAATGAGCAACCCCAGCCGCCCCAGGCTGGATTTTCCTTCCAGGCGGGCCACCACGTCTTCGGCCAGCCGCACCCGCTCAAAAGTGGAGCCCAGCACGAATTCGCCCGGATGCAACACGAACTTTCCGTCCGGATCCACCTTTTTTTCCACGGTCAGGTCGGGCTGATGCTGCTTGGGGTCGATGAGCGGATACAGGTGATTTTGGAAAACCCGGAACACCCGGTCCACCCGCAGGTCCACCGAGGAGGGTTGCACGAATTCGGGTACGTAGGGATCGATTTCGATGCGGCCGTCGACGACGGCCTGTTTGATGTCCCGGTCTGAAAAAATCATTGCCCCCTCCGGCTGGCTGCGCGTGCGCGGCGGGGGGGCCGCGCCGTTCCGGGAGCGGGTGAGGAGAATCGAACTCCCGTTCTCAGCTTGGGAAGCTGATGTTCTGCCACTGAACTACACCCGCAGGTTTGTCCTGATAATAGCGACTTGCCGATGATAGCCGTCGCCGCGGCGGCGCGGTCCGGGCGGGCCGCCCCTCGTCGGGGAGAACGGGTCAGGTGAGGAGCCCGGCCGCCGCCCATATGCTGATCACCGCCCCGGTCGCCAACAGAAACCAGGCCCGCCCCGGACGGTAGCGGCCCTGCCGCCCGGCGGGGGGGCGCCCCCGGGCGTTGCGCCATATGGCCAGGCCGTTGCCGATGACCATGGCCAGCCCCAGGGCCAGCATCATTTGCGCCAGCAACGCGTCCAATCCGAGAATGTCCGCCACGGGCGCAACCTTACCGGATGGCCGGTCAAGCCCCTCCCGGCGGTTACACTCTGCCCTATGGCAACCCAAGGTTCCCGGCTTGCGGTGTTGGCCGCCCTGTTCGCCAACTCCATCATCGCCGTAGCCAAATTCGCGGCGGCCGCCGTCACCGGTTCGGCGGCCATGGCCGCCGAGGGTATCCATTCGGTGGCCGACTCCGGCAACCAGGGGATGTTGCTGTGGGGGATGACCGCCTCCCGGCGGCGGGGGGGCGATCGCCACCCGTTCGGGAGGGGCAAAGAGGTTTACTTCTGGAGTTTCATGGTGGCGGTGATGCTGTTCGCCGGGGGGGCGGTGTTCTCCGTTTACCGGGGGGTCAACTCCCTGCTCAACCCGCACCAGTTGGAGAACATCACCGTGTCGGTGTTGGTCTTAGCCGGTTCCATAGTGGTGGAGTCGATACCGTTCACGGTGGCCATCCGGGAGTTCAACCGGGCGCGGGGCACCCGTTCGGTGTGGCGCGCCATCCGGGAGACCAAAGACGCCGCCCTGCTGGTGGTGCTGCTGGAGGATTTGGCGGCGATGACCGGCCTGTTGGCGGCCCTGGCCGGCGTGACGTTGGCCGCGGTCACCGGCGACCCGGTTTGGGATGCGGCCGCTTCCATCACCATCGGGGTTCTGCTGGCGGTGGTGGCCCTGTTGCTGGCGGTGGAAACCAAGGCCCTGCTGGTGGGGGAGGCGGCGGACCGCCGGGACCGGGCCGAGATGAGGGCCGCTTTGCTGTCCCATCCCAACGTGCTGGCGGTGGAGCGGTTGCTGACTATGCATTTGGGGCCGGAGGACATTCTGGTAAACGCCGACGTGCTGCTGGCGGACGGCCTGACCGGGGAGCAGGCCGCCCAAACCGTGTTGGATGTGGAACGGGCCATCCGCGACGCCAATCCGGCCGCCCGCAACATTTTCGTGGAGACGGTGCGCGGCTGAAAGGCGATGTTCACCGCTTCCGTTCCAGCATCCTCCGCCAACCTGGGACCGGGGTTCGACACTTTGGCTTTGGCTTTGGATCTGCGTTGCCGGGTGCGGGCCGAGGCGGCCGGGAAATGGTCCATCGCCCACATGGGCCCGGAACGGTACGAGGGGGACCCCGGGGGCGATGCGGTGCTGGCCGCCGCCCGCCGGGTTTGCGAACGGCCTTTGCGGTTGGAAGTGTCCAACCAAATTCCGCTGTGCAGCGGGCTGGGTTCCAGCGCCGCCGCCTACGCGGCCGGGGCCTTGGCCGGCCTGCGGGCGGCGGGGGAGGATCCCGATCACGACCGGCTGTTCTCCTACGTGAAAGAAATGGAAGGCCATCCCGACAACGCGGCGGCGGCGGTGTACGGGGGGTTGGTGGCGGCGGTGGCCGGGTCGGTGGTGCGTCTCGCCCTGTCCCCGAAGCTGGTACCGGTGCTGGCCTCCCCCGGTTTTGAACTCCCCACCGATCGCGCCCGTTCCGTCATACCCGCCGCGGTGGAAGTGGAGGCGGTGGTGCGCACCGTGGGCCGGGTGGCCGCCCTGGTGGAAGGGTTGCGCACCGGTTCGGCCCGGCTTTTGGACTTGGCCCGGGGGGACGAGTTGCACGAGGGGCCGCGGGCGGCCCTCAACCCGGGAGTGGCCCGGTTGATGGAAGCGGCGGCCGCGGCGGGGGCCCGCTACGTGTGCTGGTCGGGGGCGGGCCCGTCGGTTCTGGCCTTGGCCCGCCGGGGGGAGGAGAAGCGGGTGGCGGAGGCCGTGTCGGGTTCGGTGTCCGGCCCCGGCGGGCGGGTGCTGATACTGGAACCGGACGCCCACGGCGCCCTCTAGCCCCGCTTGGCCGGCGGACGCCTATAGAAGCCCGCCGATTCTCCGGGGGGTCAGGGTTGAGAGGAGGGGGTGAAAATGGCGGTGATTTCCGGACCGCATTCGGCTTCTACGGCCTCCAGCGCCGAATCGTGCCGGGCGACGTCGGCGAGGATGCCCGCCGCCCGTTCGGGTGTCACCCCTTCGTTGCGCAGCTGCCGGCACGCCTCCCACGCCAGGTAGCGCAGGTCGTCCGGCGACGGCCCCTCTTTGCCGCCGCCGCATCCGGTCGCCAAAACGGCCGCCGCCGCCATCGCCGCCAGGACGCGCCGCCCGCCCGTTCGCGTCACGGCTTGGAGAAAGCGGGCCGCCCGTCTTCCATGGTCACTTGCACGGCGTCCCCGGCCGTGAATCGGCCTTCTAGGAGGGCCAAGGCCAGCGGGTCGGTCACCGTCCGTTGCAGGAGCCTTTTCAAAGGGCGGGCTCCGTAGGCCGGGTCGTAACCTTCTTCGGCCAGCCATCGGGCCGCCTCCGGGGTCAACTCCAAGTTGATGTCCCGTTGTCCGGCCGCCCGTTCCGCCACCCGCCGGAACTGCAACTCCACGATGCGGGCCAAGTCGTCCCGGGCCAAGCGGGAGAACACGATTATGTCATCGATCCGGTTCAGGAACTCAGGCCGGAAGCGGGCTTTGACCACGTCCATCACCCGGTTGCGCACCGTTTCCTCCGGCAAGTCGGGGGTGATCATCTCCGACCCCAGGTTGGAGGTCATTATCAGCGCCGCGTTGGTGAAATCGACGGTTCGCCCCTGTCCGTCGGTGAGCCTTCCGTCGTCCAACACCTGCAACAGCGCCCCGAACACATCCGGATGGGCTTTCTCCACTTCGTCCAGCAGCACCACCGAATAGGGCCGCCTCCGCACCGCTTCCGTCAGCTGCCCCCCTTCGTCGTATCCCACATAGCCGGGCGGGGCCCCCACCAGCCGCGACACCGAATGTTTCTCCATGTATTCGGACATGTCGATCCGCACCATGGCCCGCTCGTCGTCGAACATCAATTCGGCCAAAGCCTTGGCCAACTCGGTTTTGCCGACTCCGGTCGGCCCCAAAAACAGGAACGACCCGATGGGGCGGTGCGGGTCGGCCAAACCGGACCGGCTGCGGCGCAGGGCGTTGGCTACCGCCGCCACCGCCTCCCTCTGCCCGATCACCCGCCGGTGCAGATGATCTTCCAGCCGGATCAACTTGGCCGTTTCGCTTTCCATCAAACTGCTTAGGGGGATTCCCGTCCAGCGGCTCACCACCTCCGCCACATCCTCCTCCCCCACCTCTTCGGAGAGCATGGTGGATTCCGACTGGATGCGGGCCAGGGCTTCTTCCCCGGCGGCCAACTCTTTCCCCAGCTGCGGCAACAGGCCGTACTGGATTTCCGCCGCCCGTTGCAGATCCGCCCCCCGGGTGGCCCGCTCCGCTTCCCCTTTGGCGTCTTCGATCCGTTGTTTGACGGCGCGGATCTCCTCGATTTGGTCTTTTTCGGAACGCCATTGGGCGGTGAGACGGTCCAGTTCTTCGCCCAAATCGGCCAGTTCGCTTTCCACCGCCGCCAGCCGATTCCGGGAGGGGTCGTCGGTTTCCTTGCCCAACGCGTTGCGTTCAATCTCCAACTGCCGCTGGCGGCGGGCCAGGGCGTCGATTTCCTCCGGCATGGAGTCGATTTGGATTCGCAACCGGGAGGCGGACTCGTCGATTAGGTCGATGGCCTTGTCGGGCAGGCGGCGGGAAGTGATGTAGCGGTCGGACAGGACGGCGGCCGCCACCAGCGCCCCGTCGGTGATGCGCACCCCGTGATGCACCTCGTACCGTTCTTTCAGGCCGCGCAGGATGCCCACCGTGTCGTCAATGCCCGGTTGTTCCACCAGCACCGGCTGGAACCGGCGCTCCAAAGCGGCGTCGGACTCCACGTATTTGCGGTATTCGTCCAAAGTGGTGGCCCCGATCATGCGCAACTCCCCCCGGGCCAGCAACGGCTTCAACATGTTGGAGGCGTCCATGGAACCTTCCGCGGCCCCCGCTCCCACCAAGGTGTGCATTTCGTCGATGAAGGTGATGATTTCCCCTTCGGCGTCGGTAATTTCATCCAAAGAGGCTTTCAGGCGCTCCTCGAATTCGCCCCGGTATTTGGCCCCGGCCACCATCGCTCCCAAATCCAAGGCCACGATGCGCTTGGTTTTCAACCCTTGCGGAACATCGCCGTCCAAAATGCGCAGGGCCAACCCTTCGGCGATGGCCGTTTTGCCCACCCCCGGCTCGCCGATCAGCACCGGATTGTTTTTGGTGCGGCGGCTCAGCACCTGGATCACCCGTCTGATTTCCTCATCCCGGCCGATCACCGGGTCCAGCTTGCCGTCCCGGGCCAGCTCCACCAGATCCCGTCCGTATTTGGCCAGCGCGTCCCAAGTGGCCTCCGGATTGTCGGTGGTTATCTTGCGGGATCCGCGGATGGCCCGCACCGCCTCCCGGATGCCCTCCCGGGTGACCCCGGCGTCGCGCAAGGCCTCCCCGGCCCCGGTGGGGGAGGCGGCGATGGCCGACAGGAGATGCTCCACCGAGATGTAGGAGTCCCCGGCGGCGGTCATTTCCGCCTCGGCGTCCCGCAACACCGACAGGGCGCTTTGGGAAAAGCCGGCTTCGGCGGCCCCGTAGGCTTTGGGCAGGCGTTCGATCAGGTTACCGGCGGCGGCTTGCAGGGCGGCGGGTTGCGCCCCCAGTTTGGCCGCCAGCGGCAGGGCCACCGTGTCCGGCTGCCCCAGCAGGGCGACCAACAGGTGGGCCGGCTCCGTCTCCGGATTGTTGTTCTCCCCGGCCAGCCGCAACGCATCCGAGATCGCCTGTTGCGATTTTTGCGTGAAACGATTTATGTCCATGGTTCGGTTTCCTTGCTTTCCCGTTGTTCCGGCATTCCCACCGGCCTTATATATTGTATAACCGGAAAAGCCGGGAAAATATGCCCGAAAATCTAAGTCGGGTCATATAAGATTATAGGCGGGCCGAACGACCGGACGGCATCCGGTCGCCGGACGGGGTAGGATGCTCCCATGAGCTGGACTTTTGACAACGGGACCATCCTGGTCAAGGCCGCCCTGCTGGGGGGTTTCGCCAACAACGTCTTCGTGGTGGCCTGCGCCCAAACCGGGCGGGGGGTGATCATCGACGCCGCCGCCGAACCGGATCGCATACTGGAGTTGGCCGACGGGACCGACATTGGGGCGGTGCTCACCACCCACGGCCATCCCGACCATCTACAGGCTCTGGACGCGGTGCTGGAAAGCCTGCGGGTCCCCTTTCTGTTGCATCCGGCCGACGACCGGTTGGCGGCCCGCACCGTCTCCGCCGTTCCCGACCCGCTGGCCGACGGGCAGGCGATAGAAATCGGGGAGACCAGCCTTTTGACCATGCACACCCCGGGGCACACCCCTGGTTCCGTATGCTTCCTCAGCCCGGGGGTGCTGTTCAGCGGGGACACCCTGTTTCCGGGCGGGCCGGGGGCCACCAGTTACGAGGGCGGCGACTTCGATCTGATTATCAAAACCATCAAAGAACGGCTTTTCACGTTGGACGACTCCACCGAGGTTTATCCCGGCCACGGCCCCGCCGCCACCACCATCGGCAAAGAGAAACCGGACCTGCCGGAGTGGATTAGACGGGGCTGGTGAAGCGGTCCGGGCGGGGCGTCCGGCCCGTCGCCCGTGGTAGGATGGGGGCTGGCCGGCGGCGGTAGGCGCGACCCACACGGGCGGGCAGGCCGCGTTGCCGACACGAATAAAACCTTGTTGCCCGTTCCGGCTCCGGCCGGAGGGCGTCCCCCAACCGGACAGGTGGGGAGAAAAGGAGTGGATGATGTCCGATTCGCAGTCCGTTCCGGGCCGGGATCGCCGCCCGGCGACCGTCCCTGAAATACGCTCCCGCAAGCGGCGGGACGACCGCCACTCCCAGCCTTTGACAATGGTGACCGCCTACGACTACCCCAGCGCGCAGACGGCGGACCGGGCCGGGGTGGACATGATCCTGGTGGGCGATTCGCTGGCCAACGTGATACTGGGCTTCGAAACCACCAACGCGGTGACCGTCGACGACATGGTGCGTCACACGGCGGCGGTTTCCCGGGCCCGTCCCCGGGCCTTGGTGGTGGGGGACATGCCGTGGATGAGTTTTCACGTAAGTCGGGAGGACACCCTGGGCAACGCCGCCCGTTTGATACGGGAAGGGGGGGCGGAGGCGGTGAAATTGGAGGGAGGGGCGGAACGGACGGAGATGATAGAAGCCCTCCTTTCCGCCGAGATTCCGGTGATGGGCCACATTGGCTTGACCCCGCAGTCGGTGCACGCCACCGGCGGTTACAAGGTGGCGGGCCGGGGGTTGGAGGACGCCCGGCGCCTGATCGGGGAAGCCCGGGCCTTGGAGGAGGCGGGGGTGTTCGCCATGGTGTTGGAAGGGGTTCCCGCCACTTTGGCCAAGGTCATCACCGAACGGTCGTCGGTTCCCACCATCGGCATCGGGGCCGGGCCGCACACCGACGGGCAGGTGCTGGTGTATCACGACCTGCTGGGCCTCCACTTCGGGCGTTATCCCAAGTTCGTCCGCAAATACGCCGACCTGGCCGGGACGGCGGTGGCCGCCATTGAAAACTGGATGGCCGATGTCCGCTCCGGCGATTTCCCCGCCCCCGACGAGTCCTACCACATGATCGAAGAGGCGGCCCACCTCCTCTTAGAGGAACAATCCGGCCCCCTCACCCGCCTCGCCTAAACCTTAAAGCCAGGAAAGCGGAAAACCCCACACGCAGAGGTCGCCTGCATTCTTTATTCCCGGGCGGAGGCGTCCGCTATAGCTGGCGTAACTCAAAACTGGTCCCAATCTGACTCTTCCGAGTATTCCCAATCTTCTTCCGCTACCCACTCCCAGGCCCGCCGGGGGATGTCCCAATCTGATTCTTCCGAGTGTTCCCAATCTCCCAGAGGCGAATAGAGTTCGAGCTCATCTAAGTAGCCCGCTATGCGCGCCTTCGATTTTTTGGCCTTGGCCAGTGCTACTTTCATTTTGGCAACAAGGGTCGGCACTTCGAAGCTGGCGGCGCGCGCCATCATCTCAAAGTTATGTCGCAAGCCCTGTTCGGTGAGGTTGGCGGATCCGACCAACGCAACGTATCCATCGGGTTGCTTGACAATCCAAGCCTTGGCGTGGGCGATAGCCTCCCTGCCTGGAGTTTTTTTGCTGTACCAGGTTTTAACTGTCACGTCGTTGCGACTGAGAAATTCCAAAGCGGTCATCCGGTCGGACTCGGCGGCTTTGGCGAATCGTTTTTTTCTGGCATCGCCGGTCAACAAAGTCACCGGCCGGTCGAAAGTAAGCTCATGCAACCAGGCCAAACCCCAGACGCTGGCGTATCCGGTTAAGACGTACAGGTGTCCCTGCGGATTCTCATCCAGGAATTCGATAATGCGCTGTTCGGCGTCGAGTATGGCGGCCCTTTCTCCGATTGCGATAACGAGCGTTGGGTTAGTGGGCGGTCCAGCCTCCGTCTACGGTTAGCACGGAGCCGGTGATGTAGCTGGCGGCGTCGGAGGCGAGGAACAGGGCCGCTCCTTGGATTTCCCGCAACTCCCCCCACCGTTTCAGGGCCACCTCCTGGTTGATGACCCGTACCGCGTGCGGACTGTGCTGATGGTCCACGTTGAGGGGGGTTAGGAACGGGCCGGGGGCGATGGCATTGACCATAACGCCGTCGTCGGCCCATTCCATGGCCAAAGCCCGGGTGAGTTGGGTGATGGCCCCTTTGCTGGAGGTGTAGGCGGTGCGGTCGGCCGTCCCCACCAGCCCGAAGGTGGAGGAAATGTTGATGACCCGCCCCCGTCCGGATTTTCCGAGGTGGGGGGCGGCGGCCTTGCACATCGCCCACGCTCCGGTCACATTGACCGAAAGGGAACGTTCAAAGTCGGCCCGGCTGACCTGGTCGATGGAGCCGCGCACGATGATGCCCGCGTTGTTGACCAGAATATCGATTCCGCCCAACTCGTCTACGGTTCGGGCGACCACCCGGGACACATCCTCATCGACGCTTACGTCGCCCGGCGCGGCGATGACTTTCCCGCCGGTGGTTTCCCCCATGCGCCGGGCGGCATCGGCCAAGTTCTGCGGGTTGCGGCTCATCAGGGCCACCGACGCCCCCGCCCAGGACAGGGCTTCGGCCATCGCCTCCCCCAACCCTTGCGATCCGCCGGTCACCAAAGCCACCCGCCCCCGCAGTTGAAACATTTCCAGAGGATTGTCCATCCCGCCTTCCGGTAGCTGATTCCCCAACCATACCCGCCGCCCGCGTTACAGTTTGGCCGATGGCAGTCCGACAAGTTTCCGAAATCTTCGATCCCTCCGCCTGGCGGGAAGTGGAAGGGTTCGAGCTCGCCGACCTCACCTACCACCGGGCGACGGGGCAGGGAACGGTGCGCATCGCCTTCGACCGGCCGGAGGTGCGCAACGCCTTCCGCCCGCAAACGGTGGACGAGTTGATCGCCGCCCTGCAACACGCCTACCAGCAAGCCGATGTGGGGGTGGTGCTGCTCACCGGCAACGGCCCCTCCCCCAAGGACGGGGGGTGGGCTTTCTGCTCCGGCGGCGACCAGCGCATCCGGGGCGCCGACGGCTACCAGTACCAGGACGGGTCCGCCGGCCCCGGCCGCCTGCATGTGATGGAAGCCCAGCGGCTCATCCGGTTTATGCCGAAGGTGGTAATAGCGGTGGTGCCCGGTTGGGCGGTGGGCGGCGGACACAGCCTGCACGTGGTGTGCGATTTGACTTTGGCCTCCCGCCAGCACGCCGTTTTCAAACAGACCGACGCCGACGTGGCCAGTTTCGACGCCGGATACGGTTCCGCCTACCTGACCCGGCAGATCGGCCAGAAGCGGGCCCGGGAAATCTTCTTTCGGGGGGCGGACCATTCGGCGGAGGAGGCGCACCGGATGGGGATGGTCAACGCGGTGGCGGAGCACGCCGATTTGGAAACCACCGCTTTGGAGTGGGCCCGGGAAATAAACAGCAAAAGCCCGATGTCCATCCGCATGTTGAAATACGCCTTCAATCTCATCGACGACGGGTTGGTCGGCCAGCAGCTGTTCGCAGCCGAAGCCACCCGCCTGGGCTACATGACCGATGAAGCCCGGGAAGGCCGCGACGCCTTTGTGGAAAAACGGCCCCGGGATTTCACCCGTTTCCCCTGGCATTACTGACCAGCCGCCAGCGCCAAACCATTCGGGTTTCCGCTATGAGAGTTAGTACTCCTAGAGTGGGAGCTATGACGGATGTTTCACCGATTTCCCCGCCGCCGGTTCCGACCGCCCCGGATGCGCCGACCGGTCCCGTCTTGCGGGTGGAGCAGGCGGCGGCGGAGGCGGGGGTGGGAGTGGACACCATCCGTTATTACCAGGGGATGGGGCTGTTGCCCCCGGTGGGACGGGATGGGCGCAACGCCCTATACGGGCCGGAGCATCTCACCAGGTTGCGCACCATCCGCGCCTTGGCCGACGATGGTTTCACCCTCGCCCAGATCAAACGGCTGTTGGCCGAAGCCGGCGACCCGTTGCTGGTCTCCCTGGTGGGGGGGGCGGACGGGCTGAGCCGGGACGAGTTGGCCGAACTTTCCGGCCTGGATCGGGAAATGGTGGACCTGGCCGCCTCCGCCGGCCTGATCCAACGGTTGGGCGGCCCGGATCAAACCGACGAAAGATTCGCCCCCGAAGCCGCCCCCATGCTGGCCGCGGGCCGCACTTTGCTGGAAGCCGGTTTTCCGATGCACCGTTTGGCCGCCCTGGCCGCCCGTCACGCCACCGGGGTGGAAGAGGTGGTGGACGAAGCGATTGACCTTTTCGCCGAATACGTGCGCCCCGGGCAGTCCGACCACCCGGATGAGTTGGCCCGCCTGTTCCGCACTCTGGCGGCCATGGTCGCCCGGTTGGTGGCCCAGCATTTTCAGCAGACGGTGTTCAACCGGACGCGGGAACGTCTGGCCGAATCCGATGACCGGGCCCTGATTGGAGCCTTGGAGGAGGCGGGACGGCGCAATCTGGTCATAACCGCCGAATGGCGGTAGCGCGGCGGCGATGAACCGGCGGGCCCGCCTGGCGGAGCGGTTGGCGGAGGCGGAAGCGCGGGCCGGGGCGTTGGGGCGGTCCGCCTTTTTCACCTTGGCCGTTCCCGCCGGGGATAGGGCGGATCCCTTGGCGGCGGCGGTCGGCTCGGAGGCCCCTTTCGCTTTCTGGGAGCAACCGGCCCGCGGGATTTCGTTCGCCGCTTTGGGTTCCGCCCATTCCCTCCTCGTCTCCGGAGGGGCCGATCGGTTCACCGCTATGTCAAACGCCCTGCGGGAGTTGCGGGCCCGCACCTTGCATCAGTCGTGGGACGGGGCCGACCGGACCCCCCTTTTGATAGGAGGGTTTTCCTTCGCCGGCGACTCCGGTTGGCCGGGCTTTCCCGCCGGGCGGCTGACCTTGCCCGCGCTGGCCCTCATCCGCCGTCCGTCCGGGACGGCCTGGGTGGCGGCGGCGCGGGTTCGCCGGGGGGATGACCCGCATCGGTTGGCCGACTCCCTCATGGAGCGGGTGGAGCGGGCCGACGCCCGTCCCCCGCCCGTCCCCCGCCCTGCCGCCCCCGACCTTCGGGCGGCGGCGGAGGCGGACCTGTCGGATCCCCTTTTCAGGGAGACGGCGCAAGCGGCCGTCGAAGAGACAATCAACGGCGGCCTGTCCAAAGTGGTTCCCGCCCGCCGTCTGACGGTGGAAAGACGCCCCGACCCGGGCCCCTTCCTGGCCGCCCTGCGGGAACATTTCACCGAATGCGCCATCTTTGCCTTCGCCGCCCCGGAAGGTGTTTTCTGCGGGGCCACCCCGGAACTTTTGGCCCGGGTGGAGGGAGTGTCGGTGTCCACCGCGGCGTTGGCGGGCACCGCTCGGCGCGGGGCGGACGCCGCGCAGGATGAAAACATCGCCCGATGGCTGCGCGGCGACCCCAAGCAGGCCGAGGAGCACGATTACGTGCATTCGGAGATACGCCGCCGTCTGCAACAGGGCGGTTTCGCAGTGGACCCCCCGGCGCCGACCGAGGTGATGCGGTTGCCCGGACTGCAGCATCTGCGCACCCCGGTCACCGCCGCCGCCCCGGTGGGAACCAACGTCTTGGACGTGACCGGGGCCCTGCATCCCACCCCGGCCGTGGCCGGCCTTCCCACCGGGGAGGCTTTGGAATGGTTGCGGGCGCATGAGGGATTCGACCGAGGATGGTTCGCCGGTCCGGTCGGGTTCTGCGATCTGGCCGGGCAGGGCGAGTTTCACGCCGCGTTGCGGTGCGCCCTGTTGCGCCGGACTGATTGCGACCTGTTCGCCGGGGCGGGGGTGGTGGCCGCCTCCGTTCCCGAGCGGGAACTGGAGGAAACCGAACTGAAACTGCGGGCGTTGCTCCCCTGGGCGCTGGGCTCGGAACCGGCGCCGCCGTAAAGGGGGTGGGAGGTGTTGATGTGGTGAACGATGTGCGGGGCGGGGCTTATCGTACCGCGGCCGCGGTTTTGGGGGCGCTGGCCGAGTTGGGAATGAGGACGGTGTTCGTCTCGCCCGGTTCCCGTTCGGCTCCCCTGGCGGCCTCCGCCGATGCTATGGCCGGTTTGGATGTCCGTATGATGTTGGACGAGCGTTGCGCCGGGTTCGCCGCTTTGGGGACGGCCGCCGCCTCCGGGCGGATGACCGGGCTGATCTGCACCTCCGGTTCGGCGGGGGCCCATTACCTGCCGGCCGCGGTGGAAGCCAACCGGGCCCGTATCCCCCTGGCTCTTCTAACCGCCGACCGCCCCCCCGGTTTTTTGGAACGGGACGCCCCGCAGACCATCGACCAATCCAACCTGTTCGGAGCGCAGGTGCGGTCCTTCCTCGGCCTGCCCGTAGCCCACGAGGCGGAGCCGGGGGAGGCGGCCCGTCTGGTCTATGAGGCGGCCCGGGCCGGGTTGCCGCCCAACGCCGGGCCGGTGCACGTCAACCTGCCGTTCGCCAAGCCTTTGGAGCCGCCGCCCGAATGGGCGCCCGCCCCCCGCCCCGCCGGGGACGGAGAACCGCCGGAGGAGCCGGCCCCGCCCGCTCCGGAGTCGGTGGAGAAGATGCGCCGCTTCGCCGGGGAGGGGCGGCGGGGGCTGGTGGTAGCCGGGCCGAGGAGAGTCGGGCTGGCGGAGCGGGCCGCCCTGGCGGCGTGGGCGGCGGCGGCCGGATGGCCGATAGCGGCCGACCCGCTGTCCGGGTTGCGCACCGGCCCTTGCCCGCAGGTGATTTCCACCGGGGAGATGCTGGCGGGCGATGACCGGTTCGCCGCCGCCCACCGCCCGCAGGCCGTGTTGCGGGTGGGCGGAATCCCCACCGGCCGCCGCACCCAGCAGTGGCTGGAATCTTTGGAATGCCCGCAGTTGATACTCGATCCCGACCGGTGGTGGACCGCCCCCGGCCCGCAGACGGTGTTGCGGGACCCCCTGCCCGGTTTGCTGGCCGGGGCGCCGGCGGGGGCGGCGGACGGGGCTTGGGGGGAGGCTTGGCGGGAAGCCGACCGGGAAGCTTCCGTCCGCAGGCGGGAGGAGCGGCGGTCGCATCCGGATACGGAACCGGCCTTGGCGGCGGCGGTTCTGGAAAGGTCGGAGACGGTGTGGGTTGGGGGGAGTATGCCGGTCCGTCACTTGGATCTGATGATGGAAGCCGGCTCAGGGACGGCGGTGATGGGCGCCCGGGGGGCGTGCGGCATCGACGGCTCCGTCGCCGCCGCCGCCGGGGCCTCCTTGGGGACGGGAAAGCGGGTGACGGCCCTGATGGGCGACCTGGCTTTTCTGCATGATTTGGGTTCCCTTCCGGCGGCCGCCCGCATGGGGGCGGAGTTGACGGTGGCGGTGTTGGATAACGGGGGCGGGGCCATCTTCGGCATGTTGCCCATCGCCCGCTCCCCGGGAGTGGATTTGGAGCGGTTGTTCACTTTTCCCCATCATTTGGATTTGACGGAGGCCGCCTCCGGGCTGGGGGCGCGGGTGAGGCGGGCCGGAACGCTTGATATGCCGGGGGTTTTGGCGCAGGCGGCGGAGGAGGGCGGGACGTGGGTGGTGGTGGCGGAAACCGATCCCGGCCAGATGCGAGCCGTCTACCAACGACTGACCGGGGGTTGGCGGGAATAAGGCGGCGGCGGACCTAAGAAATCCCTATCATCCAGGGGTTTTTTTATCCCCGAATGGGCGGGCTGGGGGGATTTACTTGACAAATTAGGGGGGGGGGGGTAGCGTTTTTCCCTGTTGGGCTTTACGGCGTGTGAGGTTGCCCGCCCGATGGCCTGCGTGGTTAAAGAAAATCCTGAGGAAGGAGGATGTAAATGTCGGTTCGCGTGTCGGGGAAGGTTTGGCTTATAGGATTGTTGGTGTTGGGTTTGACGGCGAGTTTGCTGGGTGCGGCTCCGCCGGGTGCGGTGGGGACGCATGGGGATGATGCGGATGTGGATTATGAGCCATCGTATTCGGCCTGCGTGGGGGCGGCGACGGAGTCTTTCGGGTTTGAGGACACGGAAGGATCGTTCGCGGAGGAGGCTATCAATTGTTTGGCGCATTATGGGATCACCACCGGCCGGTCGGCGACGATGTTCGCTCCCAACGATTCGGTGTTGCGGTGGCAGATGGCCCTGTTTTTGGCGAGGGCGGCCGCGGCGGCGGGGATCGTGTTGGCGAACCCGGCTACCGATCAGGGTTTCACGGATGTTGGGGGAGTGTCGGGGGAGGCCCGTAACGCTATCAACGGTTTAGCGGCGGCGGGGATTATGCCCGGCACGTCGCAGACGACGTTTAGTCCGAATAGTTCGGTGACGCGTGGTTCCATGGCTGTGTTGTTGGATGCTTTCCTGGCGCGGGCGACGTTGGGGGCGGGGGCGTTTGGGGGTGAGATTGAGAAGCATTCGGATATAGAGGTGGATAATTTCAATGTGTTTAGCGATATTGATGGGGTGTCGTTGAATACGTATAATGCGATTTATCGTATTTATGAGGTGGGGGTGACGCAGGGGGTGGGTGATCATCAGTTCGGTCCGGGTCGTAACGTGACAAGGGCGCAGATGGCGGCCTTCATCACCCGGGCCTTTGCGCACACCGTAGCCCGTCCGGCCGGGGTGTCTATTCAGGCGGAGAAAGATTCGGTGTTGGGGGAGTCGTCGGTGCAACTTATTGTGTCGGTGCGGGATGCGATGTTTCAGCCGGTGGTGGATGCGTCGGTGGATGTGTTCCGTTCCACCGACCCTGACAACGCTCTGAAGGACGACGGGACTTGCGATACAGCCAGTGTTAGTCAGGTGGCTGGTATTGGCCGGGCGGCGTGTGAGGTGGATACGGGGGATGAAACAACGGACGCGGCGGGGGATGTTACCGCGTTGCAGTTGCAGGTGTCGGATGCGGATGTGACGGTGTGGGCGTGGACCGGGGACCGGGCTGACAAGTTTGATTCCGATGACACCACCGCCGCCCAGCTGACCGTCGGTTTCTCCAAGGCGGCCAGCCAGTTGCTGGTGACCGACAATTTGGAGGAGGGGCAGACCCATCTGCAGTTTGGGGAAACAGCCACGCTGACGGTGCAGGTGGCTAATGAGGATGATGAGCCGGTGGCGGAGAAGGATGTGGGGGTGAAGGTCGCCCAGGTTACCACTCCGGATGTGAGCAAGACGACGGAAACTAACTCGTCAACCAACACCTATACCACTGATGCGTCGGGCAAGTTTCAGTTGTCGTTTACCCAGACCGATCCCAGTTCCGGTGATGATGAGGACGCAACGGTGGTGGTTACTTTGAGCGAACCGTCCTCTTATACACTCCAGGATGAAGACGGCGAGGCATTCGCCTCCAAAACCTACACTTGGTCCGACGAGGCGGGGGTTCCGGCCAAGTTGGTGTTGGAAACGCGGCAGGAGTACGCCGAAGCGTCCGATGAGGGCCGGGGGGCGGTGGCGGCGGTTACCGCCACTTTGACCGACCAGTTCGGCAACCCGGTGCGCGGCCAGCGAATCCACTTCTGGTCCGACGACCCAGCCGGAGTGGGCCAGAAATCGGACGATATTGCTCTGGAATGGGTGCGGAACGCAATCACTTTGGCCGCCACCGGTACTGTTAATTCGGCCAACGTCCAGTGGCGGCGAGTGGGTTTCCGCATTTTGCGGAATTTGATGCCCCAGGTTACTTACACCCGTACCACCAACCGGTCGGGTGCGGCCACATTGTCCTACAGCCGGGATGCGACGGGGGGCGTGATCGAGACGATCCGGGCCCGGTTGGTGCGGGGTGAGGACGACGCCACCACGAGGAGCGAGAGGTGGCCGTGGAGCCGCGCCAGCGAAGCGGAGGATCCCCGAGACCTGGTGAGCGAGAGGGCGACCTTTTATTGGGCCGAAGAGTTGGACGACGACGATTCGGCGAAAGGCCGGATTTTGGTGAAAGACGCCGATGCCCGCCGGCTGGTGTTCGGAGCTGATGACGGCCGGGTGAGAATGATCACCTACGACGGCAACGACCAGTTCCGAACGAACGGGACCCCAATCGTGATGTCCGAGTTCGAAAAGTATCTGAAAGGCACCGCCGCTCATATCATCATCAACGAATATTCCGATACTGCGAGCGACGTCAGTTCGTTCGACACGACGGCGGAATGGCCGCAGGTGGATATGAGCAAGATTCCGGTGCCGCAGGCATCGGGACGGACGGTGGAGGCCGTTGGCAACGGCATGGTCATTTTAGCGGCCGACGGCGGCGCTATCGTGGTCGGTTCTTTCTGGGAGAACAACTACGCCGGTGCGGTGTATGTCTTCGACGGGGTGGACGATGACGCCCCTCAGAAGTTGACCGCCCCCACTCCGCAACCCACCACTTTCACCGATAGCCATGTCACTAACCATTGGTATAACAAGCCGTGGGAATTCAACCTGCCGACTTCGGGAGGGCATTTCGGCTATGCGGTGGACATCCGGGGCGACACTATCGTGGTGGGCGAACCGGGCCGCCTCAGCACCCATACGATCAACAAAGGAACCTCCGACCCTCGGACTGGGGTGGCAACCGACGGAGCGGTTTACGTTTACACCAAGAACGCTTCCGGCACCTGGGAGTTGGACGCCACGTTGACGTTGGCGGACTTCGTGGGCTCGGAGAACGGCCGGATCACCGGCGGTTGGGACGCGGGAATGGAGCTGGGCCGGTCAGTGGTGGTTTCCGAAGATGAAACCACCATCGCCGCCTCCGCACCCCGGTTTTTAACTAACCAGAACAGCCGACGAATGGGCGGGGTGCACATTTTCAAACGGCCCGATCAAACTGGCCGGAACACGGCAACCATCGGCAAATGGGATGATGCTACGGGGGCCGCAACCTCCCGACTGGATGTGTCTACCAATTATATAAACACCAATAAAAACAGCGGAAACCGGACCTTGGCCCGCGATAGGGAGTTGGCTATTTCTCGAGATGGAAGCACGGTGGTAGTGGGCAACAGCTGGTTTAGCCGGGTGTTGGATAATGTGAAACATGATTGGGTGGGAGGGGCGTTTATCTACACCGCCCCATCCGGCGGATGGGTAGCCGCCGCGCAATATGAGGAAGACACCGTCTTGCAGTCCCCCACCCCCTACTCCGGGGAGAGAATGGCCGTGTCGCTGGGGGTGTCCGCTGATGGAAGCACGGTGGTGGTGTCGGCTCACTTCCGGCCCGAGTTGATGCGACAAGGCAAGGTGCTGATCTACGAGAGGCCCGACCAGAGCGGCCGTTCCGCGGGCGACAAATGGGGCGACGCCGACAACCTGATGGACCCCAGCGCCGTTTTGACGCATCCTTTGGAGCATCCGGATAAGCCCGACGGTTGCTTGGCTTCGGCCGGTCCGGTGCTGGGATGCAACATTGGGGAGACTTTCGGACAATGGGTGGACATCAACGATGCCGGCGACCGTATTCTGGCCGCCCACCCCGCCCGTACCGAAGGCCGCTATCTGGGTTCCACGCGTCTCTTCACCGAGCCGGCGGGCGGCTGGTCGACGGTCACCGCCGACAACCAGCCCTCTTCGGTGGAGTTCTTAGGGGCGGACCCCGGGGCTTTCGCGGGATGGCGAAACCATTTCGATCAAGACACCGGCGACATCTACATGATGGATTCCGATCCCGACGCCAATGGCGCCGTCCGCGCCTACAAAATAACGCCTTAGTCGCTTCACGCAACCCAACACGACAGGAAACCCCCCGCACCGAAGCGGGGGGCTTTCCTGTTTAAACCAAACTTCAGGGGATGGGGGCGGGTTGGAGGGATTGACTTGACAAATTGGGGGGGGGGGTAGCGTTTTAGTCTGTTGGGCTTTACGGCGTGTGAGGTTGCCCGCTGAGTGGTCTGCGTAGTTAACGAAAAATCCTGGATTCGGAAGGAGGAATGATAATGGCGGCTCGTGTGTTGGGTAGGGTTTGGCTTGTAGGATTGTTGGTGTTGGGTCTGGTGGCCAGTTTGTTGGGTGCGGCTCCGCCGGGTGCGGTGGGGACGCATGGGGATGATGCGGATGTGGATTATGAGCCGTCGTATTCGGCCTGTGTGGGGGCGGCGACGGAGTCTTTCGGGTTTGAGGACACGGAAGGGTCGTTCGCGGAGGGGGCGATTGATTGTTTGGCGCATTATGGGATAACGACCGGTCGGTCGGCGACGATGTTTGCTCCCAATGATTCGGTGTTGCGGTGGCAGATGGCCCTGTTTTTGGCGAGGGCGGCCGCGGCGGCGGGGATCGTGTTGGCGAATCCGGCTGCTGATCAGGGGTTTACGGATGTGGGGGCGGTGTCGGGGGAGGCCCGTAACGCTATCAACGGTTTAGCGGCGGCGGGAATCATGCCCGGCATGTCGCAGACGACGTTTAGTCCGAATAGTTCGGTGACGCGTGGTTCCATGGCTGTGTTGTTGGACGCTTTCCTGGCGCGGGCGACTCCGGGGGCGGGGGCGTTTGGGGGTGAGATTGAGAAGTATTCGGATGTGATGGTGGATAGTTCCGATGTTTTCAATGATATTAGTGGGGTGTCGTTGAATACTTATAATGCGATTTATCGTATTTATGAGGTGGGGGTGACGCAGGGGGTGGGGGATCATCAGTTCGGGCCGGGTCGTAATGTGACGCGGGCGCAGATGGCGGCGTTTATCACGAGGGCGTTTGCGCATACGGTGGCTCGTCCGGCGGGGGTGTCGATTCAGGCGGAGCGGGATTCGGTGTTGGGGGAGTCGTCGGTGCAGTTGATTGTGTCGGTGCGGGATGCGATGTTTCAGCCGGTGGTGGATGCGTCGGTGGATGTGTTCCGTTCCACCGATCCCGACAACGCTTTGAAGGACGACGGCACATGCGATACAGCTAGTGTTGGTCAGGTGGCTGGTATTGGCAGGGCGGCGTGTGAGGTGGATACGGGGGATGAGACGACTGATGCGGCGGGGGACGTTACCGCGTTGCAGTTGCAGGTGTCGGATGCGGATGTGACGGTGTGGGCGTGGACCGGGGACCGGGATGACAAGTTCGATTCCGACGACACGGCTTCGGCGCAGTTGACCGTCGGTTTCTCTAAGGCGGCCAGCCAGTTGTTGGTGACCGACAATTTGGAGGAGGGGCAGACCCATTTGCAGTTCGGGGAAACGGCTACGTTGACGGTGCAGGTGGCTAATGAGGATGATGAGCCGGTGGCGGAGAAGGGGGTGGGGGTGAAGGTCGCCCAGGTTACCACTCCCGATGTGAGCAAGACGACGGAGACCAACTCGTCCACCAATACCTATACCACTGACGCGTCGGGCAAGTTTCAGTTGTCGTTCACCCTGACCGATCCCAGCTCCGGCGACGATGAGGACGCGACGGTGGCGGTTACTTTGAGCGAACCGTCCTCTTATTCCCTCCAAGACGAAGACGGCACCGCATTCTCCTCCAAGACCTACACTTGGTCCGATGATGTGGGGGTTCCGGCCAAGTTGGTGTTGGAAACGCAGAATATGTGGGCCGAGGCGTCGGATGAGGGCCGGGGGGCGGTAGCGGCGGTTACCGCCACTTTGACCGACCAGTTCGGCAACCCGGTACGGGGACAGCGAATCCACTTTTGGTCCGACGACCCAGCCGGGGTAAGTGAGAAATCTGAAGATGCCCTGTTGGCCAGGGTGCGGACCACCGCCACCAGCGGCAGCCAAAATTCCCACAAGGATTTTCACTTCACCGTGTTGCATGATTTGATCGGCGAGGCTCAGTACGCGCGTACTACCAACCGGGCGGGTAGGGCTGTATTGACCTACAACCGGGATGCGACGGCGGGTGTCATTGAGACGGTGCGGGCCCGAATAATACGGGGAGCGGACGACGCCAAAAGAGTAAGCGACGACGACCCTGATCTGTTGAGCGAGAAAGTGTCTTTCTTTTGGGCTGAAGAGTTGGACGACGACGATTCGGATTCTGGTCGAATTTTGGTGAAGGAGGCGGACGCCCGGCGGGTGGTGTTTGCGGCCCAGGATGGCCGGGTGAGAATGATCACCTACGATGGCAACGACCAGTTCCGGCGGGCGGGCGTTCCGATAACGAGTGCGGATTTTGAAAAATATCTGAAAGACACCGCCGCCCATATTACGGTCAACATTTATTCCGACACCGCAGGCGGCGTCAGTTCGTTTGACGCGACGGCGGAATGGCCGTCTACCGATCTGACCGAAATTCCGGTTCCGACGGCGTTGGGTCAGACCGCCACCGAACTCCACAACGGAATGATTCATTACGCGGTAGATAGTGACACGATCGTGGTTGGTTCTTTCATGGATAACAACTACGCCGGCGCGGTATACGTTTACGACGGGGTGGACGATGAAACACCCCAGAAGTTGACCGCTCCCACCCCGCAACCCACCACTTTCACTGGGGATTGGCGTACCGCTGCTTGGAACCTCAAGCCGTGGTCTCTCAACCTGGCGATTTCGGGAGGGCAGTTCGGCTATGCGGTGGATATCCGGGGCGATACCATCGTGGTGGGAGAGCCCGGTCGTTTGAGCAACAGTGTTATAGCCGCTTCCCGCGTTCGTAATGGAGTCACCCAGGCTAGCATCCGGAATGGGCGGGCGGCCGACGGCGCGGTTTACGTTTACACCAAGAACAGTTCCGGAACCTGGGAGTTGGACGCCACTTTGACGGCCAACGGCTCCACTTTGCGCGGGGGGCGGATACCGTTGAACGACTGGGGGGCGAGAGGGTTTCAGATGGGCAGGGCGGTGGCGGTCTCCGGCGACGAAACCCACATTGCCGCTAGCACTCCCGGCTTCCTAACCGTCCAAAGGCGGATAGGCGGGGCCTTCGTGTTTGAACGGCCCGACCAAACCGGACGGAACACGGCAACCAACGGCAAATGGGACGATGATAACGGAGCCAACTCGGACCGCTTTGAGCCGGGAGCCGACAACGTGAACCAAAACCAAAATCGTTGGAGCGAGCTTTTCGGGGCGGACCGGGAGTTGGCGATCTCGAACAACGGGCTGACGGTGGTGGTGGGGGCCCACTACTTCAACCGAACAGTGGAGGGGGTGCGATACACCTGGGGAGGAGGGGCGTATATCTTCACCAGCGCTGACTGGAATGACGGCACGGCAAACATTTATGAACAGGACGCCGTCCTGAACTCCCCCAACCCGTACACGTCTGAGGGGTTTGGGGCGTCGGTGGCGGTGGACGACGACGGGTCGACGGTGGTGGTTTCCGCCAACTTCCGTCCCAACATGTTACGACGGGGCAAAGCCCTGATCTTCGAACGTCCCGACCAGTCCGGACGTTCCGCCAACAACCAATGGGAGAACGAGATGAATCCCACCGCTGTCCTCACGGCCCCGGATCATCCAGACGCGCCTGATAATTGCACGGCCGCAGCCGGCCCGGTGCTGGGATGCAACATCGGAGAGGTGTTCGGACAGTGGGTGGACATCACCGGCGACGGCGGGAAAATCTTAGCCTCCCGGGGTTTCCGGACCGAGGGCGCCCTGCGGGGTTCAAGCCTTATCTTCACCGAACCGGCCGGCGGTTGGTCGACGGTCACCGCCGACCGGCAACCCTCCAATGTGGAATATCTGGGCTCCGAACTGGAATCGCTACTTGGATGGCGCAACCATTTCGACCAAGCCAACGGCAAGTTTTACGTCTATGAGGAACCCGAGGGCGGGATACTCATATACCAGATAACGCCTTAGCCGCTTCACGCAACCCAACACGACGGGAAGCCCCCCGCACCGAAGCGGGGGGCTTCCTGTTTACCCCAAACTTCAGGGGATTGGGGCGGGTTGGGGCGGATTGACTTGACAAATTAGGGGGGGGGGGGTAGCGTTTTGGACTGTTGGGCTTTACGGCGTGTGAGGTTGCCCGCTGAATGACCTGCGTAGTTAACAAAAAAATCCTGGATTCGGAAGGAGGATGTAAATGTCGGTTCGCGTGTCGGGGAAGGTTTGGCTTGTAGGATTGTTGGTGTTGGGTTTGACGGCGAGTTTGCTGGGTGCGGCTCCGCCGGGGGCGGTGGGGACGCATGGGGATGATGCGGATGTTGATTATGAGCCATCGTATTCGGCCTGCGTGGGGGCGGCGACGGAGTCTTTCGGGTTTGAGGACACGGAGGGGTCGTTCGCGGAGGGGGCGATTGATTGTTTGGCGCATTATGGGATCACCACGGGACGGTCGGCGACGATGTTCGCTCCCAATGATTCGGTGTTGCGGTGGCAGATGGCCCTGTTTTTGGCGAGGGCGGCCGCGGCGGCGGGGATCGTGTTGGCGAACCCGGCGGCTGATCAGGGTTTCACGGATGTGGGGGCGGTGTCGGGGGAGGCCCGTAACGCTATCAACGGTTTAGCGGCGGCGGGAATCATGCCTGGTGTGTCGCAGACGACGTTTAGTCCGAATAGTTCGGTGACGCGTGGTTCCATGGCTGTGTTGCTGGACGCGTTTTTAGCGCGGGCGACGTTGGGGGCGGGGGCGTTTGGGGGTGAGATTGAGAAGTATTCGGATATAGAGGTGGATAATTTCAATGTGTTTAGCGATATTGATGGGGTGTCGTTGAATACTTATAATGCGATTTATCGGATTTATGAGGTGGGGGTGACGCAGGGGGTGGGGGATCATCAGTTCGGGCCGGGTCGTAATGTGACGCGGGCGCAGATGGCGGCGTTCATCACCCGGGCGTTTGCGCACACCGTAGCCCGTCCGGCCGGGGTGTCCATACAAGCGGAGAAAGATTCGGTGCTGGGGGAATCATCGGTGCAACTTATCGTATCGGTGCGGGATGCGATGTTTCAGCCGGTGGTGGATGCGTCGGTGGATGTGTTCCGTTCCACCGATCCCGACAACGCGTTGAATGATGATGGCAGGTGTAATGCGGCCAGTGTTGGTCAGGTGGCTGGTATCGGCAGGGCGGCTTGTGAGGTGGATACGGGGGATGAGACTACGGACGCGGCGGGGGATATCACCTCCTTGCAACTGCAGGTGTCGGATGCGGATGTGACGGTGTGGGCGTGGACCGGGGACCGGGCTGACAAGTTTGATTCCGATGACACCACCGCCGCCCAGTTGACCGTCGGGTTTTCCAAGGCGGCCAGCCAGTTGTTGGTGACTGACAATTTGGAGGAGGGGCAGACCCGTTTGCAGTTCGGGGAGACGGCTACGCTGACGGTGCAGGTGGCTAATGAGGATGATGAGCCGGTGGCGGAGAAGGGGGTGGGGGTGAAGGTCGCCCAGGTTACTACTCCGGATGTGAGCAAGGCGACGGAGACCAACTCGTCCACCAACACCTATACCACGGACGCTACCGGGAAGTTTCAGTTGTCGTTTACCCAGACCGATCCCAGTTCCGGTGATGATGAGGACGCAACGGTGGTGGTTACTTTGAGCGAACCGTCCTCTTATTCCCTCCAAGACGAAGACGGGACCGCGTTCTCCTCCAAGACCTACACCTGGTCCGATGATGTGGGGGTTCCGACCAAACTGGTGTTGGAAACCCGGCAGATGTGGGCCGAAGCGTCTGAAGAGGGCCGGGGGGCGGTGGCGTCGGTTACCGCCACTTTGACCGACCAGTTCGGCAACCCGGTGCGGGGCCAGCGAATTCATTTCTGGTCCGATGACCCAGCCGGGGTAAGCGAGAAATCTGAAGATGCCCTGTTGACCAGGGTGCGGACCACCGCTGCCAGCGACGCCAACAATATCCATCGTGCTTTTCCCTTCACCGTGTTGCATAATCTGGTCGGTGAGGCTCAGTACGCGCGTACCACCAACCGGGCAGGCGCGGCCACATTGACCTACAACCGGGATGCGACGGCGGGTGTCATCGAGACGGTGCGGGCCCGGATGATACGGGGGGAGGACGACGCTAAAAGAGAAAGCGGCGACGACCCCGATCTGTTAAGCGATAAAGTGTCTTTCTTTTGGGCTGAAGAGTTGGACGACGACGATTCGGATTCTGGTCGAATTTTGGTGAAGGAGGAGGACGCCCGGCGGGTGGTGTTTGCGGCTGAGGATGGCCGGGTGAGAATGATCACCTACGATGGCAACGACCAGTTCCGGCGGGCGGGCGCTCCGATAACGAGTGCGGATTTTGAAAAATATCTGAAAGACACCGCCGCCCATATTACGGTCAACATTTATTCCGACACCGCAGGCGGCGTCAGTTCGTTCGACGCGACGGCGGAATGGCCGTCTACCGATCTGCCCAAAATTCCGGTTCCGACGGCGCTGGGCCGGACCGTCACCAGGCTCCACAACGGAATGATTCATTACGCGGTGGATGGGGGCACGATCGTGGTTGGTTCTTTCTTGGAGAACAACTACGCCGGCGCGGTGTACGTTTATGACGGGGTGGGCGATGAAACGCCCCAGAAGTTGACCGCCCCCACCCCGCAACCCACCACTTTCACCGGGGATTGGACTACCACTGCTTGGAACGTCAAGCCGTGGTCTCTCAACTTGGCGACTTCGGGAGGGCAGTTCGGTTATGCGGTGGATATCCGGGGCGACACCATCGTGGTGGGAGAGCCCGGTCGTTTGAGCAACAGTGTCATAGCCGCTTCCCGCGTTCGTAATGGAGTGACCCAGACTAGCATCCGGAACGGGCGGGCAGCCGACGGCGCGGTTTACGTTTACACCAAGAACAGTTCCGGAACCTGGGAGTTGGACGCCACTTTGACGGCTAACGGCTCCACTTTGCGCGGGGGACGGATACCGTTGAACGACTGGGGGGCGAGAGGGTTTCAGATGGGCCTGGCGGTGGCGGTCTCCGGCGACGAAACCCACATTGCGGCCAGCACTCCCGGCTTCTTAACCGTCCAAAGGCGGATAGGCGGGGCCTTCGTGTTTGAACGGCCCACCAGTGCTGCCAACGGCAAATGGGACGATGACAACGGGGCCAACTCGGACCGCTTTGAGCCGGGAGCCGACAACGTGAACGAAAACCAAAATCGTTGGAGCGAGCTTTTCGGGGCGGACCGGGAGTTGGCGATCTCGAACAACGGACTGACGGTGGTGGTGGGGGCCAACCTTTTCAACCGAACAGTGGAGGGGGTGCGATACACCTGGGGGGGAGGGGCGTATATCTTTACCAGCACCAACTGGAATGACGGCGCGGCGGACATTTATGAACAGGACGCCGTCCTGAACTCCCCCAACCCGTTCTGGGCTGAGAAGTTTGGCCGGTCGGTGGCGGTGGACGATGACGGGTCGACGGTGGTGGTTTCCTCCAACTTCCGTCCCAACATGTTGCGACGGGGCAACGCGCTGATCTACGAACGTCCAGCCGGACCTCTAGACAACGACCAATGGGAGGACGAGATGAATCCCACCGCTATCCTCACCGCCCCGGATCATCCAGACGCGCCTGATAATTGCACGGCCGCGTTGGGCCCGGTGCTGGGATGCAACGTTGGGGAGGTGTTCGGACAGTGGGTGGACATCACCGGCGACGGCGAGAAGATCTTAGCCTCCCGGGGTTACCGGACCGAGGGCGCCCTGCGGGGTTCAACCCTTCTCTTCACCGAACCGTCCGGCGGCTGGTCGACGGTCACCGCCGACCGGCAACCCTCCAATGTGGAATATCTGGGTTCCGAACTGGAGGGGCTGTTTGGATGGCGCAACCATTTCGACCAAGCCAGCGACAACGACGATATTTACTCCTATGAGGATCCCGAAGGCGGGATACTCATATACCAGATAACGCCTTAGCCGTTTCACGCAACCCAACACGCCGGGAGGCCTCCCGCTAAAGCGGGGGGCTTCCTGTTTTGGGGAGGGGAGCGGGCGACGGGGTCAGCCGGGGCGCCGGGCGGCGGCGGCCCGCGCCGGGCGGGGGGAGCCGCCGTCGTCGATGGGCAGGTGGATGAGCATGGCGAACAGCCCCAGCCCTATGGCCGCCAGCCACACCGCCCGGTAGTCGCCGGTGGCGTCGAACAGGCGGCCTCCCAGCCACACTCCCAGAAACGACCCTATCTGATGGCTGAAAAACACCACGCCGAACATGGTGGACAGATACCGCACTCCGCCCAGGTGGGCGGCGGTGGCGGAAGTGAGGGGGACGGTGGCCAGCCAGACGAACCCGATGGCCGCCCCGAAGACGATGGCCGTGACCGGGGTGAGCGGGACGGCCAACAGCCCGATCATCAGCGCGGTGCGGGCGGCGTAGAGGGCGGCCAGCAGGCTCCGTTTGCGGAAAAAGTTTCCGAGGTAGCCGAAGACCGCCGACCCGGCGATGTTGAACAGGCCGATGGCGGCCAGGGAAAAGGACGCCGCCCGCAAGGACAGGCCCCGGTCCGTCAGGTAGGCGGGAAGGTGGGTGGCTACGAACCCCACGTGAAACCCGCACACGAAGAAACCGGAGTTGAGCAACAGGTAGCTGCGGTTGAGGGCTTTCCCGGTCAGGGTTCGCAAAGACAGGTCGGTACCTTCTCCTCCGGCGGAGTCTTCCCGGCGTCCGGGAAAAGCCCAGGCCAGGGCGGCCATTACCACGGAAGAAGCGGCGATTATTCCGAAGGAGGGGCGCCACCCGACCAGTTCTATGGCCGCCTCGAAGGCGGGGGCCAGGACGAACATTCCCAGGGAGGCGGCGGCGGTTATCAACCCCAGGGCGGTGGTGCGTTGCGCTTCGGGGGCCAACTGCCCGACGGCGGCGATCACCAACGCCAGGGAAACGGCGCTCATCCCCACTCCGGCGGCCACTCCCAACAGCAACACCAGCCCGGCCCCCGATTCCGCCGCCGACGCCCCCAGCATGGCCGCCCCATACACCGCCGACCCGGCCGCCAGGATGTAACGGTGGTTGAACCGGTCGGCCAGGTAGGCGGCGATGGGGAAGCCCATTATCAGGTTGAGCAGGGCCACCGCCAGGCTGAAAGTTTCCCGGCCCGTTCCCAGGCCGTCGCTCACCGCCGGCAGGAACACCCCCAGCGAAGCCCGGGTTCCCATAATCAAAAAAACGATCCCGGATCCGGCCGCGGTGACCCCCCATATTCCCCGCCCTCTTTTTCCGCTCCCGGAGAGCAGGGCGGAGGGGCTCCCGCCGGTCGGGCGGGGGGCGCGGTCGGTCATCGGCGGCCTTTCCGGGTCGGGGCGGCGGCGGTTATCCGGAGGCCCGGAAGTCGGCCAGCATTTTCTGTTTCAGATCGGACAGGCCGGGGCTGAGCGACACATGATATATGTGCGGGTTGACCAGGCGGCGCACCCCGGGGTCCAGCCTTTCCAAGTCGGCCGCCCGCCGGGACTGCGCTTCCGCCACCCCCCCCAGTTGGAAAACCCGCCGCCCCCGGTCCAGCATCAACTGTTGCAAAGGCTCCACTTCCGACACCTGTTCGGCGCGCAAAGAGCGGTGGATGTCGGGGAACATGGGATGCACCAGCTCCAGGGGGCGCCGGTTCGGGTCATAGGAGTCCAAGGTGATCAGATCGGCGGTGGCCCGTCCCCGCCGGTCGTAGATGCGCCACAGGGATTTGCGGCCTGGTATGGGTATTTTGGCCGGTGTTTCCGAAATTTTGATGGCCGGAACCATCTCGGCCTCCCCGTGCGCGGCCACCAGTTTGAACACCCCGTCCAGGTAGGGGGCGCCGTAGGAGGCGGCCATCCGCGAACCCACCCCGTAGGCCAGGCGGTCCAGCAACTTTCCGGCGTCCACCCCGTAGCGGGGGGCTTCGTCGATGATCTGGTTGCGTATCTGCCATATGGTCAGTTCGTCCAGTTGGGTGGACAGGACGATGGAGGTTTCCCCAAATCCGGCTTCGTCCAGCATGGCCGCCGTCCGCACCGCCAAATGGGCCAGATCCCCCGAATCCAAACGCACCCCTTTCGGCTTGTGCCCCCGGCGGCGCAGTTCTTCGAACACGGTGATGGCGTTGGGGACGCCCGATTCCAAAGTGTCGATGGTGTCCACCAGCAGCACGCAGTCGTCCGGATAGAGGTCGGCGTAGGCCCGGAAGGCCTCCACTTCCCCTCCGGCCAGGGCCATGAACACCTGGATCATGGAATGGCCGTGGGTGCCTTTGGGGGGCGACCCCAGTTGGTGGGACATTCCGAAGTTGGAGGAGCCGACCGCCCCTCCGATGAGAGCGGCCCGGGCGGCGGCGTTGGCGGCCGACCCGGGGGCGCGGCGCATTCCGAAGTCGATTACGTCCCCCCCGCCCGCCGCTTCCACCGCCCGGGAGGCTTTGGTGGCCACCAAAGTCGGATAGTTCAGTTGGTTGAGCAGGGGGGTTTCCAGAATCTGGGCGATGGCCAGCGGGGCTTCCACGGTGGCCACCGGGGTGTGGGCGTGGACGATGCGGCCTTCGGGAACGGCCCGCAAGGTGACTTGCCGGAACGTTCCGGCTTCCAGCAACCAGTCCAGGAAGCCGTCGGCGAACAGGGGTTGGCCGGAGCCGGAGCGCACCTCGGCCAGGGCTTGCCGGTCGGTTTCCCCCATCCGGGTTTGCCCCATCCAATCCAAAAGCGGCCCCAGCCCGGCGGTTACGCAATATCCGGCCCGATGGCTTCCGTAGTCGGGATAGGAGCGGAAAACGTAGTCGAACAGGGCGCGGCGTTCGGCCAGCCCGTAGCGGTGGTAGAGCTGGGCCATAGTCAGCTGATAGTGGTCGGTGAATAGGAATCCGTCGGAGGGCACGGTTAATACGATACCCCTTTCCCGTATAATTGGGGGCATGCGGGAGTATGACCGGGGGGCGGCTTTGGTGGTGGTGGACGTCCAAAACGATTTCGCCGACCCGTCCGGGGCCTTGTACGTGCCGGGGGGGGATGAGCGGGTGGTTCCCGCCGTGAACCGGGAGACGGAGGCGGCGGTTGCAGCCGGGGCGGGGGTGTTTTATTCGCAGGACTGGCATCCGCCCCGCACTCCCCATTTTGACATCGACGGCGGGTTGTGGCCGGTGCACTGCGTGGCCGGAACCTGGGGGGCCCGGTTTCATCCCGGGTTGGGGGAGTTGGCCGGTCCGGTGATACGCAAAGGAACGGGGGGCGAAGACGGATATTCGGCTTTCACGATGGCCGACCCGCAGTCCGGGGAGACCGCCCCCACCGGTTTGGAGGAGATGTTGCGGGAGGAGGGGCGGCGGCGGGTGACGGTGGTCGGTTTGGCCTTGGATTACTGCGTGAAAGCCACCGCCCTAGACGCGGCCGCCGCCGGTTTCGCGGTAACGGTCCCGCTGTCCGCCACCGCCGCCGTAAACCTAAACCCCGCCGACGGCGAAAAAGCAATAACCGAACTAACCCAAGCCGGCATAACCATCCTCTGACCTAGGGAGGGCGACAACGCCCCGCCAGACTGTTTGTTTTGTTTAGTACGGTCGGATGCGTGGTGGACTGACGGAAAAAGGGTGATTTTTACTACGACAGAGTCCCCAAAAGGTGTTCGTTGACTATTATAATCCAACGAAGATATTTTCATTATTCATGGCTGTTGCATATTTATTGTATCCGCAGGTCAGAGGTTGTTTCCAGATTCCCGGTTTCTTAATATTTTTTTCGCGTTCTTCAAAACTGCAGGTCAGAGGCGTCTTTTGTTTTCAACCCTTTTCGAACCCAGTTTTAACAAACCCGCAGGTCAGGGCATATGTCCCTTTTTTATGCACGCGTTTATGCACCCTTAATTAGGTAGAAGCACCGGTAAAAGCCGGTTCGTGAGCGAGGAGGTTCTTATGTGGAACATTCCGGAAGGGGTTCGGGTGGTGAATGTGGGTTCCGCGTATGTGGGATGGACGGGTGGATGGTCTACGCTGACCGGCAGGCACCGCCTTCGGTTTTGTAGAGGAGGCATCAGGGCGGGTGGCGACGGTACGTCCGCGGCTTGCAGTTGGCGGAGGGCCTCGTAGGTGTTCATGTCCCCCACCCCCGTCTCGTCGGCTGCGAGGGGCAGCTGGGAGAAGGAACCGGTTCCCTCAGTCCAGGTTACGGAGAAGGAACCTTCCCCATCCCCCGATGCCCGGTAACACCAGGCCAGCACACCTTGCGGTAGGGAGACGGTCTTGGTGAAGTTTCCGTCCCCGTGCCATTGGAATCCGGCGAAGTCCTCCGGGGCTTCATTTTCCTAGCCGGGACCTCGATATCCAAAGAACAGGCGGAAAGCAGGGGCAACAGCCGCCGTTGCGATAATGACACTAATGTATTTCATGGACGAAAGGTTAATCTCCGGGCCGATGAAACCCGGATTTGGACGAAAGGGAAATAATGTCTGACAACCTGAACGAATTTCGCCCCAAAGATGCCAACTCCATCGGGGACACGCCCCCCGACCCGTGCTATTACCGGACGGACGGATGGAGCGCGGGACGTTTCGACTACGAGAGAGATCCTGACTCTGAAGGCGGGCCGCCCTCCGGGAAGGTTGCGCGGGTGTGGTTGTTTTCTCCGATGTTGCGTGACGAAGCCGGGAAAAACATTAAAGGCTCCGCCACCGAATATCAGGTGCAGCGCAACGGCGAATATCTCTTCCCGCAAGACGAGGCGATGAGCCTGGTGTCAGCTATACAAAAACGTGGGCGGGTAAGCGACCTTCCACGCGAGGTGCGGTTGGTAGCGCAGTCCAGCAAAAGGGTACTTGTGGGCGGCCACGCTGCCGGAAAAGGGTGGCCTGTTCCCTCCGCCTAACCGGCGGGGGCGGTGGAGACAAAGGGATTCGAACCCCCGACCTCCTCATTGCGAGTGAGGCGCTCTTCCAGACTGAGCTACGGCCCCGTGAATATTGGGTTTACTGTCCGCGCCCCCGGAAGGAGATTCGAACCTTCGGCCAAGAGATTAGAAGGCTCTTGCTCTATCCGCTGAGCTACGAGGACGGAGCAGGGCGCAACCGTCGAATGTCGCCAATGATTTTTGAGCAACCGTTTGACCTTCGAATCCGACTGCGGGAATGCTATAGCCAAGTCTTCCAGTGGTGCGGAGAAGCGGATGGTGGCTGGGCCGTGAACAGCACCCGCCGGTGCTCCGGCCCGAGTCCACCGGATCCGGCAATGTGACTGGGGGGCCGGTTTCTTGCGCGATATCGCAAGCTCCATGTTCTTAGGAAGGGAGGGCGACGCTGAACAATGAAAACTTGGGCCGTGAGATGTATTCGGCAGCGGAGGCGGCCCGCCTGCTCAGCGTTTCCTCGGCGACTCTGCGTCGGTGGCTGGAGGGCCGTGAACAGTATTCGCCGGTGCTCCGGCCCGAGCCCACCGGATCCGGCAATGTGACTTGGGGGGAGTTTGTGGAGGCCGGTTTCCTGCGCGAATATGGCAAGCGTCGCAGCCTGCAACATCTACGACCGGTTATCGCCCGGTTGCGGGCGGAATTTGATGTTTTGTACCCGCTTGCCACTGGTCAGCCCTTCGTAGGTCCGGGAATGGGTTTAACTCTGCGAACTCAACGCAACGAGAACCTTCCCGATGAGTTGGCCATCGTTCATGAGATCGTTTCGGGGCAGTTGGTTCTTACGCCCTTAACCAGCCGGTTTTTGGAGAGAGTCGATTTTTCTGAGGAGCCGCCCTATGGGTCGTTGCGGATTTTTCCGATGGGCAAGGATTCGCCAGTGGTCATCGATCCTGAATATTCATTCGGTTCCCCCACGGTGCGCGGCATCCGGACGGAGGTCATCGCCGAGTTGGTGGAGGCCGGTGAGGATATTGATGAAGTCGCTGAAGATTTTTCCTTGAAAGCCGTAGAAGTCCGGGCGGCGGTAGCCTACGAATGGCAACTGGCGGCCTGACATCCCGCATCCCCCCGGCGTGTGAACATTTGGGATTGGCTACTGGAAGAGGGGTACTCCTTAAACGCGAGCCGGGCTGCTCACCGTCCGGTGAGCAGCCCGGCTCACTTCCTCCGGCATGATTGTCCTTTGGCGTCTCCTAGTCTAACCCTGGGAGCGAGTTCCCGTCGGAGGGCTTGGGCGGGGGGTGGGTTAGCGGGCGGCGGTTTGCACCATTTGCTTGAAGCGGGGGATGTTGATTTCCTTGATTACTTCGCAGTTGGGGGGGCGGCCGGTCACTCCTAGGGAATCCACCACCGACATTCCCCTGGTCAGGGGGCTTTCCGCCTCCACTTCCACGTAGTGGCGGGCGGAGGCGGTTACCACCCCCTCTTTGTCCAGCGCCACCGCCATGGCCGTCGGGTCGGGCAGCTCCAGTCGGTCGGAACCCGACTGTTCTTTTATGGCGGCGATGGCGGCGGCGTTGCAGTCCACGAAGAAATGGCCCAGAGGGGTGTCCAAATCTTTCAAAGCCCGCTGTTCGTCCCCGTCCAGACCGGCCTCCCCCCGGCAGATCTCCCAGGGGACCATCTCCAGCGGCAGGCCGGAGGCGAACACGGCCGCCGCCGCATGCGGGTCGAACCACAGGTTGAATTCGGCGGCCGGGGTCACGTTGCCCACCGCGTTGGCCGTCCCGCCCATAACCACGCACCGTCCCGTCTTCTCCACAATGTCCGGGGCCTGGCGAACCGCCAACGCCACGTTGGTGAGCGGCCCCAAAGTGACCAGAACGGCCCCCGGATGGGCCCGGATGGCATCGATCAGCCCCCGCACTCCGTCCAACGGTTCCGGCGCCCGTTGCGGCGGCGGATAGCCCTGATCGCCCAAACCGTCCTCCCCGTGGAACCAGGTGGCGAACCGGGACTCCGCCAGCAACGGCCCGGCCGCCCCGACGAACACCGGAACCTCCGACCCGCACAACTCCGCCGTGTACAAGGCGTTGCGGGCGGCCTGTTCCACGGGGCAGTTGCCGGCCACGGCGGTGATGGCCGCCACCTCCACATCGGGGCGGCGCAGGGCCATCGCCAGGGCCACCGCGTCGTCGGAGGCGGTGTCGGTGTCGATGATCATGGTCGTCATCAGGTTCTGGTTCCTTCCTATTCCGTTCCTGTTCCCGCAGTCGGACGAGGCGGGAAAGCCCCGTCCAGTTGGGCCCGGGAGGCCAAGCCGTCCAGCGCCCCCCGGCGGGTCACCGCGTACGCCCCCGCCCGCAGGCCCAGTTCCACCCCGGCCTCCAAACCCGCTTCCGCCAGGCCGACCGCCAGCCCGGCGTTGAAAGCGTCGCCCGCTCCGGTGGCGTCCACCGCCTCCGCCGGACGGGCCGGAAAAGAGACCGAACCGTCCGGCCCGTGCCGCACCGCCCCCTCCGCCCCCAAAGTCGCCACCACTTGCACTCCCCGTTCCGTCATCTCCCGCACCGACCCCTCCCGGGTCAGTTCGGCCAGTTCGGACTGATTGGGCGTCAGCACATCGGCCACCTCCCACGCCCCGGCGGGCAACGGGGCGGCCGGAGCGGGATTCAGAACCACTTTCGTTCCGTGCGCCCGGGCGATTCGACCGGCCCTGATGAAAGCCTCCACCGGGGTTTCCAGTTGGGCGAGCAACACGTCCGCCCCGGCGATGATCTCCCCGCGTTCCTCCACCATCTCCGGGGTCACCGCCCGGTTCGCCCCCGGGGCCACCGCAATCTGGTTCTCTCCCCGGTCGTCCACCACGATCAGGGCCACCCCGGTCGGTTCGTCCATCACGGCCAAACCCGAATCGTCTATTCCCTCCCGTTGGAGAAGGGCGCGGGCGGCCCGCCCGTACTCATCATCGCCCACCGCTCCCAGAAAAGCGGTTTCCGCCCCCAGCCGCCGGGCGCCGACGGCCTGATTGGAGCCTTTGCCCCCCGGACCTTGGAAAAAAGAGCGGCCCAGAACGGTGCGTCCCGGGCCGGGCAGGACGGGCGCGGCCACCGCCAAATCCATATTAAAAGAGCCGAGCACCGCTACCGAAACCATCCCGCCAGACTAGCCGCCGCCCCTCCGCCCCCCGTTTCCGCGCGGCGGGGGGTCAGCCGGCCGTGGCCACCTTTACCTCTTGATAGCCGCGGATGGCGAAGCCGTCCTCCCGTTCCGGTTCGGCGGCCAGCGCCAGACGGGGGAAGGCGGACGCCAGGCCTTCCACGGCCGCCGCCAGTTCCATACGGGCCAGCGGGGCCCCCAGGCAGAAGTGGGCCCCGCCTCCGAAAGTGATGTGGTCGGCGTCGCCCCGGTCCACCAGAAACTCATCCGGGTCCCGGTAGCGGCGGGGGTCCCGGTTGGCCGCCCCGAACAGCATCGCCACCTCGTCCCCCACCGGAAGCGGGCGTCCGGCTATCTCCACCCCCTCCTCCAAAACGAACCGCTCGAACATCTGCAAAGGCGGGTCGAAGCGCATCATCTCTTCGATGGCGTCCGCCGCCGCCGTCTCCCCGGAAACCACCCGCGGCCAGGCGTCGCCGCGCCGCAGCATGGCCGTCATCCCGTTGCCCAAAGTGTTGACGGTCGCCTCATGCCCGGCGTTCAGGAGCAGAATCACCGTGCTGACGATTTCGGCTTCGCTGAGCATCCCCTCCTCCGTTTCGGCCCGGCACAGGGCGGTGATCAGGTCGTCCTCCGGCTGAGCCCGGCGGCGGGCGATCAACTCCCTGGTCCAAGCGGCGAAATCCCGGGAGGCGGCCGCCGCCGCCCGGGCCTGTTCGGGGGTGGTGTGCATCTCGTACATTTTCACGATGGCGTGCGACCAGGCCAGAAGCAGGCCGGCGTCGTCGGTGGGCGCCCCCAGCAGGGCGGCGATCACCCGTACCGAAAAAGGTTCGGCGAAGTCGGACAGCAGGTCGAAGGCGGGACGGTCCGCCAAATCCTCCAACAACCCCCGGGCGATGGCCGCGACCGGCTCCCGCAGGTCCCGCACCCGCCGGGGGGCGAAAGCCCGGCTGACCAGCCCCCGCAACCGGGCGTGCTCCGGCCCTTCCAGCATCAGCAGCGAATGCCGCTCCACCGCGTAATAGGATTCCCAGTCGTCCACTTCCAGTTCCCGGAGCGGGCGGAAGTCGGCGGGCCGGGCGTGTCCGTCCCGCACCCGGCCCAGCCTGCGGTCCAGTTGCGCCGCCCGCACATCGTCGTGCCGGGTTATCAACCACAGATTCCAGTCCGACTCCCAATGCAACGGCCCCGCCTCCCGCAGGGCGTTCAAAGTCGGGTAGGGGTCTTTGATGAAATCGGGATCGGCGGGATCGAAGAAGACGGGCATCCCGGGATCTAAGAAAAGTCGGCGGCGGTGGTCCTCGGCGACGACGGCCGCAGATCCCGGCCCCAGAATCTGATCTCCGCCAGGGCCAACTCATCAAAAGCGGCGTTGCCTCCCACATCTTCGGAAGGATGGGTGGAGGTGATTCTGATAACCAGCTGGGTGGTTTCGGTGGTGGGGGTGGAAACCACCAGCGGGCCGGTGTTTTCATTGTTAAGATTTTCCACGAACTGCACGCCGGGCGCATCGTTGGGGGTGATTTCCACGCCGTTGATTCGGTAGTTTCGGCGGAAGCTCAGATTATCGGCCACATTCCAAAACTGGACTTGCGTAAGTTGCACCGCGGTGGGGAAAGTTATGGTGAACATCGCCCCCACTCCCCGCAGGCTGTTGTCGTTCCAATAGGTGGCGGTGTCGCCGTCGATCAGGTTTTCGCACCGTAAACGTTCGCTGTATTCGGATGAACACACCACGCTCACCGGGATAATTTCCTGGACCGGGGCCGCCTCTTCCACCACGGTGCTGGTGGTGGAAGTGTCCTCCGCCCCCGGCTCTTCAGGGTCGTCGCCGCCCCGGATGGCCAGCCAGATGAGGGCCCCCCCCACCACAACCGCCAACACCACCGCGATGGCCGCCAACGCCCGGCTTCCGGCGCTTACCGAAGGGAGAGGGGCGGGCGCCACCGGAGTCCGCCCGTAAAGCACCAGCTGGGCCCCGCATTCCTCGCAGTGGCGGTTGGAGGATATTTGAACGGCGGCGCAGGAAGGGCAGGACACCGTGGCGATGTCGTCGTAACCCTCGGGGTGGTCGTCTTCCTCTTGTTCTCCGTAGTCCCAGGACTGCGGATCCAAATTAAATTCTTCGAAGTCGGGGTCCCGGTGGGAATGTTCCCAGCCTTCTCCGTTGCGGTCGGTCAATCCAATACACTCCCTGCCGGTTGAACGTCCCGCTTATGTTAGTTGTTTCCCGCCCCTTTTTGCCAACAAGCGCCGTCCAGCGGATTTCACCGCCCGTTTTCGCCCCCGGGCGGGGCGTCCGGCGGGCGCGGCGCAGCGCCGTTTTGCATTAATATGCGGCAAGGCGGAACCACCGTTGGCGGACGACTAACCTTGTGAACCGATGACCGAATCTTCCAAACTGCGGGATGTTCTCAGCCGGGTCGCCCCCGGCGCTCCGTTGCGTTCCGCCATGGAACGAATCGTGCAGCAAGGCCAAGGGGCCCTGATAGTCCTCGGGTGGGACGAGCAGATGGAGAAAATCTCTTCCGGCGGCTTCCGGCTGGCCGATGTCAATTTCACCCCGGCCAAACTGGCGGAGTTGGCCAAGATGGACGGGGCCATCATTCTGGACGACGCCTGTGACTACATTTTGCGGGCCAACGCCCACCTCTTGCCCGACCCGTCCCTGGAAACGGATGAGACGGGCGCCCGGTTCCGCACCGCCCAACGACTGGCCCGGCAAACCGGCCGTCCGGTGCTGGCGGTAAGCGAAGAGAGGGGGAGCATTACCGTTTTTTGCGGCGATGACAAGCGGGAGTTGCCCATAGCCGCCGAGTTGCTGGCCTTGGTCAACCAGCATTTGCATACCCAGGAACGGTGCCGCAACGCTCTGGAGAAAGCCCGGGCCCATTTGGACCGTTTGGAGATCAGCGACAACGTTACTTTGTACGAGGTGGTGACCGTTCTGCATCGGGCGGAGATGGTGCGGAGGGTGGGGGAGCAGATCGACTTTTTGAAAGTGGGGCTGGGGCGGGAGTCGTATTTGGTGGAACTGCCGCACGCCAACCTGGCCGAAGGGGCCGGTGAACTGTTGGAACTGGTGGCGCGGGACTATGTGAAAGGCGGCAAAGCGGGGGCCGCACGGGCCCTGCGGGACTTGCGGGTGATGTCGGCCGATGATCTGCACTATCCGGAACGGGTGTGCTCCCAACTCGGTTTGGATCATCCCGCCACCGAGGTGCGCCCGCTGGGCCACCGGATGCTGAGCGATGTCCCCCGGTTGCCCGCCGGGGTGCGGGAGGCGCTGGTGAAGCATTTCCGCGACGCCCGCAAAATGCTGGTGGCCTCCATCGAGGATCTGAGCGCCGTGTCCGGAGTGGGGGAAACCCGGGCCAGGGAACTGCGAAAACACTTGGACCGGATGAAACGGATAGCCCTGGCCCCGGACTGAAAACCGACAACGCGCCGGTAATTCGCAAACGGTGTTACAATATGGGGACAGAATGACGACTCGAACCCCCACTCGCGCCTCTTCGTCCCGCAGTTCCGCCCCCGCCCCGGCCAAAGCCGCGGGGAAAACCGGGGCTAAAAAGGCAACCGGCGGCGCCGCCGCCCGTCGTCCCGCTACCCGGAAAACCGCCGCCAAGTCAGGCGCGGGGTCGAAAACCCCCGTCCGCAAGGCACCGGCCCAGGCGGCCCGCAAGACGGCCCCGGCGAAGAAAGCGGCGAAATCCGCGGCGGCCAAAAAGCCCGCTCCGGCGAAGAAAACCCCAACCGCGAAGTCGGCGTCGGCGGCGAAGGCCCCGGCCAAAAAAACCCCCGCATCCAAAGGCACCGCCCCCAAGACTCCGGCGAAAAAACCGGCGGCGGCGAAAAAAGCCCCGGTTAAAAAAGCGGCTACGGCCAAAGCCCCGGCCAAGAAGGCGTCGGCGGCGAAGAAGTCTTCAGCCAAGCCTGTGAAGGCTTCCTCTAAGGCAGCTGGTAAAACAACCGCCAAGGCGGCATCGGCGAAGGCCCCGGCCAAAAAGGCGGCGAAGAAAGCCCCGGCTAAGACTCCGGCGGCGAAGGCCAAGACCCCCGCAAAGTCGGTTGCGGCGGCAAAGGCCCCGCCTAAGAAGGCCGGTACGGCATCGGCGAAGGCCCCGGCTAAAGCGACCAAGACTCCGCCTAAGGCGGCCGGCAAGGCAACGGCTAAGAAGGCCCCCGGCGGCAAGTCGGCGGCGGCTAAAAAAGCTCCGGCAAAGAAACAGGTCGCGGCGGCCCCCAAATCCGGTGCCGAAAAGCCCGTCTCCAAGAAGAAGCCCGCCCCCAAGCCGGTTGCCAAAAAGGCCCCGGCTCGGAAACCGGCCCCTAAAAAAAGGGTTCCCCGGTTTTCGGTGGGGGACAGGGTGGCGCATCCCCGGCATGGGACGGCCGTCATCACCGGCGTGAAGCAGATTGAAATCGACGGGGAGAAGCGGGACGGTTTAGTGTTGGGCGTTTTCGTGGAGCAACTCACCGTTCCGGTTCCGACGGGCGGCGACGATCAGGCCATCCGTCCGATTGTTTCCAAGACGGCGGCGGGCAGGGTGTTGCGGGTTTTGAGGGACGAGCCGCAGGAAGCGGACAGTGACTGGAGGGTCTGGTACAAGGCATTGGGCGAGAAGAAAGACTCGGGGGATATTTTTCAGGCGGCGGAGGTGGTGCGCGACCTGACCCACGCTAAAAACCAAAAACGCATTTCCGATACTTTGAAGCGGATGTTGTCCGAATCCCGCCGGGCGCTCATCGGCGAAATCGCATTCGCCTTGGAAATCGGCCAAGAAGAGGCCGCGGCGCGGGTGGACAAGGCGCTGATGGTTCCGGCAAAACCCCCCGCCCCCCCCAAGCCGGCTGCCAAGAAGGCCCCGGCTCGGAAACGGGCCCCCAGGAAGCAGTCCCCTAAGAACAGGGCGTCCCGGTTTTCGGTGGGGGACAAAGTGGCGCATCCCCAGCATGGGGTGGCCGTCATCACCGGCGTTAAGCAGATTGATCTCGACGGGGAGGAACGGGACTACTTCGTGTTGGACATCTTCATTGAGCAACTCACCGTTTCGGTTCCGATGGACAGCATCGATCAGTCCATTCGTCCGGTCATTTCCAAGACGGCGGTGAGCAGGGTGCTGCGTGTTTTGCGGGATGAGCCGCAGGACGCGGGCAGCAACTGGAGTCGCTGGTACAAGGTGCTGGGCGAGAAGAAAGACTCGGGGGACATTTATCAGGTGGCGGAGGTGGTGCGCGACCTGACCCACTCCCAGAACCGGAAAGGCATTTCCCCGGCTTTGAAGCGGATGCTGTCCAAATCCCGCCAGATTCTCACCGGCGAAATCGCCTTCGCCCTGAACGTCGACCAAGAGGAGGCCGCGGCGCGGGTGGACAAGGTTCTGCCCTTGTCGGAGTCCCGGTCCTGAACCCGCCGGGACGCGTCCCGCAAATGTGGGGGATCGTGGTTGCCGCCGGTTCCGGTTCCCGGTTCGGCGGCCGCAAGCAAGACGCCCTCTTAGACGGCCGTCCCCTGTGGATGTGGGCCCGCGACGCCTTGCTGGCCGGAGGGGCGGCGCAGGTCGTCGTGGTGGGGACGGAGGACGGCGCGCCGGGAGGCGAACGGCGGCGGGATTCGGTTGCGGCCGGGTTGGCGGAGGTTCCCGCCGAAACGGATCTGATTGCGGTGCATGACGCCGCCCGCCCTTTGGCCCCCGCCCGCCTGCTGGCCGCCTTGGCGGAGGCCCTGCGGACGGAGCAGGCGGATGGGGCGGTGCCCGTCCTGCCGATAGTCGACGCCGTCAAACAGGTGCGGGGCAATCTGGTGACGGCCACCCCCGACCGGTCCGGCCTGGCCTCCGCCCAGACACCGCAGCTGTTCCAAGCGGGGGCGTTGCGGGAGGCCCACGCCCGCTATCCGGGCGAGGCCGCCGACGATGCGGCAATGGTGGAGGCTTTGGGGGGGCGGGTGGTCGCGGTCCCGGGGGAGCGGGCCGCCTTCAAAGTGACTTTTCCGGAGGATTTGCGGTTGGCCCGGGCCTGGTTGGAGGCGGGTCGGTGACGGCCGGGTTGCGGGTCGGTTTCGGCTTGGACGTCCATGCCTTGGGCGGCGCCCCCCCTTTGCTGTTGGCGGGGGAGCCGGTCGACCGGACTAAAGGGCTGATAGGCGATTCGGACGCCGATGTTTTGTCCCACGCGGTGGCCGACGCCCTGTTGGGGGCGGCCGGGCTGGGCGATCTGGGGGATCATTTCCCCTCCGGGGACCCGCGCTGGCGGGGGGCGGCCGGGCTGGACCTGTTGGGCCGGGCGGCGGAGATGGCCGCCGGGGAAGGCTGGTCGGTGGTGAACGCGGACGCGGTGGTGGTGGCGCAGTCGGTGCGCATCCAACCCCATCGCCCGCGGTTGCGGGCCAACCTGGCGGGGGCGTTGCGGACGGAGACGGAGCGGGTGTCGGTGAAAGCCACCACCACCGACCGGTTGGGGGCGATGGGCCGCGAGGAGGGGGTGGCCGCCTACGCCGTCGTTCTGCTGACCGGGGGGGAGTAGGGCCGGGGGGCGACCGGTTAGCCTGGCGTTGTGATTCACCTTTACAACACTTTGGGGCGGAGGCTCCAGCCTTTGCGGCCTTTGGAACCGGACCATGTGCGAATGTACGCGTGCGGTCCCACCGTGCAGTCCGAACCTCATCTGGGACACGGGCGGAGCGCGGTGGCCTTCGATGTGATACGGCGCTACCTGATGTGGCGCGGTTTCCGGGTGACTTTCGTACGCAACGTGACCGACGTGGACGACAAGATTATCGAAGAGGCCCGTCGTCGGGGGGCGCCTCCGGAGGAGCTGGCGGCGGAGATGACCGCCCGTTTCCGGGAAACCTTTCAGGCGTTGAACGTTGCGCCGCCGGATGCGGAACCGGCCGCCACCGACCACATCGGGGAGATGCTGCAAATGATCGCCCGGTTGGAGGAGCGGGGCTTGGCCTACCCGTCCGGGGGCGATGTCTATTTCCGAGTGCGGGAAATGGATGATTACGGAAAGTTGTCGGGCCGCAATCCGGACGAGTTGCTGGCCGGGGCGCGGGTGGAGCCGGGGGAGGCCAAGCGCGATCCGCTGGACTTCGCCCTGTGGAAGGGGGCCAAGCCGGGGGAGCCGTTTTGGGAGTCGCCTTGGGGGAAGGGCCGCCCCGGATGGCACATTGAATGTTCGGCGATGTCGGCCCGGTATTTGGGGATTCCGTTTGACATCCACGCCGGGGGGGCGGATTTGATTTTTCCCCATCACGAAAACGAAATCGCCCAGTCGGAGGGGGCTTACGGCGAGACTTTCGCCCGCTACTGGTTGCACAACGGAATGGTGAACCTGCAAGGTGAGAAAATGTCCAAATCCACCGGGCTGCTGATCGATTTGGCCGGGGCTATTGAGCGGTCGGGCGGGGCGGCCCTGCGCCTCTTTTACCTGCGGGCCGCCTACCGCTCCCCTTTGGAGTTCTCGCCCCGGCATTTGGATGAGGCGGAGGCCAACCTGGAGCGCCTGCGGGCCTTTCGGCGCCGCAGCCCGGCCGAAGGCCCCCCCGACCCGGCGGTGATGGCCCGTTTCACAGAAGTCATGGATGATGATTTCAACACCGCCGAAGGGCTGGCGGTCCTGTTCGAGGCGGTGCGGGAAGGCAACATCCGCTTGGACCGGGGACGGCCGGCGGGCGGCCTGGCGGCGGCCGCGGCCGAAATCGCCGCCGTGCTGGGGGTCGTTTTAGACGGGGGCGAAGGGGGGGATAGCGCGGAGGAATCCGCCGGGTTGCGTTCTTTGGCCGGGGTTTACGACGTAACCGGGGACGACCCCGAAAAGTTGCTGGCCGGGTTGGTGGCGGCGCGTAGCCGGGCCCGGGAGGCCCGGGATTGGGAGAGGGCGGACGGGATACGGGAGGGGCTGTCCCGCCTGGGCATCGTCTTGGAGGATTCAGCTGGTGGCACCCGCTGGCATAGGAGCTAGGGTGGAGGGGGTGCGGGCGGTGGCCGCCGCCTTGGCCGCGGGCCGGGTTACCAGGTTGCTGATTGAACGGGGACGACGCGACTTGGAGGATTTGGCGGAGCGGGCCCGGGCCGCCGGAGCGGAGGTGTCGGTGGTTTCTTCGCTGGCCGGCCGGGCCCAGACCGCCGCTCCGCAGGGGGTGGCGGCCGACGCCCGCCCCATTCCCTGGGCGCGGCTGGACGACTTGTTGTCCGGCCGGGCCGCCTTGTTGGCGTTGGACCATTTGGAGGACCCCGGCAATGTGGGGGCGGCGGCCCGTTCCGCTTTGGCGGCCGGGATGACCGGTTTGGTGGTCCCGTCCCGCCGGGCCTCCCCGATTTCGGCGGTCGCTTTCAAAGCCGCGGCCGGGGCGTTGGAGACTTTGCCGGTGGCGTCGGTGTCGTCGGTGGCGGAGTCGGCGGCGGCCATGGGCCGGGCCGGGGTGTGGACGGTCGGTTTGGACGCCGGGGCGGAGCGCTCCCTGTTCGGTTTGGAAATACTCACCGAACCGGTGGGAATTTTCGCCGGGGCGGAGGGCAAAGGTTTGGGCAGGCTGACCCTGCAACGTATGGATTTGGTGGTTTCCATCCCGGCCAACCCGGCTTTTTCCAGCCTCAACGCCGCTACTGCGGCGGCGGTGGCCTGTTTCGAACTGCGTCGCGCCCGTTTTTCCGCCCAGTTGTGAAATCCGCTCCCGTTTGTCATCTAGGAGGGGCGCGCGAGCAAATGGTATAATGAATGAGAATGCCGGTCAGGCCCCGGAGGGGCGCCGGTCGGCGGCGGGCCTTTCGGGTTGAGGCGGAAACGGACGGAGAAAAGAATAAACGGGAGGGCGGATGCGACTCTTTGGGCGCCAGGTTTGGCTGGGGTTGTCGGCGGCGTTGTTGTTGGCGACGGCGGCCTGCGGAGAGGATCAGTTTGAGCCCGGTCCGTTGGGGGCGGTGGAGGTGGCGGAGGGGGAGCGGATACAGATACGTTCCCTGGAATGGTTCATCAACGGCGAGCCTTCCAAAATGGAGCGGGCCGCCCAGTTGGCTGTACAAGATTACGGGCCGATCAAAGGATATGAGGTGGATCTCGGGCGGGGCTTGGACGAAATGTGCACGGCGGAGGGCGGTTTGGCCGGGGCGCAAACCATCACCGCCGACCCGAAAGTGGCGGGGGTGATCGGAACTTCCTGCTCAGTGGCGGCTGCAGCGGCCATGCCGTTGATTTCCGATGCGGGGATGGTAATGATTTCCGGGAGCAATGATGCGCCCGGCTTGACATCTGATCTGGAAGGCAACCCGGGTGACCACTATCGCAAAGGTTATTACCGGGTTTCCCACAACGCATTGCACGCGTCGGAGACGGTGGCGGCTTTTTTGCGCAACGGTTTGGGTTTGGACCGGGCGGCGGTCATCTTTCAGGACGATGTGCTGATGAAGGCTTTAGCGCATGATTTTCGCCGATTTTTTGAGGTTTTCGGAGGGGAGGTGACCAGTTTCATTCAGATTAAACCGGACCGCGTCTCGCGGGAGGATTTGGATCCGGTTTTGGATGAAATAGTGGCCGGCGGCGCGCAGGCGGTGTTCATACCGGTGTTTTTCGCGCTGGGCCAGGCGGTGGTGGAAGCGGCGCATCATCACGAAGGCGCCACCGATATTCCGCTGGTCCTGCAAACTCTGAACCCCGCTTTCCGCGGACATGCCGAATCGGCGGGCGTTTATTTCACCAACCCGGACCGGAACTTCGATGCCCATGTCAACGACCACACCGGCCGCAACGGCCATCAGGTGAAGGAAGAGTACGTGGAGGCTTACGGGGATCCTTTCGATAATCGTTTTTGGCCCGGCGGATACGATGCGGCCACCATGCTGTTGGCGGCCATCGACGAAGTGGCGGTGGAGCGGGGCGGGTCGTTGTGGATCGATCGCCAAGCTTTGCGGGATGCGTTGGACGCCGCCGATTTCAACGGCATCACCGGCTTGGTCAAATGCGATGAATTCGGGGATTGCGGCAGAGGCTTAATCGACATTCTCCACCACGAGAACCCGGACGATATTGAGGGCACCCATGACAAGGTCGTTTTCGAATTCACCCCCGAATGATCCGCGCCGACCGGCCGTTGTTTCGGCGGGGGCGGGCATGAGTAAGGGTTTCAGGCTGGCGGTGGCCGCCTTGGCCCTGCTCGGGGCGGCCGCCTGCGGCGGGGAGTCTTTTCAGCCGGGGGAGTTGGGGGCGGTGCGGGTGGAGGCGGGCGATGACATCCAGATTCGCTCCATGCAGGCCATTTCCGGCGACTTCGCCGCCCTCGGCCTCACCAATCAGCGGGGGATGGAGTTGGGGGTGCGGGATTACGGCCCGATTATGGGCCGCTCCGTCAACATCGGCCCCGGCTTGGACAGCTTGTGCTCGCCGGACGGGGGGCAGGCGGCCGCCCAGCAGGTGGTGGCCGAACCGCAGGTAGCGGGGGTGATCGGCACTTCCTGTTCCAGCGCCGCCACCGCCGCCTCGCCCCTCATTTCGGCGGCCGGGCTGGTGATGATCGCCTCCTCCAACACTTCGCCCGCCCTCACTTCGGATCTGGCGGGCTCTCCCGGTTCGGCTTGGAACAAGGGCTACTATCGGACTTCCCACAACGACCTGCACCAGGGCCGGGCGGTGGCCGACTTCGTCAAAAACCAGCTGGGTTTGACGACGGCGGCGGTCATCCACGACGGCGACACCTACACCCAGGGGCTGGCTTCGGCTTTCGCCGACTCTTTCACCGCTTTGGGGGGCGAAGTGACGATTAAGACCGGCATCAACAAGGGCGACGCCGATATGACCCCGGTGCTGACCGAAGTGGCCGCCACCCGTCCGCAGGCCCTGTTCATTCCCATTTTTCCGCCGGAGGGCGGGTTCATAGCCCAGCAGATGGGGGGCGTAGCCGGTTTGGAAGAAACGGTTCTCATCGGGTCGGCGGCCCTGTTGGTGGACAACCACATGGAAATTCCGGAGACGGAGGGAATGTACCTGGCCGGCCCGGACCTGCGTTTCGAGGCCAACCGCAATCAGGTGACCGGCCGGACCGCCGTGGGTTTGCTGGAGGCCTACCAGGCTGAATTCGGCGAGCCGCCCCCCGGCCCCTACTGGGCTCATTCCTACGACGCCGCGGTGATGTTGCTGTCCGCCATCGAGTCGGCGGCGGTGGAAAGGGACGGATCGTTGTGGATCGACCGGGCGGCGGTGCGGGATGCTTTGGACGCCGCCGATTTTGAAGGCGTGACGGGCCGCGTCTCCTGCGATGAGTTCGGGGACTGCGGGGTGGGCACGATCGCCGTCATCCTCCACTCCGACTCCGCCGATTTGGAGGCCAGTCGCAACAACGTGGTGTTCTCCTACGCCCCGGAGCGCTAACCGGGCGGGGAGGCGGGCGGCGGGCCGGGGGGCGGGCGATAATGGGGCTATGGGCAGGAGAAAGAAAGAACCCGAAATTTCGTTTCCGCGTTTCCAAGTGTTCGCCTTCGGGAGCGAGGTGGAACTTTTGGAGGCCTTCGGCAGTTTGGAGCGGGCGGAGGCCGAATGGCGGGCGGTGCGGGACCGGTTTTTGGAAGGGTGGAACTTGTGGGGGATGCCCGCCGCCTGGTGGCGCTTCGAGCCGGGGGTGCCCGATGATATCCGCTCCGGCCCGCACGCCATCATCACCGCCCGGGACATGGCGGAATGGGAGCGGATCGAAGCCGCCCGGCGCCGCTTCCTGGCCGAACGGGGATTGGACGCCGCCCTGCCCCCTTCCCCCTCGGAGTAGGCCCGCCCCCGGATAAACCAGAGCCCCCGCGGGCGCGGGGGCTCTGGCGGGCGGAGGGAGGAGAAGTTAGTTGGACATGTCGCTCCCCCTTTCGGCCTGTTCCATCCGGTTTATCAGGTTGGCGATGTCATCGGCTTGGGTTTGGGTGATGACTCCGTCGGCTACGGCTGCGGTGAGCAGGTCGGCCGGGTCGTCGTAGTCGTCCAGGTCGGGGCCCTGGGTTTTCATCCAGGTGACGATGGCCGGAATCTGCTCCCGGTCGATCACCCCTTCCGAGGCCAAATCTTCCAGCAGGACGTTCAAAACGTCCTCTTCGGTCGGGCACTCGTCCGCCTCGTCCATCTGCTTCATCTGTTCGATGAGGGCGGTGATGTCGTCGGCTTGGGTTTGGGTGATGACTCCGTCGGTTACGGCTGCGGTGAGCAGGTCGGCCGGGTTGTCGTAGTCTTTCAGGTCGGGGCCCTGGGTTTTCATCCAGCTGATGATGGCCGGGATTTGGTCCTGGTTGATTACGCCTTCGGCGGCCAGCTCGGCGAGCATCCCGTTGACTTCATCCTCCTCGGAGCCGTGTTCTTCGCCTTCCATCTCTTTCCATTGGTTGATCAGGTTGGTGATGTCGTCGGCTTGGGTTTGGGTGATGACTCCGTCGGTTACGGCTGCGGTGAGCAGGTCGGCCGGGTTGTCGTAGTCTTTCAGGTCGGGGCCCTGGGTTTTCATCCAGCTGATGATGGCCGGGATTTGGTCCTGGTTGATTACGCCTTCGGCGGCCAGCTCGGCGAGCAACAGCTCTTCGCCGTCCTCCGGTTCGCACCATCCGTCCTCGTCCTCATCATCGACGGCTCCGGCGTCTTCGGGCGTCCCTTCGTCCCCGTCCTCCGAGGCGTCCCCATCCGGGGCGGTCCCCGGGACGGCGGGCTGCTCGGCGGCCGCCGCGGTCTGCGGAGGGGCCTCCGAGCCGCCGTCTTGGGCGACGGCCACCACCGCCAGGAGGGCGATGGCGGTCAGCAGGCCGACCACCATGGTCAGTATCTTTTTCATGGTCTTTCCTTTCCTGTCGGATGCGACCCGGTTTTCGGATCGCACGATCTGTTTGATCGTGCGCCCAGCATCCGCCCCCCACATTGGAAAAACCTGAAAACGGATTAAACAACAGATGAGAAAAAAAGGGGGGCTTCGGGCGGCGCGATCCGGCTGGGCGAACGGGCTAATCGGAAGAAGCGTCTATAATGGGGGGATGTTTAGAAACTCCATCGCTTTGGCCAAGTCGTCCTGGCAGGTTCTGAAAGCCGACAAGGAACTGATGCTGTTGCCGGTTATTTCCGGTTTGGCTTCTTTGGCGGTTATGGCCCTGTTCATCGTTCCCCTGTTCGTCACCTCGTTGCCCAATGACGGGCTGAGCGCGGTCGGCTACGTTCTGCTGTTCGCGATGTATTTCGTGCTGGCCTACATCACCATTTTTTTCAACGCCGCCCTGATCAGCGCCGCCCACGAACGGCTGGAAGGCGGCGACCCGACGGTGGGCAGCGCCCTGCGGGGGGCGGCCCGGCGGGCGGGCAAGATCCTGCCTTGGGCTTTGGTGACCGCCACCGTGTCCATTATTCTGCGCGCCATTGAGGAACGGGTGGGCTTCATCGGCCAGATAGTTGTTTCCATAATCGGCTTGGCGTGGGCGGTGGTGACTTTCCTGGTGTTGCCCGCCATCGTAATTGAGGGCGTGGGGGTGAGGGACGCTTTCCGCAAGTCCACCGGCCTGTTGCGCAACACATGGGGGGAGAACCTGGCGGGCCAGGCCGGGTTGGGCCTGCTCGGTTTCCTGCTGATTCTGCCCGGGGTGGCGGTGGGCGTGCTGGCCGCGCTGGCCGGAGGCGTAGTGATGGTGGCGGGCATAGCGGCAGCGGGCGTCTGGATGGCGTTGGTGGCGGTGACGATGGCCGCCCTGTCCGGCATCTACCAAACCGCCCTCTACCACTACGCGGTGGACGGCCAAGTCCCCTCCAATTACTTCGACAACAACGTAATGCAAGCCGCCTTCCGCCCCCGCCGGGGCCTAAGAGGCCCCTCCGGCATAGCCGGCTAACCCCTTCCCGGCCCCAGTTCCTCGTTGAGCGCGTAGAACTGAAAACCCGCCGGTCGAATATGCGCCGCAATGAGGGAGGAGCGCTGGCACCCCTAGTTGGAGGTTCCGCGGGTGGTCGGGTTGTAACATTTTCTGGTCGGATTTTGGCTGGGGGTGGTGGCGTGGCTGATGTCCGCCCGGCTACCGGGTGGAGCCATTCGGGAGCCTCATTACGGATGGAGAACACGATGACAGGTCACGTAACCGTCCTTGTGGTATCCCTGGACAGGTTAGATGTACTTGGCCAGGACGTTGGTGACGGTTGACACGGCCGGGGTTGCCCCCCTCACCCCTTCTCCGGAGGTGGAGGTGGAGGTTGCTCCTTGTCGGGACCCAAGTTCGGGGTGGGAACTTGGGTGGGCGTCTCCGTCTGCTTCATGCTCTCGTCGGGGCCGAGCGTCGGGCGGGGCACCTGGGTGGGCGTCTCAGTGAACTCTACTTTGATGTTGTCGTCCATCGTTCCTCCTTTGGTCGGTCGGCCGGGATTAGGCTAGCGCGGCCAGCAGGACACCCTTCGCCCCTCGTTGCGGGACAGGCGGGCGGAGCGGGAAAGGGCGAGGCGCTGCCGCAATGAGGGAGGGGCGCCGGCGCCCCTCGTTGGGATGTTCCCGCATCCCGGCTACCCGATAGCCGACCGCCGCAATGAGGGAGGGGCGCCGGCGCCCCTCGTTGGGTGGCCGTTACCCCCAGGGTATACGACCATCTAGACGCCGCAATGAGGGAGGGGCGCCGGCGCCCCTCGTTGGGCGCGGCGGTGCCCGCACCCGTCGCACCGCTCCCAGCCGCAATGAGGGAGGGGCGCCGGCGCCCCTCGTTGCTACAGGGGCATTATGTATGAGGCCTTTGTAGTCAAGCCGCAATGAGGGAGGGGCGCCGGCGCCCCTCGTTGTGGTCTGTCAGGTAAGGAACTTCAGGCCTGGTGGCTGCCGCAATGAGGGAGGGGCGCCGGCGCCCCTCGTTGGGAACGCTGTTTCTTCCGCCCCCGCGGACGACCAGGCCGCAATGAGGGAGGGGCGCCGGCGCCCCTCGTTGCGTTGCGGGCCCGGCGGCCAACGGCGGCGGAACCGGCGCCGCAATGAGGGAGGGGCGCCGGCGCCCCTCGTTGCACCCGCATAAAAAACGCCATCACCGACGGCATATTCACCGCAATGAGGGAGGGGCGCCGGCGCCCCTCGTTGATACTTTGAAAGGGGGACTTCCAGGTCGTTGCCCTCCAGACCGCAATGAGGGAGGGGCGCCGGCGCCCCTCGTTGCAGCACCAGCGGGCTCACCGTCGCGTCCACGGGCTGACCGCAATGAGGGAGGGGCGCCGGCGCCCCTCGTTGTTTGCGGACGGCGACCGCTACTACGGCGCTACCGGACACCGCAATGAGGGAGGGGCGCCGGCGCCCCTCGTTGGCGCAGGCCGTGTTTGCTTTGAAAGGACAGACTATGACCGCAATGAGGGAGGGGCGCCGGCGCCCCTCGTTGTTGTGTGGTGGCCGGAGTGCTGGCCGCCTTCTTCGGACCGCAATGAGGGAGGGGCGCCGGCGCCCCTCGTTGGGCCAGGCCGTTCTCGTTGATGAACTGCCAGTTCAAACCGCAATGAGGGAGGGGCGCCGGCGCCCCTCGTTGTCCCCTTCGGACAAACAAACCTAGACCCCGAATACATACCGCAATGAGGGAGGGGCGCCGGCGCCCCTCGTTGGGCGCTCCGTCCCCTCCAGTCCTCGTCGGCGTCGAGCACCGCAATGAGGGAGGGGCGCCGGCGCCCCTCGTTGGTGAATGTGGTGCCTCCACCTGCCAGCCACTGCCTACCGCAATGAGGGAGGGGCGCCGGCGCCCCTCGTTGGGACGGACAGCGGACATCATCCTTGAAACCGAATGCACCGCAATGAGGGAGGGGCGCCGGCGCCCCTCGTTGCGACTTCAGGGTTCGGTTCTCCCATCGCGGTCAAACCACCGCAATGAGGGAGGGGCGCCGGCGCCCCTCGTTGGACGGGAACTCTCGTAGGACATTCCTTTCAGGAACCCACCGCAATGAGGGAGGGGCGCCGGCGCCCCTCGTTGCCAGGACGAAGACGGAGACGGGGAAACCCCCACTCCGGACCGCAATGAGGGAGGGGCGCCGGCGCCCCTCGTTGCTATGCCGTTTGCTTCCCAGCCTGCCGTCGACAGCACCGCAATGAGGGAGGGGCGCCAGCGCCCCTCGTTGGCGGCCAGCCTCCGCTATCGCCAACACGCACTACCACCGCAATGAGGGAGGGGCGCCAGCGCCCCTCGTTGCTCGCCGCCCCGATGCTGGTCAAACGGCGCCTTGCCACCGCAATGAGGGAGGGGCGCCAGCGCCCCTCGTTGCGGAGGACGGCCGTTCTTTGTCCGTCCGCCGGGACGACCGCAATGAGGGAGGGGCGCCAGCGCCCCTCGTTGGAGCAGACTGGCCTGCTGGTCTGGTGCCTGTCAGCAGACCGCAATGAGGGAGGGGCGCCAGCGCCCCTCGTTGTGAAAAAACATCAGCAATGACCGCCTTGTTCGACGGGACCGCAATGAGGGAGGGGCGCCAGCGCCCCTCGTTGCCCGCAGTCGGCTTCCGGAGTGTTGGCGTAGAACGCACCGCAATGAGGGAGGGGCGCCAGCGCCCCTCGTTGAAAGAGGCCGCCAGGTTGCCCGTGTTTGCCGTGGTGACCGCAATGAGGGAGGGGCGCCAGCGCCCCTCGTTGGCCCGCCTCCGAACATACGGGCGGTGCGACCGCGCGCACCGCAATGAGGGAGGGGCGCCAGCGCCCCTCGTTGCGCTACGAGGACAGCCGGGGACGGCGGGGAGCACCCGACCGCAATGAGGGAGGGGCGCCAGCGCCCCTCGTTGGGGGGTGAGGGTGCCGACCATCGGCGACTCGGCGGAACCGCAATGAGGGAGGGGCGCCAGCGCCCCTCGTTGCGCTCCGGCCACCGCAGTCCCGCCGCCGTATGAGGGAACCGCAATGAGGGAGGGGCGCCAGCGCCCCTCGTTGGAACAAGGCCGGAGAACGATCCGCCACCGTACAGCAAACCGCAATGAGGGAGGGGCGCCAGCGCCCCTCGTTGGGCGGTACCGCAGGGCACCTTCGCGTTACGAACCGAAACCGCAATGAGGGAGGGGCGCCAGCGCCCCTCGTTGGGGCTGATGCGAGGAGCCGCCCGCCTATGGAAATGCACCGCAATGAGGGAGGGGCGCCAGCGCCCCTCGTTGCCCTCTACCAGATCCGCCGCCAAAACCTCCAAGACACCGCAATGAGGGAGGGGCGCCAGCGCCCCTCGTTGTCGCCAACCCCGAGGAAGAACGAGACGAACGATTCCACCGCAATGAGGGAGGGGCGCCAGCGCCCCTCGTTGCGCATATCGGATGCGACGACGATGCGGCCCATGCTCACCGCAATGAGGGAGGGGCGCCAGCGCCCCTCGTTGCCCCGACCTGATCGTATTGTCGCTGGGCGGCGGTGTTACCGCAATGAGGGAGGGGCGCCAGCGCCCCTCGTTGAGGCTGCCCGGCGGGTGGCGCACCAGCGTGGACAAACCGCAATGAGGGAGGGGCGCCAGCGCCCCTCGTTGCAGCGGAAGGGACGGTGAGGCTCCGGAAACTGACGTAACCGCAATGAGGGAGGGGCGCCAGCGCCCCTCGTTGACCCACCCCCAACGCCGAAAGCATAACCCCCCAATAGACCGCAATGAGGGAGGGGCGCCAGCGCCCCTCGTTGGACGCTTTCGGGTTGTATTTCCCTGCTGGCATAGTGACCGCAATGAGGGAGGGGCGCCAGCGCCCCTCGTTGGCAGGTTCTTAAAGCCTGTCTGACCATCACAATAGCACCGCAATGAGGGAGGGGCGCCAGCGCCCCTCGTTGTGGCATCTTGTTTATCACTGGCCAACTGCCAGCAGGACCGCAATGAGGGAGGGGCGCCAGCGCCCCTCGTTGTTCAATGTCAGCACCTTAGGAGGCACAGCCTTAGAAGACCGCAATGAGGGAGGGGCGCCAGCGCCCCTCGTTGGTTCATTATTATTATTTCTCCGTGTAAGTAATACCGACCGCAATGAGGGAGGGGCGCCAGCGCCCCTCGTTGTTACCTGAGTGCTGTGGCGGCTGGTAATGGAATGCTACCGCAATGAGGGAGGGGCGCCAGCGCCCCTCGTTGCGGGCACGCTTACGGAAAGAGCATCCGGGACTCGGTACCGCAATGAGGGAGGGGCGCCAGCGCCCCTCGTTGTATAAGGACAGGTGGGCGGGTTATGGCTGGATACTTTACCGCAATGAGGGAGGGGCGCCAGCGCCCCTCGTTGGGGTGGTGCCTAGGTTGGACGGAGCCGGGAGGATTGTACCGCAATGAGGGAGGGGCGCCAGCGCCCCTCGTTGATGGACAGAAGGCCAAGCCACTACTGCTGAAGACCTACCGCAATGAGGGAGGGGCGCCAGCGCCCCTCGTTGACCCCGGCCAGCCAGCTTACCGCCAAACCATACCAAACCGCAATGAGGGAGGGGCGCCAGCGCCCCTCGTTGCCGGTCGCTGGTCGGGGGGCGGATACGGATACTTTCACCGCAATGAGGGAGGGGCGCCAGCGCCCCTCGTTGTACGGGCCCCTCGATGGTGAAACTATCGGGGAATGGACCGCAATGAGGGAGGGGCGCCAGCGCCCCTCGTTGCGGGGGGGACGCCCAACAGAACGCTGAGGACTACGGACCGCAATGAGGGAGGGGCGCCAGCGCCCCTCGTTGGGAAACCCCCAAATCCGTTCCCGATGAGGCCGCTAAACCGCAATGAGGGAGGGGCGCCAGCGCCCCTCGTTGTCCGCAAAAGTCAGGGTGGTCAAAGGGATGGCGGTACCGCAATGAGGGAGGGGCGCCAGCGCCCCTCGTTGGCCGGACGCTGGCCGGTGCCGTAACACCGCGCCGTTAAGTCCGTCCAAGTCACCGCAATGAGGGAGGGGCGCCAGCGCCCCTCGTTGAGCTCGCATTATAACCTGGCTTTTACCTGGGGGTTTGCAGGGGGTTGCGAGTGGCGCGTAAGCACATACGCGTGATTTTGAGGGGACTTTACTTGTCAAAGAGCCGCGACTCTTGTCTTGTATGGGGACGAGTGCTGGCCGGGTTTGTTGACCTGACCTTACCACTCGCATCAGATAATAACAGGTCCGCTGGTTGGCAAAGGTTCGTTTTGGCCCATGAAACTGAAACACTTGCTTCCCCTTTCTTCGGGCGGTCCCAGGTCTATTATGGCGATCGAATCTGATCCGTGATGGATGATACCGCTTAACTCGGTGCGCATCTCCGTCAACTCCATCACGTCCAAATCGCATATGAAGACGCTGTACTGCATCGCCCATCCGAAGCCTTTCATTGTCCGGTGGACTTGGCGTAAACGTTTGTCATCCCGGATGTCGTAGGCCACTAAAAACCTTTGTCTGCCGTTTGCCATCGTTATCTCGTCATAAACGGGACGTATTCCGGGATTTCGCCCAGAAGATACGCCCCTAGTATACGGGCCTGCACCTCCAAGACCCGCCTGTAGGTGATTCGGTATCCGTAAGTAGGGTGGGTTACCTCCTGGTCCATCCGTCGCTCGTAGGACTTGATGAACGCCTGCCGTCCCTGCTTGGTCATCGCCACCCCTTGCGCCCGAATCGTGAACGCACCGCGGCGCATCTCGCCGTTGTTGACCGAATTGACCGCCACCGACTCGGCGATCAGGGGGCGAAACTCTTCCGCCAAGTCCAAGGCCAAAGCCGGTCGGCCGAACCGGGGACGATGGTAAACGCCCAGATAAGGGTCGAATCCCACCGCCCACACGGTGGCAGTCACATCTTTCGTCAACAGGGCGTACGCGAACGACAGCAGGCAGTTGATCGGATCTCGGGGCGGGCGGCGGTTGCGGCCCTCGAAATCGAAGGTGCCCAGATCGTCGTTGCGCAACACATTGGAAAACCGGGAAAAATACAATCGGGCGGCCGTGCCCTCTATTCCCAGCAGCGACTCCACCGCCTCCGCCTCCGCCGCCTGCTCGGCTAGAACCCCCAGTTGGGACACCACCAAATTCACCTCGTCCCGGTTGCGGGCGTTGCGACGCAGAAAAGTACGCGAGTTCCTAATTTTGCCCTCTACCAGCCGCCGGGCGATAGGCAACCCGGCTTGGGCGGCGATGCTGACCTGCCGCCTCCGCAACTCCACATGTTTGGACGGCAGACCTTGGGCCATGCCCTGAAACCAGCCGCCGTAGGAAAACCAGCATACGGGCGTCTGCCGTGAAAAAGCGGCCCGCATCATCTGCGAAGTTATCTGAACGTTCCCGTACACCGAAACTTGGGAAACGTCCAGCATGCGCATCGCCTGCAACTCCTGGTTGCCTTTGGTAACGGTTACCCGCCCGGCCTGGATGCCGATCTTCGCCCCCTGTTCCGTTACATACAGGGGCCGGGCGGCCGAATCGCTCGGAGTAAGCCGGCGGGGGGTTTCACGGGAACGCTTGGCGTGCAGGTTGGTTTCATCGGGGAGGCAGATGCCCACCAGGGAACAGCGGGGGCATTTTGGACTGTTAACCAACGGGGGAGGGGGATCGTGGTTGGCCGCCACCTTCCGCATTTCGCCAACCAAAGCCAAAGTTCTGTTTACCAGAAATTCGTCAAAAGGAATCGTGACCCGTTGCCGGATCTCGGCGAAGAATATTTGCCCCTCGTCGCATTGGTATCCGTTGTCGCGCAGGATCAATCCGATAACGCACAGTTGGACCAGTTCCGGAGACCAAGCCGGGCCGTGGGCGGGCGGTCTCCCCCTTTTGACCTCGATGGGAACAACCGACCCCTCTTCTCCCTCAATAATGTCCGCTTTGGCTATCAAGCCTAGTTTTTCGGAACCAAGCATGACGGATCGTGCTTTGCTGACCGGGTTATCCGCCTCCGGGGAATCCATATTCCCACCGCCGGAATCCACCGCGCGGTGAACATAGCGGCCTTCCACAGTGTCCGGGTTGTCCTCAAACTGCGACTGCACCCACTCTAAGTAAAAAAGTCTAGGGCAGTATTCAAATTCGTTGACCATCCTGGCCGGAATAAGGTCAGGGACGGTATCGGTCATTCTATAGATGGCGCCAAATTATTTCGGGAGGCCCAAATGTTCCAAAGCCTCCTTGATCAGATCGCCTGATTGAAGACTGCAACACTTGGTGTATTCCCCAGCTGCGATACCAGTTGCTCCTTCGCGTTCGAGAGTTCTGCGGATGTGGATGACTTCCGTGCGCAAGGATAGATTTGACTGCCCGCACGCCAGCGGGCATTTCCCAAAGAGGCCAAGTGTAAGAACCTCTCTTCCACCTACCTGAACAACCCTGTGTTAAAGTACGTCCCGTTTTTGCAAAAACAGGGTGTCTGCTCAGGCCTAGAATAGCAAGTGCTTCCGGGCCAGGGTTGGTTAATTTCTTTTCTTTTGCCGGGTTAAAGGAACTAAGGGCATATATTCTATCGTCAGTTACATCCCACATTAGTGATGGCAATGTGCTTTTGTAGCGCCACTGTTGGGTAAGGCCTATTTTCAGGTCCGCCTTTGTGGTTCCATCCAGAATCTCTTGCGCCATTTTGAAGAAGAGCTGTCGGGCGGCGGTGAAATATAAATCGGTTGGCTTAGCGCGTTCGTTGCCATCGAGGCTCCCTTCCGCTATGACAGATGATGCCAGCGAACTGCCTGGTGCTGAATTTTGCGCCAACTTTAGATATTTTCTGATGTCGTCGGGTTTATACTTCGCATCTTGGTCGCCTTTTGGATCTATCCGGGGGTTGAGGGCGGGGCTGGTTCGCCAGGCGGGGAGGGAAATTGTGATGGCTTGATCGATTATGCGTTCCACGTCGAACCGGGTGTCCACCACTGCGTGGGGGATGATGTCGTCCGTCCACCACAGGCGGGGTTGATCCTCCTCATGGTCGAATAGGACTTGGACTCCCAAAGCGGCTAAGAAACCCAGGGGGTTGGTTCCCGTCAGTCCGGTCAGATGGGTTCCGTTCATCTTGCCTCCTCTTCGCTTTGGCGGTGATCGGCTAGGCGCAGGATGGCCTCCAGCCACGCCAGGCCGTGAAAACCGTATTTTTCAACCAGCGTCCAGAAACGCTCGGCCATTTCCAAAGCCAACGGGCCGTCCGTCAGGTCGGAGCCCGCTTCCATATCGTAGCCATCCACTTTGAACTGGAGGGTTTGCGGGTCGTCGTCGGCGATAATGGGCGGCAGGGGCCGGGCGTGACCGTGGTGGGAGCCGATCAGATGCAGCACCAGATCCGGGTCGCGAGCCTGTTCCAGCAACCCGGGGGCGGAAGAAACCATGGCCACGCTGGCCAGCTCATGGCGCATCCCCTTCGGATAGGACCAGTTGCCGTCCCGTCCGGGAAGCGACTTGGCCAGCGGTTCGTCCAACATCGCCCTCGCCACCTCGTCGCCCCCCGCCAGGCTCAACTGGAAACGGGGATCGACTTTGCCCAGATCGTGCAGGCGGCCGGCCAAACGCAGGTCATCTTGGATTTCGCGGGGCAAGCCCAGGCGACGGGCGTATTCGGCGGCTTTGGCGCCGACGCCCTCCAAATGGCTGCGCAGAGTGACGCCGGTCCCCGTCAACGAAGAAGAACGATCGGAACCGTCCATGGCCGCCGCCTCCGCCGCTTTTTCCACCAAGATGTAATAGGCGTCCCCGTACTCGGAATCGTCCGTTTCGCGAACCTCGAAGCCGGTTCTGATAAGGTCGGCGGCTTCCTTCATCCAGGGTGGAAAGCCGTCGGTTTCGTTCAACCACTGCTCGATTAGTTTCTTCGGCGGGGCTTCCGTTTCAGTTTCCTGGGCCGATGGGGTTGGCGGGTCGGGGAGGTCGTCGAAACCTTCGAACAAAGCCTTGTCCAAGCGCAAAGTCGCCTTGCGTCCGTACGCCAGTTGCGACTCGTCGCCCAAGTCGGAAACTTTGTCTTCGGCGGTTGGATCCCAAGTTCCGCGGGACAGCCCGCCTCTGGCGGGATCGACCAGCAAAATATCGCCCGGTTTAATATCCCTCAAGTTGATCTGTTGCGCACCTTCTTCAAAACCGCTCCAGCGGGCAAACCCGGCTGGGTTGCCATAGGACGGAGGTGACTCGGCGTCGGCGGCGGAATCCACATCCCCTACCGGAACCTCTTCCGGTCCGCCTGCCAGCCAGGAACGGGCGGCGTGGATGGGGACGGGCAGGAACTCGGCCGGACGGGGCGGCACCAGCCGCAAAGTCTTCGTCGACCGGTCCCGCCGCCACACCAGGTTCACATCCGGTTGCGGGGTCTGTTCCATCCCATGCAGGAACCAGTCCACGGCCGGTTGGACGACCGGCTCCGGGTTGGTCTGCGCCCAAGCCTCCATATAGGTCGGCAACAACAGGGGGGCCTGCCGATAAGGGGCGCTGCTTCCCTCCGGGAAGGAACGCAGGGAGCGCGGCCCCGCTTCCACTGAACCGTCCGGGCTATCCCCGGAGAGGCGCAACAGTTCCTCCCAGGTGACCCTTGCCGCATCCCCGTAAATGGGGTCGGGGCGTTTCGGGTTGAGCGCCGCGGGGACTCCCAGAATCCAGGCCGGGGCTGGGGAGCCGGTGCGGGCCGCGAAGTCACCCCGGCGGTCCAGGCGGCCGAACCGTTGCCGCAGGCTGTCCACCGGCGCGCATTCGGTTATCAGCGCGTCGAAACTGAAATCGGCCCCCACCTCAATCGCCTGGGTGGCCACCACCACCGTCAGCTCCTCCGGCGGGGCGGCGCGGTCCGGATCGACCGCGTCGGCGAAATCGTCGAGGGCGCGTTGCCGGTCCAGCGGGCGCATCCGTCCGGTGATCAAATGGGCCCTGTGTCCGGCCTCCGCCAACATTTGGCAGACGACGCGGGCGGTGCGCACCCGATTGACCACCACCACCACCGACCGCACCTCTTCGGCCAGTTCTTTGCCCACTATTTTGAGAACCGCCGCCGGAAGGGCTTCGTGCGGCGGTTTGGATTTGCCGGGGACTTCCCGAACCAGGGCTTTTTTGGGGGCCGTCGTCCGTTTGCGCAACTTGGGGCTGTCCTCCAAGTCGGTCTCTTGCAGAACGAACCGGGCCGCCTCCTTATTAGTAGGGGTGGCCGACATTTCCACCACTTGGAAACGCCGGGGGAGGGGCCCGCCGTTCATATTGCCCACATTTTCCAAAGTTTCGGCGAAAGGCCTGCTCAGATGCACTTCGTCCAGGATTACCAGGCAGTCGTTTCCGGCCAGGCCGGCGTGGACGGGGCGCATTCCGCGACTCACCCCGTAACCCCGGAACAACAGACGGGAGCCGAACTGGTCCACGGTCGACACTATCACCCAGGGCAGGTCGGGCCGGTGCGCCCATTCGTTGTCGATGGGAATGCCGCCCCGCAGGGCCGCCACGCCCAAAGGCTCCTCCTCGCCCGCCGCTCCCAGGCCGGCCTGCACCCGGCGTAAAACGTCGGTGGCGGGGGAGCGGATACTATCCCGGATTAAACGGGCTCGTTTATAGACCTGATCCACGATGATGCGCCGGTCGATTACGAAAGCCACCCGCCGGGGGAAGACATCGGGGCGGGCCGCTAAAGAGAACACGGCGGCGTCCAGCACGGCCGTTTTGCCGGTTCCGGTGGGCAGGTCGATTACCTCCGGCCACTCCCCGGTTTCCAGAAGGCGCCGGGTCAGCCGTTCCTGCCAGGGAAAAGGAGTATGCCCATGGACGTCTTGGAAGTAGGGGGCGAAGTCGTTGCCGCTCAGCTCAGGCATGGTCGCTCTTTTCGACGGCGATGGGCCGCATCAGTCCCAAACCCAGAAACCGTCCGGAACCGAGCATCAGCGGCCCGGCTACCGGTTCGGGGAAAAGCAGAGAGGCGTGCACCAGTCTCCGGGACACCGACTTGTCGCCCCGGCCCTGGCGGAAAGGGGGAAAATCGGGGGCGGGGCGGGCCCCGGCCAGGAACGGGGTCAGCGAAAGGGTCGCCTCTTCCGGCTCCGGCAGCCCGATGTGCCGGCAGGCGGACAGAACCGCCTCCTCCGCCTTGGCCCAGACTTTGGCCCGGGCGGCGGCGGATCCTTTGCCGAAATGGCCCGGGTTGGCCGGCAAGGCGATGGGGGTGGCGGAAACCCATCGGCGGGACGGCCAGATCCACGTTCGCTTTTTCAAAGTGGTGATGGCGCTGGGCTTGACGGCCCGGATTATTTCCAAAGTTCCTTTTTTGCCGAAGGTGAGGCGCAACGGGGGCGGGGATCCCCGCCGGATGTCGTCCCCCCCGACCGCCCTCTCCCATTCGCCGATGGCCCGCAGGACGGAACGTTTCACGGCGTCGTCCGAAGATTCGGGTATGGAAACGGCCAAACCCAGCAGGCGGCCGTCGGCGTGTTCGTAGCCGACGTAGGGCAACGGCAGGACGGCCGCATGCGGGTCGGGGGAGGGCGAGCCGTCGGCTCGATGCCCGGTCAGTCCCTCCGGCAACGGGTCCGGGGCGTATTTGAAAAGGGAGGCCCGCATCGCGATCGCTATTTCCACGGCGCGGGTGGAAGGAAATTTGCGGGAGGCGGGGACGAACTCGAACAACAGCCACTCCCCGACCGTGTTGGGGCGGAGCGCCGCCGGGCGCCGTGGTTGCTCCTCGTCCACGGCCAGGTAGCGCACCGCCGCGTAGGGAAGGGAGCGGGGCTTGCTTCCCAGGTGCCGGGCGTATTCGCTTTCCAAGGCCGCCAACTGGCCTTTGCCAACGGCGCGCATCACCTCCCCCCGCGCATCGGGCAGATGGCTGGGGGCCGGGGCTTCCGACGCCACCCGGCATGAAACCAGGGAAGAGGAATGGCCCAACCGGGTTACCCGGCTCAGCAACCCGTCCAAGGCGTCCCGGATTTCATCGTCGGGGGCGGCCTGCCAGGAGAAGACCACCCGCGGTCGGCGCGGGGTGACCGACGGCCACTGCCGGGCCTGCCGGTTGCGTCCCTCCGGAAACAACGCTCGCCCATCTTTGGGATTGGCGGATCCGGTTGGGGAAACAAGGCCGGCTACGTCCCGTTGCCTGGCCGTTTGGTTGCGCAACGTTTGCACCCGTCTGGTCACCTCTCCCTGCGACTCCGCCAACAGCTCTTCCTGCTCCCGTAACAGCTCATCGATTTTCTCAGAGCGTTTTATGTAGGCGCTGGGGCTTATGACCGCGGCGTCGTTGACCGGAACGAAATGGACAACCGCTTTGCGGACGTCGGCCGGGGGGGCGGAAATTGAGGGGGGCTCCTGCCTTTCCAGCCACTCCAAAGCGGCGCGTTCCGCCGGGTCCGGCTGGTCGGAGTCCGCCCAGGTGGCCACCAGGGCCGAGAACAGGCGGGCCGGATGGGGGGGCCATTCCGCCCGCCCGCGATCGTGGTGGGCGGTGGCCGTGAACCGGCCGGTGAGGAAGTTGACTTCAACGGCGAACAAGACGTCACTCCCCGGGTTGCTGGGCGGCCGACAGTTCGCGGCTGCGCTTGATCAAATCGGCCAACTTGGGGGCGGGGACCATTTTGATCTCGTCGGTTTCCCATCCGATTCCCTGCTCCGCCGCATAGGAGGCGGCCCGTTGCAGGATGTCGGCCGCCGTTGACTGGTCCAGATCCACCGTCTCGGCCGGGGATCCGTCCCGGCCCAGCAACTCCACGCGGGGGGAATGTTCGGGTATCAGCAGGCACCGCGACCGCAGGTCGTAGTCCATCTCGTGCTGGTAGGCGATGGCCGCCACCCCCAGGGCCGCCACCGCGGTGCGGGCCGCGGTTTCCGCCGCCCGGCTGTGCCCGGCGAACCGCAAACGCCGCAGGGCGGCCAGCGAGATGACCGTGATGTGCACCGCGGAGGAAATGGTTACCCCTCCCGCGTCGCCGTCTATGGAAGGAGCGATGTTTCCGTGGTTGATCTCGGAAGGGCGGCCCTCGCCTTTCGCTTTCGGCTTGCCTTTGTCTTGGACGGCTTCCGCCGGGTCCATCGTCCACACTTGGTCGGAGTCCCGGTGTTCGTAGATTTCCCGGTTGGCCGCTTCCTTCTCGATCTGCAAGGGGTCCAGCCTACTGCTTACTTTCCGCCCCGCTTCGGCGTCCAAGCCCACGATCTCCGATACGTAGGCCCGCTGGAATTTGGAGCCCAGCCCGCCTTTCGGCCCGGTGGAATCCCACATCCCGAACAGCAACCCGGTGGGGGAGTAGCGGAACAGGGCGGCGGCGTTGCGGGGGGTGGCGTCGGTGACGGCCCGTCCCATATCCGAAAGCCGGAACAAAGTGCCGTCCAACAGGCTGTCCCGGAAGATGGCGTCGGCCAGGCGGTGCGGTGCTTCCAGCACGGTCAACTTGCCCAAGTCGGCCAGATCCGCGTCCTCGGTGAAATCCACGAACGGAACCGGAAAGGACAGTTCCCCTCGTTCGTGGCCTTCCAGCAAGGCCAGCTCGGCCCGGTTGGCTTGGGAGGCCACCGAATCCAGCAGGACGGAGGTGGAAACCTTGTCGCCCTCCCCCAACCGGCGTTCCTCCGTGGCGTACTTGCTGCCCGAGCCGACCGCATAGGTGGGGGGGAACACTTTGTCCCCCGCCCCGCCCGCCGGTTGCAGGGCGGTGCGCGACCGCAGTGCCACCGCGGCCCCCTCCACCGCCTCTTTAAGTCTTTCGAATGTCAAAGCCATTTCTTGGCCTCCTCTCTTATTCTATCTGTTTTATTAATGAGGTAAAGATTATACCCTAAACGAAATTTTGAATGCCTGCAAATTGAAATGAACGGCGAGGGTGGGTGTTATCATCAAAGGCGTGGCCGGCCCGCCCCTCATTGCGGCTTTTAGTAATGCGGTGCCCGGCCTTGGGCGTAACCGCACCGGCGGGCGTCGGCCACCTAAGTTGATCCGGACGTTCAGTTGTCATACGCCTCCTTCTGTTCGGTTGCGCACAGGTTGGCAGGGGGGTGTGACAAAAACGGGGGATGGGCGGAGAACGCGAAAAAAATACTTAGGGCCGGGTTCGGCGGGGGTCGGGCGGAGATCGGATTTACAGCGAGAGTGATTGGCGCAAGGGCGCAACGAGCCGACCTGGGGGAGCGGTGGGGAGAGGGTGGGCCCGGCGGGAATCGAACCCGCGACCTTCGGATTAAAAGTCCGCTGCTCTGCCGATTGAGCTACAGGCCCGCCGGTAAGACTAGCCGAACCTACAACCCCTCCGGACCGCCGTCCCGATAAGCTGAGGCGGATGATACGTTACGGCTATTCGGGGATGCCGTCCGCCGGGGTTGACGACGGGGAGTTTCTGGACGGGCTGGCGGAACGGGGCCATCAGGCCTTTGAGTTGTCTTTTGCCAAAGGCTTCCCGTGGGAGGAAAAACGCTGCGCCTCGTTCGCCGTCGCCGCCGCCGAACGGGGCATTCGCCTCACCGCCCACGCCCCCTACTTCGCCACGCTCACCGTCGCCGACCAGGAGCGGGCCAAGCGGTGCCGCTCCGCCATGGAGCACGCCGTAAAATTGGGGGCGGAGCTGGACGCCCGGCTGGTGGTGGCCCATTTGGGGGCGTTGCGGGACGAAACCGCCGACCGCGTCTTCCCCCGCGTTCGGAAGCATCTGGACTGGATGGGCGGCAAAATCTCCCATTTGGGGGTGGGGCTGGGTTTGGAGACGGCGGGCAAAGCCAACCAGTTGGGCAGCCTGGGCGACATCGCCTTGCTGGCCGCGGAGTTTCCTTTCATCCGTCCGGTGGTGGATTGGGCGCACCTGCACGCCGTCACCAGGGGCGGCTTCCGCTCGCCGGAGCCTTTCACGGAGGTGTTCGGTTTTCTGCGGGACAACTTCCCGGCCTGGATGCTGGATTCCCTCCACACCCATTTCAGCGATGTGCTTTTCGGGGAGGCGGGGGAGATACGGCACCTTCCCTACGGGGAGGGGACTTTGCGGGCCGCCCCTTTGGCGGAGGCGGTCCGGCGGGCGGGCCTGCGCATCACGGTCATCTCCGAATCCCGCCATCAAGCGTCGCACGACGCCATCCATCGGGAGATTCGGGAAACCTGGGCCGCGCCCCTCCCGGAGCCGGATGACATCCCAGTCGCCAGCGGACTGGTCGACTTCCCGTTCGTTCCCCGCGCCCGGCCCGCCGCCCGCGGATTTGAGACATCCGGCCCCCGCCCTCTCCGCCTCACCAACCTGGACAAGCCTTTTTTCCCGGACGGTTTCACGAAGGGCGACCTGATCTCCTACTACGCCTCCGTCGCCCCGGTCCTCGTTCCCCACTTGGCGGGGCGGGCCATCGTGATGTCCCGTTACCCGGATGGGGCGGAAGGCGCCTCTTTTTACGAGAAGCAGGCCCCCGGCCATCAGCCGGAGTGGATGCCCCTCGCCCCGTTGGATTCGGCCCGGCGGGGCGGGGCGATCGAATATGTGACGGCCGGGGACGCCGAGTCCCTTATGTGGCTGGCCAATATGGGATGCATAGAAATCCACTCCTGGCTGTCCCGGACGGAAACGGCGCGGTTCCCCGACTTCGCAGTGTTCGATTTGGACCCGGCCCGGGGCGCAACCTGGGAGCAGGTGGTGGAAACCGCCCAACTGCTGAAAACGGCCCTGGACCAACTTGGTTTGCGCGGTTGCCCCAAGACGTCCGGAGCGCGGGGCCTGCACGTCTATGTTCCGTTGCAACCGGTGCATGAATACGAGCGGGTGCGCCGGTTCGTGGAACGGCTGGGCGGGGCGCTGGCCGCCGCCGACCCGGGCAATGTAACCATGGAGCGGCGCATCCCCCATCGGGCGGGCCGGGTTTTCATCGATTCCGGACAGAATCGGGGCGGGGCCACCCTGGCCGCCGCCTACTCGGTCCGCCCCCGGCCCGGAGCCCCGGTGTCCGCTCCGCTCCTGTGGGGGGAGTTGGAGGGGATACGCCCCGCTGATTTCACCATCGCCTCCATTTGGGAGCGTATTGCCCGCCACGGCGATCCGTTCGCCCCGGTCTTGGCCGGCGGGCAGATGTTGGATGAGGCCGAAACCGAACTGGGCTTAACCTCCTGACAACTTTGATAACAACCGCCCGGCGCGCTAGTTTGGGAGGAGGGGCCCGTCCGGAGGCGGGAGGCGGAGAGCCGGAAATCTAGGAAAGGGAACCGTTATGGACATCGAACTTTGGCGGTGGATATGGACCATTTTTGCGGTGCTGATGCTGATCGGCGAAACCATCAGCCTGGGTTTTTTTCTGCTCCCGTTCGGGGTGGGCGGGGCGCTGGCGGCCGTCGCCGCTTGGATAGGTTGGAATTTGGCGGTGCAATGGTTGCTCTTTTTCGTCGGCACCGGAGCGGCTTTTCTGGTGGTGCGCCGCTACATCAGCCGACAGGACGAAGACGACGGGCTTCTCATCGGTCCGGAACGTTACGTGGGGGAGCGGGGGCTGATTTTGGAGACGGTGGATATGGAGGCCAACACCGGTTTGGTGCGGGTGCAGGCCGATGAGTGGCGGGCCATCACCGACGGGGAGCCGATTCCGGAGGGGGCGGAGGTGGAGGTGGCGGAAGTGCGCGGCACCCGGCTGGTGGTGTCGCAAATAGACGACGGAGGCGGGGCGGGGACGCCCGGCGAAACTCCCTAGATTGAAAAAGACCCTGTAAACAAAGGAGAAGACAATGGCCACTGCCGGCATTATTTTGCTATCGGTCATCACCGCGGTTCTGTTGCTGATCGCGATTACCGGTTTCCGCATCATCCGCCCCTTCGAGCAGGGGTTGGTGGAACTGCTGGGCAAGTACCGGAACACGGTGTCCCCCGGCCTGCGGTTCGTGATTCCGTTCCTGCAACGGTTGTTGAAAGTGGATATGCGGGAGCAGGTGGTGGACGTGCCGCCCCAGGAGGTGATCACCAAGGACAACGTGGTGGTCACTGTGGACGCGGTCATCTATTACGAAGCCACCGATCCGGTGAAACTGAAGTACGCGGTGGGCAACTTCATTTTGGCCATCACCAAACTGGCCCAGACCAACCTGCGGAACGTGGTGGGCGATCTGCAATTGGACGAGGCACTGGTGTCGCGGGAGCTTATCAACAGCAAACTGCGGCAGATTCTGGACGACGCCACCGACAAGTGGGGGACGCGGGTGGTGCGGGTGGAAATCCAGCGCATCGAACCGCCGCCGGATGTCACCGACGCCATGCACCGCCAGATGAAGGCCGAACGGGACCGGCGGGCGGCGGTGACCGAAGCGGAAGGCGACAAGCGGGCCGCCATTCTCACCGCCGAAGGGGTGAAAGAGGCGGCTATCCTGCGGGCGGAGGGGGAAGCGGAGGCCATCAAGCGGGTGGCGGACGCCGACAAGTATCAGAAGCTGACCGTGGCCGAAGGGGAAGGCCAGGCCATCGAGCGGGTGTTCGCGGCCATCCACAACGGCGATCCCACCGAAGATCTGATCGCCATCAAATATTTGGAGGCGTTGCAGGGCGTGGCCGACGGCAAGGCCACCAAGATTTTCCTGCCTTTGGACACTTCGGGGGTGCTGGGGGCGGTGGCCGCCATGGGCGAAATGTGGAAGGAGCGGGCCGCCGCCGCGGAATCCGAATAGCCGCCGGCCCTAGGGGGCGGGCGGGAAGAGGCCGAGCCGTCCCTCCGCCGGAGGGACGGCCCCTTTAGACCGGGGGGAGGTCAGGAGGGGGCCAGGTTGGCGAACTTGGTGTAGTCCTCTTGGAATGACACTTTCACCGTGCCGGTGGGCCCGGAGCGGTGTTTGGCGATGATCAGCTGGGCGATGCCCCGTTCTTCGCTTTCGTCGTTGTAACGTTCGTCGCGGTGGATGAGGATGACCACGTCGGCGTCCTGTTCTATCGCCCCCGACTCCCGCAGGTCGCTCAGTTGGGGTCGTTTGTCGTTGCGGGTTTCCAGTTGCCGGTTCAGCTGGGAGACGGCGATTACCGGCAAGTTCAGTTCCTGGGCCAGTCCTTTCAGGGAGCGGCTGATTTCGGCTATTTCGGTTTGCCGGTTCTCCGGTTTGCGGTGTCCCTGCATTAGTTGCAGGTAGTCCACTATTACCAGTTTGAGCCCTTTAGTGCGCTGCAGGCGCCGGCTTTTGGCCCGGATTTCCATCACCGACGTCCCGGTGGCTTCGTCCACGTACAGGGGCAGTTCGTAGAGGTCGCCCGCCGCCCGCATCAGATCCTCCCATTTTTCCCCCACTTGGCCGGTTTTCAGTTTCAGGGAGTTGATTTTTCCGTGGGCGCAGAGGATGCGCTGCGCCACTTCCTGTCGGGACATTTCCAGGCTGAACAGGGCCACCGGACCGTGGTGCAGTCCGACGTGGGCGGCGATGGTGGTGGCCAGGGCGCTTTTGCCCATGGAGGTTCGTCCGGCTATCACCACCAGGTTGCCTTTCTGCAGGCCGGCCAGCTTCTTGTCCAGGTCGATGAGGCCGGTGGCCACCCCGGTGATGTCGGAGCCGCTGGCTTCCAGTTCCTCTATTTTTTTCATAACCGGGTTGAACTGGTCCCCGACCTGCTCCAAGCCGTCCCCCAGGCGCCGGTTGGCCACCGACAGCACTTCCTGCTCCGCCAAGTCCAGCATGGTGTTGATTTCGATGTCAAGGGAGGTGGCCAGTTGGTTGATCTCGGCGCCGGCCAGTATCATGGACCGGCGGCTGGCGTGTTCGGCCACCACCTCGGCGTAATACTCCACGTTGGCCGCCGACGGGACGAAGTCCAGCAGGTCGCTCAAAAACAGCGCCCCCCCGATGCGCTCCAAATCACCGGACCGCTGCAGGACGTCGCTGATGGTCACCGGGTCGATGGGTTGCCGGCCGTGATAGAGCTCGGCGACCGCCCGGAAGACGATCTGATGGGCCGGTACGTAGAAGTCCTCCGGGCTCAGCGCGCCCACCACTTCGTCGGCGGCCCCCGCGGCGCGCAGGATCGCCCCCAGCACCGACTTTTCGGCTTCCAGGCTGTGCGGCGGGGCCCCGTTCGGCCGGGGCCGTTCGGCCACCGCAGTGTCGTCCATGTATTCGTATTCCTGCATCCGGCCGTCCTCCCTTGATGAACATGGCCCATTGTCGCCAAAGGGTGTGACAAAACGGCCGGCGACGCATCCCGGCCGCGCAAGCGGGGAGCCGGGTTTGGTTGCGCATCGGGGAAACCGCCGTTGGGCACATCCCGCGGGAAAGTCCGCCCAGGGGAACGGCGGCGTTCAACAATGTATGCGGTCCCGGCCGTTCGCCGCCCGCGCCGGGTGGGATTTTTTTCCCATTTTGCGTTGATTTTTCCCGCTCTCGGCCCCCGGCGGGGGGACGGGCCGGTCAGTCGGGTATGACCTCGATGGCCAGCGGGAAACGAACTTCTTTGTGGGGGGCGATGGTCACTTCGTGCGACCCAATGGTTTTGATCGGTTCCTCCAGCCGCACCGCGTTGCGTTCGATGACCACCGCGGTGATGCTTTTCACCGCGTCCACCACTTCGGTGACTCCTATGGAACCGAACAGTTTGCCTTCGTCGCCGGCCCGGGCGGCGATTACGATGCGGGTGTCGGCCAGTTGCCCGGCCAGGTTCTGCGCCTCCTCCACTTCCCGTTGGCGGATGGCCTCTTTGAGGCGCAGGGCCGCCTCCATTTGGCGCAGGGCCCCGGGGGTGGCTTTCACCGCCAATTGTTGCGGCAACAGGAAGTTGCGTCCGTAACCGGTGGACACGTCCACCACCGCCCCCTTGGCCCCCAGCCCCTCCACGTCGGCGGTCAGGATCAGTTTCATCGCTGGTTGCCGATGTAGGGGAGCAGGGCCATCTCGCGGGCGTTTTTGATGGCGATGGACATCCTCCGCTGGTATTGGGCGCAGGCCCCGGTCACCCGGCGGGGGCGGATTTTGCCCCGGTCGGACAGAAACCTCCGCAAGGCGGCCACGTCCTTGTAGTCCACATAGGGGACCCGGGTGTTGTCGCACTTCATCTGGCGGCAACCGGGACAGGGCTTCTTGCGGTAGGTTTTGTTCAAAGGGGGGCGCCTCCGCCGGGAGGCGGAGCCTCTGCGAGCCATCGTTTATTCCTCCATTGTCCGAGTTTGCTTTGCGGGACCGGTCGAATCAGGGCCTAGAAGGCGGCGTCGTCATCGTCCCGGTAGTTGCCGCCGCGTCCGCCTCCCACCCCCGCCGGTTGCCGGTTGCCGTCCGAGCGGTACTCGTTGGCGTCGCGGCGGAAGGTGCGGGTCACTTGGGCGGTGGCCCATTTCAGACTGGGCGCGATCTCTTCGATGCGCACCTCGATCATGGAACGGCGTTCGCCCTGCTCGTTCTCCCAGTTGCGTTGCTGCAAAGTGCCGGAGATCACCACCCGCATCCCTTTCTGCAGGGATTCGGCCACGTTCTCGGCCATCTCCGCCCAGCAGGTGCCGCTGAAGAAGCTGGCCTCCTCCTGCCACTCTTTGCTGCTCTTGTCGAACCAGCGGCGGTTGACCGCCAGCCGAACCTTGGCCATCGCGTGCCCGTTGGGAGTGAACCGCAGTTCCGGGTCTTCAACTAGGTTGCCTACGAGCGTGACCGAATTTTCACCAGCCATTTTCCTGTCTCCTTGCTCTCGTGTTTCCGTTGGTTTGCGTTTTGGGGAAGTGGGGAATGTATCCCATGGTTGTATGGTGCCTCAGTGCTGTGACATTTTTTCCTCCTCGGTCGCAACGCCCGCCCCGGCCGCCGGTTTCCCCTGGTCGTCGGGCCTAATTATCTTGTGGCGCAACACGTTGTCCGCCAGGGAGAGGTTGCGGTCCAAGACGGACACATGCCCCGGTTCGCCCCGGAAGACGATCACCGCATAGTAGCCCTCCCGGGCGTGGTCGATTTCGTAGGCCAGATGCCGGCGGCCCCAAAAATCCAATGTCACATCTTCCGCCCCCGATTCGGTCAGCGACTCCGCTAAACCGTTCGCCGCCCCCTCCGCTTCCTCGTCGGACAGCTCGGGGCGGTAGATCGCCATCAGTTCATAGGTACGCGTCACTGCGCACACACCTCCTTCGGACATCCCGGCCGCCTCCGAAGAAACCGGCCTGGGGAAGGCTCCCGGCGGGAGCAGGACGTCTTGTCAACCCGTATCGGGTTGGCGGCTCTTTCCAGGGGATGATACCACCTTTTTTCGGCAACGCGCGCCGCCGGGCCGGGAGGGCGGTTTCAGGGGTGCGGGACCAGTTCCACCAGAAACAGGTTCGGCCAAAATTTGCCGGTCAGGTAGAAGAGATTCCGGTCGGGGCGGTAGGCGATTCCGTTCAACACGTCGATGCCTTCCCGGTCGGACAGCAGGTCGGCTAGGCCGGAGCCGTCGATGAGGGCGGTCACGGTTCCGTCCGCCGGGTCGATCGCCGCAATGGAGTCGGTCAGCCAAATGTTGGCGTAGACCAGGCCGTTTGCGCATTCCAACTCGTTCAGGTTGGACACCGGCTGGCCGTCCCGGGTCACTTCCACCGTCCCCAGCGGTTGAAAGGTTTCCAGGTGGCGGAAGGTGAGGACGGAGCTCCCGTCGCTCATCACGAACCGGTCCTCCTGCGCGCACAGGCCCCATCCTTCTCCCCGGTAGTCGTAGGTTCCCAGGGGCTCCAAGGTGCCCGCCTCCCAGATGAAGGCGGTTTCCTCCTGCCAGGTCAACTGCACCACCCGCCCGTCCGCCACCTCCAAACCTTCTCCGAAATACTGTTCGGGGAGGGTTTGCTCCCGTATCACCCCTCCGGTGGCGGGGTCCACTATCCGCACCGCGGAGCTCCCGTAGAGTCCGGAGCTCTCGTAGAACATTCCTTGGCGCCAAACCAGCCCCTGGGTGAAGGACGTCCGGTCATGGGGCAGCCGTTCCACCACTTGCGGCAGGTAACGCCGGGGCGGGTCTGGTTCCGCGGGGGGTTCGGCGGCGGTGGTCGTGGTTGGGGCGGTGGTCGGAGGGACGGTCGCCGCGGTGGTTGCGGGGGCGGGGACTTCGCTGGTTGGCGGCGGCGGGTTGGTCGCGGCGGTTGTCGGGCCGGTAGTTGCGACGACGGTGGTTTCAGGCGGGGAGGGGACGGTCCCGGTGGTCGCGGCGGCTGTGGTTGCGACGACGTTCGGGCCGGTGGTTGCAATGGAGGGGCCGTTGTTGATTTCGGGTTCACGCGCGCTCAGTTCCGTCTCGCTTGAAGGGCCGGTGGTTTTAGTGGAGGCTTCGGTGTTGATTTCGGGGGTCGCGGTCGTCGGCGCGGCGGAGGCGGGGGCGGAGGATGGAGCGGCGGGCGGGACCGTTTCCACAGTGGTGGGGGAGGGGGAAGACGCGCCGCAGGCGGCCAAGGTCCCGATCAGGCAGGCGGCCCCCAAGAGGCGCAATCGGAACCGTCCGGGGCGGCGGGGCATGAGGCGGCTTCGGGTCAGGGGCGGTCCATCAGACGGTTCAGGCCGGCCGAACGCACCCGTTCAATGTCCTCCTCGTATTTGAGTATCACGCCCAGCGTGTCGGAGGCCGCCTCCGGGGACAGGGCCTCCACTCCCAGCGTCCGCAGGGCGGTCGCCCAGTCCAAAGTTTCCGCCACCCCCGGCGGTTTGAACAGGTCCATGTCCCGCAGTTTTTCCATCGCCCGGGCCAGTTCCTCCGCCAAGGCTTGGTCTACCCCCGGCACTTTGCCGCGTACGATTTCCACTTCCCGGTCAAAGGCCGGGTAGTCGATCCAGTGGTAAAGGCAGCGGCGCTTGAGGGCGTCGTGGATTTCCCGGGTGCGGTTGCAGGTGATGACCACCACCGGCGGCTCGGCGGCGGAGATGGTGCCCACTTCCGGGATGGTGATTTGGAAGTCGGACAGCACTTCCAACAGGTAGGCCTCGAATTCTTCATCGGCCCGGTCCAGCTCGTCGATCAGCAACACCGGCCGCGCCCCGTCCGCGGCCAGTTCGATGGCTTCCAGGAGGGGGCGGGCGATCAGGTAGTCGCGGGTCATAATCCCGGAAATGTCGGCCGCTTCCCGCTCGCCCCGGGCTTCGATGAGGCGGATGGCCAGCATCTGGCGGGCGTAGTCCCATTCGTATATGGCGTGTCCGGCGTCCAGGCCTTCGTAACACTGCAGGCGGATCAGGGGCTGCCCCAACATCGCCGACAGCACTTTGGCCAACTCGGTTTTGCCCACCCCGGCTTCGCCTTCCAGGAACAGGGGGCGGCCCAACTGCAACGCCAGATGGGTGGCTACCGCCAGGGAGCGGTCGGTCACGTACCGGTGCCCGGCCAGGGCGGCCGCCACTTCTTCAACTGTTGCGGGGAACATTCCCGACAGGTTACACGACCGGCGCGCGGCGATAGGCGGGGCTACGGGGCGGGGAAGGGAGTTTCGGGGAGTCCGACCGGCCCCGGTTGGTAGATGAGGATGTTTCCGCACTGGGGGCCGGGTTCCCCTCCTTTGCGGGCGGTGGTGGCGAACAGCAGGTCCAAGCCGGCCCCTCCGAAGGCCGGGCAGGTGGGGCGGGGGGCGGGGGTTTCTATGACCCGGTCCATTTTTCCATCGGGGCGGTAGCGGGTGATGCGCCCCGAGCCCCATTCGGCGTTCCACAGCATTCCTTCGGCGTCGACGGCCGAGCCGTCCGGGGCGGCCCTTCCCGCGGCGGGCTGGGTTACTTCGGCGAAAAGGCGGAAAGGGCCGGGTTGGCCGGTTGCGGGGTCGTAGGGGGCGCGGAGGATGCGCCGCTCCCAAGAGTCGGCCATGTACATCACGTCGCCGGCCGGGGAGAAGCAGATGCTGTTGGGCACTCCCATCTCCCGACGGTGGCGGGTGAGGGAGAGGTCGCCGTCCAACCGGTAGAGGGAGCCGGTGCGGTCGGCTTCGGCGTCGTCCATGGTGCCCGTCCAAAAGCGCCCGGCGCGGTCGGTGCGTCCGTCGTTGAACCGGTTGCCCGGCTGGCCGGTTTCCGGGTCGGCCAGAAACTCCCGGTTGCGAAACCCGTCATCTCCGACTTCCGTCATCCACAGTCCGTCTTGGGCGGCGGCCAGAAGACGCCCCGGGACGGAGGTGAGGGCTATGGAGCCGAGCCGCCGTCCGGTGGGCCAGGTTTCCCATCGCCCCGACTGCATCTCCCAGCGTCCGAGGCGCTCTCCGTGGATGTCCAGCCAGTAGAGAACCCCCAGACGCCCGTCCCATAGGGGGCATTCCCCCAGCGTATTCCCCGTTTCCAGTATCTCCACCGGTTTCACCGGCCCTCCTCTCCAGCAACCGCGCCCATCCTACCGCCCCCCGCCTCTCCGTAGCCGCCCTGATGGCGGAGAGGGGCGTTTTGCTAACATTGCGTCGGTTTGTTATCCTGGTCCCCGCCCCAACCCCTGACCCGTATCAGCCCCGACGCGAAGGAAGATGACCGTGGAAGCAATGGTGGAAGCGACCGGTTTGGTCAAACGGTACGGGGATGTAACCGCGCTGGACGGTTTGGATTTGGTGGTCCCCAAAGGGACCGTGCTGGGTCTTTTGGGCCCCAACGGGGCGGGCAAGACCACGGCCGTGTCCATTCTTTCCACCCTGTTGGAGCCGGATGGGGGATCGGCCCGGGTGGCCGGATGCGACGTGTTGGCCGAGCCGGCCCAGGTGCGGAAAAAGATCGGCCTGTCCGGGCAGTACGCGGCGGTGGACGAGCACCTGACCGGCTATGAAAATTTGGATATGATCGGGCGCTTGTACCGGTTGGGCGGCTCCCGCTCCAAAGAACGGGCCAAGGAGTTGCTGGAGGTTTTCGATTTGGAGGAGGCCGGTTACCGGCCGGTCAAGACCTATTCGGGGGGGATGCGGCGCCGTTTGGATTTGGCCTGCGCCTTGGTGGCCCAGCCGCCGGTTCTGTTCCTGGACGAGCCGACCACCGGCCTGGATCCGCGCAGCCGGCTGGCGTTGTGGGAGGTCATCGGAGTTCTGGTGGAGCAGGGCCGCACCCTCCTGCTCACCACCCAGTACATGGAGGAGGCCGAGCATTTGGCGGACGACATCGTGGTCATCGACCGGGGGAGGGCCATCGCCCGGGGCTCCCCCGACGATTTGAAGGTGCAGTTGGGAGGGGAGCGGATCGAGATTTCCACCGCCACCGAGGCCGGACTGGGCCGGGCCAGGGAAGCCCTGGGCCGGTATGCGGTGGGGGAGATGCAGGTTTACGAGCGCACCCGGACGGTGGTGGCCCCCATCACCGGCGGGGCGGCCGTGCTTACGCAGGCCTTGAAGGCTTTGGAGGAGGCGCAGGTGACGGTGGTGGACGCCGGTTTGCGCCGTCCCACCCTCAACGATGTGTTCCTCACCCTGACCGGACGAGCGGCCGAACCGCAAGATGAGGAGGAGGATGAGGAAACGGAGGCCGCCTCCGGAGAAGCCGGCGAAGAACCCGGCAAGCCCGCCGGGGAGGAGGCGACGGGATGAAAGAGTTTCTGTGGGCCGTCTCCGACGGGGCGGTAATCGCCAAACGCAACGTGATCAAAATCCGGCGGGTGCCGGAGGTGCTGGTGTTCGTTTTGCTGTCGCCGGTGATGTTCGTGTTGCTGTTCGCCTTTGTTTTCGGCAGCGCCATCGACGTGCCGGGCGTCTCCTACCGCGAATTCCTGATCGCGGGCATCTTCGCCCAGACGGCGGTGTTCGGGGCCACTTTCACCGGGGCCAGCCTGGCGGAGGACATGCAGAAGGGGATCATCGACCGCTTCCGGTCATTGCCCATGTCGCGCAGCGCGGTGCTGGTGGGGCGCACCGTCAGCGATGTGGTCTACAACGTGCTGTCGCTGTTGGTGATGATGATCACCGGGCTGATTATCGGCTGGCGGATCCGGGGGAGCCTGTTGGACGCGCTGGCCGGGTTCGGCCTGTTGCTCCTGTTCGCCTACGCCTTCTCCTGGGTGATGGCCTGGTTGGGGATGATCGTGCCCAGCCCGGAGGTGCTCAACAACGCCTCCTTCATGGTCATCCTGCCGGTCACTTTCGTAGCCAACACTTTCGTGCCGTCCGAGAACCTGCCCGCCCCTTTGCGGGTGTTCGCCGAGTGGAACCCGATTTCGGCGGTCACCCAGGCGGTGCGCAACCTGTTCGGCAACATCCCCGCCGGAACCCCCCCGCCCGACACCTGGCCCCTGCAGAACGCGGTTCTTTACACTTTTCTGTGGGTGGCGATCATCATCCTCGTTTTCGGCCCCCTGTCCATCAACCGCTACCGTAAAGTGGGACGCCGCTCCTGACCCCGCCCGCCGGGCCGGCCTTCGGCGGCGGTGAGCGGCGGATGCCGGAAAGGGCGCCGCGTCTTATCTATAATCGGCCCGGTCGGGACGAACGGAGGGAGTCGTCCGGCGCGACGGCGGAGCGAGAGTGAGCGAATACTTTCAGGACTACATAGCGGTGGCGGCCTTCGCCGCCTTCGGCTTGGCCTTGGTGGCGGCCACCTTGGGCGTCACCTACCTGGTGCGGCCCTCCAACCCCACCAAGGAGAAGGTGACCACATACGAATGCGGGGTGGATCCGGTGGGGGAAGGCTGGAGCCACACCTTCGTCCGCTACTACATTTTCGGTTTGCTGTTCGTGCTGTTCGATGTGGAGGCGGTGTTCATTTTCCCCTGGGCGGTGTCGGCCGAGTCGCTGGGGTTGCCGGGGGCGATAGCGATGGCGGTGTTCATCCTCACCCTGTTGGAGGGGTTGCTGTACGCCATCCGCAAAGGGGTGTTGCGATGGGAGTAGTGGCGGAGCGTTTCGGGGGCGTCAAGCCGGTTTCCTGGTTGCTGAACTGGTCGCGCCGCTATTCGCTGTGGCTGTTCCAGTTCGGTTTGGCCTGTTGCGCCATCGAAATGATGGCCGCCTCCGGGCCCCGCTACGACTTTATGCGGTTCGGCATCATCCCCCTCCCCGCCTCCCCCCGCCAGGCGGATCTGATGGTGGTGGCGGGCACGGTCACCGACAAGATGGCCCCCGCCATCCGCCGCTTGTACGAGCAGATGCCCGAACCCAAATACGTGATTTCCATGGGGTCGTGCTCCAACTGCGGCGGTCCCTACTGGGATTCCTATTCGGTCACCAAAGGGGTGGACCAGATCATACCGGTGGATGTCTACGTGCCGGGTTGCCCGCCCCGCCCGGAGGCCCTGATGGAGGGGATCGTGCTCCTCCAGGAGAAAATCAAAGGCGAAGACGTCCGCGAGAAATGGCGAAGCCGTGACCGACAGCCCGTCTGAGCCGCCGCAAACCCCCGCCCCCGGCCTGGCCGTCGCCTTGGCCGAGGCGGTGGGGGGAACCCCGGTGGAAATCAACCGGACTTGGAAGGTGCGGGTGGGGCCGTCCGCGTGGCGGGAGGCGGCGGCCAAAGCCCGGGACGAATTCGGCCTGGTGTTTCTGTCCTGGCTTTCGGCCACCGACTGGGCCAACCAGACGGCGGTGGGCGACCCCCCCGACGAGGAAGTGGCGGAACGCTTCGAACTGCTGTGCGCGGTGTCCGACTTGGAGGCGGGCGACTTGGTGATACTGTCCGCCGACCTGGACAAAGACTCGCCCCGGGCAGACAGCATTTCCGACATTTATCCGGGGGCCAACTGGCACGAACGGGAGGCGGCGGAAATGTTCGGCATCGACTTCGCCGGCCACCCCGATCTGGACAAGCTGTACCTGCCGGAGGAGTTCCAGGGACACCCGTTGCGCAAAAGTTACCCGTTGCTCAGCCGGGAGGTGAAGCCCTGGCCGGGCGCGGTGGATGTGGAAGACATGCCCCCGGCGACCGAAAACCCGGAGGCGTGATGGAGCAGGCCCTGGCCCATCATCTGTCCGAAGCGGCGGTGTCGGTGGAGTTGGAAACGGAGGGGATGACCCTCAACATCGGCCCGCAGCACCCTTCCACGCACGGGGTGTTGCGTTTGGTGGCCACCGTGGACGGGGAACGGGCCACCGACGTGCGGCCGGTGATCGGCTACATGCACCGCGGTTATGAAAAACTGTCCGAGGTGCGCACCTACCCGCAGATCACCACCATCGTCAACCGCATCGACTGGGTGTCCGGCTTCGCCAACGAGGTTCCGTTCATCGTCGCCGCCGAGCGCCTGATGGAGGTGGAACCCCCGGAGCGGGCGCAGTGGATACGGCTGATCCTCACCGAGATGGCCCGCATCTCCTCCCATCTGGTGTTCATGGCCTCCTATCCTTTGGAGCTGGGGGCGGCCACCCCGCTGTTTTTCGCCTTGCGGGAGCGGGAGCGGGTGTTGGATCTGCTGGAGTCGGTCACCGGCGGCCGTTTCCATCCCAACTTCAACCGCATCGGCGGGGTGAAGCCGGTGTACGGGGCGGGGCCGGTGACTAAAAAAACCGGCCAGGACATTCCGGCCGCCTTCCTGTCCGAAACCGCCGACGCCATGGACAAGGTGCTTTCCACCTGCGATGAAATCGAGGAGCTGGTGGCGGGCAACGAGGTGTTCCTGGCCCGCACCAAAGGGGTGGGCGTGATTCCAGCGGAGGTGGGGGCCTCCTACGGGGTGTCCGGTCCCAACCTGCGGGCTTCCGGGTGCGGCTTCGACCTGCGCAAAACCTCCGACTATCTGCCCTACCATCAGTTTGAGTTCGACGTCCCGGTAGGCGAAAACGGGGACTGCTGGGATCGCTGGTGGGTGCGCCTGGAGGAGATCCGCTGGTCGGCCCGCATCATCATGTCCGCCATCGACGGGTTGCCGTCGGGGCCCTTGCAGGCCAAAGTGCCCCGCATCATCAAAGTCCCGCCGGGGGAGATCTACGTGCGGGCCGAAAACCCGAAAGGGGAGATGGGTTATTACCTGGTTTCCCTGGGCGGCCTGGGGCCTTACCGGCTGAAAATCCGCTCCGCTTCTTTCTCCAACCTGTCCATCCTGCCCTGGTTGTTGGAAGGGGCGCTGGTGCCCGACTTCATCGCCATCATGGGTTCGCTGGACTTCGTTCTGGGGGATGTGGACCGATGATCATGGCCGGTTTGACTTTCTGGGCCGAGTTGGGCATCAAACTGGCCGTGGCGGCGGCGGCGGTGCCCGCCATCGGCATCGCCATCGGCTACGGGGAGATGAAACTTTCCGCCCATATGCAGAGCCGGGTCGGCCCCTATTTCGCCGGGGGGCGGTACGGGTGGGCGCAGCTGATCGCCGACGGGGTGAAGTTCATCCAAAAAGAGGACATCATCCCGGAGGAGGCGGACCGTCCGGTGTTCAAATGGGCCCCCGCCCTGGTGTTGCTGGGCACCATGGCCCTGTTGGTGGTCATTCCGCTGCATCCTTCCCGCAACGGGATGGTGCGCGATTTGAACGTGGGGGTGTTTTACGCGTTGGCGGTGTCCTCCATCAGCGCGGTGGGGGTGTTGATGGCGGGCTGGTCGTCGGCCAACAAGTATTCCATGATCGGCGGGTTGCGGGCGGCCGGCCAGCTGATCGCCTACGAGTTGCCGCTGGTGCTGGCCACGGTGGGGGTGGTCATCCAGGCGGGCACCATGTCCATGCAGGGGATCGTGGCCGCCCAGATCAACCAGGGCTGGCCGTTCGCCCTCACCCAGCTGATCGGTTTGGCCATTTTCATGATCGCCGCCTTAGCCGAGTTGACCCGCATCCCGTTTGACATGCCCATCGCCGAATCGGAGTTGGTGATGGGCTACGTGACCGAATACTCCGGTTTCCGCTTCCTGTTCTTTTTCCTGGCCGAATTCGCCAATATGTTTTCCATGTCGGCCATTGCCGTCACCCTCTTCTTAGGCGGATACGGGCTGTGGGGGATCAACCCCGATTCGCTGCTGTCGCCGGTTATCCTGTTCGCCAAAGTGGGGGTTTTGATCTTTCTGATGATCTGGTTGCGCTGGACCCTGCCCCGGTTGCGGGAAGATCAGTTGCAGACCCTGGCTTGGAAATGGCTGATTCCGATTGCGGTGGTCAACATCATCGCTACCGCGATCCTGAAGGTGGTGATCTGAATGAGCGGCTGGAAGAAAATCAAACTGGGGATGTTCTCCGGGATGAAAGTGACCCTGGTCACCATGTTGCGAACCTGGGCTTTCAACCTGACCGGCGGCCGCCGGGGCCTGCGCTCCACCGTCAACTATCCGGTGGTGAAGGAAACCCCGGTGCCCCGGGCGCGGGGGGTGATCGCCTTGGATCAGGAGAACTGCACGGTGTGCATGCTGTGCGCCCGTTCCTGCCCCGACTGGTGCATCTACATCGAAGGGCACAAAGAGGAGAAGCCCCCTTCCAAGCCGGGCGGGCGCCCCCGGGCCCGGGCCACCCTGGACCGGTTCGACATAGACTACGCCCTGTGCATGTACTGCGGGATATGCGTGGAAGTGTGCCCCTTCGACGCCCTGTTCTGGACCCCCGAATACGAATATTCGGAGTACGGCGTCGGGGCGATGATGCACGACATGGACCGGTTGGCCGACTGGATGGACACCGTCCCCGCCGGGTTGGGGGAGAAGTGAGAGGCGGACGGCTGTGACTTTCGCCGAGTGGATCGCCGAACCGGTCAACTGGGCTTTTTTGGCCATGGCGGCGCCGATGACGCTGGCCGCGGTGCGGGTGGTCACTTCCCGCAACGTGGTGCACGCCGCCCTGTTTTTGGTTTTGACTTTGGCCGCCTCGGCCGGGATGTTCATTCTCCTGTCGGCCGAGTTCGCGGCTTGGGTGCTGGTGCTGGTTTACATCGGGGCGGTGGTGGTGCTTTTCCTGTTCGGAATTATGATCACCCGCGCCCCCATCGGTCGGGAGGAGGGCCTCAGCCACTCCGTCCGCTGGCCGGCCGCCCTTGCCGCTTTGGCGACGCTGGCGATGACCGTGGGGTTGATCCTGTCGGTGTCCGGGCAGGTCGACGGATGGAACGACCCGCTCCCGGCGGTGGGCTCCGCCACCGACACGGGCCTGTTGGGGGAGGGGTTCGTCAACCGTTTCCTGATCCCGTTCGAGGCGATCGGCTTCATTCTGCTGGCCGCCCTCATCGGGGGGATCACTTTGGCCCGCAAAGACCGCACCCCGGCCGAGGAGCAGGAGGCTGAGTCGGTATGATCCTGGCCCAGTTCCTTATTCTGAGCGCGGTGCTGTTCTCGTTGGGGGTGTACGGGTTGCTTTCCCGCCGCAACGCGGTCGCGGTTTTGCTGTCGGTGGAGTTGATGTTGGCCGCGGTCAACATCAACCTGGTGGCTTTTGAGGCCTTTTGGCGCTCCGCCATGGCCGTCGGCCAGATTTTCGCCATCTTCGTGATCACGGTGGCGGCGGCCGAGGTGGGGATCGGCCTGGCCATCATCCTGCTTATTTTCCGCAACCGGGCCTCGGGCAACGTGGACGAACTGGACCTGATGAAATGGTGAGGACGATGCTGGTCGCGCAGAGCGCCGGTTGGACGCTGGCGGCTGAGGAAGGGCATGCCCCGGAACTGGCGGAAGGGGGATTTTTCGCCGCCACCGCTTGGATCATGCTGCTCCTGCCGTTCGCCGCTTTCCTGGGGATAGTGCTGTTCGGCCGCCGGATGCGCAAGCGGGGGGCGGAGTTGGCGGTGGGGGCGATGGCCGTCAACCTGGTGTGGGCTTCGGTGTTGCTCGTTCAGAATATGACGGGCGGGGTTTACCGCCAGTTCCAGTTCACCATCGCCGACATCGGGGAGTTCGCCGGGCGCGCCCTGTCCTTCGAGTTGGGTTTCGTGGTGGACGGGCTGTCCATAATGATGTACTGGGTGGTGGCTTTCGTGGGTTTGCTGGTGTTCATCTACGCGGTGGGATACATGGAGGGGGAGGTGCGGGTCACCTGGTTTTTCGCTTCGCTGTCGCTGTTCGCCGGCTCCATGCTGGTGCTGGTGGGGGCCCCCAACCTGATTCAGCTCATCGTCGGCTGGGAGGGGGTGGGCCTGGCCTCCTACCTGCTCATCGGCCACTACTGGGAGCAGAAGGAGAACGGCCACGCCGCCATCAAAGCTTTCCTCACCAACAAAGTGGCCGACGTGGGACTGATTTTGGGGGCCATCCTGATCGGGGTTTCGCTGGGAGGCTTCCGGTTTTCCACTCTGGCGCAAGCGGCGGCCGAGCACAGCGGGGATTTGGAGACGGTGGCTTTCGCCGGAGGGCTGCTGCTGTTTCTGGGGGCGATGGGCAAATCGGCCCAGTTCCCGTTGCATGTGTGGCTGCCGGACGCCATGGCCGGCCCCACCCCGGTTTCGGCCCTGATGCACGCCGCCACCATGGTCACCGCCGGCATCTACCTGATGGCCCGCACCTTCCCCCTCTATCAGAATATGGCCGCCGGAGCCCGGGAGTGGATGCTCCCCATCGCGGTCATCACCCTCTTCGTCTTGGGCCTTTTGGCTTTGGCCGCCGACGACCTGAAAAAGGTGCTGGCCTATTCCACGGTCAGCCAGTTGGGTTACATGATGGCCGCGGTGGCGGCCGGGGGTTACACCGCCGGGCTGTTCCACCTGTTCACCCACGCCTTTTTCAAGGCCCTGCTCTTTTTGGGGGCCGGGTCGGTCATCCACGCCGTCCATTCCAACAACATGAGCGACATGGGGGGCTTGCGCAAGCATATGCCGGTCACTTTCTGGACTTTCGTAATCGGGTCGGCCTCCCTGGCCGGGGTGATCCCGCTGGCCGGGTTCTGGTCCAAAGACGAAATTCTGGCCACCCTCAACCACGAGGGATACGCCGCTTTCATGTGGTTGGCGGTGGGCGGGGCGTTTATCACCGCCTTCTACATGACCCGGGCGGTGTGCCTGACTTTCCTGGGAACCTACAAAGGGGAGGGCCGCCCCCACGAATCTCCCAAGTCCATGACCGTCCCCCTCATCGCGCTGGCGGTCCCCAGCGTCGCGGCCGGCCTGCTCAACATCCCCGGCGTTTCCTGGGGGCCGCTGGGCAACTTCACGGAATGGGTGGGCGCCCGGATAACGGCGATGGGCGATTACCATCCTTCCGGCGTGGAATGGGATCTGGCCGCCTACGGGCTGGCCGCGGCCGCGCTGGGAATCGGGCTGGGTTGGGCCCTGTTCGCCCGGGATGCGGAAACGCAGGCGGAGCGGGACCGGTTGGAGGCACCACTCCTCTATCCGCTGTTGCGGCGCAAGTTTTACATCGACGACCTGTACATGAAAGGGGTGGTGGGGCCCGTCAAAGGGCCGTTGGCCCGGGGGGTGAATTTCATCAACGGATACGTTATAGACGGGATCGTCAACGGGGCGGGGGCGGCCGTGGCCTGGCTGGGGCGGCTGGTGTACGGCCGATTGGACCAGCGGGGCATCGACTTGGCCTACAACGCCGCCGCGGGCGGGACCAGCGGGGCGGGCGGAAAACTCCGTTTCGCCCAGACCGGCAAAGTGCAGCAGTACGCCGGGGCTTTCATAGTGGGCGCCCTGTTGCTGGCCGCCGCCGCTTTGCTGTTCAGATAGGCCGGATGGAAAGGGCAAGGTTTGGCGCAACAATGGGCGAGACGGGAGTTAGATGATGGAGTTCTTTGACAGCGGATGGGGCTTGAGCCTCATCGTGTTCCTGCCGGCAGCGGGCGCGTTGTTGCTGTTCGCCATACCCAAGTCGCGGGAGACCGCTCACAAGTGGACGGCGCTGGTCGTCAGCCTGGTGGTAACGGCGTTGGCCGTGATAGCCGCCGCCGTCTTCGATTACGGGGCGGCGGAGCGCTTCCAGTTCGAGGTCGTCGCCGATTGGATCCCGGCCATCGGGGCCAACTACCACATCGGGGTGGACGGGATCAGCCTGCCGCTTCTGGTGTTGTCGGCGGCGGTGACCGTGCTGTGCGTCGTTTACTGCTGGGACCATTGGGAGGAGCCCCGCAACGTACGGGGCTTTTTGGCCCTGATGTTGCTGTTGGCCACCGGAATGAACGGCACCTTCGTCGCCTTGGATTTGGTGCTGTTTTTCATATTCTTCGAACTGGTGCTGTTGCCCATGTATTTCATGATCGGCATCTGGGGGGACGACGCCGAGCGGCGCATACCGGTGCTGGGGATGACCGTCAAAACCCGTCTCTACGCGGCCATCAAATTTTTCGTGTTCACCCTGTTCGGGTCGGCTTTTATGCTACTCGGTTTCCTGGCCCTCTATTTCCGGTCGGGCGACTTTCTGGGTTCCAACACTTTCGACATCCCGGCCCTGATCGCCCTCGGCTCCGAAAACGCGTTCGGCAGCGGGACTTTCGCCTGGCTGGTGTTCGGGGCCATGTTTTTGGGGTTTGCGGTGAAAGTTCCGATGTGGCCGTTCCACACTTGGTTGCCGGACGCCCACACCGCCGCCCCCACCGTCGGTTCGGTCCTTTTGGCCGCCATCCTGTTGAAACTCGGCTCCTACGCCTTTTTGCGCATTTCCATCCCGATCCTGCCCGACATGGCCCGGGAGTGGGCCCCCGCCATCGGCCTGCTGGCGGTGATCGGGATCATCTACGGCTCGCTGGCCTGTTTGGCGCAGACCGACGTGAAACGTCTCATCGCCTTCTCCTCGGTGGGCCATATGGGGTTCGTCATGCTGGGCATCGCCACCATGACCGACGTCGGTTTCAACGCGGCCATTATCGGGATGGTGGCCCACGGGATCATCACCGGCCTGCTCTTCTTCTTGGCCGGTTCCTTGCATCATCGCTACCACACCCGGGACATCGCCCGGCTGGGCGGCAACCAAAAACTTATGCCCTGGATGGGGGGCATCCTGGCTTTCACGGCCATGGCCTCGTTGGGACTGCCCGGCCTGGCCGGTTTTTGGGGCGAGTTCATGTCATTGGTGGGGGCCTACCGTCCGGCGGCCGGCCTCAGCGCCGGTCAGTTCCAGGCTTTTATGGTGGCGGGGGCCATCGGCACGGTGCTCACCGCCGGCTACATGCTGTGGATGTTGCAACGGGTCAACCTGGGCGAACCGAAAGAGGAATGGGCGGGCCGCACCTTCGCCGATGTGGGTCGTTACGAGTGGCTGGCGTGGATTCCGCTCATCATCGCCACCGTGGCCATCGGGGTGTATCCCCGGATCGTGCTGGGGGCCACCACCGACGCGGTGGTCAACCTGGCGCGCAACGCTTTCGGAGGCTGATGCGTGAACCTGGACTATCACGCCCTTGCTCCGGAGATCGCGGTAGCGGCCACCATCCTGGCGGTTCTCACCTTGGACGTGGCCCTGCCCCGCCGCCTGAAATACTGGACGGCTTTCGCCGGGGTGATCGGTTTGACCGCGGCGGCGGTTCCCCTGCTCACTTTGGCTTTCGGGGGCGGGCCGGGGGTGCGGGTCATGCTGGGCGGGGGTTACGTGGTGGACGACTTCGCCTTGGTGATGAAGGCCTTGTTCATCGTCGGCGGCTACCTGGTGCTGTTGATGTCGGTTTCCCACATCGAAAGCGACCGCTACTACCAGGGGGAGTACTACCTGCTTCTGCTGACTTCCATCCTGGGGTCGCTGGTGATGGTTTCCTCCCGGGATCTGATCACCATTTTCGTGGGGTTGGAACTGGTAACCGGGCCGCTGTTCCTGCTGGCCGGGTGGCGCAAAGGCGATAAGCGCTCCAACGAGGCGTCGCTCAAATTTTTCATTCTGGGGGTGCTGTCCACCGCCATCCTGCTCTACGGTATGTCTTTCCTGTACGGGCTGACCGGTTCGGTGGACTTCGAGGGGATTCGCACCGCCGGGGCGGACCTGTTGAACAGCGGCGCCTTCCGGCTGGCGGTCCTGTTCACCATCATCGGTTTCGGTTTCAAAATTTCGGCGGTTCCTTTTCATTTCTGGGCCCCGGACACCTACCAGGGGGCCCCCACTCCGGTAACCGCTTACCTGTCGGTCGGGTCGAAGGCGGCCGGTTTCGCCGGGTTGTTGCTCATCTGTTACCAGGCTTTTCCTTCCGTGACCGAAATCTGGGGACCGGCCCTGTGGGTTCTGGCCGCCCTGTCCATGACGGTGGGCAACCTGACCGCCCTCCGACAGGACAACATCGTGCGGCTTTTGGCCTACTCGTCCATCGCCCAGGGCGGGTTCATTCTGGTGCCGTTCGCGGCGGCGGCCGCCACCAGCGACCCGCGGGTGATACAGGAGGCGGCTTCCGCCACCATCGTGTATTTGATCATCTACGCCTTTATGAACCTGGGGGCGTTTGCGGTGGTGATGGCGGGGGCCCGGCGCACCGGAACCGCCACCATTTCCGGATGGGCGGGGATGGCCAAACATTCCCCCCGCATCGCCGTGCTGGGGGCTGTTTTCTTTTTCGCCTTGGCCGGGATCCCGCCTTTGGCCGGGTGGTACGCCAAGTTCGCCATGTTTTTGGCCATCCTCCGTCCGGCGGACCCGTGGACGGTCGCCTTGGCGGTGATCGCCGCCGTAAACGCGGTGATCGCCTTGGTCTACTACGCCAAGGTGGCGAAGGCGATGTGGATGGATCCGCCGCCGGCGGACGGCCCTTCCCCGGAGCTGACCGCCCGTCCCCTGTCCGGCTCGCTGTCGCTGGCGATGGGCATCTCCGCCCTGTTCGTGGCGGTGGCCGGCATCCTCCCTTTCCAACTGGCCGGAGTGTTCGCCGAAGCCGCCAAACTGATAACCTCCGGCATCTGACCGCCCGCCTTGAAATAACCAAAATTATCCGCCCGCTATTTATGCTATTTGCCAAATAACATAACTGAAGATTATGCTAATTTGAAAATAGCGTAAATAAAAGGCGGCTTGGTTTGCTTAATCTGGTTTCCCGACCTGAAGAAATGGGACAGGTGTTCGAGGGACAGAACCCCTGGCATCGCACCTCGTCGGTTCCGGTTCTGTTCGCTCCGCCCCGGGAGCGCCCTTTGGCCCAGATTCTGTGGCAACGATTGCTACGCGACCAGCCCCGATGCTATCAGTTGATTATCGGTCCGCGCCAAGTCGGCAAGACCACCGTGCTTTACCAGACGGTGCGGCGATTGCTCGACAACGGGGTGGAGCCGGGCCGGGTGTGGTGGTTGCGCATGGACCATCCTTTGCTGATGCGGGAAAGCCCGGGGGCCCTGGTGCGCGAGACGTTGCGCGTTTCCCCCGCCTCCGGCGACCGCCCGCTCTATCTGATGTTGGATGAACTGGCGTACGCCAAAGACTGGGACAAGTGGCTCAAGACCTTCCACGATGAGCGGTGGCCGGTGCGGGTGGCAGCCAATTCCAGCGCCGCCTCCTCTCTGCAGGATCGCCGACATGAGAGCGGCGCCGGTCGTTGGGAGGTGCAATACCTCCTACCCTATCTGCTGACCGAATACCTGGATTTGATGGAAAAACCCCGTTCGGTGGAGGCGGGGGACGATCTCGCCGCCACATTGCGCTTCTGGCCAACGGGCGGGCGGGCGGATGAAGATTTGATCGCCGGACGTTTGGATTTAATGTGGACCGGCGGGTTCCCGGAGTTGCTTTTGTCGCGGCCCCGGCTGATGGACGATGACAAGCATTGGTTGTTGCAGTCGCAACGGGTGTTGCGAAGCGACGCCGTGGAACGCGCCGTTTATAAAGACATCCCCCAATCTTTCGGGGTGGGCAATCCGGTGTTGTTGGAACGTTTGTTGTATATGCTGGCTGGTCAAATAACCGGTCTGCTATCGCCCAAAAACATTGGCCAACATCTGGACGGTCTGTCCGGGCCCACCTTGGACAAATACCTGTCCTATTTGGAAAGGGCCTTTTTGGTATTCGCGTTGCCGAATTTTTCCGGGTGGGAGGAGACCATCCAAAAGCGGGGCCGCAAGATCTTTTTTGTGGACGGAGCGGTGCGCAACGCGGCCCTGTTACGCGGCTTGGCCCCTTTGGACAACCCCGTCGAGAAAGGGCATCTCCTGGAAAACCTGGTGGCTTCTTCCCTGAATACCCTGGCTGTTCAGTCGGGAGTGGGGTTGCATCACTGGCGCGATGGCAAGGACGAGGTGGATTTCATCTTCAACCACCCCCAACGCCCGTTGGCTTTTGAGGTGTCGTCTTCCTCCGACCACAGCCGCGACGGCCTGCGCGCCCTGATGGAGCGTCACCCGCAGTTCCGCGGCGCCTGTTACCTTGTCGCCCCCCGGGTTTCCACCATCCACCCGGAGGGGGACGAGGTGGGAACCCTCCCCTTGGATTTGCTCCTGCTGGCCATAGGCGCCCAAGCCCGCCGCGCTCTCCAACAAACCGGCTCTCGCCGGGTTGGGGACCGAAAGGGCGCAACGGGACGAGCCTGACGGCTTTCCGGTAAGCAACCCAGCGGCTCCGTTTTAGGTAAAGTTGCCGCAGGCGTCCTCTGCGAAAGGCGGCGAATTTGGCCAAATACGGTATCGGCTGGTTGGTGGCTGGCGACTGCTCCAACCTGACCCCCGACCATCCCCCGCCCCCCCCCCCCCGGTTCAGGGGAGGAAGCCTGCCCGGAGTGCCCCGACTACGCCGAGGCCCCATACACCTACGGGCTGGTAGCAGTGGAAGCCGACCACATTTTGGAAGCCTTCCGGAAGGGGCTGCTGACCGACGACGACGGCTACGCCCTCAACGAAGACGAGGATCCCAAATCTACTGAACGCCTGCCGGGGAGGGGGGTTCTGTATTTGCCGGACGAGCAGGGGCAGTGCGTCTACGAGGGACCCTTTTTCGGCTCCGACGAAGAACCCATCATTGTGGGCGTGGTCTGCGAGGAAGTGGGAAGCGGGCAGGTGTACGTGGGCGACTACGGCGACGCCCGGCAGTGGGTTCTCCGGGACGCGGCCGGGACGGGCATACGGCAAATCACCCTGTAACTCCGGTTGGGGGCGGTCAGTTTTTTGGGAGAGAAAAAAGGCGGGGAATAACTTGCGCGGCCGGGGGGTTTATGGTGTATAATGCCGTGTTCCGCCAAACCGGCTCCTGGGCCGGTCGGCTGGTGGGAAAGGAGCAAAACCCTTCAAATGAAATCCTCCGCGATGCCTGGGTCACGGAACGAGTGTGAAAAGCCAAAAGCGCTTTTTCCACCCCCCCCCCCCATCCAGTTCGTAACCTGCGCGTTTAGGGCACAGGTAGATAAACGAGCCAGATGATCCGATCTTCTTATTCAATTCGGCGGCGGTTGGCCGCGTGCGGTCTTGCCGTCTTGATGGGGTTTTCCACCGCGATCGGGCCGGCACAGTCCCCGGTTGCGGCCTCCGGCGTCCCCGGTGCGGAATCGGCGGCGGACTCCGAATCCCCTCTGCCCCCCGACCCCGCCCCGCAACCGCCCGCGCCCGGAGAGAGCGAGCCGGGGGACGGCGGTGATGAGGGGGGCGCCGGTGACCCGGGCGGCGATCCTCAACCCGAAGAAGGGGTCGGCGGGCAACCGGGGGATGACGGACAACCGGGCGACGGGAATGAAGAACCAACAGGGGAGGAGCAGCAAAGCGCTCCCGCCCTCGTTTTGAGCGTGGACTCGGACCCGGAAGCGGAGGGGGACCAGACCCGCGTGGAAGAAGGCCGGGCGGCCCTTTTTATCGTAAGCGCCGCCTTCGCGGAGAACCGGCCCGGGTTGGAGGAGGACGTCGTGGTGACCGTTTCCGTGGGCGGCCAAGGCGGGGTAGGGCAAGCGGAGGTGGAGGACTTTAACGCCGTGGAGGACTTCACGGTAACCATCCCCGCAGGGCAAACCGTCGGCTGGGCCGAGTTCACCTTGGAGGCGATCGACGACCTGGTGGTGGAAGGGGAGGAGACGGTGGACGTAACCGGAACCGCCGAATCGTACGGGATCACCGACGTCACCGGCGCGTTGGTGACCATCGTTGACAACGACTCCGACCAGCCGCCAACGCCGCCGCCCGCCCCGCCCGCCGACCTGATCGTCTCCGGCCAAGCCGACCCCGCCGTCGCCGTCAGTCTGAGCGTGGACGCCCAAGCCGCCTCCGGGGAGCAGGCCTACGTTGAGGAAGGGGAGCAACGTACGGTGACGGTGAAAGCCGTCTTGCCGGATGGGGAAAGCGGCTTAGCGGAGGCGGCCACTTTCACGGTGGCCATCGCGGCCGACACGGCGGAAAACTCCGATTTCACGGCCCCGGCTTCGGCGTCGGTTACCATCGCCGCCGGACAGACCAGCGGTACCGCTACCTTCACTTTCCAGGCCGCCGCCGACACCGTTCTGGAAGGCCCGGAAACGGTTTCCCTCACTTCCACCCTGGCCGGCTACTCGGTCAGCCCGGCCAGTCTCACCATCAAAGACGAGGACGCCGCGTTCACGGTGACCGCCAACCCGACCGCGGTGGGCGAAAGCGCCGGGGCGACTTCCATCGGGCTGACGGTGTCCTTCCCCAACGCGGTCACCTCCGAGTTGGCCGAACAGACGCAGATTTCTTTCAGCGCGGCCGGAGACGGGGCCGCGGCCGGAACCGACTTCGCCGCCATTTCCGATTTCACGGCCGCCTTGGCGGCCTCCGCCGTTACCGCTTCCGCGACGGCGACCATCACCCCGGTCGACGATGTCATCGATGAAACCTCCCCCGAGCGGGTCAACTTCACCGGTTCGCTGTTCGGACGCACCGCCTCCGCCGCGGTGGCCATCACCGACGACGACGACACTCCCGCGGTCATCAACCTGGCAACGGATGTCAGCTCCGCCTCCGGGGAGCAGACCGTTCTGGCCGAAAACGCCGGGGCCACCTCCGTCACCGTCTCCGCCGAGTTCGCCTCCGGGACGGCGGTGGAAACCGACACCGTCCTCAGCCTGCGGATGTCGCAACCGGTCTCCACCGACTTTTCGCTGACCATCCCCAAAAACCAGGTGCGGGGAACCGCCTCCGTCTCCGTCACTCCCGCCGACAACAACCGGGCGGGGGACGCCCCGCAGACGGTGACCGTTTCCCTGCGGGGAACCTCTTCCTACACGGTCAACCAGGCGGAGTTCACTATCGAAGACGACGAGGAGGCGGTGGTCAACCTGCAGGCCCTCCCGTGCAATCCTGAGTCCGCCATCGTCTCGGAAGGCGGCAGTCAGAATGCCTGCTGGCTGTTGAGCGCCCGCCTGCCCACCGGTACCGTCGCCGCCAACACGGTGACGGTGCGGGAACTGAATTTCACCGCCGGCACCGCCACGTACGGCAGCGACGCTGACTTTAACGTTATTTACCCTGGTTCTCCGCAAGGTACCCAGGATTATGTAAGGATCCCCGCCAACTCCAACGGCTCCAACCGGAACGCCCTTTTCAACATAGCAGTAGTGGATGACAGCGTGCGGGACGAGGGGGCGGAGACCATTGTCATCGGAGGCAAAGCGGACCAGGGTTTTACGGTGCGCACCGCTTCCATCAACATCTACGACAACGACAATTCGCCCAACCGCATCAATCTGGTCGTCGACGGTTCTGACACTTTCCACGGTTCCCAGCCCAGCGTGCCGGAAGGGAGCGCCAATCAAAGGGTGAAAGTCACCGCCGTTTATGCGGACCGCACCGCCCGCTCTTCGGCTACCGCAGTCACGGTGTCAGTGGCGGGGGCCGGGGGGGCCTACGGAGCGGAAGCGGCCGATTTCACGGCGGTGAATGATTTCACCGTAACCATCCCCGCCAACCAAATCAGCGGCGACGCCACCTTCGATTTGACCACCGTCGACGATGATTTGTTGGAAGGCCCCGAAGATATGTCCCTGTCCGGCTCCGCTACCGGGTTCACCGTCAACGGGACGAAGTTGATCATCGACGACAACGAAACGACACCCACCGTCGATTTGAGCGTGGACGCCCAACCCGCCGTCGGGGCGCAGAGCTATGTGGATGAGGGGAGTACCCGCACGGTGACGGTCACCGCCGCCGTACCCGTCGGGGCGGCCGCCCTCACCTCCGCCGCCACTTTCACGGTCGCCATAGCGGCCGACACGGCCGAAGCCGGCGATTTCACCGTTCCGGCAACGGTGGACGTGACCATCGCCGCCAACGCCAGAAGCGGCACGGCGGTCGTCAGTTTCCAAGCCGCCGCCGACACGGTTTTAGAAGGGCCGGAAACGGTTTCTTTCACTTCTTCTTTGGCCGGTTACGCGGTCAATCCGGCGAGCCTGACCATCCGCGACCAGAATTCCCGGTTCCGACTGGGGATCAGTTCCACCGCGGTGGCGGAGAACGCCGCTCCCGTTTCCCTCACCCTCTCCGTTGAGTTTCCCAACGCCCAAAGCTCCGAGTTGACCGAGGAGACGCAGTTTGCGGTCACCGTAACCGGGGACGGGGCGGTGGCGGGAACCGACTTCGCCAACATCCCCAACTTCACCATACCGGTGGCGCCCGGGTCCCTGCGGGGGAGCAAGGCGGTGACTTTCACCCCAACCGACGACGCCATTCGCGAAACCGCCGCGGAACGGGCCAAGTTCACCGTCTCATGGTTCGGACAGGCGGCCAGCGTCTATGTGGCCATCACCGACAACGACCCCGCCCCGACCGCGATAAACATCTACGTGGACACCAGCTCCGACTCCGGATTGCAGACTTCGCTGGCTGAAGACGGGGGCGTGCAGACGGTTACCGTAATCGCCGAATTCGCTTCGGGGGCGTTGGATTCCGACACCGTCCTGAGGATGGATATTTCAGGCGGTACCGCCCAGCCCACCGCCAACGGCCCTCCGAGAGACTTCTTTTTTAGGGGAGGGATTGACAACGACTTAATCATTCCCAAAAACCAGACGCGGGGGACCACTACCTTCCGCATCGAGCCCGTCAATAACGATTGGACTGATCTGTCGGAAAGGACGTTGCATGTGGGCCTGCGGGGAACTTCCTATAGGGTCAAACATGCCGTTCTAACTATCCAAGACGATGAGCCGGCCGTTATCAACTTGTCGGTCCGGGCCGTAAAATGCCAGCCTTCCGACTCCGCGCCGAACTCCCCGGATCGTATGGGGGAAGGGGATGGAACGGTTTGTTTCGAAGTGAGCGGCGCTCTGCCCTCCGGCGTTGTTGCGGGAGCGGACGTGACGGTGAGCGATCTGACTTTCACCGGCGGCACCGCCGTCGCCGGAACCGATTTCACCGCCGCCTTCCCCGACGCCGGCCGGAAAAACATAAGCATTGGCCGCGGACATGGAGGCCGGGTCACCCCGGCCCGGGTCAACATCACGGCGCTGGACGACTCGGTGAGGGACGAAGGGTTTGAGACCATCGTCATCCACGGGCGGGCGGCGGGTTACGCCGTGCGTTCCATCGCCGTCAACCTGGGCGACAACGACACCTCCTACAACCTCATCATCCTGAAAGTGGACGCCGATGCGGCGATAAACGGTTGCCAACCCAGCCTGGGGGAAGGAGTCTCCGGCCAGTCGGTTACCGTCTTCGCCTCCTATGCGAACCCCAATTTACGCTTATTCGGCCCGGCCACAATCACCATGTCGGTGGCGGCGGCCGGGGGCGCCCGCCGAGCCGAAGCCAACGACTTCACCGCCGTTCCCAACTTCACCATCACCATCCCCAGGGGTCAGGCATCTGCTTCCGGAACTTTCACTTTGACTACCGCCGACGACCAGCGGGTGGAGGGGGCGGAAGATCTGGCCATAACCGGAACCGCCTCCAGGTTTATCGTAGCCGGATCGGTGGTGACCATCGACGATGACGACGCCCCGCCCGCCATCGCCCTGCGGGTGGACGCCGACCGGGCCGTCGACGGAACGCAAACCAGCATCGGGGAGGCCTCCGCCGCGGTAACGGCGCAAGTGACGGCGGAGGTTCCGGGCGGGAAGACCTTCGAGTCGGATGTGGCCATCACGGTGTCGGTGGACGGCAACGGGGGAACCGGGGAGGCGGAGGCGGCCGACTTTGCGGCGGTGAACGATTTCACGGTTACTATCCCCGCCGGCCAAAGCAGCGGTTCGGCCACTTTCACTTTGGATCCGGTGGAAGACGACTACGCGGAAGGGGCGGAAACCATCGCCGTTTCCGGAGTGGCCACCACGGCCGGGGTGAGGATAACCGGCGCCTCCTTGCAGATTGACGACAACGACGCCGCCCCGACGGGGGCCAGCCTGACCGTGGATTTGGACGGCGGGACCCCCGGGTTGCAGACCGCCATCGGGGAGGGGGACGCGGCGGCCACCGCTACCGTCGCCGTCCGACTGCCGGACGGGTCCAAAACCTTCGAGTCGGACACGGTGGTTACGGTGACCATCGCCGGGGAGGCAACCGCCGGCAAAGCCGAAGCAGCCGATTTCACCACCGGCCTGTCCAATAACCGGTTGCCGTTGACCATTCCGGCCGGCGGGCGGGAGGCGTCGGGGACGTTCACGTTGACCATCGTCGACGACCAAGTGGTGGATGTCACCCCGGAAACCATAACCCTGTCCGGTTCCGCCGACCGTTCTGGTTTGGCGATTACCGGGACCGCCGTCACCATCGACTCCGACAACGATTCCCGGCCCGCCGCCCTTTCCCTGGCCGTTGATACGGATACTTCCACCCCGGCTGTGCAAACCAGCGTGGCCGAAGGGGCCTCCCGCACCGTGCAAGTGACGGCTTCTTTGCCGTCCGGTTCGGCGACGTTGGAAACCGATACGGAGGTGACGGTGACCGTTTCCACCGACGGCGCGGCCACCGCCGAGGCGAACGACTTTTCCACCACCGGTTTGACCAACGGAAATTTGACGGTGACCATTCCCGGAGGTTCCCGCTCCGCCTCCGCCACTTTCACTTTGGCCGCCGCCGATGACAATGTGGGGGGCGAAGGCGCGGAGACGGTTTTCTTGTCCGGTTCCGCCGCCGGGTTCACCTCCGCCTCCGCCTCTTTCACTATCACCGACGGCGATCGGATAAGCGTGGCGGTGGAAGGGAATTTGATTTCCTCCACCCAACGCCGGGTTTTGACCGCCGCCGAAGGGAGCGGTCCCTATACGGGGGCGCATGTAGGGGTGCGGGTGATGCCGCCCGCTGAGTCGACGAGCCCGCAACTGACGTTCGAGGAGGACGCCGTCTTCACGGTGCGCATAACCGCCGACGGGGCGGCCACCGCCGAGGCGGACGATTTTTCCACCGACCAGCCCGGAGATTCCCTGCAGATCACCATTCTGGCGGGCCAGGTTGAAGGCAGCGGGACTTTTACGTTGACGGTAACCGACGACGACTGGTACGATGGGGAGGAGACAATCGCCTTGGTCGGTTCCACCGCCCTGCCGGGGGTGGGGATGGCGCACGGAATGTCCGCATTCTTCACCATAACCGACAACGAAACCGCTCCCGTAATCACTTTGGCCGTGGACACCGACTTGGTCGTTTTAGGGGAACAGGACTACATCCCGGAGGCGGCGTCAAACCGCAAAGTGAAAGTTACCGCCTCCGTTCCGTCCGGTTCCGCGGATCGGGAGTCGGACACGGTGATAAACGTGTCTTCTGCTCCGACCGGGGCCCGCCCCGCCGTGAGCCCGAGCGAATATTCCTTCTCGGCGTGGGGAGACGACGGGTCTATGCAATTGACGCTCCCCCGGGGGTCGAACCAGGTTACGGGCTACTTTTCACTTTCTACGTATGGCGATTCAGACACGGAGGGAAGTGAAACTTTTAGCATCACCGGACAGGCCGCCGGTTTCACTACCAACTCGGCCGTTGTCACCATCGACGACAGCAACAACCCGTCCGTAATCTATCTGCGGGTGGATTTGGATTCCGATGAGGCTGGGGCGCAGAAGACCGCCGCCGAAGGAACCACGGTTACCGCCAACGTCGCCGTTTCCTTCCCCGTCGGGGCGAGTGCTCTCTCTACGGCCCGGCCGGTCAGGGTTTCCCTGGTTGGGGCGGGGGGGACGGCCTGGGCGGAAACGACCGACTTTGCGGCCGTCGCCCCGTTTGATGTGACCATTTCTTCGGGCGACACCATCGGGAGGGGGAGTTTCCAACTGCAACTGTTGGACGACGCGGTGGCGGACGTCCTGCCGGAGTTGATAGAGGTGTCCGGCTCCTCCTCGGGATGGACGGTGCGCAACGACTTCATCGGCATCGACCAAGACAACGATTCTTTCCCAGAAGTGGACCTCAGCGTGAATCCGCTGTCCTCGGCTGAAGGCGCGGACCCCGAAGTGACGGTTTCCGCCTCTTTGACCGGTTCGGCGACTTTGGAGGAGGATATTCCGGTGACGGTGTCGGTGGACGGCTCGGCGGGAAGGGGGATGGCCTCATCGGACGACTTTGACGCGGTAACCGATTTCACGCTGGCCGTCGGCCAAACCAGCCGCACCGGGTCCGCTTCTTTCAATTTGACCGGAACCGATGACAACGTGGCCGGGGAAGGTGCGGAGAAGCTGTTGATTAGCGGCTCCGTCCCCTACACGGGCGTGACCGTGACCGTGAACGGGGTGGAAATGACCATCACCGACGGCGACTCTTCCCCCACCGTCATCAACCTGAGCGTGGACGCCGATGATGAGACGACCGGCGTGCAATCCTCGGTGACGGAAGGGGCGGCGGCCGCCACCGTTCGAGTTACGGCTTCTTTCCCGGAAGGGTCGGCGGTTTTGGCCTCTAAAACCACGGTGCGGGTGTCGGTGTCAGGCGGCGGGGGGACCGGACAGGGGGAGGCGGCCGATTTCACGGCCGTGACCGCCTTCGACCTGGAGATTCCGGCCGGGGCCGACCGCGGATCGGCCACTTTTGCTTTGTCCACCGTCCAAGACGACTATGCGGAGGGGGCGGAGACGCTCACCGTGTCGGGAACCGCCTCCGGTTTCACGGTCAACAACGGGTCGGTGACCATCGACGACGACGACGCTCTCGCCTCTTTCACTCTAAGCGTCGACGCCGACACCGGCGTAAACGGGACGCAGACCGGCCTGGGGGAGGGGTCGGCGGCGAAGACCGCGCAGGTGACCGCCTCCTTGCCGAATGGTTCTAAAACTTTTGAGTCGGATACGGTGATTACGGTGTCGGTGGACGGCAACGGCGGGGCCGGGGAGGCGGAGGCGGCTGACTTTGCGCCGGTGACCGATTTTTCGTTGACCGTGGCGGCCGGGGCGACCAGCGGGACGGCCACTTTCACCTTCGATCCGACTGAGGATGATTATGCGGAGGGGACGGAGAAAATCACCGTGTCGGGAACCACCGCCCGGGCTGGGGTGGGCGTTACCAGCGCCGAGTTGGAAATATCCGACAACGACGCCGCCCCCGCCGCGGCCGTTTTAACCGTGGATTTGGATGCGGACAACAGCGGGGATCAGGACACGATCGGGGAGGGCGACGCGGCCGTTACCGCGACGGTCAAAGCCGCCCTGCCATCCGGGTCCAAAACTTTCGAATCGGACACCGCCATCACTGTGACGGTGACCGGGGAGGGAACGAACGGCAAGGCGGAGTCATCGGATTTCAGCACCGACCAGGCCAACGACTCTTTCAAGGTAACCATCTCCGCCGGCCAAACCAGCGGGTCGGGGACTTTCACTTTGACTATCGCCGATGACAATGTGGCGGATGTCGTTTCGGAAACCATCACCGTGTCCGGATCCGCCGACCGCGCCGGCCTGTCGGTAACCGGCGACGCCATCACCATCGACTCCGACAACGATACCGGCCCCGCCGCCATCAGTTTGGGGGTGGACGCCTCCTCCGATACGGGCGTGCAAACCGCAGTCGCCGAGCAGTCGGCCGCCCATCCCCTTACCGTCTCGGCCTCCTTCCCGAACGGGTCCAACGTGTACGAGACCGACACCGTCATCACCCTGTCGGCTACCGGAGTAACCGCCGTAGCCGCCGATTTCAGCCTGGCCTCCACCAGTTCCGGCGTCACGGTTCTGAAGTTGGCCATCCCCGCCGGTCAGACCACCGTCTCCGACTCCTCCAGTTTCCAGCTGACCGCCGTCGACGACAACATTGCGGAGCAGGCGGAAACCCTCACTATCGGCGGTTCCGCAACCGGGTTCACCGTCAGCGGCGTTACGATGACCATCAACGACGACGACTCCGCTCCCACCGCCATCAACCTGAGCCTGGATGTCGATTCGGAAACCGTCGGGGAGCAGACCGAGGTGACCGAAGGGGATGCGGCCACCGCGGTGACGGTGAAAGCCTCCTTGGCCGGTTCGGTGGTTTTGACCACGGCCACGGTGGTGAAAGTGACGGTCGCCGGGACGAGCGCCTCCGCCGCCGACTTCACCGCCGTCCCCTCCTTTAACATCACCATTCCCGCCGGCTCTTCTTCCGCTACCGGAACTTTCACTTTGACGGTCGCTGATGACAACATCGTGGAAAGCTCGGAGAGCCTGACCGTGTCCGGAACCACCGCCGCCGCCGGTTTCACCGCCGTCAACGGGGCCGCCCTGACCATCGCCGACAACGACGCCGCTCCCACCAGCATCATCCTCACCCTCAACCCGGCCAGCGTGGGGGAAGACGACGGGGCCACCTCCATCGATGTCACGGCTTCTTTCCCGGCCGGGTCGCCGGCGTTGACCACCGCCACGGTGGCGACGGTGTCGGTGGCCGGTTCCACCGCTACTTCGGGTACCGATTTCGGGGCGGTGAGTTCCTTCAATGTTTCCATAGCCGCCGGGGCGACCAGCGGGATGGGGACTTTCACTTTTACGCCCACTAACGATACGGTGGCGGGGGAGGGGACGGAAACGGCCACCGTGTCCGGCGCCGCCGCTGGTTTCTCTTTCACCAACGCCGCCCTGTCCATCGCCGACAACGACGCCAAACCTTCCAACATAATTCTCACCGTGGACACCGACGGCGAAACGACGGGCGACCAGTCCGAAGTGGCCGAGGACGCCGGTTCCGTCACCGTGTCCGTCACGGCGGCCTTGCCGGCCGGTTCCCCCACTTTGGCCTCCGCCACCGAAATCACGGTGAAACTGGTCGGAGAAGCCCCTCGGGAAGGAGCGGTAGATGAGAGAGATGTGGTTTTGGGGTTGGCGAAAGGCAAAACAGCCCATGCCACCGGATACGACTATTCCTCCAACAAGACCAATGACACTTTCACTATCACCATTCCCGCCGGAAGCCTCAGCCATTCCGGTGATTTCACCTTGACCGTGGAAGATGACTCGTTGCAGGAGGGTTCGGAAACATTCAAAGTGACCGGGTCGGCTACCGGGTTTATGTTCAACTCTTCTCCTACAGTGACCATCACCGACAACGAGACTTCCAGCATCAGCCTATTTTTCAGCGACAATAGGGGTGAACGATATCCGTTTAGCTACGCCGATCTTTTACAGGAAGGGATACATACGCGTACAGATGTTCCCTATTGGCCCGGGGGTGTCCCCCAGATTCCTTTCACTATTCAGGTGATGACTTCTAAGGCCGTCGGGGAAACGTACCGCGATATAAATGTCATAACATCCGGGGCGGCCAAAGGTGGCGTCGATACCGACACTTCCCGCGACTACACTTTGTATTGGGCGGAATACACCCCCAACGGACGTTTTCGCATCCAACGGGGAGCAAAGGTTTCCCTATACGGCGGTGATACACAAGTACCGACCCAGGCTATCCGAATCTACGACGACAATATCGCGGAAGGCGATGAGACCATCATTTTAACGGGGCGTAGCAGCACTGGAAGCAGCAACACGTTGACGTTTACCATCAAAGACAACGATGTGGCCCCGACTGTTATCAACTTGGCGGTGGACACCAACATTTCCACTTCCGCCGTCAGTGAAACTTCCCTGATGGAGGGAGATTCGGCTACTACGGTGGAAGTCACCGCCTCTTTCCCCGCCAACTCGGCGGTGTTGCCCCACCCCACCACGGTGGCGGTGTCGGTTGCCGACAACACCGCCACCTCCCGCGACCATTTAGCGGTCCCCTCTTTCAATGTGGTCATCCCCGCCTTGAAATCCTCGGGGTCGGCCAGATTTACGTTCACCCTGGTGGACGATGCGATTGTGGAAGGTTCGGAAACCTTGGATATAACCGGGGCGGTCAGCGGGTTCACCGTCAATTCGGCGATGATAACCATCAAAGACAACGAAACCATCACCTTGAGCGTGGATACCGACGGAACCGAGGATGGCGACCAGACGGCGGTGGACGAAGGAGCCACCGACCAGACGGTGACCGTCACCGCCGCCTTCGACGCCGACCAGACGGTGTTGACCGGAGCCACCGCGGTTACCGCGTCGGTGGCGGGCGGCGGAACCGATCCGGCTTCCGCGTCCGATTACACGGCGGTAAACGATTTCACCATCACCATCCCCGCCGGAAGTTTGTCCGCTACCGCCACCTTCGACCTGACCGCCGCCGCCGACAACATCGCCGGGGAAGGGACGGAAACCCTGAGCGTCTCCGGAGCGTTGACCGGCTACACCATAAACGGCGCCGCCATTTCCATCAACGACCTCACCGCCGCCCCCAACCAATTGGTTTTCACTTTGGACGCCGACACCGGTACCAGCGGAAACCAGACCAGCATCGGGGAGGGGATCGCCAACCGGACGGTGCAAGTGTCAGCCGCCTTCCCGGTCGGTTCCACCGTTTGGGAAAGCGACCTGTCCATTCCGGCGACGGTGGGGGCGGGTACCGCCGAAAGCGCCGATTATTCGGTGACCGGCGGGACCTTCAACCTGACCATTCCGGGCGGGGGAACCTCCTCCAACGCCAAGACTTTCACCCTCACCACCGTCGACGACAACGTGGCGGGGGAAACCGACGCCCTGTCGGTGGGATCCTCTTTGGCCGGATACACGGTCACGCCCGCCTCTCTCACCATCACCGACGCCGACTCCAAACCGACGCAGATCACTTTGAGCGCCGCCACCACCCATCAGACGGCCGACGATTCGGTGGAGGAAGGAACCAGCGATACGGTGACGGTGACCGCCGCTTTCACAGGGTCCATAGTGTTGGAAACAGCCTTGTCGGCGCCGGTCGTCGTCGCCAAAGGGACCAGCGAAGGAGCGGCGGACTACACCGCTTCCTCCGCTTCTTTCAACATCAGCATTCCCGCCAACAGTTCCTCCGGGTCGGCCAACTTCACTTTGACGGCCGTCGACGACAATGTGGCCGGGGAGACGGACGCGATAGCGGTCAACGGCGGAACTTTGGCCGGTTACACCATCACCGGAACCACCGTGAAACTGATCGACAAAGACATCGCCCCCACCAACATCGCCCTCAAACTGGATGCGGACGCCGACTCCGAAGGGGCCCAAACCTCGCTGGGGGAAGGCACGTCGAACCGGACGGTGCGGGTGTGGGCGGAATGGGTGAACACTTCCCTGCAGTTGGAGAAGAAACTCACCATCCCGGTGACGGTGGCGGCCGGCACGGCGGAGACCGGCGACTATTCGGTCACCGGCGGGTCTTTCAACGTAATCCTCCCCGGGGCTTCCCAGACGGCCTCCACCCACTCTTTTACGCTGACCGTCAACGACGACGACGTGGCCGGAGAGACGGACGCCCTGTCGGTGGGGGGAACCTTGGCCGGATATACCATCGCCGCCGCTTCCCTGACCCTCGGCGACTCCGATGCCAAACCGACCGGCATTGCCTTGAGCATCGTCACCGACCACCAGACGGCCGACGACTCAGTGGATGAGGGAACCAGCGGCACGGTGACGGTCACCGCCTCCTTCCCCTCCGACGGGTCGGTGCTGGAAACCGCCCTGGCCGTTCCGGTGGTCATCGCCGACGGAACCACCGACGGCTCCTCCGACTACGCCGCCTCACCCTCCTCTTTCAACGTGTCCATCCCCGCCAACAGCCGCTCCGGGAACAAAAATTTCACTTTGAACGCCAAAGACGATGATGTGGCCGACGGGACGGAAGAAGTGACGGTGAAAGGCGGGACTTTGGCCGGTTATCTCATTTCGTCCGACAAAGTGAAAATCCTGGACGGGGACACCGCCCCCTCCGTGATTAATTTGACCATCGACGCCGACTCCGGTACCGACGGCGCCCAGACCAGCATAGGGGAAGGGGTGTCGAACCGTTCGGTGTCGGTATGGGCTTCCTTCCCGGACGGGTCGGCGGTCCTGGAGTCGGATTTGACCGTGCCGGTGGTGGTAGCGGCAGGGACCGCCGAAAGCGCCGATTATTCGGTGGGCGACGATTCGTTCGATGTGACCATCGGGGCGGGAACCCGCCGGTCGGCCACCGCCGCCTCTTTCACGTTGACCACGGCGGACGACGACCTGTCCGGGGAGTCCGACGCCCTGTCCATCAAAGGCGGGACTTTAGCCGGTTACACTATCAACCCGGCCTCCCTCACCATCTCCGACGCCGACGCCGCCCCCACCGTCATCACCCTGACCATCGACGCCGACGCCAACACCAACGGAAATCAGACTTCTGTGGATGAGGGGGTGTCCGGACGCGGGGTGCGGGTGTGGGCCTCCTTCCCGGCCGGTTCCGTCCCCCGGGAGGCGGACGTGAAAGTGCCGATTACGGTGGCCGCCGGGACGGCCGAGAGCAGCGACTATTCGGTGGACGACGCCGCCCTGGAGGTGACCATCGGGGCGGGGACGCTCACTTCGGCTACGCCGGACTCTTTCTCCTTGCAGGTGAGAAACGACAACGTGGCCGGGGAGTCGGACGCTTTGACGGTGAAAGGCGGGACTTTGGCCGGTTTCACCATCGGGACCGCCCAGTTGTCTTTGGGGGACGCCGACGCTTTGCCTTCGCAGATAGCGTTGTCCACTAATCCGACCAGCGTCGCGGAGGACGGTACGGCTCGTTCGGTGTCGGTATGGGCCGAGTTGCCCTCCACCGGGCCGGTGCTGGAATCTGCGTTGTCGGTGCCGGTGGTGGTGGCGGAGGGCACCGCCGAGGCGGGTGATTATGCGGTGGATAACGCGACGTTTAATGTGACCATCGGGGCGGGGAGGCATAAGTCAGCCTCGGCCGGAACTTTCAACCTGACGGTAAACGATGACAATGTGGCGGGGGAGAAAGACAAGATCAAGGTGGGGGGCGGAACCCTGTCCGGCTATACCATCACCGCCGCCGAGGTGTCTTTAGGAGACGCCGACGCTCTACCTTCGCAGGTCATTTTGTCGGTAGACGCCGATCCGGGTACCGATGGCGCGCAGACCAGCGTGGGGGAGGGGGTGAGCGGTCGTTCGGTGTCGGTGTGGGCCGAGTTGCCGTCGGCGGGGCCGGTGTTGGAGTCGGCGTTGTCGGTGCCGGTGGCGGTGGCGGCGGGCACGGCCGAGGCGAGTGATTATTCCATTACGGGCAACACCTTTAGCGTGACGATCGGGGCGGGAACCCGCAAGTCGACCACGGCCGGTACTTTCTCGTTGACGGTGAACGATGACGATGTGGCGGGCGAGTCGGATGTTCTGTCGGTGGGGGGCGGTTCTTTGGCCGGTTATACGATTACCGCCGCCAACTTGACCCTGGGAGATTCCGATACCGCGCCCACTGCTATCACTTTGTCGGCTAGTCCGGGCAACGTGGCGGAAGGGACCGCTAATAGGTCGGTGTCGGTGACTGCCGCTTGGCAGGGTTCGTTGGTTCGGGAGTCGGCTGTGACGGTTCCGGTGACGGTGGCGGCGGGCACCGCAGAGGCCAGCGATTATTCCATTGTTGATAACACGTTTGATGTGACGATCAGCGCCGGGGCGGCGTCCGGTTCGGGTTCTTTCTCGCTGACCGTGAACGATGACGATGTGGCGGGCGAGTCGGACCGGTTGAGCGTGACCGGTTCCAAGGCGGGCTTCACCATCGCCTCCGCCGGGGTTACGTTGGGCGACTCCGACGCCAAGCCTTCGCAGGTTACTTTGTCGGTGGACGCCGATTCCGGTACCGACGGCGCGCAGACCAGCGTAGGGGAGGGGGTGAGCGGTCGTTCGGTGTCGGTGTGGGCCGAGTTGCCGTCGGGTGGGTCGGTGTTGGAGACGGCGTTGTCGGTGCCGGTAGTGGTGGCGGCGGGCACGGCCGAGTCCAGTGATTACGCGATCGTGGACAACACCTTCAATGTGACGATCGGGGCGGGAACCCGTAAGTCGGCCTCGGCCGGTACTTTCTCGTTGACGGTGAACGATGACAATGTGGCGGTCGAGACAGATGTCTTATCAGTGGGGGGCGGGGTTTTAGCCGGTTACACCATTACCGCCGCCAACTTGACCCTGGGAGATTCCGACACTGCGCCCACTGCTATCACTTTGTCGGCTAGTCCGGGCAATGTGGGGGAGGGGACCGCTAATAGGTCGGTGTCGGTGACTGCCGCTTGGCAGGGTTCGTTGGTTCGGGAGTCGGCTGTGACGGTTCCGGTGACGGTGGCGGCGGGCACCGCGGAGGCGAGCGATTATTCCATTGTTGATAACACGTTTGATGTGACGATCAGCGGCGGGGCGGCGTCCGGTTCGAATTCTTTCTCGCTGACCGTGAATAACGACGATGTGGCGGGCGAGGCGGACCGGTTGAGCGTGACCGGTTCCAAGGCGGGTTTCACCATCGCCTCCGCCGGGGTTACGTTGGACGACTCCGACACCTTGCCTTCGCAGATCACCCTGTCGATAGACGCCGATCCGGATACCGACGGCGCGCAGACCAGCGTGGAGGAGGGGGTGAGTGGTCGTTCCGTGTCGGTATGGGCCGAGTTGCCGTCGGGCGGGCCGGTGTTGGAGGCTTCGTTGTCGGTGCCGGTGGCGGTGGCGGCGGGCACCGCCGAGGCGAGTGATTATTCCATTGTGGACAACACCTTCAATGTCACGATCGGGGCGGGAACCCACAAGTCGGCCACGGCTGGGACTTTCTCGTTGACGGTGAACGATGATGATGTGTCCGGGGAGTCGGATGTTCTGTCGGTGGGAGGCGGTTCTTTGGCCGGTTATACGATTACCGCCGCCGATTTGACCCTGGGCGATTCCGACACCCCCCTCACCGAGGTGACCCTGACCTTGGACGCCGACCCGGATACCGGCGGCGCCCAGACCAGTGTGGGGGAGGGGGTGAGCGGCCGCTCCGTGTCGGTGTGGGCGGCTTTCCCGGCTGGTTCCACACCTCGGGAGGTGGACGTGAAAGTTCCCGTGGTGGTGGCGGCGGGCACGGCCGAAGCTGGTGATTATTCGATCGTCGATAACACTTTTGAGGTAACGATCGGGGCGGGAACTTTGCAGTCGGCCACGGCTGGGACTTTCTCGCTGACGGTGAATGATGACAATGTGGCGGGTGAGTCGGACAAGTTGTCGGTGGGGGGCGGTTCTTTGGCCGGTTATACGATTACCGCCGCCGATTTGACCCTGGGCGATTCCGACACCGCGCCTACTGCCATCACCTTGTCGGCCAATCCGGGCAATGTGGCGGAAGGGACGGCTAATCAGTCGGTGTCGGTGACTGCCGCTTGGCAGGGTTCGGTGGTTAGGGAGTCGGCTGTGACGGTTCCGGTGACGGTGGCGGCGGGCACCGCAGAGGCCGGCGATTATTCGATCGCGGATAACACGTTTGATGTGACGATCAGCGGCGGGGCGGCGTCCGGTTCGGGTTCTTTCTCGCTGACCGTGAACGATGACGATGTGGCGGGGGAGTCGGACCGGTTGAGCGTGACCGGCGCCAAGGCGGGCTTTTCCATTACCTCCGCCGGGGTGACTTTGGGCGACGCTGACACCTTGCCTTCGCAGATCACCTTGTCGGTGGACGCCGACCCGGGTACCAGCGGCGTGCAGACCAGTGTGGGGGAGGGGGTGAGCGGTCGTTCGGTGTCGGTGTGGGCCGAGTTGCCGTCGGGTGGGCCGGTGTTGGAGTCTTCGTTGTCGGTGCCGGTGGTGGTGGCGGCGGGAACGGCGGAGGCCGGTGATTATTCCATTACGGACAACACCTTTGATGTGACGATCGGGGCGGGAACGCACAAGTCGGCCTCGGCCGGAACTTTCTCGTTGACGGTGAACAATGACAATGTGGCGGTTGAGTCGGATGTTTTATCGGTGGAGGGCGGTTCTTTGGCTGGTTATACGATTACCGCCGCCAGCTTGACCCTGGGCGATTCGGACACTGAGCCTACTGCTATCACTTTATCGGCCAGCCCGGGCAGTGTGGCGGAAGGGACGGCTAATCGGTCGGTGTCGGTGACTGCCGCTTGGCAGGGTTCGGTGGTTAGGGAGTCGGCTGTGACGGTTCCGGTGACGGTGGCGGCGGGCACCGCAGAGGCCGGCGATTATTCGATCGCGGATAACACTTTTGATGTGACGATCAGCGGCGGGGCGGCGTCCGGTTCGGGTTCTTTCTCGCTGACGGTGAATAACGACGATGTGGCGGGGGAGTCGGACCGGTTGAGCGTGACCGGCGCCAAGGCGGGCTTTTCCATTACCTCCGCCGGGGTGACTTTGGGCGATGCTGACACCATGCCTTCGCAGATCACCTTGTCGGTGGACGCCGACCCGGGTACCGACGGGACGCAGTCCAGTGTGGGGGAGGGGGTGAGTGGTCGTTCGGTGTCGGTGTGGGCGGAGTTGCCAGCAACGGGGCCGGTGTTGGAGTCGGCCTTGGCGGTGCCGGTGGCGGTGTCGGCGGGCACGGCTGAGGCGAGTGATTACGCAATCGTGGACAACACCTTTAATGTGACGATCGGGGCGGGAACGCATAAGTCGGCCTCTGCTGGGACTTTCAGCCTGACGGTGAATGATGACAATGTGGCGGGCGAGTCGGATGTTCTATCGGTGGGGGGCGGTTCTTTGGCTGGCTATACCATTACCGCCGCCGACTTGACCCTGGACGATTCAGACACTGCGCCCACTGCTATCACTTTGTCGGCCAGCCCGGGCAGTGTGGACGAAGGGACTGCTAATCAGTCAGTGTTGGTTTCCGCTGCTTGGCAGGGTTCGGTGGTTAGGGAGTCGGCTGTGACGGTTCCGGTGACGGTGGCGGCGGGTACGGCGGAATCGAGCGATTATTCCATTGCCGATAACACTTTTGATGTGACGATCGGGGGCGGGGCGGCGTCCGGTTCGGGTTCTTTCTCGCTGACGGTGAACAACGACGATGTGGCGGGGGAGGCGGACCGGTTGAGCGTGACCGGTTCTAAGCAAGGTTTCTCCATCACCTCCACAGGAGTAACTTTGGGCGACGCTGACACCTTGCCTTCGCAGATCACTTTGTCGATAGACGCCGACCCGGATACCGGCGGCGCCCAGTCCAGTGTGGGGGAGGGGGTGAGCGGTCGTTCGGTGTCGGTGTGGGCCGAGTTGCCGTCGGCGGGGCCGGTGTTGGAGTCTTCGTTGTCGGTGCCGGTGGCGGTGGCGGCGGGCACGGCCGAGACGAGCGATTACGCAATCGTGGACAACACCTTCAATGTGACGATCGGGGCGGGAACCCATAAGTCGGCTACGGCCGGGACTTTCAGCCTGACGGTGAACGATGACAATGTGGCGGGCGAGACGGATGTTCTGTTGGTGGGGGGCGGAACTTTGGCCGGTTATTCTTTCACCGCCGCCGACTTAACCTTGGACGATTCCGACACCTTGCCTTCGCAGATCACCCTGACGATAGACGCCGATTCCGGTACCGACGGGGCGCAGTCCAGTGTGGGGGAGGGGGTGAGTGGTCGTTCGGTGTCGGTGTGGGCGGAGTTGCCAGCAACGGGGCCGGTGTTGGAGTCGGCCTTGGCGGTGCCGGTGGCGGTGTCGGCGGGCACGGCCGAGGCGAGCGATTACTCCATTGTGGATAACACTTTTAATGTCACGATCGGGGCGGGAACGCATAAGTCGGCGTCGGCTGGGACTTTCAGCCTTACGGTGAATGATGACAATGTGGCGGGCGAGACGGATGTTCTGTCGGTGGGGGGCGGTACCTTGGCCGGTTATTCTTTCACCGCCGCCAGCTTGACCCTGGATGATTCCGACACTGCGCCCACTGCTATCACTTTGTCGGCCAATCCGGGCAGTGTGGACGAAGGGACTGCTAATCAGTCAGTGTCGGTGACCGCTGCTTGGCAGGGTTCGGTGGTTAGGGAGTCGGCTTTGACTGTTCCGGTGACGGTGGCGGCGGGCACCGCGGAGTCGAGCGATTATTCCATAGTCGACAACACTTTTGATGTAACGATTAGCGGCGGGGCGGCGTCCGGTTCGGGTTCTTTCACGCTGACCGTGAATAACGACGATGTGGCGGGGGAGTCGGACCGGTTGAGCGTGTCCGGCGCCAAAGCGGGTTTCACCATCACCTCCGCCGGGGTGACTTTGGGCGACGCCGACGCCAAACCGACTTCCATCAAAATACTGGTGGACGCCGATCCGGATACCGACGGGGCCCAGACCAGCATTGGGGAGGGAGTGAGCGGTCGTTCCGTGTCGGTGTGGGCCGAGTTTCCGTCCACCGGGCCGGTGCTGGAATCGGATGTGACGGTGGATGTGTCGGTGACGGCGGGCACGGCTCAAGCAGCCGACTATTCAACTTCCGGGACCTCCGGCTTGCAGGTGACCATCGGGGCGGGCGGCCGCCGGGCGACCGCCGCCTCCTTCACTTTGAACACCGTCGACGACTCTATTGCCGGGGAGTCCAACGAGGCGATAACGATTAGCGGCTCGGTGTCGGGCGACGCCTCCTATACGTTCACCGCCGCGGCCCTGAGCATCACCGACGGGGACAGCCCGCCCTCTCGAATAATTTTGACGGTGGATACCGACCCCGGAACCGCCGGTTCCCAAACCAATATTGCGGAGGGGATCAGCAACCGGACGGTGACGGTCACCGCCGCCTTCCCCGCCGGTTCCCCCACTTTGCTGACCGACTTGCGGACGCCGGTGGTGGTGGAGGCGGACACCGCCGAGGCCTCCGACTTTTCAGTTTCCGGAGGTTCTTTCACCATCACCATCGCCTCCGGCGCCTCGTCCGCCACCGGAACCTTCACCCTCACCGCGGCCGACGACGACCTGTCCGGGGAGTCGGATGCCATCGCCGTCAAAGGCGGAGTTTTGGCCGGCTACACCATTGTTCCCGCCTCCATTTCCATCACCGACGCCGACGCCGCCCCCACCAAGATCACGGTGACGGTGGACGTCGACGGCTCAACCGACGGACTGCAGACCAAAATCACCGAGCAGGGCCCCCCGCAGACGGTTTCGGTGTGGGCCGAGTTCCCGGATGGTTCCACCCCTATGGAGTCGTCCGTGTCGGTGGCGGTGTCGGTGGAGGACGGAACCGCCGAAAGCGACGACTATGTAGTGACCGGCGGGTCTTTCAACGTGACCATCGGGGGCGGGACCCGTAAGTCCGCCACCGCGGGAACCTTCACTTTGGACGCCAATGAAGATACGGTGTTCGGCGAAAAAGACGCCGTGCTGGTGGATGGGACGTTGGCCGGTTTCACCGTTACCGACGCCGAAATAACCATCATCGATTCCGCTATCGCATTCCTGGACCGCCGCGTGAGCAATCCCGAGGAGGATCCCGAGGAGGATCCCCCTCCCACCACCCTCTATCCCACCGCCATCAAACTAACCGTTGATACCCACCCCGGCGAAAACGGGGCCCAGACCAGCGTGGGGGAGGGGGTTTCAGCCCGGTCGGTGTCGGTGTGGGCCGAGTTCACCAACGGAGGCGCCGGGTCGGTGTTTGAGAACGACCAGACGGTGGCGGTGACGGTGGCCGCCGGAACCGCCGAAGAATCCGATTATTCCATCACCGACAGCACCTTCAACGTGGTGATCGGGGCGGGAACCCGCAAGTCGGCTACCCCCGGCACATTCTTGCTGACGGTGGCCGACGACAATGTGGCCGGCGAAACCGACGCCCTGCTGGTGGGCGGCACGCTGGGCGCCTTTACCGTCGCCGGCGCCCAAGTTACTTTGGGGGATAGCGACACGAAGCCGTCTTCGGTCGCTTTGACCGTTTCCCCCACTTCCGCCGCTGAAGACGGAACCGCCCGCACCGTGTCGGTGTGGGCCGAGTTGCCTTCCACCGGGCCAGTGTTGGAGTCGGCTTTGACGGTGCCGGTGGTGGTGGCCAAAGGCACGGCTGAAACCTCCGACTATACGGTGGACGACGCCGATTTCAACGTGACCATAGGAGCGGCCAGGCACAAGTCGGCCGCCGCCGGTTCTTTCACCCTGACCGTTCGTAACGACGATGTGGGCGGAGAGGACGACAAACTCCAGATCAAAGGCGCCGCCTTGTCCGGTTTCACCATAACGCCCGCCGCGCTGACTTTGGGGGACGCCGACGCCGCCCCCACCGAGATTGTCCTGTCCGCCAACCCCTCCCGCGTGGAGGAAGGGGAAAACAACCGGTCGGTATCAGTTTCCGCCGCCTGGAAGGGCTCCATAACCCGGGAGTCGGCGCTGACCATCCCGGTGACCGTTTCCGCCGGCACCGCCGAAACCTCCGACTACGACATCGCCGACGACACCTTTGACGCGACCATCAACGGCGGGGCGGCCAGCGGTTCCGGTTCTTTCACCATCACCGTTAACAACGACCAGGTGTCCGGCGAGTCGGACAAGTTGCGGATAACCGGCGCTAAGGCGGGCTTCACCGTGGCCGCTACCGGCCTGACCTTGGGCGATGCCGACACCGCGCCCGTCGCCATCGCCCTAGAGGTGGACGCCGACCCCGATACCGACGGCCGGCAGTCCGATGTGCCGGAGGGAACAACGGGGCGGGCGGTGAAAGTGTGGGCCGCTTTCCCAGACGGCTCTGTTCCCCGCGAGCAGTCGGTAACGGTGAATGTGGCGATAGGGGACGGGACCACCGACGGGGCGGCCGATTATTCCACCACCGGAACCGCCGGCCTGCAGGTGACCATAGGGGCCGGAACAAGAGAGTCGGCCGTCCCCGCCTTGTTTACCCTAACCACGGTGGACGACCAGATTTCCCAAGAAACCGGGGAGGCGATAACGGTAGGCGGTTCCGTGGCCGGCGACTCCCTCAATCTGGTTTTTTCGGTCGCCGCCGCCTCGTTGGGCATCACCGACGGGGACACTCCGCCGAACCGGATTCTTTTGACGGTGGATGCGGACGGCGGCTCCGAAGGGAATCAGAATGCGGTGGAAGAAGGGGTCAGCAACCGGCAGGTGACCGTAACGGCCGCTTTCCCGGATGGCTCGCCCACTCTGCCCGCCAACTTGGATGTGCCGGTGGTGGTGGCGGATGGCACCGCCGAATCCTCCGATTACTCGGTGAACCCCGCCAATTTCACCATCCGCATCGCCGCCGGGGCCTCCTCCAACACCGGAAACTTCACCCTCACCGTCGCCGACGACAACGTGGCGGGCGAAACCGACGCCATCGAAGTCAAAGGCGGAACGTTGGCCGGTTATACGATTGAGAAAGCATCCATTTCCCTCACCGATGCCGACGCCGTCCCGACCAAGATCAATTTGAGCCTGGATAACACCGAAGTTGATGAGGGAGAGATGGAAAAGATCACCATCACGGCCGCTTTCCCGGTTGGTTCGGCGGTGTTGGAAACCAAGGTGCGAGTGACGGTGATGGTTACCCCCGACGGTTCCATCGACCCATCTGACTACGAGGTCTCCCCGAGCAGTTTCAGCATCGACATCCCGGCCGGTTCGCTGTCCTCTCAGGGTTCGTTCAATTTGACGGCGAAGGATGATGATGTGGCCGGAGAGGAGAACGACAAGGTCAAAGTCACCGGGACGGCGGACGGCTTCACTTTCAACGATCCGGTGAAGGTGGAGATCGTGGATACGGACCCCGATCCCTCCCGTATTTTGCTGAGCGTGGACAAAAACAGCGTGGATGAGGGCGAAACTGAACAGGTGACGGTGACCGCCGCCTTCGACGGTTCCAAGTGGGACGACAACACGATGGTGAAGATTGCAGTGGGGGAAGAAGACCCCCAGGATTACACGGTGGATGAGCACAGTTTTACGGTGACCATCAACCGGGCAACTCAGAATGTTTCCCGTACGTTCCGGCTGACCGCCAACGAAGACAACGACCAAGAAAATGAACAGATCTTCATCACCGGCACGGAAGAATCGGTGAAGGAGTTCAAGGTGGTGCGAGCCGAGATAACCATCAACGACGACGATTCCAGCGCCAACCCGCCCCGGGTGGAGAATCCGACGGTTGACCCTCCGCCGCCCCCGCCGACTGACCCTCCGCCGCCCCCGCCCCCCCCGCCGCCCCCAACCGGGCCGCCCGTCCTCCCCGCCGCCCCGGCGCAGTCGCCGTCGTCGGATGCCTCGTTACGGAGTTTGCGGGTGTCGCCCGGCACGTTGAGCCCCGGGTTCGCCCCGGCGACGCTGGGATACACGGTGGCGGTGTCGGCCAACGTGTGGACCTTGCAAGTGGCGGCGGTTCCCAACCATGCCGCGGCCCGGGCCGCCATCGACGGGACAACGCTTTCCGGGGCGCACAGCGTTTTCCTCGGTTCGGACCGCAAGACCATCGACGTGGTGGTGACCGCCGAAGACGGCTCCACCGTGCGGACCTACCGGCTGAATATCACCCGCGGCACCGGTCCCGGGTTCGCCGATTCGCTGTCCGCCCTGACCGCCTGCACCGGGGCCGCCCTGCGCCCCTTCGGGTTTGAGGACGTGGCCGGATGGTTTTCCGAAAACGACATCAACTGCATCGGTTACTACGGAATAACTTTGGGGCGCTCCGCCACCCGGTTTGCGCCGTCGGAGGTGGTGTCTCGGTGGCAGATGGCCCTGTTCCTGTTCCGGGCGGCCGGGCCGGCCGGGGTGACGTTGCCGGCGGCGGAAGATCAGGGATTCACCGACATAGAAGGTCTGTCGGAGGAGGCGATGCGGGCCGCCAATATGATGGCCCAGCTGGGGGTGATGCCCGGCTCCGGCGGCAAGTTCAACCCGCAGGGCAAGATTTCCCGGGCGGCGATGGCTTTGATGTTGGACAGTTTCCTGGGGTTGGTCACGGTGGGGGAGGGCGGGGTGGCCCGGGACAGCGTGCAACCCGACGAGGTGCTGTTCGCCGACATCGGCGCCCTGTCCGAAGCCAACCAGTTGGCGATCAGGCGCATTTTTGAATTGGGAGTGACCCGCGGAACCTCCACCACCGAGTTCCGCCCCGGCAATTCGGTGACCAGGGGGCAGATGGCCCAGTTCATCGCCCGCGCCCTGGCCCACACCATCGCCCGCCCGGTCGGGGTGAGCATCCAAACCGACCCGTCCACCCGGGAGGGCGGCCGGGTGGATGTGGTGGTTTCAGTGCGGGACGAAGACTTCCGGCCGGTAACCGGGGCGCGGGTGGATATGTTCACCGCCCGCGACCGGAACTCCGCTTTCACCGACGACGGAGCCTGCATAGCGGCCCAGGTGGCCAAAGTGGGCGGCTCGCGGGCGTGCGCCATCGACGGTTCGGATCGGGCGACCGGTCCCACCGGCGACATCCGGGTGAAAACGGCCCGCACCGTCGGAACCACCATCTGGGCCTGGCGGGCCGCCGCCGGAGCCCAACTGAACGACTCCCGCCCCGCCGCCCAACTGACCTTCCGCTAACCGGGCTTCCGGCGCGATTTCCCGGCCAAAACCATTTATGTCGCACGCCCGCGGCTAGTATGGGCGCATCGCCCGCCGGGGTTCGGCGCGCGATGTCGAACAATCTAAAATGACCGGGCAAACAGGTTGATGCGGTGGGTTGCGAACCACCTCGGAGCAGACGAAACAGGAGGAAGCGAAAGTGATGAAAATTCGTTCCAAGATGACGGCCGTATGGGCCGTCCTAATGGTCTTGGCCTTGGTGGCCGCCGCTTGCGGAGGAGGCGACGCCGACGACGCGGAGTCCCCGACCACCACCGTCGCCGCCGCCACCGCGGAAACCGCACCCGAAACCACCGCTCCGCCGGCTACGTTGGCCGCGGGCGAGGAGTTTTCAGCCGGCCCGTTGGGGGCGGTGGAGGTAGCCCCGGGCGATGACGTTCAGATTCGTTCGTTGGAGGCCATCACCGGCGATGTGGCCTTTTTGGGCATTCCCAACCAGCGGGGCGTGAAAATGGCGATCGAGGATTACGGTCCCATTAAGGGCCACAACGTGACTTTCGGGGTGGGGTTGGATGATTTGTGTTCGCCGGACGGGGGGCAGGCGGCGGCTCAGCAGATCGTGGCCGACCCGCAGGTGGTGGGGGTGATCGGCACTTCCTGTTCGGGGGCCGCCACCGCCGCTTCGCCGCTGATTTCGGACGCCGGGTTGGTGATGATTTCCGCTTCCAACACTTCCCCGGCTTTAACCTCCAACCTGGCGGGCGTCCCCGGCGACTCCTATCAAAAAGGTTATTACCGGGTGGCCCACAACGATTTGTTCCAGGGCCGGGCGGTGGCCGAGTTCGTCCGCAACTCCCTGGGCCTGAGCACCGCGGCGGCCATTCACGACGGCGATCCGTACACGGAGGGTTTGGCTTCCGCTTTCGCCGATGCTTTCGCCGAGGTGGGGGGTACGGTTACCACGGTGGCGGCGGTGAACAAGGGGGACACCGATATGACTCCGGTGCTGACGGAGGTGGCTACCGGTTCCCCGCAGGTGCTGTTTTTCCCGATTTTCCCGCCGGAGGGCGGTTACATCGCCCAGCAGGTGGGGAGCGTGTCCGGCATGGAGGGCGTGGTGTTGGTGGGGGCGGACGGGTTGCTGGTGGACAACCATATGGAGTTGCCGGAGTCGGAGGGAATGTATTTCTCCGGCCCCGACCTGCGTTACGGTTCCAACCGCAACAGCGTCACCGGCAAGTCGGCGGACGAGTTCCTGGCCCAGTATGAAGAGGAGTACGGGGAGGCCCCGTCGGCTCCTTTCTGGGCCCACGCCTACGACGCCGCCATCATGCTGTTGTCCGCCATCGACCGGGCTTCGGTGGATCAGGAGGGAACCTTGTGGATCGACCGGCAGCAGGTGCGGGACGCTTTGGAATCCACCATGTTCGACGGAATCATCGGCTCCATTTCCTGCGACGCCTACGGGGACTGCGGGGCGGGGAAGATCACGGTGGTGCATCACGCCGACTCCTCCAACTTGGAGGCGGGCAAGCAGAACGTAGTGTTCAGCTACTCCCCGACGGCGGTCACCGGAGACGGGTTCGTTCCCGGTTCGCTGGGAGTGGTGGAGGTGGCCCCGGGCGATGACATTCAGCTTCGTTCGTTGCTGGCCATCAGCGGCGATGTGGCCTTTTTGGGCATCCCCGACCAGCGGGCCACCAAGATAGCGATGGAGGATTTCGGTCCCATCAAAGGGTTCAACGTGACCTTCGGGGTGGGGTTGGATGATCTGTGTTCGCCGGACGGGGGGCAGGCGGCGGCTCAGCAGATCGTGGCCGACCCGCAGGTGGTGGGGGTGATCGGCACTTCCTGTTCGGGGGCCGCCACCGCCGCTTCGCCGCTGATTTCGGACGCCGGGTTGGTGATGATCTCATCATCCAACACCTCCCCGGCTTTGACCTCCGATTTGGCGGGCACCCCGGGGCCGTCGTGGAACAAAGGTTATTACCGGGTGGCCCACAACGATTTGTTCCAGGGCCGGGCGGTGGCCGAGTTCATCAAAAACAATTTGGAACTGGACATAGCGGCCACCATCCACGACGGCGATCCGTACACGCAGGGTTTGGCTTCCGCTTTCGCCAACGCTTTCACTCAGTTGGGGGGTACGGTGACGACGGTGGCGGCGGTGAACAAGGGCGACACCGATATGACGCCGGTGTTGACGGAGGTAGCGGCCGGTTCCCCGCAGGTGCTGTTTTTCCCGATTTTCCCGCCGGAGGGCGGTTACATCGCCCAGCAGGTGGGGAGCGTGTCCGGCATGGAGGATGTGGTGTTGGTGGGGGCGGACGGGTTGCTGGTGGACAACCATATGGAGTTGCCGGAGTCGGAGGGAATGTATTTCTCCGGCCCCGACCTGCGTTACGGTTCCAACCGCAACAGCGTCACCGGCAAGTCGGCGGACGAGTTCCTGGCCCAGTATGAAGAGGAGTACGGGGAGCCCCCGTCGGCTCCTTTCTGGGCCCACTCCTACGACGCCACCGTCATGTTGCTGTCCGCCATTCAAGAAGCCTCCAACGAGGACGGCAGCGGGTCGTTGCTGATCGATCGGGCGGCCCTGCGGGCGGCGGTGGACGCCACCATGTTCGACGGAATCATCGGCCCCATCTCCTGCGACGCCTTCGGGGACTGCGGGGCGGGGAAGATCACGGTGGTCTATCACACCGACTCCTCCGACTTGGCGGCGGGCAAGGAAAACGTAGTGTTCAGCTTCTCCCCCTGATCCCCGACCGCAACTTTTCCGGGAAGCGGCGCCGCCCACGGACGGCGCCGCTTTCTCGTCGGGGAGCCCGAATGCCGGGGCAAACCGCGCCGCGCCGGGCGGTCATCCGGTAAAGTAGTTTCCCGTGACTACCTCATCGGCTCTGCGGCGACGCTGGCGGGTTCCCAACTGGGTGGATTCGTTTCTCTGGTTTCTGCGCCTGGCCGCCATCCTGGTGCTCATCTGGGGCGTAACCGGAACCGTGGTGCGGGGGATAAACGGCGAAGGACCCACCGGCGAGGCGTGGCGGGACCTGATTATCGCCGGCGTCGCCCAAGGGGCGATGTACGGATTGATCGCCCTGGGCTACTCCATGGTGTACGGCGTGCTGGGGTTCATCAACTTCGCCCACGGCGAAGTGTTCATGTCGGGGGCGATGGTGGGTTTTTTCGTGGCCAACTACCTGTTCGACGCCGGGATGTGGGAAGCCAACTTCATTTTGGCCCTGTTTTTGGTGTTGCTCACCTCCATCCTCACCTCCACCCTGGTGGCCGTCATCGTGGAACGGGTGGCCTACCGCCCGTTGCGCAACGCCCCCCGCCTCATCCCGCTCATCACCTCCATCGGCATCTCCTTTTTCCTGCAATACACTTTCGCCGGCCTGTTCGGGGTGGCGGTGAACAGCTACCCGCCTCCCCCCGACGGATTGCGGGAGCGCATCAACCTGCTGGGGCTGCAAATAGAAGGAGTGAAACTGCTGGTCATCGCGGTGGCGGTGGTTTCCATGGTGGGTTTGTACCTGTTCGTGGAGCGCACCCGCGCCGGACGGGCCATTCGGGCGGTGGCCGAAGACAAAGAAATCGCCGCCCTGATGGGAATCAACGTCAACCGCACCATCGTGGCCACCTTCGCGGTGGGCGGGGCGATGGCCGGGGTGGCGGGAACCCTGTGGGCCCTCCTGTTCCGGGGGGTGTCGTTCATCACCGGTTTCCTGCCCGGGATTAAAGCTTTCACCGCCGCCGTGCTGGGGGGCATCGGCAACCTGGTGGGGGCGATGACCGGGGGGTTGCTGCTGGGGGTGTTCGAAGGGGTGATGCCGCAGCTGGTGCTGGGCGGGCTGGGGATCCCCGGCGTGGCCCAGCTGAAAGACGTGGTGGCTTTCACCGCCCTGGTGCTGGTTTTGGTGTTCCGCCCCACCGGACTGCTGGGCGAGCGCCTGTCGGTGGAGGACCGGACATGATGGAACAAACCGCCCTGGCCGCCCACTGGCGCCAAACCTTGCGCTGGGGGCTGATCGGCGGGTTGCTGATGGTGTTCGCGGCCGCGGTGGGGATGGTGCAACTGTTCGACGAGGCCCGCGTCGTCATCCACCCGGTGTTGAGCCTGGGCTACCTGTCCCTGTTCTGGTTCGTCCCGCTGGCCGGATACCTGGCCACCAAAGTAAAAGTCCTGGAAGGCATGGCCGCCCCCCCCGCCGGCCTGCGCAACGTAGCGGCCGGGGCCCTGTCCGGCCTGGTCGGCTGGGCGCTGCTGGCGGCTTTCACCCTGCTCATCAACGCCTTCAACCTGCGGGACGTGTTCGTAAAACTGTCCCCCAAACTGGTCCTGTTGCTCACCTTCGGCCGCGGTTTGGGGGCCGGCCTGGCTTTGCTGGCGTTGGCGGCGGTTCTGCTGGGGACGGCGGGCGGCGCGGCCCATGTGCTCCCCCGCCATTGGCGGCGGGCGGTGATCCTGGCCGTGGAATGGGTGTTGATCATCGCCATTCTGGAAACGGTGTTCACCCAGGTGCTGCGCGAGGTGGGTTTAATCCGGGTGGCGTCGGCCGTGTTCGACGAAGGCGGAATACAATGGTGGTCGGCCATCCTCATCGCCCTGCTGGCCGGGGTGCTGTCTTTGGCCTCCGCCCGCCGTGAAGGGAATCGCCCCAACCGGTTCAAAGCCTTCCTTTTCCCGTCCGAAGGCCGGCGCCGCACCCGCAATTCGTTGCTGACCGCGGCGGCGGTGCTGATTTTGCTCGTCATCCTGCCGCAAGTGATGGGGTCGCTCCTGTCCGACCTGCTGGCCAACGTGGGCCTGTTTCTGCTGATGGGCCTGGGGTTGAACATAGTGGTCGGGTTGGCGGGGATGCTGGACTTGGGATACGTGGCCTTCTTCGCAGTGGGCGCCTACACGGTGGGGGTGCTGACCTCCCCGGTCTCCCCCCGCTTCGACCTGGGATGGCCCTGGTGGGCGGCCCTGCCCGCCGCCCTGGTGGTGTCGGCCATCGCCGGCATCCTGGTGGGCACCCCGGTGATTCGCATGCGGGGCGACTACCTGGCCATCGTCACCCTCGGCTTCGGGGAGATAGTGCGCATCCTGTTTTTGTCCGACTGGCTGGCCCCCACTTTCGGCGGCGCCCAGGGGGTGTTGAACATTCCCGGCATACCGCTCGGTTTCACCGAGGTGCGGGGCACCAACCCGCAGGGCATCCTCTACTTCGCGGCCGCCCTGGTGATCATCGCCGCCTGGGTTTCCTGGGCCCTGCAGGAGTCCCGCATCGGCCGCGCCTGGACCGCTTTGCGGGAAGACGAAACGGTGGCTTCGGCGATGGGCATCAACACGGTGCGGGCCAAACTGAACGCCTTCATCGTAGGGGCGATCCTGGCCGGAATGGGAGGGGCCCTGTTTTCGGCCAAAATCGGGTCGGTCTTCCCCAAATCCTTCGAGTTGCTGGTGTCGATGATCATCCTGGTGGTGGTGATCGTGGGCGGCATGGGGAACATCACCGGGGTGGCGGTGGGGGCGGTGGTCCTGATCGGGGTGCTGGGCGGCCCCCGCCAGCCGGGACTGCTGCAGGAGTTCGGCGAGTTCAAACTGCTCATCTACGGGGCGCTGCTGGTGTTTATGATGCTCCGCCGGCCTGAGGGGCTGGTGCCCAGCGTCCGACGATCCCGCGAGTTGCACGCCGACGAGTTGACCCAGGACGCCTGGTTGGACAAAGACGGGACCTTCACCGACGCGGAGGCCCTGCCGGGCGGGGAGCGGTCCTGATGCCCCTGTTGGAAATTCGCGGACTGCACAAGTCCTTCGGAGGGGTGGAGGCCCTGGCCGGGGTGGACTTCCATGTGGAACGGGACGAGATCGTGTCGGTGATCGGCCCCAACGGGGCGGGCAAAACCTCCTTTTTCAACGCGGTGACCGGCATCTATCCGCCCGACCGGGGCGAGTTGCTTTTCAAAGAACGCAACCTGGCCGGGTTGGAACCGAGCGACATCACCGCCTTGGGCATCGCCCGCACCTTCCAGACGGTGCGCCTCTTCCCCAACATGACCGTGTTGGAAAACGTGATGGTGGCCCAGCACTGCCGCACCAAAGCCGGGTCTTTCCAGGCCATTTTCCGCACTCCCGCCTTCCGCCGGGAAGAAGCCCTCATCGCCGAAAACGCCCGCAACATCCTGTCCTTTTTCGGTTCCCGGCTGGTCGGATACCGGTTCGACCAACCCGCTTTTTCCCTGTCCTACGCCAACCGGCGCCGGTTGGAAATCGCCCGGGCGATGGCCGCCGAACCGGACCTGTTGTTGTTGGACGAACCGGTGGCGGGCATGAACCCGCAGGAAACCGCCGAGTTGATCGGCCTCATCCGCCGCCTGCGCGACGAACGGGGTTTCACGGTGGTGGTAATCGAACACGACATGCGGGTGGTGCGGGAAGTGAGCGACCGGGTGGCGGTGCTCGATCACGGCGTGAAGATCGCCGAAGGCTCCTACGAACAGGTGTCCTCCGACGAAAACGTGATCGAAGCTTATTTGGGACGACCGGCGGCGGGATGATATCCCCTTCCCTTTCCCCCGCGGTCCCCCCCGACCCCCGTCCCGCTTTGGAAATGCGGGGGGTGCACACCCACTACGGGCAGGTGCACATTCTCAAAGACGTCAACCTGGCCGTCCACCCCGGGCAGATCGCCTGCCTGCTGGGGGGCAACGCCTCCGGCAAGACCACCACCCTCAAAACCATTCTGGGGATGGTGCGTCCCACCGCGGGCGAAGTGCTGGTGGACGGGGAGGCGGTCACCGGCTGGCCCACCGCCCGCATCGTGGAACGGGGCGTGTCCATGGTCCCGGAAAACCGGCGCCTGTTCAAACGGATGACGGTGCGGGAAAACCTGGAGATAGGGGCCTATTTGCGCTCCGACGACCTTTCCGCCGACTACGACCGAATTTTCGCAATGTTCCCCCGCCTCAAAGAGCGGCTCGGCCAGAAGGCGGGCACCCTGTCCGGAGGCGAACAGCAGATGGTGGCGGTGAGCCGGGCGTTGATGGCCCGCCCCAAGGTGCTGCTGATGGACGAGCCGTCCATGGGCCTGGCCCCGGTGCTGGTGGCGCAAAACTTTGAAATCATCCAGCGTATCAACCAAGCGGGGGCCACCGTGTTGGTGGTGGAGCAGAACGCCAACATGGCCCTGTCCATCGCCGACTACGGTTTCGTGTTGCAGACCGGCCAGGTGGTGCTGGCCGACACCGCCGCTAGCCTGTTGGAAAACCCGGATATGCGCCGCGCCTACCTGGGACAGGCGGAATAGGGCGCCCGCCTAAAGTGAAGGAGTCCCTGCGATGAGATTTTCTCCCCGGTTGCGCCGGGCGACGGGGACGGCCCTGTCCCTTATGTTGGCGGCCGCCGCTTGCGGGAGCGACCCCGCCCCGGTCGTCACCGAAGCGCCCGCCGCCCCTTCCACCACCGCCCCCGCCCCTTCTACCACCGCCGCGGTCGAGCCGTCCGAGCCGTCCGAGCCGGAGCCCGCCGCCGGTCCGCTGGGGACGGTGGAGGTGGGGCCGGGCGAATCCATCCACATCCGTTCCTTGGAGGACCTGAGCGGGGTGGGGATGAGCCGGGGGGTTCAAAACCGCAACGGAGTCGCCTTGGCGGTAGCCCACTACGGGCCGATTATGGGACGGACGGTGCAGTTGGGGGAGCCGTTGGATGAAATGTGCACCCCGGAAGGGGGCCGGGCGGCCGCGCAACGGATCGCCGCCGACCGGCGGGTGGCGGGGGTGATCGGCACCACCTGCTCGGCGGCCGCCACCGGTGCTTCGCCGGTGCTTTCCGAAGCGGGAATGGCGATGATCTCGGCGGTCAACACCTCCCCCTATATGACATCGGATTTGGAGGGAACGCCGGGGGAGCACTGGCATGAAGGCTATTACCGGGTGTCGCACAACGACCTGTATCAGAGTTTCGCGGCGGCCGACTTCATAATCGGCGCCTTGGGGTTGGAACGGGCGGCCGCCGTTCACGACGGCGACCCCTACACCGAAGGCCTGGCTTCCGCCTTCGTCGATTCGTTCATCGCCCGGGGAGGCGAGATAACCTCCTTCAGACACGCCAATCGGGGGGATGAGGATCTGGTTCCCCTTTTGACCGCCGTCGCCGAAGGCTCCCCGGAGGTCCTGTTTATGGCCTTGTGGCCGCCGGAGGCCATGCACATCGCCCGTCAGATGGACCAGGTTCCCGGTTTGGAGAACACGGTGGTCGTCGGAAACTACGAACTCCGCCTCAACGACGACCTGTTGAGCATGCCCGAAACCGAAGGAATGTATTTCTCCGGCCCCGACCTGCGCCTGGGGGCCAACCGCAACAGCCTCACCGGCAAGTCGGTGGGGGAGTTGCTGGCCGACTACCAAGCGGAATTCGGCCCTTCCCCGGACCCGCCGACCTGGTTGTTCGCCTACGACGCCGCCGTCATGTTGCTGGCCGCCATCGAAGCGGCGGCGGAGGAACGGGACGGGACGTTGCGCATCGACCGGGCGGCGGTGCGGGAGGCTTTGGACGCCGCCCGCTTCAACGGGGCGGTGGGGGAAATCCACTGTGAAGAATTCGGGGACTGCGGAACCGAACTGTTCGACGTCATTCACCACACCGACTCCTCCGATTTGGCGGCCAGCCGGGAAAATGTGGTGTTCGCCTACGACCCGTTCCATGAGACCCCCGGCCGGATGGTTCCGGGATCGTACGGGACGGTGGAGGTTCCCGCGGACGGCCCCATCGAAATCAGGGCCATGATGTCCGTCAGCGGCGACCTGGCTTTTCTGGGGATCCCCAACTACCGGATCGCCCAACTGGCGGTGGAGGATTACGGGCCCATCCAGGGACACCGGGTCAACCTGGGGCAAGTTTTGGACAGCATGTGCGCCGCCGATCCGGCTGCGGTTGCGGCCGCGGAGGCGGCGTCCGACCCGCAGGTGGTGGGGATTTTGGGCACCTCCTGTTCGGTTGCGGCAAGGGCCGCCCTGCCCGCCCTTTCCGAAGCGGGCCTGGCGATGGTTTCCTCCGGCAACACCTTCCCGGAACTCACCTCCGACCTGGCGGGCACGCCGGGGGCGGATTGGCGCCGCGGCTATTACCGGGTGGCGCACAACGACCTGCATCAGGGTTTGGCGGTGGCCCAATTCGTCAGCCGCCAACTGGGTTTCAGCACCGCGGCGGCCATCCACGAAGGCGACGCCTATTCGCGGGGTTTGTCGGACGCCTTCGCCGAGGCTTTCACCGGATTCGGGGGGGAAATGACCGGGTTCGCTTTGGCCGAAGGGGACCCGGCCGAGGCTGGCCTGGTGCTGGAAGAGTTGGCCGCCGCCTCCCCGCAGGCCCTGTTTTTCCCGTTTTACCCGCCCCGGGGGGAGGCCTTCCTGCAACAGGCGGAGGGGATGGCCGGCCTGGAGGAAACCGTTTTCATAGGCTACGGCTCCGGGGTGGGGATAGTTTTCGACATACCGGAGGGGCGTACGCTGTACCTGTCCATCACCGAACAGCGTTTCGGGGACAACCGCAACGCCATCACCGGCCGCTCGGCCGACGAAATTATGACCATCTACCTGAACATGTATGGCGAACACCCGGGCGACGCCTTCTGGGCGCACGCCTACGACGCGGCGGTGATGCTCCTGCACGCCATAGACGCGGTGGCGGTCAAGCAGGGGGAGACCTTGTTTATAAACCGGGTGGGGTTGCGGGCCGCTTTGGACGCCACAAATTTCCAGGGGATAACCGGACGGTTGTCCTGCGACGCCTACGGGGACTGCGCCGACCCCGGCATCATCCTGGTGGACGCCAAACTGTCCGCCTCCCCCGCCGTGTTTGAAAACATACTCTTTTCCTACCAACCCTGAGCCCCCCGGCGCCCGGCCTCCCCGCCCGCCGCCCGCCGCCGAATTTTTTACATTCGACCCACAGCGGATAGCCTTCCGAGTCCCCGCTCAGTCGGCAAACTTGGCAGGGGTTTGGGGGTGGGGGGTGGGCATCAGGCGATGGCGGGGCGGTTCCGATGTGGTTGTGCGCTCCGGCCGTTGTCGGGGGGCCGATGACGGCGGCTGGAATCGTCCGGGGTGGGCTGGTATCCGTCGGGCATCGTTCTGCTCTTGGTAGGTGCCTGACATTTGGCGGGGGAGCCAGCGGAGTGTCCGGGTTCGGATGTCGCCTTCTGTGGGCAGTTGGGCGAGGGCGGTGCGTAGTCGGGGCGGTGTCATCCCGGCCCGTTCGCAGAGGGCTTGCGTGACGGTGCGTCCCGTTTTTCTTATGGCTTCGTAGTTGAGGTTGCCGTCGAAGTCGCTCCATGAGGCTGCGGCGTAGCAGACTGCGGTTATCCGGTATGGCTGGGGCTGGTTCGTCCAGGGCATCCAGGCTTTTCCGTGTTCGGCCAGCTGGGCGACGTCGGGCCGGTGGCGGAAGCGTATCGGACGGCCGGGTGATCTGCTGATTTGGAAGACTTCGTAGGTTTCGAGGTCGGCGACGGCCCGTTTGGCGGTGGCGACCGAGCAGGCCATTGCGGGGGCAAGGTCGGATAGGCGAATGATCGCATAGTGAGCGCAGGTCAGTCCGGTGGGATGGTTGCGCGGGGCGATGGTCGTGTAGGCGGCGGGCGACTTGGGCGGCGGCGGCTCGTGCGGCGGGTGACAGTCCGTGGGGTAGGAGGCGGTGCGGGAAAGGCCAGCGGAGTACCGTCTGCCTGCGAAGTTCGCCGTTGGGAGGGTGTCCGGCGGGAACGGACTTGGGGGTTGGGCGCATGATTCTTTTTCGCCTGCCCGTTCAGGTCAAACCGCGGGCGGCCTCCTTTCAGCGTCGGATGCGTCGCCGGTCGCTGCTCCGAAGTTCGAGGGGATGGTCAGATCTCGGTCGGCGGCCAGCCGTTGGGGGATGGGGTTTCTCCGGACGCGGTTGAGACTGGGGGGCGGTCGCCGCGGATACCGTAAAAGTGCCCTTTACCGGCTCTTCGCGTTTGAGGGGGGAGTTGGGGGTTAGGGGGGTTGCGCTGGTTTTGGGGTGGGGTCCTCCATAATCGGGGTTGTAAACATATTCCCGAGGGTTAGGAGGAACCCTGTGGTGGCTGATTGTAGGCGGGTGAGTAGGGTTTTGGCGGGGGTTGGTGGGTGTTGAGGTGGTGGGGGCGGAGGAGACGTCCGGGGGGCTGGTGGTGGGGGTGCGGTTGGTGGGGAGGCCGCGGTGCGGGTGGTGTGGGGGCGGGGTGTTGAGTAAGGGTTTGAGGAGGGCGCGGTTGGTGGATCAGGCCTGTTTCGGCCGGGCGGTGATTTTGGAGTGGTCCAAACGCCGGTGGCGGTGTCCTGATGCGGGGTGCGGGGTGGGGTCGTTTACGGAGCAGGACCCACGGGTAGCCCCGCCGCGGGCCCGGTTGACTTCTCGGGCGGGTCGGTGGGCGACGCAGCAGGTAGGCCGGGGGCGGACGGTGTCGGGGGTGGCGGAGGAGCTGGGTTGCTCGTGGCATACGGTGTCCAAGGAGGTGAACCGGTGGGGGGAGGCCCTGCTGGAAGCCGACCAGGATAGGGTGGGGATAGTGGAGGCTTTAGGGTTGGACGAGACCCTGTTTCTCCGTCAGGGCCCTTGGCGGCGGAGGATGTGGATAACCGCGGCGGTGGACATCCGCAACCGTCGGCTGATCGACGTTTTCTCAGGAATAAGACGCCAAAGGAGCCGTCCGCTGGCTGCTGGACCAGCCGGCCTGGTGGCGGGAGAAAATACGATGGGCCCTCCTCGATCTGTCCGGAGCTTACCGGGCCGCCTACCAGCGGGCGTTGCCCAACGCCGTTCAGATCGCCGACCCGTTCCACGTCGTCCGGCTGGCCAACCTGTGCCTGGACCGGGTGCGCCGCCGCGTGCAAGAAGAAACCCTGGGACACCGCGGACGGAAAGGCGACGACCTGTACCGGATACGCAAACTCCTCACCCTCGCCCGCGAACGGCTCGACCCCCGCAGCGAGCAAAAACTGACCGGCCTCCTCCAAGCAGGCGACCCCCGCGGGGAAGTACGCGACGCTTGGCACGCTAAAGAAACCGTACGGGGAATCTACCAAACCCACCATCCAGGCGAAGGCGACGAATACAACCGTCTGCTCGCCGCAGAACTCCAAGACCAATCCTGCTCCCCCGAACTCAACCAACTCGGACGCACCCTCCACACCTGGCACTCCCAAATCGTGGCCTGGCATCACGCCCAAGTGAGCAACGGACCCACCGAATCAGCCAACAACCTCATCAAACGCGTCAAACGCGTAGCCTTCGGATTCCGCAACTTCCGCAACTACCGAACCCGCATCCTCCTCTACGCAGGAAAACCCAACTGGAACCTACTCCCCAACCTCACTCCCCCCTAAAATCCGAAGAGCCACTTTACCTGGGGGCGACGAGCGGAGGGCGGCCTCCGGGTTGAATTCCCCCGATGGTTTTTAGGTTGACGGGCGGGGAGCGTAGAATGGGGGAGTCAGGCCGGGTTAGCTCAGTCGGCAGAGCGCTTCTCTTGTAAAGAAGATGTCATCGGTTCGATTCCGGTACCCGGCTCCCGTTGCTTGCCGCCGTTTTCAGGGGTTGGCCGGTTAGCCTGACGGGATATGCCAGGCAGGCACGCCTCCGACGACCGTTCCCGGTTCCGCCGCGACCTGTTTCGAATGTCGCTGCTGTTGCTGTTGGCGGTGGCGGTGATCGCCGGGGCCGCGGTGGGGGTGCAGTTCTTTTTAGGCGGCGACGACGCCCCGCCCCCCACTGAAGCCCCTTCCACCACCACGACCACCACCACCCTGCCCCCCACGACCACCACCACTTCCACGACCACCACCACCATCGTCACCACTACGACCACCACCACCCTGCCCCCCACGACCACCACCACCCTCCCGCCGCTTCGGGAGCCGGCGGAGCTGACCGTTTTGGTGTTGAACTCCACCGGCCGCACCGGGCTGGCGGGTCGCACCACGCAACGGATCGCCGACGAAGGGTATCAGACTTTGCCCGCCGACAACTTCTCGCCCACGTTGGACACTTCCGTGATTCGCTACACGGCGGGACTGGAACGGGAAGCGGAGGTTCTGGCGGCGCAGATACCGGACGCCAACCTGGAACTTTCCGAAGAGGAAGACCCGGCCGCCGACTTGGTGGTGGTGCTGGGGCTGAGTTTCGAAGAGTGACGGGCCGCCGGGCCGGTGGATAATGTCCGACTGGACGGGTTCGCTGGACGACGGCGGCGGTCGGATTTCGGCCCCGCTGGCCTTGTGGGCGGCGGCTGGCCTGGCGGCGGTGGTGCTGGCCGCCCTTGTGGTGCGCGACCTGCTGTTGGACGCTTTCCTGCTGGACGTGGTTTCGTGGTGGCCGGCGTGGGCGGCGGCGGGGGGCCTGTGGTGGATGGGACGGCGGCGGGCCTCCGGGTGGCCTTCCCGTGCGGTGACGGCCGCCCCTCTGCTGGTCCTGGCCGGCTTGGCCCTGGTCGCGGCCTTGCATCTGGCCGGATGGAGCGCCCTCCCTTCTTCGGCGGCGGACGTGGCCGGCCCCTCCCCGGAGCCGTTCGGGGCCCCGGTCGGCCGGGCGGTGATCAGCGCGGTCGCCTCGGGCGAGTTGCGGCTCGGCTCGGGAACGGACGGGTTTTACCGGGCCCGTCTTCTGCGTCGGGGCGGTTCGGTCGGCCCCCCCGCCGTGTCTTCTTCAACGGCGGACGGGGTGATCCGGCTGGAAGTGAGGGAACGGGACGACCCCGGATGGTTCCGCTCCTCCGGCTGGGAGGTGGCCGTTTCCCCCGACACGGCCTGGGGGGTGGAGGCGGCGGCGGAGGTGGTGGAAGGCGACCTGTCCGGGGTGAGGCTGTCCGCCCTTTCCCTGTCGGGGAACGGACGGTTGCGGGTGGGGGAGCCGGTCGGGCGGGTGCCGGTGCGGGTGGACGGGGAGATGGTTCTGGAGGTGCCTTTCCGGGCCTCGGTGGAAGTGATCGGGCGGGCGGAGGTGGGACCCGGATGGGAGTTCACCGCCGACGGGCGCCGTTTCCTGGGGGACGGCCCCGGCTCTTATGTCATAGTGGCGGGCGACAATGCCCGTCTAATGGTGCGACAATGGGAACCGGAGCCGGCATCGGATACGGCTGCGGAGACGAGGTGAACAATGCCGCCTGAAGACAACACGGAAAGCGCCCTCTACGAGCGGTTGCGCCGCATGGGGGTGGGGTCGTGGAGCATCATCGGCCTGCTGGGGCTGGTGGCCATTTTGGTGTGGGCCGCCATCCGGTTGCGCATCATCTGGCCGCCCCTCATCTTCGCCGTCATCATCATCTACCTGCTGAAGCCGCTGGTGGACTTGCTGGGCCGCATCAAAATCCCCCGCGTGGTGGGGGCCTTCATCGCCTACCTGGTGTTCGGGGGGTTGGCCCTGTTCCTAGTCGGTTTGGCGGTGCCCCTCATCGGCGACCAGTGGGCCGACCTGGTGGACCGCCTGCCGGAGGCGGTGGACAGCATCAACAACTACATCACCAACGCGCTGTCCTTTTTCAACATCAACGTCAACTTCCAGGGGCTGGATTCGCTGGTGGACCGGGCCCGGGAGTGGCTTTCCGACCCGGCCAACCGGGATGTGATCCTGAACAGCCTGGGCTGGGTGTGGAATTTCGCCCGGGGGGTGATCCACGTGGTGGCGGTGGCGGTGCTGGCCCCGGTGCTGGCTTTTTACATTCTGGTGGACGCCCCCAACCTGCGCCGGGCCTCCCACCGCATGCTCCCCGCCGCCCACCGGGAGGAAATGCTTTACCTGTTCGGGCAGATCGGACGCACCGTGGGGGGGTTCATCCGGGGGCAGTTGTTCGTGGCCCTCATCGTGGGGGTGTTTTCCAGCATCACCCTGTGGGCGCTGAACCTTCCTTTCTGGCTGATTGTGGGGATGATGGCCGGGCTGTTGAACATCATTCCTTTCATCGGGCCGTGGGTGGGCGGGGTGCTGGGGGTGTCCACCGCGCTGATAGTGGGGGAGCCGGTGAAAGCCCTGTGGGTGGGGCTGGCCTTCGTGCTCATTCAGCAGGTGGACAACCATCTGATCAGCCCGCTGGTGCTGCGGGTGGCGGTGCATTTGAGTCCGGCCACCATCGTGCTGTCGCTGCTGGCCGGGGGGTCGCTGGGCGGGGTGTTCGGGGTGCTGATAGCGGTTCCTTTCACCGGGGTGCTGAAAGTGCTGGCCGGCCATCTGTGGCGCACCCGGGGGTTGGGGGAGCCGTGGGACAGGGCGTTGGCGGGGATAGTGGTGGAACGGGAACCGGAGCCGATCAAACAAAAAGTGCGCCGGGTGTCGGACCGCCTGTCCGGGGACGGCTCTTCCAGGGACGGCTCCAGCCCGGTTTCCGATGCGGCGGAAGACGGGGGCGCGGACGACGGCCCGGCGGCGGAGGAACCCAAATCCGAGAGGTAGCGGGGCGCATCGGCCGTGATCGTTGATTTGGCTTTGGCCGGTTTGGGGGCGCTGGCCTTGTATCGGGGCTACCGCCGGGGTTTTCTGCGGGGGGCGGCGGTTTTGGTGGCGGCGGTAGCGGGGGCGTTTCTGGCGTTCCGCATCAGCGGCCCCGGAGGGGAGTTGGTTCGTTCTTGGACCAACGTCAGCCCGTTGGCGGCCTCGGCCGCGGCGGGTATAGCGGTTTTCGCGGCGGCGTTGGCGGCGGGGGCTTTCCTGTCGGCCTGGTTGGTGAAGTTCCTGGGGCCGTTGCGTTTGTTGGACCGGGTGGCGGGGATGGCGGTGGCCCTGGTTTTGTTTTTGGTGATGTCGGCGTTGTTTCTGCTGTCGGCCACCGCCCTGTCGGTTAATCCGACTTTGGACCGCATGCTGGCCGATTCTTCCGCCGCCCGGTTGGTGACCGAGCAGGGGGCGCGGGTCAAATCGTGGGTGAGCGGGCTGGCGGGCGACCGGGTTTTGGAGTCGCTGGTGAACCTGCGGCGGTTGCTGGGAACGGAGTCGGTGGTGTTGGAAGGGTCGGCGGTGCGGGAGCTCCCGGCGGCGGCGGAGGACGATTTGGCGGCGGACGCGGAGGCGGCCCGGGAGTTGTTCGACTTGGCCAACCTGGCCCGGGTGGAGGCGGGGGCGAGCCCTCTGGCCTGGTCGCCCGTCTTGGCGGAGGCGGCCTCCGCCCACGGGCGGGAAATGTACCGGGAAGGGTTTTTTTCCCACGTCTCGCCGCAGTCGGGTTCGGCGGCGGAGCGGGTGGCCGGAGCGGGGATTCCGTTCGTGGTGGTGGGGGAAAATCTGGCTTTGGCCCCCACCGTGGCGGTGGTTCACCAGGGCTTGCTGGAGTCGCCGTCCCATCGGGAGACGATGCTGGACGCCCGGTTCGTGCGGGCGGGGGTGGCGGTTTGGGAGGGCCCGCTGGGCCTGATGACCGTACAAGTTTTCACCGGATGATCCGTTTCCCCAAACCCCGCTCCGGCCCGGCGTTTTCCCCGCCGCCGCCCCACCGCCCCCGCAACGGCATTAGCGTAAAGGCGGAGGCCAGGTCGTCCGCTAGAGCAGGATCTGTTTGCAGGGGCTTGGCCGGGCCGGGTTTGCCGGAGGTGTGAGGATGGGCGACGAGACCGGGATGCGGGCGGCTTTCGTAGCCGCCTACGAGCCGTATGTCCGGGCGGCGGCGGAGGCGCGGCTGGCCGAGGCGGGCTTGACGGTCGATTCTCCGGAGGCGGAGGCGGTTTTCGCCCGGGAGAGTTTGGCGGAGTCGATCGGACGGGGCCGGTCGTGGCTGGCGGAGCGGTTGGGGGAGTTGCTGTCGGAGCCGTTCGCCGGGCAAAGGCGGGGCCCGTTGGAGCTGGTTCAGGAGGCGATGAAGTTCCCCACCGGGGCGTTGGCGGCCGCCGGGGTTCCGCCCGCGGAGCGGGACGAGGCGGCGGTGAACGCTTTGCCGGGCGACCTCTACGATTTGGCCCCCGCTTCTTCCAGCGTTTTGGGGGAGGAGGCGTGGGCGGCGCATCTGGCTTGGGGGGCGGCCAAAGCCCGGGCGTTGCGTCCCCCGACGGTGGGCGTGCTGTCCCGAAATCTGATGGACAAGTCAAAGTTGGAGGGGGCGTTGCGGGCGGAGGGCATGCGGACGGCCCCGATGGACGGAGGCGAGTTGGCGGAGGGGCTGTCGGCGGTGTTGGTGGATTTGGAGCACCCCGCCGCGCAGGAGGCGGTGGAGCGGGCGGTAGCGGCGGGAGTGCCCTGCGCCGCTTTCGGCCCGCATGTCAATAGGGAGGCGCTGGCGGCGGCCGAGGAGCGGGGGGCGCAACAGTCGGTTCCCCGTTCGGCGGTCTTCCGGGATCCCGCCGCCCTGATCCGCCGGACGCTGGCCGGGGTAGCATCGCCCGATGACTGAACCGCCGGACGGCCGCCTTTTGAACATCCCGGTGTTGCTGGGCACCGTCCGCCAAGATCGCCGCAGCGAACGGGCCGCCCGATGGATCAGCGGGTTGCTGGAGGAGAGGGAGGGGGTGGAAACCCATCTGATCGACTTGCGCGACCTGAACCTGTCGATAAACGACGCCGGCCGGGGCGAGGGGGCGGCCGATGAGGGTTTCCGGTCGGCGGTCGACGCCTGCCACGGCCTGGTGCTGGTGGTCCCCGAATACAATTCGGGCTTTCCCGGTTTGTTGAAACACGCCCTGGATATGTTGCTGGAAGAGTACCGCCGCAAAGCGGTGGGCGTGGCATCGGTCAGCGTAGGCGGCTTAGGCGGGGTGAGAATGATCCCCACCCTGCTGCCCGTGTTGCGGGACATGGGCCTGATAGTTTCCCTCCGCGACCTGCCCATCTCCAACATAGGAAAGTCCCTGACCCCGGACGGCGTCCCCGTAGACGACCGCCTGCCCGCCCGCGCCGCCGCCTTCTTAGACGACCTGCTATGGCTAACCCAAGCCCTAACCGCCGCCCGAGAATCCCCCACACCCTAAAACGGCGCCCGCGGCAGGATTCGAACCTGCGACCTACCGCTTAGGAGGCGGTTGCTCTATCCCCTGAGCTACGCGGGCCCCACCCCAAAGGCTACCACCCCCACCCCCGGCTGGCATGTCAAGACCTCGATTGCCGCCGAACCCGGACGGAATAGCCGGATTTGACACCCCGGCTGCTCTGCTGTATGCTCAGCTTGTGCTCAAGTTGCTAATAAACCTGCGCTCAAGTTACGCGCAAATTCATCGTAGCTCGGTAACAGAACCGATGCAGATTTGCAAAGGAGGAACGTAATGGCAGAGCCCTTGTCTCTACCCGAGCCCTTTCAGGAGAAACTCCCACGATCGCCATTGCGCCTCGTGGTGTGCCAAGTGCGCCACGAGCGGATCCTCGCTGTCGCCGACGTGAGCCGGGCGTTGGAGGTGCATAAAGCAGTTCGGGACACCTTCCCCAGTATGGAAGAGTTTACCGAAGAAAAGGTTGATATGGTCGTGGGTGTAGGTAGCAGTGAGGTGAAGCGGGCGGAACCGCAACCAGGATGGAGATTTCAGTCCGAGGACAAAAAATGGACTGCGGTTATCAGTCAATCATCGTTCAGTGTGGAGACATTAGACTATGATAGATGGGCAGAGTTTGAGGAGAGTCTTGTTAGGCTAGCCCGCGTATTTGAACGTACGTTCTCACCAAAACTTGAAAATCGATTAGGCCTACGAATGGTTGACCATATTGAATACCCTTATCCAAGTACGCCGGAAGGGTTCCGCGGTCTGATTGTCGACGAGATACTTGGCCCTATTGTCAACAGGGATTTTTCGGATTCGATTAGAGTAACCCAGAGCCTTGTTGAACTGGAGGGGCCTGGTGGTGCCACAGTAAATCTGCAACACGGTTGCCAGCGTTTTGATGAAACCTATAGCTATGTTCTTGATCATGACTGTTTTCGTCAAATTGGTAGACCATTCAACGTGGACGAAATTTTGGAAACGGCAAATATATTCCATGACTTAGCCAAGCAAGTCTTCAGGGCTGCAATAACTGATGATTTATATAACAATTTCAGAAAGGATGAAAAATGACTATCACATTTTCGGCTTCTAGAATAGTGTCTGATACCAATTATCTTTTTGGTATACCCTATACTATACTATCGGAAGGCCTGTGGGAAGATACTGGTTCTGATTTTGCAAAGACAGAGTATATTTCCCAAGCCATAACTGTTTCAGTTACTGTTTCGTTTGAGGTATCCAAGTATCATCGTTGGACGAAGAGTTGGCGAGACGAACTCAGCTTAGATGCTAAGAATAAACTAAACGAAGAGGCCTTAAAAGCAGTTGAAGAGTTAAAATTACTATTAAAAATCTCAGAAAAAAATTTGGCAAAGTTAGTGGATATTTCGCGTAATAGTTTTCGCAATTGGCGTAATGGACAAGGCGCATATCCAAGTACTACTAGTAAATTATTTCAAATATTGCATTTGATTTCCGCTCTAAAGCTTGTTATGAGTCAAAGACAGATGCTTGCCTGGTTGAACGAGCCAGATAATAAGAATCCTTCTTTCACCAGGTTGGATATACTATCTCAGCCAGATGGGCCTGCTTTAGTTTCACAACAGGCATCTCACATCCTGTTTTCACCTCCGCCAGGCTCTTTGCCATCACCAGATGAACTTCGTAAGGAACTGGAACGTCTTGATTTGGAAGAGCAGGGATGGGTGGAGGAATACGGGGAGGTTCCCCGCCGGTATTCTGCTCGTCCGAGACGGCAACGCCCTGATGGGAATGCGAGCAAATGATTTTCGCAGGCATCCCGCGTACGAGAGGTGAATGGCCTGAAGGTGTGTTGGAGCACCTAGGTTCCTTCCGGCAGGGTGATGTTGTTGAAGGTTTTCCTATGTCTTATCTTGGGAACCCGGATGTTCCCGTCCATGCGCAAACAGCGGCATATCTCGGCAAAGGTCCGGGAACGATCGAATTTGAGGAGGAGTTTCCGTATGGGATGATAACGACGCAGACTTGTGATATTATAGAGGAGGATAGTAAACAACCATCCCGGCCGTGGGTGCAAATGGTACCTGTTTACGATGGAGAGCATAAACACGAACCAACCACAGGTTCGACAAAACGACCTTCCTATATTCCTAGCAATTACCGAAGGTCTATAACGGAAGGCGGAGGCCCTCAGTATTTACTACGTTTGCAAGATTTTCCCCGGGAAGGGTTTTGGGTTGCTGATCTGCGTTTGAGCATTTCCGTAGATAAGGGATGGTTGCTGGGACGCGATCCTATCAGGGTTTTTGGATCTGAGGAAAGTCGCAGGATAGTCGGTAGCAGATTAGCGATGCTCGTAGACCGCCCAGCATTCGACGGAAAGTTTGAGCGGGCGGTAAGGAGACCATTAGCAAAAGAACTAGCTTCTCTAGAGAACACTCTACTTGGACAAGATATTTATCAGCAAGTGGCAGAATTTAGGATAAGGGCTGATGACAATATTAATATGGAGAGAGTTGAGATATGGGTTTTTTCTGATTCGCCTTTGTCTGAAAATGTGCGAAGGTGGTTCGATGAACAGGCGGACCAGTGGAGGAGAAGGGCAGGTGAGGAGGATCTTGTTCTTCTCCCAACACAATATAGTCAGCTTGACGAAGTTAGTGCCAAAGAGTATCGTTCGCTAACCATGATGTCTTTACTTGATTTAACGCCCAATCCGCCCTGGTACCAAAACTGATAGTAAGGTAGCGATATGGTGAATTTTCCTGAAGCTAGGTCTGGTGCTCCGGTCGAGACGACGGTGCCATCCTATGACGAGGCGGCTGTTGATAGGCAGATTGACCGGATGGTGGAAGAGATTGCGGCCTGCCTCCCGGAGGGGTACGGGTTTGATTGGGAGAGTGGTGCGGTGGTTCGCCTTGACCCGTCCCTGCCTTGGCACCCATGGTGCGCCCACGACTGAACCAGAGGCGGCTTGGCGATTGAGATGAGTATACTTGGATTTGTTCTGACCAGACGGAAGGCCGGAGAGGAGGATGCGTGATGGAGCAAAACCGAGATGAGCGGGAGAGTGCCGCGGCTGGGATCAGTTCGCGTATCAGCTCCGAGGATGAGAGGCGTCGGTTGGATGCGATCATAAAGGATTACGACCGACGCAAGGCGACGGTTCGTCGGGTGCTAGAGGATGTGCTGGCTACGGAATGCGCAAGTCAGGACGGGCCGCTAACGGAGATGCTGTCGGAGGGGTACAGGGAGCAGACCGGCAAGACGGTGGAGATTGCAATGGTGTCCGACTTTCTGTCCGAAATTTCCGACCAGTTGTCCCTTCCCAAGAACCCAAAGAAGAAGCCCCCGCCCCCAAAGAAGCCCAAGAAGCCCAGGAAGCAGAGCCCGCGGCCTAAAGTGGTGGTCGGACCAGACGGTGAAGAACGGGCGGTGCCCTACGGTTGGGCGGGGGCGTTTCGCGCCATTGCCCAAGAGATCGCCACCGACTATCCCGGTCAGGAGGATATTTGGGGGAGCCTGCCTTTCATCATGCCCAAACATCTTCTACCAGACTATGTGAAAGATATCGCTGCCAATGTCGAAGTCGTTCCGGGGCTGTGGTTGAACACCCACGGCAGCGCCGAGGCGGTGCTACGCAATATGCATATGATGCTGGAGGCCTTTGGTTACCCGCCCCATCAATGGCGGTTGCGACTCAACGACGGCACTTGGCTGAAACTCTAAGAGGGAATGGTTTAGGCGACCGCCCAGCGGAGTTTCTGCCACCAGTCGGTGCCCTGCGGACCCGCCCCGATGCTCACCACCGCCCCGTCGGAGCACAGCACTTCGGCCACCGCCGCATCCCCCTGGGCGGACAGGGACAGCATCTCGCACCCCACGAACCGTTCCAGCCCGTAGGAGTGCAGGTTCTGCCCGATGTCCTCCAGCCAAGCCTGCAACACCACGGCTGCCCCCACGCTTTTCGCATCCCGCGCCTCCCCCAGCGGGTGATACCACAACGGCTCAAAGGCATCCTCATCAAAGATAACCTGCCCAATCGTAAGGTATTGCACGATGTTGTCCCTCCCTCTGGCTGAACTTGCGCGTCCTGTCGGGTGATACTATAGTAGCAGGTATAACGGAGCAGGGAAAGAAAGGATTAGACGAGGGTGGGTCCCTCAGGGTGCGTGAAACATTATTTATACTGTGACGCGGACCCTATATGCTAAAAAGGAGAAATAATGGAACAAAAGTCTAGGTGGCATGTTTGGTTGGGTGTTATTGTTATGATAGTACTGTTGGGTATCGTAACGTTATTCATCATTATTGTCACCAAAAATTTTCAACTAGAAACCCTACTTGTTTTTTTTGCGGGTTCGTTTCCTTCTCTGATATACTGGTCAGCTCAAAGACGTAAGGAAAAACAAGAAAGAGAAAATTGGATTTTACGAGATAAGAAAGCTTATCTTATAGAATTAGTAAGTATATTTGATTCGTTTATCCAAGATAAAGGTAGTGATGAAGCAAAACAGAGAAAATTATTAAAAAGATTCAAGTCTTTTCGACCTGCTCTTTTGATATGGGGGTCGCCTCCGGTGATCAAAGTGTGGAATGAACAAAAAGATATTTCTGGTGATTCTATGGAGGGTATCCGGCAGGCAGAAAAATTATTTAGAGCAATTCGGAAAGAATTAGATCACGATGATTCTCAATTACCACCTGGCGCGATTGTAGCAACACTTGTAAAACCTGAGGAAAAGAAAAAAGTTTACGAAGCTTGTAAAGATGAAAAAAATCATTAGATATTGATTTTTCAAATGTTTGGTGTGGTGGCTTTGGATAGTTTTTTGTCTAGGGTGGCTAGTTGGGCTTGGCGGCGGTGGGCGGTTTCCAGGTAGGCGGCGTCGTAGCCGCTTAGGTTGTGTTGGCGGGCCAAGGCTACTGTGTTGGCGTCATCTTGATCGTGGTCGGTGATTAGGGGGAGGGAGCGGAGGCGGTTGAGGTAGGCCTCGGCGGAACCTGCCTCGATGCGGCCTTTCCGTTCGGCTCCCACAAGCACGTTGCGTATCTCGTGCCAGAACAGGTCTGGGACTATGGCGGGTTCGCTATATATTCGGGCTATCACCTCGTCTGCTTCGGCGGTGCCCGGTCGGTCGCGGAAGCACCAGGTGGCTGCTATTGACGCATCAGCAACTATGGTCGTCAGGCACGTCCCTCGTCTCGTGCTTCAAGAATTTCTTCTAAAGACATTGTGGTTTCCCGGTTATCGCGTTCGGTGAACATTTCATTTTTGATTATGTCCAAAATCAAAGACCGGAGCGTACCTAACTCGGGGTGGAACTGGTTTTGGTTTACTCTTATGTATTTCCAGGGCGTATCGGTGGCGGTGCTCACCTTACGGCACCAGTCTTGCATCGCGGCGTCTTTTTGTTCTGTTCCCTCCCAGACTCGCCCTTTGGTTTCGATAATCCAGTTCAACTCGCCTGCTTCCGTATCTTGGACGACCACCCAATCCGGATGGTAGAAGCCGATGGCTCCGCTCGGTTTCAGATAATTTACCCGGAAGGCGGTTCCAGACCCGCCCTGCTCTGTTGTCCCAAGTGCGGCGAAGCGCAGAACATCCTCTGCCTGGTCAAGAAACTCCGCAAACCTACGCTCAAAAGGGTTGTAGGTGGCTACAAAATTGAATATTGTTTTTCTCGCTTCTAAAAGAGGTAGATCTCGTCTCCAGCTGAAAGATGGGGTGTCGGAGAGGTGATTATCTAGATTCTCGAATTCAATGCGACGACGCTCTACGGTCAGCGTGCCTATTTGAGAAGCCAAATATTTCGATATAGCTTCTTGTAATTCTGACCTGGACAAGTGGGAACTAGTGTTTTGATCGTTCAGATCGATCGTTCTGCCAAAGCAACGTTCTCTAACATAATCCTGTACTGTTGGATATAATTCGTGGAACTGACCGCTCAAACCCGTTTGTTTAGCAACCTTTTGTGTAATACTTGATAGAAGTTCTTTTACAGAAACGGTGGATTCCACGGCTATATTTGCTTGGTGAACCTCGGTTTCAGTGGTGGCAAACTCCATTCGCAATCTTATTCGGTAGCGTTCGTCCAAATCTTCCTGTTGAAAGATGGGATCGAGTAAAGTTAGATCCAGGTTGGAAAGGTCTCGTAGATTATGATACATATCCGGTTTAGTTATAGGAATGTTTATATCATATTCCATCTTCTCTTGTAATGGTGCTATTTTCACTGGAAGGGGCGGGGGTTTTTTAGTAACGGTTACGCTCACTCCCTCGGTCTCTAGTTGTTCGCGTAAGAATCTGAGCAAATTTGGCGTACCTAAAACTTCTAATGTTTGCGTGCGATCGGGGCCTATCTGGGGCATCAACCGGAGGCCCCGACCTATCACCTGCTCTGGTAATATTTCAGCTTTGGCTGTGAAAGGTCGCAGACCGAGAACCACGGACACATTTCTTACATCCCATCCTTCGCGTAACATCATAACGCTTACGATAACCTTTATTTTGTTTGTGTCCTTATCAATATCGCGAGCCGCCTGACGGGCCTTATCAACATCTCCTTTACGTACCTCTCCAGTGTTATCAGTGTGGATAATCAACACTTCTGACTCTTTGAATCCATATTCAGGGCTAGAATACAGTGCTTGGCCTATTGCATCTGCGTAGGCGTTTTTCTCGGCCATGATGAACAAAACTGGTCTTACATTCAAGGCATTGTATGACTGGTAATGTTCTTTCCAGCGTTCAGTAGCACTTCTCAGCCAGTGGCCGTATTTTTCTACAACATCTTCTTTTGTTACTCTAGTGGGTTCGTGGGCGGGTTTTTCAGGACTGTCCTGATCCACTATTATCGGGGCTTTTACTATTCTGTCCTCCACGGCTTGGGCGAGAGGGTAGTCACAGACGGTCCAAGGAAAGAACATACCGTTTTGGTCTTTGGGCGTGGCGGAAAAATCCAGCCAAAGACTAACACCGTTTGGTAGTGCTTGGTTAATGGAAAGAAGAGATCTGCTCCAAGCCAAGTCTTCGTCATGAACATGATGGGCTTCATCGTTGATAATAACAAGGTCATTTAGCAACTTTATTCGTTCCATCATAGAACGTTGGCCGGAGGTAGCGATACCCGATGCGGGCTTGCCAAGTAATGCTTCTACGGCGTTGCTTGGAGTCCACTCCTGGTCACGCGACTCATAGAGTTGATGAATGTTGGTCAGGAAGAGATTACCGGAAGGATCGGGTTCGGTGGACTCTCCACGTAGAATGACCCTTTGTGAGAATACCCTTTTTAGTTCCGGTGGTATCAAAGGTAACTCGTGAAATATTTGGTTGTTGGCAAAATCTTTTTCCAGTCTTTGATACACGATGACATTTGGGGCTACTATTAGAAAGTTAGTGGAAAGATTGGAGTCGGGCACCAGACGGCTGTGGAGATGAGACCAAACTATAGTCATAGCCATCACCCAAGTTTTTCCCGAACCCGTCGCCATTTTGAAAGCAAAACGACGTAAGTCTTTAGGTGGTAAATCTTGTGCCCCAAAATCGCTGCGTTCTGGTATGTAGCGGCGGACTTGTCGTTTCCCATCCGTAGTAGTTTGGAAAGATAAATTGCTTTCAGTGAGAGTATCCATATAAAAGGTGTGGTATTTTTGTATCAGATTCTTTGCATCGCGTTGGTTTGCTATTTCCACGAGCCAGGCTAAAGTGTCGATAGCCTCGCGTTGGCAAAAGTGATAGCGGAAAGGAACTTCAAAATTTTGCACTTCGTGGTCTTCCTCGAACCAATATTCAAACAGACGTTTGGTTACATCGGAGGCTCCCTGGTAGCCGCTACTGCGCCAAGCATCCACCGCCTCACGGATTTTGGGAACTAAAAAGATAGGGCTAGGTCGACGCCCGGAGGTTTCCTCGCGCCAACCTGTTGACGCTGTTTCGTCTTTGACCAGGTAGGAAACAGGCTCAACCCAAGGAAGACGACCTTGGATCCCCGGCAGTTGCTTGTCGTAGGGAATTACTGGTTCAGACATTAACCGACCTCAATGTCAAAACCCTGAGTAGTATCGTTACCAAAAACATCTATCACTTTGACCAGAATACGATATACACCAGGGGTCTCGTATGTGTGGGTGTCTGTTTCGAGGCGGAGGGTTCGGTCCTTACGGGTCCGGTAATCCACCCATCCTTGTATAAAGGTGTCATTTTGGAAGTTCCAATCGACAGACCAGTAGTCAATGTAATCTGACCATTCCTTTATTTTACCCCGTATATCATCAGGGATGAGCTCCGAATTTGGGATGACGAAATCCTTCAAGATTATCTTTATAGAAAGAACATCGGATTTTTGGATATCGGTTTCAAGATATGCTAATTCAAAGAATTGTATATCGTCTTTGTCAACGGCTTGTTGTTCCATAATCTCACGCGGTATCTGGAATAGTAATAATTTGATTCCTTTTTCTTTAGCCACACTGTGCATGAGTCCCCCCCCCGTATATTGTTATTAGGTCCGGCCAGTCCCATTTCCCACTCCCATCCCAAAACATGAAGCTCTTGTTGGTTTAAGTGAGCACATTCATTGAGTGCTTGATCTATTTCGGTTATAGTGATGGGAGCATCAACTGACCCAATGTAAACTAATGCTTTATCTTTCTTGCCATGTAGGCACTCTAAGCCAGGAACAGGTTGCGCTCCATACAATTTCATCACAAACGAATAGTATTCGTATATACGATGTTCAATAACTATCGGATTCCTTGACTCATAAAAGGCAGAATCTTGCCAGTATTGTCGTTCGTATTTGCCGAGATTAAGTATTTCAAAGGGTTTACATTCTTCAATACCTAGTAACCGCTTTCGGGTAATATGAATACTCCAGCGTCCAAGATCGCAACCAATCCATCTTCTGTTTAGTTTTTCCGATACCGCGAGTGTGGTGCCTGCGCCGCAAAAAAAATCAGCAATAAGATCATCAGGATTTGATGACGCTTTTATTATCCGTGCTAACACACTTTCGTTCTTTTGAGTTTGGTAGCCTGTTTTTTCTTGGGAAAAACTCTTGATCTGAATAGAGTCTAGTGATTGATTTCCTTTTAAGGCGAATTCATGAGAATTGGCATTCCAAACATCCTCAATAGGGTATCCGTTGCCTTTGGTTTGATCGTTTCCTCTACGTTGGTAATCATCAGAGTAAGGTATGTATTCTTTGTTGAATTTAAAGTAACCAGGTGTCTTTACATAAAAGAGAATTGTATCGTGATTACGAATCCAGTTTTTGGCTCTAGATTTATAACCAGATATCCAACCTATCCTCCATATTATTTCCCTTTGAAAACTGCGCATTCCAAATATTTCATCCATCATAACCTTTACATAGTGACCTACGTTGGCATCAAGATGAACATATATTGCCCCACTATCTTTTAGTAGTTCTCGCATTATAGATAGCCGTGATCTCACCATATCAAGATAGCTCTCTATACCCTCCTTCCAAGTATCTCTATAAGCTTTTTCCTCGATAATAGAAGGTTCTTTTGTTGTTTGTATATCCGTATCGCCCAGTTCTGCTTTAAAAGAAAAATCCAAGCCTGTGGCGAATGGAGGATCGATATATATGAGATCAATTTTGCCAGCAAATCTTTCCAGTAGCGAGCTCATTACTAGCAGGTTGTCGCCCCAGATTAGTTTGTTTTTCCAGCCTTCTTCGAAGGTGTCGCCTTCGTTGCCTTGGTAGACATCGAATAGGGACATCCCTTTGGTTTGCTGTGTTTCGCGGGTGGCGCGGCTTTCGTTGACGGTCTCTATGACCTGGAAGGGCAGGCTGACGCGGGGCACCTCTTTCAGGGTGCCGTCTTCGTTGTATTTACCGGGCCAGACCAGCTCGGTTTTGGCGATTTCTATTTTGGTCATCCTGTTTCTCCGATGATGCCGTCCGTACGGCACAGCCTCCGCAGGTCGCATTCTTGGCAGATATCCGCTTCGGGCGGGGCGGACACTGCGAACTCGCCCGCCTGGATGCGCCGCACGGTGGCGTCGAAATGGCGGCCGGCCTCCTCTACCCGCTCCGGTCTGTATGGTAGCGCCATCAGCGCATCCTGCTTGCGTTGCTCCGAAGTCCAGTAGAGCAACAGTCGATCCACCCGCTTGCCCCGCCGTTGCTCCAAGATGTGGGCGTAGGTGCAGAGTTGCCGTTCGTAGGCCTCTATCAGATTCGGGTTGTCTTTGGGGCGGGGCGAAGTCTTGAAATCCAGCAGCTCCAATTTGCCGTCCCCGCCCATCAACAGGTCCACCTTGCCGGACAGGATGTAGTCGTCCTTCTCCAAAGACACATCCACCTCGGTTTCGATGATGCGGCCCATCTCGTCTTGGTTTTGCCGGAAATAGTTCATCACCTGTCGGAACGCGGCCTCTTTGACCACCCCGCTGATGGGCCGCCGGTCGGACAGGCTCAGGACTCGGAAGTTGTCTTCGAACAGGTCGCTGATGCGGTTCTCGTCGAGGGAGTCCAGTTGGCCGTCCATGGCGAAGCGGTGGATGCCCTCGATGGACTGGTGGACGAGCTGGCCGAAAAAGAAGACCGCCGACCGGGACGGGGTGAAGTCGTATTCCCGGAAGAACTGATACTGGCGCGGGCAGGTTTCGTAGACTTTGAGGTCGCCGGTGAAACTGTAGGTTTTTTTGACGGGCGTCCGTTCATGCGAGGCAAAACGCTGGGCGGCCAGCTTATCCTTCTCCGCGTACGGCCACTGGGGGAGGCCCTCCCAGATGGCGGCGAAGTGTTTCTTGGGCGTTTTGTGGGCGGTTAGGACCAGCACATTCTGCGCTCTGGAAAAGGCCACGTAGTGTTGGCGCATCCGGTCAAAATTGGTTATGCGGTCTTCGGGTTCAAAAGGCGGACGGTGATAGAACGGGGCCAAGTTGCGGTCAATTTGCTTGCCGGTGGGAATCTGCGCCGACAGGGAGCCGACCGCCACCACCGGAAACTCCAAGCCCTTGGACTGATGGATGGTCATCACTTGCACGTAACCTTTCGGGAACGGCTGATCCGGGTCCTCGTATTCGTTGATGCCTCCCGAATGAAGCAGGCGCAGGAAACTGTTGAAAAAACTGCGGGGCAGAGACTCCCGGTTGTCGTAGGTGATAACCGGGTAGCCGTAGAAAACCTGAAAAGCGTTGAGAAGCTGGGAGAAGATGGCCAGGTTGCAGGCCGTGTTTTCATCTTTGGCCGCGCTCCGGAACGGTTCCAAGGCGAGCAGGCGGTAGAAGTAGTCGGTAGGACGCAGGTCGAGGGTCTGCCTTTTCTCCAGGGCGGCGATTTCGTCCGTCCACCGGCGGAGGGCCCGGGCGAGCGGGCTGGACTTTTCGAACTGCTGACAGAGTTGAAGGATGGCCTCATCCGCATATCGGGCCAGTTTTTTGAGCGCCCATCCCGAAACCGGATCCCGTTGGTCGCCGTACCAGCCGAGCAGGATTGCGTAACAGGCCACCAGGTTGCGGATGGCGGGAATATCAAAGAAGCCCCGGGCGCGGGGGCAGAAAGCGGGGATGCCCCTGGCTTGCAAGGCTTCCAGATAGTGACCGCTGTGCTTCTCGCGGACGCTGTGCAACAGGAGGGCCACCTGGCTGTAATCCTCAATCACCTGATTTTTTTTCAGAAACTCCACCAGATCGGCGAATCGTTCAGCCTCGTCCTGGACGCCGGTTCCCCATATGCTGATGACGGCCGGGTAGTTGGAGCGGTCTCCGTTCGGGTTGGCGACGATGGTTTTGTCGTAACGGAAGGAGTGGCCGGCCGAGTTGGACCAGTCCGCCGAGGACATCCAATCGTCGTAGCGTTCCACTATGGCGGGATGCGAGCGGTAGTTGGAAGTCAACTTGATGACCCGGCAGTCGGACACCCGCTGGGGGAACTCCAAGATGTTGCGCACCGTGGCCCCCCGGAAGCGGTATATGCTCTGGTCCTCGTCACCCACCACGCACAGGTTCTGGTCGGGCCCCGCCAGTTTGAGGAGCAACTGTTCCTGGATGAAGTTGGTGTCCTGGTATTCGTCCACTAGCAGGTAGCGGAGATGGGGGGAAACCGAGTCGGCGGCGGCTGGGTCGTTCAGCAGGTCGTAGAAATGTCGTTGCAGGTGGGCGAAATCGACGCGGTTTTTGTTCAACAGGGCCTTTTGATAACTGAGGTAGGCGGAGCCGATGGCCCTGATGAAAGAGTCGTCCGAGTTCGTCATCAGGTTCGGATCGACCAGTTCTTCGGTTATTTTGTCAAAATACCCTCTCGCCCTTTCGATGGCCGTCCAGCGGGTTGTCCAACGGGTCAGATAGCGGCCGTCCTCATCTTTTTCTCCGATGATGTCGTCGAAATGTTCGAAGATGAACAACAGTTGGGTCAGCTCGTCCAAGGTTTGGTAGCCGTGCCCGAGGTTCGTCCGGTGGCGGTGACGGGTCAGGGCCCGGTTGCAAAATCCGTGGATGGTGGAGATGGTCAGGTCGGACAGGTCCTCCTTGTAACCCAGCTGGCTGGCGTAGGCGGCCAGACGGTCCCGCATTTCGTAGGCGGCTTTCTCGGTGAAAGTGCACAACGCCATCTCTTTCGGTTCCGCCTTCTTCAACAGCAACAGGTTCAAGGCCCGCAGGACGATGCTGTAGGTTTTGCCGGAGCCGGGGCCGGCTATCACCAGGAGCGGGCCGTCCAGATGGCCGATGACCTCCTGCTGGCTGGGGTTTAGTTGCAGGTTGTGCTCCACAATTGCGGGAGCGATGGTCATAGCAGTCCTGCTTTTCTGAAGCTGAAAGTTTCCCGGTGGGACACCACGAGGTGATCCGCCACCCGCAGGCTAATGGTTTCGGCGGCCAGCACGATGGCGCGGGTGATTACTTTGTCATGTTCGGTCGGCTCCGTTTGGCCGTTCGGATGGTTGTGGGCGAGAAGCAGGGCCGCCGCCTGGTTGCGAACGGCGGCTTCCACGACCCGCCGGGGATACACGGCTACCCGGTCGATGGCCCCCTCCTGCAGGATTTCCACGCCATCGGGGAGGAGGCGGTATCCGGAATCCAAATAGGCAACCGCGAACACTTCGTGTCTGAGGCCGCCGATTCGCATCCGCCAAAAGCTGCTGATTTTCTCCGGTTCGAGCAGGATGTCGGTGCCTTCCGCCGTGTGTTGCAGGTACAGGTTGGCCGTCTCCCGGATGATTTTCACGGCGACTGCGGCCGGTTCGCTCAGACCGGCTGACTGCAGTTCGGCGGGGGAGGCGTCCAGAACGTTGCGCAGGCAGCCGAAGCGCCGGAGCAGATCGCGGGCGGACGCCCCGTTGTCGGCGACGGGGGAGGCCAGGTTCAGCAGCAATTCGATCACCTCGTGGTCGGCGAGCCCCGCCAAGCCGGTTTTGCGAAACCGCCGGCGGAGCGGGTGGCCTTTGTCGAGAGGACGCGGCGGATCCGCCCGTAGGAGGGCTTCGTTCTGCGGACGCAGTGCGGGCGCGGTCATGGTCTTTGGCGAGTCGCCTCCAGCGTGCTGATGCTTTCCACTTCCAATATGCACAATTTTTCGCCGTGCGACAAGGGGTATGTTTTTCCCATCTCCGCAACCGTCGAGATCCCATAGAAGCGCGGGAGGCGAAACCCCCAGGTCTTCGATTGTTTCGGATGGGCGGTGGTCGCTCCAGCTGAAAGTTATTCCCGTGTTTGCTGAAGGTAATCCTGGCCTTTTGTCGTTAGGCGGTAGCGTTGCTTGCTGCTTTGCGGTTTTTCCGGGATGGTCATTTCGATCAGGCCGGATTTCAAGGCGGGCAGCAGGTAGGAAGTCCGAAAATGGCCTTTATGCTTGAGGTTCAGGATTTTTCGCAGTTGCTCGCTGGTTGCTTCTTCGGCTATAGCGGCCAGTAACTCGGCGACTTGGACGGTGACTTGGTCGGTGACTTGTACGGTTTGGAGACTTACTTGGTCGGTGACTTGGTCGGTGGGGGGTTGGACTTGGTCGGTTTTGAGGGTGACTTGGTCGGTTTCTTGGTCGGTTTGGGGTTCGACTTGGTCGGTGACTTGTACGGTTTGGGGACTTACTTGGTCGGTTTCTTGGTCGGTGGGGGGTTGGACTTGGTCGGTTTTGAGGGTGACTTGGTCGGTGACTTGGTCGGTTTGGGGACTTACTTGGTCGGTGACTTGGTCGGTTTGGGGAGCCTCTTGGTCGGTAACTTGGTCGGTTTTCGGACTTACTTGGTCGGTGGGGGCTTCGACTTGGTCGGTGGGGGCATTTGTCCGGACTTCCGGGTTGGGGTGGAAGGTGATGGTTATGAAGTGGTCGGCTTCGAATTCGGGTTCCGGGCAGTCCATCTCTTTGGCCTCCTCCCGGATGCGGCGGATGCCGGTGCCGGCCTTCTCGATGAAGTCGATGCGGTGGAGCAGGTCGGCGATCAGGGGATTCCGCCGCCTGCTGGTGCGGCCGATGTTGGTGAGGGTGACGCCCGGGGGCAGTTTGCCGGGGCTGATCACCTCGATCCGGTCGACGTACACTTCCACGAAGACGTTCGACCCGGTGAAATACCAGTCCCGGTGCATGACCGCGTTGGTGACGGCCTCGCGCAGCGCCTTCATGGGGTATTCCTTGATGTTTTCCCGTTGCAGGCCCTCAATCCGGTATTTGGTGCGGGTGTTGCGGTCGATGAAAGCCATGGCGTTTTCGATGTCGGCCACCACGCCCCCCTCCAGGTCGCTCCGATCCAGGATGTGCACCTTGTCCGTACCCTGCCCCATCAGGCAGGTGATGTACGCATCGGGGAAGAATTGGCGCACGTTTTTGGCGAAGAACAGCACGCCCGCGTTGCGGAGCCGCAACTGGCCGCCCGTCCGCTCCGCCACCCCGATGTTGACCAGCATTTCCTCGGTGGAGGCGAGGTCGGTGATGCGGGAGCGCCGGAACCAGTCGTCGAATTTGGCCTGGTCGAAGTCCTCCGGGTATTTGAATCGGGGGCAAAAAGAGCGGTCGAATTCCAGGGCCCCCTCCGTTTGGAAGAATCCGAGAATTTCGCTCCGGCTGAGTTTTTGCGTCATCGCTCCCTGCCTGGCGAAGAACCCGTTCCGGCATTGCACCGGTTTGACCTCGCCTTCGTTTACATGGACTGCCAACACTTTACCCACCGACTCCTCCCACACCTGCACCGGCGGGTTTCCCGCGCCGGGGGGAGGGGCGTGGTTAAATAGGGTTATGGACAGGGCGCAGTTGGCTGATTTGCTCACTTTTTCCCGGTTGCTGGCCGGGCCGGTTCTGGTGGCTTTGCTGGCCGGACGGCGGTTGGAGGCGGCGGCCCTGTTTCTCACTTTGGCCTGGTTCACCGATTTCTTCGACGGGCGGATGGCCCGCTCCTCCGACCGGCCCACCCGGCTCAACGGATGGGATCTGCGGGCGGACGCCTGGCTGGCCGCCGGGCTGGGAATCGGCTTGGGACTGGGCGGCTACCTCACCTGGTGGCTGGCCGGCCCGCTGTCCCTGTTCGTGTTCGCCGGGGCCGTCCTGCTCGCCAACCCCGCCCCGGTGATGGTCGGTATCGGGGCCCTCACCGGACTCACGTTGCTCACTTTCGTGACGGAGGACAGCTGGTGGTGGGTTCCGGCGGGGGCCCTCCTCATCCTGTTGGTTCCCTCCCGCAAACGGTTCCTGCACACGATCCTCCCCGCCCTGTGGGCCGGAGTGGTCAGCCTCACCACCGGCGAAGATCCGGAGGCCGAAACCCGCGGGCGCAGGCTCACCGTCGACGAATGGGCCCCCGGGCCGGAACCCGACCTCTGATTCCCGGCCGACCGGCCAAGCCCCTCCCGCGCCGGGAGAAGCAAACTATTCGGCGCTGCGGCGGTAGGCGCGCACCGAAATGGGGATGAACAGGGCCAGGATGATCGCCGCCCACAGCAGGCCCAGCAACAGGGGGCGGAGGGTGGGGCCGCCCAGCGACAAAGCCCGCAACCCGTCCACGAACCGGGTTATGGGCTGGTTTTCGGCGAACAGCCGCAGCCAGCCGGGCATCGACCCCACCGGCACGTAAGCCGAAGAGGCGAAAATGAAGGGGAACACCACGATGATGGAAGCCGCCTGCGCCACCTCCGGGGTGCGGGTTTTCAAACCCACCCAAGCCGACATCCACGAAAAACACAGCCCGAACAGCAAGGCCGTAACCACCATGGCCGCCGCCGCCAAAGCCCCGGCCTGGAAACGGAACCCGATGACGTGCCCCACCGCCAGCATCAGCAGAATGGCGATGGAATTGCGCACCGCATCCGCCAGGGTGCGCCCGGCCAGCACCGCCGAACGGGCCATCGGCAACGACCGGAACCGGTCCACGATCCCCGCCTGCAGGTCTTCGGTCAGCCCCACCGAAGTGTTGGTGGAACCGAAGGCGGAAGTCTGAATGATCACCCCCGGCAGCAGGTAGTCGATGTAGTTGATGTCCGGCAGGGGAATCGCCCCCCCGAACACGAACGTGAACAGCAACACCAGCATTATCGGCTGGATGGTGGAAAACAGCAACAGTTGCGGGGTGCGGAAAATGCGGATCACGTTCCGTTTGGTGAGAACCGCCGTGTGGCGCAAGGTCAGCCCGGGGCCGATGCGGTTCACGGGGGCGGAACGGACGGCGCTCATCGGCCCCTCCCCCCGTTCCGGTTGCGGCGCCCCCCCAGCAGTCCCGCCAGCGCGCCCCGCCGCCGCCCGGGGCCGGGACGGGCGTCGTCCGCTTCGGCGGGGCGTCCGGTCAGGGCCAGGAAAACATCGTCCAGGCTGGGATGGCGCAACTGCAGGTCGGCGATGCCCACCCCGCTTTCGTCGATGGCCCGCAGGGCGGACAGGGCCTCCGACGTCCCCGCCACCGTCGCCCGCACCCGGCCGGTGGCGGGGTCCGCTTCCAGCGACTTCCCGTGCCGTCCCAGAATCTCCTCCGCTTTCCCCAATTCCCCGTCGGCGATGGTCATTTCCAGCACGTCCCCGTGCATGCGGGACTTCAACTCGTCGGGGGTGCCTTCGCTGATCAGCCGGCCCGAATCGATTACCGCAATCCGGGAGGCCAAGCGGTCCGCTTCCTCCAAATACTGGGTGGTGAGCAGCAGGGTGGCCCCCCCGGACACCATCTCTTCCATAATCTTCCACAATTCGATGCGGCTGCGGGGGTCCAGGCCGGTGGTCGGTTCGTCCATCACCAGCACCTCCGGCCGCCCCACCAGCCCGGCCGCCAAATCCAAGCGCCGTTGCATGCCCCCCGAATAGGTGCGCACCGGACGATGCGCCGCTTCCGCCAAGTCGATCCGCTCCAACAGGTCCTCCGCCCTCCGCCGGGCTTCGGCCGCCCCCAGGTTGTAGAGCCGCCCCACCATTTCCAGGTTTTCATATCCGGTCAGGGTCTGATCCACCGCCGCGTACTGGCCGGCCAGCCCGATGCGGGAACGCAACGCCACCGCATCCCGCACCGTGTCGCACCCCAGCACCGTGGCCCGCCCCCGATCCGGTTTGAGCAGGGTGGTCAGCACCCGCACCAGGGTGGTTTTGCCCGCGCCGTTCGGCCCCAGCAGTCCGAACACGGTGCCTTCTTCGATGGCGAGGCTCACCCCGTCCAAGGCCCGAATGCCCCCGTAGGCTTTATGGACCGATTCGACCACGATGGCCATGGAATCCAATTGGGCCCCCTCCTCTGTTCGTTGCGGACGACTGGCGCGGAACGCGGCCGGCAACGCCCGCGCCCATCCCATATTTACAGGAACCCGGCCCTATTTCACATCGGGGCCCGCTCCGGGCGCCGCCGCCGTCCCGTCGGGCGGGAAGAAAGCCGGGGTTGGGTATTATGAACCGACCGGAGGCCAAGGCGAAACAAGGAGGTTCCCCATGGATGAGGATACCCGGCCGGCGGACAACGGCGGACCCGGTTTGGCGGTGGTTGAAAAAATGACCCCGGCGGCGGAGGCGGAACGGGGGGAGATGATCGGGGAGCCGGCCAAGCTGCTGCGCATAGCCACCATGACCCGCTCCATGCTGTCCGAAGCCCGCACCGCCACTTTGGACGAAGAGGGCCGGGCCCGCCTCAGCGACGTGTACCGGGCCACCCTGAAACAGTTGCGCAGCGTGCTCACCGACGACCTGACCGAAGAGTTCGAAGAATATTTCCAGCCGCTGGCCGTCTCCGACCAGGTGCCCACCCAGGCGGAAATCCGGTTGGCGCAGGCGCAGCTGGTCGGATGGCTGGAAGGCCTGTTCAGCGGCATTCAGGCGGCGATCGTCAGCCAGCAGATGGCCGCCCGCGCCCAACTGCAGCAGATCCGGGCCGGAGGGGCCGAACCGGATCACCCGGCGGATGAGCCGCCCCAGTCGGGCGGCCTCTATCTCTGAGGGCCGCTCCGCCGCCCGGGGATGAGCAGGCGCGGCCCGCCCCGCACCAACGCGCAACGGCTTTTGGAGGCGGCCGGGGTCGCCTGCCGCAACCTCGCCTACGACCTGGCCGGGGAGGAGTTTTCCGCCGAGGCGGTGGCCGACCGGCTGGGACTCCCCCGGGGGCAGGTGTTCAAAACTTTGCTTGTCATCGGCCCCGTCCATGGCCCGGCGTTCGCCCTCATTCCCGCCGGGACCGTCCTGTCTTTGAAAAACCTGGCCCGCCGGCTGGGGGAGCGGCGCATGGAAATGGCCCCTTTGGCGGAGGTGCAACGCATGACCGGATACCGGCGGGGGGCGGTGACCGTGCCCGGAGCCAAACGGCCCTACCCGGCGGCGGTGGACGAAACAGCCTTGGAATGGGAGCGGATGGCCGTCTCCGGAGGGGCGCCGGGGGCGCAACTGCTGGTGGAAACCGCCGCCTTCTTGGAGTTCATTTCCGCCCGCATCGCCCCGCTGGCCGTCGCGGAGTCCGGCGGCGGGAATTCGGAATAGCCGCCCCCGCCGGGTATCGTCAAGGCCGGAACCGAAAGGCGGTATTTCACGGACAACATTCTGCTGATCTTCCTGTTGCTGTTCGCGGGCGGGTTCGGGGCCGGTTTCATCAACTCCATGGCGGGGGGCGGGTCGGTGCTGACCGTCCCGGTCCTCAACGAAGCGGTGGGGGCCACCATCGCCAACGGCACCAACCGGGTGGCGATCCTGCTGGCCAACCTGGCCGGAACTTTCGCCTACCACAAGGGGGGCAAAGTCCCCTGGCGGCGGGTGGGGCGTTTCCTGCCCGGGACCCTGGCGGGGGCGGTAGCGGGGTCGTGGCTGGCCACCCGGGTGCCCACCGACTGGATGCGGGAAATATTCGCGGTGGTGATTTTCCTGGTGGCGGCCACCGTGGTCATCCGCCCCCGGCGGTGGTTGGAGGAGGGCCCTCCCCGCCTGTCCCCTTTCTGGTTGACGGTCGTTTTTTTCCTCATCGGGGCCTATGGGGGGTTCGTGCAAGTGGGGGTCGGGTTTCTTCTGTTGGCGGGCCTGGTGCTGGGCGGCGGTTTGGAACTGATAAAAGCCAACGGGGTGAAAGTGGTGATCATCGCCGCTTACACGGCGGTGGCCCTTCCCGTTTTCCTGCTCGCCGGACAGGTGGATCTGCTGCTGGGGCTGGTGATGGCGGCGGGCAACGTGAGCGGGGCCTACACCGGGGCCCGCCTGGCGGTGGAGAAAGGGGCGGGCTGGGCGCGCTGGGTGCTGGTGACGGCGGCGGTGGGAGCGGCCATCCGCATGGCCTTCTTCTAACTTACGACCAGGTCCTCCGGTCCGCACGGGCCCGCGGGCGTCCGCCGTCTGGTAGCCCGGCCCGGAAGGAGCATCCAACTATCACCAACCTATAGACCCCCATGTCGCCCTGGAGCGGGAGATGGCGGAAGTCGCCGCCTACGTAGAAGGCGTTGTGAAGGTAGCCCGCCGGCTCGCCCGTGAGGCGGGTATAACTTCCGACCTGGCGCTCCGACCGGTTCGAGCAGGGTTTCATGGCCTGGGAACCGAATTCGACCGCCCCGCAGGGCGACCCGCTGATGATGGCCGGCTGGTTTTACCACCGGGGGCTCAGCATGGGATACGCGGTCGGTTTTGGCTGCCAACCAGGCGCCGAAGGAGACGCTCATTTCGCCTCTGACGGGGCAGGACGCCGGTGACTGGTTGACCGACCAGATAGAACCCGGAGAAGACGAACACGCATAAGAACCCGCCCCGCGGAAGGGGAAGGGGGGACTCCCGGAGGATGATCTGAAGGCGGCGGGAGACGCTCCTGCGGACGGGGAAGCCCTGTAACCAACTTGCCGACCGGGCCCGCCGGGCGCTCGGGCGCGGCTTAATTCCGGTTTTCCGGGCGGGGGTGGGTATTGTCATATGAAACAAAGGCGGTGCGCCACGGATGACAACTTAATATTGCTGTGGCTGTTCCTGGCCGGAGGCGGCCTGGGGTTCATTAATGCCATGGCGGGCGGCGGGTCGGTGCTGACCATCCCCATCCTCACCGAAGCGGTGGGGGCGGCGGTGGCCAACGGAACCAACCGCATCGCCATCCTGTCCGCCAACGTGAGCGGGACCTACGCCTACCACAGAAGCGGCAAAGTCCCCTGGCGGCGGGTGGCCCGGCATATCCCGGTGACTTTGGCCGGGGCGGTGCTGGGGGCCTGGCTGGCCGTTCTCACCCCCTCCGAAGGGTTGCGGCCGGTGTTCGCGACGGTGATGTTCATGTTGGCGGCCGTCATCCTCATCAAACCGCAACGGTGGATGGAGGAGGGGCCTCCCCGCCTTTCCCCCAGGTGGATGGGGGCCATCATGTTCCTGATCGGGGTGCACGGCGGATACATCCAAATCGGGGCGGCCATAATGTTGCTGGCGGTGCTGACGGCGGGCGGCGGCATGGGGCTGGTCAAAGCCAACGCCGCCAAAGTGATGATCGTCGGCGCCTACACCATCCCCACTTTGGCCGTGTTCCTGTACGCCGGGCAGGTGGATTTCCGGCTGGGGGCGGCCTTGGCGGTCGGCAACATCATCGGGGCCTACATCGGGGCCCGCGTGGCCATCCGAAAAGGCGAAGGCTTCATAAGGTGGGTGCTGGCCGTTGCGGCGGTGGCGGCGGCGGTGCGCATGGCCTTCTTCTGAGTCTCACTTGTAGCGCCACACGATGCGCCCACGGCTGGGGTCGTAGGTGGACAGCTCCAAATCCACCCGGTCGCCGGGCAGGATGCGGATGAAACGGCCCCGGCGCATTTTGCCGGAGGCGCGGGCCAAAACTTCCATGCCGCCGTCGATTTCCACTCGGAACATGGCGTTGGGCAACGTTTCGATCACGTTGCCCTGCACCCGCAGTACGTCGTCTTTGGGCAAGAAAACACTCCTTTGCTCGGTTGGGTGAACGCTCAGGCCGCCGCCGGGCGGTCCCGCCTCAAACGCCAAGGGTAGCGGGGCGCAGCGACATAAAAGGTAAACCGGGCGGCGGGCGGGTCAGGCGGGCTCTGCGGGGGGCGGGTCGGGCGGGGGGGTGAGGGAGTCCCGGGCCCGTTGGGCGAGGATGGCCCGCAAAGCCCTCATATCCCGGGGGCAGGTTTTGGCGGCCCGCCAGTAGCAGAAGCCGGTGGGGATGAAAAATATTTGGAAGACGGTCAAACCCACCGCATATCCGGTCAACGGCCCCAGCCGGGACTGCAAGGCGGCCGCGGCCAGCGCGGTCAGCCAGGCGCCCGTCGCCCGGGATACTCCGTTGGACAGGTTGCCCAACCCGTACAGGGTGCCCCGATGTTCGGGCGGGTTCACTTCCGAAATGAGGGCGAACCAGTTGGGGGAGTCGGCGGAGGTGAACATCAAAGCCATAAAGGACAGCCCGAAGGCCGCCGCCGCGTAAGGGTTGGTGAACACCGAACCCAGGGCGGCCCAGGCGACGGCCGCCGTGCCCTGGCCGACGGGGATGTCCAGGCCGGTCAGCGGCAGGTTGAAGAAGGCGATGAAGAAGGGAATCGCCCCCAGGATGCCGGCCATGGCCACCAGGGCCCGGGCGTCGGGGCGGCGCGCCTGCAGCCGATCCCCCAGATGGCCGGCCGCAATGGAAGTGACCGCCCCCAGTTGGAACACCCCCCCGAACACGGCGCCGACCGCCACCGCGGTGGGCAGGTCGTAGCCTTCCGCCAGCACCTTCCCCTGATAGAGGAGCGGCACCCAAATCAGCGAGCCGTAGGCGATTTGGGCGGTCAGTCCCTGCAGGATCAGCCAGATGTTGGTGCGGACGGCCAGCATTTTGGGCAGGTCGGCGAACTCAATTCGGTAGTCGTAGACGGCCCCCGCTTTCAACGCCCGGGCGATTTCCGGTTCGGATCCGCCCCGCAGGACGTCGGGGGTGGTGACCAGGTAGGCCGTTCCGGTGATGATCGCCGCCGCCGCCGTCCACAGGAACGGGATGCGCCAGTTGCCCGCTCCCAGCAACCCCCCCGCCACCAGGCCGACGAACCCGCCCGCTCCCTGCGACAGGCCCCAGAAACTCATCGCCAGCCCCCGGCGGCGGGGGGAAATCAGGTCGGAGACGATGGAAAACCCCACCGAGGCGATGGAACCCAGCCCGACGCCCAAAGCGATGGTCCATAAGGCCAGTTCGGCGGCGGTGGCGGAGCGCCCGGCCATCAAAAGGGCCCCCGCCCAAAGCAGGGTTCCCCAAAACATCAGCGGCCGGCGGTTGGAGCGGTCCCCCAGATAGCCCCAGCCGACCGCGGCGAGGGCTATGGCCAGGATGAGGAGGGCGGTGAGGCCGCCCATCCAGGCTTCGGACACCCCCAAATCGGCGGCCATCGGTTTGGCCAGGGCGGGGTAGAGGGCCCCGGCGGCGTTGTCCAGCGAAGCCAGCAGGATGAAAAGCGCCAGGGAGTAGAGCGCACCGGCCCGCCCGCCCCGCCGGGAGCGGGTGAAAAATCTCATCCCCCCAGCCTACTTTGCCCTCCGCCGGTTCCGGGGGGCGGCGGGCGGGGCTAGCATGCCGCCCATGTCCGACCTTTTACCCCCCGGCCTGTTTTCCATCGGCCATTCCAACATGGAGATGGAAGAGTTCGTCGAATTGCTGGGTTCGCATCAAATCGCGGTCCTGGCCGATGTACGCTCCGCCCCCTATTCCAGTTACAGCCCCTGGTTCGGCAAGCGGGATTTGAAAGGCCGGTTGACGAAGGCGGGCATCCGGTACGTGTTTATGGGAAAAGAGTTGGGCGGCCGCCCGGTGGGGGAGGAATACTATTACCAGCACCGCTCGGAGATGCGCGTCCATTACGACAAGGTGGCGGAGACGCAGCTGTTTCAGGACGGGCTGGAGGAGTTGTGGAAAATGGCCGAGTCGGCGCGGACGGCGATGATGTGCAGCGAAGAAGAACCGGGTGAATGCCACCGCTATAAGTTGATAACCTGGCAGCTTTACGAGCAAAGCAGGCGGGTCACGCATATTTTGCGCGACGGCTCCCTGTTGAGAACGGCGGAGGTGAAAACTTTTGAAAAAGTGAAGGACTACTGGTTGAAGATGCCGCTTTTCAGCTAGGGAGGGCCGGTTGTGAAAATCTTTACCATCGGTTTTGCGGGAAAGTCCGCCTCCGGCTTTTTTGAGCAGATGCGGGAACACGGGATCGAACTGTTGGTGGATGTCCGGATCAACAACAAATCGCAGTTGGCCGGGTTCGCCAAACAGGCCGACTTGGAGTTTTTCCTGCGGGAGTTGGCGGGAGCCCGCTACCAGCATGAGGAGCGGCTGGCCCCGACGCGGGAGATGCTCAAAGCGTACCGGGGCAAAGATATGACCTGGGAGGAATACGAGCGGCTGTTTCTGGACCTGATGGCCGAACGCAAAGTGGAGGAGGATATTCCCCGGGAGTGGTTCGAGGAGCCGACGGTCCTGCTGTGCAGCGAATCCTCACCGGAGCGGTGCCACCGGCGGCTGGTGGTAGAATACCTGAGTGAGGCTTGGGGAGACATACAAGCCGTCCACCTCTAAGGAGGAGTTATGCAAATATTGGTAACCCATTTGACCAGAATGAAGTCTCCGTACATCTGCGTGGCCGGGATAGATAAGAGATGGAGGCATCGGCGGCCGGTTTTGGCCGATTCCGAAGGGGGGCATAGGCAGTTGGAACGCAACCTGTCGCGCAACGAAGGCGGCCATTTTGGGTTGGGGGAGGTGGTTGACTTAGGGAGTATCAAGGCCCGGCCCGCTCCGCCGGAAATGGAGGACGTAGTTTTTGAGCCAGCGGGGATGACCGCCGTCAAAACTCTTGACCCGGAGGATTTCCTGCGCAACCTCCACCGGGTGGCCGGCAATTCGCTCAGGACGATTTTCGGGCTGGAGTTGGAGGGGCTGAGCCGAACGGCGGCGGCCGTTCCAGAAGGTAGCGGCAGTTCTTCGTTGGGGGTGCTCGGGCTGAGCGGAGCCAGCTTGCAGGTTAAATCAGAATATGAGAAGCAGGCTTTGCGCTTCGATTTTGAAGACCCCGATTTAGGCGAACTTAGCTTAAAGGTGACCGACCTTCGTTTGTGGGAGAGCGACCATGAAACCCCGGCGGCGGATGCGGTTGACCGTATCAAAAATCACTTAGACGAATGCTTCATTGCGGTTGGGTTGGGCCGGGCATATGATGCGCCGGCTTATCCAGGCCCCAAGCATTACCTGCAGGTCAACAACATTTTCCCGCGGGGCGACCCCCTGTGGGAGCGTGAATAAAGGGTAGGCTTGGCGAGACACACAAGCTGTCCATCTTTAAGGAGGAGTTTATGAAAATAGTCGTCACCCACTTGACCAGAATGGGGGATCCGCACATTTGCTTGGCCGGGATAGATAAGAGATGGAAGCATTGGCGTCCGGTTTTGGCATCAAGGAAATCCGGAGACGGCTGGAAGCCCCACCGTAGATGGTTGCGCAGTGTAGGCGGCCCTTTTCATCTGGGTTCGAAAGTCGATCTGGGAGATGTCCGGCATGAGCCCGTTCCGCCCGATGTGGAGGACGCAGTAGTCGATGTCAAACAAGTAAAGTTCATAGAGGATATTGACCGGGAGCATTTTTTGAAAATTCTTGACCGGTTAGCCCAGGACTCGATTAGGTCAATATTTGGGACAGAGTTGGAAAGCCGGGGTCCAACATCTGCGTCCATGCCGGTAGGTGCGGGTGAAAGGTCGTTAGGAATCCTGAGGTTGAGCGGAGCCGAACTCAAAGAACGCTTTGAGCCAAGGAAACAAAAACAAGAGATACGGCTGGTGTTCGAGGATCCGGATTTCGACAAACTGGGGCTCAATGTCACCGATTTACGTTTGTGGGAGGACTATAATAACCCAAAGACGGATCGAGTTAAGCGCATACAAGGTAAGCTGGATGACTGCCTGGTCGCCATCGGTCTTACCGGGGCTTGGGGACCTGATGGTGAGGAAAAAAGACATTGGTTGCAGATAAACAACATCTATCCGCGGAGCGACCCCCTGTGGGAGCGTGAGTAAGAGGGCTCGTCGTTTGCCGCGCTGGGCCGCCTTGCCCTCTCCGGACCCCTGTTCGCATCGGGGCCCCATGGGGTCGAACTGAGATTTGTCATACATCCCCCCTAAAATCCGTAAAACAAGGTAAAAACCGCAGGATAGGCGGGGTTTCTGCCACAATGGCGGAGCTTGCGCACCGGCTGGGCAGACGGGAGGAAAACAGAATGGCGGAGGTTCCGCTCAGCGAAGAAGAGGTGATCAACGCGGAGGAGGCGGCCCGGTTGCTGGGCTTGGATGTCCTGCAGGTGCGCCGTTTGGCGCAGAAGGGGAGCCTCCCCGCCTACCGGTTGCCCGGCGGCCGCAAATACAAGTTTTTCCTCAGCGAAGTGCAGGCCTTCGCGGCATCCCGCCCTGCGGAGCCGGACGCCGAGGAGCCTCCCGCCGAGGTTGCGGCGGAAACTGAGGCGGTCCCCTCCGGGGCGCCCGCCGCCGACTCGGCGGTGGGCGAAACGGCAGGTTAACCGCGCTTTTTGCCACACGGGGGCGCGTAGGCCGGGGCCGTCCTGGAGATACTTGAAAATAAATGTGGAATAATGTAAACTATTCTAAGGTTGTATGCTGATACAGTACGCACACTGACAGGAGGTATAAGATGGCGACTGTTACTTCGTTTGGCGACGACGAGGTCCTCGGCGCGCAGGATGTGGCCGATTTGCTGGACATGAACGTCCAGATGGTGCGCAAGTACGCCCGGGAGGGGCGTCTTCCCGCCTACCGGCTGCCCGGCGGCCGCAACTACAAGTTCTTCCGCAGGGAGTTGATCCGGTACCTGCGCCAGCACCCGGTGGACGACCGGGGCATCGTAAGCGAAGCCGGCGTCTGACGAGAGACGCCGCCGGGACGCCCCCGGTTTGCGGGAGCGGGAGCCGTTTCAGTCAGTAGGTGGCGCGTCCGCCGGTGATGTCGTAGGTGTGTCCGGTGGAGAAACTGCATTCGTCGGAGGCCAGCCACGACACCAGGGCCGCCACTTCCTCCGGCTGGCCGACCCGTCCCATCGGTATGCGGGACACCATGTATTCGATGGTTTCCGGTTCGGTGACCGCGTTCATCGGGGTGGCGATCACGGCCGGGGCCACCGCGTTGACGATAACCCCGTCCCGGGCCGCTTCTTTGCCCACCGATTTGGTGAGGCCGATCACCGCCGCCTTGCTCGCCGAGTAGGCGGCCAGGTTGGGGTTGCCTTCTTTGCCGGCGATGCTGGCGATGTTCACTATCCGCCCCCAGCCCCGCTCCCGCATGGCGGGCAGGACCGCCCGGATGGCGTTGAAAGTCCCGGTGAGGTTGGTGTCGACGGCTTCCGCCCAGTCCCGGTCGGACACTTCCCACACCGGCATGTTGGGCCCCAGAATCCCGGCGCTGTTGACCAGCACGTCGATCGGTCCGCGGGCCCGCACCGCCGCGTTGACCGCCGCCGAGTCGGTGATGTCCAGGCGCTCCGTCCCGGCGAATTCGCCCCCGATTTCCCCCAGGGCGGCGGCGGAAATGTCGGCCGCCACCACTTCTAAGCCGTCGGCGGTCAGCCTCCGGGCGCAGGCCAAGCCGATTCCGCTGGCCCCGCCCGTAACCAACGCCCGCCGCGGGCTCATCGGCCTTTAGCCGGGGTAAGGGTTTCCGTCATCCCCCCAAGTATAGGCGCCGGGGCGGGGCGGTTCATGGGACGAGGACGGCCCTTCCGGCGATTCGGCCTTGGGCCAAATGGAGGAGGGCCCGGTCGGCTTCCCGCAACGGGTAGGAGGCGATGCGGGGGATGACCCGGCCTGCCAAAGCCAGGGCGGTTACTTCCAGCAACTCCGGATAGGTGCCCACGTACACCCCTTCGATCCGGTATTCGGAGGTGACCAGGTCGGCGGCGGACAGGGTCAGCCCCCCGCCCACCCCCACCGCCAGGAAATGGCCTCCGGGGCGCAGGGCGGCCAGCCCGGAGGCGATGGAATCATCGGATCCCACGAAGTCCAAGGCGGCCGCCGCCGGTTCCGGCAGGGCCCCGGCCAATTCCCCGGGGGCGACCGCCGCCTCCGCCCCGCATTGCAAAGCCAGTTCCCGGGCTTCCGGGCGGGGGTCCACCGCCACCACCCGGGCCGGGCCGATCGCCCGCAGAATCTGGACGGCCAGATGTCCCAGGCCGCCCGCTCCGATAACCACCGCCGCGTCTCCCGGGGCCAGGCGGGCGCGGGCGCAGGCCCGGTAGGCGGCCAGCCCGGCGTCGGTCAGCGGCGCGTAGGCGGCCGGGTCGGTTCCGGCGGGCAGCGGAACCAGGGAACGTTCCCGGCACAGCAGGTATTCGGCGTATCCGCCGGGGGCGTCCAAGCCGGGGGTCAGCCGATGCGGGGCGCGGGAGTCGATTCCCCGCCGTTCCGCTTGGCTGAGGCCGTCCGACTGGAAGGGGTAGCAAACCACCGGGTCGCCTTCCCGCACGGCGGTCACCCCGGGGCCCGTCCGGTGGACGTAACCGGCGTTTTCATGGCCGAGGATGTGGGGGAGCGGCACTTCCATTTCCCCGGTCAGCAGGTGCAGGTCGGTGCGGCACACCCCGGCCCCGGCTATCCGCACCACCACATGATCCGTTTCGGTTATCACCGGGTCGGGTATTTCTTCCATTTGCAGGAGCGGGCCGGCCAGGTCGGGCGACAGGCCGCGCATCACCGCCGCTTTCATAGGGCGCCCTCCCGGGTGCGGGTTTTGCCGTCGGGGAACATCTTGGCGATTTTACCGCCCGCCGGGGGCGGCGGCCGGGGAGGCCCCGGTCTATAATTCCCCTGGTTCGTTATTCGACAAGGGAGGGCGCGGCGAATGTGCACCATCGGCGCTTTGCGGCTGGGGGAGGACGACTACGTCCTGTTCAAAAACAAGGATTTCGGGCGTCCCCATTTTGACGACCGCATCGTGGCGGAGCGGGACGTTTTCGGGGTGGAGGGCATCACCACCTGGGCGGATTCCGACCCCGACCGGGACCGGTTTTCCGGGTTTTCCATAGGGGCCAACGCCGCCGGGTTGCTGGCCTGCGATTCCAACGTGCGCACCTTGCCCGACCACGCCAACTACGACGATTTGGTGGAGTTCGCTTTGCGGGAAGGGACGGATGCGGAGTCGGGGGCGGCGGCGGTGCAAGCGGCGGCGGCGGAGCGTCCCTACCTGTGGGGAAACGTGCTGCTGAGCGACGGGGAAAACCAGGTGGTGTTGGAGGTACGCGGGCAACGGGCGTCGAAGATGCCCCTGCCCGGGCCGGCCGCCCGCACCAACCACCATCCCCGCTGGGGGGTTCATCCCGAGCAGGACGACACGACTACCAGCCAGACCCGTTGGGATTCCGCCCAATACCGGGTGGAGCGGGCCGAGTCGGTGGGGGACGTGTTCGCCCTGCTGGGCAGCCACGACGACGGCGCCACCGGGGTGTGCAACCACGCCCTGTACCGGACGGTGTACAGCTACGTGTTGCGCCGCCGGGCCGGGGAGACCACCCTGTTCGTGCGGCAGGGCGCCCCGTGCGCGGAAGGGGAGGTGCGGGAGTTGCCGTTGCCGTTGGGGGAGCGGTGGTCGCCGGCGGCGGAGGAGGCCTTCCGGGCCGCCTATCCGTCCGCCCGCGCCCAAGCCGCCGCTTAAGCCCGGGGGGTTACCGGGGCGGTTGGAGCAGGCCGGCGTCCAGCATCCGCCGGAAGTCCCCCATCGCGTCGGCGATGCCTTCTTCCATCGTGCGATGCCGGACGCCGAGCAGGCCGTCCAAAGCGGTTCCGTCTATCGCCTGCGGCAGGGGGAGCGGCTGGTCGTCGAAGGTGACGCCGACTCCGGGGGCGGCGGCGGAGACGGCGGCGGCGATGTCGGCGATGGCCGCGGTGGGCCCGCCCATGTTGTGGATAAGGGCGGAGTCGGTTTCCAGCCGGGCCGCGGCCAGGAAACAGTCGGCCGCGTCTTGGGCGTGCTGGAAGGTGGATGAGCCGCCGAAGCCGATGTGGGAGGAGGAGCCGGCGGCGGCGGCCAGCATGGATTTGGTCGGGTCGGAGGTGAGTCCCTGGTCGCGTCCGGGGCCGTAGACGATGCACGGGCGCAGTCCCACCGACCCCACCCCCCAGTCGTCGGCGTAGACGCGGGCGGTCCCTTCGTTGGCCTGCTTGTAGACGCCGTACAGGGTGCGGGGGGCCAGCGGGGAGCGGTCGCCCGCCGTCCCCCCCTCGTACATTTCCGCCGGGCCGAACACCGCCACCGAACTGGCGTAAGCCGTTCCCCGCACCCGTCCTTCCGACCGCCGTACCGCTTCCAGGATGTTGACGGTCCCCGCCACGTTGACTTGGGACCCCATAATCGGATCGGCCGCGCAGAACGGAATCTGCAAGGCGGCCAAATGGACGATGTGGGTGATGTTTTCTTCCCGGACCAGCGATTCCACGGCGGCGAAGTCCCGCAGGTCGCCCCGCCGAAAGGCCACGTCGCCCATCCGGTCTTCGTCCAGCAACAACCGCAACCGCCGGTAATCCTCCGACAAGTCGAAGGCGACCACCGCCGTCCCCTCGTCGACCAGCTGACGGACAACCCAAGACCCCAGGCACCCCCCCGCCCCGGTAACCAACACCCGATCCAACATCCCGCCTCCCTTCGCCTCTTGCGCAACCCCCATAGTACCAACCCGCCCCAACCCCCGCCGCGTTCTCCAGGCCGGGGGAAGCGCGGCCTGCTAAACGCAACAGGTCTTTACGGAAAACGGCTGTGTATGATTTGGCGGGGTTGGAGGGATGGTGATATGATACGCGGCCTATGAGTCGAAAGGGGCGGTAAACGTGAAAGCCAATAATTTGGACAGGGCGGTGGGCTTGCTGGTATCGGAGTGCATAGCATCTTTCGAGTACAGCCTTGGTTGGGACTGCACTATGTTCGACGAAGGCCTTCGTGTTGCCATATCAGACACTTTGACGAACTGTGAGCATAAAGGAGAGTTTGTCAAAACCGTTTTGGAACGGTTGGGCGAATACGAGACTATTAGTTAGTTAACAATACTTTAGATAAAGAGGGAACCAAAATAATGGATAATAAGAACCTGGCCACCAGATTGATGAGAGCTGATTCAGCGGATGTGGTAGTGAACATTCTTGAAGAGGCGGGCTATTGGCACGAGGACCGCTATTGGCGGTATCTCGGTGATATGCCAACTAACTTTTCCTCTATTGGCAATCAGCAAAGTGATCCGGTAGCCTCTTTGGTCGAGAAGATAATCAACGGAGTTGACGCTCGGCTGATGAATGCCTGCTTAGAACAAAACATTGACCCTGAGTCCAAAGAGGCTCCCAACACTATGCAAGAGGCAGTGTCTCGTTTCTTTGAGGGAGGATCGGATGCTCGGGTGGATGGTAAGATTAGACACTGGAGTGCCGATCAGCTTCGCCAAGAGAGCTCTTTTTTGACTGTCGCTGCAACCGGTCATCGACCAGGCAAAGGTGACCCATGTATTACTATTGCGGACCAAGGAGAGGGGCAAACACCCGACGAGTTTCCAAATACGTTTTTGTCATTACAAAAAGGCAATAAAAACAAAATTCAATTTGTTCAAGGTAAATACAATATGGGCGGTACAGGAGCATTGAACTTTTGTGCTGGCCCGCATCGTTTGCAACTAATCATCTCGCGGCGAAACCCTGCTCTTCTAAAGGATAGTTTTTCTGAACGAGACAGCCAGTGGGGTTTTACGGTGGTGAGACGTGAAAAGCCTGTAGGTAATGAAAAGAATTCTACTTTCACATACCTTGCTCCTATTGGCTCTTCGTATCGTAAAGGGGAAGTTCTTACCTTTGTATCGGATGCTTGGCCATTATTTCCTGATGGTGAGGATGCGTATTGTATTCCTAGCAAGTTTGGAACACTCGTAAAACTATATGAGTATGACTTACCAAACAAAAGTAATATAGTATCATCAGAGACGGGGCTGTTTCGTAGGCTTGACTTGGGAATGCCTGAGATAGTTCTTCCAGTAAAAGTTTTTGAATGTCGGCCAGGTTATGGAGGTACAGCAGAAGGTGTAATAGATGGACTAATTGCAAGATTAGAAGAAGATAGATCTAAAACTCTTGAACCAGGCTTTCCTCAGGTTAGCGAGATTAGCGATAACCAGAAACTCCCGATACGCATATATGCTTTCAAACATGGTCAAGGAAAACATTATCGTACATCAGATACGGGTATTGTTTTTACGCTAAATGGCCAAACGCATGCTTCACTACCGCGTAGCTTTTATAGTCGCAAATCAGTCGGTATGAGCTATTTGGCTGATTCGCTACTACTGATAGCTGATTGTTCTGAACTACAACGTGATAAGCAAGAAGAATTATTCATGGCTAGTAGGGATAGGATGAGGAAGTCCGCTTTTTCTAAACAATTGGAAGATGATTTGGTATCGCTTTTGAATGATAATCCTGCTTTGAAAGAATTGAGAAATCGACGTAGAAAAGAGCAAATTGGGGAACAATTGAGTGATGATAAACCCTTACAAGAAATATTGAGCAATTTAGTTAGCAAAGATCCGAATTTGGCGAAATTGCTGATGACAGGGAATAGAATAAGTGCTCCGTTTGTTCCTGGGCCAATCCCGAACGGTGATTCGGAGTTTGAGGGGAGAAAATTTCCTACCTTTTTCAAATTTAAAAAAATCGATTACGGAGAAATATTTATAAGAGAAGGTTCTTTAGGAAGTAAGATTCGGTTTGATTTTATTACCGATGCTGTTAACGATTATTTTGGGCGAGATATAGACCCAGGTCAGTTAACTGTGACGATCGATGATTTTGAACCTAAGTATTTAAGATTACCTCTAAGGGATGGTAGTTGCAGTGTCAATCTTGTGATACCTGAAAGATATGTAGAGGGTGATATATTTGAGGTTCAGGTACAGGTTACAGATCAATCCCGCATTGAACCTTTTATTAATATTGCTAGAGTGACGCTAAGAAAGGGTCGTAAATCACCACCGGGTCCTCGACCAAATCCCCCTAAGTTCGCTGATAAACTTTCGTTGCCGAAAATAATAAAGGTGAAGGAAGATAAATGGGCGAATCATGATTTCAATGCAGAGTCTGGTTTGGTTGTAAAAAGTACCAAATCGGAGAGTCGCGAATCTCGCCTGAGTTACGATTTTTATGTAAATGTGGATAATATATATTTAAAATCAGAGCAGAAATCTTCTAAAATTGATTCGAGCTTGCTCGAAGCAAGATTTGTATATGGGCTTGTTCTTTTTGCTATGGCTATTTTAAGAGATCCTAAAGATTTCAAATCTCTCTATCAGGGTGAAGAACCTGATGATTTGGAGGGGATAGTTAAGCATGTGAGCAAGAGTTTGGCGCGAATAATACTTCCGGTATTTAATTTGATTTTTGATCTTTCTGACTCTGATTATTTTGATGAGTAATATAGTATTGGTTTAGGAGGGTATCTCCAGGTGAGAGATGGTTTGCCGGGCTCTGGGTTAGTCGGTGGGGGGCCAGGTGGTTATTAGGGGGTGGTCTTGGTTTAGGGGTTTTACTCGGTTGGCGCCGCCGGGGGAGTTTAGGCCGGTGTGGCTGAAAAACTCAGCGTTGGCGGCTATGAAAGGTTCGAAGTCGGGGGGGGCGAATTCGTCCGGGTAGATGGCCTCCACCGGGCACACCGGTTCGCACGCCCCGCAGTCTATGCATTCGTCGGGGTGGATGTAGAGCATCCGCCCGCCCACGTAGATGCAGTCCACCGGGCATTCGGCTACGCAGGCCGCATCTTTCACATCGATGCAGGGGGGGCCGATTATGTATGCGATGACTTCCCCGTTCGTTTCAGCGCCGGAAGCCGGGGTGCCGCTCGTACACCCGTTCCAGCATCCCGTTTTCCACGTATTCGGGGACGGCGGCCAGCGACAGCGGGCTGGCCTCCTGGCCGGGATAGCCGATTATTTCCCGCACCTGCGGGTTCAAAAAATACGCCCCGGTAACGGCGGTGGACAGCACCGCGAAATCTTCCGGCCGGTCGGCGTCCAACTCCCGCACGAACCGGCGCGGGTCGCATCCCGCCGCTTCGTCCAAGATGGCCAGCAACGGCTCCTTCCAGGCGGGAACCACCGCCAGAGCGCGGTCCAGCAACTCCCCGGACACCCCCGCCTCCGAAGCGGACGGCTTGCCCGCCCCGGCCGCGATCAGCACATCCGCCAACCCGTCCAAAGTGCGGCGCTGGGCGGCGGTCGCCGCGGCCCCGCTCACGAAGTCTCCTGCCCGCGGCGGTTTTCCATCATATGCTCAACCACCCGCAGGGTGTTGGCCATGATGGTGGCGGTCGGGTTGACCGAACCGGCGGTTACGAACACCCCCCCGTCCGTGATGTACAGGTTGGGCACGTCGTGCGCCCGGCACCAGCGGTCCACCACCGAAGAAGACGGGTCGTCCCCCATGCGGGTGGTGCCCAGGTTGTGCCCGATGCCGGTCGGCCAAATTTCGTCCACCACCGTTTCCACCGCCCCCAGGGCCTCCGCCGTTTCCAGCGCCCGGGCTATGTTGAAATCCAGCATGCGGCGGGTGTTGTCCGAAAGCCGGTAGTGGATGCGGGCCGCCGCCAGGCCCGAATCGTCGGCGGCCTCCGGGTCCAACGTAACCCGGTTGCGTTCTTCGGGCAGATCCTCCGCTTGGATTCCCCACGAGAAGGAACGGCCGAAAAAAACATCGGAGGCCCGGTGGAAAGCCTCCCCCCACACCTGGTCGAACCCCCCGCCGCGGCGGGCGGTCAGATGGTCGAAGACGGCGAACATCGGTCCGCCGCGCGGGCAGACGTTCCATTTGCTCCCCCGCACGAAGTCGTGTTCGGGACGGGTTTCGGCGAATTCCAAAGAATAAATGTTCTGCCCCCACGGGCCCCGCCAGCTTTCCAGATGCTCTTCCAAAACGACGGTAACCGTCTGATAGGGGTGCTGCATCAGCCGCCGCCCCACCAGGCCCGACGAGTTGGCCAGCCCGTCGGGAAACAGGGACGAGGCGGACAGGAGCAACAGGCGGGGGGTGCCGATCCCGTTGGCGGCCATAATCACCACTTCCCCCGGCTGCAGGCGCTCCGTCCCTTCCCGGTCTTCGTACACCGCCCCCCGGGCCCGCCCCCGCCCGTCCAGCGGAATTTGCTTCACCCGGGCCCCGGCGACCAGCCGCGCCCCGTTTTCCAAAGCCCGCGGCCAGTGGGTGAGCAGGCCGTTGGCTTTGGCGTTTTCCGGGCAGCCGATGATGCACGCCCCCCGCCGCTGGCAGGCCTGCAGGTTGCGGTGGGCCTGGGAGGAGATGGCGTTGCTCCCCGGCCACCAATGCCACCCCATGCGATCCATTCCCCGGGCGGCGGCCATCCCCACTTTGCCGATGGGGACCGGCGGATTGGGGTAGTCCAGTTCCGGGAAAGCCGGGTCGCCGGTCAGCCCGGACACCGACATGTCCCGGGTGGCCCGCTGGTAGAAAGGCCCCAGATCCTCCCAACTGATCGGCCAGTCGTCGCCCACCCCGTCCAACGTCCGCACTCGGAAGTCGGAGGGGAGTAGCGGATGCCACATTCCCGCCCACTGCACCAGGCCGCCCCCTACCGCGTTGCACATCACCGGCCGCACATCCGCTTCGCCGGTGGTCGGATAGTCGGCCCGGTTGCGGCGGGCGTTGTGGTCGGGGTTCCATTTGCCCAGCCAGGACAGTTCGGCTTCCGGTTCGGCGCTCAGGTAGTCGGCGGTTTCCGTCCAGCCGCCCTGCTCCAAGCAGGTCACCCGGAAGCCGGCCGCGGCGAAAGCGTCGGCGGCGACCGTCCCCGAAGCCCCGGCGCCTACAATCACCACATCGGCCGGTTCGTCCCGCTGAAGCCGAGATGTCAGCATATTGAAATCATAATATATAATGAAAAACGGAGGTGCGTCATTCTCACCAATCACAGTTCCAAGACGCTTGACTGGCACCATCCCCAAGCGCGGGAGGGGGGCCCCTTTTCCGACCGCCCCCGGATAACGGTGACGGAAGTGGGCAACCGGATACGGGAGTTGCGCAAGACGCAGGGCAAAACTTTGGAGCAACTGGCCCAAGCGGCCGGGGTCAGCGCCGGGTTGCTTTCGCAGGTGGAACGGGGCCAGGGCAACCCGTCTTTCAGTTCCCTGGTGCAGATCGCCCACAGCCTGGGGGTGGCGGTGGCCCGGTTGGTGGCGGACGACCAGATGGCTTCGCCGGTGGTGCGCCGGGAGGAGCGCATCCGCCTGGACCTGGGGGAAAGCAACGACCTGATTACCGCCGAGTTGCTCACCCCCCGGCTGGAAAGCGCCTTCGAAGTGGTCAAAGTCACCACCCATCCCGGTTACAGCAGCGAAAAAACCCCGTTCGTGCACGCCGGGGAGGAATGCAGCATAGTGCTGGAGGGAACGCAGGCCTACATTGTGGGCGGGGTGCGCTACGTGTTGCGGGCGGGCGATGTCATCTCCTACAAATCCACCATCCCGCACTGGTATGAGAACCCGGGCGACGGCCCGTCGGTTTCGCTGACGATGATCACCCCGCCCAGTTTTTGAGGCGGCCGGGGAAACGGGACGAGGTTGAACAAATGGAAAAAGCGGATCATCCCCTGCTGACCGAACCGGCGAAGGTGGTCGCCCAAACCGACGTGGCGGTGGTGGGGGGCGGCCCCGCCGGGTTGGCGGCGGCGGTGTCGGCCGCCCGCAACGGGGCTTCCGTAACCCTGCTGGAGCGCTACCCCTACCTGGGCGGTTTGGCGGCCGGGGGAATGGTTTTGGTGTTGGACGACTTCGTGGACGGGGCGGAGGAAATCACGGTGCGGGGCCTCGCCCAGGAGATGGTGGAGCGGATGGAGCGGATCGGGCTGGCCGTCTACCCGCCCCCCGGGGACCGGCTGTTCAGCGAAGAAATGTGGCGGAAGTGGGCCCGGTGGGGGCTGTTTGACATTTACCAGTCGGGGCGGATGAAGCACATCGTGTACGCGGTGGCTTTCGACCCGGACGGCTGGAAGCGGGTTTCCAACGACTTGGTGGAAGAGGAGGGGATAAACCTGCGCCTGCATTCCTGGTACGCCGCCCCGCTGATGGAAGGAGGAACCATCACCGGGGTGGTTTGCCGCACCAAAACCGGCCTGCAGGCGGTGCGGGCGCAGGTGGTGGTGGACGCCAGCGGGGACGCCGACGTGGCCGCCACCGCCGGGGCCCCCTACATGGACGGCTCCTACATGGTGACCACCGTCTTCCGGTTGGGCAACGTGGACACCGAGGCCGCGGAACGGTTCGAATGGGAGAGCCCGCGGGAATGCCACGAGGTGAACCGCGCCGCCCGCCGCCTGCTGGGCGGTTCGTGGGCGCACTGGTGGTTGAAAACCCCCCTGCCGGGGGTGGTGTGGTGCAACTGCCCGCATATGAACGGCTACGACGGGCTGACCGCGGAGTCCCTCACCGCCGCCGACCGGGAGGGGCGCAAACGGATCGCCCAAGTGGTGGACTACGCCCGCGGCCACTACCCCGGTTTTGAGAAGGCGGTGGTAATCGACGTCGCCCCCCAAATCGGCGTGCGCCAGTCCCGCCTCATACAGGGCGACTACGTGGTGACCAAAGAGGACGTGACGGAGCGGGTGCATTTTCCGGACAGCGTGGCCCGCGGCCGGGGCTACTACACCCCCTACCGGGCCATGCTCCCGCAAAAGGTGGAGAACCTGCTGGTGGCGGGCCGCCACTATTCGGCCACCCCCGACGCCCAGAAAATGTCCCGGGAGATTCCGCCCTGCATGGCGATGGGGGAGGCGGCGGGCGTCGCCGCCGCGCAGGCCGTCGACCGGGGAACGACGGTGCGGGAGGCGGACGTGGCGGCGGTGCAACGGCGGTTGCGGGAGCAGGGGGCCGACCCGGGGGACGTCCCTTCCCCCCGGGCGGTCGTCCGCGCCCCGGCCGGGGCGGGCGCCGGATGACTTCCGGCCAACCTTTGGCGGGGATGCGGGTTCTGGATTTCTCGCAGATCGTGATGGGCCCGGCCGCCACCCAGTTGCTGGGCGACCACGGGGCGGACATCCTGAAAATCGAACGCCCCCGAACCGGGGACATTTTCCGCCACGCCCTGGCTTCGGTGGACGAAGACGGCCTGCTGCATCCGGCTTTCAGTTCGGTCAACCGCAACAAGCGCAGCTGCTCGGTGGATGTCTCAACCGAGGCGGGACGGGAGCTCGTTTACGACCTGGTGCGGGAGGCGGACGCGGTGGTGGACAACTACCGGCCGGGGGTGATGGAGCGGCTCGGCCTCGGCTACGAGCGGCTGGCGGAAATCAACCCCCGCATCATCTTCGCCGAAGGAACCGGCTTCGGCCCGGACGGCCCCTACGCCCGCAAAGGCGGGCAGGACATTCTGGCCCAGGCGATGACCGGGGCCATGCATCACAAGGCCGACCCTTCCCACCCCACCCTCATCTACCCGATTTCCCTGGCCGATTACACGGCCGGCATGAACATGGTGCAGGGGATTCTGCTGGCCCTGCTGGAGCGGGAGCGCAGCGGCCTGGGGCAGAAGGTGGAAGTCAACTTGTACGATTCGCTGTTGGCCATGCAGCATCAGGAGGCGGCCATCCGCCTGATGCGGGAACGGGATTTCAACTGGGCGCAAACCCCCCTCACCGGAACTTTCGCCGTCCGCGACGGGGAGGTGGTGATCGTGGGGGCTTTCAAACCCAACCCGCTGCGGGACATCTGCCGGGCTTTGGATATGGAGGACCTGTCCGCCCTCCCCGAATACCGGAGTTTCGCCGAACAGTCCCGTCGCCGCCCGCAACTGCAAAAAGCCCTGGCGGAGGCCATCGCCCCTTTCCCGGTAGCGGAGGCCGTCAGGCGGCTGGAAGAGCAGGACATCCTGTGCGCCCCGGTGCGGACCATGGAGGAGGCGGTCAAAGACCCGCACACTTCCCAGATGATCTGGGAGATGGAACGGCCCGGCCGGGCCCCGTTGCGCGTCCTCGCCTCCCCCGTCCACCTGTCCCGCACCCCGGCCCGGGCGCAACGCCCCCCGCCCGCGCTGGGCGAAGGGGGGGAGGAGGCCCTGCGGGAATACGGAATCAGCGAGGGCCGCATTCGGGAGTTGCGGGAAGCGGAGGTTCTGGGATGAGCATCGACTTGCGGGTGGAGGGGCATGTGGCCTGGGTGACCATCAACCGCCCGGAGCGGCTCAACGCGGTGGACGAGTTTCACCAGCAGGAGTTGCGGCGGACATGGGAGGCCATCGAGGCGGACCGGTCGGTGCGGGCCGCGGTGCTCACCGGGGTCGGGGAGCGGGCTTTCTGCGCCGGGGACGACGTGCGAAGCGACGCGGGCAAAACCGGGGTGGATTACTGGCTGGGGGCCCGCCCGCAGGGTTTCGGATATCTGACCCTGCGGGACACGCTGGACGTCCCGGTGCTGGCCCGGGTCAACGGATACGCCCTGGGCGGCGGTTTGGAGCTGGTGATCGGATGCGACTTGGCGGTGGCCTCCGAGGACGCCCAGCTGGGTTTTGTGGAACCCCGGCTGGGGAGGTTGCCGATGGACGGGGGGATCGTTTCCCTGGCCCGGCAGTTGCCCGCCAAATGGGCCATGGAGATCCTGCTCACCGGGCGCCGTTTCACAGCCGCCGAAGCCCTGGCCCTGGGGTTGGTGAACGAAGTGGTCCCTCCTGCGGAACTGGACGGGGCGGTGGAGCGCTGGCTGGAAAACCTGCTGGCCTGCGGGCCGCTGGCTTTGCGGGCCATCAAGCAGATCGTTCGCCGCACCCCGCACATGACCGCCGCCGACGCCCGCATGGCCAACCTTCCCGCCCTGATCGAAGTCCTGGGTTCGGAGGACGGGGAGGAGGGGGTGCGGGCCTTCCGGGAGAAACGCCCCCCGGTTTGGAAAGGAAAATAAAACCCCCATTTTTGGCAACAAATTAAAAAATCTTGTTTATAATGAAAAAATAGTTTTCCGGACAACGGAGGGAGGCCCCAAGTGAAAGCCCTGAAATTTTCCAAGTTCCTGATAGCGGCCCTGGCGCTGTCGCTGGTTGCGGCCGCCTGCGGAGGCGACGACGAACCGGCCGCCGTCACCCAGGCCCCGACCACCACCGCCGCCGCCCCCGCCGCTACGGAGGCGGCCACCACCACCGAGGCGCCCGCCGCCCCCGCCGCCACCGAGGCGACGACCACCACCGCCGCCCCGACCACAACGGAGGCGCCCATGGAGCCGGCTACGGTGGCCTTGGTGGTCAACCAGCGGGCGGGCGACATGGGCCCCATCGATGATCTGGTGAAAGGCTTGGAGCAGGCGGAGGCCGACATGGGGGTGGAAACCACTTTCATCGAAGCCACCGACCCTTCCACTTTTGAGACCACTTTGCGCAACCTGGGCAACCAGGGAACGGACATTGTGGCCGTCACTTTCCCGCCCATGGCGGAGGCCCTGGCGACGGTCGCCCCCGACTTCCCCGACACCCGATGGATTCACATCTTCGGCGCCCCTCTGGATCTTCCCAACGCGGTGGTGGTCGGGTTCGACTATTACAAGGGAACCTATCTGGCGGGCATCCTGGCCGGAGCCCTGAACACCACCGGCAAAATCGGGTTTGTGGGCGGCGTGTCCATTCCTCCTCTCAACGCCGATTACAACGCGTTCGTGGCCGCCGCCCAAACCCAAAACCCGGACATCACCGGCGACGCCGCCTTCGCCGACTCTTTCGAAGACCCGGCGAAAGGGCGGGAGTTGGGGGCGGCCCTGTTCGACAGCGGGGCCGACATCCTGATGCTGGACGGAGCGGCCACCGACCTGGGCGTCATCCAAGCCGCCGAAGAGAAAGACGGCTTCGTGATCGGCGGTTCGGAGAACTATTTCGACAGCGAAACGGTGATAGCCGGAGTGCTGCTCTACTGGTCCACCGTCCTCTACAACCAAATCGAAAACGCCTTGAGCGACGGCTACACCCCCGGCTGGGTGGGGGCGGGCGTAGCGGAAGGCGGGGTGGACATGGTCATCAACCCAATGTTCTTGGAGAACGGCCCGGCCGAGATGGTGGAGATTATCAACGCTACGCTTCCCATCATCGATGAAGCGCGGTCCCAGATCCGCAGCGGAGCGCTGGAAGTTCCGTACAACCCGGAACTTTGACCGAGGCGCGCCGGACGACCCGCCGGGGGTGACCGCCGACTCGCCGGCGCCGCCCGATCCTCCTGCGGTGCGGTGCCGGGGAGTCAGCGTGTCCTTCGGGGCGGTGCGGGCCCTGCGGGACGTGGATCTGGAACTCGCCCCCGGCCGCATCCACGCCCTGGTGGGGCAGAACGGGGCCGGAAAGACCACCCTGGCCCGGGTGCTGGCCGGACTGCAGGCCCCGGATGAGGGCCGGGTGTGGGTGGCGGGCCGGGAAATGGCGGGCGGGGGGGTGCGGGCCGCCCAAGCCGCCGGGCTGGCCATGGTGCATCAGCATTTTTCCCTGCCCCCGTCTTTCACCGTGGCCGAAGCCCTGGAACTCACCGCCGCCCGGCCGGGCGGAACAGCGGTTTACCGGCGGGCCGGTTTGGAGAAACGTTGGCGCGGGCAGGTGGCGGGACTGGAAGCGGTTTCCCTGTCCAGCCGCGTCCGGGATTTGCCGGTGGAGGCCCGCCAGTCGCTGGAGATAGTGCGGGCCCTGGCCTCGCAAGCGAAGATTTTGCTGTTGGACGAGCCCACCGCCCTGCTCACCCCGGCCGCCGCCGAATCCCTTTTTGAAAGGCTGCGCAACCTGCGGGACGAAGGGGTGACGGCCCTGGTGGTGTTGCACAAGTTGCGGGAGGTGAAGGCGGTGGCGGACACGGTGAGCGTGCTGCGGGACGGAAAGTTGGTTCTGGGCCCGCTGGAAACATCCGCCGCCGACCAGGGCCGGCTGAGCGACGCCATCGTGGGGGCCGCTGAACGGGTCGCGGCCGGGACGGCGGCGATGGGCCAGACGGCGTCCCTTCCGGGCGGCGATGAGATTCGCCTGGAACTGACCGGGGCGTCGGCCAAAGGCTCCGCCCATGAAGTGGGACTGCGCGGGGTTGACATGCGGGTGGGGGCGGGGGAGATCGTGGGCGTCGCCGGGGTGGAAGGAAACGGCCAGCGCAACCTGGTGTCGGCCATCGCCGGGCTGACCCGGTTGGAAAAAGGGGAAATCAGGTTGGGCGGGCGTTCCGTCAACGACGACGACCCGGCCCGGAGGCGGCGCCGGGGCCTGCGGCTGGTGCCCTTCGACCGCCACACGGAAGGGGTTTCGTCCAGCGCCCCCCTGTGGTTGAACCAGTCGGCTTTGAAGTTGGCCGCCGGGGAGCGGCGCCGCCCGTTCGTCTCGGTGCGCCGCATGCGGGAGGAGGCCAAGTCGGCCATGGACAAATGGCGGGTGCGTTACCAGGCGGTCGCCCAACCGGCCGGTTCTTTATCGGGGGGCAACATTCAGCGCTTGATTTTGTCCCGGGAGCTGGCCGACGGGGCGGAGATGCTGATCGCCGCCCAGCCCACCCGCGGCCTGGATTTCGCAGCCACCGAATTCGTGCGGGCTTCCCTTTCCGGGATGCGGGATCTGGGGGCGGGGGTGCTGTTGGTGTCCTCCGATTTGGACGAGTTGTTTGAGCTGTCCGACCGCCTGCTGGTGATGCTGGGCGGCCGGATAACGGCCGAATTCGCGCCCCCCTACGACCGGCGGGCGGTGGGGGATGCGATGATCGGGGCGGTGCGGTGACCGGACGTTTGGCCAAAGTTGCGTCCACCGCGGCCCTGGTGGCGGCCGCTTTCGCCATCACCTCCCTGATTTTGTGGATCAGCGGATACAGCGTGGCCGAGGTTTTCTCCGGAACCGTCCAAGGGGCGATCACCGCCAAAGGGGCGGTGGCTTCCACCGTCCGCTGGACCATCCCCCTGTTGCTGATCGCCTGGGGGGTGACCATCGGGTTCCGGGCCGGTTTTTTCAACATCGGCGGGCAGGGCCAGTTCTACGTGGGGGCTTGCGCCTCCCTGGCGGTGGCTTTGGGGTGGCGGACCGGGCCCGCCTGGTTGGTGATCATCGTCGGAACGGCGGCGGCGGTGACGGCGGGGGCCGCCTGGTCGCTGATCCCCGGTTGGCTGCGGGTGCGGTTCGGGGCCGACGAGGTGCTGACCACGCTGATGATGAGTTTCATCGGTTCCCTGGTGCTGCAGTATTTGACTTCCGGTCCGATGCGCAACCCGCAGGGCACCGGTCAGACGGCGGCCAGCGAACGGATACCCGACGCCTTTCGCCTGACCGGCAGCTCCGGCGTGTCGCTGGTTTTGCTGGCGATCGTCGTCTTGACCGGGGCGGCGGTGTGGGTTTTGTTGGAGCGCACCCGGTTCGGGCTGTCCGTGGATTTGGCGGGCCGCAATCCGGTGATGGCCCGCTGGCAGGGAATCAACGTCCGCCGGGTGGGTTTGGCTTCTTTCGGTTTGGCGGGGGCGCTGGCCGGTTTGGCGGGGGCGATGGAACTGTTCGGGCCGGCGGCCCGTCTGATAACCGGTTTTTCACCGACGGTGGGGTTCAACGCGGTGGTGGTGGCTTTGGTGGGTTTGCTGAGCGTGCCCGGGGTGGCCCTGTCCGCCCTGTTCTTCGGCGGCTTGCAGTCGGCGATCCTGTTTCTGCCGATAGTGACCGATGTCCCGCCCCCCGCCCTGGTGGTCCTGAACGGGATGGTGGCTTTGCTGGTAACCATCCGGTTCCGCGCCCGCCGTCGCCGCGTCGCATCCGGCCCCGCCGTTGCGGAGGGGGCCGACGGGGAGGCCGGCGGCTGATGGAACAGGTCCTGGCCACCACCCTGCGGGCCGCCGCCCCGTTGATTTTGGCGGCCTTGGCGGGGGTGTTCGCCTGGAGGGCGGGCGTCTTCCACCTGGGCTTGGAGGGCCTGATGATCACCGGGGCTTTCTCGGCGGCGGCGGTGGGGCACGCCACCGGTTCGGTGTGGCTGGGAATTTTGTCGGGGGTGGCGGCCTGCTCGGTCCTGTCGTTTCTGTTCTGGTGGGTTATCGGCCCCCTGCGGGCCAATATGATCATCGCCGGGTTGGGGCTGACTTCCCTCGGTTTGGGGGGAACCGCCTACGCCCTGACCGCCGTTTTCGACACGCGGGGCACGATTTTCACCGAGGTGACCCTGCCCCGGCCGGTGCGGGGAGTGAACGAGGGGCTGGGGGTGATAGTTTCCGAATCGTCCATTTTGGTGTGGCTGGCTCCGCTGTTCGTGTTGGCCTCCTGGGTGGTCCTGCGGCGCACCCGGTTCGGACTGCGCCTGACGGCGGTGGGGGAGTATCCGTTCGCGGCCCGTTCGGTGGGGGTGGACCCGTCCCGGATGCGGCTGTGGGCGTTGCTGATAGCGGGCGGGCTGAGCGCCCTGGCCGGCGCCGAACTGTCGGTGGGGGCGTTGCGCAATTTCACGGAGAACATGACCGCCGGGCGGGGTTTCATAGCCTTCGTGGCCGTCATTTTCGGGGCCTGGCATCCGATCGGGGCGGCGGCCGCCGCCTTGTTTTTCGGTTTGGCGGACGCCATAGGGGCCCAGTCGCAGATCAACATCACCGAGTCGGTCCCCCGGGAGTTCGTGCTGATGATCCCCTACCTGCTGACCATCGTCGCCGTGTGGGTGGGCGGAATGCTGCGCCGCCGCCAAACGGAAGCTTCCGCCGGCTACGCCGAACTAAGAGAACCCGACGATTAGCCGCCCGCCTGGAGAGGGACGGGAGGGGCGGCTGTCAGGACAGGAAGTCCAGGATGACGGCGATGGATTTCTCCGCCTGTTCCACGTAGTGGCCGTGGCCGCTCCCTTCGAAGACGGCCAAGCGTCCGTTGGGCAGATGTTCCGCCACGTAACGGGCGCAGGCCCCGGGCATCGGGGCGTCCATGGGCGTCAAATTGTCCTCCGACCCCACCATCACCAGGGTGGGGCAGGCGATGTCCGCCAACAGGTGGGTCACGTCGGTGTCGATCATCGCCTGGCATCCGTCTATGAACACTTCGGTGGAGGCGTTGCGGGCCACCACTTCCATCGTGGACAGCAACAGGGCTTCGCCCCCGTCCGGCCCGTCCAGGTAGGAGCGGGAGAAGGCCTTGGTCAGCAGTTCTTCGGCCATTTCCCGGGAGGCCGCCCCGTAGGCCCGGGCGATGTTCTGCCAGGTGCGGAAAGCCAGTTTGCCCATCCGGTCGCATCGGGCCACCGCCCCCGCCCCCAACAGCAACCGCTCCACCCGTTGCGGATATTTGGCGGCGAAGGCGAGGGCGATGAAACTCCCCATGGATCCGCCGTGAATATGGGCCCGCTCGACATCCAAGGCTTCCATCAGCCCGGCCAGGTCATCGCACCACCCTTCAAACGTATAGGTCTGTTCAGGCCGGTCGCTCTTCCCGTAACCCCGGTGGTCGTAGTCCAACACCCGGTAACGCTCAGAAAGGCCGGGGGTGATAGTGGCGTAGCCTTCATGGGCGCTGACCGCCCCCCCGATCTGCACCACCGTCTCCCCTTCGCCCTCAAACCGATACCAAAGGTCGGCCCCATTAACTTCCACTTTAGGCATATTCCGCTCCTCGCTCCAGGCCCAAAACAATATGCTAGGCTCCGGGTAGTATGAATGCTAAGGCTAACAGCAACCGGAACCACTCCTTCAAAGTAGGTGATTTCGTGCGATTGAAGGCCACAGGCGAGGTGGGGGTGGTTGTTGAGCTTATAGGAGACGACTTTGTAAAGGTCCAGTTCGCTGACGGCGCGAAGGTGGTAAATGCGGATGCTTTAGAACCCGCAGATAAGTCTCCAGTCGGCCCGGTCGGGTTGCTAGAAGGAGGCACACTCTCCGATAGTCGAGCTTTTGGTTTACGACTTCAGGCTGCTTACCTCCGACACGCTTACCGATATGACCCTAAGTCTGGGCTGTCCAACGCCAGGGTGGAGCCCAAGCTACATCAAGTGTTCGCCGCCCATCGGGTAACCGGCAAGCTCTTTCCTCGGATGATACTAGCTGATGAAGTTGGTTTAGGGAAAACTATAGAGGCTGGGCTCATTTTAAAAGAACTTCGGGCTCGCGAAGTCATTGATCGCGTTCTCGTGGTTTGCCCAGCCTCTTTGCAACGCCAGTGGCAATATGAGATGGAAACCAAATTCAATGAAGAGTTCGAAATATATAATAAAACCGCAGTTGATTTTCTCGGTAAGGACGGCAGTAATCCTTGGATGAAACGAAAGGGTGCCATAGCCTCCTATGAATTTGCCATCAAGCCAAGGAATATGGAACAAATTGTGGAAGCCGACTGGGATTTGATTATTTTTGATGAAGCACACCGGGTTAGAAGAACACGCGTCGGGAACAAATATAGAGAAACCAAGGCATACAAGATGGCTAAACTTCTACAAGATCGAGACTTTGGCTTATTATTGCTTACCGCTACTCCTATGCAATTACACCTATATGAGCTCTATTCCCTTATTGACTTGATTGATTCTAGCCTTCATATAGATTTTGCTGAATTTGAGGACAAGATGTTAGAAATACCTGATTTGAATGATGCGATGAAGGAACTACAAGAATGGCCGTCAGTTCATAAACATCAGAGGCTCAATGCCGTTGTACGTTGGGGTTTTAAAATGGGCTACTTGAGAAAAAAATCTGTTACCGATATTTTGAACGATGATGACAAGCGGGAGAAATTAATTAACGACTTGGTCCAACGACATCCTGTGGCACAAGTTCTTATTCGCAATCGTAAGAGTACCATAGGTGGATTTAAAGGACGAATTGCCAATCGTATACCAGTAAAGTTAACAGATGAAGAATGGGAGTTGTATAATGAAATATCAGAATATATTCGGCTAGGTTATAACCGGGCTAACAAAGAGAAGAAGAGGGCGATTGGATTTACTATGACAATATATCAAAAACTCTTGACTAGTAGCTCGTACGCCCTCCGCGAAAGTTTCAGAAATCGGGTGACTAACCTAAAGAATCAAGATAACGTAAGGCAAAAGGAAGCAATTACAGAAAATGGATTAAACGAATTACGTGAACTTGATGATATTTCTGAAGGATTAGATCATTTAGAACAGGACGACATAGATAATTCTGAACAGAAATCAGAAATACGGGAGCTAGAGGGATATATTGACCGCCTAAATCAGATAAGAGATTCGAAAGCGGACAAATTAATAAATGAAATAGTATTGCCAATTCTGGATAAAAATTCCAGTGAGAAGATATTGATATTCACAGGTTTCGTCAATACACAGAAATTCCTGCAGAGAGTTCTTCAATCGATTGGCTATGAGGTCACCATTTTCAATGGTCAGATGGACTTATCCGAGAAGGAGAAGTCGGTCCAGCGATTCAGACAACAAGCGCAGATTATGATTACAACAGAAGCAGGTGGCGAAGGTCGTAACTTTCAGTTTGCGCATATTATGGTAAACTATGATCTGCCGTGGAATCCGATGAAGGTTGAACAGCGGATCGGTCGTCTTGATCGAATTGGCCAAACTCGTAAAGTTCAGATATACAATCTTTATAGTGAGAGTACACTAGAACAGCGAATTTTAGATGTATTGGAATATCGTATTCAACTCTTTACTCGGGCAGTAGGTTCATTGGATCCTATACTTGGCGAAGTAGAACGAGATTTAGAAAGAATTATTTTCGAGCATATGGACAATCTAGATGAGTATATGGAGAAATTCGAAAAAGATCTTGCGGAAAGAATCAAAGAAGCAAGGGAAACCGAAAAGTTATTGGGTGACTTTATTTTGGATCGTACTAGCTTGAGACAAGACGAGGCAAATATACTATTAGAACGATCTACGCTGGCTAGTTTTGATGACCTGCACCGATTTATTGAGGAAGCACTAAACTATTATGGAGGAAGATTGAGTAAGCATAATAACGGAGGTGATTATTTAACATTGTCACCCAATCTAAGACACGATATTCAGGCTGACAGTACCAATGTTCGTGGAGTATTTGATCCGAAGGAGGCACTGGAGTGGGAAGATTTAGATTTTTTCGCTTTCGGACACAAACATATTGACCGAATAGTAGACTATGTCTATAACCAAGATGCGAAGACGGGGGTCCGTTTTTTACCAGATGCCCCCCCAGGAGTTACGATAGAGATAATATATGAGTACGAAAGTCGAAGACCCCTTCATACAAAGGGTCAAAGAGGACCCTTTCATGCAAAAGGTCAAATGGTCCGACATCATATAGGACAAGACTTGCAAATCCATAGTGAAATGATTACAACCATACCTGCTGTGGGTCAGGCCTGTAACAGCAAAGTAGATGTACCAGAGTGGTTACCTAGTGCTTTGGAGATAAGCCAGCAGAGAGCTATCGAGGAATTGGAGCAGTTTCAAGAGAAGACATATAGGGAAGGATTACCAGAACGTAGAGGGATGGAAGAGCGTTACCGGCGGGTGTTTGCTCATCAGCGTAAACAGTTGAAAGCTAAGATAGAAAAAGCAAGGGCTTGGATAGATGAAAAAACACAAAGTGGCTCCGATGATGAAAAAAAGATTCTACCTGCCCAGCGAGCGAGGTTACGGCAAATGGAACAAGAACTTCAGAATCTAACCTCCGAGTTACAGCACAAAATTGAAGAATTGAATCGTCCGGCAGATATCATTCAGACGATTGTATCAGCAGGATTGGTAATGAGACAATGAGAAACGTACTTGCCTGTGGTATTGACTTTGGAACAACCAATAGCTCTGTATCGATCGCGTATGATAACGGCGATGTAGAGTTAGTTACTATTGACACTAGCACGCCCATGCCCCGTAGCTTGTCATCCATTGCATATATAGATCGTGAAGATGCTAAGCAAGCAGGACAAGAAGCTGTTAAACAGTTTATGATTACCGGACCTATTAGTACTTCTTGCGGTAATTGTGATTTAGTAGAGATAATCAAGTTTGGTGGTTTTGCACATTATGATACAGATTGTAAGCAACATCAGCCTGGGGGTAGGTGTCAGGACGCCCGTCTGGTTAGTGGAGTGAAAAGCTTACTAGCCCCCACTGAGAATGGTACTACCCATGCTTGGGCCAGGTATTTTGAATTGGAGGATTTTGTTGCGATCATAATAAAGGAGCTTAAGAAACGGGTTGATGATATAGCAGGTGCCAATATACGTAGAGTTGTTTTAGGATATCCAGTAACTTTCGTGGGTGCTGAAGGCTCAGATTATGAAAATCTACAGGAAGGGGCAGAGGGCAGACTACAACGAGCGGCAGAAAAGGCGGGGTTCACTGATATAGAATTATTTCCGGAACCAGCTGCTGTGTTGCTGGATCAATACTTGAAGGATGGATACATACTAGCGGTAGATTTTGGTGGTGGAACTTATGATGTGGCAGTCTTAGAGAACCAGGGAAGCGAGCCGGAGATCGTAGCACTTCAGGGTGCTACGATAGGTGGAGAAAAATTCGACGGTTTGTTGTTTGATAAAAAGGTGGCTGACGCTATAGGTCTAAACCAGAAACCCAAAGGCAAAACTTTGCCCAAATGGATAAAGATTAATATGCGAACCTTGGCTGGCATCCCTATTTTACTCAAAAATCCGTTTCTTCTGTCCACCTTATTGAATTTTGAAAGTCTAGGAGCCAATATTGATGCCATTCGTGAGATTTTGTTTGGTGGTCATGCGTATAGTTTCTATACTGAAGTGGAGAGAGCTAAAATAGAATTATCCGAAAGCCAAGTAGCTCAGATTCGCTATCATGTGCAAGGCAGGATTGATGTATCAGCCACGGTATATCGGACTGATTTCGATCGTTGGATAAGTTCATATCTTGACAGGGTTGATACCGCTACAATAACCGCCGTAAATGAGGCTGGTGTAGCACCTCAAGATGTCCATACCGTCTTACGAGCAGGAGGTTCATCAAAAATACCGCAATTTATTGACAGACTAGAATCTATATTTCCGAATGCGGAAATCAGGGAACGGGATGCGTTTACATCCGTGGCCTATGGCCTTGGTGTACATGCATTGGAGGTATGGGGTAATGTCTGATGACAAGCAAAAGCCTCGTGAGAGGATAAGGATTCCTACGCCCAAGGAGTTAGACGAGTCCGCTACCGGTGGACAGTCGGAACAGGATGAGCCTCAGGAGCAAAAGGGCGGTCGTGCCCGGTTCCGGCGGATCCGGATGCGGATGAGGGGAGGTGTGGGGCGGAACAAGAAAGTGCTAAAGGCTCCTCGACCTGATGTAGAGACAGTAGGGGAAGGTCCTCCGGATGGAAAAGACCCAGGAGATGTCGAGCCAGGTTTTATCGTCCCCTTATCTGAGCGGGTAATAGGGGATGAAGGTGGTCAGATACAAGAAGAGGCTGTTCTTCCGAGGCAGATACCGGGACGGATCCAGCCGTTCAAGGACGAGTTTAGCGAAGAGGATAAACAAGAGGATTCTTCTAGATCGCGTGTCCGTGCTGTCAAATTCTCACCTAAGATTAAGAAAAGGAAAGAGGAACCGGTTCCTGATGATGATGCAAAGAGGCCCAAGAGTCGTGAGGAGATAGCTCGGGATTTAGCTAGTCGTAATGCTCAAGAAAATGGTCATGATATAGGTGACTTTTTCAAGCAGGTTCGCCCAGATCGCACTAAGCACTTTACAGCTACATGTAGAAAATGTGGTTTGGATATCATAGCTGTGGTGGAGCTTGATGATTATCAGGTAAAAGGACTTCCAGGAGTTATCGGGAAGGCTAAAAACAAAAGATGTACAGAAGAAGTTAAGAATAGAGGAGTCGGTCTTTAGGCGATTCTTTGCGGACGTTTCGGGGGTTGGGTTATTCTTCGGGTACGTCGTAGAGTTGGGCGGCTAGGCCTCCGTCTACTACCAGGTTGACGCCGGATACGTAGCGGGCGTCGTCGGAGGCCAGATACAGGAACGCGCGGGCTATGTCGTCGGGGGCGGCTAGGCGGTTGGCGGGTACGGCCGGGAAACCCTGTTTGCGCCATTTGTCCATCAGTTCTTCGCCCACCAGGTCCACTGACTGCTGGGTGTCGGCCGGGCCGGGGGAGACGCAGTTGCATCGAATGCCGTAGGGGGCGCATTCCACAGCGATGGCTTTGGCCAGGGCCGTCAGCCCCGCTTTGGACACGCAGTAGGGGGTGAAGTTGCGCCCATGGCCTAAAGCGGCGATGGAGGCGGTGAACAGGATGACCCCGCCCCCGGTGTCTTTCATCGCCCGGGCGGCCCGTTGCGCCAGCACGAAGTAGGCGTCCAGGTTGACCGCCAGCACCCTCCTCCACCCTTCCTGGCTGACTTCCAGAAAAGGGTCGTCCACCCAGGCGGCGGCGTTGGAAATGAGCGCATCCAGCCGGGGATGAACTTCCAAGGCCCGTTCCATCGCCGAGGCGCAGGCCCCCATGTTCTCCAAGTCGGCGAGGATGGGGACGGGGGCGGCTCCCCGCTCCGCGACCGACTCGGCCGCTTTTTCCAAGCGGTCGGGGGCCCGGTCCACCAGATAGAGGTTGGCCGCCCCTTCTTCGGCGAACAATTGGGCGGTGCGCAACCCGATACCGCTTCCCGCCCCGGTTACCAGAACGTTTTTACCTGTGAACCGTCGCCCGCTCATCCGTCTTCTCCTATCCGGTTGCTGAGCAGATGCCCCCAGATTAGGCGACGGCGCGCCGGTTGTTATCCGCTCAGGACGGGAATTTCCACTTCGATGGCTTTGGGGAGTATCCGCCCGCCCGGTTCCAGCGGCGGCCCGCTGTAGCGTTGGGGCGGCGGTATGGGTTGGTTGTGTTCGGTCATGGCTTCCACGTAGAGGGCGGCGGCGTCCCCCAAGTCTTCCGTAACGTCGGCGATGGTAGCGCCGACGCCGTAGGCGGCCAGACCCACCACCCACCCGGACCAGCCTTCCGGCGTGGGCTCAATCACCGCATCGTATTTCATAGAAATCCTCCGTTCCCTTCCCGGCTAGGCAACCCAACCATCCCAACCAAGTTCACACGACGCGCAGGGGCGGCGACGGTTGGGAAAAGTCGGGCGGGGGGGAGCCTATGGCTACGAACATCCGCTCGGCGGCGAACACGCCCACCCCGACGTCTTTTCCTTTAACCCGCACGGTGAGGGCCCCCTGCGGGTCTTTCTGCACCAACTCCACCAGGGCATGCGGCCGCAGGTTGCTTTCGTCCAGGTAGCGCATCATTTCCGCATCCAGTTCCAACTCTTCCGAAATGCGCTCCAAAGGGTAAACGTCCCCCGGTTCCATTTCCGCCATCGGTTTCATCCGGGGCGGTTTGTATCCGGCTCCGGGGATGGGGTTGCCGTGCGGACAGGTTTTCGGGTCGTCCATCACCGCCCACATGGCGGCCTCCACATCGTCGGAGATCATCGTCTCCCAAACTTCCGCCTCCTCATGCACTTTCGCCCAGGGCAGGCGCAGCACCTCCGACAGGAAACGTTCCGCCAGGCGGTGGCGGCGCACGATCACCGCCGCCATATGGCGCCCTTCCGGGGTGAGCCGTATTTCATCCCCGATCGCCACCAGGCCTTCCTGTTCCATCCGGTGCACCATTTCCGACACGCTGGCCCGGCTCACCCCCAGCCAGTCGGAGATGCGGGCCTGGATGACGGGAATGCCCGCTTCCTCAATCTCCCAGACGGCCTCGGCGTATTCCCGGTAACGAACGGGGTAGGTGGCGTCCATGGGCCCATAGTAGCCGCCCCCGCCCCCCGACCGCCCCCAAAAGCCCGACGATAGGCCGCAGCCGATCAGTCTTTGCCGGCCTCGTACATCCAGCGGTGACCGCCTTCAGCGGCCCGGAAGTTTGCGGTCCAGCCGCTGTCGGTCAGGAAGCGGTGGGCGGCCAGGGCGTAGATTTTGGCGGCCAGGGCGGGGCCGTCGGCGGACAGGTATTCGTTGGGGCTGTGCGCCCGGGGCAGCATTCCCGGCCCGAAGGCGGCCACGCACGGAATCCCGGCCGTCAACTGGAAATGGGGGGCGTCGGTGGCCCCCGGAAAGGCGTCCAGCCGGGGGGTTTCCCCCAGCACGTCCCGGGCGGCCGACAGCAAAGTCCCCACCACCGGATCCCCGGCGCTGATTTCGGTGGCGGGCACCATCCCCACCAGGGTCAGTTCGGCGTCCAACTCCGGGTCGTCGGCCTTCGCCGCCGCCAGAAACCGCTCAATGTCGGCCCGCATCTCCTCTTCGGTCATTCCGGGCAGGGTGCGGATGTCGCAGGCGAATTCCCCCCGCCCCGGATAAACCCCGAAGAAAACCCCCCCGGACACCATCACCCCCACGTTCACGGTGGGGGCCGGGCACAGGGGATGCGGTTCGTAGGTCAGATAGGACAGCAATTCCCGGTCCATCCGTTGGATGAGCCCCGCCATTTTCACGGTGGCGTTCACCCCTTTGATGCGGTCGGAGATGGAAGAATGCATTTGCGTGCCCCGCACCGTCACTTTCAACAGGCACGCCCCCCGGGAAACCAGATGCAGGGACTCCCATTCTTTTTCCACCCCCGCCGGTTCGCCGATGATGGCCGCGTGGGCTTCCAACAACCCGTTTTCGGCCAGCCATTGCGCCCCCAGGGCCGACCCGGCTTCTTCGTCGGCGGTGAAAACCGCGGTGAGCCGCCCCGGACGGCCGGGGTGGGCGGCTATCGCCCCCATGGCGTACACGATCCCCGCCACCGCCGCTTTCATATCCCCCGATCCCAAGCCGATCAGGTCTTCGCCCCGCACCACCGGATCCCACGGGTCGGTTTCCCACGCTTCCATGTCCCCGGCCGGTTTGGTGTCGATGTGGCCGGACAGCATCAGGGTCGGCCCTTCCTCGTCCCCGTCCACCTGCGCGATCAGGTTGGGCCGTTTTTCTTCCGCCCCCGCCCGCCGCACTTCGGTCACGCCCAAGTCGGCCAGCCGGGAGGCAACCAGTTCGGCCACCGCCCTTTCGTCCCCCGGCGGGTTGGGGGAGGGGACGGCGATCAGGTCGCGGGCGAACTGCAGGATTTCGCCTTCCCGTTCTTCCAGGTAGGCCAGCAGGTTGCGTTCGACGGTCATGGGGCCTCCATTCCGGTCGCGGGCGGTGAAACAAGAATAGTATCAGGCGGGGGGCGGGGCCCGTCCTCCGCCCAAAGGCCGGCCCCGAACCGTCGGCCCGGCCCCGGCCCGCATAGTTCCCGCCGTAGATTAAGGAGGCGACAATGTCCGACGCGCCCGCTTTTTCCGTTGAAAAGATGCCCGGTTGGGAGGTAACCGTGCAACGGGACGTCCCGGCGGCGATGCGGGACGGAACCACCCTGCGGGCCGATGTCTACCGCCCGGCGGCCGACTCCGACCTGCCGGTGCTGCTGATGCGCACCATCTACGACAAACGTTCCGGCATTCCGGTGTTCGGCAGCGCCCATCCGGCCTGGTTCGCCGCCCGCGGATACGTGGTGGTGGTGCAGGACTGCCGGGGCCGCTTTTCTTCGGAAGGCAAGTTTTACCCTTATCAGCACGAGATTGAGGACGGATACGATTCGGTGGAGTGGGCGGCCCGGTTGCCCGGTTCGGACGGCAAAGTGGGGATGATGGGGTTTTCCTACGTGGGGGCCACCCAACTGCTGGCCGCCATCGCCCGCCCCCCGTCCCTGGCTTCCATCACCCCCGCTTTCACCGCCTCCCAGTATTACGACGGCTGGACCTACAACGGGGGCGCCCTTTCTTTGGCGTTCATCGGCTACTGGGCGACTTTGCTGGCTTTGGAGGAGGCCCGGCGGGCGGGCGATTTGGAGGGCCGCCTGCAGTTGGAGGCCGCTTTGGGCGGGGCTCCGGTCTGGTTCTGGTCGTTGCCGGTGGCCGGATATCCGCCTTTGCAGAGCCCCCACGCCGGTTTCTTCAAAGACTGGGTGGAGCATTGCGCTTACGACGACTACTGGCGGCGGTGGAGCATCGACGAGGATTACAGCCGGGTGGAGGTTCCCGCCCTGCATCTCGGCGGCTGGTACGACGTGTTCCTGTCGGGGACGGTGCGCAATTTCACCGGCGTGTCGCAGTCGGGGGGCGGCTCGGCCCGCGGCCGGCAGAAACTGCTGGTGGGCCCGTGGGCCCATATGCCGTGGACGCCGGTGGGCCGCTTCGGCTCGGGGGACGGCCCGTCCACCCGGGAGATAGACGACTGGCTGATCCGCTGGTTCGACGCCACTTTGAAAGGGGCCGACAACGGGGTGTTGGACAGCCCGGTCACCTTGTTCACTTTGGACGGGGGGCGGCGGGACTTCGACGCTTGGCCTCCGCCGGGGACGGTGATGGAAGACTGGTTCATCCATTCCGGCGGGCAGGCCAACTCCAAGTTCGGGGACGGAACTTTGGACCGCACCGCCCCCGGCGACGAACCGCCCGACTTGTACGTGCACGATCCGGGGGTGCCGGTTCCGTCGCAGGGGGGCCATTCCTGCTGTTTCGACCATATCACGCCGATGGGGCCCGCCGACCAGCATGCGGCGGAGGTGGGGCGGACGGTGCTGGTCTACACTTCCGAACCGCTGGAGGAGGACGTGGAACTGGCGGGGGAGGCCCATGTCACTTTGTTTGCGGCCACCACCGCGGCGGACACCGATTTCACCGCCCGTCTGTGCGTGGTGGATGCGGCGGGGCGGTCGGTGAACCTGCAGGAGGGGATTCTGCGGGCCCGCTACCGGGAGTCGCTGTCTTCGCCTTCTTTGCTGACTCCGGGGGAGGTCTATGAGTTGCGAATTGAGTTGGGGCCGCTGGGGGCGCGGGTGGAGGCCGGTTCCCGCCTGCGGTTGAACATCGCCTCCTCCGATTTCCCGCAGTGGGATCGCAATCTGAACACGGGGGCCGTTCCGCTGACGGACGGGACGTTCGACGCCGTTCCGGCCACGCAGACGGTGTTGCACAACCGCTCCTATCCGACGCGGGTGACTTTGCCGGTGCTGCGCTCTTGAACGGGGGCTCCGTTGCGGAGGGGGGCGGATGATTCCGGTTTTGACCGCCGGGCAGTCCCGCAGCCAAGATTCCGCGACGGCGGCGCCCCCGGAGATGTTGGTGGAACGGGCCGGGCGGGCGGCGGCTTTGGCGGCGGTGCGGCTGGGGGCCGGTTACGGGACGCGGACCGCGGTTCTGGCCGGGCCGGGCAACAACGGGGCGGACGGATACGTCGCGGCCGGGGTTTTGGCCCGCCGGGGGCTGTGGGTGGATGTTTACCCGTTTTTGGAACCGCGGAGCGCGGCGGCGGCACAGGCCGGGGAGCGGGCGGCGGCCGCCGGGGCGAAGTTTCGCCCCTGGGGGGTTTTCCGCCCCGCCGATACGGTGGTGGACGCCCTGTTCGGGGGCGGTTTCCGGGGGGAGGCGCCCGACCTGTCTTTCTGGCGGGCGGGGGGAGGGCGGCGGTTGGCGGTGGACGCCCCGTCCGGTTTGGATGTTTCCACCGGTTGCGCGGCGCCGGGGACTTTGCCCGCCGATGCGACCGTCACGTTCGGCGGCCTGCGGGTGGGGCATCTGATCGGGGACGGCCCCGGCCTGTGCGGGGAGGTTGCGGTGGCCGACATCGGGTTGGCGGAGGCGGAGCCGGAGTTTTGGCTGTGCGAGGAGGGGGACGCGCCTTTGCCGGCGCGGGAGCGGACGGCCCACAAGTGGTCGGCCGGTTCGGTGCTGGTGGTGGGCGGTTCGCGGGGTTTGGACGGGGCGGCCACTTTGACCGCTAGGGCCGCGTTGCGGGCCGGGGCGGGGGCGGTGATGATCGCCTGCCCGCCCGCGGTGGAGGAGAAGGTGCGGGCCCCGGAGATTATGACCCGGGCGGTGGGGCCGGGCCCTTTCCTGGGGGAGGGGTGCCTGCCGGAGGTTCTGGAGTTAGCGTCCCGGTTCGACGTGCTGGCCCTGGGTCCCGGCTTGGGTTTGGATCCGTCGGCGGCCGGTTTCGCGGCCGGGCTGCTAAAGGAATGGGAGGGCCCGTTGCTGGTGGACGCCGACGGTTTGAACGTTTTGGACGGTCCGGCTTCGCTGCGGCGGACGGCCCCGACCGTCATCACCCCCCACGCCGGGGAGTTTCTAAGGCTGACCGGGACGGAGGCTGATTACCGGGCGGCGGCCGCTTTGGCGGAGAGCGCCGGGGCGGTGGTCCTGCTGAAAGGGTCCCCCACTTTCGTGATGGGGGAGGGCCGGTGGGCGGTGGCGGAAGGCGGCCCCGAGTTGGCCACTATCGGATCCGGCGACATCCTGGCCGGAATGATCGCCGCTTTCTGGGCGGCTGGCCAAGACGCCGAAACCGCCGCCCGCTCCGCCGCCTTCTGGCACGCCCGTTCCGCCGCCGTTTTAGTCCAAACCCAAACCCCCACCGCCGACTCCCTGGTGAACCACCTACCCAAAGCTACCCGCCGCCCCACCTAGGCGCACTCGGCCGGGAGGGGGTCTCCGGGATGCATGGCAACGCAAGGTCGTCAGCGGGGGGTTCGGTTTCTTCTCCGCCGAGTGTTCCGAGCAGGCTATCGGCGGGTAATCCGGGTTCCGGCGGAGCGGCGGCGTTCCCGCCCCGGAGGGTTCGGGTTTTCACCGGCCGGTTCCCCCGGTTGTCGGTTGTAGTAGATAGCGCGGAGGGCGTATCCCCCGCCGGGGCGTATCAGGTCGGCGAGCCCTCCGGCGCGGATGGCGTCCGTCAGCCGTTCGGCGATAGGCGGCGGGAAACTATCCCAGGGTTCCGAACCCTCCGGTTCGGCGACTAGCAGATAGTGGTCGGTTCCCCCGCAGTCCGCCGGCAGGCGGGTAACCATTACCGCCGAGCGGTCGGAGTCGCCGGGTAGCCTTCCCGCGGACGCAACCCAGGTCCCCGCCCGCAGGGGCGGAGGGGCGGGTAGTTCCGCGGTGTCCACCGGACGAGGCTCGGCTGGTTCCGCCGGTCGCAGTTCGGTCGACATAAACCGTCCCTTCGTTTCTATCCGTCCCGGGGGTATTCCCGCCGGGGGTTCGTCCTCCGTTATCAGGTTACGCGAGTTAGTCCTCCTCCGGGCGTAACGCCGCTAACCACGCCGCCTGCCATTCCGTCCAACTCCGTCGTTCGTCCGCCGTTATCGTCCGGAGGTTATACGCCGAATGTACGAGTATCTGAGCCCACTCCGCCCGGAATATTCGTTCCGCTGTCCGAGCGTCCGTCCTTTCCCGGAGTTTGGTCAAGAACCATCGCTCCAACGCCGCCACATAATCGGCATCAGTCCGCGCCGCCGCCGCGGCGGACGGGTCGTGGCGGTTCGTCATCCGCTACCCCCTCCGTCTGAACGGGTTGGCCTACTAACCAGGAACGAGCAGGCAGTGGCGGAACAGACCCTGCCGTGAAACATATGCCACAAGCAAAAAGGGGCCTCTGACCTGCGATTACGCCCAAATACAGCACCGCAAAGGCCTAACGGATTGGACAACCCAGATCAGCCTGTGTATAATTTGGACTGCGACCGAACGGATACGGATTAGGGAAAGGCAGACACAGACAATGATGGCAATGATGGGCAGAACGGTTTCCTGCTTGTTGTCCAGTGTTATGTTCTGGACTGCTCTGTCTGTTCCTGGTGGACAGGACGCTGATGATCTGCCTGCCTGCGGACACCCAGAATGTTATCCAACATTTTGTCAGGTGTTTAACGATCCTGATAATGTCCATGATAAGTTAAAAATGTTGTCTAATGAACATAAAATACAGATTATCAGTTTCCTGATAAGTGTCCGTAAATATAGGGATAAACTAAAACGCTATCCAATACAAAACTTGGAAAATATTCTGTATGAAATATTACGACAGTCAGTTGACGCAAATAGCATATCTGCTTATATCAGACAACAGAATATTGGAAATGACAAAGTAACAAAAATACTGTGGTATACTATAGACTTACCAGGTGTCAGGTTGTCTATAATAGATAACCCAACGGCTGAACAACTGATAATATTAGATATAGATTTGGATAATTAAAACAACAGAGCAGAGGAGGAAAACAATGGAAGATAATCCGTCTGCCGCTAGCACTATGGCAGATAACATCTATCAGGCCATCCAGGAACAGGTCAGTCAGGCTCTGGATGATGTCCTGGATAGGGTTATCCGGGATGCGGGCACTGATGTGGAAATCAGGGCCGCCCGTCCTGCTGATGAATGTCCTGCCTGCCACAGGACATTAGACCCGGAAACCAGCAGGTCTGTTCTGACCAGTCAGGCTGATAACGCTGCCTGACATTCCAGAGCCTGGTCTATCCAAGCCTGATATGCAGAAATGCTGACCTGTGGTCAAGAGCCTGCTGAAATCCAATCGGACAGGCACAGGCCTGCGGGCAGTGTTTCCAGGATAGCCTGGTGCCTGTCCAGGTCTGACCATTCCCGAGCTGCCGTCGCAGGTCTGCCAGAGCCTGTTTCCTGCTGTTTTTGGGGTGGGGTCCTCCATTATGGTTTTGGTGGGGTTGGATAGGGTTGAGGTGGTAGGGGCGGAGGAGACGGGCCGGGCGGTTGACGGGGGCGGGGGCGGGCGGCGGCGTTGTGGGGGATGGGGGCTTTGGTGGGACTATAATGGGCGTTAAGGCGCCGGATTTGGCGACGGCGGTGTTATTCTGCCGTTTCAACCCTCGGGGTGACGGGGGCGGGCCGCAAGTACGGAGGAAGCATGCGGGACCAGGCACAAGTTGTCATCGTCGGCGGCGGGGCCATGGGGGTGGGGTTGCTCTACTTTTTGGCCCACGAAGGGTGGACGGATGTCCTGCTGGTGGAAAAAGACGAGCTGACCTCCGGTTCCACTTGGCACGCGGCGGGCCTCACCCCGCATTTCATCGGAGACCTCAACTATTCCAAGGTGCACCGCGACACCATCGACCTGTACAAGGTGATCGAAGAGGAAACCGGCCTGCATTCCGGATGGCACGGTTGCGGGGCGGTGCGTTTGGCCCGCACCCGGGACGAGTCGGACTGGTTTCACTACGTCAAAGGCATTTTGGACTACAACGGGGTGGAATGCCATCTGCTGAGCCCCCGGGAAGTCACCGAGGTGGCCCCCCTGCTGGATGTGGAACCCGATGTGACCCTCGGTTTCTGGACTCCGGGCGACGGCTGGACCGACCCGTCGGCCGCCGCCAACGCCATGGCCGCCGGGGCCCGCAATTTGGGGGCGGAGATCAGCCGCCGCAACCGGGTGACCGACATGAACCAGCTGCCCGACGGAACCTGGGAGGTGATCACCGAAAAAGGCCGGGTGACGGCCGAACATGTGGTGAACGCCGCCGGATCCTACACCCCGCAACTGGGGGCGATGGTCGGTTTGGAGGTCCCCATGGAGTCGGTCATCCACCAATACCTGGTCACGGAACGGATTGCGGAGGTGGCCGCCTTGGACAAGGAGCATCCGGTGGTGCGCGACCCCCGCTCCTCCTGTTATTACCGGCAGGAGCACGACGGGCTGATCATCGGCCCCTATGAACGGGAGGGGGCCAAAGAATACGGAACGGAGGGCATCGACTGGGATCTGACTTTCCATCTCACCCCGGTGGAGTTGGAGCGCCTGTTGCCCTGGCTGGAGTTGGCCGCCGCGCGCCTGCCCTGTTTCGCCGGGGCGGGGGTCAAACAGGTGGTGTCCGGCCCGATCACCCACACCCCGGACGCCGGCTTCCTGCTGGGCCCCGCCCCCGGGTTGCGCAACTACTGGTACTGCGCGGGGGCTTCCATCGGCATAACCCAGGGGCCGGGGGCGGGCAAATACCTGGCGCAGTGGATGGTGCACGGCCAGACCGAAATCAACGTGGGGGGAATGGATCCCCGCCGTTTCGGCCCCTACGCCCCGGGCCGCTACACCCACGAACGTTCCATCGACGAGTTCCACGAGATGTACCAGGTGCGGATGCCCAACGAGTACCGCCCGGCCGGGCGGCCCATGAAAACCACCCCCCTCTACGACGTCTTAGATAGCAAAGGGGCGCAGTGGCAGGAGGTGTGGGGATGGGAGCGGGCCATGTATTTCGCCCCCGAACCGGAGCAGTATTCTTTCCGCCGTTCCTCCGCCCATGATTTTACGGGCCGGGAGATCCGGGCCGTCCGCCGCAACGTAGGGGTGGCCGACCTGACCGCCTTCTCCAAGTTTGAAGTCACCGGTCCGGATGCGGCCGCCCTGCTGGACCGCTTGGCGGCCAACCGGCTCCCGGCCCGGGACGGCGGAATGCGCCTGGTGCATATGCTGACCGACTTGGGCGGCATAGAAGCCGAAATGACCATCACCCGCTTGGGCGAGCAAAGGTTTTACCTCAATTCGGGCATCACCGGCCAGTGGCACGACTTCGACTGGCTGGTTTCCCACATCCGCCCCGGCGAGCAAGCCCAAGTCACGGACGTGACCGACCGGCGGGGGATTTTGGCGGTCACCGGCCCCCGTTCCCGCGTTCTTCTCCAAAAGCTCACCGCCGCCGACCTGTCCAACGAGGTCTTCCCGTGGCTGACCGGCCGGGAGATGGAGGTGGCGGGCGCCCCCTGCCTGGGGTTGCGGGTTTCCTATGTGGGGGAGTTGGGATGGGAGCTGCACCTTCCCCTGGAGAACCTGGCCGACGTGTATCAGGCGGTGCAGGAGGCGGGCGCCCCGCTGGGTCTGGTCGATTTCGGGAGCCGGGCGATGAACATCATGCGCTTGGAGAAGGGATATAAGGCTTTCGGGGCCGAGCTGACCACCGAAATCACCCCGGTGGAGGCCCGGCTGGGGCGGTTCGTGGATTACGACAAGGATTTTCTGGGCAAACAGGCGACCGTCGCCCGCCGCGACCAAGCCGAGCCGTTGGACATGGTGCTGGTGTACGCCGAATTGGACGCATCCGACGCCGACTGCCTGGGCAATGAACCGGCCTACGACGGGGAGAGGATCATGGGCGTCACCACCAGCGGGGCCTGGGCCCATTCGGTGGACCGCAGCATCCTGTTCGCCTACGTCGATCCCCGATTCGAATCCCCCGGTTCCGCTTTTCAGGTGGGGGTGATGGGCGAACGGAGGGAGGCGGCCGTGTTGGCCGAACCGGTCTGGGATCCGCAAAACCTGCGGATCAGGGGCTGAGATGGCCGACCGCCGCCGCGCCGGGGGAAGGGCCGCCCGGATGGCCGCCCGGGCCGCCCCGCTGGCCGAAGAGGAACGCCCGGTTCGGCCCGGTTTGCCGGGCGGGGCTTTCAAGCCGCTGTCCGAATCCGACTGCCAACAGGTTTACGAGACGGCCCTGGTCCTGCTGGAGGAGGTGGGGGTGGCGGACCCGGTCCCCGAATTCATGGAAGCGGTCACCGGGGCGGGCGGATGGATGGACGAAGGGGGGCGGCTCCGCTACCCGCGGGGGGTGGTGGAAAAGGTCATCACCGAAACAGCCGCCCGGAGCTGGGTGTGGCACGGCTTGGACGAAGACCGCAGCATAGAGGTTGGCGGCGACAAGGTCCATTTCGGCACTTCGGGGGCGGCCGTTTTGATGCTGGATTACGAAAACCGCTCTTTCCGCCCCACCACCACCGCCGATTTGTACGACGCCGCCCGATTGGTGGACGTTTTGGAGCACATCCATTTTTTCGTCCGCACCGTGGTGACCAGGGATCTGGAAACCCCCCGGGAGGTGGATCTGAACACGGCCTACGCGGTGATGATGGGCACTTCCAAACCGCAGGGCGTCTCTTTTTTCAAACCGGAGAACGTCTACGAGGCGGTGGCGATGTACGACCACGTTTTAGGAGGGGAGGGGGAGTTTCGCCGCCGCCCGTTCGTCGCCGCCAACAACACCTTCGTGGTGCCGCCGTTGCGTTTCGCTTACGAGTCCACCGAATGCATGGTGGCCCAGATCGACGCCGGGATGCCCGTCAAACTGCTTTCCGCCGGGCAGGCGGGGGCCACTTCCCCGGCGGCCTTGGCCGGTTCGCTGGCGCAGGCCTTGGCCGAATGCCTGGCCGGCCTGACCAGCGTCAACCTGCTTTCCCCCGGTCATCCCTGCTCGTTGGACATGTGGCCGTTCGTGTCCGATCTGCGCACCGGGGCGATGAGCGGCGGGTCGGGGGAGGAGGCGGTGATGACCGCCGCCGCCGCCCAAATGGTGAACTGGCTGGATCTGCCGTCCGGGGTGGCGGCGGGGATGGCCGACTCCAAACTTCCCGACGGCCAGGCCGGATACGAGAAGGGGATCACCACCGTCCTGGCCGGGCAGGCGGGGGCCAATTTGATCAACGAGTCGGCGGGGATGCTGGGTTCCCTGCTGGTGTTTTCCCTGGAGTCGCTGGCGGTGGACAACGACATGCTGGGGGCGGCCAACCGCACCATCCGCGGCGTGGAAGTCAACCCGGATTCCCTGTCTTTGGAAACCATCAAAGAGGCCATCTTCGGCCCCGGCCATTTCCTGGGTTCCGAGCAGACCCTGCGCCTGATGCAACGCGACTACGTGTACCCGCAGGTGGGGGATCGCAACAGCCCCGACGATTGGCGGGATCAGGGGGCGACCAACGTGGCGGAACGGGCGGGGGAGTACGTGCGCAAAGTGATGCGCACCCATTTCCCCGCCCACATCAGCCGGGAGCAGGACGCTTGGATTAGGGAGCGGATGCCCATCGCCCTGCCCGCGGACGAGGTGGTCGGCCTCGGAACCCGCTGGTAAGCCGAACAGAACATAAGGTAAGGGGGGTGTTGGGGTGGGGCTAGGGGCGATCGTACCGGGGGTGGGGGTGTTCAGCGTTTTAGGTAGGCGGTACCGGCGGCTGAACGGCGTCACTGAGCGCGTGCCCACCGGCTATAGCATGATGTATGCTAAAAAGCGGAGGGCTGATGATGGATAACCAAACCAGCAGGGCGGTGTTGCCGGTGGAGGCGGACGCGGGCGGGTGGCATCTGCAGGTGCCGTGGCCGGTGCTCCGCCGGTTGCGGATGAGCGGCCCGCCCGGTTTGCTCGTCGCTGTGGAAGACCGCTACCCGGATCGGGCGGCGGCGGAGACGGCGGCGGGACGGATAAACGAATGGAACACCGCAAGAAGGAGCGGATGATGGCCGACAACGCCGCCGGCGCCGACGCCGGAGCCGAAGCGCCGAGTTTGGAGCGGACATTACGAACCGCTGCCGAGGCGGGAATACGCGGCGCGCTGGCGGATCTGATCGCCGGAGACGCGTGGGACTCGGTGCGCTCCGAGTGGGGAGCGGATGACACCGGATCCGATAGCAGGTCAGGGTTGGCGCGGGTGCGTAAAAAGGTGCGGGAGGCGGTGCGGAAAGAACTAGCCGAGTTCGCCCGGAGAGCGGGTGGATGACGCGGCGGAGCATGCGGGGATTAGGCAGCGGAGGTTCCGTCTGGTGACATTTCTTGACCGCTGATTTCCAGTATCAGGACGTTTAAACATTTGGGTCAGGCGGGGGAGCAGCTGGGGCGGGAGCCGCGCGGGTTTCCCCGACCGGCGGTTGCGACGGGAAGTTCCAGCGTAGACGAGTTTCGTTACCAGGACTTCCGTCTGGTCGGTTACGATCCGCATGGGGCGTTGCGGGTTCCGATAGCGGTATGACCCGGCGGAACCCGGTGGAACCGGGGGGGGGGGGGTCAGCGGGGGGCCATGCGGATGCCGCCGTCCATGCGGATGGTTTCCCCGTTCATATAGTCGTGGCGGATCAGAAACACCGCCAGCTCGGCGTATTCCTCCGGGGTTCCCAGCCGCTTGGGATGCAGCACCTGCTGCCCCAGCGACTCTTTGGCCGGTTCGGGCAGGCCCGCCAGCAACGGCGTGTCGATGATGCCGGGGGCGACGGTGTTGACCCGGATTCCCAAAGAGGACAGGTCGCGGGCGATGGGCAAAGTCATTCCCACTATCCCCCCTTTGGAGGCCGAGTAGGCGGCCTGCCCGATCTGCCCGTCGTAGGCGGCCACCGAGGCGGTGTTGACCATCGCCCCCCGGCTGTTGTGTTCGCCCGGCTGGTTTCCGGCCATGGCCGCGGCCGCCAAACGGATGGTGTTGAAAGTGCCGGTCAGATTAATGTCGATCACTTTTTGGAAATGCCGCAGGGAATGGGGGGTTCCGTCCCGGTTGAGGGTGCGGGAGGGCGGGCCGATGCCGGCGCAGTTCACCACCGCCCGGATTTCCGCCATCTCCGCCGCCGCCGCCACCCCGGCCGCAACCTCTTCTTCGTCGGTGACATCGCAGTGCACGAACGCCCCGCCCGCCTCCGCCGCCGTCCGTTCCCCCAGTTCATCGTTCACGTCCAAGACGGCCACTTTCATGCCCCGGGCCGCCAAAGCCCGCACCGCGGCCGCTCCCAGCCCGGAGGCCCCGCCGGTCACCACCGCCGCCGCTCCTTTGATTTCCATATTCGGTTTCCTTTCCTCGCGCCCGGCGCCGCCGGGCCTCGCCCAATGTCCGCCCCTTACACTACCACCCCGTTTGCCTAACGAACGTTCGTTCGCTAAAATAAGACCGTATGACCACCGCGGTTAGTTCCGATCAACGGCGGGCGGAGGGCCCGGAAAGGTTCGCGGCCCTGCTGGCCGCCGACCGAAAAGTGGAGCCCAAGGACTGGATGCCGGAGGAATACCGGGGCACGCTCATCCGCCAGATGGCCCAGCACGCCCATTCGGAAGTGATCGGGATGCAACCGGAGGGCAACTGGATCACCCGCGCCCCGTCCCTGTTGCGCAAAGCCATCCTGATAGCCAAAGTGCAGGACGAGGCGGGCCACGGCCTCTACCTCTACGCGGCGGCCGAAACCTTGGGGATAACCCGCGATCAGATGATGGAAATGCTGCACGACGGCCGCCACAAATACTCCTCCATTTTCAACTACCCCACCCCCACCTGGGCCGACATAGGGGCCATCGGATGGCTGGTGGACGGGGCGGCCATCGTCAACCAGTTGATGCTCACCCGTTGCTCCTTCGGCCCCTATGCGCGGGCCATGATCCGCATCTGCACCGAAGAGTCTTTCCATCAGCGGCAGGGATTTCAGATAATGCTCGCCCTCAGCCGGGGAACCCCCGAACAGCGGGAGATGGCCCAAGACGCCCTGAACCGGTGGTGGTGGCCGTCGCTTCACATGTTCGGCCCGCACGACGCCGACTCCGTCCATTCGCAACAGTCCATGGCCTGGAACATCAAACGCCAGTCCAACGATGAACTGCGGCAGGCTTTCGTGGACATGACCGTTCCCCAAGCCGACTTTCTGGGCCTGCGCGTCCCCGATCCCGACCTGGCCTGGAACCCGGAGCGCGGACATTACGACTTCGGGGAGATCGACTGGGAGGAGTTCTGGGCGGTGGTGTCCGGCGACGGCCCGCTCAACCGGGAGCGAATCGCCCACAAGCGGGCCGCCTGGGAGGAGGGGGCCTGGGTGCGGGAGGCGGCCGCCGCCTACGCCGCCCGCAACGGGGAGGCCCGGCCGCCGCGGGCCGCCTGATGGTCTACGAAGTCCATTCCCGACCCGGCGCCCCCCCGCCGCAAGAACCCACGGAGCCCGCGGAGGGGCGGGGAGGGCTGGGTTGGCCGCTGTGGGAGGTGTTCGTGCGCCAGCGGCGGGGCCTCCACCATGTTCACGCCGGCAGCCTGCACGCCCCCGACGCCGAAACCGCCCTGCGCAGCGCCCGCGACGTGTACACCCGCCGGGTGGAGGGCGTTTCCATCTGGGTGGCCCCTTCGGCCCTGATTACCGCCTCGGACCCGGAGGCGGCCCCGGAATGGTTCGACCCGTCCGCCGACAAGCCCTACCGCCACCCCACCTTCTACGACCTGCCCGACGAGGCGGGGCGCATCTGATGCCCGCCGCCTTCGAATACGTTTTGCGGTTCGGCGACGACAACCTGATCATCGCCCAGCGGCTGTCGGAATGGTCTTCCCATGCGCACGACCTGGAGGAGGACATCGCCCTCTCCAACATCGCCTTGGACCATCTGGGCCAGGCCCGGGCCCTGCTGGCCTACGCCGGGGAACTGGAGGGGGCCGGGCGCTCCGAAGACCACCTGGCTTTCCATCGGGGGGAGCGGGATTTCGTCAACCTGCTGTTGGCGGAGCGCCCCAACCGGGATTTCGCCCACACCATCCTCCGGCAACTGCTTTTCTCCTTATACCAGGAACTGCTGTGGGAGGGGCTGGCCGCCTCCGCCGACCGCCGCCTGGCGGGCGTGGCGGGCAAAGCGGTAAAAGAGGCCCGCTACCACCGGGAGCACGCCGCCGCCTGGGCGGTCCGGCTGGGGGCCGGAACCGAAGAGTCGCACCGCCGGATGACCGAGGCCCTGGCCGCCCTGTGGCCGTTCACGGACGAGCCATTTGCGATGGACGTCCTGGACGGGGAGATGATCGCCGCCGGGATGGGGCCGGACATGGCCGCCCGCCGCCCGGCCTGGGCGGAGCGGACGGGGGCCGTTCTGGCCGAAGCCGGTCTGGTGGAACCCCCCGACCCGTACCGCAAATCCGGGGGGCGGCGGGGAATGCACGGCGAAGAGTTCGGTTTCCTGCTGGCGGAGATGCAGTTTCTGCCCCGGGCCATGCCGGAGGCGGTCTGGTGAGCGGCCCCCCGGCCGACCCGGCCCGGCGCATACGGGAGTTGCTGGCGGCCATCCCCGACCCGGAACTGCCCGCTTTGACCATCGGCGAGCTGGGTATTCTGCGGGAAGTCCGGCTGCGGGGGGACCGGGTGCGGGTGGTGGTAACCCCCACCTATTCAGGGTGCCCGGCTACCGAAGCCATCCGGGAGGACATCGCCCGGGCGGTACGGGAGCAGGGGCTGCAGCCGGAGGTGGAAACCGCTTTTTCCCCGGCTTGGACCACCGACTGGCTCACCGAAGAGGCCAAAGCCAAACTGCTGGCCGCCGGCATAGCCCCCCCGGCCGGCCGAACAGGCGATCCCGCCCCGCCTGCGGTGCGCTGCCCCCGGTGCGCGGGCGGGGAGACGAGGACGATCAGCCGGTTCGGCTCCACCGCCTGCAAGGCCCTGCTGGCCTGCCGGGAATGCGGGGAGCCGTTCGACTATTTCAAAGTCCACTGATGCCGGCCCCGGTTTTCCACCGGTTGCGGGTGGCGGAAGTGGAACCTTTGACCGAAGAGGCGGTGGCCGTCACTTTCGCCGTCCCCGATCATCTGGCCGAAGAGTTCGCCTACCTGCCGGGACAGCACCTGGTCATCCGGGCGGAAATCGACGGGCGGGACGTCCGCCGTTCCTATTCCATCTGCGCCAACGCCAACACCGGCCGCTTGCGGGTGGGGGTGAAAAAGTTGGCGGGCGGGGCGTTTTCCACCTGGGCCAACACCCGGTTGGCGGCCGGCCAAACCTTGCAGGTGGCCCCCCCGGTGGGGGAGTTCACCATCAAACCCGACCCCGGCCGGGCCCGCCATTACCTGGCCGTCGCCGCCGGCAGCGGGGTGACCCCCGTTTTTTCCCATCTCGCCACCGTGTTGGATACCGAACCGGACAGCCGTTTCACCCTCGTCTACGGCAATCGGGAAACCCGTTCCGTAATGTTTTTGGAAGAGCTGCAAGCATGCAAAGACAGGTTTCCGGATCGTTTCCATCTCATCCATTTTTTCAGCCGGGAGCCGCAGCCGGTGGAACTTTTTTCGGGGCGCATCTCCCCCGACCGCCTGCAACGGCTGTTCAGCCGGGTGGTGGACGCCGATTCGGTGGACGCCTGGCTTCTGTGCGGCCCGCAACGAATGACCGCCGAAGTAGGGGCCTTCCTGCGGGAGCGGGGGATCCCCCCGGAGGACGTCCACAGCGAACTGTTCTACGAGGGGGAGGCGGCCGTTTCCCCCCCGCCCCTTAAGAATAAGGAGGGGGCGGCCCGGGTGGAGTTCACTTTGGACGGGCGGGCCTCGGCGGTTTCGGTGGACCCGGACGGCCCTTCCATCCTGGACTACGCCTTGGCGGTGCGCCGGGAGCTGCCTTTCGCCTGCAAAGGCGGGGTGTGCGCCACCTGCAAGGCCCGGGTGACGGAAGGGGAGGTGCGGATGGACAAAAACTGGGCCCTTATGGAAGCGGAGGTGGGGCGGGGCCTGGTCCTCACCTGCCAGTCCCATCCGGTCTCGGAGCGGGTCGTTTTGGACTACGACGTATGAACACCCGGGAGGACGTGGTGGCGGCCGCCGGGCGGATGTTCGCCCGCTACGGCTACGAGGGCACTTCCATGCGGGATCTGGGGCGGGAGGTGGGGCTGCTGGTGTCTTCCCTCTATTCGCACATCGGTTCCAAGCAGGATCTGCTGCTGGAGGTGGTGGCCCGGGGGGAGGAACTTTTCGGGGCGTCGGCGGAGCGGGCCCCGGCGGGGGGCAACGGCCGGGAACGTCTGCGGGGGTTGGTGGCCGGGCACATCGACGTGGCGCTGGACCACCGGGACGAGGTGCGTACTTTTCTAAACGAGGCCCGTTCGCTGGACGAAGAGCACCGGGCGCGGGTGGTGGAGGCCCGCAACCGCTATGAGGAAATCTTCCGGGAGGCCATCCGGGCCGGGGCGGGGGACGGTTCCCTGCGGCCGGATACCGATGCGAAGCTGACCGCCATTTTCCTGCTGTCCGTTCTCAACGCCCTGGACCGCTGGTTTTCCGAGTCGGGCCGCCTTTCCCGGCGGGAGCTGGCCGATGCGATAATGTCGTTCGCGGTGCGATAGCGGGAGTAGGGCGGTGCCGGAGGAGACGGCGGTTTACACGGACGGGGCCTGTTTGGGCAATCCGGGGCCGGGCGGCTGGGGATGGGTGGTGCCGGACGGCCCCTTTCGGAGCGGGGCGTGCCCGGACGCCACTAACCAGCGGATGGAGTTGGCCGCCGCCTTGGAGGCCTTGCGGGAGGTTCCCCGCCCGACGCTGGTCATCAGCGACTCCACATATTTGGTGAACTGCTTCCGGGACGGATGGTGGGAGGGGTGGTTGCGCCGGGGGTGGCGAAACGCCAACCGCCGTTCGGTGGCCAACCGGGACCTGTGGGAGCCGCTGGTCGGACTGTACCGGGAGGGGGGAGTGCGGTTTCAGTGGGTGAAGGGGCATGGGGGCGACCGCTGGAACGGGGTCGCCGACTGGCTGGCGTTTCGGGCGGCGGCCGACGGGCGGGGAATGGCGGGCGAGCAGTGGCCGCCGCCGCAGTTCAGGCGCCCGCCCGCCGGCGATCCTTTCTGAAGGCCGGGGGCGCGGCACAAGCGGCACAAAGAGAACGCCCGCGGTTTCCCGCGGGCGCTCTCCGGGCGGAGGAGGTTATGGGATGTTACGTCTCGGCGGCCTCGGAGTCGTCGTCTTCCGACCCCGCTTTTTCGTGTTCGAAGCCATCATAGTCCGGTTTGGTTTTTATGTGTCCGGAACCGTCGTCGTCCGACTTCATCTCTTCGTACTGGGCGAACAGTTCGGTGATGGAGTCGGCCTGTTCCCGGGTGATGACCTCGTCTTCCACCATGTCCGCCAGCATTTCCGCCGGGTTTTTGAAACTTTCCGCCAAGTCGGTTCCCTGTTCCATAATCCAGGCGGTGATGGCCGGGAGTTGCCCTTCGGAGATGATCCCTTCCGCCGCCAGCTTGCCGAACAGCGTGTCCCCGCCCCGTCGGTGATGCTTGCCTTTTTCCTTCTCTTCGTATTGGGCGAGCAGTTCGGTGATGGAGTCGGCCTGTTCCCGGGTGATGACCTCGTCTTCCACCATGTCCGCCAGCAACCCGGCCGGGTCTTCCAGCCCTTTCAGGGCGGCGGACTCCGTCTCCAGCCAGTCCAAGATGGCCGGAATCTGTTCTTGGGAGATGAGTCCTTTCTCCGCCAGTTTCCCCAGTTCCCGCTCGGCTTCGGCTTCCATCCGGGCGGCGAGGGCGTCCGCCTGTTCCCGGGTCATCACCCCGTCGGCCACTAATGCGTCCAGCAGTTCAGCCGGGGAATCATAGGAGGTGTTCCAGTCGGGCCCTTGGTCGGCGAACCAGTCTTTGACGGCCGACATCTGTTCCCGGGCCGCCCCGCCTTTCTTAACGAACCCCCACCGTTGGAACCCGGAGTCCCGCAGGCGATGACGGTCGCCCGCCTCATCGCCTTCATCATCGGCGTCGCCCTCATCGCCTTCATCGTTGTCAGCGGCGACTACCGCCGCGCCGAATACGGCGGTGGCCGCAGTCCGGGCGCCGTCGCCGTCGCGGTCGCCGCTGCGGGCCACTGCCACCACCGCAAACAGGGCGATCACGGTCAGCAGGCCGACCGCCATAGTCAACATCTTTTTCATTCCGGTTTTCCTTTCCATCGCGCCGATCGAATTCCGATCGTGCGCCCAGCATCCTTCCCCAACCTTTTAATAATCTGAAAGGAATCTAAGAATAATCTAAGAAAAACCATACGCCGCCCACAGGCAACCCCCGCCGGGGTTAATTAGGAGAAGGCGGTAGGATGCGGACATGTCGCGGGCCGATGTGGAGCAGATTCTCGCCGCCGCCGAATCCCGGCTGGCGGACGACCCGGCCGCCGGTTTGGCGGGAACCGGTTTCTGGTCGGCCGTGTCGCAGGTCAAACGGGACCCGGAGCTGGCCGCCGCCTACGCCGACCGCATAGCGGCGGTGGACCGGGAGGCCTTCCAAAGGTGGGCTTTCCTGGTCATCCCTGTGGGCGCGGGCACGACACTGGCGGTTCTGGGCGCCCTGCTCGGCCTGGGCTTGACCGCCCTCGCTTATTACGCGGACGACCCGTGGAACGGATTATCGCTGTTGGCCGGCATGGGGGCCTTGCTGGTTTCCACCCACGGCCTGGCTCATCTGGCGACGGGCCGGGCGGCGGGCATCCGCTTCACCCACTGGTTCATCGGAACCCCGGGGCGGCCCCAACCGGGGGTGAAAACCGACTACGCCTCCTACCTGGCCGCCCCCGCCCGGCGCCGGGCCTGGATGCACGCCTCCGGGGCCATCGTCACCAAAATCATCCCTTTCGCCCTCATCCCGGCGGCGGCCGCGGCCGCAACCCCCGGCTGGACGATGTGGCTGCTGTTTCTCGCCGGAGCGGCCGGGGTTTTCACCGACGCGGTCTGGTCGGTTCGCATCTCCGACTGGAAGAAGTTCCGCCGGGAAATGTCCTACGCCCGCCGCCCCCAAGCGCCGTAGTCATACCGGGTCATACCGGCAGGGTGAAGCCCACTTCCGCTCCGCCCTCCGGATGGTTGCGGGCGTGCACCCGGCCGCCGTGCCTTTCCGCCATGTCTTTCACGATGGCCAGGCCCAGCCCCGACCCGGGCAGGGATCGGGCTTCCACCGCCCGATGGAAACGGTCGAAAACGTAGGGCAGGTCCCGGTCGGGAATGCCCGGCCCGCGATCCCGCACCACAAGTTTCCCGTCCGCAAGAATGATGTCCACCGGCTGCCCCGGCGGACCCCATTTGAGGGCGTTGTCCACCAGATTTTCCACCGCCCGCTGCAACGCCCCCGGCCGGCCCGACAGGGCCGCCCCTTCGCCGGTCACCCGCACCGGCCGCTGCCCGCGCCGGGAGGCCCGTTCCGCTACCTGGACGGCGATGGTGCGCAGGGCCACCGGCGCGGTCGGTTCGTCCGCTTCCTGGGCGGACTGCTCGGAGGCCAAATCCACCAGTTCGGTCACCAGGGCGGCCAGCTCCCGTATTTCGTGATGCACATCGGACAGCAACCGTTGCCGCTCCGCCGGTTCCAGCTCGTCGACCCGTCCCAGCATTTCCACGTTGGTGCGCAGGCTGGTGAGGGGGGTGCGCAGTTCGTGGCTGGCGTCCTGCACCAACCGCCGCTGCTGGTCGCGGGAGTCGCGCAGGGCGGCGATCATGCTGTTGAAACTGTCGGCCAGCCGCCCCGCCTCCCCGGAGGCCCGGGCGTCGATCGGCTCCAGCAGCTCCCGGGTTTGCGCCACTTCTTCCGCCGCCCGGGTGAGGATTTCCATGGGCCGCGTCACCCGGCGGGCGATCAGCCACCCGCCCCCTCCGGCGGCGGCCGCGATGAGCAGGCCGATGAAAAAGATGCGGCCGCCCAGGATGGCCGCCACTTCCCGCTGTTCGCTCACATCCCGGGCGATTTGCACCACCGAATCCCCGGTGGCCAAGATGGTCAACATCCGGTAGGGGACCTCGTCCGCCTCCACCCAGTCGAACCGATGCGGAACCGGATTGCTTCTGGTCGGCTTCTCCGGGTAGAGAATGGGCAGCTGGGGCGTCCCCCCCAGTATCACCAGGGGCTTGCCCGTTTTCAGATCCGACCAGCGGAACACCGCGTCCGGCCCGATCAAAATTTCGGCGATCCCCAAAAAGGGATCCTGGTCCCGGTCCCGCCCGTCCCGGATTTGGATTTCAACCGGGTTGTCCGCATCCACCAGTTCCAGCAGTTCGGCGAAGGAGAAGGCCACCGCCAGGGCGGCGGCCCGTTCCTGTAAGAAGGAGTCGGTTTCCGAATCCAAGGCGCGGCGGGTGGTCACGAAGGCGGCCGACGCCACCAGCAGGGTCGCCAGCGCCGCCCCGCCCGCGAACAGGAGAACGAATTTCCAGCGCAGGCTCATCGGTCCCTCAACACGTAGCCCACGCCCCGCACGGTATGGATAAGGCGGGGCTCCCCTTCCCCTTCCACTTTGCGGCGCAGGTAGCCGATGTAAACATCCAGCGAGTTGGAGGTGGTTTCAAACCCGATGTCCCAGATGCGCTGGTAGATGAGGTCCCGGTCCAGCACCACCCCGGCGTTGGACATCAACAGCTCCAGCAGGTCGAATTCGGTTTTGGTGAGGTCGATGAGGCGCTCCCCGCGGCGGGCGCGGCGGCTTCTCATGTCCAGTTCCAAATCCTGATAGCGCAAAACTTCGGCCAGGACGGAGTCGTCGCTGCGCCGCAACAGGGCCCGGATGCGGGCCAGCAGTTCGTCTAAGGCGAAGGGTTTGGTGAGATAGTCGTCCGCTCCGGCGTCCAGCCCCGCCACCCGGTCTCCCACTTCGTGGCGGGCGGTGAGCATCAACACCGGGGTGCGGTCGCCCCGGGAGCGCAAAGTCCGGCACACGGACAGGCCGTTCACATAGGGCATCAGCACATCCAGGATGATTAAGTCGACCCTGTTCCGATCCAAAGCGGTCAGCGCTTCGGAACCGTCGGCGGCCAAAGCCACCTCGTAGCCTTCCAGCCGCAACGCCCGCCGCAACGCATCCCGCACCGCCCGGTCGTCCTCCGCGATCAGAATTTTGGTGTTCAACATGACGCCAGGTTACAACCCGACTCTAAGAACAAAATGAGAAACCCCGCCCCGCCCGCGGCCCCCGAAGCGGGGGTTTCAGGAGGACGGGGTTGCGTCTCCGCCCGCATCCGCATCCGGATCGGGGGAGTCCGGGGAGCGGGGGGCGGCGGGGGGAACCGGGGCGAAGTAGCCGACTACCAGCAACAGCGCCCCCACCCCCAGGAAGGACACCACCCTGGTCAGGGCCCCGGTGTTGCCCAGGTCGATCAGGAAAAGTTTGACCACCACCACCCCCATCAGGGACGCCCCGGCGATCCAGCCCGCCCGCTGCGCCTTCCACTTGCCGAAGATCATCCCCCCCAGCCCGGCCAGGCCCCACAGGATGGACAGGGCGGCCTGCAAGATGGTGGAGCCGAACAGATCCCCGAAGGTGAACGGCGCCTCCCGCCAGTGGTGGACGGTGCGGGCCGCGGTCATGGTCAGCACGATCATCCCCATGGCGGCGGTCCATCCCAGCCAGTTCCGCCGCACCGCGGACAGGGCCGGGCCTTGATAGCGGCCGGTGCGTTTCCGCCACCAGAAGGCCGCCGCAACCAGCAACACGCTCACCGCCTCCAAAGGATTAAGCAACGGAAGATAGGGCCACGGGGCGGGGTCGCCGTCCGAGAAAATATTGAGAACCACCGCCGCTACGGCCAGCCCGGCCAGTATCGCGCCCGACCCGGAAGCGAGGTAGATGCGCCGGCGGATCCCCAACGGCCAACCGTTTTCCCCGGCGCCGAGCAGGGGAAGGGCCGCCACCGCCAGCGCCGCCGCCAAAGAGGCCGCCGCCGGCCAGACGCCGCCGCCCGCCCGCCCGGCCAGCCAGTGAACCTCCGCCCCGATCAGCAACGCCAACCCCCAAAACCCGCCGCTGTGCAAAACGGCGAGCAATTTGGGAAACATTTCTTCCCGCAGCCGCAGGAACAGGTAGAGCGCCCCGAAGGCCAACGGCCAAGCCGCCCATCCGTAATCGTCCAACGGGTGGGAAAGATCAAATTCGCCCCCGCTCCGCACCGCCAAAGCCAGGAAGAGGAATATCGCTATCAAAGGAAGGAGCAGGGTTCCCAGAACGTTCAATTTGGGCCAGCGCACCGCCGGTGCCGCCAGGAATCCGGCCCCCAGCGCCGCGGCGACCACAGCCATCGAACCGTACAGTTCGGCGGAGCCCAGTTGGTTGACCGCTTCCATGACCAGGCCCCCCAGCAGCCAACCCGCGCCCCAGGACATTCCCAGCCAAGCCGCCTGCGACGCGGTTTCCGATCGGTGGCGCCCCCGGTCCAGCAACCAGGCCGAGAACAGCCCGGCGGCGGCCAGCAACAGGGCCCCCGGCAGGTAGCGGTTGGCTACCGGGAGGGCGCCGTCCGGGTAGGGGAGTTGGCCGGCGAGGAACCACGCAAAAGAAATCCCGGCCAGGATTTGCAAGGCCCCTCCCCCCGCCGCCAGCCAGAACCGGTTGCGGCGCAGGTTGAGCCACACCATCGCCGCCCCCTGCGCCGCCCACGCCGCGGCCGTGTAATAGGCGTCGAAAGCCAGCGGGACGGCCAAGGCCAGAAAAACCGCGCCCAAACCGAGGTTGGATTCGCCCAGCGGACGGAGGTTCCGGCGGGGCGAGCGGGCGATCCGCCACAGCAGAAAGCAGAAGGCGGCCAGGCCCAGGGAGCTCCACGCCGGCCCGTAAGCGATGTGCCCCGCCAGCTGGTTCTGCAAGGCGAAGAAAACAAACGGGGTGCCGAAGGTCAAAGGCCCGTCGCTTATCCAGCGGCGGAAGGGGCCGTTTTCCGGACGGCGGGCGAGCAGCAGGGGGGCGGCCATGTAGGCGGCGGCGAACAGGGCGGGGAAGGGCCAAGCGGAGGCCAGCTGGTCGACCGTGTAGCGGAACAATATCCAATGGGCGCTGATCCCGAACGTGAACGCCCAACCCAGCAGGTTGAGCTCCGGCCACGTTTTGAACCAGGCGACGAACAGGATGGCCAAGTTGAGGGCCGACAGGAAGCCGAACAGGATCAGGTGGGAGCCGTCGTCCGCCGAAATCAGGACGGGGGCCAGGAAACCGCCGATGATGCCCAGCGTCGCCAACGAGCGGGAGTTTTGGACGATGGCCAGAACCCCCGCCGCGGCGGTGACGACCGCCACCGAAGCGAAGGCCGGCGGAGCCGCCAGAACCTCATAGAGGACCAGCGAGGCGTACACGGCCAGGTACAGGACGGCCACGCCGCCTCCCTGCAGGCTGAGGGCGTAAACCAGGTTGCGGCCCCGCACCCATAACCCGATGGCCAACATGGCCAGGCCGCACGCCGCCACTACCGCCAGCCGCATTTCCAGGGTGAGTGTGATCCATCCCCGGTTCAGGGCCGTCTGGATCAGAAACCCCAGCCCGAGCAAGGACAGGATCACCCCCACCTTCACCGGAACGTTGCCGGTGGTGAACCATCTTTTGACCGCTCCCGCCGCCCGGCCGAAGGGAGACGGACCCGAGGCGCGCGGCGGAGGCGGTGGTGGTGGTGGCGGGGTCTTCGGCTCCGCCGGGGCCGCGGCCGGGACGGGGTCGGGTTCCCGAGGCGGCGGCGCGGGCGGAGGCTCCGCAACTTCCGGTTCCGGCGACGGCGGGGCGGCCGGGGTAGGGTAGGGGGGAGCAGGCCGGCCGGATTCCAAATGTTCCACCCGACGGCGCAGGTTGGCCGTTTGGACCAACAGCACCACCAAGAGAACCGGCCCCGCAACCAGCACGATGAACAACAGAAAAGCCAGCAAACCTATCATCCCGGGCACCTCCCGTCGCCGATGCTAGTCCCCGGAGACAGGTGCGGGGAGCGGCTTAGTCCGCAAAACCCGCCCCCGGAGCCGGGGAGTCCGGGGAGCGGGGGGAACCGGGGCGAAGTAGCCGACCACCGACAACAGCGCGCCCACCCCCGGGAAGGAAACCACCCTGGTCAGGGCCCCGGTGTTGCCCAGGTCCATCAGGAAAAGTTTGACCACCACCATCAGGGACGCCCCGGCGATCCAGCCCGCCCGTTGCCCTTTCGCCCGAGCCCGCCCCGATAAAAACGTTCCCCCGCCCCAAGCGCAACCCCCTAATCCCACGCGAAGAGCCCTTAACAGGAGGAGCCTCCCCCGCTCAGCGGGGGAGGCCTCCTGGCGTGTTGGGTTGCGTGAAAGGCTTATCGGGTGATCTGGTAAACAGTCAGCAACCGAGGACTGCTCCCCATAGGCGCGTCGTCAACCGTGCCCTCTTCCCTTATACCGGAGTACAGGGCACCAGATGTTTTGTCGTAGGTGGTCTGCCATCCCAGACGGGCGTTGACCCGGGGACCCAGGAACTCTTCGTCCGGGGTGCTGTCGGTAGCCCATCCGGTTGCGGGCTTCGTGAAGGTCACCACCGAACCCCGGAAGTCGCCTTCCTGTCGATAATGACGACCGGCCGCGATCTCCGAACCGTCGCTTTTGATGGCGACGTACTGGCCGAACACATCCTGATTTCTGGGAGATGATACGGTCAGATTAAATCCGGCGGTAGCCGCAATCGAATCAGCATGTTGGGCGTGTAAAACCCCCCAGCCGTCCGCATGGTCAGGCTTAACGTACACGCGCATCGAACCGGGCACGTTAGCCTGAGCCTGGAAGTGGTTGGAGATGACGAGGGTGTTTCCATCCTCGGAGAGGGCCACGTACTTGCCAAACTCATTGTAGGCGGGTTGCGCTAAGCGGTTAGCCCATTTGGCATGGCCATCTGCATGGGTGGCGTCACCGATATCCGTCCAACCACCAGCGGGCTTGACATACAAGAATACCAATCCTAGACAGACACCGGAAGAAAGACTGCAGTGGGTGGAGGCGATCGTGTCCCCATCTCCGTCGATGGCAATGGACCGCTCGTTGTTCCAACCAGTGCCGACAAACAACACATGAGTGTCGGCATCGGTGTGATCGTTATCGTCATCCCAATTACCGGCCGTGGGATTCGCGGGTTTTTCGTATACCAACACTGCCCCGCTGCTATCGCTAGCTGTACTTGGCCAGGACGTTGGTGACGGTTTGGTTGTTGCATAAGTGAAGACCTCCTGGTGTTATGGGGAGTGAAAGCACCCTATAGCACGGGAGGAGGTCTTCAGGGATGCATGGTAACGCGAGGTCGTCGCCTTTGGGACGTTTGGGGATGGTGTTGCGGGTGATAGAAGAAGGGGAACCGGTAGCGCGGGTGGCTCGGGGGATGGGCCTGTCCCGGCAGTGCGTGTCCAAGTGGGTGCGCCGCTACCGGGAAGAAGGCCAAGCCGGTTTGGAAGACCGGTCGTCTCGGCCGCGTTGTTCCCCTATGCGTACCAGCCCGGAGGTGGAAGAGCTGGTGCTGCGGGCGCGGCGGCGGTTGCGGGCGGGGCCCGCTCGGTTGTCGGCGTTTACGGGGGTGCCGGAGCGGACGATCAGCCGTATCCTCCGCCGCCATGGAGTGTTGCGTCTGTGGGAATGCGACCCGCTGACCGGCGAACCGCTCAAGTCCCCTCCCGGGCCGGTGGTGCGGTATGAACGGGACAGGCCTGGTGAGTTGCTGCATATGGATGTTAAGAAGCTTTCTTCCATACCGCCCGGCGGGGGATGGAAGGTACACGGCCGGGGCAACGCCCCCGCCAGCGGAGCGGGATGGACTTTTGTGCACTCTGTCGTGGACGACTACACCCGCCTCGCCTACTCCGAAACGCTATCAGACGAGAAAGGAACCACCGTCGCCGCGTTCACCGCCCGCGCCCTCAACCACTTCCGCCAACTAGGCATAACCCACATCGCGGAGATCATGACCGACAACCACTGGAGCTACACCCGCAGCCGCCTATTCTCTTCCCTGCTCGCCCAGCACGACATCCGTCATATCACGATCAGACCGTATCATCCCCAGCAGAACGGCAAAGTGGAACGATACAACCAAACCCTCAAACGAGAATGGGCCAACTCCCAATCCTGGCCCGACAACCAAACCCGAAACCAAGCCCTCCGCCACTGGCTCCACTACTACAATAACCACCGGCCCCACTACAGCCTCGGAGGCAAACCACCAACCTCCAGACTGTAACCAACCTATTGGCCATGTACAGCTAGCCGGTGCTGCTACTGCGATGGTGGAGCCGTCGGAGGATATGGCAACCCCCTCCCCGAAACCATGGTTGAAGGGGTTGGTAGCAGACGGTTCTAGGGTGGCGTCTAGCGACCAAGTGCCATTGCTTTGACGGGTGTAGACATAGACTTTTTTGAGTCCTTCTCGGCTTCCGACTACTACCGTGTCGCCGCTGATGTCCACATCCCACCCGAAGTAACCATTTTGCATGATGGTTGGGGGGGTGAGTTTGACGATGGCGCTGGCGGCGGTGTTCATCCCGTTGGGGTAGATGTACACCATCCCCGCCCTAGTACGCGTCACGTCATCTGCAGCATCGTTGTTGCCCATGTCGTCTACAACGCTTTCGTAAGAGGCTCCGACGACTATTACTCCGTTGTCGGCTGCTACGGCTTGCCCGTAGCGGGCGATGGCCCCGGCCCTGGCCCCGTCGGGGTGGTTGAGGCTGGGCCATTCCTCCTGCAAAGCGAAGGTGCTGACTTTGCCCGCTTCGTCCTGGTAGGCGGTTACTTTCAGGTGAGCCCCCGCCGGGTCGGCGTCCTCCGCTAAGGGTTTCTCGAACTCGGCCATCACGGTGGGTCCGTCGAAGTTGGAGAACTGGTCGTTGGCGTCGTATTTGACCAGCATCAGTTTCTCCTCAGCGGCTACTACCAGCTGGTCGTTGTCGGGGTCTTTCACCAGGATGCGGCCGGTGAACGGCGCCCCGTCCGGTTCCTCCACCCAGTAATGGTAGACACGAGCCTCATGGGAGTTCAGATCAATGTCGACGCCGTCGTTTTCAGGCCGATCTTCGCTACCGTCCGCTACTCCCACCACCTCGCTGAAGGTGGCCCAGATGGTTTCGATGACGCTGTCGGTGCTGTCGTAGTTGTAACCGAGGTTGGCCCGGCCGTCCCGTCCGGTGGTCCGCGTATACCGGCCCGTACCCGACAGCGTACGCTTCCCGCCGGATGAGCCGACGGTGATACCGGCGGGCGCGGTGGAACCCACCCCCAAAATAACGGAGCAATCCGCGTCCTCATCTTTGGCCTTGGTGCACAAAGAGTCGGAAAGGAAACTGATCCGTTTGCCGCGTACTGGGTCGCCGAACTGGTCGGTCAGTGTGGCCGTGACCGTGTTGCCGGCCCCTTGGCCTTCGTCCGACGCCAGAACGAACTCGTTGCGGGATGTGACCGTCAGCGTGGCCGGCCTCGGCGCTTCGTCCGACCAGCTGTAGGTGTCGGAGGAGAAGTCGCTTCCGTCCTCGTTTTTGAACGGCAACCCGGCCGGCGGGTTGGTCAACGTCAACGTCACCGTCGCGCTGTCGCCGGTGTTGGTGCTGGGATCGGTTTGGGTGAATTCCAAAACGATTTTCCCGTCGGCGTCGGTCGTCATGCTGTTGGTGGAGGACGTGGTGTTGTCCCCCACCGTAGTGCTCTGCGCGACGGTTACCCGTTTGCCTTTGTCGGCTACGGCTTTGTCGTCCGGGTCGGCGATTTGGATGGTGACGGTGACGGTTTCCCCGAACTTGGAGCGGGTCTGCCCTTCCTCCAAGTTGTCGGTCACCAAAGTTTGGGTGGCCGCTTTGGAGAACCCGACGGTCAGTTGGGCGCGGGTGGTGTCATCGGAGTCGAACTTGTCGCCCCGGTCGCCGGTCCAGGCCCACACCGTCGCGTCCGCGTCCGTGATCTGCAAGGACAAATCGGTGAGGTCCCCCGACGCGTCGGTGGTGCTGTCCCCCAAATCCACCTCGCACGCCGTCTGCCCCACTTGCCCCACCCGATTCACATTCGCCGTAACGCACGCCCCGTCGTCCCCGAACGCCTCATCCGCGTCAGCGGAACGGAACACGTCCACCGACGCGTCCTGCACCGGCTGGAAGTTCACATCCCGCACCGACACAATCAACGGCACGCCCTGCGCCCCCAGCACCATATCCTGCTCGCTCTGAATCGACACCCCCGCCGGACGGGCGATGGTATGCGCAAACGCCCGGGTGATGAACGACGCCGAATACATCGGAGCGAAATCAATGTCCTCCTCCTTACCATGCGTCCCCACCGCACCCGGAGGAGAAACCCCCAACCGAACATCAAGCGGGCGCACCGCCACCGGCAGGAGAGGAAGACCGGTCTGGGAAGACCGGTCATCGCGGCCGCGCGTTCCCCGGGCGTGCGCCACCCCAGCGACGGAAGAAGAACAGGTGTTACGCACGCGGCGGGCCTTCCCGAGCGGGTTGCCGACGTCGATGGGCAGCCGGGGAGCTGGCTATCAACCGCATCCTCCGCCGCGATGGGAAACGCTACTCTGCAGGAATCCGATCAGCTGACCGGCGAGCCGCTCAGAACCAGTCCCGGGCGGATGGTGCGGCATGAGCGCGGCAGGCCGGGAAAGTCGCCGCACAGGAACGTTGACAACCGTCTTGTTTTGAACCCCTTCACCGGCTCGCGGTGCCCGCGCTGAATGAAACCACCACCCGGATTTGAAATCGACGAACAGATGGCGAGGCGGCGGACAGGCGGATAGCCGACTGTCGATGAAGCTGTCCTCCGTCCCCAACTGGAAAATGCCTACCGGAAGGCCGTTCGCATCCCAGCCCCTCGTCAGACCGCGCAAAGCCCGCTTCCGTCGTCATCCGCAGTTCGTCCAGTCGTCTGCCCCGCTTCGCCGCGGGGCGACGAGGCGGGTGAGAACTTGGCGGGAGTCTGGCCGCCCTCCTTAATACATGGGACCCGCTCTCCGCTCCGAAGTGCCGGCTCATCCATCTCGCAACTGAGCAAACGCCCGCTCCCCGCTTGTTGGAACCGAAACGCGGCCGAGCGAACCTACCGCACCGTTCTTGGGCCGCCGATGTTTGCGCCGGGCGGCCGGCGGGCCGGCGGGAGGCGTCGGCGCCGGTTGGGATGGCGTTGGAGAGCCCGGCGCGGCGTGCGGTTTTGCCGTCCCGGCCAGCGGCCGCGACCGGCTTCTCGGGCCGGGCCGAAAATCGTTTTAAGAAATTTCCGATTTTGACTTGACAAGTTTTTTGGGGACGCTAATGTATCGCGTGTTGAGGCGTAGGCCCCGGTATTGCCCTCCGGTAGCCAGCGTGTTAGGCAAACGAAAAATGGGCTTGGAAGGAGTAGTCGTGATGGCGAAAGTGTCGGGTCGGGTTTGGATGGTGGGTCTTTTAGTGTTGGGTTTGGTGGTGAGTTTGTTGGGGGTTTCTCCTCCGGGTGCGGTGGGGACGCATGGGGAGGAGGAGGACATTGATTTCGCTCCCATGTATTCGGCGTGCGTGGGGCGGGCGACGGATTCGGCCGGTTTTGAGGACACGGCGGGCATCGGCGCGGAGGAGGCGATTGATTGCTTGTTCCATTATGGGATCACGAAAGGCCGGTCGGAGACCATGTACGCTCCGTCGGAGTCGGTGCTGCGGTGGCAGATGGCCCTGTTTTTGGCCCGGGCGTCGATGGCGGCGGGGATCGTGTTGGACAACCCGGCTGAGGATCAGGGGTTCACGGACATCAGCGCGGTGTCGGAAGAGGCCCAAAACGCCATCAACGGTTTAGCCAAAGAAGGGATCATGCCCGGCACGTCCGCGACGACGTTCAGCCCGAATTCGTCAGTGAACCGGGGTTCCATGGCGATGCTGCTGGACGCGTTCCTTTCCAAGGCCACTCCGGGGACGGGGGCGTTCGGGGAAGCGACGGAGAAGTACGCGGATGTAAAAGCCGACAACTTCAACGTGTTCACGGATGTGAACACGGTGTCGCTGAACACCTACAACGCCATATACCGCATTTACGAGCTGGGGGTCACGAAAGGGGTGGCGGAACATCAGTTCAACCCGGCCGGGCTGGTAACGCGGGGGCAGATGGCGTCGTTCATCACCCGGGCGTTTGCTCATACCATCGCCCGTCCGGCGGGGGTGTCGATTCAGAGCGAGCAGGATATGGTGCTGGGGGCGCAGGGCGTGCCGTTGATTGTGTCGGTGCGGGATGTGAACTTCCAGCCGGTGCAGGACGCGTCGGTGGACGTGTTCCGTTCCGCTGACGCGGATGAGGCGTTCGGGGACGACGGGGCGTGCGTTACGGCGAATGTGAATCGGGTGGGGCAAGTGGGGCAGACGGCGTGCGAGGTGGATTTGGGGGACAGCACCACCGACGCGTCGGGGGACCTCACCGATTTGTCCTTGCAGATCACGGACGCGGACGCGACGGTGTGGGCCTGGACCGGCGACCGGGGCGACAAGTTCGACTCCGATGACACCACCCGCGCCCAACTGACCGTCGGGTTCTCCAAAGCGGCCACCCAAACTTTGGTGACCGACAACTTGGAGGAAGGGCAGACCCGCTCCAAGTTCGGGGAAACCGTCACCGTCACCATCCAAATCGCCGACCCGGACGACAAAGCCGTAGCCGACAAAGGCAAACGGGTAACCGTCGCGCAGAGCACTACGGTGGGGGACAACACCACGTCCTCCACCAACAGCATGACGACCGACGCCGACGGGAAAATCGTTTTGGAATTCACCCAAACCGATCCCAGCACCAACACCGGCGACAGCGCGACGGTGACGTTGACGTTGACCAACCCGCCGGCCGGGTTGCCGTTCAAAAACGAGGACGGAAGCGACTTCTCCTCCGACACCTACAGCTGGTCGGACGAAGCGCCGAGGCCGGCCACGCTGACGGTCACATCCCGCAACGAGTTCGTTCTGGCGTCGGACGAAGGCCAAGGGGCCGGCAACACGGTCACGGCCACACTGACCGACCAGTTCGGCGACCCAGTACGCGGCAAACGGATCACGTTCACCTCCGACACTCTGTGCGTGAAGAAGCAACCGACTGACGCGGAGTGCGTCACGCACGGCGTGGGCGCCAACAACTACATGCGCACCACCGGACGGGACGGCCGGGCCAACCTCGGTTACAACTACGACAACACGAACAGCGTCATCGAGGCCATCCGGGCCACCTACACCTACGTCGGCACCGAGGGAGTGCGGGGAGTGGTCGACACCACCGACCCCCTTCCCATGGGCGACCCGAAGGACGAGACCGTGTTGACGTCTGAGCCCGTTCACCATTACTGGGTGGAGGAACCGACCGGGGACCCGTTCACCGGGCGCATCTTGGTGAAAGACCCCGACAACGACCAGGTGGTGGTAGCCGCTGAAGAGAAACTGATGCTGGTCAAATACGACGGGAACGACCAGTTCAACCTCGAGTCGGGAACCACCATCTTCTCCGAGTTCGAGAAACTGCTGGAAGAAAACGCCGACCCGGCGGGAGCCCACCTGAAGGTAACCTCCTACGAAGACGCCGCCGCCGACGTTAGCGTCTTCACCGTACAAGAAGAATGGCCCGGCCTAGACCACCCCGCAGGCGCCAACGGCCGCTTCAACTACCCAATCGTGGTAGCCGACAACGGCATAATCGTCGTCGGGCATTACCTTGAGACGGTGACGTCGGGCGGCACCCAGATGCCACATGCGGGCGCAGTTTACATTTATCCGAACGGGATGGACACCGCCGCGAACAATATCGTGAAGCTGACCGCCCCCACTCCTTTCGCTTGCGGGTATTTCGGATATGATGTGGACATCACCGACAACACGGTGGTAGTCGGCAACGCGTTCGTCGGCATCGACTCCGGTAGGTTGCGTCCGGTGGTGGGATTGGGCGAGGGTCAAACTTGCGCTATGTCCTCCTCCTATGAGAAAAAGGTCTACGTGTACACCCGCACAGATAGCGGATGGCCCATCGACGCCACATTTACCAGCGTCGATGCCCAGAACAACACTGGTTTCGGGGAGGGGGTGGCTATCTCCTCCGATGGTTCCACCATCGCGGTGGTAGGACCCGGCTCGAATAATAATGGGGCCGTGTTCGTGTTCGAGAAGCCCCAAACCGGAGGCTGGGTGGACAACACCACCGCCGGTCAAGGCCGTCTGAGGGGCGGTGGCGGCGATGGGGTCGGATGGATTCGAACCGAACGGTCTGTCGCTATCTCCGGGGACGGTTCGGTAATCGCCGCTGGCGGTTGCAACAACGAAGGCAGCACCGGCACGTGCGGAGGGTGGCTGTATGTGTACGAGAAGGACCCCACCGCCAGCTGGGACGGGGTCACCAAAGCCGATGGCGACGCCCGCTTCCTGGCCTATGAGGGAACGGGTGATCCTAATGTCGCTACCGATTACGGTCAAGGGCGGCAATCTAGACATGAGTTCGCCAAGTACGTGGCGCTCTCCGACGACGGAACCGTGTTGGTCGCCTCCGGGCACTACCGAGCTGAGGCTGAAAAGCCGGGGGAAGTGTACGTGTGGAACAAACCGGAAACAGGCGGCTGGAGAGTGCATCACATCGATCGGCGGCTACCCGGCATGACCCCCAACGTTGGCTTCAAGTTGAAGGTCTCGTCTCCCCGTAACAGCGACGTGTTCGGACAATACATCGCCGTAACCGGCGACGGTTCGGAGATAGCCGCTTCCCGCCACTACCGGCAGGAAGGCACCTTCCGGGGTTCGGTGGTGACCTTCAAGCGTCCCGCCGACGGCGCCTGGGCAAACGACAGCACACCCGACGACGAGTACTTGGGTCCCTATGTCCGAGCCCACCTGGGGTGGCAGACCACCTACGACAAATCCAACAGTGATCTATACACCGCGGTGTCCGCGGCCAATGATATGGAAAGCCCGCTTTCCATCTTCAAGATCACCCGATAAGCCTTTCACGCAACCCAACACGCCAGGAGGCCTCCCCCGCTTAGCGGGGGAGGCTCCTCCTGTTAAAGCGGCTCTTGTTTTAGGGGGGAGTTAGAGGTTAAGGGGGTTGCGTTTGGGGCGGGGGGCGAGCGTTTTATTGGGGCGGGGTGGGGCGGCGGCCGGTCAGCTAACGTTCATAGCCGTGCCGGACGGTCGCCCCGGAGCCGTCCAGCCTTTCCAGCGACGGAACTGCGTATTTGCGGGTCAGCCCCATCGCGTCCCGGAAGGCGGCCACCGTGAACCGCTCCGGCAAGTCGCCCAAGCGGGCCAGAAGTTCTTCAATCTGTTCGGGCAGATAGACCAGATGGTCGGAGATCCGCACCAGCCGGCCTTCCCGCACCAGGATGTGCACCGGGTTCCGGGTCCGCCCGCAGTTCCGCCACCCGGGGGGCTTGCAGCCCTGCCCCCCGCAACTCCCGCTGTATGCGTTCCCGCTTGGCGTTTTCCCCCTCTCGGAAGGCGAGGGCGAAACCGGCCTCCGCCACCGCCGAACCCCTTGCTGAAGATCGTCCCTCGTATTTAGAGGCGATGACAGCCAGTAGCGACCCCCGCCCTAAACCAGCGCAACCCCCTAATCCCACGCGGAGAGCCCTTAACAGGAGGAGCCTCCCCCGCTGAGCGGGGGAGGCCTCCTGGCGTGTTGGGTTGCGTGAAAGGCTTATCGGGTGATCTGGTAAACAGTCAGCAACGTGCCGGCTTCGACAGACTCTCGTATCCCGGAGTACAGGGTGCCGGAGGTCTTGTCGTAGGTGGTCGCCCATCCCATACGGGCGTTAACCCGGGGACCCAAGAACTCTTCGTCCGGTGTGCTGTCGGAGGCCCATCCAGTAGCGGGCTTCGTGAATGTCACCACCGAACCCCGGAAGTCGCCTTCCTGCCGATAATGACGACCGGACGCGATCTCCGAACCGTCGCCTTTGATGGCAATGTACTGGCCGAACACATCCTGGTTTCTGGGGGACGACACGGTCAGATCAAATCCTGTTGTCGCTTCCTCCGAATCCGCTTGAGTGTCAACGTGCCAACTTTCCCAGCTCGTGCCGGGCCTGACGTACACACGTATCGTCCCGGGCACATTTCTAGGACTAGTCTGACCCTGGTAGTGGTTGGAGACGACCAGGGTTGTCCCGTCATCGGTGAGAGCCAAGTACTTGGCAAACTGAGTTCCGCTACCACCCATTCCGCGATTGCGGATGCGAGCACCGTCGGTTCCTGAACCTCCGTCGGACTGGTCCGCCCAGCCGCCAGCAGGCTTCTTATACACGTATATCCATCCTCCGGTATTGCCAGCGGCGATCGTCTCCCCATCCCCGGAGATAGCAATGGCCCGTTCGTTGCTATAGCCATTCCCGATTCTCAGTTCAGGTTCATCAGCGTGAGTGGCATCGGCAGCCCAGCCCGTGCCGGGCTCTTCATATACCACTATCCTTCCTTCGTTGCCCTGGTCGTCAGCCCCGATCACCGCAATGGTGGAACCGTCGTCGGATATGGCAACTCCCTCTCCGAACCCCTGGCCGAAATCGGCATTCTCAGTACTCGGATTCGGGGACAATATCTTAGTAGTGGTGGTCGGCCAACCAGCACTCTCCTTTTCATAAATGTAGACCTTCCGCAACCCTCTTTGCCCCGCGGGCAACTGATGGTGGTATCGGGTTCCGACGACGATGGTGTCGCCTGCGATGTCCACGTCGTGTCCGAAGAAGCCGTTGGCTACGATATCCGTGGCTGGGGGGGTAAGTTTGACGATGTTGCCGGCGGCGGTGTTCATCCCGTTGGGGTAGATGTACACCATCCCCGCGTTAGTACGCGTCACGTCATCAGTTTCCATGCAAGTGGCCAGAGCGTCGCGGCAGGAGCCCATTTGCACCACAATGGTTTCTCTGGGGGCTCCGACGACTATTACTCCGTTGTCGGCTGCTACCGCCTCCCCAAATCTGGCGGCGGCTCCGTCTTCTGCCCCGTCGGGGTGGTTGAGGCTGGGCCATTCCTCCTGCAAAGCGAAGGTGCTGACTTTGCCCGCTTCGTCCTGGTAGGCGGTTACTTTCAGGTGAGCCCCCGCCGGGTCGGCGTCCTCCGCTAAGGGTTTCTCGAACTCGGCCATCACGGTGGGTCCGTCGAAGTTGGAGAACTGGTCGTTGGCGTCGTATTTGACCAGCATCAGTTTCTCCTCAGCGGCTACTACCAGCTGGTCGTTGTCGGGGTCTTTCACCAGGATGCGGCCGGTGAACGGCGCCCCGTCCGGTTCCTCCACCCAGTAATGGTAGACACGAGCCTCATGGGAGTTCAGATCAATGTCGACGCCGTCGTTTTCAGGCCGATCTTCGCTACCGTCCGCTACTCCCACCACCTCGCTGAAGGTGGCCCAGATGGTTTCGATGACGCTGTCGGTGCTGTCGTAGTTGTAACCGAGGTTGGCCCGGCCGTCCCGTCCGGTGGTCCGCGTATACCGGCCCGTACCCGACAGCGTACGCTTCCCGCCGGATGAGCCGACGGTGATACCGGCGGGCGCGGTGGAACCCACCCCCAAAATAACGGAGCAATCCGCGTCCTCATCTTTGGCCTTGGTGCACAAAGAGTCGGAAAGGAAACTGATCCGTTTGCCGCGTACTGGGTCGCCGAACTGGTCGGTCAGTGTGGCCGTGACCGTGTTGCCGGCCCCTTGGCCTTCGTCCGACGCCAGAACGAACTCGTTGCGGGATGTGACCGTCAGCGTGGCCGGCCTCGGCGCTTCGTCCGACCAGCTGTAGGTGTCGGAGGAGAAGTCGCTTCCGTCCTCGTTTTTGAACGGCAACCCGGCCGGCGGGTTGGTCAACGTCAACGTCACCGTCGCGCTGTCGCCGGTGTTGGTGCTGGGATCGGTTTGGGTGAATTCCAAAACGATTTTCCCGTCGGCGTCGGTCGTCATGCTGTTGGTGGAGGACGTGGTGTTGTCCCCCACCGTAGTGCTCTGCGCGACGGTTACCCGTTTGCCTTTGTCGGCTACGGCTTTGTCGTCCGGGTCGGCGATTTGGATGGTGACGGTGACGGTTTCCCCGAACTTGGAGCGGGTCTGCCCTTCCTCCAAGTTGTCGGTCACCAAAGTTTGGGTGGCCGCTTTGGAGAACCCGACGGTCAGTTGGGCGCGGGTGGTGTCATCGGAGTCGAACTTGTCGCCCCGGTCGCCGGTCCAGGCCCACACCGTCGCGTCCGCGTCCGTGATCTGCAAGGACAAATCGGTGAGGTCCCCCGACGCGTCGGTGGTGCTGTCCCCCAAATCCACCTCGCACGCCGTCTGCCCCACTTGCCCCACCCGATTCACATTCGCCGTAACGCACGCCCCGTCGTCCCCGAACGCCTCATCCGCGTCAGCGGAACGGAACACGTCCACCGACGCGTCCTGCACCGGCTGGAAGTTCACATCCCGCACCGACACAATCAACGGCACGCCCTGCGCCCCCAGCACCATATCCTGCTCGCTCTGAATCGACACCCCCGCCGGACGGGCGATGGTATGAGCAAACGCCCGGGTGATGAACGACGCCATCTGCCCCCGCGTTACCAGCCCGGCCGGGTTGAACTGATGTTCCGCCACCCCTTTCGTGACCCCCAGCTCGTAAATGCGGTATATGGCGTTGTAGGTGTTCAGCGACACCGTGTTCACATCCGTGAACACGTTGAAGTTGTCGGCTTTTACATCCGCGTACTTCTCCGTCGCTTCCCCGAACGCCCCCGTCCCCGGAGTGGCCTTGGAAAGGAACGCGTCCAGCAGCATCGCCATGGAACCCCGGTTCACTGACGAATTCGGGCTGAACGTCGTCGCGGACGTGCCGGGCATGATCCCTTCTTTGGCTAAACCGTTGATGGCGTTTTGGGCCTCTTCCGACACCGCGCTGATGTCCGTGAACCCCTGATCCTCAGCCGGGTTGTCCAACACGATCCCCGCCGCCATCGACGCCCGGGCCAAAAACAGGGCCATCTGCCACCGCAGCACCGACTCCGACGGAGCGTACATGGTCTCCGACCGGCCTTTCGTGATCCCATAATGGAACAAGCAATCAATCGCCTCCTCCGCGCCGATGCCCGCCGTGTCCTCAAAACCGGCCGAATCCGTCGCCCGCCCCACGCACGCCGAATACATGGGAGCGAAATCAATGTCCTCCTCCTCCCCATGCGTCCCCACCGCACCCGGAGGAGAAACCCCCAACAAACTCACCACCAAACCGGGGGGGGGGGGGGCGGCGGGGGGGGGGGGGGGCCGCTACCGGGAGGAAGGTGAGGCTGGTTTGGGGAAGACCCGTCGTCGCGGCCGCGTGCCCCCGGCCGCGCGCCACCCCAGCGGTAGAAGAAGAACAACAGGCGTTACGCGCGCGGCGGGCGTTCCGGACGGCCAGGCCGGTTATCCGACGTTGATAGGGCGCCGGGAAGACGGCTATCAACCGCACCCTCCGCCGCTATAGGAACATTGCTCAGTAGGAACGCCATCAGCCGACCAGCAAGCCGCTCAGAACCAGTCCCAGACGGGTGATGCTGCACGAACGCAGCAAGTCGGGAAAATCGCCGCTGGACCCGTTGGAGCCAGTGGCGGAGGGCTTGGTTTCGGGTTTGGTTGTATCGCTCTACTTTGCCGTTCTGCTGGGGATGATAGGGTTTGATCGTGATATGACGGATGCCGTGCTGGGAGAGCAGGGAAGCGAATGCTCGGCTGCGGGTGTAGCTCCAGTGGTTGTCGGTCATGATCTCCGCGATGTGGGTTTATGCCTAGTTGGTGGAAGTGGTGGAGGGCGCGGGCGGTGAACGCGGCGACGGTGGTTCCTTTCCCGTCCGGCAACGGCTCGGAGTAGGCGAGGCGGGTGTAGTCGTCCACAGTCCCAGCCTGAATTAGGATGTCCAGGTTTCCAGGCCATCAGCAGGCACCATCATCCAGGCTGTATATGACCTCTGGTTCAGCCTGTGCCTGGTCAGGCTGATAGTGGTCTGTGGCATACACAGGCAACAGGTATCTGACCTGCTGTTTGTTGGATGTAGCAGGTTTCTGCTGTGGATGGCCGCAATGAGGGGGGCTAGGCTCTGCTGGTTAGCATCGTGTCATAAAAGCAGTATCGCTTGTTCTTATGTTAAAAATATATGGGTCAGATAGGCCAGTGGGGGATATTTCTAGAGCAGCATCTGACGCTGCTAGCGTATCAAAGTTTTGGTCTCCATCGGGTATAAAATCTAAACGCATCCAACGGCATCGATAACTACCTGTTCGATATCGTCCAGGTTCAATATAACGGATATGTGTCTGATTATCATACCAAATCTCACCATTTGAATTGCGTATATTCTGAATATTATCACCGCCAGGGTTAGCCCTTACAAAAAAGATTTGGGTTCCACTTTGAAAATCAAATTGAACATAACCTGGTATTTGTTGTTTCACCCTTTGTCGCCATTGGTTCCCTGCGACTATGAATGAGGCGAATTCAGCTCTGGTTATTCCATCATCAAACGCCCTTTGTAGTACTTTCAATAGACCATCTATCCTGCTCCTGGATGGCCTGCTGGATGGCCCGCACGGTGGCAAACTGGATTGCCATTTGGATGTTCTGCTGGTCAGACATCAGGCCTGTCCTATTCTGCTATCAGAGCATTCTGGATAGTCAGGATGACGGCAGGGAAACCGCAATCCTGGATGGACTGGTTGGCCTGCTGAACATCAGGTTCTGCCTGCTGGATACCTGGATGGTCTGACAGAGCCTGGACAGCATCATCCAAATCCTGGACTGACCATTTCAGTTTGTAATACAGAGCATCCAGTTGTTTTTGAATACCAGTGTCAGGGTTCTGTTCTGCCATCAGCCTATCCTGATTATCTGCTCTGCCTGGTTCTGCGTCAGGCCTGTGCGGTCAGTGCTATCAGTCCATCATCAGGCAGGACAGGAATAGTCAGGCAATTACCTGACATCCGAACCTGACGGAGCAGACCCTTGGTCTGGTCAGAGCCTGATAGATGTGGCCTGACAGACTGGTCTGGCGCCATCAGGCAGGCTCCATCCAGGCAGGGTCAGATTTCACCATTGCCACTACAGCGTTCCAGGCCATCAGGACAGACACTATTTCATCCCTGACTTCCAGCAGATTTTCAAATGCCTGATCGACAGATTTCCATTGGTTATGGAACATCAGGGCAGTGTCTGTGTCCAGACCAGCAGGCAGGACAGGAAATGGCAGAACAGGCTCGGGTTCATCAGTCAGGCCTGCCTTCTGTATGACCTGTCTCATAACCTTGTCCAGACTGGCACCTGCCACAATGGACTGGATGATGTCCAGCAGGTCTGCCCTGACCTGCTCCGCCGTGTTCTGCTCTGTCATTGTTCCCTTCCATCTCGGGTGCTTACCCTATTTATACATCAGGCTGATATGATTTGTCCAGTCCATCAGGCTCTGGTGGTGCCGTAAATTGGCATAACCGCAGGTCATAGGCGGTTTCTGCTAACGGCAAATGTTTCACGGCAGGGTCTGTTCTGCCGCTTACCACAGGTCTGTCAGGTCAGGTTCCAGGCAGATGTCATCAGGCCTGGACATTCAGCAGTCTGCCATTCCAGGCTGGATGTGGTCAGTCCGTTCCTGTCAGGTCTGGTGGAATAGTGGCTCTTCGGATTTGAGGGGGGAGTAGGGGGTTAGGGGGGTTGCGTTGGTTTTGGGGTGGGGTCCTCCATAATCGGGGTTGTAAACCTATTCCCGAGGGTTAGGAGGACCCCTGTGGTGACCGATTATAAGCGGGTGTGTAGGGTTTTGGCGGGGGTTGGAGGTTGAGGTAGTGGGGGCCGGAGGAGACGACCGGGGGCCTGGCGGTGGGGGTGCGGTTGGTGGGGAGGCCGCGGTGCGGGGTGTTGAGCAAGGGTTGGAGGAGGGCTCGGTTGGCGGATCAGCCCTGTTTCGGCCGGGCGGTGATTTTGGAATGGTCCAAACGGCGGCGGCGGTGTCCTGATGCGGGGTGCGGGGTGGGGTCGTTTGCGGAGCAGGACCCGCGGATAGCCCCGGTGCGGGCCCGGTTGACTTCTCGGGCGGCTAGGTGGGCGACGCAGCAGGTGGGCCGGGGGCGGACGGCGGCGGGGGTGGCGGAGGAGATTGGTTGCGACTGGCGTACCGTAGCGAAGGAGGTGAACCGGTGGGGGGAAGCCCTGCTGGAAGCCGACCGGGATCGGGCGGGGATAGTGGAGGCTTAGGGTTGGACGAGACCCTGTTCCTCCGTCAGGGCCCTTGGCGGCGGAGGATGTGGATAACCGCGGCGGTGGACATCCGCAACCGTCGGCTGATCGACGTTTTCCCAGGTAAAGACGCTAAAGGGGTTCTTCGCGTTTGAGGGGGGAGTTGGAGGTAAGGGGGTGACGCTGGTTTGGGGCGGGGGCGCGTTTATCGGGGCGGGGCGGGGCGGCGGCCGGTCAGCGAACGTTCATCGCCGTGCCGGACGGTCGCCCCGGAGCCGTCCAGCCATTCCAGCAACGGAACCGCGTATTTGCGGGTCAGCCCCATCGCGTCCCGGAAGGCGGCCACCGTGAACCGCTCCGGCAGGTCGCCCAAGCGGGCCAGAAGTTCTTCAATCTGTTCGGGCAGGTAGACCAGATGGTCGGAGATCCGCACCAGCCGGCCCTCCCGCACCAGGATGTGAACCAGTTCCGGGTCCGCCCGCAGTTCCGCCACCCGGGGGGCTTGCAGCCCCGCCTCCCGCAGCTCCCGCCGGATGCGCTCCCATTCGGCGTTTTCCCCCTCTTGGAAGGCGGGGGCGAAACCGGCTTCCGCCACCGCCGAGCCCTTTTCCTCCAGGCGGGGTTCCAAAGACAGAAGCGCGGACAGGGCCTCGGCCTCCACCCCCAGCCGGCTGGCCAAGCTGGCTTTGGGAATGCCCGGACGCAACGGGTTTTCCCGGTGGTAGGAGGCGACCGTCCGCCGGGCCCGCTCGGCCAGCCGGGCGGCCCGTTCCCCGGCTAAAAACATTTCGCCCGCCTCCAGGCCGTTTGCCGGCCGCCCGCCTCCCGAATGGGCGGCCAGCACCCGGGACTTTTCCATCCCCCGCCCCTCCAGCAACGCATCGGCCCGTTGGCCGGGGGAGCCGTCCAACGCCCCCCGCAGCCGGGCGGCCAAACCGGCCCGCACTTTCGCCTGCGGGGGGGCGAACGGCTCCAACACCCGTCCGCCGCCCGCGATCAGGCGGCGTCCCGAATCCCGCACAACGAACCGGTCGCCCATCCGCACCGGGGCCGGGCGGTCCAGTTCCAACACCGCCAGCTGCTCGCCGGTTTCCGTTTCCGATACGGGACGCAGGCGAATCGTCCATGTCCCGCTGCCCAAATGCATCTGATAGGCCCCCCGCCCGGTGAAAGGCCGCTCCCGGTAGCGGGCGCGGCGCAACAGGGCCAACAGGCGGCGGGAGGGGACCCATTCCCCGGGGCGGCCCAGCATCGCCCCCCGCTCCGTCTTCTCCCGTTCCAAACCGGCCAGCCCCACCGCCGTTCTGCAACCCGGCCCCACCGTTCGCCGTTCGGCTTCGTGCGACTGCAGGGAACGGATGCGGCTTTTCCATCCACCGGGGTGAAACTCCACCGGATCCCCTATCGCCAGCGGGCCGCCCACCAGCGTCCCGGTGGCCACCGTGCCCGTTCCGGCGACGGTGAAAGAACGATCCACCCACAGGCGGGGGCGCCCTTCGTCCCGCACCGGACAGCCGTCGGCCATTTGCGCCAGACGCTCCCGCAGCCGCTCCATCCCCTCCCCGGTGACCGCCGACACCGGGACGATCGGCGACCCGTCCAGCGAAGTTCCCGCCAGGCGCTCCGAAACTTCCAAAGCGGCCAACTCGGCCAAATCTTCGTCCACCCGGTCCGCTTTGGTGAGGGCGATCACCCCCCGGCGGACGTCCAGCGCGTCCAGCGCCGCCAAATGCTCCTCCGACTGCGGCATCCAGCCTTCGTCGGCGGCCACCGCCATCAGGGCGGCGTCGAAGCCTTCCGTTCCGGCCAGCATGTTTTTGATGAAACGTTCATGGCCGGGGACGTCCACGAACGAAACCTCCCCCCGCCCCAGACGGGTCCAGGCGAAACCCAGGTCGATGGTGAGGCCCCGTTCTTTCTCCTCCCGCCAGCGGTCCGGGTCGCGGCCGGTGAGGGCCGCCACCAGGGTGGATTTGCCGTGGTCGACGTGGCCGGCGGTTCCTATGACCGGCATACGGTGCGCAGGGCGGCCGCCACCCGGGGGTCGTCATCGGGATGAACCGCCCGCAAATCAAGCAACAGGTCGCCGCCGCTCCGGCGGGCCGCCACCGCCGGGTCGGTTCGCAGCAGGGCCCCCCACAGGCGCTCCCCCTCCCCGGCCAAGGCCAAAACCGGGGAGGGCACGGTCATTCCCGGAACGGAACCGGCCCCCGCCGCCGCCTCCGACTCCCGCAGAACGGGGGCTGTCCCGGCCGCCCCGGCCACCGCCCGCAACCGTTCCCCCAGGGCCTCCACCGGTGTGGCGGCCATCGCCCAGAAAGGTATTTCCCCGGCCCGCCCGGAGGCGTACAGTTCGGCGGTGACGGTGAGCCCGGCGATGGTCGGGCCGTCCAGCCGCAGGGCCCGGGCCAGCGGGTTGCGCCGCAGCCGGGACACCAACTCTTCCCGTCCGGCGATGATTCCCGCCTGGCATCCCCCGAACAGTTTGTCCCCCGAAAACATGGCCAGATCGGCTCCCCGTTGCAAGGTTTGGCGCACCCCCGGTTCGTCGGCCAGCCAAGCGGGGGGAGGGCCCGCCGCCCAGGGAACGGTTTCGTCCAGCAGGCCGCTCCCCAGGTCGTAGGCCGCCGGCAAACCCCGCTCGGCCCCCAGATGCGCCAACTCCGAGATCCCGGTGTGTTCTTCGAACCCGGCGATGCGGAAGTTGGAAGGATGCACTTTGAGCAACAGGGCGGAGTCGTCGCCCAAGGCCCGTTGGTAGTCGGACAGGCGGGTGCGGTTGGTGGTTCCCACTTCCACCAGCCGCGCCCCGGAGGCGGCCATCAAATCCGGCAGGCGGTAGGAGCCCCCGATTTCGATTAACTCCCCGCGGGAGACCGGAACCTCCCGCCCGGCGGCCAAAGTGTGCAAAACCAGAAACAGGGCGGCGGCGTTGTTGTTCACCGCCAAAACCGCCTCCGCCCCGGTCAGGCGGGCCAGCAGGCCCTCCAAATAGGCGCCCCGGGAGCCCCTCCCCCCCCGGTTCAGGTCGAACTCCAGGTTGCCGTAGCCGACGGCCGCCGCCCGGGCTTCTTCGGCGGCCGCCCGATGGAGGGGGGCGCGGCCCAGGTTGGTGTGCAGGAGCACCCCGGTGGCGTTGATCACCGGGCGGTGCCGCAGAAAGCGCAGGCGGCGAATTTCCCGCCGGGCCCGTTCCTCCGGGTCGGCTTCCCGCCCGGCCATCCGGTCGGCGCGGGCGGAATCGATGGCGGCCCTCGCCGCTTCCACCACCAGGGCCCCGGGCAGGCCGTAATCCTCCCCGGAGGCGGCCAACCGGCCGACTAGGGCGTCAACGGCGGGCAGGCCGCGCAGGTTAGTCATCGGCTAAGAATAACGATAGCGTAAAATAGGGGGCATGGGGTGGTTGCTTCGCCTGGCTTTCTTTCTGGTCCCGGCCGCGGAACTGGGGCTGTTCGCGGTCGTGTGGAGCCGCATCGGGCTGGGATGGGCCCTTTTGGCGGTGGCGGCCACCGCCCTGATCGGGGCGGCCCTGGTGCGCCGTCAAGGGCTGGCCGTTTGGGAGAAGATGCGGGAAGACCTGGCCGCGGGCGGAACCCCGGCCCGGCATTTGGCGCACGGCGTCCTGTTGCTGGTGGGCGGCGCGCTGTTGCTGACCCCCGGGTTTTTGACCGACGGGGCCGGGTTCGCCCTGATGATCCCCCCGGTGCGGGAGGCTTTGTACAATGCGGGCGTCCGCCGCTTGCGCCGCCGCGCCGTCAACATTTGATGACCCCCCGGCCCGCTTCCACCCTGGTTCTGTTGCGTACGGCGGGGGGGCGGATGGAGACGTTGATGATTAAACGGCAGGCGGCCCTGTTCGGGGCCGGATGGTGGGTGTTCCCCGGCGGGTCGCTGGAACCCGCCGACCGGCTCCCCGAAAACCGGGAGTTGGTGGCCGGGGCGGGGCGGGAAGAAGACATCCCCTGGATAGCGGCCGCTTTGCGGGAAACCGCCGAAGAAGTCGGGTTGTGCCCGACCCGGCCCGACCGGTTGGCGGAACGGCCCGACCCGGCGGACGTGTACGGGTGGCTGCGCCGGTCGGGGGTCCGGATGGACGGGGGCGGGTTGGCTTTGCTGTCCAACTGGGTCACGCCCGCCGGGGTGCGCAAACGTTTCGACACCCGCTTCTACGTAGCTCAGTGGGGCGGCCCGGGGGAACCCCGTCCGGATCGGGCGGAAGTGGCGGAGGCGGAATGGGTGGCCCCGGAGGCGATGCTGGGGCGGGAACGCCGGGAATATCCGCTAATCCAACCCACCTATGAGACTTTGGAACTGTTGGCCCGGTTTGACTCCCCGCAGGCGGTGGTTGATTTCGCACGCGGGCGGGAAGTGGTTCCCATTCATCCTCCGCTGGAATGGGCGCCGCCGGAAAGCGGGCGGGCCGCGGGGGCGGGGGGGTAGCGGATGTTTTCGACGGTGCGCATCCTGGCCCCCAACCCCGGCGTTTTCACCGGGCCGGGCACCAACACCTATGTCGCGGTTTCCGGCGGTGAATGTGTGATAATCGACCCGGGGCCGGTGGAAGAATCCCATCGGCGGGCGATTCTGGGAGCGGTGGATGGCTTGCAGCCCAGGGCGGTGCTGGTTACGCACACCCACCCCGACCATGCGCCGCTGGCCAATCCGCTGGCGGAGCGGCTGGGCGTCGCCGCCTACGGCTTTGCGCCCGGCCCCGAATTCGCGCCCGATCGGCGGTTGCGGGACGGCGACCGCCTGCGTTTCGGAGAGGAGGTTCTGGAGGTGTTGCACACCCCCGGCCATTCCGACGATCATCTGTGTTTCCGGCTGGGAGGCGCGGTGTTCACCGGCGACCACATCATGGGGGGCTCCACGGTGATAGTGGAGGACATGGCCCTTTATCTCCGCTCCCTGGAAAGGCTTCGCGGATGGGAGATGACCCGCCTGCTGCCCGGCCACGGGGAGCCGATGGACCGCCCCTATCAGACGGTGGACGACTATTTGGCCCACCGTCTGATGCGGGAAAGGCAGATTACGGCGGCCCTGGAAGGGGGAGCGGCGCGGGTGGGGGAGATAGTGGAGGCGGTCTACCGCGATGTGGATCGGGTGTTGCATCCTTTGGCGGCCCGTTCCGTTTTGGCCCACCTGGTAAAACTGGAAGCGGAAGGAAAAGTGGAGTTGCCGCCGCTGGCGTCGGGCGGGGACGGGGGCGGGGACGCCGGGCGGTGGGAGCGGAGGGCGGTTCTTGTGACGGGGCGGGAGGGGCGATGAGGTTGCGCAGGTGGGCGCTGGCGATGCTGGCCGTTTTAGCGGTCGCTTCCCCGGCGTCGGCCCAAACCGAACCGGACATCGCCGACGCGGCCGTGCGGGAAGCCCAGGCGGAACTGGACCGGTTGCACGCCGAAGCCCAAGAGTTGGCCGACCGCTATCAGCAGGTTTGGGGCGAAGAGGCCTCCCTGTCGGATGAGATTTCCAGCATTGAGGCCTCCTTAGCCGACCGGCGGGTTGACTTGGAGAAGTTGCGGGCCGCGGCCGGCCAGCGGGCGGTGGAATTGTATATGGACGCCGCCTCGGGGGTGCTGTCCGATGTGTTTTTATCGGTTTCCCCCTCCGAGATGGACACCCGGGTGGCGTATTTGAGCGAGGTTCGGGAACGCGACCAGCAGTTGTTCGAAGAGTTGCGGGTGGAGACCCGTTTGCTGGCGGAAGAAGGCAATCGCCTGCGACGGCAACAGGAGCGCAGCCTGGAGGTTTTAGCCGAGTTCGAACAGGTGGGATCCGACCTGAACCAGCGCCTGGAGCAGGCCCAAGCCTCCTTCGAGGCCTTACGGGAAGCCGAAGCCCAAGCCGCAGCCGCAGCCGCAACGACCACCACCGTCCCGCCCCCGGAAACCCCGTCCCCAACGACTGCGCCGACCCCTTCCCCCACCACCACCGTTCCCGTCACGACCATTCCCGCAACCGTCGATTCTTCCACCACCACCACCACCGTCCCAACCACCACGACTACCACTGTCCCCGCCGCGACCACCACCACCATTCCGACAACGACTACCACATCCACGACCACCACGACCGCTCCCCCCACTACCACCACGACTACGACCACCACCACTATTCCAACAACGACCACCACCACGACCACGACGACCACCACGATTCCCCCCACCACGACCACCGCCGCCGTAGTAACCCTCCCCCCGGCGGACGGGCCGGACGAGGCCGACCCGCCGGAGGATGGGGGGGAGGTGGGTCAGCGGCCGGAGGGGGAGGAGATGGCGGAAAGGCCGTCCACCCATTGTCCGGTGGACGGGTACATGGTTTTCTCCGACACGTGGGGGGCGCCCCGTTCCGGCGGCCGCCGCCACGAAGGGGTTGATTTCCTAGCCGCCCGGGGAACCCCGGTGGTGGCGGTGGAAGACGGAACCATCAGGCGGATGCGCAACGGCGGCTTGGGAGGCATCACGGTGTGGCTGGCCGGCGAAAGCGGCCACCATTACTACTACGCCCACCTAAACGAATGGGCGCCGGGCTTGGCGGTGGGCCAGACGGTGGCCGCCGGAGCCCTGCTGGGAACGGTGGGAACCACCGGCAATTCCCCGGCCCACATCCCCCATCTGCACTGGGAATATCACCCCAACGGCGGCTCGGCCGTAAACCCCACTCCACTGGCCCGCCAACTCTGCAACTAGCGGCTGTTGCGTTGGCAACGCCGGTTTCCGACTCACCGTAATCCGGTTATCCTACAAGCCTTGTATAATGCTATTAAGCAACGTGAGCGGAAGGGACGATGATGAATTCGGTCGCTGAAAGGTTGGCGCCGTTTTTGCCCGGTCCGGATGAGTTCTATCCGCCGGGCGGCTGGCGGCGCGTGGCATGGACCTGGTGCTGGAATCAGGGGAAACAGGTGGAGTTCCCGCAGTTGGAACCACAGACGGAGACGTTGCGCCGCGATTTACAGGCGCACCTGGTAGGGCTGGGTTCATCGGAAAAACGGGCGATGGCGGTTACCAAGTGGGCGATCTTCGAGTACATGAAAGATCGGCGGGGCATGTGGGAACACCGGCACGAGCCTCCGCCCGTCAACCCCATGCGTCCCTATCCTGTTTTCTTAGTCACCGATTTACCTCATCTGATGCGGAAGCCAAACGGGCGGGGCCGCTATCGATCGCTAGTCCAATTTTCCAAAGACTGGGCCGTATATCCTCTGCGACGGAAAGAAATGATGGCCGACCCTCCACCGCCGGACACCGAATTCGGGATAGCGGTCAGCATAGCCGCCGTGGTACACGCCTTATGCGACCTAGACGGCCTCCCCCCGCCGAACTGGGTGTTCGCCCACCGCTCCCCGGAACCAATGAAACCATGGGGAGTATCACCATCTCTTAAACCGGAGTTCACCAGTAAAACTCCTCCAGCTTGCCTCTATCACAACGTTTACTTCGATTACCACTTTATCGAAGGCCCCCTGTGGATCAGCCTCCCCCCAACCGCTTGTCGAAACAACCCAGAGGAGGCCCTAAGCCGATGACCAGCAATCAAAAAGAACTAAACGGCCCGCTCATATGGCGCCTACTGGAAAAGGTGGACTCCAACCTACGAGGCCACTTCACCGAGGTGCTTATTGTCGGTGGCGCCGCACTGTCGATACATTGGATGATACAACAGACGCATGAGAGAGGAACCTTCGACGTTGATGTGGTGCATCTCCTACCTCAACCTTCCGAACGCACTACCCGATCCGTTGACTCATTAACTATCCCGCTTCCCTATCATCTTGACCAAGCTGTACAAGCAGTAGCCCGCCGAGAGGATTTGGGCGTAAGATGGCTCAACAATGATGCCAGAGGTTCCATACCACCTATCTCCGATCTGCAACAAGAGATGCTATTTCGAGGAAAAAATCTTCATGTATACCGGCCGAGCCTACCAGTCTTGTTGGCTATGAAATTGACTGCCCACCGCCTAGATAAAGACTTAGAAGATACAATAAAACTAGCAATAGAAACAGGTATCACCGAAAAAGATGAAATGCTTAAACTACTTGAAGATACATATGGACCAGGACACATAAATTCTGATATTAGAGAGTTTATAAACAAAGCAACCAACCGTATACCTTCCCGATATAAACCAGAAAATCAAATCTCTTCCCGCGGAGACAATAGCGACCTAGATCTATAAACCTTCTTTAACTCTTCAATGCGACGACCGATGTTCTGTCTGTCTGGTCAGCAGGAACAGGCAAAACCAGGTGTCCGTACAGGCTCATACAGGCCTGTTTCTGATGGTGCCCTGAACTGGACACTAGGGAAATCGGAGACTGACAGGCAAAATCCAGGCCTGGACAGGCCTGTTCCAGCCCCTATCCGTCAGGTCGCCCTTCCCCGGCCAAACGGGCCAAGTGAGATCTGTACACCTGCTCCATATTGGCCCAAAGCCGGGCGGGTATGTCCGTGGCGCGTTCCAACCTGATAGCGGTTTCCGCGTTTATAGGATCCTCCCCGTTTATTAGTTGGCTTATATGTTTTTCGGACAGTCCGGTATGGCGAGCCAAGTCCGCCCGGCTCATAGAGCGCTCTTCGAGGGGACAACCTGAGCCCAATCAATCACCTTCCCAAAATAAAAAGGGCAAAACTGCTGGCGGTGGCGCGGGTTTGAGGAGTTTTTTTCGGCGCGAACAACCAGGGAGAAAGAGCACTGCCCGGCCCCGTTCCCCGACTTGCTTCCGCAACCGCCTTTTACCGCCCGCCCCGCACTTTCGGCTCCGCCGTCCAGTGTTTGGCGAACCACGCCGCGGTCTTCTCCCGGTGCTTGGCGGGGACGCCCAGGATGTCGGCGGCGGCCAGATCCAGTTTCCTCCGGTTGTCGTCGCAGTCCGCGTAAACCGCTGGCTCCAACTCCATCCCGAACAGATCGTCGCGCCGCTCCAAGTAGGGTTCAGCGCGTGCGGCGAGTTTGGGGTCCGTGAAGTTGGGGCAGGGGATGCGGCGTATGTCTCCAATCTGTGTCCGGGTGCGTCCGGTGTGCTGACGGGAGCCCACCGCCCAGTGGTTGACGAACCCGAAGATGCTGTTCGCCCACACCGCAAACGCGAAGCGGGTTATCTCCGACCCGCCCCGCAACGGTGCCCAGACACTGCCCCCCAGCACCGGCTCGGCGGTAACGGCGGTCAAGATTTTTTGAGATGTCCAAGACATGTTTCGCTGATAGAACAGGTCGGTCTTGCGGGCGATTTCCCGCGCAGTCTTGTCCCTCCGATAAATCTCCCCATAGTGTGTGGGTTCGGTCAGGATAGTTACCTTGCCGCCGCCGTCGGCGGCCCACAAAGAGAGATGGGTCGTTTCCCTGCCCAACTGTCCGGGGATTCTTTCATGTATGGTAAAAGCCCCGATGGGCTCGCGGCCAACTAGATGTCCAATGAGGTGGTGAGTGGGCCCGACCTCTTCGAACAACTCTCCGATGGTCGTCATAGGAAACGCAACCAGACGTATCCCTTCCTTACTCACGACACCCGTTATCAGGTTGTGAGCGTCCGGGTAAAACCCCATCAAACTCTCCATCCCCACCCCATACCAAGGGGAACCCGGAGAGGCTGGAGGAGCGGCGTAAAAAGAACCTACCTGGTCCTCGCCGACTATCAGCGGGCCGAAGTCCCCGGGCTTCGCTTTATCCAGCACACCTACCATCGCCCGCGCTATCTCAGCGCCCGCGTTGGCGGAGGCAAGTGGGGCGTCTATATGAACGTATCCGACGCCTTCCCGCCCAGAGTTTCCCTTACGGGCGAACAATGTCATCTCCCCCATGTTGGTGTCGGCGCTTATAGACCCATCCCCTCCGAAAGCGGCGGCTATCACATCCCGGTAACACTCCTCGAACATTGCCCGCATCTTTCTGAACGACCCTGCCGCGGCGGCGGTAAGCGGGAGTATCAGCCCCACCTTTCCCCCGTCTTTTATTTTGCGGTCGGCTATGGCCGCGAACGCGGTGCTCATGCCCGCCTTCTTGTCCCGGCAGGTTCCTTTGCTGAGACGGGCGTCCCGCTTTAGCAACAGCATTCTGTCCGAAACAGTTATACCCGGTAGGTCGTAGGCCTTATGCCCACCTCTAGTTCCTGAATAGGGGGGGTTCATCAGCACCGCGTCGAAAGATTTATCTTCGGCGCTCACCCTGTTTATATCCCCGCCCTCAACGGGCTGGGAACCTCTGAGCTGGGAGAAGTCGTAGGTGAGCAGATGCTGTTGGGAGGAGTCTTTGTCGAGCAGTTCTATGGAACCGCAACGCACATCGTCCGTACCCGCCGGGGCGGTTTTAGTCTTTCCCAGTTTCATCCCGCCGATGTTGGTGTCGTGGTAGGCGGTTTCCGGTTGCAGGCCGACTATCCCGGCGGCGGTGAGGTGGACGGCTATCGGGTTGATGTCCAACCCGCACAACCCGCTCTCCATCATCCGCCGGTGGAACTCCCCCATGTCCGGGGGGGGGGGGGGGGCTCGGCGTCGGCGAGCTTTCTCAGCCGCCGATATCCGGCGCGGAGGAGTGCCCCCGTCCCGCAAGCGAAGTCGGCTATCCGCCACCGCCCGGGGTCGGAGGGGAGCCCGGCGCGGTCGGGGAGGACGGCGTGCGCCAAAAACTCGGCGTTCTCCGGTCTCGTGTAAAAAGCCGCCGATTTTTTCCGCTCGCCGCCGTCCATCACCCTGGCGAACACCTCCCCTCCGATGTTGGCGGTCTTCCCCAGCAACTCGCCCTCCACCGCGGCAACCGCTTTATCCAGGTTGGCGAAGACGCCCCGGTAGTCGGGGGAGGACATCACCTGCGGATAGCATTCTACGGCCACATCGAAGATGGAGCGGTAGTTCTCCTCCAACACTAACTTCCAGGCCTCCTTCACTTTGCGGCCGTCCAGTCCCCCCTGGGTGCGGCAGGCGTCGACCGACTTGTAGGGTTTCCCGGCACGGGACAACTCGTTGAGGATGAGTAGCGAATCGAACCAGACGACGCACGCCACCCGCAGCCCCGCCTCCGGGTTGCCCGGATAGCCCATCCTCGCGGAGATGCGCTCCACCTCTCCGGGGTGTTTGCGGAGTGCCCCTCTCAGCGCGGCGGCGGCGGCCGAAACGTGGAACGCCACCGCCACCCCCGCCTTGGTTATTACCGAAACATCGGCGGAGGAGTTCTCCACGCTGGACGCAAAGTCGGAGATCGTTCCGGTCAGGTAACCGGCCTTCGGCCAAACTACCGTCCCCCCGCCCCTGGCTTTGGTGATGAACTTCCATCTGACCTCAGCGCCCTTCAAAAACTCGGCTTCCATTTCGCTCCGAGGCCAATCTTTGGCCTCCTGGGGGTAGCGCACCGCAATCCCCTTGCGGACATACTCGCCGTTGCTCCGGCTCGGCTTATCAGAAAGCGGTGCCACCCCCAGTTTCTTCTTGGCGTCCTCCACCGGGTCGTCGGCGACGTCGCTCTCCTTGCACTCCACCAGCATCGGCGGGTGGGCGGGGAGCGTCAGCAGCACATCCGGTTTTATCTGCCTCCCTTCGAACATGTCGCCAGCTTTGCGGTCGTCCGCCACGACATCGGCGGGATCCCACCCGGACACCCGGAGCAGGGCGTCTCGGAAGCTGACGTTGATGTACGTCTCGGCGGCCATCAGGAAGAGCACTGGGGGTCGGGGAGTTGCGCGGCCAGGTTGTGGAGTGACTGAGCCGCCTCATTGTCGCCCCTGCCTCTCGGCGGCGCGGATGTTGGCCTCGATGGCATGCTGGGTAGATACCTGCTCGTAGCCTCGGCCGCTCTCGCGTCCGATGCGCATCCCATCCTTAAGGCCGCTCCGGTAGCCCGCCCGTAGTCCTGGGCGGGGGGCGGTTTCCGGTTGTCTAACGGCGGCCTGGGCGGGTTGTCCGCTACTGGACGGGGGTCGTCCTCCGGTTCGTATTCGACGACCGGGAGTACGGCGGGGGTTACCCGAACGGCGGCGGTTAGGGGGAGAATAGTCCGGGAGTCGTAGAACCGAATCCAGACGCGGCGGGGATTTCCCGTTATCCGCAGTCCTCCGTTCAGCCGCCCGCCAAAGGCGGCGGGGGGTTCGTCCTGGGCGGCCTGTTCGGTAGCGACCGGAGTCGTCCGGGCGGGAGTCGCAGTCGCCATCGTTCGTCCTTTCCACCGGGGGCTATCCGGTGCGGGTTCGGCGACGGAGGGCTATCCCGCCGTCCGTTATCGCAGAACATTAGCCGATTCGGCGGCGGGGCGTAAAGTCGGCGTGGTTCGTCCGGAGTTGTCCGGGCTCGTAACACCGCCGCAGTCCGCCGATGCGGGCGGTTACCGGTTTCGTCCTATAACCCACCGAGTTCCCGCCGTCCGTTTTCTCGGGTTCGTTATTCGCCGCGGTATGTATATACCGGATTACAAGGCCGTTTGTACCGGGGTATCCAGTTGTCGTATTCGTCGGTGACGTAGGCGGCCGCGTCCGCGGCGTAGGCGGCGGCCGCTTTTCCGCAGTCGTTGATTCCTTGTACTTGTTGCGGATCTGTACCCTATCTTCCTTTCTTTCTTGCTCGTTCGGTCTAACGATTGGGGTGTGGTGATGCGGGCGGGGCGGGGGGCGGGGGGAGGCCTTCCAGGATTTTGGCGATGCGGCCGGTGCAGGTTTCGGCCGCGGCGGGCGGGACCAGTTCCACTAGGCGGGCCGCTATTTGGGTGATGCGGCGGGCGGCGGGGCCGTCCGGGCGGGCGGCCATGATGGGCGAGCCTTCGTCCGCCCCCCGCCCCAACTCCGGGTCCAGGGGAATCCGCCCGATCAGGGGGACGCCCAGCCAGTCGGCCAGTTCCCGGCCCCCGCCTTCCCCGAACAGATGGTGCCGCTCCCCGTCCGGCGCTTCAAAATAGGACATGTTTTCTATCACCCCCACCACCGGCATAGCCGACCGGCGGGCCATGTCCGCCACCCGCACCGCCACCTTCTGGGCGGTTTTGGGCGGGGTGGTGACCACCACCATCTCCGCCTGGGGCAACATGCGGGACAGGGCCATCTGAATATCCCCGGTGCCGGGCGGCATATCTATTACCAGATAGTCCAACTCCCCCCACGCCACCTGCTGCAGAAACTGCTCCAAGGCTTTGGACAGCATCAGGCCCCGCCACATCAGGGCCGTTTCCTCCGATTCCACGATCAGGCCGGTGGACACCACTTTTATCCCATGCGCCGTCGCCGGGGTCATCAGCCGGGTGTCCGGGTCGGCCTCGATCCGCACCTGCGGGACTTGCGCGCCCAGCATGCGGGGAACGGAAAACCCCCAGATGTCGGCGTCCAGCAACCCCACCCGGAAGCCCAGCCCGCGGATGGCCAGGGCCAGGTTGACCGAAACCGAACTTTTGCCCACCCCCCCTTTGCCGCTGCTCACCGCCAGCACGCGGGTGGAAGTCGCCACCTGGGTGGGGGCGGCGTTTTCCCGGACGCGGCGGCGGGCGGTTTCCATCAGTTCGGCCCGTTGCTTTTTGGTCATCGCCCGGGTTTCCACCGCCACCCGCTCCACCCCCGGGATGGCCCCCACTTTGCGGCGGGCGTCGTTTTCTATCTGGGAGCGCATCGGGCATTCGGCGATGGTCAAAGCCAAGCCGATGGTCACCTCCCCCTCCCGGATGCGAACCTCCCGGATCATTCCCAGATCCACCACGTCCGAACCCAGTTCGGGGTCGAACACTCCCCGCAGGGCTTCCATCACCTGGTCTTCGGACACCGTCCTGGTCTGCGGGGGGCCTTTCATATCCGCCAGGTTATCCCATCCGCGCCCCCCAAATTCCGTTCGCCCGCCCGGTTTCCCGTCGCCGGTCGCCGCCGGAGGCGGAAAAGGGGTTATAATGGACGGCGCAGATAGGCCCGCGTTAGCGCAGAATGCGGACCGAGGAGTGAAATCGTGGAACAACTGGTAACAATCGCCCCCCGGAAGACGGAGCGCGCCGTGACCCTCACCCCCGGCGCGGTGGACAAGATCCGGGATTTGCTGGCGGCGGAAGACGACCCCGGCCTGTCCCTGCGGATGGCGGTGCGGCCGGGCGGATGCTCCGGTTTCTCCTACGAGATGTTTTTCGACTCCGACCGGGGAGCGGACGACATCGTGGAAGACTTCGACGGGGTGGCGGTGTTGGTGGATTCGCAGAGCGCCGGCCTGTTGCGCGGGGCGGTGCTGGACTATCAGGACGGCCTGATGGGGGCCGGGTTCGCCATCAACAACCCCAACGTGTCCCGCTCCTGCGGTTGCGGCAACAGCTTCAGCTGAACCGACCCCGCTTCCCAAAACGGGCGCCCGCTGGTTTCATCCCCCCGGCGGCGGGTATTCTTGCCTGCTGAAACCCGTGAAAGGAGGCGGTTATTCCCAAGCGCATACTCCCCACCCCCAGCGCCCCGCCCGCTATGGCCCCCTATTCGGTGGCGGCCCGGGCCGGGAGGCTGATTTTCATTTCCGGCCAAGTGGCCCTCAAACCGGAAGGGGGCCGGGCCGGCGAAGACGTCGTCGAGCAGACCCGGACGGTGATGGACAACATCGGGGCCCTGCTGGGCGACCTCGGGTTGGACTTCTCCGACATCGTGAAAACCACCATTTTTATGGCCGACATCAACGACTATGCGGCCATCAACGAAGTTTACGGCGGGTATTTCCCGGCTGACCCGCCCGCCCGGTCGGCGGTGCAGGCGGCGGCCCTGCCGGGGGGATTCCGGGTGGAAATAGAGGTGATCGCCGCCGCCCGCCCCGACTCCGGCTGAAACCGCATCGGGTGATGACGGAGGAGCGGGTCCTCGCCGCCCTGGGCTTGGGTGAAAGCCATTCGGGGGTTTTCCACGGGGTTTGGGCGCCGGGCGGGGGGGAAACGGTGCCGTCCGTCAACCCGGCCACCGACCGGACGTTGTGCCGCATTTCCTTAGCCGACGGCGATGATTACGACCGAACCGCGGAGGCGGCGGCGGAGGCTTTTCGCAAATGGCGCCTGATTCCGGCCCCCGCCCGGGGCGAGCACATCCGCCGCATCGGCTTGGCCCTGCGCGCCCGCTGGGAGGAACTGGGCGCCCTTATCACCTTGGAAACCGGCAAGATTTTGGCTGAAGGCCGGGGGGAGGTGCGGGAAATGATCGACATCTGCGACTTCGCGGTCGGCCTTTCCCGCCAACTGTACGGGTTGACGATGACTTCGGAGCGCCCCGGCCATCGCATGTTCGAACAGTGGCATCCGCTGGGGCCGGCGGGGGTGATCACCGCCTTCAACTTCCCGGCGACGGTCTGGTCGTGGAACGCGGCGGTCGGCGCGGTGTGCGGCGACCCCATCCTGTGGAAGCCCTCCCCCCGGGCGGCGCTGACCGCGGTGGCCGTCACCCGCATCTGCGCCGAGGTGATGGAAGGCACCGGGGCGGAGGCGGTGTTCAGCCTGGCGGCGGGCGGGGCCGACATCGGGGAGCGGATGGCCGCCGACCGGCGGTTGCCGCTCATTTCCGCCACCGGTTCCTGCGCCATGGGGCGGCGGGTGGCCCCGGCGGTGGCGGGCCGTTTGGGAAGAACCATCCTGGAATTGGGGGGCAACAACGCCATGATCGTGATGGACGACGCCGACTTGGATTTGGCGGTGCGGGCGGCGGTGTTCGCGGCGGTGGGGACGGCCGGGCAACGTTGCACCACCCTGCGCCGCCTGATCGTCCATTCCGGGATAGCGGCGGAGCTCACCGGGCGGCTGGCGGAGGCTTACCGGAGCATCCCCATCGGCGACCCCATGCGGGAGGGGATTCTGATGGGACCGCTCATCTCCGACCAGGCGGTGCGGGACATGATGGCCGCGTTGCGGACCGCCCGCGACCAGGGGGGAGAGATTCTGGCCGGGGGCCGACAGACGGCCGTTGAAGGTTTGGCCGACCGGTTCGTAACGCCCGCCCTGGTGCGGATCGGCCGGGAAGCCCCCATTCTGGCCGAAGAAACTTTCGCCCCCGTCTTGTACGTGGTGGAGGCCCGCTCTTTGGAAGAGGCGATTGAAATCAACAACGACGTCCCCCAGGGCTTGTCCTCCGCCCTGTTCACCGATTCGCTGGCCGGGGCGGAGCGTTTCCTGTCGCACCGGGGTTCGGATTGCGGGTTGGCCAACGTCAATATCGGCACTTCCGGGGCGGAAATCGGCGGGGCTTTCGGCGGGGAGAAAGACACCGGCGGCGGGCGGGAATCCGGCTCCGACGCCTGGAAGGCCTACATGCGCCGTCAGACCTGCACCGTCAACTGGGGCGGGGAGTTGCCGTTGGCGCAGGGAATAGAATTCGGATAGCCGATGGACGAATCCGCCGGCCATATCGCCCCCGACTCGGTTCACGAAAGCGGCACTCCGGCCGCTTGGAACGAACGTTATTCCACCCGGGGAATGGTGTGGGGCAGAGGGCCCAACCGGTTCGTGGCCGAATTTGCGGCCGATTTGGAACCGTGCCGGGTGTTGGATTTGGGGTGCGGGCAGGGCCGCAACGCGGTGTGGCTGGCCGGGCGGGGGCATCAAGTGACCGGGGTGGACTTGTCCGAAGTGGGGATCGCCGACGCCCGCGCTTTGGCGGCGGAAGCCGGGGCGCAGGTTGCGTTTCTGGTGGCGGATGTAGCGGAAGATTGGACCCCGCCCGCGGGAGGCTTCGATTTGGTTCTGCTTTCCTATCTGCAACTCCCGGAGGCGCGGCGGCGGGCGGTCCACGCCAAAGCGGAGCGGGCCCTGGCCCCGGGCGGGCGGGTGTTCCTGATCGCCCACCATTCCGACAACATCGCCCACGGAGCGGGCGGCCCGCCCTATCCGGAGGTGCTGTTCGGCGAATCCGACCTGGCCGCCGACTTCGCCGGCCTGGAAATCTTGCGCAACGAAAAGGTTTTCCGACCGGTGGAAGGCGAAGACGGTTCGACGCGCGACGCCCACGACATCCTGTTCGTAGGCCGCAAACCGGCCTGACCGGGGCGGCTTTTCGCCCGCCGCGCCGCCCCGTTTCCCGCCTGATTTTGAGGGTTGCGGGCGGGGCGGCTAAAATGCGCCCGAAACATCCGGAGCGCCCTCCGGGTGCGTTGACTGCGGGGCGCGTCGGCGGCGGACAAGGGGCGCGCCGTCGTCTCCCCAAGACGGCCCTGCAAATGGAAAATCAAGGAGGACAAATTGTCTTATCGCGCCATGTACATTTGGTCGGACGGCACCGAACCGACGCCTTTGTTGCGTTCCAAGACCCACATCTTCCCGGACGGGAAAGACCCGGTGGTTTGGGGTTTTGACGGGTCCAGCACCATGCAGGCCCCGGGGGACGAGTCGGACGTGGTGTTGAACCCGGTGAAAGTGGTCCCCGACCCGTTGCGGGGCGGCGACGACGTGCTGGTGCTGTCCGAGTGCCTCACCACCGACATGAAGCCGCACCTGACCAACACCCGCGCCGCCTGCATGGAAGCCGCCGAGCGCTACAGCCATCACAAGACCTGGTTCGGCATGGAACAGGAATACACATTCTTTCAGGACGGCGGCCCGCTGGGGTTCCCGCGGCGGGGCTTTCCCGGACCGCAGGGTCCCTACTACTGCGGGGTGGGCGCCGGACGGGCGGCCGGACGGGAAATCGTGGACAAGCACAGCCAGGCCTGCATGGACATCGGCCTGTCCATAGTGGGCACCAACGCCGAAGTGCTGGTCGGGCAGTGGGAGTTTCAGATCGGCCCGTTGCCGGTGGAGGACATGGCCGACCAGTTGGTGCTGGCCAGGTGGCTGCTGTTGCGCATCGCCGAAGACTACGGAGTGGAAGTCAGTTACGACTCCAAGCCGGTTCCGGGCGACTGGAACGGGGCCGGATGCCACACCAACTTCTCCACCCTGGAGATGCGGGAAAACTACGACGCCATCATCGAGGCCTGCGAGGCCCTCGGCCAGCCGGACCGGGTGGGTTTGCACATCGCCAACTACGGGCACGGCATCGAAGACCGGCTGACCGGCCATCACGAGACGCAGCGTTACGACACGTTCTCCTATGGCGTGTCGGACCGGGGGGCTTCCATCCGCATTCCCTGGCACGTCCCGCATGAAGGCGGCGGCTATGCGGAGGACCGCCGCCCCAACGCCAACTGCGACCCGTACCTGGTTACCCGGCTCATCACCGAGACGGTGTGCGAGGCGATCGAGGCCAAAGAACGCGCGCTCGAAGCCAAGAACTGAGCAACGCTACGGGGTGTGAAACAGGGGGTTTTAGCCGGGGGCCGGTCGCCAAGGGCCGGCCCCTCGGCTTTTGGATAGGGGACGGCTCAGCTGGTCCCTTGCAGGATTATGTTGCGGATGTCATCCGCCGCCAAGTCGAACCCTTCGGCTTCGGCCCGGAATTTGAGCAGGGCGGTGCGGCGCAACTCCCCGGTGTCGGGGGCCCGCAGTCCCTGCAGCACTTCGCTGGCCGCGGCGGCGATTTGCAACGAAGACTGCTGGGCGAATTGGTGGGCTTCGGACAGGCCGGTAACCGAGGCGGGGGGCGTGCGCAGGTCCACCGTTTGGCTGAACACCAGGGCCCTCGCCTCCAGTTCCTCCATGGCGGATTCGGTTTCGGAGTAGGTGGCCCCGCTTTCACTCCGGTTGTCCCAGTCGGCGTTGGCCCGGTCCATGTCCACCACCAGTTCGGCCAGGGTGGCCTGGTCCTGGGTGAGGTTGTCCAGGTAGGTTTGCAACTCGGCGGACAGCAAAGTGGTGGTGGTAGTGGACGGCTCCGCAACCGCCCCGTCCCCGGAGGCGGCGGTGGTGGCCACCACGGTGGTGGCGTCGGCGGCGGTTGTGGTGGTGGTGGAAGGGGGCGTGTCCTCGGGGATCTCGTCGGAGGTGAAACGCTGCACGAAAAACCAGGTGAATGCCACCATGCCCAACACCACAATGGGGAGCACCCACCGTCCGGGTTTGGGATCTGGGTTTCGGTACATCGCCTTTAACCATAGTGGCCGGTTCGCGCCAAACAGGATACTAGTTGAAATCGTCCGCGCCGGGCATATCGGCAATGCGGATAAGGGGAAGGCTTGGAACGGAGGCCGGGTCCCGGTTTGCCGGCTTCTGTCGCAGACGGGTGATATTCTGGATGGCGCGTCCCCGACCCTATGGCGGCTATGAAACGGAATCATCCCTACGGCCTGTCGCCGCATACGCAAAGATGGCTGGCGGCCGCTCCCGTGGAGCATCGCAAGCGCCTCGGCCAGTATATGACCCCGGCGTTGTTGCGGGAGAGGCTCTTGGACCATTGCGGCCTTTTTGCGGGCATGCGGGTGCTGGATCCGGGGGTGGGCACCGGCGAGTTCCTCCGTTCCGTCCAGGGCCGCTGTCCGGGGGCGGAGTTGCACGGGTGGGATGTGGACCCTTCGGTTTTGTCGGTCGCCGCCGAGAACGCGCCGGAGGCGCATCTCAGGGAGCGCTCGGCCCTGGAACCCTACCGGGGGGAGCCCTTCGATTTGGTGGTGGGCAACCCCCCCTATTTTCAGTTCAACGCGTCGCGGGAGACGCGCGCCTACTTCGCCCGGGTCATTTCCGGCCGCGTCAATATTTTCTCCCTGTTCTTCCAGGTCGGTTTGGAGGCCCTGCGGCCCGGCGGGCGGTTGGCCTACGTGATACCTCCTTCTATGAACAACGGGGCCTATTTTGAGCGATTGCGCGAGTTTCTGATTCAGCGCACGGCGGTGGAATTTCTGGAAATCTATCGCGACCAGGCAATGTTCGACCACGCCCAGACCCCGGTTCAGTTGCTCGTCCTGCGGAAAGGGGGTGAGGACGCGGGCCGCCACGTGTTCGTAAGGCAAAGCGGGAGCAACGGTTTTCGGCGAACCATTTTTTCGGAAAACCCGGCTGAGATGGAGGCTTCGTTTTACGGCAGGAGCACCCTGTTCGACCTGGGTTACGAGGCGGTGACCGGCTCCATCACCTGGAATCAACACAAGGCGGCCCTCCGGCGTAAGCCCGACCCTCCGGCGGTGCCGTTGATATGGGCGCATAACATCAGGGATGGGATACGGTTTGCGACGGACCACAAACGGCCGCAGTTCATCGCCACCGACCGCCCCGCCCTGGTCGGGCCTGCGATTGTGTCCAACCGCATCGTGGGGGCGGTCGGATCCGCCGAGCTCAGGTGCGCGCTGGTCCCCGAAGGGATGGAGTTCGTGGCGGAGAACCACATAAATGTGATAAGGCGGCACGGGGGCTTTGCGCCGCAGGCGTCTTGGAACGAGTTGCTGGAGTCCCTGCAGTCTCCGGAAACAGCCGAGCGGGTCCGCCTGCTCACGGGCAACACGCAGGTGTCGGCCACGGAACTGACCCACCTGTTACCTGTTTAGGGCCCGGCCAACGGATTTACCTGTCAATCCACACCTGGAAGCAGACTGTCCGCACCCAGTGCTTGGATTCCACTTTCCTTCCACTGCTCTTGCACGTATAGGAGTTTTTATAGTTTGGATAGATTCGGGCGGTTCGGTCGGACGAGACTCCTCGGACCTTCGCTTGGGCTCGTGCTATTGCGGACCCGGTTTTCACCCGGCGGGATATTTGATCGACGATGATGGTTTCACCCTCTTCAAAAGGTGGACAAGGGCCGGAACGTCCGGCTGCTACCCACCACAGAAAGGACAAAGCAATGAACAACATCACCATCGCCGAAGCGATGCGTCTGCTCGGCGCACTCCCCGGCGACACCCACCAGCAACTACGGCAACGGCTCCGGTCCCACCCGGACCCTGACACCGTCCAGCACGCCTACCTGCTACTCCGGGACCTCCCCGACCCTTTGCCCTCGCCCCGCCGGTGGGAACGGCGCAGACGGGACGTGTTTGCCGAGGTGGCATACGAGTGGCACGCCAAACCCCCACGGCCCCCCAAACCCCCCTGGCAGCCCAAACCACGGCAGCCACGAAGCAGTGCCGTAGCCGGGTTTGCTTGCTACTTCGCTATCAAAGCGTTGCTCCTCGTAGGCATCTTTCTGCTGGGACCCGCTTTGCCGTCCAACGGTCTGGTCTGAGACAACCAACCGAACATCCCGGAGGTTCCGCCGGGGACGGCCACCATCACCAAGACGCTGGTCGATGACCATCTGGTGGTGGACGTGTCAGTCCACAAACACGACCTTTGGGGAGTGGTCCAAGTCTACGACCGCCGGTGGCGGGAAGTAGAGGGGTGACCCCCGGTAGGCCGTAGTCAGGCTCGGTCATCGCTTTCCTGATTAGCCGCTCGAATTCGTCAAAGTCCGGCATATCGCTCTCCTGACCGGCAACATTGCCGGCTCTAGGGTACCCGGTTGGCAAATTACCGAAAACGAGCTACTTGTTGTTTTCGTTTTTATGGGGTATGTTGATAAGTGCGAGACAAACGAAGGGTTGCGGGGGTGGAATGGAGGACGAAATGTCCAATTCCTCTTCGCCGGAAGCCGGGGATGTGGTCACCGAGCACATCCCCTGGGAACATCTGACCGTCCAACCGCCCAAGGACCGTCGGATGCTGTGGTACGGGATCGCCGGCGGGATGCTGGCGGTGGGCCTGCTGGCGGTGCTCATTTCCCGACTGGGCGGGTCGCCGGGGGAGATGCGGCCGGTTGTCCCGGTTGCCGCTCCCGCCGGGGCAGCGGCGCAGACCGCGGTCGCCGAGCCGACCGAGGCGGCGGCGCCGGCGGTCGCAACTCCGGCCCCGGCTCCCGCTCCGCAACCGGTGGCGGCCCCCCTCCCGGAGCCGACTCTCCTGTCGGAGGCCGATCTGATGGCCGCGGGCGGGGCCGTTTCCCATTTGGGGGCGGCGGCCGCGGCCGAATGGTTCGTTCTGGAGTTCTTCACCCTGGATCCGGCCGAACCGTGGGGGGAGCGGGTCGCCGCCGCCTCCGGGTTGATAGTGCCCGCCGAGGCGGCCCCCGTTCCGTCCGAGGCGGAAACCGTGTCCTATGTGGAGTGGACGCGGGCTCGTTCGGTGGAACAGATCGGGTCGGACCGGTTTCGGGTGTCGGTGCTGATGAGACGGATGGTCGCCCCCGACGGCGAGGTTTACCGACGCCTCCCCGCCGAGGAGGCGGTGGTGGAAATAACCGCGGAGCCGGGCGGCCTGATGCGGGCCGCTTCCCTGCCCGTGCTAGGCCGGCCGTCCGCAGGCCAACCCCGGGCCCTCCCCCCGGAGTCCATAGCCCGCCGCCCGGACGGAGACGGCATAGACTGGCCCGCCGCCGTTTTAGTAGCCACAGTCCAATAACTAGTGTGGGGGGCCCGCAAGCGGGCCCCCCACAACTATTTCCGGTGATGTCGCCTGAACTCAGCCGGCTCCCCGACCCCTAGCCCTGCGAATCAGCGGGTCGTATCCGGATTCCGTTTCACCTGGCGTTACTGTTGCCGCCGTTACGCAGATTCCTGATTAAAGCCCCTGCTATAACAACAATTTGGGTGATGGCAATTCCAGCTGCCCATCCAATTCCTGCTGCCCATCCCCCGGATTCCGCTGTGACTATAACTGTTGCTACTCCTAAGCTGGCTAGAATTGTAACGATAATAAGAGAAAACGCGATCCGTTGGCTTCTAGCAGTGGCTTTTGTGCGCGATTCCGTTATTTTGCGATCTATATCCATACGGTGTTCGGCTTGCGCAAAGTAAAGACCTGTCAATTTCTTCGCAAATCCCGGTACTATATCGTTAAACTCCTTTAAATCGTTTGGAGTAGGCAGAGGACCTGACCCTTCCTCCACTTTACTCGCCAGGAGTTGGCTTTGATGCGTATCATCGGGAATGGATATTTCCCCGCTGTTTTGAGCGGTGTCGCCTGACGGATTGGGTTGATTATCCTGGGCGCCGGGTAAATCAGTCACGGCGAAATCAATGCATCGCCTTCTTTTGGGGCGGCCCCTGTTGCCCGTCGTCGGCGTGTCGGTTGGCCACCCTCCCGTTACCTTGCGGAAATCGTTGTTCAGCGCCTCCCAGTCGTACTTCCAGGCGGCGGCGGGGTCTAGGGCTGAAAGATCGAACTGCTCCCTGTCGTAGGTGCCGAAAAGGTCAAAGGCCCTAATCATCCCGCTCCGGAAGGAGGGCTGGTTTTTGACGAGGTTGGTGCCGATGGCCATAGCTTGTCCTTTCACTTTGAGCTGGATGTTGCCTGCGTTCCCATGTTAACGTGCTCAGCGACGGGCGCGGGCTTGGGTTACCAGGGTTAGGAACTCCGGGACCTGGTAGCGGGCTATCGCCTCGCCGATTATCTCCAGGGGAAGGTTTTCCAGTTTTCGGAAGCGGATGCAGCTTTTGCCCATGTCCAGCCGTTTGCCGGTGGCCCGGTAGGCCTCCAAGAAACTTTCCCGGGCCTCGTCGTCGGCGTACACCCCGGTTAGGTAGACGGCCATGTGGTTTTTCTGGGAGGCCAGGGCGGCGTACATCAGCGGCTGGCCGTTGTAGGTGTCGGGTTGCACCGACAGCGGCACCTCGTAGGTGATCATTCCCCACCGCATCACCTCCTCGTATCCCTCCGGCAGGTTGGCGAGGACGGCGTCCCGCACCGTCTCGATCGCCTCCCGCCGGTCCGGCGGCAACCCGTCTAAGTATTCACCCACCGTGGCCGCCTCCGAGCGCATCATCCGCCTCCTTGTCGCCCCGCTCCGTCAGTCATTCACGCTAGCAGAACCCGTCCCGGTTCCCCCCGGCCGCCGTTCGGGCCGGGGCTGGCTTGACCTGCTGTGCGGCGGGGTGTAATATGCGGGGCGACGACGCGCTCATCCAGAGCGGTGGAGGGACAGGCCCTGCGAAGCCGCGGCAACCGAGACACCGGTGCCAATGCCTGAACGATGAGACAGCCGACGGCGGAAACTCCGCTCGCGGCGCTTCTGAGGAGCGCGTAGGACGAGAGGAGAACCGATGGGAAACAAACCTCTCCCAAACGCCCCCCGGCGGGGTATGGGAACCATGTGTTGTCCCGGCTCTCGGGTGATCCACCCGGGCAGGCCGCGGCGCCGCTCGTAACGAACGCACCACCCGAGAGCAAACCCAAGCCCGGCGGCTTGGCGCGGCGTTCAGAACCCACCCCCTAGGGGCCCCCGCCCCATCCATACCGGCGGGCGCGCCCCTTTCCGCAAACAATCAAAGGAGATGACAAATGACTACAACCGCAACCCCCGTGGCCAACGGGGTCAACGTGGAAGCCCTGCTGGGGGCCCGGGACGCCCTGGGGGAAACCCCGGAGGCGGGCCAGTTCACCTGGCGGGCCACCAACGAGTGGGTGCATGGAACCCACAGCCGTTCTTCGGTGGAAGGCTATTTCGGCCTGGGCGAAGAGCACGACCACAAGTCGGCTTTCGGCTTTGAGGCCGACCATCCGCTGGTGTTCGCCGCCGAAGACAACGCGGCCACCCCGGTGGAGATCGTGCTGGTCGGACTGGCCAGTTGCCTGACGGCCGGCGTGGCGGCGGTGGCCCAGAACCGGGAAATCCAGTTGCGGTCGGTGAAAGCCACCGTGGAAGGCGACATGGACATCGCCGGCATCCTGGGGGCCGACCCCGACGTGCGCAACGGATTCAGCGACATCCGGGTCACCTACGACATCGACGCCGACGCCTCCCCGGCGGACATCGAAGCGCTGGTGGCGCAGAGCCAGAAGCGGTCGGCGGTGTTCGACATCGTCACCAACCCGACCAACGTGAGCGTCGCGGTCGCCTGAGCCGGTGCGTACCACCACCGTCGTAATCGGGGCCGGGCACGCCGGCCTGACGGTAAGCCGGTTCCTCGCCGAGCGCTCCATCGACCATGTGGTGCTGGAGCGGGGGGAGGTGGCCCAGTCGTGGCGCGCCCAGCGTTGGGATTCGCTGCGCCTGCTCACCCCCAACTGGCTGACCCGGCTGCCCGGCCTCTCCTACGACGGAGCCGACCCGGACGGGTTTATGACCATGCCGGAAGTCATCGGGTTCATTGACCGCTACCGCCGGTTGACGGACGCTCCGGTGCGCACCAACACCCGGGTAACCTCCCTGCGCCCCGCCGACGACGGGTTCGAGGTGGTGACCGACCAGGGGGTTTGGAACTGCCGTACGGCGGTGCTGGCCACCGGCGGGTTCAACCTGCCCAAAGTTCCGCAGCTGGCCGCCCGGTTGCCCAACTTTATCGACTCGGTGACCCCCTGCGACTACCGCCGTCCCTCCGATTTGGCGGAAGGCGGGGTGTTGGTGGTGGGGGCGTCGGCCACCGGCATCCAGCTGGCGGAGGAGATTCACGACTCCGGGCGGCCGGTCACCCTGGCGGTGGGGGAGCATGTGCGGATGCCGCGCACCTACCGGGGCAAAGACATCTGGTGGTGGATGCTGCGCACCGGCCGGATGGACGAGCGTTTCGACCAAGTGGAGGATCTGGCCCGCGCCCGGCGGGTTCCGTCGCCGCAGCTGATCGGCTCCCCGGAGCGGCGCACCCTGGACTTGAACGACCTGACCGGGCGGGGAGTGCGACTGGCGGGGCGGCTGGCCGGGGTGTCCGGCTCCGCGTTGCAGTTCTCCGGGTCGTTGCGCAACAAGTGCCAGCTGGCCGACCTGAAACTGGGGCGCCTGTTGGATGAATTCGACGAATGGGCCCTGCGGGCCGGTTACAACGGCGAGTTCGGCTGGGGTACCCGCCCGTCGCCCACCCGGGTGGGGGATTCGCCTCCGCTCGCCTTGGATTTGGCCCGGGGGGAAATCAAAACGGTGCTGTGGGCCACCGGGTTCGAGCCGGACTATTCCTGGTTGGACGTGCCGGCCCTGGACCGCAAAGGCCGCCTGCGGCACCAAGGCGGGGTGGTCTCCGACTGGCCCGGGCTGTACCGCATCGGATTGAACTTTCTGCGCCGCCGCAAATCCAGTTTCATCCACGGGGCGGGAGACGACGCCCGCGACATAGCCGACCATCTGGAATCCCACCTGCATCGCCGGGCCCCGGTGGGAGCGGTTCGATAAAACCGGCGGCGGGGACGGCCCACCAGGGGGGCGCGGGTCAGTCGGGGGGAGGGGGTTGTCGGAAATGTTCGCGGAGGGCGAGGCGGGCGGCCCCCACTCCGCACATTCCGTGTACGCCCGGTCCGGGCGGGGCGGCCGCCGAGCACAGGTACACCCCCGGCATTCCGGTTCGGTAAGGGCGGAGGGACGGGCCGTTCCAGCCCAGCAGGCGGGCGGCCCCCATGGCCCCGGCGGCGATGTCCCCGCCCCGGTAGTTGGGGTTGTATTCCTCCAGGTCGGCCGGGGCGAGCGCGTTGCGGGCCAGCACCAGGCCGGCGAAGCCGGGGGCGTAGCGCTCGATTCTTTCCTCTATTCGTTCCAGCATCGGACGGCCCCCGGGGGTTTTGCCATCGCCGTATCCGTTGGGGACTTGGGCGTACACCCAGGCGGTGTGGCGGCCCGGCGGGGCCCGGCCCGGATCGAACAGGCTTTGCTGGCCGACCAAAACGAACGGATGATGCGGGGTCCGTCCCCCGGTTACCGCCCGCAGGGAGGCGGCCGTCTCCCCGTATTCCCCTCCCAGATGCACGACCGCCGCCCGGCGGCATTCGGGGGCGTCCCAGGGAATGGGTCCGGCCAGGGCGTAGTCCGCTTTGTAAGCCGCCGGGCCGTTCCGCATCCGCCCCAGGCGGCGGCGGGCGCGGCGGGGGAGACGGCCGCCGAACACTTCCGCCAAAGCGGCCGGGTGGGTGTCGAACAGCACCGCCCGGGCGGAGGGCAGGTCGCCGGGGCGGCGCACCGGGCGGCCGGTTTCGACAACCCCGCCCCGCTCCCGGAAGAAGGCGGCCAGGGCGTCGGTCAGCCGTTGCGTCCCCCCGGCTACCAGGGGCCACCCGTGTGAGTGGGCCAACCCCGCCAAGGCCAGGCCGGTGGCGGCGGCCGCCGGCGAACGCAACGGGGCCATGGCGTGGGCGGCTATTCCGGCCCACAGGGCCCGCCCGGCCGGGGTGCGCAGCCGCCCGCCCGCCATCGCCTGCGCCAACCCCCGCATCAGATAGGGGGGAGGGGCCGGCCGCCGCACCAGCAGGTCCCGTCCCAGGTCCGCCCGGCGCGCCGTCAGGGGTTCCATCATCCGCCGCCAGGCGGGCCCGTCCCGGCCCAGCCGGTCGGCGGTCAGCTCCGCGGAGCGCCAGAGGGCGGCGGCCCGTCCCCCGCCCAGCGGGTGGGCGACCTGAATGTCCGCCCGCCTCCACTCCGCCCCCCGGTTTTCCAGGCCCAGCCGGGCGAAAAAGGGGGAGGCGGCCCCCAGGGGGTGGAAGGCGGCGCACACGTCGTGTCGGAAACCGGGCAAGGTGAGGGCGGCGGTGCGGGCCCCGCCCCCTATTTCGGGCCGGGCTTCCAGGAGCAGGACGGAGCATCCCGCTTCGGCCAGGGTGATGGCCGCCGCCAACCCGTTCGGCCCCGCCCCCACCACCACCGCCTGCGGCTTGGTCAATCCCCCGCGGGCTCCAATTGTTCGTGGGGGGAGCCGAAGCGCAGGAACAGGGCCCCGGCCACCCCGGCCACGATGGAGCCCACGAAAATGCCCAGCTTGGCGCGATCCAGCAACATCTGATCCATGAAGGCCAAGTCGGTGATGAACAGGGCCACCGTGAACCCCACTCCGGCCAGCATCCCCACCCCCAGCACGTGCCGTCCGGTGACGCCGTCCGGTAATCGCCCCAGACCTAAGCGGGCCATCAGCCAGGCCACCCCGCCCACCCCGATGATCTTGCCGAACACCAGCCCCAAGGCCACCCCTTCCGCCACGCGGCTGGTTCCCAAAGTGAACAGGTCGGCGCCCGCCAGGCGCACCCCGGTGTTGGCCAAAGCGAACAGGGGCACGATGACGAAAGCACTCCATTTGTGCAACTGCCGTTCCAAACGCCACAGGGGGGGCACCGACTCCCGGGCCAAGCTGGCCAGTTTCAACGCCTCATGCTCCACCTTGTCCTGGTATTCCGGCTCTTTGGGGTTGGTCGGGTAGAGGTCCAGCACCCGGCGCAGGCCCTGGTCGAACTCTTCAGCCCCGTACAAGGGACGGGCGGGGGTTATCAGCCCCAGAACCACCCCGGCCAGGGTGGCGTGCACCCCCGACTCCACGAACCCGTACCAGGCGATGAGGGCCATCGGAATGTAAAAAGCCAAAGAGCGGATGTTGACCCGGGAGGCGGCGAAAGTGACGGCCAAGGCGCCCACCCCCACAGTCAGGTAGCCCAACTTCAGATCCTGGGTGTAGAACAGGGCGATGACCAGGATGGCCCCCACATCGTCCACGATGGCCACCGTCAGCAGAAACAGGCGCACCCCCACCGGCAGGCCCTTGCCCACCAAGGCCAAAATGCCGATGGCGAAGGCGATGTCGGTGGCCATCGGAACCCCCCATCCCCGCAAAGCGGGGCCGTCGCCCGCGTTGAGGATGAAGTAGATGAGGGCGGGGATCAGCATCCCCCCCGCCGCCGCCGCAATCGGCACCACCGCCTTGCGGGGGTCGCGCAGTTCCCCCAGCACCATTTCCCGTTTGATTTCCAGGCCCATCACGAAAAAGAAAATGGCCATCAAGCCGTCGTCCACCAGATCGCGGACGCTTTCGTGCAGATGGACGAACCCCAGGTCCAAGTCCAGGTAGGAGTCCTGCCAGAAGGCGAAGTAGCTGTCGCCGAAAACGTCCAGGTTGGCCCACAACATGGCCGCCACCGCCGCCCCCAGCAGGGCCACCCCGGAAGAGGCGGCCACGTTGGTGAATTGGTGGACCGGCAGGATGAAGGTGCGGGCCAGAAAACGGTCGGAGAATATCCAGTTTTTCGGGCGGTTGGGCATTTCGGTCATCAGTATAGCCACAACGGGCGGTTGCTAAAAGCGGAAACCGGCGGGCGGCCCCCCCGTCCGCTTTTTCCCGACTCTCCGCAACCGGAGCCGCCGGTTAGAATGGCCTGCGATGGCCAAGGTCCAAAACCGCTTCGGTCGCCTCCTGCTGATTTCCCTCGGTTGGTTGATGGCGGGCATAGGGTTCATCGGCATTTTTCTGCCGCTTGTTCCCACCACCGGTCCGGTGTTGCTGGCCGCCTTTCTGTTTTCGCTGTCATCGGAGCGTTTCGACAGTTGGCTGGCCAACCATCGGGTTTTCGGGCCGATAGTGCGCGACTGGCGGGCCGGGCGCGGGTTCACCGTCCGGTTGAAGACGACGGCGGTGGCGGCCATCGCCCTCACCTTCGCCGTCACGGTCGGGTTTTTCATCCGGCCCATGCTGGTTCGGTTGTTGCTGGTGGCTTTGGCGGCGGCGTTGATCATCTACATTCTCTCCTTGCCCACAAAACCGGCCGGTTCCTCGTCCGAACTGGGCTGAACGCGTCCCCGACGGCGGCGGTCAGAACCGGGCGATGGCCTCCACTACGTTCAGTTTGGCGGCCCGGCGGGCCGGGTAGGAGGCGAAAGCCACGCCCAGGACGGCGGTGGCGGCCACCCAGAACAGCAGACTGCCCAGCACCGAGGAAACCGTCCACGAGTCGGGCAGCCAGGGGATGAGGAAACTGGTGATGCCGATGTCGTTCAGGGCGCGGACTATCGCCCAGCCGAACAGGATGCCCAAACCCACCCCCAGCAGGCACCCGAACACCGACACGATGACGGCCTCCATCCGCACCATCCAGCGGGCGGTGGGCCGGTCCAGTCCGACCGCCCGCAACAGGCCGATCTCCCGGGTGCGTTCAAACACCGACAGGGCCATGGTGTTGGTCACCCCCAGCATTCCGATAATCACCGTTATGCCCAGCAAAGCCAGAATCAGGTTGAGCAACTGGTTTATGCCCTGCTCGGCCTGGCTCAGCAGATCCTCCTCCGTCTGCACGTTGATGGTGGCCAGCTCCTCCACCAGAGGTTGGGCTTCGATGGCCGCCTTCAGGTCGTCCGGGCTGACCCCGGGGGCGGCCTGGATGTAAATTTGGGAGTCGGAGACGGAGTCGAACAGGCCAGGCCATTCGGAACGGTCGATCAAAATCAGCCCCGTCCAGGCCGGCCCGGCGGCGGTCCCCGCCAGCGTGAAAGTCCGTTCCCCGGCCTGCTCGAACTGCAAGGTCACTTCCCCGCCGATGGCCCACCCGTTGCCGGCGGCGATGCTTTCCTCCATCACCACCTCCCCGGCGCCCGGATGCAAAGTTCCGGCGCTGGACTCCGGGGGGACGAAGCGGGCGAAATTGGGTTCGACGGAGGTGATGTTCAGTTCGCTGACGTTCTCTTCGGGCCCGGCGGCCGTTTCCCGGACGGACAGGGTGCGCACCGGGGCGACCTGCAGGCGGGTAAGATCGCCCACCTGCTCCAAGCCCCGCACCTGGTCGGCCAGTTGGGTGGTGAACCCGGCGGTGGGGTCGAACTGGCTGCTGGAAGTGATGAACACGTCCGCTTCGACGTCGTCGGCCAGCACCTCGTCGATGGTGGCCCGCAGCGACCCGGACATGGTGGAGGCCAAAGCCACCAGGGTGATGCTGATCATCACCGCCCCGGCGGTGGCCGCGGTGCGGCGCGGGCTGCGCATGGCGTTGCGGCGGGCCAGTTTTCCGGCCACGCCGGTGCGTTGCGCGACCCACCCCAGCAGGTTGGTGATGGGCGCCGCGAACAGGGGGCTGAGAATGAACATCCCGAAGAAGACGATCCCCACCCCGATGCCCACCCAGACGACGGCGCTCAGTCCCAGTCCGCCCCCGCCGAACAAACCCAGCCAGGCCGCTCCCACCCCGGCGGCGGCGACCGCCCCTCCGCCCGCGGCCCGCTTGACCAGGCTGCGCCGGGCGGGGGCCGCCGCATCTTCGTTGAGGGCGGCCATAATCGGCACGCGGGAGGCGCGCCGGGCGGGGGCCAGCGACGACCCGACGGTGACCAGCGTTCCGGCGGCCAAGCCGACGATGATGGTGCGGGCGGCGATAACCAGGGAAGTGGTGGGGAACGTGAGCCCGATCGCCCCCAGGCCGGTCTGCAGGAGCAACGCGATCAGCAACCCGAAGGCGATGCCCAGCAGGGAACCCAGCACCCCCAGGAACAGGGACTCCAGCAACACGATGGCCATCACCTGGGCCTTGCCGGCCCCGATGGCCCTCAGCAGGGCCAAATCGCGGGTGCGCTGGCTGACCACGATGCGAAAAGTGTTGTAGATGAGGAAAGCCCCCACGAACAGGGCGATGTAGCCGAAAACGGTGAGGAAAGTGGTGAGAAAACCCAGGTTGCCCTGCAACTCGGCCGCCTGTTCCTCGGCCGCCTGCTGTCCGGAAACCGCCGCGGCGTTGGGGGGAAGCAACGGGTCCATGGCGGCGATCACCTCTTCCACCGGCGTTCCCGGAATCACGTACACGTTGCCGCCCGACACCTTCCCCGGCAGGCCCAGGGCCTGCTGGGCGGTGGGCAGGTCGAACAGGACCCATCGCGACCCCAGGTTGTCGATTTCGGCCAGCCGGGCGGTCGCCGTCAAAAGCGGCTCCATTCGGCCCAGTTGTTTGCTGACCAGGCTGATCCGCTCGCCGATTTGGAAACCGTTGGCTTCGGCGGTGGCCCGGTCCAAGGCCACCTGGTCCGGCCCCGCCGGGTAGAGTCCCTGGTCGATCACGAACCCGGCCGAATCCCCCTCCTCCAGATTGGAGGTGAAAGTGGGGGTTCCCTGGGCGCCGATCACCTCCCCTTCCCGGTCCAGCAACGACAAACCCTGTCCGGCCAGGGAAGGGTAGGCCCGTTGCACGCCGGGGACGGAGGCCAGCCGGTCGAAGTCTTCCTGGTCCATGAAAGAACCCTCCCCGAAGGTGAAATCGGATTCGGTGCGCACCACGATGTCCACTCCGGAGAAAGACTCTTCGAAGATTTCATTGAAGCCCCGGTTGATGGTGTCGGAGTAGACGTAGACGCCGCAGATCAGGCCCACCCCCAGCACGATGGCCATCAGGGTGAGGGTCATTCGGGCCCGGTAGGCCCACAGGCTTTTTAGAGAAGCGCGGAACATTTACCTCTCCAAACCTATGATGCGGTCCAGCACCCGCTCCGGGGTGGGGTCGGTCATTTCCGACACGATCCGCCCGTCGGCCAGAAACACCACTCGTCCGGCGTGGCTGGCGGCCACCGCGTCGTGGGTGACCATCACAATCGTCTGCCCGAAGTCGCGCACCGCCCCGGCCAGGAAGTCGAGCAGTTCGCCGCTGGCCGCCGAATCCAAGTTGCCGGTGGGTTCGTCGGCGAAGATCAGGTCGGGGCGGGCCGCCAGCGCCCGGGCGGCCGCCACCCGTTGCTGCTGCCCGCCGGACAGTTCGGAGGGGCGGTGGCGGAGCCGGTCGCCCAAACCCAAAGTTTCCACCACCTGGTCCAGCCATTCCCGGTCCGGTTTGGAGGAGGCCAGATCGGCGGGGAGGGTGATGTTCTCTTTGGCGTTGAGGGTGGGCACCAGGTTGAACGCTTGGAAAATGAAACCCACCCGGCGGCGGCGCATGCGGGTCAGCTGCCGGTCGTTGAGTTTTGAAATGTCCTGGTCGCCGATCCACACCGTGCCTTCGGATACTTCGTCCAGTCCGGCCATGCAGTGCATGAGGGTGGATTTACCGGAGCCGGAGGGCCCCATCACCGCCACGAACTCCCCGGCGTGGAAGGAGACCGACACCTGGTCCAGGGCGGTGACCCGGGTGTCGCCGGAGCCGTATATTTTGGTTATTTCCTCGGCGCGGGCGGCGGCGGTCGGGGCGGGCGCAGTCATAGGGTTTCCTTTCGATGGGGGATTTCCAGGCTTTGGCGCGGTTGGGCCGGGTTGTTGCGCACAGGCTCAAACCCGGTTCCAATTTCAGGCTAGCACCGCCCGATTTTTAGTTGTCACGGGAGTATCGCCGCCCATCGTTAACCGGCCCGCCGGGCGACTTGCTTGGGAACCAGGCCTCCGCGGCGGGGCCGGGTTCTCACCGAGAAACCCGTTTATGAGCGATAGTCGGCGCGGGGCGGCTAGTATTCGGAGCATGACAACTATGCCCATGGATACGGTACGGGAAGAAGTAGAAACCCTGCTGTCGGTCAACGACGAGGCCCGGGAGCGGATAATCGAAATCCGGGATCAGGAGCCCGGCGAAGAAGAGTACGGGTTGCTGATTGAGATCACCGGGGTGCGGGGAATGCAGTTCGACTATTCGCTGTCGTTCACGCCCCTCAGCGAGGCGGGGGCGACCGACAACGTGGAACGGCATGGGGGGCTGGCGGTCATCATCCCCGCCGCCCACGCCGACAACATGAGGGGGGCCGTCCTTACCATGTCCTCCGATCCGATGTCGCCCGGTTTGGCCATCGACAACCCCAACGGACCCTCGCCCGTCATGCCCTCCGCCCCGCCCGGCGACCTGAGCGGCCCCGTCGCCGAACGGGTGGAGCAGGTGCTGGCCGAACAGGTCAACCCGGCCATCGCCTCCCATGGCGGCCAGGCCCGGCTGATTAGCGAAGAAAACGGGGTGGTCTATCTGCAGTTGGGAGGCGGGTGCCAGGGATGCGGAATGGCCGCCGTCACTTTGCGCCAAGGGATAGAACGCATATTGCGGGAAGCCGTCCCCGACATTGTGGAAGTGGTGGATGTAACCGACCATCAGAGCGGGGACAACCCCTACTACGCCGCCTCCAAAAAAGGCTGACAAAGACCTGTTTGCCGCACCTGCCGGGCGCCCGTCGACCTAATTATTTTTTTACCCGCCGTTTACCCGCAGGGTTTCCTCCGTTAACCGCCGCCTTATAGCGTAGGGCGCAACATTCCCAAAAGGAGAGGTGTGATGACGTTCACCAAACGCGTACGAATTCCGGCCCTGTTGATCGCGCTGGGCCTTATCGCGGCCGCCTGCGGCGGGGAAAGCGGGTCGCAGGTGACCACTATGGCCACCGTCGCCGCCGCGGACGAGGCGACGACCAGCGAGGCCGCGGCCGGCGAGGACTCCGCGGCGGGTCAGGGGCCGGCCGGCGGTTCCGGTTCGTTTGGTTTGGAGGCGGTGGATCCGTTGGGCGTGTCGGGTGATATTGCGGTGGCGGGTTCGTCGACGGTGTTTCCGTTGGCGGAGGCCCTGGCCGCACGGTTTGAGGACGAGGGTTACAGCGGTTTGATAACTATTGATTCGATTGGCACCGGCGGGGGTTTTGAGCGTTTTTGCGTGGCCGGGGAATCCGATGTGTCCAACGCTTCGCGTCCGATTAAAGATTCGGAGGTGGAATCGTGCCGGGCGATCGGCCGGGAGCCGATTGAGTTCCGGGTGGGGACGGACGCGTTGGCGGTGGCTGTTTCACCGGGCAACGCTTTTGCGGCGGATTTGACGGTGGAAGAGTTGGGGGTGTTGTTCTCCACGGCTGAGACATGGCGGGATGTGCGGTCCGAGTTCCCGGCGAATCCGATCCAGCGGTTTATTCCGGGGACGGATTCGGGGACGTTTGATTATTTCGTAGAAGAGGTGTTCGACGAGGACGAGGGTCCGATTTTGGCGGCGTCCAACACGCAGCTGTCGGAGGACGACAATGTGCTGGTGCAGGGGATCGCCGGGGACGGGTGCAATCCGGATGACGCTTCGTCGACTTGCGCGGTCGGGTTTTTCGGTTATGCCTATTACCAGGAGAACCAGGATCGGTTGTCGGTGTTGGACGTGGAAGGGATAACCCCGACGTCGGATACGGTGAACGCCAACGAGTATCCGCTGGCTCGTCCCATGTTTATGTATTCCACGTCCTCCATCATCGCCGAGAAGCCCCAGGTCGGGCAGTTCCTGAGCTTCGTGTTGCAGTTCGTGAACGAGGAAATAGGCGAGGCGGGTTACTTCCCCGCCCCCGACAGCGTCCTCCAAGCCGCCGCCGGCCAACTGGCGACCGCCCTTGGATAGGACAGCGCGCAAACCTTTTCCGGGGGTTTCCGGGTCTCCGGAACGGGACTCTTCCAACCGACCGGAGGGCGGGGCCCGGCCCCGGCTTCGCCCGCCGGTTCCCTATTATTCCGGGAGAGGGAGGTAGCCCAATCACCGTCAAGACGACCAGCGAAGGCAAGCCGGCCGTCCGCAGGCTTCGCAAACGGGCCCGCCCGGGAGAGGCGGTAATCGGCGGGTTGCTGTTCATCGCCGCCGCCATCTCCATTCTCACCACGGTCGGCTTGGTGTTCGAACTGGGCCGCGAGGCCCTCCTCTTTTTCAGGTCGCAGGAGGCTTCGGTGGCCGAATTCTTCAGTTCCACCAACTGGCAACCGGCCATCCTGGACTTCGGCATCTGGCCGCTGGTGCTGGCCACCCTCACCACTTCCGGCATCGCCATGCTGGTGGCCCTGCCCATCGGCTTGGCCGCCGCCATCTACCTGAGCGAATACGCCTCGGTCCGGGTGCGCTCGGTGGTCAAACCGATTTTGGAGGTGCTGGCGGGCATTCCCACCGTGGTCTACGGCTACTTCGCCCTCACTTTCATGACGCCGTTGCTGCGGTCGGTTCTGGGGTCGGAGGTGGTGGAAATTTTCAACACCGCTTCGGCGGGGATCGTGGTGGGGATTCTGATCATCCCGCTGGTCAGTTCCATGTCCGAAGACGCCCTGCATGCGGTGCCCATGTCCCTGCGGGCCGGGGCCTACGCGGTGGGGGCCACCAAACTGGAAACTTCTTTGCGGGTGGTGCTGCCCGCCGCCCTGTCGGGGATCACCGCCGCCTTCGTGGTGTCCATCTCCCGGGCCATCGGGGAGACGATGGTGGTGGCCATCGCCGCCGGGGCCGGCCCTAAAAATTTCACTTTCGGGGAGGACAGCCTGTTCGGCTACATACTCAACCCGTTCGTGGCGGGGGAGACGATGACCGGCCACATCGTCCGCATCAGCGGCGGCGACCTCAGTTACGACTCCATTGATTACAACTCCATTTTCGCCATCGGTTTGGCCCTGTTCGCAATCACGCTGTTGCTGAACGTGATCAGCCGCCGGTTCGTGGCCCGCTTCCGGGAGGTCTACGAATGAGCCGCCCGGCGGGTTTGCGGGACGGGCGGGAATCCCGCCAGCCGCGTTTGACGGAGGTTCCCGCCCAGTTGCGCCGCCGCCGCGGCTGGGGGAAGGCGGTGCGCATCAGCCTGTTGGCCGCCCTGATGACGGCGGTGGCGGCTCTGGTCACCCTGTTGCTGACCGTGCTCAACTCCTCCTTCGGTTTGATCGCGGTGGAAAACGAGAACTCCCCCCGGGAGTTGGTCGCCTCCGTGGGGCGCCCGGCGGACGCGGAAATGTCCGACTTGGGCAAACAGGAGCTGGTCTCCTTGCTCACCGCCGAAATATCCCTCAACCTGGGGCGGCGCTTGGAACGGGAACAGAAATTCTTCGACGACCGGTTGGTATTCGAAGACCCGGCCGTCCTCAACGAACTGTGCGCCTCCGGCCAACCCCCGCCCGCCTGTTCGCTCCCCGCCCGAAGCCGGGGGGACGTGCTGGACTTGGTGGTGGAGCGGGTGGTGCAACCCACCGTGGTCGGGACCTGGTCGTTCTACGATTCGGTTTTCAATCGGGACGAGGCGGAGGCGGAGGCGGCCGCCAAGTTTCCCAACGCCCAATTGGAGTTCCGTTCCTGGGTTTCCTGGGATTTCATCATCAGCCCGCAGGATCCGGAACCGGCCATCGCCGGCATCCGCACCGCCCTGCTGGGGTCGCTGTGGGTGGTGATGATCACCCTGCTGTTTTCTTTTCCGGTGGGGGTGGGGGCCGCCATATATTTGGAGGAGTACGCCCGGAAGAACCGCTTCAACTCAATGATTCAAACCAACATCAACAACTTGGCCGGGGTTCCGTCCATTATCTACGGGATGCTGGGCCTGGCCATTTTCGTACGCACCCTGGAGGTGATCACCAGCGGCTCCTTCCTGGGCGGGGGCAGCGACGCCACATCCAACGGGCGCACCATTTTGGCGGCCGGCCTGACGTTGGGACTGCTGATTTTGCCCATCATCATCATCAACTCGCAGGAGGCCATCCGGGCCGTTCCCCGGTCGTTGCGCCAAGCCGGGTTGGCCTTGGGCTCCACCCGCTGGCAGACCGTCCGCTCCCATGTGCTGCCCAACGCCCTGCCCGGCATTTTCACCGGCACCATTTTGGCTTTGGCCCGGGCGTTGGGGGAAACCGCCCCGCTGGTGGTGGTGGGGGCCTCCACTTTCATCACCACCGACCCGTCCGGTCCTTTCTCCAAATTCACCGTGCTGCCCATACAAATCTTTCAGTGGACCAGCCGACCGCAAGACGAGTTTCGCAACATCGCGGCGGCGGCGATTGTAGTGTTGTTGGTATTGTTGCTTACCCTGAACGCCGCGGCGGTGATACTTCGCAACCGCTACTCAAGGAGGGCCGGGTAAATGGAGCCCGCGACTTTGACATCGGAAACCGAGGTTGACGTGACCGTTGCCGAAACCGTCGTCGCCGGGCCGGAGGCTCCGTCCGCCGGGGAGCGGGTGTTCGCCATGGAAACCAACGGGCTGGCCGTTTTCTACGACCAGTTCCGGGCGGTGCGGGATGTTTCCCTGTCTTTCATAGACCGCAACATCACCGCCCTCATCGGGCCGTCGGGGTGCGGCAAAAGCACCGTGCTCCGCTCCCTGAACCGGATGAACGACCTGATTCCCGGCACCCGGGTGGCGGGGGAGGTGATGTTCCACGGCGAGAACATTTACGGGGAGGGGGTGGATCCGGTGGAGGTGCGCCGCCGGGTGGGGATGGTGTTTCAAAAACCCAATCCGTTTCCGAAGAGCATCTACCAGAACGTGGCCTGGGGGGCCAAGATCAACGGAATGAAGCACGACTTGGACGAATTGGTGGAAGGTTCCCTGCGGGCGGCCGCCCTGTGGGACGAAGTGAAGGACAAACTGGACCAAAGCGGCTATTCCCTGTCCGGCGGCCAACAACAGCGCCTGTGCATCGCCCGGGCCATCGCCGTCAAACCGGAAATCATTCTGATGGACGAGCCCACTTCCGCCTTGGACCCGGTGGCCACCCTCCGCATCGAAGAGTTGATACAGGAGCTGAAAGTCAACTACACCATCATCATCGTCACCCACAATATGCAACAGGCGGCGCGGGTCGCCGACCATACCGTGTTCTTCAATATGGACGAGGAGCGGGCCGGATACGTGGTGGAGTCGGGGGTGACCGGAATTATGTTCACCAACCCGTCCAAGAAGGAAACCGAGGATTACATAACGGGGCGGTTCGGATGACCGAAACCCGCAGTCATTTTCACGCCGCCATGAACGAATTGGAGGTGCTCCTGCTGGACATGGGGGAGGCCGCCTCCCGGCAGATCGCCGACTCCATGACCGCTCTCACCACCGACGACGCCCACCTGGCCGGGCAGGTGGTGGAAGGGGATAAGAACATCGACCATCTCTATCTGGAAGTGGAACGGCGCTGGCACGAAGTGATGGCCTTGCAAACCCCGGTGGCCTCCGACCTGCGCCTGATGTCCCTGATTCTGAACAGCAGCCACAGCTTGGAGCGGGTGGGCGACCAGGCGGCCAACATCGCCCGCATCGTGGAAACCACCGCCCGCCTGCCCCACCAGCGGACCATCATCCTCCATCTGCAGGAGATGAGCAACATCGTGGTGCCCATGCTGGGGGCGGCCATGGAGTCGCTGGTGAAACGGGATTTGAACATTGCCCTGCGGCTGCCGGAAATGGACGACCCGGTGGATCGCATCAACCGCAACATGTGGAGGGAGGTGTCCGCCTGCCGCCCCGACCCGGAACTGCTGGAGTGGGCCATTCACATGATGCTGGTGTCGCGGGCTTTGGAGCGGGTGGGGGATCGGGCGGTGGACATCGGCGAGCAGGTGGCTTTCCTGTTGACGGGCGAATTCCGCGAGTTCCCCGAAGCGTGGGCCCTGCCGGTGCGGTCCTAGGTCGCGGCGGTTATGACCTCCATCCTGGTAGTCGAAGACGAGGAAACCTTGGCCGAGTCGTTGCGCTACACCCTGACCCGGGAAGGATACGAGGTGGCGGTGGCGGCCGACGGACGTTCCGCCCTGGAGCGGCTGGCCCCCGTCCCGCCCGACCTGGTGGTGCTGGATTTGATGTTGCCCGGCCTGGGCGGGTTGGACGTGTTGCGCCACATCCGCTCTTCGTTGGCCATCCCGGTGGTGGTGGTGACCGCCAAAGACGCCGAAGCGGACGTGGTGGCCGGGCTGGAACTGGGGGCCGACCATTATATGACCAAGCCTTTTTCCATGCGCGAACTGGTGTCGCGCATTTCGGCCATCCTGCGCCGGGCCCCCGCCTCCGCCAAACGCGACCGCTCCCGGGTGTTGAACGGCGGTCCGGTCGTCCTGGACATCGACCGGCACGAGGTGGCCGTCAACGGGGAACCGGTGGAGATGCGTCCCAAAGAGTTTGAGCTGTTGGAGGCGTTGCTGGCCCGCAAAGGGAGGCTGGTAGAGCGGGATACGCTGTTGGAGGAAGTGTGGGAGTCGCCGTTTTTCGGAGACGGCAAAACTTTGGATGTGCATATCGGCCGGTTGCGGGAAAAAGTGGAGGAAGATCCCCGTTCCCCGCAGTGGATAGTGACCGTCCGGGGGATGGGTTACAAGTTCTCCGACCGCGGGTAGATGGCGGACCGGGTTCTGCCCGCGTTTTCCGGTGCGGCGGTGGCCGCCGCCCTGGTTTTCCCGGCGCCTTGGCGGTGGCTCGCCGGGTTGGCCGCTTTGGCCGGGTTGTCCCTTTTTTACCGCCGGGTGCGCCGGGGACGGAAGGAGGCGGCGGCTGCGGCGGAGGAGTTGCGGGCCGAAGCGGGGGGGCTGGCGGAGCGGGGGAGCCTGCAGGCGGCTCTGTTGGAAGTGTTGCCGGTGGGGGTGATGGCGCAACGGGACGGACGTACGGTGTTCGCCAACCGGATGGCGGCGGAGGTGCTGGGGGGGAGGGTGATGGAGGAGGGGGCCCCGTTGCCCCGCGAAGTGCGGGAGGCGCTGGCGGCGGCGGCCGCCGGTGAGTTCGCCGCCCGGGAATTCGAACGGCATCCGGGGCGGGTGATTCAGGTTACGGCCCATCCTTCCGAATCGGACGATTTGCAAGTGGCCGCGGTGGAGGACGTAACCGAACGGCGCCGGGCGGAAACCATGAACCGGGATTTCGTCACCGCCGCCTCCCACGAGTTGAAAACCCCGGCGGCGGCCATCCGGGCGGCGGCGGAGACGGTTTTGATGGCTTTGGAGGACGACCCGGAGGCGGTGCGGGATTTCACCGGGCGCATCCTGGACAACTCGGTCCGTTTGTCCCGGATTATGGCCCACCTGCTGGACCTGTCGCGGTTGGAGTCGGGGGGGTTTCAGCCGGAGCCGTTCGATTTGTCCGACCTGTGCCGGGAGGAGGCCCTCCGGTTCGCTTCTTCGCAACCCCCGATCCTGTTGGAGGCGGAGCCGGCGCCGATGATGGGCAGCGAGGCCGATGTGGCTTTGGCGGTGCGCAACTTGTTGGACAACGCCCTGCGCCACACGCCGGAGGACGGCCGGGTGCGGTTGACGGCCCTGTCCGCCAACGGGGAGGCCGCGGTGGAGGTATCCGACACCGGGTCGGGCATTCCGGCCGCTGATTTGCCGCGGGTGTTCGAACGTTTCTACCGGGTCGACGAGGCCCGTTCGCGGGCGATGGGGGGAACCGGCCTGGGGTTGGCCATAGTAAAACACGTGGCCGACATGCACGGCGGCCGGGTAGAGGCGGAAAGCGCCCTCGGAGAAGGCTCCACGTTCCGCATGCGCCTCCCCACAGCCCCCCGCCCCTGAATTCCGCCGCCGGTCGGATACTCCGGTTTAGTCAGTTTCGCGTCGACTCTAGTTGGTCCCGTAACTGGTAATAAACAGGCAATGTACTACGATCTTTGGGACGGTTCGCCGCCTCTTTGCTGTCAATAATAGCTTGGAGATGGGCTATTCTGATATTCAGACCTCCTATAACCCATATCTCGGATCGGGGCAAAATATCTTCATAATTGCCTATGCCGGTTGCTGAAAACAAAATGTTACAGGGGCCGTATTCAGTCATGAGATTGACAACTTCGCGCAATCGGAAGAGTTCCGGATCGTTCCATTCAATATTTACGCCATAAGGAGGTTCGGAGATGCGGAGTTGGACTTTTTCGGCCTGCAGAAAGTTCATCAACCGTTGGATGGTTTCATCGTTCTGGGGGACGACTATGTCTACATCGTTGGTTCCACCGCTGTAACCGTGCGTAATGCCCGCTAAGCCGCCCACCAAAATAAAGTCCAAGCGGTGGGCCGTCAGCCGAGATAAGATTTTATCAGGGCTGAATGGGATCACGGCGGAGGGTCCTTTTCTTATCGCGTTACCGAACAGGTTGGCTATGTTGGCCGCCGACTGAATCCGGTCTTCCGGAGACAACTTCTGAAATATTCCGAGCAGGCTTCGCGTATCCTCCTCCTCGGTGAGATCCGGATACTTCAAATACCACGGTTGCGGTGTTTCCCCCGAACCAGTTTCGGCCCCAGATTCAACATCTTGAGAAAGGCGGGGCTCTTGTCCAGATTCCATACCGCCCTCCGCTTTACTCGGAGAATTCACGCGTCTCGACTGCCAAAGGGTTGCTCCGAGCCTGTCTGAACAGATTTTCTAAGCCAGGATTGTGCTCGGGTGGGGAGTCCAAGTAACGTTGCAAAGATTCGAAGTCCTCGGGCGGTATTTTGAAAACGCAACGGAACCCCTCGTCAATGTCGTAGCCGGGTTCCTCATTCAGCGAGGGGTCGTAGTCGGGTTCCTCGCCAAGGTAGGCGTCGACCGCTCGGGCGGGCTCGGCGTCCGCCATCGGCGACTCCGTTTTCGTTGGCGTGCGGCGGGGGGCGTTCCTTGGGGGTTCCATATGATATTTTCAAGCGTCGCTCGCCGCGGGCGGGGCGGCGGCTTGTACCGCTTTGGCTACATGCTCCGCCACATCCGGGTTGAATACCGAGGGAATTATGTAGGAGGGGTTGAGCTGGTCGTCCCTCACTACGGAGGCGATGGCCCGGGCGGCGGCCACGTTCATCTCCCCGGTCACCTGCGACGCCCGGGCGTCCAACACTCCCCGGAACACGCCGGGGAAGGCCAGCACGTTGTTGATCTGGTTGGGCAGGTCGGACCGTCCGGTGGCCACCACCGCCGCGTAGTCGCGGGCCTCCGCCGGGTCGAACTCGGGGTCGGGGTTGGCTAAACCGAACACGATCGGGTCGGAGGCCATCCGTTTCATCTCCCGGGTCGGGAAAAGGTCGGCGGCGCTCACCCCGATGAACACGTCGGCCCCGTTCAGGGCTTCCAGGATTCCCCCGGTGAGCCGTTGCGGGTTGGTGTGATCCCTCAACCAGATTTTGGAGGAATGGGAGGCTTCCCGGTGCGGCCCGATGATGCCCCCCCGGTCGCACACCGTGATGTCGGCCACCCCGGCGGTGAGCAGCAGTTTGGCCACCGCCACCCCGGCCGCCCCCGCCCCGCTGATGGCCACCCTCAGGTCGGCCATGCGTTTGCCGACCACTTTCAGGGCGTTGGTGAGGGCGGCCAGCGTCACGATGGAGGTGCCGTGCTGGTCGTCGTGAAAAACGGGGATGTCCAGGGAGGCGCGCAGCCGTTCTTCAATGTCGAAGCAGCGGGGGGCGGAGATGTCCTCCAGGTTGACGGCCCCGAAGCCGGGGGCCATCATTTCCACCGCCCGCACGATTTCGTCGGTGTCGGAGGAGTCCAGGCAGATGGGCCATCCGTCCACTCCGGCGAACCTTTTCAGCAGGGCCGCTTTGCCTTCCATCACCGGCAAGGCCGCCACCGGGCCGATGTCGCCCAGCCCCAGCACGGCGCTGCCGTCGGTGACGATGGCCACCGTGTTGCCTTTGACGGTCAGGTTGCGGGCCGCTTCCGGGCGGCGGGCCAATTCCATGCTGACCCGGGCCACGCCCGGGGTGTAGGCCATCGACAGCTGGGCGCGGGTTCGCAACGGCACTTTCAATCTCACTTCCAGTTTGCCTCCCAAGTGGAGCAGAAAGGTGCGGTCGGACACGTTGCGCACCGTCACGCCCGCCAAGGCGTTCACCGCCTCCGACAGTTCGGCGGTGTGGTCGCTGTCCCGGGCGTTGGCGGTCAGGTCCACCACCAAGCGGGCCGCCTCCGATTCGACGATGTCCAAGGCGGTGACCGTTCCCCCCGCCTCGCCGATGGCGGTGGCGATGCGCCCGATGGCCCGCTGGTCGTCGGGCGCGATGTAGAGGCGCATGGTTACCGAATATCCGGCGCTGGTGATGGCCATGGTGAAACTCCGTGAGAATGGGGGACGGGTTCTTTATAGACTACCCAATCCTCCTTTTGGTGACACAGGCGGTCGAGGGGCGGCGGTGATACCCTGGGTTTATGGTTTCCAACTTGGAGTTGGCGGAGGCGTTTACGGAGTTGGCGGACTTGACCCGGATAGCGGACGGGAACAACCATTCGTTTCGGGCCCGGGCCTATGACGCGGCCGCCCGCATCGTGGAAGGATTGGCTTCCCCGGCGGCGGAAATGACGGAGCCGCAGTTGCGGGAACTGGACGGCATCGGCGGGGCCACCGCCGCCCGCATCAGGGAATACGCCGAGTCGGGGAAGATAGCCAAGCTGGAAGAGTTGCGGGCCGAGTTTCCCCCCGAATTCGTGGAGTTGACCCGCATTACCGGCTTGGGGCCGAAAACGGCTTTGGCGCTGCGGGAGCGGTTGGGCGTGGCGTCGGTGGCCGATTTGGAGGAGGCCCTGGCCGGGGAGCGGCTGCGGGACCTGCCCGGCTTGGGGGCGAAAACCGAGGAGAACCTGCGCAACGCGGTGCGGCGGCTGGGGTTGTCCGGCAAGGAGCGGCGCATCCCGATCTTGGAGGCGCAACGTCTGGCCCGCCGGTTGGCGGAGGCGGCGCGGGCCGCCCCCGGGGTGGAGCGGGCGATGGTTTGCGGCAGCCTGCGCCGTTTCCGGGAGACGGTGGCCGATTTGGACATTTTGGTTGCGATCGCCGCAGGCGACTCGGAGGGACGGCGGGCGTTGGAGGGGGCCTTGGCGGCGGCCGCTCCGGTGCGGGAAGCGGTGGCGGCGGGGGAGACGAAAACCACTTTCATCACCCATTCCGCCCTGCAAGTGGATGTGCGGGTGGTGCGTCCCGACCAGTGGGGGTCGGCCGCCCTTCATTTCACCGGTTCCAAGGAGCACAATGTCCGGTTGCGGAGGTTGGCCATCGAGCGGGGATGGGCGTTGAACGAGTACGCCTTGGCGGAGTCCGAGTCGGGGCGGGTGGTGGCGTCGGAAACCGAAGAGGAGGTGTACGCCGCCCTGGGCTTGCCGTGGATCCCCCCTGAGTTGCGGGAGGACCGGGGGGAAATCGAGGCCGGCCAAGCCGGGGGGTTGCCGGAGATGGTGGAGGAGGGCGACCTGCGGGGGGATCTGCATGTGCACACCGACCTGTCCGGAGACGGGGAAGATTCTTTGGAAGCAATGGTTGCCGCGGCGGCCGGGCGGGGTTTGGAGTACGTGGCGATCACCGACCACGCCGAGAACCTGACCATAAACGGGGCGAATCGGGGGCAAATGCTGGCCCAGCGGGAGCGCATCCGGGAGTTGCAGGAGGACTATCCCCGGATGCGGATTCTGCACGGGACGGAGTTGAACATCGCTCCCGACGGGTCGTTGGACTACGACTTTGATTTCCTGATGGGCTACGACTGGTGCGTGGCGTCGGTGCACAGCCATTTTGACCTGCCCGCCGCGCAGCAGACGGAACGGTTGCTGGCCGCCCTCCGTCATCCGGCGGTGAACGTGATCGGGCATCCGACCGGGCGGCGCATCGGGAGGCGGCCGGGAATAGAGTTTGACGCGGAGGCGGTGCTGGCCGCGGCCGAGGAAACCGGCTCCGCTTTGGAAATCAACTCCAACTTGGAACGCTTGGACGCGCCGGCGGAGTTGCTGTGGGAAGCGCGGGGCCGGGATGTCCTGTTCGTGATCAGCACCGACGCCCACCGGGTAAAAGAGTTGGATAAGAGCAGATGGGGAATCCGCTGGTCCCGCCGCGGCTGGGTCCCCAAAAAGCAGGTGGCCAACACCCGGCCCGCCGCCCAGTTTCTGGAATGGGCCGCCTCCGTCCGCCGAATCTAGAAAACATCCTCGGTCATACCGGCGGCGGACCGCAATCGGGGGAGGGGGAGGGGGGGACGGCATGGGGCTGAGGGCGCCCGACCGGCTGAGATACCCGATTACCTGTTCAAGGCCATGCCCCGGCGGCGCCGGGTAGCCTGCCCGTTTATGTCACAGGCGGGGTGTACCGTGGGCGGTGCACTCCGGAGGAAGGAAACAATTGACTGAAACAAAGAAGCGGTCGGCCGTTGGGCGGTTGCATACGTTGATGGGGCTGGCGGGTTTGGGTTTGCTGGCCGTTATCGGGGCCTGTTCGGATTCCGGGGCGGAGGATGTCCTACGGCAGAGCCTGTCCGCTACGGAGTCGGAGCGCGATGTTGTTGCGTCCCAACGCGATGAGTTGCGGGGCGATCTGGCGGCGGCGGAGGCGGAGCGGGATGGACTGCGCGGGGATTTTGCTTCCGCGGAGTCGGAGCGCGACAGCCTGCGGGCTGAGTTGGATTCCGCCGTGGAGGAATGGGATGCGTCGCTGTCCAAGTTGGATGCGGTCCGCGCCGAGCGCGACGGCCTGTTGTCCTCCAACGAGGGTCTCAACGCCCGTATTGCCGACCTGGAAGACGATTTGGACGATGCGCAAGACGATCTCAGCGAGGCTCGCGCCTCCTTGTCGGACTCCGAAGGCCGGGTGCGGGAGTTGCTTGCCAAATACGATGAGGAGATACGCGCTGATTTGCGGGCGGAGGCTGATGCGGAAATTGAGCGGGCCTGCGGGGAGGCCGTACGGCGTTACAAAGACACGGTGGAATCGAGCATCCAGTGGAATGATTCCTGGTCCCCGGTAACGGCGCGCGCCGAGTTGACCGCGGCGGTGGAAGAATGCGCCGGTCCGGGTCGCTCCAATGCGGCCGATGTGGATATGGAAATTGAGCGGGCGTGCGACGCGGCTGTGGAACGGTACGACCTGCCGGTTGCCTCGGTCGTGGAGTGGAAGTCGGCTTGGTCGACGGTTATGTCCCGGGATGCTTTGACGGCGGCGGTGGAAGAATGCGCTGAGCCGCAACGTTCGCGGTCGTTGGAGTTGCGAGCCGAAGCTGATGAGGAAATTGAACGGGCCTGCGGGGCGGCGGTGGAACGGTACGACTCGCCGGTGGAGTCGGTCGTCCGCTGGAACAACAATTGGTCTCCGATCACCTCCGAAGCCGACCTGACGGCCGATGTCGCAAAATGCGCCGAGCGGGGGCGCGCCAACGCAGCGGCGGTCGAGGCCGAAATTGAACGGGCCTGCGGCGCGGCGGTGGAGCGTTACCGCACCTCCGTGTCGTCTCTGATTCGTTGGAGGTCGGCATGGTCATCGGTGATGTCGCGGGACGAGATGGTTGCGGAGGTGGAAGACTGCGCCGAGCCGGAACGGGCCGAAGCGGCGGAACGGGCCGACTTCCTTGATAACTGTGAGAGAATTAGCGTCGACCAAGTGGAGAAAAACCCCGACGGCCTGAGTGGACAATGCTTTGTATTATATGCCTACATAGTGCAATTTGATTCAGCAACCGGCCCCTGTGCTTTCCATGCTGAAATTTCCCGTAATCGATCTACACGTTGGTATGATTTTGATGTTCGTAGCGCTTTTGGATATGGTAGTAGATGGGAGGGCTCCGTTTTGAGAACTGATTGTCCGGAATTGGATAACATTGATGGTGATGACTATATCAAGGCGTGGGCGACAGTTCTGGGTACTCACAATTATGAATCAACTGCTGGATGGGATGTCACGGTCCCTTCCTTCAAGATAGAGAAAGTAGAACTGGTGCGAAAGGACTGATTTCATCCCGCCGGGCGGTAGGCTGGAGGTTATGGAGGGTATCAACGTGGCCGTGTTCGGTTCGTCGCGGGCTGTGCCCGGTGATGGGGATTATGAGACGGCGGCGGAGGTGGGGCGGTTGCTGGCCGAAGCCGGGTTCGGGGTGGTCAACGGGGGTTACGACGGGTTGATGGCCGCCGTCTCGCAGGGGGCGGCCGAGGCGGGGGGACGGGTGATCGGAGTGACGGCGCCCGCTTTCTTCCCCGGCCGGTCGGGGGCCAACCGGTTCGTCGCCGAAGAAATCCAAACCGCCTGCCTCACCGAACGATTGCATGTGATGTCGCAACGCACCGCGGCGGCCATCGTTTTGCCCGGCTCCATCGGCACCTTCACCGAGCTGGCCGTCTACTGGAACGACGCCTACCTGGCCCCCCTGCGGGAAGCTCCGCCCCGACCGGTGGTGGCCTTGGGAGGGAAGTGGCGGCCCCTGTTGGAACATTTGGAAGCCGCCCTGTCCGTTCCCTCCGGGCTGGTGAGTTTCGCCGCCGCCCCCCAGGAGGCGGTGTCCATCATCAAGGCCCGAACCTGATGACCGACCAGTTGATCGAGTTGGCCGCGGGCGGCGTGCTGTGGCGGGTCAAAGACGGCAAAACGGAGGTCCTGATGGTCCACCGCCCCGCCTACGACGACTGGACTTTCCCCAAAGGCAGACTGGAGGAAGGCGAAAGCCTCGTCCAATGCGCGGCCCGGGAGGCGGAGGAGGAAACCGGCCTGCCCGTCGTCATCGGCCGCTTCCTGGGAGTGACCAGCTACATCAAACGTTCCGGTCGTCACAAAGAGGTTTCCTACTGGGCTATGCGGGCGGGCAAAGGCAAATTCCGGCCCGGCCGGGAAGTGGACCGGGTGCGCTGGGTCCGCCCCGGCAAACTGGCCAAGCGCCTCACCCATCAGGTGGACCGGGACTTTGCGGCCCGCCTGCCCGGCGACTGGAACGATCCCCCGGACCGCATCCTGCTCACCCGGCACGCCCACGCCGGGGTGCGGGGAACCTGGGACGGCGACGACTCTTTGCGCCCCCTGTCCAACAAGGGCCGCCGTCAAGCGCAGGGGATAGTGGAACAACTTGCCGGATTTGAGATCGACCGCATTCTCACCAGTCCGGCGGTGCGATGCCAGCAGACGGTGGACCCGTTGGCGATGGCCCGCGGTTTGGACCGCGTCGTAACCCGCAGTCTGTGGGAGATGGCCGGACCGGGGGAAATGGCCGCCCTGCTGGCCGACCGCCGACGGGGAACGACCCTTCTCTGCTCGCACGGCCCCAACCTGATCAACGCCCTGCGGGAGATGCTGGGGGACTGGGCCGGTTTGCCCGTTCAGAAAGGTTCAACCTGGGTGTTCGACTTGGCGGAGGAGAAGACGGCCACCTCCAACTATCTGGCCCCGCCCTCCTCCTGACCCCCGGCGGCCCCCCACCGGCCCCCCCGTAGAAACTGAAAGATTCAGAGGGAGAAAAGTTCGTCCATCAAACGGGCCTGCTCCTGGTTGTGCCGGCGGTGGCTGCCGGCGGCGGGGGAGGCGCTTTCCGGACGGCACACCACCGTTGTCTCCCGTCCCGCCAAACGGGACAGGCGGGGCTGCATGTAGAAGGCGGGTCCCATATTGGCCGGTTCCTCCTGCAACCAGGCCACCCGCGCCCCCGGCGAGGAGTTCAGAAGGTCGCGCAGGTGGGACTCGTCCAACGGATACAACTCTTCGATGCGGTGCAGGGCCATCCCGGAAACCCCCCGTTCCTCCCGCAACCGGGAAGCCTCGTAGAACACTTTCCCCGAACAGAACACCATCACCCGGATCGGGGCGGGCGGCTCCGGGTCGGGGATGACCCTTTGCAATCCGCCATGCGTGAAATCGGCCAGCGGGCTGAACGAAGCCTGGGTGCGCAACAACGACTTGGGGGAGAAGACGATGGCCGGCCGCGACGGGCGGGCCAGCACCTGGCGGCGCAAAAGGTGGAACATCTGGGAGGCCTGCGACGGGTACAGGATGTGCATGTTGTCCTCGGCCCCCATCTGCAGGTAGCGCTCGATGCGGGCCGAAGAATGCTCCGGCCCCTGCCCTTCGTAGCCGTGCGGGAGCAGCACCACCAGCCCCGAGGCCAAGCCCCATTTGTCCTCCGCCGCCGACAGGAAAGTGTCGAAGACGACCTGGGCGCCGTTGGCGAAATCCCCGAACTGCGCCTCCCAGGCCACCAGGCTGTCCGGCCTTTCCAGGGAATATCCGTATTCGAAGCCCATGGCCGCGAACTCCGACAACAGCGAATCCACAAACCGCACCCGGGCCGTATCGAAAGTGCGTTGCGCTAAGGCCATCCATTCCTCGCCGGTTTCGAAGTCCACCAGCGAAGCGTGGCGGTGGCTGAAAGTGCCCCGCGCCGAATCTTCGCCCGCCACCCGCACCCAGGTTCCCTCCTCGGCCAAGGAACCGAAGGCGAAATATTCGGCCATCGCCCAGTCGGCCGAACCCTGCTCGAACAGTTTGAGGCGGTTGGTCAGCACCCGCCCCAGTTTGGGGTGGACGGTGAAACCGGTGGGGGGCGTGTTCACGTACTCGTTCAACTCCGACAGCAACTCCAAGTGGACGGCGGTCGGCGGGTCGGAAATCTCCTGCTCCGCCTCCTCCAAGGCGGTCTGCTCGGCGGCCGCGTCCTGTTCGAACTCGGCCCGCAGCCGGGAGGCGGCCATGAAACGGCGGGGCCGGTCCTGCTCGGCGGCGGCGTCTTTTTCAAATTCGGCCTGCAACAGATTATGGAAATCGGCGGCGATGCGGTCCGCATCTTCTTCGGTCAACTCCCCGGTGTTCACCAGCCGCGACAAGTACAGCTCCCGCACCGAGGGGCGTTCGTCGATCCGCCGGTACATCAGCGGCTGGGTGAAAGACGGCTCGTCTCCCTCGTTGTGCCCCCGGCGGCGGTAGCCGATCATGTCGATGATCACGTCTTTGGCGAAAATCTGCCGGTAGGTGAAAGCCAAGCGGGTGGCCCGCACCACCGCCTCCGGATCGTCGGCGTTGACATGCAGGATGGGCGCCCCCACCGCTTTGGCGGCGTCGGTGGCGTAATGGCTGGAACGGGCGTCCACGGTGGAAGTGGTGAAACCCACCTGGTTGTTGACGATGATGTGGATGGTCCCCCCGGTGCGGTAGCCGTCCAGCTGCGACAGGTTGAGGGTTTCCAGCACCACCCCCTGCCCGGCGAAGGCGGCGTCCCCGTGCATCAGCACCGGCAGGATCTGGGTGTAGCCCAGTTTGCCCAGCCGTTCCTGCTTGGCCCGGGCCATTCCTTCCAGCACCGGGTCCACCGCCTCCAGATGGCTGGGGTTGGGAATCAACTGCACCGTCACCTCGTTCCCGTCCCCCGCCCGGTAAAGGCCCACCGCTCCCAGATGGTGGCGGACATCCCCCGAACCTTGGATGGTTTCCGGGTCTTCGTCCTCGAACTCCCGGAAAATGCGGGAATGGCTTTTGCCCGCCACGTTGGCCAGCACGTTCAGCCGCCCCCGATGGGACATCCCGATGATCACCTCCAAAATGTCGTCTCCGGCCGCTTGGTCCAGCAGGGAAGTCAACAGCGGAATCAGGCTTTCCACCCCTTCCAACCCGAACCGTTTCTGTCCCACGTATTTGGTATGCAGAAACGTTTCGAAGGCCTCCGCTTGGTTGAGCCGGGTGAGGATTTCAATTTTTTCCTCGGAGGAGGGGGGCGGGATGCGCCGTTCCAACCGGTGCTGCAGCCAGGTTTTCTCGTCCTGGTCTTGGATGTGCATGTATTCGATGCCGATGGTGCGGCAGTAGGCGTCGCGCAACCGCCCCAGCAGTTCCCCCAAAGTGAGAATGCTTTCCCCGCCCACCCCGTTGGTGGCGAACTCCCGGTCCAGGTCCCAGATGGTCAGCCCGTAGGTGAGGGGGTCCAGTTCGGCGGGCATGGAAGGCGGCTCCTGCATCAGCGGGTCCAACTGGGCGATGAGGTGCCCCCGCACCCGGTAGGCGTTGATCAGGCTGAACACCTGCGCCTGTTTCTCCGCCCAAGCGGGGGTGCCGAAGGGGGGATTGTCGTCCACCGCCCACTGGGCCGGGGTGTAGGGCATGCGGGTGGAGTGGAAAATGCCGCCGTAGAAGTTGCGTCCCCCCCGCAGGTATTCGTTGACCAAAGAAAGGAACCGCCCCGACTGCGCCCCCTGGATGACCCGGTGGTCGTAGGTGCTGGAAATGCTGATCACTTTGCCGATGCCCAGCCGGGCGATGGTTCCCTGGTCGGCCCCCTGGTATTCGGGCGGGTGTTCGATGGCCCCCACTCCCACGATCAGGCCTTGGCCTTTCATAAGCCGGGGCACCGAATGCACCGTCCCCACCGTGCCCGGGTTGGTGAGGGTGACGGTGGTGCCCGCGAAGTCGTCGGGGGTGGCTTTCCCGCTCTGCACCCGCCGCACCAGCGACTGGTAGGCCTGCCAGTAATCCTCGAATTCCATGTCTTGCACGCCTTTGATGTTGGGCACCACCAGTATGCGGCCCCCGTCCCGGCCTTCCATGTCCATGGCCAAACCCAGGTTCACCTGCTTGTGGACCGCCCGGCCCGGGGCCCCCTCCGTTTCCTGATAGGAGACGTTCATTTCCGGCATTTCCCGCAGGGAACGGATCACCGCCCAGCCGATCAGATGGGTGAAGCTGACTTTGCCCCCTTTGATACGCCGTTGCAACTGGTTGTTGAGGATGCGCCGGTTGACTTCCAGCAGTTTGGCGGGCATGTTGCGCACCGAGGTGGCGGTGGGCACTTCCAGGCTGGCGTCCATGGCCTCCGCAATGCGGCCCGGGATTCCCACCAGCTTTTCCACCCCCGCCTCTTCTCTATCGTCCCCTGGTTTCCCCGCGGCCGGGGCCGGGCCGTCGGGGGGCGGGGGAGCGGCCGTTTCCGGCGGGGCGGCGGCCGGGGCCGCCACTTCCGCATCCCGGATGGCCGGCCCGTCCAAGTCGGGGGCGGCGGGGGCGCGCCCCGCAAAAAATTCCCGCCAGGCGGGATCCACCGAGTCGGGCGCGGTTCGGTAGCGGTGGAGCATTTCCTCCACCATCCACTGGTTGGGGCCGAAGTCCAGCCCGGGGGCGGTTTCCGTTCGTCCGGCGTCTGCCATAATCTTTAATAATACCGGGATAACGCCGCGCGTTACCGCGTTTGCCCGGTTGGCCCCCGGTGGGGCGCGCTTGGCCCTATGTCCGCCCGCCCCGGCTAGTTTGGAGGACGATGGCCAAAGTCGCCGCCCGCGCCGTTCCGCCCCTCCTGTTGCTGGTCTGGGCGGCGGTTGCGTGCGGCTCTTCCGCCCCGGCGACATCCTCTACTTCCGCCGCCGCGGAGGAACCCGTCCCGGCTCCTGTTTCTTCTTCCCCCGCAACTTCCTCCGCCGTTGCGGATACTGCGGTGGAAAACCCGCCCTCCGATTCCCGCTCCGCCGATACCGCCGTTGCTGCAACATCCCCCGCAACCACCGGCGCCGAGTTGGATATCGGCCGTTTGCATCCGTCGGTGGAGTCGGTTACCGCTGACTGGCCCACCGACTGGAGCCGCAGTTCCATCGACCTGGGCGAGTTGCAGGTGGGGATTCCGGCCATGGACCCCCGGGACGCCATCCCCCCGTTGGACGACCCGGTGTTCGAAACGGTGTGGGACGCCGCGGTGTGGCTCGACGACCGGTCCCCGGGAGTGCTGGTGCTGGCCGGGGGCGAAGCCCGTTTCTACCCGTTGGGCATCCTGCACCGCCACGAAATCGTCAACGACCGAATCGGCGATGTTCCGGCGGCGGTCACCTACTGCCCGCTGTGCAACACGGCCTTGGTTTTCGACCGGCGCGTGGACGGGGCGGAGATCCGGTTGGGGGTGTCCGGCCTGTTGCGCCACTCCGACCTGGTGATGTGGGACGACCGCACCGTTTCCCTGTGGCAACAGGCCACCGGGGAGGGAATCGTGGGCGACTATCAGGGGGTTTCCCTGGTCCGGCTCCCCTCCGCCATCGTCTCCTTCGAAGACTTCGCCGTTCACTATCCGCACAACGGCAAGTCCCTGTCCCGCGCCACCGGCTACGGGTCCGGTTATGAAACCAACCCCTACGTCGGTTATTCCAGCCAACCCCGCCCTTACGGTTTCTTCACCGGGGAAATCGACCCCCGTTTTCCGGCTTTGGAGCGGGTGGTGGGGGTTTCCGCCGGAGGCGAGGAGCGGGCCTATCCTTTTTCGGTCATCTCCCGGGCGGGGGCGGTCAACGACGAGGTAGGCGGGGCGCCGGTGGCGGTGTTTTGGGGCGGGGAAACCGCCGACCCCTTGGATCGGGGGAATATCGCCGACAGCCGAACTATCGGAACCGGGGTCGCCTACCTGGCCGAAGCGGAGGGCCGGGTCCTCACTTTCGCCAAAGAAGGGGATCGGTTTCGAGACGCCGAAACCGGCAGCACCTGGACCCTGCTCGGCTGGGCGATAGACGGTCCGTTGGCCGGGAACCGCTTGCGCTTGGCCGACCATCGGAACGAATTCTGGTTCGCGTGGGCGGCCTTCTACCCGGAGGGGACGGTTTACGAAGGCCCCTGAAACCCGCCTCGGAAAATCCGCTTACCAGAGGTCCTGTTCGCGGATTCCGAAGGAGGGGTGGCGCAACCGGCACAAGGCCAATTTTTCCAGTTGGCGGATTCGTTCCCGGGTCAGGTTGAACTGCTTGCCGATTTCCTCCAAGGTGAGGGGATGTTCGCCGTTGAATCCGTAGCGCATGGACAGAATTGTCCCTTCCCGGTCCGGCAGGCGCCGGATGGATTTGAGCAACGCCCCGTACACGTCTTGGTCTTCGGTGTGGCGCAACGGGTCCACCGCTTCCTCGTCTTCGATGAAATCGCCCAACAGGGCCCCGTCTTCGCCGATCGGTTTTTCCAACGAGGCGGTGTCGGAGACGCTCAGGGCCAGCTCCACTTTTTCCTCCGTCACCCCCGCCTCTTGGGCGATCTCCGGGATTTTCGGATCCCGTCCCAACTCCGCTTTCAGGCTGGCCTGGGCGGCCCGCACCGAAGCCAGCGTGTCATGCAGATGGACGGGGATGCGCACCGTGCGCGACTTGTCGGCGATGGCCCGGGTGATGGCCTGGCGTATCCACCAAGTGGCGTAAGTGGAGAATTTGAAACCTTTGCGCCAGTCGAACTTCTCCACCGCCCGGATCAGCCCCAGGTTGCCTTCCTGAATCAGATCCAGCAGGTCAATCCCGGACGTGTTGGAATACTTGCGGGCGTTGGACACCACCAGCCGCAGGTTGGCGGTCAGGAAATTGTCTTTGGCTTCTTGGCCTTTGCGCACTTTGCGCTCCAAAGCGGTCCGCACTTTGGTGTTGCGCCGCGGATTTCTCTCATCCAGTTCGCGAGTGGCTTCATGCCCGGCTTCTATCTTCTGCGCCAACTCCACTTCCTGGTCGGCGGTGAGCAACTCATATTCGCCGATGCCGGTCAGATACTGGCCCACCAGATCAGTGGTGAGGCGGCCGCGCTCGTCGGTGAGGCGGTTCAGTTCACGGGCGCGCCCGTTAGCCGCTTCCCCGTTCCCCGTTTTAACTTGTACCGCGTTGCCGGTGGTCGCCATGGATCCCTCCAATCCCTACGATACATCCTACAGCCTTTGACGCGGACAGGCGGGGCAGTGCGCCGCCTGCGCGCGACCGATTCCAAAGGCCGCAGGTTCCTGGTACCGTTCCTATTACGCTACGCGCGTTTTTTCTTTCCGGATAGGTCCTGCTACTACAACCTAATTGAAGCCGTTTGTATTCCATCGGAACTTGCCCTTTCGTTTAGGATACCCCTGTTACGGGGAAACGCGCGCCATTCGGACTTTTGCCCGAACCCCTCCCTTAGACTGGCGCAACCGATCGGGGGTTGCCATCCTTTCCACCATATCAAACTATCCGGGGCCTGTGACAAGTTTGCGGCGGGGGAAATGATGCTGCTGCGCGACGCCGACCCCCGGGGTTTGTCCCCCTACCTGTTGCAACATCGGGACAACCCGGTGGACTGGTTCTCCTGGGGGGAGGAGGCTTTGGCTTTGGCCCGCCGCGCCGACCGTCCCATTTTGCTGTCGGTCGGTTACTCCACCTGCCATTGGTGTCATGTGATGGAACGGGAGTCCTTTCACGACCGGGACACCGCCCACTTTATGAACGGCCATTTCGTGTCGGTGAAAGTGGACCGGGAGGAGCGGCCCGACATCGACTCCGTATATATGGATGCGGTGACGGCCATGACCGGCCGGGGCGGATGGCCGATGACCGTGTTTCTGACCCCCGGCGGGGAGCCCTTCTTCGCCGGAACTTATTTCCCCGACCGGGAGCGGCACGGGATGCCGTCTTTCCGGCAAGTTTTGGAGGCCATCGCCCACGCTTGGAAGAACCGCCGTCCGGATGTGGAGCAACAGGCGGCCGCCCTTACCAAGTCCATCGGCCCGGTCCTGCCCGTTTCCCCCGATTTGCCGGACGGTTCCGACTTGGCCCGCGCCTATCACGCCATAGCCCATCAGTACGACCGGGAGCACGGCGGCTTCGGAGGGGCCCCCAAGTTCCCGCAGGCCCCGGCGTTGGAGTTTCTGTTGCGGGCGGCGGGGCGGCCTTGGGCGCCGGAGGCGGAGGAAATGCTGACCGGAACGTTGCGCCGAATAGCCCGGGGGGGCATCTACGATCATTTGGGCGGCGGGTTCGCCCGCTATGCGGTGGATCGTATTTGGCTAGTGCCCCATTTTGAGAAAATGTTGTATGACAACGCCGACTTGGCCCGCCTGTCGGTGCGGGCTTGGCAACTGACTTCCGAGCCGGAGTTTCGGCGGGCGGCGGTGGAAACTTTGGATTACATCTTGGGGGATATGACCGCGCCGGAGGGAGGTTTCCACGCGGCTGAAGACGCCGACTCGGAGGGCGCGGAGGGCAAGTTCTACGTGTTTAGGCATGAGGAGTTCATGGAGGCGGTCGGGCCGCGGGACGGCGAGTTGGCGGCCTTCTATTTCGGGGTAACGGCGGAGGGCAACTTCGAGGGGGCCAACGTGTTAAGTCAGGCGGCTTCCCTTCAATGGACGGCCTCTCGTTTTGAAACTTCGGAGGCGGAGGCGCAGGCGGCGGTGGAGCGGGCCAAACGGGCGTTGTTGGAGGTTCGCAATCGCCGGGTTCGCCCCGGTTTGGATCGCAAAATCATTACGGCGTGGAACGGGTTGGCGGTGCGGGCTTTGGCGGTGGCGGGGACGGTGTTGGGGGAGGACCGTTACCTGGAGGCGGCCCGGCGCAACGCCCGGTTCGTGCTGGACCGGATGCGCCGTTCCGATGGCCGACTGTGGCGCGTTTGGAGCGACGGTTTGTCCCCGGTGGGCGGTTTTTTGGAGGATCACGCCGCCTACGCGCTGGGGTTGTTGGAGTTGTATCAGGCCACCGGCGAGACGGAGTGGTTTATCGCCGCCCGCCGGATAGCGGACTTGTTGGAAGGGCATTTCGGAGGGGAGCGGGGAGTGGTGTTCGCGGCGGCGGCGGACGAAGCCAAACTGGTGGTGCGTCCCGTCGATCAGCAGGACAACCCCAGCGCCTCGGGGGCGTCGCTGGCCGCTGAATGCTTTCTGCTGATGGGCCATCTGACCGGCGATTTCTCATACCACGACAAATTCGAACAGATAGTAAAGGCCGGCTCCCGGCTGATAGAAGCCGCCCCTCTAGCCGCCGGCCACCTGCTAGCGGTCCTGGCCACCGCCCGAATGGGTTATAAAGAGGTGGCGATAACCGGCCCCGAAGCACTGGATTGGGCCCGCCGCCTGTCCCAAACTTACCGCCCCAACGTAATAACGGCCCCCTCAACAACCCCCAACGAGCAAATACCCCTCCTCTCAGGCCGTCATAAAGAGGGCGCAACCCTAGCCTACGTTTGCGAAAAAGGAGTATGCCAAACCCCAGTAGACTCCTATGACGCCATGGTGTCGCTGCTCAGCTAAATGATAGCTGAATTTGACTTGCAGAGCGATTGATATTTATTATGACCAGGCATGCGCTACTTTAAATGGGATAAGTACCATCTTCTCGTCAAGATAATAGCCATAGCTTTGGTTATTGCTCTTGCCATTGTAATAGTGGTTTTCCTATGGCGGAGCCTGTCGGTGGTGGAGTCGGAGCGCGCAAACCTGCAGGTAGAGTTGAATAATGCTACGGCGGAAAGAGATGCTTTACAGTCTAAGGTGTCCTCTATAGAAAGATTCTCTGCTAAAGAAAAATGGGAGGAGGCGGCCACCGCTTGGGAAGCAGTTGAAGCACCCCTGAATGCTTGGCGAGAAGCATGGGAGGTTACGAATACTAGTCCGGATCTAGATGTTGACCTCTTCGATCCGGTTGCTTTATATGACTGGACGGAGAATACGAAGGATTGGTTGGTAGATTTTGAAAATACTATAGATGCTAGAGATAGAACACTCGAATTATTGGAGGTTGCTTGGGAAACTACCGCGGTTGCTTGGGATGTTTCTGCTCTGTTGTGGGATATAGAAGAAAAAGATATAGCTGCCATAGCTGCTAAATCTGCCGCTTTACAAGCTAATAAAGCCGCTATTGCTAGGAGAAATGCTAGATTAGCAACGACGGATTTGATATCCTCCATGACACTTGACTTGAATGTAAGGCTGGATGTTCTAAATGTTATCTCGCGAATACTTATCGAGAACCAAGATTTAGAGAGCCGGGTGAGGAACCTAGATGTCGCAACAGAGATATTAGATGTTGTTGTGCAGTCTACTGACAAAATTGTATCTACCAAGAGGGCAATCTTTGATACTGCGGGAGATACCGCGTGGGAAGCTGCAGGTGATACGGCAGCATATTTCGCTCAGGCTAGCGATTCTTTAGCTGACGTTTATGAAGGTTTTCATTGGCAAAATGTTAGGGATATCTGGACGGCGGTAGCTAATTCTTACCAATTGGTTGCAGAAGAAAATACTGGTGCCATGGAGGCTAGAATTTCTGCAGTGAACGCGATTAAGGAAACCCGGGATGCCTACAACGCAACCGCTGGTTCGGAAGAAAGCGAGGGAGGGACGTGATACGCGAGAACGCGGTTGATGCTGTTGGGGGGACTCCCTTGGTGCGGCTGGGACGGTTGCATCCGGCGGGGAATCTGGCGGCCAAAGTGGAATACATGAACCCGGCCGGGTCGGTCAAGGAGCGGATCGCGGTCAATATGATCGACCGTGCTGAACAGCAGGGACTGCTCGGTCCGGGCGGGACCATCGTGGAACCCACTTCGGGCAACACCGGGGCCGGGTTGGCCATGGTGGGGGCGGTGCGGGGCTACCGGGTGATCTGCACCGTGCCCGACAAGGTTTCTCCTGAAAAAATCGCCCTGCTGCGGGCCTACGGGGCGGAAGTGATCGTCACCCCCACCGAGCTGCTGCCGGAAGACCCCGACTCCTACTACGGGATCGCCCGTCGCCTCACCGCCGAAATCGACGGGGCTTTCTCACCCGATCAGTACTCCAACCCTTACAACCCGGAGGCGCATTATCTGACCACCGGTCCGGAAATCTGGGAGCAGACCGGCGGGGAAGTGGATGTGTTCGTGGCCGGGGTGGGCACCGGCGGCACCATCACCGGGGTGGGACGTTACCTGCGGGAGCGCAAACCGGAGGTGGAAATGGTGGGGGCCGACCCGGAGGGCTCCATTTTTACGGCGGCCCGCGAGGAGGACATCCATCAGTACCGGGTGGAAGGAGTGGGGGAGGACTTTTGGCCGGCCACCCTGGAACGGGAAATAGTCAGCCGCTACATAATGGTTGACGACCATCAGTCGTTCGCCGCCGCCCGCCGTTTGGCGGAAACCGAAGGGTTGCTGGTGGGGGGGTCGGGGGGGATGGCCGTCCACGCCGCCCGGCAAGTGGCCGAGGAGGACGACCGGCTGGTGGTGGTGTTGCTGCCCGACTCCGGCCGGGGCTACCTGTCCAAGATCTGGAACGAAGAGTGGCTGGCCGAACACGGCTTCGCCCCGTCCTGACCGGCATCCCCCGCCCAAATTGAAAGAGAGCCCCCGGTAATCCGAGGGCCCTCTTCACTTTTCAACCCGCCCCGTGCTTCGCCGTTATCGGGGGCGCCTCATGAGGACTTGGCATGAGGTGGGGAGGACCGGGTGGTCCGAGTTGGAGTCGCTACCTGGCACAAACCGAAAAACGGTCCGTGAAAGCGACCCTTGTGGCCGCTTAGCGCTCGGCCACCTCCAGAGTCCTGCGTAAACCAGTTGTCAAGTTGGACCACCTCCTTTCTCTGGTAGCCCCCAGGTTAGCGCGCCCCGCCCCCGGCGCCAAATCTTTGGGGATGAAAAGACGACGCCTTGGGCAATAGCGAGGCGGACATCTAGGATGGGGACATGCCGGCCCGGACAAGGGGCATTTCGCCTGATGAGGAAGAATTTCTGCAACGGTTCGACCGGGGCGATTATGACCGCATTCGCCGGGAGGCGTTGCGCGAGGCGGCGAATTTGCGGGGAAACGGAACTCCGTTTGGGCCGTCCCGCCCGTCGCCGGGGTCAGCCGAGGGCGGCGCGGAAGGCGCTCCACAGGTCGGCCAAGGCGGAGGTTAGGCCTCCCAAAGCCCAGCGGAACAGCAGAATCAGAATGAGGACGCCGGCGGTGGTGAACACCATCCGCGCCCGGTAAGTGACCACTTGGTCGGGGTCCTCCAGGTAGGAGGGGACGGCGGAGGGGGCTTTGGCCAGGCGGCGGCGCTGGGCGAAGGCCGCACCCGCCCGGTTGAAGACGGAACTGATCCGCAACCGGGCCGAACCGGAGCGGGAAACCGGCGGCGGCTCGCCGGAATCGGCCGGGGAAGGCTCCCGGGGGGCGTCCAGTTCCGGTTGGTAGGGCGGGGGCGGGACGGTTTCCGGCAACCCCCCGGACACCCGGATCGCCTCCCGCAACAGCGAAGCGGGAAGGGAAACGGCGGTGGCCACCGCCGTCACATCGGCGGCCCCGGGAACGGAAACGCCGTTTTCCCATTCCTCCACCGCCTCCTCCGGCCATTGGAGGCGCCCGGCCAGCCCCTCCCGGGACAAACCCAGCTCCTCCCGTCGTTGGGCCAGCAACGAGGCGAACCCGGTTTCCTCCGTCATCAGTGGGGCGGGTTTTCCGGGACGCTGTCCGGCTCCGGCCCGTCGGTCAGGCGCAACGTCCCCACGTCTTTGACGTTCCAGCACAGGGTGCGTCCCTGCGGGATGTTCAACCTGATGGACCCCCCGGCCGCCTCCCCGTCTATCAGCAGTTCCCCGCGGGAGGCCTCCGCCAGCGGGATGGAAGCCGAATAGTCCCCGGCGGAGTTGACCACCGTCACATGCGAAGCCTCCGGTTCAGGGAGGCAGGCGTCCAGCACCGCCCCCACTCCCACCGCCGCGCCTCCGGCGGGGGAGGGGCGGGCCAGGCAACGCAAAGCCTCTTCGCCCCAAAGGCCGGGCCGGGCGGCCAAGCCGGTGATTTCCAGCCGGGCCGGGCGGGCGGGGCGGGCGTGCGTCATATCCCCAAGCTAGCCAACCAAGGCCCTAACCTGCGACATATCGCCGGGCGGAGGCGGGGCGAAAACAAGGGGGTTGAAAGTCGTCTGAAAATTCATATCTTAACCATTAGGAACGCAACCGACCCCGCCGGGGTCCCGAAAGGGAGGTATGAACCTGATGGAAAACGCCAACCGCCGCGACCGGGTGAACTACGGCGACGCCGTTATTGAGTACGAGATACGGCGCAGCGCCCGGCGCCGCAAGACCGTGGAGGTCAAGGTGGAGGGGGGCGATGTGCGGGTGGCCGCCCCGGCCGCCGCCACCGACGACTACCTGCGCCGGTTCGTGCTGTCCAAAGCCCCGTGGATAATGCGCACCATCCACCAGTCGCCCCCGCTCCAGCCGGAAACCTTCCCCCAGCGTTTCGCCGACGGCGCCGCCCTGCCCTTTCTGGGACGGGACTACCCGATGTTGACTTGCGCGCCCGACCCGCTCCGGCCGCCGGTCGCTTTGGACTGGGAGATGGAGACGTTCCGCATCGTCCTCCCCGAAGGCGAGTTCGACCGGTTCGCCTACCAGCGGGTCAGCCGGGCGGTCATGGACTGGTACACGGAGCAGGCGGAAACCTATCTGGAGCAACGACTGGATTACTGGCGGCCCCGTTGCGGGATGGGCTGGGACTCCCGCATGGAAGTGAAAAACCACCGCAGCCAGTGGGGGAGTTGCGCCCCGGACGGAACCCTCCGTTTCAACTGGCGGCTGATGATGCTCCCGCCGGAAGTGGTGGACATGGTGGTGGTGCATGAGTTGTCCCACCTGCGGGTGCGCAATCATTCCTCGGATTTTTGGAAGGTGGTGGAGGAGCACATCCCTGACTACCGGGCGTTGCGCAAACAGTTGCGGGAGTGGGAAAAAACCCTCACCCTGTAGCGCCGGGCGGGGCGGGCCTTATTCGGTCGGGCGGGCTCCGGCGGTGGGCAAAGTCATGCGCCCGTCTTCCCAGTCATCGTGGATCCACTCGTAATCGGGATGGAAATGGGGGCCGCGGGCCCGTTCCTCCCCGACCGGTTCCCCGGCCAGATAGTTGAGAAACCACATATTGGTTCCCGGGCAGGCCGCCGAAGAATGGAAGCCCTGCGGGACCAGGGCGGTATCGCCGTCCCCGCACACCATCACCTCGTCGAAGTCGGAGTCCTCCCGCCAGTTGCGATGCAGGGCGAACCCGGCGGCGGGTTGCAGGCGGAAATAGTAGACCTCCTCCAAATAGGGGGAGCCGGCGTATCCGTCGTGGCAGTGGGGGGCCCAGCCCGACCACATCCCGCGCGGCACGTACACCTCGTACAGTATCAGCCGCTCGGCGGGCAGAGGGTGGGAGAGAATGTGGGAAATCTGCCGGTGGGAGGCCCCGCCGCCCCGCAACTCGGTGCGCATCTCCCGCGGTTGGAACAGCCGCACCGGCAGGCCGCCCTCCGCCGGGGCGCCCCCCACCGCGCACAGGAAATCCCCGTTGGATGCCACCGTTATCCGGCGGCCGGGCGGCGCGTACAGCACCTGCGGGACCTCTTCGAACACGCCGGAGCGGGACAGGTCGACGAGGTCGTCGCCCACTTTCACCTGACCCGAACCTTGCAACGGGGTCACCGCCGTCTCCCGTCCCGGGGCCGAATGATGATATTCATCCCCGTCCCCCAGCGACACCACCCGAAAGTCCAGATAGGACCAGCCGGCCGACTCGGGGGTGACTTCGATCACCGTCCCCGGGCCGGGGCGGGCTTTGATCAGCGAACCGGGGCGGGGGGCGCTCACACCCCCACCCTTTGATGCTTCTTCTCCGCCTCCCAGGCGGCCCGGGCCACTAGCACGTCGGCCCGGTCGCTCACTTCGGGTATCCCCACCTCCCACCAAGCCCCGCCCTCCGTCCAGGAGTACTGGTGGATGTCCATCACGATGGCGTAGCTGCGGTCGGAGGCTTTGGCCCGCCGCCAGGCGCCTGGCAGGTCCTCCAGCCGTTCCACCTTCTCCGCCGCCGCCCCCAGGGAGGCGGCGTGGGCGGCGAAATCCACGCGGCGGTAATCGGTGTGGCGGGTGGTGCGCAACAGGTTGTTGAACTCCGCCCCGCCGGTGTTGACCTGCAACCGGTTTATCACCGCGAAGCCCTCGTTGTCCATCACCATGAAAATCACTTTGTGCCCGGTCATCACCGTGGACAAGATGTCGGTGTTCATCAGCAGGTAGGAGCCGTCCCCCACCCAGGCGATGACATCCCCCTCCCGGGCCATCGCCGCCCCCCAGGCCCCTCCGATTTCGTAGCCCATCGTGGAATAGCCGTATTCCGAGTCGAAGCTCCCCACCGATTTGCAGCGCCATCCCATGGACAGCTCCCCGGGCAGGCCCCCCGCCGCCGACAGGCAGTAGTCGTCGTCGTCGCACAGTTCGTTGATAACCTGGATCACCTGGGCGTAGGCCGGTTTGCCCTCCACCGGACGGGTTTTCCACGAATCCAGGTACTCGTGCCAGTTTTTGATGTGGGACTGGGCGGAGGCCAGCCACTCTCGGGGGGCCCGGTAATCTTCCAGCAGCCGGTCGATGTCCCGCAACGAAGTCCGGGCGTCGCCGATCACCGGAACCGCCATCTGTTTGTGGGCGTCCCAGCGGGCGGTGTTTACGGAAACGAACCGCACCTTGGGGTTTTTGAACACCGACCAGGAACCGGTGGTGAAATCCTGCAGGCGGGTTCCCACCCCCAGCACCAAGTCGGCGTCTTCGGCCACCGCGTTGGCGGCCGCGGAACCGGTTACCCCGATGGGCCCGGCGTAGTTGGGATGATCGTGCGTCAAGGTCCCTTTGCCGGCTACGGTTTCCACCACCGGAACCCCCCGCCGCTGGGCGAAGTCGGTCAGGGTTTCCACCGCCCCCGAATAGTGGACTCCGCCCCCGGCGATGATCAAAGGCCGGGAGGAGGCGGCCAGCAAACCGGCGGCCCGTTCCGCGTCGCGGGGGTCCGCCCCCGGGCGGCGGATGTAATGGGTGCGGGGTTCGAAGAAAGCGACCGGATAGCCGTAGGCTTCAGCTTGAATGTCCTGGGGGAGGGCCAAAAAGGCCGGTCCGCGGCTGGCCGGATCCAGCATCACCGCCAAAGCCTGGGGCAACGATTGGATGATCTGCTCCGGGCGGGTGATGCGGTCCCAGAACCGGCTCACCGGTTTGAAAACGTCGCATACGGTGACGGTCGGGTCGGAGAACACCTCCACCTGTTGCAACACCGGGTCCACGATGCGGTGCTGATAGGTGTCGCCCGACAAAATCAGCAGCGGTAGCCGGTCGGCGTGGGCCACCGCGGCCGCGGTGACCATGTTGGTGCAACCGGGGCCGATGGAGGAGGTGGCGATCATTATCCGCCGCGCCCGCATGGCTTTGGCGTAGGCCACCGCCGCTAAAGCCATGGACTGTTCGTTGTGGCCCCGCCAAGTGGGGAGGCGGTCCTGCACCGGCTCCAGCGCCTCGGCCAGGCAGGTTACGTTGCCGTGGCCGAAGATGCCGAACGCCCCGGCGAACACCGGAACCCGCTCCCCGTCGATCTCGGTGTACTGGTTGATGAGCCATTTGACCATGGCCTGAGCGGCGGTGAGCCTGACAGTTTCCACTTGCCTCCTCCTTATCTATTGCGCAACTAATCTATCCGCAGCGATTCTACGCTTTCCCATCGTTCGCTGTTCCAGGAACGTTTCATGGCCGCGGCTACGGAGCCGTTGGCCAAGGCGTCGTCGAATCCGGGGCGGTGCGGCTTTTGGGAGGCTACCGAGAGGAGAAACTCGTACGCCTCGAAGATTTTCATGTCTTCGAAGCCGACCGAGTTGCCCCCGCCGGGCACGATGTTCGCCTGACGGTAGAAGTCGCCGCCCGCCAACACCTCGATGAAGCCGTCGTCGGGCTGTTCCTCCGGCAGGTAGAGGCGCAACTGGTTGAGTTTTTCGTGATCCCAGTAGGCGGCCCCCCGGGAGCCGTTCAGTTCGAAGGCCATCTGGCTTTGCGGGCCGAAAATGGAGCGGTCCGCCTCCAAGGTCCCCCGGGCCCCGCAGGCGAACTCCACCAGCGCCCCCACGTAGTCTTCGTTGGTCACTTTCCCGGTCGGATCCCCGGGCGACCCCCGGGCGTAATGGGAGGCCCCCGGCTGGGGGAGGGGGCGTTCTTTGACGAACACTTCTTTGGCGGCCACCACCCGCGTGATGGGCCCGTACAGGAACTGGGCCATGTCGATGGCGTGCGTCATGATGTCGCTCAGCGCCCCGCATCCCGCCTTCTCCTGCAGGAAGCGCCAGGTGAGCAGGCCCAGCCGATCCCGCCCGTACATGGTGAAAAAGCGCCCCCGGTAGTGGGTGGGCCGGCCGATCCGCCCCTCTTCTATGAGCTGTTTGACGTATTGCACCATCGGAGCCCACCGATAGTTGTATCCGCAACCGGTGATTACGCCCGCCCGGCGGGCGGCCGCCTCCATGCGGGCGGTGGCCTCCGGGGCGATGCCCACCGGTTTCTCGCAGAAAATGTGCTTGCCGGCCGCGGCGGCCGCTTCTCCGATTTCCTGATGGAGGGTGTTGGGGGCGGTGATGTCGATGACGTCGATGTCGGGGCGCCCCACCACTTCCCGCCAGTCGTCGGTCCCGGATTGGTAGCCGAAGTCGGCCATGGCCCGTTCTATGCGGTCCCGGTGCGGTTCGGCCACCGCCGCCAGAACGGGCCGCACCGGGGCGTCGGGGAAATACATGGGAATGGAGCGGTAGGAGCGGGAGTGGGACTGTCCCATCCATCCGAACCCGATCAGCCCGATGCGGAGCGGTTTTTTTGTCATCCCCTTTCCTCCCGGCGCATTTTCTCCCAGCGGGAGCGAATCTTCCCCCAGGATTCGCCGTTGACCAGGTTGGGGGGGCGTTCGCCGTCCAAGGCCAGCAAAACCTGTCGCAAGGCGATTTCAAAAATTCGCCTGCGCCCCTCGGTGGTGCTGGAGGCGATGTGGGGGGTGACTATCACGTTGGGCCGGTGCAGGAGCGGATGGCCGGGGGGGAGGGGTTCGGGGTCGGTTACGTCCAATCCGGCTCCAAACAGGCGGCCCCCGTCCAGGGCGTCCAACAGGGCTTCTTGGTCCACCAGCGACCCGCGGGCGGTGTTGACGAAAACCGCCCCCGGTTTCATCAGGCCGAAGGCGCGGGCGTCGAACAGGCGAAGGTTGCCGGGGGAGCCGGGGATGTGCGCCGAGATCACATCGCCGGTGGTCAGCGCCTCGTCCAGGTCCGCGGCCCGGCGGACCGGGGTGGGGAACTGGCGGTCGTCCAAGAAAGGGTCGTAGGCGACGGTTTGCATGCCCAGTCCCGCTCCGGCCTGCGCCACCCGCCGGGCGATCCGCCCGAACCCGACCAGGCCCAAGGTTTTGCCGTCCAGTTCCATCGCCTGGTGCTTCTGGTAGTAGTCGCCGCATTCGTTGCGCAGGCGGTTGCCGGACTGCACGATCCGCTTGGAGGCGGCTAAAATCAGGGCCACCGTATGTTCGGCGGTGGAGACGGTGGGGCCCTCCGGGGCGTTGCACACCGCGATTCCCCGGCGGGCGGCGGCTTCCACATCCACCGTGTCGTAACCGATTCCGGTTCTGCATATCACCAGCAACTCCGGGGCTTGGTCGAACTGCTCTTCGCCGTAGCGGTGGGAGCCCGCCAGCACCGCCTGTGCCTCCGCCAGTCCCGCATAAGGATCGTTTTCCCGGCCCGGACTCAAAACTTTCACTTCCGGCGGCGCCAGCGGTAAAAGGTCGGCGGAGGGCGATCGTTCAAACCAAATCCGGTATTCCACGCCGCCTTCTTTCCTAGCGGGGTTACGGGACGGTTATCCGTTCGTATATTTCCGGGCGGCGGTCGCGGTAGAACGACCAGTGATGCCGCACCTCTTCGATCAGGCTCATGTCCAGATCCCGTATCACCACTTCGTCTGCGGAGTCGGAGGCGGGGCCGCCCAGGATTTCCCCCCGGGGGGTGGCGAAATAGGAGCTGCCGTAGTAGTCGGCGCCGTCCAGGTCTTCCCGCCCCACCCGGTTGATGGCCCCCACGAAATACTCGTTGGCCACCGCCGCCGCCGGTTGCTCCAACTCCCACAGGTATTTGGAGTGGCCGCGGGTGGTGGCGGACGGGTTGAACACGATCCGCGCTCCGGCCAAGCCCAGTTCCCTCCACCCTTCGGGGAAGTGGCGGTCGTAGCAGATGTAAACGCCGATTGTTCCCACCGCCGTGTCGAACACCGGGTAGCCCAGGTTGCCGGGCCGGAAATAGAATTTCTCCCAGAATCCCAGCACCTGCGGGATGTGGGTTTTGCGGTATTTGCCCAGGTAGGTTCCGTCGGCGTCGATCACCGCCGCCGTGTTGTAGTAGTGGCCGATGCCTTCCTGTTCGAAGACGGGAACCACTATCACCATTCCGGTCGCTTCGGCCAGTTCCGCCATTTTGGAGACGGTGGGACCGTCGGGAACGGACTCGGCGTAGGCGAAGTTGGAGTTTTCTTGAACGTTGCAGAAGTAGGGGCCGTTGAAAATTTCCTGGAAGCACAGCGCCTCCGCGCCCTGCTCGGCGGCCTGCCGGGCGTAGCCAATGTTTTTGGCCACCATGGATTCTTTGTCGCCGGTCCACTCGCTTTGGACGAGGGCGGCGCGCACGATGTTGTTCATTCGGCTCTCCCGTCCCGGGGCGGGCGGAACCGAGGATTGCCTGTCGCCCGCGGCGTTGTCCATAGGGTTCTCCTGTTCTTTGCGTATTCGCCGGTTGCCGGGCCCGGCCGGCCCGGCGACTCCGAATATTAGCCGAACCGCCCGCCCGCCTTCTCCGTCCGCCCGTCGCGTCGGCGGGTCCGGCGCCTGTTGCGCTCGGGACGGGCGGCGGGAGGCGGGGCGGCGGGGCGGTGATGGTTTCGCCCCCGCCGGTTGTTTTTACGCTCCGATGAGGCGGGCGGCGGCGGAATGGCGGTGGGTGAACAGCAGGTGGGTTTCGTCGCGGCGCACCCACAGGCCGTCGGCGGCCCGCCACCAGCGGCCGACGGGTAGGACGCGCAGTGAGATTCGGGCTTCAGGGCGGGGGGCTGAGTAGACCAGCGCTTCCCGGCCGGGGGCTCCCGCGGCGGGCAGGACCGCCGTCAGGCGGAACTGCCCGAACAGTTCGGCGAGGGCCGCCAACGGGGACATCGTCCCCCGCCGGTCGCGGAACCGCAGTTCGGAGCAGGAGCCGCAGGCGACGACCCGCACGCCGTTATGTTCGGCCCGGTCGGGATGGGGATGCCGGCATTCCATACGGCCATTATCACCGCCCGGTGCGACATTTTCGGTTTGCCCGGCCGCGGGCGGTCAGCGGGGACCGTCCCCCTCTTGCCGGTGGGCGGCGATTTCCGCTAGGAACGGTTCGGCGAAGTCCCGCAGTTTGGCGGCCCCGACGCCGGGGATGTCGGCGAATTGGGCGGGGGTGGCCGGGCGGCGGGCGGCCATTTCGGTCAAGGTTCGGTCGTGGAAGACGACGAAAGCGGGCACTCCCCGCTCCCGGGCGATGGACAGGCGCAACCGCTTCAACCGGTCGAACAGGTCCCCGTCTCCTTCGGCCAACACCGCCCGTTCCGGGGCCGGGTCGCGCTTCCGGGCGGCGGTCCGGGCGGGTTTTTCGGGCGGGCGGCGGAAGCGGAACCCCAGATCCCCCCGCAACAGGCCGCCCCCCTGGGGGGTGATGCGCAGGCCGCCGTAGTCGTAGTCGATGTCCAGAAAACCGCCCGCCACCATCTGGTGGATGATGGAGCGCCACTGCCATTTGCTGAACTCCTTGCCCGTTCCGTAGGAGGGCAGGCGGTCATGTTGGAACTGACGGACTTTGGCGGTTTCCACCCCGGTCAGCACATCCACGATATGCCCCTGCCCGAACCTTTGGCGGGTGGCCATCACCGCCTGCAACACCCGCTCCGCCGCCTGCCGGCCGTCCTCCACCTGCGGCGGGTTTTCGCACAGGTCGCAGTTCCCGCACGGCTCCGCTTTCTCCCCGAAGTAGCCGAGCAGCACCTGCCTCCGGCACTGCACCGACTCGCAAAATCCGATTAGCGCATTAAGCCGCTGATGCTCCCGCCGCCGGTGCTGTTCGTTGTCCTCCCCGTCTTGGTCGATCATGCGGCGGCGGGCGGGGATGTCGCCCAGCCGGTAAAGCATGAGGGCTTCGGCCGGTTCGCCGTCCCGACCCGCCCGCCCCAGTTCCTGGTAATAGGATTCCACGCTGCCGGGCAGGGAAGCGTGCAGCACGTAGCGAATGTCGGGCTTGTCGATTCCCATTCCGAAGGCGATGGTGGCCGCCATGACCATCCCGGGGCGGGTCATGAACTCATCCTGCACTTCGGTTCGTTCGCCGGTGGGCATACCGGCGTGGTAGGCGGCGGCGTTTATTCCCGTTTTCCGCAACTGTTCGGCGGTCTGTTCGGTGTCTTTGCGGGACAGGCAGTAGACGATGCCGCTCTGCCCGGCCCGGGCCCCCGCGTATTCCGCGATCCGTTTGCGGCCTGCGGTTTCCTCCACCGCCAGGTGGATGTTGGGCCGGTCGAACCCGTAGACGAACACCCGGCATCGGTCGTTGAACAGTTTGTCGGCGATGTCGCGGCGGGTGGTTTCGTCGGCGGTGGCGGTGAAAGCCCCGATGGCCGCCCCCGGCAAGAGCCGGGACAGGTCGGCCAGGGCTTCGTATTCGGGGCGGAAAGCCGGTCCCCATTTGGAGATGCAGTGGGCTTCGTCCACCACCGCCAGTTTCACTTCCACCGGTTGCAGCAGGTTCATCATATGGTTTCCCATCAGCCGTTCCGGGGACAGGTAGAGCAGGAAAGGTTCGCCCTGTTGGGAGGCGTATTGGGCTTGGTTCCAAATGTTGCGGTTTTCCTCCCGGGGATGGGAGGAGTTGATGGCCCCGGCCGGTATTTCGGCCAAGCGCAGGCCCGCCACCTGGTCTTCCATCAGGGAGATGAGCGGCGACACCACCAAGGTCAAACCCCGCAACAGCAGGGTGGGTATCTGGTAGCAGAGGGATTTGCCCGCCCCGGTGGGCATCACCGCCAACACGTTTACGCCGTCGGACAGGGCGCCGATCACTTCTTCCTGCCCCGGACGGAACGAGTCGAACCCGAACACTTCCCGCAACGCCCGCCGGGCTCCGTTCTGCGCCCCGTTCATACGCCGGTTCCGTTATGTAAAATGTCGTAGTATAATGTTATCATCATAGTTCTTAAACAATCAAACCTTACCTTTTAGGAGGTTGCCTATGAAAATATGCTACATAGACGAAGCAGGCGACGGCCGCCGTCCGGATCAGCGGGAGGCCGACGTTCCGCCGGTGTTCGTCATCTGCGGCCTGGTGTTGGATAGTAGCAACCTCCCCGACCTGACGGTCGGCCATCTGGCGGCCAAAGCGCGTTTCCGCCCGGCGGCGGGATCACAAGCGCCCGACGGCAACATCCGCAAAGGCGCCCGGGAGTTTCAGTTCCTCCGGTCCTTGGATGCGGTTATGGATTTGCTCGAACGTATTTTCGACGAGCGGTTGGTGCGATTTGATACGGCTATTTTGATGGCGTTATAATGCAAATCAGTTTGTTATGGCAGAAATTGCCGCAGTCGGCCTCGCCTGGTGCGTGGTTCGGCGGGTTCTACGGCCACCGTGAATTCGGTAGCCGTAGTTCCTTTTTCGGAGGGTTTGGGATGCGGAAAGGGTGGTTTGGTGGTCCGTGATTTTGGTTCACAGGAGGCATGGCGGTCTACTCTTCCGGTGAGCCATCTCAGTGAAATATGACTTAATCTTTTGGCATGGGTAGATTGCAAGGCAGTTATCTTATGGCAAGCAATTTGCCGCAGTCGGCTTCGCCTGGTGCGTGGTTCGGCGGGTTCTACGGCCACCGTGAATTCGGTAGCCGTAGTTCCTTTTTCGGGGGGTTTGGATGCGGGGATGTTTAGGGGCGGCGGAGGCTGGGCGGTCTCGGAGGGAGGGATACCGGGCTTAGTCGGGCAGGTCGGGGTCGGGAAGGTATTCGCCTTCGGAGTCGGCGGGGACGGCTTGGGCGGGGATGAGCAGGATGGGCAGGTTGACGGCCTCCGCCACTTTCATGGAAACGCTTTTCCAGGCCGATTCGGTGAACAGGCTGCGGGTGGCCCCCATGATGATGGCCTCCGCCCCGGCGCTGGCCGCGGTTTGCACGATGGCCTGCGCCACATCGTCGGCTTCCACGAACGCCGTCACCGGGCGGATTCCCCGCTTGCCCAGGGCGGCCAGCATCGGCTCCACCCGGCGGTTCCCCAACTCTTCTATGTAACGTTCCACCTCCCCGGGCTGGCCGGCTTCCGCCCCCTCCTCCCCGTCTTCGCCTTCAAAAGGCTGCCACCGCCCTCCGGCCAGGTCCATCGGCAAATCGCGGGGGGCTTGGACGACGCTCATCACCGTAACCCGGTCGGCTCCGGCCAACCTTCCCGCAAACTCCGCTACCGGCTCCGGGGGCAGCACTCCGGCGGTGCAAACCAGAATATGCACATGGTCATTTTAGTTGCCGGAGGGGCTTCGGCGTCTCTCAAAACGGCAAAATCCTCCCGCTCGCGGGCCGGGTAACATTGGGGGAGGAACCGACCCCCGCCCGACCGGCGGCCCACAGGAGGTGGATTTTGGTAGAACCGGAGATCGCCAACCGGGTGACTTGGATGATCCCCAACGCCTTGGCCCTGATCGGCTCCCGGGCGGGGGAGGAATGGAACGGAATGACCGCCTCTTGGATCACGCAGCTGTCGATGGAGCCGGTGATGATCGGCGTGGGAGTGGACAACGCCGCCGTGACGCACCGGCTGATTGCCGCCGGAGGGTCTTTTACGGTGAATCTGTGGCCGCCGGAGGACACCCGGGTGTTCGTCAAATTTTCCAAACCGGCCCGCAAGGAGGGTATGGCTTTGAACGGGCGGGCCATCCGGGAGGGGGCGACCGGGGCTCCCATATTCGAGGAGGCGGCGGCTTGGATGGAATGCGAAGTGCGCCGGGCCATCGACTTCGGCACGCACACCCTGTTCGCCGGGGAGTTGGTGGCGGCCGGGGCGCCGGAGGAACCGGTGAGGGTTGCGGCGATGAGCGACACTCGGATGAAATACGGGGGGGTGCGGCGGGGCGGCCACCACCCCCGCTAGTTTCAAACGACGGGAGGTGTGAAAGATGGAAGTTTCGGCAGACGGCAAAACGGCGGTGGTGACCGGGGCTTCGCGGGGCATCGGGGAGGCGGTGGCGGCCGGGTTGTTGGCGGCCGGGGCGCGGGGGGTGGTGATCACCGGCCGCAAACCGGAGAACCTGGCGGAGGCGGCGGAGCGGCTGGCCGAACCGGGGCGGGTGGAGGCGGTGGCCGCCCGGGCCGACACGGAGGAGGGAGCGGAGGCCGCGGTGGCGGCCGCCATCGACCGTTTCGGCTCCTGCGACATCCTGGTCAACAACGCCGGAACCAACCCGGCCTACGGTCCGCTGGCGGAAGTCGATCTGGGGGCGTTGGACCGCACCTGGCATGTCAATCTGCGGGGGCCGCTTCTCTACGTCCGGGCCGCTTGGGCCCGCTGGATGAAAGAACACGGGGGGGTGGTGTGCAACAACGCCTCGGTGGGGGGGCGGACCCCCGCCCACGGCCTGGGGGCTTACAACGTTTCCAAAGCGGGCCTGATTTTCATGACCAAGCAGTTGGCCTACGAAATGGCCCCGGCGGTGCGGGTGGTGGGGGTGGCCCCGGGGGTGATAAAAACCCGGCTGTCGGAGTTGCTGTGGAAGTCGGACGAGCAGGCGGCTGGCGACAACCACCCCATGCGCCGCCTGGGAGAACCGCAGGATGTGGCCGGGGCGGTGGTGTTCCTATGCTCGGAGCAGGCCTCCTGGATAACCGGAGTAACCCTGGACGTAGACGGCGGCCTGACCAACGCCACCGGCTACCTGTAGCCGCTGGCCGCGAACCCTCCCGTCCGCCTCGACCGGCAAGATCGAAAAACGGCCTCTGACCTGCGGAAACACCCCAATTTGACATCCCCGTTCCCGGTATGGTAACTTGACGCCTAATGGCAGGGTTGCGCCCTATGGGCTAATTGGCACTGGAGGCCCAGGGCGTAAAAAATAAGCGAAAAAATTTATGAAAAAAATGACGAATTGTCAAATCTCAGAATTTTGAGATTTTTGCGTTTGCGGAGAAACCAAATTTTCTTCATTTTTAGGAGAATTTTTGGGAAGAATTCTGAGGGAAATATTTCCCGCAGAGATTTCTAGAGCAGAAAGGAGGTACATTATGTACATCCCTCCGTAATACTCAAACGAAATGAAAAATAATACGAAATGTTGGGGGCTCGTCAGAGCCCCCAACATTTCTCCACGATTGACAAATGGAGTGAAAAATAAACTTAAGAAAACGCCAAGTTATATAATAACGGAAAAGGCGCAGGCTCTACGTCGGAGCTGATCGTTAAATTACTAGCAGAACGGAGGTTCTGATATGACGGAGGAAAGAGACTTTCTGCAGGCTGTTTTTAAGCGGACTGCTAAGCCTCTTAGGCAGATTGCCCGACTGATGGAAGTGATCTCTGAAGAAGAGAACGCTGACGAACAAGACCTCCTGGAGGCTTTGGTGAACCTGGGTCACAGTTTGCACGACCTGGGTGAAAGCTTCCTGGAGTTTATCGACGCTCACAACTCCAAAGCGCAAATCATAGAGGATAAAGCCGAGAAGCTGTCAAAGCTGTCTTGGAAAGACCGCCGGTGGTTAAAGCAGGCGGGCATCGACTTCGGAAAGGACAAATAATGAAACCTTATACAGAACCGTTTACGTGAGCGAATTGTGGCGATGTTTTCGATATGATTAGTCAGCGATGGCCGTACCGTACCTAAAAGTTTCTGAATCAGGTTTGTGTTAGATGCGGTGAGACCCTTTTTGAAGCAAGAATTATGGCTGATTGAGCAAGTAAGACAGTTCCAGGTACGGGTTGTGAACCCGGACCTGGGCGACGACCCCTCTTTGAGGGAGAAAGGAAGACACTATGTCTTCAGAAAAAGAGTTCCCTGATGTGGAATTAGCTATAAACAATAACTTGAAATTGTGGAAGGATCTGGATGAAGCCAACTACTACCTGAATCGATTACAGAGAGTGATACGACACTGCTCCGCGAGGGCAGTAGCCACTGAAAATCAGTATGCGCTCATTGATGATTTAGCGAGACAGGTGACTTTCTACAGAAATCACGCTCGTAAAGTTGAAACGAAACTCAAGGAGGCGGAAGCCCGTGCGCGGGTTGCCGAATCGGCGGTTCGGTTGTACCGGTATACCCGTGTGGAACGGTTTGTGCTCCTTGGTGTCCGTCTAATATTTATAACAAGTCTGATGCTTAGAATTTGTTGCTGATTGAAATGGAACCCGCAGACTGAAAGCCCTACGGGTAGAAAAGAAAATACTTGATATCCGGGGAACCCGTATTTGGGTTCCCCGGATATTTCTTTTTCGTGGAGGAAATAATGAGCAATAAGTCAAATAAAGAAACAAAGCGGGTGGAACGGGTTATCAATCTGTCCCACTCAGACTGGCGGCTGACCGCTGGCATAGAGAAAAGAGGAATTTCAAATGTTGTACATAATTATAGATAATGGAAAATGGATAACGGAGGCCTGTTCAGCGACGCAAGCGTTCAAAAATACATTCGGATTGTTTCCGAAACAGGTAAAAAACGCTGAAGATTTAGGGAAACCGCCCGCCGAAGTGGTCAGTTGTATGGACTTTGGACAGTTTACGAAACTGTCATTCGCGGACGGTACCATAGTTCGGGTTGTTCTGAGGAATAATCGCTGACCATCTTGTCATTTCGTCGTCTGGCGATGGACGTTGCGAGGGCGGCGGAAAGTCGGGCTTCGACGGTTATCGGTGGGGGCGGCGGGGGGCGGGGCGGGGGTGGCTTGGGTGGGGGGCCGGGGGGCGGTAGGCCAGGCCGCGGGGGGTGGGGGCGAAGCCTCCTTCGGTTAGGAGTTTGCCCAGGGGGTGGGCGTCGGCTGGTTGGCCGTCGATGGTTTCCAGGCGGAGCCTCCGGTTGCGTTCCCCTATTTCGGAGAGGGCCGCCGCGGCTGCCGGGTGCAGGTCCGGGTCGGAGGCGAGCAGGGCGGCCCGGCGGCCTCCTTTTTCCAGGAACAGCAACGGGTCCCCGCCGTGCAGTATCACGTAAGCCCCGGCGGAGCGGGAAGCCCGGCTTTGGGACTCCTCCGGCCAGGGGAGCAGGGTTCCGTAGGGGTTGGCCGGGTCGGAGGCGGCCAGCACGGTCGTTTCCGGGTCGGAGGGGGGAGCCCGCAGCCGGTCCACCGCCCCCGCCGACGCGAACTGCAGGCCGCCCATCCCTTCCACGAAATACCCCCGCCGCACCTGCCCTGCTCCCTCCATGGCGTCCAAAACGGGAAACAGGGCGGTCAGCCCCCCAGGGATGTTTTCGGCCAGGGCGGCCGCCCGGGTCAGCACGCCGTATCGTTCCAGCAGGACATCGCACCAGGCTTTCGCCCAAACGGCGTCGGGGGCCGGTTCGGCCGGCAAATCGGAGACCGGCCACCACCGCCCGGAGGAGGAAGGCGGAAAACCGGCGGGCAGGCGGGGGCGGCCTTTCGCCGGGCGGCGCACTTTGCCCAGCAACCGGGCCCGCAACGGGGCCAGGGTGTCGTTGGTCACTTCCCCCGCCCACACCAGATCCCACAGGGCGTTCAGCGTCTCCTCCAATCCCCCCGCCCCGGCTACGGCGGAACAGATGTCCCGGAAAAAAGAGGCCCCCCGTTCGGCCAGGCACCCCCGGACGGCCTCATGCAAGGCCGCGTCGGGCCGTTCCCCGGCGGGGGGGCGGTGCAGCAGGGCCAGTTGTTCCCGGCGGTAAAGGGCCACCCGCCCGTCCCGGGGGCCCAGGGAGCCGCATCCCACCCACACTATTTCCCCGGCGGCCATCAACCGGTCCAGCGACTCCGGGGAAAAGTCGCATCGGGCGGACAGCACGTCCCGTTCCAGAACAGAGGCGGGGATGGCGGCCCCGGTCAGGGAGGCTATCGCCTCCCGCAACGCCCCGGCGGAGCGGCGGCCGGTGAGGCCCACCCCCTGCCAGGCGGGAAGGAACCGCCCCAAAACCCGTTTTTCCACCGCTTCTATCTCCTGGCGGAGGGCGGCCAGGCTGCGGCGTTTCAGGCGGCGCAGCACCTCCGCGTCCGCCCACTCCGGACGGCGGGCGGGGCTGAACGACCCTTTCACCACCCGGCCCCGGGTTTCCAAAACACCCAGGGCCGCCTCCACCGCCCCCGTAGGCAGGCCCAAGCGGCGGGCGGCCTCCCCGGCGGTGAACGGCCCCCGGGTGCGGGCCAGCCGGCCCACCACTTCCAGCAGCGGTTCGGCCGTCGGTTCCAGAAAAGCGGCGGGGATGCCCGGCGGGGGGGAAACCCCCAAAGCGTCCCGCAGGCGCCCCATGTCTTCGACGGCCGCCCATTGGGGACGGCCCGCCACTCGGACGGGAACCGCCCGGCGGGCCGCCTCCAACCCGGCTAGGATGCGGCGGGCGTCGCCCTCCCGCAACCGGGCGGCCACTTCTTCTTCGGCGAGGGGCCCCAAGGCGGCCAAAAGGTCGGCCACGCCGTCTTCGCCCCGCACCCGGCGGCCCGGGGCCAGCCGTTGCAACTCCATCTCCACCGAAGCCACCGCCTCCTGGTCCAGCAGTTCCGCCAGTTCCCCTTCCCCCAGCAGCTCCCGCAGCAGGTCCCGGTCCAAGGCGAGGGCGGCCGCCCGCCGTTCGGCCCGGGGGGCGTCCCCCTCGTACAGGTAGGAGGCGGCGAATTCGAACAGGAGGGAAGAAGCGAACGGCCCGGCCCGTTCCGTTTCCACCTCCACCGTGTGGATTTTGCGGGAACGGACATCGGTCAGCGTTTCCACCAAGGCGGGCACGTCGAACGCGTCCTGCAGGATTTCCCGGTAGGTTTCCAACACGATCGGGAAAGAACCGTATTGGACGACCGCCGACATCAGGTCGGCCGCCCGCCTCCGTTGCAGCCACAGCGGGGTGCGCCCGCCGGGGTAGCGGCGGGGCAGGAGCAGGGCGCGGGCGGCGGCCGCCCGGAACAGGGCCGCGAACAGGGCTGTGTCGGGCAGTTCCTCCCACAGCAGGGACTCCGCCTCTTCCGGGTCGATGAGCAGATCGTCCAAAGAAGGCAGTTCTTCGGCGTCTGCGAAACGGAAAGTGATGCCGTCGTCGCTCCACACGATGTCCATGTCCCGCCCGTAGCGCTCCCGCAGCCGGCGGCCCAGGGCCATCGCCCACGGGGCGTGCACTTTCGCCCCCCGCGCCGACAGCAGAACGATTCGCCAGTCGCCGATTTCGTCCCGGAAACGCTGCACCACCAGGGTGCGGTCGGTGGGCAGCGCCCCGCTGGCCTCTTTTTCCTCGGCCAGGAAGGAAACCAGGTTGCGGGCCGCCCATTCGTCCAGGCGGTAGCGCCCCCGCAGTTCCGCCTGCGCCGCCTCCGGCTCCAAAGCGGAAATTTCGGCTACGAACCGGCCGATGGCCAAACCGGTTTCCAAAGGCCTGCCCTCCCGGTCGCCCCTCCAGAAAGGCATCCGCCCGGCCGCTTCCCCCGGGGCGGGAACCACCTCCACCCGGTCGGGGGTGATGTCGGTGATGCGCCAGGCGGAGGCGCCGAGGATGAACGCGTCCCCCGGCCGGGACTCGTACACCATCTCCTCGTCCAACTCCCCCACCCGGGCCCCGTCCGGCAGGTTGACGCTGAACAGGCCCCGGTCGGGGATGGTCCCCGGATTGGTGACCGCCAGCCGGTGGGTTCCGGAACGGGCGGTCAGGGTTTGGCTCAGGCGGTCCCACACCAGGCGGGGGCGCAGTTCCCCGAACAGTTCCGCCGGGTAGCGTCCGGCCAGCATGTCCAGAACCGACTCGTAGGAGGCCCGCCCCAGATCCCGGTAGGGGGCGGCCCGGCGCACCAGCCGGAACAGCTGGTCGGCGTCCCAAGGTTCCATGGCCGTCATGGCCGCGATTTGCTGGGCCAGCACGTCCAACGGGTTGCGGGGGACGGACAGCGACTCCACCCGCCCGGCCAGGCAGCGGTCGGCCACCACCGCCGCCTCCAGCAGGTCGCCCCGGTATTTGGGGAATATTTTGGCGACGCTGACCGCCCCCGCCCGATGCCCGGCCCGGCCCATCCGCTGCAGGCCGGAGATGACGCTGGCGGGCGACTCGATTTGGATCACCAGGTCGACCGCCCCCATGTCGATTCCCAACTCCAAGGTGGAGGTGGCTACCACCGCCGGCAGCCGCCCCTGTTTCAGCGCTTCCTCGATTTGCAGGAGCTGCTCCCGGGAAACCGACCCATGGTGGGCGCGGGCTATCTCCTCCCCTGCCAACTCGTTCAATTCGGCGCATAATCGTTCCGCCAAGCGGCGGGAGTTGGCGAACACGATGGTGGAGCGGTTGGCCCGGATCAGTTCCAGCACCTTCGGGTAGACGGAAGGCCAGATGGAGCGGAAGCCGTGGTGGGAGGGGTCCGACCGCAAAGGGTCGGGGGGAGCGGGGGCGGCCATGTCCTCCACCGGCACCACCAGTTCCAAATCCAGGTTGCGGTCGCCGGGGATGTCCACGATGGCCACCGGGCGCGGCTCCCAAACGTCCCGTTCGCCTTCGCCCGGCGGCGCCGGCTCTTCGGGGGCGGGGCCGGGGGCGTCCCGGGGGGCGGTCTGGCCGGCCGGGGGCGGGGGAGGGGCGGGGCGGAGGACGCCCCCTCCTATAAATTCGGCCACCGCCGACAGGGGGCGCTGGGTGGCGGACAGGCCGATCCGTTGCGGCGGCCGTTCGGTCAGTTCCTCCAAACGTTCCAGGGACAGGGCCAAATGCGATCCCCGTTTGGCGGCGGCCACCGCATGGACTTCGTCCAGGATCACCCACCGCACCGAACCCAAAACGGCCCGGGCGGCGCTGGTGAGCAGCAGGTAGAAGGATTCGGGGGTGGTGATGAGGATGTCGGGCGGGGCGCGCCGCATCCGCCGCCGTTGGTCGGGCGGGGTGTCGCCGGTGCGGATGGCGGCCGTTACCTCCGCCAGCGGTCCCAGCCCGTCCCGTTCGGCGGTGCGGCGGATGCCGGCCAGCGGGGCCCGCAAGTTGCGTTCCACATCGTGGGCCAGGGCTTTCATCGGGGAGATGTAGAGGGCCCGGCAACGGCGGGCGGCGTCCGGTTCCGGCTCGGTCAGCAGGCGGTCCAAGGCGTAGAGGAAGGCGGCCAGGGTTTTGCCCGACCCGGTGGGGGCGTGGATAAGGGTGTGCCCGCCGGAGGCGATGACCGGCCAACCCCGTTCCTGGGCCGGGGTGGGCGCGGCGAATGCCTCCGAAAACCAGGCGGCTGCGGCGGCGGTGAACATTTCCAGTCCCATGCCCGCAAGCGTAACCGCCCCCCGTGACAAAACCCCCGCCCCCTTCCCGCTTTGGGAGGGCCCAGGCTAGTTCGAAGGAGCGTCCAAGCCGCGTCCTCGCCAACGAAGAACTTCCCGTAGTCGCGGGCTGGCCGCCCCCGGATCGAACCGGGGGACGGACCCAGCCTCTCCCCCTAAGCCGCCAGCCTTTTCGGCAGATTGCGCCGAACCCGAACCGCCGAACCATTGTCGAATCGCAACAACACCAGGTAGTTGTTGACGATGCTCTTATCCAACCGGGCGGGCGGCAAGCCCAGTTCGGCGGCATCCGCCACCCAGTTGGGGAACGTGCCGTAATGGCCCTTGAACGCCAACGACGCCGTGTGCCCTACGACCACCACCTCGTTCGTCCCCTCAAATATTGTATAAAGTATTGTTGTCTCCTTCCCTCGTTTGCCGACAAGTTGCATCGACCCGCAATTTGTCCTTCCCCCTATATAAGGAAGGAAATTCACTATTCATTGCAAGATTTTCTGTCTTCTAAACATCCCGAAACTCTTACAGAATTTAAACCAATATAAAAGGAGATAAAAACGCTTCAGAAAAAATTTGTCTAACAAGAAAATTGCAGTGTGGACTTACTATGCTTCGTCGTCCCTTAGCCCGCCGTAACCCGAAAGGCGTCAGGACATCAACGCTCAACGTCGTTTGGCGGAGGGCGCGGCGTCAGGTTCGGGTTTCATATCGGTCGGGGTCGTCTGTTGCTTCTGCGGGGTTGACAACGGTGGGAACGGGCCAGGGCTGGTCGTTGACTCCGTCATCTCGGATTGTGATGGTGTCGGGCAGGTCGGGGTCGAAGCGTACTATCTGGTCTTCTCGGCGGTCGTAGGCGTAGCCGTCGGGCAGTTGGTCGGTGATGAGCCTGATGGCCTCTTGATGTAGGGGGTAGAATACGCTGTCGTAGAGGCCGTTTTCTGCGTCTTGCCATATTTGCGCTACTCGGCGGAGGTGCGCCTTCCAGTATTTGCACTCGGGAGCGGGCGCGGGTTCGGTTTTGGTCTCAAATCGGTCGGGGTCGGCTTCGGCCTCTGCGGGGTGGAGGACGGTGGGGGCGGGGATGGGCAGGTCGTTGCCCGCTTCGCCTTTGATGATGAAGGTGTCGGGCAGGTCGGGGTCGAAGCGCACGATCCGGCTTTCGTCGTAGTCGAAGGCATAACCATCGGGGAGTTGGTCGGTGATGAGTCGGATGCCCGCTTCGCGTTGGGGGCCGAGCACGTCGTCGTAGAGGCCGTCGTCGACATCCTGCGACATCTGCGTCATCCGCCGGATGCGCTCCTCCCAGCAGGCTTCCTCGGAGACGGGCCCCGGGTTAGGTTCGGGTTTCACGGCCAGCGAGGAGTCGGTGCCGAGCCCTGTGGATTTGAGGACAGCGGGTTAGATGTCACCTTTGACGGCGAGAGCGGGCGCGGCGTCAGGTTCGGATTGCATATCGGTCGGGGTCGGCTTCGGCTTCTGTCGGGTGGACTATGTCGGGAACTGGCTCGGGCTGGTCAGTTATTCCATTATATCTGATTGTGATGGTGTCGGGCAGGTTGGGGTCGAGGCGCACGATCCGGCTTTCGTGGTGGTCGTAGGCGTAGCCGTCGGGCAGTTGGTCAGTGATGAGTCTGATGGCCTCTTCCGATAGGGGGTCGATTAGGTTGTCGTAGAGGCCGTTTTCTGCGTCTTTCCATATTTGCGCTACTCGGCGGAGGTGCGCCTTCCAGTATTTGCACTCTGGGGCGGGCGCGGGTTCGGTTTTGGTCTCATATCGGTCGGGGTCGGCTTCGGCCTCTGCGGGGTGGAGGACGGTGGGGGCGGGGACGGGCAGGTCGTTGCCCGCTTCGCCTTTGATGATGAAGGTGTCGGGCAGGTCGGGGTCGAAGCGCACGATTTGGCATTCGTCGTAGTCGTAGGCGTAGCCATTGGGCAGTTGGTCGGTGATGAGCCTGGTGGTCGCTTCGCGGAGGGGGCCGAGCACGTCGTCGTAGAGGCCGTCGTCGACATCCTGCGACATCTGCGTCATCCGCTGGATGCGCTTTTCCCAGTAGGCGGCCAGGTCGGCTTCCTCTTTCAACATTTTGGTGGTCATGATGCTATACTCTACCACAGGTTCCGTCTTCTTGATGACCTACGACTTTTTCGTTGTTGGCGTGCCTTGTCGATGTGGAATACAACTTTCTGCCCGCCTGGCCTGTACTCATATCCTACCTCAATGTGATCAAGTCGTTCTATGGCGAATCCCTCCATCCACAAGGCCCGCTTCCCGGCGGTTCGCTTGCCGGATTTCTGAAAGGGGCCTACGTAAGGCCGGTCGAATACTGCTTCGGCGTCGGCTGGACCGTATCCGTGCTTGAAAGCCGACGGCAGGTACCAGACGCCGTTTTCTTCTACGATCCCAGGGGGTGCCTGATCCGTCATCGGCAATCTGTCATACTATTTAGTTTTGAGTTTGACATTCTTGTGACCATAGTGTTATTATAATACACCATGATTACATTAATAACGCGCCTGTCCGAGGTGGCGGAAGTTTCGCAGGGGTTGGCCCTGTCGGGGCGGGGGGTGGGCGCGCAGGCCGGGGATTGGCGGTTGCGGATGGTGGAAAGCCGGGACGTGTCCGACGACCGGCTCCGCTTGGACGGCCTGCGGGAGGTTGGTGTGGTGCGGAGCGTGCGCACCGAACGGCATCTGCTCCGTCCGTTCGATGTGCTGGTCACCGCTCGGGCCGGGCGGCCGGAGGCGGCCCTGGTGCCCCCCCGGGTGTCCCGCACCGTGGCGGGGATTACGCTGTTGGCGGTGCGTCCTCGCCATCCGGAGTCGGGGATGGGGCAGTACCTGTGGTTCTATCTGACATCCGCCGACGGGCGAGCGCAGCTGGCTCGCAAAACCCGCCCCGGTATCACGTTCACGTCCCTGTCGGCCCGCGACTTGGGGGAGATGGTGGTTCCGACTCCGCCTCCCCGCATCCTGGACAGGGTGGCCCGCCTGGTCGGGTCGTCGGAGCGGGCCTACGCGGCGGCGACGGAGGCGGCCCGTCTGCGACGGACGACCCTGCGGGACGCCCTGGTCCGCCGAATATGTCACACGGCCCTGCCAAACTAGATTAAGAGGTGAGACGATGCCATTAACTCAACAAGAACTGGAGTCGAAACTCTGGCAGGCGGCGGACATCCTGCGCGGCCAGATCGACGCCGCCGATTACAAGAACTACATCTTCTCCATCCTGTTCCTGAAAAGACTGTCGGACCGCTTCGAGGAGGAGGTGGAGGCGGCGGTAGCGCAGGGCGTGCCCCGGGAGGCCGCCCTGTACGATACGGATGAACACGAATTCTTCGTCCCCGATGAGGTCCGCTGGGCGGCCTTGGCCGGGGCGTCGATGAACCTGGGGGAGAAGTTGAATGTGGCCGGCCATGAGATTGAGTACGAGAACACGCCCCGTCTGGACGGGGTGCTGACGTCGGTGAACTGGAATGACGAGTCCAAGCTGGGCTCCCCGGCCAACCGGGAGAAGATCATCCGCAACCTGCTCAACCATTTCAGCGATCTGGATCTGTCGGACCGCAACCTGGCCCCGGACGGCGGGGGCGGGGCGGGCAACGTGCTGGGCGACGCCTACGAATATCTGATTCACCGGTTCGCCGACGATGCGGGCAAGAAGGGCGGCGAGTTTTACACCCCCCGGGCGGTGGTGCGCCTGATAGTGGAATTACTGCGCCCGCAGGAGGGGATGCGCATCTGCGATCCGACGGCCGGTTCGGCCGGAATGCTGATTTACACCGCCCAATATGTGAAAGAGCAGGGGGGCGACCCGCGCAACCTGGTGTTGCACGGCCAGGAACGCAACCTGGGGACGCTGGCCATCGGCCGCCTGAACCTGCTCCTGCATGATCTGCGCGCGGCCCGTTTGGAGGGAGGGGATGTGATCGCCGAGCCGCAACTGCTGGACGACAAGGGATGGTTGATGCTCTACGACCGGGTAATAGCCAATCCCCCATTCAGTCTAAAAAACTGGGGTTTCGAGTCCGCCCCCGACGATCCCCACTCCCGCTTCAACCGCTACGGGGCCATACCGCCCCGCGCTAAAGGAGATTTGGCCTTCGTGTTGCACATGCTGGCGGTAACAAATCACACAGGGATGCTGGGGGTGGTGTTGCCGCACGGGGTGCTGTTCCGAGGTGGGGCGGAAGGCAAAATACGCAAAGGGATGGTGAAGGAGGATCGTTTTGAGGCGGTAATCGGTTTGACGCCCAACCTGTTCTTCGGGGCCGCCATCCCGGTTGCCATCTGTGTATTCAACAAACAGAAACCTCCGGAACGGAAAGGAAAGGTGCTTTTCATAGACGCCGACCAGGAGGGCTACTTCCGCCAAGGCAAAGCCCAGAACCATTTAGATGGTGAGCACATCCAGAAGATAGCCGAGGCCTACCACAATTTTGAGGAGGTGGAACGGTTCGCCCACATAGCCGATTTGGAGGAAATAGAGGAAAACGACTACAATCTTAACATCAGCCGCTACGTAGACAAAACGGAACCGATAGAAATCATAAGCGTAGAAGAGGCCTTGGCCCAGCTGAGAGAAGCTGAGCAACGGAGAGACGAAGCAGTAGCCAAAATGAACGAACACCTGAAAGAGTTAAGATATGTCTAGTTTCGTCTCCCCCCCCCCCATTGGAAGATAGTTAAATTGGGTGATGTAGCCAATGTCGAATTCAGCAGTGTTGACAAAAAGGCGGTGGATGATGAAATTCCGGTGGTGCTTTGCAATTATCATGATGTGGTGAGCAATTATCGTATTCGGTCCGGTATAGATTTTATGCCTGCAACTGCTACAGCCAAGGAAGTTGACAAATGGACGCTACAGCAAAATGACGTTGTCTTCACCAAGGATGCTGAGATAGGAAAGGTTTCCTTGGTGGAAGAGAACATACCAAATCTGGTGTGCGGCTATCACCTAGGACGTGCTCGACCTAAACAAGATATAGTTTTTGGGCCGTTTTTGGCGGAAGCTCTCAAAACTCCCGTTACGCAAAAACAAATTACACGTTTACAAACAGGTCTTACTATCTCTGGGATCCGTCTAGGAGATATGCGATCTGTACAATTACTGTTACCTCCATTTGAAGAGCAAAAACATATAGCATCTGTTTTAGGTAGTGTTGACGAAGCGATAGAAAAAATGGAAAATGTAATAGTCAAAACAGTGCAACTACGCGATGCGCTACTACACGAACTGTTAAGCCGAGGAGTCCCCGGACACCACAAAGAAGGGGTAGAAGTACCCGGCGAGGCGTGGCCCCCCCCCCCCATGGAAGGTAGTCATCTTGGGTGATATAGCCGAAGTCCAAAAAGGCACTAGCTTTACTAGCAAGGATTTGGTGCTCGGAGACATTCCTGTAATTGCAGGAGGCCGCGAACCGGCCTATTATCATAAGTATTCTAACCGGCCACCTAATACGATCACGGTGAGCGCATCGGGTGATGCTGGCTACGTTTCTATTCATCGTAAGCCCATTTTCGCTTCAGATTGCATAACAGTCCGTCCTAAACCGGAAATATCGGTGACCAACTATATTTATTATTTTTTGAAACATAATCAGAACAAGATATACCGTCTCAGAACTGGTTCGGCGTTGCCACATGTATATCGGAAGGATATTGCCAGATTCATAGTAATACTTCCTCCGTTAGAGGAGCAGATATCCATTGCAAGATATTTAGACAGTGTGTCTGAGGTTATAGACCATAATAGACAAGTAATGAACAGACAGAGTAGACTACGAGATGCACTACTACACGACCTTTTAACCCGAGGTCTTCCGAATAATCACAATGATTGATTTAGCAGGGAGGTAATGTATGGATATTGAATTAGCGCAGGTGGAGCAACCGGCGCGGGAGTTGCTGGAGCGGTTGGGGTGGTCTTACCTTTCTCGTTCCGAACTTTCGCGGGAGAGGGGGGATGAGCGGGAGGTATTACTCAAGGGGCGGTTGCGTTCTGCTTTGCTTCGGCTTAATGAGTGGATGGACTCGGAGCAGGCGGACCGGGTAATTTACGCTTTGGAACACCTGGAAGAATCTGGGATGGGGCGTAATAGGCGGGTGCACGAGTATCTTACCTATGGGATGCCTTTGGATGTGGACCAGCCGGGCGGGCGGCGTGCCCGTACTGTCCGGTTTTGTGACTTTGAGTATCCGGAGGGTGGGCGCAACGAATTCGTCGTCACCACCCAGTTCCGGGTTTCACGCGGGGAGAATGTTGTTCCTGATTTGGTGTTGTTCGTCAACGGCATTCCCCTGGTGGTGATGGAAGCCAAACGGCCCGACTTGTTGTGGCGGCGGGAGGAGGCTGTTAAGCAGTTGCGCCGTTATCAGGAAGCTGACCTGAATTTTCGGGGGAGGGGAGCGCCGGAGCTGTTTCATTACAACCTGTTGTGCGTGGCTCACTCTGGGGCGGAAGCGTCCTACGCCGGACTGTACGCCCCCGAAATAGACTATTTTGAGTGGAAAAGCATCCATCCTTTCCACGAAGACGAGGTGCGTAGCCGGTTCGGGGTCGAACCTCGGGGGCAGGCTCAGCTCATTATCGGCCTTTTGTCCCCCTCCGTCCTGCTGGACATTTTGCGCGATTACGTGGTTTACGAGCATCGGGGCGGGAAACTGGTTAAAAAGCTGCCCCGTTACCAGCAGTATCGGGCGGTTCGGGAAGCTTTGGGGCGCATCCGGCGGGGCGGGAGCCCCCAGGAGCGGGGCGGGATTGTTTGGCACACCCAGGGGTCCGGCAAGTCTTTGACCATGCTGTGGCTGGCCACCAAACTGCGCCGTTCCGCCCGCCTGGGCGACTTGGACAACCCGGCCATTCTCATCATCACCGACCGCACCCAGCTGGACCGGCAGATTACCGACACTTTCAACCGGTGCGGCTTCTCCGCCCCCGAACAGGCTAAAAGCACCCGGGATTTGCGCCGTCTGCTCACCAGCGGGGTGGGGCGTACGGTGATGACCACCATCCAGAAATTCGAGGAAGTCCTGCAGGAAGACGACGGGCGGGCGGAGGCTCTCAACCCGGCCGCCAACGTGGTGGTGATGGTGGACGAAGCCCACCGCACCCAGTACGGAATCCTGGCCGCCCGCATGTCGCAGGCCCTGCCCAACGCCGTCCTCATCGGCTTCACCGGCACCCCCATCGACAAAGGGTTCGAACGTAGCACGCGGCGGCGGTTCGGGGAACTGATCGACTCCTACACCATCCCCCAATCGGTTGCCGACGGGGCCACCGTCCCCATCCGCTACGAGTTGCGCAAACCGGAACTGTCCGTCGTCGGCCCCGACGCTTTGGACCGGCTGTTCAACCGGCTGTTCGGCGATCTCACCGACGATGAGCAGGCGCAGATTCGCCGCCGTTACGCCAACCGGGAAAGCTTGGCCGAAGCCGAACGGCGCATTCAAATGATCGCCGAAGACATCGCCGGCCATTTCATCGACCACATCCGGCCCAACCGGTTCCGGGGGCAGGTGGTGGCCCCCAGCCGGGCGGCCGCCCTCCAATACGCCCGGCATCTGCGGGACTTCGGAATACCCGAAACCTATCCGATCATCACCGTCACCCCCGGCGATGGGGCCGAATATAACCAGGTGCGGGATCTGAACCAGGAACAGTTGGTGAAAGCCTTCGTGGAAGACGAAGACGGGCCGGGGGTGCCCGAAATTCTGGTGGTGGTGGACAAGTTGCGCACCGGGTTCGACGCCCCCCGGGAGCAGGTTCTCTATTTGGACAAAGGAGTGCGGGAACATGATCTGCTGCAGACCATCGCCCGCGTCAACCGCCGCTTCTCCCACCATGCGGATGGGGTTTCAACTGAAAAAACCTACGGGTTGATAGTGGACTATCACGGGGTTTCCCAAGAGTTGGAGAAAGCCCTGGCCGGGTTCGAATGGGGGGAGGTCAGCGAGGCGATGGAGCCATTGGAAACCGGGGATGAAATCGGGGAGGTGATTGAAGAAGCGGCCGCCCGGGCGGAAAGATGGTTCCGGGGGAAGGATTTGGATGACACCTGGGAGTGCGTGTTGATGTTCGCCCCCGACGCCGAAACCGAAGGGGAATTCAAGATAGACCTTTATCAGCGGTTCAATCAGGACTACCGGCATTTCGCCTATCTGATGGACCGGTTCCTTCCCGACCCGCGGGCTTTGGCCTACCGGGACCGGTTGTCGCGGCTCACCGTCGTCCGCTCCTATGTGAGGGCGCAGTATATGCGGGAAGACGCCGAACTGGACTGGACTGACATCGGGGCGAAAGCCAAAAAACTGGTGGACGAGCGGATAGACGCCGTCGTGAAGGAACTGATGAAACCCATCTCCATCCTCCACCCCGACTTTGAGCGGACGATGGCCGGGTTGCCGGGGGAGCGGGTTCGGGCTTCGCTGATGGAACACGCCCTGCGGGCGGAAATCAACCGTCGGTTCGGGGAAAATCCGGCTTTCTACCAGAAACTGTCCGAGTTGTTGAAAGAAGTGATCGGCCAGTTGCGGCAGGGCACGCTGGACGACTTGGAAGCCTGCCGTCGGATGGGGGAAATGGCCGGGCGAATGGAAGAGGAGGGGGACATCGCCGCCCGGCTGGAACTCACCCGGCGCGGATACGCCTACTATGGGTTGTTGCTGGCGGAACCGGACGAACCCACCCGCGCCGCCGGGGACCTGGGCGAACATCAGGAAGAATTCGAGGAGGAGATGGTGAAACTGGCCGGAAGATTGGATGAAGCGGTGGAAAAACATGCGGCGATCATCGAATGGCGGGACAAGCCGGACGTGCAACGGGAAATGCGCCGGGACGTGAAGCGGATTCTGCGGGAAAGCGGGGAATACTCCCAGGAGCATCTGGACGAACTGAGCCGCCGCCTGGTGGAAATCGCCCGGCGGCAGGGGGACGCCGGTGCGGACGCGTGACCGGGTGCGTTACGGCGGGTCGGTCATCGAATACGAGATCCGGCGCAGCCCCCGCCGCCGTAAAACTATCCAGTTGGCGGTTGACGGGGGCGGGGTGTCGGTGACCGCCCCGATGGAAGCCGGCGACGAATATCTGAAGGCGTTCGTGCGGCAACGGGCCGACTGGATCATCCGCCGCTCCTCGGACGCTGCGGCTTTGCGGGCCGCCCCCAAGCGGTTCGTGAGCGGGGAAACCGTGCCCTACCTGGGGCGGAACATGCGGATGATCGTGTCGGAGGCGGAGGAAGGGGAGCGGTCGCCGCAGGTGCGGTTCGACCATTGGAGGCTGCGGATAGCGGTTCCCCCCGGTTGGGAGGGGGAGGAGCGGACGGAGCGGGTGCGGTCGGCGGTGACCGACTGGTTTCGGGGGCGGGCGGAAGCGCGGGTGCCGCCGGTGGTGGACCGCTGGTGGCCGCAGTTCGGGCGGGGGGAGCGGTCGGCGGTGCTGATCCGCAACCAGCGCAAACGGTGGGCCAGCTGCGGGGCGGACGGCACGTTGCGTTTCAACTGGCGGGTGGTGATGGTCCCCCCGCCGCTTCTGGAATACGTGGTGGTGCACGAGTTGGCCCACCTGGTGGTCCGCAACCATTCCGCCGACTTCTGGAACCTGGTAACCGGAGCCATCCCCGACGCCCCCGCCCGCCGTCGCCGCCTAAGGGAAACCACCCCCCACCTCCCCTTCTAAACCCCTAAGGTTTCCGTTATTTCTGGGAACGGTCTAGAGTGGGGACATGAGCACCTACACAAGCTACCTTCCCAAGTTGGATAGCCGCGAGTCGTACATGGACTATCTGGAAGGCTATTTGACGCTGGAAACTTTTGGGCAACCCGAGGCGGGGCGAAGCCCTCTTAAAACGTATATGTTGGAAACCGCTCGCGGCGAGCGGAGGGAGCGTTCCTTGGCGGAATCCTTTTCTAACGGTATACGTCTGGATGCTATCGACGAAGCGTTGTACGAAGTCTGGGATAATGAGAACCATCCAGGCGAAATAGTTGGGCTAATTGAGGTTGCAGAAGAGCGCCATCCTGTGTTCTATACTGCTTTTAAATCCGATGAAAGCAATAATTGGATAAGTAAAAATGTGGATCAAACCCCTTGGCTTGACAGAATGTGGCTATCTTCGCACATTTTATCCCATATATGGAATCATACACGGAAAGTATCTGATCCTGCACGCTATGTTGGATTTGGCTTCGAGCACGAATCTAAATACGAAATGTTAAGTGATGCATCACAATATGAAGATATGGAGATAGGTGAAGGATATGAATCACCAGCACCAGATCGTCGAAAAGCAAGGGTATATATCACTGAAAGGCTTGATGTTTTGTCTGACAAATTAGAAAAATTTACTAAATTGTATGATCCCTTGCATTCTTTAGTGCAGCTACAAATACCCTCCGATAGTAAAGGAGGTCATCGCTTACATTACGATGGTAGGGCCATAAATCTTAGCGACTCTTTTTTGGAACATCGTTCTAAAATTATGAGTATAGTGAAGTTGTATAAGAATCTAACAGAAACGGCAGAGGACAAACTGTGGCTAGGCACTACTGATGTTGATGGCGGTGGTTTTAGGATGGATGGTGAGCCTATAACAATTCAATTTGAACAAGAACTGTCAGAAGAAACATTCAATAAATTTATAACCTATGGATTACAACGCAGGAATAGCATTTTGAGAATAGGTGGTTATCTTCATAATCGCGGGCCGAGGAAAATTCATATGTCTGCTATCGACAGACATTTATGGCAACCTTTTCTCCTCGAAGCAACAACAAAACATATTATGGTTTTATTACCGCGAGGTACGTGTGGTAACACTATTCACCGTCTTGTTACATATGTGCAACGTTTCATATCGCCCAAAATAAGCGTGTGGTTGGGAGGCGAATCATATAAAGATGCAGTTGGTTTAGCTAGTAAAGGAAACAGAAAATGAGCGATTCTATTCAGTTGATTGATGATCCTGCTCAATTGCTTAGTGATCCTGTTTTTCAACTAAATATGGTTATTTGGTCTGTGAAAGATTTACCTAAAGATGGTAACTCACAGATAAACCCATTTCTTAAGGAGGCAGGTTATTATATCGTTGCCCTTAACCGGAGAATTCTACTAACGGAGATTGGTGATAGGAGTTCTTTTTTTGAATTAGTACCAGATTGGAGTCCTCCTGTTCCAGATGTATGGTTGAGGCATGAAAGTGATAATTTTGATCTAATATTAGAATTAAAGTCGCGTGGTTTTGGAGAAAAATCTTCAAAAAAAATAAAGCAAATTTATAAAATGTTGGCTGCGTCGTTCGACCTGTCCTCTTCTATTGGTATCAAAGATAGGAAACCTGGATTTTTTATTATTATGACTTTACATAAAGATGCCGACAAAATGACAGACACTCTAAATTTGTTGAAGTCGACATTAGAGGAAGTGCAGATTTCGTCCGCGCCTGTAGCTGTTATAGGTCTTGATCATAGTCAAAATAATTGGCTGTGGAATAGTCTTAATCCTTCCACTTTACCTAAACCTTTATGCAAGGGTTTATCCCAACCTGTTACTGTACTGAGATCCATGGGACATATAGAAGATATCATTCCAATGTACTTTATACCTTGGCTTCCAGAAGTTGATGACGAATCTTCACCCCTTATTTCAGATGGTTTGGCTGTATTGACTGGGCGCGTGTTATCTTATGTTCAAAAGGAAATAAAAAATGCCGAACCTCCTGTCATGCTATCATTGAGAGCAGATTCTCTGCTCCAAGAAGCCACTTATGGTGTATTTAACCATTGGAAAGGTAAGGATAGAAAAAATTTTACAAAAAAGGTAATAAATATTATATCAAAAAATATTAATGCCATTAGTATTTCCTATAAGAGCGATAAGGAAGTAGGTATTGAAATTAAAACAGAATCTATCCGTGAAGATATTTTGAAAGAATTGGAACGCGTTGAAATTAATAGCTTTGATAAGAACCTTGAGGGTGCTAGCTCGTCTGTACAGCCACATTTATTTGGTAGCATGGAATGGGAGGGATAGTGGAGTGGATGATTTCTGCTAGTTGGGTTAGTTGGCAAGGAGGCGAAGCGATATGACAACTTCAGCAACTAGGTCGGAGGTGCGGACTATTACGGCCTCTGAGTTCCGAGCCAAGTGTTTGGCCTTGATAGATGAGGTGGCGGAGACCGGTGAGGAGATACTGATCACCAAGCGGGGTAAACCGGTGGCGCGGCTGACCGCCTATTGGGAAAGGCCCAAAACTCTCTATGGTAAATATCGAGGTCAGATCAAAATCTATGGCGACCTTGATGAGTTGGATGATGAAGGTTGGGAGGAGGAGGTCCTGAGCAAATGGGATGAACGGCTTGCCTCGCCATCCCCCTAATTTGACTATGGTCATGACCATGGTTATAATATAGATAGTCGGCACAGAAGCGAAAGGAAAACGAATGACAACTTTAACCGCTGAGTCGCAGGTTAGGACCATCTCGGCCTCTGAGTTTAAGGCCAAGTGCTTGGGGTTGATGGACGAGGTGGCGGAGACCGGTGAGGAGATCGTGATCACCAAGCGGGGCAACCCGGTGGCGCGGTTGGTCCCGTCGCGGGAAAGGTTCAAGGCTCCGTTCGGTTTTTACAAGGATCGGATGGAAATTCTAGGAGACATCATAAGCCCGATTGACGACATGGAATGGGAGGAGGAATGGCTCAAGCAATGGGATGAATTGATGTGACCCTGCTAGACACGCATGTTCTTCTTTGGTTGATGTCGGATAACCCTAGGCTGGCCCAAGATGTTCGAAAGATGATTGAACGGTCTTGGAGTGAGGGCGAGGCAGTTGCATCGGCGATATCTTTTTGGGAGATGGCGATGTCGCAACAAAAGGGGCGACTCAGAATAATGGTTGAAATTGGACAGGTCCGCGAGAATTTTTTGCGGCAGGGGCTGAAGGAGATTGCCGTGAGCGGTGAGATCGGCATTAGGGCCGTGTCGTTGCCTGATTTTCATAAAGATCCGGCTGACCGGCTGATTGTCGCCACTGCGTTGGAGGGGGACCATCGGCTGGTTACGGCGGATGGGAAGATTCTGGCTTGGCCGGGGCCGTTGCGGCGTTTGCCCGCCGGGGTTTAGCGGGCGGGGGCGGAAAGCAGGACTCCGGTGGTGTCCGGGAAGGTGGGGACGGCGTCCGGGTCTCCCTGGTCGCCGAGGCGGGTGTCTATTTCTATTACCGGGAACTCGTCGAAGACGCCGGGGCGGGGGCGGAGGTAGAGCGTTTCCACATCGCCCGGGAACTCGAAGTCCAAGGATCCGCGTAGCGGTTCGCCGGGGGAGAAGTCGCCGGACAGAATCCCCAGCGGGAAAAAACATTGCGAATGCTTGAACTCGCACAGTTGGAATACGGGCCAGCCGTCGAAGAAGCCGCTTTGGCCGTCGGCCGACTCCACCAAGGCGTAAATCGAAACAATCCGAAAATCGGGGACGCCCTCCTCCATTTCCTCAGTCGAATCGAAGTAGATCACCGATTCGATGGAAAACCGCAACCGGTCGTTGACCAGGACATCGTCCACTCCCGCCACTGACAGGCTGGGGTAGCCGGCGGTTTTTCCCTGCGCGCCCCGCCGGGCGTCGAACTCAAAAATCCCGTAGAAACCGTTGAAGGTGTTTTCCACGGTCAGATAGACGATGGAAGCCTCCTCCGGAATCAGAAACCCGGCGGTGCCGCGAAACGGTTGGCCGTCGCCGACTTCCCCATCCAGGCCGGTTCCCGCAAACGACTGTTCCTGCCAGCGGAAGCCGTCCGGGGTGCGCGCTTCGATGAACAGGTCGTCCAAGTTTTCCAGAAAGCCGGAAGTCACCTCCGCCGATCCGAAAACTTTCAGATGCCGCATGCCGGGCGGGGGCTTATTGCCCAAATCGTCCACCTCCGGGAAGTCCGCTCCCTCCATGGCGAACCGCAGGCTGAAATCAAAATCCTCGACTATGAACGAATCCCCCACCCGAAACGTTTCACTGGGAACGAAGACGGGGTCGGAGCCCGGCTCTCCGAACGGGCCCCGTTCGGGGCGGACCATGAACCGGCGGCGCCGCACCGGAATGTCCCGGTCGGGAATGACCGGTTCCAGATTCACCGACAACACCACTTCGTCCGCCTCCTCTGGAATCTGGAACCCGGCGGTCCCCCTCACCGGCAGGCCGGGCAACAACGAACCGTCCAGGGAAGAATCGTAGGGGTCGAAAGTGTCGTACCAGCGTTGCCCGCCCCCGGTGGTCACCTCCAAATCTTGCCAGGGCAGGAAAACCTGCGGGGAGTCGGTGAGGTTCTCCACCAGCAGGTGAAACCGGATGTGCCGCAGGCCGGGGCGGGGAGGGTCGCCGTTTACGTCCGACTCCGGGTAGGTGACCGCCTCCAGTTGCACCCGCACCACCGGGCCTCCGTCGGACGGCGCCGCGGGGAGAATCAGGGTCTCCGGCGGGGGCTCCAGCGGAACCTCTTCCGGCGGGATGGCGGAGGAGGAGGGCGGGCCGTCCGGTTCGGCGCCGGTCGGGGGCGGGTCGGACGGTTCGGGGGCGGCGGAGGGCGGTGAGGTTCCGCCGGGGCCGGGATCGGCTCCCGGGTTTTCCGCCGTCGCCGGCGGGGCGGGCGCCTCCGTTGCGGCCGGGTCGGCGGCTTCCCCCCCGCACGAGGCGACGGACAGGGCCAGCAACCCCGCAAGGGCCGTCCCCATCGCTACTCTGGCGGCGGCGGATGCGGTCACCCCCCGCATACTATGAAGTCAAGCGTAAAAAGACGGCCCCTCCGCCAGCGGGCTTTCGCCCGTGGAGATTGGACGGCGGAGGGGCCCGGCGTGCGGGCGGTCAGACGGCGTGTTCGTACACCGCCTTCTCGAAGTCCAGGTATCCGCCCACCGAAGTCGGGTCGGCGAAGGGGAAAATCTGGGTGGCCCAGAATCCCCCCACGCCGTTGCTCCGGTCAATCCAGTAGTAAAGGTTGGCCAAACCCGCCCAAGCCAGCGAACCGGCCAGGCGGCCGGTGGGGGCGTCCTCCTCGTTGATCATAAAAGTCAACGCCCAAGACTTGGGCATGCCCGGGAAAAACTCGGCGTAGTTGGAAAGGGTCGGGATAACCCCGGGGAGTCCTTTGATTTTCATATCCCCTTCCAGGCCGTTGCGCTCCGCCATCTCCACGGTTTTCCCGTCCAGCACCGGTCCCTTCGGCCCCATCCCGTCGTTCAGCCACATCCGGATGAAACGGCAATAGTCTTCGGCGGTGGAATAGAGGCCGTGGCCGGCCATATGCACCTCCGGGTCGGACGGCAGTTCGAAGCCCATCGGCTCCAACGACCCGTCATCCCCGCGCTGGTGAATGTCGGCCAGGCGGCTGCGCATCTCCCCGTTGAGGGTGAAAGAAGTGGAGTTCATTCCCAACGGTTCCAGAATCCGCTCGCTCATCACCTCCCCCAGCCTTTTGCCGGCGATCCCCTCCACCACCTGCCCCGCCCAGTCGATGTTGGAGCCGTACTCCCACTCTTCGCCCGGATCGAACAGCAACGGGGTGGTTAGGGAAGCCTTGGAGGAGGTTATCACGCTCGGCTGGCCGCGCTCCTCCGCCAGGCGGTTGTAGGTTTCATTGAAAAAGTCGTAACCGAACCCGGCGGTGTGCAGAAGCAACATGCGGGTGGTCACATCCCGTTTCGGCGGGCGCAACATCGGGTCGCCGTTCTGATCGAACCCGTCCAGAACCTGCAAGTCGCCGATTTCGGGAGCGTAGTTTTTAGCGGGGGCGTCCAAGTCCAGCGAACCGTCCTCCACCAGTTGCAGGCAGGCCGTGCCCGCGATGGCTTTGGTGGTGGAGAAAATGGCGCACACCGTGTCGGAGGTCATAGCCTCCTCCCCGCCCAAAACCCTCGTCCCGGCCGCTCCCCGGTAAATGTCCCCTTCCCGATCGGCGGCCACCGCCGTCACGCCGGGAACCCGGGGATTTGACTCAACCACCCCCCGCAGGATCGCATCCGCCGCCGTCTGCAAACTGTCGCTCATTGCTTCCTCCTTACTCCGAACAAATAGCGCACCGCTCAAAATACCAGCCGGATTTCCGCCGCGCCCCGAAAAAGGCGATTTTTGCAGGGCGGCGGAACGGGGGGCCGGGGGAGTGGCGGAGGCGGACGGGAATCGAACCCGCCGGGGCACTTACGTACCCCCACTGGTTTTGAAGACCAGGGAGCCCACCAGGCGCTCGTTCGCCTCCGCTCACAGGATACCGCCCCGGCGGGCGGCCCGTCCGCGCCTACTAACCTGTTCCCCAGGCCGCCCGGCGCGGGGCGGAACCGGAACGACCAAAGGGGTTTCATCAACAGTGACCGCGGACAACCGTGACGCAATCGAATCCAACGGCTATCGGATACTGCCCGGCTGGCGGGTGGGGCGCCTGCGGGAAGAGTCGGCCACCCGCTCCGGGTTGCTGGTGCCCGCCGGAACCGAATCCACCACCGACGCCTTGGCCCTGGTGGACATTGTCACCGGGTTGCGTTTTTGGGCGGTGCCGACCGGGGCGTGGCGGTTTCTGTGGCCGGACAGCGGACGGGTGGCGGTGGCGGTGCGCGAATCCCAAATCATCGCCGAAGAGCAGGACGGCTCCCCCGCCGATGAGAACTCCTATCTGTAAGGGCCCGCGCCGGACGGTGCCCGCTTGAGCGCGGCGACCGCCGGGGAAGGGGGGCGGGGGCGCCGCCGCCTCACCGCCACCGTAACCGACTTGGAGGTTCCCCGGCAACGGGCTTTTCTGGTGGGCGTCGATTTCACCTCCGGCCGGGGGGCCGCGGAGCGGTCGCTGATCGAACTGGCCCTGCTGACCGACACCGCCGGTTCCACCCCGGTGGGGGAGGCGATCGTGAAACGGGCCAAACCGGATCCGGCTACTTTCATCGGGGCCGGCCAGGCCGGGGAGGCAGCCCGGGAGGCGGCCGCCCTGGAAGCGGACGTGGCGGTGTTCGATCATGACCTCACCCCCGGCCAGCAACGCAACCTGCAAGGCCTGTTTAAATGCGACGTGGTGGACCGGGTGGCGGTGATCCTGGATATTTTCGCGCAGCACGCCGCCAGCCGGGAAGGGATGCTTCAAGTGGAGTTGGCCCTGTTGCGCTACCACCTGCCCCGGTTGCGCGGCAAAGGAACCGCCCTCAGCCGGCTGGGGGCGGGCATCGGAACCCGGGGGCCGGGGGAAACCAAACTGGAAACCGACCGGCGGCGGATAATGAGCCGCATCTCCCATTTGGAACGGCAGTTGAAAAAAGTGCGGGGGGCGCGGGCCGTGCAACGCAAATCGCGGTCCGCCTCCAGTTTGCCCGTGGCCGCCCTGGTCGGTTACGCCAACGCAGGCAAATCCACTCTGATGAACGCCCTCACCGACGCCGATGTGAAAGTGGAGGACCGGCTGTTTTCCACAGTGGATTCCACCATCCGCCGTTGCCCGCTGCCCGGCGGGGGGCGGATTTTGCTGTCGGACACGGTCGGGTTCGTGGAGCGCCTTCCCCACCAGCTGGTGGAGGCTTTCGGAGCCACCCTGTCGGAGACGGCGGGCGCCGACCTGCTGATTCACGTGGTGGACGCCTCCCATCCCGGGGCGGAGCGGCAGATGGCGGCGGTGCGGGAGGTCCTGCAGGACATCGGGGCCTCCTCCGTTCCCGAGTTGGTGGTGTTCAACAAGGCCGACGCCGCCGCCGAAGCCGACCTGGGCCGGTTGGAATATCACTTTCCGCAGGGAACGGCCGTTTCCGCCCGCTACGGAACCGGGTTGGCCGGGTTGCGGGAACTGATCGTCTCCTATCTGGCCAGGGGCTCCGCCTTGTTGGAACTGCTGGTTCCCTATCGGAACGGGAGCGCCCTGGCCCGGTTGCGCCGCGATGGGGAGGTGCTGAAAGAAAACCATTCGGAGGAGGGAACCAGGGTCAGCGTCCGCCTGCCGCCCGCCGCCGCCGGCCGCTACCGGCAATACGAAATCAGGGACTGACGTCCGCTCCCGTCCGGACGCCGCCCGGCGGGGGTTTATCATTGGAGGATGGGACGGCCGATGGATTCCGCCGATGTGATCGTGGTCGGGTTGGGCGCGCACGGCTCCGCCGCCGCCTCCGCTTTGGCCCGGCGCGGGCTGACGGTGCTCGGCTTCGACATGGACGCCCCGCCCCACGCCCTCGGCTCCAGCCATGGGGAAACGCGGGTTATCCGGGAGGTGTACGGGGAGCATCCCGCCTACGTGCCGGTCGTGCAACATGCCTACCGGCTGTGGAGGCGGCTGGAGGAAGAAGCCGACCCGCCCGCGCAACTGCTGCGCGTCACCGGCGGTATTTCCATCGGACAGCCGGGGAGCGAAACGTTGGCCGGCGTGGAACGTTCCTCGCAGGAGCACGGCCTGCCCTACGAACTGCTGGACGCCGACGAAATTGGCGCCCGCTGGCCGCAGTTCAACCCGGCGCGGGAGATGGCGGGGGCGTACGATCCCAACGCCGGGGCGTTGTTCGTGGAGCCCTGCCTGCGGGCCATGTTGGACGACGCCGCCCGGCGCGGGGCCCGGCTTCGCATGCGGGAGCCGGTGCGCAAATGGCATCCGGACGGGGAAGGGATCCGGGCGTACACCGACGAGGGGGAATATTCAGCCGGGCGCATCGTGTTCGCCGCCGGGGCCTGGAACCGGCGTTGGCTGTCCAAACTGAATCTGCCGTTGCGGGTGGAAAGGCAGGTGCTGGTTTGGTTCCAGCCTCTCCAACCGGAACTGTTCGGGCCCGACCGGTGCCCCAACCACGCTTGGGAGTGGAAACCGGGCGCATGGCTGTACTGCCAGCCCGACTACGGGAGGGGGGCGAAAACCGCTTTCCACCACGACGGGGAAATGTACGACGACCCCGAATCTTTGGACCGGGAGGTGCGTCCCGCCGACGAGGGGAACCTGCGCGCCGCCGTCTCGGATATCTTGCCCGCGATGGGCGGGGCGGTCCTCCGTTCGGCGGTTTGCATGTACACCGACACCCCCGATGAGCATTTCCTGCTGGACGTCCATCCCGGTCATTCCAACGTGGTTATAGTCAGCGCCTGCTCCGGGCACGGGTTCAAATTTTCGCCCGCCATCGGGGAGATAGCAGCCGACTTGGCCGTCGGTCGAAAACCCCCGTACGACATTTCCATGTTCGGCATCGGGCGGTTGTTAAAATAGGCGGCCGCCGGCGGGCGGGAGGTCGGGTTGATGGTTGAATGGGGTTATTCCGGGGCCGGGGCCCCCGCCAACTGGGCGGACCTGTCGCCCGAATATGAGAAATGCGGGTCGGGGGAGCGGCAGTCCCCCATCGACATCACCGGTTACGCATCGGCCGACCCGCCGCCGCTTCGTTTCTCCTACGGGGGCGCGGCCCCGAACGAGTTGACCAACAACGGGCACGCCGTTTACATCAACTACGCGGAGGGCAACCGGTTTGAGTTCTCCGGCCGCAATTACGAGTTGACGCAGGCCCACTTTCACACGCCGGGCGAGCATTTGCTGGACGGGGAGTCGTTCGCCGCCGAACTGCATCTGGTGCATCGGCGGGCGTCGGGCGAGTTTGCGGTGGTCGGTTTCCTATACCGGCTGGGGGAACCCGATCCGATGTTGGAAGAGTTGCTGAACCGGGCTCCGGCGGCTGGGGAGGCGGCGCGCAACGAAGAGGGTTCGCTGGACGGGCTGGGCGCGGCCGTTCTGGTTCCCGAAGACAAAGGTTTTTACATGTACGGGGGTTCCACCACCACCCCGCCCTGCTTTGAGCCGGTGGAATGGTTCGTGATGGCGGAGGCGCGGTCGGCATCGCAGGGGCAGGTGGATCGTTTGGAGGCGAAGACGGCGGGCGGACCCACCAACCGCCCCGTTCAGCCCCGCAACGGCCGGGAACTGATTTTCACCGGCTCCCGTCTTGCTTAGCGGCGGGCGGCCGGTCGGTCAGCCGTCGGGGAGGGCGGCCCACATGGCGGCCCCTATGATGCCCGCCCGGTTGCGCAAAGCGGCGGGGACTATTTCGGCCCGGCTGCGCAGCAACCGACCGAATTGATCGAACTGTTGGGAGATGCCGCCGCCGATGACCAGCAGGTCGGGGGAGAACAGGCGGTCCAGCAAGGCGAAGAAGCCGTTGAGGCGGTCCGCCCACTCCGCAAAAGACAATCCTTCCCGTTGGCGGGCCCGGTTGGAGGCGATTCGCTCCGCGGCCGTCCCGTCCATCTCCAAGTGGCCCAGTTCGGTGTTGGGAACCAGTTTTCCGTCCAGCAACAGGGCCGAGCCGATGCCGGTTCCCAAAGTGATCACGATCGTCGTCCCCCGCCGTCCGGCGGCCGCGCCCGACCGGGCTTCGGCCAGGCCGGCCGCGTCGGCGTCGTTCAGCACCGCCGCCGGACGGCCGCAGGCTTCGGAGAACAACGTTTGGGCGTCGCCCCCGATCCAGGAGTCGTCCACGTTGGCCGCCGACAGGATCAGGCCGTTGCGGACGATGGCCGGGAAGGCGACGCCGATGCGCCCGGTCGTCTCCGGGAAACGTTCCGCTACCCGCCGCACCGTCTCCGCCATCGCCGTCGGATGCGACGGACGGGGGGTTGCCAGACGGAACCGGTCGGCCAGCATAACCCCCTTTTCGACGTCCACCGGGGCCCCTTTCACGCCGCTGCCCCCGATGTCTATTCCCAAAACGGCCATGGTCGCCTCCGGCCCGGGCGGCCTACGCCCGTTCCCGGCGGCCCCGCTCTCCGGCTGTCATCTGAGAGCGCCCGGCGTTGCGCACGCACGCGAACAGCGCCATGGGGAGGCCGGGGAGGGACGAAACGCTCATTGTTCCATCATAACGGACGGCCCGGGCGCGCCGGTGCGGTAGATTTTGCGGGCGCCGTACAACGGAAGGAAAGACCATCGCCGACATAGGTTTGATCGGGTTGGCCGTGATGGGCCAGAACCTGGCTTTGAACATCAGCGACCGCGGCTACCGGGTGGCCGTCTACAACCGCACCGGGGCCCGCACCCGTCGGTTTTTGGACGGGCCGGCGGCCGGCTCGCAAGTGGCCGGGGCCGAAACTTTGGAGGAACTGACGGGGATGCTGACCCCGCCCCGGAGGGTAATGCTGATGGTGAAAGCCGGACGGGCGGTGGATGAGACCATCGCCGCCCTGCTTCCCCTGCTGGAGGCGGGCGACATCATCATCGACGGGGGGAACTCCTATTTCATGGACACCATCCGCCGCACCCGGGAAATGTCGGAGCGGGGAATCCTGTTCGTGGGGGCCGGGGTGTCGGGCGGTGAGGAAGGGGCCCGGCGCGGTCCGTCCGTAATGCCCGGCGGAGATGAGCGGGCATGGCCCTGGGTGCGGGAAATCCTGCAGGCGGCGGCCGCTAAAACATCCGATGGAACCCCCTGTTGCGACTGGGTGGGGGCGGATGGGGCGGGACACTACGTGAAAATGGCCCACAACGGGATCGAATACGGCGATATGCAGGTAATCGCCGAGGCCTACCACATTATGGGGGCCGGGCTGGGGATGTCCAACCGGGAGATGGCGGAGGTTTTCAGGGAATGGAACGGGGGGGCGCTGGACTCGTTCCTGATCGGGATCACCGCCGACATTCTGGATTTCACCGACTCGGACGGGGAAGCGACTTTGGATGCGATCCTGGACGCGGCCGGGCAGAAAGGGACCGGCAAATGGACCGCCGTCTCCTCCTTGGAGTTGGGGCAGCCGGTTACGTTGGTGGCGGAGGCGGTGTACGCCCGGATTGTCTCTTCGTTGCGGGAGGAACGGCAGGAGGCGGCCCGCGTCTTGGGGGAAAGGGAGGCCGGGCGGGGGGGCGCCGGGCGGGATCTGGCGCCCGCCGTGCGCGACGCCCTCTACGCCTCCAAGATCGTGTCCTACGCGCAAGGTTTCATGCTGTTGCGGGCGGCGGCCGCCGAATACGGGTGGGAGCTGGATTACGGGCGCATCGCCGGGCTGTGGCGGGAAGGGTGCATCATCCGGGCCGCTTTCTTAGACGACATAACCGCCGCTTTCCAAAGGCGGCCTGATTTGCCCAGCCTGCTTTTGGATGACTTTTTCGCGGGGGCGGTGCGGCGGGCGGAGGCCGGATGGCGGCGGACGGTGGGGGAGGCGGTGCGGTTGGGAATCCCGGTTCCCGCCTACAGTTCGGCTTTGGCCTTCTACGACGGATACCGCAGCCGGCGCCTGCCCGCCAACCTGATCCAGGCGCAACGGGACTTTTTCGGCGCCCACACTTACGAGCGGACGGATCGGCCCCGGGGGGAGTTCCACCACACTGACTGGACCGGGAGCGGGGGCGACACCCCGGCCGGTTCCTACCAAGCCTGACCCGTCGGGCTTGGGTTTCTGACCGTTTTGGCCGCAACCGCGCCCGCCGGGAGGCGGGTCTGCCCCTTCCCGGCGGGCGGCTGTGCGGGCCGTCCTCCTGTCGATTCAGGAGAGGGAGGCTTCCGTTGCCTTCCTTTCTTGACGGGGGCTTCCCAGTCCCAAGTCCAGGTTGCCTTCCACGTAGGAGATGCGTTGCTCGTAGTGACCCACCTGTTTGTCCAAGATTTCCACCTTGTCCCCTACCGCTTGGATTTCACCGCGCAGTCGGGTTTCGGCGCCCCCGACCGCGCTCTGGACCTCGCCGCGCAACCGGTCTTCCGTGGTTTGGATTTGGCCGCGGACGGTTTCGATTTCGCCGCGGAGTCGGTCCTCGGAGGTTCCGATTTCGCCGCGCAACTGGCCTTCCGTGGTTTGGATTTGGCCGCGGACGGTTTCGATTTCGCCGCGGAGTCGGTCCTCGGAGGTTCCGATTTCGCCGCGCAACTGGCCTTCCGCGGTTTGGATTTCGCCGCGTAACCGGTCTTCCGTGGTTTGGATTTGGCCGCGGACGGTTTCGATTTCGCCGCGGAGTCCGTCTTCGGAGGTTCCGATTTCGCCGCGTAACCGACCTTCCGCGGTTTGGATTTCGCCGCGTAACCGACCTTCCGCGGTTTGGATTTCGCCGCGTAACCGGTCTTCCGTGGTTTGGATTTGGCCGCGGACGGCTTCGATCTGGTCGCGGACGTTTTCGACCTCGCTGCGCAACCGGCCTTCCGAGGCTTCGATCCCGCCGCGCAACCGGCCTTCCATTGCGGCCAAGTCGGCCTTCTGGTTGGCGCTGTGATCGGCGAACAGCTTGTCCATCCTGTGGTTAAGCTGCCAGACCATGCCCAAGGCGATCACGAACAGCGAGACCACCGTGGGGAGGGCGCTGCTGTCCATGTCGTTTATTCTACCTTTCTCGTCAGGCCTTTGAATGTCAGATCGGCGACGGGCCTGTTTTCGTCCGCCACTTAACCAATGTATGAATTTTCCAGGACTTTTCAAGGGGGTTGTTTCGAAAAATTTCGAGGAGCGCGAAGTGCCTGGTCAGGCCGGGTTTTGAGGGGTGGGGATCACTTCCAACAGGATGGTTTCCCCCACGGCGGCGACATGTGTTTCGCCGACGGCGGCCGCTGGGATGAGGGCCGTCCCCCCGGCGGACAGGAACCGGGGAGGGTCGTCCCCGTGCTCTAGGCGCGCCCGGCCCCGCACGACGGCCAGGATGCGCAGCTCCCCTTCCTCCCCCAACCGGAAAGGTTCATCCCGGCGGCGGCGCTCCCAAACGCGATAGTCTGGGCAGTCGGCCAGCAGGCGCTCCCCGGCCCCTTCCATCGGTTCCAAGAAAACGCCCCCCGGCGGATCGATTTCCAAAGCCAGGAGGGCCTGTTCGGTGTGCAGGGGACGGCGGGGGCGGTCGTATTCTTCGGTCCAATCGTAGAGGCGCAGTGTGACGTCGCCCGGGGTTTGCGGTTCGGCCGCCATCACCCCCGCTCCCAAAGCGTGCACAGTCCCCCCCGGCAGGTGGTGGAAATCCCCGGGCCGGGCCGGGTAGGCCCGCAACAGTTCCACCATGCGCCGGGTTCCGGCGGCGGCCCGCACTTCCGCAACGGAGACCCCTTCCCGCAACCCCCGGTAGATGACCGCCCCCGGGGCGGCGTCCATTACGTACCAGGATTCGGTTTTACCGGCGAGGTGCGGATGACGGGCGGCGCAGGCCCGGCTGGGATGAACCTGCACCGACAGCGCCTCCCGGGCGTCCAGAAATTTGAACAGCAGGGGAAAATCGGGGAACGAGCCGAGCAGCCGTTCCCCCAGCCGCCCGGCTATTTCAGGCAGGGAGAGCCCATGGTAGGGGCCGCCTTCGGCGACGCTCGGCCCCCTCCCCTCCCCGGACAGGGGGGATATCTCCCACGACTCGCCGTACCGCCCGTCGTCGGGCGGGGATTTGCCCCAGTCGTCGGCCAAGCGCCCGCCCCCCCAGGGTTTGGGAACCAGGATGGGGGCGAAGACGAGCGGCGGGCAGGGGGCGGTCATGGGGTTCATCGTACCGCCGCCTCCCCGAAAAGTTCGGAAAGAGCCCCGGTGCGGTAAGGTTTGGCGCGCCCCGCCCACCCGACCGGCAAGGAGACGCCCATGACCGACGACCAATCCCACCGGCTTCCCCGCACCGTTGTTCCCCGCCATTACCGCCTTCGGTTGGAGCCGGATTTGGAACAGGCCGTTTTTGCCGGGTCGGCGGAGGTGACGGTGGAGGTGCGGGAGCGAACCGAACGGCTGCTCCTCAACGCCCTGGAGTTGGATATCGGCCAGGTCCGGTTGCATCCCTCCGGGGGAGGCGATCCGATTGCGGCGGAAGTGGAATACGATGAGGAGGCGCAACGGGCCGCCTTCCTCCTCGCCGAACCCGCCCAGCCCGGTCAGTGGCGGCTGACCTGCCGCTTCACCGGCGTCCTCAACGACCAGTTGCGCGGTTTCTACCGCTCCGTTTTCACCGACGCCGACGGACGGGAGCAGGCGATCGCCACCACCCAGTTCGAAGCCACCGACGCCCGGCGGGCTTTCCCCTGCTGGGACGAACCGGATTTCAAGGCCTCGTTCGGGGTGACGCTGGTAGCGCCGGAGGGTTTGACGGCGGTTTCCAACGAGGCGGAGGTCGGGCGCCGTTCGCTGGGGGACGGACGGGTGGAAATTACCTTCGCCGACACCATCCCCATGTCCACCTATCTGGCGGCCTTCGCGGTGGGGCCGTTCGCCGCCACCGAGCCGGTGGACGTGGACGGGGTTCCGTTGCGCGTCATCGCCCCGCAGGGCAAAGAGGGCCTGGCCGAATACGCGTTGCGATGCGGGGAGTTCTGCCTGCGTTACCTGACCGACTACTACGGAATACCCTATCCGGGCGGAAAACTGGATTTGGTAGCCATACCCGATTTTGCGTTCGGGGCGATGGAAAACCTGGGGTGCGTGACCTTCCGGGAAACGGCCCTGCTGGCGGACGAAGGCTCCGCTACCACCGCCGAGCTGATGCGGGTGCTGGACGTGATCGGCCACGAGTTGGCCCACATGTGGTTCGGGGATTTGGTGACCATGGAATGGTGGGACGGGATCTGGCTCAACGAGGCTTTCGCCACGTTCATGGAGATGAAAGCCACCGACGCCATGCGTCCCGACTGGAACCGGTGGCTGGAGTTCGCCGCCGCCGAACGGCCCTGGGCGCTGAAAGTGGACGATCTGGCCGGCTCCCGGCCGGTGGAGTTCGAGGTGCGGATGCCGGAGGAGGCGCACGCCATGTTCGACGCCATCACCTACGGGAAAGGTTCGGCGGTGCTGTGGATGATGGAACAGTTCATCGGCGAAGACGTCTTCCGGGAGGGAGTGGGGGAATATCTGCGGGCCCACGCCTACGGCAACACCCGCACCGCCCATTTGTGGGAGGCCCTGAACGGGGCCTACGCCCGGCGGGAGGGAACCTCCGGCCCGGCGGGGGAACATTCGGTGGGGGAAATTATGGACGATTGGATTCTGCAGGCGGGGCTCCCCCGGCTGGAGGCGGCGGCCGACGGGAGACGGCTGTCCATCACCGTCGACCGCCATCTGCTGATCCCCGACGGCGAAGACCGAACCCGTTGGAAGGTTCCGGTGCAAGCGCGGGGACGGGCGGGGGGCGCCCCTTTTGCGATCAAGACGCTGATAGCGGGGGATTCGGCGGAGCTGGTTTTGGACGGGCCGGTGGAATGGGCCTGCCTGAACGCCGGGGGATGCGGCTTCTACCGGGTGCGTTACGACCGGGCTTTGGCGGAGGCCCTGGTGGACCGTTTGGACGAGCTGAGCCCGGTGGAACGTTTTACTTTGGCGGACGACGCTTGGGCGCTGGTCGAATCGGGTCATGCGGGGGCGGTCTCTTTTCTGGAGCTGGCCGGGGCTTTCCGGGAGGAGGCCGAACCGGCGGTGTGGGGGGCGGTGCTGGGCGGGGCGGGACTGGCGGGGCATCATCTGGCGGCCAGCCCGGTGCGGGGGGCGTTTGAAAGGTGGGCGGACGAGTTGCTGGAGCCCTTGGCGGAGCGGCTGGGGTGGGAGCCGTCCGCCGGGGAAACCGACAACGTGCGCCGTCTGCGGGGGCGGGTGATCGGCGCCCGGGGGCGGCTGGCCAACCATCCCCCCACAGTGCAACGGGCCCGGGAAATATGCGAGCGGTGGACGGAACGCCCGGAGGAGACGGACCCGGAAACGGCGGCCGCCTGCCTAATGGTGACCGCCGCCCACGGCGGCCCCGCCGACTACGAGATTTTCCTGGAACGGCATTTGCAGGCGGCGGACCCGCAGTTGGAGCACAAATACCTGCGGGCTTTGACCGCCTTCGACGACCCGGAGGCGGTCGACCGCACCTACCAGCTGATAAGTGAGGGGACGGTGCGCAGCCAGGACGCCACCTGGGTGCTGGGGGCCCTGTTCGCCAACCTCCGTTCCGGGGCCCATGCCTGGGAGCGGTTCACCGCCGCCTGGCCGGGCATGGCCGATTCGGTTCCCCCGATGACCCATTCCCGTATGCTGTCCGGCCTGACCTACCTGTCCCAACCGGGGATGGCGGAGCGGGTGAACGACTTTTTCGCCGAGCATCCGTTGCCGCACGCCGTCGCCTCCCTGGCCCAGAATTTGGAGCGGCTGTCGGCCATGACGGCCATGCGGGAGCGGGAAACGGCGGCGGTGGCCGCATATCTGACCGGGGGGCCCGCTTAGCCCGGCGGGGGTCGTACAATGGGTAGACCGGTCGTATTCGGTAATCAGGAGGTGACGGATTGGATATTTCGTTTTGGGTAGATCCCCTGTGCCCGTGGTGCTGGGTGACCCACCGCTGGGTGGCGGACGACGTGGCCCGGCGGAGGGAACTGAACATCAACTGGGAGCCGATCAGCCTGTTCTGGAAGAACAACCCGGAGCCGGGCAGCGACTATCACACGGACTCCTGGCGCACCCACCGCCTGTTGCGGGTGATGGAATCGGTGCGCTCCGAGGCCGGCAACCGGGGGTTTTTCCGCGCCTACCGGGCGTTGGGGACCAAAACCCAGCATGAACGGGACATGGAATTCGACCCGGCCCCGGTGTTGGAGGCGGCGGGGCTGGATCCGGCCCACGGCGCCGCCTACGAAGACGAAAAATGGGACGAGGGGATCCGCCGCCGGATGGACGCCGGAATGGAACTGGTGGGGGAGGACGTGGGCACCCCCATCATCGCTTTGGACGACGCCGCCGGAAAACGGGTGGGTATTTTCGGTCCGGTGATCACCCGCATCCCGCAGGGGGAGGATTCGCTGCGGTTGTGGGATGCGGTGACCATGGCGGCGGCCGTCCCCGGCTTCTGGGAGTTGAAACGCACCCGCTTCGAACCGCCCGATTTGGGGGAGCCTCCGCCGCCGGCAGAGTTGCGGGAATGACGGACGCGGGCGGGTCCGACGATCCCGTCTTGTACGAGGAGCGGGAGGGCGTTGCCTTCATAACCCTGAACCGGCCCGCCCGCAAAAACGCTTTCACCGAGCAGATGGTGCGGGGGGGTGGCCGAGGCGGTGCGGGCGGCCACCGCCTCGCCGGAGGTGTCGGCGGCGGTGCTGCGCGGCGCGGGCGGCGTCCTGTCCTCCGGCTACGACCTGGGGGTTTTCGCCGGGGAGGGGGAGGGGGAATGGTCATCCCCGTACGGGGCGCAGTCCCCGCCGTTGCGGGAGGGGGCGTGGGATCCGGTGGCCGACTACCAGTTTATGAGTAGCAACGTGCGGCGGTTTATGACGATTTGGGAATGCCCCAAGCCGGTGCTGGGGGAAATCACCGGATGGGCGGTGGGGGCGGATTTTCGGCTTGCCCACCACCATGCTGTGGGCCTACCGGCTCGGTTTGGAGCACGCCAAACAGTTTTTGCTAACCGGGCGGGCCATCGACGCCGCCACCGCCCACAGGATCGGGCTGGTGTCGCAGGTGTTCCCCCCTGGGGAAATCTCGGCGGCGGTGGAAGAGGAGGCCCGGCGTTTCCGCCGCATCCCCGCCAACCAGCTGGCCCTCAACAAACTGCTCATCAACCAGGCGTTTGAAAATATGGGTTTGCGCACTTCGCAGATGCTGGGAACCTTCTTCGACGGGATGGCCCGGCACACCGAAGAGGCCTATCGTTGGGTAGAGTCGATGGGGAGCAAAGGCTTCCGACAAGCCGTCCGGGACCGGGACCTGCCCTGGGGGGATTACGGGGCGGCGCCCGCCCCCACCGCCGGAGACGGGGGAGCCAAATTCCGAACAGAGGAGACCTAAATGCCCAAACCGGTTCGCATCGCCGTCCAACTGCAGCCTCAGCACGCCGACTTCCGGGACATCCGGGCGGCGGCGCTCCGGGCCGAAGAGCTGGGGGCGGACATCCTCTACGTGTGGGATCACTTCTATCCGCTGTTCGGGGATGCGGACGGCAAGCATTTTGAGTGCTGGACGATGCTGTCCTCGTTGGCGGAGGCCACCCAACGGATGGAGGTGGGGGTTTTGGTCACCTGCTTTTCCTACCGCAACCCGAACCTGCTGGCCGACATGGCCCGCACCGTGGACCACATTTCCGAGGGGAGGCTGATTCTCGGTTTGGGTTCGGGCTGGTTCGAGAGGGACTACGCGGAATACGGCTACGAGTTTGGAACCAGAGGGGGGCGGTTGCGGGCTTTGGACGCCGGACTGGACGTCATCAAGGCCCGGTGGGAGCGGCTCAACCCGCCCCCCACCCGGCGCATACCGATTCTCATCGGGGGCGGAGGGGAGAAAATGACTTTGCCCATCACCGCCCGCCACGCCGATATTTGGCACAGTTTCGGGGAGCCGGAGGTGTTTCAACACAAGAGCGGGGTGCTGGACCGGGCCTGCCGGGAGGCGGGCCGCGACCCGGCGGAAATTGAACGTTCCATTACGGTGGGGGAAGACGGGTTCGCCGCGGCTGAGCGGTTGCTGGAGTTGGGGGCTTCGCAGTTCGTGTTGCATTTCAACGGCCCCGCATACGACATGGCCTGCCTGGGCGACTGGGCCGCCTGGCGGGACGACCGCAACGGGCGCCCCGCTTGAACCCGTCCCGGGCGGGTTAGCCCTTTTATCGTGTCCTTTTTAAATTTGATGTTGATTGGGGCGGGCATCGCCCTGCTGTGGATGGCGGCGGATCATTTTGTGGTGGCGGCCACCCGTCTGGCCCGCATCTGGCGGGCCTCGCCGGTGCTGATCGGGGCGCTGGTGGTCGGTTTCGGGACTTCCGCCCCCGAGTTGACGGTGAGCGCGGTGGCGGCTTTGCGGGGGGAGTTGGCCGAGTCGGTGGGAAACGTGGTGGGCTCCAACGCCGCCAACCTGTCGCTGGTACTGGGGATGAGCGCCGTGCTGGCCCCGGTGGTCAGCCAGGCCCGGCTGATCCGCCGGGAAGGTTTGGCGACGCTGTTGGCGATGGCCGTTTTGACCTGGGCGGTGTGGGACGATTTTTTGGGACGGACGGAGGGATGGCTGTTGCTGGCGGGGATGGCGGCGGCCATTATTTTGCTGTTCTTGTGGTCGGGCCGCGACTTCCGGGCCGGGATCACCCCGTCCGCCGCGGAAGGCCCGGGCGAAGACGAGGCGGGGGGCCGGCTGGGCGGGGAACTGTTTCGGGCGGTCTGGTCGCTGGGGGGGATAGTCGCCGGTTCCTGGTTGCTGGTGGAAGGCGGGGATCGCACCGCGCAGGCCCTGGGTTTGACCGGCGGGTTCGTGGGGGCCACCATTTTCGCCCTGGGCACCAGCCTGCCCGAGTTGGCCACCACTTTGGCCGCCGCCCGCCGCCGGGCCAACGCGCTGGTGCTGGGGAACCTGCTGGGTTCCAACCTGTTCAACTCCTTGCTGGTGATGGGAGCGGCGGGGGTGATCGGCCCGGGGGCGATCGGCGAACGCCGCTTGGGGGAGTATGCGGTGATGATGGCCATCGGCGGGCTGGTGATAGGTTTGGGCGTCCTCCGCCCCCGCCTGGGCCGACCCGAAGGCGCCGCCCTGCTGGCCTCCTTCGCAATTTTCATAGCAGTAGTAGCCCAAAACGCCACCGTCTAAAGCGCACCAAAGACCCTAAAGCTCGAACAAGCCGGGGATAGATGGTATATTTCTCGGTATGTTTTCTAAAGATTTTTCCATAAATTAGGAGGAAGGGGAGCGGATTTGAGGGAAACCGCCACTTTGGGCGAGGCTTTGTCGACCGCCCGGACGGCTGCCGGGTTGACGCAGGAGCAGTTGGCGAAGCAGGCGGAGGTTACGCAGGCGGCTTTGTCGCGTTATGAGAATGACCAACGCCAGCCGGATACTGAAACTTTGGAAAGATTGGCGGGGGCGTTGGGGGTGACCGGCGGGTTGTTGGAGCGGGCGGCTCGGGTGAGGGGCGGGTTGGCTTTGGACGCCCATGCGCGGCGGCGGGCCTCGGCCCCGGTGCGGGCGTGGAAAAGCGCGGAGGCGCGGCTTAACATCTTGCGCATTCAGATGCACCGATTGCTGGCCATGATCGACTTGGAAATACCCAACGCGCTCTTGGGGCTGGATCCGCTGGACCACGCGCCGGACGCGGCCGCCCGGCTGACGCGGGCGCAGTGGGGGATGGCGATGGGGCCGGTGCGGGGGGTAACCGGTTGGATGGAGTCGGCGGGATGCGTTGTTTTGGAATGGGATTTCCGCACTCCCCGCATAGACGCCGTATCCCAATGGGTGGACGAGTATCCGGTGGTGATGATCAACTCGCTTCTGCCCACCGACCGCAAGCGGCTCACCCTGGCCCACGAGTTGGGTCACTTGGTGATTCATGGGGATCCGGTTCATTTGTCTTCCGAAGTGGAACAGGAGGCGATGGATTACGCGGCCGAGTTTCTGATGCCCGCCCATGTGATACGCCCCGACCTGCGCAATCTGTCGCTGGGGAAGATCAGCGATTTGAAACGTTATTGGATGGTTTCCATGGCCGCCCTGGTGGAACGGGCCCATAGCCTGCGGACCATTACCGACGCTAGACGCATCTCCCTCTACAAGGCGTTGAGCGCCCGGGGGTGGCGCAAGCGGGAACCGCTCAGCGAGCAACTTCCCCCCGAGCAATCCTCCATCCCCGCCCTGATCGTCCAAGAGTTGTACAAGCTCCGTTACACCGCCGAGGAGATCGCCGACTTCGGCGGGTTCGCCGATGCGGAACGGGCGGCGCGGGTTCTGCCCCTGCAACGGGGGTTGCGGGTAATCCGGTAAATCCGGCGCGGCGCCGGTTATGATACGGGGGCTATGTTGCGCAGCCTTCTGTACGTCCCCGCCGACCAACCGCAGATGCTGGCCAAAGCCGGCGAGCGGGGGGCCGACCTGGTGTTGATCGATTTGGAGGGTCCGGCGGCGGACAAGCAGGAAGCCCGCCGTCAGGCGGTGGCCGCCATCATCAAGTTGAAAGGGCAGGGGGCGGCGGTGGGCGTGCGGGTCAACAGCCAGCCCGGCGAGCTGGAGGACGACCTGTCCGCCTTGGCCACCTTGGAGTATTTGGAGGGGGCGGGGGTGGGGCTGGACATCGCCTGCGTACCCCAAGCCAACCTGGCGGCCATCGAGCATATGGGAGGGGCCCTGGCGGAGACGGGTTTGGCGGCCCTCATCGAAACCGGCCGGGGGTTGCTGGACGCCCCCATCCTGGCCGCCCATCCGCGGGTGGTCAGGCTGGCCATCGGGGAAGCCCACTTGACGGCCGATCTGGGAATGTCCGACCCGGAGGAGAACGACTGGTCCCCGGCCCGTTCCCAGTTGGTTTGGGCGTCGGCGGCGGCGGGCCTCCCCGGGCCGATCGGCCCCGCCTACCCCGACATCGCCGATCTGGAAGGGCTGGCCCGCTCCACCGCCCGGCTGGCCGCCCAGGGTTTTACGGGCCGGGCCGCCGTTCATCCCTCCCAGGTGCCGGTCATCAACCGGGTTTTCACCCCCACCGCCGACCAACTGGCGGCCGCCCGCCGCTTGGTGGAGGATTACGATTCGGCGGCGGAGGACGGCCGGGGGGTGGTCACCGATGAACAGGGGAGAATCGTAAACCTGGCGGTGGTGCGCCGCTGGCGCCGCCTGCTCTCCGGGTCCGAATAAACGTAAGCGAAACCGGAGGGGGGTCAGGGGGTGCGGCGGCGGAGGCGGACGCGGTAGGTGTAGCGCTGGGGATGGAAGTGGCTGATGGCCAGTTCGATGGGGATTTGGTCTTCGTCCAGGTAGAGGCGGTCCACATGCAGGACCGGCTGGCCGGGTTCGATGTTGATGTGGCCGGCGATTGCGTCCGGGGCGGGGGCGGCGGTCAGGCTCATGTCGGCCTGGGCGGCCCGGCGGCCCGCCGCCCGCTCGATGGCGCCGATGACCGTGATTTCGCTGGCCGCCCCTCGTTTTGCCAACTCCGGCATCTCCGACAGGACGGCGCCGATTTCCATCGGCACGTGGATGGTGGTGACGCAGAACGGAACCCCCTCGTGCAGGCGCCTGATCACCCCGGTGGACACCAGGTCGGTGTCCTGTTGCAGGCACCGGGCCACCCCGATGTCCACCGTGCGGCGGAAGGGGTACAGCACCTCCATCGTGGTGTCGATGGACAAGGCCAGGATTTCCTCCACCGACCCGAAATGGCGCATGTAGCGCCGGTGGTAGGGAGTGGCGAAAGTCCCTTTGCCGGGCACCCGGTACACCAGTCCCTCCGACACCAGATCCTGGTAGGCGCGGCGCACCGTCTGCCGGCTCACCCGGTATTGGACGGCCAGTTCCGCTTCGGTGGGGAGCCGTTCGCCTTCCGGGAACTCCCCGGACAGGATGGAGTCGGCCAAGGCCCGGGCCAGCTGGGTGTAGGCGCTGTCCGGTTTGGGGTCGGCGACCGCGGCGGAGGGCATTTCCCGCTTACCCCCCGGCCGGTTCCAAAAGTTCCATCAACATCACCGTCCGCTCGGCCAGCAAGGGCCGGATATGTTGCACGCCCAAGCCGTTGAAATGATCGGAGGCGACATGGGCGTCGAAGGCGGCTTGGTCCTCGTACTGTTCGTAGAGGACGAAGACGGCCGGGTCGTCGTTGGAGCGGTGGGCGTTGAAAGTGACGCACCCCGGCTCGGCCCGGGTCAACCCGATGTATTCCCGGAGCAACTCCGCCGCTTTTTCTTCGTTGCCCTCCGCCACATGGTAGGTGGCCAGCACGTTGATCATCGTTATTCCTTTCCGTTGGTTGGTTCCGGTTCTGCCCGGTTCACATTCCGGCGAAGCCGATTTCCCGCAGTTGGCGGCGGGCTTCGTCGGACACTTCGTCCGGCGTCCACGGCGGTTCGAACACCCATTCCACCGCGATGTCGTCCAGCACCCCGCCCCCCACCAGGGCGGTGCGCATCTGATCTTCGAACACCCGGTTGAGCGGGCAGAACCGGTTGGTCAAAGTCATCTGCAACTCCGCCCGCCGCCCCCGCACCCGGATGCCGCGGATGAAACCCAGGTCCACGATGTTGATTCCCAGGTCGGGGTCGATCACCACCCGCAACGACTCCCGGATCCGTTCCGCGGTCTCCGCCGCCCGCGGGTCGTCCGCGGCGGGGGGCGGGGACTCCTCCGGCGGGCGGGCGGCGCCGATCGCAACCGGCTGGGCGGGGAGGGGCGGTTTCACAGCGGGTTCCCTTTTGACGCAACCCGTCCGTTGCCCGCCGGGCTGGAAAGAAAGGCGTCGGCGGCGGGGGGCGGGGCGGCGACCGTAAAATCTATGGCGACGCCGGTGGTGCGGGTGGTGATCCAGTCGGCTATCCTGTGCGCCATCCGCCGCAGGCGGGTGATGACTTCCCCGTCCCCCACTTCCCAACCGGCCACCGTCAGATGATGGGGGCCGATCCCCAGCCGCCGGGCTTCGGCCAACCCCTGCTCGAACACCCGGGCCAGCTGGGCGCAGGCCGTCCCCGGCCGGAACTTCACCGCCCGGTAGGCTTCGGCGGCGGTCATGCCGACCAGGCGGGCCAGGATGCGCCGGGCCTTCTCCTGCTCCACCCGCACGTTGTCTTTGCGGGCGGTCACCGTCTCCGGCAACGGAAACTCGGGCCGGGCGGGGGAGGTCACGCCCCCGCCCCCGCCAGGGCCGCCCGGCGCAGATCCAGGTCGGCGTCCTCCACCATCTCCCGGGTGACCGGCGCCCCGGCCGCCATCAGCTTGCGGGCGGCCAGAATGTCCCGGGGCCGGTCCACGGTCAGGGCGGCCCGGATGCGCCCCTCCTGCAACTGGAAGGCGGTGAACCGGCGTTCCTCCAGCGACCCCCGGATGAGGTACGGGGCCTGCGGGTCGAACAGGCCCTGCGACTGGATGGTGTGGTTGTACTGGTCCGACCAGAACCAGTGCGGGATGGGCTCCGGGTTGTCCAAGCCCAGCATTCCCCGGGCGGCGGCCGCTCCCTGGCGGGCGGCAGTGTCGTGATGCTCCACCCTCCGGTATTCCCCGGTTTCCGGCTGGTATTGGGCGGCGACGTCCCCGGCCGCAAAAATGTTGCGGACGACGGTGCGGCAGTCCCCGTCCACTTGGATCCCCCCGGCGGCGGGAATGGGGGAGCCGGCTGCCGCCTCCGTGTTGGGAATCATCCCGGCCGCCGCCACCAGCAGGCCGCATTCCACCGTTCCCCGGTCGGTTTCCACCAGCAGGCCGTCCGATGTTTCGGCCAGGCCGGTGACCCGCTCCCGCAGGCGCAGTTCCACACCCCGTTCCCGGTGGATGTCGGACACCACCCGCCCCAAACGGGGGCCGAGCGGGATCCGCAGGCAGGAGTCCAGCATTTCGATGATGGTCGCCTCCCTCCCCAAAGCGCGGGCGGAGGCGGCTGTTTCGCATCCGATGAAACCGCCGCCCAGCACCGCCATCCGCCCCCCGCCCAAAGCGGCCAGCCGCTCCCGCAGGGCGGCGGAGTCCTCCAAGGTGCGCAGGTAAAACACCCGTTCCCCTTCCAAACCGGGGAGGCGGCGGGCCCGGCCCCCGGTAGCGATGAGCAGGGCGTCGTAGGACAGCCGCCCCCCGTCCTCCAAGACCGTTTGGCTAGCCGCGGCGTCAACGGAGGCGGCCCGGGTTTCCAACAGCAACTCCACCTCGTTTTCCCCGTACCAGGCGGCGGGCCGCAACCGGCAGTCGGGGGCCCGCCCGGGGGCGGTCAGGGCTTCTTTGGACAGGGGAGGCCGCTCATAGGGCGGCTCCGACTCGTCGGAAACCAAAATGATCCGCCCCTCGTACCCTTCGCTCCGCAAGGCGGAGGCGGCCGAGACGGAAGCTATTCCGCCCCCCAGCAATATTATGGTTTGGGGGAAGCCGGGCACCTCAGCCGGGCGGGGCCACGCAGATGGCGCCCTCCTCCACCCGGCAGGGAACCGGGCTCAGGGAGCTGTCGGCCGGGTTAATGCCCTCCCCGCTCAGGGCGTTGAACTCCCACATATGGTTGACGCAGGTCAGGACGTCGCCCTCCAAGTCGCCGTCCGACAGGGGCCATTCCTGATGCGGGCAACGGTCCTTGTAGGCCCGCACCTCCCCGTCCACGTTGACCAGCACCACTTTGACCGGGCCCGCCTCCACGCCCACCATGTCGCCCTCCCACAGGTCGTCCAGGTCGTAAACCTTCCGCCACGGCCCCCCGCCGTCGCCGGTCATCGCCGTCCGCCCGGTCAGTTGGAGGCGGTTGCCGGTTCGCCCAAACCGGCCGCTTCCAAGCCGGCGTTGCGGGCGGCGGCCGCCTCGGCGGCCACCCCCTCCGGGCTGATCCCGCCCGCCGGGGCCCCGGCCAACAGCCCTCCCAGGGCCAAAGCGGCCGCGTCGGCCCGCGGGGCCCATTTGCCTATCCACCGGCGGTAGGCGTCGGCGTTGTCCGGCCGTTGCTCCACCGTCAGGCGGGCCAGGGCGCCGCACCAGCGGGCCCGGCGTTCCACGTCTTCATGCAGGTTTTCGCACAGGAGCCAGGTCAGGTCGTCGCCGTTGGCCCGGGCCGCCTCCCCCAAAGCGCGGATCAGCACATCGTCCAAAGTTGGGGCGATCACCAGGTTGGCGGCGGTGAACGACTCCCCCCAGTCGTAGGCGATCAGGGCCAGTTCCAAGGCTTCCCGGGCCGGTTGCCATGCGGGATGGTTTTCCCAAATATCCCGTTCCCCGACGGCGAAGCCTTTCTCCGGGAAGGCGATCTGCAACTCGCGGGTTCGGTAGGAGACGTTGGTCACCCGCCGCAACTGGTCGGCGGCGGACAGGGCGGCCGCGTTGCTGATGTACGCGGAATGCCCCAGATGGCAGATGTAGGCCTGCAGCATCTGCAGGGCGTGGGCCGGGAACCGGGTAGGGGTGAAAACGGTGCGCAAAATTTCCCGCCATCCCCCGGACAGGTTTTGGTCGTGGTTGACGCCGGCGTAGGAGTCGAACAGCCCGGCCATGGCTTTCTCCCGGGCCGACTGTTGCGCCACGTAAGCCCGGTAGGTGAGCTGGTCGGGATCCCGGAAGTCCTCCCAGTCGTCGATCTGCACCGGGGAGTTGTCCCGGTAGGCCAGAAACCACAGGTTGCCCGGCGAGGACGGGTTCTGCTCCAAAGCCGCCTTGCGATCCTTGCGGATGGTGTAGTTGGCGGCGTGGGCGCCGATCTCGTACTCGGTGGGGCGGCGCCGGGTTTCTCCGAACTCGCTCCAAGTGCGGAGTTTGCGGGGTTGCGGTTGGTCGGTCATAAGGCCTGCCTTTCTCCCGGATTCCCCCGGGCTCAGCCGCTTTCGGTGGCTCCGCCCAGCGACCAGGTGATCTGCTCGGCGCTGGAAGTGTCGATTCGCCCCGCGTTGGCGGACAGGTGGTTTTCCAGCGAAGGCAACTCGAATTCGGGTCCCAGGTGCCGCCGCAGGGAAGCGACGGTCACTTTCATGAATGAGGGGGCCTGGATGCGGACGTAGGCCCCCCGGTCGATCACCTCGATGTCCACGCCCGGGTTGTCGTCTTCGATGGCGCTCACCACCCGCTCCACCGGGGCGCCCATGCGCAGAATCGGGCCAACGGGGTTTTCCATCGCCATCCTCCTCAGTCTTCGTCCGCGTAGTCCACCCGCACATGGTCCAGGGGGGCGATCCCCGCCTCGGCCACGGTCAGGTCGTCGTCCAGCAACCGGTTGTTGTGGTACACCACTTTGCGGGCGTCGCGGGCCCGCACCCGGGAGGTGGCGTGATGCTCCACCGCCCCCGCCAACTCGGCGATGGTCTGGTTGGACATCACCGGGATCAGCAACTCCACGAAGTCATCGTGGAAGATGGCGTTCAACGGAACCAGTTGCGGCTCCGGGGCGTCCCCGGGCTCCGGGGCCGCTTCCGGGGCGGCGCCGTTGTCGCTCATACCGCCGCCCCCGCCATCGCCGGTTCGGCCATCGGATAGGTTTTGGTCCATTCGTAGCCGCCGGCGTCGTCCCCGAAGACATCGGGGGTGAGGCCCATGTAGCCCAAAATTCCCGGTACGTCCATCGGCTGGATCTCCCCGGCCAGGAACCGTTCCACCACCGTCTTGTTGTTGAGGGCGTCCCGGTCCTCCCACCAAATCTGCCGGCATCCTTTGGTGCAGAAATGGTAGGTCACCCCGTTGTGCTTGAGCGAGAAGTTGCGCACCCGCCATTTGCCGTCCCTCCCGTAGGTGGCGTTGCAGGTGGGGAGCATGCAGTAGTTGCACAGCCAGGGCAGGGTTTCGGGCAGGGCCCGCTCCATTTTGCCGTTGTTGACGTTTTCGGCGATCACCCGCCACTTGTCGCCGTAGAGGGTGTCCCAGTTGGGATACTTTTCCATCAGCCACTCGCGGGATTCGGCGTCCACCCCCACCGGTTTCCACCACAAAGTGGGCCGCCAGAACCATTCGCCCATCTGCAGGGAATGGTGCCACACGTCCAGTCCCTCCATGAACTCATCCCAGTACCAGGGTTTTTTCAGCCCGTAGTCCTGAATGGTGCGCACGAACTGGTCGATGATCCACTCTTCCATGAACTCCCGGTAGCTCTGCTTGCGGTGCTCCACCGGGGTGTTGTAGTCCATGGAGGGGCCGGTCAGGGCGGAGAAAGCGCGGGCGGACAGCCAGAAGAACTTGTCCACCGTCCACTGCGCCCGCACCGGGTCGTGCTCCACCAGGATCTCCAGAGTGGGCCCGCCCTGCTGGGAGTGGCGGGCCTCGTCGGTCTGGATGGAGGAGATCATGTTGGCGAAGTTGACGTCCCCCACCTCCAAGGCGTCGGCCGCCAACGCCACGAACTGGATGTTGGTGAAGCCGGTTTCGAAGGTGAACGGGAGCTGGATGGCGATGTCCACCACGCTGCCCCCGATCATCATGTTGTCGATCAGGGCCCGCAGGGCGATGCTCACCCAGTCGTTGGTGAGCAGGGCCCGGTGCGCCCAGTCGAACTGCGGATCGTCGGCCACCATTTCGTGTCCCACCGACAGGCTGAGCTGCCCGTGCCGGATTTCATCCAAGATGCCCATGACGGCCATGTTGCGCCAGGCGGGGCTGAGGCCGAAGCGGGCCATGCGGCTTTCCCCGTACACGGCCGCGTATTCCACCAAGGCGATGCCCCCCAGGTGCATTTTCACCGAGGACTTCCACGCTTCGGACAGGCCGTCGAACTGGTTGGAGCGCCGCAGGGCGTTTTTCACCGCGTAGGCGGACACCTCTTTTTCGTTCTGGGTGGCCACGTATTCGGGGTAGGCGACCTTGTAGCTCTCCTCCCACTTGGACCAAGCCTCGCGGGGGACTTTGCCGCTGCCGCTCAGCCAGTCCGGGTAGACGGCCTCATCGTCCACGTAGCGCAACGTCCAGTCGACATCACGGACGATGCCCTGCCATTCGTCTCGTTTCAACGTCACAGTCGGACTCCTTTCAGTCGACTTCCATATGGCCCAGTTGACGATAGATCCCGGCGTTGTCCCAGTAGGCGGTGATGCTTTCGATCTTGTCGTCCCCGTTCACATCGAAGATGAAAACGTGCGGCTCCCAGTATTTGCAACCGGTGGGCGCGATCGGCCCCCAGGCTTTCTCCTGGGTGCCCCCCACGCTGACCACCGCCGCCACCTGTCCTTCTTCGGAGGCGGTGATGGAATGCACTTCGTTGGACAGGTCGGGGAAAGAGTTGATCAGCCCCTCCCACATCGGCCGGCCCAAAGTGGCTACTTTGCCGTCCCCCCGGATCACCCGCTGCTTGCCCCAGATCTCCACCGGGACGTAGGAGAAGTCGGCGGTGTCGGTGCACAACTCCACCATCCCGAGGGTGTCGTGGCTGCGGTAGGCGTCGAAGAAGTCCTCCACCACTCCCGCCGCTCCGGTTCTTTCCATGGTTGCGGTCATCGTCTTTCGCCTTTCCCTCGCCTTACGTACTTTCCGATATCGGGTTTTCAAACTATGGATACGCTGTCCAGCCGTTTTACGGCCAGCCGCCGATAGAGGATGTTCTGATCCCAGAACCCTTTGATGGAGGTGATGCGGCCGTCGCCGGTGCCCAGCAGCCACGCCTGGTCCAAGTCCAAGTGTTTCTCCTGGTTGACCACCCCCAAATAGTCGGCGGCCTGCGTGCCTTCCATTTTCAGCTGGGTGACCACCGTGCCGTCGGAGCCCGTGAAACTGGATTTCTCGGTGAGGAGCAGGTCGGGGAAGGCAGTCGTCGTTTCGTCGAAGAAGGCCCGGGCTTCCGCCTTGCCCCCGCTCACCCCCGCCGGGGCTATGTCCGCAACGGCCCCCTCGTCTACTTCGGCGAAGGCCCGCTCCACATCGCGGTCGCGGATGGCGTTCCAGAATCTTGCGACTGTCTCCGACAACTTGTCAACCTCCTCCCGGGTCGGGAACCCTCCAATTTCTCCTCAGAGAGCCTCCATGTACTTAAGCACCGCGTCGGCCACCGCGTCCGCCGAACCCGGATTTTGGGCGGTGATCAGGTTGCGGTCCACCACCACGTGCGAAGCCCAGGCGGCCCGCCCGTCGTCGAACACCGCCCCGTTGTTGCGCAGGGTGCTCTCCAAGTACCAGGGCATTCCCTGTTTGCCGGGGCGGGTCTGATCCTCCTCTTCGTCGGTGAAGGAGGTCATCCGGTACCCGTCGAACAGCCACTGGCCTTCGGTGTTGGCGGGGGCGGACAGCAGAACCGCCGGGCCGTGGCACATTGAGGAAATGGCGGCCTGCTTCTCGTGCAGGATGCCCAGCAACCGGGTCACGTCCGAGTTGTCGGACAGATCCACCATCGGGCCGTGCCCGCCGGGGACGAACACCGCGTCGAAGGTGGCCATGGTTTCATCGCTCATCTCAGCCAGGTTCGCCGGGTTGACGAAGTCGGGCAGGGTGTCCAGCAGGTGCTTGATGCGGGAGGCTTCGCTGCGGGCGTCTTCGTTCACCGTCGCCAAATCCGCTTCCATATCGGCCCGCGTCACCGAGGCGGGAAGGTCCTGGTCCTGCAGGGAGTCCAAGAACTCCCGGTCGTTCCGCCACGTGTCGAGGGCGGCGACGTTGATCAGCTCCCGGGCTTCCACCGGGGTCATGCCCGCTTCTTTGAGCCGGTTGAAAACCCGCCGGGAGGCGATCATTCCCAGCTCGGTGAGGTGGCGGAGGGTGAGGCGGATGTCGTCCACATCGTGGGCGAAGGTGCGGGTGATGGTGCCCAGAAAGTCTTCGTCTTCGTCCGGGTAGTGGAAGATTTCCTCCAAGCCGTAGGGGTCGGGGTAGGGGGAGCGTCCGTCCGGGGTGGCCACCACCACGTCCAACCCGGCTTCCGTGAACCGCTCGTAGGGGGTAATGGCCTCGTCGGCGAAGAAGCCGGTTTCGTACATCGTCCCGTTGGACATCTCGATCTCCCGGGCGCTCGACACCAGGAACAACAGTTTCGGCATATCAAATCCCTTTCCTTAGCGTGCTTTCAAATGTAGCCGTTCGGCGGGACAAACGATAGCGCCTCGGCCCCGCCGCATGCGCCCGCCTGACAATATTTTCTTATTGTACAGACAAATCCGGCAAATGCGCGGCCAAATCCGAATTTTTTTGGAGGTCTCAGCCGCGGATTTGGGCCAGGCGGCGGGCGGCTTGGGTGAAGTAAGCCCCGTACTCCAACGGGGCCAGCCAGCGGCCGGGGATGCCGTCCACCCCGGCGATTATTCCGAGCAACCCCCCGGCGATGGCCCCGGTGGTGTCGGCGTCGTCGCCCCGGTTGACCAGTTTGACCAGCGTTTCCTCAAAATCGGGCGGTTGTTGGATGGCCCACACCGCGCACCCCAGGCTGTGGACGACGTAGCCGCCGGTGCGCAGGCCGGTCACCGGCAGGTCGGCGGGCAGGTCCAGGGTTTCCCGCACCGCCGGGTGCAGGCCCAGGGCGCGGGCGGCGGCGACCGCTTGGGCGGGGGAGGCCCCGTCCAACAGGGCGGCCGCTATTTCGTTGTAGGCGATGCAACTGTCCACGCATTTGGGATGGGCGTGGGTGACGGCGGAGATCTCGGCCGTTTCCCGTCGGCGCCGTTCCGGGTCGGGGCGGGTCAAAGCGGTGGGCAGGGCCCGCATCAGCGACCCGTTGCCGCAGGAGTTTTCGGAACGGAGGCCGCTGGCGGTCGGATCTCCATGTTCGGCCAAGTTTTCCAGGGCGCGGCGGGTGGCGCCCCCGATGTCAGGGGGGCCGGTGTAATACCAAGCCAGGAATTCGTCCGCCACTTTGCTCAGGCGGTATTCGCCGTCCAGATAGGCGGCGGTCACCGCTTTGGTGAGAGCGGTGTCGTCGGTGCCCTGCCCCGGTTCCCAGCCGAAGGCCCCTCCGCCCGTCATTTCCCGATGGGTTCCGTGCCGGAGCTTTATTTCTTCGGCGCTCATGAATTCGACGGTGGATCCCAAGGCATCGCCCGCCGCTGCGCCGAGCAGTCCGCCGGCGATGGCCCGTTCCAGGGAAGGCCGGTCGCTCATTCCCCCGGGCCTCCGGGGGGCGGAGATTGGGTTTCCCGGTCCCGGAGCTGGGCTTGGCGGGACTGCTCCAGGATGAGGTGGAAGATTTCTTCCACTCCGTCCGCGTCCAGCCCGGCCCGTTCCGCCTCTTCCCGGATGATTTCCAGCAGTTCCGTTTCCCGTTCCGGGATCTGCACCGGCATGTTCCGCTCCGCTTTGATGCGCCCGATGCGCATGGCCTGCTCGTGCCGGTTGGCCAGCAACCGCACCAGGTCGCGGTCGATCAGGTCGATGTTGTTGCGGATGCGGTGCACACCCAGGGCGGTCATCAGCCGGGCGAAAGCGGGGGGGTCGATCTGATGGGAGACCCTGGTGCGGGCGGCGGGCGGGTCGGGATGCACTTCGATCATCACCCCGTCCGCCCCCACGCCCTGGGCGGCCAGGGCCAGCGGCTGGATTTGCCCGGCGGCCCCGCTGGCCGCCGACGGGGCGGCGATCACCGGCAGATGGCTGGCTTCCCGCAACACCGGAATGGAACTCAGGTCCAGAGTGGTGCGGGTGGAATGCTCGAAGGTGCGGATGCCGGCTTCGCACAGCACCACCTGATCGTTGTCTTCGGCCAGGATGTATTCGGCCGCCCACAGCCATTCGTCCACCGTGGCCGACCCGCCCCGGGCCAGCAAAACCGGCTTCCCGGTTCGTCCGATGACCCGCAACAGTTCAAAGTTCTGCATGGCGTCGGGGTCCACGTAGATCATGTCGGCGTATTCGGCCACCATTCCCACATCTTGCGGCTCCAGCACTTTGGTGAGGGTGGGCAACCCGGTTTCCTCCCCGGCCCGGCGCAGGATTTCCAAGCCCGGTTTGCCCAGCCCGGGAAAGTCGTAGGGGGAGCTGGCCGCCTCGTAGGCCCCGCCCCGCAACACGGAGGCCCCGGCTTCCGCCACCGCCAAGGCGGCGGTCATCATCTGCTCTTCGGTCTCCACCGCCCGGGGGCCGGCTATCACCGGGAACGGGTCGCGGCCGAACCGCACTGGCCCCACCGCCACCACCGTATTCTCGGCGGAGCCGTTTCTGAGTGCTCTGCGTTCCATTTCCACTCCTTAATTTAAATGCCCTGCTGGAGGGCGGCGCCGCCTCCGGTCAAAAAAGAACCCGGAGCGGACGCTCCGGGTCTGGCTTTTGCGATGGGTTGGTTGTTACGCGCCGCGCCAAACCCGGGCCCCCGGCCCGGTAAAGCAATAGGCGTAATAAAACGAACCCGTCACAACGTAAATAATAACCCGCCCGCTCCGCCCGCGCAATTCCAGAACGCCGGGCGGCGCGGCCAGCGGCGAAAAATACGGAAAAATCCGTCCAGCGAAACTGTCACTAGACCGATAGCGAAATTCACACTAGACTGGTAGCGAAACAATTACTAGACCGATAGCGAAATTCACACTAGACTGGTAGCGAAAATATCACTAGGCTGATAGCAAAACTAACAGTAGGAGGCCCGGATGGGGGCAAATTCCCTGATAGAACGTAATATTATTCCCAATTTGCAGCAGGCGTTGCAAACCTTTCGGGTGGCGGTCCTGAACGGTCCCCGACAGTCCGGGAAAACTACGGTCGTTCGACAAGTGGCCGGCGAAGGAACTTTTCTTACGTTGGATGACCCGCAAGGTTTGCAGGCCTTGTCCGAATATCCGCTGGAGATTCTGAGCTCGGCGTCCCGCCCGGTGGTGGTTGACGAAATTCAGCGGGGCGGGGAGCAGTTGGTGCGGGTGATCAAACTGATTGTGGACGAGGTTTGGGATCCCGGTCAGTTCCTGTTAACCGGCTCGGCCAATTTCCTGACGGCGCCCACTATCAGCGAATCTTTGGCCGGCCGGGCCGTTCTGCTCACTTTGCATCCTTTATCGCAAGGCGAGTTGGAGGGCCGCCGAGCAGTTTTTCTGAACGGTTTGACGGCCGATCCCGACTCGCCTCCTCCCGGCGAAGATTCCCAACTTCAGATTGGGGACTATGTGGAGCGGATGTGCGCGGGCGGCTACCCGGAGGTGGTGAATCTGTCGCCGCCGCAACGGAAAGCCTGGTTCACCTCCCACGTTTCCACCGTAACCCTGCGGGACGTGGTCGATTTAACCGGGGCCCGCCGGGCGTCGAACCTGCCCCGCCTGCTCCGGCTGATTGCGGCGGGCACCGCCCAGGAACTGGTGGCGTCCAAAATTCACAACCGGCTCGATTTCGGCAACGTTCAGACCACGCTTGATTATCTGGCGCATCTGGAGATGACGTATTTGGTTCATCAGTTGGGGCCCTGGTCGCGCAATCTCACTTCCCGGGCCAAACGACGCTCCAAAATCTATGTGACCGACACGGGCCTGGCCGCCGGCCTGTTGAACCTGACCGTCGATTCGCTGTCCGAGCCGACGCATCCGGCGCGCGGGCAGATGGTGGAGACTTTCGTGGTCAACGAAATTAGGAAGCAGGCCTCCTGGCTGGATTGGTCGCTGGGCCCGATAGAGTTATTCCACTATCGGGACCGCAACGGCCTGGAAGCCGACCTGATAATGGAGTTGCCGGACGGCCGGGTGGCGGCGGTAGAGGTCAAAGCGTCGCTGACGGTAGGTTCCGATGATTGGGCCAATCTCAAAAAGCTAAGGGATCTGATGGGAGACCAGTTCGCCCAAGGCATAGTCTTCTACGCCGGTTCCCAAGCCCTGCCGGTAGGCGATCGCCTACACATCCGACCCATAGAGGCCCTCTGGCAGTCCTAGCCGGGTCCGCTCCAAAAAATGTCACAGGCCCTTGTTACCTTGAGGGATGGGTTGCCGCTTGAAAGAAGCGGCGGCGCTGGAAACGAAAAATTGGGGTTCTGAGATAAGCGTATGATGGCCAGATGACATGCAAGGAGGTTCGGTGAACCGGTTTAGAGGCGGGACGAGGCGGAGAAAGTTGGCGGGCGGCTTGGCGGCGATGGCGGCCCTGGCAACGGCGGGAACGGTTTTGGCCGTCACCGGTTTCCGGGATTTGGGCACTGCCCACCCCAACTACGACGATATCCAGTTCGCGGTCGACAAGGGATGGTTCCAAGGATACGACGATGGAACGTTCCGCCCGGACCGGGTAGTTTCCGACGCCCATTTAGCAAGGGTTATGAGGCGGGCCTTTCCGCAGGGGGCGACGAGAGCCGAGTTGGCGACCTTCTTACGAGGCGGCTACGAACGCTTGAACCGCGCCGCGCGGTTACCCGGTGAAGGGGTGAGTTTGACGATGGCTCAGGCTAACTGGTCCACCGGTTATTTCCAGGCGGCTTTGTACCGAGCCCTATTGCAGGAGTTGGGATACGAGGTGAGCGATCCGGCTGATTTGGAGTTGGGTCCCAGCTTGGCGTATCTGGCCATGGCCGAAGGGGACGCTGACTTTTGGGTGAACAGCTGGTATCCGGGTCATAACAGATGGTTGGAAAACGAGTTGCCGGACGGTTCCAAAGTGGGCGATCATCTTACGGTGGTAGGCGAGCAGATGCCCGCTGGCGGTTTGCAAGGTTTTCTGATTACCAAGAGCTTCGCCGAGAGGTACGACATAGCTACGCTTGATGATTTGAACGACAATCCGGCCGCAATTCGCCGCTACGACGCCCAGGATGCGAATCCGGGTAACGGGGTGGCGGAGATTTACGGTTGTCCGGAGTCGTGGACCTGTGATGACATTATCCAGAGCCAGATCGCATTTTCGGGGTGGGAGAACATCGATCAGGTGTTGGCCGGGTACGACGCTATGTTCGCCGAAGCGGTGGCCAAGGCCAATAAGGGTGCTCCGATGGTGGCCTACACCTGGACGCCCAGCTCTTATATCACCCAGTTGCGGCCGGGGGACAACGTGGTATGGGTGGGGGTGGAGGATGTGCTTGATGATTCCAATCCGTTGGGTCGGGAAGGAGGCGAGGGATGGGATCAGCGGCCGGGTACGGCGGCTTTGAGCCCTGATTCCTGTCCGGACGCGGCGGAGCGGGGCATCTGTCAGTTGGGGTGGGCGGCGGCGGATATTTTGGTGACCGCCCGCAATGACTTGATTCGGAACCATCCGGCGGCGGCTAGTCTGCTGGCCAATGTGGCGTTGAACGTGGTGGATGTGTCGTTGCAGGTGGTGGCCCAGGAGGGCGGGGAGAGTCCGGTGGATCTGGCCGAGCAGTGGATCGCCAACAACCAGGACAAGGTGAATGCGTGGCTGGAGAAGGCCACCGCCGCTCATAACCGCACCGGGGAGCCGGGCGAGGGGGTGAGTTTGACGATGGCTCAGGCTAACTGGTCCACCGGTTATTTCCAGGCGGCTTTGTACCGGGACCTGTTGCAACGGTTGGGGTATGAGGTGAGCGATCCGGCTGATTTGGAGTTGGGTCCCAGCTTGGCGTATCTGGCTATGGCTGAGGGGGACGCCGACTTTTGGGTGAACAGCTGGTATCCGATTCACAACAGTTGGTTGGAAAACGAGTTGCTGGACGGTTCCAAAGTGGGCGATCATCTTACGGTGGTGGGCGAGCAGATGCCCGCTGGCGGTTTGCAAGGTTTTCTGATCACCAAGAGCTTTGCCGAGAGGTACGACATAGCTACGCTTGATGATTTGAACGACAATCCGGCCGCAATTCGCCGCTACGACGCCCAGGATGCGAATCCGGGTAACGGGGTGGCGGAGATTTACGGTTGTCCGGAGTCGTGGACCTGCGATGACATCATTGAAAGCCAGATCGTGTTTTCGGGCTGGGATAACATCGATCAGGTGACGGCCGGGTACGACGCCATGTTCGCCGAAGCGGTGACCAGGGCTAATCTGGGCGTTCCGATGGTGGCCTACACCTGGACGCCCAGCTCTTATATCACCCAGTTGCGGCCGGGGGACAACGTGGTATGGGTGGGGGTGGAGGATGTGCTCGATGATTCCAACCCGTTGGATCGGGAAGGGGGCGAGGAATGGGATCAGCGGCCGGGTACAGCGGCTTTAAGGCCTGGTTCCTGCCCGGACGCGGCGGAGCGGGGTGTTTGCCAGTTGGGGTGGCTGGCGGCTGATATTTTGGTGACCGCCCGCAATGACCTGTTGGAGAACCATCCGGCGGCGGCCAAGCTGTTGGAGCTGGTCGAGCTGAACGTGGTGGACGTGTCGTTGCAGGTGGTGGCTCAGAACGGCGGAGAAACTCCGCAGGATCTGGCTACGCAGTGGATCGCCAACAACCAGAGCAAGGTTGACTCCTGGTTGGCCGTGGCCCGCGTTGCGGCCTCCACATCCGACCCATAGAGGCCCTCTGGCAGTCCTAGGCGGGGCCGCTCTGGAAAAATGTCACAGGCCCTTGTTACCTTAAGGGTGGTTGGCGCAGGTTCTTGCCTGGCGCCTCTACACTGACCGGCGACGACGGAAAGGCGATAGCATGGATGTACATACTCTTCCGATGGCGGTGATGCCCTTTTACAAGGAGCTGGCCGAGGAGCAACAGATGTGGTTCCTGAGCGAGTACCGCCGGCGGAGCCGGTCGGTGGGGGCGATGATGGCGCTGGCCATTCTGTTCCCGATCCAGCTCTTCTTTTTAGGCAAGGTCGGGTTAGGCGTCGCCTTCTTGCTGACCGGGGGCGGGTTTGGCATCTGGTACCTGGTGGAATGGTTTCTCACCCCGGGGCGGGTGCGGGAATACAACGAGGTGATAGCCCTCGGCCTCGTCCACTATTTGAAAGCGACCAGTTGAACATCCCCCATGCCTAATCCTGAGGCGGGCCTTCCGGGGCCGGATATTTCGGTGGTGTTGCCCATCTTTTCCAAAGACGGCCACCATCCCGGCCCTTTGGAACCGTTGCGGGAGGAGGCCGGACGCCGGGGGATCGACTTGGAGGCGGTGGTGGTGGACGACGGATCGCCTGCGCCGGTGTCCGCCCCGGAGTGGGCGCGGGTGATCCGGTTCGACGCCAACCGGGGCAAAGCGGCCGCGGTGTGGGCCGGGGTGTCCGCCGCCCGGGGGGAAGTGATCGTCGTCTACGACGCCGACCTCCCGTTCGGCATTAAACCGGTGTTCGCCATCGCCGAACTGTGCTCCGGGGACGCTCCGGTGGCGGTCGGCCAGCGCACCGCCCCATCCGGCAAACGATGGCGCAACCTGTTGCACTGGGCGGCGCAACGATGGGTGTACCCGGCCGGGGTGGACTCCCAATGCGGCCTGAAGGCCTACCACCGCACCGTGGCCAAAGAAATAGCGGACCGCATCGTGTGGGCGGGCGGGTTCGGACACGACCTGTTGCTGTTCGAAGTGCTGCGCAACCGCCGCCTGCCCTACCGCACCCTGCAGGTAACCCCCGACCCGGCGGTCGGCGAACGGTCCAGCACTTTCAAACCCGCCCACCTGCGGGAGCTGTGGAAGCTGATACGCTGGTTGCGCCGCCGTCGCTTGGCCGCAGGCGGCTAAACCGGGCAGGTATACCGCTTCAGTCGCGTTCCGTTGCGGGGAGACCTGGGGGCGGTTCCCCGCCGGGGTCGGTTTCCCCGGGGTCGGGCAATTCGGATTGGCCGGGATCAAAGTCGGTTGATACCGGGGCGGGTTCCTCCTCGCCGGGGTCGGATGCGACGGGGGCGGGGGCCATTCCGAGGGCGATGTCGTTTTCGGGATTGGCGGGAAGGTTGCGTTTGCTCACCCAGGCCAGCAAGGCCAAACCCCCTATCCCGGCCGCCAGGGCGCTCCATTGGCTCCAAGTCAGGGGCCCCAGCGTTCTGTCCCCGCCTTCCTCCAAGGCCAAGCGGGTGAAATCGATCAGGAAACGCTGCAACCCGTACCAGACCGCCCAAATCGCGAACAGCTGCCCGTAGCGCAACCGCACCCTCGCCGATCGGTACAGCCAAATCAGGACGCCCAGCAACACCGCCGCCCCCAGCATGTCGTAGAGGGCGGCGTGATGGTAGACCCCGCAGTATTCCCCGGCGGCGACGGCGCATTCCAGCACGTCGTGCTGGGGGGCCACGTCGTATCCGGGGCGGATCCCGTAGCCGAGGAAGAAACTGGTCGGCCCGCCCAGGTGCTCCACGATGGCCAAGTCGCCGATGCGCCCCACCACCGTCCCCAGCGCCAAACCGAAGGCCGCCATATCCAAAGTGGGCCAGATGCGCAACCCGGCCCTCCGCGCCCGCCACACGCCCACTCCCACTCCGCCCACGAATCCGCCCAGGATGGAATAGTTGCCCCCCACGTTCGCCAACTCGCCCAGATCGAAGCCGTTTTCCGCCCAGTAGGCGGGGATGGTCAGCCAGCGGGCCCCCACCAACGCCCCCAGCAGGGCCCAGGTGAGAACCGACTGCAGTTTCACCGCGTCGAACCCCCGGGCCTGGAATTTGCGGGTGGTGTACCAAGCCCCGGCCAGGAACCCGACCGCCGCGAAAATGCCGTGCAGGGACAGGCGGAACGGACCCAAGTCGAACAGCGGGATGGGCGGGTAGGAGATGGCCGCCGCCAGGGTGGAAACCGCGGAAGTCAAAGCCGCAACCTATCCGGCTGGGGCGGGCAGGCGGGGAAGGCGGGCGGGTCGGGCCGCTTCGAAAGAGTCGATGGCCTCCGCGTGGCGCATCGTCAAACCGATGTCGTCCAAGCCTTCCATCAGCCGATGTTTGATGAACGGGTCGATTTCAAAAAAAACGGCGAACCCGTCGTCACCGGCCCGCACCGTCTGATCCGGCAGGTGGATGAAGGCTTCCGTCTCCGGGTCTTTCTCCGCCATTTTCACCAGTTCCCGCACCTCCTCCGCCGGCAAAGCCACCGGCAACAACCCTATTTTGGTGCAGTTGTTGTAGAAAATGTCGGCGAAGGATTCGGCCACCACCGCTTCGAACCCCCAGTCCTGTATCCCCCATGGGGCGTGTTCCCGGGAGGAGCCCGACCCGAAGTTGGCCCCCGCCACCAGCACCCTCGCCCACTGGTATTCGGGCTTGTTCAAAACGAAGTCCGGGTCCGGTTCCTCGTCCGGCCCCCGCGCCCAGTCGTGGAACAGGAAGCGCCCGTAGCCGGTGCGTTCCACCCGCTTCAGGAACTGCTTGGGCATTATCTGGTCGGTGTCCACGTTGTTGAGCGGCAACGGGGCCATCGTCCCCGACACGATTTTTACCGGCCGCATCACGCCCCCCAGTCCCGCACATCCGCGAAATGCCCGGCCACCGCCGCCGCCGCCGCCATCTCCGGGCTGACCAGATGGGTGCGCCCGCCCCGCCCCTGGCGCCCTTCGAAGTTGCGGTTGGAGGTGGAGGCGCACCTCTCCCCGGGGGCCAGGATGTCGTCGTTCATCCCCAGGCACATGGAGCACCCGGCGTCCCGCCATTCGAACCCGGCTTCTTTGAAAACCCGGTCCAGCCCTTCGTCTTCGGCCTGCATTTTGACCAGGCCCGACCCGGGCACCACCATGGCCGACACCCGGTTCGCCACCCGCCGCCCGGCGACCACCGCCGCCGCCGCCCGCAGGTCTTCGATGCGGGCGTTGGTGCACGAACCGATGAAAACCCGGTCCAAAAAGACGTCGGTGATGGGGGTTCCGGCGGCCAGGTCCATGTATTCCAGGGCCCGCCGGCATCCGTCCCGGTCCGCCGGGTCGTCGTACTGGTCGGGGTGGGGCACGCGGGCGGTGACCGGAACCGTCTGCGCCGGGTTGACGCCCCACGAAACGTGCGGTTCCAGGGCGGCGGCGTCGAATTCCGCGGTCTTGTCAAAAGAGGCCCCCGGGTCGGAGGGGAGTTTCCGCCAGGCGTCCAACGCCTCCTCCCAGGCCGCCCCGGCAGGGGCATGGGGACGGCCCTCCAGGTAGGCGAAGGTAGCGTCGTCGGGGGCGATCATCCCCGCCCGGGCCCCGCCTTCGATGGACATGTTGGAAATGGTCATCCGCCCGGCCATGCCCAGCGAACGGATGGCGGAGCCCCGGTATTCGATGACGTGCCCGGTCCCGCCCCCCACTCCGATGCGGGCGATGACGGCCAGGATTATGTCTTTGGCGGTCACCCCCCGGGGCAGGTCGCCTTCCACTTCGACGGCCATGGTGGCCGGTTTGCCCTGGGGGAGGGTCTGGGTGGCCAGCACATGCTCCACCTCCGAGGTGCCGATGCCGAAAGCCAGCGCCCCGAACGCCCCGTGGGTGGCGGTGTGCGAGTCGCCGCACACGATGGTCATCCCCGGCTGGGTCAGTCCCTGTTCGGGGCCGATGATGTGCACGATGCCCTGGCGGGGGTCGTCCAGCCCGTAGAGGGTGATCCCGAATTCCCGGCAGTTGTCCACCAGGGCGTCGATCTGCTTTTTGGACAGGGGGTCTTTGATGCCCAGGTTGCGGTTAGCGGTGGGCACCCCGTGGTCGATGGTGGACACGGTCAGGTCGGGGCGGCGCACCCCCCGCCCGGCCAGGCGCAGGGCGTCGAAAGCCTGCGGGCTGGTCACTTCGTGCACCAGATGCAGGTCGATGTAGAGCAGGGACGGCTCGCCTTCCGCCTCCCGCACCACGTGCGTCTCCCACACTTTCTCAAACAATGTTTTGGGCGAGGGGGTCATAGATTCTCGGATGGGTCGCTTGCCTGGCCGGTTTCCCGCGGCCGGCCGCCGGGGATTCTCCGGGGGGCCGATGATACCAGCTTGGCAGGGACTGCGCTCCTACGGCCGCTACCCTGGGCGGGTTATGGAAGCGCAATACCGGATGTCCCCCGATGAGTTCCGCCGCCACGGGCATGCGATGGTGGATTGGGTGGCCGACTACATGGCCGCGGCGGGCGACCTTCCCATCGTCCCCGCCGTGAAACCGGGGGAGATACGGGCGATGATCCCCGACGCCGCCCCCGAACAGCCGGAGGACTTCGCCGACATAGCCGCCGACATGGACCGGATCGTGGTTCCCGGCGCAACCGGTTGGGCCTCCCCCGGCTGGTTCGCTTATTACCCGTGCAGCGTGTCCGGGCCGGGAATTTTGGGGGAGTTGGCGGCGGCGGGCCTGGGGCAGCAGGGGATGGTGTGGGCCACCAGCCCGGTCAGCTCCGAATTGGAGGGGGCGGTGCTGGACTGGATGGCCGACCTGCTGGGGTTGCCCGCCGGTTGGAAGATGGACGGGCCGGGGGGCGGGGTGATTCAGCAGACCGCCTCCGACGCCGCCCACCTGGCCCTGGTGGCCGCCCGGCAGCGGGCCGCGGACGGCGGGGCGGAAATCGGGGATTGCGTCGCCTACCTGTCCGACCAGGCCAACCTGTCGTTGGAGAAGGGGGCCCGCATCGCCGGATACCGGCGCATCCGCGTCTTGGAAGCCGACGACCGGTTCGCCCTGCCGGCGGAGGCCCTGCGCCGGGCGGCGGGGGAGGATCGCCGCCGGGGGCTGCGCCCCGCCTTCGTTTGCTCCACGGTGGGAACCACCGCTACCGCCGCCGTGGATCCGGTGCGGGAGATAGGGGAGGCGTCCCGGGAGGAGGGGATGTGGCACCATGTGGACGCCGCCTACGCCGGTTCGGCCATGCTGTGCGAAGAGTTCCGCCGTCACCAGGACGGTTTGGAGGCGGCGGACAGTTATTCGGTCAACCCGTACAAGTGGCTGCCGGTCAACTTCGACGGGTCGCTGTTCTACGTGGCGGATCGCTCCCAGCTGACCGGCGCCCTTTCCATCGACCCGCCCTACCTGCGGGACTCCGGGGAGGGGGACCGGCGGGCGGTCAACTACCGGGACTGGCAGCTTCCCCTGGGACGCCGTTTCCGGTCGCTGAAGTTGTGGTTCGCCCTCCGTTTCTACGGGGCGGAGGCGCTGCGGGCCAAAATCCGGGAGGATGTGCGCCTGGCCCGGATGATCGCCGAACGGGTGGAGGCCGACCGGCGGTTTGAGCTGGTGGCCCCGGTTCTGTTTTCCCTGGTGTGCTTCCGGCACCGGGTTGGGGACGAAGCCACCGCCGCCATCGCCGAGGCGGTGAACCGCTCCGGCCATTCTTTCTGGTCCACTTCCCGCTACCAAGACCGGACGTTTCTGCGCATAGCCATCGGGCAGGTGAACACCGAGGCCGAACATGTGGAAAGGCTGTGGTCACTGATAGACGAAGTCTCGCCTCCTCCCGGGTAACTGAGGCGGAGTATGGTTAGGGGAGTGGGGGGCTGTCTAACGGGAGGTAAAAAATGGATCACAGGCGGGCGGATAAGGTGGAGTGGGAGGACGCTCCCGCTGAGAATTTCACCGGCCTGGTGCGATTCGGCCCGTTAAGCGACCATGGGCCGCTCAACGCCTTGGCGGTGCGTTTCGAGGCAACGGCCCGCACCGACTGGCATTCCCACCCGGAGGGGCAGGTGCTGTACGTGGTGGCGGGCCGGGGACGTATCCAAGACGACGACGGAACCACCGTAGAGTTCGGAGCGGGGGATACGCTGTATACGCCGCCCGGGCAGATACATTGGCATGGGGCGGGCCCGGACGGCCCGATGACACACCTTTCCCTAACCACCGGCGGAGCCACCATCTGGGAACCCCGCAAAGTAACCGAAGAAGAATACAACCGCACCACCCCCATTCACATACCGCGTAAGAGAGATTTTATGGTCCCCGTTCTCCAGGCCTTGAGTGCCATGGGCGGTTCGGGACGAGCTAAAGATGCTGTTGAAATGGTTTGCCGTTTGCTTGGCGTAACGGACGAACAGAGGATGATAAAAACCAAGAAAGGAAACCGTAAGGTATATTTGAGAATTAGTTGGGCTTCTACTGAACTTAAGAATATTGGATTTTTAGTAAAAGAGAGCAGGATTTGGTCATTGACTGACAAAGGGAAAGAATTTGTTCGCCGTTCACAGAAGGAAACTTCAGGAAGCCTGAATGACGAATTATTGCAATTGTGGATGGATTACCAAAAGCAAAAAGATAGATAGGGCCTATGTTGGGGCATAGCCGCAAGGCCGCTGAACGGCTGGTGGCCGTGTTGGCGGTGATAGGACTTGTGGCCGCTCCCGTAGCGGCGGTACCTTCGGATGTTGAGGGGCACCCGCAGGAGGCGGTGATCCGCACCGCGTTGGCGGACGGCTACTTTCAGGGCTACCGGGATGGGCTTTTCCGGCCGGATGTAGCGATAGCGGACGGGCATATAGCCACCGTGTTCCGCCGGGCGTTCCCCTCGGGGGTTACGAGGGCGGAGATGGCGGCGGTGATGGTTGCCGGCCGTGCGGCGTTGGCCCCGACGGACCGGGCCGACCGTCCGCCGCCCAGTCGCCAGCGTGAGGAAGGCCGCATATTTCCCTCCCCGGATTTGCCGATTATCCGGTTGAATAATCGGATGTCTTCCTGGTGGCAGGAGATTTGTCATATTACCCACGACTACGAGAGGGCCGGTGAGCGGAATATCGGCCACCTGCGGGACAAGTGCGAGGAGTTAGCGGCGACCTGGGAGGCGCAGGTGCGGTTCGACCCGCATGGATCGGACATCGAGTGGGACGGCGTGTTCGTGTGGTTGGACGACTCGGACGGCGGCCCCTCAAAGTTGTATTTCCGCCAGTCATGCCACTCCCGGGACACGACCCGTTGCAGAGCGGAAGGGGTGGAAACGATCCGGTTGCGAACTCCGACGGTTCGGAATGTGCTGGGGGATGTGCGGTTGGATGTGATGTTGGAATGCGTCAAATACGAGGCCTGGTCTGACTCGCCGCCGCTGGCCCGGGTGGAGGACATCCCGGTGTCGGACTGCTATCCTACCCTCACCGACACCGAATAGCCGGGCGGGAGGTTGGGAAATGGAGCAAAAAGCAACCCCCGCTATGGCAGAAACCCCGATGCTGGCAGCCGCGCAGGCGTTTCAAGCCGCCAACCCCGACCTCCAACTGGTCGTCATTCCCCTGTTCGGCCCGGACGGGAAGTTGCCCTACCCGCACGGCGGAGCCCATCCCGAAATCGCCACCGGATGGCAGAAACGGGTCCTCTCCGTTCCGGGCGATCATCCGGCCTGGAAGGAGGCTACCGGCTGGGGCATCGTCCTCACCAACAACCCCCATCTTCTTATCGTGGATGTGGACAAACCGGAGGAACTCACAGCCGAGCAACGGGCCGCTCTTAACGAGTCCCCCGGCCTCACCTACCCCACCCGCCGAGGTCGCCACCATTGGTACCGGGTCCAACCTGGCGACCATCTTCCCATTACCGGCAAGCAAGGCGAATGGCCGGGAGGGGAAATTTGGTATCACACGGCCCGCCTAGTCGCTGGTCCCGGAAGCCAAGACAAGCCCGCCCCCACCGGCCTCACCGTCCCCGACTACGCACCCCCTTTGAAAGTCCTACTACCCCCCACTGACAGCAACGGAAGCGGGAACGCTCGGCGGGAGCGAGACCCTAACTGGAACCCCACCGACTGGATAGGCAAATGGAAAATCGGAACCACCATCGAACACCCCGGACAATACGCCGTCATCTCTTCCGTAGCCGCCGTCCTCCTTCGCCGAATGACACCCACCGAAGTCACCAACTGGATAGTCGACAACATCTGGCAGGCCGGACTGTTGCCAGACGACAATCCCGAACGCCCCTGGACGCGTCGCGACATCGCCGACCGGGTCCGCCGCGCCTACCGTTACCTCCAACAGCAACACCAGAAACAGGGGTCCCCGATCCAGGTCCCTCGGGAGCGGGATATTATGCTCAGCGTGTTGCAAGCGTTGGGAGCCATCGGCGGTTCGGGTAAGCCCAAAGAAATCATTGCAGGAGTTGGCGGGTTGCTTGGCGTAACAGGGGAGCAGTGGTCGTCGAAGGTGAAAAGCGGAATGCCTAGAATTGAAGATCGGACGAGATGGGCTTCTCATAAACTCAGAAACATCGGCTGTTTGGATAAAGACCAAGGTATGTTGTCATTGACAGATAAGGGGAAGGAGTTCCTGTATCGCTCGCAACAGGAGTCACCGCGAGCCCTTAACGATGAACTCTGGGACAAGGCTATGGAGTATCGCCAAAACTCACCTTCCTAAGATATCCAGTTTATTGGTTAAATCGGTGTTTGATGTAATCTTGGATTTCGCTGGTACGTAGTTTGTCAGTGGAAGGTCCCATGCGGACATAAAAGTGTTCCTCGTTTCCGTCTTTGACATAGATGGGGGAGGGAGAGGGGTCGCAAACCACTCTCATTATACGGTGATCCTTATAAGTTCCGTAGTCTATGTGTATCATGGTCACGGCTGTGTGTCCCATACGGGACTTGACAAGTTCAACCAGATGAAGGGTCATCTTGTCTTCTGACTTAAATTTATCGGTCTTAACGCCGAGTGGTGTCCCATCATCTGCCACGCCTATGAGCAACGTACCTCCTTCGTGATTTAAGAAACCGGCCAGGGTTTTGATTACAGAATGCTCCAGACGAGGATCATTCTTATTTATGTGTAGGTTCATTCTTAGGGAGGATTTGAATTCAACGGTTTCGCTTTCCCCTTTTTGAATGATTTCTTGTAGCCCATTTTCATTAAAGGACATCAGTATTTCTTCGTTTATGTATTGCTTGAACCCGTTGGGGCTAGTGAAAAAACGGTATCCATATTTTCCGGCGGCGGCTAACACCTCCACATCCTCGTCAATAAGAACAGCTACCCGATCGCTAAGCTCGGATTGCACGCCTTCCGGCCAGGCCAAATCAAACATGGCGACTTCCTCGCCCGTGTCGGGATCAGCGATCTCATACCCTAAAATACCAGTGGGAAGGTTTTGGTTTTTCATCCACTGGTTGATTTCGAGGAGAATAGCCTCTTCTTCATCGTCGGCGATGCTGGCAGGTCGCGATGGAGCAGAAGTAATCGGTCGATCCCAACCTTTCTCTTTTTGTACCTTGGTGTGGTCGGTAAGCAAGTTATTCAAAATTTGGTTGGCGCCTTCTGCGAGTAGGCGCTTACGAGCGTTGAGAAAGTTTTCGTATTTATGGATTTCCCAAAGATTGCGTTTCATTGGTATCCATTGGGATTCAAGTACGCCTGGGTATTTTTCGGCGATTTCTTCCAAATATTCGATAGGAGGCCGACGACGGATTTTTTGAGTACTGTCTTTGGTAAGAAAGCAGAAGTTTGCCAATGCATTTCTTGATTTGGTATCGTAATCTGCTCTATGCAGTAGGAACTTGGGGAAAAGGTGGTGTAACTCCAATTGCGGTTTTTCCCCAGACTGATTATTGAGCGGTTGACCATCGTATAGGTCGCGCGCTTCTCCCATACGAGTCATCATATACAGCACTGGGTAAAACCTATTTCCTCGGGTGGCACCATGAAAATTTCTGGCTTCTATCTTAAGTCCACCGCGCCAGCGACGCAGATTCTCCAATAGTCCGTCGATGGTATCATCTGCAGAGGTGTTTTGTAATACCATTAGGTCAGTTTCCATTGTAGACACCGATGCTCCGGAATACCTTCCCCACATACCAGCATGGGCATACCAGTGCAATAGTTTATCTCTTTGCTCAGGAGATATATTACCATCTTCTTTATCTAAGAAGGCGATAATGATAGGGAACGCCTGTTTAGCAAACAAAACCTGGTTATGATCCAGTCCAAGCCTATTGCTTATCATAGTCAGGGCTTGGTCTATATATTTTTCGGCTCGTTGTAGACCATCCTGCACTTGTGATGTAGTGGCCTTGTGCATATGTGTGAACAGCCCTCGTCCGGAGATTATTACATTGGTAATTCGGAGAAGCCAATCCAAACTAAAATCATACCCAATTTTTCTCCATTTGAGTAATTGTGCCTGCATAGTTTCACGGGCTTCTGCCCACTCCGAACATATTTTGGCCAGAGCTAAATCACCTTGAGTGAGCTTAGTTCCGCCACTGTTGACTCGATCAAATATATTTACAACTTCTTCTATGGTTTTGTCTTCACTGGTGACAGAATCAATATGCATGTCGCGTTCAGTTATATTCAAAAGTTTCATTAGTCGTCCTAAATAATTGCTAGTATCTATGCCGTTGGCTTGCAGTTTTTCTATAATAGGTTCTACTCCCAGAGTTCCTTTACTGTATAGTTCGGTTACATCAATCCATAGAGGATTATTTTGCATTTTGACAGGTTGAAAGAATTCGAACACCTCATCCTCTAGATTAAATCGTAAGTTTTGGAAGGCGTGGGCATTGCCGTTGAAGAAGGCTGGTTCCCGACCCCTAATCACGCCGTAGAGGGAGGTAATTCGTTGCTGGCCGTCCAACAGGATTTGGCGGTGGGTGGCGGGAGCGGAGGTTTCTCCGCGGGTTCGAACATCAGGCGATGATGTTTCCCAGATCAGGAGCGACCCAACCGGATAATCTCTATAGAGCGAGTTGAAAAACTCGCTGACCTGCTTGCGGGCCCACACATAGCCGCGTTGGAAAACGGGAAGGGTTATGGACCCGTTGTCGATTCTGTCTAGGATGGTGGAGATTTTGGTGGCCATGATTTCCTTACCTGTTGATTGTTGGGATTATTTGGTTTCCGTAGGCGGCTAGGGTGGCTTCTTGGTCATCGTGCATCAGGTAGACGCCGAAGTGGTCCGCGCCCAGGTCGCGTAGTTGTTCCAGTTTAGCGATGTGGTCGGCGGGGGAGCCTAAGAGGCAGAAACGGTCCACGATTTCGTCGGGGACGAAATCGGTGGAAGGGTTGCCCGCTTTGCCGTGGTGGGAATAGTCGTAGCCTTCCCGGGCGGCTATGTAGTCTGCCAATGCGGTCGGCACCATATCGGGGTTGTCCGACCCGTACCTTTTCACCAGGTCGTGTACGTGGTTGCCGACCATTCCTCCGAACCACCGGAGTTGTTCCCGCTGGTGGGCTAGGTCGTCGCCCACGTAGGCGGGGGCCGCCACGCAGACGGCCACCTGATCCGGGTCCCGCCCGGCCGCCTCCGCCGCCGTGCGCACCGCTCCGGCCGTCCATTCCAGGATTTGCGGGTCGGCCAACTGCAGGATGAAACCGTCGGCGTGCCGCCCGATGGTGTCCAAGGCGCGGGGGCCGTAACCGGCGGCCCACATCGGCAGATCCCATCCTTCCCCCGCCCAGGGGATGCGCACCGTCCCCTCCCCGTAACGCACCTCCCGGCCCGCCACCAAGCCTTTCACCACCGCCATGCATTCCGCCATCTCCGCCAAGGTGCGGGGCTTTTTGCCGATGACGCGCAGGGCCGAATCTCCCCGGCCCATCCCGCAGATGGTGCGCTCCCCGAACATTTCATTCAGGGTGGCAAAGAGGGAAGCCAGCACCGTCCAGTCCCGGGTGCCCGGATTGGTGACCATCGGCCCCACCGTCATCCGCTCGGTGGCGGCCAGCATCAGGGAGTAGATGACGAACGGCTCCTGCCACAACACATGCGAGTCAAAAGTCCAGCCGTGGGAGAACCCGTTGTCCTCCGCCAGCTTGGTTAATTCCAGCAGACGCGAGGCGGGCGGGTCGGTCTGCAAAACCACCCCGAAGTCCATGGACCCTCCTGCTTGGTTGTGTTCTGCCGCCCTTTCGTTTTGGCGACGTTAGGCCTCATTACTATGCTAGCGACAGCGACTAGGAGACGGCAAACCTGAAACTGGCTGAAGGGCAATACATCCGCCTGCCTGACGCAGATGAGTTCGTGGTTATCGAAGACGTGATCTCTAAAGACGGTGGTTATAAAATATATGTTAACGATAGTTATGGCGTGCGTCCGGTTTATATTTCCGCGGAGGATTTAGCGCGGGTGGAAGTGTTGGAAGAGGACGGCGGAGCCGACTCCCGAAAGGTGCTGGCCGCGTTGTGGTGCGAGTGGATGCGGCAGGTGATGTCGAGGTCCAAGGCGACAGCGCGGGACGTCAGCCCGTTGCGGCCCTATCCCCATCAGAGCCAAGCCGTGTACGGGTCCATGTTGCCTCAGCCCCTGTTGCGGTTTTTGCTGGCCGACGAGCCGGGCACGGGGAAGACGGTCATGGGCGGCCTTTGGTTGCGCGAGTCGCAACGGCGCGGCTTCGTCAAACGGGCGCTGGTGGTCGCCCCGGCGCATTTGGTTTCCAAATGGCAGGCGGACATCGCTCGGTTCCTCAACGGCGACCTGCGGCGGATCACTATGAGCACGATACGCGAAGGGGGTTTGGCCGGTCCGCACGACTGGTGGATAGTGTCCCTGGATCTGGCGTCCGTCAACCCGGCGGTGTACGAGGCGATACATCCGGAGCGGGCGGGATGGGATGCGGTGGTGTTCGACGAAGCCCACCGCCTCACGCCCAACGCGGAACAGTACTACCGGGTGGGTAGCATGCTTTCCAAAAGCACCTCCCGGACCCTGTTGATGACCGCCACCCCGCACCGGGGGAACGAAGTGCTGTTCCGGTCATTGATGCATTTGGTGGATCCGCAGGTGTTTCCGGAACCGATGAATCTCAACGCCAAGCATTCCGGGCATCTGAAGCCGGGCCCGCTCCATTTTTTGCGCCGTATGAAAGAAGAACTGTATGACTATGACGGTGAAACTCGCCTGTTCAAAGCCCGCGAGGCCCGCAACGTCAATGTGCCGCTCAATGTGAACGAGCGCGCTTTCTACAACGAGGCGTTGGATTTGGTTGATGAATACTTTCCGCCCGACGCGGTGGTTTTGGCGAAAATGGTGTACGGCAAACGAGCCGCCTCATCCCTCTTTGCGTTGCGGCGGACGCTGGAAAGGCGTCGCGACGGCATGGGTCGGGAAAACCCGACGGATGCCGCCATATCCGCTGATCCCTACGATCAAGATAAAACGGAACAGGACGAAGCCAGGGTGGTGACCGAAGTTTCGAAGGCGAGTCGGGAAGAGAAGCAAGCGATTGATGATATTTTGGAAAGGCTGGCCGGGGTTGTAGAAGACGCCGACTTGCAAGTTTCGAAATGGCCGCAAATGGTTGAAAAATGTTTGGCCCCTCACCATATTAGCCCCGGTTCGGACAAGCAAGCCGTCGTTTTTACCGAGTTTGCCGACACGGCCAACTGGCTGGTAGACCGGTTTGAGAGCAACGGCTACACCGCCCGTCGCTACTCAGGCGCAGACACCTATCGCGAGCGGGACGAGATACGGGCCAGGTTTGCCGCTGGGGAATTCCAGGTGATTGTTTCCACCGATGCCGGAAACGAAGGCATCGACTTGCAGACGGCGCAGGTGCTGGTGAACTGGGATATGCCCTGGTCACTAGTGCGGCTGGAGCAACGGATGGGACGCATTCACCGTATAGGCCAAAAGGACAAAGTGTGGCTTTACAACCTGGTAGCCACCGACACCCGTGAAGGAGATGCTTATTTCAAACTGCTGGAAAATCTTGTAGCGGCCGCCAACGAGTTGGACGGCAAAATGTTCGACAGCCTGAGTATGGTATGCGAGGCGGCTTTGGAAAAAGCGACGGGTGTTAAGAGCTTGGAGAAATATTTGAGAAAAATGTACAAGGAAAATCGCTACCCCCCCCCCCATCTACAGAACAGTTGCAACAAATACACAAAGAACAATGGGAAGGTGACAGTTATTTAGCATCGCAGCTTGATATAGACGAGTCGGTAAGGCAACTATATGCGGAACAGTTAGCGAGAATTAATCCTCATATTGTTGAACGTTTTTTGCACAGGGCGTCGGGTGCCGGTTTATTCGCTATCAATAAAGCGGCTCTAGCAGACAGAGGTTTTTGGTATCTCGCTCCTGGTGAGCTCAACTTCCCCAAGGGGTTGTCTGTTGAGGCGGAAACGGGTAAGGCGTTAGTTTCGACCAGCGGTCAAGTAAAACAGGAGGCTGTCGATTCGGGCGTAAGCAGAGCCGCGGATGCGGTGACGCTAGGTCCCGGGGAACCTGTTTTCCAGGATTTGGTTTCTACGGCGGGCGATCATCTCCGTCCGTACCTTTACCAGGGTGCGCTCCTAACGGATCCGACCACGGTCACCGACTATGAAATACACCTTTTTGAGGCTGAGGTTTCAGAAGGTGGAGGCAGACGGAAAGAAATCTGGTCTTATCTGGTTCGGGTTGACGAGACGGGTGCCCGTTTTTCTGCTTGGGAGACGCTTTCCAACCTTGAGCCGGGAGATTCGGCGGCGGACAGACCCCATCCGGCGTTAATAACCGAAGCGGAGCAGGTAGCCCAGGGTGTTCTTTGGGATCAACGGGACAATCACAGGATCGCAATGGAGAAATGGGTAGCCGACGCCCGCAACAATCTCCGCCGGTTGCCAAATCAACTAACCGACGACATCACCGACCGCGAGCGACGCCTTTCTGAGCGGTCGCGCATCGAACAGGCCATTGAAAACCGCATTGAGGAACTAGATAAAGCGGTGCAGATAGAGGTAGGGGGACTTTCCCGCATCGGTTGGGCGCGGGTAAAAGGTGCGGGGTCGGTGGATATAGATGAAAAAAACAGCGAGCAGATCGCGATGCGCCTCGTGGCCGATTCGTTGGAGGCAGAAGGATGGAAGGTAGCGGATGTCCACACCGAGGGGCTCGGCTATGACCTACATGCCCGTCAAGGCCACCGCCAACGATGCGTAGAAGTAAAAGGTATTTGGGACAAGGCATCCAGCCGAGGAGTAACCCTAACCGGAAATGAGATGGTCCATGCTGGCCTGTTGGGCGAGGATTACTGGCTCTACATAGTAGATAGATGCTCAGAGGGCGGAACTCTCTACTTCGCCTTCCCAAACCCGTCGGCGTTGTTCGCAGACGTTACCCGTGACATCACCTCGCTCCACATAAAAGGTTCCGACCTTGAAACAGCAAGGGGCCAGGCACAATGACGCGCCTAATAGAACGCTGGTTCCCTTGCAAAGAGGTGTCGGAAAACTCACGTTCCGGCTGGGGAAGCGGTAACGCCGAAAAAGAGTTATTCCCCTGGTTTGCAGCTCGGCCCTTGGTACAGGCAAAGGCGGCCGTGATCTGCTCGCTGTTGCCTTGGCCTGACGATCTTGCCGAACAAAAGAGGTTGCAGGATTTGGTACGTCGTGCGATGGAAGGATACGATGCGGCGCACGATGAGATAGTTGCTGAGATCAACAAATATTATCCTGATGGGGTGTCGTTACTTGATTCGTTTTCCGGTAGGGCGATGATTCCTCTCGAAGCGGCCCGGTTGGGAATAAGAGCTTGGGGTATAGAATATTCGCCCGTAGCGGCTCTTGCCGGAACTTTACTAGCTGATTATCCGTTGCGGGATTGGTCGCAAGAACTTCCGCTACCATTTGATGATTACGAGACCAATGATATAGACCGTGCTACTACTCCACGCCTTTTATATGATGTCCAGTATATTCTCGGTTTGATTGGTCGGCGATACGAAATAGAAATGGGGCCCTTCTATCCTATGGTAAATGGAAAACGGCCTTGGGGTTACCTATGGGCTATTACATTGCCTTGTTCGAATTGCGGTAGAAGGTTCCCATTTACCGCTAGTTTGGAGTTGCGTCGTCCTAGACTACAAAAAAAGGATCGGGGTCAGTCGTATTATATTGAGGTAGATCGCTCACAAAACAATTTTAGGGCAGTAGTTCATGAGGGTAAACCCCTCCGTAACCCCACTCTAATTAAGAAAGCGGGATCTAAAGGGAAGGTAGCAATATGCCCATTCTGTGATCATGTACATCCGTTCGATAATTATACTCGTCTTATGGGTGATGGTTATGCGGAGGATAATTTGCTTCTCGTAGCAGATGTACATGCCCGGGGGCGTAAAACATATCGGGAGGTAACTCAGATAGAGTTGGATGTGATTAATGATGCTATATACGCCATAAAGTTGGAAACACCTTTTGCTCCTGGACTGCCTGCAATACCTCACGAGAAGGCATTAGGTTCCACCGGCCCGCGCGATTTTGTTCGTTATGGATACCATACATATGGTGATTTTTGGAATAATCGACAGACTCTTGGTTTAATACGGTTATCTCGTATCATCAGTGACCTGGGAAGGGAGCTGGTAAATTCTGAAATCAGTTCCGATTACACTGCCACATTAATTGGCTATGCTGTTTCGGTTTTAGCTCGTACTATTCGCACAACTACGCGCGGGTGTACACTTCAAATAACCAGTCAAAGCAGTGGTCACATTTTTAGTGCGGGTCCACCCGTTCCGTTTGGTTATGACTATTTCGAGACAGGTTGTGGAGAAGGATCAGGAACTTGGTTGTCGGTATCAAAGAGTACTATAAGAACACTTAAGAAACAGCTAGATAGAATTTCGGGATGCCCAGCACATATATTACAAGGTACTGCTACAGACCTGCCAATAACTAGTGCAACCTTGGATGCCGTTGTAACTGATCCGCCATATGCTGAGATGGTAGAATACAGTGATGCATCTGACCTTTTTTATGTGTGGTTAAAGAGGGCTTTGAGTACTTCAAACCCAGAATTTGGTATTACTGCTAATCCTGAAGACGTTCAAGATAAAACGGAAGAAGCAGTTGTCAAAATGACTTGGAATAGGAGTGGAGATCATAGAACACCCGACCACTATGATGTTCAAATTGTGAAGGCTTTGACGGAAGCACGACGTGTTATCAAGTCCGATGGGGTGGTTTCTATTATGTTTGGTCATGATAACCCAGATGTTTGGAAGCGATTTCTTACCTCTATAGACAAAGCAGGTTTGATGTTGACCGGATCGTGGCCAGCGCGTACTGAAAGAGGAAAGCAATTAAATAAAGCCCAAATTGAGACTACCCTCACACTTGCTTGTCGTCCTACACCTGACGATCGACCTAAAGGGGCCTTGCTGGATGTGGAGGCACAAGTAAAGAAGGAGATATTGTCTCGTATTCCGCTATGGCAGGCGGCTGGTCTTGCTTTACAAGATCAACGCATGGCTTCTTATGGTCCAGCGATGGAAGTAGTTGGTCGTTATAGTGAGGTTCGTAATAAAGCTGGTAAATCTGTAAGTCTTGAAAAATATTTAGCAAAAGCTCGTCGGTATGTTGAGGAGGCAGCGGAGGTTAAAATAGGCGAATATTCAATTGGGGACTTTGATATACGTACTCAATTTGGATTATTTTGGGCCACTTTATATGGGCGGAGCATTGTACCGGGCGCAGAAGTTCGTTGGTTGAGACTAGGGTGGGATTTGACTGATGATAGCACCGCTAGATTGTTGATTAAAGACAAACAGGGGCTACGGCTGATATATGCTGAAGAGGCTAAGATAAAACCAGAACCTGAAAGTACTGTCATTGATATCGCTTTTGCAATAGCGGCTACAGGTAAATCCATTACAGATATAGCAAATATTTTGAATGTGGCTGAGAGAATAGGGGACGATTTCCTCTGGGAGACGATGGGCTATCTTGTCAAACATGTCTCAGAACAAGATCGCGATGGGGATATTTGGACTTGGGTGGTCCGTAATCGTAATATTATCACAGGTATTTCCCAGGACATTGAAGAGAACATACTCCATGAGCAACAAATTAAGAAAGATGCTGGTATCCAGCAAGGAATGTTATAGGAGGTAGTAGGCGGTGGCTAATACAATTACTCCGTGGTGGGAGACGACGGTTCTGAGGGATGAAATTGAGCGGGGCCAAGGTAGGATTGACGATGTACAGGCATCATTGCATGACGCTGTATTTGGTCGTCCTGGTGGGGGTGACGTTCCTTATAAAAGAGCGACTTACTATGGGGAAATAACTCATCCCACCGTTAGTTTGATTGAATTGATGGTTAAGATAGCAATACGTCTGGGCGTTAAAGGTCGTCAGGCTCGAGGAGTGTGGAGATTGGATCAGGGGATGGGGGGAGGTAAATCACACGGAATGATAGGACTGTGGCATTTAGCTACTAATCCAGATTCTTTGGCGGAAACAGAATTGGGGCGACTGGTATTTGAGCAGGCATATTCTATCGCGGGACGAGAATCTCTAGCAGAGACCTTGGATAACCCTGCTTGTGTGGTTCTCGACTGTGATAATCCTGAGCCGAACGAAGAGACGGATGGTCCTGCCAAGACATTGGGGGAGCGGTTTCTGTGGCGTCTGTTCGATGGTGCCTATAAGAAATGGGAGGCTTATAAGCCCCGTGTCGCATCCAAAAAGGGATTGGCGGAAGCGTTGGTTGATGTTGGTAGACCGGTGCTGATACTGGTGGATGAAGTAATGGACTATATCCGGTGGGCTTCCAATCACGACGAACAACTGGCCATAGCTGACATGGCCTTCCTGCGCTCATTATTGGAGACTGTTAATAAGGTCGATAATTGCGCGTTGGTGGTGGTAATGATTGCTTCTGATAAAGACCGTATCGCCCTCAATAAGATAGGAACACAATGTCAAGCAGAATTAGAAGATTTACTTACCCGCAACGGCCAGTCTACCACCGTCTCAAGCGGTGGAGATTTTGCTGACATTATTCGCCGTCGGCTGTTTCAAACTCCACCACCCATAGAGGTTACCAATGCCACTGCCAACCTGTTTCTTGAGCAAATGGTTGGAACTTGGCGTGATTCCTTTAGCAAAGTAGGGGAAAGTGGCACCAGATTTCAGGATAAAGTGGCACGGTCCTATCCTTTTCATCCTTCGCTTATTGAATTGGTGGAGAAAGAATGGTCCCTCAATACCGGTTTTCAACGGGTTCGTTCCACTATCCAAGTATTCGCCGCTACGGTGTTTGCTCTACGAGAGCAGGCCACTCAAGGTGAGTGGGCTCCTATGTTGATCGGGAACGGTGATCTCCCTCTATCCTCGCGACCAGTTAGAGATGCTTTGTTGGATTCTGGTTTGGTAGCGGATCAACGCACACAGGCTAGTCTCCGCGGGGTGGCGGCTTCTGAAATTGTGGACCCGGATCATCCCGAGCGCAGTACTGCTCGGCGGTTGGATTTAAAACGTGAGCAGGGTTGGAATGAAGCAAATCCCCGGGCGGCGGAGCGGGCGGCTACGGCACTGTTTGTTTACTCCATCGCTCCTCGGCCCGATGCTCGGCGCGGTGCCACCGAAGCGGAAATCATCACCGCTACCTTCGTTCCCGTTAATTCTTATGGGTGCGGGGATGCGGAGGTTGTCTTTTCGGAGCTAAGGCAAGAGCTTGTTGCTTATGACTATACCGAGGGCCGCGGTCCCAATCCTCGTCGTTGGTATTTTGAAACTCGTAAAACCCTGTGGATGTATTTTCGCGCCGAGAGGGATGCCATCTCCGATGAGGAACGTAACGAGATCGTTACCACAGTGGCTTTTGATTTGGCAACCAGCGGACCGTTCTCCTCCATTATAAAAGTTGAAGGAGAGGGTTCACCTGACGGTAAACCATCGTTCGAACAGTTGAAAGGACTCTTCGAAGGTGCAGGTATTGATGATCGGCATAAGAATAGACTGGTTGTCCTTGATAGCAGATGGTTTAGTCTACTTGGTGATGAAAGTGATAATGAGATTAGAGAGTCAATCCGTGCGGCCATGGGAATAGGCAAAAATAAGTTAGCTATGGCGTGGGCCTCCTCCGCTGTATTTTCTTGTATAGACTATCAGAGGCGACGCCAAACAAGGACTATAACTACCGATTATTTAGCGTGGAAGCGGGTAGCAAATCTAGATGCTGTATTAGGTGATAAAGAACAATCTACTAAGGCTCGCGAGGAACGCGAGCAAGCGAAGAGGAGACTGGAGAGGGCGGTCAAGGAATCTTATCAGCATATTCTATATTTATCTGATGATGGCTCCGGTGGTCGTATAGACAGGTCGTTTCGCTTGTCGCAAAAGAACCAATCGGCTTTGGATGGGGGTATTGTCTGGTCTACTTTGGTTGATGCTGATAAGGCGGTAGGACAGTTTGATTCCACAGCCCTCTTGCACAATCTCCGAGACTCTGACTGGGGCAGGCCGTTATCCGAAATTCGCGATGAGTTTTGGAACGCTCCGCGGTTGCCGCTACTACCCGGAGGAGAGGCCGACCTTCGGCAAGCCTTTTATACTTTGATTCAGTCCGGGGAGGTTGTTTTGGTGGACTCCGATGATCAACCTCGCACCGTTACAGGGCCCGCCGACATCAATTTTGGTTCGTCCGATATCCGTATTCAACGTCCGGAGAAAAAACCACCTGATGGTCCACCACCGCCCGTACCGCCTCCGCCGCCTCCCCCACCGCCCGGCGTGAAAGAGTATCAAGTTTCATTCTCTCTCACCAAATCCCTACGCGAGGGTTCTGACCGCGATCTGGTGCGCAATCTGCTTAACCAGGTTGTCAATGCGGTGGATGGCGATGCCTCCCATATCCAAGTCTCTTTGCGGGTAGTGGTTCCGCCGGAAATTAAGGACAAGATCGTCGGCCGGGCTGAAGAAGCCGGTGTCCCCTCGTCTATTACCGACCTGTAGGCCCCGGAGACTTAGCCGTGTTGGGGGAAGCCTAGGTCTACGCCTCGGTGGATGGGGTCGGGCCAGCGGCTTATCACCACCTTGGGGCGGGTGTAGAAGCGGACTCCGTCCGGGCCGTAGATGGCGTGGTCGCCGAAAATGGAGTCCTTCCAGCCTCCGAAAGAGTAGAAGGACAGCGGCACCGGGATGGGGACGTTTATGCCCACCATCCCCGCCCCCACTTCGGCCTGGAATTTGCGGGCCGCCCCGCCGTCGTTGGTGAACACGGCCGTGCCGTTTCCGTACGGGTTGTCGTTTATCAGCCCGATCGCTTCATCGTAGGAGCCGCAACGCACCACCGACAGCACCGGTCCGAAAATCTCGTCCCGGTAGATGGACATGGCGGGCGTCACCCGGTCGAACAGGGTCGGTCCCAGGAAAAACCCTTCTTCGTGCCCTTCCACCGTCAAACCCCGCCCGTCTTCCAGCAACTCGGCCCCCTCCGACTCCCCGGCGTCGATGTAGCCCGCCACCCGGTCGCGGTGGACGGCGGTGATCAGCGGGCCCATCTGCGAACCTTCCGCCTCCCCCGGCCCCACCACCAGGTCGGCCAGCCGTTCCCGCACCCGGGGCAGCAGCCGGTCGGCGGCGTCCCCCACCGTCACCACCACCGAAATGGCCATGCACCGTTCGCCCGCCGACCCGTAGCCGGCGGACACGGCCGCGTCCGCCGCCAAATCCATGTCGGCGTCGGGGAGCACGATCATGTGGTTTTTGGCCCCGCCCAGGGCCTGCACCCGCTTGCCGTGCCTGGTTCCCGTCTCATACACGTAGCGGGCGATGGGGGTGGAGCCCACGAACGACACCGCCGCGATGTCCGGGTGGGCGAGGATGGCGTCCACCGCCTGCTTGTCCCCCTGCACAATGTTGAACACCCCTTCCGGCAACCCGGCTTCGGCCAGCAGTTTGGCGTTCAGGCGGGACACCGACGGGTCCCGCTCCGACGGCTTCAACACGAAAGTGTTGCCGCAGGCTATGGCGATGGGGAACATCCACATCGGCACCATCGCCGGAAAATTGAAGGGGGTGATGCCCGCCGCCACCCCCAGCGGCTGGCGGATGGTGAACGTGTCCACCTCCCGGCTGACCTGCTCGGAGAAATCCCCTTTCAGCAGATGGGCGATGTTGCACGCGAACTCCACCACTTCCAGCCCCCGCTGCACCTCCCCCAGGGCGTCGTCCAAAGTTTTGCCGTGTTCGGCGGTGAGGAGGCGGGCCATGTCCAACCGGCGGCGGACGATCAGCTCCCGGTAGGCGAACATGATGTTCTGGCGGCGGGTGAGCGGGGCCTCCCGCCAGTCGGCGAACGCCTGCTTGGCGGAAGCGACCGCCGCCTCCACTTCCGCCGACCCCGCCAACGCCACCCGCCCGGTCTGGGCGCCGGTGGCCGGGTTGAAAACCGGGCCGGTGCGTTCCGCCGCCCCGTCCCAAGTTTTGCCGCTGATCCAATGGGTTATGGTCCGCATTTGCCCTCCTGTGCGGGCCGCCGCCCGCCGTCTCCTAAATGTAGTAGCTGGTTCCCCGGCGCAGGTACCGGCCGTCCCCTTTGGAGCCCAGGTATCGGCCGTCGGCTATCAGAACTTTGCCTTTGGAAACGACCGTTTCCACTTTGCCGGTAATCTCCCGCCCCTCGTAGGCCGAATAGTCCACGTCCATGTGATGGGTTTCCACCGACAGGGTGTGGGCGCGGTTCGGGTCGATGATGACGATGTCGGCGTCGGAGCCGACCGCGATGGCTCCCTTCTTCGGGTGGAGGCCGAACATTTTGGCCGGGGCGGACGAGGTGATTTCCACGAACCGGTTCAGGTTGATGCGCCCCTCCGACACCCCGCCGTCGAAAATCAGCTCCATCCGGTTTTCCACTCCCGGCAGGCCGTTGGGGATGGCGGTGAAATTGTCCCGCCCCAACTGCTTCTGCTCGCCGAAAGTGTGATGGTCGCCCATGCAGAACGGGCAATGGTCGGTGGACACCACCTGCAGGTCGTTGGTCGCCAGCCCCCGCCACAGGCGTTCCTGATGCCCCTCCGCCCGTTCCCGCAGGGGAGGGGAGCACACGTATTTGGCTCCTTCGAACCCGTTCCCCAAGTCGGCCATCTCCAAAAACAGGTACTGCGGGCAGGTTTCGGCGAACACTTTCTGCCCCCGGTCGCGGGCCAGCGTCACCTCCTCCAAGGCTTCCTGGGCCGACAGGTGAACGATGTAGAGGGGGGCTCCGGTGACCTGCGCCAGGCGGATGGCCCGGTGGGTGGCCTCCCCTTCCAGCGCCGACTTGCGCACCAGGCCGTGGAAAATGGGGTCGGTTTCCCCCCGTTGCAGGGCCTGCTGCACGAACACGTCGATGGCGATTCCGTTTTCGGCGTGCATGGCGATCATCGCCCCGTTTTCGGCCGCTTTCTGCATGGCCATCACGATTTCCCCGTCGTCGGAGTAGAACACGCCCGGATAGGCCATGAACATTTTGAACGAAGTCACCCCCTCGTCCATCAGCATGTCCATTTCTTTCAGGGTCTGCTCGTTGATGTCGCCGGTGATCATGTGGAAGCCGTAGTCGATGGCGCATTCGCCTTCCGCTTTCGCCATCCACTTTTCGAACCCTTCCATCGCCGACTCGCCTTTGGTCTGCACCGCGAAATCCACGATGGTGGTGGTGCCCCCCCAGGCGGCGGCCCGGGTGCCGGTTTCGAAGGTGTCGGCCGCGTAGGTGCCCCCGAACGGCAACTCCATGTGGGTGTGGACGTCGATCCCGCCCGGGACCACCACCCGCCCGGCGGCGTCGATGGTTTGGTCGGCGGAGATCCCCCGCGCCGCGGCCGAATCCAGGAGGGCCGCCACCTGCGAGCCTTCGATCAGCACATCGGCCCGCGTGCTTTCGGCGGCGTTCGCCACCAGGCCGTTGGTTATCAGCATGGTGCTCATCGGTCACCTCCCTTGCGTTGTCTTCTCAGTCGTTGGGGCGGGCGGGTCAGCGGCCCGTAGCCTGGCGGATGGCGCCTTCCAGCATGTCGCCGCCCTGGTCGCATTCCTCCTCGGTCAAAGACAGGGGCGGGGCGATGCGCAGCACGTTGCCGAACACGCCGCCTTTGCCGATCAGCAACCCCCGTTCCCGGGCCTGCTCCATCACCTCCCCGGCCAGTTCCGGGCGGGGGGCGCCGGTGTCCGGGTCGGCCAATTCCACGCCCAGCATCAAACCTTTGCCCCGCACTTCGAAAATTTCCGGCACCTGGTCGGACAGGCCGTCCAGCTGGTTTTTGAGGCGGGTTCCCACCTTGTAGGCGTTGGTTTGCAGGTCGTCTTCCACCAGCGCGTCCAAAGTGGCCAGCCCGGCGGCGGTGGCCATCGGGTTGCCCCCGAAAGTGTTGATGCCCAAAGCCGGGTAGGAGTCGATGAGGTCGCCCCGGCCCACCACGCCCCCGATGGCCATCCCGTTGCCCAGGCCTTTGGCGAAAGTGAGCAGGTCGGGGGTGACGCCGTGCGCCTGGTAGCCCCAGAAGTTTTCCCCGGTGCGGCCCCATCCGGTTTGCACCTCGTCGCTGATGAACAGGGCCCCGTGTTCGTCCAGGATTTCTTTGAAGGCTTGGAACAGGCCGTCGGGGGGGGTGACGAACCCGGAAACCCCCTGGATCGGTTCGGCGATCATCGCCGCCGGATGGCCGGATACGGCCACCCGCAGCATTTCCCGCAGGTCGTCGGCGCACCGGGCGATGAACTGGTCGTCGGGCAGATGGCCGAAAGGGGAGCGGCGTTTGTAGCCGCCGTGGATGTAGGTGGTTTGGAAGGGGCTGTAGGAGGTGGCCGACCAGGTGGAGGTGCCGGTCACCGCGGCAGCGCTGTGCGACTTGCCGTGGTAGCTGTGGCGGAGGGCCAGCATCTGGTTGGATTTGCGGTTCTGGCTGGCGATCATCAGGGCGGTGTCGTTGGCTTCGGTGCCGGAGTTGGTGAAAAACACTTTGGCGTCGGGGATGCCGGACATCTCGCACACCCGCTCCGCCAGCTGGATCTGGTTTTCCATCAGGTAACAGGTGGAGGTGTGCAACACCCGTTCGGCCTGGGCTTTCACCGCCGCCGTCACCTTCGGATGGCGGTAGCCGAGCATGTTGACCAAGATGCCGCAGAAAAAGTCCAGGTAGCGGCGGCCTTCGGCGTCGGTCGCCCAGTGGCCTTCCCCATCCACCAGGGCGATGGGTTCCTCGTAGTACAAGGCTACCCAGTCGGGCAACACCCGCCGGTGCCGTTCCAGCAGTTCAGAATGAATTCCCAAGTCTCGCCTCCACGGTCGCGTACGCCCCCAAGAATACCCCACCCGCCAAGGCGCCGCGCCCGCCCCCGGAAAATTCCCGCCCACGACCGAGTCCCACAGATGTTTGGCTGGCTGGACGCTGAACCGGCTCTTCTCAGAGTCGAGCCCTAGCGCGCTCTGCATCAATGAGTTGCTATTCCTCTTCATCTTTGTCGCGATAGAGGCGTCCGATGATATAAGAACCGGACAAAGCGACAATTTGCACTATGGCTATGACAGCCGCCCAACCCTCATAGCCCACCAAGGCCATCGTCAGAGCCACGCCCAGCCCGCCGACGCCAAGCATAAAAGCCATCCACTGTCCCCTCGTGGTTGCCTTGGTGCCTGTTTCCACAACTCTTTGCTCAGTATTCATGCGGTGTCGCGCTTGGGTTATCGATGATTCCAACAGTTCCTGAACGAATCCAGGGGCGAGGGCGTCATATTCTCTTAGATCCTGCGGGTGTGGAAGCGGAGCCATCCAATGTTCTGCGTAAACCTTCGCTATTCCCCGTTGGTCACCCGGGTCAACCGGATCGACGATTTCAGGGTTCTGATCTGGATGCTCCCCTGAGGTGGGTTGCGGGACGACGGGAGGGGGCCCGCTAGGTCTTTCGCTCATCGGATATGTTGGCTTGGACTAGCTTGCCGTCGAGGGTCTTGCGGAAATCCCTTCCCAAGGCCTCCCAGTCGGACTTCCAAGCGTTGGCGGTTTCTAAGGCCGACAGGTTGTAATGATCGTAGTGGCCGAACAGGTCAAAGGTTCTCGCCACCCCGCTCCAAAAGGAGGGTTTGGCCTTGATCAGTTTAGTGCTGAGTCGCATGGCATTCCCTACCTTTCACGTCGCTTGCTCTAATGAGTATAGGCATGCGCTGTGTCTTATGTTGAATAGTCCAGGTAGCGGCCGGCCTTCGGTGTCGGTCGCCCAGTGGCCCTCCCCGTCCACCAGGGCGATGGGTTCCTCGTAGTACAGGGCTACCCAGTCGGGCAACACCCGCCTGTGCCGTTCCAGCCGTTCAGAATGAATTCCCAAAGTAGCCTCCACGGTCGCGTACGCCCCCAAGAATACCCCGCCCGCCAAGCGCCTGCCCCCGGGAAATTCCGCCCCAGGGGGTGCTATCCGCCTCCGGAGACGATGTTGGCCCTGCCTAGCTGTACATGGCCAGTAGGTTGGTTACAGTCTGGAGGTTGGTGGTTTGCCTCCGAGGCTGTAGCGGGGTCGGTGGTTATTGTAGTAGTGGAGCCAGTGGCGGAGGGCTTGGTTTCGGGTTTGGTTGTCGGGCCAGGGTTGGGAGTTGGCCCATTCGCGTTTGAGGGTTTGGTTGTATCGCTCCACTTTGCCGTTCTGCTGGGGATGATACGGTCTGATCGTGATATGACGGATGTCGTGTTGGGAGAGCAGGGAAGCGAATAGGCGGCTGCGGGTGTAGCTCCAGTGGTTGTCGGTCATGATCTCCGCGATGTGGGTTATGCCTAGTTGGTGGAAGTGGTGGAGGGCGCGGGCGGTGAACGCGGCGACGGTGGTTCCTTTCTCGTCTGATAGCGTTTCGGAGTAGGCGAGGCGGGTGTAGTCGTCCACGATGGAGTGCACAAAGGTCCATCCCGCTCCGCTGGCGGGGGCGTTGCCCCGGCCGTGTACCTTCCATCCCCCGCCGGGGGGTATGGAAGAAAGCTTCTTAACGTCCATATGCAGCAACTCACCAGGCCGTTCCCGTTCATACCGCACCACCGGCCCGGGAGGGGTTTTGAGCGGTTCGCCGGTCAGCTGGTCGCATTCCCACAGACGCAACATCCCGTGGCGGCGGAGGATGCGGCTGATCGTCCGCTCCGGCACCCCCGTAAACGCCGACAATCGAGCGGGCCCCGCCCGCAACCGCCGCCGCGCCCGCAGCACCAGCTCTTCCACCTCCGGGCTGGTACGCATAGGGGAGCAGCGCGGCCGAGACGACCGGTCTTCCAAACCGGCCTCGCCTTCCTCCCGGTAGCGGCGCACCCACTTGGACACGCACTGCCGAGACAGGCCCATTCCCCGAGCCACCCGCGCTACTGGTTCCCCTTCTTCTATTACCCGCAACACCATCCCCAAACGTCCCAAAGGCGACGACCTCGCGTTACCATGCATCCCTGAAGACCTCCTCCCGTGCTATAGGGTGCTTTCACTCCCCATAACACCAGGAGGTCTTCACTTATGCAACAACCAAACCGTCACCAACGTCCTGGCCAAGTACACCTAGCACCAGGGTGCTCAATTCCCGCAAGGCCGTCGCCAACGATTGGTCCAGCCAGTCGCAGAGGTCCTGGGTCCGGTTCTCGACCTCCTTGTCGTGTGAGAAGGAAAAGGCGTCCCATGAGGTTTCTACAAAATCCTTTGCGACGCCATAGTCAGTTCCCTGGGTTCGATATTGGATGCGCCCGAATGAGGTAACGGCCATCACGCCTGTTCGGGGGTTGCCCACATGGTGGATGGAAACCACGAACTGCAATCGGAATCCGTTGATTTCCACCTGTAGCGTTTGCCACCATTTGTCAGAGGACAGATCGGCGTAGTGCCCCGATTGTTTGGCGGTTTTGATTATTTGCCTACGCCACAGATACGCATTATCGCTGTCCGGTTCGGCCGCACGAGCGTCGATTTTGATTTCACGTCCTTGTTCTTTGAAACTCGCTTCCAGGTCGTCGCTTGCTTCTTTTATCCATGCTTGGATACGGGCATGCATTTCTTGCGCGCGTATGCGTACTCCGAGTTTTCTCTGCTCGGTTTTTGCTTTTTCTTTCTGATGCCAGGCTAGGGCGAAAGCGCGTATTGCTTCTTTGGCGGTTTGCGGCGCAGGAGCGGGTATGGGTTTCTCCAGCTCGCCGCGTATCGAACGAATAGCAAATTTGGCGAACAACCGGCTGAAAGGGGCTAAATCCCCACTGTTGGCGGTATCCAGGGCATTTAGATATCGATCCCTATCCAAGCGGCCCACTACTATCGGCGGGTAGTGCTCTCTTTCTAGAGGGAGAAGTGCCAATGCCCGCGCCACTCGGCCGTTTCCGTCCTGAAAAGGGTGTATTTGCACGAATCGGTGGTGAAGCCATGATGCGGAGACGATGGGGTGCGCCTTGTTAGCCATTTCTCCATATAGTTGAATCAGGCTATCTATTTCTCCCGTGACCTGTTCCGGGGGCGCGAACTCCAATATTGAGCCATCGGCCAGTTTCACATTGTTTGGCCAGTTTTTGAAGGAACCGTGGTTGAGCTTGCTTTTGACATTACGACCCAACGAATCGGTGGCGTCATACGCATCTTGAGTGCTTGTGATTAAGGCGTGCAGTTCCTTGATGAAAGAGGAGGACAGCAACCGGTCATCTCGCACGAACTCGATTACTAACTTCAGTCCATCCAGTTGGGCTTGGATGGTCGCCAAAACTCCGTCTGAAATATCTTGTCCGGAACGGAAAACCACCTCTTTGGTGAGGCCTTCCGCCACCAAGTTCTCTGTGAGTCCCCAGTCAAGGTCGTACAGCCTTTCCAGGATGCCGGTTTCGATGGCCTGTTTGCGGAGAGTACGTTGGCGCAGGGTCGTTTTGTCGGCTTCGTCCAAGCTGGCGGTGAACTCCCTCCACCGGCTGTGCAGGATATCCACCGCCGTCAGGTCGCGGCGCAACCTCTCTTCCACGGCGGGGTCGAGAGGCTGTATCGGGCTCCAGGTCATGATCCCGCCGGAGGCGATCTGGTCAGGGGGCGGTGGGACCTGTTTGGTCTTGGCTCGTCGGGTTCTTGACGGGGACGGGCTGGCCGCCGAGGGCCTTGCGGAAATCCTCTCCCAGGGCCTCCCAGTCGGACTTCCAAGCGTTGGCGGTTTCCAAGGCCGAAAGGTTGTAATGGTCGTAGTGGCCGAACAGGTCAAAGGTTCTCGCTACCCCGTCCCAAAAGGAGGGTATGTCCTTGATCAGTTTAGTGCTGAGTCGCATCGTCTCCCTTTCCATTCGCGGCCGCTTGCTCTATCAGTTTAGGCATGCGTTGCGTCCTGTGATGAACAGTGAGCGCCGGCGCCCGTTCCCGTCGGGTCAGGGGGCGGTTAGGCTTTCGTAGGCGTCGGGGCGGCGGTCTCGGTAGAAGGCCCACACTTTGCGCACCTCGTCGATCATGTCCATGTCCAGGTCACGCACCACCAACTCCTCTTCGGTGTCGGAGGCGGGGTCGCCCACCAGTTGCCCGCGGGGATTCACGAAATAGGAGGAGCCGTAGAAATCGTTTTCCCCGTAGGGCTCGGTTCCCACCCGGTTGATGGCCCCGATGAAAAACTCGTTGGCCACCGCCGAGGCGGGTTGCTCCAGGTTCCACAGGTACATGGACAGGCCCCGGCTGGTGGCCGACGGGTTGAACACCAGTTTGGCCCCCGCCAAGCCCAGGGCCCGCCACCCTTCCGGGAAATGGCGGTCGTAGCAGATGTAGACACCGATGCGCCCCGCCGCGGTGTCGAACACCGGATAGCCCAGGTTGCCGGGGCGGAAATAAAACTTCTCCCAGAAGCCGGGCAGGTGCGGGATGTGGGTTTTGCGGTACTTGCCCAGATAGGCGCCGTCGGCGTCGATCACCGCCGCCGTGTTGTATAAGAACCCGTCGTCCTCTTTTTCGTAGACGGGGACCACCAGCACCATCTCCGTCTCCTTGGCGGCTTGGATCATCCGCTGCACGGTGGGGCCGTCCGGCACTCGCTCGGCGGTGTCCTTATGATCGTCGTCCTGCACCTGGCAGAAGTAGGGGCCGTTGAACAGCTCCTGGAAGCACATCACCCGGGCCCCCTGCTCGGCCGCCCGGCGGGCGAAGCCGACGCTCTTGTCCACCATCGTTTCCAAGTCGCCGGTCCACGCCGTTTGGACGATGGCCGCCCGGATGATGTTCGCCATAGGTTCTCCTCTCGGTCCGCGGCCCGCGCCCGAGCCGCTTGCCTCCGTCTTGCGTCCGCCGCGCCCCCGCGGCCCGGCGGTTTATTCGCCGCCGGGGTTGAGGGCGACGGTGGTGCGTTGCCAGCCGGAGCCGACCGTGTCCAAGCCGTCGTCGTTGAGGGCGTTGACCGCGTTTTGGGCGAAGTCGGTGCGGTAGGCGCCTGCGCCGGGATCGGCCGAGATCACGTTTTGGCCGGTGGCCACTTCGATGGTCTGCCTCCACAGGTTGGCGTCCATCACGCCGATCCCGTTCGGGGAGGGCCAGATCAGGCCGTTGATTTCGTTCATCTGCCAGGTCTGATGGCTGCGTCCCAAAGTGGGGCCGGCCGCCAACACGATGTCCACGCACGAATCCGGGTTGTCCCGGCAGTGGATCCAGCCGCGGAAACTGGCCCGCAGGAAAGCCTCTACGGTGTCGGAGTTGTTCGCCGCGTACTCCTCGGTCACCCAGATGGCGTCCTGCAACATGGCGGTGGCGATGGACGGATCGTTGAAGTCGATCACGTTCAGGTCGCTCGGCTGGTACAACTCGCCGGTGTCCGGGTTGGTGGCTTCCAGCACCTGGGCGTACTCGTTGTAGATCATCGCCTCGGCGGCGTCGATATCCCGGTTGAGCAGGGCCTCCATGTCGAAGCTCTGGGCGACCAGTTCCACATCCGGCACGTTGAACTTCTCGATGGCGGCCGTCAACTCGAACTCGTTGCCGAAGCCCCAGTTGCCGACCGTGCGGCCCGCCCAGTCGGCGGGGGAGGTGATGCCCGAGTCGGCCCAGGACACCATCAGCGTCCCCGACCGTTGGAACACCTGGCCCACGTTGACCAGCCCCGCCCCCTCCTGGTTGGAAACCAAAGCTTTGGGAACCCAGGCCAGGCCGAACTGGGCCCCGCCGGTGGCCACCACCTGCTGGGGAACGATCTCCACCGCCCCCTCCAGGATGGTTACGTCCAAGCCCTCGTCGGCGTAGAAGCCCTGGTCGACGGCGGCGTAATACCCGGCGAACTGGGCCTGCGCCACCCACTGCAACTGCAGGTTGATGGGGGTCAGCTCGACGGGGGCCGGCTCATCGTCTCCTCCGCAGGCCGCGGCCAGCAAAGCCAGGGCCGCCGCCACCGCCGCCAACTTAGTGAACATTTTTCCGCGCAACATTTCTTCCTCCTTGCGTTCGCCCCTATGCAATTGGGTGAATAATACCCCCCGTTTCCGGCCGGGGAGGCCGAAAACCGGAATTTTTAGGCTTTGCGCACCGAAACGTGCCAAGGGATGGCCCGGCGCTCCGCCCAGGAGGCCAGCAGGTAAAGCAGAATGCCGAAGGCGGAAGCCAGCACGATGGCCGCCCAGGCCTCCTCGAACTGGAGCAAGCCGGCTTTGGTGGTGATGTACTGGCCGAGACGGGCCTGGGGCCCGCCGAAAAATTCTTTGACGATGGCCCCGATCAGGCTGAGGGCGGTGGCCACTTTCAACGCCGAAAACAGGTAGGGGCCGGAGTTGGGGACCTGCAGTTTCCACAGCACCGCCCCCCGCCGGGCGGCGTAGGAGTCCATCAACTCCAACTCGGAAGCCCCGGCGGACAGCAGCCCCCGCACCATGTTGATCATCACCGGGAAAAACACCAGGACGGCCACCACGAAAATGCCCCCCGCCGGGCTGAGTATCCCGAACCAGGAGTTGGCGATGGGGGCCAGCACGATGATGGGGGTGGAGTTGGCGGCGATGGCGAACGGCACCGCCCCCTCCCGTACGAAACGCCAGCGGGCGGCGGCCAGGGACACCAGGGCGGCGGCGGCGGCTCCGACCGCCAACCCGGCCACGGCCGTGAAAAAAGTGCCCCACCCGGCCGACAGCAGGTCGCTTCTTTCCGTTCCGAAAGCGGCGGCGATGGCGGTGGGGGCGGGGAGGATGAAGCCTTTGATGTTGAAAATGCGCACCAGCGACTCCCAGGCGGCCAAGCCCCCGGCGAACAGGGCGATGGCCGGACCCCACCGGCGCAGTCGCCCGTTCACACCGCCTCCACCGCCCGCAACCCCTCCCGCACTTCGGTCAGCAACTCGAAGAAACGCTGTTCGGCGCGGGTGTCCGAAGTGCGGGGCTGGGGCAGGTCCATTTCCACCACCCGGGTGATGCGGCCCGGACGGGGGGACATGATCACCACGCGGTTGGACAGAAACACCGCCTCCGGGATGGAATGGGTGACGAAAAGGACCGTGGTGCCGGTATCCGACCAGATGCGCAGCAACTCGGCTTGCATCCGCTCCCGGGTCATCTCGTCCAACGCCCCGAAAGGCTCGTCCATTAAAAGGAGCGACGGCTCAAAGGCCAAAGCCCGGGCGATGGACACCCGTTGCTGCATGCCGCCCGACAGTTGCCACGGATAATGGTCGGCGAACTCCTCCAAACCCACCAGTTGCAGCATATCCTCCGCCCGCGCCCGCCGCTCCGCCCGGCCCATTTCCATAATCTCCAGCGGCAGTTCCACGTTGGCCCTGACTTTCCGCCACTCCAGCAGGGTGGACGACTGGAACACCATCCCGTAGTCCCGGTCGGTGCGGGCCGCGGCGGGAGGTTTGCCGTTCACGGTCACCGTCCCGCCGGTGGGGGACAGCAGATCCCCCACCAGCCGCAACAGGGTGGATTTGCCGCACCCGGAGGGGCCGATCAGGGAAACGAACTCGCCCCCGGCGACCTGCAGGTCGATGTCGGCCAAAGCGGGCACTTCCCGGTCGGAGCCGGGATTGAAAACCATGTCCGCCCCCCGCAGTTGCACCATGTCCGCCCCCCGCAGTTGCTCAGCGCTCACAACGCCGCCTCTCCGGTCGGGGCGGACGGGCGGGCGCCGCCGGCTTCGTCCACCCGCAACGAGGCGGGCACCACCGACCGTTCAATCAGGGCCACTATCGCCACGAAAGTTATTCCCAGCAGGGAGGCGACCAAAATGGAGGCGAACAGTTTGGCGGGGGCGGCGGAGAAAGCGGAGGCGAAGTTGAGGATGGCCCGCCCCAGGCCGTCCGGCATGCTGGCCGGCAGCTCCCCGACGATGGCCCCGATGATGGCCGCGGTGGCCGCGATTTTCAAAGCGGGGAACAGGTAGGGGAGGGCGGCGGGGGCCTGCAGTTTCCACAGCACCTGCCGGGGATGGGCGGCGTAGGAAAGCATAAGTTCGGAGGCGGCCGCCGGGGGGGAGCGCAGGCCGCGCAAAGTGTTGATGGCCACCGGGAAAAAGGCCAAGTAGGCGGAGATCACCGCCACCACCAGCCAGCGGGGGACGCTGATCCGTCCCGCCCACACCACCAGGATGGGGGCGATGGCCAGGATGGGGATGGTCTGGGAGGCCACCACGTAGGGCATCAGGCCCCGCTCCGCCAAAGAGGAACGGACGAACAGCACCCCCAGGCCGAAGCCGATCGCCGACCCGAACAGGAACCCGACCAGGGCCGAGCGCCAAGTGAACAGGGCCGCCCGCAACAAAACCCACAGCAACATTTCCCCTCCCCGGCGGGCGGGGCGGAACAGTGCCCATACCACGTCCCAGATGTGGGGCATGGAACGTTCGTTGGTGCGCACCGGCAGGTCCACCGAGGTCCCCGGCCAAACCCCGCCGGTGGCCGTTCCCATCCACTTGTATCCCTCCCAGAGCAAAGCCAACGCCGCCAGGATGCCCAGAAAGGCCAGCGTCCGCCGCAGGGCCGGGGTCACCGCGTTCCGCTTTCACAGCCGGGGGAGCGCCCGCCCCGGGCCGGGCGGCGGCGGGCGGCGGGCGGGAGAGCGGGAAATTTCATAGAGGCCATCTTATCGCCCGCTCGCCCGGCGGGGCGGGGAATCAGGCCCGTCCGCTTATCGCCCGCGGGGCGGTGGGGCGGATTGACTTGACAAAACGGGGGGGGGGGGTAGCGTTTTGGAGCGCAGTTGTCGGATTGCCCGTCGGCGGTTGCGAATTGGTAAAGATTTCGGGCGTAGGAGCAAGGAGGCGTCGTGGTGATAGCGCGGCTGTTGGATCGGGTTTGGTTGGTGGGTTTGTTGGTGCTGGGTTTGGTGGCCGCTTTGCTGGGGGTGGCTCCTCCGGAGGCGGCGGGGACGCATGGGGAGGAGGATATTGATTTCGCTCCCATGTATTCGGCGTGCGTGGGGGCGGCGACGGAGTCTGCGGGTTTTGAGGACACGGCGGACATCGGCGCGGAGGATGCTATTAATTGTTTGTTCCATTATGGGATCACCACCGGCCGGTCGGAGACCATGTACGCGCCGGGGGATTCGGTGTTGCGGTGGCAGATGGCCCTGTTTTTAGCGCGGGCGGCTGCGGCGGCGGGGATTGTGTTGGAGAACCCGGCGGAGGATCAGGGGTTTACGGATGTGGGGGCGGTGTCGGAGGAGGCCCGCAACGCGATCAACGGTTTAGCCAAGGCGGGGATCATGCCCGGCACGTCGGCGACGACGTTCTCACCTAACTCGTCGGTGAACCGGGGGTCCATGGCCATGTTGCTGGACGCTTTCCTTTCTAAGGCCACGCCGGGGACGGGGGCGTTCGGAGAATCTGCGGAGAAGTATGCGGATGTGAAGGCCGACAATTTTAATGTGTTTACGGATGTGAGCACGGTGTCGTTGAACACATATAACGCGATTTACCGTATTTACGAGCTGGGGGTGACCAAGGGCGTGGGGGATCATCAGTTCAACCCGGCCGGGCTGGTGACGCGGGGGCAGATGGCGTCGTTCATCACTCGGGCGTTTGCGCATACCAGGGCCCGTCCGGCGGGGGTGTCCATTCAGAGCGAGTCGGATATGGTGCTTGGTGAATCGAGTGTTCCGTTGATTGTGTCGGTGCGGGATGTGAACTTCCAGCCCTTGTTGGACCAGTCGGTGGATGTGTTCCGTTCCACGGATCCGGATAACGCGTTCGGGGATGATGGGGCGTGTGTTTCGGCGAGTGTGGCTCGGGTGGGGCAGGTGGGGCAGACGGCGTGCGAGGTGGATTTGGGGGACAGCACCACCGACGCGGCGGGGGATTTGACCGATTTGTCCTTGCAGATCACGGATGCGGATGTGTCGGTGTGGGCGTGGACGGGCGACCGGGGCGACAAGTTCGACTCAGATGACACCACCGCCGCGCAGTTGACGGTGGGGTTCTCCAAGGCGGCCAGCCAGACTTTGGTGACCGACAACTTGGAGGAGGGACAGGAAAGATCCAAGTTTGGGGAAACCGTCACTGTCACCATCCAGATCGCGGATGAGGATGACAAGGCGGTGGCCAGCAAGGGTCAGCGGGTGACCGTAAGCCAGACGACGCGAGTCGGGGAGACCACCACCTCTTCCAGTAACTCCATGGTGACGGATGCGGATGGGAAGATCGTTTTGGAGTTCACTCAGACTGATCCCAATACCAATACGGGGGATGCGGCGAGGGTGACGTTGGAGTTGAGTGTGCCGTCGGACGGGTTGCCGTTGCAGAATGAGGACGGAAGCGCTTTCGACATGGACGGCAAGACCTATGTCTGGTCGGATGAGGCGCCGGTGCCGAAAGTGTTGAAGTTGTCGGCTCGGACCAACTTCGGGGAGGCTTCCGATGAGGGTTCGGGGGCCGGTAACACGGTTACGGCCACTTTGACCGACCAGTTCGGGGACCCGGTGCGGGGCAAGAGGATCAGTTTCCTCTCCGACACCTTTTGCACGCCCAAACAGGGGGAAACCACTTGCTCTGTGACCGGGATCGGGGTTACGGAAAACGGCGGCGTGTCAGTGAGGGAGGTTGACGGGGTGCGTGTTTTGACGGGGACCGCCCGGTTTATGCGCACCACCGGACGGGACGGCCGGGCCAACCTCAGTTATTCCTATGATTCCACCGACAGCACAATCGAAACCATCTGGGCCACCTTCAGCGAGGTGGTGGGAGTGGCGGACTCCGACCCTCTGGCCGAAGGCGACACCGCCGATATTTCGCTCACCGCGGATCGTATCTATCACTATTGGGCGGAGGACCCCTCCGGGGCTCCGTTCACCGGGCGCATTCTGGTTAAGGAACCGGACAACGATCAGATGGTGGTGTTCGCGGAAGAGAAGCTGATGTTGGTCAAATACGACGCCAACGACCAGTTCGTCGACTTCAACGGGCCCACGGTGATGGCCGAATTCGAGAAGCCTTTGGCGGAAAACGCCGACCCGGCGGCGGCTCATCTGAAAGTAACCGCCTATCAGGACGAGGCGGGCAAGGTCAGCACCTTCACCTTGCAACCGGAATGGCCCAGCCTGGATCACCCCGACGGCCAAGAGGCCGGAGGCCCCGCCCGGTTCGGGCAGGTGGTAGCGGCCGACAACGGAGTAGTTGTGGTCGGAGCCTCTTATGAAAGCGTTGTGGACGACATGGGCACCGCCAACGATCCATCAGATGATGAGACGCGGGCTAATGCGGGGATGGTGTACATCTACCCGGGCGGCATCGGCACCGCCGCGGCGGACATCGTCGAAATCAAGCCCCCCACCATCACAGCCAACGGTTACTTCGGGTTTGATGTGGATATCAGCGGCGACACCGTGGTGGTCGGAACCCGAGACGGGGCGCTGATGAAGGTCTATGTTTACGTCCGCGGGAGCAGTGGTTGGCCGACCATGCCCACCGCCACTTTTGACTCGACCGCTTCCTCGCCCGCCCACCGAGGTTTTGGCGAAGGGGTTGCCATATCCTCCGACGGTTCCACCATCGCGGTGACGGCCCTCTTCCAGTTCAGCTCCGAAGTATTGATATATGAAAAACCCGGCAACGGCGTTTGGGCGAACGATACCGACAGCACGGACAACGCAAAACTGACACCCGAGTCCGCCGCGGCCGGTTACAACGACCAGCGGTCGGTGGCTCTTTCCAGGGACGGTTCGACGGTTGCTTGGGGCGGCTGCAACTGGGGAGGTACTCCTGCTTCGTGCCGGGGAGCGGTTATGGTGCACACCGAACCGGTCGGGGGCTGGACGGGGAGCGTGACGCACGCCGCGGTTTTGTACGCCAACGGCGGAGCCAAGGTACGGCAGAGTATGGGCAGATCCGTGGCTATTTCCGATGATGGGTCGACGGTGCTCGCGGGCGGGTCTTTCCAGGCCGGGGTCGGCGAAACCGGGGCCATGTACGTGTTCAGCAAACCCGACGCAGGTTGGGCGACGTTGGACGAGGACACCACTTCTTCGGCGATATTGACCGCTTCTCCGGGCAGGGCCCGGCCGGTCGAAGCATTGGGCCAATACGTTGCGATGTCCAGCGATGGCATGGAGGCGGTGGGTGGACGTCATTTTCGGCAGGAAGGCGACTTCCGGGGCTCGGTGGTGGCGTACCAGCGGCCCTCCGGCGGGTGGGCCAGCGACAGCAGTCCCGATGGTGAATTCTTGGGTCCCTATGTGAACGCCCGTCTGGGGTGGGCGGTTACCTATGACAAGTCGAACGGCGATCTGTACTCCGCGATACGCAACGAAACCCTGGTGGACAGTGGCCGGTTGCTGACTGTTTACAAGATCAGCCGTTAAGTCGTTTCACCCAACCCAACACGCCAGGAGGCCTCCCCGCCAAAGTGGGGAGGCCCCTGGTTTAAGCCCCTTTGCCGCGACTACGCCTCCGAGATACGAGCCTCCATCGGCCGGAGCCGGGGAGGCCTTTGGTTTAAGCCCCTTTGCCGCGACGGATGCCCAAAAGGACCGGGGTCGCCGCGTTCCACTTTCCCGGCGGGGCGGTGGTGTGGATTGACTTGACAAATTGGGGGGGGGGGGTAGCGTTTTGGATTGTGGAGCCGCGTGCGGCGTTTGTCGTCGCTCGGCGGCCTGCGTGGTAAAAAAATCTGAGTTTAAGGAGGCTTAGTGATGGCGCGTGTGTTGGGTCGGGTTTGGTTGGTGGGGTTGTTGGTGTTGGGTTTGGTGGTGAGTTTGTTGGGGGTGGCTCCTCCGGAGGGGGCGTTGGGTGCGCATGGGGAGGAGGACATTGATTTCGCTCCCATGTATTCGGCGTGCGTGGGGGCGGCGACGGAGTCGGCCGGTTTTGAGGACACGGCGGACATCGGGGCGGAGGATGCTATTAATTGTTTGTTCCATTATGGGATCACCACGGGTCGGTCGGAGACGATGTACGCTCCGGGGGATTCGGTGTTGCGGTGGCAGATGGCCCTGTTTTTGGCTCGGGCGGCTGCGGCGGCGGGGATTGTGTTGGAGAACCCGGCGGAGGATCAGGGGTTTACGGATGTGGGCGCGGTGTCGGAGGAGGCCCGCAACGCGATCAATGGTTTAGCGAAGGCGGGGATCATGCCCGGCACGTCGGCGACGACGTTCTCACCGAATTCGTCGGTGAATCGGGGTTCCATGGCGATGTTGCTGGACGCGTTTTTGGCGCAGGCCACGCCGGGGGCGGGGGCGTTCGGTGAAGCGGCGGAGAAGTATGCGGATGTGAAGGCGGACAATTTTAATGTGTTTACGGATGTGAGCACGGTGTCGTTGAACACCTATAACGCGATTTACCGTATTTATGAGTTGGGGGTGACGAAGGGGGTGGGGGAGCATCAGTTCAACCCGAGCGGGTTGGTGACGCGGGGGCAGATGGCGTCGTTTATCACCCGGGCGTTTGCTCATACCATCGCCCGTCCGTCGGGGGTGTCCATTCAGAGCGAACAGGATATGGTGTTGGGGGCGCAGGGCGTGCCGTTGATTGTGTCGGTGCGGGACGTGAATTTCCAGCCGGTGCAAGACGCGTCGGTGGACGTGTTCCGTTCTACCGATCCGGACAATGCGTTCGGGGACGATGGGGCGTGTGTTTCAGCGAGTGTGGATAAGGTGGCGACGGTGGGGCAGACGGCGTGCGAGGTGGATTTGGGGGACAGCACCACCGACGCGTCGGGGGACCTGACCGATTTGTCCTTGCAGATCACGGATGCGGATGTGTCGGTGTGGGCGTGGACGGGCGACCGGGGCGACAAGTTCGACTCCGATGACACTACCGCCGCCCAGTTGACCGTCGGGTTCTCCAAGGCGGCCAGCCAGACGTTGGTTACCGACAACTTGGAGGAAGGGCAGGAGAAGTCCAAGTTCGGGGAAACCGTCACGGTAACTATCCAGATCGCCGATGAGGATGACAAAGCGGTGGCCGACAAGGGTAAGCGGATAACCGTGGCGCAGAGCACTACGGTGGGCGACAATACCACGTCTTCTACTAACAGCATGACGACGGACGCGGACGGGAAGATCGTTTTGGAATTCACCCAAACCGATCCCGACGCCAACAGCACCGGTCAAACGGCCATGTTGACGTTGAGGTTGAGCGGCGCGCCGGCTGGGTTGCCGTTGCAAAATGAGGACGGAAGCGCCTTCGACATGGACGGCAAGACTTACATTTGGTCGGATGAGACGCCGGTGCCCACCACGTTGACAATGTCGGCTCGGACCAACTTCGGGGCGGCTTCTGATGAGGGGTCGGGGGCCGGCAACACGGTTACGGCCACTTTGACCGACCAGTTCGGGGAACCGGTGCGGGGCAAGAGGATCAGTTTCCTCTCCGACACTTTTTGCACGCCCAAGCGGGATGAAACCACCTGCTCTGTGACCGGGATCGGGGTTACGGAAAACGGAGGCGTGGCGACGGAGGAGGATGACGGGGTGCGTGTTTTGACGGGGACCGCCCGGTTTATGCGCACCACCGGTCGGGACGGCCGGGCCAACCTGAGCTATTCCTACGATTCCACCGACAGCACAATCGAAACCATCTGGGCCACCTACCCATTCGCCGGGACTGAGGGGGTGCGGGGCTTTGCGGACACCGTCGTTCAGTGCGGCGAGGCCGGGGCGTTGCCGGCGGGGCGTTGCCGCCCGGCGGATGATATGGCAGATGAAACGGTTCTCCCCGCTGATCGTATCTATCACTACTGGGCGGAGGATCCGGGCGGGGCGCCGTTCACCGGGCGTATCCTGGTGAAAGACCCGGACAACGACCAGTTGGTGGTGGCGGCGGAAGAGAAGCTGATGTTGGTCAAATACGACGCCAACGACCAGTTCGTCGACTTTGATGGACCCACGGTGATGGCCGAGTTTGAGAAGCCTCTGGCGGAAAACGCCGACCCGGCGGCGGCTCATCTGAAAGTGACCACCTACGAGGACGAAGCGGGCAAAGTCAGCACCTTCACCTTGCAACCGGAATGGCCCACCTTGCAACATCCCGACGGCACGAGAGCCGGAGCCGGAGCCCGATTCGGAAACGCCGTGGCCGCGGACAACGGGGTGATAGTGGTCGGGGCATGGTTTGAGACGGTGGATCCGGACACCGGTAGCGGCGATGTGGATTCAGATTCGGATATGACCAACGATGCCTCCGATGACCTGTCAAGGGCGGGGAGGGTCTACATCTATCCGAACGGGTTTGACACCGACCCGGACGACATCATCAAACTGCAGGAACCCACTCCCGGAGAAAGATTCCGCTTCGGATACGATGTGGATGTCAGCGGAAACACGGTCGTGGTCGGAACCTTTTGTACACAAAATAACGATTGCGTCGTTGGGAGTAAGAAAGTCTACGTTTACGAACGTTCCAGCGGAGGAACGTGGTCCACTACTCCCGACGCCACTTTTACCGATGCCAACTACAACCGGGGTTTCGGCGAAGGGGTGGCTGTCTCCGGAGACGAAAAAACCATCGCGGTGGTGGCTCCGGCCTCGGCGAATGGCGGGGCGGTGATCGTCTATGAAAAAGGCGCCGGTTGGGGTGACGACTCCGACGCCTCCGACAACGCCCGTTTGAAAGACACCAGCGCCGCGGAGGGGAACGCTTGGAACGGAGAACGGTCCGTAGCCATCTCCAAGGACGGTTCGGTGATTCTCAGCGGAGCGTGCGGCTGGAATAACAGCCCTCCCCCAGGCGTTGAGAATTGCTATGGGCTGGTCAATTTGTACGAAAGGTCCGGCAACAGCTGGGGTACGGCTGTCATAGCGGAGGCCGATGTCACCTTCCAGTCCAACGGCGGACAACGTTTGCCGGAGCGTTTCGGCAAGTACGTGGCCATCTCCGAGGACGGGTCTACCTTTGTCGCCAGCGGGCATTTCCATGCCGACGCCAACAAGCCTGGTTCCGCCTATGTTTTCACCGAACCGGCGGGGGGTTGGTCGACTTTGGACACCGACCCGGCCGTGACCGCCCGGTCCATCCAGGGGGCGGAGCTGTCCGTTTCCCGGGGCCGTCCGGCTGATGTGTTCGGACAGTACATTGCGATAACCAAGGACGGTTCGGAGGTGGCGGCCGGTCGTCATTATCGGCAGGAAGGGGACTTCCGGGGTTCGGTGGTGACCTTCAAACGCCCCTCAGGAGGATGGGCCGACGACAGCAGCCCCGACGACGAATATCTTGGTCCCTGGGTTAACGCCCATCTGGGCTGGGCGACCACCTATGACAAGACGACCGGCGACCTGTACACCGGGCTGCGCGACGAAGTCACCATCAAGAATCCGCCTTCCGGCCACAAGTTGCTGACCGTTTACAAGATCACCCGTTAAGCCTTTTCGCGCAACCTAACACGCCAGGAGCCTCCCCGCCGAGCGGGGAGGTTTCCTGTTAAATCCCTATCCGCCTCCCCCGGCGGCGGCGCTCGTCTGTCCGAACGCCGCGTTGTGGTAAGATAAAAAGACGGAGAGGAGGAGAATATGGCGGCCGCGCTGGTAACGGAACGGATGGGGCAAATCCATCAAATATGCCGGGAATATTGGGTGGAGCGGTTGTATCTTTTCGGCTCCGCCGCCAACGGTGAAATGCGACCCGATAGCGACGTTGATTTCTTGGTGGAGTTTCAAGAGGGCGCGCAGGAACATTTCGGCCCCGGGCTTTTAGGGAGCCCCCTTTTGGGGATGGGGGCAAAACTGGACGGGCTGTTCGACCGCGAAGTGGATCTGGTTGAACCACGGCTGATTGCCGATCCGGGGTTTCTGCAAGAGATTGAGGAAACCAAAGAACTGATATACGAGTTTGGCGACCCGAGCCTGAAACGGTCCCCGCGGCCGCCCCGCTCCCGCCTAGCGAAGGAGAAAACATTGAATCGGAGAATCCGGAATTATTTGAGCGATATTTACCAAGCCGCGCAGGCCGTCCACCGGTTCGCCGAAGGTAAGACCGAGGAAGATTATCTCGCAGATCGGATGCTGCGTAGCGCAATAGAACGCGAGATGACCATCATCTGCGAGGCAATGCGGGAGCTGGACCGTACCGACCCGGAGATAACGGCGCGGTTCACCGGTTACCGGGACATCATACGGTTCCGCACGTTTTTGGTTCACCTCTACATGGATATAGACGATGAGAAAGTGTGGGGCTTTGCGAAAGACGACATCCCGGTTTTGGCGGCGGAGGCGGAGGACCTGCTCAACGAGATGGGATGGCCGCCTGATAGGGGGGCGTCGGATTAGGGGGCGGAACGGGGGACCGCCTCTCGGGGGCGGCGGCCCGGCGGGCGGGGGGTTTAAGAGGAGCGGCGGCGGGCCAGGGCCCACCAGAGGGCGGCGGTTCCCACCGCGGCGGCGGCCAAGGCGGCCGTCCCTGATGCGGCCGGGGTCGGTTTGGGCAGGGAGGCCAAACGGTGGCGCAGATTCACCGGACGGGAGAATCCGGCCACCGGCCAGCCTTCTTCTTCGGCCCGGCGGCGCAGATCCTTGTCCGGGTTGACCGCCACCGGGTTGCCCACCGCCTCCAGCATGGGCAGGTCGGAGGCGCTGTCCGAATAGGCGAAGCATTCCCCCAAGTCCAGTCCCCACTCCTCCGCCAGGCGGCGGACGGCCTCCGCCTTGCCCGGCCCGTCGGCGTAGAAAGCCAGCCGGCCGGTGTAGCGGCCCTCCTCGTCCACCAGGGAGCGGGTGGCGATCACGTGATCCGCCCCCAGGTAGCGGGCCAGCGGTTCCGCCACCTCCTCCGGGGAGGCGGAGACGATCACCACCCGCCGCCCCAGTCGTCGGTGATCGGCGATTAGGGCCAGCGCCTCGGCGTACACCAAAGGGGCGATCACATCGTCCACCGTTTCCCGCACCAGGCGGCGCACCGCCTGCGCGTCCCATCCTTTGGCGAGGGCCAGCAACCGGTCCCGCACCCGGTCCAGGCGGCGCTGGTCGGCCCCCAACAGCAGGTAGACGGCTTGGGCGGCCGCCGCCCGCAGCAAGGTGCGCCGCCGCAGGTAACCGGCCCGGCGGAAAGGGCGGGTGTAGGCCAGGGTGGACGACTTGGCGATGACCGTTTTGTCCAAGTCGAAGAAGGCCGCCGACCTGCTTTTAGGGAAACTTTTCCCGTTCATATTGACATTTTACCGACCCGCCGGGGTTCCCGTTCCCAGGGCGTTTCGCCTGGTCAAGCAGGCAATTGGGGTTTCGGCGCCGGCGGGGGCGGGGCGTCCTGTTCCAAGGTCGCGAAAAGAGGGGGTTGTCGTCTCTCGAAAAATACCTTATGTTGAATATTGTAAGCAAACATTTACAATCGGAAAGGTTGGTTGACGATGGCTTTGGCCGTTCATACCCGGCACGATGACGTGCTCGGTTTGGTGGCGCCGGTGCTTCTGGCCGGGGTTCACCCTACGGCCCTGGTGGTGGATTTGGACCCGCGGGGGATTCCCTATCCGGGCCTGCGCACCCTGGCCGACCTGTGCCGGGACGGTCCCACCTTGGGGGAACTGCGGCCCGGCCGGAGCGGAGTGGCGGTGCTGCCCAACGGCGGCGCGGAGGCGGAGGAGGCCCGGCCGGCGCTGTCGGCGTTGCTGGAGGCCTGGCCGCAGGTGGTGTTCCGGGTGCGGGAGCGGTTGGACGGGGTTCCGTTGGCCGAAGTCGCTCCCCTGTTGCCCGGGGTGGAAACCGCCGGCCGCCCCCGGGTGTGGGTGAAAACCGGTTTGGGGCGGGCGGAGCCGGGGCCGGGGCCGGTGGTGGAAGGACCGGGCCGGTCGGCGGCGGCGGCCGTGCTGGACGGCCGGGTTCCCGCCGGGTGGCGCCTGCGTTCTTGGAGAAAGGTGTGGGAATGGCCTTGGGAGTAGCGGATCGGCTGATGCGCCGGGTGCTGGAATCCGATGTGGAGTTGACCCGGGAGAAGGCCCGGGCCGAAGCCGAGCGCATACTGGCCACCGAGTCGCCCCTGGCCCCGCCCGGGATCATCGAAACGGTGGTGGACAACCTGGTCGGCCTGGGGCCGCTGGAACCTTTGTTGCGCGACCCGGCGGTGTCCGATGTGCTGGTGAACGGTCCGGATGAAGTGTGGGTGGAACGGTCGGGGACGATGGAGCGCGCCGCGGCCTCCTTCGCCGACGAAGGGGCGGTGTTGGCGGCCGTGGAACGCACCATCGCCCCGCTGGGATTGCGCCTGGACCAGGCCAGCCCGCTGGTGAGCGCCCGCCTGCCCGACGGCAGCCGCCTGCATGCCGTGATCCCGCCGGTGGCCATCGACGGGCCGGTGGTGGCCATTCGCCGCTTCACCGCCACCGCCCCCGACTTGGACACTTTCGTGGAATGGGGCTCCATGACCTCCGGCCAGCGGGAGTTTTTGGCCGCCGCCATTCGGGAGCGGAAAAACATCGTGGTCAGCGGGGGCACCGGGGCGGGCAAGACCACCTTGCTCAACGCCATGGCGGCCATGGTGGATCCGTCCGAGCGGTTGGTCACCATCGAGGACGCGGCCGAGTTGAGTTTTCCCGGGCACGTGGTGCGTTTGGAGGCCCGGCCCTCCAACGCCGAAGGGCGGGGGGAGGTGGCCCTGGCCGACCTGTTGCGCACCGCCCTCCGCTTGCGGCCGGACCGGATCATCGTGGGGGAAGTGCGGGGGGCGGAGGCCTTGGAAATGATTTCGGCCATGAACACCGGCCACGACGGAAGCCTGTCCACCGTCCACGCCAACGGGCCGGAAGACGCCCTGTGGCGTTTGGAAACTTTGGCTTTGACGGCCGACAACGCCGGGGAGACGGCGGTGCGGCGCCAGCTTCGGTCGGCCGTTCACTTGGTGGCCCATCTGTCCCGCCGGGGGACGCGCCGCCGCTTGGAGGTGATAGCCGAAGTGGGCCCTGACGGGTGCCGGGAGGCGGAGTTCTGATGCCGGGGGTTCCCATGTTCTTGTTGTTGGCGGTCGGTTTGGCTTGGGAGCCCCGTCGCTGGGCGGACGCGGCCGGGCTGGCGGCGGCGGCGATCCTGCCCTGGTGGATAACGGTCCCGGTCCTGGCCGGGTTGGCGATGCGCCGGATGATGCGCCGGGCGGACCCGCAGGAGGAGGTGGCTTTTCTGCAGGCGGTGGCCGCCGAGTTGCGAGCCGGGCGCAGCCTGAGGCACGCCCTGGTTCGGGGATGCGACCGGGCTCCCGGTTTGGACTTGGCGCAGATGACCCGCATGGCCGAAGCGGGGCGGCCGATGGAGGAAGTGGCGGCTGCCGCTGCCCTGGGGTTGCCCGGAACCGGGCGGCTGGCGGAGGCGGCGGTGCGCATCGGGGCCGAATGCGGGGGGATGGTGGCCCCCGTTTTCACCACCTTGGCCGGGATTCAGGCGGACCGGATCGAGTTGGGACGGGAGGCCGCCTCCGCCACCGCCGCCGCCCGGGCTTCCATGATGGTGTTGGCGGCTATCCCGTTGGGCGGGTTGGCGGTCACGCTGGCCTCCGGGCGGTGGGGGGCCCTTTTCGCCATGGGCGGCCCCGGATTGGCTTTAGCGGGAATGGGGACGGCGTTGCTGTTGGCCGGGGCGGGATGCGTGCTGTGGTTGGGGCGGGGCGCCGGGCGATGACTTTTTTCCCTTTGTTTACCGTGTTCGCCGCCGGTTGGACGTTGTGGCTGTTGTCGGAGGCTTGGCCCCCGGCGCGGCGGCGGGCGGCGGTCCTGGGGGCGGTGATGGTCGCCGCCCATCCCGGGGCGGGTTTGTGCCTGGGGTTTTCCTGTCTGGCTTGGCGGTGGGCCCGCTCCCGGAAACGGAGCCGGGAGGCGGTAGCCGAAGCCGGGCGGGAAGTGGAGTTGCTGGCCCGGTCGCTTTTGGTGGCGCTGTCCGGGGGTTTGTCGCCCGACGCCGCTTTGCGCACCGCCCGCCGCTCCTTGCGCTCCGAGTTGGGCGGGGAAGTGGACCGGATCTTGCGCGAGTCGGCCCGCTCCGGATTGGCGTCCGCCCTCCTCGCCGCCGGAGGCGCCGGGGGGCGGCTCTTCCGGCAGTTGGGGGCGGCCCACCTGTCCGGGGCTCCGATGATCGTGACGCTCACCGCCCTGGCCCGCGACCTGCACGATTCGGCCCGGGCCGAAGCGGTGCAACGGGCCCGCAAACTGCCGGTGAAGATGGTGATACCGCTCTCCTTGCTGATGCTTCCCGGTTTCCTGATGTTGATGGCCGGCCCGGCGGTTCTGCCCTCCTTCGGCAGGCTGCTGGGCCCGATGGTTGGTTCCTGATGTCGCTTCCCCCCGTACCGGCCGGCCGCCGGATTCCCGCTCGGCGGGAGAAAGGAGAAAGAAATGGCCCGTTTGTTGGCCCTGATGCGCAACGAGGAGGGTCAGGTGACCCTGGAGTACGTTCTGGTCGCCCTGGCGGCGGCCGGACTGGCCACGGTGCTGATCACCTGGATCGGACGGTCCAAGGTGGTCACGGGGTTCTTCAGCTCCGTGTTCAAGACCGTCACCGGCATGTTCTAAGAGCCGAGCGGGGCTCTGCGACCATGGAATTCGTGTTCATCATTCCCCTGGTGGCTTTGTTGCTGGCGGGAGTGGTGGAAGCGGCGGCGGCCGCCCGCACCTCGTTGCACCTGATGTCCGCCGCCCGGGAAGGGGCGCGGGCGGCTGCGGTCGCCCCCGACCCGGGCCGGGCGATAGAAGCCACCCGCCGCGCCCTGGGCGAAGACCTGGGGCGCCGGGTGCGGATTACGGTGGAACGTCCGTCGGTGGCGGGCCGTCCGGCGACGGTGACGGTAAGGCTCGACTACCGGGTCTTATCAGCCTTGGGCGGTTTCACGACGCCCATGCAATTCACCTCCACTATGCGAGTGGAGAAGTGAGAAAGGAGCGCGGTTCGGTTACGGTGGCCGTCTTGGGGGTGGCCGCCGTGGCCATCGCGTTGACGGTGGGCCTGGCCGGGATCGGGCAGGCGCTGGCCGCCCGGGCCGCGGTAGCGACCGCCGCCGAAGCGGCCGCTTTGGCCGCCGCTCCGGTTACCTTCCGCCCTTTCGGAGCGAAGGGGGGCCCGTGGGAGGAGGCGGCCCGTTACGCCCGGGCCAACGGAGCGGAGTTGGTGGAATGCCGGTGCCCGCCCGACCCCGGCTATCGCCCCCGCACGGCCGTGGTCCGGGTGAGGGCGGTGACGAAGGTGTTGGGGGTGGGGAGGCTGACGGTGGAGGCGGAGGCGGCCGCCGAGTTCCGCCCGTTGGCCCTGTTCCATTGAGGCCGGGACTTGGGGCAGCGGGTTCGGGTGGGTCAGGCGCAGAGCCGGCAACGGCCCTCCACCTCCAGGGTGTGGCCGGTCAGGGCGTAGCCTCCGGTCCCGGCGATGCGGGCCGCCACCTGCTCGATGGAGGCTTCCATCTCGGAGGACAGTTCCACGTCGTCCACAGATCCGCAGTCGACGCACACCAGATGGTGGTGATGGCCGATCAGCCATTCGGCCGGTTCGTAGCGGGTTACGCCCGTTGGCCCATGGTGGGGGGACAGAATCCCCGCTTCGGCCATCACCGCCAGGGAGCGGTAGAGGGAGGACAGGGGGAGGGGGGGCTGCATTTCCCGATGCAACTCCACCGCCGCCCGGGGTCCGTCGGCCCGGATGAGGGCCTCTAGCACCTGTTGCCGGCCGCGGGTGTATCTGATGCCGCGTTCCCCCAGGCGGAGGCGCGCCAACTGTTCAATCTGGGTGACGGTCATCGCAATTTGACTCCATAATGATATTGGTTATCATTATAGAAAATACCCGATAAGTTGGCAACCACGGGAAGTAAGGAGGAAGCACATGAGAGGCGGATTGCGCGGATTGGCCTTGCTGGCGGCGGCTGTTTTGGGAGCGGCGGCTTGCGGGGGCGGGGATGGTCCGGTGTACGAAGAAAACGTCCCGGTCACCGCCGAAAGCGAGACCGTGATCTTGGCCACCACCTCCATCTTGGGCGACATCGTCCGCAACGTGGCGGGGGAGCGGGCGCGGGTGGATGTGCTGATGCCGTCCGGAATTGACCCCCATGAATTTGAACCCTCCATCGAGCAGGTGAACTCCCTGTACAGGGTGAACCTGGTGGTGTCTAATGGGATGAGATTAGAAGAGGGGATGACGGAAGTGTTGGACATTGCGATGAGTGAAGGGGTGAACCTGTTTGAGTTGGGAACGACGGCGGTCGGCGCAGGCGGGCTGACAGGGGAAGATCTCGAAGAAGGGGAGCACGAGGAACACGAGGGTGAGGCAGGTCATGATGAGGGTGAGCACGATCATGAGGGTGAGGCGGGTCAGGCCCATGCGCATGATCATGGGGGAGTGGACCCGCATTTTTGGCTGGATCCCATCTTGGTAGCGGAGGGGGCGTTGGCCTTGGGGGAGAGGTTGACGCCCTTTGACGGGTCGGAGGAATGGCGGGCGCAGGCGCAGGCCTACGCCGATCAAATGACCGCCCTGGATGCGGAAATCAGAGAAATATTGGCGGTCGTCCCCCCCTCGCAACGCAAACTGATCACCAACCACGACGCCTTCGGCTACTTCGCGCAGCGTTACGGGTTCCAAGTGCTGGCTACGGTCATTCCTTCCACCAGCTCTTTGGCCGAACCGAGTTCGGCTCATTTGGCGGAGTTGGTGGAGATGATCGTCGAACAGGGCGTGCCGGCCATCTTCGTGGAAAACGACGCGGCGGAGGGTGTGGCGGAAGCGGTGGCCGCCGAGGTAGGAGCCGAAGTGCAGGTGGTGGAGTTGTACGCCCCATGGTTGGGCGAACCCGGTTCCGGGGCGGACACTTTGGCGGGAATGTTGCGGGTCAACGCGCAAAGAATCGCGGAGGCCCTCGCATAGTCCCCGCTAGAGACGCGCCCGCCGCGGCTGTCTGGTCGGCGGGCGCTGTCGCCGGGGATGGCTGATGGAGTGGCTTACCGAACCCTTTGCGTACGGGTTTCAACAACGGGCGTTGCTGGGGGGAATTTTGGCGGCCGTCCTCAGTTCGTTGGTGGGGACCTGGGTGGTAATTCGGGGGATGGCTTTTCTGGGCGATGCCTTGGTGCACGGGGTGATTCCGGGAATCGCCTTGGCCGTTCTGTTGGACTGGAACGTTTTACTGGGGGCGTCGTTGGCGGCCTTGGTGATGATCGGGGGGATAAACCTGGTCCACCGCCAGACCGTTTTCTCCGAAGACACCGGGATCGGCCTGCTGTTCGCCGGGATGCTGGGGTTGGGGGTGATACTCATCTCCCGCACCCCCTCCTATTCGTCGCAGCTGGCCGATGTGCTGTTCGGGAATGTGCTGGGCGTCACCGGGGGCGACATAGCCGCCTTGGCCGCGGTGCTGGCGACGGTGACCGTCGCCTCGGGGCTGTTCTACCGGGCGTTTCTGGTCCTGGCCTTCAACGAGCGGCAGGCCCGTTTACTGGGAATGCGGCCGGCGTTGGCCAACGCGGTGTTGCTGGGGATGATTACCCTGTCCATAGTGGGGGCTTTCCGGACGGTGGGGACTTTGCTGGTTTTCGGGTTGTTCGTCGGCCCGCCCGCCACCGCCGCCCTCTTGGTGAGAAGGGTGCCGGCCATGATGGCGACGGGTGCCCTGATCGGGGTGGTGAGCGTGACTGTGGGCCTCATTATCAGCTACCACGCCGGCACTGCCGGTTCCGCCACCATGGCCGTGGTTCCGGTGTTGCTGTTTTTCATAACCTTGACGGTAGTCAACCTGCGGGCGCAACGCACCCATTGAAAGGGGAATTGCGCCCGGCCCGCGGAGGAGGTCAGGCGGGGTGCAGGGCGGCGTTCAGCAGTCGGACCGCCCCCTTTTTGGAAAGGGGTTCGTTCCAGTTGCCGCATTTGGGCGACTGCACGCAGGAGGGGCAGCCGGAGGCGCACGGACATCGGCGCAGGGCGGACAGGGCGGCTTCCATCAGATCCAAGCGCACCCGGTAGGCCGCCGGGGCTATGCCCGCCCCGCCCGGATAGCCGTCGTAGATGAAAATGGAGCTGCGGTTGGTGTCCGGATGCAAGGGGGTGGACAGGCCGCCGATGTCGGAGCGGTCGCAGATGGCGAACAGGGGCATCATGGCGATCAGGGTATGTTCGGCGGCGTGCAACGCTCCGGGCAGAACCTGGTGAACGCCCGCCCGCTCAATCAAACGGTGGGGGAAGGTGAACCAGAAAGCCTGGGTTTCCAACCGGTTCTCCGGCAGATCCAAGGGAACGTACTCCGTCCGCGGGCCCCGTTTCCGTTTCGGATATTGGCGCCGAAACCCTTTCACCTGGCTGCTGACCACCACTTTCCCCAGGTGAAATCCCATCTCCCCCGGCCCGGCGGGGGCGGACTCTTCCGTCACGTCCAGGTAATCGTCCACCTTCGGTTCGGTGTGAAAATCCACCGTCGCCCGCCGAACTCCGATTTCCCCTTTCTCCAAGTCCAGTTTCTCCACTAGGTAGTCATCCCCCTGGTGCAGGTAAATCGCCCCTTGGTGGGCGTCCCGGAAGGCCCGTTCCCGTTCCATGTTTCCCATCGGCCGGGAAGACTCCAGGTCGTAAATGGTGAAAATCCGGTCCCCGGCGGTGCGCAGGCTCATCAAATGGGCGGGGGATTTTCCGTTCACCCAGTGGATGCGGTTTTCGGTTTGCCGCAGTTTCCCCTCCCCGACCAGGCTCCGCACCGACTCCTCCAACCCTTCCCCCAGGTATCGGCGGTCGGACAGGCGCAGGGGCAGTTCGTAGGCGGCGCACCCGGCGTGGGCGTTGAGGACCGTGGGATTTTCAGGATTGACCACCGCCGCCTCCGGGGGGCGGGTGAACAGTTCCTGCGGATGATGCATGAAATACTGGTCCAAGGCGTCGTTTCCGCCCACCAGGGTTACCAGGGACGCCCCCCGGTTGCGGCCCGCCCGTCCCGCCTGCTGGCGAAAAGAGGAGAGCGTTCCGGGAAACGAGCTGATCAGGGCCGCGTCCAGCCCGCCCACGTCGATGCCCAGCTCCAAAGCGTTGGTGGTGGTGATCCCCAGCAGGTTCCCGGAGAACAGGTTTTCCTCGATGCGGCGCCGGTCGGCCGCCGTGTAACCGGCCCGGTAGGAGGCGATGCGGCGGCCCAGGGGGCCCAGGCGGCGGGAAGCCCAGCGAAAGACCAGTTCCGCCCCTTTGCGACTGCGGGCGAAGGCGATGGTGTTCACCCGCCGTCCCACCAAATCCACCAGCAAGTCGGTGGTTTCGGCCTGCGCCGAGCGGCGCTCCCCCGACTCCGGATCCTCCAAAGGCGGATTCCACAGGGCGAAAACCCGCTCTCCGGAGGGGGAGTCGTCCTCCTGCAGGGCCGCCACATCCAGGCCGGACAGCCGGCGGGCCAACTCCTGCGGGTTGCCGATGGTGGCCGACGTGAAAACAAAAGTGGGGGAGGCCCGGTAATGGTCGGCCAGGCGGCGCAAGCGGCGCAGGACCAGGGCGGTGTGGCTGCCGAACATTCCCTTCAGATAATGCATTTCGTCCACTACCACGTAGGAGAGCCGGGATAGGAACCGGCTCCATTTCCGATGGTGGGGGAGGATGCTGTAGTGGAGCATGTCGGGGTTGGTCAGAACCGCGTTGGCCCGGTTGCGCACCCGGGGGCGGTCGGGGGGAGGGAGATCCCCGTCGTAAGTGGCGACTACCAGGCCGGGAACGTCCCATTCCCGCAACGACCGGGCCTGATCCTGGGCCAGGGCCTTGGTAGGGAAAATAAGCAGGGCGGTGCGGGACGGGTCTTCCAAGATCGCTTCGGCGATGGGCAGTTGATAGCACAAACTTTTGCCGGAGGCGGTGCCCGCCGCCACCGCCAGATGCCCGCCGCGGCGGATGAGGTTGACGGCTTTGGCCTGATGACGGTAGAGGCGCTCCACGCCGCGGGCGGCCAGCCGTTCCTCCAACTCCCCGGGGAGGGCGGGGCTCAGCTGGCCGAAGCGGGCCCGGCGGCCCTCCTCCACCCGGTGATAGACCAGTTCGCCCCCCAGTTCCGGGTTGTCGCGCCAGTCCCGGAGGACGGCTTGGAAGTCGGTGCGGGGGGAATCCATTTTCCCATTATCGACTGCGGGCGGGACATTTTCCGGCAAAGGCGGCGGCGGGGGGTTGCGGCGCCCCTATTCTGGGGGGCGATGCCCGCCAGTCGGGAGGCGGTGACGGTCTTGCCCACCGCCGCCCTCAGCCTCACCTTCCTTAACTTCGCAGCCACCGGCCGTCCCTCCTGGCTGATCACCCCTGCTGGACCGGGTCGGCTGGGACGCGGCGGCGGAATGGTTGCGGCCGCCATTGCGGGCTGGACGGTTCTGGGGTATATGTCCCTGCGCTCCCGTACCGTGTGGCGGGGGGCGGGTTTGCGCATCGCGGTGGCCATGATCATGGATCTTTCGGCGCCGGCCCGGGGGGGAGTGTTGCGGTGAAGACGGCCCGGCGGGCGGGGGAAGGGTTGGCGGCGGCCGGGGCCGGGGCGGCGCTGGCCTGGCTGTTCCTGTCCGGGGTGGGGCCGCTCCCCCCCGGGGCGGGGGCGGCCGGGGCGGCGGTCGCCGGGCTGAACGGGGCGCTTTCCGGGGCGGCCGGAATTTACGACTGGCGGAGGTTGCGGGGGTGGGCCGGGTTCGCAGCCGATTCCACCTGGGGCCTGCTGGGGACCGTCTTGGGCCTGGCCTTGCATGGGGCCGGCCTTATCGCCTCCCGCCCCGGATGGACGGCGGACCTCAGCCGGCGCCGCAACCGGCACGTCTACGAGCGGGGGTGGACGGTACGGCGGGGGTTCGCCCTGTCGTTGGGGAACGTGGTGACGGGCGGGGGCGGGTCGGCGGGGCTGTCCGGGGAAACGGAGGCGTCGCTCCGCCGCCGGAAACTGGTGGAAGTACACGAGCAGACGCATATTTTTCAGAGCAGGGTGTTCGGTCCCCTGTACACGCTCGGCTACGGGTTGTGGATGGCGGTGGGGGCCTTGGCTGGTTTGGCGACGGCCCTGGTAACGGACCGGGGCCGGATTTGGTCGGTGGTGGAAACCTTCGCCTACTACGACAATCCTTTTGAATACTGGGCCTACCGCAAAGACCGGTATTGGCCTCCGCGCGGCGCCCATCCCCGCTTCGTCTGGCCTCCCCGCCCTAAAAATTAATTTAGGGGTAACGTCATCGGGCGGGTTTGGCCTGTTATAATGCCGACATGCGACGCATTATTACTCTCATATCAGCGCTGGCGGTCGGAATGGCCTTATTCGCCGGGGGGGCCTACGCCCAAACCTCGGACATGGGGTTTTCCGATGTCCCCGACGATCATCCGCGTAAGGCGGACATCGATTACGCGGTGGAACGGGGATGGTTCCAAGGATACGACGACGGAACCTTCAAACCGGATCAGACGGTCGCCGCCGCCGAAATAACCACCTTGGCGAGCCGGGTGTTCGGCGCCGTCTCCGAAGCGGGGGTGAGCCGGCTGGATACGGCTTTGTTCCTGCAACACGGCAACCAAGCTTTGACCGCTCCGCTCCCCGCCTCCGTCACCGCCCCCGTCTTCAGCGATTGGCCGCCCGCCGACGACGAGGGGCATGAAGAGGCGAACGCATCGGTCGGCTACGTCGCCGCCCGTGGCTGGTTCCAGGGTTATCCCGACGGGACTTTCCGTCCCGAACGCACCATCACCTCCCGCCAAGTGGCGGCCGTGATAGGCCGGGCTTTCCCGGAGGGGATCAGCCGGGCCGAGTTGGCCGCTTTTCTCCGGCACGGCAACCGGGCGGTCATCGCCCACGAGGCTTCCAACGCTTGGGATGAGGTTGGAGACCGGGCCCTAGTGGCCCAAGATGGTTGGAAAACGGTGTGTGAAGATGTTGAGAGCAGGCAGGACTTCTCAACCTACCTGCAAGACATTATGAAGGCGATTGGGGCTGAAATTGCGGCGGAGGACGCGGTGGTCGCCGGATGGCGGGCGGACATCGCCTTCTGGGAAACCATCGCCGATCGCGACGAGGCTGAGGAAAAGGCTTTGTCCACCGCCCGCGCCGCCGCCATGGCTTGGTCCGCCGCGGCGGACGCCGAGCGGGCGGTTCTGGCCTCCTGGCAAGGCGACCTGACAACGGAAGAAGGACGCCAGGCCTCCTCCGACGCCACATGGGCCTCCCGGAGGGCTGAAACAGCGGCTTGGGACTCGGCCCAGGAGGCCGTCAAAGCGGCGGCGGATGCCGAATCCAGGGCCGAAGCGGCGGTGGCGTCTGCTTGGTCCGAAGCGTCCGACAAGGCGGCCGCCGTCGTCGCCACCTGGAAGTCCTTTCCGCCGTTAACCACCCTGGTCGCCGCCTGCGGAGACTGGCTCGACGCGTGGGAGGAATGGGAGGAATGGGCTTCGGCGATGTCGGTGGCCAACGACGCCTTGGCCGCGGTTGCCTGACGCCGGCTTGGGGATCGGGGCGGCGGGCGGGCGCAATTGCCGACCCATCGCCGTCAAGTCGTATAAGATAGGGGCATGAGGCGCGCGATTGCCCTTGTCATTGCGGTCGGACTGGCGGCGGGGGGGGCCGTTGCGTCCGCGCAAACCCCGGGGGGGTTTCCCGATGTTCCCGATGACCATCCGCGCAAGGCGGACATTGACTATGCGGTGGCCCGGGGATGGTTCCAAGGTTACGGCAACGGAACGTTCCAACCCGATCGGATCATCACCCCCTCGCAAATAGCCATCGTGGTAAGCCGGGTGTTCGCCCAGATATCCGAGGAGGGGGTCAGCCGGTTGGATATGGCTTTGTTTATGCGATACGGCAACCGAGTTTTGGACAACCCGGCGCCCCCTCTCTTTACGGCGCCCGACTTCACCGACTGGCCGCCTGAGGAAGAAGACCGCGTTAATGAGGAGGTGGCCGAATCGGTGGCTTACGGCGCCATCCGGGGATGGTTCAAAGGTTATCCCGACGGCACTTTCCGTTCGGAAGAGACAATTACCGCCGGACAAATGGCCAAGGTCATAACCCGGGCTTTCCCAAGAGGGATCAGCCGGGCGGAGATGGCCGACTTTATTCGGCATGGCAACGGGGCGGTGGTTTCCCATGAGGCTTCCCGCGCCTGGGACCGGGTGGAGGCGGCTTATGTGACCACTCAAGTCGCCTGGCGCGACGCTTGCGACGCGTGGATCAGCTATCGGCCGGTCGTTGAGTTGGCGGAGTTGGCTTGGGACGCGGAGACGGCGGCTTTCACCGCCACCGCCGTCGCCTGGCGGGCGGATGTCGACTTCTGGGAAACGGTGGACAACCGTCGTCGAATCGAAAACGAAGCCCTGAGTTCCGCCATGGCCGCGGCTGATGCCTGGGATGCGGCGGCGGCCGCCAAAAAACCTTGGGAGGAGACCGGGTACGAGGGATTCGACTCTCTGCGCCAAGTTTTGGACGACGCCTTGGCCGTGTCCACGCCCGACCGGAAAGCGGAAAGGGTGGCTTGGGACACTTCCCAAGCCGCCGTGCGCGCCACCGATTTGGCCGAGCAGGACCGCGCCTCCCTCCTTTTGACCGAAGCCGAACAAGCCGCGGCCCGGGCCTGGGACGGCGCGGTGGAGGCGGTGAACGATGCGGTGGCGGTCTGGGATGATTTCGCGGTGGTGAGCGAGCGCCTCCCCAGGGAAACCTGCGAGGACTGGGATAACGCGTGGAACATCTGGGAGGATTGGGCGGCGGCCATGGCGGTGGCCAACGACGCCCTGGTGGTCGGAGCCTGAACCGCTCTTTCCGGTAACGGCGGGGGCTAAAGTTGGCCGGATGGGAATGTTGCAAACCTTGCGCTCGGTGGCGCGGTTTCGCTCGCGGGAGCGGGACCCGGATTTGCGGCGCATACGGTCGGCGGCCAACTTGGACGACCTGCGGGCAATCGCCCGGCGGCGGTTGCCGGGCGGGGTGTTCGACTATGTGGACGGGGGGGCGGAGGACGAAGCAACCTACCGCCGCAATCAAACCGACTTGGGCGACTGGGAGTTCGTCCCCTCCGTGTTGCGGGACGTGTCCTCCATCGACACCTCCGCCGTTCTGCTGGGCGCCCCCCTTCCCCTGCCGTTGGTGTTGGCCCCCACCGGTTTCACCCGCATCGTGGATCCGCCGGGGGAGTTGGCGGTGGCCCGGGTTGCGGCCCGTAAAAACATCCCCTATTCCCTGTCTACGCTCAGCACCCGTTCCATAGAAGAAGTGGCGGAGGTTTCCGGGGGACGAAAGTGGTTTCAGGTGTACGTGTGGAAAGACCGGGGGTTGGTGAAGAACATGATTGAACGGGCCGGGGAGAACGGGTACGAGGCGTTGTGCATTACCGCCGACTTGGCCGTGCCCGGCCGCCGGGAGCGGGATGTGCGCCGGGGTTTCTCCTTGCCTCCCAAACTGGGATGGGAAATGGTTTTGGAAGGGATGGCGCGTCCCTCTTGGACCTGGCGTTTTCTCCGTTCGGATCCGATCAGTTTCTCCAACGTGGTCGGGTTGAGCGAGCATGACGGGAGCACCGCCGTGGAACTGGCGGAGCTGGTCAAGGATCAGTTCGACCCTTCCCTGTCCTGGGGGGACATTGAATGGTTCCGGGCCATCTGGCCCGGCCCGATGATCATCAAAGGCATCCAGTCGGCGGCCGACGCCCGGCTGGCGGCGGAGCACGGGGTGGAAGCCATCGCCGTCTCCAACCACGGAGGGCGGCAACTGGACTACGCCCCCACTCCGGCCAACCTGATGGAACCGATCGCGGAGGCGGTGGGCGACTCCTTGGAGATCATTTTCGACGGCGGGGTGCGCCGCGGGTCGGACATCATCAAAGCCCTGGCCCTGGGGGCGAGGGCGGTGATGGTGGGACGGCCCTACCTGTACGGGTTGGGGGCGGCGGGGGAGAAAGGGGTAGAGTGGGTGATCGACTTCTTCGCCGAGGGGATGGCCCGTTCCATGGCCTTGGCCGGCGTGCGCTCGGTGGCGGAGGTGGATCGGGGGTTGCTGAACAGGCGTTCCTGACTCCGGGGCCGGGCGGGCAAGACCTCCGCCCGGCGCGCAGTCGGCATATAATCCAATCGTTCCGAACAGGGAGAATCCCAACCTATGTCCGAAAACGCGGTATTGACGATCGCCCTCCTGGCGGGGGCGGCGGCCTTGGTTTTGGCCGCGGTGTACGCCCGGGCGGTGCTGGCCGCCCATCCCGGCAACCAACGCATGAGGGAAATTTCGGCGGCCATTCGCGAGGGTGCCGACGCTTTTATGCGCCGCGAATACACCTGGGTGGCGGTGTTCGTGGCCGCCTTGGCCATCCTCATCTCCATCATTCTCCCCTGGGCGCGGCCGTGGGGCTCCATCGCTTACATTTTCGGAGCGGTCCTGTCGGCCGGGGCTGGGTTCGCCGGAATGCGGATCGCCACCGCCGCCAACTCCCGCACCGCCGAAGCGGCCCGGGCCGGGGGGGTGCGCCGGGCCCTGCCGGTAGCCTTCCGGGGCGGGGCGGTGATGGGGTTCGCAGTGGCCGGTCTGGGACTCTTGGGCGTGGCTTTGGGCTACCTGGTCTTCGCCAACTGGCTGAACCTCGATGACCGGTTCAACGTCATCGCCGCCATCGGACTGGGCGGCTCCTCCATCGCCCTGTTCGCCCGGGTGGGGGGAGGCATCTACACCAAGGCGGCGGATGTGGGGGCCGACTTGGTGGGCAAGGTGGAGGCGGGGATACCGGAGGACGACCCCCGCAACCCGGCGGTAATCGCCGACAACGTGGGGGACAACGTGGGGGATGTGGCCGGAATGGGGGCTGACCTGTTCGAGTCCTACGTGGGGGCGTTGGTGGCCCCCATCGTCTACGCGTCCATTGTGTTCGCTTACCGCCCTTTCGCAATCGAGGCCATCATCTATCCCTTGGCAGTGGCGGCCATCGGAATGTTTTCCGCCATCATCGGGTCCTTTTTCGTGCGGGTGGGCGGCGGCAAGCTGGCTTCCGCCCTGCATCGGGGCAACAACGTGGCCGCCGGGCTGACCGCCATCGGGGTTCTGATCCTCACCTTGGTCATCTTCGATTCCGGGAGCGGGGTGCGCAATCCCCTGGGAGTGTTCCTGGCGGTGCTGGCGGGGTTGGCGGTGGGGTTGGCGGTGGGCAAACTGTCGGAGATTTTCACCTCCGACCATTACCGGACGGTGAAGGAAATCGCCCGCCAGTCGGAGACTGGCCCGGCCACGGTGGTGCTGGCCGGAGTGGCGGAGGGTATGCGCTCGGCCGCTTTTTCGGTGATCGCGGTGGTAGCCGGCATCTATGGCGCCTATGCCGCCGGGGAATGGGCTATGGGGTCCGACGGAGGCATCTACGGGGTGGCCATCGCCGCCATCGGGGTGCTGTCCACTTTGGGGATCACGGTGGCGGTGGACGCCTACGGGCCCATTGCCGACAACGCGGGCGGGATCGCGGAGATGGCCGGCCTCCCCCCTGAAGTGCGGGAAGCCACCGACGAGTTGGACGCTTTGGGAAACACCACCGCCGCCTTGGGCAAAGGGTTCGCCATCGGCTCGGCGGCGGTGACCGCCCTGGCCCTGTTCTCCGCCTTCACGCAGGCGGTGGGGTTGAAAACCATCGACATCATCAACGTGGAGACCACCATCGGCCTGTTCTTGGGCGGGATGTTCCCCTTCCTGTTCGCCGCCCTCACCATCAAGGCGGTGGGGCGGGCCGCCTTTCGCATGATCGAAGAGGTGCGCCGCCAGTTCCGAGAAATTCCCGGACTGTTGGAAGGCGGCCCGCAGGCCAAACCGGAATACTCCAAGGCGGTTAGCATTGCCACCGGGGCCGCCCTGCGGGAAATGGTGATACCGGGGGCGCTGGCGGTGGTGCTTCCCTTGCTGGTTGGGTTCATCTTTGGCGCGGAGGCACTGGGGGGCTTGCTGGCCGGGGCGTTGGTGACCGGGTTCCTGTTGGCCATCTTCATGGCCAACGCCGGCGGGGCGTGGGACAACGCCAAAAAGATGATCGAAGCCGGGGCTTTCGGCGGCAAAGGCTCCGAGCAGCACAAGGCGGCGGTGATCGGGGACACGGTGGGGGACCCGTTCAAGGACACTTCCGGCCCGGCGATGAACATCGTCATCAAAGTGATGACCATCGTCTCCCTCATCTTCGCTACGGCCTTTGTTTAGGCCGCAGCCCCCGGTTTCGTGACCCGCTCCCGCCGGGATCCCGGCTGGGCGGCCGTTCTGCCCAAAGAAGCCTCCGACGGCGGGCTGTCCGGCGCCCGGCGCATAACTTTCGTCCGCCACGGCCAGTCCGAGGCCAACCAAGCCGGAATCTGGCAGGGCTCCGGTTCCAGCCCGCTCACCGGGGAGGGCCGCGTCCAGGCCGCCCGGGTGGGAGCCCGCCTGGCCCGGCGGGAGTTCGACATCGTGCAGTCCTCCGACCTGGAAAGGTGCCGGGACACGGCCGCTGAAGCCGGTTTCACCCCCGAATTGGATTCCCGGTGGCGGGAAGGCGATTTGGGTGAATGGGAAGGCCTTTCCAGGAAGAAAGTTTGGGAGGAGCACGGCGATTACTTGCGCCGCATCCACTCCGGCGAGGATCTGCCTTTGGGTTACACCGGGGAGACGGCGGCCGAGGTGGCGGAGCGGGCGGTGTCGGCCATCGATTCCCTTCTCTTCGCCCGGTTGGAGGAGGGGGGGGAAGCCCTGGTTTTCACCCATGGGGGGCTGATCACCGGGATGGTGCGCCGTCTGCTGGGGATGCCCGTTGAAGGCCGCAATTTGGCGGTGCCCGCCAACACCGCCCTCTGCCAGATGGCTTTCCTAGGGGAGCGCGTCGCGCTGACGGCCTACAACGACTCCTCCCACTTGGGTCCGCTCACTCCCTGGGTGGAATGGGCTCGACGAGAGGGGGCGGCGGTTCTGGAACTGGTGCGGCACGGGGTGACCATCGCCAACCTGGCCCGGCGGGTGCAGGGGCAGAGCGACTGGGGGTTGCACGAGGAGGGGCGGCGGCAGGCGGAGGCCCTGGGGCGCTGGATCGGCCCGGTGGATTATTTGTACACTTCGCCCTTGGAGCGGGCCCGGGACACGGCCGGGATAGCCTTCCAACAGGAGGCGCAACCCCTGGACGATCTGATGGAGATAAACATGGGGGAATGGGAGGGGGAATACTGGGCGGAGTTGGCGGCCGCCGGCCAGCTGGACGGGCACCGGGCGGGCCGCGACTTGCCCCGGGGCGGGACCGGGGAAACCTGGGCCGAATTGCAGAGGCGGGCGGCCAAAACCATCAACGGACTGGCGGTCGCGCATTCCGGATGCCGGGTGGCGGTCGCATCCCACGGCGGAACCATCCGGGCCTACGTAGCGGGGGTGCTGGGATTCGGGTACGGGGAGTTGGGGCGGCTGGGGGCGTTGGGAAACACTTCGGTCAGCCAAGTTACCGCGGCCGGCGAGCGGGTCACGCTCGTCTCCTACAACGTGACCGGCCACTTGGAGGACTGAGACGGGAGCCGGCGGGCCTATGCGGGTTCTTCTGATAACCAACGATTATCCGCCCCGTCCGGGGGGAATACAGCAGTATCTGGCCAACCTGGTGGCTCATTCCCGGGCTGAATTCCGAGTGTTGGCCCCCGCCTGCCCGCAGGCCCCCGCCGCTCCCGGCGTGGTGCGGGGCGGGCGGCGTTTCATGTGGCCCACCCGCTCCGTCCGCCGATGGGCGGAGGGGCATGTGGAGGAGTTCGCCCCCGATGCGGTCCTCTTCGGGGCGCCTCATCCTTTGGCCTGGCTGGGGCCGGGCCTGACCGAGCGGTTCGGGGCGCCGTATGCGGTGATGGCGCACGGGGGGGAGGTGACATTGCCCGCCGCCCTGCCCGGGGCGCGGCAGGTTCTGAGGCGGATTTTCGGGGGGGCGGCGGCGGTGTTCACGGTGTCGGAGTTCACCGCCCGCCGGGTGCGCAAACTGGCCGGAAAGAACGTCGAGGCGCTGGGGGCGGGGGTGGATCTGGAAGCCTTTCATCCGGGGGCGGAAACCGAGGAGGGGAAAGGGAGCTTGACATTGGGATGCATCTCCCGGTTCGTGCCCCGCAAAGGGCATCTGCGGGTGATACGGGCCGCGGAGCGGCTGAAATCCGCCGGGCGGTCGGTGGAAGTGCTGCTGGCGGGGGAGGGCCGTTTGGAGTCCCGTATACGCCGCAGGGCGGCTCGTTCGGCGGCGGAGGTGCGGGTGGTTTCGGGGGCTCCCTGGGAGGAGTTGCCCGATTTGTACCGGCAATGCGACATTTTCGTAATGCCCTCCCGCACCCGTTGGCTGGGCCTGGAGGCGGAAGGCCTGGGGATCGTCTACCTGGAGGCGGCCGCCTGCGGGAAGCCGGTGGTGGCAGGAACTTCCGGAGGGGCCCCGGAGACGGTGGTTCCGGGAGTCACCGGCCTGGTGGCCTCCTCGGCGGCCCGCATCGCGGAGGCGGTGGAGATCATCGCCCCGCGGCGGGGGGAGATGGGCCGGGCCGCCCGTCGCCGGGCCGAGCAGAGGTTCTCCTGGGAGGATACGTCCCGTCGCTTGGACGCCGGTTTGGAAAAGGCGGTCGGCGGCCGGGAGGAAGGTTAGGGGCCGGTTACCGCTTGCGGGGGGAGCGCGGTTTGGGCGGCCATTTGCCGTCGTCTTTGAGTTTTTGCCGGCGGGCGGCCAACAACTCGGCGGCCCGCTCCAAGGTCAGCCCCTCCACCGTGTCGCCTTTCCGCAGGCTGGCGTTGACCACCCCGTCCGACACGTACAACCCGTAACGGCCGTCCTTTACCGTCACCGCCCCGCCCGACTCCGGGTCGTTCCCCAACTCTTTGAGCGGAGGGGCGGAGCCGCGGCCTCTCCGATCCGGTTTGGGCTGGTTGAACTTGGCCGTCGCTTCCTCCAGGGTGATTTCCAAGATCTGCCGTTCCGAGTCCAAGTCGCGGGTTTCGAAACCCATCTTCAGATAGGGTCCGTACCGTCCATTGCTGGCCATGATCGCCTCCCCGGTGCCGGGGTGGCGGCCCACCTCCCGGGGGATGGACAGCAGGCGCAGGGCGTCGTCCAAGCTGAGCGCGTCCAGTTCCATGTCTTTGAACAGGGAAGCCCGTTTCGGTTTGCTCTTGGCGCCGCCCTCCCCCAGTTGCACGTACGGGCCGTAGCGTCCGGTCAGCCCCAGCACCACCAGGCCGCTGTCCGGATCGGTGCCCAGAATCTTCTGGTCGGGCGGTTCCGAGGCGGCCTCCAGCAACGCGGCCGCCCGTTCCAAGGTGAGCTCGTCGGGCGGCAGGTCGGGGGGTATGGAAGCCCGGCTTTCCCCCCTGACCAGATAAGGCCCGTAGCGGCCCGACCGGGCGTGCACCGACCGGCCCAGTTCGTCGTCGCCGATGTGAAGGTCCAGTTTCTCGTAGTCGATGCTCCCGATGTTATCGGAGGAAATCATCTTTTGCAGTCCCGGGGCGCCGTTGCCGTAGAAGAAACGGCGCAGCCAGGGGGCGCGTTCCTGTTCTCCCCGGGCGATGCGGTCCAAATCGTCCTCCATGCGGGCGGTGAAACCGAAATCCACCAGTTCCTCGAAGTAGTTCTCCAGCAGGGCCACGGTGGTGAAAGCCGTTACGGAGGGGACCAGGGCCGGGCCCTTTTTCCAGACGTATTCGCGTTCGATGATGCGGCTCATGATGCTGGCGTAGGTGGAAGGGCGCCCGATGCCCTGTTCCTCCAGTTCCTTCACCAACGACGCTTCCGTGAAACGGGCGGGGGGTTTGGTTTGATGATGCTTGGCGTTCACCTCCCGGGCGGTGGTCGGGTCGTCCGCCGCCAAGTCGGGCAACAGCCGTTCCCGATCCTCCAGTTCCGCTTCTGGGTCGTCGGAGCCCGCCACGTACACCCGCAGGAAACCGGGGAAGGTGATGGTTTTGCCGGAGGCGGTGAACTCCAGCTCCGTTCCCGCGGCCGTCTCCCCGCCCAGCACCACCTTGGTGAGGGAGCCGCGGGCGGGGGCCATCTGCGAGGCCAGGGTGCGGTTCCAAATCAGTTCGTACAGGGCCTGCTGATCTTTGTCGTTCACTTGCGCCGCCACCTGCCGGGGGTCGCGCCACGAATCACCGGCGGGCCGGATGGCCTCGTGGGCCTCCTGGGCGTTTTTGACCTTGCCGGCGTAACGTCTCGGTTTTGCCGACAGGTATTCGGAACCGAACCTTTCTTGGATGATGCGACGAGCCTGGTCCACCGCGCTCTGGGCGAGGGAGGTGCTGTCGGTGCGCATATAGGTTATGTACCCGCTTTCGTACAGGCCCTGGGCGGCCCGCATGGTGCGGGAGGCGTTGAACCGGCGCTTGCGGGAGGCTTCCTGTTGCAGGGTGGAGGTGCGGAAAGGAGGGTAGGGGTTGTTGGTGTAAGGCTTGTTGTCCACGGAGCGGACCGGGAAGGAGCCGCCCTGCGCTTCCCCGGCCAAGGCCGCCGCCCGAGCCTGATCCAAAAGAACCGCCCGTTGGTTGGTCAGCTCCCCCTGTTGGTTGAAATCCTTGCCGTTGGCCGGGGCGGTTCCGTCGATGGCGGACAGGCGGGCGGTGAACGACTCGTCGGAGCGGGTGACGAACACCCCTTCCAAGTCCCACCACTCCGCCGAACGGTGGGCCATCCGCTCCCGTTCCCGTTGCACCACCATCCGCACCGCCACGCTCTGCACCCGCCCCGCCGACAGGCCGGATTTCACCTTGGCCCACAGCACCGGCGACAGCCCCCACCCCACCAGGCGGTCCAGGGCGCGGCGCGCCTCCTGGGCGTCCACCAGGTCCTGGTTGATGTCGCGGGGGTTCTCCAAGGCGGCCGCGATGGCTTCGCGGGTGATCTCGTGAAACACCATGCGACGCACCGGCACCTGCGGGTTCAGCACCTCCTTCAGATGCCAGGCGATGGCCTCCCCTTCGCGGTCCTCATCGGTGGCCAGAAACAGCTGGGAGACGCCGCGGAGCTTGCCTTTCAGATCGTTGATGATTTTCCGGGCTCTGGCCGACACCACGTACAGCGGTTGGAAATCATCCTCTACGTTGATGCCCCAGTCCTTGGCCCACTGCTGGTCGCGGTAACCCTTCGGGATGTCCTTTTGGGAGCCGGGCAGGTCGCGTATGTGCCCCACCGAAGACTCCACCTGGTACTCCGGGCCCAGGAAGGCTTTGATGGTGCGGGCCTTGGTAGGCGACTCGACGATTAGCAGTGATTTGGCCATAGGATTCCTATAGATACCCCACCGGTGCGACATTTGTCAAACGGGGGAAAATCATACTAGCCGGTTTCCTGGTAGTTTTAGCGGGTCGCCGACCCCGGAGGGCCCCTGTTACGCCGTGGACCATTCGCCAGACTGTGGTGGGCCAGCGCCGCCTCATCCTGGGGGGACTGGATCACCTTCTTCGCCACTTTGGTGTTGGCCAACCGCATCGGCGGCAACAGCGCGGTGCTGGTGCCGCTCATCAGCCGCATCGTACCCGGGCTGGCCCTGGGGTCGCTGGCCGGGGTGGTGGCCGACCGTTACGACCGCAAGTTCCTGATGCTGGTTTCGGATTTCGGACGGGGGGCGGTGGTGTTGCTGTTTTTGTTCGCCCAAAACTTGGTGATGCTGGCGGTCATCTCCGCCCTGCTGGAGGTGCTGACCATGATCCGCCAGCCGGCCCGGGAGGCGGCCATACCCACCTTGGTTCCGCAAAAGAAGTTGATGCAGGCCAACAGCCTGTCGCTGGCCGCCGCCTACGGGACCGCCCCGCTGGGGGCGGCCGCTTGGTCGGGATTGGCCGCCCTGTTCGCGCTGGCGGGGGCGATGGGCCCCATAGACCGGGGGCCCGATCTGGCTTTTGCGGTGGATTCAATCACCTTCTTCATCTCCGGGGCGCTGGTGTGGAGCATCCCCATACCCAAGCCGGAACTGGCGGAGCGGTTGCCCGCCGAGCGCATCCGCTTCGACTGGCGGCAGCCGATCCGGGATCTGGTGGACGGGTTTGCGTTCGTGATCGGCACCAAGTCGGTGCGGCGGGTGGTGCTGGGGATGGCGGTGGCCCTCTTCGGAGGCGGGGCTCTGCTTCCTTTGGGACAGTCGTTCGCCCGGGACGTGCTGGGGGCGGGGGAGACCGGTTTCGGTTTTCTGGTCACCGCCCTGGGGGTGGGGGTGGGGGTGGGGATGTTGGGGGTGGCCCTTTTCGGCAGCCGGGGGGCCCGGCACGATCTGGCCTACGCCCTGGGGCTGTGCGCCGCCGGGGTGGCGGTGGGGCTGATGTCCTTCGCCGAAACCATTTGGGGGGCTTCGGGGTGGAGCATCGTGGCCGGGGCGGGCACCGGATTCGCCTATGTGATGGGATTCACCCATCTGCATCACATAGTGGACGACACCCTCCGGGGACGCACCTTCGCCGCCCTGTTCACTTTGGTGCGCAGCGCCATGCTGGTGTCGTTCACCGTGGCGGTGCTGGTGGCTTCCGGGTTGGACGGTCGCTTCCCCGCTCCTTTCGACAACGGGATTCGCAACGTGTTCGCCATAGCCGGGGGGCTGATCGTGATCACGGGGGCGGTGTCGGTGTTGAGCATCCGTTCCGGCCTGCGCCCCTCCCTGTCGGCGGAGATGCGGGAATCCTTGGAGGACGCCTCCCACGCCTTGGGCGGGGTGAAAGGCAAACGCAAGGAAAGCCGATGAGCTTCTACATAGCCTTGGAGGGCATCGACGGAGCGGGCAAAACCAGTTGCCAGGCGGAACTGGCGCGATGGTTGCGGGGGCAGGGGCAGGAGGTGGTATGCGTACGGGAACCGGGCTACACGGACATTGGCAAGTTCATACGCCAGTACATATTAAGACGGTCCGTTGATATTTCGCTTTGGGGGGAAGCCGCGATGTTCGCAGCGGACCGGGCTGAGCTGGTTGCCAAAACGATACTTCCCGCCCTGGATCGGGGCGAGTGGGTGTTGAGCGATCGGTCGGTTTATTCTTCCTTGGCCTACCAAGGTTTGGCGCAAGACTTGGGCTTGGATGCGGTCCGACGTGTGAATGAGGAGGTGATGGACGGTGTTTGGCCCCACCTCGTCGTGTTATTGGAAGTAGAAACGGGGCTAGGTTTATCCCGTCAGGAGGACGCTGATCGTATTGGGGGGAAAGATCGATGCTTCATGTCCTTAGTGTCGTACGCCTATGATCAGTTGGCGGAGCGGGAGCCTGAATTATTTGTGCGGGTTGAAGCCCGAAGCCCTGTCGAATTGGTCGTTCAGCAGGTGGCAAGGCGGATCAGGGAATCGCAAAACCTCACTTTATGGACCGGAGAATGGGTGCATGAGGAGGATCCTTCATCATTTGAACCAGTCCTTCAATACGGGGATGGATAGGTTACGTTGTGATATTTGAGGGCGTCATCGGACATGGGGCGGTTTGCGAACAGCTGGAGAAGGAGGCGCAGTCGCCCGGTCATGCCTATCTGTTTGCGGGCCCGCCCAACTTGGGCAAGGCCTTCGTCGCTTTGGAGTTCGCCGCCCGGTTGGTGGGGGCGCGGGGAGCGGATCGGGAACGGGTGCGGCGGCGCAGCCATCCGGATGTGGCGGTGCTGGGCCCGGAAGGGAAAACCGGACTGGGGGTGGAGCAGGCCCGGGCCGCCATCGCCGCCGCCGGACTGCAACCGGTGGAAAGCGACCGCAAGGTTTTCATCTTCGACGACGGTTCCATGATGACCGAAGCGGCGGCCAACGCCCTGCTCAAAACTTTGGAGGAGCCGTCGGCCAGCACCGTAATGATCATCGTGGCGGATGCGGAGGAAGACCTGCCGGCCACGGTGGCCAGCCGTTGCCGCACCCTTCGTTTCGGGCGGGTGCCGGACAGGGAACTAGCCCGGGCCCTGACCGAATGGGGCCTCAGCGAAGAGCGGGCCGGGGAGACGGCACGCATCGCCATGGGACGTCCCGGTTTGGCCCTCACCTTCGTGGACCGCCCGGAGGTGGGTGAGTTCCGCCGCCGCTGGCTGTCGGTCCCCGGCCGGGTGACCTCCCGACCCGGCGACGCTTTCCGATTGGCGGACGAGATGCTGGAGGCATCCGCCCCGTTGCTGGCGGCTTTGGATGAGAGCCAAAGCAGGGAGGCGGAGGAGGAGCGGGCGCGGGGGGCCGAGGTTCCCCGATCCGTTTTGGACAGCCGCGAACGGGCCCGCCAACGGGCCGGTTCTTCGCTGACCGCGGCCGGGTTGGAAATGTTGGCTTCCTGGTACGTGGACGCCATCGCCGCCCAGCACGGGGCGCCGGTGCGCAACCCGGATCTGCCAGCGGCCGAGCTGGCCAAAATCAGGCCCCGCCGGGCGGTGCGCTCGGCGGAGCTGACCTTGCAGGCCGCGGCCCGACTTCGCATCTATCAGCGCCCCCGGTTGGTCCTGGCTTGGTTGTTCGCCGGACTTGGCGCCGATACCTAGCTTCGGCCGGGGGCGGCGGGCGCTGTGGCGGCTCAGTTGGCCGGCGGCGCGGGCGGCGGCGGCGGCGGCGCCGTTGACGGTGGAGCGGCGGGGGCCCATTCCCCGGGGGGCGATGGTGGCGGCCGTCAATCATTTTTCCTTTCTGGATCCGCTGATGGCGGGGCTGGCCCTGCGTCGTCCGGTGCGATTTTTGGCTTTGGATGAACTGTGGGGGCAAAGCCGTTTGCTGGACGGCGCCCTGGCTTCCTTCGGGGCCATTCCCCTGCCCCGCGAGAACCGCGTTCCGTTGCGGGCTTTGCGGGCCGCGATCGGTCATCTGCGCGAGGGCGGGGCGGCGGGGGTGTTTCCCGAAGGGCGGCGAACGGCGGCGTGGGGGGAATCCCCTTTCCGTCCGGGGGCGGCTTGGCTGGCGTTGCGCACCGGGGCCCCGGTAGTTCCGGTTGCGTTGTGGGGAACCCAAAATGTCATGCCCCTTTCCGGGTGGGTGCGACGGGGGCCGGTGCGGGCGGTAGTTTGTCCGGCGGTTCATCCCGCCCATTACCTGGATCATCCACAACCGCGCTCCGCCCTCACCGAGGCGGTGCGGGCGGCCATAGAGGCCGAGCTTCGCCGCTTCTCCGGCTGACGGAGGACGCGCCCGGCGGCGGTTGGTTTTGGCGGGCGGTTGGGTTATGATGGAGCATTCCGCCGGGGTAGCTCAGTCGGCAGAGCGGCTCACTCGTAATGAGCAGGTCAGGGGTTCGATTCCCCTCCTCGGCTCCCAGACCGAGCCGGCAAGGCGCGGTCGTGCAAACCAACCCGATCGGGATATCGGCAGTTGAACGCGGTATCTTTGCTGAAAGCGGTCATCGGTTTGGGTCAAGTCACGGTGGCCCGAGCGGCAACGGGAAAGGAGACGGAGAGCCTAATGGCGGACAGGGAAAACTTCGAGCGGGACGCGTTTCCCTACGCGCACGCCCTTTATTCCTACGCCCTGCGCATGGCGTCCAGCCCACAGGACGCCGAAGACTTGGTGCAGGAGACGTTCCTGAAGGCCTACCGCTCCTATGACCAGTTCACCGAGGGCACCAACCTGCGGGCCTGGCTGTACCGCATCCTCACCAACACCTATTTTAAGCAGTACCGCCAACGTCAGACCCGGCCCCGGGAACTGCAACTGGACGGGGTGGATGATTTCTACCTGTTCCACAAAATGCTCCCGGCGGAGGTGGACGACCCCTCTTTAATTTCGGTGGAGGCTAAAGTGGTGGAGTCAATGTTGGCCGAAGATGTGCGCCGGGCCATAGATCGGCTCCCGGAGCAATATCGCGTGCCTATACTATTGGCGGACCTGGAGGGCTTCTCCTACAAGGAAATCGCCTCAATGTTGGAAATCCCGATAGGGACGGTCATGTCGCGGCTGTCCCGGGGACGAAAAGGGTTGCAGCAGGCGTTGTGGGAGGTAGCCGAAAAACAAGGGCTGGTGACGGAGGGAAACGATGGCCCTTAACAAGCGTTGCGCGCATGTAGCCGCGCTGGTAGAAAGATATATCGACGGTGAGTTGCGCCGGTTGCGTCGGACGCAGGTGCGCCTCCATCTCCGCAACTGCCCCTTTTGCGAGAAGGCCATGCAATTCCAAAGGAACCTGCGTGTTTCCATCCGGCGCAAAGTACATCTGAACGCCCCTCCCGAATTGTTAGAACGCATCCGCCGCACCCTCAGCTGACTCTCCCTCCTCATTACCCAACCCATGGCCCCCCTCCCACCGGCCCAACCGCTGGACGGACTGCGGAGGCGGGTGGCCGCCTCCGCCACCAGCCCCTTCGGGCATGTGGACTATCCCCTGTCTGACACGTTGCGTTACCGGGGCGATCCGGGAATGTGCGGTCCCGGGTCTGTTTCCTGGAAGGTGATTGGCGACGTCGCCGCTTTCGCGGGCGGCATCCGGGCGTTGCTGGTCCAGTCCGCCCATCCGGAGGTGGCGGCGGGCGTGGCCCAGCATTCCCGGTATCAGGATGATCCGCTGGGCCGTCTGTCCCGCACCTCCGCCTATGTGACCGCTACCACTTTCGGGGCCCGCCCGGAGGCGGAGGCGGCCGTGCAACGGGTGCGGGACGCCCACCGGACGGTGCGGGGGATTTCCCACCGGGGACTGCCTTACGCGGCCGACGACCCCCCACTTTTGGCCTGGGTGCACAATGTGCTCACCGAGTCGTTTTTGGCCGCCAACCAGTTGTACGGGAGGGCGCCGCTCACCGCCGCCGAGGAGGACCGGTTCGTATCCGAGCAGGCCGTCATCGGGCGGCGGATGGGGGCCGACCCGGCGCCCGACCGGGCCGGTCGGTTGCGCCGATGGGTGGCTCGTCATCCCGACTTGGGCCCTTCGCCGGGGATGCGGCAGGCTTTGGATTTCCTGGCCGACCCGCCGTTGCCGCCGGCGCAGAAGGCCGGTTACCGGTTGCTTTACATGGGGGCGGCGGCTTCCCTGCCCGCGGAGATCCGCCGGGTGCTGGGGGTGCGGACCCGTCCGGGCGGGGTTTTCCTGGGCCGCCGGGCGGTTTCGTTTTTGCGGTGGGCGCTCGGGTCTTCCCCATCCTGGAATCTGGCTTTGCTCCGCACCGGTTCCCCAGTGCCCGCCGGCCTTTTCCGGCAACCGCTCCCCGAATCCTCTGCCTCAGGCGAAGGCCTTTGATCTCCAGAGCCGAAAAGAACGAACCCCGCGGCCGCGGGGTTCGTTGGCCCCGGGATATTGACACTCCCGGGGGTGGCATTTTGTTGTAACAACAGAAGTCAGTATAGCACAGGCTGGAGGCGATCTGTCAAATCGGTTCGCGGCGCGGTTCAAGAATTTGGAATTCTCGCGGGCGGGCCCGGGGCGGAGCCGTTCCGCCCTTGCTCCCCCTGGGGCTGCAGGTGTGAATATTCCTTCGGCTCGGTTCGAAAAAGAACGAACCCCGCGGCCGCGGGGTTCGTTGGGCCCGGGATATTGACACTCCCGGGGGTGGCTTTGTGTTGCAACAACAGCGGTAAATATAACTTGGGGGTGGGGCTATTGTCAAGCCGATGACGCAAAGATCGCAACGGGTGGCCGTCTATGTGGACGGTCTCAACCTTCACAACGGGTTGCTTAAGTCAGGGCTCCCCAGGTGGCTTGATCCGGTTGCGTTAGGCCGGGAGGTATTGCAGTCCGGCCAGAGGCTGGTCGGGGTGCGATATTTCACTTCACTGTTGGTCAAGAGCAGGCGTGGACGGCATCAACAGGATCTATACCTGCAAGCTTTGGAGGCGCAGGGTGCGGAAATTGTGCTGGGGCGGTTTTATGTTTACCCGGTGCGATGCCCCCGGTGCGGGCGAGAGCGGATGGAAGCGGAGGAGAAGCAAACCGATGTCAACATAGCGGTGCGGTTGCTGGCCGACGCCCATCAGGATCTGTATGACCGGGCGGTTCTGGTTTCGGCGGACAGCGACCTGTTGCCGCCGATGTTGGAAATTCCGCGCTTGTTTCCCGGCAAAAAGGCAGTGGTGGGGTTTCCGCCCGGGTTAATGTCTAAGGAGTTACGCCATAAAGTTTCAAACTTCCGGTTGAGCGCCGCTCACATCCGGCGGTCGCTGGCTCCCTCTCCCGTGGTCACGTCGGCGGGGCGTAAGATCGTCGCTCCGCGGGGATGGTTGCCGGGAAAGTAGACTGGGGCTTGGATCGGTACCGGAACGGACCGCAACCAGGGAGAAAAACTAATGCGCATCGTCGTCGTGGGGCCCGGACGGGCCGGAGGATCGTTGGCGGCGGCGGCCGCGGCCGCCGGTCACCGGATAGCCGCCCTGGTAACCCGTCGCCCGGACGACCGGGAGGTGGCCCGCTGGTTGGGGGCCGAAACCCGCTTGATCGGAGAACCTTTGCCGGAGGCCGAACTGTTGGCGGTGGCGGTGCGCGATCAGGTCCTGTCCGAAGTGGCCGCCGCCTTGGCCCCGCAGGCGGGAAACTTTGCGGGGGCGGTTCATCTTTCCGGGCTGGCCCCGGTTGCGGTCCTGCAACCGTTGGCGGCGGCCGGGGCGGAAATCGGATCCTTTCACCCTTTGCAAACCTTGCCCGATTGGCGGAGGGGATCCCGTTCCCTGGCCGGGGCCTGCGCCGCCCTCACCGCTCCGCCCGGCCTGGCCGGGCTGTTGGAGGAACTGGCCGAATCGCTGGGGATGGCCTCCATCCGGCTGGCCGAAGAACAAAAGCCCCTCTATCACGCGGCGGCGGCCGCCGCCTCCAACTATGTGGTAACCGCCCTGCATGTTGCGCAAACCCTGTTCGCCGCCGCCGAAGTGGACTACCGGGTCGCCCGTCCGCTGGTGGAAACGGCGGTCGCCAACGTTTTTGAAGAAGGGGCGCGGGCCGCCCTGACCGGCCCCATCGCCCGGGGCGACTTGGAAACCGCGGCCGGCCAGGTGCGGGCGGTGGAGCGGGCCGTCCCCCACTTGGCCGGCGCCTTTCGGGATTTCGGACGGGCGGCTGCCGACTTGGCCGGGACTACCGGGCGGATGGCCGAGGTCCTGCGATGAAAGTGGTGAACACGTTGGCGCAGGCCCGCTCTTTGGCCCGGGGGCGGGTGGGGTTGGTCCCCACTATGGGGTTTTTCCACGAAGGCCATCTGTCGTTGATGAAACGGTCGGCCGCGGAATGCGATCAGACGGTGGTGACACTGTATGTGAACCCGTTGCAGTTCGAGGACGCCGACGACTTGGCCCGTTATCCGACCGACCGCGACCGGGACTTGGAGTTGGCGGAGGAGGCGGGGGCGGACATTACCGCGCTGTGTTCCACCGAGGATATGTTCCCCGTCCCGCCGCTGACCAAGGTGTCGGTGTCCGGTTTGGGAGATACTTTGGAAGGGGAACACCGGCCCGGCCATCTGACCGGGGTGGCCACAGTGGTGGCCAAGTTGTTCGCCGGAGTCCGGCCCGACCGTGCTTACTTCGGCCGCAAGGACGCCCAGCAGTTGGCGGTGGTGTCCCGTATGGCGCGGGATTTGGATTTCCCGGTTCGGGTGGCGGGATGCCCCCTGATCAGGGAGGCGGACGGGCTGGCCCTGTCCTCCCGCAACGTGTTCCTGGGGGAGGATCGTCCGGCCGCGTTGGGTTTGTGGCGGGGACTGTCGGCGGCCGCCGACGCGATGGAGGCCGGGGAGCGCAACCCCCGGCGGGCGGAAGATTTGGTGCGGGAGACGGTCCGCGGCTTGGAGTTGGAATACGCGGCGGCGGTGGACGCCGCAACCTTCCGGCCGGCGGACCGCTTGCAGGGGGAGGTGGTGTTGGCGGCGGCCGCCCGGGCGGGGCCGGTTCGGTTAATCGACAACATCCGGTTGGCGGTGAACGGGAGGGAGGCGACGGCCGACCGGGGGACGGCCCTGACCGAACCCAGCATCCTGTACGAGGCCGGGAAGGGGGGCGGCTGATGTTGCTGGCGGTGGATGTGGGCAACACGCAGACCATGCTCGGCGTGTTGGACGGGGAGCGGATCGTGCGCAAGTGGCGCATTTCCAGCGGGCGGGATTACACCACCGACGAGTTCGTGATCATGTTGCGCGGCCTGTTGGAACCGGCCGGCTACCTTTCCGGCCACTTTGCGGGGGCGGCCATGTCGTCGGTGGTGCCCGCCGCGGCGGCCGCCCTGCCCGCCGCCTTGGAGGAGGTGACGGGCCGAGTCCCCCTGGTGGTGGGGCCGGGCGTTAAAACCGGCATGGCGATCCGCATCGACAGCCCGCGCGAGGTGGGAGCGGACAGGGTGGTCAACTCGGTGGCGGCCCGGGAACGTTACGGCTCGCCGGTGGTGGCTTTGGATTTCGGGACCGCTACCACCTTTGACGCGGTGGACGAGGCCGGCGACTACATCGGGGGGGTGATCGCCCCCGGGTTGGAGGTGTCCATGGAGGCCCTGGTTTCCGCCACCTCCGCCCTGCGCCGGGTGGATCTGACCGAGCCCCGGTCGGTGATCGGCAAAGGGACGGTGGAGGCCATCCAAAGCGGGTTGCTGTACGGGTACGGGGGCTTGGTGGACGGCATCCTGGCCCGCATCGCCGCCGAGACCGGAACCGAACGGGTGGTGGCCACCGGCGGGCTGGCCCCGGTCATCGTCCCCCTGTGCCGGCGGGTGTCCGAAATTAACGATTCCCTAACCTTGGAGGGCCTGCGCCTCATCTGGGAGCGCAACCGGTGACCGGCCGTCCTCCCGGGGTCGGTTAACCTGCGGACTATGAACGAGAATCAACCGCCCGCCCCGCCCGACTCCGGCGACGATTACCACCCGGCGGACGGCGGCTTGGAAGACCATCCGCTGACCGCCGCCCGGTTGGAGAAACTGGAACGATTGCGGGAGGGGGGGATCGACCCCTATCCGGCTTATGAGCCGCAACTTCACTCCCGCACCCACCACGCGGCCGCCCTGCGCGACCGGTTCGCCGATCTCCCCCCCGATTCGGCTACCGGCGAACGGGTGCGGGTGGCGGGCCGGTTGATGAACACCCGGTCGTTCGGCAAGTTGCTGTTCGGGGTCTGCCAGGACCATTCGGGGCGCATCCAGTTGTTCGTAGACGAGAGAAGGCTGGGCGCCGAGGGGTTCGCCGCCTTCCGGGAACTGGACCATGGGGACTGGGTGGGGGCCCGGGGGGAGGTGGTCACCACCCGCCGGGGGGAGTTGAGCGTCAAAGTGGAAGAGTTCGTCCTGTTGGCCAAAGCCTTGCGCCCCCTGCCGGAGAAGTGGCACGGCCTGCGGGACAAAGAACAGCGCTTCCGGCGCCGGGAGTTGGACTGGCTGGTAAACCCCCGGGCGCGGGAGATCGCCGTCGTCCGGTCGCGGGTGACGGCCGAGTTGCGCCGGGAGTTCGCCGAACGGGGGTTTATGGAAGTGGAAACCCCGGTGTTGCAGACCCAGCCGGGGGGGGCCCTGGCCCGTCCCTTCCGGACCCGTCACAATGCGCTGGACTTGGACATGTACCTGCGCATCGCCACCGAAATTCACCTTAAACTGATGGTGGTGGGCGGATTTGAGAAAATATTCGAGTTGGGCCGGGTGTTCCGCAACGAGGGAATCGACGCCCGCCACAACACCGAGTTCACCACCTTGGAGGCCTACCAGGCGCTGGCCGACTACCGGGATTTGATGACGTTGCTGGAGGAGATCATTCCGGCCGTGGCCGGCCGGGTGTCCGCCTCCCCCCTCGTTTTTCAGGGCCGTCCGGTGGATATGCGGGTTCCGTTCCGGAGGGTTCCGATGTTGGAGCTGGTGGGGGAGGCGCTGGGGGCCGAGATTGCGGCCGATACCGAACCGGCGGAGCTGGCGCGGCTGGCGGAACGGGCCGGGGTGGAAGTGAATCCCGAATGGGGTTTCGGGAAAATGGCGCAGGAAGTGTTCGACGAACGGGCGCAGCGCCATCTGTGGGATCCCACTTTTGTGACGGACCATCCGGTGGAGATTTCCCCCCTGGCCCGCCGCCACCGCCGCCAACCGGGGCTGGTGGAGCGGTTTGAGTTGTTCATCGGCGGGGAGGAGATCGCCGACTCTTTCACCGAGTTGAACGACCCTGTGGAGCAGCGCCGCCGCTTCGCCGCCCAGGCCCGGGCCCGGGAAGCGGGGGATGAGGAGGCGCATCCTTTCGACGAGGAGTTTCTGCGCGGGTTGGAGGCGGGCATGCCCCCCACCGGCGGGTTGGGGATAGGGGTGGATCGGTTGGTGATGCTGCTCACCGACCAACGCCATCTGCGGGAGGTTTTGCTCTTTCCGCATGTCCGTCCGCAGAACCGCTGAGACCGGGGCGAATCTGATCTTAGGGGCGGGCGGCGTCCACCCGGTCCACTAGGAATCCGCCGATGTCCGTCAGCACCCGGCGGGCCCCGATGTCGGGCAGGGCGGCCAAGGCGGAACGGACCGATCGCAATCGTTGCCCGCATTCGTCCAAGGTGCGGTCGATGTGCCCTCCCTCCCGCACCAGTCCGATCACCTCTTGCACCGTCTCCTCGGAGAAGGGGACGCCCTCCTTTAGCAAAGCGCCGATGCGGGGGCCGCTCCCGCCGCGCAGGGCGCGCAACACCGGCAGGGTGAACACCCCCTGATGTATGTCGGAACCGGCCGGTTTGCCCAGTTCCTGTTCGGTGGCCACCAGATCCAGCGCGTCGTCGGTTATTTGGAACACCATGCCCAACTCCCACGCCGCGGCGGACGCCGCCTCCGCATATTCAGGGGGGGCGTCGGCCGCCATCGCCCCCAGCCGGGCGGAGGTGCGAATCAGGCTGGCGGTTTTGCCGCCGATCACCCGGTAGTAATCGTCGGGGCCGTGCTCCAAGTCGCCGGTCAGCCGCAGTTCCAAGGTTTGCCCCTCCACCAGTTCGGCGTAGGTGCGGGCCAGCAGCCGCACCGCCTCCTGGCCGAGGGTGGCGGCCGCCACCTCCGAGGCCCGGGCCATCAGGAAATCCCCGGCCAGTATGGCCACCGTGTTGCTCCAGTTGGCGTTCACCGAGGCCGCCCCCCGTCGCACCTGCGCCTCGTCGATCACATCATCGTGGTAGAGCGACCCGATGTGGATCAGCTCCACGGCCGCCCCGGCGTCGATCAGGCGGTGGTCGCGGGAAGGACCGAACTCTCCGGCCAGCTGGGCCAGAATGGGACGGAAACGTTTGCCGCCCGCCGCCAACAGATGCTGGGCGATCTCGGTGAGAAACGGGTATTCGGAGGCGGAAGCGGTAAACAATCGTTCCTCCACCCGCGCCACCCGCTCCCACAGGCCGGGGAGGTCGATGAGTTCTTTCAGTTCCGGGGTTTCCAATTTTGGCCCGTCCGTTCGCCGGTCTTGATCCTGCTATCGTAGTTTGCCGGCGGGTCCCGGCGCGCCGGGCGGGCCGTTTCCCGCTACTTTGTCCGTCGCCGCGGTTATAATGGAAGCAGCGCTGGATCCGACAAGTTGAAGCGGAGGTGATGATCGTGTTCGAACGGTTCACCGATCGGGCGCGCCGGGTGGTGGTGTTGGCCCAAGAGGAAGCCCGGTTGCTCAACCACAACTACATAGGCACCGAACATATCCTGCTCGGCCTCATCCACGAAGGGGAGGGAGTGGCCGCCCGCGGCTTGGAGGGTTTGGGGATAAGCCTGGATTCGGTGCGGGACAAAGTGGTGGACACCATCGGCCATGGGCAGCAGTCGCCCTCCGGCCACATCCCGTTCACCCCCCGCGCCAAGAAGGTGCTGGAATTGAGCCTGCGCGAGGCGCTCACTTTGGGGCACAACTACATAGGCACCGAACATATCCTGCTCGGCCTCATCCGGGAAGGGGAGGGGGTGGCCGCCCAAGTGTTGCAGAAGTTGGGGGCCGACCTGCCCCGGGTGCGGCAGACGGTCATTCAGTTGCTGTCCGGCTCGTCGGGGGAGGAGTCCGTCAAAGCGGGGGTGGGTCCTTCCCGCCGGGAATCGTCTTCGGGTTCCACCGTGTTGGACCAGTTCGGGCGCAACCTGACTACGGCCGCCAAAGAGAACGTGTTGGATCCGGTGATCGGACGTCACACCGAAATCGAGCGGGTGATGCAGATCCTGTCCCGTCGTTCCAAGAACAACCCGGTGCTGATCGGAGAGCCGGGGGTGGGCAAAACGGCCATAGTGGAGGGGCTCGCCCAGAAGATCGTTTCCGCCGATGTGCCGGAAATACTGGCCAACCGGCAGATTTACACCCTGGATCTGGGGGCTTTGGTGGCCGGTTCCCGTTACCGGGGGGATTTTGAGGAACGGCTCAAAAAGGTGCTGAAGGACATCAAAAACCGGGGCGACATTATCCTGTTCATCGACGAGATTCACACTCTGGTGGGGGCGGGTGCGGCGGAGGGGGCGATCGACGCGGCCAGCATTCTCAAACCGATGTTGGCCCGGGGCGAATTGCAGACGGTGGGCGCCACCACCTTGGAGGAATACCGCAAATATCTGGAGAAGGATTCGGCGTTGGAGCGCCGGTTCCAGCCGGTTCAAGTGGAGGAGCCGTCGGTGGCGGAAACGGTGCAGATACTGCACGGCCTGAAAGACCGCTACGAGGATCATCACACGGTGCGGTTCACCGACGCCGCCCTGTTGACGGCCGCCAATCTGGCCGACCGTTACATCTCCGACCGGTTCCTGCCCGACAAGGCCATCGACCTGATCGACGAGGCGGGCAGCCGCAACCGCCTCTACCGGGGTGCCTCCAACCCGGAGGTCAAGGAAATCGACGAGCAACTGAAGCTGGTGCGGGAGGAGAAGCGGGAGGCCCTCACCGCCCAGCAGTACGAGCGGGCGGGCCAGTTGCGGGACAAAGAGCGGGCCCTGCTCCTCGACCGCACCCAGCGGGAGAACGAACTGGCCGCCGACGGCTCCTCGGTGGATTCGGTGATCGACGAAAACGAGATCGCCGATGTGCTGGCCCAATGGACCGGCATTCCCGTCTACCGTCTCACCGAAGAGGAGACCGCCCGCCTGGTGCATATGGAGGAGGAGTTGCACAAGCGGATCATCGGCCAGCACGACGGCATCTCGGCGGTGAGCCGGGCCATCCGCCGCACCCGGGCCGGCCTGAAAGACCCCAAGCGGCCCAGCGGTTCTTTCATCTTCCTCGGCCCCTCCGGGGTGGGGAAGACCGAGACCGCCAAAGCCCTGGCTTGGTTCCTGTTCGGCAACGAGGACGCCCTCATCCAGATCGACATGTCCGAATACATGGAGAAGCACACGGTCAGCCGCCTGCTGGGTTCCCCGCCCGGCTACGTGGGCTACGACGAGGGCGGCCAACTCACCGAGGCGGTGCGCCGCAAGCCGTTTTCGGTGGTGCTGTTCGACGAGATCGAAAAGGCGCATCCGGATGTGTTCAACACGCTCCTGCAGATTCTGGAAGACGGGCGGCTCACCGACGCCCAGGGGCACACCATCGATTTCAAGAACACGGTCATCATCATGACTTCCAACCTGGGGTCGGAGGGACTGCGCAAGTCGGCGGTGGGCTTCCAACAGGAAAATCAGGAAGTCACCTACGAGAAGATGAAGGAAAAGTTGACCGAAGAACTGAAACGGCATTTCCGTCCCGAGTTCCTGAACCGGTTGGACGAGGTGATCGTCTTCCACGAGCTGACCGAGGACGAAGTGAAGCAGGTGGTGGACCTGTTGTTGGTGCGCGACAAAGAGCAGTTGGCCACCAAAGCTTTGGACTTGGTGCTGACCGACGCCGCCAAGACTTTCCTGGTGCGCAAAGGTTACGATCGCAGCTTGGGCGCCCGCCCCCTGCGCCGGGCCATCCAGCGCTACTTGGAGGATCCGTTGGCCGAGCAGATGTTGCTGGGGGGTTATACCTCAGGTTCCACCATCGTGGTGGATGCGGACCCCGACGGCGAGGGGTTGTTGTTCGAGATGATCGACACCCCCGACGCCCCGCCGGTGGATTTGGTGGAATCCGAAACCTAAATTCGGCGCCGGGCGGCTTCGCCGGTTGGCATAGTTTCGGCGGGCGGGTAACCTGTTTGCGGTAAGAACAAACCCTGGGCTGTCAGATTTGAGCGAGAAGAAAAGGCCCCATCCAGGGGGGCTAGCCACTAGGAGGCTAAAAATGTTGAAGTACAAGAAGTTGGCGGCGGTGCTAATCGCCTTGACTTTGCTGGCCGCGGCCTGCGGCGGCGATGACGCCACCACCACAACCACTACCGCCGCTCCCACCGCAACCACTTCGGATGCGGGCGATTCCGCGGACACCAGCGCCGCGCCTGCTGAGCCGATGACGGACGTTCGGGTGGGTTTGGCCTATGACATCGGCGGACGGGGCGACGGTTCTTTCAACGACGCGGCTGCGGCCGGCCTGGACCGGGCGGCGGCGGAGTTGGGCGTGGAGACTGCGGAGTCGTCGGCCAATGAGGACGGCACCAACCGCGAAGAAATGCTGGCCCTGCACTCCGAAGAGGGGGCGGATTTGGTAATCGGCGTCGGGTTCCTGTTCGACGAGCCTATGAACGTGGTGGCGTCCGAATACCCGGAAACCAATTTCGCAATTGTGGATTCAGTGGTGGATCAACCCAACGTGGCCGGGTTGATTTTCGCCGAGGAGCAGGGGTCGTTTCTGGTGGGGGTGGCGGCCGCTCTGAAAACGGGCACCAACAGAATAGGTTTCCTGGGCGGGGTGGACATCCCGTTGATTCACGCTTTCGAGGCCGGTTTCCAAGCGGGGGTGGCGGCGGTGGATCCGTCCATCGTAATTGATTCCCAGTATTTGACCCAGTCTCCGGACTTCAGCGGGTTCAACGACCCGGCTGCGGGCAGGGTCGCCTCCCAATCCATGTACGAGGACGGAGCGGACATCATTTATCACGCCGCCGGCGGGAGCGGCAACGGCACCTTCCAAGCGGCCAAGGAGTATTCGGAGAGCACCGGCGGCAAAGTGTGGGCCATCGGGGTGGACTCCGATCAGTACAACACCGCCGACGAGGAACTCAGGGACTACATTCTGACCTCCATGCTGAAGCGGGTGGATGTGGCGGTTTACAACACCATCAAGGCGGTGCAGGACGGGATGTTCTCCAGCGGCCCGCAGAGATTCGACCTGTCGGTGGACGGGGTGGGCTACTCCACCAGCGGCGGCTTCATCGACGACATCGTTCCGCAGTTGGAAGAGTGGAAGTCGCGCATCGTCTCCGGCGAGATAGTGGTCAGCCGCGAGCGCGGCGAGGGCCTGACCGTCGTACCCGTTAGCGATACCCCGGGCGAAGGGGTCAGTTTGACGATGGCCCGGGCCAACTGGTCCACCGGTTATTTCCAGGCCGCTTTGTACCGGGCGTTGTTGCAACAGTTGGGATACGAGGTGAGCGATCCGGCTGATTTGGAGTTGGGTCCCAGCTTGGCGTATCTGGCCATGGCCGAAGGGGACGCCGACTTCTGGGTGAACAGCTGGTATCCGGGCCATAACAGTTGGCTGGAGAACCAGTTGCCGGACGGTTCCAAAGTGGGCGATCATCTTGCGGTGGTGGGCCAGGAGATGCCCGCGGGCGGTTTGCAGGGTTATCTGATCACCAAGAGCTTCGCCGAGGAATACGGGATCGCCACGCTGGATGATTTGAACGGCAATCCGGATGCGATCGCCGCGTACGACGCCCAGGATGCCACGCCGGGCAACGGGATAGCGGAGATTTACGGTTGTCCGGAGTCGTGGACCTGCGATGACATCATCCAGAGCCAGATCGCGTTTTCGGAGTGGGAGAACATCGATCAGATTTTGGCCGGGTACGACGCCATGTTCGCTGAGGCGGTGGCTAAGGCCAACGAGGGGGCTCCGATGGTGGCGTACACTTGGACGCCCAGTTCCTACATCACCCAGTTGCGGCCGGGGGACAACGTGCTGTGGGTGGGGGTGGAGGATGTGCTCGATGATTCCAATCCGTTGGGTCGGGAAGGGGGCGAGGAATGGGATCAGCGGCCGGGTACGGCGGCTTTGGGCCCTGATTCCTGCCCGGATGCGGCGGAGCGCGACATCTGTCAGTTGGGGTGGGTGGCAGCGGACATTTTGGTGACCGCCCGCAACGACCTGTTGGCGGATCATCCGGCGGCGGCCAAGTTGCTGGAGGTGGTCGAGCTGAACGTAGTGGACGTGTCGTTGCAAGTGGTGGCTCAGGACGGCGGAGAGGATCCGGTGGATCTGGCCGAGCAGTGGATAGCGAACAACCAGGCGAAGGTGGACGACTGGCTGTCCCAGGCCCGAGCCGCCGCCTAAATATTTCCGCCAGTTGGCAAAATGGAGGAGGGCGTCCCGCGGGACGCCCTCCTCCATCGTTAAACGGTTCGACGGAAAAATCAAATTTTTCGGCGGTTTAGTTTTTAAGGTGTGTAGACTGCGATTTGGAAACCCAACATGGTTTCATTGTAAGGAGGTGTGCAAATGTTCAGATCTAGTAAGTGGCTGGCGGCGTTGGCCGTTTTGATGTTGGTCGCGGCCGCCTGCGGCGGCGGCGACGATGATGCGACGCCCGCTCCCGAGACCCCTACCACCGTCGCGTCCGCCGGCGCGGACACCACGGAAACCACAGCCGCAACGGAGTCCCCGGATGCTGCGGAAACCCCGACCACAACCGCGGCGGCCCCTGACGCTCCCGCCCAGCCGGAGGAGGGAATGGCCCTCCCCGGCGAAGGGGTGAGTTTGACGATGGCCCAGGCCAACTGGTCCACCGGTTATTTCCAGGCGGCTTTGTACCGGTCGTTGTTGCAACGGTTGGGGTATGAGGTGAGCGATCCGGCTGATTTGGAGTTGGGTCCCAGCTTGGCTTATCTGGCCATGGCGGAGGGGGATGCCGACTTTTGGGTGAACAGTTGGTTTCCGATTCACAACAGTTGGTTGGCCAACGAGTTGCCGGACGGCTCCCGGGTGGGGGATCACCTTTCTGTGATCGGTTCCGAGATGCCCGCCGGGGGTTTGCAGGGTTATCTGATTACTAAGAGTTTCGCTGAGAAGCACGGCATTGTCACTTTGGATGATTTGAATGACAATCCGGACGCGATCGCCGAGTACGACGCCCAAGATACCAATCCCGGGAACGGGGTGGCGGAGATTTACGGTTGCCCGGAGTCGTGGACCTGCGATGACATTATCCAAAGCCAGATCGCCTTTTCGGGGTGGGAGAACATTGATCAGGTGCTGGCTGGGTACGACGCCATGTTCGCCGAGGCGGTGGCTAAGGCCAACGAGGGGGCTCCGATGGTGGCGTACACTTGGACGCCTAGTTCTTATATCACCCAGTTGCGGCCGGGGGACAATGTGGTGTGGCTGGGGGTGGATAGAATTTTGGATAGTTCCAATCCGCTTGACCGGGAGGGGGGCGAAGGGTGGGATCAAACCCCGGGAACGGCGGCTATCGGCGCCGATTCTTGCCCGGACGCGGCGGAGCGGGGCATCTGCCAGTTGGGGTGGGCGGCGGCGGATATTTTGGTGACCGCCCGCAATGACTTGATTCGGAACCATCCGGCGGCGGCTAGTCTGCTGGCCAATGTGGCGTTGAACGTGGTGGATGTGTCGTTGCAGGTGGTGGCCCAGGAGGGCGGGGAGAGTCCGGTGGATCTGGCCGAGCAGTGGATCGCCAACAACCAGGACAAGGTGAATGCGTGGCTGGAAAGGGCCACCGCCGCCCATAACCGCACCGGGGAGCCGGGCGAGGGGGTGAGTTTGACGATGGCCCAGGCCAACTGGTCCACAGGTTATTTCCAGGCGGCTTTGTACCGGGACCTGTTGCAAAGGTTGGGGTATGAGGTGAGCGATCCGGCTGATTTGGAGTTGGGTCCCAGCTTGGCGTATCTGGCCATGGCTGAGGGTGACGCCGACTTCTGGGTGAACAGCTGGTATCCGATTCACAACAGTTGGTTGGCCAACGAGTTGCCGGACGGCTCCTTAGTGGGCGATCATCTTACGGTGGTGGGCGAGGAGATGCCCGCGGGCGGTTTGCAGGGTTTCCTGATCACGAAGAGCTTCGCCGAGGAATACGGGATAACGACGCTTGATGATCTGAACGGCAATCCGGATGCGATCGCCGCGTACGACGCCCAGGATGCCACGCCGGGCAACGGGGTGGCGGAGATTTACGGTTGTCCGGAGTCGTGGACCTGCGATGACATCATTGAAAGCCAGATCGCGTTTTCGGGCTGGGATAACATCGGCCAGGTGTTGGCCGGGTACGACGCCATGTTCGCGGAGGCGTCGGCGAAGGCCAGCGAGGGGGCTCCGATGGTGGCCTACACTTGGACGCCGAGTTCCTACATCACCCAGTTGCGGCCGGGGGACAACGTAGTGTGGGTGGGGGTGGAGGATGTGCTCGATGATTCCAACCCGTTGGATCGGGAAGGGGGCGAGGAATGGGATCAGCGGCCGGGTACGGCGACTCTGAGTTCGGAGTCCTGCCCGGATGCGGTAGAGCGCGGCACCTGCCAGTTGGGGTGGCTGGCGGCGGACATTTTGGTGACCGCCCGCAACGACCTGTTGGAAAACCATCCGGCGGCGGCCAAGCTGCTGGAGCTGGTCGAGCTGAACGTGGTGGACGTGTCGTTGCAGGTGGTGGCTCAGGACGGCGGAGAAACTCCGAAGGATCTGGCTACGCAGTGGATCGCCAACAACCAGAGCAAGGTTGACTCCTGGTTGGCGGTGGCCCGCGCCTCCGCCTGACGCTGGTTCCTCCGTTTTAACGGAAAGGGCGCCCCGCAAGCGGGGCGCCCTTCCTTATGGATTCGCCGACCATCGTGACCATAATCCAGGTGGCCGGCGAGCCCGCGCGGCGGTTCGCGGAACTCGAAGGGAACCCAGTTCCCGGCGGAACTGGGGGAGTCCGCAGAACCTGCGCTGGCACCCCCAAACATACCATGCCGGTGGGAATATTGTCAAATGCCCGTAAGGCGGATGCGGGTTTATCCGACAAGGCGGCGAACGAAGCGCCGTCCTGTGGAAGTCCTTAAAAAGACCCGGCCCCAACAGGGCCGGGTGGTCAAGTGTTTCAAGGGCCTAACGGCCTTGAAACGTAGCGCTAGCGTCATTATACACATTTGTCTTTCGGGTTGTCAAGCCGTCCGCCGAATTTCTTCATCATCTCCTGGGCCGGTGGATCGACACTGTTGCCTCGGGGTAGCTGGCGGGGCCATGCTCGTTCCGTATGACCACCGGCCACTGGGGCGCTAGGCGTACTTGGCCAGGACGTTGGTGACGGTTTGGTTGTTGCATAAGTGAGGACGATCAGCCGCATCCTCCGCCGCCACGGGATGTTGCGTCTGTGGGAATGCGACCCGCTGACCGGCGAACCGCTCAAAATCTCTCCCGGGCCGGTGGTGCGGTATGAACGTGAACGGCTTGGTGAGTTGCTGCATATGGATGTTAAGAAGCTTTCTTCCATACCGCCCGGCGGTGGATGGAAGACCCACGGCCGGGGCAACGCCCCCGCCGGAGGGGCGGGGTGGACTTTTGTGCACTCTGTCGGAGGAACACTACCAACCAGCAGACTGTAACCAACCTACCGGCCATGTACATCTAGGAACAAAGACCTCCCACTGGTCTCTGGCGGCAATCAACCTGTTTCGCGGAGGCGGGTTTGCGCGGCGGGGCGACGCGCGGTCTTTTGAGAGCGGTTAAGAAGACCCGGCCCTAACAGGGCCGGGTGAGTAACTGTTTCAAGGACCTAACGGCCTTGAAACGTAGCGCTGGCGTCATTATACATATTTGTCTTTCGGGTTGTCAAGTCGTCTGCCGATTTTTTCTTCACCATCCCCGGGGTCGGTGGACGGACCCCACTGCCTCGGGTAGTTGGCAAGATGTGAAATCCGCTTTTGACAGTTGGTACCACCAATGTCCGCCCCTGCCATCCGTCGGCTTGCCCCGCAGATCCCCGGCTCTTGGAGAGGGGCTGGGGTTAACGGTGCCGATTGGGGCCCGTAGGCGACATGCTTGGATGGGCAACCGCAGATCGCTGTCGTTGGAGATGACGATTGCGGCGTCGACGCGTCCTTTTAGTACATCCAGTAGCAGATGCGAGGCTACGTTCACGTCTGAGCCTTTTTCTTCGATTCGCAGATAGGAGACCATGAACCGGGCGTTGGGAACGGCTGCGCCCTGCTCGTTCTGTATAACCACCGGCCACCGGGACGTGACGATCGAAGGACGACCCTCTTGGTCTTTGGTCGCAAGTAGCCCGTTTCTCACCCTGGTGCTGAAACGGCCTTGTTCCAAGTGGTCGATGGAGCGGTGATCCTGTAACGCTCTAACGTAGGCATCTTGGTCCAGGCGCCCTTGGCGGTTGTGTTGACCGTCGATGAAGGCGGTGCAGTAGACGATCCGCTCGATTACCGCTCCCTGCTCCGTCCAGTCGCGCCGCCGGTCGATCAATCGTTGGCTCAGCTGGCGGAGGTCGAGCCATCGCCATTCGGGGATTCCCCGGCCGAACAGGGCCCTGCCCCCGTAGTAGAGGTTGAAGCCGTCAATGTACACGCCCACTTTCATGTTTCTCTCCCGGTAGCGGATGCTCGGATGACCCGCCCAATATAACCGGCGGGTAGATTTACGGATATGGGAACCGAACCAGCGGAAATAGGCGGCGGCGCCGAGGCGGGGGCGGACCCGTTGGAGGTGGTGGACGCCGAACTGCGGGCCGACATCCGGCGGTTGGGCCGGCAATTGGGCGACACGCTGGTCCGCCAGCACGGGGAGGACCTGTTGGAGTCGGTGGAGGCGGTCCGCACCCTTTCCCGGCGGTTGCGCCTCGCCGAATCGGAGGTTTCCCGGGAGCTGACCGAACTGCTGGCCGCCGCCGATCCGGAACGGGCCAGCCTGTTGGTGGGGGCCTTTACCGTCTACTTCCATTTGGCCAATGTGACCGAGCAGGTCCATCGGGTGGAGGATATGAACGCCGAGGGGGACACCTCCGAACGGCGTTTTGCGGAAACCTTGCGCGCCCTGGTGGAGGGCGGGGTTGCGGCGGACGAAGTAGCGGCCTTGGTTAACCGCACCGCCCTCAAGCCGGTGTTCACCGCCCACCCCACTGAAGCCACACGCCGTTCGGTGTTGGAAAAGTTGGCCGAAATCGCCCAAGCCACCGCCGCCCGCAATCGCGAGCGGGCCACTCCCTCCGACCGGGCCCGCATCGATCGGCGGATCAACGAACTGTTGGAGGCCGTGTGGCAGACCGACGAGATTCGCGCCCGCCGCCCCGATCCGATCGACGAGGCCCGGTTTGTCCGTTACTACTTGGATCAGACCATCCGCGAGGCGATGCCCGCCTTGCTGGATTCCATCGCGGCCGGGATGGGGGCCATCGGAGGGGAGCTGGCCCCCGCCCACTCCCCAATTAGGTTCGGGTCATGGGTGGGCGGCGACCGGGACGGAAATCCCAATGTGACCCCGGAGATGACCGAAGCGGTGTTGCTCCAGCAACGCCGGGAATCACTGGAAATCCTCCAAGACCAGGTGCGGGAGTTGGCAAGTCAGATGAGCGTCGGTTCGCAAGTGGCGGGGGCGCCCGCCGAGATGCGCCAGTTCATCGCCCGCCACCAATCCGACTTCGCCGAAGAGTTGGCTGCCGGGGATCCGGATCAGCCCTACCGCCTGGCCTGCTCCGTCATCTTCCAGCGGTTGCGGGAGGCCCGGGACGGGGGTCGGCGCGGCTACCGCAGTCCGGGGGAGATGCAGGCCGATTTGGCTGCGCTGGATGCGTCGTTGCGGGCCAACAAAGGTGAGTTGCTGGCCGAGGGACGGTTGGCCCGGTTGCGGCGGACGGTGGATATGATCGGGTTCCACTTGGCCGCCTTGGACATCCGCCAGCACACCGACAGCCACCACGATGCGGTGGCCGCCCTCGCCGCCCCCCTCGGCGTTGATTACGCCGCCGCCGACCGCGCCGCCCGTATCGCTTACCTGTCCAAGGAGTTGGACAGCCCCCGCCCGCTGGCCCCGCCCGGCCGGGAAGACGTTCCGGAGGCCCTGGCCCTGTTTGAAACGTTGCGCCGATGCCTGGATGAGTTGGGCGATGAGGTGGTGGACTCCTACATTATTTCCATGACCGCCGGCCCGGACGATGTGCTGGCCGCGGTGGTTCTGGCCCGGGAGGTGGGGTTGGTGGACTTGGACCAGGGCGTTGCCCGGCTGGACTTCGTTCCCCTGTTTGAAACCATCGACGACCTGCGTTCCCTGGGCGAAACCCTTACCGCCCTGTTTGCCATTCCCGCCTACCGGAGGCTGGTGGAGGCGCGGGGCGGGGTGCAGGAGGTGATGGTCGGCTACTCCGACTCCAACAAAGACGGCGGAATAACCACTTCGCAATGGGAGATTTACAAGGCGTTGCAGGCGATTCGGGATGTTTCCGAAGCGACCGGGGTGCGGGTGGAGGTGTTTCACGGCCGGGGCGGTTCCATCGGCAGGGGGGGCGGTCCCACCCACGCCGCCATTCTCAGCCAGCCGGACGGGGTGTTGGACGGGGTGGTCAAATTCACCGAACAAGGCGAGGTGATCGCCGACAAATACGGGTTGCCGGAGCTGGCCGTTCAGAACCTGGATTTGGCCCTGTCGGCTTTGGTGGAGGCCTCGGCGGGCGGCTCCGCTCCTCCGGCCGACCCGGCGGACGCCGGCCGCTGGAGCCAAATAATGGACCTGATGTCGGAGGCCGCCTATCGGGCCTACCGCGACTTCGCGCAGACCCCCGGAATGGTGGAATATTTCGTTTCTTCCACTCCGGTGGAGGAGTTGGCCAGTCTGAACATCGGCTCCCGTCCCGCCCGCCGGGTGGAAGGCGGGGGGGATGTGGCCGACCTGCGGGCCATCCCCTGGGTGTTCGGTTGGACCCAGTCCCGCCAGATCATCCCCGGTTGGTTCGGGGTGGGGGCCGGGTTGGAGGCGGTGCGGGAAGCCGGATACGGGGAGGAGGCCTCCCGGATGTACCGGGAGTGGCCTTTTTTCCGGATGTTCGTTTCCAATGTGGAGATGACCTTGGTCAAAACCGATCTGGGGATCGCCCGCCATTACGTAAACAACCTGACCCCCCCCGAACACCGGGGCTTGCTGGAGGTGATCTCCGCCGAGCATCGTCGCACCGTTTCCGGTTTGACGGCGGTGACCGGAGCGGAATTGTTGGCCGACCGCCCCCTCCTGCGGCGCACTTTGACCGTGCGGGACGCCTACCTGGATCCCCTGAACGTGCTTCAGGTGGAGTTGCTGTCGCGCACCCGGGCGGGCGAAGCCGACAAACACCAGCGGGCCCTGTCGCTGACCATCAACGGCATCGCCGCCGGAATGCGCAACACCGGCTGACCCGCGCCGGTCAGGTTTTAAAGTAAACCGCCGTCCGCCGGGACCCTTCCATCCGCAGTCGGCCTTGGTCCCGTAACCGCCGTAGCAGGTGGGTGGCTCTGGTGGGGTCAATCAGGCACAATTCGGCTACTTCGCTCCGAGTTATGGAGCCGTTGGCCTCCACATAGTTCATCACCAGCCGTTCCCGTCTGGCCCACCTGCTGGCCCGCTGGTTTAAGCCAGTCCCAGATTCAACTGGATGGATTTGGGGCAACGGCGCTGTTGGGCCTTGGAACTGGTATTCATTTCTGGCCTCGTAAAATTCCATCAGATCCGACAGGGGAAACCGTTGGCCGTTGCGGCTCCCCTCCCTAAGTTGCCGGACCATTTGCTTGTCGGCCAATCCGGGGGCGACGCGGGCTACAACCTGGCGTGGGTCGCTACCGCCGTAATCGGGCGGCGGGCGCCCCAGCAACAGCTGTCCCTCAAAAATACGAGCGATGCCCCGTCCGGTGCGTTCCACCAGGCCGGCCCCTTTGAAAGCATCGACCAGCCGGGGATTGCGCGCCCGGGGAGGAGCGATTATTAGATTGGCGAGGGTTATCCCCTCCGGAAAGCCGCCGGGGTTGGAGACCGTTAGCGCGCCGTCGCTGATCTGCACCAGCGTCATTCCCTGATCCGCGTAGTCGCGATGGATGAGGGCGTTGGCGATCAGTTCGCGGATGGTTACTTCGGCGAAATGAGGCAAACCGATGCGCTGGGAATCGAGATCCATTTCTTCTTCGGAGTTGCGGGCCCGCACCCGGTCGGATATTTCCGCCATTGCCTTGAGCAACGGGATGCGCCGTATCTCATTGACCCGTACCTGCAGATGATCCAGCTCTTGAAAGCCGACTTCGTAGGCGGGCAGATGTTTGGCGATGGCCTTTTCTTTGCCGAATAACAACAAAGCCCCTACCGTGATGTTTTCCTCCGAGTCGGTGAGGTTCAGGGCTTGCAGAAGGTCATGGTCGGAGAGACTGGTTAGGGTTTTGTCGCCGTCTGATTCCGCCATCTCCCGGAAACGGGAAAATTCGGCATCGGAAAGATCGCTCTTGGTCGCCGCAGATAAAGTTACGCTGGAAAAATCCAGCACGCCGATGCTGCCCGCTCGCCCCACCACTTATGGGGCCGCATAGGAAGACACTCCGGTTGCCCGTGTATGTCCAGCGTTCGGCGTAGGAACTTGCCGGACTTGGTGGAAACAACATCCTGTCCAACCGGGACCTTAACGGCGATCACTTCCTTGCCGTTGATGGGTACCACCTGTACGGCGGCATCTACCGCTGGTTCGGTGCGGCTGGCGATCAACGCTTGCAGTCGCTCTGGATCTGTGTGCCTGCCGTGACGAGGTTCAGCTCCGGTGATATTTCCTTGGTCGTCAACCCCGACCAGAAGCCAGCCTCCGCGTCCGTTGGCTAAACAGACCACCGATTCCACTAGATCCTTGTCGTTTGCGCGACTTTTGAACTCGACGTTGAGCGTCTCGCCTTCGGAAACCAGGCCCTGGAGAGTTGTAGTGTCCATATGGCTATTATACCACTTTAGGCCAGGTTTTGCGTTTCGGGTTTGTAAGGGGTGTTGTTAAAGTTTGTATAGCTCTGGTTTTTTTGCGCATTTTTTGGGTTTGCGCTTATAATTTTTGTAAAATGAGGGAACTTTTTTGTTAAAGTTTGTAAAGGCCCCTGATTTTACGTCATTTTAGAGGCCAGTTTTGCGTAAAATTTTCTGGGGTGCCAAAAACAGGGGATTTTTTACGCGGATGGGTTTTAAAATTTTACGGGGGTGATGAAAGGGAGGGGGTGGGCGACGGCGGTGCGGGGGAGGCCGTCCGCCTCGGTTTGCAGTCGGGTTTCGGGTTGGGCGCAGGGGCTTTCCACGAACACGTAGCCCAGGTTGGTCTCGAAGCGGGGGGAGTAGCAGGCCGACGTCAACACCCCCACCGTCCGTCCTCCGGCGGTTACCGGGCGGTGTTCGGGGAAGGCCGTTATAGGCGGGCCGTCGATGTAGGCGCCGGTCAGCAGGCGATGGGGCGGGCGCTCCGCCAACTCCTCCAAGGCGGCCCGTCCCACGAAGTCCGTCCCGGGCGGGAACTCAACCAGCCTCCCGAACCCCAACTCGTAAGGGTTCACCGAATCGTTCATGTCGGTTCCGTAGGAAAGAATGCCCCCCTCCATGCGGCGAATCTGGTTGGGGGAGCCGGGTTGCGCTCCATAGGGTTCCCCCGCCGCGAACACCCGGTCCCACAGCCGCCCTCCCTCCGCTGCATCGGTCAGGAAAACCTCGTAGCCGAACTCGCCCGACCAGCCGGTGCGCGACACCAAAAGTTCCATTCCGTCCAGACGGGTCCAGGCCGCCCGGTAGTAGCCCAGGTTGGCGATGTCCTCCCCGAACAGATCGGTCGCCAAAGCTTTTGATTTGGGTCCCTGGATCTGCAGGGGCGAAACGTCGGGCTCGCGCACTTCCACTGCAAATCCCCGTTCGGCGGCTATGGCCTGCGCCCACAGCAACACATCCCGGTCGGCCAGCGACAGCCAAAACCGGTCTTCGGCCACTCGCAACAACACCGGATCGTTCACCACGCCCCCCCGGTGATTGCACAGAAACGTGTAGCGGGCCCGGGCCACCTCCATCCGGGAAACATCCCGGGTGCACAGGTACTGGGTGAGCGCCAAGGCGTCCCGCCCGCGGATTTCCACCTGCCGCTGGCATCCCACATCCCAGACGGCCACGTCCTCCACCAAGGCCCGGTATTCCTCCAGCGTCCCGGCGAATCGGCTGGGCAGAATCATATGGTTGTAGACCGTGGCCCCTTTGGCCCCGGCGGCCAAGGCCCGCTCCAAAAAAGGGGAGGGGCGGAGACGGGGGGTGCGTTCCAGGGCCAGGTCATCCATCAGGTTTCAAATCTCCCGATTCGGAGTCGGCGGGGGCGGAGGATTTCCGGTGGCGGTAGGCCAGCCAGAAGGTAAAGGCCAAAGCCCCGGTCGCCAGCAGCGAAACCGCTGGCCGCAGGGTGTTGATGCGGTCGAACCACGCTCCTACCAGGGCCACCGTAACCCCGCCGATGGCCGCCGCGGCGGTCAGTCCCAAGGTTACGGCGCGCAACGCCAACGGCGGGGGCATTTCCCGGTCGGCGGCCAGGCCCATCAATCCCCACACCGGATAGTGGAAGGCCGCGTAGCAGAGGGCCGTCGCCGCCAAGGCCGCGTATGACCAGAAGTTGGCCGCGGCCAGCAACGCCGCCGTATAGATGGAGGCGGTTACCACTATGGCGCGCACCGGCCCGGCGCGGTCGGCCAAAGACCCGATGGGGGCGGCCGTCGCCAGAACCGTCAACCCGATCAGCCACCACAGGGCGGCGGCCGCCAACGGTCCCGCCCCCAACTCGTCGACGGCCGCCACCGTCAAATAGACCCCCATCGTGAAACCGGTTACCGCGGTGGACACCGAGGTGATGATCACCGTCCGTCCGGCGGTCATCCCCCACACCGCCCGCAACGAACCCGACCGCTCCGGCGGGGGCCCCACCGGGGGGAGGGGCCGCCTGATCATGATGGGGACCGCCGCCGTCGCTACCGCCGCGCACCCGGCGGCGAACAGGAAGGCCAGTCGCCAATTCTCCGTTCCGGTCAGGGACCAGATGAAGAAACCGTTCAGGGCGGTCCCGATGCCCGTGCCTGAAGAGGCCATGCTCATCACCAGCCCCCGCCGTTGCGCGTCCGTCACCCGCCCGGCGGACTGCAGGGTGGAGGCCCAGTTGAGGGGGGCCGACATACCGAGGGTGACCACGCACAGGGCCAGCACCGGGGCGGAACGGACCGACGACACCAAGAGAAGCCCGGCCCCGGTCAGGGCGTAGGTTCCCATCAACAGCCTCCGCAAACCGAAGCGGGCCGCCACCCGGGGGGTCAGGGCCGCCCCCAGGCTGTAGGCGAACATGGCGGCCGACACCGCCAAGCCCAGCGCCCCGTAGCCGGAGTCCATGGAACGCGAGATGCGGGGCAACATGGCGGGAATCAAACCCATCCCGAACCCGTGGGTGACCATGATCCCCCAACCGAAGAGAACCCCGGCCGCCGGAGCTTTGAGACGGGGCCCGGTCAGGAGCGGGCCCTCCGCAGAACTTCGTCGATGGGGGTGGATGCCAAGTCGCCCACCTCCTGCACGTATTCATACCCGAACCGCCCTTTGATGCACAGGTGGCCGGAGGTTATCGCATGGTCCATGGGGGAAGTCACCTTGACGATCCGGTTGTCCTGCACATGCAGTTCCAGGTTGCAGCCCACCCCGCAGTAGGAGCAGACGGTCCGCGTCACGGTCTGACGTTCCTCCGCCCACATCTCCGCCTCCCGCAGTTCGTGTTCGCTGCGGAACATAAGAGCCCCGGTGGGGCAAACCCCGATGCAGTTACCGCAGAACACGCAGGCCGAGTCGGTCAGCCCGGTGTCGAATTCGGTGGAAATGCGGGCCTCGAATCCCCGCCCTGCCACCGCGATGGCGAATGTATTCTGGGCGTCTTCGCCGCAGGCCTCTACGCACTTGTAGCAGAGTATGCACCGGGAATAGTCCCTGATGTACAAGGCGTTGTCCACTTTTACCGGTTGCCGCACGGTTTCCGCCTCCTGTCCGTTGACGGGGGGATGATGGCCCGCCGTCCGCCGATCGCGGTCCTCGGCGGGGGGAGCGGGCGGCCCATAACGGCGCGGGTCGCATCCGTACTCTTCCATCCAGCGGCGGGTTTCCCCGTCTACCAGATCCAGGTCCGTGGAGGAGGCCAGAAATTCCAGCACCATACGCCGGGAAAGACGCACCCGTTCGCTGTCGGTGAAGACCGCCATCCCCTCCTCCGCCGGGCGGCTGCAGGAGGGGATCAGGGTGCGGGAGCCCTCCACTTCCACCACGCACACCCGGCAGACGTTCACCGGGGTCAAGTTTTCCAGATAGCAGAGGGTGGGTTGACCGAGGCCCGCCGTCCGGCAGGCGTCCAGAATGGTGTCCCCGGCGGCGACGGTCACCTCCGTTCCGTCGATGGTGATGGTCGTTTCACCCATCGCCCGACTCCAACAGTCCCAGTTCCGCCGCCGACCGGATGGCGGAGGAGGCGGTGTGCCCCAGTCCGCAGATGGAAGCGTCCGCCATCACCTGCGCCACATCCGAGAACAGATCCCACTCCCACTCCCCTCCGGCCAGGCGCCGTTCCAGCAGTTCTTCCTGCCGCACCGTTCCCACCCGGCAGGGGACGCACTGCCCGCACGATTCGTCCCGGAAGAAACGGGCGATGCGGCGCGCGGCGTCTCCAAAGTCGGTTCCGGGCCCGAACGCGCACACCACCCCCGACCCCAGGGTCGCCCCCCGGGCCCGGGCGTCCTCGAAGGTGAGGGGCATGTCAAACTGGTCGGGGTCGACGAACACCCCCGCCGCCCCGCCCAGCAGAACCGCCGCCGCCCCGCCCCCGACGGTTCCGCCCGCCTTTTCCAGCAACCCGCCCAAGGTTTCCCCGAACTCCACCTCGTACAGCCCCGGCCGCCCCACATCCCCCGCTAGGCAGAACAATTTGGTTCCGGTGGAATCGGGGGTTCCCACCGCCGCGAAGGCCGCCCCTCCCCGCAATACGATTTCCGGCACGTTGAGCAAGGTTTCCACGTTGTTAATGACCGTGGGCCGCCCGAACAGCCCCGCTACGGTGGGGAAAGGGGGCTTGTTGCGGGGCTCGCCCCGCTTGCCCTCGATGGAATTCATCAGGGCCGTTTCCTCCCCGCAGATGTAGGCCCCGCCGCCCCGCCGGATCTCAATGTCAAACGCCCGTCCCGACCCGGCGACGTCGTTTCCCAGCAGGCCGGCCCGCCGCGCCCCGGCTACGGCCTTCTCCATTCTTTCCGTCGCCAAAGGATACTCGGCCCTTATGTACAGGTATCCGATCTCCGCCCCCACGGCCAGCCCGGCGATGGTCATGGACTCCGTCAGGGCGAACGGGTCGCCTTCCATCAAAACCCGGTCTTTGAAGGTGCCCGGCTCGGACTCGTCGGCGTTGCAGATCAGATAACGGGGGCGGTCGGGGGAGCGGGCCACCGCCTCCCATTTGATCCCGGCCGGGAAAGCCGCCCCGCCCCGCCCCCGCAACCGGGAGGCCTTGACTTCTTCGATAACCCGCTCCGGGCCGATTTCGATCGCCCGGCGCAGGGCCGCGTAGCCCCCCGTCCGCCGATAATCATCCAGCGAAAGGGGATCCGCCGTCCCTATTCGGCGCAGCAACCGCAACCCGGCCTCACCCTGTTGGGGAAGGGGCGGCGGGGCCGGGGGAGGGGGGGCTTCCGAGTCGAGGCAGGCCGCCACATAAGCGGCGTCGGCCCCGGTCGCGGCCAAGTCGCGCCTACCCGCCCGTTGGATGAAAGCGGCCGGGGCCCGGTCGCACTGGCCCAGGCAGGGGCTGGGATGGACATCGCCCCGCCCCCGCAGCGAAGCCAGAATCTCCGTACCGCCCCTCCGCCGGCACACTACGTCGTCGCAGATGTGGGCCACCCGGCGGGGACGTTCCGTCAACGACAGCAGAGCGTAGAAACTGGCCACTCCGTAGGCTTCCGCCGGGGGGACGATCAGCCGCTCGCATATGTAATTGAGGGCCCCCCGGCTGATCCAGCCCACTTGATCGGAAACGGCGTGCAAAGCGGGGAGCAACAGATGTCGTCGTTCGATCATGCGCCGGTATCCACCCGGGGCGGTGCGCATCATCGGCGAGGGGCCGGCCTCCCCGTTTTCGGCCGGGTTCGCCCCCTCCTCCGTTGCGGGCGCGCCCAAGAGCCGGTCGACCGCCTCCCGCTCCTCGGCGGTGGGGGCGGCGGACATCAACCGCAGGTCTATGGGGAAACTCCGTGCGGGACCGCCCGCTCAATGCGCACCGCGGTGGCTTTGAACTCGGAGGTGCCCGATTTTGGGTCCCAGGCGTCGGTGGTGAGCAGGTTGACATCCGCTTCGTCCGGGTCGTGGCAGCTCATAAAAGCCAACCCGCCCGCAACGACCGATGGAAGAACACCGGAACGGCGATGGAACCCCGGCGGGAGATGACATTCACCAGCTCGCCTTCCCGCAGTCCCATATGCTCCCCGTCCTCGGGGGCGATTTCCACCGCCGCCGCACCCCGCAAGGGAGAGTCGTATCCCGCCGACTGCACCCCGGTGTTGTAGGAGTCCAAGCGGCGGCCGGTGGTGAGGCGGATCGGGTATTCCCCGGACAGGCCGTCGCGCGGGGGGGCCCAAGGGGCGGGTGTGAAAGAGGCGGGCGGGCGGGTCAGGGGGCGCTCCCACAGGTCGCCGTGCAGGAACTGCGTGCCGGGATGCTTCTCGTCCGGGCAGGGCCACTGAATGCCCCCGGACGACTCCAACCGGGTATAGGACATTCCGCGGTGCATGGGGGACAGGCTGCGCACTTCTTCCCACACTTCCTCGGCGGAGGGGAAACCCCACCCGCGGCCCATCCGTTCCGCCAACCCGGAGATGATGTCCAGGTCGTCCCGGGCCTGGCCGGGGGGGTGAAGGGCCCGGCGCACCCGTTGCACCCGTCGCTCCGAGTTGGTGACGGTGCCTTCCGATTCGGCCCATCCGGCGGCGGCCGGCAACACCACATCGGCCATTTGGGCGGTGCGGGTCAGGAAAATGTCCTGCACCACCAGAAAATCCAGGCCTTCCATAACTTCCCGGACATGGGCGGCCCGGGCTTCGGACTGGGCCGGGTTTTCCCCGATGATGTACAGGCCGGTCAGTTCCTTGCGTTCCATCGCCTCCAGCATGAGGGTGAGGTGCCAGCCGATGCGGGGCGGGACGGGCGCTCCCCAGCGGGTTTGGAACGGGGCGCGGAGGTCCGGGTCCTCCACATCTTGGAAACCGGGCAGTTTGTTGGGTATGGCTCCCATATCGCCCCCGCCCTGCACGTTGTTCTGCCCCCGCAACGGAACCAGGCCCGAACCGTAACGGCCCACATGCCCGGTGAGCAGGGCCAAGTTGATCAGGGACAGCACGTTGTCGGTGGCGTTGTGATGTTCGGTGATGCCCAATGTCCAGCAGATCTGGGCTGATTTGGCTGTTGCGTAATCGCGGGCCATCTGTTGGATGACGGCCGCCGGGACGCCGGTCACCTGCTCGCCGCGCCGCAAAGTCCACTCGTCCACCGCCGCCGCGTAGCCGTCGAATCCGGTGGTGGAGCGGGAAATGAAGTCCGAGTTATGCAGGCCGGCCGCGATTATCTCCCGTCCCACCGCGTTGGCTAAGGCGATGTCCGACCCCACGTCGATTCCCAGCCAGGTATCCGCCCACTTGGTGGAGCTGGTGCGACGGGGATCCACCGCGTACATTTTCGCCCCCGCCCGCAAGCCCCGCATCAGGTGGTGAAAAAAGATGGGGTGCGCCTCGCGGGCGTTGGAACCCCACAACAGAACCAGGTCGGTGGTTTCGATTTCTTGGTAGGAGGAAGTTCCGCCTCCCACTCCCAGCGCGGTCGCCAGACCGGCGACCGAAGGAGCGTGTCAGGTGCGGTTGCAGGAGTCGATGTTGTTGGACCCCATCACCGCCCGGGCGAACTTCTGCGCCAGGTAGTTGACCTCGTTGGTGGCCTTGGAGCAGGAAAACATCCCAAAGTCATTACCCCGGTGCCCGGACAGCCCGCGGGCCGCCTCATCCAGGGCTTGTTCCCATGAGGCCTCCGTCAACTCCCCGCCGCGTCGCACCAAAGGCGCGGTCAGCCGGACATTGTACGGTTTTGCCATTTTTCACCTCCTTCCCCGGGAAATTTCCCGCGCCGGATTGGGGATGGGCTCCCCCCGGCTCTCAGAACAGGCCGACGATGCGCCCCTCCTCGTCCAGATCCACATCCATGTAGGCGGGTTTGGTTCCCAGCCCCGGCATAGTGCGGATCTCGCCCAGCAAGGGCACCAGGAAACCGGCCCCCACCGCCGCCCGCACTTCCCGCACCGGTACGGTGAACCCGGAGGGGCGCCCTTTCAGGGTGGGGTCGTGGGACAGGGAAAGGTGGGTTTTGGCCATGCAAACGGGCAGGTAGCCGAACCCGGTGCGTTCCAAGTCGGCGATCTGCCCGTTGGCGGCCGGGGAGTACTCCACCCCGGCCGCTCCGTATACGTCGCGGGCCACGGCCTCTATTTTTTCCTTGATGGACAACTCCAGAGGATACAGGAAACGGAAATCCCGTTCGCCCTGCGCCGCATCCGCCACCGCCTCCGCCAAGCGCAAAGCCCCCTTCCCCCCCTCGGCCCAGTGGTGGGCGGTGACGGCGGCCGTCGCCCCCGATTCGAGGGCCGCCCGTTCCACCGCCTCCAACTCGTGCTGCGTGTCGGTGGGGAAGGCGTTCACGGCCGCCACCACCGGCACTCCGAAGCGCCGGGCGGTCTCAATGTGCGCCGTCAGGTTGCCCAAGCCGGCCTGCAGCAACGGCAGGTTCTCCTGGGTGTAAGCCGAATCCAATCTCCGCCCCGCCACCACCCGCGGTCCCCCCCCGTGGGTTTTCAAGGCGCGGACGGTGGCCACCAAAACCACCGCATCCGGCGCCAGCCCCGAAGCCCGGCATTTGATGTTGAAGAACTTCTCCATTCCCATATCGGCCCCGAACCCGGATTCGGTTACCACGTATTCTCCCAGATGCAGGGCCAGCCGATCGGCCAGGATGGAGGAGTTGCCGTGGGCGATGTTGGCGAACGGCCCGGCGTGCACGAAGGCCGCTTGGCCCTCCAGGGTTTGCATGAGCGTGGGATGCAGGGTGTCTTTCATCAAAACCGCCACCGCCCCCGCCACTCCCACATCGTCCAAGGTGATCGGTTCGCCGGCCTTGTTGCGGCCGATTACCACCCGCCCGCAACGTTCCCGCAGGTTGCGCAGGGCGGAGGGGTAATCGTTGCCGTCTGCCAAGGCCAAGATGGCCATCAGTTCGGACGCCACCGTGATGTCGTATCCGGTTTCCCGGGGGCGCCCGTCCAGTCGCCCGCCCAACCCGACCACGACGTTGCGCAGCGAACGGTCGTTTATGTCAACCACCCGCCGCCATTCGGTGCGGAACACGTCGATGTCCAGCCTTTCCAAACCGACCGCCTCCAGTTGATCATCGGACATGCGCCGTTCGTGGTACCAGCGGGCGTCGATGGCGGCCGCGGCCAGGTTGTGGGCGGCGCTTATGGCGTGGATGTCCCCGGTCAGGTGCAGGTTGAACTCGTCCATGGGGACCACTTGGCTGTAGCCGCCCCCGGCCGCCCCCCCTTTGATGCCGAAGGTGGGGCCCATGGAGGGCTGGCGGATGGCGGCGACGGCCCGTTTGCCCAACGCCCCCAGGCCCTGGGTGAGGCCGATGGTGGTGGTGGTTTTGCCTTCTCCCAGCGGGGTGGGGGTGATGGCGGTTACGTCGATGTATTTGCCCGTCGGACGGGAGCCAACTCGTTTCAGGATGTCCAAGTGCACTTTTGCTTTGGCGTGCCCGTAGGGGATCAGCTCGTCCGGTTCTATGCCCACCGAGTCGGCGACTTCGGTTATCGGACGCACCCGGGCCGCTTGGGCGATGGCCAGGTCGGAGGGTACTTTGGCGTAGGGCATGGGCTTCCTTGCTGAGGATGCGTTGCGGATGCGAAATTTCATATTACCACGATACGGAACAGTTCCGCATTGCGGTACGGGCGGGTTTCCCGCCCGCAAACGCCTGCAAAAATAAAACCGGGATACTAGGGTGTAGCCAACTGGGCGGTTAGGATGGGCAAGGGGGGCGAACATGCCGCGGGAGAGAGGAGCGGAGTGTCTGAATCTAACGGGGACGCTATCGTCCGCTTGGAGAACGTATATAAGATTTTCGGGCCGCAACCGCACGGTCGGGCTTTTGACCTGACGCGGTCCGGAGTCGGCAAAGACGAGGTGTTGCGGCAGTCGGGGCATGTGGTGGGCCTCAACGATGTAAACTTTTCAGTTCACCAAGGGGAGATTTTCGTGGTGATGGGTTTGTCTGGATCGGGCAAATCCACCGCCATCCGCACCGTCAACAAGTTGTTCCACACCACCTACGGACATGTGTGGGTGGACGGAACCGATGTGCAGACTTTGGACGGCAAAACCTTGCAATCGTTTCGCCGGGAGAAGATGGGGATGGTGTTTCAGCATTTCGCCCTCTTCCCGCATCGGACGGTCATCTACAACGTGGGCTACGGGCTGAAAGTGCAGAAGGTGGACAAAAGGGACCGGGATGCGGCTTCTATGAAAGCGCTGTCCCTGGTGGGGTTGGAGCCCTACGCCGACAACCTGCCCCGGGAACTGTCGGGGGGCATGCAGCAACGGGTGGGCTTGGCCCGGGCGCTGGCCTCCGACCCTGACATTTTGCTGATGGACGAAGCCTTCTCCGCGTTGGATCCGCTTATCCGCCGCCAGATGCAGGACGAGATGATGGAAATCCAGAACGAGTTGCACAAGACCATTCTGTTTATCACCCACGATCTGAACGAGGCCCTGCGCATCGGGGATCGGGTGTGCATCATGAAAGACGGAGCGGTGGTGCAAATCGGCACCCCCGAGGAAATACTGACCGAACCCGCCACCGGTTACGTGGCCGAGTTCGTCCAAGATGTGGACCAGGGGCGGGTAATCGAAGTGCGGGAGGTAATGACCCGGCCCGATCCGTTGCAGGCCGGAATGACCCTGACGGAGGCGGTGTCCCACATCGGGGACCGCACCGGGGCCTTCGTGGTGGATGGGGACGGCCGTCCCGCCAGCCTGCTCACCCTGTCCGACGCGTTGCGGGCCGCCGGGACGGGATCCTCCGACATGAGCGCCGCCCTGCGCCAGGACTTCGACCAGACCGACGTCCACACCTGCCTGAACTCGGTGTACGCCGCCGCCGGACGGGGGTTGCCGATAGCGGTGGTGGACGAGTCGGGGGTGTTGGTGGGCAACCTGGATCCCCGGTTGATCATGGAGGAGATGGGACGGGTGGAGCAACTAATCGACGGCTTTGAACGGGAGACGTTCCTATGAGTTGGATAACCAGGTTCGCCAATTTGCTGGCCCAGGCCGGCGGCGCCGAAGGAGTTGAAGGGGGGGTGGGAATTCGGGACAACAAATTGTTGGACGAGTGGCGCATACCTTTTGGCGACTGGGCCGAACAAGCGGTTTTCTGGATGGACAACAACCTGCAGACCCTGCTGGATATCGCCAACTGGCCTTTTGAAAGGATGATCAGCTTCCTGGTGCGGGACATTCTCAGCAACGTGTCCTGGGTGTGGGTGGTGCTGGTGATGATGATCGTCGCCACCCTGGTGCGCAACATCAAAGTGGGGGTGTTCGTGGGGGTGTCCCTTTTCATATGCGGAATCTTGGGAGACATTTATTGGCTGGAGACGGCCCGCACTATCGGGTTCGTAGGGGTGGCGGTGGTGTTGTGCGTGATCGTGGGGATACCGATCGGCATCGCCTGCGGCCGGTTTGACGGCATCTGGAAGGTGGTGCGGCCGGTTTTGGACGCCATGCAGGTTATCCACTCCTTCGTCTATATGTTGCCGTTTATTTTCTTCTGGGGAATCGGCGAGGTGTCGGCCACGATGGTAACCATGGTGTTCGCCCTCCCTCCGCTAATCCGCCTCACCAATCTGGGAATCCGCCAAGTGCCCGCCGATGTGGTGGAAGCCTCCCGGGCCTACGGGGCTTCGGAACGGAGGGTGTTGTTCGATGTTCAGATTCCGCTGGCCCGGCCCGCCATTATGACCGGCATCAACCAAACCTTGTTGCTGTCCATTTCCATGTTGGGAATCGCCGCCATTATGGGGGCGGGGGGTTTGGGGCGCCTGCTGTTCCAAGCCATCAACAACCAGGACGTATCCCAAGCGGCCGCCGCCGGGTTGGCTTTCTTTTTGGTGGCGGTGGTGCTGGACCGGATGTCCCAGCGGGAGGAAACCGATTCCGCCAACCTGTTCCGCCGCATCCGCCTGGCTTGGGCGCACCGTCGCGACCCGGAGGTCCTGCTGGAGAATCAAGAGGCCTCCGCAGTGGTCAAGTTCAAGGAAACCCACCGCTACGCTCCGGTGACGGCCGCCGAGCGCCTGCCGATGGTGCTGGCCGTGGCGGGCGGCGCCTTGGCTTTGTTGTCGGTGTTTCTGCCTTGGACCGCCGATGCGGGCAAGATGAGCGCTTACGGACGATGGGCGGATCTTTCCACGGAAGGCGAGATGGCGGGGATGGTGTTCAGCGGTTTGCATTCCTCCGGAGGCAGCTGGTTCGGCATTTCCATTCTGTTTTTCAGCATTTTCGCCATTTTGGCGGTGATCGTAGGCTGGGCCCGTCCGGGGCGCGGTCCCCGCTGGCTGGCGGCGGATGGAGCGGTGATCGCCTCCTTGGGGATTTTGATTCTGGCCGTCGCTCATTTGCTGGCCCGGCCCGCCTCCGCGTCCATTCCCAACGCTCTGCATCCCGGTACCGGACTGGGGGTGGTTTTGGCGTTGGCGGGGGGCTTGGCGGCGGTCGCCGGGTCCATTTGGTGGATGTGGTTAGCCGATCACACCCCGTTGCACCCGCTCCGCTCCGAGGTGGCTTGGGGCAGGTTGATCGGGGCGGGGGTGGCTATTTTGGTTTTGGTAATAGGAATGTTTTCCGGTTGGAGTTTCGACGAACGGGAACGGGAAATCATCACTCCGGAATTGCAGGCGCAGATCGATCAACTGATGTGGGAGGCGGAGCAACCGGGGGCCGACTTGGGGGCGATCGCCACTGAGTTGCTGGTGTTGCGGGCGAAGGCCATCCGTTCGGAGCGATTGGTAACGGACGGGTTGAGCAGCCAAGGACCGGGTTTGGGCCTGTGGGGGCTGATCGTCGGGGCGCTGGGGTTTTTGGCCAGTCTGTTCGCCATCGGCCTATTCGGTTCCGATGAACGAAGACTCTGGCATTGGAGCACGATTACGGCCGGGTTGGGGATGGGAGCCGCTTTGATCGGATTCGCCTGGGTTTTCACCCATGTCCGGTCGGCCGACCCCAACTATCTGACCGGAATCGGGGCCTTTTTAACCATGGCCGGCGGAATGTTCCTGGTGGCTTCCAACATGTCGGTGCTGAAAGAGTTCCGACGAGCCAAGGTGTACGACGATCCTCAAGTTGAATCAGGGCCGGACGGCCAAGCGGCGGAGCAGACCGCAGAGGAGCGGGCGGAGGCCCTGGTTTGATCCCCCCGCCCCGCCGGGCTGAGCTACCGGGCGGCGAGCGGGACCGGGTTGCAGTTCGGCTGGAGGGCATTTCCAAACGGTTTCCGGGCGTGGTGGCTAACGACGACATCAACTTGGAGGTGGAAAAGGGGGAAATTCACGCCATCTGCGGGGAGAACGGGGCGGGTAAGTCCACGCTGATGAAAATCCTCTACGGAATGCAACAACCGGACGAAGGCCGTATTGAGATTATGGGGGAGGAGCGGCGATTTTCCTCCCCCAAGGACGCCATCGGTTTGGGGATTGGGATGGTGCATCAGCATTTTATGCTGGCCGACAACCTGACCGTGTTGGAAAACGTAATTCTGGGAGCGGAGCCGGTGATCGCCGAGGTGATTAATTTCGCCGACGCCCGGGCCCGGTTGAGCGAGTTGGGGGAGGCGTACGGGCTGAAAGTGGGATTGGACGACCGGGTGGACACGTTGGAGGTGGGGGAGCGGCAACGAATAGAAATCATCAAAATCTTGTACCGGGGGGCCCAGATTCTGATTCTGGATGAGCCGACCGCGGTGCTGGTCCCCCAAGAAGTGGAGGAGTTGTTCCGCAATATGCGGGAGTTGAAAGCCCAGGGACACACCTTGATTTTCATCGACCACAAACTGGACGAGGTGTTGGAAATCGCCGACACCATCAGCGTGTTGCGGGGCGGCCGGTCGGTGGCGACCGTCAAACCGGAGGAGGTGACCGCCGGGGACTTGGCGGAGCTGATGGTCGGTTCGGAACTGCCCAAGCCCGCCACCACTTCCACCACCGTAACCGACCGGGCGGTAGTGGAAGCCTCCGATGTTTCGGCGGTGGACGAGGAGGGCGTGGAACGTTTGAAAGGGGTCAGTTTCACGGTGCACGCCGGGGAGATTGTGGGGGTGGCCGGCGTGGAGGGCAACGGCCAGGCGGAACTGATAGAGGTCCTCCTGGGGATAACTCCGGCCGCCGCCGGCCGGATTTTCCTGCACGGCGAGGACGTAACCGAGCTGTCGGTGCGCAAGCGCCGGGAGGCGGGACTGGGGTACATAGCCGAGGACCGCCAACGGAGGGGGCTTCTGCTCACTTCCCCGGTGTGGGAGAACGCCATTTTGGGTCATCAGACCCGTCCCGAGTTCGTGCGCTCCCGGGTGTGGATCAACGAACGGTCCGCCCGTCGCCATTCCGCCGGAATGGTGGACCGGTTCGATGTGCGCACCCCGGGGGTGGACACCCCCATTCACGCCCTGTCCGGCGGCAACCAGCAGAAACTGGTGGTGGGGCGGGAAATGTCGGTGGACTGCAATCCGTTGATAGCCGCCCATCCCACCCGGGGGATAGACGTGGGTTCGCAGGCCGCCATCTGGGAGGATTTGCGGGCCGCCCGGCGGGGCGGGCAAGCGGTTTTGCTGGTCTCCGCCGACCTGGAGGAGTTGATCGGATTGAGCGACTCCCTGCTGGTGATGCTTAGGGGGGAGATAGCGGCCCGCCTGGATCCTTCCCGGATCACCCCCCGCCAGTTGGGGGCCTATATGACGGGGGCGGCGTGAGAGCGGCGGTCCGCATCGTGGGTCCGCCGGTGGCGGCCCTGCTGTTGGCGGCGGCGGTGGCCGGGTTGATACTCTTGATCTCCGGGGCCAATCCGCTGGTGGCCTTCGGCAACGTGTGGGAGTACGGTTCCCGGTTGGAAACCCTGCTGGAATCTTTGAACCGGGCCACTCCGCTCTACATTTCCGGGATCGCCTTCGCCATCGCCATGCGGATGAACCTGTTTCAAATCGGGGTGGAAGGGCAGTACATTCTGGCCGCCTTCATGGCCGCTTACGTGGGGGCGGCGGTGGGGCCCCTGTTCCCCCCCCTGCACATCGCCATTATCCTGCTCACCGCCATGGCGGTGGGGGCGGCCTGGGCGGGTTTGGCCGGGTTGATGAAAATCACCCGCAACGTGCACGAGGTCATCTCCACCATAATGCTCAACGCCATCGCCGTGGCGGGGGTGGTCTCCTTTCTGCTGGGCCGGTGGGCCATCCCGTTGGAGTCGCTGGACACCCGCTTGGCCGACATTCCCGAAACCGGATGGTTTCCCAGCCTCAACCCGGTGGTGGAATGGTTCACCCGCGACATCAGACGGGTGGATCTGACCTCTTTCATCTTGGTGGCGGCGGCGGTGGGGGTGGTTTACCACTTGCTGGTCAACCGCACCCGGCTGGGTTACGACCTGCGGGCCACCGGGGTCAATCCGTGGGCGGCGGAGGCCAGCGGGGTGCCTCCCAAGCGGACCATCATGCTGGCCATGTTGCTGAGCGGGGCGGTGGCGGGCTTGGTGGGGATGGCCGACCTGTTGGGCGACCAGTATTTCTACAGCCTGCGCTTCCCGCAAGGTTTGGGTTTCACCGGCATCGCGGTGGCGTTGGTGGGGCGCAACCACGCGGTGGGGGCGGCCTTTGCCGCCGTCGCCTTCGGCTGGCTGGAGCGGGCCTCCGGGGTGTTGGAAGTTCGGGGCGACGCTCCGCGGGAGGTGGTCACCATTATGGTGGGGGTGGTGATCCTGTTCGCGGTGATCGCCTACGCCTTGGCCCAGCGCCGGCGCCGAATTGAAGCGGCGGCCGCGGCCGCCGACCAGATGAAGGAACGGGCCGTCGTCCGGGTCGGGGGATCGGGGGACGACGGGCGGGAGGCTGACATATGAGCATGACCGAAGAGCGGCCGCTCAGCCTTTCCCAGCCGGGGATGCTGCCCCGTTACCGGTGGATACTGTACGGGTTGAGCGGGATTATGTTGCTGGCGGTGACCCAGCAGTTCGCCGCCCTGCCCACTGAAGATCTGACCTCCAGCGGCACCTGGTCCATCGCTTTGGCTTGGTCGGTGCCCATTTTGCTGGCCGGCCTGGGCGGCATGTTCTCCGAACGGGCCGGGATCGTCAACATCGGACTGGAGGGGATGTTGATTCTCGGCACCTGGTTCGGGGCTTACGGAACGGTGGTGGCCGGGCCGTGGGCGGGGATGCTGATGGCGGGTATCGCCGGGGCGGTGGGCGGACTGATCATGGCCGCGGCCGCGGTCGGATTCAACGTGGATCATATTATCGCCGGGGTGGCCATCAACCTGATGGCCCCCGGTTTGACCCGCTTCCTGTCCGATGTGCATTTCTCCGACCGGGGCGGCTCCATTACCCAGTCGCCGGTCATCTCCGGGGTGAGCGATTTCACCTTGCCCATCCTGGCGGGCGGAACCATCCTCGGATGGCGGAGCCCGGACCTGTTGGGGGCGATCGAGCGGTCGGGCTGGTTTTTCATCTCCGACTTTGCTGGCGTCCTGCGCGGGTTTGTTTTTCAGATGTCCTGGTTCACCCTGCTGGTCTACCTGTTCGTGCCCTTCTCCATTTTCCTGTTATGGCGCACCAAGTTCGGCCTGCGGTTGCGCAGTTGCGGCGAGCATCCGCAGGCGGCCGATTCCCTGGGGGTCAACGTTTACAAGTACAAGTACTACGGGGTGGTGATCAGCGGGGCCCTGGCCGGGGCGGGGGGCGGCTTTCTGGCCATTCAGCTGTCCGGCGTCTACAAGGAGGGGCAGACGCAGGGCAAAGGGTTCATCGGTTTGGCCACCATGATTTTCGGCAACTGGAACCCGTTGGGCACTGCCCGGGGGGCCATCCTGTTCGGGTTCACGGAGACCCTGCGCTTGCGGGATCCCAACGCGGCCCACGGGCTGTTGTTGCTGGTGGTGATCTCGGTGGGTCTTTTAATCCTGTGGCGCATCCTCCGCAAACGGGGCGTGGGAACCTGGCAGTTGGCGATTGTGGCCATCGCCGTCGGATACTGGTATTTCAACTCCACCGGGGTGCCCAACCAGTTGCCGGCCATCACCCCCCACATCGTGGTGCTGGTGGTTCTCCTGTTCGCCACCTCCCGATTGCGTCCGCCCGCCTCCGCCGGCCTGCCCTACCGCAAGGGCGAAGATTAGCTGTTCCGCGAGGTCCCGGCATGGTTGAGATCATCCCCCACATCGACGATATCGGGGTCACGTTGGGGTCGGTGCGGGCCATGGAGGAGCTGGCCGGCCGGGGGTTTGTCACTTCCGGTTCGGTTATGGCCCCCTGTCCCTGGTTGGCGGAGGCGGCCGCCCTGTCCGCCCGCCGCCCGGAGCTGGATCTGGGTCTGCATCTCACGCTCACCTCCGAGTCGGCGCGTATGCGCTGGCGGCCCCTTTCCACCCGCTCCCCCGCCTCCGGGTTGATCGACGGGGACGGGTTCATGTGGCCCACGGTTCCGCAGTTGCGGGCCAACGCCCATCCGGGGGCGGTGGAGGAGGAACTGGAAGCCCAGATTGAGGCGGCCCGCCGGGCGGGGATGGAGCCCACCCATCTGGATCATCATATGGGAGCGGCTTTCGCTCCCGAGTTCGCCGCTCTGACCGTGCGCATCGCCCGTCGCCGCCGGTTGCCGGTTTTGATACCGGCCGACCCGGCCGCCTACGCGGGGGTTCTGGAGTGGGGGGAGGCCGATATGCGGGTTCTGGAGGAGGTGCGGGACCGGGAGCAAGCCGCCGGCGCGGTGTTGGCGGACCGGTTTTTGATGGGTCTGGCCTTCCAAGACGAGGAGCCCGACGCGGTTTATCGGCGTTTTTTGGCTGAAGCGGAGGGTTTGACTTTTCTGTCGTTGCACTGCGACTCCCCCGGCGAGGTTACGGCCGTCCACCCCAACGACGCCGGCTGGCGCATCGCCGAATACGAGTGGGTCAAAGCGGGGGCCGCCCCTCTGCCCGACGGAGTCCGCCTGACGGACTTCCGGTCGCTGTCCGCCCGCTGGCGTTGGCCTGCCTAAAGGTTCCGAGAACAATGCAAACCCGCCCGAAATTTCGGAGTTTGACAGAGTTTATGCGTTTCGCATAAGGTTGATAAGGTGGGGTTAGGTTTGTATAACTCTCCATCAGCGAGGAAGTTTGACAGAGTTTATGCGTTTCGCATAAGGTTGATAAGGTGGGGTTAGGTTTGTATAACTCTCCATCAGCGAGGAAGTTTGACAGAGTTTATGCGTTTCGCATAAGGTTGATAAAGTATAGTAAGGTCTGAATAACTATGGACGTAAACGAAAATCCGTATCGCCCCGGAGCCGGTACCAGGCCTCCGGTGCTGAGAGGACGCGATGATCTATTCGCCCGCTTCGAGGGCATAGTAGAACATGCACTCCGCGGGCGGCCCGGTAAAAGCTTGGTGTTGCTGGGCTTGCGCGGCGTCGGCAAGACCGTGTTGTTGAACCAGTTCGTCAGTCTCGCCGAGCAGAAGGGTTACAGCACGGGACATATGGAGGCCGATGAATCCCAGGACCTGCGTTTGTTGATGGCCATGCGCCTGCGTCGGATTCTGCTGGCCTTGCAAAGACGACGCCCGTCGCAAAAAATTATGCGGGCGTTGCGGATACTGAAAGCCTTCAGCTACCAGTTGCCGGATGGTTCCCTTGTCACTTTGGATGTGGAGGCGTTGCGGGGTTACGCCGATTCCGGCGTTATCGGCGATGACCTAACGGATTTGCTGGTCGCCGTAGGGGAGGCGGCCGCAGGCCAGGAGCGAGGCGTGCTGTTGGCGGTAGATGAAATTCAGTATTTGGCGAAAGAGGAGTTGGGAGGGTTGATTGCCGCTATTCACCGTACCACCCAACTGGATCTTCCGGTGGTGCTGGTGGGAGCCGGCCTGCCCCAGTTGCCCAAATTGGCGGGTGAGGCTAAATCTTACTCGGAACGGTTGTTTGAATTTCCCTTTGTCAACTCTTTGTCGGAGGAAGACGCCGCGGCCGCCATCGCCCTGCCGGCGGCGCCGTTGGGAGTGGAGTTTGCGGACGCCGCCTTGGAAGCCATCTTCGCCAACTCAAAAGGCTATCCGTATTTTCTGCAGGGTTGGGGTTATTACGTATGGAATGAGGCCGGCGTCTCTCCGGTTGGTCCGGAGGCGGTGCGGGCCGCGGCCGAGTTGGTCGTCAAGCATCTGGATCGCGATTTCTATGCGATGCGCTTTGATCGCTTGACTCTCAAAGAAAAAACATATTTACGGACTATGGCCGAATTCAAATCCAGCAAGATACGCTCCGGGGATATCGCCGCCCGCCTCGGGGTTCCGGTGGAGAACGCCGCTCCCCGGCGCAGCGCCTTGATCCGGAAGGGCATGATTTACAGTCCCGGGTACGGCGAGACGGCTTTCACCGTCCCCATGTTTGACGATTTTTTGCGGCGGCAGATGCCGGATTTTCAGGCGGCGACGGGCGATTGACGGCTGGTTGGATTTGGCGGCCGGCCGGGTATGGCGTATAATGCTTCCCTTGCGTCCGCTTGCGGGCGGGCGCGCGACCGTAGACAGCCGGCGCCGTAAAGCGTAAGCGGCCCGTTCGGGTCCGCCTGCCGAGGTCCTTCCCGGTCTCCGGGCGGCTGTCGCGGGTGGAGCAGAGCCAAGGAGAGACCAAATGCCCCGACCGGACAAGGTCCAGGCAGTCGAAGATATCAAGCAACGGTTCCAGAATGCCTCAGCCGCTTTCCTGACTGAATATCGCGGGTTGCCGGTGGCCCGCCAGCAGGAACTGCGCGGGGCCCTGCACGACGCCGGGGCCGGATACAAGGTGCTGAAAATGTCCCTTACCCGCCGGGCGTTGGACGAGCTGGGGATGGAGGGGCTAGATGAATGGCTGACCGGCCCCACCGCCATCGCGTTCACCGGCGATGATCCCGTTCCGGCCGCCCGCGCCCTAGCCGACTTCGCCAAGGCGAACGACGCCTTTTTAATTAAGGGGGGATGGTTCAACGGGGAGGCCATCCCGTCGGAAGTGGTTTCCCGGCTGGCCAACATCGACTCCCGCGAGGCGCTGTTGGCCAAAACGGCGGGCGCTTTTAAAGGGCCCCTCAACAAGATGGCGGCGGTTATGGGTTCTTTCACCCGAGAGGCCGCCTCCCTGTTCTCCGCCCTGTTGGAACGCAAAGAGGAGATACCGTCGGAGGCCGCCCCCGTCGCCGGCGGCTCCGAAGAGCCGGCTCCGCCGGCCCAGGATGCCGCCCCGGCCCCCGATGTTGATTCCGAGTCCGTTCCTACCGCCGCGGCCGGAGAAGACGACGAAGCGGACGGGGCGGAGGGCGCCGACCCCGATCAGATCACCCAAGACAATCAATAACGCGAAAGGACAAGCAATGGCCAAAATGACCACCGACGAACTGCTGGGCGTGTTCGAGGAGATGACCGTCCTGGAGTTGAAAGAGTTCCTAGACGCCTTCGAGGAGCGCTTCGATGTCACCGCGGCCGCCCCGGTGGCGATGGCCGCCATGCCCGCCGGCGACGGCGCGGGCGCGGCCGAAGAAGAGGAAAAAGACGAGTTCGACGTGGTGCTCCTCGGCCCCGGCGACCAAAAGATCCAGGTGATCAAAGAAGTTCGGGCCCTCACCGGCTTGGGATTGAAGGAGGCCAAAGCGGTGGTGGACGACGCTCCGGGCGCCGTCTTGGAAGGGGCCTCCAAGGAGGAAGCGGAGGCGGCCCGGGACAAGATCGCCGCCGTGGGCGGGCAGGTGGAAATCCGATAACCGCCGCCGTCCGGCCCCCGATTTGACAAGCCGCGCCGGCATCTGTTACGATGGCGACACACAAGTAGATCCGGTTTCCCCGTCGCCCGCCCGCAGGCGCGCGGGTCCGGGTTGCAATAACAGCCCGCCCCAAGCCGGGCTCCCCGATCCGGTATCGGCGGCTTGCGGCGATGGAAACGGCAGGTACGGGTTGCGCCCGCCTGTCTTTGCTGTGCCAGATTAAGTCGGCCGACGTTCGATACCGGGCCCCGTCGGATGCCGGGCGGCTTGCCGGTTGCTATAGGGGGATAACCCCAAGGAGGATGCTCTTGGCCGCTATCCGCGTCGCCGACCGCCTGTCGTTTTCCCAAATCCGGGAGGTGGTTCCCCTGCCGGATCTGCTTTCCGTGCAACACGACTCCTTCCGCCACTTCCTGGAAGAGGGGCTGGGGCGGATTTTCGAGCAGATCTCCCCGATAGAGGACTTTTCGGGGATGCTGGCCTTGGAAATCGGCGATCATCAGTTCGGCCCCGCCCCCCTCACCCCCGATGAGGCCAAGATGCAGGACGCCAACTACGCCCGCCCGTTGCGGTTCAAAGCCCGGTTCATCAACCGCAACACCGGGGAGATCAAGGAACAGGAGGTGTTCCTAGGCGATTTCCCGATGATGACCGAAAAGGGCACGTTCATCATCAACGGCACCGAGCGGGTGGTGGTCAGCCAGTTGGTGCGCTCGCCCGGCATCTACTACGACCGGTCGGTGGACAAATCCACGCTCAAAGATTTGTACAGCAACAAGGTGATTCCCGGCCGAGGGGCCTGGCTGGAAATGGACATCGACAAGAAGAACACGGTGGGGGTGCGGGTGGACCGCAAACGCCGTCAGTACGTCACCGCCTTCCTGCGCGCCCTCGGTTTGGCGGAGAGCGATGAGCAGATACTGGCAATGTTCGATGGGGCGGGGTCCATCCGCAACACGTTGGAGCAGGACCCGATCACCGACCCGGAGGAGGCCCTGCTGGATCTCTACAAAAAACTCCGTCCCGGCGAGCCTTCCACGGTGGAGTCGGCCCGGGGGCTGGTCTCCCAGCTGTTCAAAAACGAAAAACGCTACGACCTGACTCCGGTGGGCCGTTACAAGGTGAATCAGAAGTTCCGCAATCCCGATGACTTCGCCGCCGGGGACAACCTCCTCCAAGACGAGGACATTATCGACTCCATCAAATACCTGGTGTGCCTGCATGCCGGAGAAGCCTCCATGACTTCGCAGTTGGGGATGCAGGTGGGCGTGGGGGTGGACGACATCGACCATTTCGGCAATCGCCGGGTGCGCACCGTGGGGGAGCTGATCCAGAACCAGTTGCGCATGGGTCTGGCCCGCTTGGAGCGGCAGGCCCGGGAGCGGATGAGCACCCAGGAGAGCGATGCTATCACCCCCCAGTCCCTGGTCAACATCCGTCCGGTGGTGGGGGCCATCAAAGAGTTCTTCGGCTCCAGCCAGTTGAGCCAGCTGATGGATCAGCCCAACCCGCTGGCCGGACTCACCCATCGCCGCCGCCTGTCGGCCCTGGGACCGGGAGGTTTGACCCGGGAGCGGGCCGGGTTCGAGGTGCGGGACGTGCATCCTTCCCACTATGGCCGGATGTGCCCCATCGAGACCCCGGAGGGCCCCAACATCGGATTGATCGGTTCGTTGGCCACCTACGCCCGCATCAACCCGCACGGCTTCATCGAGACTCCCTACCACAAGGTGACCGACCGCAAGGTCAGCACCAAAGTGGAGTACCTGACCGCCTCCGAGGAGGAGCAGTACGTAATCGCCCAGGCCAACGCCCCTTTGGACACCGACCGGGTTTTTGTAAGAGATCGGGTGCTGGTGCGCCGCCGGGACGATGATGTTGCTTTTGTCAGCCCGGACGAGGTGGACTATATGGATGTGTCCCCCAAGCAGATCGTGTCGGTGGCCACCTCCCTCATCCCTTTCTTGGAGCACGATGACGCCAACCGGGCCCTGATGGGTTCCAACATGCAACGGCAGGCGGTTCCCTTGGTGCGCACCGAATCCCCCCTGGTCGGCACCGGGGTGGAGTATTGGGCGGCCCGGGACTCGGGGGAGATGTTGCTCTCCCCGGCGGCGGGGGAAGTGACGTTGGTGTCGGGGGATGAAGTTCACATCAAGGAGGAAGGCGCCAACCGCAAGCATCGGCTCCGGTTGCGCAAGTTCGAACGTTCCAACCAGGGGACTTCGGTTAATCAGAAGCCGGTCGTGACGGTAGGTCAGAAGGTCAAAAAAGACGACATTCTGGCGGACGGACCCTCCACCGCCGCCGGAGAGCTGGCTTTGGGCAAGAACCTGTTGACCGCCTTTATGCCCTGGAAGGGGCACAACTTCGAAGATGCCATAGTGGTCAGCGAACGGCTGGTGAAAGACGATGTTTTAACTTCGGTGCACATCGACGAGCATGAGATCGAGGCCCGCGACACCCGGGCTGGCGACGAGGAGATTACCCGCGATATTCCCAACGTGGCCGAGGAGTCGTTGCGCAACCTGGACGAAGACGGGATCATCCGGGTGGGGTCGGTGGTGGAGGCGGGCGACTACCTGGTGGGCAAGGTGGCCCCCAAGGGCGACTCGGAGATGACGCCCGAGGAGCGCCTGTTGCGTGCCATCTTCGGGGAGAAAGCCCGCGAGGTACGGGATGTGTCGTTGCGGGTTCCGCACGGCGAGTCGGGCAAGGTGATCGGGGTGCAGGTGTTCAGCCGGGACCAAGGGGCTGAGAACCTGAACGCTGGGGTCAGCCAGAAGGTGCGGGTCTACGTAGCCAGCCAGCGCAAAATCTCCGAAGGGGACAAGCTGGCCGGGCGGCACGGCAACAAGGGGGTCATCGCCAAGGTTCTGCCCGAAGAGGACATGCCCTTTTTGGCCGACGGCACCCCGGTGGATATTGTCCTGTCCCCGCTGGGAGTTCCCTCCCGGATGAACTTGGGCCAGGTGCTGGAAACCCATCTGGGGTGGGCGGCCGCCCAGGGTTGGCGCCCGTTCGATCCCCAAACCGGGCGTCCGGTGGAAAGCAACGGCGGGCCTGGCAAAAAACCGGAGAAGCCCAGCGACGGTTCGCCCCGCTGGTCCCGGTTGGCCACCCCGGTGTTCGACGGGGCCAAAGAAGAGCAGATCACCAACGTGATCGCCAACTCCCTGCCCAACCGGGACGGGGAGCGGCTGGTGAACGAAGACGGGAAAGCGATACTGTACGACGGCCAGACCGGCAGGCCGTTCGACACCCCGGTCACGGTCGGCTACCTGTACCTGCTGAAACTGGCCCACCTGGTGGATCACAAGATTCACGCCCGCTCCACCGGCCCCTACTCCATGATCACCCAGCAACCGATTGGGGGGAAGGCCCAGTTCGGCGGACAACGGTTCGGGGAAATGGAGGTGTGGGCCCTGGAAGCCTACGGGGCCGCCTACGCCTTGCAGGAGTTGCTCACCATCAAATCGGACGATGTGTTGGGACGGGTCAAGGTGTACGAGGCGATCGTGAAAGGCGACAACATCCCCGAACCGAGCATTCCCGAATCTTTCAAAGTGCTCATCAAGGAAATGCAGAGCCTGTGCCTGAACGTGGAACTGTTGTCGGTGGGCGAAGAGGTGGACCTGCAGGAGCTGAGCGAAAAAAGCGACGAAGCGTACCGCACGGCTGAGGATCTGGGCATCGATATGTCCCGTCCTGAGAAGCGGGAGGAAAACTGACCCCTTCCCATCGACTGGAATGGGTCGGAACGGAAAGTCGAAATTTAGACGAAACACGGCGGCGAAAGGAGCAGTGTGCGCGAGCTGTTCGATGAACTGAAAATTGGTTTGGCGTCCTCCGATCAGGTGCGGTCCTGGTCGTTCGGGGAGGTGAAGAAGCCGGAGACCATCAACTACCGCAGCTTGAAGCCGGAGAAGGACGGGCTGTTCGACGAGCGCATTTTCGGTCCGCAGAAGGACTGGGAATGCTACTGCGGCAAATACAAGCGTTTTCGCTACCGGGGCATCGTGTGCGAAAAATGCGGCGTGGAGGTGACCCGCAAGGATGTGCGCCGGGATCGGATGGGCCACATCGACCTGGCCGCCCCGGTCACCCATATCTGGTTTTTCAAAGGAGTCCCCTCCCGGTTGGGGTATCTGCTGGACATGTCCCCCAAAAACCTGGAGATGATCATCTACTTTGCGGCCTACGTGATCACGGAAGTGGACGAAGGCAAACGGATGGTGGATCTGCCCGACCTGGAGGAGCAGATGCGGGCCGAGTTGGAAATTGTGGGGGAGGAGTTGGAGGAGTGGCGGTTGGAGCGGCTGTCCCGGTTGGAGAAGCAGGTGGAGCAGATGGAGGAGGCGGGGGCCAAGCTGGCGGAGGTGGCCACCGTGCGCCGCGAGGCGGAGCGGGAAATCAAGGATCGGGAGGAGAAAGCGGAGAAGGAACGCGAGTTGATCAAGGAGAGTTTTGCGGAATTTCGCGAGTTGCGTCCCAAAGATCTGGTGGAGCGGGAGGATTTGTGGAGGGAGATGCACGAACGCTACTCGGCCTACTTCGATGGGGGAATGGGGGCGGAGGCGGTGAAGAAATTGCTGTCCAAGGTGGATTTGGACGCCGAGATGGAGGAGTTGCGGGAAGGTTTGCAATCATCGTCGGCGCAACGGAAACTGCGCTCCGGGCAACGTGTGAAGGTGGTGAAGCCCTTCTGGGAGGGCAAGCATTCGCCGGAGAGCATGATTATAGAGGCGGTTCCGGTCATCCCGCCTGAGTTGCGACCCATGGTGCAGTTGGACGGGGGGCGCTTCGCCACCTCCGACCTGAATGACCTGTACCGGCGGGTGATTAACCGCAACAATCGCCTGAAGCGGCTGTTGGGGTTGAACGCCCCCGAGATCATCATCAACAACGAGAAGCGCATGTTGCAGGAGGCGGTGGACGCCCTGTTCGACAACGGGCGGCGGGGGCGGGCGGTGCCCGGTACCGGCAATCGTCCCTTGAAGTCTTTGACCGACATGTTGAAGGGCAAAGCGGGGCGGTTCCGGCAGAACCTGCTGGGGAAGCGAGTGGATTATTCCGGCCGGTCGGTGATCGTGGTGGGCCCGCAGTTGAAGTTGCATCAGTGCGGTTTGCCCAAGGTGATGGCGTTGGAGTTGTTCAAGCCGTTCGTGATGAAGCGGCTGGTGGACCGGGATTTGGCGGCCGGCATCAAGGCGGCCAAGCGGATGGTGGAGCGGCAACGTCCGCAGGTGTGGGACGTGTTGCGGGAGGTGATACAGGATCATCCGGTGTTGCTCAACCGGGCCCCCACTTTGCACCGGCTGGGGATTCAAGCTTTCGAACCGTTGCTGGTGGAAGGCAAAGCCATACAGATTCATCCCCTGGTGTGCGAGGCTTTCAACGCCGACTTCGACGGGGATCAGATGGCGGTGCATCTCCCCTTGTCTCCGGAGGCGCAGGCCGAGGCGCGGGTGCTGATGCTGTCCACCAACAACGTACGTTCCCCGGCCAGCGGCCATCCCATCGTGTCCCCCTCCCAGGACATGGTCATCGGCCTCTACTACCTGTCGGCGAATATCAAAAAAGAAGGCGCCTTGGGGACAGGCCGGTACTTTGCCGATCTGCCGGAGGCGTTGATGGCCTATGACTTGGGTGAGTTGGAAGTGCACGCCCCGATCAAAATTCGGATGGGCGATATGGCGGGCGACCCGCAGGTGCACGCCGAGCTGAAGGATCTGATCGGGTATCTGATCACCGACCAACCGGTGGATGGCCAGGTTCCGATGGACACCACTTTGGGCAAGGCCTTACTCAACCAAGCCCTGCCCGCCGATTTCCCGTTGATCGACGCTCCTTTGTTGAAGAGCGGCATCAAAGACCTGCTCGCTGAGATCATCGACCGCTACGACAAGGCGGTGGTGCAACGCACTCTGGACGGGCTCAAGGATTTGGGTTTCGCCTTTTCCACCCAGGCGGGGCTCACCGTGGGTTTGAACGATGTGACCACCCCGCTCGACAAGCCGAAGATACTTAACGAGGCGGAGGACAGGGCGCAGAAGAAGGAACGAGAGTACCAGCAGGGGAGCATTACCGCCCAGGAACGGGATCAGGAGTTAGTGGAGATTTGGAGCGAAGCCACCGAAGAGTTAACCCAGAAGGTGCGCACTTCCCTGTCCGATCAGGACTTCAACCCCATTGATATGATGATGAGCTCCGGCGCCCGGGGCAACATCATGCAGGTGCGCCAGATAGCCGGTATTCGCGGCTTGGTGGCTAACAACCGCGGACGCATCATCCCCCGGCCCATCAGGTCTAATTTCCGAGAGGGGATGACTGTGCTGGAGTATTTCATGTCCACGCACGGGGCCCGCAAAGGTCTGACCGACACCGCTCTGAAAACCGCCGACGCTGGTTATCTGACCCGCCGCCTGGTGGATGTGTCCCAAGAGATTATCGTCTCCGAAGAGGAATCGGAGGATCGGGGCATCGACATCCGCGTACGGGATGCAAAAGGCGATACCCTCCCCGACTTGCGCAACCGCATCTACGGGCGGGTGTTGGCCGAAGATGTGAAAGTGGATTACAAGTTGCGTATCACCCGCCCCGGTGATTCCAACTTCGAAGCTGGCCAAACCGTGGAGTTCACGAAGTTTGCGTCCGTCAAACGGGAGTTGTTGGAGGCTGGCAAAAAACCGGCCGAAGGTCGGCCGACGGGAGGTAAAACGGCCCTTACCAAGGATGGCGTGGCTCTGGAGGCGGGGGCGGTGATTGACCGCAAGGTGATGGTGGAACTGCAGGCTATGCCGGAAGTCGACTCGGTGCGGGTGCGTTCCCCGCTCACCGACGAGATCCGGCACGGCATCAGCCGCGCTTCCTACGGGCTGAGCATGTCCACCAACCAACTGGCGGAACCGGGCGAGGCGGTGGGGGTGATGGCCGCCCAGTCCATCGGCGAGCCGGGCACGCAGCTGACCATGCGCACCTTTCATACCGGGGGGGTGGCCGATGAAACGGATATCACCCACGGCCTGCCCCGGGTGGTGGAGTTGTTCGAAGCCCGCTCCCCCAAGGGAAAGGCCATCTTGGCCGAGGCCAGCGGAAAAGTGCGCATTGACGATGGTGAAGAGGGGGTGCGCGCTTTGGTAATCGAATCCCCCCGGAGCGGGGAAGTCAAATACCGCTTGTCCCCCAACGCCCGGTTGCGGCCCGGGGTGCGAGAGGGGGGTGAAGTCGCCGCCGGAGATCAACTTACCGAAGGGCCGTTGGATCCCAAAGAGGTGTGCCTCATCAGAGGAGTGCGGGCCTGTCAGCAGTATCTGGTGGATCAGGTGCAGGATGTGTACCGCAACCAGGGGGTGGAGATTCACGACAAGCACATCGAGCTGATCGTGCGGCAGATGTTGCGCAAAGTGCGCATCATCGAGCCCAACGACACCGATTTTCTGCCCATGCAGATGGTGGATCAGGGAGAGTTCCGGGACACCAACCGGGAGTTGGCGGCCGCGGGCAAGCAACCGGCCGAGGGCCGTCCGGAGCTGATGGGGATCACCAAGGCCTCGCTGGCTACCGAGTCCTGGTTGTCGGCCGCATCCTTCCAGGAAACCAGCCGCGTGCTCACCGAGGCGGCCATCAACGGACGCTCCGACTACCTGCGGGGACTGAAGGAGAACGTGATCATCGGCAAGCTGATTCCGGCCGGCACCGGTTCCGATGAATACCAGAAACTCCAACCCGAGCTGTCCCAGGCGCAGATAACACCCCCCTTGACCGGAGCCGACTGGTTGGCCGTGCGGGAGATGGAAGTATTCACCGAAGAGGTCGCCGGTGAGGCCGAGGATAAGGCCGCCCAAGCCGAGGAGGCCCGGGCCAGGGCGGAGGAGAAAAAGGCGGAGGTGAACGCCGCCACTGACGATGCCGAGAAATATACTTTGAGGAGGGAAAGAGACGAAGAATATGAACGGGCCGCCCGCTATGACCGGGAGGCGGCCGAGGAGGAGGAGCGGGCCGCGGCCCGCAAGTTGGCCCATGCCCAAGCGAAGGCGGAGGAGGCCGAGGAAGCCGAAGCGGCCGCCCAGGAGAAAGAGTTGGAACAGGCTCGCAAAGAGGCGGAAAAGGCCCGGCAAGCGGTGGAGAAGGCCCGGGAGAAGGAAGACAAGGCCGCCAAAACGCGCCGGGAGAGGGCCGCCAAAGAGGCGCAAAAATGGAAGGATCGGGCACAGCGGGCATTGCGAGAGGCCGAAGGGAAGCAGAAGCAGGTGGCTGATAAAACGGAGCAGGCTAAAGCCGCGCTGGATATAAGCGCAAAGGTGGATTTGGCGCGGCAGGTCGTGTCTGAATCCGAGAAGGTGATCCAAGGCGTACGGGAAGCGAGGAAAGCGGCAACGGTAGCCCAGGAGGCTGAAGTTAAGGCTGAGCTGGAAGATACAGAAGCGCCGCAGGTAATAGAGGACGCCGAACAGGTGATCCTAGATGTGGAGCAAAAGGTTCAGGAGTTGCGGGCCTCGCTGGATGCTCCCCAACAGGATGCGGGAGCTATTGACAGATCCCTCGACGAGAACCGCGAGTCCTTGACGAGGATGGCCGTTACCTTGCAGAAGTTCACCGACTGGTTGAAAAAAATCGGCGAGCTCGTCGCCGATGCCCTAAAGAAACTGCTGGGAGGGTAAGATTGTCGTACGGGGAATCTCTTAACCCGCTTCAGCTTTTTGGGGCGGCGCCCTTCGCTGGCCACGAGGGCAATCCGGCGGACTTCTCCCGTACGCTTAACGCTGTTCGGATTGGCGTTTCATGGAAGGGTCCTTTCAGTGATGCCATACAACTCATCGAGGCCGCTACTAAGTTGCCCGTGACGGCCGGCGGGGAGTTGGAGGGGCATATGGCGATCGCGGCGGGGAAAGCCATCGAGGCGGTAATGGGGCAAGTCTTTGAACTGCAGGCGGAGGCGCGCCGGTGCTTTTCTGCGGAGGCCATCGCCCATGCCGAGCGATGGCTGGCGGAAAACAGCCCCGCTGGAAACGGACGATGAGGCGCGTGGCGGTTGCGAAAGGGGTCCCTGTTTTGACATAGCGGCGGGCCGGTCTGTATAATGCGGGCCGTGCTTGCGCACATATTTACTCTCGTGCCCTGAGGGCCGGTGGTCCCGCCGCTGGCAACCGCAAGGTGGCGGGAACCCACACAAGAGAGTTGGCGCGTCGCATCGCCGGCGGGCCGATTACAGAAAACGAACGGGCAGGGTTGCCCGCGTCTTGCGCGCCTGCCCGCCCGCGAGGAGCAATTTTGCCAACCATACAACAGTTGGTGCGCCGGGGCCGCAAGCCCAAGGCGCGCAAGGAGAAGACGCCGGGTCTGGCCGGTTCCCCCCAGCGGCGGGGGGTGTGCACCCGCGTCTACATCATCACCCCCAAAAAGCCCAACTCCGCCCAGCGCAAAGCGTGCCGGGTGCGGCTCACCTCGGGAGTGGAGGTGACCGCCTACATCCCCGGCGAGGGGCACAACCTGCAGGAGCATTCCATCGTGCTCATCCGGGGCGGCCGGGTGCGCGACTTGCCCGGGGTGCGTTACAAGGTCATCCGGGGGGCTTTGGATGCGGCCGGCGTGGACGGCCGCCGTCAGGCCCGTTCCCGCTACGGAACGAAACGGGAGCGATAAGATGCGCCGCGCCCCCGCTCAACGCCGCCAGATCGAACCGGATCCGTTGTTCCGCAACATGCTGGTATCCCAGATAATCAACCAGGTTTTGCTGCGGGGCAAAAAGAACAAAGCCCGGCGCATCGTCTACGGGGCCTTGGAGTTGGTGGAAAGCCGCAGCGGCCAGGATTCCATACAGGTGTTGAAGCGGGCCATCGACAACCTCCGTCCGCAGGTGGAGGTGCGCACCCGCCGGGTGGGGGGCACCTCCTACCAGGTGCCGATGGACGTCCGCCCCCGCCGCGCCTCCACTTTGGCCATCCGCTGGCTGATCGGGTTCGCCCGCCGCCGCCGGGAGAAGTCCATGGCCCATCGGCTGGCCGCCGAAATTATGGATGCCGCCAACAACACCGGGGCGGCCGTCAAACGCAAAGAAGACGTCCACAAGATGGCCGAATCCAACAAGGCCTTCGCCCACTACCGCTGGTAAGACAATGAGCTCCCCCCTTGCCCGACTCCGTCAGTTTCCGCTGAGCCGCACTCGCAACATCGGGATCATGGCCCATATCGACGCCGGCAAGACCACCCTCACCGAGCGGGTCCTCTACTACACCGGACGCACCTACAAGTTGGGCGAGGTGCACGAGGGGGCGGCGGTGATGGACTGGATGGAGCAGGAGCAGGAGCGGGGCATCACCATCACCTCCGCCGCCACCACCTGCGAGTGGCATGAGCATTGGATCAACATCATCGACACCCCCGGCCATGTGGATTTCACCGTGGAGGTGGAACGTTCCTTGCGGGTGCTGGATGGGGCGGTGGCCGTCTTCGACGCGGTGGCCGGCGTGGAGCCGCAGTCGGAGACTGTTTGGCGGCAGGCCGACCGCTACGAGGTGCCCCGCATCTGTTTCATCAACAAGATGGACCGGGTGGGGGCCGACTTCTACGCGGCCGTGGATTCCATCCGTGACCGGTTGGACGCCGTTCCGCTGGTGATGCAGATCCCGATCGGCTCCGAAGCCGGGTTCACCGGGGTGGTGGACCTGGTGGAGATGAGGGCGCACACCTGGCAGGGCGACGACGGCCGCACTTGGAACACCGGCCCCATCCCCGATGAATATCTGGCGACCGCCTCCGAATACCGGGGCCGGATGCTGGAGCAGGTGGCGGAAGTCGACGAGAAACTGCTGGAGAAGTACCTGGAGGACTTGGACATTTCCCCGGGCGAGATCACCATGGCGGTGCGGGCGGGCGTCCTGCAACATTTATTCAATCCGGTGCTGTGCGGGGCCGCTTTCAAAAACAAGGGAGTGCAACTGTTGCTGGACGCGGTGGTGGATTACCTGCCCAGCCCGGTGGACCTGCCCGCCGTGTCCGGGTTCGTCCCCGGTCGCGAGGATCAGACTTTGCATCGCCCCCCCGCCGACGACCAGCCCTTCTCCGCCTTGGCCTTCAAAGTGATCAGCGACCCGCATGTGGGCAAACTCACCTATTTCCGAGTTTATTCCGGCCAAGCCTCCAAGGGCGGAACCCTGCTCAACACCGCCAGCGGGCGCAAGGAACGGCTGGGACGCCTGTTGCGCATGCACGCCAACCATCGGGAGGACCGGGAGGATGTGTTCACCGGCGATATCGTGGCCGCGGTGGGACTGAAGCACACCACCACCGGCGACACCCTCAGCTCCGTGCGGGACCCGATCGCCTTGGAGTCGATGTCCTTTCCGGCTCCGGTGATTTCGGTGGCTATCGAACCCCGTTCCAAGGCCGACCAGGAAAAATTGTCCGAGTCACTCAGCCGGTTGGCCGAAGAGGACCCCACCTTTTTGGTGCGCTCCGACGAAGAAACCGGGCAGACCATCATCTCCGGGATGGGCGAGTTGCATTTGGACATCTTGGTGGACCGGCTGGTGCGGGAGTTTCGGGTGGACGCCAATGTGGGCCGCCCGCAGGTGGCCTACCGGGAAACCATCCGCGGCCCGGTGGAGAAGATGGAGGTGCGCCATATCAAGCAGAGCGGCGGCCGGGGCCAGTATGCGGTGGTGGTCGTTTCTTTGGAGCCCACCGGTCCCGGGGGCGGCTTCGAGTTCGTGGACGAAATCAAAGGAGGCTCGGTTCCCCGCGAGTTCATCCCCTCCGTCTCGGCCGGCATCCAAAACGCCCTGGACCAGGGGGTGCTGGCCGGCTATCCGCTGGTGGACGTACGGGCCCGCTTGGTGGACGGCTCCGCCCACGATGTTGATTCCTCGGAGATGGCTTTCCGCATCGCCGGGTCCCTGGCCCTGCGGGAAGCGGCCCGCCGGGCGGGCGTCAAAATGCTGGAGCCGGTGATGGCGGTGGAGGTGGTCACCCCCGAGGAATATATGGGGGAGGTCATCGGCGACCTATCCGCCCGGCGGGGTAGAATAGGGGAAACCAACCAGCGGGGTTCGGTGCGGGTGGTAACCGCCCGGGTTCCGTTGGCCGAAATGTTCGGATACGTGACCGACCTGCGGTCCAAGACCCAGGGCCGGGCCACTTCCACCATGCAATTTCATTCATACGACGACGTGCCCGAGCAGGTCGCCGGCGAGATAGTAGCCGCCGCCCGCGGCGAATAGAACAGGAGGTAAGGGAAATGGGGAAGCCGAGGTTTGAGCGTTCGAAGCCGCATGTGAATGTGGGGACGATGGGTCATATTGATCATGGGAAGACGACGTTGACGGCGGCGGTGACGCGGGTGTTGGCGGAGCGGGTGGGGGGTGTGAATGTTTTTTCGGCGTTTGATGAGATTGATAAGGCTCCGGAGGAGCGGGAGCGGGGGATTACGATTTCGATTGCGCATGTGGAGTATGAGACGGAGAGTAGGCATTATGCGCATGTGGATATGCCGGGGCATGCGGATTATATTAAGAATATGATTACGGGGGCGGCGCAGGTGGATGGGGCGGTGTTGGTGGTGTCGGCGGCGGATGGTCCGATGCCGCAGACGAGGGAGCATGTGTTGTTGGCGAGGCAGGTGGGGGTGCCGTGTGTGGTGGTGGCGTTGAATAAGGTGGATTTGGTGGATGATGGGGAGTTGTTGGATTTGGTGGAGTTGGAGGTGCGGGAGTTGTTGGGGGAGTATGGGTTTGATGGGGATGGGGCTCCGGTGGTGCGGGTGTCGGCGTTGGGGGCGTTGGAGGGTGATGTGGGGGCGGGGGATGGGGTGATGGAGTTGTTGGGGGCGGTGGATGAGTTTGTGCCGGTGCCGGAGCGGCCGGTGGATTTGCCGTTTTTGATGCCGATTGAGGATGTGTTTTCGATTACGGGGCGGGGGACGGTGGTGACGGGGAAGGTGGAGGCGGGGGTGTTGCGGGTGGGGGGGGATGTGGAGGTGGTGGGGATTAGGGAGACGAGGAGGTCGGTGGCGACGGGGGTGGAGATGTTTCGTAAGTTGTTGGATGAGGGGAGGGCGGGGGATAATGTGGGGGTGTTGTTGCGGGGGGTGGGGAAGGATGAGGTGGAGCGGGGGCAGGTGTTGGCGGCTCCGGGGTCGATTACGCCGCATACGGTGTTTGAGGCGCAGGTGTATGTGTTGACGAAGGAGGAGGGGGGGAGGCATAATCCGTTTTTCTCGGGTTATCAGCCGCAGTTTTATTTTAGGACGACGGATGTGACGGGGAAGGTGGAGTTGCCTGGGGGGGTGGAGATGGTGATGCCGGGTGATAACACGACGATGACGGTCACGTTGGGGTCTCCTATTGCGATGGACGAGGGTTTGCGGTTCGCCATCCGGGAGGGGGGCCGCACGGTGGGGGCGGGCACCGTCACCCAAATCCACAAGTAACCGACAAGAACCGAACGGGAACGGGAAGATGAAAAACTACAAGATCCGCATCAAACTGAAGGCGTACGATCACCAGGTGATCGACGAGTCGGCGCGCAAGATCGCCGAAACCGTTATCCGCACCCAAGCCACCGTGCGCGGCCCCATCCCCCTTCCCACCAAGATCCAGCGCTACTGCGTCATACGTTCCCCGCACGTTTATAAAGACTCCCGCGAGCATTTTGAGATACGAACCCACAAGCGGCTGTTGGACATCCTCGATCCCACCCCCAACACGGTGGAGTCCCTGATGCGCTTGGACCTGCCCGCCGGGGTGGAAGCGGAGATCGAGACATGAGTTTGACCACCATTGTCGGCGAAAAGGTGGGGATGACGCAGATCTTCGATGAGGAGGCGCGGGCCCTCCCGGTAACGGTTATCAAAGCCGGCCCCTGCCGTATCGTCCAGATACGCACCCCCGAAACCGACGGCTATTCCGCCGTCCAGCTCGGTTACGGCCAAGCCCGCGGCGCCAATCGCCCCGTTTCCGGTCATTACGCCAAAGCCGGGGTGGAGCCCGCCCGGCGGTTGGTGGAAGTGCGGGTGGACGATGTTTCCGAGTTTGCGGTGGGGCAGGAGATCAAGGTGGAGGACATTTTCCAGCCGGGCGGCAAGGCGGATGTAACCGGCGTTTCCAAAGGCAAAGGTTTCCAGGGGGTGATGAAACGACACAACTTCCGGGGTCAGAAGGCCAGCCACGGCGCCCACAAAATCCATCGCGCTCCGGGGGCCATCGGGGCTTGCGCCACCCCCGCCCGGGTGTTCAAAGGAACCAAGTTGCCGGGCCGCATGGGGGCGGAGCGGGTCACCGTCCTCAACTTGGCGGTGGTGGGCGTGGACGCCGAACAGGGCCTGCTTTTACTGCAGGGGGCGGTGCCCGGCCCCAAAGGGGCGATGGTGTTCGTGCGGGAGGCGGTCAAGAATGCCTGATCTGTCCGCCCCCCTCTACGATTCCGCCGGAACCGAAAAGGGAGAGGTGGAGTTGGACGCCGACCTGTTCGGGGTGGAACCCAACCGGGCGGTGATGCACCAGGCGACGGTGGCCTATTTGGCGGGACGGCGGTCGGGAACCGCCAAAGTCAAATCCCGCTCCGAAGTGCGGGGGGGAGGCCGCAAGCCTTGGCGGCAGAAAGGTTTGGGACGGTCCCGGCACGGGTCCATCCGCTCGCCCCTGTGGGTGGGGGGCGGCTCCGCTCACGGACCCCGGCCCCGCACCTACGCCCAGCGCACCCCCAAGAAGATGCGCGGCTTGGCCCTGCGCAGCGCCCTGTCCTGCCGGGCGGCGGAAGGGGCGGTGAAAGTGGTGGAAGATTTTGAATGGGACGTCCCCCGCACCCGGCGGGCGGCCGAGTTGCTAGCCGCCATCGGGGCGGACGGCAAGGCCTTGGTGGTGTTGGCCGGCGGGCAGGGGACGGCCGAAGCCTCTTTCCGCAACCTGCCGCAGGTGATTTTGGGCCGGGCGGGCCACCTTAACGCCTATGACGTGCTCTGGTCGGACACGGTGGTGTTTTCCGGTTCGGCCCTGTCCTATCCGGATCCGTTCGTCGCTCCCGGACAGGAAGCAGTCCCCGCCGCCGATTCCGAAGAAGATGTTCCCCTCCCCGAATCTCCCCCAACCGGGGAAACCGATGAAGGCGAGGCCCCGGTTGCCGAAACTCCGCCCGCGGACTCCGATTCCGAATCAGATTCCGAATCTGCGCCGGAGGGCGGGGAAGAGGACTCCGGGGAAGAAGAAGAGGAGGGGGCGAATGTCTGATCCCCGCGACCTCATCCTGGAGCCGGTGGTGTCGGAGAAGTCCTACGATCTCATCGAGCAACACAACACCTACACCTTTTTGGTGGATCGGCGGGCCACCAAAGATCAGATCCGCCACGCTATGGAGCGGATCTTCGATGTGCGGGTGGTCAAGGTCAACACCCTCATTCGCCGCGGCAAACGCAAGCGCACCCGATGGGTGATGGGGCGCCGTTCCGACATCAAGCGGGCCATGGTCACCTTGGCCCCCGGCGATTCCGTCGACGTGTTCGGGGTGTGAGATGCCGGTCCGAGGCCGCAAGCCCACTTCGCCCGGACGCCGCTTCCAGACGGTCTCCGATTTTGCCTCCGTCACCAAAGACAAGCCGGAGAAGTCGCTGCTGGCCAAGCAGAAGCGTTCTTCGGGCCGCAACACCCACGGCCGCATCACCTCCCGGCATCGGGGCGGCGGCCACAAGCGCCGCTACCGGATCGTGGATTTCCGCCGGGAGAAGGACGCGGTTCCGGCCAAGGTGGCGGCGGTGGAATACGACCCCAACCGCAACGCCCGCCTCGCCCTGCTCCACTACTTGGACGGCGAAAAACGCTACATCCTGCATCCGGCGGGGGTGCAGGTGGGGGACATCTTGCAGTCCGGTTCCGGGGCCGAAATCCGGCCCGGCAACGCCCTGCCTTTGCGCAACATTCCGGCCGGGGCCATCGTGCACGCGGTGGAGTTGCGGCCGGGCGGGGGGGCCAAGATGGTCCGGTCGGCCGGGGCCGGGGCGCAGCTGATGTCCAAAGAGGCTGGGCGGGCCCTGTTGCGCCTGCCGTCCGGCGAGGTGCGCAATGTTCCTTTGGACTGCCGGGCCACCATAGGACAGGTGGGCAACGCCGAGGCCGAATTAATCAAAATCGGCAAAGCGGGCCGCAACCGCTGGAAGGGGGTCCGCCCCCAGACGCGGGGAGTGGCCATGAACCCGGTGGATCACCCGCTGGGCGGCGGCGAGGGCAAGTCCTCGGGCGGACGGCATCCGGTGTCCCCCTGGGGCAAGCCGGAGGGCCGCACCCGGGACCGCAACAAGGCCAGCAACCGGGACATCGTACGCAGGCGGACCCGAAAGCGCCGGAGGTAGGAAATGGCCCGCAGTCTCAAAAAAGGCCCCTTCGTGGACGGTCATTTGCTCCGCAAGGTGGAGGCCCTCAACCGCAGCGGCCAAAAGAACGTCATCCGCACTTGGAGCCGGCGCAGCACCATCATCCCCGATATGGTGGGTCACATCATCGCCGTGCACGACGGCCGCAAGCACGTGCCGGTTTACATTTCCGAGTCCATGGTGGGGCACAAATTGGGCGAGTTCGCCCCCACCCGCACATTTCGCGGCCACGCCGGGAGCAAAGAGAAGGCGGCCGGAAGATGAGGGCCGTCGCCCACGCCCGCTATATTCGCCAGTCGCCCTACAAGGTGCGTTTGGTGCTGGATCAGGTGCGGGGGCGCCCGGCGTCCGAGGCGCGGACGGCCCTGCGCTTCTCCAACCGCCGCGCCGCCGGCCCTATCTTGAAATGCCTGGATTCGGCCATCGCCAACCTCAACTCCAAGTTTGATCTGGGGCAGGACGTGGATTCTCTGGCCGGCGAAGTGAGGGTGGAGGAGGCTTACGCCGGCGAGGGGCCGACCCTGAAAAGGTTCCGTCCCCGGGCCCGGGGGCGGGCCGCCCGCATCCGCAAGCGCACCAGCCATATCACGATTGTGGTTTCCGATGAACGGGAGGAGAGGGAATAGTGGGGCAGAAAACCCACCCGTACGGGTTCCGTTTGGGCATCGTCACTGACTGGAAGTCGCGTTGGTTCTCCAACAAGGAATACCAGGACCTGGCCAATCAGGATTATCAGATCCGCGACTACCTGTGGCGGGAGTTGGCGCGGGGGGCGGTGTCCCGCATCGATGTGGAACGCACCCGCGACAAGCTGGTGGTGGAGGTGCACACCGCCCGTCCCGGGGTGGTGATCGGACGCAAAGGGGCGGAGGCGGACCGCATCCGCAACGGTTTGGAGAAGATGGCGGGCCAACCGGTGAAGTTGAACGTGGTGGAGGTGAAAGAGCCCGACTCCGACGCCCTGTTGCTGGCCCGGGGAGTGGCCGACCAGTTGGAGAACCGGGTGGCTTTCCGCCGGGCTATGAAACGGGCGGTGCAGACGGCGCTGACCGCCGGGGCGGAAGGGGTGCGCGTGGAATGCTCGGGCCGCCTGGGCGGGGCCGATATGGGACGCCGGGAATGGTACCGGGAGGGACGGGTGCCTTTGCATACCCTGCGGGCCGACATTGACTACGGCCGGGCCACGGCCCGCACCACGGTGGGGGCCATCGGCGTCAAAGTGTGGGTCTACAAGGGGGATCTGGTTTCTTCTTTGAAGACCACCCGCGAGAAAATCGCCGCTGAGGCGGCCCTGGCCGCGGGCGGTCCCGCCGGACGGGTGATTTCGGCCAAGAGCCGGGCCGAGCAACGCACCGGCGAACGCAAGACCCCCCGCGTCATCGAAGCGGGGGGCGGCAAGCGCCTGATCGAAGCGGGCGGCGGCCGCAAGGTGACCGCGGCCGAGGCCCGTTCCGAATACCGGGAGGCGGTGGAGGATCAAGAGGAGAAACTGGACATCCTGTCCGACTCCGGGGCCGATGAGGCGGGCGACTCTGATGCCGGGGAGCATACCCCGGAGGAGAGGGTCGGGGCGCCGGGTGATGGGACGGCGCCCGCCGACGGGACGGCCGAGGATTCGGATCCCCCCTCCTCCGAGGCGGGCGGGGAGGAAGAATAATGTTGATGCCCAAACGCACCAAGTACCGCAAGGTGCACCGGGGCCGCATGCGGGGCTACGCCAAGGGCGGGTCCGCCGTTTCCTTCGGCGACTACGGGATCCAGGCCTTGGAGCCGGGGCACATCACCGCCCGCCAGATCGAGTCGGCCCGGGTGGCCATCACCCGCACCGTGCGACGGGGCGGCAAGGTGTGGATAAATATTTTCCCGGACAAGCCGATGACGGCCAAACCGGCTGAGACCCGCATGGGATCCGGCAAAGGCAACCCCGAGTTCTGGGTGGCGGTGGTCAAACCGGGGCGGGTGATGATGGAGTTGTCCGGGGTGGGCGAGGATTTGGCCCGGGAGGCGATCCGCAAGGCGGGCCACAAGTTGCCCATCAAAACCAAGTTCGTGGTGAGGGAGACCGGATGAAGACTTACGAAGCGCGCGAGATGACCTATGCGGAGCTGGTCGAAAAGTTGGAGGAGGCCAAGGATGACCTGTTCAACCTGCGCTTCCAGCTGGCGGTCAGCCAATCCGACAACACCGCCCGCTTGGGCGAGTTGCGCCGGGACATCGCCCGCATGAGAACCGTGCTCAACGAATGGGAGCGGGACGGCCGCCCCCTCGGCTACGAAGAGGGGGAATATGAATGGGAGTCCCCGCCAGTCGACGAAACCGACGCCGAATTCCCAGAGGAGGAAGAAGCGGCGGCGGAGGAGGAGGATGCAGGGCCGATTCTGGAGGAGGAGACGGCGGCCGCTCCGTCCGATGAGCAAGAAGAGCAGGATGATGATTCCGTCGAGGAGCAAGCGGAGGAGGATGCCAAGCCCCGCCGCCGCTGGGGCAGGCGGAGTAAGAAATGAACCAGGCTTCGCGTCCCCGCCGCAAGACCCGCACCGGGATAGTCATTTCCAACGCCCGGGACAAAACGGTCACCGTGCAGGTGAGGCGCGCCACCCGCCACCCCCGTTACGGCAAGATCGTGCCCGCTTTTAAAAACTTCCACGCCCATGACGAGGACAACGAATCCCGGGTGGGGGACCGGGTGCGCATCGTGGAAACCCGTCCCCTGTCCAAGACCAAGCGCTGGCGGGTGGCGGAGATTGTGGAGCGAGCCCGATGATCGGACAGGAGTCCCGTCTCAAAGTGGCCGACAACAGCGGCGCCCGGGAGGTGCTATGCATCCGCGTGCTGGGCGGTTCCCGCCGTCGCTACGCCCGGGTGGGGGATATGATCGTGGCCACCGTCAAAGAGGCCTCCCCCGGTTCCAACGTGCGCAAAGGGGAGGTGGTGAGGGCGGTGGTGGTGCGCACCGCCAAAGAACAACGGCGCCGGGACGGAACCTACATCCGGTTCGACGACAACGCCTGCGTGTTGCTCAACGACCAGCGCCTGCCGCGCGGCACCCGCATTTTCGGCCCGGTGGCCCGCGAGTTGCGCGACCGGCGGTTCATGCGCATCGTTTCGCTGGCCCCGGAGGTGCTGTGATGGCCGTTCGGGAAGGAGACCGGGTGATGGTGATCACCGGCAAGGACAAGGGACGGGAGTCCCGCGTGTCTAGGGTCATCCCCGATCGGGGGCAGGTAATCGTGGAAGGGGTGAACGTGGTGAAGCGCCACCAACGTTCCACCGGCCGCACCCTGCAGGCGGGGATCATCGAAAAGAACATGCCCATTGACATTTCCAACGTGATGCTGATGTGCCCGGAGTGCGGCCCGGTGCGCACCGGGGCCGGTTTCGACGAAGCGGGAAACAAGTTCCGCCGGTGCGTGAAATGCGATCAGGAGATCTGATGGCGGACTCCGCAAACGGCCAAACTCCCCCGCCCCGTTTCAAAGTCCGTTACCGGGAGTTCGTGCACGCCCACCTGCAGGGGAAGCTGGGTTTGGACAACCCGATGCTGGTGCCCGACTTGGACAAGATAGTGGTCAACATGGGGGTGGGGGAGGCGGTGGCCGACGGCAAGCAGATCACCTCGGCCATGGAGGAGCTGGCGGTGATCACCGGTCAGAAGCCCCGCCTCAACCGGGCCAAACGTTCCATCGCCAACTTCAAAGTGCGGGCCGGCAATCCGGTGGGGGCGTCGGTCACCATGCGCGGCGACCGGGCTTGGGAGTTTCTGGATCGCCTGATTACCATTTCCATACCCCGCATCCGCGATTTCCGGGGACTCAACCCGCGGGCTTTCGACGGACGGGGCAACTATTCTTTCGGGGTGAGCGAACAGCTCATTTTCCCGGAGGTTGATTACGACAAGGTGACGGCCGTGCGCGGCATGGACATCACCATATGCACCACCTCCGCCGACGACGAGGGGGCGGCCGCCTTTTTGGAAGCTTTCGGCTTTCCGTTCCGCGGTACCACCCCCACCGCGGTGTAGGCGGACCGGGCAAGGAGAGCGCAAGATGGCAAAAAAATCAATGATCGCCAAAAACAAGCGGCGCCAAGAGTTGGTTGCCCGCTACCGGGAGCGACGGTCCGAAGCGCTGGCCGTGATCAAGAACCCGGAAGCCTCTTTGGAGGACAAGCGGGAAGCCTATGACCTGATCGCCAAGATGCCCCGCGACGCCAGTCCCACCCGCAGCCGCAATCGGTGCCGGGTGAGCGGCCGGCCGCGCGGTTACCTGCGCCGCTTCGGCATGTCCCGGATTGCGGTGCGGGAGTTGGCCCATCGCGGCGAATTGCCGGGCGTGGTCAAGTCCTCCTGGTAAGGCGACGGGCAAGGAGAGAAGCGACATGATGACCGACCCCATCGCCGACATGCTCACCCGCATCCGCAACGGCAACCAGGCTTTGCACAAGGTGGTGACCATGCCCTCCTCTAAAATGAAGGAGGAGATCGCCAAATTGCTGGCCTTCGAGGGCTATGTGGACGGATACGACGTTTCCCCCGCCCCCCAGGGCAAGGAGCTCAGCATCCGCCTCAAATACACCGGCCGCTCCGACCGGGACCCCATCTTGCGCGGCTTGCGCCGGATTTCCAGCCCCGGCCGTCGCATCTACCAGGGGGCGGGCGAACTGCCCCGTTCCCAGGGCGGCCTGGGCACCATCGTGGTGTCCACCTCCGAGGGACTGATGTCCGACCGGGAGGCCCGCCGCCGCCGGCTGGGCGGCGAGATAGTTTGCGAAGTTTGGTGAGCGGGGCGAGGGCGAGGAGCAACGGATGAGCAGGATCGGACGGCTTCCCATTCCCATTCCCGACGGGGTGGAAGTGGAGGTCCGGGAGGGCGCCCGCCCCCGAGTGACCGTCACCGGTCCGAGGGGGGCGTTGGAACGCACCTTCGGCGAGCGGGTGGCGGTGACCGTGCGGGACGGACAGTGCCTGGTGACCCGCATGAACGACGAAGCCCCCTCCCGCGCCCATCACGGCCTGACCAGGGCCCTGCTCAACAACATGATCATCGGGGTTTCCCAAGGCTACAGCAAGACTTTGAAGATCGTGGGGGTGGGCTACCGGGCGTCCGCCAAAGACGGAGGATTGGATATTCAGATCGGTTTCAGCCACAATGTGGAGGTTTCCGGCGTGGAGGGAGTGGAATTCGACGTTCCCGATCCCACCACCATCATCGTGAAAGGCCGCGACAAGGAGTTGGTGGGCCAAGTGGCGGCCGACATTCGCAAAATCCGCCCCCCCGAGCCCTACAAGGGCAAGGGCATCCGCTACGAGAACGAATACGTGCGACGCAAGGGCGGCAAGACGGGAGTGACCACCTAATGAGCGACATCCAAATTTCCCGCCGGCGCCGCCTGGGACGACTGCGCCGCCACCGGCGGGTGCGCAAGGGCCTGTCGGGCGCCGCCGACCGCCCCAGGTTGGCCGTGTTCCGCAGCAACCGTTACATTTACGCCCAAGTGATCGATGACTCCTCCGGGCGTACTTTGGCCGCCGCTTCCTCCCAGGAATCGGATTTGCGGGAACGCACCCTCACCGTGCAGACCGCTTCCGCGGTCGGGACGTTGCTGGCCGAGCGGGCGGCCGCGGCCGGCGTGGAGCGGGTGGTGTTCGATCGGGGCGGTTACGCCTATCACGGCCGGGTGAAAGCCTTGGCCCAAGCAGCCCGGGAGGCCGGCCTTGACTTCTAGAAGAGATTCCCAGCCCGGCGCCCCCTACGACGAGCGGGTGGTGCAGATCAACCGGGTGGCCAAGGTGGTGAAAGGCGGGCGCCGGTTTTCATTCACCGCCCTGGTGGTGGTGGGGGACGGTGAAGGACGGGTGGGGGTCGGCTACGGCAAAGCCAAGGAGGTGCCGTCCGCCATTCAGAAGGGGATCGAGGCGGCCCGCCGGGCCATGTTCACCGTTCCCATGGCGGGCACCACCATCATCCACGAGGTGATGGGACGGCAGGGGGCGTCGCGGGTGTTGCTCAAGCCCGCCTCCCCCGGCACCGGGGTGATCGCCGGTGCGGCGGTGCGCCAGATTCTGGAAGCGGCCGGGGTGCGGGACGTCTTGGGCAAGTCGCTGGGTTCGCCCACCCACTTGAACGTGGCCAAAGCCACGGTCAACGCCTTGCGCTCCCAGTTGCGCCCGGAGGAGGTGGCGGCCGCCCGGGGCAAAACGCCGGAGGAGGTGACCCCTCCCGCCCTGCTGGCCGCCTACCGCTCAGCTGAGATGGCCCGGGCCGACTGACGGCGGGAGAAAGAGGTTTCCCGATGGCCGAAAAGTCACCCGCCCCATCCGGCAGGTTGCGCATAACTTTGCGGCGCAGCCTGATCGGGGAAAAGCCCAAAACCCGGGCCACGGTGCGCGGTTTGGGCCTGCGCCGCATTGATTCCGTCGTGGAGCACGCCGACACCCCCGACGTCCGGGGCATGGTGCGGCGGGTCATCCACCTAGTGGAAGTGGAAGAGGTTTCCCGGTGAACGCCGAAGAGAACGCCGTGCCGGATTCCGCCGCCCCGCCGGAGGGGGAAGTAGCCGAAGAGGGGATCGCCGGGGGGAGGGGCGGCCAGTTGAAACTCCATCATCTGCGCCCGGCCCCCGGCTCCAAGCGCCGCAAGATACGGGTGGGCCGGGGGGAGTCGGGACGGCGCGGCAAAACCGCCGGGCGGGGCATGAAGGGCCGCCTGGCCCGGGGCAAGATGCGCCCCGGCTTTGAAGGGGGCCAGACCCCGCTCCAGTCCCGCATTCCCCACTTGCGCGGTTTCAAGCCGGTCAACCGGCGGGAGTTTACGGTGGTCAATGTGGACGACCTCCGCGTTTTTCAAAAGGATTCGGCGGTGTCGGTGGACGACCTGCGCGACCAGGGCTTGGCCCGCAAACGGGGCCGGGTGAAGGTGCTGGGCCGGGGGGAGTTGGACAAACCGCTGGTGGTGCAGGCGCACGCCTTCAGCGCCTCGGCCCGGGCCAAGATCGAAGCGGCCGGCGGCCAATGCGAAGTCGTGGAATGACCGGTCGGCCGATGTTTCATCCGGAGGCGGCGGGATGCTGAGCGTTTACCGTTACATGTTCCAGATCCCCGATTTGCGGGGAAAGATTTTCTTCACGCTGGCCATCTTCGCCATTTACCGGTTCGGGGCGGCGGTTCCGGTGCCGGGGGTGGAGCTGGATCGCCTGGAACTGCTGGCCGGTCAAACGCAGGGGGGCGCGTTGGGCCTGCTCAACCTGTTTTCCGGCAACGCGTTGGAGAACCTGTCGGTGTTCAGCCTGGGGGTTATTCCCTACATAACCGCCTCCATCATCATGCAGTTGCTGACGGTGGTCATCCCCAAACTGCAGAAATTGCAGGAGGAGGGGCAGTCGGGGCGGGAGGTGATCACCAAATGGACCCGGATCGTGACCGTGGTGCTGGCCCTGCTCCAGTCCACCGGCCTCACTTTCCTGTTCAGCCGGGAGACCAGTTTCACCGGCGGGGTGGTGGTCATCCCCGACTACACCCCCACCCGGGTGATGATCATGGTTATCACGATGACCGCCGGCACCGCCTTTGTGATGTGGCTGGGCGAGCTGATTACGCAACGGGGGGTGGGCAACGGGATGTCGCTTTTGATTTTCATCAGCATCGTGGCCGCCCTCCCCAGCCAGTTTTCCCTTATCTGGCAGTACACGGTTCCCAACGGCCAGACGATTATTTTCGCGCTCATCCTGGTCCTGTTTTTGGCCATGACGGTGGGCATAATTTTCGTGGAGCAAGGGCAACGGCGAATACCCATCCAGTTCGCCAAACGCATCCGGGGGCGGCGGGTGATGGGCGGCCAAAGCACCTACATTCCGCTCAAAATCAACATGGCGGGGGTGATCCCGGTGATCTTCGCCACCTCCATTCTGTTTTTCCCGGTCATCCTGTCCACCTCCCTGCCCGCCGCGGGCGGTTTCTTCGCCGGCATGCGCGATTTCGTAAACCGGCACCTGTCCCCGTCCGGCTTTGAAACCGGCGCCACCAGCTGGGCGTACATCGGGGTGCTCTTTTTCCTGATCGTGTTCTTCACCTACTTCTACACTTCCATCCAGTTTGATCCGGTGCGGCAGTCGGAGATGATCCAGCGCCAAGGCGGGTTCATTCCCGGCCAGCGCCCCGGCCAGCAGACCTCCCGCTACCTGTCCCGCATCCTGTACCGCATCACCCTGCCCGGCTCCATTTTCCTGGGGCTGATTTCGGTGTTGCCCGCCATCGCCTCCGCCATCTGGGAGATCCCGGTCGGGTTCTCCGGTGTGTCCATCCTGATCGTGGTGGGGGTGGCTTTGGAGACGATGAAGCAGATCGAAAGCCAGATCACGATGCGCAACTACGAGGGGTTCCTGACTTGAACGTTCCCGGCATGAGGTTGATCTTCCTGGGGGCCCCTGGGGCCGGCAAGGGCACCCAGGCGGAGCGCACCGCGGCCTCTTTGGGCGTCCCGCACATTTCCACCGGCGATATTTTCCGCCGGAACATGGCCGACGGCACACCGCTGGGCCGGCGGGTGCGGGAAATCGTGGAAGGGGGGGGCCTGGTCCCCGATGAGATCACCACGCAACTGGTCGTCGACCGGCTCGCCCAGCCGGACGCCCTCTCCGGTTTCATCCTGGACGGATTCCCCCGCACCCTGGGCCAGGCCCGCGCTTTGGAGGAGGCGCTGGGCGATGAGGAGTTGCGGGCGGTGGTGGCTTTGGAGGTACCCTCCGATGAGTTGGTGCGGCGCATGCTGGCCCGGGGCCGGGCCGACGACTCCGAGGAGTCCATCCGCCGCCGCTTGCGGGTGTACGCCGAGGAGACGGAGCCGTTGATCGGCTTTTACCGGGACCGCGGTCTTTTGGTCGGAGTGTCGGGGATGGGCGGGCTTGAGGAGATCGCCGACCGCATTTTGGCGGGCCTCGGCGTCTGAATACGGGGCCGTCCGCAGGTCGTAAGTCCGATGATCACCATCAAAAACCGCTCCGAGTTCGCCAAGATGGCGGAGGCCGGGGCGTGCGTGGCGGCGGTGCATGAGGCGGTGGCGGAGGCGGCCGGGGCGGGAGTGTCCCTGGAATTCCTGGATCAGGTGGCGGCCAAAGTGATCCGCTCCCGCGGTTGCCGGCCTTCTTTTTTGGGCTACCGGGGTTTCCCCGCCAATATTTGCGCTTCTCCCAACCAGGTGGTGGTGCACGGCATCCCCAACGGTTATCGTTTGGCGGAGGGCGACGTGCTGTCCATCGACGCCGGGGCCGTCTACGAGGGCTATCACGGGGACGCGGCCATCACCATCGGCATCGGGGAGATCTCCCCGGAGGCGGAGCGACTGTTGGAATACACCCGGCGGGCCCTGTGGGCGGGGATCGATCAGACGGTGGCCGGGGCCCGCACCGGCGACATCGGGCATGCGGTGGAGATGGTGGGCGACGCCCAAGGTTACGGGGTGGTGCGCAACTACGTGGGGCACGGCATCGGGCGGGCCATGCACGAAAGCCCCCAGGTTCCCAACTACGGCCCCCCCGGCAAAGGAGTGCGCCTGAGAACCGGGATGGCCATCTGCATCGAACCGATGTTCAATCTGGGAACCGCGGAGACGGTTCTGCAGGAGGACGGCTGGACGGTGGTCACCGCCGACTCCCATATTTCCGCCCATTTTGAGCATACGGTGGCCTTGACCGAGGACGGCCCGCAGGTGTTCACCGTCAGCGATTTGCTTTCCGCCCGCCCGAATGGCTAGAATAATGATTCGGTCGCGGCGCCGGTCCCGGCGGGCCCGTTCGCGTCCGTTATGTTCGCGCAACCACAAGTTCCGCCTGGGCGGGAGCTTGTCCCGCCGCGGACAAAGTTAGCCGAAGACCAGCCGAACAACCCGGGAGACGGGGAAATGAAAGTAAAGCCGTCCACCAAAAAAATGTGCGACAACTGCCGGATAATCCGCCGCCGGGGGCGGGTGTGGGTGGTGTGCTCCAATCCCCGTCACAAGCAACGACAAGGCTGAGCGCCGGGTTGCGCTAAGCGAATCTAGAAACAAAGGGCCCGAGAAACAACATGGCACGCATCGCAGGAGTCGACCTTCCCCGCGCCAAGCGGCTGGAGATCGGCCTGACCTACATTTACGGGATCGGAATTTCCACTTCCCGCCGCGTCTGTTCCGAGTTGCGCATCAACCCCGACACCAAAGTGCAGGAGCTGTCGGATGAGGAGGTGGCGGCCATCCGCTCCTACATCCAGGGCAACCTGCGGGTGGAAGGGGATCTGCGCCGCAACGTCAACCAGAACATCAAGCGCAAAATGGAGATCGGCTGTTATCAGGGACTGCGCCACCGACGGGGTTTGCCGGTGCGCGGCCAGCGCACCCACACCAACGCCCGCACCCGCAAAGGACGGAGCATCGCCATCGCCGGCAAGAAGAAGGTGGTTAAGAAGTAATGGCCGCCGCCCGCAAACGGACCCGTCGTCGGGAGCGCCGCAACCTCACGCGCGGTGCCGCCCACATCAAAGCCAGTTTCAACAACACCATCATCACCATCACCGACGTGAGCGGCAACACGGTGGCGTGGACTTCGGGCGGTTCGGTGGGTTTCAAAGGTTCCCGCAAGTCCACGCCCTACGCGGCCCAGGTGGCGGCCGAGGAAGCCACCCGCCGGGCCAACGAACACGGCATCCGCAAACTGGAGGTGATCGTGAGCGGCACCGGGACCGGCAAGGACACCGCGGTGCGAACCATGCAGAACCTGGGGATGGAAGTGACGCAGGTGCGGGACGTGACGCCCGTTCCCCACAACGGTTGCCGCCCCAAAAAGCGGCGCCGGGGCTAGGAGGCGGCAGATGGCCCGTTACACCGGACCCCGCACCCGCCGCAGCCGGCGCGTCGGCCAGTTGCTCGATGACAACAAGGCCAAGTACTACGACCGCCGCCCCTACCCGCCGGGGGAGCACGGCCGGCGCCGCATTCGGGAAACCGACTATCTGATCCAGATGCGGGAGAAGCAAAAGATGCGCCAGATCTACGGGGTGCTGGAGAAGCAGTTTCGCCGCTACTACCGGGAGGCGGCCCGCAGCAAGGGCATCACCGGCGACACCCTGCTTCAGTTTTTGGAATGCCGGCTGGACAACGTGGTCTACCGGGCCGGGTTCGCCCGCACCCGCCCCCAGGCCCGGCAGATGGTCAACCACGGCCATTTCCGGGTGAACGACCGCAAAGTGGACATCCCCTCCTACCGGGTGCGGGCGGGGGATGTGGTGACGGTCAAAGACCGTTCCCGCGACTCCATCGTCATCCGACAGGCTTTGGACACGTTGGGCGAACGTATCACTCCGGGTTGGCTGGAGGTCCAACCCGATGACCGCCAAATCACGGTGTCGCAGATACCCAACCGTTCTCAGATCGACACCGAAGTCCAGGAGCAACTGGTGGTGGAGTTGTACTCCAAGTAGCGCCGGCGCACGGGCGGGTCCCAAGCCGCCGGGCGGGGGAAGTTTGACAAATAAGCCAAGCAGGAGAGGCTGTAACACAAGTGCAAGCTTTGATAGTTCAACGTCCTGAAATTCAGTTCCGGTCGGTAACCCCGACGCGGGCGCAGTTCGTAGTGGAGCCGTTGGAGCCCGGGTTCGGGCACACTTTGGGCAACACGATGCGGCGCACTTTGCTGTCCCGTATTCCGGGGGCGGCGGTTTCCAGCGTCCGCATCGAGAAGGCCCCTCACGAGTTCACCACCGTTCCCGGGGTGGAGGAGGACGTGGTGGACATCGTGCTCAACATCAAAGGATTGATAGTGCGCATGCTGGACCCGGAGCCGCAGGTGCTTACCTTGTCGGTGAAGGGCCCGGGCCGGGCCACCGCCGCCGACTTGAAAATTCCCAGCGGGGTGGAGGTGGTCAACCCCGACCTGCACATAGCCGCTTTGTCGGAGGGGGGCGTGTTGCAGATGGAACTGACCGTGGAGCAGGGGGTGGGATACCGGAGCGCCGAGAAAAACAAGCATTCCGATGTGATAGGGGTCATACCGGTGGATTCCATTTTTTCCCCGGTGCGGCATGTGGCTTTCCGGGTGGAACCCACCCAGGTGGGGCAGATGACCAACTTCGACCAGTTGGTGGTGGATGTGGAAACTGATGGTTCCATCGCCCCCCAGGAGGCGGTTTCCTCGGCGGGGAAGACCTTGCGGGAGTTGCTGGGCCTGTTCGCCGACGCCGGGGAGGGGATCGGTTTGGAGTTGGGCGACGTCCCGATAGCCGATGCGGTCGCCTCCGACTTGGATTTGGAAATCGACGTGCTGGACCTGTCGGAGCGCCCCCGCAACTGCCTGCGCCGGGCCCACATCAACACGGTGGGCGATTTGGTGCGCTCCACCGAGAAGGATCTGCTGGCCATCACCAACTTCGGTCATAAGAGCCTGGAGGAGGTGATAGCCAAGTTGGACAGCCTCGGTTTGAGCATCGCCGCCCCCGAAGATGAGGAGGAGGAGGTTTCGGACTGATGCCCCGTCCCCGCAAAGGCCGCCGCCTGGGGGGAGGCCCCGCCCATCAGAAGGCCATCCTGTCCAATTTGGCCCAGTCGCTGATTTGGGACGGGCGGATCACCACCACCCTCACCAAGGCCAAAGTGTTGCGCCCCTACGTGGAGAAGGTGATCACCAAAGCCCGCAAAGGCGGTTTGCATAACAGGCGCTTGGTGCTGGCCGACCTGCCCGACTTGGAGGTGGTCACCAAACTGTTCGACGAGGTGGGCCCACGCTACCGGGGGAGGCCGGGCGGTTACACCCGCATCGTCAAAATCGGCCCCCGCCGGGGCGACAACGCCGAGATGGCCGTAATAGAACTAGTCTGACCCCCGGCGCCGTCCTTCGCATTCTATTAACGCAACAGGATGATACGATAGGCGGCAACGGACGACGCATAATGACAGAGGCGGGGTAAGTGTTTAGCCAGTTGGTTCGGGCGGGCCGTCTGGACCGGAGCTTTTTCACATCGCTGGTGTTCGAGGAGCGGGCGGTGGGCAACGCAGTGGCCATTATGGCCGGGCTGGGAATAATTATGTTCGCCCGCCTTTCGGTGTTTTCCATCGTTTACGCCGCCTTGTACGGGATGTTGCGGGGCCTCATTTCGGCTGGTTTTTTATGGGTGGCGGCCGCTCTGGTTTTCAGACGGTCGGGCCGGTTTCTGACCACCTTCCGTCTGGCCGGGTTCGCCCACGTCGGGTTCGCCCCGGCGGTGGTGGTTTCGTTCGTACCGGGGTCCGTTCCGGGGGCGGTGTGGCTGTCCCTGGCGGCCCTGCTGGTTTCTTTGGCCTGGTACGGGGCGGCGATGAGCGTGGCCGCCGAGGCCCAGTTCGACCTGATCGGCGGTCGGGCCTGGCTGTGCGGGGCGGCGGCCGCAGTCGGATGGCTGATAGCCCGGCAGCTCGGCATATAAGTTTCTCATGGCCGATCCGCCCATTGTTTTCCGACTGGATTTGTCGTACGACGGGGAGGGTTTTCACGGTTACGCCCGCCAGCCGGACCTGCGCACCGTGCAGGGCGAGTTGGAGCAGGCCTTAGCCCGCGTTCTGGGCGGAATAGGTTTCGAGACCGAGGCGGCGGGGCGCACCGATGCCGGGGTGCACGCCCGTCAGCAGGTGGTGGGAGTGGTGTTGGAGGCGGGTGCTGGGGATCCGCCCGCCGCGGGCCGCCTGGCCGGGTCGCTGAGCAAGATACTGGCTCCGGAGATTGCCGTGTTCCGGGCGGTGCGGGCCCCCGCCGGATTTTCGGCCCGCTTCGACGCGGTGCGCCGCACCTACCGCTACCGCATCCTGAACCGGGAGTTCCCCGACCCGCTCCGCCGCCGTATCGCGTGGCATGTCAAACACCCGTTGGATGTGGAGGGAATGAACCGGGCGGTGGGGCATCTGCGGGGCGAGCACGACTTCGCCTCCTTCTGCCGCCGGGCGGAGGGCCGTTCCACCGTGCGCACGGTGGAGAGGGCGGTGTGGAGTTCCCGCCCCGACGACATGCTCCGTTTCGAGATTTCCGCCTCCGCTTTCTGCCATCAGATGGTGCGTTCCATCACCGCCTGGTCGGTGGAGGTAGGCCGCGGCCGCCGCTCCCCGGAGGAAACCCCGTCCGTCCTAGCGGCCCAAGACCGGGCCGCCGCCGCCGGAGCCGCCCCGCCCCACGGCCTAACCCTCTGGCAAGTGGACTACTGAGTTCATATACGCACTGTATTCGGCTAAGCGTTGGCTTAATCAAGGGTTGAGGACTGCTAGGAGTTGGTTGGCTTCTACTTGGTCGCCGGGGGTTATGTTGACCGAGGCCACCACCCCGGAGCGGGGGGCGGAGATGGTGTGTTCCATTTTCATCGCCTCCAGCACCACCAGCGGTTCTCCGGCTTCCACCTGTTGGCCGGCCGTCGCTTCCACCCGCAGGATTTTGCCGGGCATCGGAGAATGCAACGACCCGGTTTCGGCCTCCGCTTCCGCCACCGGCAGGCGGGGAAGCAGGGTCAAAGTCGCATCCGCTACGGCGGTATCCACGAACCGGCGGTCGCCCGCCCGGGCTACCTGAAAAATGCGGTCCACTCCCCGCCAACGCAGGCGCACCCGGTCGGGGGCGGCCTCCAACAGCTCCGCTTGCGGACGGGCCTCCCCGTCTATTTCCACCGTCGCCCCGTCCTCCCTCATCCGGTAGCCCACTTTTATTTCCCGCTCCCCGAACCGGTACCGGTCGTAGATCAACTGGGAGGGGTTGTTGCGGTAGCCGGAGGGGACGGCGGCCAGTACCTTGGCCTGCGCCCTCCGCTCCGCTTGGCCCGCTAAAGAAGCCGCCGCGGCCATCGCCTCCAAATCCTCCCCTTCGGCCAGCGGCGCCCCCAGCCGGGCCGCGTCCTGGCGGTCCAGCCAGCCGGTGTCCGCCCGTCCCGCCGCAAAATCCTCGTGTTCCAAGATGCGCGCCAACAGTTCCCGGTTGGTGATCAGGCCGTGGATGCGGGCCGCCCGCAAGCCCGATGCCAACTTGCGGGCCGCCCCCGCCCGATCCTCCGCCCAAGAAATCGCTTTGGCCACCAGCGGATCGTAGAAAACGGAGATCTGCGAACCCGACTCCGGTCCGGCGTCCACCCGCAGGCCCTCCGGAAACTCCAGACGATGCAGGGTTCCGGTCTGGGGCAGGAAACCCCGGGCCGGGTCCTCGGCGTACAACCGGGCTTCGATGGCGTGCCCCCGCATCCCCCGCCGCCGCGCCGACTCCAACACCGGGGACAGGTCGGCCCCCTCCGCCGACCGGATCTGCAGCTCAACCAAGTCCAGGCCGGTCACCGCCTCGGTCACCGGATGCTCCACCTGCAGGCGGGCGTTCATTTCCAAAAACCAGAACGACCCGTCCTCTTCAACCAGGAACTCCGCCGTTCCCGCCCCCTCGTAGGACGCCGCCCGGGCCAGCGCAACCGCCGCCGCCCCCAGCCGTTCCCGCAGGTCGTCGTTCACCGCCGGGGAAGGGGCTTCTTCTATCACCTTCTGATAACGCCGTTGCACCGAACATTCCCGTTCAAACAGGAAACCGACGTTCCCGCGCCGGTCGGCCATCACCTGCACCTCGATGTGGCGGGGCCGCTCCAGGAACCGCTCCAGCAGAAGCGCCCCGTCCCCGAAAGCCGAAACCGCTTCCCGGCCCGCCGCCCGCGTCGCCTCCTCCAGTTCCCCCGCCTCCCGCACGATGCGCATGCCTTTCCCGCCGCCCCCCGCCGAAGCTTTCACCAGCAACGGAAACCCGACCTCCTCCGCCGCCTCCCGCAGGCCGGTCCCGTCCGCCGCCGCCCTCGCCGCCAGAACCGGAACCCCCGCCCCGGCCGCGATGGCCTTCGCCTCCGCCTTGGAACCCATCGCCCGCATCGCTTCCGTCGGGGGTCCGATGAAAATCAGCCCCGCTTCCCGGCAGGCGGCGGCGAAGTCGGCGTTTTCCGCCAGGAACCCGTATCCGGGATGGACGGCGTCCGCCCCCGCCGCCCGCGCCGCCGCCACCGTCTTGCTGATGTCCAAGTAGGAGGCGGAAGGTTCCGAACCCCCCAGATGAACCGCCGCCGACGCCTCCCGCGCGAACGGCTCATCCGCGTCCGCATCCGAATAGACGGCCGCCGCGTCTATTCCCAGGCGGCGGCAGGTGCGGAACACCCGGCGGGCGATCTCCCCCCGGTTGGCGACCAGTATTCGGCGTATCGTTGCCTTCCCGTTCATGCCGCTCCCCTCACATCCGGAACACGCCGAAATGGCCGGTTCCCGCCACCTCGCCGGAGTGGACGGCCGACAGGGCGATGCCCAGCACGGTGCGGGTGTGGCGGGGGTCGATGAGGCCGTCGTCCCGCACCCGGGCCGTGGAGTAATAGGGACTTGACTCTTCTTCAATCTGCTGTTCGATGGCTTCCCGCCGGGTCGCCGCCTGCTCCTCGTCGTATTCCGCGCCTTTGGCCTCCGCCGCGTTGCGGGCCACGATGTCCAGCACCCCCGCCAACTGCTCCGGCCCCATCACCGCTATTTTGTGGCTGGGCCAGGAGAACACGAACCGGGGGTCGTAGGCGCGCCCGGCCATCCCGTAGTTGCCCGCCCCGTAGGAGGCCCCCGCCATGAGGGTTATGTGGGGCACGGCGGAGTTGGTGACCGCGTTGATCATCTTCGCCCCGTCTTTGATGATCCCCCGCCGTTCGTATTCCCTCCCCACCATGTAGCCGGTGGTGTTTTGGATGAACAGGATGGGGATGTCGTGCATGTTGCACAGGGAGATGAACTCGGTGGCTTTCTGCGCCTCCTCGGAGAACAGGACCCCTTGCTGGTTGGCGATTATTCCCAGAGGGAAGCCGTGCAGCGACCCCCAGCCGGTGACCAGCGACCGCCCGTACAGCTGCTTGTATTCGCCGAAGCGGGAGCCGTCCGCCAGCCGGGCGATCACCGCCCGCATGTCGAACGGGATGCGCAGGTCGGCGGAGGCTATCCCCAGCAGGTCCTCCGCCGGATGCAACGGGTCGTCCGCCTCCCAGACGGGCCCGTAGCCCAGCTTTTTCCACTTCAAATGGGCCATGATCATCCGCCCGATGCGCAGGCAGTCGTATTCGTCGGCCGCCAGGTAGTCGGACAGGCCGGACACCGCGGAATGCATTTCCGCCCCGCCCAGTTCCTCGTCGGTGCTGTCCTCCCCGGTGGCCATTTTCACCAGCGGCGGGCCTCCCAGAAACACTTTGGCCCGTTCTTTGATCATCACCGAATAGTCGGCCATCCCCGGCACGTAGGCCCCGCCCGCGGTGGAGGAGCCGAACACCAGGGCGATGTTGGGAATGCCCGCCCGGGACATCCGGGTCTGGTTGCGGAACCATTTTCCGCCTTCCACGAACACTTCCGCCTGGGTGGGCAGGTCCGCCCCGCCCGACTCCACCAGGCTGATGAGGGGCAGGCGGTTCTGAAAGGCGATTTCCTGGGCGCGCAAGGTTTTGCGGGTGGTGAAAGGGTTCATGGACCCTCCCCGGGAGGTGGGGTCGTGGCCCAGCAAAACGCATTCCACTCCCGACACCGCCCCAATTCCGGTAACCGCGTTGCCCCCGGTGGGAAAGCCGGTTCCCGCCGCCGCCAGCGGGGACAGTTCCAGAAAAGGGGAGTCTTGGTCGAGGAGCAGTTCGATCCGTTCCCGCACCAGCAGTTTGCCCCGTCGCCGGTGCCGCTCGATGTAGCGGGGGCCGCCTCCGGCCCGGGAGTCCGCCAGGCGGGATTCCAGCTCCGCCAAACGTTCCAGCATCGCCTCCCGGTTGCGTTGGAAAAGCGGCTGGCCGGGGTCCGCCCCGGAGGGGAGAACCGGCAATTCGGCGGAGGAGGGGATCACAAACCCGGATAATAGTTGCCCGCCGCGGCGGGCGGGCGGGGGCGCGGTTCCGCTATTGTGTGGCCAGTCGGACAGGCAGGAGAAGGTTTGGACTTCCAATATTCATCCCGGGTGGAGCGGTTGCGGGAAGAGTTGCTGAATTTTATGGAGGAGCGGGTGTATCCCGCCGAGCCGGCGTACGAGGAACAGATGGCGGCGGCGGGGGACCCCGGTTTTCATCCTCCGATCATGGAGGATTTGAAAGCGGAGGCCCGGCGGCGGGGGTTGTGGAACCTGTTCCTTCCCGACCCGGAGCTGGGGGCCGGGTTGTCGGTGCTGGAATACGCCCCTTTGGCGGAGATCACCGGGCGCAGCATTGAAATCGCCCCGGAGTCGGTCAACTGCTCCGCTCCCGACACCGGCAATATGGAAATCCTGCACATGTTCGGAACCCCGGAACAGAAGCGCCGTTGGCTGCATCCGTTGCTGGACGGGGAGATTCGTTCCTGTTTTTCCATGACCGAACCGGATGTGGCCTCCTCGGACGCCATGAACATCCGCACCCGCGTGGAAAAAGAGGGGGACGAGTACGTGATCCGGGGGCGGAAATGGTTTTCCACCGGGGCCATCAGCCCCCGTTGCCGGGTGTCCATCGTCATGGGGGTTACCGATCCGCAAGCCGAACCGTACCGCCGGCAGAGCATGGCGCTGGTTCCGATGGATGCGCCGGGGGTGGAGGTGGAGGCCGATTCCAGCGTGTTCGGCTACCACGACCGGGGAGGGCACGGGACCATCCATTTCGACGGGGTGCGGGTTCCGGCCGGAAACCTGCTGGGGGAGGAGGGGGGCGGGTTCGCCATCGCCCAGGCCCGCTTGGGGCCGGGCCGGATTCATCATTGCATGCGGGCCATCGGGATGGCGGAGCGGGCCTTTGACATGATGTGTTCGCGGGCGCTGGCCCGGGAAACCTTCGGGTCGGCGGTGGCCGGGCACGGGGTGGTGCAGGAATGGATAGCCGACACCCGGCTGGCCATAGAACAGGCCCGCCTGTTGGTGCTGAAAACCGCCTGGTTGATCGACGTGGCCGGAACCCGTTCCGCCCGGGTGGAAATTTCGGCCATCAAAGTGGCGGTGCCCCGCATGGTCAAACTGGCGCTGGACCGGGCCATCCAAGTGTTCGGGGCGGCGGGGGTGACGGAAAACTTTCCGCTGGCCCGGATGTACGCCCATGCCCGCACCCTGCAGATAGTGGACGGCCCCGACGAGGTGCACCAAAGATCCCTGGCCCGCCGGGAACTGCGCCGTTACCAACCCGGCCACGTCCCCGACCCCTACCCCGCCTGACCGCCCGCCCCGGGTTCCGCAGGCAACAATAGGGCCCACTTGCGCTTGCGACGAGCCGGCACGCGGCAGCGAATTGCCAATCGGTAGGCCCTCTCGGCGGTGATAGGGCCGCCGGGAGGGTAGCGTCTTGTCATTTTACGATAAAAGTCGTTGGCAAAGAAAAATGACGCCCGCGGCGACTATGAAAAATGCGCCGGCAAGGGTGACCGCTACCGCTACCGGCGGCGTCCCGTTGGCGATGAACCAACTGAGCCCCCCGAACATGACCCACGCCGACCCAAGGAGGGCGGTGTTCTTGGCCGATATTCTCCTCCTGGGCAACAGGCGGCCGGTTGGGGAAGAGCCGGGCTCGTTACGCGAGGAGCGTCCGCGAGGCGGGGCGTCGTCCTGCGAGGGGCGGGTTGCGTTTCGGTCAGCATCGGCTGTTTGCCGGACATGCGCGGAGAAAGCGGCCTGGGATTCGGTGCGGTCTTCAGGCTTGGAATGCGGCACGATAGAGAATGTAGCGTATTTGAGGAAGTAGCGGTACCGCCGGGTATGCGCCACGTAGCGGAAGCCGGCCGGGTTTTTGTCACACCCTCCTGTTTATCTTGCATGAGGCGGGCGGGCACATGGGACCGCCTCGGAAAATATCGGGAATGTTGGGAATAAAAATCGGACAAGGAGGGTTATACGGGTTATGGATACGCGATTGACGCTCGTACCGGACGACGCCCCCGCTTGGTCGGAGGACGACACTTGGCGGGACTTGGCGGCTTGCCTGGGGTTTGACAGCGATGTCTTCTTCCCCGACGACATGGACGCCGAGGCGGTGGCGCGCGCCAAGGAGGTGTGCGAATCCTGCCCGGTCGCCGGCAACTGTCTGGAATGGGCTTTGGAAACCAACCAGACGGAAGGAATTTGGGGCGGTTTTACCCGTTTCGAGCGGCGGGCCGTCAAGCGGCGCCGGCAACGGCGGATGCGGGAAGCCGGATAAACGGTCCGCGGTCCGGCCCCCGTCGGCCTTTTCCACCGCAGGCCTTTGCGGCATTGACCGCGTAAAACCGCCGGCGGCGGGTAGCCTGCGACCCGGATGCGCTCTTTCCTCGATTTCCTACTTGATCAGTTGGGCAATCTGGGGCTCAGCCTGCTCCTCTTGGTGGTGGTGTTGACGGCGCGGGCCCTGGTTCTGCGCGCCCTCATTCCCCGTCTGGACGGCTCCGAATCGGTGTTCCGCGCCCGCAAGGTCACCCTGTACGTCTCGGTGGCGGTGATCCTGCTCGGTTTGGGCTGGGTTTGGACGCACACTTTGGGGGGCGTCGGTTCGTTTATCGGAATCCTGTCGGCGGGCGTGGCCATCGCCCTGTCCGATGTGTTGAAAAACCTGGCCGGGTGGGCTTACATCTTGGTGCGCCGCCCTTTCAAAGCCGGCGACCGCATTGAGATCGGCCCGCACGCCGGGGATGTGATCGACATCCGGGTGTTCCGGTTCAGCCTGCTGGAAATTCGCAACTGGGTGCAGGCCGACCAGTCCACCGGCCGCATACTGCACATCCCCAACGGCCTGCTGTTCACTGATCCGATGGCCAACTTCACCGAAGGTTTCCCGTTCATCTGGCACGAGATTCCGGTGGTGGTCACTTTTGAAAGCGACTGGGAGCGGGCCAAGCGGATCGTGCAGGAGGTGATCGACCGTCACGCCCCCGACCCGGAGGAGGCGGGGGCGGCGGAGGGCATCGAGCGGGCCGCCACCCAATATTTCATCCGTTACCGCTACCTCACCCCCACCGTCTACGTGCGGGCCATAGACTTCGGAGTGGAGCTCACCGGGCGATTGCTGGTGGACGCCCGCTCCCGCCGTCATTTCGACACTGAGATCTGGAGCGACGTGTTGCGGGCTTTCACCGCCGACCCCCGCATTGAACTGGCCTATCCCACCACCCGCTTCTACCAGGGGGACAAGGAGGGGGGAGTGGGGGCCGCTCCGGGCTGGCCGTTCATGCCGGGGCCGGCGACGGGGGAGCCGCCAACCGATTCGGTAACATAGGCGGTCATGACCGAACGCATCTACTCCACCGACTCCTACGCGGCTCGGATGGAGGCCCGGGTGGTAGCGGTCGACGAGGACGACCGACGGGTGTTGCTGGACCGCACCGTTTTTTATCCGGGCGGCGGCGGCCAGCCCATCGACGAGGGGGCGCTGTGGGCGGGCGAAGACCGGTTGCCGGTGACGCGGGTCACCGGGGACGCGGACGGGGTTTGGCATTGGCTGGAGGGGAAGCCGCCCCCGGCGGGGACGGCGGTCACCGGGGTCATCGACTGGGAGCGCCGCTACCGGCTGATGCGCACCCACACTTCCATGCACGCCCTGTGCGGGGTGGTGTGGGAAAAATACCAAAGTCCGGTGACCGGCGGCAATATGGAACCGGGCTACGGACGATTGGACTTCGAACTGCCCGGCTGGGACCCCGAAGACCGGGATCCCCTGGAGCGGGCCCTCAACGAGGCCGTCGCCCGCCATCTGCCCATAGAGGTGTCGTTCCTGCCCCGGGAGGAAGCCGATTTGGACCCCAGCCTGATCCGCACCAAAGTGAACTTGATTCCCCCCGCGGTGCGGGAAATCCGGGTGATCGACATTGTGGGGCTGGACCGCCAAGCGGACGGAGGAACCCATGTGGCTTCCACCGCCGAAGTGGGCCGGGTGAAAATAACCAAAGTGGAGTCCAAAGGGCGCGGTTTCCGCCGCATCCGCCTCGCCTTGGACGAATCCGGGTCGGACTGAAAGGAGGGTTTATGGGCGCGTTGCGGGAGATCGAAGGGAAGGTGGGGGAGGTGATCGGGACGGGGGAGTGGCTTACCGTCACCCAGGAGGCCATCAACCTGTTCGCCGAAGCTACCGGCGACCGCCAGTGGATTCATGTGGACGAAGAACGGGCCGAGGCCGGGCCGTTCGGAACCACCATCGCCCACGGGTACATGACCTTGGCCCTGATCGCGGGCATCGCCCCCCGGTTGGATGTTCCGGGGGTGAAAATGGGGATCAACTATGGGTTGGACCGGGTGCGTTTCATCACCCCGGTGCCCAGCGGGGGCCGGGTGCGGGCCGTCTCCCGCCTAGACGCGGTGGACGAAATCCCGGGCGGGGCGCAGTTGAAACAGACGGTCACTATCGAACTTGAAGGAAGCGAGAAACCGGCCTGCGTAGCCGAAACCCTGGTGCGGTTGATTCTCTGAATCGAGGGGTCAGAGGGGGAGGTTGCGGTGGGTGAAGGCCCGTTGCCCCGGGCCGTAGTCGCCCGCCGCGTGCCCGGCGCCGCGCAACAGCCATTTGCCGGTTAGCAGTCCTTCCATCCCCACCGGGCCGCGGGCGTGCACCCGTCCGGTGGCGATCCCCACTTCCGCCCCCAGCCCGTAGCGGAACCCGTCCGCGAAGCGGGTGCTGGCGTTCCAGAACACCGAAGCGGCGTCCACCGCTTGCAGAAACCGTTCCCCCGCTTCTCGGTCTTCGGCGACGATGGTTTCGGTGTGGGCCGAACCGTAACGGTGGATGTGGGCCACGGCCTCGTCCAAATCGTCCACCACCGCGGCGGCGATGGTCAGGTCGCCGAACTCGCAACCGAAGTCGGCGGGGGAGGCGGCCGCCGTCCCATCCGTCATTTCCCGCACCGCCGCATCGCCCCGCACCTCCACTCCCGCCTCCAGCAGGGCCCGGATCAAATCCGCTCCGGCCGGGTAGTCCCGATGGATAAGCAGGGTTTCGGCCGCGTTGCACACCGCCGGGTAGTCGGTTTTGGCGTCCAAAGTCACTTTGACCGCCCGTTGCGGGTCGGCGGAGGCGTCGACGTACACGTGGCAGACGCCGTCGGCGTGCCCCAGCACCGGAATCCGGGAGGCTGTTTGAATGGAACGCACCAGTTCCGCCGAGCCGCGCGGGATGACCAGGTCGATGTGGCGGTCCATTTCCAGCAGGTCGGCCACCGCCCGCCGCCCTTCGATGTTCTGGATCACGTTCGGGTCGCCCCCCGCTTCGCCCACCGCTTCCCGCAACAGGTCGGTGAGGGCCCGGTTGGAATGAGCGGCTTCCGAGCCTCCTTTCATCAGGGCGGCGTTGCCGGTGCGCGCCGCCAGCGATCCGATCTGTATCACCGCATCCGGCCGGCTTTCAAAAATGATGAGCAACACCCCCAGCGGGGCCCGCACCTGCTCCAAGACCAGCCCTTCGTCCAGTTCCCTCCTGAGCAGGGGACTCCCCACCGGGTCGGGGCCGGCCAGCAAGGTCCTGACTCCTTCCCGCAGGGTTTCCAGTTTGGAGGGGGACAGGGCCAGCCTCTGGAGCAACGGCCCGGGCAGGTCGGCGTTGCCGGATGCCTCCAAATCCAACTTGTTGGCGGCCAGCAACTCCGCTTCCCGCTCTCTGAGGAGCCGTTCCAGATTGGCCAAAGCCCCGTTGCGCACCTGCGCCCCGGCGGCGGCGTACAGCCGCTGCGCTTCCCGCGCCGCCTGCGCCGCATTTGTCATATCAGTCAAAATATCCTCCTTGTCGTCTCATTTAACAAGCGACGGCGCCTTCAATATAGGACGGCTTCCCTTGATTGCTTATACCTCTTTTAGCATAATGGTAAAGCTTAAAGTTCGGGAATGGGCGGCAACGGTTTGAATCGTTCCGGATTCGGCAGTCCCTCCCGGAACATGCCCCGAGCGGCCTGATGTTGCTGTTCGACTTCCCGCAAAACCTCTTCCCACAGATGTTCGGCGACTTCGAACTCTGTAGTAGGGGTGCCCGCATATCTCCGCTGGGCGAAGTCGAGGCGACGCAGAACGTAGTCGAATGTTTTGTGGGACCATCCGATCAGGTTCGCAACATTCTGCGGTTCCTCAACCAGCCTACCGGTTTGGCCGGTTTCTTCCGCGAACAGCCTTTCCCCCAAAATGTGTTCTTTCAGAAACCCGAAAGATTGGAGACGCTCCCACACTTCAGTTAACGTTTCCCTGTCGTCAGCCCACAGGTTCTCATCGTTGAAAGTTCGGTAGGTGGTGGGTGGCAAGTTCCGGCATTCCACCGCATAAAACGATGTCACAGCAGACAGGTGGGGGGCGGTGAGGGTGATGTCGAACGCTTTCCAATCCACATATCGGGAGCAGGTGACCGATATTTCAAACCGGTCACCAACCTGCTGTAACGGAATGTTGCTGTAATAGGTTCGGTGATCCCCGGCGTTGTTTTTCAAAACCCAACTGCCCTCCACGGTCAGCCCAGCCCATTCGGATGGGGGAACAATTTGGACAGTTATCGTGTCGCCCTGGAACCGTTCGGTGAAGACGGGTTCCGGTTGGGGGATGGTGGTGGGGGCGGTCGGTAGAGGCGGCAGTTCGAATTCTCCTTCCCCGCCTGCTGTGGTAGCCGGTTCCGCCGGGACAGCGGTGGTGGTGGTTGTTGTTGTTGGGTGGAGGTGATGATATCCGTGGAACAGCAACGCGGCGATTTCTGCCCGTGTCCACACCTGACCGGCAGTCAACCGTTCTATTACTTTCACCAGTTGGTTTGCTGTCAGTGGCTGTTCGGGGCGGAACAGGCCGTCCTCAAATCCCTTGAACAGTGCCTCCGGTTGGAACTGGGCTGCCCATATGATTTCATCCGCATATTCGTGATCTGTGGGCACATCTTGGAACAGGTTGGCGGTGGCGGCCACCGGGATGGCCAACGTGGCGGCCAACAGGCAAGTGATAGTTGTTCGGAGTTTCATATCGTTTCCTTTCTTACAGGCCCCTAATGCGGTCCAGGCTGGCCACACCAGGCGTTGTGAGCTTCGTTCGGTGTTTCCTTATATGTAGGGCTAATTAACTGCGTTGCCGACCCCGATCAAGCGGAACCCTGCAGGGGGATTGTTGCTGGTTCGGATTTGGTCGTCTATCTGTCGAGCGTAGTAGAACCCGAACCGGTGACCGTTCTTCGATTACCGCTTTTCTCCACACCCCGTCGGGCTGGTTGGTTAAGATAGCCACTCCGGGTTGCGGTAAAGGTTCAGCAACGAACATTTGTGCCATCTGTTTGGAATGCGGCGCGACGTCGACCAACGCAGAACGCCCGGGCGTTTCATTCTGACCGGTTCCGCGCGCTCGTCCCTTTCCATGGACCTGCATGCGGGAGCGGGACGCATCCTGCCGGTGCGAATGTATCCGCTGACGCTGTCCGAAGGGAACCGGAAAGCTCCTTTGGCGTCGCTCCGCAAACTGGCCGAACACGGGGTGGACGCCGTCGGCGGTTTGCGTTCCCCGTTCAGCCCCGAACGGCAGAAGGAACTTGTGTTCCGCTCCGGTTTGCCCGGATACCTGGGCATGGATTTGGCCGCCGAACAGGAAGCCCTGCGTACATATTTGGATCTGGCGGCCTCCAGCGACTTGGCATCCATCGATCCGGCGCAAAGGAACGCCGCCAAGTTGCGGGATTACCTGCGGGCGTACGGGGCGGTGGCGGGAACCTGCGCCGACCATCGGACCATCTTCGGGGCGGCCGGGCTTACCAAACCCACCGCCGACGTGTATCACGATCTGCTCACCCGCCTCGGACTGATCGCCGACTTGCCCGGGTGGGCCGGCAGCAGGTTGAAGCGGTTGACCAAAGCCCCCAAACGGCATCTGATAGTCCCCGCTTTCGCCGCCGCCGACCATTATGAAAATCCGGACCGGGAGGACCGCCGTTTTGCCTCCCGGTTCGGCGAACTGTTTGAGAACGCGGTCCTCTCCCAACTGCGGGCGGTGACGGAAGCGGAGGGATTGGGGTGGAGGTTCTCCCATTTGCGCACCGCCGGAGGGGAGTTGGAGGCGGACATTATGGTAGACCTGCCGGAGGGCGGCGTGTTGGCCGTCGAAGTCAAGGCTTCGGAGAACGTGGACATCTCCGACGCCGCCCATTTGCTGAAACTGAGGGACAAGTTGGGGGAGGAGTTTCGGGCCGGTTTGATAATCCACCCCGGAGTGGTGAGTTACCGTTTGGACGACCGGATCGGGGTGGCCCCGTTGGGGATACTCGTCTGATGGCGGCGGTTAAAGTCCCGGTTTGTGCCAAGATAGGGGCATGACGGACAAGGAAGCCCGGGGAACCCCGACGGAGAAAGGGAAGTTCCGGTCGGCCGCCGGGCGGCTGTTGGTGGCGGCCCCGGGGATGGCAGATCCCAACTTCGCCCGCACCGTGGTGCTGATCATGGAGCACACCCCGGAGGGGGCGGCCGGTCTGGTGCTCAACCGCCCCACCAGGGCTGATTTGCTGGATCATCTGCCCGGCTGGTGGTCGGCGGCCGCCGATCCGCGGGTGGTGTTCATGGGCGGTCCGGTGGGCGGCGGGGGCGGGGTGGGACTGGCCCGCGGGCCGGAGCTGACCCCTTTGGCGGGCTGGCCGGAGGTGCTGGGGGTGAGAGCGGTTGATTTGACCGCCGAACCGAACAACGATTTCCATGTGGAAGCGCGTATTTTCGCCGGCTACAGCGGTTGGGCGGGCGGCCAGTTGGAAACCGAACTGTCCACCGGCTCCTGGTTCGTGCTGTCCGCCGAGCCGGAGGATGTGTTCACTTCCTCCCCGGGACGGCTGTGGGAGCGGGTGTTGCGCCGGGCGGGGGGCAAGCACGCCTGGTTCGCCACCTATCCCCCCGACCCCCGTTTGAACTGAACAGCCCCGCCGACCAGGCGGGAAGGAGAGAACCCATGAACCATCGAACCCCCGACCCCGATCTGCTCAAGAGGTACGCCCTTGATGTTTGGAAGTACAAGCAGGGCGAGATGGTCAGCTTGATGATCCATCTGGGGGACCGCTTGGGCCTGTACCGGACGATGGCGGGCGGGGAAATTTGGACGCCGGAGAGGTTGGCGGCCAATGCCGGTTTGGACGAGCGGATGGTTCGGGAGTGGCTTTTGGGACAGGCCGCCGCCGGGCTGATAACCCGTTCCCCGTCGGGGGAGTACCGGTTGGAGCCGGAAGGCGAGGCGGTGCTGGTAGATGAGCGGGCCCTGTCCTTCGCGGCCGGGGCTTTCATCGGCGGGTTCCCTCCCGTCCGGATCGAAGCCATGGCGGACGCCTTTCGCACCGGTCGGGGTTTTTCCTTCAGCGAACAGGGGGAGGAGACGGCCCGCCAGATCGACCGGATGAACGCCCCCTGGCTGTCCGGTTTCCTGCTGGACGAGGTCCTGCCCGGTTTGGACGGGGTGGCGGAGAAACTGGAGGCGGGGGCCCATGCAGCCGACGTCGGATGCGGCGGGGGCATCGCCTTGCAGTCCTTGGCCCGGCGCTTTCCGGCCAGCCATTTCGTCGGTTACGAACCCTCCGGCCCCGGGTCGGAACGGGCCCGGTCCCGCACCGCCGATTTGCCCAACGCCCGCATCGTCCAAGCCCCGGGGGAGGAGTTGCCCGCCCATCCGCCGCTGGATTTGGCGATGACCTTGGACTGCCTGCACGACATGCCTTTCCCCGACCGGGCGGCGGCCGCCATCCGCCGGGCCCTGAAACCGGACGGAACCTGGCTGATCAAAGACATGCGTTGTTCGGAGGTTTTCGAAAAGAACCTGAAAAACCCGGTGCTGGCCATGCAGTACGGATACAGCATCAGCTCCTGCCTGGCCTCCGCCACTTCCCAGCCGGGCGGGGCGGCCCTGGGGACGCTGGGATTGCCCCCGTCGGAGGTGGAGCGGCTGGCCGGCGCGGCCGGTTTCTCCTCGGTGCGGGTCATCAGCTTGGAGGACGACCCCGTTCATCTCTACTACGAGGTGCGGACGTGAGAAGTTTGGCGCGGGGCGGCTACTAGGCTGGCCGGCAATGCGCATAGATCTGGCCGGTTTCATCACCGAATTGAAGTCCCACGCCGTTGAGCACGGTTTCCACGTCCACGACGAGCGGCATTTCATCGAGTCCTACTCTTTGTTTCAGCATTGGGAGGTGGACGTTCATCCCGTGGAGGCGTGCTTGGGGCCGATGGAGATGCAGATCGTGCTGGAAGCCGACCCCCGTCCGTTGCTGGCCTTCGAGGACTTGGCCGGACAGGAGGACTGGGATCAGGATGACATGGATTCCGACCCTTTTCATCTGCCGCTCTACTTCAAGTGGTCCCTGCCACCCCTTACCCATCCCCCCGACTTGCTCATCTTGTCCACCGACATCGTGGACATTTCCGGCACCGTCATTCCCATTACGGTGCTGGCCACCGACACCATGTCGGCCACCGACCCGGCCACCCGCAGCCTGTCCCTGGTGGGGGAAATCGACCTTTCAGTACGGGACTTGTACAAGCGGGAGACGGAACTGTGCGATGTGCTGGACTGCGCCCACCGGGTCAGCGCCTGGATTTTGGAACAGGCTGAGGAATGGCTGGGGGGCCCGAGCCGGATCTCCGACTAGCCGCGCGGGCGGACCGCCGGTCGTGTAAGCGGGCCCATAGGCGCAACATGGAGGGCAGCACCAGTATGGCGGACAGCATGGCCAAGGCGATGGTGTAGGCGGTCACGAACCCGAATTGCCGGAAGGGGATGGTGGTGGAGGTGACCAGGATTCCGAACCCGGCCATGGTGGTCAGCGCCGACCCGAACAGGGCCCCGCCGGTGTGGGTGAGCGTGGAGCGGATGGCCTCCTCGTCGGTGTCGAAACGGGCCCGATCCTCCAAGAAGCGGTGGGTGATGTGGATCATATAGGGTATTCCGAATCCGATGGCCATGGCGGCGATGGTGGCGGTGACCGGTCCGAAGGGGATGCCGAAGGCGGCCATCAGCCCGAACGACCACAGCACCACCAAGATGACCGGCAGGGTGGTCACCACCCCCAGCAACGGCCGCCGGGCGTCGAACCAGAAGTTGATGACCAGCAGGGCCAGGGCGGCCGCCAAGGTGAATACCAGCGACCACAATTGGGAGTTCTGCAGGGTGGTGACCACCACGTCGTTGATGATCTCGTTGGAGGTGGCCACCGCCGACAGGCCCGCCGCGGCCGCCGGGGCGAAATCAGCGGCCAAGTCCGCCCGGAATCGCCCGGCTTGCGTCTCCCCGGCCTGGGAGGTGAAGGTGAACAGGGCGGCGTCGTATTCGCCTCCGGTGCGGTGCAGCACCGCCGACATGTCATCGGGGGAGGCCGCCCAGGCCGCGTCGTACACTGCCCGCACGTCCGCCCCCTCCGGGAAAGCGGAAGTTTGGAAGTCGAATCCCTGCTCCGCCAGGGCCCCGCGCACCGCCTCGTTCCCGGACGGTCCGTCCCCGCCCATTTGCGTGATGGCGTTGAAAGGGGAGGTTCCCGACACGCCTCCGCCGAAGGCCACCACGTTGTCGGTGTCGGCCAAGTTGCGGTTGGCGGCGGCCATTGCGTTCCAAGCCCCCGCCCCGGCCACCTCTCCTTCCACCAGCACCTGGGTCTGTTCGCCGAATCCCCCTCCGAAGTCCGCCAGCAGGGATTCGAAGGTGGGGCGCAACGGGGAGGTGACCGGTATGAAATCCAGGAAACTGAATTTGGCTTCCAGGTTGGACCACCCCCACGCCCCCAGCCCGCCCAGCGCCAGCGCCACCAGGGCGGCGAAGGCGGCCGCCCGGTTGGCGATGACCGAGGCGGTCCCGGCCAGGCGTCCCAGCAACCGGGCCTCCCCCGTCCCCAAGTTTTGCGGCTGCAGGGTTTGACGGCGTTGTCCCCGCCGGTCCAGCAATTCCCGCATGGCGGGTATGAAAGTGAGCATGAGCACGAAGGAGGAGGCGATCCCGATGGCGGCTAAAGCCCCGAATTCGCGCAGGGCGGGGATGCTGTTGAACACGTTGGTGAGGAAACCGACCGCGGTGGTGACGGTGGCCAGCACCAGCGCCACCCCCACCGTGCGGATGGCGACGCCAACCGATTGGTCCACCGTCGCCCCGGAGGACAGCTCCTCCCGGTAGCGGGAGGTGACGTGTATGGAGTAGTCCACTCCCAACCCGATGAGCAGGATGGGGAGAATTTGCGTCATGGGGCTGGCCCCGCCGAACAGCAGGTATCCGATTCCGTTCATCCAGGCGATGGCGAAGAAAATGGTGATCAGCGTGAGCAGCGTGTCGGCTGTGGAGCGGCGCAAGCCCCGGTCGGTGAAAGTCCACGCTACGAACCCGGCGGCGAGGATCAGCCCGGCTATGGAAAAGAACAGGTTGCTGTTCAGGTTTTTGACCGCATCCGGGAAAATGCTGTCCAAGACTATTCCCAAAGTGGGCAGGATCACCAGCGCCAAAGCGGCCGCCACCGCCGCGATGGTGCCGATCATCAGCCGCCGGGGGCCGGTGCGGGACGGTTTAATCAGGAACACCAAGGTGAGGACCAGCACGATGATCATGGCCGCCGTCCCGAACAGACGGCCCAGTTCCGCCTGGAATTCGCCGGTGTCCCCGAACAGCAGTTCAAAAGAGAAGGGTTCGGCGGTCACGCCGGCGGGCAGGTCCGCTTCCCGGATTTGGTCGGCGGCCGCCGACAGCTGATCCACGAAGCCGTCGAACCGGTCGCTGTCCGCCTCTTCCCCCTCCAGTCTGACCAGCATAAGGCCTTTGCCGGCGAAAGGCATTTCCGGGTCGGCCGCCTCCGGCAACATTCCCAACACGAAATCTTTCAGCGGACCGCGCGTTTCCTCCAAGCCCCGCCGGTACAGGGCCCCCACTTCCGCATCCGAGGCGGGGCGGTCCGACCCCTGTTCCAGTTTCATCAACACCGGCCGCATGAAGCTGATGGGACCCTCCTCCGGCGGCAACCGGTCGGCGACCGCTCCGTTGGAAACGGTTTCGGTGATGGTTTCCACCGCCCGCAGTCCGTCCCGGCTGAACAAGTTGCCGTCCGCGGATGAAAAAATGATCTGGACGACGCTCAGAGAGACGTCGGATGCGAACAATTCGGAGATGCGCTCGTTGGCCGCCAGTTCGGGGGCGTTGGGGGCGAAGGAGTCGTTGTTGTCCTCCTCCGGCTGGAAGTTAGCCGACAGGGGTCCCAGCGCCAAGGTGATGGCGATGATCACCCCCAGCACCACCCAGGGCAACCGCCGGACCGCTTCGGCCAAAAAGTTTATAGCGGCTTTCACGCCTTCTCCTCGCCTTGGGCGGCCTATCTCACCGGAAACGGAAGTTTGATGACGGCAATAAAGCTAGGCGGTTTTTGAAGTTAGCGGTAATTGGCGGGGCGGTCACTTGTCCAGAACCTGGTCCAGGGCCTCCAAGAACCGGCGGTTTTCGCTTTCGGAGCCGATGGAAACGCGGGTCCATTCTTCGGCCAGGGCCCGCACCGCCACCCCCTGTTTTTCCAGGTCGCCGATCAGCCGGGGGGTGTCCGGACCGAGGCGGATCCACAGGAAGTTGGCCTGGGTGGGAACGAACTCGATTTTCCGCTCCCGCAATCCGGAGGAAATGCATTCCACACCCCGGCGGTTGAGCTCCCGCCGTTCCTCCACCCGCTCCGGGCAGCCCAGGGCGGCGACGGCCGCCTCCGCCGCCAGCCGGTTGACGGAAAAGGGGATCTGGGCTTTGCGCAGGGACGCCAGGGCGTCGGGATGGCCGATCATGTAACCGGCCCGCAGTCCGGCCAAGCCGTAAATTTTGGAGAAGGTGCGGGCCACCGCCACGTTGGGCCGTTGCACGGCGAGGGGGATGGCCGAGCCGAAATCGTCGGCGGTTGCGAATTCGGCGTAGGCCTCGTCCACTACCGCCAAGACGTTGTCGGGCACCCGGTCCAGAAATTCCCGCAGGTCGGCGGCGGAGCGGTAGGTCCCGGTCGGGTTGTTGGGGTTGCACACCACCACCATGGTGGTGTCCTCCCGGACGGCCGCCGACATGGCCTGCAAGTCGTTGCGGCGGCGGTCGTCCAAGGGAACTTCGATGGGTTCCGCCGCTCCCAGCAGGCTGTTGACCCGGTACATGACAAAGGACGGCCACGGGTAGACGAAGCTGGTTCCGGGGCCGCCCAGGGCGCGGGCGGCGGCGGTGAGCAACTCCGAGGAGCCCGCCCCGCACCACAGGGATTCGGCGGGGACGCCGATGGCTTGCGAGAGGGCGGTGGTCAGCCGTCCCGCCCCCTGCTCCGGATAACGGTTGAGGCCGGGCGCGGCGCGGGCGATGGCTTCCTCCACTTCCGGGAAGGGAGGGTAGGGGTTTTCGTTGGAGGCCAGTTTCACCACCTCCGACAGGCCGTGCCGGCGGGCGATTTCCTCTATTCCCGCCCCGGCCCGGTAGGGCGTTATCCGCTCTATTTCCCGGCGTATGCGCAACATCGGCCTAACGATAACCGCCCCGGCCGGCAAATCGGAAAAGACCGGCGGGGGCAAAACGGGTTTGGACCGGCGGCGGGGTAGAATGGGGGCGATGTTGCAAATTATCGATCCGTCCGGCCGGGTGGTGGGCGACCTTCCCGACTTGACCGATGAGGACTTTTTGGAGTTGTACCGGTTGATGGCGGGGGCCCGGCGTTTCGACCGCCGGGCGATGCTTATGCAACGCAAAGGCAAGTTGGGAACCTATCCGCCTTTGGAAGGCCAGGAGGCCTCCCAGATCGGTTCGGCCTACGCGGCCGGCCCCGGCGACTGGTTTTACCCCGGCTACCGGGAGCACGGGACGCAGCTGGCCCGGGGCCTGCCCGCGGAGACCATCCTCTCCTTCTGGAGCGGGCGCCCCAACCGGCGGTGGGACGTCAACCGCCACCGGATGCACATCAACACCATTCCCATCGCCACCCAGATTCCGCATGCGGTGGGCCACGCCTACGCGGCCCGGCTGGCCGGAGAGGACCTGGCCACCATCGTTTTCTTCGGAGACGGAGCAACCTCGGAGGGGGATTTCCACGCCGGGATGAACTTCGCCGGGGTGTGGAACACTCCCACCGTTTTCATCTGCTGCAACAACCGCTGGGCGATTTCGGTTCCTTTGCGCTCGCAGACCGCCGCCCCCACGTTGGCCGCCAAAGCGGAAGGTTACGGGATGCCGGGGGTGCGGGTGGACGGCATGGACGCGCTGGCCGTTTACGCCGCCGTCCGCCGGGCGTTGGAGCGGGCCCGGGAGGGAGGCGGCCCCACTTTCATCGAGGCCTTGACTTATCGCTACGGCCCGCACGCCACCGCCGACGATCCCAGCTTGTACCGGACGGAGGAAGAGGTGCGCTCCTGGCGGGAGAAGGACCCGCTGGACCGCTTCCGCCTTTTCCTGCAATCCCGCGATCTGTGGTCGGACCAGCTGGACGAGGGCCCGACGTCGGAGATGGACCGGCTGGTGGATGAGGCGGCCGAGGCGCTGGAGGAGCAGGTTCATTCCCGGGACGGCGCCATCCGGCATGTTTATTCCCGGCTTCCCTCTTCGCTGGTCGGGCAGTTGCGGGGGGCCCAGCGCCGGGAGGGGGAGGAGCCGGCGGAGTTCGAGACGGGGGAGATGTGGACGGTGGGCCGCGACCCGGCGCCCGCCGGGGACACCGCCCGGTGGACGATGGCCGAAGCCATCAACGACACTTTGCATCAGGCGATGGAGCGGTGGCCGGACGCCATCGTGCTGGGGGAGGACGTGGGCTTGGCGGGCGGCGTGTTCCGCATCACCGAAGGTTTGCAACGCAAATTCGGGGCGGAGCGGGTGATTGACACCCCCCTGTGCGAGTCGGGGATCGTGGGTACGGCGGTGGGCATGGCCATCGCCGGGGCCCGCCCCATCGCCGAAATCCAGTTCGACGGGTTCGTGTATCCGGCTTTCGATCAGATCGTCGGCCATCTGGCCCGGATGCGGTTCCGCACCCGCGGGCATGTGGAGATGCCGGTGGTGGTGCGTTGGCCGAACGGGGCGGGAATCGGGGCCCACGAGTTCCACTGCGACAGCCCCGAATCCTTTTTCGTGCACGCCCCGGGGCTGGTGGTGATAGTCCCCTCCACCCCGTCCGACGCCAAAGGCCTGTTGGCGGCGGCCATTGAAAGCCCGGATCCGGTGCTGTTTTTGGAGCCGAAGGTGTTGTACCGGTCAGGCCGGGAGGAGGTGCCGGTGGATCATTTCACCCTGCCCATCGGCCGCGCCCGGGTGCGGCGGGCGGGGGACGACGCCACGGTGGTCACCTACGGCGGTTCGGTTCCCGCCGCGCTGGAGGCTGCAAGTATGTTGGCGGAGGAGGGGGTGGAGTGCGAGGTGATCGACCTGCGGACTTTGAAACCGTGGGACAGGGAGACGGTTTTGGAGTCGGTGGAGCGCACTTCCCGCCTGGTGCTGGTGCAGGAACCGCCCCGCTCGGCGGGCGTGGCAGCTGAAATAGCGGCCACCGTGGCCGAGGAGGGCTTGTTCTATCTGGACGCCCCCATAATCCGGGTGACCGGCTTCGACGCCCCCTGGCCCCAGTTCGCCACCGAAAGCCACGCCTGGATAACCCCAGCCCGCATAACCGCCGCCGTAAAAGAAACCCTAACCTAGCCGCTGACGCGGGAGATGCGCCCGGCGGTGTTATTCTGAAAGGGCGATGCCCGTTGCCCATCTGAATCCGGTCCTGTTGCGTTGGGCCTTGGCCAGGGCGGGTAAGGAACCGTCTGAGTTGGCCGCCGCTCTCAAGCAACCTCCGGAGAAAGTGGAAGGTTGGCTGGCCGGAGACTCCCGACCGACTTTCAAGCAGGCCCAGAACATCGCCCGACGCTTATGGGTTCCGTTCGGATATCTGTTCCTGTCCGCCCCTCCGGCGGAGCCGTTGCCGTTGAAAGATTTCCGCCGCTTGCCCGGCGGGCCAGGAACGGGGGTATCCGTTGATCTGCGGGCGGTTGTTTACGACGTGTTGCGCAAACAGGACTGGTACCGGGATTACCGGTTGGACGATGATGGTTCTCCGGTTCCGGCGGTGGGGGCCTATGCGGCTGATGCCCCGGTTTCTGAGGTGGCGGCCGGTATCGCGGGTCATCTAAGTTTGGGAACCGGGGCTGATTACCCGGACGCCAATCGGTTTCTGCGGGAGTTTGTTCGCAAGGCGGAGGCGGCGGGTGTGCTGGTGATGCGCAATGGGGTGGTCGGCCATAATCCCCGCCGTCCGTTGAACGTGGAGGAGTTTCGCGGCTTTTCCATTTCCGACCCGTTGGCCCCGGTGGTTTTTATCAACGCCGCGGACAGCGTACGGGCGCAACTGTTTACGCTGGCCCATGAGTTGGCTCATATCTGGGTGGGGGCGGGGGGCATATCGGATGCGGATTTGACGATTGGCGTTGATCACCAGACGAGCATGGAAGAGTTCTGCAACGCGGTGGCCGGGCAGGTTCTTCTGCCCTGGGATTTGGTGCGTGATTGGTGGGCGGACGGAAAAACGCCTTGGCCGGAGTGGATTCACAAGGTAGCCAGCCGGTTTCGGCTGTCCACGGTGATGGTGGCTCGCCGCCTGTGGGAGGAGAAAGCGATCGAGCGTGATCAGTTCTTCGCTTTCTACGAAGCCGAACGAAGCATTTGGTCTAAGAAGAGCCCGTCCACGGGAGGGGATTTTTACCGGACGGCTCTAACCAGAAACAGCCGGTTGTTTACCGAGGCGGTTCTGGCCGACCTGGGTTCCGTCAACACTTCCATACGGGAGGCATCCCGGCTGTTGGGGATAAAACCGGCCAAATTGCCAACCCTCAAGGAAAAGATGGTCGGACGGTTCGTTTGACCTAAAGCTTCCTGATGGATTTCGGGGGCGGGGGTTACAGGCCTTCGGCGGTTAGGGCTTGTTCGTAGTCGGCTAGGGCGTTTTGGGCGCGGGACGGGGGCCAGTTCAGTTCTTGGGCTAGGACTTCTGCGATGGCTGGGGCGTCGGAGCGGCCCCGGTCGGGGGAAATCCGGGCCAGATGGGTGCGGCGCAGGGCGAAATCAGCCACCGACCCCGCCGATTCGCACCGGGCGGCGTAGGCGACTTCGGCCCGGATTATTCCGCTGGGGCCGACGGGGGCCAGTCCGTTGGGGATTTGCCCCGCTAGGCGCAGCACCGCCTCGCTTTCCCGGCCGTAGCGGGCGATCAGGTTGCGTCCATAGCCGGCCGGCAACCCCAGGGCCTCCGCCCGGCGGAGCAACCCGGCGGCAAAGCCCCCCCCGGTACCCGCCCCCACCAGCGTCTCCCCGGCGGTGCGGGACGGCTTGTCCACTCCCAGAAAAGCGCACGCCCGGTCCACCGCCTCGGCGGCGATAGCGCGGAAAGCGGTCAGTTTGCCCCCCGCGATGCGCAGGCAACCGGGGACTGGTTCCAGAATCTTGTGCCCCCGGGAGGCGGCGGCGGTGGAACCGCTCCGGTCGGCCAGCGCCCGCAACCCGGCGAAGGCCGACACCGGTTCCGCCCCGTCCGCATCCAGAAAACGCGCCAGCCGTTCCCGCAGGTATTCCACATCCTCCGGTTCCGGCCGGACCCCGGCGGGATGGCCCTCATAGGGAGTGTCCGTGGTCCCCGCCAGGGCCATCCCCAGCCAGGGAACCACGAACATAATGCGGCCGTCCCCGGTGTCGGGCAGCACCAACGCCCGATCCCGCATCCCCAGATCCTCAGCCCGGTACAGCAAATGCGCCCCTTTGGAAAGGCGCATCCCCGGCCCGGGCGGTTCGCCTTCCAGCGGAGGCGGAGGGTGGGCCCACGTCGCCGAAATAACGCTGCGGGCCAGAATCTGGAAACTTCCCTCTTCGTCCCGCAGGGTCGCCCGGAAGCCTTCCCGGTCGGGGGCGATGCTTTCCACGGCCGCCCCGGAGAGCGCAGTCGCCCCGTGCCGGAGAACCGCCGTTTTCAGCACGCAAACGGTCAAGCGGACGTCGTCGGTGGAGGCGTCCCCGTAGATGAACCCTCCCCGCAGGCCCTCCGTGCGCAAGGCGGGAAACATCTCCGCCACCTCCCCGGCCGCCGCCCGGCGGCTGCGGGCCCCGCCCCGGCGGCCTCCCAGCAGGTCGTACATCCCCAGCCCCGTCCGCAACAGCGGCGACAGGGCCGGCCCGAAGGAGGCCCAGCGGGGAAGATCGGCCAAACCCGTTCCCCGGAACAGGGGAATGGTGAAATCCAGATCCGAATACAGGAAGTCGGCGGTGCGGCGCAGGATGTTCCGCTCCCGCAACCCCTCCCGGATCAGGCCGAACCGGAAATGGGGCAGGTAGCGGATCCCCCCGTGCAGCAGTTTGGTCGACTTTCCGGAGGCCCCCGAGGCGAAATCCGCCCGCTCCGCCAAGGCGGTGCGCAACCCCCGCCCGGCCGCGTCCAAGGCCAGGGCGGAGCCGATTACGCCGCCGCCCGCCACCAGCAGGTCCCAGCGGGCGCCGTCGGCCAACTCCCGCCGGGCCCGCTCCCGCGTCCACCGCGCCCCTGCGGCGGGGCCGCCGGGGCGGGAAACAGGTTGGGAGGGCATGGCCATAGGTTAACGGGGGCCGAACTTAACATCCGCCGGGCGTGTAACCTTAGGGCGGGCGGGTAGGAACCGGGCGGAAGGAATCATCATCACCGTACCTGATCGTTTGGCGTTGTTGCGGGTCGTGCTGGTCCCGGTCATTATCGCCTTGGTGCTGGCCACCGAGAACACCGGCTTGGACAACCTGTTCGGGGTGGCGACCATCCTGGTGGCGGTGGCCGCCCTGTCCGACTTCTTCGACGGTTTTTTGGCCCGCCGCTGGGGGATAACGAGCGTGGTGGGGGCGTTTTTGGACACCACCGCCGACAAAATACTGGTCAGCGGGGTTCTGATCGCTTTGGCGTCGGTGGGCCGGGCGTCTGTTTGGGTGACCTGCATCATCATGACCCGCGAGTTTGCGGTAATGGCGGTACGCAGCGCGGCGGCCGTGGACGGACGAATGGTCCCCTCCTCTTTCGCCGGCAAAACCAAAGCCCTTTTCCAGTTCATCGCCCTCGGGTTGGCGATGATGCGCCTCCCCGAACCTTGGGGTCCCTTCTATTTGGACCAGTACTGGATGTGGCTGACCGCGGTCATCACCATCGTCTCCGGATGGGATTACTTCGTCCGCTTCCGGGAGTCGGTGCGGTCCGCCGGGAGCGGGCGCCCGTGACCGGCCCGGTTCTGGTCACCGGCGGCACCGGGTTGGTGGGTTCCTCCCTAATGGCCCGGTTGCTGGAGGAAGGACGGGAAGTGCGGGCCCTGGCTCGCTCCGCGGACGCGGCTGAAACCCTGTCCCGCGCCGGCGCCGTCCCGGTCAGGGGCGACATCACCGACGGCGATTCCCTGGCCGAGGGGTTCGACGGGTGCGAAATGGTCTATCACGTAGCGGGCCGGGTGGAGTTTTGTCCCCGCGACCCGCATCTGCTGTACGAGGCGAACGTGGGGGGGACCCGCAACGTGATGCGGGCCGCCCGCCGGGCCGGGGTGCGGAGGGTGGTGTACACCTCGTCGGTGGTGGCGTTGGGCGAGCAGCCCGGGGCGGTGGGGTCGGAGGCCTCCGTTCACCGGGGGTGGTTCATGACCCACTACGAACGTTCCAAATACGAGGGGGAGGCGGCGGCATTCGCCGAAGCGGGGGATATGGAGGTGGTGGCGGTCCTGCCCGCCTCCGTGCAGGGCGCGGGCCGCTCCCGGGGCAGCGGCCTTTTGCTCCTCAACCTGATCAACGAACGTTACCGGGTGATGACCGACTCCTATTTTTCCATCGTCGACATGGACGACTGCGCCCGCGGCCATGTGCTGGCCGGGGAGCGGGGGACGCCCGGAAGCCGCTACGTGTTGAGCGGTTTCACCTGCACGGTGCGGGAGTTGACGGCGATGCTGGACGACATGATCGGCCGCCGCTCCCGAATACGCTATCTGCCGAAATGGTCGTTGCTCCCCCTCAGCCCGGTTGCCGGCCTGCTGGGGAGGTACGTCAAATCGGCCCCGGTGTGCGCGGAGACGGTGCGTTTGGCCAGGGCCGGGGCCCGCTACGACGGTTCGCGGGCCGCCCGGGAGTTGGGGTTGGCCTACCGAACCGCCCGCCAAACCCTGGCCCAAACCCTGGACTGGTTCCGGGCGGAAGGTTTGACTTCGGTCTGAGAAACCCCGGACTTTGAGGATGGACGAACCCTCCGCCGCTCCTTTGGCGCGCCTGCTGGACCTGTGGCCCCCGCAACTTTTCCCGGCCTCGCCGGGACGGGCGACGGTGCCGGCCGCCGCCCGCCCGTATGTGGTCGCCGGTTTGGCCGCCGGGCGGGGAAGCGGGGCGGGGGGGCCGTTGCTGGCGGTGGCGCCCACCGAACGGGAAGCCGAGGAGTTGGCGGCCGACGCGCGTCTCTACCGGGAGGGGACGTTGCTGTTGCCCGCCTGGGAGACACTGCCCTTCGAGCATGTCTCGCCCAACGCGTCCACCATGGCCCGCCGGGCCGAGGCCCGTTGCGTTTTGGCCGACGGAACGGCCGGGCGGGCGGTGGTGGCCTCGGTGCGGGCGGTGATGCAGCGGGTCAGCCCCTCCGACCCCCGCCCGCTGACGGTGGTTCCCGGAATGGAAACCGACTTCGAGAACCTGGTGCGGCGGTTGGACGAACTCGGTTACGCCCGCACCGACCGGGTGGAAACCCGGGGGGAGTTCGCGGTGCGGGGCGGAGTTTTGGATGTTTTCCCGGCCGGGGCGGAGCAACCGGTGCGAGCCGACTTTTGGGGGGAGCGGGTGGAGGAGTTGCGGGTGTTTTCGGCCGCCTCCCAACGCTCGGTGGGGACGGCGGACCGGTTGGAGATCTTCCCGGCCCGCGAGTTCCGCCCCGACGGGCCGGTGCGGGAAGCCGCCCGCCGGTTGGCGGCCGGCCAGCCGTGGGCGTCCGACGCCTGGGACCGTTTGGCGTCCGGAATGAGGTTTCCGGGCATGGAATCCTGGTTGCCGTGGCTGGCCCCGGAGCGCAACGTCCTCCATGATTTTTCACCGCAGGGGACTTTGCTTCTGTTCGACCCGGCCGGATGCCGTCGGCGGGCCCGGGAACTGATGGACGAGGAACGGGATCTGGCCCGGGATTTGGCCGGCGCATGGGGGGCGGACCGCCCCGGCCGCAACCCGTCCCTCTTCCTGGATTTGCATCCCCCCGACCGCTTGCAACGGGTGTGGGAATGCCCCGCGCTGCCCACCGGCCCCGGCCAACCGGGGATCGAAACCGGGGGGTTCGACGCCCGGGCCGGGGACCCCGAGTCGGTGGCGGCCGGGTTGGAAGGATTGCTGAAAAGGGATTTCACGGTGGTTCTGGCCATGGACGGGGTTCCGGCCGCGGAGCGCACCGCCCGGGTTTTGGGCGAGAACGGCCTGTCTTTGGCGGTGCGGGAAAGGATGAAACCGGGGTCCCGGTTGGGGGTGATCGCCGCCGGGGTGCACAACGGGATGGTGCTGCCCGCCGCCCGGTTGGCGGTGCTGGGGGAGCGGGAAATCGCCGGGCGGCGCCGCTCCCACCGCCGCCCCGGCCGTCGCTCCCCGGGTTCGGGCGGTCCCGTCCGCCTCTACCAGGATCTGGCGGCGGGCGACTACGTGGTGCACCATCATCACGGAATCGGCCGGTTTGAGGGTTTGGCCGCCCGCTCCATGGGCGGAGCGGAACGGGACTACATCGTCATCGGCTACGCCGGAACCGACAAGCTGTACGTGCCCACCGACCAGTTGGCGGCGGTGAAGAAGTACACCGGGGGCGAGTCGCCGCGGGTGAGCAAAATGGGAGGCGGGGATTGGGCGGCCGCCCGCCGCCGGGTCAAAAAAGAGGCGGCCGCCCTGGCCGACCATGTCATCGATATGCACCGCCTGCGGGCCTCGGCCGCCGGTCGGGCCTTCGCCTCCGACAGCCCCTGGCAGAAGGAGATGGAGGACGCGTTTCCGTTCGAGGAAACCCCCGATCAACTGGCGGCGACGGCGGATGTCAAAGCCGACATGGAGTCGGACCGGCCCATGGACCGCCTCATCTTCGGGGATGTGGGGTTCGGCAAAACCGAGGTGGCCCTGCGGGCGGTGTTCAAGGCGGTGGCCGACGGCTGCCAGGCGGCGGTGCTGTGCCCCACCACCCTGCTCGCCCAGCAGCACCATCAGACTTTCAGCGAACGGTTCGCCTCTTATCCGATGCGGGTGGAGATGCTCAGCCGCTTCCTCACTCCCGCCCAGGCCCGGCGGGTGCTGGACGGTTTGCGCACCGGGGAGGTGGATGCGGTGATCGGCACCCATCGGTTGCTGACCGACGGGGTGGTTTTCAAGAACCTGGGGTTGCTGGTGGTGGACGAAGAGCACCGGTTCGGCGTGAAAGCCAAGGAAAAAATCAAGGGGATGCGGGTGGGGGTGGATGTCCTTACCCTGACCGCCACCCCCATTCCCCGCACATTGGAAATGGCCCTCACCGGCATCCGGGAGGTGAGTCACATTCGCACCCCGCCCGAGGACCGCCATCCGATTCTCACCTATGTGGGGCCGTACGACCCGCAGGTGGCGGCGGCCGCCGTGCGGAGGGAACTGTTGCGGGAAGGCCAAGTGTTTTACGTGCACAACCGCATCCATTCCATCGAGGCGGCCGCGGCCCGCCTGCGGGAGATGGCCCCCGAGGCCCGGCTGGCGGTGGCCCACGGGCGGATGAGCGAAGGCCGCCTGGAGCAGGTGATGCTGGACTTCTGGGACGGCCGTTACGACGTGCTGGTTTCCACCACCATCATCGAATCCGGCCTGGACCTGCCCGCGGTCAACACCCTGATCGTGGAGCGGGCCGACCTGCTGGGCCTGGCCGGTTTGCATCAGCTGCGGGGGCGTGTTGGGCGCTCCGACCGCCGGGCCTACGCCTACCTGTTCCATCCCGACGATCACGTCCTGCCGGAGACCGCCCTGCGCCGGTTGGCGGCGGTGGGCGAGCACGCCGATTTGGGGTCGGGGCTGGCTTTGGCGCAACGCGACTTGGAAATCCGGGGGGCGGGTTCGGTGTTGGGGGAGGTGCAGTCCGGCCATATCGCGGCGGTCGGGTTCGACATGTACGTGGAACTGGTGTCGGAGGCGGTAGCGGAGCGGATGGGCGGCGGCCGGACGGCGCAACCGGGGCGGGGGGAGCGGGAGGTGCGGATCGACCTGGGGGTGGACGCCCACCTGCCGTCCGGCTACGTCGGGGAGGAGACGGTGCGGCTGGAAGCCTACCGGCGGCTGGCTTCCGCCGACTCCGCGGAAGAGGTGGAGGAGGCGGCGGCCGAATGGCGGGACCGCTACGGCCCGCTGCCGGAACCCGCCTTGCGTCTGCTGAAGATGGCCCGCTTGCGTACGGAGGCGCTGCGCATCGGCTTGGATGAAATTCTGGCCGCCCGCCGGGAGTTGCGCCTGGGGCCGGTGGAACTGTCCGATTCGGAGCAGGTGCGCCTGCAGCGCCTGGCCCCGGCCGGGTTCGTGAAACCGGGGCCGGCCAGCGGCGTCCTGATACTCCCCGCCCCGGCAACTCCGGGGGAGGGCGCCTTGGATTACCTGTTGCGCTTTTTGCCGGAAATGTGGCCCGCCCCTGTCCCCCGGAGCGGTAAACGCCCTGCGTAGGCGGAGCCTTCTAAGAAAACTTTTCGCGTTCTTGAAATTTGGGGGGCCCGCCCTCCCCCCGCCCGCCCACCCATAACATACAAAGGGTTTCGGGAAAATTCAAGGGGGGCGATAGAGATATTTTTCGCGTTTCGGGATGTCCGGGTTGCCGGGGCGTTGCCCGCAACGGAATTCGGCTGGGCGTTTTCCCCAATTGGCCGGGGCGGTTGGACGACGGCGGGCTCCTCGCTCCGTAAATAGGTTAAAACGGGGATGGATGGTACCATTGGCCGCCCGTTCGGTAGGAGGTCTACTTGTCCAAACGTTTGGCGGCGGCTCTGGCTGTCCTGTTGATGGCGGTCGCGGCCTGCGGCGGAGATTCCGAATCTGAACCTACCGTCGCCGATGCGGATTCCACCACCGTTGCACCGCCGACTTCCGAATCTGAGGTGGAGCAGCCGACCACCGCCGCTCCGGAGAGCGGGGGGCCGGTTTACCTGCAGGCGGCCACGGTGAACGGTGAACCGATCGGGGTGGAGGACGTGACGCGATTGGTGTCCGTGGCCGGGGATACGATGGCCCCGGAAAGGTTCGCCGACGTGCTGGCCTCGGTGATTTTGGGCCGGTTGATAGTCGGAGAGGCCCAAAGTCAACTTGGGCTTTCCCTCTCCGACGAAGAAGTGGAGGGGCGGATTGCCGAGATTGCCGGGCCGCCGGGGGAGGCCCGGCAGCAGTTTCTGGAGGAAAACCAGTTGACCGAGGAAGGCCTCTACTATTTCTTGGGCGCCAATTTTCTGGTGGAACGCATTGCCGAAACCTTGGCCGCGTCCGCCCCCCCGCCCTCCGAAGAGGAACTGCGGGAAATGTACGACTCCCAGCCCGCCTCCTACACCAATGTGTGTTCCTCCCATATTCTGCTGGAAACGGAAGAGGAGGGGCTGGCCGCCTTGGAACGGGCTTTGGCCGGGGAGGACTTCGCGGAACTGGCCCGGGAGTTGTCCACTGGTCCCAGCGGTCCCGCCGGAGGCTATTTGGATTGCACGGAAGCGGACTCCTACGTGTCCGAATTCGCCGACGCCACCCTCTCCGCTCCGCTGGGGGAGCCGGTGGGTCCGGTGCAGACCCAGTTCGGCTGGCATGTGATTTTGGTGTCGGAGCGCCAAGCCCCCTCTTTTGAGGAGGTCCGGGGTGATTTGGAGGCCGAATTCCAAAGCAATCCGGACGCCCTGTTGCAGGTGTGGTGGAACGAAGTGATCGCCTCCGCGGCGGTAACGGTGGAACCGGAGTACGGCCTGTGGTCTCCCGAGCCGCCGTACGTGACACCTCCCGCCTCCTGAGCGCCCCCCGGTTGCTGATAGCCGGACTGGGGCCGGGGGATTGGGCGGGGGTTCCGGCCGAGGGCCGCAAGGCGTTGCTGGATCCGGGCCGCTCCGTCATCTTGCGCACCCTCCATCATCCGGCGGCGGAAGAGTTGGCGGAGCGGCGGACGGTGCGGAACTGCGATGACCTGTACGAGCGGGGTGAAAGTTTCCAGCAGGTTTATCGGGACATAGCCGACCGGGTGGCGGCCGCGGCGGCGGCGGGCCCCGTCGCCTACGCCGTGCCGGGCAGTCCCTGGTACGGGGAGCGGACGGTCGCCCTGTTGCGGGAACGGGAACCTTCGGCGGGCGTGTTGGACGCCCCTTCCTTTTTGGATGCGGCCTTGCGGGAGTTGGGACTGGACCCCGCCGAGCGGGGCTTGGCGGTTTTGGACGGCCGCAACTTGCCCGACCCGTTGTTGCTCCATCTGCCCACGGTCATCTTCCAGGTGGATACGGAGCGGGTGTTGGCCGATGTTTTGGAACGGCTGGGCCGCACCCTCCCCGCCGACGCCCCGGCGACTGTCCTGTCCGATTTGGGTTCCCGGAGGGCCCGGGCGGTTTCCCATCCGTTGGCCGAGGTTCCGTTGGCCGCGGCCGGTTTGCGTACCACCCTGTTCGTGGACCCTTCCCCGTGCGGGTTGCCGGGGGCCATCTCCGTTATGCGCCGCCTGCGCCGCGACTGCCCCTGGGACCGCCGCCAGACCCACGCCTCCCTGGCCGCCCATTTGGTGGAGGAAACTTTCGAACTGACGGAGGCCATCAGCCGCCTGCCCGCCGGGGCCCCGCAGGCGCCGCCGGACGCTGGCCTGCCCGCCGACGGGGCCTACGCCGATTTGGAGGAGGAACTGGGCGATGTGCTGTTGCAGGTTATTTTCCACTCCAACCTGGCCGAGGAGGCGGGATGGTTCGGGGTGGAGGAGGCGGCGGAAACCCTGCGGGCCAAACTGGTGCGCCGCCATCCGCATGTGTTCGGCGAGGTCCGGGCCGACACTTCCGAGCAGGTGAAGGCCAACTGGGAGGCTTTGAAACAGGCCGACAAGCCCCGGGACTCGCTGATGGACGGGGCGCCGGAGGGAATGCCCGGCCTGAACCGGGCGGTCAAATTGCAGACCGGGGCCGCCAAGGTGGGTTTCGACTGGCCGGACGCCCGTTCCGTGGTGGGGGACGTGGAAGAGGAAATAGCCGAGTTGGTGGAAGTCCTCGACGACCCCCGGGCGGCGCCGGAGGAGTTGGGGGATGTGCTGTTCGCCGTCGCCAACCTGGCCCGCCATTTGGGGACGGATCCGGAGTTGGCCCTGCGCCGGGCGACGGCCCGTTTCGAGTCCCGGTTTCGCATGATGGAGGGGATGGCCGATTTGGGGGAAGCCGATGTGGACGAGCTGAACCGCCTGTGGGAAAAGGCCAAACAGATGGAACGAGCCTCCTCCCCGCCGGGGTCGCCCGCCTAAGGTGCGCCGAAAAAGGCGTATTCTGTGATAAGTTTTACTTGAATTCGGCAAAACCGGCAGGAGGTGGGGTGAAAACCGCCATTCAAGAGCTCAGGGCCCGGCAGATTCTCGACTCGCGCGGCAATCCCACGGTGGAAGCGGAAGCGGTTTTGCGGTCGGGAGCGCGGGGGCGGGCCGCGGTCCCCTCCGGGGCCTCCACCGGGTCGCGGGAAGCGGTGGAAGCGCGGGACGGCGGGCCCCGGTTCGCGGGACGGGGGGTCAGCCGGGCGGTGGCCGCCGTCGTGGAAACCATCGCCCCGGTCGCGGTGGGCCGCGACGCCCTCGACCAGGGGGGGTTGGATCAGGCGATGTGCGACTTGGACGGAACCCCCGACAAGTCCCGCCTGGGGGCCAACGCCATCCTGGCCGTCTCCCTGGCGGCGGCCCGGGCGGCGGCCGTCGCAGTGGGCCTGCCCCTGTTTCGCTATTTGGGAGGCCCTTCCGCCCGGGTGCTGCCCGTCCCGATGCTGAACGTCCTCAACGGCGGGGCGCACGCCGCCAACCCGCTGGACGTCCAGGAGTTCATGCTGGTGCCGGGCGGTTTTCCCTCCTTTTCGGAAGCCTTGCGGGCCGGGGCGGAGGTGTATCAGGCCCTGAAAAAAATCCTGTCCGGGCGGGGTTTGACCGTCAACGTGGGCGATGAGGGGGGTTTCGCCCCGGATCTGGATCAAACCCGGGACGCCTTGGACGCGTTGCTGGCCGCCATCGAGTCGGCCGGATACCGCCCGGGGGAGGAAATCGCCCTCGCTTTGGACGTGGCCGCCACCGAACTTCACCGGGAGGGGGAATATCACATAGACGGCCAAAAGTTGGAGGCGGCCCGGCTGGTTGATTTCTATGAACGGCTGGCGGCCGACTACCCGATCGCCTCCATCGAAGACGGAATGGCTGAGGACGACTGGGCGGGCTGGACGGAAATGACCGCCCGTTTGGGGGAGGGCGTGCAGTTGGTGGGGGACGACCTTTTCGTTACCGACGAGGCCGCCCTGCTGCGGGGGGCGGAGCAGGGGGCGGCCAACGCCATTTTGGTCAAGGTAAACCAGATAGGTTCCCTGTCCGAGGCGATGCGCGCTTTGGAGGCGGCCCGCGGGGCGGGATACGGACGGGTGGTGTCTCACCGTTCGGGGGAAACGGAGGATGTTTTCATCGCCCATTTGGCGACCGCGGTCAACGCCGGGCAGATCAAGACCGGGGCCCCGGCCCGTTCCGAACGCACCGCCAAATACAACGAGTTGCTACGCATCGAGGAACGGCTGGGGGAGCAGGCCGCATATCGGGGCTTCGACGCTTTGGCCGGACGGCGGGGGAGCTGAAAATGGGCAAAGGCGGATCCCGCATACGCCGCTTCATCGTCAGCGGGCTGTTGGTAGTCGGTCTGGGGGTGGCGATTTTCAACGTTTTCCCCTTCCGGCAAACCATCGCCCAGAACCGGGCGGTGGAGGAAGCCCGCATCGAGTTGGAGGGCCTGCAGGCTGAGAACGAGCGGCTGGAAAGGGATGTGAAGACCCTCCAATCGCCGGGCGAGATTGAGCGGATCGCCCGCGCCGACTACGGCTATGTGCGGCCCGGCGACACCAGTTACGTGATCGTGGGCTCCGCCGGGGGAGATTCCGCTCCGGACGGGGACGGGGCATCGCCGGAGCCGGAAGCCGAACCGGAGGTCGAATCCGGCGGGTTCTGGTCGGCGGTGTGGGGGTTCATCACCGGCCGCGATCTCACCGATGGATGACCAACGGGCGGTAGCGGTCCAGATCCAACGGCCTTTGCGGGCCCGGGTGGAGATCGTGTCCCGTTGCCATCTGGGGTTGCCGGTTGCGGTGCGGGTTCCCCCGCTGTTGGAGGACGGAACGCCTTTTCCCACCTTGTTCTGGCTGAGTTGCCCTTTGGCGGTGAAACGGGTGAGTCGGCTGGAGGGGTCCGGGGGGGTGCGGGCGATGGAGCGGAGGGCGGCGGCCGTCCCGGAGTTCGGGGAGTCCCTGCGACGGGCGCACGCCGATTACGCCTCCCGCCGGGAAGCCCTCACGCCCGCCGACGCCGACCCCCGGCCCGGCGGGGGCGTGGCGGGGGCGGAGCGGGGGGTTAAGTGCCTGCACGCCCACTACGCCCATTTTCTGGCCGGGGGAGGCAATCCGGTCGGGGAGATGACCGCCCCGTGGGTGGAACCGCTGGACTGCGCGCTCCCGTGCGTGATCGAACAGGACGGAGAGGAGCAACCCAACCCCCGCTGGAGCGCAGGCGGGTAGTATTGGGAAGCCGAGGCCCGGGTGACGGAATTGGCAGACGTGGCGGACTTAAAATCCGCTGTCCGAGTAGGGCATGTGGGTTCGAATCCCACCCCGGGCACCGGGCCGCCCTCATCCGATGTCCAAGACGGGTCCGCTAACGTCCGGAAGATGGTAAAGTTAGATTCGATGAGAGGTTCCCCGCCAGCGGTCGACCGCAGATTGGAGAAGGCGAACAATGAAATCTTCAGATCCGCCTTTGTTGGATAACGATTCCGACGGGCAACCGGTGCCCGCGCCGGAGGGTTACCGCGTGGTGCGTCTTCCCTCCTGGGAGTTTAGGATCCCGGCGCCGCCCGTCCCCGAGGAGGAGAAGCCCAACGGCAGGCCTCGCGAATACTTTGAGCACCCCTTCCTCCGTAGCCCAACCACGTCAGCCAGTTCGCCTTGGTTCTATCTAGGAGTTATTCCCATTAAACATTTAGAGGATCCCGACTGGGATAGCGGGCCCATCCGTCGGAGGGACCTCGGGCCGCCGTATTAGAGATTCTTAGACACGTCAGCCAGGGTAGTATCCCCATTAAACATTTCGGGGAACCACGGCAGTCCAACCCGATGAGATACTGTCGCGATTCATCAAATACCGCAGGTCCATCTAGGTAGGGGACTATCGGCCGATGCTGTTCGGCGCCTCTTCACGAGATGTATTCATCCATTTTCCGCCTTTGAAGCCGAATCTTACCTGGTTTGGAGAAATCTGTTCAGTCAAAGATTGGTGAACGGCTCGCTCTATTTCAGGTTTAATTTGTTGCAGGAACTCCTGTAATGCATCCTGATTGATGTCAGGTTTCCAATCAGAGGGTAATTGAAGATGGGGTGTTATTTGAAGGTGGGATGGCATCTGTTGTATTACATTGACTACAAATTGCCCACGAAATTCGAAGGTCATTTCCTTACTCTCCACAACGGCTATTGCTATTTCCTCGACCTTGCTTTTTTCATCTATGTTGACTGATATATCTGGGGCCTCACGAATTTTGAGATCCTGTTCATATGCGCACCATAGTCTCCACATCGCTTTTTCTACATCTTCTTGAGCGGCTACAGCCCGAAGGTTCATTGCTTTAGCCTCTTGAAAACCGATGGCGTGTCCATGAGCGTAAACCTTGGTCGCAAGAGTATCCACTATTGTTTCCCGGATGCGCTCGCTCAGTGGTTCTTTCTGTGATGCCAACATGCGAAGGGCTACGTCGCGGATATGCGATCTGATGCGGTGGACCGATCCCAAAGATACCGCCCCTATGTTTTGAGACAAGTGGGCAAGGCTTTGGGCAAGAGCTACTTGGTCTGAAAGACCGACTTCTTCTTGCGTAAATCTCAGATAGGCCATTACATCTTCTACGCTTATACCTTCCCCAGCCGCGCTTCCCGGCTTTTGAAAGTATTGGGTAGGGTCTATGGGACCCAATTCACCGTGCTTGCCGAAGATTATTTCGTCAGACCCCAGGGCAAGCAGGGTGGCCGCGCTGTTAGCGCGAAAGGGTATCAGAATGTTCCATCTGTCTGAATACTGGCGCAGAGCTGACGCAATCCGCCAGGGGACTTCAGCGGCGCCGCCCCTAGAGTAGAGAAAAAGGTCAATTTTCCCCACTTTGTCCATCTGGCGTAGCACATCAAACAGCGGCCGCACCGCGTCTTCGCCGATCTGAGCGCGGCAATGATCTCTATCACCGGTGATGTAGGTGATGACTCGGGAGCCGCGCAGGCGCTCCAACTCCTCGATGTATTTTCTTCTGTCGGACATCAGTATCCTCCGCTCTAAGCAGGCGCCGCCTAGGCGAACAAAGCGGTTGATGCGGTTACGCGTCGTAAGGCGGTTACCTGGTTGGGGGGTGACCTTTGGGTTGTAGAGCCTATAACCGCTGGCAGGAGAATAATATTCCCAAGTTCCGCCGGTTTTCTAAATTTAGGGCGGGATAGGCCGGGGTGAGTTGGAGGAGGGTTTAGGAGGTGGGGCGGCGGGCGGGGCCGGGGGAGGAATCCACCGTCCAGGTGCCGTGCGATTTGAGCAGGTCCTCCAACCGGCCGGGGCCGCGGGTTGCGGTCAGCTCCCGGTCGCGATCCTCCAAGGCTTGGTCGTAGACCGGTCGGTCCACCATCCGGAACAATCCCAGGGGGGTGGGGCCGTAGGGTCCGTGGGACAGACGGGACAGGGCGAAGGCCTGCGCGGGGTTGTCGGCGTGGGCGTCGTGCACGATAATTTGGGAGGGGTCCACCGCCGCCCGGTCCACTATCACCGCTTCTCCCCGCTCCCACGCCACCGCCTGCTCCCCGCCGGGGCCGAACACGATCGGCTTGCCGTGTTCCAGCATTATCCGGTTGAAGGTGCGCTCCTGCTTGCCGGTCAGGTTGATGAACGCCTTGTCGTTGAAAACATTGCAGTTCTGATAGATCTCAATCAGGGCCGATCCCCGGTGCCGGAAGGCCGCTTCCAGCATGGCGATGGTATGCGGGCGGTCCATGTCCAAGGTGCGGGCCACGAAAGTCGCCTCCGCCCCCAACGCCAGGCTGACCGGGTTGAAAGGATGATCCAGCAGGCCGGTAGGCGAGGATTTGGTGGTTTTCCCCCGCTCCGAAGTGGGGGAGTACTGCCCTTTGGTCAGACCGTAGATCTGGTTGTTGATCAGCAACAGTTTCAGGTTCACGTTGCGGCGCAGGGCGTGGATCAGATGGTTGCCGCCGATGGCGGTCATATCCCCATCGCCGCCCACCACCCACACCGACAGTTCGGGGTTGGCCACCGCCATTCCGGTGGCGACCGCCGGGGCCCGGCCGTGAATGGTGTGAAACCCGTAGGTGTTCATGTAGTAGGGGAAGCGGGCCGCGCATCCGATGCCGGACGTGAACACCACGTTTTCCCGGGGGATATCCAACCCGGCCATAAAGGTCTGCACCGAGGCCAGGATGGTGTAGTCGCCGCAACCGGGGCACCACCGCACCTCCTGGTCGGTCTGAAAGTCGGCCCGGGTGTAGGCGGCGGTCATGCCCCCAAAACCTCCAAAATCTTCGCTTTCACCTCCGCCGCTTTGAACGGGCGGCCCTGCAGGGCGTTAAGGGAGACGATCGGTTTCAAGTATTCCGCTTTGAGGAGGCGGGCCAGTTGCCCCCGGTTCTGTTCGGGAATCAAAACCTGTTGGTAGGAGGCCAGCGCGGTGGCCATATTGGGGGGCAGGGGATGCAGATGGCGGAGTTTGGCGTAGGCGACCCGGTGTCCGTCGGCGCGGGCCCGGGCCACCCCCGCCCGCACCGCCGAGCAGGAGAATCCCCAACACAACACCAGCAGGTCCGCTCCGTCCGGGTCGTTCACTTCCATATCCGGGATGTCGTTGGCGATGTTGGCCGTTTTCCAAGCCCGCAGGTCGCTCATCAGCTGATGGTTGTCCGGGTCGTAGGAGACGGCGCCGGTCACCTCTTCTTTTTCCAAACCGCCGATTCGGTGCTCGAGTCCGGCCATGCCCGGCGTCGCCCACTGGCGGGCCATCGTGTCCACATCCCGCAAATAGGGCAGGAAATCCCCGTTCCAGTTGGGGCCCGGAGCGCGGCGGGTTTCCAAGCGGGGCAACCGGTCGGGGTCGGGCAGGAGCCACGGTTCGGACCCGTTGGCGATGTGGGCGTCGGACAGCAGAATCACCGGCGTCATGTATTTAAGGGCGATGCGGCACGCCTCGATGGCCGCGTCGAAAGCGTCCGCCGGGGAGGAGGCGGCCACCACCGGCAGGGGGGATTCCCCGTGCCGTCCGTGGAGGGCGATCATCAAATCCGACTGCTCCGGTTTGGTGGGCAACCCGGTGGAAGGGCCGCCCCGTTGCACATCAACGATCACCATCGGCAACTCGGCGGTCACCGCCAGGCTGATGGTTTCGCTTTTCAATGCCAGGCCGGGGCCGCTGGTGCCGGTCACCGCCAGCGAACCGGCGAAGGCCGCCCCCACGGTCGCCCCCGCCGCCGCGATTTCGTCCTCCGCCTGGAAGGTTTTCACCCCGTAATGGGGGTGGCGGGACAGCTCATGCAGAATGTCGGAGGCGGGGGTGATGGGATAGGAGCCGTAGAACAGACGCAGGCCCGACAGATGGGCGGCCGCGATCAGCCCCCAGGACAGGGCGGTGTTGCCGGTGACGTTGGTGTAGGTGCCGGGGGGCAGGGCGGCCGGACGCACTTCCAGCCGCCGGGCGAAGCCTTCAACGGTGATTCCGTAGTTGTAGCCCGCTTTGAGGGCGGCCAAGTTGGCGTCCCGCACCTGCTCCAGCCGAGCGAACTTTTTGCCGATCCAGTTTTCGGTCACCGTCAGGTCCCGTCCGAACAGTTGCAGGATCAGCCCCAAGGCCAGGAAGTTTTTGGAGCGCAGCACGCCCCGCCCGCTGATGCCGGTGTCTTTGACCGCCTCCATGGTCAGGGTTTCCATCGGCAGGGCATGCAGGTCGTAGGAGGCCAGCGTCCCATCCTCCAACGGGTTGGCGTCGTATCCGGCCTTGTGCAGGTTTCGTTCGTCGAAAGCCTCCCGGTTGATGATCAGGATGCCGTCCGGGGCCACGTCATCCAGGTTGGTTTTGAGAGCGGCCGGGTTCATCGCCACCAGCACGTCCGGCTGGTCCCCGGCGGTGTGGGTGTCCCAGTCGGAGATCTGCACCTGGAAGGAGGAAACGCCGGCCAGGGTGCCCGCCGGGGCCCGGATTTCCGCCGGGAAGGAAGGCAAGGTGTTCAGGTCGTTGCCGAACAGGGCCGCCGACAGGGTGAACTGGTTGCCCGCCAGCTGCATCCCGTCCCCCGAGTCGCCCGCGAAGCGGATGACCGCTTTGTCCATCCGGTCCGGTTCGGACGGTTCTCCGTTGGGGGAGGGGCCGGTCGGCGCGGAAGGGTCGGCCGCGGCGGACGGCGGCGTGGTGGATGTTTCCTGAGTCACGTTTTCCTATCGGGCGCGGGAGGCCGCGCCGAGTTGCCGTTTTTCCAGATTGTAGGACTGACTACCGTATCAAAGTTTAGCAACTTATGACAACGCCCAAAAATTCCCCTTTGAAAACCGGCGGTCAATGGGCGGCGGCCAGGGGAGGGGGGCGGTATCCGGCCAGGCCCGCCTTCTCCAGCGCGATCCCCGCATCCAGCAACATTTCCTCCCGCCGCCAGGGGGCGATCAGCTGCGCCGACGGGGGCGGGGTTCCGGGGGCGGTGAGGGGCAGGGCCAAAGCGGGGCATCCCAGATGGTTGACCAAGGCGGTGAACCCGCTCAGGACCGCCCGGTAGAAGACCGCCGTTCCGTCGATGTCCATATAGTCCAAGCCGATGGTTTTGCGGGGGTGGCCGACGGCGGGGGTGGCCAGCAGGTGGTAGTCGGCGAACAGCTCCCCGGCCCGGACCCGCAACGACTCCCGGCGCGCCCGGGCGGCCCGATGTCTTTCCTCCGTCACCGCCAGGGCGGCGCGCAACCGTTCCTCCACATCCCCTCCGTAGGGCATTCCCCGGGCGGTCAGCCATTCCCGGTGGATGCGGGAGGCTTCCGCCCCAACGATGGTGAAAATGTTGCGGTCGGGAACCAGTTCCGGAGCGGCGACCCGCCGCACCTCCGCCCCCAGGCCGGCCAGGTCATCGCAGAATTTTTCAAACCCTTCCCGGGTGCGGCGGCTTACCGGAATGGTTTCCAGCCAGGCCATGGGGACCGCCGTCCGCACTCCCTCCAACGTTCCGACCGCCGGGCCGGGCGGCGGGGGGGAGGCCGGACCGGGCGGGCGGGGGACGGCCGAGTCGGGGTCGGCCATCGCCCGGTACAGCAGCCGGGCGTCGCCGACGGTGCGGGTCAACGGCCCCACCGTGTCCAAGGAGGGGGCCAGCGGGAACACCCCGTCCAAAGGGATGCGACCGTTGCTGACTTTCAGGCCGACGATCCCGCACAGGGCGGCCGGGGCGCGCACCGACCCTCCGGTGTCGGTGCCCAGCGCGGCGGGTACGATTCCCGCCGACACCGCCGCCGCCGACCCTCCGGAGGAGCCGCCCGCCGAAAGCGCCGGGTCCCATGGGTTGCGCACCGGCCCGAACCAGGGGTTTTCGGAGGAGAAACCGAAGGCGAACTCGTGCAGATTGGTCCGCCCGGCCATCATCGCCCCCGCCGCCTCCAGCCGTACGACCGCCGTCGCCGAATGTTGCGCGCGGCGCCGGTAGAAAGCCGACCCGGCCGTGGTCACCTGCCCCGCCTGGTCGATCAGGTCTTTGACCGCTATCGGAACCCCGCACAGGGGGCCTCCCCGTTCCGGGTCGGGGAGTACGTAGTCGTCTTCCCGAGCCGGGTCTTCCAGGGAAATAAAGCCGTTGATGCGGGGGTTGAGCCGCTCCGCCGCCGCCAGGTAACTGGTCCGAATTGACCGAGGGGAGGCCTTTCCTTCCCGCACTCGTCCGGAAATCTCCGCGGCTGATAAAGCTCGAAAATCCGTCATTTTGCCTCAGCGTAACAGCCGGAAAAGGGCGGGGTGTTGGGTTTGGCGGCTGGTTTGTCGGGGTGGCTCCTCCGGGTGCGGTGGGGACGCATGGGGAGGCGGACATGGATTTCGCTCCGATGCATTCGGCGGGGTTTGCGGATTGACTTGACAAAACGGGGGGGGGGGTTAGCGTTTTTGCCTGTTCGTGTTGCGGCTGTTGGGTTGCCCGCTATGGCCGCGTGTAATGATTTCCGGGCGTTTGGAAGGAGGCGTGGCAATGGTACGCGTGTCGGGGAAGGTTTGGTTTGTGGGTTTGTTGGTGTTGGGTTTGATAGCGAGTTTGCTGGGGGCGGCTCCGCCGGGTGCGGTGGGGACGCATGGGGACGATGCGGATGTGGATTATGAGCCGTCGTATTCGGCCTGTGTGGGGGCGGCGACGGAGTCTTTCGGTTTTGAGGACACGGAAGGATCCTTTGCGGAGGGGGCGATTGATTGTTTGGCGCATTATGGGATAACGACCGGACGGTCGGCGACCATGTTCGCTCCCAATGATTCGGTGTTGCGGTGGCAGATGGCCCTGTTTTTAGCTAGGGCGGCCGCGGCGGCGGGGATCGTGTTGGCGAACCCGGCGGCTGATCAGGGGTTTACGGATGTGGGGGCGGTGTCGGGGGAGGCTCGTAACGCTATCAATGGTTTGGCGGCGGCGGGGATTATGCCCGGTGTGTCGCAGTCCGCGTTTTCGCCGAATGCGTCGGTGACGCGTGGTTCCATGGCTGTGTTGTTGGACGCGTTTTTGGCGGCGGCGACGCCGGGGGCGGGGGCGTTTGGGGGTGAGATTGAGAAGTATTCGGATGTGATGGTGGATAGTTCCAATGTTTTCAATGATATTAGCGGGGTGTCTTTGAATACTTATAATGCGATTTATCGTATTTATGAGGTGGGGGTGACGCAGGGGGTGGGGGATCATCAGTTCGGTCCGGGTCGTAATGTGACGCGGGCGCAGATGGCGGCGTTTATCACCCGGGCGTTTGCGCATACGGTGGCTCGTCCGGCGGGGGTGTCTATTCAGGCGGAGCGGGATTCGGTGTTGGGGGAGTCGTCGGTGCAACTTATTGTGTCGGTGCGGGACGCGATGTTTCAGCCGGTGGTGGACGCGTCGGTGGATGTGTTCCGTTCCACCGACCCTGACAACGCTTTGAATGATGATGGCAGGTGCGATACAGCTAGTGTTAGTCCGGTGGCTGGTATTGGCCGGGCGGCGTGTGAGGTGGATACGGGGGATGAGACTACGGACGCGGCGGGGGATGTCACCGCGTTGCAGTTGCAGGTGTCGGATGCGGATGTGACGGTGTGGGCGTGGACCGGGGACCGGGATGACAAGTTTGATTCCGATGACACCACCGCCGCCCAGTTGACCGTCGGGTTTTCCAAGGCGGCCAGCCAGACTTTGGTGACCGATAACTTGGAGGAGGGGCAGACCCGGTTGGCGTTCGGGGAGACGGTTACGGTGACTATTCAGATCGCGGATGAAGATGACAAGGCGGTAGCCGACAAAGGCAAGCGGGTGACCGTGGAGCAGGAGACCACGATCGGTACCAGTACTACGTCTTCTAATAACGCTATGACCACGGACGCGTCGGGGAAGATCGTTTTGGAGTTCACCCAGACCGACCCCAACACCAACACCGGGGACACGGCGGAGTTGGAGTTGACGTTGAGCGGCGCGCCGTCTGATCTGCCGTTGCGGAACGAGGATGGGACGGCGTTTTCTTCCAAGACTTACATTTGGTCGGACGAGACGCCGGTGCCGCGCGCGTTGACTTTGTCCACTCGGTCCGATTTCGGGATGGCGTCCGATGAGGGGTCGGGGGCCGGGAACACGGTTACCGCTACTTTGACGGATCAGTTCGGCGACCCGGTGCGCGGCAAGAGGGTCAGTTTCTTCTCCGACACCTATTGCACCCCCGCGCAGGAAGGATCCACTTGCTCCCCGCCTGGGATCGGGGTTACGGAAAGCGGCGGCGCGTCGGTGAAAGAGGACGACGGGGTGCGGGTTTTGACCGGGACCGCCCGGTTCACGCGCACCACCGGCCGGGACGGAAAAGCCAACCTGGGTTACACCTACGATTCCACCGACAGCGTGATCGAAACCATTTGGGCTACATACCCGTTGGCGGGGAACGAGGGGCCAATAGTGCGGGGCTTTGCGGATACCGTCGTCGAGTGCGGCGAGGACGGGGCGTTGCCGGCGGGGAGATGCCGTCCGGAGAACGACCCGGCTGATTTGACCGAGTTGACTGCGGAGCGCATTTATTACTACTGGGTGGAAGACCCGTCGGGGGCTCCGTTCACCGGGCGCATACTGGTCAAAGAACCCGAAAACAATCAGCTGGTAGTGGCCGCCGAGGAGAAGTTGATGCTGGTCGAATACGACGGCAACGACCAGTTCGTAGACTTCGACGGTCCCACGGTGCTGTCCGAGTTCGAGAAGCCGTTGGCGGAAAACGCCGACCCTGGGGCCGCTCACCTGCGGGTCGACTTCTACCAGGAAGAAGCCGGCAAAGTCAGCAAATTTACTCTCAGCCCGGAATGGTCCAGCCTGGACCACCCCGACGGTCCAGAAGCCGGTGCCCGCGCCCGTTTCGGACAAGCCGTAGCCGTAGACAACGGAGTGATAGTGGTTGGAGCCGGCTGGCAGAGCGTTGTGGACGATATGGGTACCGCCAACGATCCATCAGATGACGTGACGCGGGCCAATGCGGGGATGGCTTACATATACCCGAACGGGATGGGCACCGCCGCGGCCAACATCATCAAACTGGTCCCCCCCACTCCGACCGCTGAAAGCCGGTTCGGTTTTGATGTGGACATCGCGGGGAATGTGATAGTGGTCGGGAGCTTCAGCCATGGGACGAACGGGCTGAGAGAGGTCTACGTTTACCAGCGCGGAAGCGACGGAGTTTGGCCTAAAACTCCCTCCACTACCCTGTCGCCCGGTCCCGGCGATGTGAACCTTCCCGGGGGAGGGAAAGTTCCCGCCGCTGGTTCGTCCACTTACGGGAGCGGGGTGGCTATTTCCAAGGATGAGTCCACTATCGCGGTGAACATGGGGTGGGTCTGGCCTTTGCCGCGCATACCCAATGTGGCGACGGTGGTTTACGAAAGAACGGGCGCCAGCTGGGATTCGGATGACAACGACTCCGACGCCAGCGACAACGCCCTCCTCTGGAACCACTGGTGGGGGGTGTGGAATGACCGGTCGGTATCAATATCGAAGGACGGTTCCGTCATCGTCATCGGTTCTCCCAACTGGAGCTCGGAGACGCCGGACGCCGGATCGGTGGGCGTGTTCGTTAAGCCGATGTCCGGTTGGGCGATAGCCCGCACCGCCACCGCCAACCTGAAAGCCCCCACTGAGTCCGCCTTTCAACGGATGGGGAAATACGTGGCGGTATCGGAGGATGGGAATACCGTGGTCGCTTCCGGCCATTTTGACGCCGGAGCGACGTTTAACGGTCAACCGATTGACGAACCCGGTGTTATTTTAGTGTTCAGCAAACCGGCTACCGGCTGGGCGGACGGCGTCGCTCCGGCCTCGCTGAGTGCCTCCCGGGGCCGGGTCGATGATGTGTTGGGCCAGTACATAGCCATCACCTCCGACGGCTCGGAAGTGGCGGGCAGCCGTCACTACCGGCAGGAAGGCGACATGCGGGGTTCGGTGGTGGTGTATAAACGTCCCGCTGGCGGCTGGGCCGACGACAGCACCCCCGATGACGAATTCCTGGGTCCCCGCGTAAACGTCCGGTTGGGATGGCAGACCACCTATGACAGGACCAACAACGACCTGTACTCCGGGTTGCGCGAGAAGAACACTGTAGAAGGCTTGGACTTCCCCAGGTTGCTTACCGTTTACCAGATCACCCGATAAGTAGTTTCACGCAACCCAACACGCCAGGAGGCCTCCCTGCCCCGAAGCGGGGAGGTTTCCTGTTCGGACATAATAGGCGACGCCGGGCAGAAGCGGTGGATTTATTGGACGGACGGCGTAACAAGCTCCCCGGCCCCCGGCGGTCGCCAAGCCCGTCCCGGGCGCGGGGGCGGGGTCAGGGGTAGTCTATGTCGGCGTCTTGGGGGTAGATCATTATCCAGGAGCGGCCGGGGGGAACGGTCATTTCCCCGCCGGAGCCGTCCCGCAGGGTGAACCATTCGGTTTCATCGGCCCGCTCCCAGGCGCCTTCCGCATAGCGGCCTTCGGCGAACACCATGGCCGGTCCCCCGCCGGTGGTTCTCCAAGCGGGGACGCACGACCCGTTACCGGAGGGAGGGCAGGCCCGGTAACGTTCCGCTCTTAGCACCACCAAATTGTCCGCCCAGATTTGCTCTGTGACATCGCCTTCCCGGCGGTGCCAGTTGTGCGGGTCCTCCCCTACGAAACGCAGGTACCGCCCCGCTTCCCCGTCCCAGATCCAAGTGGCGTCCATCGTGTCCGACCAGTCAAAGAAAATGTAGGTGGCGATGGAGCCCACCTCGGCGTCGAGCGGGCCCCAGTTGAAAAGGGGGGCGGCGGGCGGGGTTTGTTCCAGGTTGCGCTGTTCGGCCACCCGCCGCGCCTCGAACGTGTTCAGGTAAAGGTTGTGGGGGGCCCGGCGCCGCCCCCAGCGGTGGGTGAGCGGCGGCCCCAGGTCGCCGATGAGGGGCACGTCGTTGCGGTTGATGAGGCTGACCACCCACGGCTGGGCCCCGCTGATGGCCAAGGCCCCGTTCAGGGGGCGCACCACCGTCCAGTCGGTGGGCCGTCCGGAGCGCACCGGCCCCACCCAGTCGGTGTCGCTGTGGTGAAACAGGGCGATGAAGCGGGTGATGCCCGATTCCACCACCATCTCCACTATCGCCTCCGCTTCCAGTATTCCCGACTGGGGGCGGGCGTTCCAGTGGTTGTCGATTTTCACCGCGATCACTTTCCGTTCCAGCCGGGACGGGTCCTCCACCGGCAGGCCGGTGAAAGGCGAAACCGGCCCGGCGGGGACGGCCGCCTCTTCCGCCGGCTCTTCTTCCTCTAAGCCGGGAACGGAGGTTTCCGCAACGGCGGTGGTGGTTGTTTCCCCGGAGGCGGGGGCGGCGGTGGTGGTGGTCGGCTCCGCGGTCCGGTCGTCGGCCGCAACGGCGGTGGTGGAGGTCGGGCCGTTGTCGGTTTCGGACTCGGCGATCGTACCGCTGACATCGGTTGCGGGGTCGTCGGCGGAGCCCCCGCCGCACGCCCCGGCCAGCGTAGCCGCGAGGAGCAGGCCAACGGTCGCCTTGCGTAACATTAGTACCTGATTTTGTCATACCGGCGACCCGATTACAACGACCCACCACCCATCCCGCCCCCGTTCCTCCGGAAGCGGGCCATGCGGCGCAGCGGCCAATAGCGAAACACGACCGCCCCCGCCATATCGGAGACGGCGACCGGCCCGGCGGCGCGGCTGTCCCCGGCGGAGCGGGGCCGGTTGTCGCCCAGCGTAAAACAGGTCCCGGGGGGGATGCGCCATTCCCCATCGGGGCGGGTGGCCGCCCCCCACCAAGGATCGTCCCAAACCCGGCCGTTGATGAAAATCACCCCCCCGGCGATGGCGACGTCCTCCCCTCCCAAGCCGACGATTCTTTTAACCAGGTAGCCGCCCTCCGCCCGATACACCGCAATCTCCCCCCGCCGGGCAGGTTCCCTCCAGGGGCGGACCAGCAACCGGTCGCCCGCCCGCAATACGGGGGCCATGGAATCCTCGGCCACGTGAAAGCGGGTGAGCCGCAAGATTCGGGAAAGCCGGGAAAACATGCCCCCCAAGCTACCTGCCCCCTGCGGTTTCCGTCGGTTGCGGAACGGGCGCCCCGACAGTTGTCAAAACGGGTATTATAAAAATCAACCCCGATGGGGGTTGGAGCCCACGTTCGAGACCAAGGAGGGTTTATGGGAATCCTACGTCCCGCCCGGACCGCCCGGGCCCACTGCGACCTGTTCTGCGGAGTGTACGACCCGGCGCAGGCCAGGATTGAAGCCCAGTCGGTGTTGGCGGCCGCCCAGAAGTACCACGGCAGCGACGACCAAGTGTTCCGGGCCCGGTGCGTGTCGGTGAAGGAGGCGCAGGCCGAGCTGGTCAAGCACCACCTGTCGGTGCTGTGGACCGACTTTTTCAAGCCGCACCATCTGGAAAAATTTCCCCGGTTGCACGACATGTTCTGGGGGGCGATCAAGGCGGCCGGCGACGCCAAAAAGTCCATGGATACCGCAACGGCCCAAGATCTGATAGACAAGATTGAGGCCATCTCCGAGGTGTTCTGGCAGACCGAGGAAGCGGCCGGGGTGGGCCTTTACCCGCCCTCCTGAACCACTCCCGGCTTGGATTCGGCTCAGGCCGCCCGTCCGGACGGGCTTAGCCGTTCGGTTCGGTTTCCAGGAAATGACCGAGCCGGTCTGAAATCCAAAGTTCGGTTTCGGGGGTGGGGACCAGCCAAACACCGCAGTTGGGGCATTGAACGAATCGGCCTTCGTATCCGATGGCAACGCCCAAAGGCCGGGCTTCGCTGCCCCAAGAAGACTCCGCTCCGCCGTAGCAGATGTCGCATTTCAAAGCGCCGGGGGGCCGTCCCTGTTCCACCGCGCTCCGCCGGCAGGTTCCGCACCCGGCCCGGTGGGTTATCCATTCCGCCCATTCCAAATCCAGACTGGTGTCCCATCCCAGCTGAGCGGCCAGGTCGACGCCGCCGGGGAGGACGGCCAGGGCCTTCTCCAACGGTACGGCTATCGCCCGCAGCGCCTCCCGCGTTTCCCAAACATGCGACGGGGGTTCCCAACTCGCATCGCCCTCCGACCAGCCGGTCGGTCCGATGATCCGGGGTTGGACGGCCAACTCCATCAGCTCGCCCATCTTGATTTCGCCGTTGACGATCGCGTCCTCCCCGCTGATTCCGCGCTTGAAGTTTCTTCCCCGGCCTGCTCCGGCGCGCGACGCCCCCCGGCGGTAGCGGTTATTCCTCCCCGGAGCCGGACATCAATTCCCGGCGTTGCAGTATAAACCAGGTGACGGCTATGGAGAACGACAGAAGAACGGCCACTTTGGCCAAAGCCCCCCAGCCGCCTACTTCCACCCGTCCCAAGATGAGATCCACGGCTTCTTGGTTGGCGGGGGAGAAGGTTCCCCAGTCGGCCCAGGCCGACACCGCGATCCGGAACAGGGAAGTGGAGCGGATGCCGTCCAAGATGGCCCCCAACGTGATTTCCCACAGAATCAGGTAGGCCAGCCCGATCAGCACCGCCCGGCTGAGCAACAGCCCCAGCGGCACGAACAGGGCCGCCCACCCGACGGCCTGCACCGCGGCTACGGGCAACAGTCCCAGACCGGCCGTCCAGTCGCCGGTGCGAACCGACAACGCCAGCCAGTCGGCCGCCGCCCCGCCCCCGATTATCACCATGGAGGCCAGCAGGGCGGCCGTTGCGGCCGCGCCCGCCAGCGCCGCCCGCGGCGCCGGTTTCAGCAACAGATCGGGCAGGGTGCCCGCCCGCCGTTCCTCGCCCAGGGCGGCGGCGGAAATCACGATTGCCGCCATCGGGAAGACAAAGGGGATGATCAGGGACAGGACCAGGGTGTCGTGGATTTCCAGAACTCCCCCCGAATCGGCCCCGGCGGTCACCGCCAAAAGCAACAGGGCCGGGGCGCAGGTCAGGATCAGCATGCCGATCAGCCGTTTGCGCCCCAGCAGGCGGCGGGTAAGGGACCAGGCTACGATGAAGAAGGCTTTCACCGTCGGCGCACCAGGTAGGTGAACACGCTTTCCAGGGAGTCGTCTTCGGGGGTTACCGCGGTGACCACGCAACCTTCCTCCCGGGCGGCGGCCATGACGTCCCGTCCCAGGGCGCGGGCGTCGTCGGTGCTGACCGTGAAGGAACCGTCCCCCATTTCCAAGGCCCTCACCCATTCCCCGGCCAGCAACCGGCGGGCCAGTTCCCGGGGCCGGTCGGTTTCGATCAGCACCCGGCGGGGGGTGTCGGACATGGCGTCCCGGATGTCGGCCACCCCTCCCGCCGCCGCCAGCCGCCCGTTGACCATGGCCACCACCCGGTCCGCCATCCGTTCCACTTCCGACAGCACATGCGAGGAGACGACCACGGTGCGCCCCTCCCGCCCCAGCCCGATCAGCAACTCGATGAGACGGGCCCGCTGGATGGGGTCGGTTCCGTTGAGCGGTTCGTCCAGGATGAGAATCTCCGGGTCGTGGGCCAGGGCGGCCGCCACCCGCGCCCGGCGCCTCATTCCTTTGGAGAACCCGCCCAGCCGCCGGTGGGCGTCGGCGGTCAACTCCACCGTTTCCAAAGCGCGGCGGGCCGCTTCCTCCGGGCGGGGGGCTTTGCACAGGGCGGCGCTCCAACGGACGAAGCGGGCGGCGGTCATGTTCTCGTAGATGGCGTCGTTTTCCGGCACGAACCCGATGCGCCGGTACAGGCCGGGGCGGCGGCGGGGCGATTCGCCCAGGATGAGGGCCTCCCCGGCCGAGGGTTTGAGCAGGCCGGTCAAGGTGCGGATGAGGGTGGTTTTCCCGGCCCCGTTGGGCCCCAGCAGGCCGGTGACCCCCGGCCCGAAGGAGTAGGTGAATTCGGACACCGCCACCTTCTGGTCGAACCATTTGGACAGGTTGCGGGCGGCGATGGCCGGTTCGGGGGCGGGGAGGGAGTCGCTCATACCGGTTTCCGGTAGGTGAATTTGATCAGAAACCCGGAGATCGAGGCCAGGATGAACATCACCAGCAAGGAAACCCAGGGTTCGAATCCCAGCCGTTGCATAAGGTCGGTTCCCCCGTATCCGAAAATCCAGTCCCGCAGGTTGAGGGCATGCTGCTCGAAGGCCAGCAGGCTCAGCCAGCGGGCGGTGGTCTCCGAGAATTCGACCACGATGTTGACCGTGATGTTGAAAACGAAGAAAACGGCGATGCACACCCCGGTGGCCGCCCCCACCCGTTTCAGAAAGGCGGTGCACAGAAGGGCCACCGTCCCGTAGGCTGCCAGATAAGCAAAGGAAACCAGCGGGATGCGCCACAGCGCCGCCAGGTTGCCCCCCAGGTAGGCGAGAAACCCTTCTTCGGACAGGAAAGCCAGTCCCAGATGGTAGAGGAGCAACGGGGCCGTCCAGAAGCCGAGGACCACCGCCCCCAAGGCTCCGCCTTTGGCCGTCAGATACCGGTTGACGGTCAGCGGACGGGAAAAGTAGATGTTCAACGCCCCCGAGGTCCGGTCGGGGACCAGCAGTTCCGGGGCGGCGTAGGAGGTGAGGATCAGGCCGTAGAGGGCGATGGAGCCCAGGAAGGCCGTATAGGGGCGGGACAAAAATTCGAGGTTGGTTAAACCCTGCACCCAGATGATTATCAGAAACACGAACGTGGAGGCCGCCATCAGGCTGATCAGCAACCACGGCAGCACCTTGCGCCGGGCTTTGCGGCGCAACCCCAGTATCCGCCGGATCCCGTCCCAAACGACGGCCCGCATGGCCCCGGACGGGCCCAGGCGGGGGCCGAGATAGGGCTGGTAGCCCCGGTCGGCCAGCACCGTTCGCTCAGTCATCCCCGCCTCCGGCGGCGGAGGCGAATATTTCCTCCAGCCCGGTCAGATTGGCCCCCAGCCTGCGCACCGGGAGTTCCAAACGGGCCAGCGCGTCCCGCACTATCTCGTAAACATCGTCGCGGGCGGCCCCCGGACCGGCCGGTTGGACGGCGGTCAGCGCCCCCGCTTTCACCTCCACCTGCAATCCCCGTTCGGCCAAAGCCCGGGCCAGAGGCTGCGGGTCGCCGAACACTTCCACCACCACCGTGTTTTCCCGGGCGGGCGGCTCCACCGGGGCGGAACGCACCATCCTCCCCCCGTCCAGCATCACCACCCACGAGCAGGTGGTTTCAATGTCGCTCAGCACATGGGAGGAGACCAGCACGTTGATTCCGAACCCTCCCAGCCGCCGGATCAGGTCCAGCATTTCCTCCCGTCCCTCCGGATCCAAACCGGAGGCCGGTTCGTCCAACAGGGCCAGTTGCGGGTCGTGCACGATGGCCTGGGCCAACTTCACCCGCTGTTTCATTCCGGTGGAGTAGTCGCCTATGAAGCGGATCCGTTCCTCCGCCAAACCCACCAGGAACAGGGTTTCCGAGGCCCGGTAGCGGGCTTCGGAGGCGGGCAGGCCCGCCAACCGGGCGGCGTACATGACGAAGTCGGCGGCCGTCTGATCCAAAGGCAGGCAGTCATTTTCCGGCATGTAGCCGATGCGGGAGCGCAGGCCCGCGGGGTCGGCGGCCACCGGGGAGCCCAGCACCGCCGCCTCCCCCCGGTCGGGGCGGCTCAAGCCGAGCAGAATGCGCATCAGGGTGGTTTTCCCGGCCCCGTTGGCCCCCACCAGCCCGGTGATTCCGCCCGGAACGGAAATGTCCACCCCGTCCAAGGCCCGCACCGGCCCGAAGGTTTTAACCAGATCCCTGGTTTGGACGATGGGGTCGGCCATAGCGCTAACCATCGGAGGTTTTCCGATAAAGGGGGGCTATTTCCCCCAACGGGGCGCCGGGGCGCGGAGGGTCGGCCTCCCATCCCCGGTCGGGGGCCGTCGCCTCCCCGCCCATCATGCGGCGCAGGCGTTCGCAGGTGACCGGCAGGTAGGGGGACAGGGCCGTTTTCAGATGGTTGACCGCGGCCAGCGCCGAGTAGAGGACGGCCCCGGTGCGTTCCAGGTCGGAGCGGGCCGTTTTCCACGGCTCGGCCGCGTTCAGGTAGCCGTTGACGGCGGCCGCCCCCCGCATCGCCTCCCGCAGTCCGGCTTTCAACTCCACCCGCTCGATGCGGTTGCCGACCTCGCGCCGGGCCTGGTCGGCGGTTTGGACTATTTCCCGGTCGGCGGCCCGCGGCTCCCCCGGGTCGGGGACGGCCCCGGCGCAGTAGGAGCGGGCCATGCTCAGCACCCGGTGCGCCAGGTTGCCCCAAGTCGCCACCAGTTCCTCGTCGATGCGGCGGTCCAGTTCCTCCTCTGACACTTCGGTATCCCCCTGTTCGGGCAGGTTGGCGGCCAGGGCGTAGCGCAAGCCGTCCGGCTGGTAACGTTCCAGGGCCTCCCCGATGGTCAGCCCCACCCCCCGGCTGGCCGAGGCTTTCCCGCCTTTGAAAGTCACGTACTGGTTGGCGGGCACGTTGTGGGGCAGTTCCAAACCCCCGTATCCCATCAGCATGGCGGGCCAGATGATGGTGTGGAAAGGCACGTTGTCCTTGCCGATGAAGTAATAATGTTCGGCCTCCGGGTTTTCCCACCAGTCCCGCCAGGCGTCGGGCGTCCCCCGGTTTTGCGCCCATTCTTTGGCGGCCGACAGGTAGCCGATAACCGCGTCGAACCAGACGTAGATTTTTTTGCCTTCCCCCAGCCCCTCCACCGGGATGTCCACCCCCCAGTCGATGTCGCGGGTGATGGCCCGGTCGCGCAGGCCTTCTTCTATCCAGCCCATGGAAAAGTTCATCACGTGCTTGCGCCATCCCCGGCGGGAGGACAGCCATTCCCGGAGCCGCTCCCCGAAGTCGGACAGGCGCAGGTAGAAGTGGTCGGTGGGGCGCATTTCCGGGGCCGTCCCGGACAGTTTGGAACGGGGGAGGAGCAGGTCGGAGGGGTCCAGGGTGCGCCCGCACTGGTCGCACTGGTCGCCCCGGGCGTTCTCATACCGGCAATGGGGGCAGGTTCCCTCCACGTAGCGGTCGGGCAGGAACCGCCCGGCGTCCGGGTCGTAAAACTGGCGGGAGGTGCGTTGGTCGATGTATCCGTTTTCATGCAGGCGGCGGAACATGTCCCGGGTGACCCGGTGGTGGTTGGGAGTGCCGGTGGAGGTGTACAACTCCCATTGGATGGCCAGGTCCTCCCAGCCTTGCACGAACTCGGCGTGGAAGCGGTCTACTATTTCCTGCGGGGTTTTCCCCTCCTGGTCGGCCCGGACGGTGATGGGGGTGCCGTGCACATCGCTTCCCGAAACCATCAGCACCCGGTTTCCGGCCATCCGGTGATAACGGGCGAAAATGTCGGCGGGCAGGTAGGCCCCGGCCAGATGTCCGAGATGCCGGGAGCCGGACGCATAAGGCCAAGCCACCGCAACCAGGATGTTACGAGTCACTTCCCCCAGGCTACCACCCCGCCGGGCGCGGGCGGACCTCCCGGCTGGTTCGGAGAGGGCGGGGGCCGGCGCCGGACGGGTAATCTGGGGGTTGATGCAAGCCCTGCCCGCGTTGCTGGCCGGGGCGGCGGCCGCCCTCTTTTTCGGCGACCTGCTGGTTTCTTATTACCGCCGTCCCCGCCCCCACATCGCCGCTTACGCGGCCGGGATGGGGTGCTTCGCGCTGGCCTGCTGGGCCCTGTTCGCCGGGGTTTTCTGGGGCTGGACTTCGGCTTCCTACCGCCTTTTTTTCCTGTTCGGGGGAATAGTGAACATTCCGTTGCTGGCGTTGGGGTCCATGTTTTTGGTGGTGGGGCGGCGCTCCGGCCATTTGATGCTGATGCTCCTGCTCCCCTTTTTCGCCATTTCGGTTCCCATGACCATCGGAACTCCCTTCGACGCCGGGCCGTTGCCCGCGGCCGGGGTGCCGGCGGGCCGCGACCTGTGGCTGGAAATGTTCGGACCCCGCCTGTGGGCGGCGATCGGGGGCGGCGCCGGGGCGACGATCCTGATTTTGCTGGCCCTGGTGTCGGCGGCGCGGTTCTGGCGCTCCAACCGGCGGGTGGTGTGGGGCAGCCTGTGCATCGCCGCCGGCACTTTGGCGGCCGCCGGAGGGGGGACCGTTTTGGCCTTGGGGGAGCAGGCCTCTTTCGGGATGTCCCTTTTGGCGACGGTGATTCTCATCTGGGCCGGCTACCGCATCGCCTCCGGCGCCCGCTCCCCGGCCGGTTCCGGAGAGGGGGGTTCCGGGGCCCTGGCCGGACGGGCCCCGGTTAGGGTGGAGTAGATGCCGGGATGTTGAGATGTTGACTTTGCTCCCCCCGACGGAGGTTCCCGTCCTGGGCCCCGCCCCCGCCGCCGCGGCCATCAAGTCTTTTCTGGGAGCGGTTCCCCCGGTGGACGCGACGGGAGCGGAGGAGCGGGCGGCGGCCTTGGCGACCCGTTCCGTAAAACGGGACTCCAAACGGCGGGCGCTGCGGCTGGCGGTGCGGATGTGCGACCTGACCACCTTGGAGGGAAAGGACACCCCCGGCAAAGTGCGGCAACTGGCGGCCAAAGCGATCCGCCCCGACCCGACCGACCCCGACATTCCCTCCGTAGCCGCCCTGTGCGTCTACCCGGCCCTGGTCCCCCACGCGGCGGGGGCTTTGGCGGGCAGCGGGGTGGCGACCGCCTCGGTGGCCGCCTATTTTCCGTCCGGCCAGGCCCCGCGGTCGGCGCGGGCGGAGGAGGCGGCGTGGGCGGCGGAGCGGGGGGCGGACGAGATTGACATGGTGATCAACCGGGGGGCCTTCCTGTCCGGGGACTTTTCGGCCGTCTACCAGGAGATAACTTCCGTCAAGCAGGCGGCGGGGGAGGCCCGCCTGAAGGTAATTTTGGAAACCGGGGAGCTGGTCTCCTACGACTATGTGCGCCGGGCGGCCATGTTGGCCATGGCGGCCGGAGCGGATTTCATAAAAACCTCCACCGGCAAGGTTTCCCCGGCCGCTACCCGCCCGGTCACGCTGGTGATGTTGGAGGCCATTCGGGATTTCCACGACCTGACCGGGCGCATGGTGGGGATGAAACCGGCGGGCGGGATTCGCACCGCCAAAGACGCCATCGGATATTTGGTGTTGCTGTCGGAGACTTTGGGGGCGGCTTGGATGACCCCGGCCCGTTTCCGGTTCGGGGCTTCTTCCCTGCTGAACGACCTGCTGATGCAACTGCGCCGGTTGCGCGACGGCCGCTATCAGTCCCCCGATTACTTCACCCGGGATTAAGCGGTGGACGCCCCGCCCGCGGAAGTGATTCCCCCCGGAGAACCGGCCGTTTTGGAATACGCCGATTCGCGGGAAGCGGCCCAGCTGGCGGAAATTCGGGATTCTTACGGCCTGTGGATCGACGGGGCTTGGTCCGCCCCCCGCTCCGGTCGGTTTTCCCCGACCGTCAACCCGGCCACCGAAGAGACTTTGAGCCGGGTGGCGGCGGCCGGTGAGGAGGATGCGGAGGCGGCGGTGAAGGCGGCCCGCCGCGCCTACGACAAAACCTGGGGGAGGACGGCCCCCAAGGAACGCTCCAAGTTTTTGTTTCGCATAGCCCGCATGGTGCAGGAGCGGTCCCGGGAGTTGGCGGTGCTGGAAACTTTGGACGGGGGCAAGCCCATCAAAGAGTCCCGCGACTTTGACATTCCGGCGGCGGCCGCCCATTTTTTCCATTACGCCGGCTGGGCCGACAAACTGGAATACGCTTTTCCCGGTTTGGATCACCGCCCGCTGGGCGTGGCGGGGCAGATCATTCCCTGGAATTTTCCGTTGCTGATGCTGGCCTGGAAGGCGGCCCCGGCTTTGGCGACCGGCAACACGGTGGTGCTGAAACCGGCCGAGACCACCCCTTTGACCGCCCTGGCTTTCGCCGAGTTGACCGAGGAGGCCGGGTTGCCGCCGGGGGTGTTCAACGTGGTGACCGGAGGCGGGGATGCGGGGGCGGCGGTGGCGGGGCATCCGGGGGTGGACAAGGTGGCTTTCACCGGTTCCACCGCCGTCGGGAAAGAAATCGGGGCCCGGCTGGCCGGGAGCGGCAAACGGCTCACTTTGGAGTTGGGCGGCAAAGCCCCGCATGTGATATTCGACGACGCCCCGGTGGATCAGGCGGTGGAGGGGGTGGTGAACGGTATTTTCTTCAATCAGGGCCATGTGTGTTGCGCGGGCAGCCGGTTGCTGGTGCAAGAGTCGGTTTACGAGCCGTTCCTGGCCCGGTTGAAACGGCGGTTGGGGACGTTGCGGGTGGGGGACCCGCTGGATAAAAACACCGACATCGGGGCCATTAACAGCCGGGAACAGTTGGACAAGATCGGCGGGCTGGTGGAGTTGGGGGTAGCGGAGGGGGCGGAGCTTTATCAACCGGCCTGCGCCTTGCCGGAGCGGGGTTTCTGGTTTCCCCCCACTTTGTTCACCGGGGTGTCGCAGAGCCACCGCATCGCTCAGGAGGAGATTTTCGGCCCGGTGCTGTCCATAATGACCTTTCGCACCCCGGACGAGGCGGTGGAAAAAGCCAACAACACCCCCTACGGGTTGTCGGCGGGGGTGTGGACCGACAAAGGTTCCCGGATTCTGTGGATGGCGGACCGGTTGCGGGCGGGGGTGGTGTGGGCCAACACTTTCAACAAGTTCGATCCGGCTTCCCCGTTCGGCGGCTTCCGGGAGTCCGGCTTCGGACGGGAGGGCGGCCGGCACGGGCTGCTTCCCTACGTGCGGGGCGGGGGCGGGCGATGAGCAGGCTGGCGGTGCGCAAAACCCTCAAGCTGTTCGTAGGCGGAGGGTTTCCCCGTTCCGAGTCGGGCCGCTCCTACCCGGCTTTGGATCACCGGGGCGAAATAGCGGCCCGGGCGGCGTCGGCCACCCGCAAGGACCTGCGGGAAGCGGTACGGGCGGCCCGTTGCGCCGCGCCCGGCTGGGCGGCCCGCTCCGGCTACAACCGGGGGCAGATTCTGTACCGGGCGGCGGAGATGATGGAGGACCGCCGGTCGGCGCTGGTGGAGCGGGTGCGGCTGGCGGGGATGAGCCGGGCCCGGGCCGGACGGGAAGTGGACCTTTCCATTGACCGGCTGGTGTGGTACGCGGGTTGGACGGACAAGTTCGCCCAAGTGTTCGGCAACCTCAACCCGGTGGCCGGTCCTTTTTTCAATATTTCAACGCCGGAGCCGACCGGGGTGGTGGGGGTGATCGCCCCCGAAGAGCCGGCCCTGCTGGGTTTGATTTCGCGGGTGGCCCCGGTGGCGGCGTCCGGCAACGCGGCGGTGGTTTTGGCTTCCGAACGTTGGCCGATCCCCGCCGTCGCCTTCGCCGAAGCTTTGGCCACCGGCGACCTCCCGGCCGGGGTGATAAACATCCTGACCGGACCCAAAGCGGACACGGCTTCCCATCTGGCTTCCCACTTGGATGTGAACGCCTTAGACGCCTACGGGGTGAACCGGGAGGCGCCGGGGATGCCGGAAATGTTGGAGGTGCTGGAGCGGGAAGCGGCGGCGGGCGTGAAACGGGTGGCGGTCCCGCCCCCCCAGCCCCCGGACTGGTACAAGGATGAAGCCCAAAGCCCCTACTTCATAGCCGCCTTCACCGAAATAAAAACGGTCTGGCACCCCAAAGGCCTCTAACCCCCCTTGCTTTTGCGTGAGAGACTTCGCGGTCCGGTAGGTAGGATTGGGGGAACGGACCCGAAGCGGAAACGGAAATGACCGTCCAAAGCAAGATACCCACCATTCAGGACATACGGGAGATACTGGGGCCTGCTTTGGCCGACAGCGAGGCGAGCAAGGCGGTGGTGTTCGGTTCTTACGCGCGCGGCGACGCCGACGAGCGCAGCGATCTTGATATGCTGATAGTGTCGGACACGGATAAGCGATTTCTTCAAAGAATAGAGGACTACTGGCCGGTATTCAGAGCTTGGCGGATAATGCGCAAAGGGTTCGATTTATTGGTGTACACCCCTGAGGAGATATCTAACATGCTCGCTATCGGCAACACCTTCATTCACAAAGCCCTAAGTGAGGGAGTGGTCATATATGAACGTTGAAAATAAGAAAGGGCCAAAACTCCGGGTGGATTCCGAGATAGGCGTTTGGGGAGGGGGCTAGGGGAGGCGGGCGGTGCGGACGGGGCGGGGGAGTCGGCCGGGGTTTATTTCCAGGCCGATGCCGGGGGCGGCGGGGGCGGTCATTTTGCCTCCGGTCTGGCGCAGTCCCTCCGGGACGGCGTCTTCTTGTAGAAACCAGCGGGCGGGGATCAGGTCGACGGCCGCCACCGAAGGCAACATGGCCAAGGCCAGGGCGTGGGCCCGTCCCACCGAAGTTTCCAGCAGGCCCCCGATTTTCACCCCCGTCCCGGCCGCCTCCGCCGCCCCCGCCGCCCGCAAAGTCCCCGCCACGCCCAGCAGGCCCGGTTTCAGGGACACCAGATCGGCGTATCCGCCCTGCGCCGCCCGCATCGCCCCCGGCAACGTGTGGGCGGATTCGTCCAGGCAGACCGGGGTGTCCAGTCGGGCCCTCAAGCGGGCGCAACCTTTTAGGTCGGCGGCGGGCAAGGGTTGCTCCACGTAAGCCAGCCCCGCCTCGTCCGCCACCGCCCACAACGGGTCGTCCTCCCGGTAAGCCCCGTTGCCGTCGGCCGCCGCCTCCAAATTGGGGAACCGGTCCCGGATTTCCCGCAGATGGGCCATGTCCGCCCCGGGGGCGATTTTGACTTTGACCGACCCGGCCCCCGCCCGCACCGCCTCCCGCACCCGGGCGCAGGTTTCCCCGGGCGAATCTTCCAATCCGATGGCCGCGCAGGACGTAACCTCCCGAGGGGTTCCCCCCAGCATCTCCCACAACGGAACCCCCTCCAACCGGGCCCGCAAATCCCAGGCGGCCTGGTCTACCGCCGCCGCCGCGGTAGGGGGCAGCCCGTTGGGGGAACCGGCCAGGATGGTGGGCGACCGGTGGAGGAGGGCGTTCCACACCTGGCCGACATTCTCCCGGGACGCTCCCGGGTAGGGGGCCGCCTCCCCCCAGCCGACCGCCCCGTCCCGCTCCAAGCCGACCAAAACCGCATCCCGTTCGGCCACCGTCCCCAGCCCGCCCGCGAACGGCCGCCGCAGGGGGAGTCGCAGCTGCGCGAGCAACAACGCTGAAACCTCCATCACCGGTCAGCGTACCCGCCCGCTTCGAACTAAGGCGGCCGCCCCGCTATCCTCATAACGGTTGCGACCCCGGCGAGGAGGACATATGGCGGAACGGATAACGATGGGCGACCCGGTACTGCAGGTGCCGGATCACCCGATTATTCCGTTTATCGAAGGAGACGGCATCGGCCCCGACATCTGGGCGGCGGCGGTGCGGGTGTTCGACCATGCCGTTCACAAGGCCTACGGGGGGGCCCGCCGTATCCACTGGAAGCAGGTGCTGGCGGGGGAGGCGGCCCACAACAACACCGGGGAGTGGCTGCCGGAGGAGACGGTGGAGGCCATCCGCTCCCATCTGGTGGCCATCAAAGGCCCGCTTACCACCCCGGTGGGAGGCGGCATCCGCTCCCTGAACGTGGCCCTGCGCCAAATCCTGGATTTGTACGTGTGCCTGCGCCCGGTGCGGTGGTACAAAGGGGTTCCGTCCCCGGTGCGCCAACCGCATCTGGTGGACATGGTCATTTTCCGGGAAAACACCGAAGACGTGTACGCGGGGCGGGAAGCGGAGATGGGTTCCGGCAAGGCCGAGCTCCTGCTTAATTACCTGCGCGACATCTGCAAATGGAACATCCGCCCCGACTCGGGGATCGGGATCAAACCCATTTCCGAAACCGGCTCCAAGCGCCTGGTGCGGGCGGCCCTCAAGTTCGCCGCGGACCACGGGCGGCGGTCGGTCACCCTGGTGCACAAAGGCAACATTATGAAGTTCACCGAAGGGGCCTTTCGCAATTGGGGCTACGAGGTGGCTCGGAAAGAGTTCCCCGAACAGGTGGTCGCCTGGGAGGACTGCGGGGGCGATCCGGGCGGCAAGATTCTGGTGCAGGACGTGATCGCCGACGCCATGTTGCAGCAGGTGCTGACCCGTCCCGCCGACTACGACGTCATCGCCACCACCAACCTGAACGGGGATTACCTGTCGGATGCGGTGGCCGCCCAGGTGGGGGGGATCGGCATCGCCCCGGGGGGCAACATCAACTTCGACACCGGCCACGCCCTGTTCGAAGCCACGCACGGCACCGCCCCCAAATACGCCGGGCAGGACAAGGTGAACCCCGGTTCGGTGATTCTGTCCGGGGCGAACATGTTCCGCTACATGCGCTGGCGGGAAGCGGCTGACCTGATAGAGCGGTCCCTGGAGGCGGCCATCGCCGACCGCATCGTCACCTACGACTTCGCCCGCCTGATGGACGGCGCCCGCGAAGTCAAAACCTCCCAGTTCGCCGACGCCATGATCGAACGGATGTAAGGCGGTTTTGAGCGGACGGCCAATCGCCGGTTCGGGGCGGCTAGATTGGGGACCATCCAAACGACAAACGACAAGGGAGTTGAACGACCATGGGTGAAAACGGGATTCGCAAGATAACGGTGGTGGGGGCGGGCCACTACGGATCCACCACCACCCAGTTGCTGGCCAGTTGGGATATCGTGGACGAAGTGGTGATGGTGGACATCGTGGAGGGCCTGCCGCAGGGACTGGCCTTGGATTTGAACCAGTCGCGGGTGGTGGAAGGGCACCGCACCCGGGTGGTGGGGGCCAACGACTACGCCGCCACCGCCGGGAGCGAATTGGCGGTGATCACCGCCGGCCTCCCCCGCCGCCCCGGTATGACCCGCATGGATCTGCTGGGGGTGAACGCCAAAATCGTCCGGCAGGTGACCGAGAACCTGATGGAGCATTCCCCGGCTTCGGCCATCATCGTGGTCACCAACCCGTTGGATCAGATGACTTTTTTGGCGGCCGAGGTGAGCGGGCTTCCCCAGCGCAAGGTGATGGGGCAGGCGGGCATCCTGGACACTTCCCGGTTCGTTCATTTCATCGCCGAACGGCTGGGGGCGGACATCAGGTCGGTGAAAGCCCTCACCTTGGGCAGCCATGGGGAGACGATGGTGCCCGTTCCCTCCCAGTGTTTCGTGGACGGCCGGCCCCTGACGGAGGCGCTGCCCCCGGAGGAGATCGCCGACATCGTGAATCGCACCCGGGAAGGGGGGGCGGAGATCGTGGCCCTGCTGAAAACCGGGGGGGCCTATTACGCCCCGTCTTCGGCGGCGGCGGTGATGGCCCGGGCAGTGGTGCGGGACGAGCAGGAGGTGTGGCCGGTGTGCGCCTGGGTGGAAGGGCAGTACGGGATCGACGGCGTTTACCTGGGCGTGCCCGCCCGCCTCGGCGCCGCCGGAGTGGAGGAGGTGGTGGAGTTGCCGTTGGCCGAGGAGGAAATGGCCGAACTGCACGAGGCCGCCCAAGCCGTCCGGGACAAGGTGGCCCAGATGAAAGAACTCCTCGGCTGACCGCCCGCCGGGGAGCGTTCCGCGGACGGGTATTTTTTCGCAAACGGAAATACGCACCGGATAAGCTTTCCCGCTATACTGGCGGGACTGTAAAACACTATGAAAGGGAGGTTGTCCCTCATGAACAAAGGAGAGCTGGCGGAAGCGGTAGCAGCCGTCACCGAGTTTAACCGGGCGCAGGCCGGGCGGGCGGTGGACGCCGTTTTGGGCGTCATAAAGGACGAGCTGGCGCGCGGCGGCAAAGTGTCGCTGGTCGGTTTCGGCAACTTCGAGGTGCGCCACCGTCAAGCCCGCATGGGCCGCAACCCGCAAACCGGCGAGGCGGTGGCCATCGCGGCCAGCAAAGCCCCCGCCTTCAAACCGGCCAAGCCGCTTAAGGAGGCGGTCAACAACTAACCGTTGCTGGGTTGGGTGAAAGCGGGCGTTCCCGGCGGGGCGCCCGTTTTCGTTTTTCGCCCCGGCTCCGGCCGGGGGGTCAGTATTCCACGCTGAGGGAAGACACCGCTTCGGCCAGCCGCATCACCGCGTTGCGGTCTTTGATCAGTTTGGCCAAGTTTCCCGCCACGTCGATTTTGCCCGAAAAGTAGGCTTGTTGAATGTTCAACTCCCCTTTGGAGATGGCGGCGGCGGTGTCGTAGTCGCACACCAAGGTAACATCGGCGTCCGCCTGTTTGCCCAAAGACAACTCGGCCCGCCCCCCTTCCACCAGAATGTAGTAGGACACCGCCCCCTCCTCCGTTTCCGTGACCGAAAACTGAATGAGCAGGTCCGCCCCGGCCAGGGCCTCGCCCAGTTCGGGGTCGGACTCGAAGGCGGCGGTGGCGTTCAAAGCCCATTCTTCGCTCAGAAACCGGACGGCCATAACCGAAGACTACCCTCCCCGCCCTACCGCCGATCGGCCAGTTTGCGGTTGCGGATTTTGGCCGACAGGTAGTCGCGGTTCATCAGGGCGATGTTGTCCAAGGAGATTTCCTTGGGGCAGGCTTGTTCGCATTCCCCGTGGTTGGTGCACGAACCGAAAAACTCCTCCATTTTTTCCACCATCGCCTCCACCCGCTCCCACCGCTCCGGACGGCCCTGGGGGAGCAGGTTGAGATGGGCCACTTTGGCGGCGGTGAACAGCTGGGCGGCCCCGTTGGGGCAGGCGGCCACGCAGGCCGCGCACCCGATGCAGGCCGCGGCGTCCATGGCCGCGTCGGAGGAGGCTTTCGGAACGGGGATCATGTTGGCTTCCGGTGCGGAACCGGCCGCCACTGAAATGTACCCGCCCGCTTCGATTATCCGATCGAAGGCGGTGCGGTCCACCACCAGATCCCGGATGACGGGCAGGGAAGCGGCCCGCCACGGCTCCACCACCACGACGTCCCTGTCTCGGAATTGGCGCATATGCAACTGGCAGGTGGCGGTCCCGCTCTGGGGGCCGTGCGCCCGCCCGTCGATCATCATCCCGCAGGAACCGCAGATGCCCTCCCGGCAGTCGTGGTCGAAGGCGATCGGCTCCCGCCCGGCTTCGGTCAGCCGTTCGTTTACCACGTCCAGCATTTCCAGAAACGACATGTCGGGGCTGACATCCGGGGCCGGATAGGTCTCAAACCGCCCTTCCGCCTCCGGTCCGGCCTGCCTCCAGATTCGCAATGTAAGTTCCATGGCCTCCCTACTTGTAACTGCGTTGGCTGGGCGGGACGTATTCGAAGGTCAGCGGTTCTTTGCGCAGAATCGGCTCGCCCCCGTCCGCCCACTCCCAGGCCCCCGCGTAGGCGAAGTTGTCATCGTCCCGCAGGGCTTCGCCGTCTTCGGTTTGATGCTCCACCCGGAAGTGGCCGCCGCAGGATTCCTCCCGGTGCAGGGCGTCGCGGCACATCAACTCCGCCAACTCGAAGAAGTCGTCCACCCGCCCCGCCCGCTCCAGGGACTGATTGAGGGTTTCCGCCTCCCCGGGCACCCGCAGATCGGAGTCGAATTCGGCCCGCAACGCCCCGATTTCGGAGATGGCTTTTTCCAGCCCGGCGGCGCTGCGTTCCATCCCGCAGTTGTCCCACATTATTTTCCCCAGCCGGCGGTGGAACCAGTCAGCCGAGCGGGAGCCGCCCGTTCCCAGCAGCCGTTTCACCCTGTCCTCCACCCGCCTTTTGGCTTCGGCGAACGCCGGGTCGTCCTCCGGCGTGGAATCTTCGCCCAGCAGCCCGGCCAGATAGTCGCCGATGGTGTAGGGGAGGATGAAGTAGCCGTCGGCCAAGCCCTGCATGAGGGCGGAGGCCCCCAGGCGGTTGGCCCCATGGTCGGAGAAGTTGGCTTCGCCCAGGCAGTACAGGCCGGGGATGGAAGTCATCAGGTTGTAGTCCACCCACAGTCCGCCCATCGTGTAATGCACCGCCGGGTAGATGCGCATGGGAACCGAGTAGGGGTCCTCCCCGGTGATCCGCTCGTACATTTCCAGCAGATTCCCGTACCGCTCCCGGATGGCGTCGCCCCCCAAGCGGGCGATGGCGTCGGAGAAATCCAGATACACCCCGTTGCGCAACGGCCCCACCCCTTTCATCCGGTCCACTTCCCGCTTGGCGGCCCGCGAGGCCACGTCCCGGGGCACCAGGTTGCCGAAAGCCGGATAGCGCCTTTCCAAGTAGTAGTCCCGCTCCGATTCGGGGATGCCGTCCGGGGGGCGGTCGTCGCCCGCTTTTTGGGGCACCCAGATGCGCCCGTCGTTGCGCAACGACTCCGACATCAGGGTCAGCTTGGACTGAAACTCGTCGGAGGCGGGGATGCAGGTGGGGTGGATTTGGGTGTAGGCCGGGTTGGCGAACAGGGCCCCCCGGCGGTGCGCCCGCCAGGCGGCGGTCACATTGCTTTTCATGGCGTTGGTGGACAGGTAGAAAACGTTGCCGTAGCCGCCGGTGGCCAGCGCCACCGCATGGGCGGAGTGGGCGCGGATTTCCCCGGTGAGCAGATGGCGGGCGATGATTCCCGCCGCCCGTCCCTCCTTGGTCACCACGTCCAGCATCTCGGTGTGGTCGTGGAGATGCACCGTCCCCCGGCTCACCTGGCGCATCAGGGACTGGTAGGCGCCCAGCAGCAACTGCTGTCCGGTCTGGCCGCGGGCGTAGAAGGTGCGGGAAACCTGCGCCCCCCCGAAGGAGCGGTTGGCCAACAGCCCCCCGTATTCCCGGGCGAACGGCACCCCCTGGGCGGCGCATTGGTCGATGATGTCCACCGACAGTTGCGCCAGCCGGTACACGTTGCTTTCCCGGGAGCGGTAGTCGCCCCCTTTCACCGTGTCGTAGAACAGGCGGTGGACGGAGTCGCCGTCGTTGGGGTAGTTTTTGGCGGCGTTGATGCCCCCCTGGGCGGCGATGGAATGGGCCCGGCGGGGGGAGTCGTGGAAGGTGAAAACCGACACCCGGTATCCCAATTCGCCCAGGGTGGCGGCCGCCGAGGCCCCGGCCAGGCCGGAGCCCACCACGATGATGTGGAAACGGCGTTTGTTGGCCGGGTTGACCAAGCGGATGGAATGCTTGTGGCTGTCCCAACGTTCGGCGATCGGCCCGGACGGAATTTTGGCGTCCGGCGTACCGGCGCCGTTCAGCCCGCTCACCTCACCACTCCGAAGGCGACGCCCAGCGGCACGGCCAGGAACCCGGCCGCCACCACCGCGGAGAACAGGTTGGCGAAGATGCGCCGGTAGCGGTTGAACCGGGGGTTGTGCACCCCCAGGCTTTGAAACAGGCTCCACGCCCCATGCCAGACATGGAAGGCCAAGGCTGCTTGAGCGGCCACGTAGAACAACCACACCGGCCAGCGGGACAGGCTGGCCACCAAATTCTCATACACCGCCCCCCGTTGGAAATCGGGGTTGACCGCCTCCACCCCGATGGTGAAATCGGCCAGGTGCCAGAGCAGGAACAGCAGGACGATTATCCCGCTCCATCGCATGGTGCGGCTGGCGTAGTTGGCGGCCAAATAGTTGCGGGGGGACTGGTATTTGACGGGGCGGGCCGCCCGGTTGCTGCGGGTCAGGGCCCAGGCGGCGTGGATGTGCACCAGGGCGGCGGCCGCCAACGGGATGCGGATGGCCCACAGGGCCAGGGTGCGGGGCAGCAGGGGCTGGCCGATGTCCCGCAGGGCCTCCCCGTATTCGTCGATTCGGTACGTTCCGTCGTGAGCCCCTTCGAATACGTGCAGGTTGCCCACCATGTGAACGAAAACGAATATGAGCAGGATCACCCCGCTGACCGCCATGGCGTATTTCTTGCCGGTGTCGGTGCGGTAGAGGCCGATGATCCAGGGCAGGTTGCGGGTTCGTTTTTCGACGTCGGTCATTTCCCTCCCATTTTAGCCCCTCAGGCCGGACGCTCCGATTTGACAAGTCCAAACGTACGCGCCAATATTACATCGCTGTAGTTACAACCCTGTCGCAAGGAGGGCCGCTTTGCCGCTTTCACTGATTGAAGCCTTGTCGTCGGAGGCTCTCGCTTGGCAGGATTTCGCCAACTGCCGGGGGGCGGATGTGGACATTTTCTTCCCCGACCGGGGGGCGTCCACCCGGGGGGCGAAGGAGATTTGCGCCGCCTGCCAAGTGCAGTCCGACTGCTTGGATTACGCGGTGACGCGGGGGGAAAAATTCGGCATCTGGGGAGGGCTGTCCGAGCGGGAGCGCCGCAAGATACGCAAGCAACGGGCGTTGGAGACTCAAGGAATCATCAGCCTGTGACCGGACGGGTTTCCCGGCGCGGCGACGCGGGAGGCCCCGCAGGTTGGTTATTTCATCCGGCGGTGGTAGCATCATCCCACGCGCCTAAAGGAGATGTTGCATGGGAAGAATCGGCGGCGGTGAGATCGCCATCATCCTGGTAGTGCTAGTATTGCTGTTCGGGGCCAAAAAGCTCCCCGAGCTGGCCCGCTCGCTGGGCACCTCGGCCCGCGAGTTCCGCAAAGGCACCGAGGAGGGCCGCAAGCAGGAGGAGGCGGCGGCCAAGTCCGAGACGGCGCCCGCTCCCGCCGAAGAGGCCAAACCCTCCCCCGAAACAACCACCACCACCTAACCGTCCCGGCCTGATAGCTCCGGGCCGCCAGCGGGGTAAAGGGCCCGAGCCGGGTTCAGCCAAGAGTCACCGCCTGCCCTCAGAGCCCCCGCCAGGGAATAATGGGCCCTTCGGCCATTATTTGATATACGCCGCAAGGGGGCGGGACCGAACTGTTGGACGTCTGCGCTTTGGCGCCATCCAAGATCTACCACCACCAACGTGCTCGGTACTGTCGCTTCAATCGGCGCATCGCCCGGTTGCGCGTGACGGGTCTCCAGCGATATTTAGCGAGGGTCCTCGCTCGTCGTTGGCGATATTGTTGGCGACGGCGGGCCTTTTTTCCCATTTGTTACGAAGGTAGCAGGAACGGACGGCCAAGACCGGCGGAGCTTCTTAGGCAACCGGGTGCGCGTTCCGGGGGGCCGGGAATTAGCTGAGGGCGGTTACGTAGTCTTCCAAGTTGCGGGGGGTGAGGATGTGGTCGGTGGTGAAAATATCGGTCACCGTCCCCTCCGCGTCCAGTACGTAAGTGGCCCGGTCGGCTATTCCCAGTTGCTCGTTGAAGCACCCGTAGGCGGAGGCGACCGCCCCATGCGGCCAGAAGTCGCTCAGGATGGGATACTCCAGTCCCTCCAGTTCCGCCCATTTGCCGTTGCTGAACGGCGTGTCGCAGGTGATGACCGCCACATTGGCGTCCTTCTCCCGCAACCGGGACAGGTTGTTCTGCAGGTCGCACACCTCCCCGGTGCACACCCCGGTGAACGGAAACGGGACGAACACCAGAAGCGTCCGCCGTCCCCGCAACGACTCCAGGGTCACCGCCTCCCGGTTGGCGTCGGGAAGCGAAAAGTCGGGGGCGGGCTTGCCAATCTCAGCGGCCATTGATTCCTCCTTGTCCATTTCAGCTGTTGGATGCCGGAACCATTGTAGGGAAACCGGGCTCAAAGCCGATATGCTCCGGGGCGCAGAAGGCCAGGCGCCGGGCCATCACCTGCGTCGCCTGCGGGTTGTCGTCCACCAGGGTAAACGACCGTCCGCGGCGGGCGGCCGCTTCCCCGGCGGTTCCGGAACCGGCGAAGAAATCCAGCACCCGATCCCCGGCGCGGCTGTGCACTTTAATGATCCGGTCGAGAACCCCCAGCGGTTTCTGGGTCGGATACCCGGTGCGTTCCGAGCCGTTGGTGGGGACGATGGTGTGCCACCAGACATCGGTGGGGGTTTTGCCCCGGCGGGCTTTATCTTCGGTCACCAGGCCGGGGGCCATGTACGGGATGCGGTCCATTTCCCCGTAGTTGAAGGTGTAGTCGTCCGGGTCGGCCGCGTACCAGAAAATGGAATCGTGTTTGGCGGGCCAGCGGTTTTTGGGCCGTCCGCCGTAGTCGTAGGCCCAAATGATCTCGTTCATAAAACATTCCCGTCCGAAAATGGAATCCAGGAGCACCTTGGCGTAGTGCGCCTCCCGATAGTCGATGTGCAGGAAAAAGGAGCCGTCCCCCCGCAACACCCTCCGCCCTTCCCGCAGGCGCGGTTCGAGAAACCCCAGGTAATCGTCGTACCGGTCATCGTAGGAACGCCGCCGGCCCGCCTCCGTGCGGTAAGTGCGGCCCCCGAATCCGGTACGGTCGCCTTCCGCATCGGCGACGGTTCGCAACCGGGCGTGGCTTTGCGGGCGGCCGGTGTTGAACGGGGGATCGATGTAAACCAGATGGTAGGCGCCGTCCGGGACCCCGGCCAGGAACTCCAGGTTGTCGCGGAGGACAATTTGCGAACGGGGCGGCTGGGACGGCATCCCCGCCCTTTAGGCGAGAAACGGGTCGTGGAGCAGAACGCGGGCCGCCCAGCCGGTGGCGTCGGCGATCTCTCCGGGGAGGGGCAGGCGGTCGGGGCCTTCCCATATTTTGGCCACCGCCTCCCTTCCCCACCGTTGCTCCACTTCGGCGCAGAAATCCGCCCCCGGCCCCCACTGGCCGGCCCCGGTTTCCTTTTCGGGGCCTGCGATAAGCCGCCCCGCCGGCTGGTCGCCGTCTCTTGAATCCGCCGACCGCTCCCGCATCGCCCGCTGTATGGCCTCCCGGTCCGGGATCATGCTCCCCGCCAGTTCCGCCAGCGCGTAGTCGGCGTACCCCTCCAGCACGGCCATGAAACCGTTCACCGCGTCCAAGCCGGGCCCTTCCACGGTGACCGGCATGCCGCCCGGCGGCAAATTGCCTCCCCCGGCTAAAGCGGCCCGCAACTGCTCCGGGTCGTTTATCTCCTCCGGGCCGAAACCCAGCATGCTCGAATCCAAACGCAGATCCTCCTGCATCTCGCTGATCAGCCGCAGGAAATGGGGACGCACCCATTCCCGGCACAGCACCCCCTCCCGGATGGTTTCCTGAAAGGCCGTCCACAGCCGGACTTGGCGGCCGTCCAAGCCGCGCTCTTCGGCGAAAGATTCGATGTTGGACACCACGAACCCCATCGGGCCGGGGGAGGCGGTGGGCAGGCCGGCGTCGAACTGGCCCAAGACGGCGCGTCCCAGCAACCCCACCGCCGTGCCCATTTGCATGCCCAACAGGGCCGGGGCCAAAGGACGGAGAAGCGCTTCCATTCCGCCGCCCGCGGAGTCGGCGAACCGTTCCGCGATCGGCTCCACCATGTAGCGAAATGAACGTATGTTGAGGGAGGCCCATCCGGCCGGGTCCAGCGGGATCGGTTCGTTGACCGGGCTGAGGTGGAAATCCGTTTCCTCCTCCATCCGATAGGCGGCCAGGCGGAACATTTCCATGTACTCGTCGGCCAGCCAAGGGTCCACCGGCCCCCGGGGGCCGGTCAGATGCCCGGCCGTCTGCTCGGCCAAGGCCCAGTTCACCGGCCCCGGCTCTTTGAGCAGATTCATTAAATCGTCGAGGATGTTGCGGTCCATAATCCGCTCCTCCGTATCGGCCGTCCGCCGGCCGAACGACCCGTTTAGGAGTCGTCCGACTGCGGATACAGTCCGAGCGTAACCGATAATTCCATGGCGGCGCCCTCGCGGAGGACGCTGACCCGCACCGGGCTGTCCGCCCGGTAGCCGCGCAACCGGGCCACCAACAACGTCATGGAGACCACCGACTGGTCGTCCAAAGCGGTTATCACATCCCCGGCCTGTCCCCCGGCCGCCCCGAAACCGGAGCCGTCCAGCAAGCGGTTGACCTCCACCCCGATCGGGGTTTTCACGCCGAAATCGTCTTCTTCGAAGGCCGGGCTGCCCTCTATCCCCAGGTAGGCGTGCCGCACCTCGCCGTCGGCCAGCAGGTCGTCGATGATGCCGGTAACCAGGTCTATCGGAACCGCGAATCCGATGCCTTCCGCCCCCACGTCGCTCAGGCCGATGGCGGAGGTGATGCCCAGCAACTGGCCTTGCCGGTTGAGCAGGGCCCCTCCGCTGGAGCCGCGGGTGATGGGCGTGTCGGTTTGCAACAGTCCGTACAGTTGGGCCCCGGAGTAGGGGTCGACCAGCAACGTCCGGTCGAAGGCGGAAATCACCCCCGAGGTCACCGAGGGCCCCCCGTCCAGACCCAGCGGGTTGCCGATGGCCACCGTCGGATCTCCGATGCGGGCGGTTTTAATGTCGGCGAACTCCACCGGACGCAAGTCGGGCCATTCCACTTTCAGAACGGCGATGTCCATCAGCGGGTCGGAACCGACTTCTTTGGCGGGCAGGCTGCGCCCGTTGTGCAGGAGCACCCGCAAGGCGGCCGCCCCGTCGATCACATGATGGTTGGTGAGCAGATGGCCGTCGGTGTTGAAAATCACCCCGCTCCCGGAGGACGACGGATCGACATCGCCCTCGTCGGCGTAGTTGTAGACGGCCACGATGGTCGGAATAACCTGCTCGGCCACCTCGGCCACCGTATTAATTGGGGTAGTGGTGGTAGTGGTGGCAACGGGGGGGATGGGGACGGCGGGGGGGCCGTCCGTTTCATATTGGTCCTCGTCGCCCAAGGAGAGGTCCGCCAACTCTCCGGCGACGGCCGCCGCGTCCCCGATCGCCGGCGCGGCGGGGGATTGGACGAGGGTGTAGTTGGGGGAGGCCGTCTCGGGTGTGACCGGCGGCGGCTGGTCGAACGCCCCGGCCCGCCACAACAGAAGACCTCCGGAGACGGCGGTCAGCAAGGCGGTCAGCAGGGCGACGGCGGTTATCATCCGCCACGGCGGCCGGGACGGTTCCGGCTTCGGTTCGGGGTCGTCGTCTAGTTGTTCCAAAATCCCCCAGTCAAAACGGGCCCCCGGGGCGAACACCGGTTCCGAGTGCGGATAGGGGCCGGCGTCGTCCCCCGCGCCGTCGTAAGCCGGACTTTCACCGGGAGGTTGCGGCGGGCGGTCGGCGGGGGGTTGGTCCCGCAGGCCGGTTTCCGCCGCGGGCGGGTCCGGTCGGGGTTTGGTTCCGTCCGGCGCGCGTTCCATCCCGAAGGGCTCCGGCGGGTTTTCCGGTTCGGTCGGCTGATAAGGTTTATGTTCCATCGCGCCCCCTAGTTTAAAGGAAAATAAAACTTATGTCGTCCGTTCCGTTCCCGCCGCCCGCCGTTCGCCGGGTGCGGGTGTCCGAAGCCCCCATCGAGGCCGGGATTCTGGCCGAGCGGGTAACCCATCCGGCCAGCGGCGCCATCGCCCTCTTTTTGGGGACGGCCCGCGATCATTCACCGGGCCGCGCTGGCATAACCCACTTGGAATACGAGGCTTACGAAGGGGCGGCGCAGGACAAGATCAACCAGGTGATCGACGAGGCGGCCGCCCGCTGGCCCCTGCGGGCGGTGGCGGTGGAGCACCGCACCGGGCGGGTGGAGGTGACTGAAGCCTCGGTGGCGGTGGCCGTGTCCAGCGCCCACCGGGACGACGCCTTCGCCGCCGCCCGCCACATCATCGACCGGCTAAAAGAACGGGTCCCCATCTGGAAGAAGGAAGTCTGGCCGGGGGGCGGGCAATGGTCGCCGGGTTCTTAGATAAGGACGGGGCCGCCTCCCCGTCCGCCAAAGGCGCCGAAATTTCAAGACGGGACGGCGATAATCGTATAGGCTTCCATCGGGGCGCGGCGCCGTCTTAACATATAGCGTGGCAACAACCGGCGGGAGGCGGGAGAAAATCTGATGACAGCCGTACTGGAACGTCCGCAAGAAGAGTCGACCGAACCGGGGGCCGACTATCCCACAGTGGCCGCCCGGGTGCGCAACTGGGCGGAGAAACACCCGGAGCGGGTGGCCTTGCGGGAGAAGGATTTCGGCATCTGGGTGGAAATCACCTGGGCCGACCTGTGGGAGGAGGCGCTGACCGCCGCCCACGGCCTGCTCGCCTTGGGGGTGGGCAAAGGGGAAGTGGTTTCCATCCACTCCGAGGACCGCCCCGAGTGGGTGATAATGGATTTGGCGGCGGTGGCCATACGGGGCATTAGCACCGGGCTTTACCCCACCAATCCCACCGCCGAAGTGGAATACCTGGTCAACGACTCGCAGGCCGCCGTCCACCTGGCCGAAGACCAAGAGCAGGTGGACAAGGTGCTGGAACTGCCCCGGGATCGGTTCCCGCTGGTCACCACCATTATTTACGTGGAGCCGCGCGGGGTGCGCCGATACCAGGACGACCGCTTGCTGTACTGGGACGATTTCATGGAAATGGGTCGCCGCCACCGGGCCGAACATCCGGGGGCGGTGGAGGAGCTGATGGGCGAAGCCGAAGCCGGAGATGTGATGACCCTGGTTTACACCTCGGGCACCACCGGCCCCCCCAAAGGGGCCATGCTCACCAACGGCAACGCCTCTTACTGCATCGACAAGGTGGTCAATGTGGACGGGCGCCTGCCCGGGGACAAAAAGCCGGTGCCGGACGATGAAATTCTCACCTACCTCCCGCTCTGCCATGTCGCCGAGCGGATTTTTTCCACTTGGACGATGGCGGGCAACGGGGTAACGCTCAACTTCGCCGAATCCATTGAAACCGTCCAGCAGAACCTGCGGGAAATACAGCCCACGTTGTTCTTCGCCGTCCCCCGCATCTGGGAGAGGATTCACGCCACCGTCCAGATCAAACTGAGCGACGCCACCCTGTTCAAGCGGATAATGAACAAACTGGGAACCGCCCTGGCCGTCTATGTGGGGCGCAGCCGGGTTGGAAACAACGGCGACTTCACGTTCTTGTCCCGGCTGGCCTACGTGATCGGCAACCCGCTTTTCTTCCGGGCCCTTAAAGAACGGGTCGGCCTGCGCCGTTGCCGCTGGGCCGGGTCGGGGGCGGCCCCCATCGCCCCCGAGGTGCTGGAGTTTTTCATGGGGCTGGGAGTCCCGGTGTTCGAGTTGTACGGGATGACCGAAAATTCGGCCATCGCCACCGTCAACTTCGCCGGGCGGGTCAAACTGGGCACGGTGGGCGAACCCTATCCGGGCATCGGCCTGCGCATCGACGAGGAGACGGGGGAGATTCAGACCAAGCACCCGGGGGTGTTCGACGGCTACTGGAACAAGCCGGAAAAAACCGCCGAAACTTTCACCGAGGACGGCTGGTTGAAAACCGGGGACGTGGGGGAGTGGGTGGACGGAACCCACGTCAAGATAGTGGACCGCATCAAGCACATCATCATCACCTCCGGCGGGAAAAACATTTCCCCTTCCGAAATCGAGAATTCGCTCAAAACTTCCCCTTTCGTCAAAGAGGCGATGGTGATCGGCGACCGCCGCAAGTACGTGACCTGCCTGATCGGCATCGAGTTCGACACGGTGGGGGACTGGGCCACCCGCCGGGGCGTTCCCTACACCACCTACCGCGACCTGTCGGAGAAGCCGGAGGTGCTGGAAATGATGCAGGGGGTGGTGGACGAGACCAACCGCAAATTCGCCCGGGTGGAGCAGATCAAAAAGTTCCGTATGATTCCCAAAGAACTGGACCACGAGGACGGCGAGTTGACCGCCACCCAGAAACTGAAGAGGGAGGCGATGGAGGACATGTTCACCGAGTTGGTGGAGTCGATGTACTGAAATGTCGGCTCGGTCGGAGGGCGGCGGGGGCCGGTCGTTGTTGCCCCGGATTGCGGGATGGGTCAGGGCGCATCGCAGCCTGGCTTGGGCGGCCGGGGCGGCCACGGCCGCTTTGGCGATATGGCGGGCGTCGGCGGCCCACGACCCGGCCGCCACCGCCGGGGGGGTGCTGGCCGGCGGGCTCTCCCTAGGGGCCATTTACGCCCTGCTGGCTTTGGGGTTCGTGATCATCTTCAAAGCCACGCAGGTCATCAACTTCGCCCATGGGGCCATCGCCGCCCTGGGGGCCTACGTGGTGGCCTACCTGATCACCCGCTTGGAGATTCCCAGCCGCTGGTGGCCGGGGGTTCCCGGCTGGATGGACTGGATCGCCGGGCTGATCCTGGCCATGTTGATCACGGCCGCGGTCGGGCTGGTGCTGGAGCGGCTGGCCATCCGCCCCATGGTGGGGGAGCCCCTGTTCGCCATCGCCATGGTGACCATCGGGCTGGACATCGTGATCCGCACCATCACCAACGACCTGATCCTGCCCGACCCGGACCCGCTGGGCGATCCGTGGGGGGCGAGCGTGGTGAGGGCGGGGCCGACCAACATCGCCGCCACCGAGATCGTCACCATCGGTGCGGCGGTGGTTTTGGTGGTGGCGGTGGCCCTCTTTTTCCGCTCCCGCACCGGGGTGGCCATGCGGGCCACCGCCTTCGATCAGGAGGCGGCCATGGCGCAGGGCATTTCGGTGGGGAAGATCTTCGCTTTGGCGTGGGCCATCGGGGCGGGGCTGGCCGCCATCGCCGGGGTGTTCGCCTCGGTCTTCCCCCGTTCGGTGGGAGTGGACACCGCCACCGCCTTCGTGGCCTTCAGGGCTTTCCCGGCCATCATCCTGGGCGGGCTTGATTCGGTGACCGGGGCGGTGATCGGCGGGTTCATCATCGGCTTGGCGGAAAGCTACGCCGGGGCCTATTTCACTTGGAGCGGTTTCGGCACCGGGTTCCCCGGCATCGTCCCCTACCTGGTGATGATGCTGGTGCTGCTCATCCGCCCCTACGGGCTTCTGGGGACCGAGGAGATCCGCCGGGTATGAGGGGCCGCCCGCACCTGTTCGTCTCCTACGAGGCGGAGCAGTCGCTGTTCCCCACTTGGACGCAACGGGTGTTGCTGGCGGCGGCGGCCCTGGTGTTGCTCCTGCTGACGATGGGAACCACGCTGGACTTCGGGGAGGCCTCTTTGCGTCCGCTGGGTTTTCTAGCCGACCCCGACTGGCAGAAAATTCTTTCCCGGGTGGCCATCTTCGCCATAGGGGCGCTGGGCATCAACATTCTCACCGGGCTGGCGGGCCAGATTTCGGTGGGTCATTCTTTCTTCGTGGGGATCGGGGCTTACACGGCCACCGTGCTGGGGTCCGCCCCCGGCTCGGAAGGCGTTTTCGGCCCCCGCTGGGGAATGGGGCTCCCCATCTGGATCTGGTTGCCCGCGGCCGGGGCGGTGGCCGCCTTGGTGGGGGTGTTGGTGGCCCCCACCGCGGTGCGGGTGCGGGGCTTGTATCTGGGGTTCGTGACTTTGGGGCTGGTGTTTATCGGGCAGTGGGCCTTTCGCAATTTTTCATCCGTCACCGGCGGTTCGCAGACCGGGCGGACTTGGCCCGGTTTCGAGGTGCGGTTGTGGCGGGAGGAGCAACCGTTGCTGGACATGACCGCCGACGGGCCGGCTTGGTTCTGGTTGGACTGGCTGGACTGGCTGCTGGGGCCGTGGATCAACCTGGCCGACGAAATGTCGGAGGAGGCCAAGGTTTTGCTGTTCGTGGCCGCGTTGGCGGCGGTGTTCGTGTGGACCGCCAAAAACCTGCAGCGCACCCGCATCGGCCGTTCTTTCATGGCCCTGCGGGACCGGGACATCGCGGCCGAGGTGATGGGCGTGCCGGACGCCCGCACCAAACTGATCGCCTTCGCCATCTCCTCCTTCTACGCCGGGGTGGCCGGGGCCCTGTTCGGGGCTTTCGTGGGCCGCCTCATCCCGGAGGGATTCGACTTGGCCATGGCGGTGCAGTTCCTGGCCATCATCCTCATCGGCGGGGCGGGCACCGTGGCCGGGGCGTTGATGGGCACCGCCTTCGTAGTGATGCTGCCCCGCCTGGTGCAGGACTTCTCCGAGTGGCTGAGCGGAATCGCCGAGAGCGGTTCGGGGGTGTTGGCCGCCGTTTCCGACCTGGTGGTTTCCACCGGTTCCGACAACGCCGGATTGGTGTCCGTAAAGTCCGGCTTCACCCCCGGTCTGAGCGTGGACCAGCTCAACCTGTTAATTTACGGACTGTTGATCGTACTGTTCCTGATTTTTGAACCCCTCGGCTTGTACGGGATCTGGATAAGAATTCGCAACTATTGGAAAGGATGGCCCTTTACTTATTAGAGTATCGGGAAAGGTTTCCGGCCGGCGCGGTCGCCGGCCTCGACTAGAGAGAGGATGAAGACAATGCTCAAGTACAAAACCCTAGCGGCGGTGATGCTGGCCATGGCCTTGGCGGCGGCCGCTTGCGGAGGCGGCGACGACGAACCCGCGCCCGCTACCACTCAGCCCGCCACGACTACCACCCAGGCCCCGACCACCACCATGGCCGAGGAGGAGATGGAGGAGACGACCACCACCACGGCCGCTCCGGTTACCACCATGGCGGAAGAAGACGACATGATGGACCTCGCCACCGACGTGGGAGTGGATCTGGACGCCGGAGTGATCAAAGTCGGGTTGCTGTCCGATCTGACCGGTCCGTTCGGCGCTCTGGTCACGCCCATCGTCACCGGCCACGAAGCCTATTGGGACAACGTCAACAAGAGCGGCGGGATCAACGGGATGACCGTGGAGCTGGTGGTGCGCGACACCCAGTACGTGATCGACAACCACGTTCAGATGTACGCGGAGCTGAAAGACGAGGTGGTGGCCTTCGGGCATTCCACCGGTTCCCCCCACACCGTGGCCATCAACGACCAATTGCAGGAAGACGGCATTTTGGCCGTTCCCCTCACTTGGTATTCCGGATGGAGCGACCCGGCTTTGAACGACAACCTGGTGCCGCACGGGGTTCCCTACTGCATCGAGGCGATGAACTCCATCGACTACATCGTCAACAACCGGGACGTTTCCACCATCGCCATCGTGTCCTTGCCCGGCGACTACGGGCTGGATTCGGCCACCGGCGCCATGTTGGCCGCCGAAGCCCTCGGTTTGGAGGTGGTGTACGACGGCAGCGGCAAGATAATTCCCGGCGAGGACATGAAGCCGATCGCCGATGAGATCGTGGCCAGCGGGGCTGATCTGGCTTTCGTCACCACCACCCCGGGGACTTTCTCCCAGATCTACGGGCAGGCCATCGCCCAAGGTTACGTGGCCGCTTGGTCGGGGGCCCTGCCTTCTTGGAACCCGGCCTACGTGGACCCGGATTCGGCCATCAAAGAAGCCATTGAGCGGGACTTTATCGCTTCCGGTTACATTTCCCTGTGGTCTTCCCCCCGGGCCGCCGACGTGCGGGATCTGATCACGGGGTATCAGTCGGACGCCGCCCCCAACGACTATTACGGGGAGGGGATCGTGGAGGCCACCATCCTCCATCAGGCCTTGTTGAAAGCGGTGGAAAACGGCGATTTGACGCAGGGCGGGGTTTTGGCCGCCGCCAAGAGTTTGGAGAACGTGGACTTCGGCGAGTTCGCCCCGTCGGAGAACTACACGGCCTCCAACCCCAACGACGGGGTGCAGAAGACTTCGGCGGTAATTTTCAAGCCGTCGGCGGCCGACCGGGCCGCGGGGGGCACCGGCACCGAAGTCTTGGCCGAGGACTGGGTTTCGGAAACCGCCCGCAACTACGACTTCCAGTCCGCCTGCTACTCGCTCTAAGGACGACCGGTCGGGGGAGCGGAGCCGCCGGTTCCGCCCCCCCGGCCCCTCCTCACCCGGATTTTGTCCCATCGTGTCGGAGCAAGCCAACCGCTTGGAAGTCGCCAACCTGGAAGTGGTGTACAACGACGTGGTGTTGGTGTTGCGCGGCATTTCCCTGGAGGTGCCGGCCGGCCAAGTGGTGGCCCTGCTGGGGGCCAACGGAGCGGGCAAAACCACCACCCTGCGGGCGGTGGGCGGCCTGCTGGACATCCACGAGGGTGAGATCACCAAAGGTTCCGTCACCTGGAACGGGGAGGTGATCAACCACAAGGATCCCTCCTACATCGTGCGCTCCGGCATCACCCAGGTAATGGAAGGCCGGCGGGTGTTCGTGGAGTTGAGCGTGGAGGAAAACTTGCGCACCGGGGCTTACACCAACCGCCGCCGCGATTCGGTGCGGGACTCTTTTGACCGGGTGATGACCCTGTTCCCGGTGCTGGCCGAACGGCGGAGGGCCACCGCCGGTTACCTTTCCGGCGGGGAGCAGCAGATGCTGGCCATCGGGCGGGCGTTGATGGCCGACCCGAAACTTTTGGTGTTGGACGAGCCGTCGCTGGGGCTGGCCCCGCAACTGGTGCAGCAGATGCGGGACATCATCGTGGAGATCAACCGGCAGGGGGTGGGGGTGTTGCTCATCGAGCAGAACGCGGTGATGGCCCTGTCCATCGCCTCCCACGGCTACATAATGGAAACCGGCAAAATGGTGATGGATGGCAAGCCGGACAAACTGCTCAAAGACGAGGATGTGCGGGAGTTCTACCTGGGTTTGCACGGGGAAGGGGAACGCAAATCCTTTCGGGAGGTGAAACATTACAAGCGCCGCAAACGGTGGCTGAGCTGATGTCCTCCGCCGGCCGCCGCCAGGCCATCCGCACCCTGGAATCCTGGGCCCATCGGGAGGAGGCGGAGGCTTCCTACGATCACCTGTTGGAAGTGGAGGACATCGACCTGTCCTTTAAGGGACTGCAGGCCTTAAGCGGGGTCGGTTTCCATGTGGACCAGGGGGAGCTGTTCGCCATCATCGGACCCAACGGAGCGGGCAAAACCTCCATTTTCAACTGCCTGAACGGGGTGTACCGTCCGCAACGGGGGGAAATCCGGTGGGCGGGGAAGTCCATCTTGGGGGTCCGCCCCGATCGCATCGCCCGGCTGGGCATCTCCCGCACCTTCCAAAACATCGAACTGTTCGCCCATATGACGGTGTTGGAGAACCTGAGCCTGGGCAGGCACGTGCGCACCAACGTGGGCTGGCTGGCGGGCAGCGTGTGGTGGGGGAAGGCGAAGCGGGAGGAAATGGCCAACCGGGAGTTGGCGGAGGCCATCATCGACCTGCTGGAGATCAAGCAGTGGCGCAAATATCCGGTGGCGTTGCTTCCCTACGGAGTGCAGAAAAGGGTGGAGTTGGGCCGGGCGTTGGCCATGGAGCCCCGCTTGCTCCTGTTGGACGAACCGGTGGCGGGCATGAATCTGGAGGAAACCGAGGATATGGCCCGCTTCATTTTGGACGTCCGGGAGGAGCTGGGGATCAGCATCATCTTGGTGGAGCACGACATGGGCCTGGTGATGGACATCGCCGACCGGGTGATGGTGCTGGACTTCGGCCGCAAAATAGCCGAAGGCCCGCCCTCCGAGGTGCAAACCAACCCGGACGTAATCAAAGCCTACCTGGGCGAAGCCTCCTAACCGGGCTCCCCCATCCGGCGACGTCCGGCGTTTACGGGGAGCGGCCGCCCACCAGCTTCCAGGCGGTGGGGAGCAAGCCGGCCGCCAACAGCAGTTTTATGGCGTCGCCGGCTAGGAACGGGGCCACCCCCCGTTCGATGGCTTCCGTGAAAGCCCAGTCCGGGAAGGCCCGCATCAGGCCCGCTACGCCCAGCACGTAGATGATGAAAGTTCCGGTCAGGAAAGCCCCTATGGAAGTGGAGAAACGGCGGTCTTGGCGTTGTTCGGCCAGGTAGCCCACCGCGTAACCGGCAACTATGAAACCGAGCAGGTAACCGGCGGTGGCTCCGGTGGCGGACGTCCAGCCGCCCGACCCTCCGGCGTAGAAGGGCAGCCCCGCCGCCCCCATCGCCCAGTACAGCAGCTGCGATCCCGCCCCGGCCCGCGCCCCTAAGACGGCCCCGCTCAGCAACACGGCGAAGGTCTGGCCGGTGATGGGCACCGGCGTGAACCAGAGCGGAATGGAAATCTGGGCGAACAGCGCGGTCAGCAGGGCGAACCCCGCGGTCAGGGCCAGGGTGTAGACCGTCCGGGCGGCGCGATCGTCCGCCCACCGGCGGGGCATGACCGCGGCGGCGATGGTGGCGGCGTGCATAGCGGACTCCTCCTTGTTCGACATAGTTTGTTACCGGATCTTTTTGACCGGACGGGACGGCCGTCCGTTACCCCGGCCGGGCGCGGCGTCCGTTTAGTTTCGCGCCGCCGTTATCCTTGGCCAAACCGGATATGGAAACTTTACCCCCGCCCCCCGCCCCGGACGAACCGGCCCGGACCGCCCCCCCGGAGGAGCCCGTCCCCCAAGAGGGGGCCGGAGCCGCCGAGCCGCCGCCTTCCGCCGATTCCCCTCCCGAGCGGAACCGTCCGCCCCGTTGGCTGTGGCCGGTCCTGGGCGGGATGGCGGTCCTGCTGGCCTTGGTTTTAACGGCGGGCCAGATGCGCGTTCCTTTCTACGCCCTGTCCCCCGGCGCGGTGCAGGAAGTGGACGACCTCACCGAAATCACCGGGACTCCCACCTACAATTTGAACGGCGATCTTTACATGCTCACCGTCACCGTGCAAGAGGTGAACCCCTTCGAGTTGGCGCACGGCTGGTTTTCCCCGGCGGTGGACTTGTACCGCCGGGAGGTCATCCGCCCCCGGGACGTGACCCCCGAAGAGCACCGCGAGCGGAACCGTCAGATGATGCGCGACTCGCGTGATATCGCCATCACGGTCGCCCTGCGCCATCTCGGTTACGACGTAGGGCAAACGGGGGAGGGGATGCTGGTGGTGGAAGTAGCGGAAGGGTCGCCCGCCGCCGGGGTTTTGCAACCGGGGGATGTGATCACGGCGGTGGACGGGGAGCCGGTGACGGGGTGGGCGGAGGGGGTGGAGGCCATCCGCTCCAAACAGCCCGGCCAAGCGGCGGAGTTCACCATCTACCGGGATTCGGAGAAACGCACCGTCCGCCTCACTTTGGCGGAACACACCTCCGAGCCCGGTCAGCCGATGGCCGGCTTCACCCCCGACACCGCCAACCCTTCCCTGCAACTGCCGTTTCCGGTGACCATCGACACCGCCAACTCCGGCGGTCCGTCGGCGGGAATAATGTACGTGCTCGCCATCCTGGATCTGCTGACCGAAGAGGATCTGATCAAAGGCAACATTGTGGCCGGGACCGGCGCCATCGACTTGGACGGGACGGTGGGGCCCATCGGCGGCGTCCGCCAGAAAGTAGTAGCCGCCCAGGAGGCGGGGGCCCGTTTCATCCTGGTGCCGAGGAGAAACTACGCCGACGCCCTGACCGCCAAAAACGACGGAGTGCGGATTTTTCCCATCGCTTCTTTGGAGGAGGCGTTGGCCGTTTTGGAGGGCCTTCCCCCCGCCTGACCGCGGCCCGCGGTACGGCCGGAGCCAAAAAACCGGTTGACATTTGGGGAGGTTATCCACAGAATAGGGCGGGAAAAGGCTCCGCCATTGGAGTTATCCACAACAAAGGTGTAGAGTTATCCACAAATGAACGAAAACCCGACGCCCAACGCCCCGGACGGCGACCGCCCGGTTCCGCCCGAGGCGACTCCCGCGTTCGCCAAAGTGTTCCGCGGTTACGATCCGGCGGAAGTGGACGACTACATTTCCAGCCTGGTAACCCGTCTCAAGTTGCATCGGGCCCACCTGCCCGACTCCGAGTTGAGCGGAGAGCAGGGGGCGGAGATGATCGACACCGCGGCCGCCGACATCGCCGAACTGTTGCAATCCGCCCGGCTGGCCGCCGGGAAAATAAGAAGCCGCGCCGACCATCAAATAGCGGCCGACCTGACCGTCGCCGAAGCCCAAGCGCGGCAGGTGCGGGAGGACGCCGAAGCCGACGCCTACGCCATGCGCAAGTCGGCCTGGGATATGGCGGCGGAAGCCTTAGAGTCGCTGGAGGGGCAGGCGGCGGAGATGGAGGCGGAAGCCGACCGCAAGGCTTTGGCCATCATCGGCGAATCGGAGCGCACCGCCCACCGCAACCTGGCCTCCGCCCGCCGGGAAGGGGAGCGTCTGATGCAGGAGGCGGGGGCCCAAGCGGAGCGGATGCTGATGCAGTCCCGGGAGCAAAGCGAGGAGATGATCGCGGAAAGCGAACGCCGGGTGGATGTGATCAAAAAGCAAATCAGGTTGGAGTCCAAACGACGGGACGCGTTGGCCGCCGAAGTGAACGAGTTGCGTTCCAAACTGGACGGCCCCGCCCCGTTGGAGGAGCACGGCGGCTCCGCTATCCGCCTGGTTCCCCCCATGGAGCGGGACAACGGCGACCGCGTCCGGTCCGAACCGGAGGAGCGGGCCCGCGATGACCGCGCCCCAACCGAGGAGGTCCGCCCGGCCGCTGAGTCGCCCGCGGTGGACGGCCAAGACGTGGCCGAGGAGGTGGCCCTTTTGCGGGAAGCGGCCGAGGCCAACGGCGAATCGCCCGCCCCCGTCCGCCCGCCCGCCGGGGCGGAAAAGCCGCCTCCCCGACCCCGACCCGACCCGCCCCCGGAGCCGGCCCGCGTCCGCTCCGAGCCGGAAGACGCCGGCCGGGCGGATCCCGAGCCGGTCCGGGAAGAGTCCCGGTCCAGGTCCCGTTCGGAACCGGAACCGGCCGCCGGGGAACGCGCCGCGGTTCTGTCCGCGCCGCCGGTGTCGGAGCGGGAGCTGGCCAAGATGTGGTCCACCGGCCAGCCGTTGCGCCGCGCCTACGACGAGGCGGCCGCCGACAGTTTCGGTTCCCTGTTCGAAGACCTGCGCCGACTGCAGGAAACCGAGGCGGGAGGGGCCGACGGCCCGGCGGCGCCGGCCAAGCCCCCCGCCCCGCCTCCCCCCCGGCCGGCTGGGGACAAGCCCGTCTCCGCCCGCCCCGCGGAACGGCTGTCGGCGGCGGAGCGTTATCACATGGCGGTGTTCCCCATCGCCAACCGCACCTTGCGCAACATCAAACGGCGCCTGATCGACATTCAAAACCAGCAGTTGGAAGCCCTCAAAAACGATCCGGCCAACTGGCAACCGGAGCGGGCCCGGCTGGAGGAAAGCCTGGCGCGCGATTTGACGATCATGCACCGGGAGGCCTTCGCGGCCGGACGCGCCGCGGCCGGTGAAATCCTGGAGGGGGCCGGGGCCGCTCCCCATCCCGAAATCCCGGAGGGCGAATCGGAGGTGTTCGTATCGGCCCTGTTCGACGAGTTGGTGCTGACCGTGCAGGCGGGCCGGGAGAACGGCCATGGGGCCCGCCAGCTGGGGGCCGCCCTTTCCCAGGCCTACCGGGTGTGGCGCACCGACGAAGCCGAACGCCGGGTGCGTTTTTTGGCGGGCCGCTCCTACCATCGGGGATTGCTGGCCGGGTTCCGGCAGGCGGGAGTGGAGCGGTTGCGGCTGGACTCGGCGGATCCGTGCCGGGAATGCGCCTATGATGTAGGGGATTCCCGGCCCGCGGCGGAAGCCGAGCCGTTTCCCGACCATCACGACTGCCGTTGCACCCTGGTTCCGGCTTGAACCCGGTCCCCCGTTTCGCCGACGGCGGTTTTGGGCGTAGGATGGGAGGCCGGGCCGCATCCGAAAGGGAGTTAGCCGCTCTATGATCAGACGAGACAACCAACGTTCCCGCTCCGGGCGCCGTTCGCCCCGCCGGTGGATGATCCTGGCCGCCGTCGGGGTGTTGGCCGCCTTTTTGCTCCTCCGGTTTCTAGCCGTTTTCTGGACCGATTTCCTGTGGTTCGCTTCGGTGGACGCCACTTCGGTGTGGAGCACCCGTTTGCTGTCCCAACTTTGGCTGGGGGCGGCGGGGACGGTCGCCGCCGCCGTTTTGGTGTGGGTGAACCTGTGGGTCGCCTACCGGATTTCCAGCCGGTTTTCCCTGTACGACGCCAGCCCGGGCGAGGAGCTGATCGTCCGCTTCCGGGAGTGGGTGGAGCCCCGGGTGCGCTGGTTGCATATCGGGGCGGCGGGGGTGCTGGGATTGTTGCTGGGGGCGGGGGTGTCCGGCTGGTGGCGGGACGTTCTGCTGTTTATGAACCAGACCTCTTTCGGCAAAGCCGATCCCATTTTCAGCCGGGACGCCTCCTTCTACGTGTTCCAGTTGCCGGTGTACCGCAACATCGTCGCGTGGTTTTTGCAGATCGTCATCCTGTGCACCGTGCTGAGCCTGGTGCTGCATTACCTGTACGGGGGCATCCGCATGCGGCAGTCCCGCATCCCCCAGTTCGGGGCGGGGGTGAAAGCCCACCTGTCGGTTTTGCTGGCCGGTTTGGCCCTTATCAAGGCGGTCGCCTACCAGTTCGACGTGGCCGAGCTGGTGTATTCGTCCCGGGGGGCGGTGTTCGGGGCTTCCTACACGGATGTGACGGCCCATCGTCCGGCGCTGATCCTGCTCAGCCTGATTTCGGTGTTCGCGGCCGGATTGTTGTTGTGGAACATCCGCGCCCGGGGATGGACTTTGCCGGCGGTGGCGGCCGGGTTGTGGCTGGTGGTGTCGCTGGTGGTGGGGGGGTTGGTGCCGCTGGCCATCGAACGTTTCCGGGTGCAGCCCAACCAGTTCAACCTGGAAAAAGAATACATCGAGTACCACATCGATTTCACCCGGGAGGCCTACGGGATGGGGGAGGGACGGGTGGAGGTGCGGGACTTCGCCGCTTCTCCGGATCTGACCGCAACCGACATCGCCGCCAACCAGGCCACGATCGACAATGTGCGGCTGTGGGATCCGGGGGTGCTGGCCCCCGCCTACCGGCAGTTGCAGGCCATCCGCCCCTACTATCAGATTTCCAACGTGGACACCGACCGCTATGTGATCGACGGCCAGTTGACGCAGGTGATGGTGGCCGCCCGCGAGTTGGATTCGGAGGGCCTGCCCGCCACCGGATGGGTGAACGAACGGCTGGTGTACACCCACGGTTTCGGGGAGGTAATTTCCCGGGCCAACGACGTGAATCCGACCACCGGCGAGCCGGCTTTTCTGGTAAGGGACGTTCCGCCCGCCACCGGCGTTCCCGAACTGGAGACCAAACAGCCCCGCATCTATTTCGGGGAGTCGTTCGACACCGGCAGTTACGTGATTGTGGGCACCAACCAGCAGGAGGTGGATTTCCCGTCCGGCCAGGACGACGACGTGGTGCGCAACACCTATGAGGGGGAGGGCGGGGTGCGGCTGTCCAACTTTGCGGTGGAGGCGGCGATGGCCATGCGGTTCGGCGATTTGAACATCCTGATTTCGCCGGAGTTGAATTCCCGTTCCAAAATTCTGATGGTGCGGGACGTGACCGACCGGCTGGCCATGGTGGCCCCTTTCCTGTACGCCGACTACGACCCCTATTTGGCGCTGATCGACGGGCGGCTGGTGTGGATAGCGGACCTGTATTCGGTGACCGACCGGTATCCGTATTCCCAACCGTCGGTGGACGACCGTTTGGGCCGTACCGCGCCGTTGCCCCGCAACTTCAATTACATCCGCAATTCGGTGAAAGCGGTGGTGGACGCCGAGGACGGGACGATGGACTTGTACGTGTTGGAGGGGGCGGACGCCCTGACCCGCACCTACCGCAAAGTGTTCCCGGAAGTGTTCCGGGACGCTTCGGAGATGAGCGACGAGTTGCGCAGCCACCTGCGTTATCCGGAGGACCTGTTCCGGGTGCAGTCCGACATGTACGCTGTCTACCACCAGTCCGACCCGGAAGTGTTTTTCCAAGAGGAGGACAAATGGGAAATTCCGGGGGAGTCGGCCACTTCCGCCCGGGAGGTGGTGCGGGGGGACATCATTTCGCTGGCGGGGACGGTGGACGGTTCCTCCCGGCAGAGCCTGCCCTATTACCTGTTGATGCGGTTGCCCGGCGAGGAGGACTTGTCGTTTCTGGTGTTGCAAAGTTTCAACCCGGCGGGCCGGGCCAATATGACGGCCTTCATGGTGGCGAAAAGCGATCCCGGCTCCTACGGGGAGATCATCGATTACCGACTGCCGAGAGGGGAGTTGATCAACGGGTTGGAGCAGATCAGCGCCCGCATCGACCAGGACCCGGAGATTTCCCAGCAGTTTACGCTGTTGGGCCAGCAGGGTTCCGTAATCATCCGGGGGAACCTGCTGGTGGTGCCCATTGAGGAGTCGCTCCTGTTCATCCAGCCCATCTACCTGCGGGGGGAGGGGTTGGAGTTGCCGGAGTTCAAGCGGGTGGTGGTGGTGTTCGGGGAGGAGACCCCCCCGATTATGCGCGGCACGCTGGAGGAGGCCTTAGCGGTGATCTTCGGGGAGGGCGCCGTTCCGGATCCGGATGCCGAAGTTGCGGAGCCGGACCAGCCCGCTCAGCCCGACCCGCCGGACGAGCCGTCCGCCCCCGCCCCCGACGTCCCCGACGACCTGAACGCTTTGGTGGCCGAGATCGACCGCCTGCTTTCCGAGGCCGACCAGGCCCTCCGCTCCGGCGACCTGGGGGCCTACCAGTCCAAAGTGGACGAAGCCCGCGCCCTGGCAACCCGCCTAACCGCCCTGATCGGCTGAACTCGCCCCCCCCCCCCAATTTGCGCCCCTGCCCGACGGCGTTATAATGGCCGAACGCGACGCGGGGTGGAGCAGTCTGGTCAGCTCGTCGGGCTCATAACCCGAAGGTCGCAGGTTCAAATCCTGCCCCCGCTACCAACCAGCCGCAAACTTCCCGATCCTCCCGATCCGGCCAAAAACCGCCCCCACGCTGGGCTTTCGCAAATGCGTTAGTTTGTCACAGGATGTTGTTATAGTATTGTTACCACTATTTAAAAGGGGATATCAATGGTTAAACAATACGAAATCCGCGACCCGGTGCTTTCTTTCATCGGGGTTGATTCGGGTGAGCGGCGGGTGATAGATTCCCGGCCGGTGCAACGGCTCCGCTACATTCGCCAGCTGGCCACATCGTATCTGATATACCCGGGGGCGACGCACACCCGGTTCGAACATTCGCTGGGCACGATGGAGCTGGCGGGCCGGATTTACGACGCGGTGACCGTTCCGTCGCGCTCCAACGGTTTCGTCTTCCAAGCCTTGCCCGAGCTGCGGGAAGGGGAGGAACGCTCTTATTGGAGGCGGGTGGTTCGGATGGCGGGACTATGCCACGACCTCGGCCATCTGCCGTTTTCCCACGCCGCCGAGCACGAACTGCTCCCCGAAGAATGGAGCCACGAGCGTCTCACTTACGAGATTATCCGCTCCAAAGAGATGACCGAAGTTTTGTCAAGCGGCAGGCCGCCGGTGGATTCCGAGGATGTGGCGCGGATCGCAGTGGGGCAGAAGCACTGGATCGAGAAAGCTCTGACCCCTATGGAAACTATCCTGTCCGAGATTATCGGCGGAGACGCGCTGGGGGCGGACCGGATGGATTACCTGCTACGGGATTCGTTGCACGCCGGCGTGGCCTATGGTCGCTTCGATTACCATCGCCTGATCGGAACCCTCCGGATTCTGCCCTCCTTCTCGCTGGATGAGGAAGACAAGGGACGGCCGATGTTGGGAGTGGAGTGGGGCGGGATTCAGTCGGCGGAGGCCCTGCTGATGGCCAGGTATTTTATGTTCTCTCAAGTATATTTTCATAAGATAAGAATGATTTACGACCTTCATCTTATCGATTTCCTGAAAGATTGGCTTCCTGGTGGACGATTTAAGACCGATATCGAATCCCATCTGAAGTTCACGGACAGCGAAATCATCGCCGCCATCCGCGAGGCCGGTTACGATGAGGGCATGGACGGGCATAAATGGGCGCATCGCTTGGCGAATCGCAAGCACTTTCGGGTGCTCGATCCGGGCCGCCCGCAACATGCGGCTCAGAATTCGAGGATGGCGAAAGCCATCTGCCGGGCCGCGCAAGCCAAATTCGGGGCGGATTTCGCGCGGGCGGCCCATCCTCCGCCTAAAGAGAGCAAGTTGGAGTTTCCGGTTCTGATGGAGGACGAAAAAGTTCAATCGTCGCTTACCGTGTCGCAGGTGTTTGCTTCTCTTCCCGTTCCAACACCCGGTTATGTTTACGTCGATGAGAGAATATTGGATGAAGCCCGAAAATGGTTGGCGAAGCATCGCGATCACATTATTAAGGAAGCATCTCAAGGAGGAGGTGAATAATGGACCTTTTGCGGAAGATAGCGTTGGTTTCCGAACTGTTGGACCGGATACGGGCCAACAACGTTTGGGCGGGCCCGGTTCACCTGCAGAAGAGCATGTTCTTCTTGCAGGAGATGCGGGGAGTCCCGCTGGACTTCGAGTTCGTTCTGTACCGATACGGGCCGTACTCTTTTGAGTTGCAGGACGAGATCGAATATATCCGAGGGTCGGGGTTTCTGAAGTGGTTTTTTCACGACTCCCCCGGCTATGCCACCGGCCTAGAAACTACCGAGGCCAGTCGCAATATCCGCGACAAACTTCCCAAGCTTATGGATAAGTACGAGGATGATTTGGCCTTTGTGTCCGAAAATATCGGTCCTATGAGGTCCATGCAACTAGAGCGGGTATCGACTTCCTTTTATTACATGGTGAAGGGCTTGGAAGGCGACGAGGATATCGCCCGCGAGGTTTGCAAGGTAAAACCGCATATTGATTACTCGGACGCGGCAGAGGCTGTGCAACAGGTCCGCCAGTTCGCCGAGCAGTCAGGTTGGCGCCGTATGGACAGCGTAACTTGGCCAATCGAACCTCATACTTTAGCTAAGCACGACCTCCTTCGTAGGTATCTCGGAGATTGGTTTCCTATTATGTACAAGCGCAACAAGAGAATTATATATCTCGATGCTTTTGCTGGTCCTGGTGTTTACGCGGGCGGTGAGCCAGGGTCGCCTTTGATTGCACTGGAAACACTTATTACGCATAAGTCATTTCCAAAGATGAGTGAAACAGAATTTGGGTTTGTATTTATAGAAAAGGATAAATCGAAGTGTCAAAGGCTGGAGCAAGAAATAGAAACCTTTTGGCTAAAGCAGGGAATAGATAAGCCCTCGAATATAGAAATCGATGTGATAAACGATGAATTTATGAATATTGCTCAGGATGTTCTTAATAAAATTGAACCTAAAGGTGCAACACTAGCACCTGCTTTTGCTTTTATTGATCCTTTTGGTTGGTCCGATATTAGATTCGATCTAATGATGCAAATTGTTTCCTTTGATAAGTGGGAAATTTTATTTACCTTTATGGTTGAGCATATTTCTCGCTTCTTAAATAAACCAAATACACAAAAATCTTTACAAGGTTTTTTTGGCACAGATAAATATAGAGATTTTGTTTCTCTATCTGGTGATAAAAGGATAGAATCTTTAAGAGATCTATTTGTTGATCAGTTAAGAGAAAAAGGTTCTTTCTCGCATGTAACACCATTTGAAATGGTTAGCAATAGAGGTAAGACCGAGTGTTTTTTGATTCACGGCACACGTCATATAAAAGGGCTTCAAGTAATGAAGGATGCAATGTGGAAGTTGGATCCGACCGGTAACTATCAATTCGAGGCAAGGTGGAAGGGACAGGAAGTTCTTTTTGGCCCTAATTATATCAAAGATCTCAAAAAAGAGTTTATTGAAGAATTCAAAGGAAGAGAGGTATCAATTTCAGAAATAGAGAATTACGTATTAACAGATACTCTCTATACTAAAAACCATGTAGTACCAACTTTGAAAGAAATGGAAAAAGAGATAGAAAATAAAGGAATAATATTAGCAACAAACCGTCAAAGAAAGAGAACATATCCGTCTGGCACTAAAATTACATTCTTCTGAATAGGTGGTTATAATGTGGGAAGCCATTCCAAGTAATGCCATCTAAGGTTCGGCTTTGGTCAGCGAGGGGGAGCGGCCGGTTGGGATCATCCAGAGTTACCGCATCGGGGACGACCCTGAATATTTGGATGACCGGTGGATGGTGGGGGCGCCGCCCGACGAGGTCAGCTTGGACTATCTGATCGGGGTACCGGACGCGGTGGGGCGGGGGCTGGGTTCGGAGATGATACGGCGGTTCGCAGCCAGCCTGTGGGAGCGCTACCCGCGGGCACCGTCGGCGATCGTGGCGGTGCTGGCCGACAACCCGGCTTCCTGGCGCGCTTTGGAGAAAGCCGGGTTCGCCCGGATCTGGTCGGGCCCGGCCCGCTCCGACTACGGAGCCGACGAACTCACCCACATCTACCGTCTTTCCCGCCCGTCGCCGGTTGCCTGACTCGGCTCACCGCCGACCCGCCCTTTGCTTACGACAAAAGGTCGGAAAACAACCGACAAATTGTCGGTTTATTTTGAAAGGTAGTATAGTGGAATATAGGGAAGGCTGGGGGCGGTGTTTTACGGGTTGCCGCCCCCAGCCCGGTTGTTGCCTTTTGCCTGCCTGGAATCAGGCTAGGGCAACATCTAGCGGACGCCGGAGATCAGAAACCTGACCGACTCCAGATCGACATCGTTCAAGTTTGCCTTGAAGGTGGCGGTCATAATCTTATCCCTTTCCCTATTATATATAAGTAATACATTTGAGGCAAATCGCCTGTGGCAACCCTACTCGGCCGGGTGCGACAAAACGGGGACAACAAGATGTTTGATGGCGGTGGTGTCCGAGATGGTTCCTGGCCGGGAGTTTGGGGCAGCGTTATATGGTCGTCCGTTATCGGCAGGAAGGGCGGGCTGGGGTTTCTCGCAGGGGGCTGGGGTTGGTGTCCACTTCCAGCAGACCTCCGCCCGCCGCGGCCGCTAGCCAATCGGTCATCGTTCCGAACGAGGTGAGCACCGGCCCGCGCAATCGGTGCTCGGAACGCCTGCGTCGTCACTTTTGCACACCGCCAGGCTCCAGCCGCCCGCCGGGAGTAAATTCCCCTCCTCGGCCAAATCCCCCTTGGGATGGAATCAGGTAGGAAGCAGGCGAGCCGCCCAGATGGCTAGCCAGGATTTGCCTTTACCATTTAGTGTGGTATAATGAGCGTATGGACAGTGTAACTTGGCCAATTAAACCTCATACCAAAGCTAAGCATGAGCTCCTTCGTAGGTATCTCGGAGCTTGGTTTCCTATTATGTACGAGGGCAACGAGAGAATTATATATCTTGATGCTTTTGCTGGTCCTGGTGTTTACACGGGCGATGAGCCAGGGTCGCCTTTGATTGCACTGGAAACACTTGTTAATCATAGTTCATTTTCAAAGATGGGTGGAACAGAATTCTTATTTGCATTTATAGAAAAGGATAAATTAAAGTGTCAAAGGCTAGAGCAAGAAATAGAAACCTTTTGGCAAAAACAAGGAAAAAATAAGACCTCGAACATCAAAATTGCGGTGCTGAACGACGAATTTGAGAATATTGCTCAGGATGTTCTTAATATCCTTGAATCTGACAATGCAATTTTAGCACCTACCTTTGCTTTTGTTGATCCTTTTGGCTGGTCCGGTATGACTTTAGAATTGATGACGAAATTCCTTTCTTTCAGAAAATGTGAAATTCTAGTTAACTTTATGGTTGAAGATATTTCCCGGTTCCTAGATAAAGAAAATACACAAAAATCTTTGCTAGACTGTTTTGGTACAGATAGATATAGAGATTTTGTTTCTCTATCTGGCGATGAAAGGATAGAATCTTTAAGAGATTTATTTGTTGATCAGTTAAGAGAAAAAGGTTCCTTCAAATACGTAACGCCATTTAAAATGGTTAATAATAGAGGTAAGACCAAGTATTTTTTGATTCACGGCACTCGTAGTATAACAGGGCTTCGAGCAATGAAGGATGCAATGTGGAAGTTGGATCCGACCGGTAACTATCAATTCGAGGCAAAGTGGAGGGGAAGGCAAGTGCTTTTTGGTTCTGATATTATTCAAGATCTCAAAAAAGCGATTTTTGAAAAATTTAAAGGAAGAGAGGTATTTATTTCTGATATAGAGGAATTCGTATTAACGGATACTCCTTATACTATAAAGCATGTCCGACAACATTTGAAAGAGATGGAAGATGAAGGAATAATATCAGTGCCCGGTAGATCTGCACATTTATCGGTACAGGCGACTTTGGAAGGAATGGAAGATCAAAAAAGGAAAACATATCCGCCTGGTACCAAAATTGATTTCTCTGAATAGGTGATGATATTTAATAGTTTGGAAAACCATTCCAAGTAATGCCATCTAGGGTTCGGCCACCTGCTTTGGGGGTGTTACCGCCCCATTGTTTGAAGAAAAATGGGATTTCTGCTTTTTGAGAAAGGTCTCGGAGATTACGTACCCAATCAATCTCTATGGGCCGGTGGCCTGGGCCGGACTCGCCACCTGCTATTACCCATTGGATATTGTTTAGGTCGAGAGAGGGGAGGGGCCCTAGCAGAGGTTCGCAGGAAAGAAACCTTATACAGGCGTTTATCATACGTAAGTAGTTCGCTCGAAAGGTGTATTGATCGTTTTCTATACTTGTTCCCATCCATATATGCGGAGGTAGTTGCGTGCCATTTAGATGTTTTGCCGCTCTTTGAGGACGCTTGGTTAAAACCTGAAAAGTGTGCTGTGATGCCCTTGCCATCGTATCAAATACTCCGTCAATGAAGTCGTCCGGCACCTCGGGATGGAAAAGATCGCTCATAGAGTTTACGAATACAAGTCGAGGGCGCATCCAGCGGAGCGGTTCCCCGATTTTGTCCCAGTGGAGCGTGACGCGGAAGCCGTTGATATAGCGTTTGTTGCCCATTGCCTGCAGACGGGCGGCCAGCCTCTCCGCGTAGCAGTTATCGCACCCAGGCGAGACGGAGTCGCACCCGGTTACGGGGTTCCAAGTTTCCTCGGTCCATTCGATATTTGACTTGCCCATAGGTTTCCCTTCTTTCGGCTTTCTCAGCAAGCCTACTCAGCCGGGTGTGACAAAACGGGGATGCCGAGATGTTTGACGGCGACGGTGTCCGGGGTGGTTCCTAGGCCGGGGGTTTGGGGTAGATTCATTTGGCCCTTCTTTATTGTTGGGAAGGGGCGGGCTAGGGCTTCTCGCAGGGGGTTGGGGTTGGCGTCTATTTCCAGCAGGCCGTCGCCGCCTGTTGCGGCTAGCAGGTGGGCGGAGGCCAGCAACCCTATTCCGCCGCCCAGGTAGTGGGGGTAGAACCGTTTGCCTGCGGCCAAAATGCGGCGGGCCAGCGGCAGGCCCCCTGAAAAGCCGCCCCATTTGGTTATGTCCGGCTGGATGATATCCAGCGCGCCGGTTTCCAAAGCGGCCGCAAACTCCGCTTCGCCCCGCAGGTTCTCGCCTCCCGCCAAAGGGAGGGGCGACTCCTCCGCCAGCCGCCGCCAGTCCTCCGGGGGGCTGTCGGCCGGGATGGGCTCCTCCAGCCAGGCGACGCCGAACCCGTCCAACCGGTTGCTCATCCGGGCCGCCTCCTCCGCCGGCCACGCCCCGTTGGCGTCCGCCGCTATCACCGCCTCCGGCCCCAAACCTTCCCGCAACTGCCGCAGATTGGCCTCATCAACCTCCCAGCCGAAACCCACCTTCAACTTGAACGCCCCGAACCCCCCGGCCCGCCGCGCCTCCTCCGCCAAAGCCAGCGGCTCCTCCGGCCCCAGGCCGCTGGCGTAGCCTTCCACCGACCCCTCGCCCGCGCCGCCCAGGAACTTCCACAACGGTACCCCCGCCCGGCGCGCCGCCGCGTCCCACAGCGCGATGTCCACTCCGGCGATGGCCTGCGCCAGCGGCCCGGGCTCCCCCGACTGCACCGCCAACAGCCGGGCCCGCTCCGTCAAATGCGCAAACGCCTCCCGCGGCCCGGCCCATTCCCGCCCGGCCGTCAAAGGCCCCAGGAAAGATTCGATCAACCGGGCCCGGTGCTCGGCCCCCACCGCCGGAAAGTTGCACCACGCCTCCCCGAACCCCCGCACTCCGTCCTCATCCTCCACGCACACCGCCACCGCCGGCCGGTCGGTCATCGTTCCGAACGAGGTGCGCACCGGCCGCGCAATCGGCGCCCGGAACACCTGCGCCGTCACTTTGCGCACCGCCAGGCCCCCGCCGCCGGGGGTAAAGTTCCCCTCCATGGAAACCCAACATACCAACCTCCCGCCCTCCCAGGGCGAACCGGAATTCCCGGGGGTGATCGGCCCCGACTTCCGCACCTCCACCCCCTGGTGGCCGCAACCTGAAAACGACGCCCGCGGCAAACCGGACATTCTGCTGGTGGTGTTGGACGATGTGGGCTTCGCCGGACTGGGCTGCTACGGGGCGGAAATCGACACCCCGGTCATAGACGGCCTGGCCGAACAGGGCCTGCGCTTCAACGATTTCAACGTCACCCCGCTCTGCTCGCCCACCCGGGCCTGCCTGCTCACCGGACGCAACCATCACAGCGTGGGAATGGCCTACCTGTCCAACGTGGACTCCGGCTTCCCCGGCTACCGGGGGCGGGTAACCGAATCGGCCGCCACCCTGGCCGAAGTGCTGCAGCACGCCGGATACGCCACTTTGGCCATCGGCAAATGGCATCTGGCCCCGCTGGAGGAAACCACCGCCGCCGGCCCCTACGATCAGTGGCCGCTGGGCCGGGGCTTCGGGCGCTACTACGGGTTCTTGGACGCCCTCACCGACCATTTTTACCCGGACGTGGTGGAAGACAATCACCGAGTGGACCCGCCGGGCCGCCCCGAAGAAGGCTACCACCTCACCGAAGACCTCATCGACCGCGCCATCTCCTACATCCGGGATCAGGTTTCGGTCAAACCGGAGCAGCCCATCTTCACCTACATCGCCTTCGGGACCGCCCACTGCCCCCACCAGGCCCCCCAAAAATACTTGGACAAATACCGGGGACGCTACCGGGAAGGGTGGGACGTGATTCGCCGCCGCCGCTTCGAACGTCAGAAGCAGATGGGGATCATCCCCCCCGACGCCCGCTTGGCCCCCCTCAACCCGGGCGTTCAAGAATGGGCGGACCTGACCGCCGACCAGCAACGGCTGTTCGCCCGTTTCCAGGAGGCCTACGCGGCCATGCTGGACCACACCGACGCCCAAATGGGGCGGCTGGTCGATTTCCTCCGCTCCATCGGGCGGATGGACGACACCATCGCGGTGGTGCTGTCCGACAACGGGGCCAGCCAGGAAGGGGGTCCGGACGGGGGAGCGGACATCGTCACCTACGAGGAGGACCGGTTCTGCAGCGTGGAATTCAACTTGGAGCGGTTCGACTCCATCGGCGGCCCCCATTCGCAGACCAACATTCCCTGGGGATGGGCGCAGGCGGCCAACACCCCTTTGCGCTGGTACAAGCAGAACACGTACGCCGGGGGGGTGCGCACCCCCCTGGTCATCGCCTGGCCGCGGGGGATAACCGACCCGGGGGCGGTCCGTTCCCGGTTCGTGCACGCCATCGACATCGCCCCCACCCTGCTGGATCTGGCCGGGGTGGAACCGCAGCCCTCCTACAACGGGGTGGAGCAGATGCCCTACCACGGGGACACCATCCGCCCCGTTTTGGAAAACCCGGACGCCCCCCCGTCCCGGGAAAGCCAGTATTTTGAGATGATCGGCCATCGGGCCATCTGGCGCAACGGATGGAAAGCCCTCACCCGCCACCGCCGCAATGAGCCGTTCGCCGACGACCCGTGGGAGCTGTACCACATCGACTCCGACTTCTCCGAATGCGAAGACCTGGCCGGCCGCCACCCCGGCCGCCTGCGGGAAATGGCCGAATTGTGGGAGGAGGAGGCGGCCAAATATTCGGTGTTGCCGCTGGACGACCGCTACCTGGCGGTGCGGGCCTCCTCTTTCCAAACCCCCGGTTCGCCCCGGGCCCGCGACTCTTTCACCTACCTGGGCGGGTCGTCCCGCGTCCCCGGCGGGGTAACCCCCCTGATTTTCAACCGTTCCTTCTCCATCACCGCCCGCATCGCCCCCGCCCGCCCCGCCGAAGAGGGGGTTTTGACGGCGACCGGGGATGTGAGCGGCGGCTACGCCCTGTACGTCAAAGATGCCCGGCTCACATTTGAATACCACTATTTGGGGCGCCGCCAAATCCTCGCCTCCCCGGTCCCGGTTCCCCCCGGAACCCGCCGTTTGGCTTTCCGGTTCGAGCGCGACGGCGACTTCCAAGGAAAAGGCTTTTTGGAAGCCGACGACCGGGTTTTGGCCGAGGGGGACATGGACGACATGGCCCGGGGGATGATCTCGTGGGGGTCGTTGAGCGTGGGCGCCGACACCCTGTCCCCGGCCGGTTCCGGCTATGCGGGGGAGTTCCCGTTCACCGGCCAAGTGGAGCGGGTGGACTTCCAACTGCAGCCGCCCCCCGCCTGACCCCGTTCAAACGAAATTCCCCGACGGGGGCCGCTCCGCAGCGTTTGCCCCGCGACCCGCGCCCCCGCGTCTCCTCGGAAACATTTTTTCCGGTTTGGGCGGCGCCCGGTCCGCAACCCGGCTAACTTCGGTTGCGCAAAAGCTCATGAGCATGTGCAAATGATACGTTCGCCCGCGGTCCGGGAACGGGAGATAGACCTCCCGTTGCCCCGCCATCGCCTATGCGCCCGCATCGCCCGTCTCTACTACGAGTCGGAGATGACGCAGGAGCAAATCGGGGAGGCGTTGGGCATTTCCCGCATGAAAGTGAACCGCATGCTCAGCCTGGCCCGCCGCACCGGGGTGGTGCGTTTCCAGGTTACCGGGCCGGAAGAACCCTTCGCCGCCCTGCAACACGACCTGCTTACCTCCCGCCGTCTGCGGGATGTGCGGGTTACGGCCACCCCGCCTTCCCGTTCCGCCTTGCGCGCCTCGTTGGCCGCCGGCGCGGCCGACTGGCTCGCGGAGCAACTGCGCCCCGGCCTGGTGGCGGGGGTGGGCCTGGGACGGACCGTGTCCCTCATCCCCGGGACTTTCCGCACCGACCGCCCCATCCCATGCACTTTCATCACCGTGGAAGGGGTGGGTGCCTCCCCCAAGGCCGGGTTCGCGGCCTACAACGTGACCAGCCGGTTGGCGGACGCGGCGGGGGCCGCTTCGGAGATCATCACCGCCCCCACTTTCGTCAGCGAACCGGCCACCCGCGACGTCCTGTTGGCCGAACCGGCGGTGCGGGCCTCCCTGGAACGGGCCCGCCGCGCCGACCTGGTCATCCAAAGCGTGGGCACGGTGGACCAAGACGCCCTGCTTTACCGGCACGGCGCCCTGGACGACCGGGACCTGCGGCGGCTGCAGGAGGCGGGGGCGGTGGGCGACGCCCTCGGCCATTTCTTCGACCAGGAGGGCCGCCACGTTCCCTGGCCCACCGACGACATTCACATCGGCCTCACTTTGGAGGACCTGCGCCGCCTGCCGACCAGCGCCCTGGTGGCGGGGGGGCGGGACAAGGCCCGCGTCATCCGGGCGGCCCTGCGGGGCGGATATTTCAACGCGCTGATCACCGACGCCGACACCGCCCGCCTGTTGCTGGAGACGGGCCCGTGAGCGGGGAGGCGCTGGTGGTCGGCGTGGGGATGACCCCTTTCCGGGGCTTCCGGGAGGACGCCAGTCTGCGGGACATGGCGGCCGAGGCGGCGCGGGCCGCCCTGCGGGACGCCGGAACGGGGCCGGAGCACATCGACTTGGCGGTCATAGCCTGCGAAAGCGACCATTTCAACCGCCAGTTGAGCCCCGGCCAGATCCTGTTGGAAACGGCCGGGCTGGTGGGCAAAGCGGCGTTGCGGGTGGAGGGGGGTGGGGCCACCGGGGCTTTGGCGGTGCAGGCCGCGGCGGGGGCGGTGGCCGCCGGGCGGGCCCGTTCCGCTTTGGCGCTGGGGGCGGAAACCAACGGACGGGGGGTGGACCGCCCCACCGCGGTGGAGATTCTGGCCATGTCCGCCGACCTGGAATGGGAGACCCCGGTGTTCGGAACTTTCGCCGCCCCTTACGCCCTGATGATCAAAGAACACATGCGCCGTTACGGAACCACCCCCGACCAGTTCGCCCGCATCGCGGTCAAAAACCGCCGCGCCGCCCTCCACAACCCTTTGGCCCACAAAGGAATGTCCCTCACCGTGCCGGAGGTGCGCAACTCTCCGCCCCTGGCCGGCCCCTACCGCCTGTACGACGCCAGCCCGCTCAGCGACGGGGCGGCGGCGGCGGTGCTGGCCGACGAAGAGTGGGCCCGGTCGCACAGCGCCACTTTCGGCCAGCGCCCGCCGGTGGCGGTGCGGGGGATGGGATGCGCCTCCGACCATCCCCGGCTGGCCGACCGCCCCGCGGAAATGTTCCCCCATTTTGCGGCCAAGCGCCGGGCGGCCCGCCGGGCTTTTCGGGAGGCGGGCATAGACGACCCGGCCCGCCAGATCGACGTGGCCGAAGTGTACGATTCGTTCAGCGGGGCGGAGTTGCAGGCCTACGAGGATCTGGGGTTGTGCGGGGAGGGGGAGGGGGGCCGGGCGGCCGGGGAGGGCCGGTTCGAACTGGGCGGCCCGCTTCCGGTCAACCCGTCCGGGGGTTTGCTGGGACGGGGGTCGGCGGTGGGGGCCACCGGCATCGCCCAGGCGGTGGAAGTGGTTTCCCAGTTGCGGGGGGAAGTGGAGGGGGAGCGGGCGGTGGCGGGGGCCCGAATCGGAGTGACCGACGCCCACGCCGGGGTGGGTTCCCTGTGCGCGGTCAACGTGTTCGGCAGGGCCGCCTGATGCGCGTTTTGTCTTTCACCCGGGACGCCAATTACCCGCCGGAGGGCCGGGAGGACGGCGCCCCCGCCTTCTTGGAATGGGAGGCCTCCCAGCGCTACCGGCACGCCCTGGGCAGCAACGGCCCCTTCTACCGGGGTTTGGCGGAGGGCAGGCTGCGGGCCAGCCGATGCCGGGAGTGCGGGACTTCTTGGTTCCCCCCTTCTCCTTTCTGCCGCAAAGACCTCCGCCCCGCCGAATGGCGCGACCTGCCCGGAACCGGGCGCATCGTCTCGGCGGCGGTGGTGCACAGCCCCCCGCCGTTCGGGGGGATACGGGCCCCCTATGTGCTGGCCGCCATCCGCTTGGACGGGGCCGAGGGAGGAATAACCCACCGGGTGGCCGGGGACGCCGCCCCCCGGCACGGGGCTCCGGTGCGGGCCCGGTTCGGGGCCCCGGAAGGGGAGGCCCACCCTTTGCTGGGATTGTTCTTCGAAGTCGAAGAAGCCGCAAACGGCCCGGAGCCCGCGGAGGGAGAGGGGAAAAAATGAGCCGCCCGGTCGGGATAGAAATTTTTTACTGGCTGGACAGCTGGTCGGACGAGCAGTCCTCGGTGTTTCACAAGGCGGCCGCCGCCGGATACGACGGGGTGGAGATTTCGCTGGTGGCCGGGCTGGAGATGGACATTCCCCTCATCGCCCGCACCGCCGCCGAGCACGGCCTGACGGTGCTGTGCAGCACCGGCCTTTCCCCGGAGATGGACATTTCCAGCCCGGTGTCCGACGTGCGGCGGGCGGGAGTGGATCATTTGCGCCGGTGCTTGGAGCAGGCGGCCGAGTTGGGCAGCCCCATCCTGGGCGGGGTCACCTACGCCACTTGGATGGGTTTCCCGGAGCGGGACCACGACGGCTATCGGGAGCGGTCGGCGGAAACCCTGGCCGAAGTGGCCCCCTACGCCCGGCGGCTGGGAGTGGACATCTGCCTGGAGGTGCTCAACCGGTTCGAGACTTTTATGTTCAACACGGTATCCGACTGCCTCCGTTTCATAGACATGGTGGGCGAGGAGGGCGTGCTGGCGGAGCTGGACACTTTCCATATGAACATGGAAGAAGACGACTTGGCCGACGCGGTGCGCCGGGCGGCGGGGCGCATCGGGCATGTGCAGGTGGCGGCCAACAACCGGCGGGCCCCCCAGTACGGGCACATCGACTGGACGGCTTTCCGGGCGGCCTTGGACGAGGCGGGATACGGGGGGTGGGTGGTGTTTGAAACCTTCCCCAACTCGCGGGCCGAAACCGGCCGGGCCACCTACGCCTGGCGGGATCTGACCGACGACCCGGACGGCGACGCGGCGCAGGCGGCGGCTTTCATCCGGGAGCGCCTGGCATGACCCCCCGCACCCGCTGGTTCCTCAACGACCCCGCCGAGGCGGTGGGGGAGATGCTGGAAGGCTACGCCGCCGTCCATAAGGACAAGATCCGGCTGGAGGGGGGAATGGTGGTGCGGGCCCGCCCCAAAGAGGAAGGCAAGGTGGGGGTGGTGATCGGCAACGGCTCCGGGCACGAACCGGCCATGATCGGCTGGGTGGGGGAGGGCCTGTTGGACGTGAACGTCCCCGGCCCCATTTTTTCCTCCCCCGGCCCGTCCGCCATCGCCCGGGGAATCCGGGCGGCAGACCGGGGGGCGGGGGTTTTGCTGTTGGCGTCCAGCCACGCCGGGGACATCATCAACGCCGAAATGGCCATGGCGGAAGCCGCCGAAGCCGGAGCGGAGGCGGAGATGGCCGTGCTCTACGACGATGTGGCCTCCGCCCCCCCGGAGCGGATGGAGGAGCGGCGGGGCGGGGCGGGCCTGTTTTTCGCCTGGAAGATGATCGGGGCGGCGGCCGAAGAGGGCCGCCCTTTGGCGGAATGCGTACGGGTGGCGGAGAAGGCGCGGGCCAATATCCGTTCCATCTCGGCCGCGATGGGCGCGGTGGCCCACCCGGTGAGCGGAACCCCCCTGGGCGGCCCGGACCGGGGCGGCCTGTCGGTGGGAATGGGGGTGCACGGGGAACCGGGGACGCGGGTGGGCGAAGAAGCCTCCGCCGACGAAATAGCCGAACTGCTGGCGGGCCGGCTGGCCGACGACCTGGGCCTGGCCGGGGGGGATGAGGTGGGGACGTTGCTGAACAACGCCGGGTCGCTGACTTTGATGGAGTTGTCGGTGTTGCACCGCGGCGCGGCGGCCGCCCTGGCCCGGCGGGGGGCGGAGCCGGTGCGGTCCTGGATGGGCCCCTACGCCACCACTTTGGACATGACCGGGTTCGCCCTGGCCCTGTGCCGAATGGACGAAGAGTTGCTGGCCTTGTACGACGCCCCGGCCGACGGAGCGGGTTTCACGATGCGGGGGGGCGGGAGATGAGGGCGGTGGACGCGGGGTGGGCGGTGCGGATGGCGGAGGCGGCCGCCCGGCGGGTGGCGGAGCGGGAAGAGGAACTGTCCCGCTTGGACGGGGCGGCCGGGGACGGCGACCACGGGGCGAACATGACCGCCGCCTTCGCCGAAGCCCGCCTCCGTTTGGAGCGGCGCCCCCCCGCCGGGCCGTCCGGGGCGTGGCGGGCGGCGAGCGGGGCTTTTCTGGAAAAAGTAGGGGGCGCGGCCGGCGGCCTGTTCGGGGCTTTCTTCGCCGCCGCCGCCGCCGCCGTGGCCGGCCAAGACGAGGCGGGTCCCGGCCTTTTGGCCGCCGCCTGGCGCCGGGGTTTGGATCAGGTGCGGCGGGCCGGTCGGGCCGCCCCCGGCCAGAAGACGATGCTGGACGCCCTGGCCCCGGCGGTGAAAGCGGCCGAGGAGGCCGCAGCCTCCGGGGAGGACGCCGCCGCCGTCTTGCGGGTAGCCGCCCAAGCCGCCCGCCGGGGAGCGGAGGCCACCGCCGAAATGCGGGCCGCCGCCGGGCGGGCCCGCTACGCCCCCGACCGCAGCCAGGGCCTGCCCGATCCGGGGGCGGTGACCGTCGCCCTGATGTTCGAAGCTTGGGCGGAAACCGCCCCCCGGCCGGCGGAGGCGGTATGAAAGAAAGACTGCGCCTGGGCTACGCCGGGGTGGCCTTCCCCACCTACTACGCCGACGAGCACAACCAGTACCGCCGGGCCATCGACGGCTTGGAGAAACTGGCCGGGGAAATGGATTTCGACCTGACCGCGGTCGACGGGGCGGTGGCCGACGTGCCCGCCGCCCAGACCGCCGCCGCCCGCTTGGCGGACGCCGGAGTGGATTTCCTGCTGTTGCAGGCGGCCGCCTGCGCCTCCGGCGAGATGCTGGAGCCTTTCACCCGGGCCGCCCCCCGCCTGGGCTTGTGGGCCACCCCCGAACCGACCCTGGCGGGTTCCATACAGTTGCATTCGCTGGTGTCGGTCAACCATTACGCCTCCATCATCCGCCGTCACCTGCGGGAGCGGGGCGTCCCTTTCAAATGGTTTTTCGGCCACATCGAAGACCCCGGCTTCGACCGCCGCCTGCGGGTGACCGTCCGCGCCCTGCAGGGAATCAAGGCGATGAGTTCGGCCCGCATCGGATGGATCGGCGGCATCTCCCCCGGTTTTTACAACATGAACTTCGACGAAGGGATGCTGCGGGAACGGTTCGGGACGACGATCGGAACTCACGACATCTCCGAAGTGGTGGAACGGGCCGAGTCTTTCCACCCCGCCCGGGCCGCTTCGGTGGTGCGGACCGCGGTGGAGGTCGCCGACGAAGTCACCGCCCCCGAACTGGGCATGGAGCGCAACGCCCGCCTCTACCTGGCCTTGCAGGAGTTGGCGGCCGAAGAAGGCTACGACGCCCTGGCCGTGCAATGCTGGCCGTCTTTCCAGGAGGAATACCATATCGCCCCTTGCATGGCCTACAGCCTGCTGGGTTCCGAAGACGGGATGGCCGTTTCCTGCGAAGGGGACGTGCCCGGTTCGGTGTCCATGCTGCTGATGAATTCCATGTCGCCCCGGAGCGGGTCCTCCACCCTCCTGGACCTGACCTGCCTGGACCCGGACAACGACGCCATCCTGTTCTGGCACTGCGGGGTGTCCCCCCGCCATTTCGGGGCGGGCAACGGCATCCGCTGGGTGGACCACGTCACGCTGGGGCGCAAGTCGGATGTCCGCTACGGGGTGTCGGGGGATCTGCTGTTCGCCCCCCAGACGGCCACCATCGCCTACGCCGGCGACCAGTTCCGGGAAATGTTCATCGCCACCGCCCAAGTGGTGGAAACCGGCAATCCCGGCTTCGACGGCACCCGGGGCTGGTTCTCGCAGTTCCGGCTCAACGGGGAGCCGATCGGGTTGATGGATCTGGTCAACACCGCCATCGTCGGCGGTCATGAACATCATTACGCGGTGGCCCAGGGCGACCTGTCCTCGGAGCTGGCGGAGGCGGCCGCCTGGCTGGGCATGAGCGCCACCCGCCCGGTTCCGATGCGGGATTACCTGCAGTTGGAGGGGGTGAACGCGTGAACGGCCGCCTGCAACGTTCCGCCACCGACACCGGCCGCTTCGCCATCCTGGCCTTGGACCATGTCCGTTCTTTCGCCGCCGCGGTGCGGCCCGCCGACCCCGATTCGGTCGCCCCCGAGTTTCTGCGGGAGGCTAAAACCCGGCTCCTGTCCGGATTGGGGGAGCGGGCCAGCGCGGTGCTGGTGGATCCCGTTTTCTGGAGCGGTCTGCCCCCGGAGAGCCGCCGCCCGGCCAACGGGGCGGGGATCGTGCTGGGCATCGAGGACGGCGACTACCACCGGGCGGCCGCCGCCCCCCGGCTGTTGCCCGGGTGGGATGCGGAACGGGCGGCCCGGATGGGGGCGGACGCGGTAAAGATTTCCTTCTACTACGACCCGGACGGGGACAGCCCCGCCCCGGACCGTTTCCTGGCCGAGGCGGCGGCCCAGTGCCGGGCGGCCGACATGCCTTTGTTCTGCGAACCGCTGGCCCTGAACGGAGACCCGCGGGCCCGGCGGCGGGCGGTGCTGGAAGGGGTGCGCCGTTTCGGGGAGTCGGGGGCGGACGTGCTGAAAGTGCAGTTCCCGGGGGAGTTGCGCCCCGACGCCCCCCGCGGCGCCTGGGAGGAGGCGTGCCGGGAAGTTAACGACGCAAGTCCGGTACCCTGGACGGTGCTGTCCGAAGGCTCCGACTTCCGCCTGTTCGCCGACTGCCTGCGCGTTGCCTGCCGGGCCGGGGCTTCCGGATTCATGGCGGGGCGGGCGGTGTGGCGGGAGGCCGCCTCCGGCGAGGGCGACATGGAAACCTGCTCCGCCCGGCTGGACGGCCTGCGGGCCATAGCCGAAGGGGAAGGGGCCGACTGGCGGGACAAGTCCCCGGTCGGATCAGCCCGCCCCGGAGAGGGAGGAAAATGACCGACTTTCCCGTGTTGGACGAGGCCGCCCGGTTGCGGATGATGGAGGACCGGCCGGGGCCGGTGCGGGTCCTGTTCGACACCGACGCCGCCAACGAAATCGACGACCAGTTCGCCCTGGCGTGGGCTTTGCTGTCCCCCGACCGGCTGCAGGTGGAGGCGGCGGTGGCCGAACCGTTCTCCTTCGCCCATCTCCGCCCCGCCCTGCTGGAGGCGGCCGCCGCCGAACGACGGGGGGAGCGCACGGAGAACGTGGACAGCGCCCGCAAATGGGCCGCCAACCTGCTGCGGCAGGGCATGGACCCGGAGGAGTTGGAGTTCGTAACCCCCGCCCGGGGAATGGAACTGTCCTACCGGGAGATACATACCGTTTACGAAAAGCTGGGGCTGTCCGCCGCCGGTTCGGCCCACCGGGGGGCGGACCGCTACATGACCGCCCCCGACGTCCCGGTGGAAAGCGAGGGGGCTCACCGCATCATCGAGGCCGCCTTGGCCGACGAGGAGAGGCCCCTGTTCGTGGCCGCCATCGGGTGCGTCACCAACGTGGCCTCCGCCCTGTTGATGGCCCCCGAAATCGCCGCCCGCATGGTCGTCACCTGGACTTCCGGTTACCCGACTTGGACCGACTTCTCCAACCGGCCTTCTTTGAACCTGGTGCAGGACCCGCACGCCTCCCGCTTGCTGTTCGACTCGGGCGTTCCGTTGGTTTACCTCCCCGGCTATCATATCGGAGCGCAACTGCGGTTCTCCGGGCCGGAGATGGAAAGATGGGTGGCGGGCAAAGGGGCGATAGGCGATTACCTCCACCACCTGTACACCCACAATCCCATTCACGCCCAGCGGGGGATACGGCCTTTCCCCGGCCAGTCGTGGGTGATCTGGGATCTGATCAACGTGGCCTGGCTGCTGGAACGGGACTGGGTTCCCTGCCGCACCGCCCGCACCCCCCGTTTGGGGGAGGACCTGCGGTGGCGCCCCTGTCCGGACGGGCCGCTGATGATGGAGGCCTGCGAGATCGACCGGGACGCCATTTTCAAAGACCTGATAGCCAAATTGGACGATCAGGACCGGATACTGGAGGTGTACAAATGAAGGCGGCGCTGCTTCATCCCGGCGACGGGAGGCGCATAACCATCGAAGAGCGCCCCCGCCCTTTCCCCGGCGCCCGGCGGGTGCTGGTGGCCCCGCGGGCGGTGGGCGTCTGCGGTTCCGACCTGCACTATTACCGGGACGGCCGAATCGGGGAGTGGGTAATCGAAAACCCCCACATTCTGGGGCATGAGTTCGCCGGGGTGGTGGCGGAGGCGGGACGGGGGGTGGAGTCGGTGCGGAAAGGCGACCGGGTGACGGTGGAGCCCATCATCAACTGCGGGGAATGCGACCCCTGCCGCAGCGGCCTCTACAACCTGTGCCGGGATTTCCGCTTCATCGGCTCCCCCCACACCGACGGGGCCCTGGCCGGGTTCGTGTCGGTGCCCGCCTCTTCCGTCCATCCCCTGCCCCCGGGGATGTCCATGGAGCTGGGGGCCCTGGTGGAGCCCACTTCCATCGCGGTGCACGCCGTGCGCCGCAGCGACCTGCGGGGCGGGGAGATCGCCATGGTCATCGGAGCGGGACCCATCGGGCTGCTCATCGCGGCGACCGCCCTCACCTACGGGGCGGCCGGGGTGTTCGCCTTGGACATCAACAAGCGCCGCCTGCGGGCCGCGGAGAAACTGGGGGCGTGGCCGGTGGACGTTTCCCGTGACATCCCCACCGAAAAACTGTTGGCCAAAACGGAACCGGACGGGCTGGACGTGGTGTACGAGGCGGTGGGCGGCCCGGTCACTTTGGAGACCGCCTTGCAGGTGGTGCGGCCCGGGGGCAAAGTGGTGGCGGTGGGGGTGTGCTCCGAAGAGAGGATTCCGTTCAACCTGATGCTGGCCCAGTCCCGGGAGGCCGACGTCATCCCCGTCTTCCTGGGCCGGGACGCCTTCCCGGAGGCCATCGAACTGTTGTCGTCGGGCGCGGTGGACGGCGAAGTCCTGCTGGGGGAGCCGTTCCCGTTGGAGCAGACCGATCTGGCCATTCAGATGGCGGCCGCCGGGGCGGACGGCCCCATCAAAATAATGATCCGGCCCAGCCGGGAAGGGGAAGGTTGATGGCCAAAATGTGGTTCGACGCCGACGCCGACCCGGCCCACATCCGGGGCAAGGTCATAGCCGTGGTCGGGTTCGGCAACCAGGGACGGGCCCAGGCCCTCAACCTGCGCGACTCCGGTTTGGAAGTCATCGTGGGCAGCCGCCCCGACTCCTCCTACGAGCAGGCCGCCGCCGACGGGTTCACGGTGGTTCCGGTGGCGGAGGCCGTTTCCCGGGCGGATGTGGTGTTTTTCCTGGTTCCGGACGAGGTGATGCCGCAGGTGTTCGAAGCCGACATCCGCCCCGGCCTGCGGGCGGGCGACATGCTGGTGTTCGCCAGCGGCTACAACATCGCCTTCGACCTGATTACCCCCCCGCCGGACGCGGACGTGGTTCTCATCGCCCCCCGGATGATCGGGGCCGGGGTGCGGGAAACCTTTTTGAGCGGGGAAGGCTTCCCCAGTTTGGCGGCGGTGCATCAGGCGGCCACCCCCCTGGCCTGGGAGCGCACCCTGGCCCTCTGCCGGGGAATCGGCTCCACCCGCATGGGGGTCATCGAATCCAGTTTCCTGGAGGAGGCCACGGTGGACCTGTTCGCCGAACAGGTGGGATACCTGTACGCGGTGCGCCGCTACTGCGAGGTTTTGGTGGAGGCGGGATGCAGCCCGGAGGCGGCCATGCTGGAGTTTTACGCCTCCGGGGAGATGGTGGAAACCTCCAAGGCCTACCGGGACATCGGTTTGTGGGATCAGATCGTCCTCCATTCCCGCACCAGCCAGTACGGGCAGGAGGTGACCGCCCGGCTGTCGGCGACGGAGGAGGAGGCCGAGCGGGAGCGGTTGCGGGGGATCATCGCCCGCATTCAGGACGGAACTTTCGCCCGCCGCTGGTCGGCGGAGCAGGCGGCCGGCTTCCCCGAATTCGACCAGGTGCGGTCCGAGAACATGAACCATCCCCTGCGGGCCGCGGAACGCCGTCTGTACCAGACGCTGGGCCGGACGGGGGAGGAGGTTCCGGCGGGCGGCTAGGAGATTTTGCGCAACACGGCGATTAATTGCCATTATCTAAAGAAAAGGAGGAAAGAAAAAACCGAATTTAATATGACGGCGGCCTTTACGAGGGGATAGTATGAGAAAAGGCTTCCCGGAGGCCGCGCCGGTCTTAGATAAAAACAACCCAAGGAGGCAAATCAAATGAGATACGGAAAATTGCTAAAGGCCTCGGCGCTGGTGTTCGTCCTCGCCTTGGCGGCGACGGCGTGCACCCGCACCGAGACCGTGACCGAGACCGTGGAGGTTACGGTACCCGGTGAAACCGTGGTGGTCACGTCGCTGGTGACCGAGGAGGTGGAGGTGCCGGGCGAGACCGTGGTGGTTACCGAGACCGTGGTGGTCACCGAACCGCAGACGGGCCCCACCGGCGCCGGACTGCTGGACCTGGACAACTCCGAACTGGGCGGCATGACCTGGGACGACATCGTGGCCGCCGCCGACGGCAGCCGGGTGAACTGGTTCATGTGGGGCGGCAGCGCGGTGATCAACGCCTACGTCAACGAATGGGTGGCCGAAGAGGCCAAAAACCGCTACAACATCGACTTGAACCAGGTTCGCATCACCGACACCGTGAACGCGGTGGACACGGTGCTCAGCGAAACCCAGGCCGGCGAGTTTACTTCCGGTTCCATTGATCTGATCTGGATCAACGGTGAGAACTTCAAGACGATGAAACAGGGCGGCCTGTTGTTCTGCGGCTACTGGGACGTCATGCCCGCCATGTCAAACGTTGAGCAGGACGCCGGGCACATCGCCTATGACTTCGGGACCCCGGTGGAGGAATGCGAAGTGCCGTGGAACTTGGCCCAGTCGGCCGTGTTCTACAACAGCGACTTGGTACCGGAACCGCCCGCCGACTTGGACGCCCTGCTGGAGGCGGCCTGCGCCAACCCGGGCTCCTTCACCTATCCGGCCCCGCCCGACTTCACCGGCAGCGTGTTCGTGCGGCACGTGTTCTACGACGTGGCCAACGACATCCTGCCCGGCGGATACCAGGACATGGTGGGAATCCCCTTCGATCAGGCCATGTACGATCAGGTGGCCCAGGCCACTTGGGATCGCCTGAACGAGTTGGAGCCGTGCCTGTGGCGGAGCGGATCCACCTACCCGGTGGACCAGCCCGCTTTGGAACAGCTGTATTCCAACTCGGAGGTGAGCCACTTCCTGGCCTACGGCCCGGCTTCCGCCGGTTCCAAGGTGGACAACGGCACCTTCCCGGAGAGCACCCGCACCTACGGGTTGTCAAGCGGGCAGATCGGCAACACCAACTTCGTAGCCATTCCCTACAACTCCCCCAACAAGGCGGCCACCCTGGTGGTGGCGGACCTGCTGCTGAGCGTGGACGCCCAGTTGCAGAAGGCCTACCCGGACGTGTGGGGCCAGATCAACGTGTTGAACGCCGCCAGCCAGTCGGCCTTCGCGGACGTGCCCCGGCATCCGTCGGTGGTGGACCCGGCCGATGTCATCGGCCTGCCCGAGTTGCAGGGCGACTGGGTTCCCAAGATCGAGGAAGGCTGGGTAGCCAACGTAGCCGAGCAATAAGCGGAAACCCGTTTGGCGGCGCGCCCCTCCGGGGGCCGCGCCGCCAAACGCCCGCCTTACGGCCCGTCCATGACCCCCAAACTTCTCAAAGCCCCCCGCATGGGCGGTCCCCGCCTGTCCGAAAAAGGGGCCCGGCGCCTGAACATCGCCCTTTTGCTGACCCCCGCCATGGCGGTCATCCTCCTGCTGTTCATGGGCGGCCTGGTCACCGGTTTCCTGCGCAGTTTGGGCTATTTTCCGCTCATCGGCCTAACCGATTTCAACCTGGCCGCCTACTTTAACATTTTCACCGACAACGGTTTCATCCGCAGTTTCATCCTCACCTTCCACATCGCTTTTACCTCCACCCTGATCGCCAGCATCCTGGCCATCGCCTCGGCCATGTTGCTCCGCCCCGCTTTCCGGGGAAAACGGTTCGTCCATTTCATGTTTTCCCTCAACCTGACCATCCCCCATCTGGTGGGGGCGGTGGGCGTGCTCTATCTGTTTTCCGGTAGCGGGCTGGTGTCCCGCTTGGTGACCGGGGCGGGGCTGATCGACTCCCCGGGCGAGTTTCCGGCCATGGTTTTCGACCCGTGGGCGATCGGGATCATCATCCAGTACGTGTGGAAGGAGATTCCGTTCATCGGGGTGATCGTGCTGGCCATTTTGCTGTCGGTGGGGGAGGATTACGAGTCGGTGGCCCGTTCGCTGGGCGCCAACCGCTGGCAGGCTTTCCGGCACGTGACCCTGCCCCTGATCATGCCGGGGGTGGTGTCCGCGTCGGTGATCGTGTTCGCTTTCACTTTCGGGGCGTTTGAGATTCCCTGGTTGTTGGGGGCGACTTTCCCCAAAGCCCTGCCGGTGCTGGCCTTCGAGTCCTACACCGATGTGGACTTGGCGGCCCGTCCGCAGGCCATGGCCATGGCCATGGTGATCGCCTTTATGAGTTCGTTGATGATTTTCGCCTACATGAAACTGTCCCGCCGCTACATCAGGAGCTGAAGTGAGAGCCCCCTCCCTCCCCGCCCCCACGGATACCGCCGTCTCCCACCGGGCCGCCTGGCGGGCGACCGGCCGCTGGGTGGGTATCACCGGCCTGCTGGCTTTTCTGGTGGCCCCCATCGTGCCCCTGTTCATCTGGTCCATCAGTTTCCGCTGGTTCTACCCGGCTATCCTCCCCACCGAATACAGCGGGCGGGCCTGGGCGGAGGTGCTCAACCCCAACAACGACGTGGTGGGGGTGGCGTGGAACACCGCCCTCATCGCCCTGGTGGTGACTTTGCTGTCCGTTCTGTTCGGGGTGCCCGCCGGGCGGGCCCTCGGTTTGTACGAGTTCCGGGGCAAGCGCATCGTGGAATGGATGATCCTGGCCCCCATCATCGTCCCCGGCCTGGCGGTGGTGCTGGGCATCCACGTCCTGTTCATCCGGGCCAACCTGTCCAACACCCTGCTGGGGGTGATCCTGGTGCATCTGGTGCCCACCTTGCCCTATATGACGCTGGTGATGTCGGGGGTGTTCGCCAACTACGACACAGATTTCGAACTGCAGGCCCGCTCCCTGGGGGCGGGCCGCCTGAAAACCCAGTGGTACGTGACCTTGCCCGCCATCTTCCCGGGGGTGGTGGTGGGGGCCCTGTTCGCTTTCATCATTTCCTGGAGCCAATACGTGCTGACCCTGCTCATCGGAGGCGGCCAAATCCAGACCCTGCCCCTGCTCCTGTTCAGCTTCGTCCGCTCCGACCCGGCCATCGCCGGGGCGTTGAGCGTGGTGTTCATTTTGCCCGCGGTGCTGGTGCTCCTGCTCAGCTCCCGCTATCTGTCCGGCGACAACGCCGCCGTAGGAGGGATCGGAAACATATGACACAGGTACGCCTCGACCAGCTGACCAAAATCTTCGACGAGAAGTCCGACCCGGCCGTGGACCGGTTCGACTTGGACATCGAATCCGGGAAACTGACCGCCCTGCTGGGGCCGTCCGGGTGCGGCAAAACCACCACCATGAAAATGATCGCCGGGTTGCTCCGCCCCACCTCCGGGGACATCCTGTTCGACGGCGACTCCATCGTCAACGTCGCCCCCGAGGAGCGGGGGGCGGTGATGGTCTTCCAGAACTACCTGCTCTTCCCCTATATGAGCATCGCCGACAACATCGGGTTTGGCCTGAAAATGCGGGGGGTGCCCCGCCGGGAAATCCGCCAACGGGTGGGGGACATGCTGGACTTGGTGCAACTGCCCGGCTTCGAAGGCCGCAAACCGAGCCAGCTGTCGGGCGGCCAGCAACAGCGCATCGCCCTGGCCCGGGCCCTCATCATCCAGCCCAACGTGCTCCTGTTGGACGAGCCGCTCAGCAACCTGGACGCCCACCTGCGGGACGAAATGCGGGATCTGATTCGGGGCATCCAAACCGAGCTGGGGATCACCACCGTGTTCGTCACCCACGACCAGGAGGAGGCGGTGGTGCTGGCCGACCGCATCGCCCTCCTTTTCGAAGGCCGGTTGCAGCAGTTCGCCTCCCCCGACGCCTTCTACGAAAATCCTCTCAGCGTGGAGATAGCCAAGTTCTTCGGCGGCGCCAATTTCATCCCCGGGGTGAAAACCGGGGACGAGGTGGCCACCGAAGTGGGCACTTTTTCCGCCCCGCACGGGGTGGCGGAGGACGGACCGGCGGTGCTCAGCATCCGCCCCGAGGCGGTGGAGTTGGACGGCCGCGGCTACAATTCGGCCCGGGGGGTGATCCGCTCCCATGTCTACGTGGGCCGTTTTTCCCGCTTCCGCATTTCCCTGGGGGAGTACGAGGTGGAGGCGGTGACCGAACCGGGCCGCGTGAAGGACTTTTCGGACGGGGACGAGGTGATGGTGCGGTTCGACCCGGACAAAATCTGGGTGCTGGGACCCAACGGCCCCCCCGCTCCGGACGGCCCTCCCGCCCCGGACGGCCCCGCCTCGCTTCCCGCCCCTAGTCCGCTTGAGCCCTGACCGGGAGCGGCGCCCGGTGGGGCCTGGTTGCGGCCGGGTGGTCGGTTTACGCCTTCTACTACCTGGGGCGGGTCAATTTTTCGGCGGCGGTGCCCGGCCTGGAGTCGGAAATGGGCTTCACCCCCTCCCAGATCGGGTTTTTGGCGGCCGGGTTCTTCTGGGTTTATTCCCTGTCGGTGGCCCCCGTCGGCAAGCTGGCGGACCGCATCGGAACCCGCTGGCTGGTGGGACTGGGTTTGACGGGAAGCGGCTTGGCCAACATCTGGTTCGCCTACGCCGGTTCTTTCGGCCCGGCTTTGGCGGCCTGGTCGGCCAACGGGGTTTTCCAGGCCATGGGCTGGACGCCGCTGCTGGGGGCGTTGCGCCGCTGGGTCCCCCCGGAGCGGGCCTCCCGGGTCATCGCCTCTTTCGGTTCCTGCTTCGTGGCCGGCACGGCCCTCGCTTTGGCCCTGGGCGGGGTCATCGCGGAACGGGCCGGGGCGCAACGGGTGTTTCTGGCGGCGGCGGCGGTCCTGATTCCCCTCGGTTTGGCGTGGTGGGCGGCGGTGCGGGATCCGATGGAGAAGCCGCGCCCGGCCCGGGCCGGGGCGGGGCCGGGGGCGCGCCGGGCGGTTCCGCTGTTGGTTCCGGCAGCGGCCATCGGGGCCGTCTTCGTGGCCCTGGTGGTGTGGACCCCCGCCTACTTCGCGCAGGTCCACGGCCTGTCCGAATCCCGGGCCGGGGCCCTGTCGGCGGTTCTGCCCGCTTTGGCCGTCGCCGTCACTTTCCTGGCCGGCCGCTGGTTCCGGCGGGCGGAGGGGCCCCGGGCGGCGGCGGGGGGCGGGGTTCTGCTGGCGGCGGCCGCCCTGGCGTTGGCGGCGGCGGCCGGGGCCTCCGGGTTGGCGGCCGGTTTTGCGGCGATGGCGGCCGCCACCGCCCTGGTGGGCGCCGCCTCTTCGGTTACGCTGGGGCTGTTTCCCCGCCTGCTGGACGACGCGCAGGCGGCTTTCACCGGCGGTATTTTCGTGTTGGCTTTCAACTTGGGGGGCGGGGCGGCTTCGCCGGTGATGGGCCGCTTGGTGGAGCGGGGTTCCTGGAACCTGGCTTTCCTGTTCCTGGCGGCCTGCGCCGCGGCGGGGGCCCTTTGGACGGGGGGATGGTACGCGAAGGCGAAGAGAAAAGGAGGAGCGGGCGATGAGGGTTGACGACTGCGATCTGCTGGCCTTCGGCGGCTACCGGGAGATAAAAGACGGGTTCGCCTGGGACATCCCGGAGCGGATGAACATGGCGGCCGAGATTTTCGACCGGTGGGCCGACGACCGGCGCCGGGCGGCCCTGTACGTGGAGAAAGCCGACGGGCGGCGGGAGGTTTGGTCTTTCTGGAGCCTCATCCGTCTGGCGAAACGCTACGCTAATTTTCTGGCTTCGCTGGGGGCGGGGCGGGGCGACCGGGTGGCGCTGGTGATGCCGCAGGGGGCGGAACTGGCCGCCCTGCATCTGGCCGTCTATTCGCTGGGGGCGGTGGCCCTGCCCATGTCCAGCCTGTACGGGCCGGACACCTACCGCCACATCCTGTCCGATTCGGGGGCGGGGATCATCGCGGTGGACGAGCGGTTCGCCGACCCCATCCGGTCCATCCGGGACGGCCTGCCCGATCTGCGCACGGTGGCGGTCGCCGGCCGCCCCGGCCCGGGCGAAGTCGGTTTGGCGGAGGCGGAGGGCTTTCCGCCCGCGTTTTCACCCGTCGATTCCGCCGCCGAAGACCCGGCCCTGCTGCTTTACACGTCGGGCAGCACCGGCCATCCCAAAGGGGCTTTGCACGCCCACCGCATCCTGGAAGGCTATCTGCTCACTTTCAAACTGTTTTTCAACATAGAGTTCGATCAGTCCACCGTGTTTTACACCCCCTCCGACTGGGCCTGGGTGGGGGGCCTGCTGGACATTCTGCTGCCCGCTTTGCTGTTCGGCCATCCGGTGGTGGCCGACGAAAGCCGGTTTTCGGGGGAGCGGTCGTTTGAGGTGATGGCCCGCTACGGGGTGACGCACGCTTTTCTCACCCCCACCGCTTTGAAGGTGATGGCCCAGGCGCCGGAGCCGGGCGCCGCCTACGACTTGGATGTGCGGGTCATCGCCTCCGGCGGCGAGTCGGTGGCCGACGAACTGCACCGGTGGAGCGAACGGGAGCTGGGGGCGGTCATCAACGAGTTTTACGGGCTGACCGAAGTGAACCACCTGGTGGGCGGCTGTTCCGCTCTGTGGCCGGGGCGGCCGGGCTGGATGGGGCTTCCCTATCCGGGACGGGAGGTGGCGGTGCTGAACGAGGACGGCTCGGCGGCCGCCGACGGGGAAATCGGGGAAATCGGGGTGCGCCCGGGCGACCCCACCGGAATGCTGGAATACTGGGGCCGCCCGCAGGCCGCCGCCGACCGGGTGCGGGGCGGCTGGATCATGACCGGGGATCAGGCGGTGCGCGACCGGGACGGCTACATCCGGTTTCTGGGGCGGGACGACGACATGATTTCCAGCGCCGGCTACCGCATCGGCCCGGCCGAGGTGGAGGAATGCCTGGTGCGCCATCCAGCGGTGGCGGAAGCGGCCGCCGTCCCCGCCCCCGACCGGTTGCGGGGGCAGGTGGTGAAGGCCCTGGTGGTGCCCGCCGAAGGTTGCGTCGGGAGCGAAGAGTTGGCGACTGAGTTGCAACAGCAGGTGAAGACGCAACTGGCCGCCTACAAGTATCCCCGCCTGGTGGAGTTCCGGGACCGCCTGCCCAAAACTTCCACCGGTAAGATAAACCGCAAAGTTCTAGCCGCCGCCGAGCGGGAGAAAGGAGACGACCATGCTTGACGACCTGGCCCGGGAGTTGGCCTCCGGTCCCAACTTCGCTTCTTTGGCCACCATCCTGCCGGACGGGACGCCGCAGGTGCATCTGATGTGGGTGGACACCGACGGGGAGAACATCCTGATCAACACCGAGACGCACCGCCGCAAGTTTAAGAACATGACGGCCAACCCGGCGGCCACGGTTCTGATAGTGCATCGGGACAACCCGTGGCGGTACGCCGAGGTGCGGGGGGAGGTGGCGGGGACGGTGACCGGCCCCGAAGCCCGGGCCCACATCGACGAGTTGGCCCGCAAGTACCTGGGGGTGGACGAGTATCCCAACCCGATCCAGTCGGAGCGGGTGATAGTCAAAATCGCCCCCCGGCGGGTTTTCACCCTTTCCCTGGGTTAGAGGCGGGTTGTTCTCCTACCATCCGGAGGTGCCGGCCCGGTTTCCTACCATCCGGGCCGGGGTGGCGCTGGCCGCCGGTTTGAGCAACGGCCCTTCCCCGCCCGCCCTGCTGGAACAATTTCGGGCCCAGCAACGGAAGACGCTGGCCGAACTGGGGGGCGCGCCGCTGTCCGAGGTTCCGTCGCTGGCCGCCTGGCGCCGGGTGTTCGCCGGTTTCGGGGTGAAGCCCACCCAGTATCGAAATGCGGCCGAGGCCCTGTTGCGCCGCCTGACTAAACAGGGGGATATCCCGTCCCTCAACCTGTTGACGGATTTGGGAAATCTGGTGGCGGTGCGCCATCGTCTGCCGGTGGCGGTGCTGGACGCGGGTGCGGTGGCCGGATCTTTGACGGTGCGGTTCGCCGACGGTTCGGAAAGTTTCACCGGCCTGGGAGCGGGGGAGTCGTCCCCAGAGCCGGGCGAGGTGGTGTTCATCGACGAGGCGGGAACGGTGAGCGCCCGCCGCTGGTGCTGGCGCCAAAGCGCGGCCACCGCCGCCGGCCCCGGCACCGAAACGGCCCTGTTCACCGTGGAAGCCCACCACGAAACCGCCGCCCCCGACACCGCCCGGGCCGTAGCGGACATAAAGGCCCTGTTGGAGGAACACCAACCAACCGCCCGTTGCCAAACCGCCCTGCTATCCCCCCAATCCCCAATATTCACCATTACCAAAAACGAAAATCAATCCCAAACCAGATAGCCCCCTTTAGCGGGCGGCCCGGACAGGGACACGGCGCAACCCGAAAAAAATTTCACCTCCGCCAATAAACAGGAATGGCCTCCCTGACAATTGCCCCGATTAAGTTGCCCCCCCCCCCCCAATTATGTGTATAGTCACATTCAACGGGGAAGTGGATCTGTATGACGACAAGCGAAACCGCTCAGGGCGCAATGATGGAAGGCGTCCATCGCCCTATGCCCGCGCTTGCCCCCAAACTGTTTTGGTTCCTCGTCGCCGTTGCCGTCGGTGCCACTCTCCTTCTAGCCGCCCCCCCTTCCCCAGCCCAGGAAACCACCCCCGAGACCGCGCCCGCAACTCCCACGATCACCCTAAGCGTAAACCAGACCAGCGTGACGGAGAGCAGTAGCAATATTTCTATTTCCGTAACAGCGACGGCGAGCGAGGCGGTTTCATCCCCAACAACGGTAATGGTTGAAATAGGTAGAAACGATGATTCTGCGATGCGAGGAACAGATTATGCTTATGTAGCACCATTTCACATTATTATTGCGTCAGGGGGTATGACGGGAACGAGCAGTTTCAATTTGGCCAGTACCGACGACAATGTAGCGGGAGAGGGATCAGAGACCATCACGGTTTCCGGCACTGTAGCCGGTTTCACGGTTAACGGCACCTCCATCACTCTTGCGGATGCCGACACTGCGGTCACCCTTAGCGTCGATTCAAGCAGAGCGGCTGAGAGCAGTGGTGATATTCCAATGACCGTGAAGGCTACCGTGGCCGTGGCTTTGTCATCAAATTTGGATATAACGGTAAGTGTGGGAAGTAATCGTGATACGGCGGTGAGCGGGACAGATTATAAGGAGATAGGCGATGTTGTTATAACACTACTAGAAGGTCAAACGGAAATCTCAACAATACTTAATCTGGCTGATACGGATGATAATATAGCAGGAGAAGGATCTGAATTTCTTACGATTACAGGTAGTAGTAGCGATTCTGATTTCATCTTTGGTAGTGCTTCTTTCATTTTAACTGATGCGGATTCTCTGCCATCCGGTATTACATTAACGGCGGATACGAACAGTAGAATATCGGGTTTGCAACAGAACATAGAAGAAGGTAATGGGACAGTCACCGTTACCGTTACGGCTTCTTTCCCTGCTAACTACTCCACCGTTTTAGCTTATGATGTCAAAATTCGTATTACAGGAGGTAGTTCGAGTGATAGTGCTTCTCCCGGAGCAGACTATAGATTGCCTGCTGGGTATGTTACTATTAAGGCTGGAAGCACTAGTTCGGTTGATACTGCTTTTACTCTGACTGTAATAGATGACAACTATGCAGGTGAAGGCGATGAAATCCTAACCTTGTCTGGTTCCCACGCGACATTTACCGTTACGAATACTACTTTGACTATCAAAGATAATGATGAAAAATCAACTACAATAAATTTGAGCGTTACGGGAAATGGAGTTGAAGGCGAATCAAAGAAAATAACTGTTACCGGTTCTTTCCCAGCCGGTTCCGCGGTTCTAGTGTCAAATACTTCTGTAAGCATTACTTTTGCTGGCACTGCTGATTCTAGAGGGGATTTTATAACAATACTTCCGAAAACTCTAAACATCGCTAGTGGACAATCCAGCAGTTCAGTATCTTTCAATTTAACCGCAAAGGAAGATACTGTGGTTGAGGGTGCTGAGATCATAAATGTTACTGGAACCGCTACTGATTTCTCCATTAACGGATCGAAGATTACGATTCTTGATAATGATCTCGTTTTAAGTATAGATACTGATGCTAATACTGCTGGAAATCAGAATACGATTGATGAAGATAGCGGTACTGCTACTGTAATGATTACTGCTAAATTCCTTGGTTCAGGTACTTTGGCTAAAAGCACAGCGGTATCTATTACAGTAGGAAAGGATAGCGATTCTGCTACTAAAGGCTCAACCAAAGATTATACTATAACGAGTTCCTTACCTGCTATAACTATTCCGGCAGGGAGTTCGCAAGTCTCGGCTACTTTTACATTTAGCATTAATAACGACACAGAACACGAGAAAGATGAAACTATAACTATTGTCGGCGGTGCTACAGGCTTTGTTATAGGCGATGTAGAGATGAATATACGCGATAATGACATTGGATTAAGTATTTCTCCCGAGTCTACATATGAGTTTGCCCAAAATGTAGAGTTTGAAGTAACAGCTGAACTTCCGTACGGTACAGCACCCGCTGGTGGAATCACTATTGGAGTTGTAATAGGCAAAAGTAGCGATTCGGCGACCACCAATTATTATAAGGTTGTAGGTGATGATTTTACGCTCACTATTCCACACACGAAAGCAAAAGGTTCTATTAGATTTAGGTTGAATTTAACGGAGGACGATACTATCATAGGGCCGGAAAAGATTTCTGTATATGCTAAATTCCAGGACTCTGATACCATAAATTCCAGTAAGTATGGTATCGATGAAACCTATATTCGAATAGTAAACTATACAAGAATTCCCATATCTCTTTCTATTAGAGGTAGAGGTACAGGAAGCCTAACAGAAGTGGATGAAGGTAGTGATAATCGTATGTGGCTACAGATGAGAGTTAATGGAACACCATCTGTACCACATCGGGTACCTTTATCATATCGAGGCTCAGCTACATATAGGAATAGTAGCTCATCTGTCCGAGATCCTTTGGAGGATTTCACAACTGTTGAACCAATACTGTGGTTAGCTCGATTTTCTTCTATTTCTACCATCGAATTTAACCTGAATGATGATGACCTAGCAGAGGGGCCAGAGGAATTTTCTGTACGGGCTATTTTTGGTTCTTATTTTTTTATTAGTAATACTATAAGAATTCTAGATAATGACGTTGCGCCTGATACCGTTTCTTTGAGCGTGGATTTGGACAAGGATACTGAAGGAAATCAGGATATAATTGGAGAGGGGGATGCCACCGTTGAGGTGAAGGTTACGGCCAGCCTGCCGACCGGGTCCAACGCCTTCGGGTCGAATACCACCATCACCGTGATGGTGGAAGGGAAAGGAACCATCGGCAAAGCCGAGGCTACTGATTTCACTACAGTGGACAATTTTGATGTGATAATCCCGGCGGGGGAGGAAACCGGGTCGGGGACCTTCAACTTAACAATTACCGATGACAAGGTGGTGGATGTTACTCCGGAAACCATTACCGTGTCTGGTAGTACAACTCGTTCCGGATTGTCGGTCACCGGGGATACCATCACTATTAATTCCGATAACGACGTTGTCAGTGCGATCGCATTGAGCGTGGATACTGACACCGCAACGACAAACAAAGAGACTACAATCAACGAAGATAGTGATGAAAACAAAATCGAAATAACCGCTTCTTTAGGGGAGTTTAGTTTTGAAGGTTCATCTACTACTGTTGGCGTTACAATAGCAAGTGGAACTGCAACGATAAAATCGACGGATAACTCGGAATACGACTTTGCTGTGGACAGCAGTTCGCTTAATATAACTATACCTGCTGGTACATCAAGCGGTTCAACTACATTTGATATTGTTACTAATAATGATCGTAAACTGGAAACGGTTACTTCAGGCTCCGGGGAGACTATATTGATATCAGGTACTCTATCTGCCAATCCTGGTTTCAGCGTTACGGGAGCTACCATTGAAATTATTGACAATGAAGTGGCGGACTTGTTACCTGGTAGATGTAATGGAACTTATGTAACCAATACCGCACTATCCGATTTGGTCAAAGATTGCAAGATACTGATTGGTCTGAGGAATGCTTGGAGCCCTAATCTGTCTGACAGTCACCCTCTCAGAACTTGGGGAAATGGTGATAATACGGCCATCACAAGTTGGAGCGGTGTCACCATTTCCAATAACAGAGTAGGCGGGTTGGCTTTAGCAGGCAGTAGCACAAATGGATTTATAGAGGGTACAATCCCTATTAATTTATGGAAAATAAGTAAGCTGACTAATATCGATTTTTCTAATAATAATTTGAGCGGAGAGATTCCCGTTCCCATTACTAAGTTACGTGGCCTTACCGCTTTAGATTTGTCTAATAATAGTTTAACTGGAGAAATTCCTGTTCGGTTTAGGATTTTGAGTAATCTTCGAACGTTAGATCTTTCCGGTAATATGTTGACAGGATCTATTCCTAGCCATCTTGGGGCTTTGACCAATCTCACTAGCCTGAAAATATCTAATAATCTGCTGTCCGGATCGATTCCTAATCGTATAGCTTCTCTGGTTAAGACATCGAATCAAGGTTTGAAGACCTTTTTCTTTTGCGATAATAATCTTGAAGGGACGTGGCATACAAAACTTCAAAGAATAACATCGGATCTTAAGATGTCGGATTATGTCAACGATATTGACGTATGTCGTAGGTCTATTGACTTAACCTTCGATAATCCGAGTGCTACTACCATACAAATAGGTGAGGGCAGTGGAACCGTAACAGTGACAGTTAAGGCTACCTTACATACATATAAAACTACTCCGCCCAACGAGGATATCACAGTGAAAATAACCGTGGCAGGAGATTCGGCAACATCACCAGGCGATTTTACTGTGGATAAAACGGAGTTCAACGTGACAATAGAGAAAGACCAAATCAACAAAACGGCTACCTTTAGAATTACACTTGTAGATGATAATAGTGTTGAAGGGACTGAGAAGGTAAGTATATCTGGTGAATCTGATGGTTATGCGGTGAATGACACAGAGTTAGAGGTGACGGATAATGACTAAGTTTACGGCTTCTGTGTTTGGTAGGTTGCTTCTTGCCTCTTTGGCGGTTGTTGGGTTTCTTGCCCTAATGGCCGGTTCTTCGGCTTTGGCCCAGGAGTTGGGGACGGAGCCAGTTATTAGGTTGAGTATCAGCCCGGGGAGCGTTACCGAGGGAGAGAATTATTCGCTGATAACGGTAACTGCCTCGTCTGACGTGTCGGTGCCGGAAGATACACGTGTTTCGGTATTTGCTATCGGCCTAACCTCCGTCGAGGAATTAGATTTTATATCTTCATCACTAGAATTAGTTATTCCCCAATATAGCAATAGAATCTCTGAACTTTTGCTCTTAGACATCGTTGATGATGATGATATTGAAGGAACAGAGATTATAACTGTTGTGGGCATAGCTAGCGGGTTTACGGTTGAAGGCGATGACATTCAGATCATAGATAATGATATTTCAACATTTAGCTCTTCTACGCCTTTTGCTATTGCTGAATCTCGAAATAATGACTTTTCAACCTCTAGTTCGTCCGACCTCTTTACTTTTTCTGATTCTCAGAATGATGATGCGGAGATTCCGGTTGCTACCTCCACTACAGAAACAACTCGTACTTTCCCAACTATGAATAAAACTGGATGTTCCGATGGAACATATGTGACTGATCCTACTATCAATACAGGTTTAGTATCTGACTGCGAAGCCCTGATAGACATAAGAAATCATTGGATCAGTGATCCTGATAATGTCATTTTACCAACCAATCATCCCTTGAGAACATGGGGAGGGAACATTCGTAATTGGAAGGGTGTTACAATTAATGCAAAGCAACGTGTAATAGGTTTATCATTCCGAGGGACTTGGGGCCTGCGATTCGATTTTAGAAGGAGTGACAGTAAGAAAAATATTGCGGGTACAATACCTCCTGATATTGGCCGACTGACCGAACTAGTGAAACTGATATTACGGCACAATGATTTGTCGGGTTCTATTCCAGACGAGTTGAAAAATCTCTCAAATCTAGAAATTATTGATTTTGAGGGCAATATTCTTACAGGATCCATCCCTATCTGGTTGGATGATTTACCAAATATTAGAATTGTACGATTTGGTCTTAATAAATTATCGGGTAATATTCCGCCTTTGGATAATTTGTTACAGATAAGAACTCTTAAATTTCATGATAATAAGCTCTCTGGGAACTTGCCTAGCCTAAGCAACCTTGGTACTCTTGCTAACCGGAGTGTTACGCTCGATTTTAGTCGTAATAATTTTTCAGGATATATACCAACTAACTGGGGTAACTTAGATATAAATGAATTACTTTTGAGTGGCAACAATTTGTCGGGGACTATCCCTTCTCAATTTCGTAACTTAGATAAACTAACGACTTTAGCACTACAAAGAAATAATCTTTCGGGTCCTATTCCTAATTGGTTAGGTAATTTACCACTCCACCATATTGATCTTTCTCGTAATCAATTTTCTGGGAATATTCCTTCCTCTTTTGCCAGCTTAAATGATCTTAGAGTTTTGTCCCTTCATTATAATAATTTGTCTGGTGTTATTCCTTCGGGGCTTGGCAAATTAAAAAAATTGGCCCAATTGTCCTTGGGATCAAATCAATTTTCTGGGAATATTCCTTCCTCTTTTGCCAGCTTGAGTAATATTTTAGGTTTGTTCCTTAATAATAATAATTTGTCTGGTGTTATTCCTTCGGGGCTTGGCAAATTAAGCAATTTGATGTATTTGTCCTTAGAAGAAAATAATTTGTTTGGTGTTATTCCTTCAGGGCTTGGCGAATTAAATTTATGGACTTTGTCCTTAAATGAAAATTTCTTATATGGAACTATTCCTCCAGAGCTTGGTAATTTAGCACCTACAAAAGGTGGCAATTTATGGGCCTTTGATTTTTGCAGAAACTATTTTTCAGGATTGTTCCCAGATCCGTTACGTCTTATTGCCAAATTAGATGGTGAAAGAGGTCAACAAGGTGATGCTGTTGACTGTCAAAGGGAGTTTGATATTACGTTGGACGTCGGTTCGTCTAATGTAAGTGAGGGTAGTTCTGCTGTGGTTACGGTGTCCGCTTTATTGAAATCTGGGCAGGTTGCTCCGGCGGGGGGTCGCTCGATTGCGGTTTCGGTTGGAAGATTGGGGGATTCGGCGACAGAGGGAACCGATTATACGGAAGTGGAGGATTTCACTATCACGATTGCGGCGGGCGCCTCGCGGGGGTCCGGGTCGTTTACTTTGTCGGCGGCGGATGACGATGTAGCGGAGGGTTCAGAACGGGTGACGGTGTTGGGATCCTCGGGAACGTTGGCCGTTAGGGAGGCGGAGGTTTTCATCAATGATAATGATGTTGCCCCTACTGCCATAGTTTTGAGCGTAGATGCCAACGGGGATGGGGAAGGCGCTCCCACTGCGGTACTGGAAGGCTCCATTGACAACACGGTTAAAGTTACGGCGGCTTTCCCAGAAGGGTCCAAGTTGTTGCCGGAGGATACGGTGGTGTCGGTGTCGGTGTCGGGGGACGGGGGGGCCGGGCGGGCGGAGGCTGATGATTTCACGGCGGTGGATGATTTTGATGTAACAATCGCCGCCGGGCAGACGAGCGGATCCGCAACCTTCAGCCTGGCCGTCGCCGAAGATGAAGTGGCGGAAGGGACGGAGGCGATAACCGTGTCCGGAATCACCGACGCCGACGGGTTTGAGACCGTCACCGGGGCGGAGGTTTCCATAACCGACAACGACGCCGGACCGACCTCCATCACCCTCAGCGTGGACGCCAACGGGGACAAAGCGGGCGCCCCGACCACGGTGGCCGAAGGGGCGAAGGCGGCCACGGTGTCGGTCACCGCGTCTTTCCCGGAGGGCTCCAAGATGTTTGAGGAGGACACGGCGGTGACGGTGGCGGTGGGCAAGGAGGGGGATGCGGCGGTGGAAGGTTCCGACTACAGAACGGTACGTGACTTTACGATAACCATTCCCGGCGGGAGCAGAACCGGTTCGGCCTCCTTCCGGTTGAGGGGGACCGATGACGGGGTGGCGGGGGAAAGCGACGAAAGCCTGACCGTGTCCGGCCTGGCAACCGGCTTCAACGTGTCCGACGCAACTGTTGCCATCACCGACCGGGACGACCCTCCCACCGCCGTCGGTTTGAGCGTGGACCCGGCCCGCGCTGAAGAAACCAAATCGGATATTTCGGTTACCGTTACCGCCGCTTTCCCGGACGGGTCCAATACTTTGGCCGCCGACGCCGCCCTGACCATCTCGGTCGGCGCGGAAGGGGATTTGGCGGCGGAAGGCGCCGACTATGCGGCGGTGGACGATTTCACCGTCGCCATCCCCGCCGGACAGAGAAGCGGAACGGGCAAATTCGTCTTGGCGGGCACCGACGACGCAACGGCGGGGGAAGGTTCGGAAACCCTGACCGTATCAGGGGCGGCCAGCGGTTTCGCCGTGTCGGACGCCTCCTTCACTCTGGCCGACGGCGACGATTCGCCCGCTTCCATCAGTTTGAGCGTCGACCCGGCCAGCCCGGCCGAGCGGGCCTCCGCGGCCAAAGTTACGGTGACCGCCTCCTTCCCGGAAGGCTCCAGCACCCTGATCAGGGACACGGCGGTGACGGTGTCGGTCGGGGCGCCCAACGACTCGGCGGTTGCGGGAACCGACTATGCGGCGGTGGACGATTTCACCGTCACCATCCCCGCGGGCCGGTCCAGCGGTTCCAACACGTTCAGTCTGTCGGGGACCGATGACGATGTGGCCGGGGAAGGTTCGGAGTCCATAACCGTGTCGGGGTCGGCCGCCGGTTTCACCATCTCCGACGCTACGGTGGCCTTAACCGACGGCGACGCCGCCCCGCGGACCATCAGCCTCGGCGCGCGTCCCTCCACCCTGGCGGAAAGCAACCGTCCGGCGGTGGTGACGGTGACAGCCGCCTTCCCGTCGGGGTCGGCCGTTTTGACCTCCGATACGCAGGTGACCGTGTCGGTGGGCGAGGCCGACGACGGAGCCGGCGAAGGAACCGACTATGCGGCGGTGGATGATTTCACCGTCACCATCCCCGCGGGCCGGTCCAGCGGTTCCAACTCGTTCAGTTTGTCGGGGTCCGATGATGATGTGGCCGGGGAAGGTTCGGAGTCGATAACGGTGTCGGGGTCGGCCGCCGGTTTCACCATCTCCGACGCCGGTTTCACCCTCACCGACTCCGACTCCGTTCCCACCGCCATAACCCTCAGCGTCGATGCGGAGGCGGTTGTGGAAGGAAGCGCCGCCCGAACCGTCGCCGTCGCCGCCTCCTTCCCGGAAGGCTCCGTCCCGTTGGCGGAGGCGGTTTCGGTGGCCGTGACGGTGGGGGACGGCACCGCCGGGGCGGATGATTACGCCGCTACCCCCGCCGCTTTCAAGGTGACCATCCCCGCCGGCCAAATGCGGGGGACAGGCTCCTTCCAGCTGACCGTCGACTCCGACGCCGTCAACGGGGAACCGGAGGCCATCTCCATCACCGGAACCCTGGCCGGATATACGATCGCCGGCGCAACAGTGGACATAGTGGAACGGTTGGCCGCCTTGGACGCCGCCCATTGCGGGGACGGAACCTTCGTGGCCGGCCCCGCTTCCAACGCCGCTTTAGCGGCCGACTGCCGCATCCTCGTCGAACTGCACCGGCGGTGGAGCGCGGTCGCCGGCAACGCCGACCTGCCCGTCCGCCACCCGTTGCGCACCTGGGGCGTCGGCGGAATCGGCTCCTGGGGCGGGGTGAGCGCCGCCGGGGGGCGGGTGACCGGGTTGTCGTTGCCCGGCCGGGCCGGAGCCCGCATCGCCGGCAGCCTTCCCGCCGCGCTGGGCGGCCTGACCGGCTTGACCGTTTTGGATTTGGGGGGCAACGATTTGCAGGGGGCGGCCCCGGGGGAGATCGGCGGGCTGGTCAAACTGACCCGCCTGGACCTGTCCGGCAACCGGCTGACCGGCCCCATCCCGGACGGCTGGCGCAGCCTGTCCGCCCTCGCCTACATGGACTTGTCCGGCAACCGGCTGACCGGGGAAATCCCGGAGCGGTTCAGCCAACTGTCCGCCCTCGTCCATATGGATTTGTCCGGCAACGACCTGTCCGGCCCCATACCGACCCGGTTGGGCGACCTGGCCGGCCTGACCGTTCTGGATTTGGGCGGCAACGGGTTGCGGGGGGCGATCCCCGACCGTTTGGGCCTGTTGCGCCGCATGACCTACCTGGATTTGAGCGGCAACTCCCTGGCCGGCTCCATCCCGGAGGCGTTGAGCCGGATGGCGGAACTTACCTTGCTGGACCTGTCGGACAACGACCTGTCCGGCGCCTGGCCGGTTCGCTTGGGCGACCTGGCGGCCCTGGCGGTGCTGGATGTCAGCGGCAACCGGCTGACCGGCGCCCACAACCTCGCTTCGTCGGATTTGACCCGGCTGGCCGCGCTGGACCTGTCCGGCAACCGGCTGACCGGTTCGGTCGCCTCCGTCCCGGTCGCCGCCTCCGCATCCTCCGGGGACTTCGCCGTTTCCAGGGCTTTCACCGACCTGTCGGCGGCGGGTTGCGCCGACGGAACCTTCGTGGCCGACCCCGGCTCCAACGCCGCTTTGGCCGCCGACTGCCGGTGGCTGGTAGCGGCCCGCAACCACTGGGCGGCCGTTCCCGAAAACGCCTTCCTGCCCTCCGACCACGCCCTGCGTTCCTGGGGCGCGGGACGCATTAATTCTTGGCCGGGGGTGACGGTCGGCAACGGGCGGGTGACCAAAGTGTCTTTGCGGGGCGACTACCGCCGCTGGCCGACGCAGCGGAGCGGCATCGCCGGAACCATTCCCGCTTCTTTGCAAAACCTGTCCGCCCTCACCCATCTGCTGTTGGACGGCAACCAACTGTCCGGGGCCATCCCCGCCTCCATGGGCTACCGGGGGAACCTGCCCGCCCTCACCCGCCTGTGGCTGGACGGCAACCAACTGTCCGGGGCCATCCCCGCCTCTTTGGGCAAATTAACCACCCTGCGGCAGCTGACGCTCAGCCGCAACCAGCTGTCCGGCTCCATACCGACGTTGCTGACCAAGCTGACCGCCCTCACCCATCTGCGGCTGGATCACAATCAGTTGTCGGGGGCGATACCCGTCGAGTTCAAACGGTTGTCGAATCTGCGGCACCTGCTCCTCAACGACAATAAGATGTCCGGCGGGATACCCCGCCAAATAGGCAACATGAGCGCGCTTACCCGGTTGAATTTGGGCGGCAACCTGCTTACCGGCGAAATACCCACCCGGCTGGGCGCGTTGGACAATCTGACCTGGCTGATGTTGGACCGCAACCTGTTGATGGGGCGGGCCCCCCTGTCCGACCCGGTGGATCCCAAACCCCGGGCCACCCCCGCCCGGTTGGGGGCCCTGTCCAACCTGCGCGTTATGTGGTTGGACGACAACCGGCTGCACGGGCAAATACCTTCCCGCTTCGGCGCGCTGAACAACCTGTGGGATTTGGATTTGAGCGGCAACCGGCTGTCCGGTTGGATACCCTCCCGCTTCGGGGCCATGGACAGTTTGCGCTGGTTGGACATGGGCGGCAACAACCTGTCCGGGGCCTTGCTTCCCGCCCGGCTGGGGGCTTTGAGCAACGCCGAATGGCTGCTGCTGAACGACAACGATTTAGTGGGGGAAATCCCCACCCGTTACGGGGCTTTGAACCATCTGCGGTGGTTGCGGTTGGACGGCAACGACCTGTCCGGGGAGATACCCGACCGGCTGGGCAGATTGGGCAAACTGCGGTGGTTGCGGTTGGACGGCAACAACCTGAGCGGCCCCATCCCCGCCGGCTTCGCCTCCATGACCGCTTTGGAGGAGTTGTATTTGCACGACAACATGCTGACCGGCTCCGTCCCCGCCGGGTTGGGGGCCCCGGTTTCCGGTCTGATGGTGGAAGGGGTGACGCAGCCGGGCAACGTGGTCGGTTCGGGGGAGGCGGCGGGGGATCCCGCATCCGCCCTGCGCCGGTTGCGGCTGTGCGGCAACAACCTGACCGGCGGCCTGCCCGCCCATCTGCGCACCGCCCCGGACGGACGGAACGGGCGCTTGAGCCTCATCTGGCTGGACGCGGCGCCCGCCGACCACGCCGACCTGGGCGGATGCCGCCGGGCGGTGGAGTTGAGCGCCTCGCCGGACAGCGTTACCGAAAGCGACACGACGGTTGCGGTGTCGGTCACCGCCGCCCTGGTCGGATACGGGGAAAGCGGCCAGGCCCCGTGGATGCGCAACGGGGAAGCGGTCGCTTATGCGGAGCCGCTGTTCGGAGTGAGCGGAACCCGCCAGCCCGCCCTGCCGGATGCGGATACGGCGGTTACGGTGACGGTGGGGGCGAAAGGGGACGGGGCCTCCTCCGGGGTCGATTACACGGCGGTGGAGGATTTCACGATCACCATCCCGGCGGGCAAAACCAGCGGCACGGGCCGGTTCATCCTGGCCGGCTCGGCCGACGACGTAGCCGGGGAAGGGTCGGAGACGGTGACGATAGGCGGGGAGCTGGCCGGAACGGCGGTCACCGGGGCGACGGTGGCCATCGCGGACGCCGATACGGCCCCCACCAGGCTCGTTTTGACCGTCGACGCCGCCAAAGTAACCGAAGGGAGCGGGACCACCCGGGTGACGGTGACCGCCGCTTTCCCGGAAGGTTCGGCGGTGGCGGGACGGGACCTGACGGTTCTGGCGTCGGTCGGGGCGGCGGGGGACACGGCTTCGGAAGGGACCGATTACCAGCGGGTGGCCGGCCTGCGGGTGACCATTTCGGCCGGGCAGCGGAGCGGGACGGCCGGGTTCGACTTGGCGGTGGTCGACGACAACCTGGCGGAAGGCTCCGAGTCGCTGAGCGTGGCCGGGACGCTCGCCGGTTACTCCGTCGCCGGAACTTCCATCGCCATCTCCGACGACGACGTCGCGCCCGTATCTATAGCTTTGCAGGCCAACCCGGCCAAGACGGCGGAAAGGGCGGGGGCGGCCAAAGTTACGGTGACGGCGTCCTTCCCCGACGGGTCGGCGTTGATGACTTCGGATACGGCGGTGACCGTGTCGGTGGGCGCGGCCAATGATTCGGCGGTCTCCGGGACCGACTACGCGGCGGTGGGGAACTTCACGGTAACCATCGGGGCCGGGCAACGGAGCGGGTCCGCTTCCTTCCGGTTGCTTTCCACGGCCGACGGCGTGGCTGGAGAAGGGTCGGAGTCGTTGTCGGTGTCCGGTGCGGCGGATGGGTTTGCGGTGTCGGGGACGAGTGTGTCCATCACCGATGGGGACGCCGTTCCGACTGCCATAGGTTTGAGCGTGAATCCGGCGAAGGCGGGGGAGGGCGCGGAGGCGACGGCGGTAACGGTGACGGCGGCCTTTGGGGAGGGTTCGGCGGTGCGGGCGGTGGATACGGTGGTGTCGGTGTCGGTGGGGGCGGCTGGTGATTCGGCGGTTGCGGGGACGGATTACACCGCGGTGGATGGGTTTAGTGTGACGATTCCGGCGGGGAAGGCGAGCGGTTCGGGCAGTTTCAGTTTGGCGGGGACGGATGACGATGTTGCCAGTGAGGGTACCGAAACTTTGTCGGTGTCCGGTGCGGCGGATGGGTTTGCGGTGTCGGGGACGAGCGTGTCCATCACCGATGGGGACGCCGTTCCGACTGCCATAGGTTTGAGCGTGAATCCGGCGAAGGCGGGGGAGGGCGCGGAGGCGACGGCGGTAACGGTGACGGCGGCCTTTGGGGAGGGTTCGGCGGTGCGGGCGGTGGATACGGTGGTGTCGGTGTCGGTGGGGGCGGCTGGTGATTCGGCGGTTGCGGGGACGGATTACACCGCGGTGGATGGGTTTAGTGTGACGATTCCGGCGGGGAAGGTGAGCGGTTCGGGCAGTTTCAGTTTGGCGGGGACGGATGACGATGTTGCCGGTGAGGGTACCGAAACTTTGTCGGTGTCCGGTGCGGCGGATGGGTTCAGGGTGTCGGGCGCCAGCGTGTCCATCACCGACGGGGATGTGGTTCCCACGGCTATAGGTTTGACCGTGGATCCGGGGCGAGTGGCGGAAGGTTCCGGCAAGACGACGGTAACCGTGACGGCGGCTTTCCCGGAGGGTTCGGCGGTGCGGGCGGTGGATACGGTGGTGTCGGCTTCGGTGGGCGCGGCTGGTGATTCGGCGGTCTCTGGAACAGATTACGCGGCGGTGGATGGTTTCAGCGTGACGATTCCAGCAGGGAAGATGAGTGGGTCGGGTTCGTTCAGTTTGGCGGGGACGGATGACGGGGTGGCCGGTGAGGGTACTGAAACTTTGTCGGTGTTCGGTGCGGCGGATGGTTTCAGGGTGTCGGGCGCCAGCGTGTCGATTACCGATGGGGATGTGGTTCCCACGGCTATAGGTTTGACCGTGGATCCGGGGCGGGTGGGGGAAGGTTCCGGCAAGACGACGGTAACCGTGACGGCGGCTTTCCCGGAGGGTTCGGCGGTGCGGGCGGTGGATACGGTGGTGTCGGTGTCGGTGGGGGCGGCTGGTGATTCGGCGGTCTCTGGAACGGATTATGCGGCGGTGAAGGGTTTCAAGGTGACGATCCCGGCGGGTGAGGCGAGTGGTTCGGGTTCGTTCAGTTTGTCGGTGGTGGACGACAAGATAGCGGGTGAAGGAACTGAAACTCTGTCGGTGTCCGGTTCGGCGGATGGTTTCGAGGTGTCGGGCGCGAGCGTATCCGTCACGGATAACGACGCGGCGGTGGTTTCCGAGGCAGTGGTCGGGCTGGGGGTGTCGCCGTCGACGGTGGGGGAGGGCGATGGGGTGGTTTCGGTACGGGTGTCGGCAGTGTTGCCGGAGGGGATGGTCGCCCCGGCGGGCGGCGTGTCGGTGAATGTGTCGGTGGGCGGGGCCAGCGATTCGGCTGAGGCCGGTTCCGACTACCGGCGGGTGGATGATTTCTCGGTGTCCATCGCGGAAGGCAAGTCGGGCGGATGGGTTGATTTCCGATTGAACGTTACGGATGACGGCGAGGTAGAGGGGGCGGAGTCGGTGTCGGTGTCGGGCGCCGCGTCGAACTATGTGGTGTCGGGCGCCTCGTTGACCATCAACGACAACGACGAAGACGAGGGCGGCGGCGACGGCGATTCGCCAGGGTCGGTTGCGCAGGCCTCTCAGCAAGAGCCTACGCCGCCCCCGCCGCCGCCCTCATCGGCTTCTTCGCCCGCTCCCCCGCCGGCGGCTGGCGGCGGAGGCGGAGGGTTTGCGCCCGCAGGCGGCGGCCCGCCCCCCGCTCCCCCCGCCGCGCCGCCTGTTCCGCCGGTCGCCGAATCCGCAGAGGATGTTTGCGTGGGACGGTTCTGCGACGAAGATGGGAGCGTTCATCAAGCCAACATTGAGTTGGCGGCGGAGTGGGGCATCACCAACGGGTGCGGCGAAGGTCGTTTCTGCCCGGGTTTGTCCATTACGCGGAGTCAGATGGCGGCTTTCCTGTACCGGGCGGCGGCACGTCAGTCGGGCGCACCGCCCGCGGCGGGATCGGGAGTGGATTTGCCCGACGTAGGTTCGGGGGCGTGGTATCGGACTTTCGCGCGGTGGGCGGTTTCGTCGGGCGTGATCGCCACCCGGGCCGGAGGGTTCGACCCGGGCGGGGTGGTGACGCGGGGGGATATGGTGGTGATGCTGGCCGCCGCTTTCCCCAGTTTGACGGACGACGCGCCGCCCACGGAAGGCCTGTTCGAAGATTTGGGGGCCGGAGGCGACACGGCCCGGGCGGCGGAGGCGTTGCACAGGGCGGGGGTGACCAACGGTTGCTCCACCGCTCCGTTGCGGTTCTGCCCCGACCAGCCGGTAACCCGCTCCCAGATGGCCTCCTTCTTCGTCCGAGCCCTAACCGCCCTCCGCTAACCCGTCGCTTACCCCCATCCGAAAGGTGCCCGCTCGGAGTGTCAGCCCGGCAAAGTTTTATACAACCTAATCCGCAGACGTCGTATCGTTACCGTCAGGAGATTCGGCGGCTTGGCTCCCCTCCGCCGATCTCGCTTGAGCCAGATACAAAAATTCATCAATGTCGTCGGTGGAATACTTAAGATGCTCGATCAGAAAGAATTCAAGATATGCGGTTTGAATGTGGAGAAGTTTCCTGATTTCATCTAGTTGTTGCCATATGTGGGTCCAAAGGATATGAGCAACACTGCCACTACGAACTTGCTGTCCGGTTAGAGCCTCGATTAGCTCCGCAATCTCTTCGGGTGTTTTAGAGGGAGGCGAGGGAGTCATAAGTGTTTCCCGGCACCACCGCCAAAGCGTCCCGAAAATCGTAGGAAATAAGATCCGGATCCATTCTTTCCAGTAGTTGCTCCGTAAGTCCCCCTCTGCTAAGCCGCCTACGGGATCCCGCCAAGACCACGAAATCATCAAATACTTCGTGTACGCGGCCGCTGACCGGGCGAGCGCGGTTGTGATAAATGGTGATATGTTGCCCGACGAACTCTTCCAGCCGGTCCCTAATGTCTTGGGCGGGATCCATTGTCCACCTCCCTTCCGTCTTTAGCATCGTTTTGATCCATATACAGACTATCGGGCGGGTGCCGCAGATATCCGCTCCCCTGACGACGATCGCCCATCCCAGCTGACACCGATTATACCACGCCATCAAACTATCTGTTTGACAGTTGTTGGATAATATCCCGACGTGGCCGGGGTTGGGGTCAGGCGGTTATTACCCGGCGGGCGGCTTCCGTTATTTGGGCGGGGCCGGGGACTATCGCCTCTTCCAGAGGGGGGCTGAAAGGGATGGGGGCGGAGGCGGCCCCCACCCGCACCGGGGCGGCTTTCAGGGAGTCGAAGGCGCGGCTGGTGATGGAGGCGGCCAGTTCCCCGCCGAAGCCGCCGAACTCCCACGCTTCGTGGGCCACCACCGCCCGCCCCGTTTTGCGCACCGAAGCCAGCACCGTTTCCAAATCCAGGGGCACCAGGGAACGCAGGTCGATCAACTCCGCCTCGATTCCCTCCTCCGCCAACTGGTCGCAGGCGGTCGCCGCGTGCCCGGCCATCACCGAATAGGAGACGATGGTCACATCCCCCCCGGAGCGCCGCACCGCCGCCCGTCCCAGCGGCACCGTATGATCCTCCTCCGGGACCGGGCCCCGCTGGGCGGTGATTTTTTTGTTCTCCAAATAGACCACCGGGTCGTCGTCGGCGATGGCCGCCCGCAACAGGCCTTTGGCGTCGGCCGGGTTGGACGGGGCTACCACTTTCAGCCCCGGCATATGGGTGAACAGGCCCTCCAAACTGGATGAATGCTGGGCGGCCGAGGAGCGCAGAACCCCGTCCGAAGCCCGCAGCACCAGCGGCACCGACGTCTGCCCTCCGAACATGTAGCGGAATTTGGCCGCCTGGTTGACGATCTCGTCCATCGCCCCCAAAGTGAATTCCACGAAACTCATGGAGGCCACCGGGCGCAGGCCGGTCACCGCCGCCCCCACCGCCGCCGCCATGATGATCGCCTCCGAAATCGGCATGTCCATCACCCGCTCCGGGCCGAATTCGTCCGCCAGCCCCCGGAACTGCCCGAAGTTGCCGCCCCAGCTGATGTCTTCGCCCAGCACGATCACCGCCGGGTCCTCCCGCATGGCGAATTGCATGGCCTGCACGGTGGCCGCCCCGAAACTCATTCTGCGCTCGCCCATGACCGCTACCCGGTGAAAACCGACTCCAAGGCGCCCGCCGCCTCGGGCAGGGGGCTTTGTTCGGCGAAGGCCACCGCGGCGGCCGTTTCCTCCCCGGCCCGCTCCCACGCCCGCTCCCGGCCCGCTTCGTCCAACGTTCCCGCCCCGGCCAGAAGTTTCTCCCAGCGCAGGACGGGGTCGGCCGCCCGGCGGGACTCCACTTCCTCCGCCGTCCGGTAAACCTCGGCGTCCCCCACGTAATGCCCTCCGAACCGGTAGGTGTCGGCGATGAGAAGGGTGGGGCCCTCCCCGGCCCGGGCCCGCTCCACCGCCGTCCCCGCCGCCTGATAAACCGCCCCCGCGTCGTTGCCGTCCACCGTTTCACCGGGGATGCCGTAGGCCGCCGCCCGCACCGACAGGTCCTCCACCGCGGTGGTTCGGCTACGGTGGGTGAACTGGGCGTACTGGTTGTTTTCGCATACGAACACGGCCGGCAACCGGCGGGCGGCCGCGAAGTTGAGGGCCTCGTGGAAAGTCCCCTTGTTGATCCCCCCGTCCCCGAAGAAGGCGACCGCCGCCTGGTCCGTCCCCCGCAAGCGGGCCGAAAGACCCGCTCCGGCGGCGATGCCCAGCCCGCCCGCCACGATCCCGTTCGCCCCCAGCATCCCCAGGGAAAAGTCGGCCACATGCATGGAGCCGCCCCGCCCCCGGCAGGCCCCCGTTTCCCGCCCGTACAGTTCGGCCATCACCCGCTCCATCGTCATCCCTTTGGCCAGGGCGTGGCCGTGCCCCCGGTGGGTGGAAGTGATGTAGTCGTCGGGGCGCAGGCGGGCGCACACCCCGGCCGCCGTCGCCTCCTGCCCCACATAAGTATGGACGAAGCCGGGCAGTTTTCCCTCTTTGAACAATTCGGCCACCCGGCTTTCGAACACCCGGATGCGCACCATCATCCGATGCAGGTCCAAAGCGGTTTCGGGGGTCATCCCCATCGGGAGGCTCATTGGCTGGTGTATCCCCCGTCCACCGCCAGGATCTGGCCGGTGATCATCGCCGCCGCCTCCCCGGCCAGGAACAGGACCGGGCCGGCCACGTCCTCCGGTTCCCCCAGCCGCGCCATCGGGGTGCGGGACAGGAAAAAATCACGCAGTTCCGGTTCGGTCTCCCACATTTTCCGCACCAGTTCGGTGGCGATATGGCCGGGGGCCACCGCGTTCACCCGCACCCCCGCCTCCGCCCATTCCACGGCCAGGGTTCGGGTCAACTGCACCACCCCGCCTTTGGAGGCCTGGTAGCCGACGCTCCCCGGATACCCGACCAGCCCGGCGATGGAGGCGATGTTGACGATGGAGCCGCCCCCCGCCTCCGCCATTCTCCTCCCCGTCGCCCGGCACATCAGAAAAGTGCCTTTCAGGTTGACCGCCAACAACCGGTCGAAGGCCGCTTCGTCGTGGGAGACGGCCGCTCCCCGCCCGGCGATCCCGGCGCTGTTGACCAGCACGTCCAACCGGCCCCGCTCTTCGGCCAAACCGCCCACCGCTTCCTCCACCGCCTCCGCATCGGACACGTCCAGCACGCAGGCTCCGCCCCCCGTCCGGCGGGCGGTGTCGGCCGCCCCCGCCGGGTCGATGTCCAAACAGGCCACCCAGGCCCCCGCCTCCGCCAAAGCGACGGCCGCCGCCCGCCCCAGGCCGCTCCCCGCCCCGGTTACCAACGCGGTCCGGCCCGCCAGCGAAAACCGCTCCGTCACGGGACTCACGGGACGATCACCGCCAGAACGGTCCCCACCGCCACCTCGTTGTCGGAGGCGGGCACCAGAATGTTGATGACCCCCGAGGCGGGGGACTCCAAAGCCACCTCCGCTTTTTCGGTTTCCACTATCACCACCTCCTGGCCCGCGGCCACCGCCGCTCCTCCTTCCACCAGCCATTCCAAGACGATCACCTCCTCCACCACCCCCATCTGGGGAACCGTCAGCTGCGCGCCCTCCATCAGATATGCCCGTGTTTCTCCAGGCCCTCCATCGGGGAAAGCCCGGCTTTCATGTCCTCCCGCACCCGCCCTTCGGCTGCGACTATTTCCTCCGCCCGCAGCAGCACCCGTTCCGCCTCCCGGGAGGGGACTATCAGAATCCCGTCGAATTCGCCCATCACCACATCCCCCGGATGGACGACCACTCCGCCGATTTCCACCGGGACCCCCCAAGCGGTCATCTCCCAGCGGCCGATGGCGTTCAACGGGGACAGGTCCCGGTAAAAAACCTGAAGGCCGATTTCCCGCAGTCCCTCGATGTCCCGCAAGTTGCCGTCCAGCACCACCCCCGCGCACCCCCGGCGCAGGGCCGACGTCCCGGTCAACTCCCCGAAATGCCCCACCAGCGAATCCAGGTTATGGTGCACCAGGATGCTGTCCGGGGTGATCCGCTCGAATATTTCCAGGTAGGAGGAGATGCGCCCGATCCCTTCCTCCCATCCCACCGGCGGGTCGATGGCCTCCCCCCGCAGGGTGAAAGCGAACCCGGCCATGCGCTGTTCGGGAAACAGGGGGCGCAGGGCGGAAGGGAGCGTCGGTTCCGGCAACCCCAGGGAATACATGGCGTCGCACACCGCCGACAGGTACAGCCGCCGGTATCGGGCGGCCATCTCCGCCGGGGAAATGGGTTTGTCGTCGTTCATCAGGCTCCTTTCAGGTCGCCGCTATTCGAGCCGCCGCCGGGAGGGGGGAGCGCGCCGCGGCCGCCAGCCGCCGCACCCCTTCCGTCACATCCTCTTCGGAGGCGGCCAGGGAAATCCGCACGTAACCTTCCCCGCCCGGGCCGAACACCGACCCCGGGGCCACGCTGACGCGCCGCTCCCGCAACAAATCCAGGCAGAATTCCAGCATGGAGCGCCCGCCGGGGTCCGCCTCCGCCAGCATGTACATCGTCCCCGCCGGGCGCACCGCCCGCAAGCCCCCCCGCCGGGCCTCCTCCAAGGCCAGGTCGCGGCGGCGACGGTAGGCGGCCGTCATTTCCTCCACCGGCCGCAGAGGGCCCGCCAAGGCCGCCTCGGCCGCCTTCTGGGAGATGGTGCTGGGGCAGGAAATCACCGGCTCCTGCAGTTTGCGCAACAGTCCGGCGATGGGGCCGGGGGCGGCCGCGTATCCCACCCGCCAGCCGGTCATGGCGTAGACCTTGGAAAAACTGTACACCGAAATCACCCGGCCCTCCTCGTCGAAGACCCCGGCCGCGGTGTGGACGGCGTCTTCGTCCAGCAGCATCTGGTCGTACACTTCGTCGGACAGCAGCCACAGGTCGTGCCGGTCGCAGAAACGCACCAGGGACTCCATCGTCTCCGCCGGAAAGACCGCCCCGGTCGGATTGGAGGGGGTGTTTACGAACAGCGCCCGGGTGCGGTCGGTTACCAACCCGGCCAGCCGTTCCGGGTCGGGCAGGAACCCGTCCCCGGCGGCCAGCGGGTAGAAAACCGGCTCCCCTCCCGCCAGCCGCACCATTTCGTCCATGTTCGGAAACCCGGGGGTGGGCAAAAGGGCCTGATCCCCGTCGTCCAGCAAGGCCAGGTAGATGGTGAACAGGGCGTTCATCCCGCCCGCGGTCACCACCACGTTGCCGGGGTCGGTCCGGTAGCCGTCCACCCGCTGGATTTTGTCGGCCAGGGCCTCCCGCAGGGACGCCAAGCCGCCGTTGGGCCCGTATCCGGTCCAACCGGCCCGGGCCGCCGCGGCCGCCGCGTCGATGATGTGGCCGGGGGTGGTGAAAGCCGGCTCGCCCACTTCCAGCCGAATGGCCCGCGGGTCGGCGTCGGCCGCGTCGAACAGCAGGCGAATTTCGGAGGGCCGCCGGTCGGCGGCGCGGGCGGAGGGTTCTCTCATAGCCGGACGGGTCAGCGGCGGGCGGAGGCTTTGGCTTCCAGGTCGGGGCGCTGGCCGGGGTCGAAGTAGCGCAGGGCCCAGTCCGCCCCCTGCCAGGTGATCAGCCGCCCGTCGCGGGGGGCCAGCCGCACCAGGTAGCGGTCCCAATCCCAGGAGGCTTTCAGCTGTTCGGGGCCGGAGGGCCCGGTGTAGCGGACGGCCATCTCCTCGGCGATGGGAACCCACTGCGAACCTTCCCCTTTGGCGGGCCCCTCCGCGATCTCCGCCCGGCACTGGGCCAGCACTTTGCGGATGCGGGGGTGGGCGGTCTCTTCTATGCAGATCGCGCACTGCGGGTTGCGGGCCAGGTCCCGCACCCATTCGGAACGTTTGCGCCCCACCACGTAGAAGGCCTCCCCGTCCCACTGGTACCACAGGGGCACGATCATCGGCCAGCCGTCCGGTTTGACGACCGCCAGTTTCAACAGCCAGGTGCTGTCCGGGCCGGCCAGAAACTCCTCTATTTGGGAGTCGGGGATGCCGCCCGCGTCCGAACCTTCCTCGTAGTAACGATCCTGTTTGAAGTCGCCCATAACGCCCTCCTGCCGCGGGTAATGCCGGTTTTTGTCCCCTCCCCATAGTAGCCTGCGCCGCATAGGCGGGCGGGATAGAAAGACCATAGGAGACGCCGATGTCCGGTTTGGCAAAACGTGGGGGATGGGCCCCGGTCCTGTTGGCGTTGGCGATGGTTGCAGGCTTGGCCGCTCCGGGGACGGCCCAGACTCCGCCGGCCGACGGGGTGGGAAGGGCCGACAACCGGGCCGAATATTCGGCCTGCGTGGGGGCGGCTTATCTGGAACCGGGCGTCTCCGGGCCTTTTCTGGACGTGCGCGGCTGGAACCTGGAGGACGAAATTTTCTGCGTGGCCCATTACGGGATAACCGAAGGCCGCACCCCCACGACCTATTCCCCGACCGAGCCCACCCTGCGCTGGCAGATGGCCCTGTTCCTGTACCGGGCGGCGATGCCGGCCGGCATAGTTTTGCCCAGACCCGCCCGCGACCAGGGTTTCACCGACATCGGAGGCTTGTCCGACGAAGCTTGGCAGGCGGTTAATTCCCTGGCCGAGATGGGGATCATGACCGGCGAAGACGGCCTGTTCAGCCCCAACCTCCCCGTGTCCCGTAGTTCCATGGCCCGGTTGATGGCCGCTTTTCTGCGGGTGTCCACCCCCGGGACCGGGGCGTACGGTCCCGCCGCCCGGTTGCAGGACATCAGGCCGGACAACACCGTTTTCACCGACACCGAAGACTTGTTCGCCGGGGCCTACCGGGACATTGAGCTGATCTACGAGCTGGGGATCACCGAAGGCAAAACCGTCACCACCTACGCCCCCGACGATTCGGTCACCCGGGGGCAGATGGCCGCTTTCATCACCCGCATGCTGTCCCACACTTTGGCCCGCCCGATCGGGGTGTCGGTGCAGGTGGGGTCGGGGCAGGGGGCGGAGGTGGAAGTGACGGCCTCGGTGCGGGATGTGAGTTACCAGCCCCGGCGGGACGTTCCGGTGGATATGTTCTGGATCGGGGACCCGGACGGCACGTTCTCCACCGCCCGCACCTGCCCCCGCGACGCCGATGAGGTCGGTTCGGGAGCCCGGTTGTGCGAAATCGACGACGACGACGACCGAACCAACGCCGCCGGGGATGTGGTGACGACCATCACCCAAACCTCGGCTGGCAAGGTTTGGGCCTGGACCGGGAAAAAAGGGGACCGGGTCCGCACAGCCCCGGTGGGGACGCTCAGCGGCTCCCAAGGGGTGGGCTCGGCCCGAGTGGCCGCCGGGTTGAAAGTGTCCGACAGCCTGGCGGAAAACCAACAGAAACTGAAATACGGCCGCCCGGTCACTTTCATCCTGCAGGTGGTGGACGAAGACGGCGCCCCCTTGGATCTGAGGGACATCGGGATAAGAATCTCCTCCACCGAAGTCGCCCCCTCCGGGGGGACCGGTTCCCGAACCGATGTCCGCACCCACCGCACCGACGACCGGGGGCAAATCAACCTCACGTACACGCAGACGGATCCGGATATCAGCCGCGCCGACGGGGACGCCCGGCTGACGCTCACCCTCTACGCCGACACCATCAGCCAGGACCTGCAACTGGAGGACGACACCACCAACGGGTTGGTAGTGGCGGGGGGAGCGGCGGAGGAGGCGGAGGTGTCGTGGTCGGACGATGAGCCGGAGGCGGCCGCCTTGGTGCTGGACCAGATGGAGGCCCACCATCCGGCCTCCGCCGCCGGCCGGGGCGCGGCCAACCGGGTGACCGCCACCGTCATCGACCAGTACGGAAACCGGTTCAGCGGAGTGCGGCGGGTGTTCTTCGACTCCGACGACCCGGACGGGGTCGGCCAAGCGGCGGCCGCCGGGGCCGGTTCTTTGCGGCGCACCACCACCCGGGGCGGGATCGCCACCCTGGACTACCAGCGGGATTCGGCGGACAGCGGGGTGGAAATCATCCGGGCCTGGGTGGACCGGCAGGACGGCCCCCGGCTGGACTCCAACGATTTGGCCCACTATTGGACCAAATCCCCGGCCGGTTTGGAAAGGCGCTCCGCGGTCGGCTCGTTGCGGTTGATCGACGCCGACGCCGACTGGTTGGTTTTCGAAGACAACGGGCGGGAGGTGTGGGCGGCCTCCTACGACTCCAACGACCGGTTCATCGGCCGCTCCGGCCTGGGCATTCCCCTGGCCGAATTCGAGAACCAACTGCGGGATGCGGTGGGGCGCCGGATAACGGTGGACGGCTACTCGGAGAGCCCCTCCGGGAGCAGCCGTTTCATCCTCGGCTGAACGGCGGGTTTAGGTTTTGCCCTGATTGCCCGGCGGGGGCCGGTTCGCTAGTGTATAATCGGACGGACGTTCCCGGTCGGACGCCGGGGTTAGGTAATAGGAGGAACCAGTCATGAACGAAACTTGGATGGGCGAAGAGGCCGCCCCGCCGGAGATCGCCGAGCTGACGGCCGGCTATAAGGAGAAGCGGATCAGCCGCCGGCAGTTTATGAAGAGGGCGGCGGCGGCCGGGATCGGAGCGGCCGCGGCGGCTTCCATTCTGGCGGCCTGCGGCTCTGATGACCCGGCTCCCACCACCACTACCGAAGCCGCCGCCGCGCAGGAAACGACCACCACCGCCGCCGCTACCACCACCACGGAAGCGGAGATGACGGGGCCGGCCGTCGGCGGAACGTTGCGGGAAGGCTACAACCGGGACGTTTCCAAGCACGACCCGCTGACCACCAACTGGTACGACCCGGCCTTCTTCGCCGTTTACGAGGCGATTTTGACCAACAACCCCGCCGGGGAGTCGGTGCCGCAGTTCGCTTCCGACTTTTCGGTGTCCGACGACGGCTTGGAATACCGGTTCACCATCCCGGAGGGGAAACTTTCCCATTCCGGGGGGACCATCAACGCCGAGATGGTGGCCGAATTTTACCGCTCCGTCCAGCAGTACAGCTTCGTGGCCGGTTTGGCCGCCCCGGTGGACACCTACGTAGCGGAGGGCAACGAGGTGGTGGTGAAGATGAAGAACGCCTGGATCGGCGCTCTGGGGCCGCACAAGACCGGCTACTGGCGGATCATCAACATCAACACCTGGAAGGAACTGTCTTTGACGGCCGAAGGGGAACTGGACGCCGGTTCCACCTACGGAACGGCAGTGGCGGACGGCACCGGGCCTTTCACCCACGAAGAGTGGGTGCCGGGCAGCCATGTGCTGGTGCGGCGCTGGGATGACTATCCGGGCACTTTGACCCCCTTCTTCGAAAACAAGGGGACCGCCTACCTGGACGCCATCCGCTGGTCGGTGATCACCGAAGGCGGGCAGCGGGCCACCCAGTTGGAGAACGGCGACATCGACACCCTGATCAACCCGCAGCATCAGGACATCGGCCGGTTGGAGACCAACCCGGATCTGACCGTCATCCGCCATCCGGAATGGTCCGGCTACCACCTGTCGATGAACCGGGACTACGACGAGTTCTTCGGCGACCGGTTGACCCGCCAGGGTTTGTCGCACGCTTTGGACCGGGAGGGAATGGTGGAGGCGCTCCTCTACGGCAACGGGGCCGCCACCTACGGGCCGTTCCCCACCACCGACCGGCAGTACGACCCGGCGGTGGAGCAGTTCAACCAGTTCGACGTGGATCTGGCCAACCAAAAACTGGACGAGGCGGGATGGACGGTGGGCTCCGACGGCGTGCGGGAACGCAACGGGGTGCGCTTCGAGTTCCGCTACGCGGTGGAGGACGAAACCACGCAGAGGGCGGTGGCGGAGGCGGTGGCCGCCCAGTTCTCCCAAGTGGGGGTGCGGGCCAACCTGGATGTGATCGACCGGGCCCTGCACTTCGCCGAGATCAGCGCCCCCGGCCGGGATTCGGCGGAAATGGCCCTCTTCTTCTGGCTGTGGCCCATCCCCCTGGACGTGCTGATTCTGTTCAGCGGCGAAATCTTCGTCCCGGTGCCCAACTTCTCGCACGCCATCGAGCCGCGCATCGAGCAGGCCATCGCCGACTGGCAAACCTCGGCCAACGAAGCGGAGGCCCAGGCCGCCTCTTCGGCCTTCCAGTTGGCGTGGGCGGAGGAGTTGCCCTACCTGCCGCTGATGAACCAGAACGCCACTTTCGTGCATCACAACCGGGTGCACGGCTGGCAGCCGTTCGTATGGAACCTGTATCCGTACTACAACGACACCTGGATCGAGGCTTAAGTTACGTATGAGCGGGGGGCGGTTCCGTTCCGCCCCCCTCGTCGATAGGGAACGCCGATGACATCGGACGCGGAGACCGCCCCTCGGTTGGAAGATTGGAACGAACGGCTGGCCGCATACGAGGCGGCCCGGCACATGGGGGCTTTCCGTTCCGCTCTGCGCCGCATGCGGTTCAACAAGCTGTTGCTGATCGGCGTGGCGTTGGCGATTCTGGTGCTGGCGGCGGGCATCCTGGGTCCGGTCATCTCCGGGGTGGACCACACCTTGCAGAGTTTCCGGGACACCCATCTCCCCCCCGGTTCCCCCGGTCATCTGCTGGGCACCGACCATCTGGGCCGGGACGTGGCCGCCCGCCTGTTCATCGGCATCCGGGTCAGCCTGTTGGTGGCGGCCGGGGTGACTTTGCTGTCGCTGATCCTGGGGTTGCTGTTGGGAATGTTCGCCGGCTACCTGGGGGGGTGGCGGGACCGCACCATCCGGGGGGTGGTGGACTTCGTGTGGGGGTTCCCGCTCATTTTGGTGGCGGTGCTGCTGGCGGGCGGCTTGGGCGGAGGGCTGTTTCCGGTGATTCTGGCGGTGGGGCTGGTCAACACGGCCGCCATCGCCCGGGTGGTGCGGGGGGAGGTGCTGGCCCTCAGCGAACGGGAGTTCATCGAAGCGGCCCGGGCGGGCGGGCTGTCCACCCCCCGCATAATGTTCAAGCACATTTTCCCCAACATCCTGGCCCCCGCCCTGGTGCTGGCCTCCTACTACGTGGCGGTGGCCATCATCGCCGAAGCGGCCCTGTCTTTCATCGGCCTGGGCGCCCAGCCCCCCACCCCCAGCCTGGGGGGGATGGTGTCCGACGGGCGCAACTTCCTGCAGCAGAACCATTGGGAGTCCACCATCCCCGGCCTGGCCATCATGTTGCTGGTGTTGGCGGTGTCCCTGATCGGGGACGGCCTGCGGGACGTCTTCGACCCCCGGTTGCGGCATGAGGCCAAAGGGGTGGAAAGCCAATGAAAACCCTGGTCGCCCGCACCGTCTACATGGTGGTGGTTTTGGTGTTGTCCTCCATCGCCGTGTTCTACGCCATCCGCCTGTCCGGGGGGGACGTGACCGCCGCCCGGTTGCCCGCCTCCGCCAGTTTCGAACAGCGGGAGGCCTTCAAAGAGCAACTGGGTTTGAACGACCCCATCTACGAGCAGTATTTCAACTACATGGGGCGGGTGCTGAGCGGCGACCTGGGTTCTTCGCTCACCAACAACGCCCGCATTTCCGACCTGTTGCTCACCCACGGACGCAACAGCCTCATTCTGGGGGCGGCCGCCTTCGTGTTGGTGTTCGCCATCGGGATTCCGCTGGGAATGCTGGCTTCCCTGCGGCGAAATTCGTGGTGGGACGGGGGGATTATGTCCTTTTCGGTGGCGGGGATGGCCGTTCCCAACTTTTGGCTGGCCCTGCTGGCGGTGTGGTTGTTCGCCTCGGTGCTGGGCTGGTTCCCTTCGGCGGGTTGCTGCAGCCCCCGCCAGTTGGTCCTGCCGGCGGTGGTGCTGGCCATGGAGGGAATCGCCCTCACGGTGCGGATGACCCGCTCGGCGATGCTGGAAAACCTCAACCAGGACTTCGTGCGCACCCTGCGGGCGGGCGGGCTGGGGGAGGTTTCGGTGATCGGACGGCACGTGTTCCGCAACGCCCTGGTGCCCATCGTGTCCCTGGCCGGGTTGCGCATCGGGCAGATAGTGGGCTACGCCCTGGTGGTGGAAACCATATTCGGCTGGCCCGGTTTGGGCCAAGTGCTGGTCAACGCGGTGTTGCGGCGGGACTATCCGGTGGCCCAGTTCTTCTCCCTGGTGCTGGTGACCATCGTGCTGTTGGGCAACTGGCTGGCCGATGTGGGATACACGATGGTCAATCCCCGGCTGAGGAAAGCCTGATGGCCGCCGCCGACTCCGGGGCGGCGGTGGCGGAGGCCCCGGCTCCGGCCGGGGGCGGCGGGTCGCTCCTGTCCATCCGCGGTTTGCGCACCGCGGTGACCGGCGGCGGGGAAACCTTCGACATCGTGCGCGACCTGTCCCTGGATTTGTTCCCCAACGAAATTCTGTGCCTGGTGGGGGAGAGCGGGTGCGGCAAAAGCATCACCGCCCTGTCGGTCATGCGGCTGTTGCCCACCCCGCCGGTGCAGGTGCGCTCCGGGGAGATTCTCTACGAAGGGCGGGATCTGCTGGCCCTGCGGGCGGCGGAAATGCGGGACATCCGCGCCGACCGTATTTCCATGATTTTCCAAGATCCGCTGACTTCCCTGGATCCGGTGTTCACGGTGGGCGGGGTGATGACCGAAGTCATTCAGGCCCACCGTCCGGCGGAGCGGGCGCAGGCCGAAGAGATGGCGGTGGCCGCCCTCGCCGAAGTGGGCCTGCCCGACCCGGCCGCCCGCATGCGCTCCTACCCCCACGAGTTGTCGGGGGGGATGCGGCAACGGGTGATGATCGCCATGGCCCTGGTGCTGGACCCCGACATCCTGATCGCCGATGAGCCCACCACCGCCCTGGACGTGACCGTCCAGGCCCAGATTTTGGACAAACTGACCAGCGAACAGCGCCGGCGGGGAATGTCCATGTTGCTCATCACCCACGACTTGGCGGTGGTGGCCGCGGTGGCCGACCGGGTGGCGGTGATGTACGCCGGGGAGATAGTGGAGCAGGCCCCGGTGGTGGAACTGTTCGACCACCCCCGCCATCCTTACACGCAGGGGCTGTTGCGGGCCCTGCCCCATGTGAGCGCCACCCGCCACCGCCTGCATCCCATCCGGGGGGTGGTGCCGCCTCCGCAACTGATGCCGGAGGGGTGCCGGTTCGCCCCCCGTTGCCCGCACGCCCTGGACCGGTGCTGGAGCGACCCCCCGCAGTTGGCGGAGGAGGAGGGGCGGGCTTTGCGCTGTTTTAACCCGCAACCGTTCGTCCGATGAGCGGGGGCCCGGCCGGGCCGGTTCCGGCCAACGGGGGGCCGACGGCGGTGGCGGTGCGCACCGCGGAGGGACTGGTGTTGCGGGGCCACGAATGGCCGGTGGACGGCCCGGCGGTGCTGTTCGTGCATGACTTCGGGGATGATTTGGACTCCTGGGGGCCGGTCACCGCCCGTTTCGCCTCCTGCGGGTTTCGGGTGATCAGCATGGAACTGCGGGGGCACGGCCTGTCCGAAGGCGACCCCGACCCGGCCCGCCTGCTCGACGACCTGGCCGGGCTGTCGGCGGAGATCGCCGCCTCTTTCGGTCCGGTGGGGGTGGTTTCCTACGGCTGGGCCGCCGTCGGGTTGCTGTATCTGAACGAGGAGTCTGGGGCTCCGGTGCACGCCCTGCTCACCCCTTTCTCCGGGGAAGAGATGGATTGGCGGGGAACCCGCTCGGCGATGCGGGTGATTTTGGGCGGCTCCCTGGACGAGGTCCGCCATCGCTACCTGGACCGGATCTATCCGAAAATTTTGGGCCACAAACTGCGGGTGTCCGGGGCGTCGGCCGCCTTCGGCCCGCAACTGTTGGAGGATCAGCCGCAACTGCTGGAGCATCTGGTTATGTTTATGCGCAGGGAACTGATTCCCTACCATTTGGCTTGGATCGCCCAACGCGCCGACCAGTTGCGGGCGGGCGGCGCGGCGGCCCCCGACCGGGATAACCCGGAGTAGCCACGCGAGTAAGCCCGCAGACAAGATAAGACCAGTAGAAAGGACCAGGCGATGCCGGTTGTCGACGCCCACTTGCACCTGTTCCGGGCGCGGAGCGAAACCTATCCCCGGGATGTCATAGACGGGATGACCCCGCCGGAGCGGGAAGAACCCGCCGAGGAGTTTTTGGCCGCCATGGAACGGGCCGGGGTGGACCGGGCGGTGATCGTCCCCCTTTCCACCCACGACCATTATCTGGCGGAGATACTGCGCGACTTCCCCGGCAAATTCGCCGGAGTGGGGGTGTACGACGCCGATGCCCCGGACGGGGCGGGGCAGGTTGCCCGCCGGGCGGAGCAGGTCGGCGTCCAGGGGTTGCGTTTCTACGGGTTCGGGGCCGATGCCGGGCAGGCCCCGGAGGAGATGGCCGTGTTTCCGGTTTTGGAGGCGATGCGGGAGGCGGGGATGGTGGTGTGGTTCTACGGGTCGCCCGACCAGGTGCGCCTGTTGGACGGGGCGATGGAACTTTTGCCCGGCCTGAAAGTGGTTTTGAACCATTTGGGGTTCTGCCCCGACATTTGGATGGAAATCAAGATGGACGCCGACATGCGCCCCCGGTTCGACATCCCCCTGCCCCCGGATTCCCTGGAGCTGATAGAGGAGACGGCCGCCAAGCGCCCCGATGACCTCTACGTGCACGTGTCCGGCCAATACGCCTTCACCGGTGCCGACTACCCGCACCCCGACCTGCAGGAAGTGGTGGACCGGGTGTACGCGGCCTTCGGGGCGGAGCGGATGATGATGGCCTCCGACTGGCCGTGGATAAAACACAACCCGGGCTACAAGGAAACCCTGGCCCTGGCGGACCTTTACCTCCCCGACCTGACCCCGCCCGAACGGGAAGCCATCCGCGGCGGCACCGCCTCCTCCCTTTTCACATTTTAAGAAAAGCCACCGCTAGTTTACAATCCCAAGCAGCAACCAGCGCCGTAGCGACAAGGGGGCGTGAAAACTAAATCCTGGGGCGCCTTAACCTGGGGCGCCTATGATTCCTTTCGCCCACCACGACTGCGAATGGGTAACCCGCGAAAATATGGAGTTACCCTTCGGTTGGGAATCGGTCTGCTTGCTGGGCTCCGCCCAAACCGGGAAACGCCGGTTGCCCCTCCCTCAGATTATCGATGCGCTGATGTCCGCCGGTACCATCTTTATCGATGCAGAGGGCAGAGGTGATTGGCCTATCGTCTTGACCTATCACGCGTTCGGTCCCACACAGGACAGTCCCATCCATGTCTTGTTCGGGTTTCATCAATTTTTTCCGGTGGGTAAAATAATGCACGCTTGTCGTTACCTATGCGATGCTTCTCGGCAATTCTCAGGATTTGGGGATGTTAGGCTACGCTTAGGACGCGAGAGGGAATAGGAGGTACAACCAATGCCTGCAGATTCAGACTACGATCCGTTGGATTACGATAGTTTGGGAGCGCGGTTGCCTGAGCATATTAGGCAGTGGCGGGATGACCCGAACCATTGGTTCAACGACCAGGAGGACAACCGGTATTGGGAGGAGTACGATCGGGACTTGATGGCTGGTCGGCGCGGCGCGGAGGTGTGGGAGGCGGCGCGTCGTATGGAGGAGGCGGGTCAGACTACGGTGACCATCAACGGTCGGGAGTACCCGGCGGCTACCACCGCCGACTTGGAGAGAATGTACAAGGCGGCCCGAAAACGCGCCCGCGCGCAAACCGAATCTCCTTCCTGACGTTCGGTAACGATTGGAGGCGCAACGATGTCTGCAGACTCAGGTTACGATCCGTTGGATTACGATGTTTTTGGGCGGCGGTTGCCTGAGCATATCAGGCGGTGGCGGGATGACCCGAACCATTGGTTCAACGACCAGGAGGACAACCGGTATTGGGAGCAGCATGACCGGGATCTGATGGCTGGTAGGTGCGGCGCGGAGGTGTTGGAGGAGATCCGTCGCATGGAGGAGGCTGGCCAGACCACGGTGACCATAAACGGTCGAGAATACCCGGCGGCGGTGCGCTCCAACATAGAGAAGTTCCGAGCCTTGGCTCGAGAACGCGAGCGTTCCCAAACCGAATCCCCTTCCTGACGTTCGGTAACGATTGGAGGCGTAACCGATGTCGGCAGGCTCAGACTACGACCCTTTGGAGTATGACATTTTGGGGAATCGGCTCTCCGAGGAGGAGATACGGTGGCGGTCGGACCCGAACCATTGGTTCAACGACCAGGAGGACAACCGGTATTGGGAGGAGTACGATCGGGACTTGATGGCTGGTCGGCGCGGCGCGGAGGTGTTGGAGGAGATCCGTCGCATGGAGGAGGCTGGTCAGACCACGGTGACCATCAACGGGCGGGAGTATCCGGCGGCGGTGCGCTCCAACATAGAAAAGATACGCGCCCGAACCAGGGAGCGCGAGCGCGCCCAAACCGAATCCTCGTCCTGACATTTCGGGAACGATTGGAGGTACAAGGATGTCTGCAGATTCAGATTACGATCCGTTGGATTACGATAGTTTGGGGGCGCGGTTGCCTGAGCATATCAGGCGGTGGCGGGATGACCCGAACCATTGGTTCAACGACCAGGAGGATAACCGGTATTGGGAGCAGCATGACCGGGATCTGATGGCTGGTAGGTGCGGCGTGGAGGCGTGGGAGGCGGCGCGTCGTATGGAGGAGGCGGGTCAGACTACGGTGACCATTAACGGTCGGGAGTACCCGGCGGCTACCACCGCCGACTTGGAGAGATGGTACGAGGCGGCCCGGAAACGCGCCCGCGCTGAAACCGAGTCTCCTTCCTGACGTTTGGGTAGCGATTGGAGGTACAAGGATGTCTGCAGATTCAGATTACGATCCGTTGGATTACGATAGTTTGGGGGCGCGGTTGCCTGAGCATATCAGGCGGTGGCGGGATGATCCGAATCATTGGTTCAACGACCGGGAGGACAACCGGTTTTGGGAGGAGGATGACCGGGAGTTGATGGCTGGTCGGCGCGGCGCGGAGGTGTGGGAGGAGGTGCGTCGTATGGAGGAGGCGGGCCAGACCACTGTGACCATAAACGGGCGGGAGTACCCGGCGGCGGTGCGCTCCAATATAGAAAAGATACGCGCCCGAACTAGGGAGCGCGAGCGCGCCCAAACCGAATCTTCGTCCTGACGGTCGGCCAACCATCATTTTCGATTATCCCAAAGGCGGGATTCAGTTCAGTCTGTGTCCGGCCAAAAAACGGTAGCGCCCAAAACCTGGTTCCTGTGCCAGTTGATTCTTACCCAAACCGGGCCTTCCGGTGGCTTTATGTCCGATTCTCGGGGTATGTAACCAAGTTTTTTGTCCTCGGCTTCGATATATAAGGCATCAAGATCATGCAGGTTGTAAGTCTCATATACCGCCCGCCCTGGGATAAGTCGTTTTCCATGCTCCCCGTATAGGTCGGCGAGATTTTCCTGACGGTTCTCGAAGGTTACTCCCACCAAGTCAATGCTGTATCCTTCAACGTCGCCATCGAAACTGTCATCATCAAAATACCCGGTTCTGACAGGATAGCCGCGCTTGGTATTTGCTTTCATATCTTCCCATAATAGCAAACCCCGGTTTTGCTGTTGATCCGATGACGGATGATCCCCGTATAGTTTGCGGGCGGGTTATTCGCCGTTGGCGGGTTCGGCTCCCCAGGCTCCTATGGCGGCGATCATCCGGCTTACGCCTTCTTTCAGCAGGTCGGGGGCGGTGGCCAGGGAAATCCGCACGTAGTTTTCAGCGCGGGGACCGAAGGTTTCACCGGGCACCACCGCCACCCCCTGTTCTATCACCAGCCGCCGCGCGAACCGGTCGGCGGTGAGTCCGCTGCCGGAAACATCCACCATCTGGTAGAAAGCCCCCGACGGCCGCACATAGGGCGTCCCCGCCCCGTCCAGCAGTTCCATCACCATGTCGCGCCGCCCGCGGTAGGCGTCCCGCATTTCCGCCACCGCCTCCTGCGGGCCGGTGATCGCCGCCGTCGCCGCTTTCTGGGCGGGGGCGTTCACGCAGGACGTGATCGGCTCCTGCACTTTGACGATGCTTTCCGTCACCTCCGGGGGCGAAACCAGATACCCGACCCGCCACCCGGTCATCGCGTAAGTTTTGGAGAAGCTGAAAAAACTGATTACCCGCCCGTCTTCGTCCAGGGGGGCGGCCGAAGGGGGCGGCTCCTCGTACCAAATCTCGTCGTACACCTCGTCGGACAGCACCCACAGGTCGTGCTGGCGGGCCAACTCCATTATTTCCAGCAAGGCGGAGCGGGGAGTCGCCGCCCCGGTGGGGTTGCCGGGGGAGTTGAGGAGGACGGCCCGGGTGCGGTCGGTGATGAGCGGTTCCATCAGTTCCGCTTGCGGGATAAAATCGTTTTCGGGGAGCAGCGGATAGGGGACGTCGACCACCCCGGACAGGTTGGTCATCAGCCGGTAGTTGGGCCAGGCCGGGTCGCTGATCAGAATTTCCTCCCCCGGGTCGCACAGCGACACGATCGCCCCGTACACCCCGGCCACCGCCCCGGGGGTCACCACGATGTCGTCCGGGGAGGCTTCTATCCCGTTGCGCCGCCGCACCTTGTCGGCCAGGGCTTCCCGCAGTTCGGGGATGCCGGCGTTGGGAGTGTATTTGGTGAAGCCTTCATCCCCGGCCCGCCGGGCGGCTTCCACCACATGGGCGGGGGTGTCGAAGTTGGGTTCCCCCACTTCCAGATGGATGGCGCCGCCCTTTTCCAAGGCCAATTCCATAATGTCCCGGATGCCGGACCGCCCCAGCGAGTCCACCACATTGGAGGTTGTCCGCATCGCCCCGCCTTAGATGATGTTTTTGACTTCGGGGAAATGGCAGGCCGTCAGATGGCCGGGGGCCAGCTCCCGCAGGGGGGGTTCTTCTTCCCGGCAGACATCCCGGTCTTTCCCCACCGGGCAGCGGGTGTGAAACCGGCACCCGGAGGGCGGGTTGAGCGGGCTGGGCACGTCCCCTTCCAGCAGGATGCGGGAACGTTTCCGCTGATGAACCGGGTCGGGCACCGGCACCGCCGACAGCAGGGCGTGGGTGTAGGGGTGCATCGGTTCGGCGAACAGTTGGTCGGTGGGGGCCGACTCGGCGATTTTGCCCAAGTACATCACCGCCGTGTGGTCGCAAATGTGGCGCACCACCGCCAAGTCGTGGGCGATGAACAGGTAGGTGAGGCCCAGCCGTTCCTGGATTTCGTGGAACAGGTTGAGCACCTGCGCTTGGATGGAAACGTCCAAAGCCGACACCGGTTCGTCCAGGATCAGAAAGCCGGGGCGCAACGCTAAGGCCCGCGCCACCCCGATCCGCTGCCGCTGGCCGCCGGAGAACTCATGCGGGTAGCGGTTGGCGGCGTTGGCGCTCATCCCCACCAGTTGCAACAGTTCCCCCACCGCCTCCGCGCGGGCGGAGCGGGTCAGGTCCAGATGGACTTCCATCAGTTCGGCGATGGCCGCCCCCACCGTCATCCGCGGGTTGAGGGAGGCGAACGGGTCTTGGAAAACGATCTGCATGTGGCGGCGCAACTCCCGCAACCGGCGCCGGTCGGCGGCGATGATGTCGATGGTTTCCACCCGCCCGTCGCCCGGGCCGCCGTCCGGGGACCCGTTTGGGTTCGCCGCCGGTTCCTGTTCGCCGTCCTCCTCCGGGCCGGGGGCGCCGTCCAGCCGCCGTTGCAGGAACACCTCCCCGGAGGTGGGTTCCACCAAGCGCAACACGGAGCGGGCGGTGGTCGATTTGCCGCAGCCGGATTCGCCGACCAGGCCCAAGGTGCGTCCGAACGGGATGTCGAACGACACCCCGGCCACCGCCGACACCTCCCCCTGGTTGCGGCTGAAAATCCCGCCGCTGAGAGTGAAAGTTTTCACCAGGTTGCGCACCGACAGGGCCGCGTCGCGGCTGATCGGCGTCTGCGTCTGTTGCGCGGCTGGGTGGGTCAAGCGGCCTCCGTTGGTTGTGGCGGGCGGAACCATTCTACATTCCCCGACCGGGCGGGGTTCGGGTTTCGCCCGCCGCCGCCCTCATCGGGATGATAATATGGGGGGCGGCGGTCCGCCGGGCCGCTCGCATCAAACTATGGAAGGAGAGCCGTCGATGTCGGATGACGATTTTCGGGGGAAGCTGGGGGGTTTGGACCCCGAAGAGTTGGATTTGTTCCTGGACGAGGATTGGCTGGCCCGGCTGGCCTGCCTCACTCCGGACGGGGCGCCCTACGTGGTGCCGCTGTGGTACCAGTGGCAGGACGGGGCCCTGTGGTTCGTCGGCCGGCAACGGGCGGTATGGTGCGAATACATCAAAAACGACCCCCGGGTGTCGGTGGTGATCGACGCCGCTGAAACTCCGCCCGAATACGAAGGCCGTTCCATGCAGATCCCCAAGGTGATGTTCCAGGGCATGGGCGAGATAACGGAGGAGCCGAACATCGGCGGCCTGTGGGTGGATATAGCCAAAGAAATGTCCTACCGGTACCTGGGGCCGAACGGCCCCGAATATCTGACCGGCACCATGAACCAGCCCCGTTGGCTGATCAAAGTGGTTCCGACCAAGATCGACACCTGGCAGGGGGTGGGCTGGGCCCGGCGCTACTGGGTGGAGGGCACCGGCGGCCCCTCCTACGAGGAGGCGCACGGAGGCTGATTCCGGCGGGCGGGGGGCTCCGGCCGGCCTCCCGCCCCGGCTGGTTCCGGTAGTTCCGGTACGGGTTTAGCCTGACTCCTTGACGCTAGGTAAGGAGGTGGCTGATGGCAGCCCGTTTGCGGTCCTATCCGAAAGTTTACACCCTGGGCCATGTGGCCTTGGAGCAGATGATGAACGAGCCGGACCTTTTGGTGGAGATCACCGAAAAGGTGGACGGCTCCCAGTTCAGCTTCGGCCTGCTGGAGGGCCGGCTGGCTTTCCGCAGCAGCGGGCAGGAGATTTTCCCCGAATCGGCCGGGAAGCTGTTTGAACCGGCGGTGGCGCAGGTGCTGTCGGTGCGGGAGCGGCTGGCCGACGGCTGGTCCTACCGGGGGGAGGCCTTTTTCCGTCCCAAGCACAACACGCTGGCCTACCAGCGGGCGCCGCGCGGCCACGTAATGCTGTTCGGGGTGGACCGGGGCTACCAGGATTGGGCGGACGCCGCGGTGCGGGAGGAAGCGGCGGAGGAGCTGGGGATGGAGGCGGTGCCGGTGTTGCACCAGGGGCCGTTGCCGTCGTTGGAGGAGTTGCGGGGGATGCTGGACCGGGAGTCGGTCTTGGGCGGGGTGAAGGTGGAGGGGATAGTCATCAAGCAGGTCGCCAACGCGTTTTTCGACAAGGGGGGCAAGGCCTTGATGGCCAAACTGGTGTCGGAGGAGTTTGCGGAAACCCACCGGCGGGAATGGCGCAAAACCAACCAGTCCCAGAAGGAGGGCCTGGCCGAGCTGGCCGAATCGTACCGCACCGAAGCCCGCTGGCGCAAGGCGGCGCAGCATCTGTCCGAACGGGGGGATCTGGCGGGGGAGCCGCGCGACATAGGCCCGCTGATCGTGGAGGTGCGCCGGGATTTTTTGGAGGAGGAGGCGGACAACGTAAAAGAAAAGCTGTGGCGGATGTTCAAAGACCAGATGCTCCGCAAAGTAACCGCCGGCCTCCCCGAATGGTACAAAAAAACCCTAGCGGAAGCCCAGCTCCCGCCCGCACCCCCGGAGGAGGTTGCCGATTGATATGAAAAGCGGGGTATGCTTGTTCCCGCAGGCGTGAGAAAGGTCGGTTGATGTCAACTTCTGCTGCGGCGCCTCCGTTGTCGCGGTTGCATGTCGTAGAAAGGATTCGAAATGACATTTACGGATAGGACACCCTCATCAGACGCTGAGGCTGTTGCGCGGGAACGGGAGCGGTGGTTTTCCGACCCCGAGGACAACGCTTACTGGGAGGAGATGCACGCCAGCTTGGAGCGGGGCGACCCCCAGCATGCCGAGTTCTCCCGCGCCGCCGCCGAGCACATCTTGGGGAGCCTGCGCCCGGGCGAGAGGCTGGAGTTGCGTCCCGGGGAGGGCCTTTTCGTCGTCTCCGACGACTGAAACCGCCCGAGCGCAACACGCGCCGGACCGGTTCCGCGTCATCCGCTGGTCCGGAATGTCGCTGGTTCAACTCCGCCGCGATCCGCAACGCCGCCTGGGCGGGTTATACGCTATCGGGCGGACGGATTCGTCCTCCGCCGGAGGGGGCGGTAATGGCCGCGGTTAGTCGTTACCGGGTCGCCACCGTGTTATTCCGGCGGCGGAATAAACTGGCCGCCGGTCGGTTCGTCCTGGTCGGCGGTAGCGGACGGGCGGAGGGTTTTAGAAGTCGGAGCGTACTTGTCCGGTCACTCAGCCACCCCCCCGCGGCTGGGGGTCGTAAATGGCCGACAAAGAACCCTCCGGTTCGTCCTTCACTACCCAGTGGACGTTGGGGATAGTTATCCGGGATAATAATTCGGTTAGCCGGTCGGTCGTTTCGGCTAGCTGGTTGGAGGTTACCGCTAGCTGTTCGGAGGTTTCACGATTAGCCCGCGCCGTTTCCCGGTTATCTTCCGTCGCCCTCCGGTTATCTTCCGTCGCCCTCCGGTTATACTCCGCCGCCCTCCGGTTGTCTTCCGCCGCCCTCCTGTTATCCCATGCCGCCGCCCATAGAGATCCGTCTATCCGAGTCGCCATTTCATCTAACCGGTCGGTCGTTTCCCGGTTCGTTTTAGCCGCCGTCCGGTTGTCTTCCGCGCTCTCCGGGCGGCGTAACCGAAATCCGTCCTTCTGTTGGTTACCGCCGTCCTCCGGCGGCCTGTTTGGTTCGTCCGTCATAGTTCGTCCTCCGTTCGGTCGGTTTCTAACGCGTAGTCACCGTCGTTCGTCTTTCCGCCGGGGGCTCTATCCGGTTCGGGTTCGGCGGACCGAGGGTTCTAATCCCCGCCGTCCGTTATAGTAGAGCATTAGCCGAGTTGGTGGAGTGGTGTCAAGTTGGCGGGCGTATAATTCGCCGTCCGGGGGGTCCGAACGGCGGCGGCGCGGGTGGCGTAGGCGGAGGCCCAGCTTCGGCGACGCAGCTGGCTGTTGTTCCACCACTATGTCCGTTATGTCCACATCTGCTAGAGTGACGTTATGAGCAACCTACAGCAGGACCTCCAACGTAGATTCCCTCAGATAGCCGACCGTCTCCAAACTCGGGACGGCAAGCTGACTTTGTTAGACAACGGCGTACCCGTGGCCGTGTTGCTGACGCCCGCTGAAATGGAAGGTTTGGAGATCACATTGGAGTTGATGTCCGACCCCGATGCCGCTACCGAGATTCGAGAGGCAGAAGAAGCGTACAGAGTAGGCGACGTAGTTGAAGACGAAGCCAAGATTAGAGAACTCATAAGCCGCCAGTCCGGCAATTAATGCAAAAATACGCACCAGCGTTTGCCCCGGCTGTTCAGCGTGCGTTGGCGGAAACGTTGCCAGAGTCTGTTGCGTTAGCGGCTGTGGATTTAATCTATGGGGATATGTCCCAAAACCCTCAGAGGGTACATAACCCGTCATCTAAATCCGATGCTCTAGTAATTGATGAACAAGGGTTTCTACCCGCAATTTCTCCGGGGTAGTTGTCAACCATTTCCGTAGTTCCCTACGCGCCACCGTTACGGAAACAGGCTTGTCCTTTGCTATTCTGCTATCTCTTATCACAGACCACTCTTCGGCGGCTTTGATACGGAGATCCCCGCCCAGAAGAGCAAGTTCCGTATGTATGGGGTCGGTATCATCATATTCTGGTATAGGCAAGCGCCATAGATGTTTTTGTAAATGGCGAGGGCCAAACTGCCCTTTGGCCATTAGAGGTTTTACCGCTTTTTCGAGGGTTTCACTATTAATTATGGCTGAAAGATAGTCCGCTTCTTCTATAGACAGGCATTCGATCCAGAATAGCGTGGTATAAATCAATGGGCTTGAATCATCCAGGACAGCTGCTGTAGGTCGCCCGGAAGAAGTGTATATTAGACGAATCTGCGCAAGATTTTTTGTCTGCATCGTTAGTTTATTCACATAATCAATTTGATCAACTAAGTTGAGTTTGGTATCTTTACTCTTGTAGTCTTCCCATAAGTTATACATTACTTGCCAGCGTCTACGCATTCTCTCACTCAAGGTCCTACCATCAATACCGCCAATCGACGTTTCCGAGTTGGAACGGATAATACTTTGACCCCGTTCGCTTATTGGCAAAACCACCTTCTGTGGTTCAAGTAATATATAGGGGGCGACAGTTTCGCCTAAATGAATATCATATATATGATTTTCTTCTAAAGGCCCTGATAGTTTTTGAATTTCTGCTTGTTCAAAATTTTTCCAAGGCGATTTTTCTTGTGAACTACGATGTGGTTCAACGCGGCAAAGTCCTCTAACTAACGAGGAGTCTAGGTTAGATGTCTTTACAAAAAAGAGCACGCGTGGCACCGTGGTAGCACCTTGCGTGGCACGTCTACCATACTCAGAGTTATATTTATCTGAAGTATCTTTGTAATCAATATAATCGTATTCGTAAGGGCCACCTTCTTTACCAAGCCAACGCTTTGTCTTGGATTTTAGTTTTTTGGCATCTGTAGAAGTTGATGTTTTGGTAGCAAAGATAACGCAGGCGGGAACCGGGAAAAAGGTATTAGGTTCAATATTCTCCAAGTCCCAAGAATAGTCATTACTCATATCTGCACCTATGTCACCCCACTCTCCTTCTCTCCACTTAGTAAAATGACCTGCGAACAAGGCACTGTGCGGCATTACCATTCCTATTCGACCTTTATTATGCAAATACAAGTCTACGCATCGTGCATAAAATAGTCCAGAAATATCCTGGTGAGGAGCATATCTTCCTCCTGACCATATCCTATATTGGCTGCTGCTTTGTTGTCGTAGTTCCTCGCGTAATGCGGCCTTAGTTTTGGAGTATTTTATCCAAGGAGGGTTTCCTACTATAGCATCGACCTTGCCTTCATTAGTAGATAACCAGATAGGTCGAACTAGATTGCGGGTATAGTAGGCCCAAATATGATTGCGGCCTTCCTCGTGCAGTTCTTCCATCTGCTTTACCGTTTCTTCTAGGATATCTCGTTCCGATCCAGGTGGTATTCCTGCCTCATCTAAAGCCAGCTGTCCTTTACTAGACGATTCTATTTCAGATGCAATACTGAGCATTACATTATCAAACCAGTCACCTTGGTCAACCAGGGCACGGGGGAATTGAAGTAACCTATGCTTATCTCCGGTTGCAGATGTTACTTCTATGGTGACCTGTGTTTCGCCTAATAGGTTTCCATTATCGGTTCGCAGTTGTAAAGAATCACCTAGATAAACTGGTATGGTAAGCTCACCTTGCTCTAGGCCAGCTTCGATAATAACATCGCGGGCGGCGGATATCCAGGTGGCTCGCGCCAGATGGACTGATACCGGATGCAGGTCTACTCCTATAATTGATTGTCGTAAGCCATTTAGAATTTTTTTAGAATCCCAATCATTTGCTTTGGCCTCTTTGATATACTGTTGGATAGCTGCGCGTAGGAAAGTACCCGACCCGCATGATGGATCAAGGACCCGGCTACTAAGCGGTTTGGTAACTACTTCAGCTACAATCGCTTTTGCTAGCCAATCAGGAGTATAATATTCACCTAGTTGTCGGCGATCGTCATCTGGTATAACTGCCTGATAGAGCACCCGGGCAAAATCGTAATCTGCCATACCCCAGTCGAAAGATGCTACTCTGGTAGCAAGACCATCGATCCAGTCCTTACCGTCTTCAATCTCTATCGGCCAAGCAAAAAAATCAGATTCGATAACTCCGCGTATACCAGTGGTAGCAGACAATACTTGCCCGCCTAACAAAGCTTCAGTGTTGGAGGCAGCCTCGCTACGTATGTCTATCCCAAAAGCACTCTGCACCGCCAGCCCTACTACAGCTGATAAATAGGTATGCAAAAGGAACAATTTCTCAAGGTTGGTATTTTCCTCGACTACCTCGCCTAGTGCGGCGGCTAGCAGGTTTTTCCATAGCTCTTGCTTTACATGCAAAGAAGGATCATTTTTATGTTGATCATATAGTTGTCTAAGTTTTTCTAGGTCGTTATCGAACCATAGACCTCTGCCCAACTTTTCCCGAACCTTTTCTTCGGTCGGTTGTAATCTTTCTTGTTCAAATATGGATAATTCATCTCTTAACCATTCGTATAGTAGCATTCCACCCCTGTTTTCTCGTAGTTCAAATACATAAGGAGGGTGTGTCCGAACCTCCTCGACATTAGGTAGTTTTAACAACCAGTAGCGTCCGTCGGTTAGAATGCCCAACCGTCGGGGTTTGCCCTCTTTAGCGGATTCTAGCATATAGTTATCCAATTGCCTCACATATTCCCGTTTTGGATAAAATCCTGGTTTGGTACCGATCCGACGTTTTGTTTCAATAATTAACTGAGCACTTTGCAGGTCGATGCGATCTTTTTCCCGTCGCAAATCTTCCTCGGCGGCCAGTCCGGTCGAAACGAGAAAGTTGCTTATAGCTGCTGTGATGTCGGCCGCGGGGGCATGTTCCGCATGCCGATCGATGATAAGTTGCACGGCCTTGCGAAATTCTTCGCCATCGGGATCGAAGAGGTCGCCATTTTGGGAGGAGGGTATGTGTCCGTTTGCCATAGTTGTGAACCTACCACAGGGAGGCGACATTTTTTGCCAGGCGGTTGGGCGGCGGGCTGTGGGGACGGAGGCTCAAAGGATTTTCTGCAGAAACCAGAGGCCGGAGGCGCCCATCCGGACGAACCCAACCGGCGTCCGCCTGTCCGCTGGGACGTTCGGTTTCCAGCTCCGCTAACCTGCTTGTCATTTCCACACTCTTCTTTCGCAGCCGCTGTACTTGCCTGCCTCCCCACCCGTTTCCCCTGGTGCTCCAGGCCCTTACATTGTATTAGGGGTGTGACAAACCCGGGACCACCAGCTGCAGGTCGCATATGTCGGCGTTGAGGAAAGGGCTTCCAGGATGGAGGGAGGCACCGGTCCGGGGTTCCCAGGATTTCGCATCCGCCGTCCGGCCGCGTTCCGTCCAACAGTCCTAGGTCGGCTGGGGTGGGGGGATTCGGGGGATTCGGTTGGGGAGGGAGAAAGTGGGGAGGGGGGTTACTCCTCTACTATGCGCCAGGGTGGGCCTTTCAGTTGTTGGCCGGGGGGCAGGTTGGCCTCGTACTGGCGGAGGGCTTCCGCCACCTCGGACGCGAACTCGCCGCGTTCGGCGTCTTCTCCTAGTTGCGCCAGCGCGGCGTCGGATGCCGGGTCGTTTGCCCAGTCGCTGGGAGCGGCGGAGATTGGGAAGCGGTCTTGTTCCATCTGGGGCATTTTAGGAGCGGGGGCGTTCCGGGTGCCCGGTGGAACGGGTTGTGGAACCGGGGTCGGTTTTAGGGGTGGTAGGATGTTGGGCTGAAAGGCGGGATGGCGCCGCGGCGCCGGTTGCGCCCTGGTCGGCCCTCGTAGCTCAGCGGACAGAGCAGGAGCCTTCTAAGCTCTTGGTCGGAGGTTCGAATCCTTCCGGGGGCGCGGGCCCGCCCACAAGCCCAAAACGCATGGTGATCGTAGCTCAGTCTGGTTAGAGCGCCTGGTTGTGGTCCAGGAGGACGGGGGTTCGAATCCCCTCGGTCACCCCACCCGCCCCCCCCCCCCCGTGGGCGGCCAAAACCCGAAAAGAAAAACCAACCTGGGAGACAAAAACTGACCGTGCCCGCCGCGCCCGTGGCCGCCCCCTCGGAAGAAGATGTCGTAACGGCCCTCCCCGGGGAGGACCCGCCGTCCGGCCCCCCTCCGGAGGTGACCGAGGTCAGCCAGTTCGAACGGCGGCTCACCATCCTCATCGACCGCCCCGCTTTGGACAAGGCCAAAAACGCCGCCGCCCGCCGCCTGTCCCGGGGAGTGAACATCAAAGGGTTCCGCAGGGGCAAAGCCCCCCGCCGCATGGTGGAAAACGCGCTGGGGGCGGAACGGGTGCGCGACGAAGCCATCGAAATCGCCCTGCCCGGCCTGCTTGGACCCGCCCTGCAAGCCGCGCAGCTGGCCCCGGCGGTCACCCCCTCCGCCGACGACATCCGGGAAACGGAGCAGGGGGTGGAAGTGGACATCCTCATCTCCCTGTGGCCCGTCTTGGACGAACCTCCCCTCTACGAGGGCCGCCGCTTCGAGGTGGATACATTCGTCAGCACCGACGAAATGGTGGAAGCCAACCTGGAACGTTACCTGGAGCAGTTCGCCGAGTTGGAAACCGTGGACCGCCCGGCGGAGGAAGGCGACTATGTGGCCGTCAACTTGCACGGCTCCCGCAACGGCCGCCCGGTGGAGGCCGCCTCCGCCACCGACCTGCTCTACGAGGTGGGCTCCGGCGGGTTGCTGGAAGGGTTGGACGCCAACGTGACCGGCCGGGCGGCGGGCGACATCAGCCAGTTCGCCACCATCCTCCCCCCGGCGATGACCGGCGGCCGGCAGGAAGACCCGGTGGACGTGTCGGTCATGGTCAAAGAGGTGCGCCGCAAACTTCTCCCCCAAATCGACGACCAGTGGGTGGCGGACAACACCGAATACGAAACCGAGGCGGAAATGCGGCAGGGAATCGCCGACCGCTTGGAAGAGATGCGTTTGGAAGAGTTGCGCCGCCAGTTGAAAGAGAACGCCTTGGAGGGGCTGGTGCAGGAGTTGCAGGTGGACATCCCGCAGGCGATCATCATCGCCCACGCCAACAAGTTGATGGACGATTTGCGGAATTCCCTGCAGGAGTCCGACATGACCTTCGAGGCATATCTGCAGTCCACCGGCGACGACCGCGAACAGTTCCAGGAGCGCATGCTGTTCCAGACCCTTTTTTCCCTGTCCAAGATGATCCTGTTGGACGCGGTGGCCCGCCAAGCCGGAATCACCGTCGGCGACGAAGAGAAGCGGGAGTTTTTCCGGCGGCTGGCCGCCCAGGTGCGGGAAACCCCCGAAGAGTTGGCCGCCCGCCTGGAAGGGACGGAACAGGAACGCAGTATCCTGGTTAACATGATCCGGTCCAAAGCCCACGACGAGCTGGCGCGCCGGGTGACGGCGGTGGATGTGGACGGCAACCCCATCGATCTCCATTTCGACCCGCCCCCCGGCCAACCCCAACCCCCGTCTCCGCCCGGCGCGGAAGACGACTGAGAGGAGCAAACCCGCCATGGCCAACCCCTATTCGCCCCCGCCCCCCGCCCCGCCCGCGCCGCGCAACTACCTGGTTCCCACCGTGGTGGAATCCACCAGCCGCGGCGAACGGGCTTTCGACATTTACTCCCGCCTGCTGAAAGACCGCATCATCTTCTTGGGCACCGCCATCGACGACGCGGTGGCCAACCTGGTGATGGCCCAGTTGCTCCACCTGGAGTCGGAGGACCCCGAAAAGGACGTGGCCTTGTACATCAACTCCCCGGGCGGGGAGATCACCAGCCTGTTCGCCATCTACGACACCATGCAGTACATCCGCCCCGATGTGAGCACGGTGTGCATGGGGATGGCGGCCTCGGCGGCGGCGGTGATTCTGGCCGGCGGCGCCAAAGGGAAGCGTTTCGCCCTGCCACACGCCCGGGTGATGCTCCACCAGCCGCAGGGCGGGGCCCGGGGACAGGCGACCGACATTGAAATCCAGGCCCGGCTGATCGTGCAGATGCGCGAACAGCTCAACCAAATTCTGGCCGGCCACACCGGGCAGGATTTGGAGAAGGTGGCGGCCGACACCGACCGGGACTTCTGGATGCTGGCCGACGAAGCCCACGAATACGGGATGGTGGACGAAGTGCTGATCCGCCGGGCGTTGACGGAAGGAGCCAACTGACGAAACCCCGAACCCCCCCAAAAAACCAAGCCCGGCGGACCCGGAACCGGGCGAAAACCAAACCAAACCCCAAGCAAACAACCCTGAAAAGAAACCAAGGAGGGCGGAAGTGGCAAAATTCGGCGAAGGAGCGGACGCCCTGAAATGCAGCTTCTGCGGTCATTCCCAGAAGCAGGTGAGAAAACTGATCGCCGGCCAGAGCGGGTACATCTGCGATGAATGCATCGACCTGTGCAACGAAATATTGGAGGACGAGTTTTCCGAGGCGGTGGAGGCCGCCCCCGCCCGTTCCCTCCCCAAACCAACCGAAATATACGCTTTCTTAGACGATTACGTGATCGGCCAGGAACACGCCAAAAAGGCCCTGTCGGTGGCGGTGTACAACCATTACAAACGGGTGCGGGCGGAAGCGGAAGCCGCCGACCGGGAGCAGGAAGACGGCGACCACCCGGACGGAGACGTGGAGCTTTCCAAATCCAACATTCTGATGATCGGCCCCACCGGGTGCGGCAAAACCCTTCTGGCGCAAACCCTGGCCCGCATCCTCAACGTGCCTTTTTCCATCGCCGACGCCACCGCCCTCACCGAAGCCGGATACGTGGGCGAAGACGTGGAAAACATTCTCCTCAAACTGATCCAAGCCGCCGACTTCGATGTGAAACAGGCCGAACAGGGCATCATCTACATCGACGAAATCGACAAGATCACCCGCAAAGCCGAACATCCTTCCATCACCCGCGACGTGTCGGGGGAGGGGGTGCAGCAGGCCCTGCTGAAAATTCTGGAAGGCACGGTGGCGTCGGTTCCGCCGCAGGGGGGGCGGAAACACCCTCATCAGGATTTCATCCAGATCGACACCACCAACATTCTGTTCATCTGCGGGGGGGCCTTCGGCGGGTTGGCGGAAATCGTGGGGCGGCGCATCGGCAACGGGGTGGTCGGGTTCGGGGCCGATGTGCGTTCCGTCCGCGAACGCACCCAGGATCAGATGTTGAGCCAGGTGATGCCCGAAGACCTGTTGCAGTACGGACTGATACCGGAGTTCATCGGGCGGCTGCCGGTGGTGTCCACGGTGAGCGCCTTGGACCGGGCGGCCCTGATCCGCATCCTGCAAGAACCCCGCAACGCCCTCGTCCGGCAGTACGCCCGCATTTTCCAACTGGACGGGGTGGAGCTCCGTTTCGAAGAGGACGCCATCGAAGCCATCGCCGAATTCGCCCTGAAGCGGGGCACCGGGGCCCGCGGCCTGCGGGCCATCATCGAAGACGTGCTGTTGGACTACATGTACGAAACCCCTTCCCGCACCGATGTGGAGGAGGTGGCGGTGGACCGCCGGACCATCGAAGAACGCTACCGGCAGATGGGGCAGGTGCACGACTTGGAGGCCCGCCGTGAGCAGTCCGCCTGACCGCGACCGCCCACGCCGTCCCGCCCCCGGCGGGGCCCGGCCCGCCTGATGGACGACCCCGGCGCCGGGGATCTGACCGGCCCGTACGACCCGCAAAAAATTGAAGGGCGCTGGTACCGGGCCTGGGAGGAGTCGGGTGTCTTCTCCCCGGATGTGAACCCGGACGGGGATCCTTTTACCATCGTCATCCCCCCGCCCAACGTGACCGGGGTGCTGCACATGGGCCACGCCCTGGACCATTCCATCCAGGACGCCGTAATCCGCCGCAAACGCATGCAGGGGTTCGCCGCCCTGTGGCTGCCCGGAACCGACCACGCCGGGATCGCCACGCAGATGGTGGTGGAAAGGGAGTTGGCCGCCGAAGGCTTGAGCCGTCACGACCTGGGACGGGAAGCCTTTGTGGAGCGGGTGTGGGAGTGGAAGCGCAAGTCGGGGGGGTCCATCACCGATCAGATGCGGGCCCTGGGCGACTCCTGCGACTGGAGCCGGGAGCGGTTCACTTTGGACGAGGGGCTGTCCGCCGCGGTGCGGGAAGTGTTCGTGCGCCTCTACGAACAGGGGCTCATCTACCGGGGGCGGCGCATCATCAACTGGTCGCCCGGCCTGCGCACCGCCATCTCCGACATAGAAGTGGAATATCGGGAAACGGACGGCTGCCTCACCTACATGGACTACCCGTTCGCCGACGGGGAGGGGGGGATTACGGTGGCCACCACCCGCCCGGAAACCATGCTGGGCGATACCGGGGTGGCGGTTCATCCCGACGACGACCGTTTCCGGGAGGCGGTGGGGCGGACGGTGCTGCTGCCGTTGATGGAGCGGGAGATTCCGGTGGTGGCCGACGCGGCCGTGGACCCCGCCTTCGGAACCGGGGCGGTGAAAGTCACCCCCGCCCACGACCCGACCGACTTCGAGATCGCCTTCCGGGCCGGGTTGCCGCCCATTCAGGTCATCGGCCCCGACGCCCGCATGACCGCCGCCGCCGGGCGCTTCGCCGGCCTGGACCGGTTCGCGGCCCGAACCGAAGTGCTGGCCGCTTTGCGGGAGGAGGGGCGCATTGTCCGAGCGGAGGAGCATCGGCATACGGTGGGGCATTGTTCCCGCAGCGGAACCCCGGTGGAGCCGATGCTGTCCGACCAGTGGTTCGTCAAAGTGGCGGACCTGGTGGGCCCGGCGGTGGAGGCGGTGCGGGACGGGCGCACCGAGTTCATCCCCGGGCGGTGGGATAAAAACTATTTCCACTGGATGGGGCAGTTGCAGGACTGGTGCATCAGCCGTCAGCTGTGGTGGGGGCATCGCATTCCCGCCTGGCATTGCCCGGAGGACGGGACGGTGATGGTGGCCCGCTCCGCGCCCGCCGCCTGCCGGAAATGCGGCTCCGGGAATCTGGCCCCCGACCCGGATGTGCTGGACACCTGGTTCAGTTCCGCCCTGTGGCCGTTCAGCACTTTGGGCTGGCCGGAGGACACCTCCGACATGCGGCGCTTCTACCCTACTTCAACGCTGGTTACCGGATTCGACATTATTTTTTTCTGGGTGGCCCGGATGATGAAAATGGCCTTGCGCTTCACCGGGGAGGCCCCTTTCCGGGATGTGGTGATTCACGGGTTGGTGCGGGCCGCCGACGGGCGGAAAATGTCCAAGTCGGCGGGCAACGCCCTGGACCCGATGGAGATGATCGACCGCTACGGAGCGGACGCTTTGCGCCTCAGCCTGCTGCAGGCGGCCGCCCCCGGACACGACGTGCCGTTCGACGAAAAATGGGTGGACGCCGCCCGTCGGTTCGGCAACAAACTGTGGAACGCGGCCAAGTTCGTCATCGTCCATCAGCGGGTGGGGCCGGTTCCCCCCGACGGCGGCTATCCGGACGACCCCGGCCCGGCGGATGCTTGGATTCTGTCCCGCTTGGCCGAGACGGGGGTGAAAGCGGACCAACTGCTGGACCGCTACCGGCTGTCGGACGCTTTTTCCCTGTTGTACAATTTCGCCTGGTCGGAGATGTTCGACTGGTATCTGGAAATGTGCAAGCCCGCTTTGGCCGACGCCGGCCCGAATGCGCCGCAGGCCGGGGCCGCCCGCCAAACCCTGGGGGTGGCGTTGCGGGATTTGCTCAAGTTTTTCCATCCCGCCATCCCGTTTCTCACCGAAGAGCTGTACAGCCGGTTGGTGGGGGAGGGGATGTGCGTCACCGCCTCCTGGCCGCAACCTCCCGCCTACCGGGCTCCGGAGGGAATGGACGTTCTGCGGGAGCTGGTCGCCGGGTTGCGCCGTTTCCGCTCCGAACACAACCTGCCGCCCCGGCGGGAGGTCCCGGTTCTCATCCACGATCCGCAGGGGATGTGGGCGCAATGGTGGTCCCCGCAGGTCGCCGCCCTGGCCCGTATGGTTCCCCGGTTGGGAGACCCGCCCGCCGGGCCGGGGTTTTCGCGGGTGGAAGCCGGGCCGGTCAAAGGATTCATTCTTTTGGAGGGCCTGGTGGACGTCGCCGCGGAACGGGAGCGGTTGCGGGCCCGTTTGGAGGAGGCGCAAAAAGACGCGGGACGGGCCCGGCAAAAACTGGCTAACCCGAATTTCAGGGAGCGGGCCCCGGCCGAGGTGGTGGACAAAGAAGAGTCGAAGGCATCCGCCGCTGAAGCCCTGGCCGGGGAACTGTCCGCCCAGCTGGAGAAACTGGGCGCCCCCTGAGCGCCCCGCCGTCCCCGAACATCGGAGTCGGAGGCTACAATCAGGCGGGCGGGAGGGGTCGCATAGTCCGGTCTAGTGCGCGGCACTCGAAATGCCGTAGGGGTTTTCGCCCCTCGTGGGTTCGAATCCCACCCCCTCCGCTTTTGTCGGTGGGTGGGTGGCGATTTGACATATTGGGGGGGGGGGTTAGGGTTTGGGGTGCTGGGCTTGTTGTGGGTTCGGCGGCCTGTTGCGGCGGCGGGTTTGGTATTGGTTCGCCGTTGGAGAGTTTGGAGGTTGGTGATGGGGCGGATGTCGGGGTTGGGTTCGGCGGGTGGGGTGCGTGCGTTGGGGTTGGGTTTGGTTGTGGGTGGGGTGCGGCGTGTGTTGGGTTTGGGTTTGGCGGTGGTGTTGGTGGTGGGTTTGTTGCCGTTGGTTCCGGTGGGGGTGGTGGGGCAGGCGCAGAAGGCTACGGTGAGTATCACGTACCGGGATGGTGGTGCGGTTGTTGGTGTGAATGAGGGTGAGGAGGTGAGGTTGAAGTTGACTGTGGAGTTCGCTGGTGGGACGGCGCATAAGGGTGGTTCTATTTATGTTCAGACGGGTGGTACTGCTACTCGTCATACGGATTATGGGATGGGTAAGGATGATAATTGTTGTTCGACGGCTACTCAGTTTTTTGATAATTTTATTGATAATGCTATTATTGATTGGAGTACTGGTTCTGGTACTGTGTCAACGAATTTTACTTTTCGGGCGGTGAATGATACGTTGTTTGAGTATTATGAGTCGTTTAAGTTGGCGGTGCAGACTTTTTCTACTGGGGGTTTTCAGTATAATGATGTGGGGTTTAGTATTCGGGATCGGGATCGTAGTTTGGGGGTGTCGTATTCTGTTAGTGAGGTGGGGGAGAGTGCGGCGGGGCAGTGGCGGTCGGGTACGGTGACATTGAGTAGGGGGGAGGTTTCGGGTGGGGTGTTTGTGCCTGCTACGGCGAATTGGACTTCTTATGGTGTTACTCCTTTGCAGGTGAAGGTGGTGGATGGCACGGCGAAGAATGAGGTGTCGGGGGTGACGGATGAGAGGCGTGATTTTGTGTTTTCGCATTTTAATGATGCGGTGGTTGCGAATCGGCGGATTGTTAGTGTTGCTAAGGGGCAGGTGTCGGGTACGGTTGGTAATGTCGGGTTTCGGGTTTTGTCGGAGGTGGGGCCGCGGGTGGCGGAGCCGCCGGAGGTGTTTTATGTGACGGTGGATACTTCTCCGGTGTGGGGGGCGCCGGTGACGATTGTGGATGATGATGTGACTATTGCGTTGTCGTCGTCGTCGTCGAATAGTTCTTTTGCGGGGTTCGCGGAGAGTGACATTCCGCAGCCGGTGACGGTGACGGCCCGGTTTTTGCATGCGGCTAGTTCGGTGATTCCTACGGATACGGTGGTGAATGTGAGCGTGAAGTCGTTTTCGGATAGTCCTGTGTTGACGGGTGGGGGGGCGGTGGTGTCGTCGGGGGCGTGTCCGCAGTCGAGTGGGGATGTGTGTTTGGATGTGGGGAATTCGTTTACGGTGACGATCCCGGCGGGGGAGTTGTCGGGGTCGAGGACGGTTTTGATGACGGCGCGGGATGAGGGCGGTACGGCGGAGGGGGTGGAGGGGGTGGGGTTTGATGGGTCGGCGTCGGTGGGGGGGGAGGCGGTGTTTGTGTATGGTCATGCTATCCGGCTGTATGATGCGGATGATCCGAAGGTGATTGGGTTGTCGTTGCATGAGGCGGCGACGGGGGAGGCGGGGTTGTCGTCGGTGGATGAGGGCGCGGCGAAGGCGGTGCGGGTGCGGGCTACTATGACTGGGTCGTGGCAGTCGGTGTGGGAGTCGCAGTATACGAGGGTGGTGTGGGTGACGCCGGGTTCGGTGAGCGGTTCGGCGGTGTTGGGGTCGTGTACGGGTTCGGGTCAGAGCCGGGTGTGCACGGGGGACTTCGGACGGAACACGGGGGAGGTGACTGTCACTATGCAGCCTAAGCCGGCATCGCAGGCGACGGTGGGGGATGTGACGATCACCGCTTATGATGATACGGTGACGGAAGACGGGGAGTCGGTGGTGTTCTGGGGCCGGGCTAATTCGCAGTGGGTGGTCGCTCCGGCCATGTTGACTATTAACGATGCGGATCGGCATGTGGATTTGGGCGTGTCCCCCTCCACGATAGCGGAGCCGGCGTCGGGTTCGGCTCGTAGTGATTTTCTGTTTACGGCGCGGTTTGGGCAGATGGTTGATAATGTGTTTGTTCCGTCGACGTCTAGTACTGTGGGCAGCGCTTTTAGTATTTCGGATTTTTCTTTTGTTAATGGGTCGGCGCGGGCTGAGGACGATAATGGGATTCCTCTGGATTTTTATCCGGTTGATACCGCTAATGTGTCTAGGGCTGTTTCCATAGTGGCGGGTTCGGTGTCGGGGACGCTGACATGGCCTTTCAATTCTTATGCTGATAATGAGGCGGAGGGGACGGAGGATTTCAGTTTCAGGGTTTGGTCGTCGACCGCGGGATACAGCGTGGGGGTGCCTAGAGTGAATATCACAGACCCGGATTCAGTGTTGAATCTGTCGATAGACGCCGATGGGGGAACAACCGGGGTGCAGCCGTTGCGGGAGGGAGAGTCGTCATCGGGGGCGATGGCGACGGCGGCGTTCCCGGCGGGTTCGTCCACGATCGGGTCGGCAACCTCGGTTGCTTTGTCTGCGGGGTTGGGGACGCCGGGGGCGGGGGTGGCGTCGGCGGCTGATTTTACTTATGCGCCGGCTTCTCCGCTTACGGTTTCGGTGGGCGCCAATAGCGTGTCGGGGTCGGCGGCGTTGGGGGGGTTGACGGTGGTGGATGATGGTGTGGTGGAGGGTCCGGAGACGTTTGTTTTGTCGGGGGTGGTTACGGGGGCGGTGGGGGTGTCGGCGGCGGATAGTTCGGTGACGATTGTGGATGATGATGCGGATATTGATTTGACGGTGTCGGAGTCGTCGGTGCTGGAAGGAGCGGGGGAGCAAGCGATCACCGTGAAAGCCGCTTTTAGGGGGAGCAGTTCCGTTTTGGCTGCGGCGACTGATGTGGCGGTGACGTTGGCGTCGGCGGCGTCGGGTGGGGCGGTGTTGTCGTCGGCGGTGTGTCCGCAGACCAGCGGAGACGTGTGTTCCGACAAGACCAATAATCAGTTCACGGTGTCCATCCCAGCGGGCGCCACCAGCGGGTCGGCGACGTTGCGGCTGACCGCCCGGGACGACGGCAACGCGGAGGGGGGAGAGGGGCTGGTGTTGTCAGGGACGGCGTCGGTGGGCGGCGCGGCGGTGTCGGTTACGTCCGCGAATATTAGCGTGTTTGATCCGGGGCAGGCGATTGATTTGTCTTTGACCGACACCGCGCAAACTCCTGTGGTGTTGACGGCGGTGGGGGAGGACGGGGGCGCGCGGGTGGTGCGGGTGACGGCTACTGCTCCGGCGGCGGTGTCGGCGGAGACGGTGGTGACGGTGAGGATGGGGCTGGGGGGTTCGGCGGTTTCGTCGTGTTCGGGTTCGGGGCAGAGCCGGGTTTGCACGGGGGATTTCGGGACGGTTGCGGATACGTCGACGATAACCATCCCGTCGGGGGGAACGACCGGGTCGGTGGACGTGACGGTCACCCCCTTTGAGGACACCATTGCGGAGGAGGATGAGACGATTCGTGTTGGGGGTTCGGCGGGGGGGTATGCGGTGCGGGGGGCTGATTTGACGATCACCGACCAGGATCGGACGGTGGGGGTAGGCGTGGGGATGGGGGAGGCGGTGTATGGGGAGGGCGGGGATCCGCAGTCGGGCTGGGCCACCCGCAGCCAGTGTATGACTTCCGCTCCGTTTTCCAGGACGGTGACCGGCCGCCTAGGAGGGCTTTCGGCGGAGGGGGTGTTCACCGCGGCTACCTCCTCCACGCTGGGCAGTAACGTGCGGGGGCGGGTGCGGACGGTGGACGGCACCGCTACCTACAATCAGGATTATTCGTCGGATGGGTTCGCGGTGGACACCATGCCTACCGCGTGGGAGTTTATTACCATCGCGGCTGGTTCCACGTCGGGGACGGCGACGGTGCAGTTGGTGAGTTGCGTGGATGACGTGGCGGAAGGGGATGAGACTTATCAGATGACTATTTCCAGCCTCCCGGCGGGGTTCGGGGCGCATCCGCAGGTGATGACCGTCACCGACGACGACAGCCGCCCCGGGCTGCGGGGAACCATATCCGAGGACGCGGGCGGAACAGTGGGGGTGGAGGCTTTCCTCCCGGCGGGGTCGTCGGAGTTGACCGACCCGCAGGTGGTGTCTTTAACATCGGTGACCGCCGACAGCGCGGGGACGGCTGATTTTTCTTATCCGTCGCCTGCGCCGGTGTTGTTGACCATCCCGGCTGGTTCCACTTCGGTCAGCGGCGCCATCCCGGGGTTGGCTATCACTGATGATGGGAGCGTGGAGGGGCCGGAGCGGTTGACTTTGGGCGGGACGGACGCGTCGGGGGCTGCGGTGTCGGGTTCGTTGGCTATCGTCGATGACGACGCGGTGATAGATGTGCTGGTTTCCCCGGCGGAGGTGTTGGAGCAGGCCGCCGCTCAACAGATCGGGGTGACCGCCCGTTTCCGGGGAGAAACTTCCGCGTTGACCGCGGCGACGGCGGTGACGGTTACGTTGGCGGGGGCGCAGAACGGGGCTACGTTGGCGGCGGCGTGTCCGGCTACTTCTGAGGATGCTTGCACCGACCAGGCCAACAACCAGTTCACCATCAGCATCCCCGCCGGGAGCACCGAGGCGTCTGGGTCGTTTATGCTGACCGCCCGCAGCGACAACGCGGCGGACAACGACGAAGACCTGACCGTATCCGGCGCGGCCACCATCGGAGGCGAAGCCGCGGTGGTGGAGGGGACGGAGCTGACCATATTCGACCCGGGCCGGTCCATCGCGTTGAGTTTCACCGACACGGCTTCCACGCCGGTTCCGTTGGTGGATGTGGGGGAGGATGGGGGGGCTAAAGTGATTCGGGTGGTGGCTTCTGCGCCGGTGGCGCCGACGTCGGCGGTGACGGTGGAGGTGGTGGTGGGAGCGGAGGGTACTACGGCCGGGGCGGGGGATTATTCGTCGAGTTCGGATAGGGTGTCGGTGACTATCGCCGCCAACGACACCAGCGGGACAGCGGATGTGACTATCACCCCCGCGTCGGATACCATCACCGAAGACTTGGAGACTATCCGGTTCGCCGGTTCAGCCACTGGGTATGCGGTGGTGGCGAATGATTTGGTGATACAGGATCAGGATCGGGCGGTGAAGGTGATGGCGGCGGAGGGGGATCTGGTGGTGCGGGAGCCTAGGGAGGGGGAGGCGTTGACCAACCAGTATAATGGCATTCTCAAGTTTTTCCGGGGTATGACGGCTGTTTTGGGCGGGGTGTCGGGCGGGGTGTTCACCCCCTCCACCTCTTCTACTTACAGTTCTAATTTGGGGATGCGGGTGCGGGTTGATGCGGGGACGGCCACCGTGGGCGGCCAGACTAGCACTACCGACGATATCTTCCATGAGCACGGCGAGGCGGACGACCCGCTGGAGGTGACTATAAACGCGGGGGCCCTTTCCGGTAATGTGAATATAGTGTACGCTCCCACCGCGGTTCCGGTGGTTGCTGTTTTGAAGGACACGGTGGCGGAACCGGATCAGATCTTTTACTTCCGCCCCGCCGTTCCCTCCGGTTGGACCGCGGTCAGGGAGACGATCACCATCCAAGACTCCAACCAGATAGCGATAACCGTGGACACTGACAGCGCGACGGGAACCCAGACCACGCTGGCGGAAGGCGCTACCGGTTCCGGTGTGACCGTTTCCGCCGCTTACTACAACGCCACCACCTCGGTAATCACCTCCGCCACCAACGTGACTCTGTCAGCCGCCGCGCCTACTCCGGCGGGTGCGGGGAAGGCCGTCGCCACTGATTTCACCTATTCTCCGGCTACGCCCAATGCGATTACTTTCCCCGCTAACAACGCCACTCCTTCAGCCACCGCCACGCTGGCCGGGTTGACGGTTACCGACGACGCGATAGTGGAGGGGCCGGAGACGATCACCGTCAGCGGTTCTTCCTCGTTAGGCGACGCCACCCCCGCTACTATTACCATCGTTGACGACGATGACGATATCACGTTGTCGGTGTTCCCCGCTTCGGTAGCGGAAGGCTCCGGAGCGCAGACCATTGCCGTCACCGCCGCTTTCGCGGGAACCACCTCCGCTTTGACTACCGCCACCGACGTAACAGTCACCATCGCCTCCCCGTCCAGCAACGGCGCCACCCTGGCCGCCTGCCCCTCCTCCACCACTGATGTATGCGCTACCGGTTTGACCAGTAGCCAGCTGACGGTAACCATCCCCGCTGGGGAAACCAGTAGCACGGCTACTTTCCAGCTCACCGCCCGCGATGACACCACCGCCGACGATGATGAGAAACTGACCGTCACCGGCTCCGCCACCGTCGGCGGCGCAACAGCGACCATCACCGGAACGGAAATGTCGGTACGCGATCCGGGGCGGGCGATCACCCTTAGTTTCACCGACACCGCCCAAACTCCCGCCGCGCTGACCGCGGTGGAAGAAGACGGCGGGGCGCAGACGGTGCGGGTGGTGGCCACCGTCGGGACGGCCCCCGCCGCGGATACCGATGTAACGGTCACCGTAGGAGCCGCGGGCGGCACCGCCATTTTGGGAACGTTGGGGGATTACCTGCGTAGCACGGGGGAGGCGACGGTGACTATCGCGGCGAATAATACCAGCGGAACCGCCGATGTGACTATCACTCCGGTAGTGGACAGGGTGACCGAAGATCACGAGACGATCCGCTTCGCGGGCGCCGCCACCGGATACGCGATAGTACCAGCTGATTTGCAAATCACCGATCAAGATCGGGTTATCAAATTCACTTTGAATCCGGACACGCAAGATGAGTTGCCTTACAGACAAAATTCGATTAGTTTGTCCGCTGTCGCTGCTTTGGGAGGCACCTCCGGTGGCGTGTTCACTCCTTCCACGTCCTCTACCTACAGCGGAAGTATGAATTTGTTGGGGTGGAGTCCTGAAGGTTATGGTCAGAATGCTCAGACTAGATCTGTTGCGACATATGTTATAGAGGACGGTGATCCCTTCTTTTTGCATTCGTATAGGAGATGGTTTTCTATTCCGTCTGGTTCTTTCGCCTCTTCGTCGCAAAGCATGGACCATAGCGTGGAGATAAACGATACGGCGGATCCGGATGAGGGGGTGAGACGGGTGGGAGCGAGACAGAATACGGTTCCGGCGGGGTTCGTTCAGGAACAAGCCTGGTTTAGGATACGGGACGTGGCGGATTCGCGGGTGGTGTTCGGGGTGGATACCGACGGTAACACTATGGGCAACCAGACTACGATTGAGGAGGGCGCTTCCGGGTCGGGGGTGGAGGTGTGGGCGGGATGGCCGCCGGGGGTTACCAATAACCGTCACGCGTCGCCGGTCACGGCCACTCTTACCATGGAGGAGGATACGGAACCGGGGGCGGGGGAGGCGGGGGACGCCGATTTTGATTACGCTCCGCCGTCGCCGCTGTCGTTCACTATTCCCGTTAAGGTGGCGGAGGATCTTATGGCTACGCCTCCGGTGGTGGGTGTGTCTGGGTTGAGGAGTTCTTCGGGGACGTTGGCGGGTTTGTCGGTGGTTGATGATTCGATTGTGGAGGGCCCGGAGACGATAGCCTTTGGGGGGACTTCCAGTTTGGGCGCCGGGCATAGCGTTACGGGAGAGTTGACCATCGCCGACGACGACGCCGATATTACGTTGTCGGTGTTCCCGGCGGTGGTGGCGGAAGGGTCGGGGGCGCAGACGATAACCGTCACCGCCCGCTTCGCGGGAACTACCTCGGTGTTGACAACGGCTACCAACGTGACGGTGACCATCGCGGCGGCGGCGTCGGATGGGGCGGTGGTGGACGCGGATGCGTGCCCGTCGGAGTCGGGGGATGATGTGTGTACTAATAAGGCGGGCAATCAGTTTACGGTTGCTATTCCGGCGGGTGAGTTGGAGGGCAGTGGCGTTTTCCAGTTGACCGCTCGGGAAGACTCCACCGCCGATGATGGGGAAGGGCTGATCGTTTCGGGGTCGGCCATGGTGGGGAGCGAGGCGGTGGAGGTGACGGGGGCGGCGATGACGGTTCATGATGCGGATAAGACGATCACGTTATCTTTTACCGATACCGCTCAGACCCCGACGGCGTTGACCGAGGTGGAGGAGGATGGGGGTGCGCAGACGGTGCGGGTGGTGGCTACCGCTCCGGCGGCGGTGGGCGCGTCGCCGGTGACGGTTTCGGTGACGGTGGGCGCGGCGGGCGGGGAGGCGGCGCTGAACGCTGATTACACCCGTAGTTCCGCTTCGGCGACGGTTACTATCCCCGCGCAGGGCACGAGCGGTTCGGCGGATGTGACTATAACGCCCCGGTCGGATACGATTACCGAAAATCAGGAGACAATAGTTTTCACCGGTTCCGCTTCCGGGTACGGGGTGGTGGGGGCTGGTTTGGGAATCGCGGATCAGGATCGGTACATTCGGATGTCCCCCACCGGCGGTGACCGGTTTAATGAGCCCCCTGTTGTGTTTGCTGGTCATTCGGTGGGCGCTAAGGCTGATTTGGGTGGTGTAACCGATGGGGTTTTCACCGCTTCGACGGCTTCCACGTACAGTGTTGCTTTGAACAATTTGCGGGTGACGATGCGGGGAGTGACCGCGACGGAGGGGATAGCCGGGTCGCCGGTAGGGCCGAGGGATTTCGTTTGGACCGGTAATGGAGGTGGTGTCGACTCGCGGTTTTTGTCTATCCCGGCTGGTTCTTTGTCTGCTACGGCGGTTCCTCATACTTTACAGTTGTTTCGTTATGCCAGGGAGGTGGAGCCGCTGGAAACGATAGAAGTGGTGGCTACTGAGCCGGCGGGTTTCACTGTCGTCCCGGGGATTATCAGCATTTTGGACACAATTCAGACTCAGCTTACCTTGCAGGTGGATACCGATCGGGTGGAGAGCGGGAATCAGAGCGTGTTAGCGGAGGGCGCTGCTGGTTCCAGTGTGGATGTGTCGGGAAGATACCGGGGTACGAGTAACAAGTTGGGGGAGGACACGGTGGTTACTTTGTCGACGGCTGTGGAAACCCCCGGGGCGGGGAAGGCTACCGCGGCTGATTTCACTTATGCGCCGTCGTCGCCGAACTCTTTCACCATCCCGCAGGCGGCGGTCTCTTCGTCGGTTGCGGCGACGTTGGCTGGGTTGACGGTTGTGGATGATGCGATCGTGGAGGGTTCGGAAACGTTCCGGATTACCGCTGCTTCTTCGCAGACGTTGCGGATTACGGGTGCTTCTTCGTCGGGGGCGGTTGCGGCGGCGACGGTGACTATTTGGGATGATGATGCTGATATTGATTTGTCGGTGTCCCCGTCGGTGGTGGCGGAAGGCGTGGGGGCGCAGACGATAACGGTCACCGCCCGTTTCAAGGGTTCCAGCACTGTGTTGACGGAGGCGGTGGATGTGTTGGTGTCGGTGGCGGGCGCGTCGGGGGGCGCGGCGTTGGCGGCTGCGCCGTGTCCGCAGGCGTCGGGGGATGCTTGTACGGATAAGACGGGCAATCAGTTTACGGTTACTATTCCGGCGGGTTCGTTGTCGGCTAACGGAACGTTCCAGTTGACCGCCCGTGATGATAACGTCGCCGAGGGGGCGGAGGCTTTGACTGTTAGCGGTTCGGCTATGGTGGGGGGTTTGGCGGTGGATGTGGAGTCGGCTGTGGTGAACGTGGTGGATCGGGGCATTGAGTTGTCGGTGAGTAGCGGTGGGTCGGCGTTGACCGGGTTGGGGGAGGACAGCGGTTCCACCACCGTGCGGGTAACCGCCACTTTGCCGGTCGCGTCGAGTACGCCGGTGGTGGTGGGGGTGAACGTGACGGGCGGGTCCGCCACTTTGGATGATGACAGTATGTTCGGGGCGGGGGAGGATTTTCGGGTTTCTTATCCGCAGGGTTCCCCGCCGGCGGGTTACGGGATGGGGATTTCCATTCCCGCGGGGCGGGTCAGCGGTTGGGCGGATATTGTGGTGGCGGTGAACGACGACCGGGCGGCGGAGGGGGCGGCGGAGACGATATCCGTGGATGGGGCGGTGGCGAGCGGGAGCGTGCTGGCGGTGGTGGACACCGCTTTTGATATCACCGACAACGACTCCGGTATAACTCTGAACGTAACCGCCGACGCGTTGGAAGAAGACGGCGACGGGAGAGCGGCCCGGGTGACCGCCTCTTTGGCGGGAACCACCTCCCAGATCGGGGTCGCCACCGTCGTAACGTTGTCGTTCACGGCGGGGGCTGGTACGGAAGCGGCTGATTTCACCGCTCCCGGGGCCGGCAGTGAGATAACGGTGACCATCCCGGCTGGCTCGGTCAGCAGTTCCTCCACCGCTCTGACCGGTTTGGGTATAACCGATGACGCTATCGCCGAGGTGGGGGAAACCATCCAAGTGGGGGGAACCACCCCCGGTCTGTCGGTTACTCCCGCCTCGCTGACTATTCAAGACGACGACTCGGTGATAGTCCTAACCGCCAGCGCGGCGGCGGCGGAAGGCGGAACTGGGTCGGGGATTACCGTGTCGGCCGCTTTCCAAACCGGGACCACCTCCTCCGAAATCGCCACCGCCACCGCGGTGACGCTCACCGTGGGGGACGGGACCGCGGTCAGTCCCGCCGACTACCAAAACAGCGGAACATACACCGTGACCATACCCGCCCAAGCGACCGGCGCCGCCGCCGGAGTATCCCTGGCCGGCCTGACTGTAAAACATGATGACATAACCGAAGGGCGGGAGACGATCATTATCAGCGGAACCTCCACTTTGGGCGCCGCTGCTTCCGCGGTGTTGGCGATCGCCGACGCCGACACCGCCCTCACCCTGAGCGCTACCCCCGATTTGCTGGTGGAAAGACCCAACCATTACATTGTGACCGTCACCGCCGCCTTCGACAACGTAGCCTCTTCCGCCCGTACTGCGGCTGTTCCGGTGACGGTCACCCTCGCCGACGACACCGCCACCCACGGCACCAGCAACGACTGGTACACCAACCTGCCCGCCAACCGGCAGCTGACGGTGAACATCCCCGCCGGACGGACCAGCGGCGCATCCACCTTCCGCATCGTCGCCCGCGCCGACAGCACAGGGGAATCCACCGAACGGGTTTCCCTCACCGCTACCGCGCAGGTAGACGGCTCTGCGGTGACCGCCACTTCCGCCCGGTTGGAAATCGTCGACCAAGGCGTGACTCTGGGCTGGGCCAGCAACACCGGAACCCCCCTGACCGCCATCGCGGAGGACAGCGGAACCACCACCCTGCGCATAACCGCCTCCATACCCGTGGTAGCCCCCGCCGGAGGCGCCGTCATAGGAGTGAACATCGCCAACGGCACCGCCGCCCCCGCCGCCGCCTCCACCGGTTTCGGAACCGGGGAGGACTACCGCATCACCCTGCCCACCAGTCCCGCCCCGCCCGCCGGATACGACCTAGCCGTCGCTATCTCCGCCGGGGAAACCAGCGGCCACAGAACGGTAACGTTGCAGGTAAACGACGACAACACCGCCGAGGGGGCGTCGGAGGGGGCTGACCCGGAAACTGTCCACATCGAAGGCGGTACCCTGACGCTGGGCGGATCCACCCTGCCGGTGGTGGGGGCCAACCTGAACATCACCGACGACGACCAAGCCCCCGATGAAATAACCATCACTCTGCAAACCCCCGGCGGGGCCGACCTCGCCCAAATATTCGAAACAACCGCCACCACTCCGGTGGTTGTAAAAGCCGCCTACCAGGGTACCAACACTCTGCCCCACTCGGTGATCGTCCCCCTGGGAGTAGCCAAAGTCGGCGACACTGCCATACCCGACACGGACTACCGGGACGTAACCTCGCCCCCTTCCATTACCATCCCCGCCTACCAATCGCATGGAATGGCCCGTTTCGATCTAGAAGCCATCGACGACGATGATCCTGAAAGCCCCGAAACGATCACCGTACGAGGCGACCCCGCCGACACCCTGACCGCCTTCACCGTCGGTGAAGACACCCTAACCCTCGTCGACGACGAAAGCGCCGTAACCCTCTCCCTGGATGTCACCCAAGCCCCCGAAGGAACCCGCCAAAATGTTACCGTGAAAGCCGCCTTCTCGGCCGGCGTCACCCAAACCGCTCAGAAAACCATCCGAGTAACCGTAACCGACGGAACCGCCACCGCCGGAGAAGACTACCAAACCCATGCCCCGTTCGATATCAGAATCCCCGCCAACAGCAACTACGCCACCACCAACATCACCCTCAACCTCACCCCCGACGACCGCGTCTACGAAGGCAACGAAACCCTGGAACTGACCGGATCGCACTCCCAGTTCACCGTCAGACCCGTCACTTTCACCATCACCGAAAACGACGCCCAACCCAACCGCATAACCCTATCCGCCAGCCCCAACCGAATAAACGAAGGCCAAACCGCAAACGTAACCATCACCGCCTCCCTCGGCTCAGTCGCTCTAACCCAAGACATGCAAGTTCCCATCCGTTTGGGAACCGGAGAATCTTACCAACCCGGCCCCGGCGCCCACACCATCCGCATCCCCGCTGGCCAAACCAGCGGAAACATCCAAATAAGAATACAAATAAACGACGACAACACCCGTGAGGACGCCAAACAAATTCGCATAACCCCCGGCGCCGTTGCCGGATTCACCGTCACCACCACCGCTATCACCATCCCCGCCAACGACGCCCCCGCTGTCACCACCACCCCCACCGGCGGTGGCGGAGGAGGTGGTGGCGGTGGAGGAGGAGGTGGTGGTGGCGCCCCAGCTCCGCCCCCCGCAGGAGGGGGAGGGGGCGGTGGAGGCGGTGGAGGAGGGGCCCCGCCCCCACCCGCCGGAGGAGGTGGCGCCCCGCCCCCGGCTGGTCCCGCTGGACCTGTCGCGCCGGTTGCGCCTCCGCCCGCGCCGGTGGTCTGCCAGGGACGGTTCTGCGACGATGACGGCAGCGTCCACGAAGACAACATCGAGTTGATGGCCGTATGGGGTATAACCATCGGATGCGACGCCAACGACTCCACCAAATACTGTCCCAGTGCGCAAATCACCCGTCGGCAAATGGCCACTTTCATCTACCGGGCAGTCAATCCCCGCTGGCCCATCCAGTTCCCCACCGGCATAGAAATCAACGATGTCCCCGCCGACGCCAGCTACCGTTCCTACGCCGACTGGCTGGTAAGCATCGGGGCCTTCCAGCTGGACGACGGGAACTTCAATCCCCGGGGCATAGTAACCCGAGCCGATATGGCGGTGATGATGGTAGCCGCTTTCCCCCATATCCAGGCCGTATCCGAGTCGCAAAACCTGTTCGCGGACACCGGCAACTTGGACGCGGCGGTGGTGCGGGCTATTGAAGGCATAGCCGATAGCGGAGTGACCAGGGGATGCACCACCACGCCGCCTCTCAGGTACTGCCCCAACAATCCGGTGACCCGGGCGCAGATGGCGTCCTTCTTCGTAAGGGTAATCAACCAAGCCCCCGCCGCCGACGACGCCGCAGGCGCAAGTTCATAACCACCCCAACCTATCCCGGCCTCTGCCCAACCTAGGGGCCGGGATATTCTTTTCCCCAACCCCCCAAATTCAAAGAGCCAATAATGCTCTTATCGCGTCGACGCCGCGAGTCACGTTACCGTTCAGATAGTCGCGATGGCTTTCAATCAGGGCTTCCATCTCTTCAGGATCCCCCAGTATGGAAAGGGTTTCTTCCAGCGACTCCAGGGTTTCCCGCCCCTGGGGAGACAGTCCCCCATCGACGCTTCGCGCCCGCAGAGCCGCAAGCCGGCTTTCCAGAGATTCCATTTCCCGCTGGGCGGTCAGCAGGCCGTCGTTCCGTTGCACCCGATCAAGAAACTCCACGACCTGCTGGTCGACGGTGAGCGTTGGTTGGTTGGTCATGTCGCTCCTCCAATATATCCGCGTCTGCCCGCCTCGCCGGGGTTGGCGGGTATAGGATAATGGTAGGTCTTCGTCAGGAGGGACGGATGATTGACAGTTTCGCCGGGCTGACCGGTCGGAGGGTTTCGGTGGACGGCGCCGGCGCCCCGGCCGAGGCCCGGGATTTGCAGGCGGTGATGTTGGACGCATCCTTTGAGGTGTTGCTGGCCGGGTGGGATTCGGCCCGTCCTCCCGCTCCGGGCAAACTGCTGTCCCTCCACCGGTGGCGGCTCGGCTCACAGAACTTTTCGCTGGTGGTTGCGGTTACCGACCGACAGGGCAAGGTGTGGCTGGCCGGTCCGGGCGGGAGAGACCAGCCGGTGGGTCCGCTCACCGAATCGGAGGCCGCCCGCATGTTGCAGGCCGCTCTGGAGGAACCGTCCGGCCCGTCCGCCCATAGACGGATAGCCGACCTGCTGAAAGCCCGTCGCAAGGACGATTCCGTTCCCGGCCTGGGCGGCGAAGGCCTGTTCGCCCAGCACTACCTGGCCAAAGTGCTACCCGGTCAGGGCGTTTGGCGGGAATCCGTCGCCCGGGCCCGCCCCTGGCTGTGCCTGCGCGGCATGGCCCTGATAGAAGCGATGGGGTTTTCCGCCCTTCGCCCCGTTGGGAACGGGTGCGTCCTGACAGATAGGATATCTCAAGGGAACGGGGGGGGGGGTAGGCTTGGTGAGAGCCCTAATGCGGTGGCGGTGTTGCTTGACCGCGTCGAGCATTTCGATGCGGGCAGCACGCGTTTCGACGCTTCCCCGGTAGAATACGGCCTGTCCCTGGCCCGCGAGGAGCAGGCGGGTTGGCTGATTCTCCTGCGCGGTTCGCAAATCCGGCTTTATTCGGCCAAACCGGGCGTGGGAGTGGGCAGCAGGGGGCTGACCGAAACCTTTTTTGAGCTGGACCTGGCCCTGCTGGAAGAAGACAAGGCGGGCTACCTTGATTTAGCGTTTTCCGCCGCCGCCCTAGTCGAAGACGGAACGGTAAAACAGTTGCTGGAGGGCTCACGCGACTACGCGGTGGGTTTGGGGGATCGCCTGCGGGAGCGCATCTACGTGGAGGCCATCCCCGAATTGGCGGTAGCGGTGGCTAAAGAACTGGAACGGCTGGACCACCAGGCTGGCAAAGATCTGGCCCGCGCCTACCGAATCACCCTCCGCATCCTGTTCCGGTTGCTGTTCCAAGCCTACGCGGAAGACTGCGGGTTGTTGCCTTACGGAACCAACGAAGAGTACACCAAATATTCGCTGAAACAACACGCCCGCGACCTGGCGGATCCTCCCGAAGAAATGTTTGATCCCCGCTCCCATAAAACTTGGGACGAACTTATGTTGGTGTGGGGAGTCATCGACACCGGTGACGCCGTCATGGGGGTTCCCGCTTACAACGGTGGTCTGTTCCTTTCCGACCCGGAGCGTTCCCCCGATGGCGCCCTCATTTCTCAAATGCGGTTGGATAATGCGGTGGTGGGCCATGCCCTGCGCCGACTGCTGGTGGATGTGGACAGCCTTGGCGTTCCCGGACCGGTGGATTTTCGGTCGCTGTCCATTCGGGAGTTCGGGACCATCTACGAAGGCCTGCTGGCTTCGTCCCTGTCCCGGGCCGACCAAGACCTGACTTTGGACAAAAAACAGACCTACGTCCCAGCCAAGGCGGCGGACAAAGTGGAAGTGCGGGCAGGTGAGATTTATTTCCACAACACCTCCGGCATGCGCAAATCAGCAGGTGTTTATTTCACCCCCCGGTTTGCAGTAGACCACCTGTTGGAACGGTCGCTGGTCCCGGTGCTCAGGGATCATCTCAAAAAAATCAACGCAATGTTGGATGAAGACGATGATGCGGGCGCCTACGAGTCGTTTTTCGATTTCCGAGTGTGCGACCCGGCAATGGGGTCGGGCAACTTCCTAGTGGCGGCCATTGATCATATGGCCGAGGAGATGACCCCGTTTTTGCGTGCCCACCCTATACCGGGTGTGACCGGTGAGTTGAACCGATTGGAGGCGGCGGCAAGGAAAGAGTTGGGCGATGCGGCCGATCAGTATTCGTTGGATCGGTCAATGTTGCTCCGCCGCCAGATAGCCCGCCACTGCATCTACGGCATCGACAACAACGATATCGCAGTGGAGTTGGCAAAAGTCGCCGTGTGGTTGCACACGTTTGTCCCCGGTTTGCCAATGTCCACCTTGGACCACAATCTGGTGTGCGCTGATTCGCTGACCGGAATAGAGTCCATTGAAGAGGCTATAGAAATACTGGACCCGCAACGCAATCCGGGGGTGGTGTCGCTGATGCGCGGGCCCCTCGAGGAAAGCCTGGAGGAGTCCCGAAGTCATCTCCAAGATGCGGCCAAAATTTCGGAATCCACCACGGCCGAAATCAGGCAAGCGGACAAGCACCGGGACAGGGCCGTTCAAGTCGCCGGTAAAGCCAAGGCCATCTTTGACGCGGCGGTGGCCGCCCGCATCGGCGAGTTGGGCGATTTGACGATGGTAGAGCCGGAAGAGATTGTCCGTATGTCCCAGCAAACAGAGGTTCAAGACCGGATAGCTATTCTCAATCCTGGTCATATGCCTTACCTGTTTCCGCAAGTTTTCCTCCGAGACCCCTCAGGGTTTGATGTAATGGTTGGCAATCCTCCCTGGGAAAAAATTAAAGTCGAGGAACATGCCTGGTGGGGTTTACGCTTTCCAGGTTTACGGGGATTACCTTTGGTGGCAAAGCGAGAGAGGCTTAAAACCCTAAAACACGACCGCCCTGATCTGGTGGATGAATATGAACAGGCTGTTACCCTGACCGCAGAGTTGCGGAAGATTATAAGCAAGGGACCTTATCCTGGAATGGGTACTGGTGATCCTGACCTCTTCAAAGCCTTCTCATGGCGGTTTTGGAAGTTATCTCGCGATGGCGGTGCTGTAGGTATTGTTTTGCCCTCTGGTGTATTAAAAGGTAAGGGTTCGGAAAGATGGCGTAAGCAGGTTTTCGAGGAGTGTTGTTTTGTTGATTTAGCTCCTTTGATAAACACAGGGGGCTGGGTTTTTAATGATGTGCATAAGCAGTATATAGTAGGTTTGATGGCTATAGGAAAGGGTAGCGAACAATTTGGTTCCGTACGTATCAGAAATCTTTGCCGAAGTGTGAGCGATTTAGCACGAGTTGATGCTAGTAATGTGGTGCAAATAGATGAGCTTTTGGCTTGGACACCTGAAGCTCTTTTCCCTTTATTTCCTAGCACGGATGCTATTAAGGTTTTTAGAAAAATGATTAAGTACCCCAGAATAAAAAGAAGCGAGCGTCAGCGAGCGTCAGCGAGCGTCAGCGAGCGTCAGCGAGCGTCAGCGAGCGTCAGCGAGCGTCAGGTACAGCCTCTACAAGCTACCACAAATTGGAGGACAAGTCCAGTAACCGAATTACACACAAGAAAAGACAGAAAGTATTTCTTAGGAGCAGAACTTCTTGGCGAGCATTACCCATTAGAGAACTCGAAACCACGCCCGACAGACATAGGTTCACAGCAATGAAAGATAACCTGTGGCCAGTCTATGGTGGACGTTCTTTTAATATTTGGTGCCCAGATACGGGTAAATATTATGCGGCAACCGACCCTGATGCTATCACTGAGTATCTCCAAGGGAAGCGAGAGCGTAGCAGGACCAGTTTTGCTGAAATGCCGCAAGAGTGGCTTGATGATTTAGATACTCTTCCTTGTAAGCATCCCCGTATTGCTTTTTGTGATGTTGCGAATAGTGTAGATAGTAGAACGATAATCGCGGCTCTTGTACCGCCGAATATAGTGATTACAGAAGTAGCACCATATCTGATATGGCCTTCAGGGGAAGTTAGCGATCAAGCCTTCCTACTAGGGGTGTTATCATCGATGATTCTCGATTGGTACGCTCGTCGCATTGTATCGACTCATTTCAAGTTCTACATCTTTAATTCTTTGCCGGTGCCGGATGCTGATCCTGGGGATCCGGTTGTTCGGCGGGTGGTGGAGATTTCGGGGCGGTTGGCGGCGGTGGATGAGCGGTTTGCGGACTGGGCGGAGGAAGTGGGGGTGCCGGTGGGGACTTTGCAGGAAGAACCGGAGCGGTCGGACGCCATCTACGAACTGGACGCCTGCGTGGCTTTGCTCTACGGCTTGGATGAAGACGACCTGCGAATCATCTACGAAACCTTTCACGAAACGACCGACTATTCGCAACGGCATGTGGCGGTGCTGGCCCATTTCCGCAGATGGCGGGAAGAGCGGGAACCCCTGTGACCGCCTCCCGCAGGCATTTTCCCCCTGTTTTCGCCACCAATCGAGCCGGGACCGAAACCCGGGCGGGGGAGCGGGTGGCGGACGAGATCAACCGGTTGCTGTCCGGGATGCGTACCCAACTGGCCGACGCCCCCCGTCTGGCCATCGCCACCGCTTTTCTAAATACGGGCGGATATGAACTGCTGGCCGACGAACTGGAGCAGGCCCCCCGGGTGCGCCTGCTGTTGGGGGCGGAACCGGACATTTCCGCCACCCGGCCCGTCCTGCGGCGCATATCCAAAGAGCAGATCGGGGAAGCTCTGCGGCGGCACGAGCAGTGGCTGGCCTCCGAACGGGATTTGACCGGTTTCACCCGGGAGGCCGACCGAGCCGCCCGGCGGATGGTGAAATGGCTGCAGGCTAAAACCGAAGCGGGGGAGCGGCGGGTGGAAGTGCGCCGGTACGCGGACGGGTTTTTGCACGGCAAAGCGTTCATCACCGAGCATCCCAGCTTGCCGGCGGTGCTGGCCGGGTCGTCCAACTTCACATACGCCGGGCTGGCGTCCAACGCCGAACTCAACCTGGGATACCCGTCCGGGGAGCACACCCATCTGGTGCAGGAATGGTTCAACGAACTGTGGGAACACTCCGCCCCCTACCGGTTGGACGAGTTGTACGCCGCCCGCTGGGAACCGCACGCCCCATGGCTGATTTTCCTGCGGATGCTGTGGGAACTGTACGGCGGGCATTTTGACGAAGACGACGACCTCCGGGCCCGCACCGAACTGGGACTGACCGGTTTCCAGCGGGAAGGGGTGGCCCGCATGTTGCGCATTTTGGAGGAGCACGGCGGGGTGATCGTGGCCGACGAAGTCGGTTTGGGGAAAACGTTTATGGCCGGTGAGGTGATCAAACGGGCCGCTTCCGTCAGCCGCCAGCAGGTGCTGGTCATCGCCCCCGCCGCCCTCAAAGCCGGAATGTGGGAGCCGTTTCTGAAACAATACGATTTTCCCCGCCGGGTGGAAGTGATGTCCTACGAAGAGTTCCGCAACCGCTGGGGGGACGCGGAACGGGAAGCAATGCGCAGCCAGTTGGACGAATACGCCCTGGTGGTGGTGGACGAAGCCCACAATTTGCGCAATCCGAACGCCCAGCGCACCGAAGCGGTCAACGCCCTGGTGGGCGGCTCCCATCCCAAACGGCTGATGTTGCTCACCGCCACCCCGGTCAACAACACCCTGTTCGACCTTCATTCCCTGGTGTCGCTGTTCATCCGCAACGACGCAGCTTTCGCAGCCCGGGGCATCCCCTCCATCTACCAATACATAAAAACCGCCGAAGAAATGGATCAGGACGCCCTTTCCCACGAGCACCTGTTCGACCTGTTGGATCAGGTGGCGGTGCGCCGCACCCGCCGTTTTGTCAAAAAGCACTATCGGGGCGAAAAGATCAAAGACCACCGGGGCGAGGAGAAAACCATCCAGTTCCCCCAGCCGGAGTTGAAAAGACTGGACTACGACCTTGACCAGGCGGGTCTGGAGTTGGTGGAAGCGGTCGTTTACGCGTTGGAGAACTCCGAAGAGGACGCCCTCCGCTACGAGGAACGCCAGCGCGATCCGGACCGGTTGATGCTGGCCCGTTACACCTCCGGGGCCTACCACATGGAAGCGAACCACGAATTCGACTATCAGGTGTCCAACGCCGGGTTGCTCCGCTCCACCCTGCTGAAAAGGCTGGAATCATCCCCCATCGCTTTGGCCAACACTTTGGGGAGAATGGTTGAATCCCATCGGGCTTTCCTGGAGGCGTTGGCGGAAGGCTGGGTGCTGGCGGGTGAAGCCCTGCGGGAATGGACCTCCTCCGATGCGGAAGACTTCGACGAGTTTCTGGAAGGGTTGGACGACCGCGCCTCCGCCGGGGCGGACCCCGTCGACCGCTATCACGTAGCAGAATTGCGAGAAGACGTGGAAAGCGACTTGGAAATGCTGGGCCGGTTGCGGGAGCGGGTCGGGGAGGCGGCGGACGGGCCCAACCCCAAATTGGACAAGTTGCTGGAAAGGCTGGGGGAGATCGCCGCCGAAGCCTGTTTGGTCAGCCGGGACGGGGTCAGTTCGGGGAACCGGCGCAAAACCATCGTTTTCTCCAGTTTCGCCGACACCATTAAGTCGGTGGCCGAAAAGGTGTCGGTGCGGGTGGTGAACTGCGCCGACGACGATCCGCTGGCCGACTTCCGGCAACGGATAGCGAAGCCGGTGTTCGGGGCCAAAAGGGGATTCAATCCGGAAACGCGGGCCCGCATTATCGCCGGGTTCGCCCCCGAAACGGCGGGCGGGAGCAAAGGGGGCGAAGATAAATACGACCTGCTGTTCACCACCGACATCCTGTCGGAAGGGGTGAACCTGCAACAGGCGGGGCGGATCATCAACTACGACCTGCCTTGGAATCCGATGCGGGTGGTGCAACGGCACGGGCGCATCGACCGGATCGGTTCTCTGCACAGCCGGGTGTTCATCGACTGCTTCTTCCCTTCCGCCCATCTGGACCGGCTGCTGGGGCTGGAGGCGAGGCTGCGCCGCAAACTGGCTTTGGCGGACGCGGCGGTGGGAACCGGGCAGGTGTTGCCCGGATTCGAATCGGGCGACGCGAAAGTGTTCAGCGACATTGAACGGTTGCGGTGGGAAGACGCCGGTTTTCTGGAAGAACGGGGAGGGGCGGCGGCCCTGTCCGGCGAAGAATACCGGCGGCGGTTGCGGGCGGCCGCCGCCCACGCCTCGGCCGAAATGGAACAAGCGCGGGCGTTGCCCTACGGCTCCGGCTCCGGTTTCATCAACCCCCGTTTCGCCGGCTCCGGGTACGTGTTCTGCATCCGGGTGGGGGAGGGGGGAGGCCACCCGCCCCGGTTCCGGTTTGTTCCCGTCGACGGCGACTGGGGTCCCCTCCTGGACGGCGACGACCGGCCGGTTGTGAAATCGGATACGCTGACCGCGCTGGTGGCCGCCGACCCGGGGGATGAAACCGCCGCCCGGGAATTATCCGAGGTGGCCTACGACCGGGCTTTCGACGCCTGGGAGGCGGCCCGGGAGGACGTATACCGGGAGTGGATGCGCCTCACCGATCCCAGCAACCTGCGTCCCGACGTCCCCAAGGCGTTGCGGGAAGCCACCGAGATGGTGCACAAACATGGGGATGTCCTGACTACGGAAGACAGGGATGATCTGGTGAAACGGCTCAACACCCGCCCCAGCCGCCGCATAGTGAAAACCATCCGGGAGCTGGTCAGATCCGAGGAGGAGGCGCCGGCCGCCAAAATCCGGCGGTTGCGCCAGTTGGTGGAAGAAGCCGGCTTGCAACCCCCTGAAATCCCCGACCCCCTGCCGGAAATCACCCGGGACGACATCCACCTGGTGGCATGGACCGCCGTCAACGTCCCGGCCAAGTACAGTTAGGGGCGGCCGCCGGGGGATGACCGACTCGGAAATCCGGGCGGACGCCGAACTAGCCGCCGCCGTTGCACGGGCGGGGTAGATAATGGGGTGGATAATGATGTCGCAGGACGACCGGATACGACTCCCGGACGGGCGGGTAGCGGACGCTACCGGATGGCGGGCGGACATGGAACCGGTTCCGAACCGACCGGGCCGGGTGTCGTTGCTCGTTTCCCGTCCGCAGGACGGCGACCCCGTTCGTTACCGAATCATCCGAGCGGACGACCAGGACGGGGAATCATTCCAGGCGTCGGCGGCGGAATCATTAGCCGACCGGATCGCCGCCGGTCGGATAGACGACATAGTTCGTATACGAACCGCCGGGCGCCCTGGTCGTCCCCGAACGGCCAGCGGCCTGCGCCTGGAAACCCTGGATGACCGGGATGGCGTCATCCGCATCCCCGCCCTCCGAATCACCGACCGAATCCGCCACCGGCGGGAACGACCGGCGGGCGTCCGCCCAGAACGGCGGGACCCGAGCCGGGCGGAACGCCGTAACATTAGGCGGGTAATCCGGCAAACCCGGCGGGGCAGATAATCAACATCAACAACCAAAACCCGTCACCAACCTCCCGGCCAAGTACAGGCAACCCCTACGCCCCCCTCAAATCCGAAGAGCCGCTAAAGACCGTAAGGCATGCGTTAACAGGTTCGGAGAGCCTTTACGGCGTCGGTTCCTTCGATAAAGTCGCCGTTCAGGTAGTCGCGGTACCCTTCAAACAAGGCTCCCATCGCCTCGGGATCCTGCAGGATGGAGAGGGTTTCTTCCAAAGATTCCATGTCTTCCCGCTCTTGGGCAGTCAGGCCGTTGACGCTACGCGCTTGCAATTCTGCGAGGGCGGCCTGCAGAGAGGCGATCTCCTGCGGGTCGCTCAACTTGCCGTTGTCGCGCTCTACCCGACCGATGAATTCTTGTGCTTTTTGGCGCATTTGCGGGTTTCCTTTGATTGCCGTTGCTGTTTTCCAGGTAGCAGGCTGAGCGGTGGTGGGTAACCGCCCGCCAAACCGGTTTCTCCCCTGTCTGGCGGATATAGGATAATGGCCGGCCTTCGTCAGGCGGGACGGATACGATGGCTGACAGTTTGGCCGGGCTGACCGGTCGGCGGGTTCCGGTGGACGGCGCCGGCGCTCCCGCCGAGGCCCGGGATTTGCAGGCGGGGACGTTGGGGCGCATCGTTTGAGGCGTTGCCGGCCGGGACGTTCTGCTGGAACGGCTCAACACCCGCCCCAGCTGTCGCATCGTGAAAGCCATCCGGGAGCTGGTCAGATCCGAGCAGGCCGGGCCGGCCGCCAAAATCCGGCGGCTCCGCCAGTTGGTAAACAAAGCCGGCTTGCACCCCCCTGAAATCCCCGACCCCCCTGCCGAAAATCACCTGGGACGACATCCACCTGGTGGCGTGGAGCGCCGTCCAAAGCGCGGCGGCCCGCTCATAGGCAAACCGGTAGCCGTACAACAACCAACAACAACCCAAACCGTCGCCAACGTCCCGGCCAAGTCCTGGGTGGTACCAGAGTTACGGAGGGGCCCTCCGCCCGGTTCTACCCCGAAACCGCTACCCGCCCGCCCGCCGGGGCGAACCGGAAGAAACCCGACCGCGGCGGCCTGACAATCCCCGACCAGCCGGGTGGAATAGAACCGGAGGGGTTCGGTCGTCCGTCCTGGGCTAACCCGCCCAGCGTTCGCCCAGTATCCCCCCGGAGGGGCGGAGGAAATAGGGCAGAACCCGCCGGGTTACCGGTTCGTGGTTTCGACCCGTCCGGCCTGTTCGTCCTCCGTCCGGGGTTCTACCGGGTAGTCCGGGCGGGGCGGAACGGGGTCGGCGGCGGTCGGGTAGTTCGGAACCCGATAGTTCGGGTCGGCGGCGCGCCGGATAATGTCGTGGGGGTTCGGGAATTTCGCGTCGGTCATCGTATCCTCCGGGTTTCTATCGGTCGGTTCTATTCTATTCCTCCGGTATCCGGGCGCGGAGTTCCCCCGCCGGAGGGGGCGGTTCGTAATCCGTCATCGTTCCCGCCCTCCGGTACCCGGTCGGCGGTAGCGACGGGGGGCGAGTTTCTGTTCGGCTAGCGGTCGGGTTCGGGTTATCCGCCGGGGGATAACCGGAGTGGCGGCGGGGGATAATCCGCGCCGAGGATGCGGGTTCGGAAGTTGCGGAATCCGAAGGCGACGCGTTGATGAGGTTGTTGGCTGATTCGGTGGGTCCGTTGCTCACTCGGGCGTGATGCCAAGCGACGATCTGGGAATGCCAGGTGTGGAGGGTGCGTCCGAGTTGGTTGAGTTCGGGGGAGCAGGATTGGTCTTGGAGTTCCGCGGTGAGCAGGCGGGTGTATTGGTCGCCTTCGCCTGGATGGTGGGTTTGGTAGATTCCCCGTACGGTTTCTTTAGCGTGCCATGCGTCGCGTACTTCCCCGCGGGGTCTCCTGCTTGGAGGAGGCCGGTCAGTTTTTGCTCGCTGCGGGGGTGGAGTCGTTCGCGGGCGAGGGTGAGGAGTTTGCGTATCCGGTACAGGTCGTCGCCTTTCCTTCCCCGGTGCCCCAATGTTTCTTCTTGCACGCGGCGGCGCACCCGGTCCAGGCACAGGTTGGCCAGCCGGACGACGTGGAACGGGTCGGCGATCTGAACGGCGTTGGGCAACGCCCGCTGGTAGGCGGCCCGGTAAGCTCCGGACAGATCCAGGGTGGCCCATCGTATTTTTCTCCCGCCGCCAGGCCGGCTGCTCCAGCAGCCACCGTACGGCTCCTTTAGCGTCTTATTCCTGAGAAAACGTCGATCAGCCGACGGTTGCGGATGTCCACCGCCGCGGTTATCCATATCCGCCGTCGCCAACCCTACCGCGGCGGCCTGACAATCCCCGACCAGCCGGGTGGAATAGAACCGGAGGGGTTCGGTCGTCCGTCCTGGGCTAACCCGCCCAGCGTCCGCCCAGTATCCCCCCGGAGGGGCGGCGGAAATAGGGCAGAACCCGCCGGGTTACCGGTTCGTGGTTTCGACCCGTCCGGCCTGTTCGTCCTCCGTCCGGGGTTCTACCGGGTAGTCCGGGCGGGGCGGAACGGGGTCGGCGGCGGTCGGGTAGTTCGGAACCCGATAGTTCGGGTCGGCGGCGCGCCGGATAATGTCGTGGGGGTTCGGGAATTTCGCGTCGGTCATCGTATCCTCCGGGTTTCTATCGGTCGATTCTATTCTATTCCTCCGGGTCGCCCTCCGCTAGTTTTTCTACCCGATATAGTTCAGCGTCCGCGCGGAGTTCGTAATCCGATTTCCCGGCGATTTCGTCCGCGCGGTCGTGCAGGCGGGCTAATCCCGACCGGGCTACCCTCCGGGCGTATTCGTCCGGGTCGTTGCCGCCCGGCGTTCGGACGAACCCAGCGAGTTCGTCCTCCGAATACGCGGCGAGCGTCGCGCCGAATATTCGTCCGATTTCGTCTGCTACCCGCCGGAGTTCGGCGCGTAACGCCCATTCTATCCGGGCGCGGAGTTCCCCCGCCGGTGGGGGCGGTTCGTAATCCGTCATCGTTCCCGCCCTCCGATCGGTTCGTCCTCCGTTACCCGGTCGGCGGTAGCGGACGGGAGGCGCGTTATTCGGCTAGCGGTCCGGTTTGGGTTATCCGTCGGGGGATAACCCGCGCCGAGTTCTATCCGCAGGGTTTCTACCCCCTTCGCCGAGTTCGCCGGTGGCGGTCGCCCGCCCTCCGCCGTATCGTCCGGCCTGGGTTCGTCCGTGATCATCCGGGTATCCTCCGTTTGTTTCTATACCCCATCCGCGTACGGCCTATTTTATACGCCCGGCAGAATAACCTCAGTCCTCCACCCCGCCGCCCGCCCGGTCGTTTATCCGACCGGTTCGGGTCGGGCTACGGACATTCGAAAATTCCCGCCCCGCAGTTCGGGTTTCGGACGCGGCGGTTCGTAGTTCGGCGACAGCTTCCCGTCCAGCGGCGTTAGCCGAACCGGCGGTCGTCCGTAGTTCGGCGTCGGTCATCCTGTTCGGCGGGTAAAACCTCCGCCCCCGGCGACTGGGGCGGTCGGGACGGCGGGGTTTTACTTGTTTCCTCCGGCGAGCAGTCCGTCCGCGTATCCGTCCGTAAAGCCCGTCCGGAACCCGATGCGGTAATCGCCCGCAGCCCGATCGCCCTCGATGTCCGGGAATTCTTTGCCGCCCTCCGGCGGTTTGTCTATCCCGCCGCCGTTCGGGGCGAGTCCTGTTTGGAACCCAGCCGGTAGCCGTCTTAATAACCGGCGTTCCAGTGTTCGTTCGTCCTCCGCCGCGCGGCGGGGGGTTCGTCCTGTTCCATTCGGTTATTCGTTCGCGACCGGAGTCGTCCGGGCGGGAGTGGTGGTCGCCATCGTTCGTCCTTTCCACCGGGGCTATCCGGTCGGTTCGGCGTCCTCGGCGGCGGACGGAAGCCGTTGCCGGGTTATCCGCCGTTCGGTTTACATCCCCCGGTCCGGTTGCGTATCCTATGGGTTTCGGACAACTCAGGGCAGTCGGCAGAGACTTGGGGACCCTGGGTCCGTCATCGTTTCCGACATAGGGGTTCCGCCCCTTGTTTTCAGGGGTTGAGGGGGGAGTGCCGCCTCAGCCAGGAGAGGGTGAAATGGTTCCACTCGTCGGCCATTTCGTGGAAGGCTATGTGGCTGGAGGCGGGGCCGGTGAAAACGTGCATGGTGGAGCCGGGGATGCGCCGTTGCACCTCCAACCCGTAGCGGGTGGGCACCTGCCAGTCCGCCTCCCCGGAGGTGATCAGGGTCGGAACCTGGATCCGGTGCAGGCGGTCCAGCGCATCGTGCGTTTTGTCGGCGTGGAAATGCCCCAACATCCCCTGTTTGGTGGGCGGATGGGGATGCTCCAGGATGAACCCCCGCTCGAAAGCCTCCACGTCCTCCGGCCGTTCGTTGATGAAATGGGGGCTGGCCACCCACAGCAGCGCCGTCCTTATATATTGGGCGAAGTCGTCGTGCAGCACCGGCAACTCGTTGGTTTCGATCATCCGGACGAACCATTCATCGGAACGCCCCCAGGTGCAGTGCAACTGCAGGGTGGCGACTTTGCGGGGATGGTTGACGGCCAACTCCTGGGCGGTGGCGCTCCCCAGCGACAACCCGGAAACGTGCGCCCGTTCCACCCCCAGATGGTCCAGCAGCGCCGCCGCGTCGTCCGCCAAAACCCGCATGGAATAAGACAGGGGGTCGGCGGGCTGGGAGGACTGGCCGGTCCCCCGGGCGTCGTAGGTGATCACCTGAAACTCCCCCCGGTAGGCCTCCACCTGCCCGGCCCACACGCCGTGGTCGGCGGCGGTCCCCATAATCAGCAACAGCGGATCCCCCGCTCCGGCCGTCTCGTAGAAAACGTTGATTCCGGTGGACAGGTCGGCGAACGGCATAGTTGTTTCCTCCTCTCAGCGGGTTTCTTTCAGCGGGTCACGCGGGCCGGTCGGGTTGGGGATGGGGCGGCCGGGACGAATGGACGGGGGGCGTCCGTTGCGACCAGTCGGTGGCCGACTCGTAGGCGAACCCGGCCCGCAGCACGGTTTCTTCGGCGAACGGGCGGCCCGCGATCTGCAAGCCGATGGGCAGCCCGGCCCGGTCGAAGCCGCCGGGGACGCTCAGCGCGGGCAGGCCGGACAGGTTGAAAGGGGCGGTGGTGCGCACATAGGACAAAGTGACCGGCTCCGCCTCGTTTCCGAAAACGAACTCTTCCTGTTCCAAACCGGCGGCGGTGGCGGGCAGGGCGGGGGAAAGCAGCACGTCCAGCCGATGTTCCTCGAACGTCCGGCGGATAGCGTCCCGGATCACCAGCCGGGCTTGCAGGCCTTTCAGGTAATGGGAGCCGGGCATGAGCGTTCCGGCCGTCAACAGCCCCCTGATGCCGGGGTCGATCAGATCCGGCCTTTCCCGTAACAGCCGCCGGTGGTGGGCGGCCGCTTCCGCGCCGACGATGGCGAATTCGGCGGGCAGGACCGTCTCCAACACCGGGATGTCCGTTTCCACCGTTTCCATCCCCAGCCCCCGCAGCGTCTCCACCGCCGCCCAAAAGGCCGTCTCCACATCCTCCTGCATCGGCGCGAACGGCGCACCGGCCAGCACCCCGGCCCGCATCCCCGCAACACCCCGTTCCAACCCGGCCCGGTAGTCGGGGACCGGCGGGGCGGAGGCGGTGGTCGGGTCGGCCGGGTCGGGGCCGGCCATCGCCCCCAGGCTGACCGCGCATCCCCGCACGGTGGCCGCCAGCGGGCCGAAGTGGTCCAGCGACCAGGCCAGCGGTTCCGCCCCCGACCGGGACACCCGCCCGTAGGTCGGTTTCAAACCGGCCACCCCGCACAACGCGGCCGGGATGCGGATGGACCCGCCGGTGTCGCTGCCCACCGCCATCGGGACCAGGCCGGCCGCCACCGCCGCCCCCGACCCGCCGCTGGAACCCCCCGGTATCCGGCTGGTATCCCACGGGTTGGCCGCCGGTTGGCTGTACACCCCGCACGCCAACTCGTGGGCGGTGGTTTTGCCGACGATCACCGCCCCCGCTTCCCGCAGCCGGCGTACGATGAAAGCGTCCGCGGCGCGGGGAGAAGCCGAATAGGCGGGGGAGCCGCAACGGGTGGGCAGCCCTTTCATATGCACGATGTCTTTCATCCCGATGGGGACGCCGGTGAGCGGCCCGCTCCGCTCTTCCCGCAGGAGGAGGTCGGCGTCCCGGGCGGCGTCCCGCGCCCCCTCCCGGTCCGTCAAAGCGAACGAACGCAGTTCCCCGTCCAGCCCGTCGATGGCCGCCAGCGCCGCTTCGGTCATTTCCGCCGCGCTGACCTCCCCCGCCCGCAACCGGGCAACGGCCGAAGGTATGGACAGGGCGGGCGGGACGGGGGCCGTGTTCATTTTCCGCCCGCCCAAAGGTTGTTTGCCGTCGTCCTGGGTGAAGGTTGGTGGGGTTCCCGGTTGGTGGGCGGGCGGGGGTCTCCGGTGTGGCCGGGCGGGCGGGGCCGGGGTGGGTTCGGTTTCATTGCCAGGTCGCCTGAAAGTTGGCCGGGTCCCCGGTTCGCAACTCGTGGGCGGCCATGGTGAGCAAATCATCGAGTTGGTCGTCCGCTTCCCGCCAACTGGCCAGCATTTCCGCCGTTTCCGCCGGGTCGAACTCCGGGCCGCTCAGCCCGTTGCGGGCCAGCAAGACGGCCGCCATCTCCGTCGCCGTGGGCCCGGCGTTCTCCTCAGTCATCGTCAATCACCGCGATCACGTCCACTTCCATTTTCAGACCGGGCAGGCCCAGGGCGGCTACCTGCACGGCGGTGACGGCCGGGGGCGGACGGCCCGCGAACACTTCTTCCCGGATGGGGATTTCCCGGGCGATTTCCCGGATGTCCTGCATGTAATAGGTGATTTTGACCACCCCGGCGATGGAACTCCCGGCCGCTTCCAGCACATCGGCGATGTTGCGCCACACCTGCCGGGCTTGTTCTTCCACCGTCTCGCCCGTCACCCGCCCCTCCCGATCCAGGGAAACCTGCCCGGCCAGGTAAACGGTGTTCCCCGCCCGGATGGCGTAAGAATAAGGTTCGGGCGGCGGACACAGCACCCCGGTTTCTATCGCTTCGATGCCCACGGATTACCTTTCGGTCGCGTCTGCCGCCATCATATACAATCAGGCCAGGCTACGACCGGAAAGTCGGGAGGACCGAATGCACATAGCCCGTTTTCTGAAAGAGGGGAACCCGGAGTGGGGTTTGGCGGACCCGGAGGCGGGCATGGTCCGCCCCATCGCCGGCCCGTCGCCGTTGCGGGAGGCGCTCGGCGACCCCGGCGCTTTGGCGAGCCTGCGGGAGCGGGCCGGCCGGGAAGTCCCGTTGGCGGAGGTGGAACTGCTGGCACCCATTCCCGACCCGCCCCAGTTCATCGGCATCGGCCTCAACTACCGGGAGCACGCCCGGGAGTCGGGGATGGCCGAACCCGCCACCCCGGTCAGTTTCCCGTTTTTCAATTCGGCCATAATCGCCCCCGGCCAACCGATCGTCCTTCCTCCGTTCACCGACCAGGTGGACTGGGAGGTGGAGTTGGGGGTGGTGATCGGCCGCCCGGCGCGGGACGTCGCCCCCGAGCGGGCTTTGAGCCACATCGCCGGCTACGTCATCGTCAACGATGTGTCGGCACGCGACATTCAGATGGGGGAAGGTCAGTGGAGCCGGGGCAAATCTTTTGACGCTTTCAAACCGATGGGGCCTTGGATCGCCACCGCCGACCAGTTGGGGACGGCCGACGACTTGGCCGTCAAACTGTGGGTGAACGGGGAACTGAAGCAGTCTTCCACCACCGCCGACCTGATATTCGACGTGTCGGCTTTGGTGTCCCACATGTCGCAGTCGCTGACTTTGGGGACGGGGGCGGTTATTTCCACCGGCACCCCCAGCGGAGTCGGGTTCGCCCGCACGCCCCCCGAATATTTGCGGGCGGGAGACGAGGTGGCGATGGAAATCGAGGGCATAGGGAAGATGTCCAACCCAGTGACAGCCGGTTGAAGTTCCCGCTCCGGGGGACAGGGTTCGTGGTCGCCGAAGCCGGGGTCTTGGTAATTCTGTGGTGACTGGTTGAGGTGTTTGCCCTGGGGGGCTGATTTACGGCCGCTCAGGCCAGCGGTTCCGATGATCCAGTAGCAACCGGATAAAGTTCCCGCTCTAGGGCATCCGGGGAATGGCAAAGCGGGCATTTTTGGTTCCAAGGTTCCCAATATTGTTACATATGGTTTTCGCGACCTAAGAAAACTTTTCGCGTTCTGAAAATGGGGGGGGACCCGCCCGCCCCCCGCCCTCCCACCCATAACGTAATAAGTTTTTTCGGGAAAAACTAGGGGGTTGTTTTCAGAGATTTCTGATCACCCGAACATCTCGCACATTTCCCGCATGCATGGGGTGGCGGAGAAGCGGGTTGGTTGGGGCTGTTCTAAGCATCTAAGAAGAGCAGCGGGCGCAACGGCCCGATACGTGCAAATCCACCCGGCGGGCGGTGAAACCGTGTCCGCTCAGCAGGTGGGTGCGCACCTCCTGCACCAGGCGCCCGGCGTGATGAACCACCTGCTCGCATTCTTCGCACACCAGGTGAAACTGGGTATCGGGAGGATGTCCAACCCGGTGGCGGCCGGTTGACCTTCCCGCTCGGGGGGAGGTCCCTTTAGTAGAAAGAGAGTCCGGACGGCAACAACCCAATCCCGGCGGTCGCTTTTGGCCCCCAAGCGCCCGGCGTTTCCGCCCTGCCGTCATCTGCTTGGGGCCCATTGGTTTCCTCGTAGGATTTCCAAACAGTCTATTGGATCGTCCCCGGAGGTGGCGATGGCGTTGTTGTCGGAGCACACATATCCGTGGATGTCGAGCCGGAAGTCGTTGGGGATTTGGCTTGTGAACGAGGTTCGGCAGACGCGCTCCCCCGGGTTGACGCCTATCGGGCGGACTTCTGTTGTCTCCTCCACCCGGTAGAGGGCGTCCACCCCTATTTGTTCCCGCGCGACCTCCGCGGCTATCTCCCGGCACTCCGGCGGCGGGACAGCGGTGGTAGCGGGGGCGGCGGATGGTTCCACGATCCGGGCGTGCAGGGCGATGGCGAGGTCTCCGAGGAGCCAGCCGAACCATCCGCCCAGGGCGAGCCATATGACCGCTCCCAAGGCGCGCACGACAGTCGCTGTTGCGCCGGCGCCGGACCGCAAACTCACATCCCTCCTTCGCCGCCCGGTACCGGCTTCATCACGCCCCTTTCCGTCCGCCGCGGAGCATCGCCAAATAATATTCAAGCCATCCTTCGCCAGGGGGGATCCAGCCCGCGCGTAAGACTTCTGATATGCGGGCGACTCGGGTGCTGTATCGGCTCCGGGGGATGGCAAAAGCGGGCATTTTGGGTTCTCAAGGTTCCCGATATTGTTAGATATGGTTTTCGCGACCTAAGAAAACTTTTCGCGTTCTGAAAATTTGGGGGGCCCGCCCACCCCTAACGTAATAAGTTTTTTCGGGAAAAACTAGGGGGTTGTTTTCAGAGATTTCTGATCACCCGAACACCTCCCGCATCTCCCGCATCTCCCGCATCTCCCGCATCTCCCGCATCTCCCGCATGCCCGGGGTGCCGGAGAAGCTGCTCTGACGGGGTTCCCATCGCGGCTGAGGGGGGATCGTATGTTTTCCGCATGCCTGGGTGGGGGAGAAGCGGGTGGGTTGGGGCTGTTCTAAGCATCTAAGAAGAGCAGCGGGCGCACCGACCCGACACGTGCAAATCCACCCGGCGGGCGGTGAAACCGTGTCCGCTCAGCAGGTGGGAGCGCACATCCTCCACCAGGCGCCCGGCGTGATGAACCACCTGCTCGCATTCTTCGCACACCAGGTGAAACTGGTCGTCGGCGTGGGCGGTTTCCCAGCGGGCGGGCTGGTCCGTCCCCAGGTTCAACTCCCGGGCCAGCCCCAAGTCGGCGAACAGGGACAGCGACCGGTAGACGGAAGACCGGTTCGCCCCCGGGTCGGCGGCGCGCGCCCGTTCGGTCACCTGTTCGGCGGTGAGATGCTCGGCGGCGGTAAACAGGACCCGCCACACCGTTCGCCGCGGTCCGGTGAGGCGGTGGCCGCTTTCCCGCAGGACGGCACCCAGAACGTCGTCCATCGCCTGTTCCAATTCCAAGTTGGAATGCGCCGACGGATTGCTCCGGCGGTCGGAGGGGTCCGGTGCGGCGGGCGTCATGGAAACAACCTGGATCCTGGGGCCTTATTGCGAACGATTCGCAATAAGGCTAGCATAGTCCCCGCCATGCACGCCCCTGATGGTTTTTTGAACGCCGGCGCGGCCGTCGCCACCGGAGCGTTGAGCGCCGGGGCGGTCGGGGCCTCTTTGCGCTACGCCCGCCGGCGGCTGGGCGACAGGCACCTCCCCCTGGCCGGAATCACCGCCGCCTTTATTTTCGCCGCCCAGATGGTCAACTTCCCGGTGGCGGCCGGAACCAGCGGGCATCTGCTGGGCGGGACGTTGGCGGCGGTTCTGCTGGGGCCCCCGTTGGGAGCGGTGGCGATGACGGTGGTGGTGGCCGTCCAAGCCCTGGTGTTCGCCGACGGCGGACTGACCGCCCTCGGATACAACATCCTCAATTTGGCCATCGTCCCCGTGTTCGGGGGCTACGCCGCCTTCCGCCTGTTTCTCCGTATGCTGCCCGCCGGCCGGTCCGGGGCGGCGGCCGCGGCCGGGCTGGCCGGGCTGGCGTCGGTGCTCCTGTCGGCCATGGCCTTCTCCTTGGAATGGCTGTTCGGCGCCAGCGCCCCGATTCCGTTCGACCGGGTGTTCGGGGCGGTGGTGGGAGTGCATGTTTTAGTCGGGGCGGGGGAGGCGGTGATCACCGGCCTGGCGACCGGGGCGGTGCTGGCCGCCCGTCCCGACCTGGTGTTCGGAACCCGGGACTTGGATTTGGGTTCGTTGGAAACGTCCGGCGCGCGGCGTCCGGTTCGGGGCCGGACGGCGGTCATCGCGGCAATGTTGATCGCCCTGGTAACCGCCGGGGCGGTCAGCCAGTTCGCCTCCGACGCCCCCGACGGTTTGGAACGGGCGGCGGCCGAGCTGGGAATCTCCGGACGGGAAGCCCCGGACTGGCTGCCCGCCGCCGACTACGCGGTGCGGGGGATAAACAACCCGACCCTCAGTTTGGCGGCGGCCGGGGCGGCCGGGGTACTCATCGTGTCGGCGGTGGCGGCCGGGGTGGCGCTGGCGGTGCGGGGCGGGCCCGGCGGTTCCCCGGGTTCAACCGTTCCGCGCGGTTCCGTTTCATCCGACGCCGACGGGAGGGGCGGCTCATAGGAGCCGGTCACGCCCACGCCTTGTACGTGCACGGGCACAGCCCTTTGCACCGGTTGGCGCCCGAATGCAAGACGGCGGCCGTCTTCGGGTTCGTCGTAGCGGCGGCGGTCACACCCGGTGAGGCGGCATGGGCTTTCGGGGCGTACGCCCTGGCCGTGGCGGCGGCGGCCCGGTTGGGGCGGATTCGGACGCGGTTCATCCTGGCCCGGCTGACGGCGGCCGCCCCGTTCGTGCTTTTCGCCTTTCTGATACCTTTCGTAGCCTCCGGGGAACGGATGGAGGTTTTGGGCGTGGGGGTTTCCCGGCCCGGAATGTGGGCGGCGTGGGCCATTATCGCCAAAGCCGTCATCGGGGCCTCCGCCGGGATTTTGCTGGCCGCCGTCACCGAAGTTCCGGAAATCATCCGGGGGTTGCGGCGGTTGCGGGTTCCGGCGATGCTGGTTTCAATCGCCGGGTTCATGGTGCGGTACCTGGAACTGATCGCCGAAGAACTGGGGCGGATGCGCATCGCCATGCTGTCCCGGGGCTGGCGGGGGCGGGGGGCCCGTTCCGTCCGTCCGCTGGCCGGCGCGACGGGGGCCATGTTCGTGCGCTCCTATGAGCGGGGGGAACGGGTGTACGCGGCCATGCTTTCCCGCGGTTACACGGGCGAAATGCCCGATGCTTTCAACAAGCCCGCCCCCCGTTCCCACTGGCTGGCCTGCCTTTCCCTCCCTTTGGCGGCGGCGGCGGTGGCCGTCCTGGCCCGGGTGACGCTGTGAACCCGGCGGCGGTGGAAGTCCGGGACTTGGAATTTCGCTACCCCGACGGGCGGACCGCGTTGCGGGGGGTGAACCTGCGGGTGGAAGCGGGGGTGAAAACGGCTTTGCTGGGGCCGAACGGGGCGGGCAAAACCACCTTGGCCCTGCACCTGAACGGGATCTACCGGGCCGCCGCCGGATGGGTGCGCATCGGCGGGCTGGAAGTAACAGAAGACAGTCTTTTGGAGATTCGGCGGCGGGTGGGGATGGTGTTCCAAGACCCCAACGACCAGCTGTTCATGCCCACCGTGGCCCAAGATGTGGCGTTCGGCCCGGCCAATCTGGGGGCGTCCGGCCGAGAACTGGAAGAACGGGTGGATGAAGCCCTGCGGACGGCGGGCATTTCCGGCGCCGCCCGTCGGCCCCCCCATCATCTGAGCGGAGGGGAACGGCGGCGGGCGGCGTTGGCCTCCGTGCTGGCCATGCGCCCCGGCGTGTTGGTTTTGGACGAACCCGGTTCCGGTTTGGACCCGGCGGGACGGCGGGATCTGATCGACACGCTGGCCGGTTTGCCGACGACGATGCTGGTCATAACCCACGACCTGTCGTTCGCCGGGGAACTGTGCGAAAGGTCGGCGCTGATGGACGAAGGCCGGGTGGCGGCCGAACTCCCGACCGAGGAGTTGCTGGCCGACGAAAAACTACTGGCCCGGAGCCGCCTGGATTTCCCCAGCAGGGCCAAAGGAGCCGGGCCGGTCGGGGCGTAAGTCAGGCGTGTCCATCTGGATAGAGGGAACCATCCAGTTCTGACTCTACTTCTGGGGTCCTAAAACTCAAGTCTTAATACCCCAGCACACTTGGCAAAGCCAACAGCCACCATAACCTGTCCTGACGCACTGGTAACATCCACAATCACCAAACAAGAATAGGAGAAACACTATGAAACTGAGAACCACACTTACAGCATTGCTGGTGTTTGCTTTGGTTTTGCCTGTGGTGGCAACCGCTGCTAACAGGTTCTCTGATGTTGAAGGCCATCAGTATGAAGAGGCTATCCAGGCAGTTGTAGCGACCAGCCTCTTTCAGGGTTATCAGGACAACACTTTCCAGCCTGACAGGAAACTTTCAGCAGATGAGTGGCGGGTTATAGCAGGCAGACTATCTAGCAGAGGGTGGAGCAGAGCAGAGGTGGCAGTGTTCCTACAAGCAGGTCTTGAAGCATTAGAGCAACCTTCATCCAGTTCTCAGCCAGCAAATGAAGAGCCTATCTCCACCACTTCCCGGCCTGTGGTGATAGAAACCACTACTTCCACCACCACTGGCTCTGTGTCTACCAGTTTCTATTCAGAAGGTGAGTATCCTGCTGTTGCTGTCCTTTCTCGTCCTGAGGTTCTGCTTGTGGTTTCGCCTGAAGGCTGGGATGGTCTGGACTGGGAGTATCGTCTTCTGACTTCAAACCCAGACTGCCCTCCCGCAGAAGGTTGGAATAGTTTTGGACAGCCTGAGTATTTTACTTATAGCAACATTCCTGACTGTATCTTTGGCAGGATAAATGTTGGAGAAACCTTCTGGTTTGAAATCAGATGGCCAGATGGGAACATCACCTCCACTCCTCACTGCCAGCCTTGGGCTGGAGAGTGTGTGGGCTTTCCAGGTTGGAGAGACCACCTGCCTTCTTGGCTACCTAGTTAGATGTACTTGGCCGGAACGTTGGAGACGGTTTGGTTGTTGCTTAGGTGAAGATCTCCTGGTGTTATGGGGAGTGAAAAAGTGCCCTATAGCACGGGAGGATGTCTTCGGGATGCATGGTAACGCGAGGTCGTCGCCTTTTGGGGATGATGTTGCTGGTAATAGGGGGCGAGCCGGTAGCGCGGGTGGCTAGGGGTATGGGCATGTCCCGGCAGTGCGTGTCCAAGTGGGTGCGTCGCTACCGGGAAGAAGGCCGGGCCGGTTTGGAGGACCGGTCGTCGCGGCCGCGTTGTTCCCCCATGCGCACCAGCCGGGAGGTGGAGGAACAGGTGTTGCGGAGCGTTGCGTCTGTGGGAATGTGTCTATCTGACCGGCGAGCCGCTCAAAACCCTCCCAGCACCCCACTCCAGCCTTGGAGGCAAACCACCAACCTCCAGACTGTAACCAACCTACCGGCCATGTACAGTTAGGGTTGCGCTTACCGCTACCGGACCGCCCCATGGGAGCGGGCCGTCGGCGGAGCGGGGAATCCAACCCCGCCATCCTCCAGGGTGCGACTTATCCCCGGAACTCTGTCGGCGGTGCGTTACGCCGCCCGGCTAATTGAGATACCGCCGATCCCGCGCCGGGGCCATCTTAGCACGGTCGTTTTGATCCCCTCGCCGCTTCCGTCTTCGGGCGTCGGGTTGAGCCGCGAGGGGGGTGGGCCTCCATCCCCCGCCACCGCCCAGATTTCGGGTTAGGGGTGGTCTCCCCGCTCGGCGCCCCTTTTTGGCGGGGCGTTGGGGCGCGATGGACGGGTGGTTTTGGTTTGGGTCTGAAAGGCTGGCAAGGGTTTGCGGGTGTGTTCTGGGTGGTCGGGGAGGCGGGTTGCGGCCGGGGCGTGGGTGGGTTTTCCTGGGGTTGGGTTTGATTTCTTGTGTGTGGCCGGTGGGGGTGCTTGGTTTGTCCGGGCTTGGTGGTTGCGCTCTGGCGGGGATAGGTGGTCTGGAGGTGGGCCCGGAAGAACCTGGCCTGGACGGCTTTGCTCCGTCCGGGGAGCATAGCCAACGTCTGGACGGGCCGTACGCATAGTGAATTTCCTCTCAAACTCGGCGCGCCGTTCCACATGCGCGCCGCCGTACTCCCCGCCCTTAAACCGTCGCCGCACCCAAATCAGCACAGTATCCCGCTCCCGGGTCGGGAGATCCCGCACCCGCCGGCAACCCGTCCCGCACACTGGGCAAACTGACCACCCCTCAACCATCCCCACCCGCAACATCAGCATCCCCGCGCCGTCTTCCACCGCCCAATCACCAATCGCGAAGACCCGGATTGTTTGTTTGAGCGTTGTAGTGTTTGGCGGAGCTATGAGCGGGAGGTTGGTCTTGAGGCGGGGCGGGGTTGGTTTTCGGGGGCGGGGGTTCGCCGGTCGGCGCGGGGGGGCCGCGGTTCGGGGGGCTGGAGGAATGTTTTTGGCGTTGGCGTTGGCCGCGGTTGCCGCTGGCGTCGCCGGGTGCGGGGCGGGAGATGACGGGCGGAGGGAGGTGCTGGTGGCGGCCGCTTCTTCCCTGGGCGGGGCTTTTACGGAGATGGCGGCCGAATTTGAGCGGGCCCATCCGGGAGTGGAAGTGACGCTCAACTTGGCCGGGTCGGGACTGTTGCGGGAGCAGATACTGGCCGGAGCCCCGGCGGATGTGTTCGCCCCGGCCGACCTGTCCGCCATGGAGGCGGTGGCCGGGGCGGGGCGGTTGGCCGGGGAAAGCCGGGTGTTCGCCCGCAACCGGCTGACCGTGGCGGTCCCGGACGGCAACCCGGCCGGAGTTTCCGGTTTGTCCGACCTGGCCCGCCCGGAGCTTCTGGTCGGATTGTGCGACCCGGCGGTTCCCTGCGGCGAATACGCCCGGCAAGCCCTGGAAGCGGCGGGGACGACGGCGGCGGCCGACACCCGGGAACCGAACGTCCGCGCCCTGCTCACCAAAATAGCCGCCGGGGAGTTGGACGCCGGTATCGTCTATGCCACCGATGCGGCGGCGGAACAGGGAGTGGAGGCGGTGAAAATACCCGACGGGTTCAACCGGACGGCGGAATATCCGATTGCGGTGGTGCGGGGGGCCTCCCATCCGGCGGAAGCGGAGGCCTTTGCGGAATTCGTCCTGTCCGAGGCGGGCCGCCGCCTGCTGGCCGGACACGGGTTTCTCCTCCCATGAGGATCAGGTTCGCCGCCCGGCGGACGCCCCCCGCCCGCATCCGCCCCCGGCCGCCGGTTGCGATAGCGGTTTTGGCGGCGGCCGGGTTGGCGCTGTTCGCGGTTCCGATTTTGGGGTTGTTGTTCCGCGCCCCGTGGCGGAACCTGCCGTCGTTGATGTTCACCGGGACGGCGGGGGAGGCCCTGCGGCTGTCGCTCACGGCCTCCCTGGCGGCGGCCGGGGTTTCGCTGGCGCTGGGGGTTCCTTTGGCGTGGGCGCTGGCCCGGTTGGACTTCCCCGGCCGGGCGGCGGTGCGGGGGCTGGTCCTGTTGCCGTTGGTGCTTCCCCCGGTGGTGGGGGGCGCCGCCCTGCTGTTCGCCCTGGGGCGCGGAGGGTGGCTGGGGGAACCGCTGTTCCGGGCCGCCGGCCTGGTCCTGCCCTATTCCATGTGGGGGGTGGTCATCGCCGGATCGTTCGTTTCCATGCCGCTGATGGTGATAACCGTAGAAGGCGCCCTGACCAACCTGGATCCCCGTTTCGAGCAGGCGGCGGCGTCCCTGGGGGCGGGGAGGTGGACGGTTCTGCGCCGGGTCACCCTGCCCATGATCGCCCCGGCGGTGATGGCCGGGCTGGCCCTGACCTGGGCCCGGGCGCTGGGCGAATTCGGGGCCACCATCACCTTCGCCGGGAGCCTGCCGGGGCGCACTCGCACCCTGCCGTTGGCGGTCTACACCGCTTTGGAATCCGACCGGGAGGCGGCGGTGGCCCTCAGCCTGCTGATGGCGGCGGTGTCGTTGGCGGTGCTGATTTTGCTGCGCGACCGATGGTGGAGGACCCGGTGAATCCGGGACTGGAAGCCCGCATGACGCTGGCCCGGGGGGAGTTTTCCCTGCAAGCGGAGATGACGATCGCGGCCGGGGAAACTTTGGCGCTGCTGGGGCCGAACGGGGCGGGCAAGTCGACGGCGGCGGAAGCCTTGGCGGGCCTGCTGGCTTTGCAACGGGGGAGCATAACCTTGGGGGGGCGGGTGCTGGACGATCCGGAGCGGGGGGTGCTGGTGGCCCCGGAGCGGCGGCGGGTGGGGGTGGTTTTCCAGGATTTGGCCCTTTTCCCCCACTTGGACGTGCTGGAAAACACGGCTTTCGGGTTGCGGGCGCAGGGGGCGTCGCGCATGGCGGCCCGCCGGTTGGCGGGGGAGCGGCTGGAGCAAGTGGGATTGGGGGGGCTGGCCGCCCGCCGCCCCCGGGAACTGTCGGGCGGCCAGGCGCAACGGGCGGCGCTGGCCCGGGCTTTGGCCGCCCGGCCGGAAATGTTGATTTTGGACGAGCCGTTGGCGGCCCTGGATGCGACCGTCCGTGCCGAAACCCGCCGCATGCTGGCCTCCTACCTGGCGGAATTCCCCGGCCCGCGGCTGGTGATCACCCACGACCCGGCCGAGGCTTTTCTGCTGGCCGACCGGGTGGCGATTCTGGAAGGGGGGAGAATCAGCCAGGAAGGCGACCCCGACCAGATCCGGTTGCGCCCCCGCACCAAATACGCGGCCGACCTGGCCGGAGTGAACCTGCTGGCGGGCCGGGTTTCGGAAGGGGTGTTGGAAGTCGGCGGATTCCGGCTGGCGGTGCCGGAAGGGGTGCGGGGCCCGGCGGCGGCGGTCATACATCCCCGGGCCATTTCCCTGCATGTGGCGCGGCCCGCGGGCAGCCCCCGCAATGTGTGGCGGACGGCGATCGAACGCATCGAACGTTACGGCGATTTGGCCCGGGTGCGCACCGGGGAGCCCCTGCCCCTCACCGCCGAAGTGACCGCCGGGGCCCTGTCCTCCCTGGCGGTGGAAGAAGGCTCCCCGGTGTGGCTGTCCCTGAAAGCCACCGAAATCACGCTCCAGTCCCGTTAGTTTGCTCTTCGGCTTTGAAAGGGATTAGGGGGTTGCGGTGCGGGGAATGCGGGGGCGGGCTATGGCTCGGTGGGCGACGGGGGGCGGACGGTGTCGGAAGTGGCGGAGCTGGGTTGCTATTGGCATACGGTGTCCAAGGAGATGGACCGGTGGGGTGAGGCCTTGTTGGAATCTGACCGGGATCGGGTGGGGGCGGCGGAGGCTTTGGGGTTGGATGGAACCCTGTTCATCCGCCAAGGTCCCGTCGCCGTCGGACGCGGATGACTTCGGCGGTGGACATTAGCAACAGTAGGCTGATCGATGTTTTCCCAGGTAAAACGGCTGAAGAAGCCGCCGGTGACTACTGGGCCAACCGGCCTGGTGGCGGGAGAACATAAAATGGGCGACGCTTGACCTGTCCGAGGCTTACCGGGCCGCCTGCAACCAGGCGCTGTCCCGGGCCGTTCAGAACGCCGATCCGTTCCACATCGTCCATCTAGCCAACCAGTACGGGAATCTACAAAATCGCCCACCCCCGAGAAGGCGGCGAATACACCCAACTGCTCGTCGCCGACCTCAATCCGCGGGTGCGTCTAATAGAGGGCGAGGATGCGGGCGAAAAAAGAGGCCATCTGGGCGCGGGTTACCGGCTGGGCGGGGCAGAAACGGAGAGGCGAAACCCCGCAACCGGAGGTGATCCCCATCCGGTACAGGGTTTCCGCCGCCAAAGTGGCTTCCACCGTCGCATCCCCGGTGTCGGCGAACAGGTTGCCCGGTTGCTCCGCTACCTCTATTTTTTGGAAGGTTTCGGACAGCATCAGGGCCATGTCCGCCCGACTCACCGTTTCGTCGGGGTGAAACAGGCCGCCGGCCACCGTCATGCCCCCCCACGACGCCGCCCATTCCGCGTACGGCCGGTACCAAGCGCCCTCCGGAACGTCGGTCATCTCGATCTTTCTCACCCCCAATCCGAGGGCGGCCCGGTCGGCGTGCCGCACCGCCCGGTGCAGGAAAGCGGCCATCTGACTGCGGCGGATGGTCCGATCCGGGCAGAAATAATCCGCCCGGCACCCTTTCGTCACCCCCGCCTCGGCGATGGTTTCAATGCCGGTTTCGTGCACGCTTCCGTCGTCATCGCAAAAAGAACCCCGGTGCACGTCGTCGCATCCCCAGTCAATGTCGGATTCGGGGATGTTGCGGTCCCAAACCCGCACCACGTAGGCGTCGCCCACCCGTTGCCGCACCTGCAGCCACCAGTCGTCCAGTTCGAACCGGGGGCTTCCCGCCTGATGAACATGCCCGGTGGACGTCCAAGTTCCGCTCGAGCCGGAATACTGCTTGGTGCGCCGCCCCAGGCCCCAGCACCATTCCCCGATGGGGCTTCCGTTTTCGCATGAGCCGTATCTCGAATCGGGCGGGTCGTCGCCCTGCTGATTCACCAGATACACTTCCACGCCTTCGGCGGGGATGTTTTGGTCGTATTCGCCCCGCACCCGCACCCCCAATGTGTAGAACACCCCGGCCCCCTCGTAGGCGGGGATGACCAGCATCTGCACACCCCCGTCCCCCACCGGGCGGAGGGCGTAGCTTTCGTAACCCCGGTCGTGCACCGCCACCTGTTCGGGGGGGATCCACCCGGCGGCGTAGCGGTTGATGGCCGGGGTGCCCGTTTCCAGCCCGCCACTGCCCCCGCTCATCAGGTCCATCGGGTTGTCGTATTCGTCGGTGACGGTATGCCGCCAGTTGCTATTCGACGCCCTGTTTCTATCCCCGCTGTAGGAGTGGGGGAAAGACAGCACATGCCCCATTTCGTGGGCCACCACCCCCACGCCGGAGGTGCCGCCCACCCAGGCCATGCCCCCCGTTATCCGCCGCGGCCACAACTTCCCGTACTCCGAACCCCACAGTAGGTCCGGGGCGGCCTCCCCGCCCCCGTAGCCGCTGGTGTCGACGATGAGGGCCGGATGGCCGCGGGCGGTTTCATCCCGAACCGCCTGTTCCCGGCACCGTTCCCGCTGTTGCGGCCCGTCGGTGATGCCGGGGGCGTTCAGGATGCGCTGGCCGACGAACACCGGGCGGTATTTTCCCTGCGACAGCCACACGAAGTAGGGGGTGACCTGCTTGTTGTAGATGCGGGCGTATTCGGAGGGGTGGCGCAGTTCCGAACCCGACCCGCCCCGGGCCACATCGCACACCCACACGTGCCATTCCTGGGTTCCCACCGTCCACCCGCGGATCACCTCCGCCCCGGCTACCAAGCCGTGCGGGTCGTCGAAGGCCCGCCTTTGGGCTTCCTCCGACTGCCCGGCGGCCCCCGGCCCGGCGAAGGCCGCCGCCGCCAAAGCCAGCATCAACGTTGCCGTTATTCTGGTTCGCATTCGCATGGGGGCTAAAAATACATATTCCCTGTGACAAAAAAGGCGGGGCGGGGGAAAACCCCTGATTGCGCCCCCCGAACTTGGGATTCAGACGCGGGTGGTCAGTTCATACTCCATGCCCCGGCGCCGGCACCACTCTTCGGCCGCGCTCCGTTTGCGCAGCACGGAAGGGGAGTCCATCTTGTCGGAGCCTTTGACTTCGATGATCGCCAAGCGCCCGTCGGCGTATTCCACCAAAAAGTCGGGCAGGTAACGATGGCGGCGGCCGTTTTCGTCGATCCAGGTGATGGAAACGTCGTGCCGTTTCTGCCATTTGGCCACTTCCGGGTCGGCTTCCAACCTTTCCATCATCCGCCGTTCCAAGTCGCTGTCGTAAAACTCCAGGTTGAACGGGCTTTTGCGGGGGGCTTCGAACACGCCCCGTTTACTGATCGCCATATTTCACCATCCCTTCCACCAGGCCGGATTTTTCCGTGATCTGTTTTTCAACCAGGGGGATCATCCTCCGGGCGGCTTCCAGGCGGTGCCGTTCCGCCAGCCCCAAAGAAGCCCCGTCCAAGAACTGGGAGCGGACATGGCTGAGGAGAATCCGATATATTTGGCCGGTGAACTGGGCGGTGTGCCCGGCGTGGAGCAGCAAACTTTCCGCCATTTCCAACAGTTCGGTTTTTACGGCCTCCGCCAAATCCTCGTCCTCTAAATCGTCCAGAGCGTCCAAGGCCTCTAAAGCGTCTGTTACGGGACCGGCCTGCTCCGGGTCGGGTGCGGATTTGACGGTGCGCCAGCCCTCCGAATCCAGTTGCCTTTCATCCACCCCGGTTATTTCCTGGTCGGTGATGGTGATGGTCTGGGCCGGATATTCCAGCCCGTCCAGAACCTCCCGCCAGTTGCGCAACGGCTCGGGGATGGGGCTGTTGATATCCACGGTTATGTCTTCGTCGTCTTCAAAGTCGGGGACGGGGACGACGATGATGTTTTGCGGGTTGACCAGGTACTGGCGCATTCGGACCGTGGGCAGATCCTCGGTTTCTTCGAACTCATCGTCCAAACCCACGTTGTCCCGTATCGCGCTGTCGAAAATTTTCCACAGCCACTGATGTTCCAGTTTCGGATGGTCCACCACCGCGCAGATTTGCGGTTCGTCCTCCGCCACCTCGCGGTTGCGCACCCGTCGCAGGCCCCGGCCGATGACCTGTTGCCCGTACACTTTGCTGGAAAACTTGCGCAGGAGCAGAATAACCCCCACCTCCGGCACGTCCCACCCTTCCCGCAACATCAGCACGCTCACCACCGCCTTATAAGGTTTCCCCGCCCGGCGGGCGTTTTGCAAGTCGGCGGCTTGGCGCCGTTCCGCGTCGCTGCTTTCCTCCGTAATCAGCAACGCGTTGACCTTGAAGTAGTTGTTGAGGGTTTTGGCGGCGTGTTGGGCGTCCAGTTTGCTCACCGCCACCACGAACAAGATCGGCTGGTAACGGCCTTTCGCCCGCCGTTCCTGCTCTTTCAGGCGCCGGAGGGCGATCTGCATCTGCTGGCGCATCGGCTTGTCGTCGGTCACCCACTGCGCGGGGCTGATGCCTTTGCGTTCCACCTCCTCCCAGTCGATTTCCTCCACGCGGCGGGTTTCCCCGGTGTTGCGGTCGGTGTAGGTGAGTTCCACGGTGGCGATGTTCGGCTGATACACCACCGGGGTTTTCACCAGCCGGTCGGCCAGCGCGTCTTGGATTAGATATTCGTAGATCATTTTGCTGTCCGGCTGTCCGCCGTCCGCCCGGTCGGGGGTGGCGGTGGTGTCCACCCGCAGAATGATGTGCTCCCGCAGGGTTTGCAAAGTGTTGTCCCATTCCGGGGCGGGGGAGTTGTGGGCTTCGTCGTTGAACAGGGCGAACCGTTCGCCGTTGCGCAGGTGGGCCAGGTGGGCCTGCCCGGTTTTGCTACTGGCGTAGAACTGGTGGATGTTGCCCAAAATGACCGTCGAACCCAGCAGGTTCGTCCACCCTCCCGGCCGGTCGCTGCCCAACGTGGTGAGGGCGAAGTCGTCCCGGTCGATGACCGAATCGGGCGGGATCAAATCCCGGTCCGCGAACACCCGTCCGTTCGCGAAGTCGTCTTCCAAGCGGTCCCGCACGATCAGGTTGGGGCACAGGAGGACGAACCGCTGAATGTCGTGGGCGGTGCGCAACCAGGCCATAATCGCCGCGATGACGGCCGTCTTGCCGCCTCCGGTCACCACGTTCAGCAGGAGGCCGTCCGGTTGCGCCAAATCGCCGCGGCGGATTTCATGGGAGAAGACGACCCGCAGCAGGGAATCCCACTGATGGGGCCACAGGGTTCCCTCCCGGGGTTCGGTTTCGTCAAGCGGGTCGCTCAGGTGGTGCAGGTAATCCAAAGTTTCCGGGCGGGCGCCGGGGTAGCCGCCTTTCACCCAGTTTTGAAACTCTTCTTCGTAACGGCTGAACTGGTTGAGCATGGTTACGGCGTCCTACTGCACGTCCAGCGCGCCGGTCCACATGCCTTCGCCTCCCATGCTGTCTTGCACGCGACAGGCGACTTGGTAGCGGCGGGCTGTGTTGAACTTGTGGGTTACCCGCAGGGATTTCTTCTTGTCCCGTTGAAACGAATAACCGGGGGTGGCCGTGAAACGTTCCCCGTTGTGGTCGAAATCCCATTGCACGTTGATGATTTCCGCTCCCGGGTTGACCACCGCCGACTCGCTGGCGTCGAAGGTGACGCATTTGCCGCCCAGCGTTTTCCAGCCGACGCTCACCACCGGCGGCCGCACGAAAGTCAGAAAATCGCGATAGTCGGCCCGTTCGGTGGAATGCTTGGTGATGTGCGCCCGGAACCGGTCGTCGTCGATACTTATCTGGGCCAGGCTGACAAAGTTGACATCAATTTTTTCCCGTTCCCGCAGTTGTTTAGCCGCTTCCACCGCGTCGGGTCGAAACCCCCAAGCCAGCATCTCCCCGTTACGCAAATGAGAATGTTTATACTGTTCGGTACGCAGAATGGCGTTGGCAAAATCCTGCACATCTTGGGCGGTAGCCTGGGAAACCAGTTCCGGCGAGCCGACCCAAATAGGCATTTGGTTGCGCCACCCGTGAATGTTCCCCGAATTTTCCCTCCGGGTAGCCCCGTAACAAGTAAGCGTAAACTCCCGAAAGTCACTTTCCGGTATCCCCGAAAGTTTTTCCGCCTCGTAGATACCCCATTGTTCTACTGTAAAATCAAGCCGCGGTTCTTCCCCAAGTTCCAAAGTCATAGACTCTTGTTTTAGTCTCTCAGCAGTAACCGCAATGGCAACCCGCGATTGGTCACAAGATATATAACGTCTCCCTAATTGTTGTGCAACAACAGCTGTAGTGCCGCCTCCTATGAAGGCATCAAGAACAACATCTCCTTTATAACTTGAAGATTTTATAATACGCTCTAACAGAGACTCAGGTTTTTGTGTCGGGTATCCAACCCTTTCTTTAGAGACATTTATTATAGGCTTTATGTTATCCCACACATCCCTGATATAAACGTCGGCATAATATTTACCTTCCTCATCAATTTGTTCAGTAAAAAAGGGCTGTTCGTAATAAATTCGCTCCTGAATAGGTTGATGAATGTAGTTATCAGATTTTACATATAATAGTAAAATATCATGTTTACGAGGCCAGTGTCTTTTACTTACACCACCGGTTCTATATGTCCAAACAATCTCATTCCGAAAATTATCATGTCCGAATATCTTATCCATTTCAACTTTTATATAGTGACTAGCATGCCAATCGCAGTGTAAATATATAGATCCTGTAGACTTTAGTATCCGTTTCATTTCGTAGAGGCGGGCATTTAGCCAGATCAAATAACCATCCAGGCCACCTTCCCAGATGTCTTCGAACGACCTCAACTCGTTTTTGTCGCCCCATATCTTATTATAGTTACGCCCGGAGAAGAAGGGAGGATCTATGTAAATCAGGTCTACTGTGTTGCTGGGGATGGATCTCATTATATGTAGATTGTCGCCCCATATGAGGCGGTTCGGTTGGTGGGGCTCTCGATTGCCGAGATGCACCCGCTCTACAATTTGGGTGGGTAGGTCAATTCGGGGGTAGAGCCTGTAAAACCCCGAACGCCGGTCCCAGCCCTTGGGCTCTGCCTCCGGAGGGATGCTCCCAAAACGGGCGGGAGCCCGGTAGAACTGCTCTTGCTCGGGAAGCGTTTCTACCGTTACGTTGTTTTGCGATGAATAGGGGGGGGGGGTTGCATATTTGAATATTTTACCAAATCTGGGAAAAATTTCCAAATCCGGGAAAAGGGCGGTGGGGGCAGTGAGGGGGTTTTAAGAAACTGGGGCGGGGCCGGTGGTGGGGGGGCCGGCGAAGGCTTGGGCTATTAGCAACCAGTCGCGGGCTTGCGGGGTGGTTTGCAGGGCGGTGTCGTCGGGGTGAATGCGTTGGGTTACCACCAGGCAGAAATCTTCGGCGGGGCCGGAAACTTTTTCCGGGGCGTCTTCCGGGCCGAGGTTCCAGGTTTCGCCATCGGGGGCGGCCAGGGTTACCCGCACCGGCTCCGGCGGGGCTTTCCGGCCCCGGTTTTCGTACGACCATTCCCGGGTGATGAATCCCAGGCGGGCTATGTGCCTGAGCCGGTTGGCGGCGGGCAGTCGGGCTCCCACCGCGGTTGCGATGTCTTGGCCGTGGGCCCAGGTTTCCATCAGGCGGGCGGTCAGGAAAGATTTGCTCCCCATGGTCGGCCCGTACCACACCACCCGGGAATTGTTTTCCAGGCCGGACGCCGCCCGGTGGAGAGTTTCCCGGGCCCGCCGCCATTCGCCTAGAAGCACTTCGGGGGTCATAGATCGGTATTTGCCCAACGTCAGCTCGTCCAGTGTTTCATCCGGATTTCCCGAGTCGGTCAGGGGGCCGCGCAACCGCGCTACCTCCTTGGAGAAAGCATCAGGGTCGGTGATGGCCAACGCGGCGGTCAGATCGAAGTAGGCCAGGTGGCCGATCTGGTCGGTCACCGTCCATCCCGGGCTGGGAGTGTCCGCCGACCACTGCTCCGGGGACAACCCGGAAAGCAACCGGTCCAGGCACTCGTGTTCGGCGGCCAGGTCGGCCAGCACCTCGCTTATGTCAACCGGTTTGTCGATCACCCGGTCAGTTTAGGCGGGCGGGGTTACGGGGCGGGACCGGCTCGGGCGGGCGGTCCGGGCCGGGGCCGGGTTTTCCACTGGCCCTTATGCTGGAAAAGTTCCAGGTTGCGTTCTTGCAGGCGTCGATGGTGGGACCCGCAGAGGGACGCCAGGTTGTCGATGTCGGTGGGGCCGCCGTCGTACCAGTCCCAAATATGGTGCAGCTGGTTTTGATGGGTGGAAATGTCGCATCGGACGCACCCCCCGTCCCGCACCGCGGCCGCCATCCGCTGGGCGGCGTTGCCCAGACGTTGGTTGCGTCCCAGCCACAGCACCCGTCCTTTCCCTCCGAAGATAATCCCACTCAGCGAAGTATCAGGCGAGAGACGTCCCAGAACGGAGGGCGGCACCGGCCCGCTCCCCAAAACCTCGCACCGCCCCTCCGGCCCGGTCCCGTCTAAAACCCCAATGTCGGCCACCACCACCAGTTGCGTATGATTTTTGCCCGTTTGAGCCTCCGCCTCGGGCAAGGGCTGAAAAGTTTCAGAATCGCGGCCGGTCAAAAGTTCGAACAGGGCGTCCGCCCGCCGTTGCTCGTTGGAACGAACCTCATCGGGAGGAACCCCGCGGCCGGAGTCAGCCCGCCGCAACCGGTCCGCGCCCAGGTCCAAAGCCTGCCGCACCTGCCCGAAAGCGATCCGGTCCAATTCAGCGTGCAACACCCCCATGTCTTTGGCCGGGTCCCAGAACATATAAGCTTTGCGCCGCCGCCGTTGCCGCCGCAAAGTTTCCTCTTCCCGGTCCCGGCTGTTGGCGGAAGTCCATTCCCGGGCTTTCTTGCGGAACCCGTCCGGGTTGGAAACAACCGCCTCCCCCAACAAGCCCTTGTCCTGGTCCACCCGCCGGGCCCCGCATTCCCGGGCGGCGTTGGTCAGGGAGGAGGCGTGTTCCAAGGTGATTTCCCCCGCCGCCAGCTTGGCCCGCGTGTTGGGCATCTCCGCCAACCCCTCCGACACTTTGGTGATGTGTTTGGCCTGGTGGGATGTCATGCCCATCTGGTCTTGCATAATCTCAGCCGCCTCCCGTTTTCCCTCCGCCCGGGACAGACGCAACGCGATAGCGGTTTCCAAGCCGGCCAAACGGGCTTTGGCCCGCTTCACCGCCCCCGCCACCTCCTCCAACTCAGCCCGGGAGGCGGCGCGGGCGGCTTCCTCTCTCAGGATGTCCAACCCGGCCCCGATCTGCTCATCGGCCGCCTGAACCCGCTCGGAATTGGCAATACGCTTCATATTCCCCAACGTAACAGAGGAGTGTGACAAATTCTCCCCGCCCGGAGTTGGGCTCGCGCCGGCGCGCTCAGCAACCTGCGGCAACCGCTCGGAATTGGATATGCGCTTCATATTCCCCAACTTAATAGGGGGGGTGTGACAAATTTCGCTGGAAAACGCTACTCAACAATAAAAACCAAAAATAGTCTAAAGATTTTTTTCGCGTTCTCAAGGCGGGCAGTTAAGGCGGGTGGCAGGTCGGGCGGCCGGGAAGGGGAGCAGGGGAGGATTTATGTCACAGACCTCCGCTACCTTAGGTGCTGAAACTTGGAACCGGCGAATGGGAGGCTTCCGATGCGCAATCAGATAACCGAAATGTTCGGGATCGACGTTCCTATTTTCGCTTTCAGCCATTGCCGGGATGTGGTGGTGGCGGTCACCAAAGCGGGCGGGATGGGGGTGCTGGGGGCGGCCGGTCACAGCGGCGAAGAACTGGAAACCGACCTGCGCTGGATAGAGGAGCAACTGGACGGGGCGCCCTACGGGGTGGATGTGATCGTGCCCGCCTCCTACGCCGGGGCTGACCGGGGCGGTTACACGGTGGGGGAGGTACAGGAACTCATTCCCGATGAGCACCGTCTTTTCGTGGACGACCTGCTGGAACGGTACCAAGTGCCGGAACTGGCCGACGAGGCCCGGGGCCTGTTTGATTTGTCCCCCGACGCCCCCGCCCCGTTGTCGGCCGGCCAGGTCGGTCCGCAACTGGACATCGCCCTGGCCCGCAATCCGGTCCTGCTGGTCAACGCCCTGGGGTCGCCGCCGCCGTTCATGATCGAGAAGGCGGGGGAGGCCGGGCGGCGGGTGGGGGCGTTGGCCGGTCTGCCGCAACACGCCGAACGGCATCGCAACGCCGGGGTGGAGGTGATAATCGCCCAAGGTTCGGAGGCGGGCGGGCACACCGGGGAGGTGGGGACTATGGTGCTGACCCCGCAAGTGGTGGAGGCGGCGGCCCCCGTTCCGGTGCTGGCCGCCGGGGGGATCGGGCGGGGCAGCCAGATGGCGGCGGCCATGGCCTTGGGGGCGCAGGGAGTGTGGTGCGGCTCGGTGTGGCTGACCACCCACGAGGCGGAAACCCATCCGGCGGTGAAAAACAAATTCTTGGAGGCGTCTTCTTCCGACACCGTTCGTTCCGCTTCCCGCACCGGCAAGCCCGCCCGGCAACTGCGCACCGCTTGGACGGAGGAGTGGGAGCGGCCCGACGCCCCCGAACCGCTGGGGATGCCCATGCAGCCGGTGCTGGTGGACGAGGCGCTGCTGCGCATCGAACGGGCCGCCCACCGGGAAGGTTCGGGGGCGGAACGTTTGATTAATTATTACGTGGGGCAGGTGGTGGGGTCGCTGAACGAGTCCAAACCGGCCGCGCAAGTGGTGTATGAGATGGTGGAGGAGTACATAGAGAGCGCCCGCCGAATGTCGTCCCTGCTGGAATAGCCCCGCCGCTGGAGCCCCGGCGGTCAGTCCCCTTCGTCCGGGTTTTCCCCTCCGGGCTGGTCGGCGTGGCAGCCCTGCATCAACCCGAAAATGTTGCCGCCCGGTTCCCGGATTTGGATCCAACGGCCCACGCCGGTTATGTCTATGATTTCGGTAACCGCCCCGCCCCCCGCCTGCTCGGCGGCCGCTATCGCCTCTTCCAGGTTGTCGACGGCGATGGTGTTCAAAGTGTGCGGTCCCCGGTCTTCGGGGGCGGGGGCCACCGCCCCGTCGATGCCGGGGCCGTCGGGGCCGGTGAAAGCCGGCCAGTAAGGGTTGTCGTCCCACTGCTGGAAGTTCCACCCGAAGGCGCGGGTGAAAAATTCCACCGAAGCGGCCGGGTCGGCGGAGTAGAACTTCAAAATGAACCGGTCGGTTGGGCATGTTCCCCTCCTATCCGGCTCGATGGCGGTTAGTTGTACTTGGCCAGGACGTTGGTGACGGTTTGGTTGTTGCATAGGTGAAGACCTCCTGGTGTTATGGGGAGTTAAAACGCACCCTATAGCACGGGAGGAGGTCTTCAGGGATGCATGGTAACGCGAGGTCGTCGCCTTTGGGACGTTTGGGGATGGTGTTGCGGGTAATAGGAGAAGTGGAACCGGTAGCGCGGGTGGCTCGGCGGTGTGGGCCTGTCCCGGCAGTGCGTGTCCAAGTGGGTGCGCCGTTACCGGGAGGAAGGCGAGGCCCGGTTTGGAGGATCGGTCGCCTCGGCCGCGTTGTTCCCCTATGCGTACCAGCCCGGAGGTGGAAGAGCTAACTTCGTCCATACCGCCCGGCGGGGGATGGAAGGTACACGGCCGGGGCAACGCCCCCGCCGGGGGAGCGGGATGGACCTTTGTGCACTCCATAGTGGACGACTACACCCGCCTCGCCTACTCCGAGCCGTTACCGGACGAGAAAGGAACCACCGTCGCCGCGTTCACCGCCCGCGCCCTCGCCGCCTTCCGCCAAAAAGGCATCACCCACATTACCGAGATCATGACCGACAACCATTGGAGCTACACCCGCAGCCGCCTATTCGCCGCCCTGCTCGCCCAACACGACATCCGTCATATCACGATCAAACCCTATCATCCCCAGCAGAACGGCAAAGTAGAACGATACAACCAAACCCTCAAACGAGAATGGGCCAACTCCCAACCCTGGCCCGACAACCAAGCCCGAAACCAAGCCCTCCACCACTGGCTCCACTACTACCACAACCACCGGCCCCACTACAGCCTCGGAGGCAAACCACCAACCTCCAGACTGTAACCAACCTATTGCCATGCACAGTTAGTTGGACGGTTTTCGGCTTCCGGGCCGGTCAAGCCGGGGGACGGGCCAGGCGGGTCAGCGACATCCCGTCCCCCAGCGGGACCAGGACGGTTTCGGTACGGGGGTCGTCCTGCAAACTCCGGGCGAATTCGGTCATAGCCGTAGCATCCGGGCCCGGTTCGGGTTTCACCACTTCGCCGTTCATGAAAATATTGTCGGCGACTATCACCCCATGCGGGGCCAGCCGGGCCGCCAAGGTCCGGTAGTAGTCCGGGTAGCCGCTTTTGTCGGCGTCTATGAAAGCCAAGTCGATGGGTCGTCCGTCCGCCCCGCCCAAGGCGGCTGTCTCCTCCCAGTCGTCCATGGAGGACAGGGAGGCGGCGGCCGGGCCGATGCGCAACGTGATCCGGTCGGCCACTCCCGCCCGCTCCCAGAAACGGCGGGCCACCGCGGTGTATTCCTCGCTGATATCCAAACACACGATGCGGCCGCCGGGGGGCAGGGCCCGGGCCATGGCCAGGCTGGACAGGCCGGTGAAAGTCCCGATTTCCACCACCAGCCGGGCTTGCAGCAGACCGACCATGAAACCCAGGAAAGCCGCCTGGTCCATCCCCGCCTGCATGCGGGCTACGTCGCCCATCGCCTCGGTTTCGGCCACCAGTTCGGCGGCCAGGTCGTCGGGCGGGGGGTTGTGGGCCAGCAGGTATTGGTAGATGGCCGGGTCCAGGTGCGGGTTGTGGTTCACAGCCCCCCAGATTACCCGCCGCCGGTATGCCCAATGGGGCGGTACCATTCACGGCAGTGCCTACCTGCGACATCGCCGTTATCGGAGCCGGCCCGGCCGGGGCGGCCCTGGCCATCGCCGCCGCCCGGCGGGGGGCGGATGTGGCCGTGTTCGAACGGGCCGGTTACGGGCGGGACAAGGCGTGCGGGGACGGGCTCACCCCCCGGGCGGTGGGGGCCTTGCGCCAACTGGGCATAAGCATGGACGGCTCCCATCCCATCCGGGGGTTGCGGATGATCGCCGGGCGCACCGAACGTATGCTGCCTTGGCCGGAAACGGCCCGTTTCCCGGCGCAGGGGGCGGTGTGGCCCCGCCGCCGCTTGGACGCCGCCCTGGTCGACGCCGCCGCCGCGGCGGGGGCGCGCATTTTTTGGAACTCGGAGGCCCTGCCGGTGATGGACGGGGGGCGGGTGACCGGGGTGCGGGCCGCGGGGGGAGAATGGCGGGCCGGGTTGGTGGCGTTGGCCGCCGGCGCTCCGGGCAAGGCGGCCCGCATGCTGGGGGCGGTGCGGGTGGAATCCGAACCTTACGGGGTGGCCATCCGCAGCTATGTGGAATCCCCACGGCACGATGAGCGCTATCTGGAGGCCTGTCTGACGATGAGCGACGCGGCGGGCAATTCGGTGCCCGGCTACGGATGGCTGTTCCCGGCGGGGGACGGGGCCGTCAACATCGGGGCGGGGGCGCTGTCCACTATGCGCCGTTTCAAAAGCCTCAATTTGAACAAACTGCTGGACTTGTATCACGGCTCGGTGCGGGAACGGTGGGGGGCGGGGGAGTTTTTGGAGAAGCCGCGGGCGTGGCGGTTGCCGATGAGCGCCGGGCGGCGGCACGGGCCGGGATGGGTGGCGGTGGGGGATGCGGCCGGTCTCATCAACCCGATGAACGGGGAAGGCATCGACTACGGGCTGGAGTCGGGGATGATGGCCGCCGACTTTTTCCTGTCCGACCCGTCCACGGCGGCGGACCGTTACCACGCGGCGCTGGGGGAAAAATTCGACGGTTTCCTGCGCACCGGGCGGCGGTTCTCATTCCTGATCGGCCATCCGCGGATTTTGCGGGCCGGCCTGCGGTTGGCGGTGGGCACGCAAACCATCGCCGACATCACCTTGCGGGTGATGGGAAACCTGGTCGATTCGGAGACGCCGGGGACGGCCGGCCGGGTGCTGTCCGCCGCCGACCGGGTGCTGGCCGCGGCCGACCCGCTGTTGCGCCGCACCCGCGCCCGCCGTTAGATGTAGCTGAAATCGCCAAATTCTGGATTTACTTGACAAATTGGGGGGGGGGGTTAGCGTTTTTGCCTGTTGGGCTTTACGGCGTGTGAGGTTGCCCGCCTGATGGCCTGCGTGGTTAAAGAAAAATCCTGAGGAAGGAGGATGTAAATGTCGGTTCGCGTGTCGGGGAAGGTTTGGCTTGTAGGATTGTTGGTGTTGGGTTTGACGGCGGGTTTGTTGGGTGCGGCTCCGCCGGGTGCGGTGGGGACGCATGGGGATGATGCGGATGTGGATTATGAGCCATCGTATTCAGCCTGCGTGGGGGCGGCGACGGAGTCTTTCGGGTTTGAGGACACGGAAGGATCCTTCGCGGAGGAGGCCATAAATTGTTTGGCGCATTATGGGATCACGACGGGACGGTCGGCGACCATGTTTGCTCCCAATGATTCGGTGTTGCGGTGGCAGATGGCCCTGTTTTTGGCGAGGGCGGCCGCGGCGGCGGGGATCATGTTGGCGAACCCGGCCGCTGATCAGGGGTTTACGGATGTTGGGGCGGTGTCGGGGGAGGCCCGTAACGCCATCAACGGTTTGGCGGCGGCGGGAATAATGCCCGGTGTGTCGCAGACCACTTTCTCGCCGAATGCGTCGGTGACGCGCGGTTCCATGGCCATGTTGCTGGACGCGTTTTTGGCGGCGGCGACGCCGGGGGCGGGGGCGTTTGGGGGGGAAATTGAGAAGTATTCGGATATAGAAGTGGATAATTACAATGTTTTCAACGATATCGATGGGGTGTCGTTGAATATTTATAATGCGATTTATCGGATTTATGAGGTGGGGGTGACGCAGGGGGTGGGTGATCATCAGTTCGGTCCGGGTCGTAACGTGACAAGGGCGCAGATGGCGGCCTTCATCACTCGGGCGTTTGCGCATACGGTGGCTCGTCCGGCGGGGGTGTCGATTCAGGCGGAGAAGGATTCGGTACTAGGCGAGTCGTCGGTGCAACTTATCGTGTCGGTGCGGGATGCGATGTTTCAGCCGGTGGTGGATGCGTCGGTGGATGTGTTCCGTTCCACCGACCCCGACAACGCTTTGAAAGACGACGGCACATGCGACACAGCCAGTGTTGGTCAGGTGGCTGGTATCGGCCGGGCGGCGTGTGAGGTGGATACGGGGGATGAGACGACTGACGCGGCGGGGGATATCACATCCTTGCAGTTGCAGGTGTCGGATGCTGATGTGACGGTGTGGGCGTGGACCGGGGACCGGGCTGACAAGTTTGATTCCGATGACATCACCGCCGCCCAGCTGACCGTCGGTTTCTCCAAGGCGGCCAGCCAGTTGTTGGTTACTGACAATTTGGAGGAGGGGCAGACTCATTTGCAGTTTGGGGAGACGGCTACGTTGACGGTGCAGGTGGCTAATGAGGATGATGAGCCGGTGGCGGAGAAGGGGGTGCGGGTGAAGGTCGCCCAGGTTACTACTCCGGATGTGAGCAAGGCGACGGAGACCAACTCGTCCACCAACACCTATACCACGGACGCTACCGGCAAGTTTCAGTTGTCGTTCACCCAGACCGATCCCAGTTCCGGCGATGATGAGGACGCAACGGTGGTGGTCACTTTGAGTGAACCGTCCTCCTATTCCCTCCAGGATGAAGACGGCGAGGCATTCACTGCCAAGACTTTCACCTGGTCGGACGAGGCGGGGATTCCCGCCAAGTTGGTGTTGGAAACCCGGCAGAAGTACGCCGAAGCGTCCGATGAGGGCCGGGGGGCGACGGCGGCGGTTACCGCCACTTTGACCGACCAGTTCGGCAACCCGCTGCGGGGCCAACGAATCCACTTCTGGTCGGATAATCCAGAGGGAGTGGGCGAGAAAGCAGAGGATTCCCTGCTGGACCAGGTGCGGGCCAGCCTCGCCACGATTGAACCTCGGGGAGCTTCTGAAAGCGGAAATGATTTCGCGGCGCGCGTTCGAGCATTCAACCGCCGCGTATGGTCCTTCTCCTACTCGGTGATCGATGATTTGCGGGGCGAGGCGCGGTTTTTCCGTACCACCAACCGGGCGGGACAGGCCACTTTGTCTTACAACCGGGATGCGGCCACGGCGGTGGTGGAGACCGTGCGGGCCCGGTTGGTGCGGGGTGAGGATGACGCCCAACGAGTGGACGATGACACGGAGGATTTGCTGAGCGAGCGGGTGGCGATCTACTGGATCAGCGAATTGGGCGAAGACGATTCGGCGGCGGGTCGGATTTTATTCAACGACGCCGACAATCGCCGGGTGGTGTTCGCCGACCGCGACGGTCGGGCGAGGATGATCGACTTTGACGCCAATGATCAGTTTAGTATCGGCGGGGCGCCGGTGCTTTTCTCCGATTTTGAGAAGTACCTGCGGGACACCGCGGGCCACATCACCGTGCTTTCCTATGCGGAAACTACGAGTGATGTGAGTTCGATCAACTTGGAGGCCGAGTGGCCGAAGGTGGACTTGTCCGATATTCCGGTCGCCGCACCTAGATGGTCCGAACTGAGTATTGGTCATATCCATTACGCCTCGGATGGGGGAACCATCGTGGTCAGCTACTTCGCTCATAACAACTTTGCGGGAGCGGTATGGGTATACGACGGGGTGGACGACGCCGATCCGCAGATGCTGACCGCTCCTACGCCGCAACCCTTTTCCGGGCCCGCCAACGGCAGGCCGTGGAGGGATGACGAGTTGCAGAAGGGGACTACCGGCGGATGGTTCGGTTTTGCGGTGGACATTCGCGGGGGCACTTTGGCGGTGGGCGAACCGGGCCGGCTTGACACCCGCACCGGCCACACCGACAAACCCAATGGCGCGGTTCATATTTTCACCAAAGGGAGCAACGGCTCGTGGGCCCATGACGCCACTTTGACTACGACCAACACCAGCAGCGGGTTGACCGCTTGGCCGGCGGACCGGGGCATGTTGCTGGGCCGGGCGGTGGCCGTTTCCAAAAACGAGACGGTGGTGGCGGCTTCCGCCCCGAGGTTCCACGGCGCCGCCCATCGCATTTCCGGGGTGTACCTGTTTACCCGGCCCGACCAGGCCGGCCGCGCCGCGGGCGACAAATGGGCTGACCAGGACGGTTCCGCTTCCCCCCGGCTGCAGTTGTCCCCTACCGTGTCCAACGCCAATCAGAACCGATGGGCCAGGGTGGCCTATGACCGAAATTTGGCGATCTCGGAGGACGGAACCACCGTGGTGGTGGGCGGCGCGGAAGGCAGTTTCGGCAGGGTGGTAAACGGCATTAAGTACGACGATGCGGGAGCGGCCTTTGTGTTTACCAGGCCCGGCGCGGCGTGGAGCACCGCGGCCGATACCTACCAGGACGCCATGTTCTACTCACCGGCTCCTTTCACGGCGGAGAAGCTGGGGAGGTCGGTGGCGGTGTCCGCCAACGGGGACACCATCGTGGTCGGGGATAACTACCGGCCCAACCTCTTGCGGCGCGGCAAGGTGCTGGTGTACGCGCGCCCCGACCAGGCCGGCCGGTCCGCCGGCGACCAGTGGGAGGACGAACCGGAGCCGACCGCCGTCTTAGCGGGGCCGGATCACCCGGACGCCCCTGACAGTTGCCCGCCGGCCGGGGCGTTTAGGGTTTGCAACTTGGGGGATACGTTCGGGCAGTGGGTGGACATCACCGATGACGGGATGACGATTTTGGCTTCCCGTTCTACCCGGGCGGAAGACTATCAGCGGGGTTCGATCCATGTGTTCGCCAAGCCCGCGTCCGGCTGGTCGTCGTCCGTGACCGGGGTTGAATATCAGGGGAGCGGGCCGGGATCGGAGTTCGGATGGCGCAACCATTTCGATCAGGCCAACGGCAACATCGTGGCGTTGGAGAGCGAGCCGGTAACCATCTACCAGATAAAGCGGTAGGGGCGGCGATAGGGGCATAGAAGCGTTTCACTCAACCCGACCCTCGGATAGGGGCTCCCGCTACGGCGGGGGCCTCCGTCCGGTTTGGGCCATCCCGCCCCCGCGCCCCGCTGAGCCCCAGTTGATTGCTTTTCGCGACCTAGATTTGGTTTTCGCGTTCTGAAAATTGGGGGGACCCGCCCGCCCCCCGCCCACCCACCCATAACATACGGTGGTTTTGTTGAAAATTCAAGGGGGGCGATAGAGATATTTTTCGCGTTCCGGTTTCGGCTCACCGGTCAGCGGGCCCACTGAGAATTGTCAAAAGGCGCTGAATGCCGAGAAGATTATGCGTCCTTGACCGAAAGGAACTGATGACGGAAGGAAAATTGCCGAAAAGCCGCCGAATCGCCGGGAAGATAATGCCGGGTTCCATCTTCCGACAGCCAACACTGCGCTGGTGAACGGTGCTAGTTGGAGCGGCGGGAAGATAATGGCCGGGTTCCATCTTTCGACAGGGCTTCCCCTGCCGGTTGGACTCTTTCGCTGCGGTGCGCCAATCGCAACCTGGCTCCGCTTCCGCCGCCGTCCATCCCCTTCGGTTCACCTGCCAAGTCGCCCAACTAACCCAACTAGCCGTCCGCGTAGTCAGGGTCGTTGGTTTCCGGTAGACTGCGGGAGAGCGGGCCCGTAGCTCAATCGGTTAGAGCAGCGGACTCATAATCCGTTGGTTGCAGGTTCGAGTCCTGCCGGGCCCACCGCCGTCGCCGTTCCTTGGTCAAATGTCCCCCAATTGGGGAATCTGGTTCAGCCACGCCCCGCGGGGGTGGCGGCGGGCGGCTTCCAAATCGGCGGGGGAATCCATGTCCAGCAGAAACCCGAACCGGGCCAGCGCCAGGGGGGGAGGGCCGGCGCGCAGATGGCGGTGGAAACTGCCGGGGCCGTAGGCGAAGCGGCCGGGGCCGGTTCCGCCCAGGGCGGAAGTGCCGCCGTCGTAGGAGGGGGCCAGGACCCTTTTCCCTTCCCGCACCGCCCGGATCGCCTCGGCCGCTTCTTCCGCGGTCAGGCAGGGCAGGTCTGAATGCAGGATCAGCCAGGGCCGTCCCCGCCGGGCGGCGAATTCGGCTACCGCCCGCGCCGCCCCGTTCAAACCGCCCTCCTCTGGCTCCGGAATGGCCCGCCGTCCGCCGTCCGCCGCCCACTGCAGCACCTCCGGGTCGGAGGAAACCACCAGCAACCGCCCGCCCGCCTCCTCCGCCGTCCGCGCGGTGCGGGAGGCCATGGCCTCCGCCAGGGCGCGGCGGGCGGCCGGGTTCAGCCGTTGCGCCAGCCGTTGATTGGCCCCCCGCCAGGAGCGGATCGGCAATCCGACTACCGGGTCCGCCCCCCGTCGGTCAGTTGTCGGTGATGATCCGCCCGGCCAGCACATCTTCCAAAGAGCCCTCCGGCAGTTGCAATTCGCCCCACTCCGCCAGCTGGACGACGACGCCGTGGGCGGTGGCCGGATGCAGGAAACATTCGCTCCAACCGCCCGGCTCCCCGGCCAGCCGCAACCCGGTCACTTTCCGGTTCGCTTCCTCCGCCCGCCGGGCCGCTTCGGCCACCGACGACACCCGGAAAGTCAAATGGTGCACGCCTTCGCCCCGGCGGTTCAGGAAATCCCACAGGAAACAGTCCCCGGCCACCGGGGACAAAGCCTCTATTTTGGACTTTCCGGAACCCCCGGATTCGCCGAACAGAAACTGCACCCATCGGAAACCGCCCCGCGGGTTGTCGCCCCCGCGCAGGAACTCCCCGCCCAGCATTTGCAGGAAACCGGCCGCCGCCGCCAGGTCCCGCACCGCCAAGGCCACATGGTCGAAGCCCAGAATCAGATCGCCCAAAGCGGGCGGCAGGGAATCGTTCCGGTCGGTCATAGGGGGACAACGATACCGGCCGCGCCCGCCGATCGCCGCTTTGGGAATTTTCCAACCGGACGGGGCCGCGCCGCCCCCCGAAATTCGCCGTGAACCCCTTATATGCCGTGAAACGGGCTCCGGGGCGGCTACCGTTGGAAAATTATGACGCGCCGCACCAAGATTATCGCCACCATGGGTCCGGCCGCGGCCGCCCCCGGGACGGTGGAGAAGATGGTGCGGGCCGGAATGGACGTGGCCCGGCTCAACTTCAGCCACGGCGACCACAGTTTCCACAGTCATATGGCCGAACGGGTGCGGGAGGCGGCCCGCTCCGCCGACCGTCCGGTGGCCCTGTTGCAGGACATCCAAGGCCCCAAAATCCGGGTGGGGAACTTCCCCGGCGGGTCCGTCCTGCTCGAAGAAGGCGACCGGGTGCGGCTGGCCTGCGGGGAAGGGGAGTCCCCGCCCGGAACCCTGCACATCGGATACCCCCGGCTGGCCGCCGACCTGAAACCCGGCGACCGGGTGATACTGGCCGACGGGTTGATACAGGGAAGGGTGGACGACTCCCCCGGGGAGGACCCCGTTTTGGAGATTCATCAAGGAGGGGAGTTGTCCGACCGCAAAGGGGCGGCTTTCCCCGACAGCCAGCTCACCATGGCCGCCCTCACCGAACAAGACCGGGAAGACCTGTGTTTCGGACGCACGCTGGGGGTGGATTACGTAGCGGCCTCCTTCGTGCGCACCGGGGAGGATGTGGCGACGGTGGCCGAACTGGCCGGCGGGGACACCCCGGTGATCGCCAAAGTGGAGCTGGCCGTCGCCTACGAAAACCTGGATTCCATCCTGAAGGCCGCCTACGGGGTGATGGTGGCCCGGGGCGACCTGGGTGTGCAACTCCCGTTGGAGACCATCCCCCATGTCCAAGCCGACATTCTGCGCCGCACCAACCAAGCCGGGCTGGTGTCCATCACCGCCACCGAAATGCTGGAGTCGATGGTGGCCGCCCTGCGCCCCAGCCGGGCGGAAGTGACCGATGTGGCCACCGCGGTGGCCTCCTACACCGATGCGGTCATGCTGTCCGCGGAAACGGCCATCGGGGACAACCCGGTGCTGGCCATCGAGGCGATGTCCTCCATCTGCCGGGAGGCGGAACGGCACCGGGAACTGCATCCGGCCCCGCAGGAAGTGGGGTTTTTGGAAAGGGGGCAAAATTTCGCCTCCGCCATGGCCAAAGCGGCCACCGAAGCGGCCCGCAACCTGGGGTTTCAGACGATTGTGGCTTTTACCGAATCGGGTGGAACCGCCGAACTGCTGTCCAAATACCGGCCTTCGGCCCAAATCATGGCCTTCGCCGCCGACCCGCGCATCCGCCGCCGTATGGCCCTGTTCTGGGGGGTGGCGCCCATCGAGTACGAGCCGCGGCCTTCCACCGACCTGATGTTCGCCGCCGCCGAAAAATACCTGGAAAAGGAGGGGATCTGCCGGCGGGGGGAGGGGGTGGTGATGGTGGCCGGGTCGCCGCCCAACGTGGGGGCCTTCACCAACTTGATTAAACTGCACGTGGTGGGCGAACGCCTCCGTTCCGTCCGCACCCCCGGCGCCCGCACCTGAAAGGAGGGGAAGTGACTGAAGGAGTGTTTGCGGCCATCGATGTGGAGACCGCCGCCAAGCAGGCGGGTTCCATCTGCCAAGTGGGGGCCGTCGTGTTCGATGAAGCCGGCCGTCCGGTGGAGGGGCGAAGGCGGGAATTGTTAGTGCGTCCGCCGGGCAATCGTTACAGCCCCGACTTTTCCAAATATCACGGGATAAAGCCGGCGGACACCAAAGAAGCTCCGGCTTGGGCGGACGCCGCCGCTGTGATAGCGGAAATCGTCAAAGGGTTGCCTTTGGTGGCGCACAACGTCGAATACGAGTTGGAGCAGTTCGCCGCCGCTGAGGGCACCCCTCCTGAATTGCTGTCCGCCTCTTTCTATTGTTCGTTGCGCCTGTCCCGTTACGTTGACTGCCGGGAGGGAAAACATACTTTGGAGGAGTGCGTACGTCGCAACGGGGTGCGAAGGGCGGGGAATAAAAGTGCGTTGTCCGATGCCCTGCTCGCCGGGCAACTTTGGGTGAAACTGGCCGCCAAAGAAGGGTGGGGCGTCCCCAATTCTTTTGCCGAAATGGACGCGTTGCCCGCCGAAGTGGGCTCCTGGGAATGGTTGCAGGAGTGTTTACCGCCTACTGAACGGCAGATTGACTTCCTGGTTTCCCTGATAGAAGAAAGCAGAGCGAAAGTGAAACTGGGTGGAAAAAAGGTGCGCAAACGAAGGGATTTATACCAACTGTCCCGCGCCTCGGCATCGGATCTGATAGATCGCCTCAAGACGCGATGAGAAGCAAGGCCGGCAAAGGCGACGGCGGTTTGCTAACCTGCCGGGGGTGAGCGGCGTCCGGGGAGCCGGCGCCGGTCCGGGAATTCGAGTAGGGAGAAAGATGGGGCAGACGGTACAGGTGGAACATGTCCTGCTGGACGAGGTGGTCATATTCGACACCGACCGCAGCCTGTCCGGTCAGGAAGGGGAAACTTTCTCCGATGCGGAAGCAGCGGCCAAAGCCGACACTTTCCCGGCCCGGTTGGCCGCCGGCCTGTTCGCCGTACGCCCGGAGATCAGGTCGGTGTACGTCTATTCCAACACGGCTTCGGTGCTGGGGCCGGGGGGATGGAGCGAAGAGCAGGCCCGCCAAATGGAGGACGTGATACGCAATAGCCTGGTCTACTACGACCAGAACCGGAGCTGATCAGGAACCTTCCCCGGCCTCGTCTTCCGGTTCCGCCCCGGCCTCCCCGTCCCCGGCATCCGCATCCCCCGTATCATCTTGCCCGGCGCTGGTGGTACTGGTGGCACTGGTGGCGCTGGTGGTAGTAGTTCCCGGCTCGGTAGGTTCCCCGTCGGTGTTGTCGGTTGGTGACTCGCTTTCCGGTTCGGTGGTGGCGACGGGGACGGTATCCTCCGTTTCCCCCTCCGGTTCCGAAGTGGTCGTCGGGGCGGTTTGCTCCGTTTCCCCCTCTGGTTCCCCTTCCGGTTCCGAGGTGGTAGAGGCGGTCGCGGCGGTAGTAGTGGTAGTGGCAGGGGCGGTGGTCGTGGTGGTTTCCTCGGGCGGGCATTCCTCTTCGGTGTATTCCTCGTGGCCTTCCGGCAACCGGCAGGGATGCACCTCCACTTCCCTGGGCCGGGCCCGGTAGCGAACCGGCCATCTTTCTTCTTTTTCGGCGCCGTCCGCATAGGTGATCACCCGTCCCACCGTAACCGACCAGCCGCCCCGCCCTTCCACCACCACATGCTCCTCGGAGTAGGGATCCCGCTCCGGATTGGCTATGTACTCCACCGGCGGTTCGGTGGGGGAGTAGCGTCCCGACAACCAGCGCCGCACCTGCCGTCCCCCGTTGTCGCCGAAGAATTTGACCGTGATGGAAGTGTCGGTGTATTGGGTGCGAATCAGCACCGCCGCCTCCGTGTCGTTGCGGAAAATCAGATCCGGGTCCCGCCAGCTGATGGTGGCCTCGTTGCCTTCCGGGTAGCGGCTGAAATAGTAGCTGTGGGGGTGGTGCTCGATGTCCTCCAACCCGGCGTAGAACACCGCGTTGTAGAAGGTGGTGGCGAACTGGCTAACCCCTCCTCCCACCGTGTCCTCCAGTTTGCCCCGGATAATGGTGGGGGCGGGCTTGAAGCCCCTCTCCGTGGTGCGCTCCCCCACCGCGTCGTTCAAGGACAGGGTGTCGCCGGGCATCACTATGGCGCCGTCGATTATGTCGGCGAACAGGTGGATGTTGGTCACCCGCGGCTGGCAGCAGGAATGCCTGGTGGTGAACTCGGAGATTTTCCCCTTGATGCCCAAGGCCAGGATGTCCTCGGTGGTCACTTCCGGCGGCGCCCCGTCCAAGACGGTCATCTGGGCGGTCCGGTCCGCCCGTTGCGCCGCTTCGGCGGCGGCGACGGCAGCCAACTCCGGGTCCAGCAGGGTGCCGGGGAGTCCGGGGTTTACCACCACGTTGTCGTCCCGGTCGGTGGTGATGGAGGCGTTGACCGGCGGGTCCTCGAATTCGCCGCGCAAAGTTTCCAACGGAACCACGAACAACGCCGAGTCGAAACCCACCGCCATCCGGGGGGCGGGCTCCCGCTCCACCCGGCTGTAGAAGGCGCTTACCAGCAGATCCCGCTCCAGCGTTATCCGCCGGGCCGGATTGTCCGGATCTTCCGGTTGTTCCGCCCCCGTTCCGTTGTCCGTTTCCGAATCGGTTGCGCCCGGTTCGGCGGAGGCGGCGTCCGCGCGGCGCAGGACGAGGGTCACCGGTCCGGCCAGTAGGGCTTCGGCTTCGTCCACCGCCCTGGATACGGCCGAAACGGTGAGCAGGGGGGCCCGGTCGACGACGTCCAAAACGACCGTGCCGGTGCGGGGAAAGGCGAGCAGGGCTTCGGTCAGGGCGGGGATGGCGGCGTCCCGGTCGATTTTTTCCCCCGGCCGGGGGTATTCGGCTACCGGGGTGGTTCCCTCCAACCGGATGGAACCTTCGAACGGAACATCCAACACTTCGCTTTCATAGTCGTTCAACAGGCTGTTCATGGCCCGTTCGTTTATGGAGGCCGCCGGTTCCAACTCCGCCGGCCAACCCGCCTCTCCGTCCGTCATCGCCTGCAAGCGGAGGACGAGGGCCTCCGGGTCGGCGCTGTCCGCCGCCTGCTCCGCCAAAGCCGCTTCGTCCAGGTCGAAGCCGACATCCGACGGGTTCAGGGCGAATTCGGCTCCGGCCACCCGCACCGTCACCGGTTGGGAGGACATGGCGTCCTCCAGAGCCAGCAACGTCCGGTATATAGCGTCTTGGTCCGGATCGGGGGTTCCGTCCGGCTGGGAGCCGACCGCGATGGACCCCGGCGACGGGTCGGGGCCGGAACGCAGGTTGCCGGTGATCCAATACACCGCGCCCGCGATGACGGCCACCCCGATCAGCGCCACCGAGGTGTAAAGAACGTTGCGGCCGGTTTCTGTTTTGCGTCTGTGCTTTGCCATTTTCGTAGTGTTCGGGGGATCGCGGACGGCTGATCCGCGGATGGGGCAGTACCAAAAGGGGATGTTACCCATCCCCGGCGACAAAACCGCACATATGCGGTCAAGCGGTCCGCATTCGCCTAACCCGATACAGGGGCGGGTGTCCGACGTCGGCGGAGAGTCTGCCACAATAGGGTCATGTTTTCATTCCCGGAGATGACGCCAGGCGAGTTCCTGGCAGTGTCGGCTACGCTTTACAACCTTTACCTGCAGTGCCCCGACCGGGCCCTGGCCCATACGGAGGGAGTATACGGCCCGCCCTCGCCCGCCTCCTTTAAAGGGTCGCTGGCCCACCGGATGTTCGCCCGGCGCCTGACCGAAGGGCCGATCGGGGCCGGGGAGTTCCAGCAGGCGGCCCGGAGCGAAGTGGGATCCAATTCCTTCCTCAACCGGGATTTGGGCAAACTCACCCGCGAGGGGAAGATGCGGATGGAGGATTTGAACAACGTCATTTCGGAGGTGGAAGTTTTATACCAGCGGTTCGACAAATACCCGACCGAAGGGTTTCAGGAGGCCGAGATATTTTTGGACTACCAGTTGCCCGGCGAGGTGGTTTTGCGGGGGCGGGTGGACGCCTGCTTCGACGACGGGGAGGGGGTGCGGCTGGTGGATTGGAAAACCGGAGGGCTGGGGGAGTGGCGCGCCCAGTTGCGCTTCTATTCGCTGGTGTGGGCCATGGAGCGGGGCGCCGTCCCCCATCGGGTGGAGGCGATTTCGCTGCACACCGGGGAGAGGGAAGGGGAGTCCCCCACCGTCGACATGTTGCAGGAGACGGCCGAGCGGGTGGGGGAACTGGTCAACAATATACGGGCCGTCGTCCCCGGAGTTGAACGGCTTCCCCGCCGCCCGGGACCGTTGTGCGAGTACTGCCCGATCCTTGACTCCTGCGATGAAGGCCAAGGGGCCATGGCAACCCTGCAGTCGGTCTAGGAATCTTGGGAAGCCAACCAGCCAAGTATTTTTTCGCGTTCTTAGTATTTTGGGGAATTTCAAGGGGGTTGGTTTAGCCGGGGCGGGGGCCGGGCGGCTTTCGTTACCGAGGGGGGCGGATCACCCGCAGGTAATCGGGTTGGACGGCCAAGGAGAACTTGCGGGGCGTCCCCAGCAACTCGCCGTCGGCTTGGGCGGGCACCGGCGGGGCCGGGTTTTCGGCGGCCTCCGGTTCGGCCAGGGGGGCGATGGTCAGCGAGGTCACCCCTTCCCAAATGTCCACCCCCTCCATTCGATCCAGGTCCATGCCGGCCGCCGCCCGTGCCATCACCGACCCGATTTTGCGTCGGGGAAGGGAGCGGAACACGGCCGCGGTGGCGGTGTCCGGCAGGCGGTTTCCCAGACGCAACGGCATTCTCCCGAAGAACGTGTAGCGGTCCTGCAACTGCACCAGCGCCGCCACCGCCTCCGCCGTTCTCTCCCCGGAGCGCACCCGGAGGCGGGGCGGTTGTCCGGCGTATCCGTTCCAGACCGCCCCCAGCGCCGCCCGGGCGTAGTGCAACTGCCCGAATCGGTTTTTGCGGTAGGGCTCCCGTTCGGCCCGTTGCATGGCTTCGGCGTCGAACCCCATCCCGGCCGCGAAGGCGGCCACCCGGCTTTCCACCAGGCCCGGGGCGTGATCCAAAGTGAGCGCCCCGGCTGACATCGGCCTGGGCCCGGGTTGGGAGCAGATCAACTCCACCGCTTTTTGCGGACGGGCGGGGATGCCCAGCAGCCGGGCGAACACGTTGCTGGTGCCGGCCGGAATTACCGCCAGCGCGGTGGGGGTGCCTCCCACCCCCTGGGCTGCGTGATGCACCACCCCGTCGCCGCCCATGGCCGCCACCAAGTCGTACCCTTCGGCGGCTGCCGCCGCGGCAGCCGCCCGGGTGTCGGCGGCCGTTTCCGGCCACTCGTCCGCCACTTCAAAATGACGGCTCAGCCCGCTCATCACCGCCCGATGCATGCCCCCGGTGAAACCGGAAGCGGAAGGGTTGGCGCACAACAGAAGTCTTTTCACGCCGGTCAGGCTAGGGGTTCAGTAGAATTCGCCGGTGTTTTTAGCAAAGTTGGAAAGGTAGTTGCAAAATTCAAATGCCCGCCCCGCCCGCCGTCGTTCTCAACAACATCTCGGTTTTGGCGACCTTGGACGACCGGGGACGGGAGTTCAGTCCGGGTGCCGTCCGTTTCCGGGACGGGTGGATCGAGGCGGTGGGATCCCCGGAGGAGGCGGCGCCGGACGACGGGGAAACGCAAGTGATCGACCTGTCCGGTTACGCGGTTCTGCCCGGCCTGGTCAACACCCATCATCATCTTTACCAGACGTTGACCCGGGCCCTGCCCGCGGTGCAAAACGCCCCCCTGTTCGACTGGTTGCGGGGGCTGTATCCCATCTGGGCCCGCCTGGACGCGGAGGCGGTTCACACGGCCACCATGACCGGTTTGGCCGAGTTGGCCCGCAGCGGATGCACCACCGCATTCGACCATCAGTATCTGTTTCCCAACGATTCTTCCATCGACGATCAGTTCCGGGCCGCGGAGCGGGTGGGCATCCGCTTCCACGCTTCCCGCGGCTCCATGAGCCTGGGGGAGTCGGACGGCGGCCTCCCCCCCGATTCGGTGGTGGAGACGGAGGAGGCGATTCTGGAGGACTGCCGGCGGGCGGCCTCCCTTTTCCACGACCCGCGACCGGGCGCGATGCGACGGGTGGTCATCGCCCCCTGCTCGCCTTTTTCGGTTACCCCCGATCTGATGCGGGAAGCGGCCGGGTTGGCCCGCAGCCTGGGCCTGCGTCTGCACACCCATTTGGCGGAAACCAAAGACGAGGAGGAGTTCTGCCGGGAGCGGTTCGGCGCCCGCCCGGTGCAGTTCGCCGAAGATCTGGGATGGGCCGGCCCCGACGTGTGGTTCGCGCATGCGGTGCACGCCTCCCCGGACGAGGCGGAGCGCATGGGCCGGGCGGGCACCGGCGTGGCCCACTGCCCCACCTCCAATATGCGGTTGGCGTCGGGCATCGCCCCGGTGGCCGCCTACCGGGCGGCGGGGGTTCCGGTGGGGCTGGGGGTGGACGGGTCGGCCTCCAACGATTCAAGCCATATGCTGGCCGAAGCCCGGGCCGCCCTGATGCTGGGGCGGTTGGCGACGGCGCCGGGGGTGGGGCCGGGGCAACCTGGGCGGATGATGACGGCCCGCGAGGCGCTGTGGATGGCCACCCGCGGGGGAGCGCGGGCGCTGGGGCGGGAGGACATCGGTTCGCTGGAGGCGGGCAAGGCGGCGGACATTATCGCCGTCTCCCTGGACCGTATTGAATACGCCGGGGCCCTGCACGATCCGGTGGCGGCGTTGCTGATGTGCTCGCCGGCGAACGTGGATTATTCCTGGGTGCACGGACGCCCGGTGGTGTCAGAGGGCCGCCTGACCGGTTTGGACGAGGAAGATCTGGTCGCGCAACACAACCGGGTCGCCCGTCGCCTAGTGGGGGACGGGGACTGATGAGGGGGTTGCGGGGGCGGACTTTTACGGGCGGTTCGCGGGCGGGAGGGGGCGGGGCGTAGTAACATGGGGCGATGGTTTTGCTTATCAGCGGGCGGTTGTCCGCCGCGCCGTCGGTTCCCGGGGGGGCGGGTTTGCGATGTTGGAGGTGATCCGCCCGGACAGCGTGCGGGAGGCGGTGGAGGCTTTGGCCGCCCACCCGGACGCGGCTCTGTTGGCGGGGGGGACGGATCTGATGGTGGAAGTCAACTTTGGCCGCCTGCGGCCCGCCAAAGTGATTACCTTGCGGCGGCTGGGGGAGTTGCGTGAAAACTCGCCCCGCCGCATCGGGGCCGGAGTGACCTTCCGCTCCTTGGAGACCGGCCATCACAACGCCTTGGCCCAAATTGCCCGCACCATCGGCTCCCCCCAGATCCGGGAAGCCGCCACTTTGGGGGGAAACATCGGGACCGCCAGCCCGGCCGGGGACGCCCTTCCTTTCCTGGCCGGTTTGGACGCCCGCATCGAACTGCGCTCCGCCTCCGGCGCCCGCCTGCTCCCCTGGGACGAGTTTTTCACCGGCGTCAAACAGACCCGCCGCCGCCCGGATGAGCTGATTACGGCCGCCGAGTTGCCCGCCGACCTCCCCGACCGTTCCGAATTCGCCAAAATCGGCCAGCGCAGCGCCATGGTCATATCCATCGTCTCCGCCTGCGTGTTTCGCTGGTCGGACGGACGCACCCGGGTAGCCCTCGGTTCGGTCGGCCCCACCCCGGTGCGGGCTCGCCGGGCGGAGGAGATGATCTCCGCCGAAGGCCCCGCTCCGGGAGCGGAGGCGTTGCGGGAATTCTCCAGATTGGCGGCTGAAGAGGCGGCCCCCATCACCGACCACCGGGGAACCGCTGAATACCGCCGCCGGGCGGCGGGCGTTCTGGCCCGGCGCCTGCTGGAAAGGTGCCTGGCCGGCGTCCCCGGTCCCGCCGCCGACGGAGGGGGGGCGGGCTGATGATGGTCACCGCCCAGATCAACGGCCGCTCCCGCACCTGGGAGGTGAAAGGCTCCGAAAGCCTGCTGTTCTCGTTGCGGGAGGAACTGGGGCTGTGGGGCTCCAAAGGGGCCTGCGAGCAGGGGGAATGCGGTTCCTGTTCCATAATGCTGGACGGGAAGCTGGTGTGCGCCTGCCTGGTGATGGCGGTCGACGCCCACCAATCGGAGGTGGTGACCATCGAAGGGTTGCGCGAGTCCGGTTCGCTCCATCCCGTCCAGAAGGCGATCGTGGAGGCGGGGGGCGTGCAATGCGGGTTCTGCACCCCCGGGTTCGTGGTGGCGGCCGCCGCCCTCTTCGAGGAAAACCCGGCCCCCCTCCGGGACGACATCCGGGAGGCCCTGTCCGGCAACATCTGCCGATGCACCGGCTACGGGGCCATCCTGCGCGGCCTGGAAGAGCTGGCGGAGGAAAACCGATGACCGCCCGGGTCGGCGCCCGCCGGGTGAAAGGCGGCGTCGGGGAGTCCCCGATACGGGCGGACGGCGTTCCCAAAGTGGACGGAACCTACCTTTATTCCTCCGACCTGTACATGGAGGGAATGTTGTGGGGGGCCACCCTACGCAGCCCCCACCCCAAGGCGAAAGTCACCCGGTTGGACATCGCCCCCGCCTTGGCCATGACCGGCGTGCACGCCGTGCTGGTCAACGACGATGTGCCCGGATGCAAAACCTTCGGGCTGGAGCACGCCGACCAGCCGGTGCTGGGCTCCGAAGAAGTGGAATACTGGGGGCAGCCGGTGGCCCTGGCCGCCGCCGACCATCCGGAAACGGCCCGCCGGGCGGCGGAGGCCATCGCAATCGAATATGAAGTTTTGGAGCCGCTGACCGACCCGGAGCGGGCGGTGGCCGACGATTCCGTGTTCCGCAGGCAATGGGTGCGCCGCGGCCCGCAGGAAGACCAGGGGCGGGTGGCGGTGGAAGGCTATTACGAGGTGGGGATGCAGGATCAGGCCCCGCTGGGCACCGAATCCGGCTTGGCGGTCCCCGACGACCGGGGCGGGGTGGACTTGCATATCTCCACCCAGTGGACCCACGCCGACCACGGCCAAATCGCGGCCTGCCTGGGGGTGGCGGACGACATGGTGCGGGTGCATCACGCTGGGGTGGGAGGGGCCTTCGGAGCCCGGGAGGACGTGAGCTTGCAGATCCACCTGTGCCTGCTGGCCCTGCGCACCGGGCGGCCGGTGAAAATGATTTACAGCCGTTCGGAAAGTTTCACCGGGCACGTTCACCGCCATCCGGCCCGGCTGTGGTACCGGCACGAAGCTGACCCGGACGGAACCCTGCGCCGGGTGCGGTCCCGGATCATCATCGACGGGGGGGCTTATCATTCCACCAGCAGCGCGGTGATCGGCAACGCCGTCTTCCACGCCGTCGGCCCCTACCGGTGCGATTCGGTGACGGTGGAGGGAATCGCGGTGCGCACCAACAACCCGCCGTGCGGCGCCATGCGCGGCTTCGGGGCGGTGCAGGCCTGCTTCGCCCACGAGGCGCAGATGGACAAACTGGCCGACGCCTTGGGCATGGACCGGGTGGAGTTGCGCATCCGCAACGCCTTGGGCGCCGGAGACCCCATTAACACCACCGGCCAGGTGCTGAGCACCCCTTTGCCCGCCGTGGAGTTGCTGGAGCGGCTGCGGGCCATGCCCCTGCCCCCCGCCGAACCCGGAGACGACCCCCGCCTCCTGCCCGGCGGCACCGGCCTCGCCACCCCGCCCGCCGCGGTGCGCCGGGGAGTGGGTTACGCCATCGGCATCAAAAACTTGTGCTTCTCGGAGGGTTTCGACGACTACGCCGAAGCCCGGGTGGTCCTCACCCCGTTCGGGGCCGAGGTGCGCACCGCGGCGGCGGAGGTGGGCCAGGGGCTGGGGGCGGCCTGCGCCCAGATCGCCCGCACCGCCCTGGGCGTGGAGGACGTGGTGGTCTACTTCGACGACACTTCCCAGATCGGTTCCGCCGGTTCCTCGTCGGCTTCCCGGCAGACGCAGATGACCGGCGGGGCGGTTTTGGAAGCCTGCCGGGCCCTCAAAGATATGGCCCTGCAACGGGGGGGAGGGGACCGGCTGGACGACGACGGTGTTTGGCGGGACGGGGAGCTGGTCGCCTCCCTGGCCGACCTGTGCCGGGACGGGAACCTGGAATACCACACCCGCTACCGCCATCCGCCCACCGTCGAACCCGACGCCGACGGCCAAGGCGACCTGCACGCCGACTTCGCTTTGGCGGCCCACCGGGCGGTGGTGGACGTGGACCCGGAGCTGGGCTTGTTCCGGGTGGCGGCGGTGGACACCGTGCAGGACGTGGGTTACATGATCAACCCGCAGTCGGTGGTGGGCCAGATCGAAGGGGGGATCATGCAGGGGGTGGGTTTGGCGGTTTTGGAGGAAATCGTGGTGGAGGACGGGGTGATCAAAAACCCCACTTTCACCGACTACCTGCTGCCCACTTTCCTCGACGCCCCGGAGGTGGGGGTGGAGGTGGTGGAGGAGCCGGGCTCCTTCGGCCCCTTCGGTGCGAAAGGCGTGGGGGAGCCCCCCACCGTTTCCTCCACCGCGGCGGTGGTGGCCGCCATCCGGGACGCCACCGGCCTAGAACTCAACCGGGCCCCGGTGCGCCCCGAACACGTCGCTTTGGCCGCTCCCGTAAATCCCGCAAGAAACGACGGCTAAGGGCGGGAGACTCGCAATACTCCGGGGCGGGGCGGGAGGCGCTCCTGCGTTTACCCGGCCAGGAAGTCGCCTAGGCGGGTCAGTCCCTCTTCCAAGTCCCGGTCGCCGAGGGCGTAGGAAAACCGGCTGTAGCCGGGGGCCCCGAAGGCCTCGCCGGGCACGAAAGCCACCTCCGCCTGCTCCAGGCAGACGGCCGCCAACTCCAGGGCGGTGGCCGCCCGGAAGCGCCCGCCGGGGCCGAGCGGCCGGTTCAACGCCCCCTCCATGGACGGAAAACAGTAAAAGGCCCCCTCCGGCTCCCGGCAGGACACCCCCTCCATCGCCTGCAACAGGCCGTGCATGGCCCGCCGCCGCCGGTCGAAAGCCTCCCGCATGGCCTCCACTTCGTCCAACGGGCCGGACACCGCCGCCAAAGCCGCCGCCTGCGCCACGTTGCATACATTGGAGGTGAGATGCCCCTGCAGGCGGACGGCCCCGGCCATCACCTGCGGCGGGCCGATCATCCACCCCACCCGCCATCCGGTCATGGCGAAGGTTTTAGCCACCCCGCTCACCACCACGCACCGTTCCGCCGCCTCCGGGGCCTGCGCCGGAAGGGACGAAAACCCGGCCCCCCCGTACACCAGGTGCTCGTAAATCTCATCGGTCAAAACCCATATCCCGTTGGCGGCCGCCCACCGTCCGATCTCGGCCACCTCATCCGGGGCGTAGACGGCCCCGGTGGGGTTGGAGGGGGAAACGAAGATCATCGCCTTGGTACGGGCGGTGCGGGCCGCCTCCAGTTGGTCGACGGTCACTTTGAAACCGCCCGCGGAGTCGGTGGGGATGGGGACCGCCTTCCCCCCCGCCAAACTGATCGCCTCCGGGTAGGTGACCCAGTAGGGGGCCGGCAACAGCACCTCGTCGCCCTCCTCCACCAGGCACTGCACCCCGGTGTAGACCGCCTGCTTGCCCCCGTTGGTGATCAGCACTTGAGACGGCTCCGCCGCCAGTCCGGTATGGCGCCGGGTCTTCTCCGCCACCGCCTCCCGCAACTCCGGCAATCCGGCGGCCGGAGTGTATTTGTGCATGGCCGGGTTGCGGGCCGCCTCCACCGCCGCTTCCACGATGGCGGACGGAGTGGGAAAATCCGGCTCCCCCGCCCCGAACCCGATCACCGGCCGCCCTTGGGCCCGCATCTCCCGGGCTTGGGCGGTGATGGCCATGGTGGCCGACTCGGCGATGTTGGATATCCGTTGCGAAACGCCCCGCGCGTTGGTCATTGGCTAGCCTCCCGGCCTCTTTCCGCCTACTCTTGACGAATGAAAGCATACCCGTCCCGCCCGCCCCCGCAGGTCCCCGGGGCCGGAGCGTTGAAACAGCGAACATTCAAGAGGCCGCGCATATGACGCAAACCCCCGTTATCATCCCCGCCGACCTGTTGCCCGCCGACGGGCGGTTCGGCTCCGGTCCCTCCCGGGTGCGGCAAAGCTCCCTGGACGGGCTGGCCGCCGCCGGGCCCAACTACATGGGTTGCTCCCACCGCCGGGAGGGGGTGCGTTCGGTGGTGGCCCGGATACGGGAGGGGATGGCGGAAATGTTCGGCCTCCCCGCCGGTTGCGAGACGGTGCTGGGCAACGGCGGGGCCACCGCCTTCTGGGACGCGGCCGCCTTCGGCCTGATCGAACGATCCAGCCAGCATCTGGCCTTCGGGGAGTTTTCCGCCAAGTTCGCCCGGGCGGTGGCCGGGGCGCCCCATCTGGAGGAGCCGACGGTCATCTCCTCCGAGTTCGGGACGCATCCGGTTCCCGAACCCGACGACCGATTCGACCTGTACGCCCTCACCCACAACGAAACCTCCACCGGGGTGCGCATGCCGGTCCGGCGCGTCCCGGGACGGGGGCTGACCGCGGTGGACGCCACTTCCGCGGCGGGCGGCCTGCCGTTGGACCCGGACGGTTTCGACGTCTATTACTTCTCCCCGCAAAAGGCTTTCGCCGGGGACGGCGGGCTGTACGTCGCCCTGTGCTCGCCGGCCGCCGCGGAACGGGTGGAGTCGGTGGCCGCCTCCGGCCGCTGGATACCGCCTTTCCTGTCCCTGCGCGCCGCTTTGGAGAATTCCCGCAAAAACCAGACCTACAACACCCCCGCCCTGGCCACCCTTTTCCTGTTGATGGATTCGGTGGAATGGATCAACCGCCGCGGCGGGCTGGCCTGGTCGGCGGGCCGTTGCGCCGAGAACGCCGCCGCCCTCTACGGATGGGCGGAACGCCATCCGCTGGTTTATCCTTTCGTGTCCGACCCGGCCATGCGCTCCCCGGTCACCGCCGTCGTCGATTTCCAACCGGAGGTTTCCGCCTCCGCTTTGGCGGCCGCCTTGCGGGACAACGGGGTGGTGGATGTGGAACCCTACCGTCTGCTGGGCCGCAACCAGTTACGCATCGGATTGTGGCCCGCCGTTCCCCTCTCCGACGTCCAGGCCCTCCTGGCCTGCCTCGAATACCTGATGGAACGGCTCGCCGCCTAGCGGCCCGGCCGGTTCGCCCAACGGTTATGCCCGATACGCCCCATCCGCCGGACAAGGTGGACAAGCGGGACACGCGGGATGCGCCGGGCGGCGACTCCCCCTTCCTGGTCCTGGCCTCCGACCTGCTGAACGCGCCGGGCGCCCGCCGCCGAATAAAGATAGAGGGGGAGTTGGAGGGGATTCTGGATATAGACCTCCCGCAGGTGGAGTCGTGCGGCCCGGTGACCGCGGATTTGGAACTGGAGGCGGCCTCCGGCGGGGTGGTGGCCCGGGGGCGGGCCCGCTCTCTGGTCACGGTGCTGTGCAACCGGTGCCTGGGGGCGGTGAACCGGCCGGTGGAAGCGGAGATTACCCAGCTGTTCGCGGTTGCCCGCGCCGAACCCGGTCAACCGGTAGGATACGATTCGGTAAAATCAGACGGCTGGATCGACTTCGGGCCGTTGTTGCGCGACGAGATCTCCTTGTCCGTTCCGCTGGTTTCCCTCTGCCGGGAGGAATGCCGGGGAATGTGCGCAACGTGCGGAGCCGATTTGAACGCCGGCGAATGCGGCGGGCACGACGACAAGCCCGCCTCCCCGTTCGCCGAACTGCAAAACTTGTTAGACCGGATGTAAACCGGTGCCGGCCACAACGGAAGGGATGCGCCATGGCGGTGCCCAAAAAGAAAATGTCGCGGTCCCGCACGCGGAGCCGCAAAGCCCGCAACATGCGGGTCCCCCAGTCGTCGACGGTGGACTGTCCCCGGTGCGGCTCCCCCAAGCTGCCCCACCGGGCATGTTCCGGTGCCGACGGTTGCGGAACTTACCGGGATAGGACGGTCGTCCCGGACGCCGGGTAACCGCGCCGGGCGGGTTCAGTGGCGCGGGTTGCGCTCGATGTGATGGGCACCGACCGGGGCCCGGCCGAAATGGTGGCCGGGGCCCGGTTGGCCGCCGAGGCGGGCCGGGAAGTGGCCCTGGTGGGGGACCGGGAAGTGGTCGCCCCCCTGTTGAAGGACGGCGGGGCCGGCCTGGAGCTGGTGCACGCCGGCGAAGTGGTCGACATGCACGACGACCCGGCCAAAGCCCTGCGCATGAAACCCGACGCCTCGGTGATGACCGCCGCCCGCCTGGTGGCCTCCGGCCGGGCCGACGCCCTGGTCTCCGCCGGGTCCACCGGGGCCGCCCTGGCGGCCGCGGTGGTGGCCCTGGGCCGCATCGAGGGGGTGCTCCGTCCGGCGATCGCCACCGCCATCCCCGCCCCCAACCACCCGGCCCTGTTGCTGGATTCGGGGGCCAACCCGGAGGTGCGGCCCGAACATTTAGCGCAGTTCGGAGTGATGGGTTCGCTGGCTTCGGAAATAATCTACGGGGTGTCCAACCCCCGGGTGGGCCTGCTCAACATCGGCGAAGAACCGTCCAAAGGGCGGGGCTTGGAACGGACCGCCCACGCCCTTCTGTCCAAATCCCCGGTCAACTTCGTGGGCAACGTGGAAGGGGGCGACTTGGCGGCCGACGCGGTGGACGTGATCGTCACCGACGGGTTCACCGGCAACATTTCCCTCAAGTTCATCGAAGGCACCGCCCGCTTCACCGCCGGGGTGATCTCCCGGGCCTTGACCCGGGTTCCGGAGGAGGCGGCCCCCCATCTGGAGGCGCCCCTGGCCGAGTTGCGGATGGCGGCCGAACCGGATGAGTACGGAGGGGCCCATCTGCTGGGAGTGCGGGGCGGGGTGGTGATCGGGCACGGCTCCTCCACCAGCTTGGCGATTTCCAACGCCATCCGCATGGCGGTGGAAGGCGTGAAAGGGGGGTTGGTGGAACGACTGCAACAGGGCTTGTCCGTTCTATGACCGCGGCGGAGGAATACGTCCGGGACGGCCTCCGGCATGATTTCCCGAATACGGACGGCCTGGAAACGGCCCTCGGTTACCGGTTCGCCGACCGGAGGCTGTTGCGGCAGTCGCTGCAGCATCGTTCCTATGTGGGGGAAAACGACGACCGGGAGTCAAACGAGCGGATGGAGTTTCTGGGGGACGCCATTCTGCAACTGGTGGTAACCGATTACATATACGACCGCTACCCCTATCTGTCGGAGGGGGGCATGGCCCGCATCCGGGCCCGGGCGGTCAGCGGGGCCGCCTTGTACGAGGTGGCCCGGGAAATGAGTTTGGGGAGGTACATGTTGCTGGGCCGGGGGGAGGATCTGCAGGGGGGGCGGGACAAGGTTTCCATCCTGGCCGACGCCATGGAGGCCCTGCTGGCCGCCGTTTACCTGGACGGGGGCTTGGAGAAGGCCCGCCGGGTAATCATGTCCCGATGGGTGTCCCGCATTTCCCGGCTGGCGGAAACCCCCGAATACCGGGACCCGAAAAGCAACCTCTACGAAAAAATGGCCGTATGGGGCAACAAGCCCGAATATCATCTTTCCTCCGTCGGGCCCGACCATGAGAAAGTGTTCCGGGCGGCGGTGACGGTGGAAGGCGAGATCATGGGCCGGGGGGAGGGCGGCACCAAAAAAGAGGCCCAGCAACGGGCCGCCCGCCAGGCCCTGCTGGCGATGGAAGCCTGGGCGGACGCACCGGACTGAACCCGGGTGCCGGAACTACCCGAGGTTGAAACCACCCGCCGCGGACTGGAGCCGGCCCTGCTCGGCCGGCGCCTGGCGGAAATCCGGACGGGCCATCCCCGGTTGCTCCGCCGCCAGCCCCACCCGCCCGACTTCGCGGCCCGGCTGCGAAACCGGAAGGTGCTCCGGCTGGGCCGGAAGGGCAAATTCCTGATGTTCGAAACGGACCTCGGCCTGACGTGGGTCATCCACCTGGGAATGTCGGGCCGCATGTCGGTGCGCCCGGCCGGAGCACCGGAGGAGAAGCACACCCGCCTGGCGGTGCGCACCGACCGGGGGGAGGAGATACGAATGGTGGATCCCCGCACCTTCGGATGGAGCGCCGCTTACGCCCCCGAAGAGTTGGCCGCCTCCAGCCTGGCCCGGCTGGGACCCGACGCCTTGGACGAGTTGCCCCCGGCCCGTTCCCTGGCGGAGACCGCCGCCTCCCGCAGCATCGCCGTCAAAACTTTGCTGATGGATCAGCGCTTTTTGGCCGGGCTGGGCAACATCTACGCCGACGAGTCGCTGCACCGGGCCCGCATCGCCCCGGCCCGCCCCGCCCGCCGGGTTTCCCCCGCCGAATGGGGCGCCCTGCGCCGGGGGGTGGGGGCCGCCTTGCGGGACGGCCTGAAATACGGGGGAACTTCCCTGTCCGACCTGGCCTACCTGCTGCCCGACGGCCGGGCCGGGGAAAACCTGAAACGCCTCCGGGCCTACGGCCGGACCGGCCTGCCCTGCCCCCGGTGCGGGGAACCGATAACCCGCCTGCGGTTGGCGGCCCGCTCCGCCCATTACTGCCGGGCCTGCCAGAAGTGACCGGCCCGCCGCCGGAGCCGGGTTGTCGCGTCGAGGCCGGGGAGCGCGCTAACCTGGAAACCTAATCACATAGGTGTAAGAACCCCGAGCGCAGGCGGTCAAGTTGCATCTCAAATCTTTAAGCATGGCGGGCTTCAAGTCCTTCGCCGACCGCACCCGGCTGGAGTTCGAGCCGGGGGTGTCGGTGGTGGTCGGACCCAACGGCTCCGGCAAGTCCAACATCGTGGACGCGGTGGCCTGGGCGCTGGGCGCGCAGACCACCCGCGGGTTGCGTACCGACAAGATGGAGGAGGTCATCTTCGCGGGCGCCGCCGCCCGCCGCCCGCTGGGACGGGCCGAGGCGACGGTCTTGCTGGACAACGCCGACCGGGCCCTGCCCCTGGATTTGGAGGAGGTGTCCATCACCCGCCGCCTCTACCGGGACGGGGAGGCCGAATACGAGATAAACGGGGTGGGTTGCCGGTTGCTGGACGTCCAGGAACTGCTGTCCGATGGGGGGATTGGCCGTCAGCAGCATCTGATCGTCGGCCAGGGCCGCCTGGATTTGATTTTGGAGGGACGGGGGGAGCAGCGCCGTCAGATAATCGAGGAGGCGGCCGGCATCCGCAAACACCGGATGCGCAAAGCCAAAGCCGAACGCCGCCTGGAACGCACCGGCGCCGACATCCTCCGTTTGCACGACCTTCTGACGGAAATGAAACGCCGCCGCCGGCCTTTGCGCCGCCAGGCGGAGGCCGCCCGCCGTTACGACGAAGTACGCGACCGCCTCCGGGCCGTCCGAATGTGGGAGGGCGGCCGGGAACTGCGCCGGCTGCGGGAGCGGGCCGGGCAGCTGGCCGAGGAGCGGGAAACCCTGCAGGAGCAAACCGCCGAGGGGACGGACCGCTTGGCCGCCTTGGAGTCCGAAGCGGAAGAGCGGGCCGCGGAACGGGAGGAGCTGTCCGGGCGGCTGGAGCGGGCCGGGGGAGCGGCCGCCCGGCTGGAGGCGGCGACCGGGCGGTTGCAAACCGTCGCCTCGGTGGCCCGCGAACGGTCGGGGGCGATCGCGGCCCGCATCGCCGGAGAGGGGGAGCGGCGCACCATGTTGGAGGAGGAAAAGTCCCGTCTGCGGGAAGATTTGGAACGGGCCGCCGCTGAGGAAACCGAGGCCCGCAAGCAGGCGGAAATCAGCGAAACCGTCTTGCGGTCCTTGGAGGGGGAACTCAGCTCCCTGGCCGAGCAGGAGGCGATGCCGGCCGCGGGGGCGATGGCCATGGCCTACGGCGACCTCCGTTCCTTGGAAGGGGAGGAAGCCCGCGACTTGCGGGAGTTCGAAGACGTGCGCCGCCGCGTGGAAATGCTGGAAGCCGGACGGGAAAGGGAAACCGAAGAACGGGAAAGGGTGTCCGGCCAGATACGTTCCACGGACGAGCTGGCCACCGCCGCCGGCCGGGTGTATCGGGAGAAGGCCGCCGCCCGCGCCGCGGTGCAGGCCGACTGGGAGGGGGCGGAGGGGCGCCTGCGCGCCGCGGAGGCGGCCTACGCCGGGGCGGAGGCGAAAGCGGAGGCCCTGCGGGCCGGCGCGGTGGGTTTGGCCAACCCGCAGGCGGCGGAAGCGGCCGCCGCCTCCGCACAGGTGATGGGAAACCTCCTCGACCGGCTGGACATCCCCCAAGAAATGTCCGCCGCCTGCGCCGCCGCCTTGGGCGGATGGGCGGAGGCCCGGCTGGTTTCCGACCGGGCGGCCCTCGGCCAAGTGGCGGCCTCCCTGAAATCCTCCGCCCTGGGGGGGCTGGCCTTGCTGGTCGCCTCCCGCCCCGGGGCGAAGCCTTCTTTTCCGGCCCGGGAGGCGGCCCAACGATGGGGGGCGGAGCCGCTGGCGGACCGGCTCGGCCCCAACGCCGACCCCGTTTTGGCGGCCGCCCTGCTCGGGGATGTGGCGTTGGTGGAAGGATGGGCGGGGGGCTGGGATCTGGTGGGACGCGAGCCGGGGGTGCGGGCGGTCACCCCGGAGGGCGATTTGATCACCCCCTTCGGAATTCACTTGGCCGACCCGCAGGGCGACGCCCCGGCCGCCCTGCGCGCCGCCCGCCGGGAGCGGGAAGCGGCCGAAGCGGATCGGGACCGGGCCCGCGCCGCCGAAGCCGACGCCCGGGAGAAGTTCGAAGAAGCCCGCCGCCGGGAACGGGCCGCTTTGGAGGACCTGGAGGCCTTGGAAGCCGCCTTGGCCGGGGCCGCCGATTCCCTGGATCGGATCACCCGCGCCGGGGAGGCCTCCGCCCGCGAACTGGAGCGCCTGCAGGGGCGAATGCAGGTGCTGACGCAAGCCTCGGAGGGCCGCCGCGAACGGCTGGGGAACCTGCGGGGCCGCATCGCCGGCTGGGAGAAGCCGGAAGGCGGCGAAACAGACGACGGCCAAACCGACCCGGCCGTCCGCCGCCGGGAGGTGGCCGAACGTTGCGAAGAAGCCCGCCGTCTGCGCGACCGGTCGCTGGCGGGGGAGGCGGCCGCCGCGGAACGGAGGCGCATGCTGGAATCCCGGCTGGGGGAGGCCCGCCGGGCCCCGGAGGGAGAACCGGCCGCGGAGGGGTCCCGGGAGCGGATGCGGGTTCTGCTGGACATCGAAAATCTGGCCCGCCGCGCCCTGGAGACGGTGGGCGGGCATGTGCGGTCGTTGCGGACCGGCCAAATTCAGGCCCGGGCCGGGCTGGAGGAGGCCGACGCCCGTCTGGAGGAGGCCCGCCGGGAGATTTCCCGGTTGCGGGAGGAGACCGGGCAAGCCAAGGAGCGCCTGGCGGAGACGGCGGTGGAAGCCGCCGAAATCCGGCTGCGGATGGAAACCGCGGCCGAAAACCTCAGGCGGGACGCCGACGCCTCCGAGGAGGAGGCCCTGGCCGCCCCCCGCCCCCGGCTGTCCGCCGGAGACGAGGCCCCCGGGGAGGAGCCGTCGGATGAGGAGCTGGCCGAAGAAGCCCGCTCGCTGGCCGCCCAGCTGGCCCGCATGGGCCCCGTCAACCCGCTGGCGGAACAGGAGTTCCAAGAACTGGAGGAACGTTACCGGTTGATAACCGGGCAACTGTCCGACCTGGAGACTTCCAAAGCGGACTTGCGCAAAGTGGTCAAAGCCCTGGACCAAGAAATGGAATCCCTGTTCCTTCAAGCTTTCGAAGACGCCGCCCGCTTCTACCAGCGCTTTTTCACGACGCTGTTTCCGGGCGGCGCGGGGCGCCTGTCCCTCACCGACCCTTCCCAGCCGCTGGAGGGGGGAGTGGAGGTGCGGGCCCAGCCGCTGGGCAAAAAGGTAGGCAAGTTGTCGCTTTTGTCGGGAGGCGAACGCTCCCTGGCCGCGCTGGCTTTCCTGTTCGCGGTGTTCGCCGCCCGCCCCGCCCCCTTCCACATTCTGGACGAGGTGGACGCCGCCTTGGACGACGCCAACCTGCGCCGCTTCCTGCGCCTGCTCGACGAGTTCCGGGGCAACGCCCAGCTGGTGGTGGTCACCCATCAGCAACCGACCGTGCAAGCGGCCGATGTCCTGTACGGGGTGACGATGGAACCGGGCGGCTCCTCCCAGGCGGTGGTCAAACGGATGAGCGACATGGCCCTGAAAGTTTGACGGGAAAGTTCGGCTCAAGGAGAGAAGTTGGAATTCTGGATTTGGGCGACGGCGATCGTAGCGGCGCTGGCGGCGGCGGCCGCCGTCTGGCGGTGGGCCGCCCGCCGTTCCCGGCGCGGCCCCGGTAAGAACCCCCGGGGGGCCGCCGAACGCCGCCCGGGATGGAGCCTCGGACTGGGGAGGTTGCTGTCCCGCTTCCGCGGCGTCGACGAAGAATATATGCGGGAGATGGAACGAACGTTGCTGGGGGCCGACCTGGGCCCGGCGATGACCTCCCGCATCCTGGACCGGGTGCGGGAAGCCGCTCCCCGCGGCCCCGACGAGTTGCGCAACCTGGTGGGACGGGAGTTGGTCGGGGCCCTGTCGGAACGGGAGAGGGGGCTGCGTCTTTCGGGATCGCCTGCGACGGTGGTGCTGGTGGGGGTGAACGGGTCGGGCAAAACCACCACCGCCGCCAAACTGGCCGCCCGATTGACCGGGGAGGGATGGAGCTGCCTGCTGGCGGCCGCCGACACCTTCCGGGCGGCGGCGGGCGACCAGCTGCGAACCTGGGGCGGGCGGCTGGGAGTGGAAGTGGTAACCGGCGCGGCGGGGGGCGATCCGGCGGCGGTGGCCTACGACGCCTTGGCGGCCGGGAGGGCCCGGGGCGCGGAGGCGGTGCTGGTGGACACCGCCGGACGGCTCCACGAAAGCCGCAATTTGATGCAGGAGCTGGCCAAGATCGTACGGGTGCTGGAGCGGGACGGGCAACCGGTGTCGGAGGTGCTGTTGGTCATCGACGCCTCCACCGGCCGTAACGGCCTGGCCCAAGCCCGGGTTTTCACCGAACAGGCGGGGGTGACCGGTATCGTTCTAACCAAAATGGACGGAACGGCCAAAGGAGGGACGGTAGTGGCGGTGGAACACGATCTGGGAATCCCCGTGAAGTTCATAGGAGTGGGGGAGGGCCCCGAAGACCTGCTCCCCTTCCAAGCCGACTTCTTCGCCGAGGGACTGCTGGAATGACCGACAGATGGGACGGCGCCTCCCGAACCGCGGAGGAGCTGGCGGCCGAGGCCCGCCGGGCCGCCCAAGACGCCTACGCCCCCTATTCCAACTTTCGCGTGGGGGCGGTCCTGGTGGACGAAGACGGCGGAATCCACTCCGGTGCCAACGTGGAAAACGCCGCCTACGGCTCCTGCATCTGCGCCGAAGCCACCGCCATTTCCGGGGCGGTCGCCCGGGGGGTGCGCCGGATAGAAAGAGTGGCGGTGGCCTGCATCGACGCCGCCGATGCGGATGGGGCCTATCCGTGCGGCAACTGCCGGCAGATAATGAACGAGTTCGGGGTGAAACGGGTAATCGTGACCGCCGGCGAAGGCGCGGAGGTCCGCTCCCACCTCTTCGGCGAGTTGCACCCGCACGGGTTTTTCCTGTAGGGGGGCGGTTTTTTGCATCAGCCTTTCGAACTGCCCTTAAGTCCCATGAAAGCCCGGGCGCGGGAGACCCCGCCCGCCGGGGAAGGATGGGCCTATGAGCCGAAATGGGACGGGTTCCGGGTGATAGCCGCCGGGGCTGGGGATGGGGAAGAGGCGCGGATGTTTTCCCGCAACGGCCGCGACCTGTTGCGCTATTTCCCGGAACTGCGCCCCGCTTTGGCCGGTTTGCCGCCGGGGACGGTGGTGGACGGCGAAGCCCTGGCGGTGGTGGAGGACGCCACCAGCTTCGATTCCCTGCAACTGCGCATCCACCCCGCCCGTTCCCGGATAGACCGGCTGGCCTCCGAGATTCCGGCTTCGCTGGTCGTCTTCGACCTGCTGGCCCGCAACGGGGAGGACATCACCGGGGCCCCCTACCGGGAACGCCGGGCCCGGCTGGAGGAACTGTTCCCTTCCCTGGAAAGCCCCCCCTGGCATCTCACCCCGGTCACCTACGACCTGGAAGAAGCCACCCGGTGGTTTAGCGACTTCGAAGCGGCGGGATGCGATGGAATCATCGCCAAACGCGCCGACGGGCCCTACCGGCGGGACAAGCGGGAATGGATCAAATGGAAGCACCGCCGGGACGCCGACTGCGTAGTGGGCGGCTACCGGGTGCACAAAGACGGCGACAAACTGGGTTCCATCCTGCTCGGCTTGTACGACGACTCCGGCGACCTGCATTTCGTCGGCCATTGTTCGGGCTTCCCCGACTCCGACCGGACGGAGCTGCTGCGCCAGTTCGAAAAAATACGCTCCGGGCAAAGCTTCGGCGGGGAGGAGGGCGTCCGCCGCCCGGGTGCGCCAAGCCGCTGGGCGACGGAACGCGCCGCGCAGTGGACGCCGGTGGAACCGGAGGTGGTGGCGGCGGTCAGCTACGACCAGCTGGAGGGAAACCGCTTCCGGCACGCCACCCGCTTCCAACGTTGGCGCCCCGACAAACCGGCCGCCGAATGCACCTTGGATCAGTTGATCCGCCCCGCGGGCATCGGCTTCTCCCAGGTGACGGGCGGGGCCGCCCCGTCAGGCCCGGCCGTAGACGGGGATGGCGGCCCCTGAAATAACCCCCGATTCGCCGGCGAGCACGAAGTCGGCCACCGCCGCTATCTCCTCGGGGGAGGGCCAGTTCACGTAGTCGGCGTAGGGGAGGGCGGCGCGGGTGGTGGGGGTGTCGATCACCGACGGCATTATCACGTTGACGGTGATGTCGGACTCTTCCAGTTCCAAAGCAGCGGTCTGCGCCAAAGCCGTCACTCCCGCTTTGGCCGCGTTGAAAGCCGCCTGCCCGGGAGGGGTGTCGACCGCGCCCCGGCTCCCCACCAGCAGAATGCGCCCCCCGCCGGAGGCGGCCAGGCCGGGAATGGCCGCCCGCAACGAGACGAAGGCCGAACGCAGGTTCAAATCCATCATCCGCTCCCACCGCAGGTCGTCGGTGTCGGCCAGGTCCCGCCCGCCCGCCCAGCCCCCCACCAGGCAGGCCAGGGAGTCCATCCGCCCGAACTTTTCCATAACCTCCGCCATGAAACCCCCCACCTCGTCCGTTTCCACCGTGTTCACCCGCCGCAGAAGAAGGCGATCCTCCTCCAACGGATAACGTTGCTCGTACTCGGCCGCCTCGTCGGGGATCAGATAGGTGGCGGCGATGCGATGCCCCCGGGCGGCCAGCCGCTCGGTCAGGGCCGTTCCCATTGAACCGGTGGCCCCGGTCACCACCGCCACCGGATCGCTCATCGCCCGCCCGCCCCGCCGGGGGAAAATTCTCTCATAAGCCGATATTACACACGGGGCGCATATGGGCTGAACGGCAAAGCAAGCGCGCTTCTCCCGTTACCGGCCGGTTTTGTCCGCAATCCACAGGTCGGCCACATTGGCCCCGGTGCGCCCCGGTTTCAGCAAAGCCCCGGCTTTTTCCAGGAATGTATAGGCGTCGCACCGTTCCAGATGACGGCGGGCCGCCTCCGCTCCCGCCCCCGCGCCGCCCGCCGTCGCCCCGTCCACCACCGCCCCGGCGGCGTCGGTGGGGCCGTCCACGCCGTCCGTCCCCACCGCCAGGAAACGATAAGGGGTTCCGGCCAGCCGGATGGCCGCGGCCAGGGCGGCCTGCTGGTTGCGCCCTCCCCGCCCCCCGCCCGTCACCTGCAAAGTGGTTTCGCCCCGGAACACCCGCGCCTGCCCCGCCGGGGTGGCCTTCAGCGCCTCCTCCGCGGCCCGCATCGTATTCCCCGTCCAGCGGTCGGGATGCAACCGGGCATCCAACCCGGCCCCGTTCAGGAAATCAGCCGCCGCCCGCCCTGCGTCCTCCCCGTCGGCCAACACCGCCGTCACGTCCTCCCCCCAGGAACGAACCCGGCCGAGAGGGCCGTCCTCCCGCCGGGCGGCGACCTTCCGGATCAGGTCGTCCAAAGCTCGGTCGATCCCGTATTCAAGTAACAAAGATTCCAAAGAGGACCCCGCTTCCCCCGGCGGCGGGGGGAGGACGGTGGGGCCGGAGGACACGGTCGCCGGGTCGCCTTCCACATCGGAGATGACGAGGGTGATTATCCGCCCCCGGCACCGGCGGGCCAGCCGGCCCCCTTTCACATCGGACAACGCCGTCCGCAGGCGGTTGATGGCTTCGATGGGGGCCCGGGAGCGCAACAGGGACCGATTCAGGGCGCGGATATCCTCCAACCCGACCCCCGCCCGGGGGAACTCCAACAACGCCGACCCGCCCCCCGAAATCAGGGCCAGCAGAACCTCGTCCTTCTGGACGGTTTCCACCAGGTCCACGGCCGCCCGCCCCGCCCCGGCGCTCCCCGCCCCGGGAAGCGGATGATCCCCCACCGCCAAACGCGCCCATCGCGGAACCGGCCCCGGTTCGTCGGCCACCGCCAAACCCCGGGAAATGACATCCCCCAACGCCCGATCGGCCCCCTCCGCCATCCCCCGGGCCGCCTTCCCCACCGCCAAAACCGCCATTCCCCGGCACTTCACCAGCCGCCCGCCCGCCCGCACTCCGCCCGGCTCCCGGACCAGGGCCTCTTCCACCAACCCCGCCGGCCGCACCGCCGCCAACCCCGCGTCGGCCGCCCCCAGCAATCGCCGGGTCGCCCCCCGGTCGGACGCGGCCAGTTTGGGCAACAGGTCGGTCAAGGCGGTCGTAAGGGGGGTCATAAGGGTGTCAAGGGGGCCGTCAGGGAGTTAATCTCTTGAAGGCCTCCGCCTCCTCCCATCCGTCCGGGGCCGCCTCCCGGGCCCGCCGCCGGATTTCCCGCCGAAACCGGTCGGCCCCGGCCGCCGAATCCCCGGCCCCCTCCATGGTGGTGGCCGACTGGCTGGAATGGGCCAGCAACGCCTCCGCCTTCCGCCCCGCAAACCCGGCTATGTCCTCCCAATGGTCGGGTTCATCGGCGGCCCACAGCAACAGGGCCGCCGGCCGGTGCGGCTGCAAACCGCCTTTCAGTTGTTCGGGGAAAAACAGGGGATCGCGGGCGGCCACCACGCCGTCCACCACCGCCCAGCCGGTAATCCGATGATCGGGATGCATCATGTAACGCCGCCACGGGTCGTGGGTGAGCACCACCTCCGGACGCTGCAACCGTATCTGCTCGCACACCAGCGCCCGCAGTTCCAAAGAATATTCCAATTCGCCGTCCACCAACCCCAGGTTTATCACCCCGGCCGCCCCCAGCCGCCGGGCGGCCTCCACCTGTTCCCCGGCCCGCGTCATCTTCAAATCCGACGGCTTCACGGAAGGATCCCAGGTTCCTTTGGACCCGTCGCTCAAAACCATGATGTTCACGTGCGTCCCGCCCGCCGCCCATTTGGCCAAGACGCCCCCCGCCCCGAATTCGGCGTCGTCCGGATGCGCCCCCACCGCCAGCGCCCGCTCCGGCCGGTCCAAATTGACCCCCGGGGATAGATGGGACGTGCGGTAATCAACCATGCCCCCAGCCTACGCTTTCCCCGGGAAATTCGCCCCCGCGCCGCTCCGCCGAAAAATTCCCGCTTTTTCCGGCAGGCGGACGATAAAGCTGTTATACAAGATGGAACAGGAGCGAACGGAGGAGGTGCGGGTCGTGTATCCATCCGCCTTTGAGTATTCAGCGCCCGCCACCCTGGGCGAGGCTTTGACCGCCTTGGGGGAGGCGGGGAACGAAGGACGGGTTCTCGCCGGAGGGCAGAGCCTGATACCCATGATGAAACTGCGGCTGGCCGCCCCCGGCCACCTAGTCGACATCAACAACCTGGCCGAGTTGGACTACATTCGGGAATCCAACGGGCATCTGGCGGTGGGGGCCCTGACCCGGCACGCCGCGGTGGCCGCCTCCGACCTGGTGCGCCGCTCCAACGACGCCATGGCCGCCGCCGCCCCCTGGATCTCCGACCCGCTGGTGCGCAACCGGGGCACTTTGTGCGGTTCGGTCGCCCACTGCGACCCGGAAGGCGACTGGAATTCGGTGATGCTGGCCGTGGGCGCCTCGGTGGCGGCCCGTTCCATCGCCGGGGAGCGGATCATCCCGGCCGCCGATTTCATAACCGGGCCGTTCACCAACTCCCTGGCCCCGGGGGAAATGATCACCGAAGTGCGCATCCCCCGTTACCAGGGGCAAACCGGCGGAACCTATCTGAAGCTGGAACGCAAAATAGGCGACTACGCCACGGTGGGGGTGGCCGCCCATCTCCGCCTAGACGGCGCCGGCCGGGTGGCCGAAGCCGGCCTGGCCCTCACCTCGGTGCACCAGTGCAACCTGAAAGTAACCGAAGCGGAACGGATGATGGCCGGCCAGGAGCCGGGGCCGGAATTGTTCGCGGAAGCGGCGCGCATCGCCGCCCGCTCCTGCCAACCGGACAGCGACGTCCGCGGCCCCGCCGAATACAAGCGGGCGGTGGTAGCCGAATACACCCGACGGGGATTCGCCCAAGCGCTATCCCAGGCACGAGGGGAGGTCTGATGCAGGTAACGGTAACTATCAACGGCGCCGGGGAAACCCGGGAGGTGGAACCCCGGAGGCTGCTGGTCGATTTCATCCGCACCGACCTGGGGCTGACCGGCACCCACATCGGATGCGACACCACCTCCTGCGGCGCCTGCACGGTGCTGGTGGACGGCAAACCGATTAAGTCCTGCACCATGTTCGCCGTCCAAACCGACGGCCGGGAAGTGACCACCGTGGAGGGCCTGAAGCAAAACGGGGCGCTGCATCCCGTCCAGGAAGCCTTCAAAGAAGAACACGGCCTGCAGTGCGGCTTCTGCACTCCGGGGATGATGCTGGTCGGGGCCTCCCTGCTGGAGGAAAACCCCAGCCCCTCCGACGACGAGGTGCGCTGGGCCATCTCCGGCAACATCTGCCGGTGCACCGGATACCTGAACATCGTGTCGGCCATTCAGGCCGCAGGCCAAGCCCAAGCCGCCGCAGGCGAAGCGGGCGACACAGGAGGGAGCTGACCATGACCCAGGAAACCGCCCAGGCGCTGCGCACCAGCCCCGAAGTAGGGGGGGTGGGCCATTCGGTCCGCCGCAAGGAGGACGACCGCTTCATCCAGGGGGCGGGAAACTACTTGGACGACCTTATCCTGCCGGGGATGCTGCACATGGCCATCCTCCGTTCCACGGTCGCCCACGCCCGCATCAACGGAATAGACGCCTCGCGGGCGGAAGCCCTGGACGGGGTGGTGGCGGTGGTCACCGGGGAGGCGCTGGCCGCCCACAATCTGGCTTGGATGCCCACCCTGTCCGGCGACACGCAAGCGGTGCTGGCCACCGACAAAGTGCGCTTCCAAGGGCAGGAGGTGGCGGCGGTGATCGCCGCCGACCCTTACATCGCCCGCGACGCCCTGTCCCTCATCGACGTGGACTACGAGGAGCTGGAGGCCATCACCTCCCCCCAGCAGTCGCTGGCCACCGACACTCTCATCCGGGACGAAAAAGAGGGGCAACAGGACAACGTGGCCTACACCTGGGAGTCGGGCGACCAGTCCGCCGCCGACCGGGCTTTCGCCTCCGCCGCCCGGGTGGTGTCGCTGGACACCCATTACCCCCGCTCCCATCCCGCCCCGCTGGAAACCTGCGGGTGCGTGGCGGACGTGAACCCGGTGACCGGCCAAGTGACGGTTTACATGACCAGCCAGGCCCCGCACGCCATCCGCACCGTGTTCGCCCTGGTAACCGGGTTGCCGGAGGAGAAAATACGCATCGTCACCCGCGACATCGGCGGCGGATTCGGCAACAAGGTGCCGGTCTATCCGGGATACGTGGTGGCCACCGCCGCCTCCCTCCTCATCGGCAAACCGGTGAAGTGGATCGAAAGCCGCACCGAAAACCTGATTTCCACCGGCTTCGCCCGCGACTTCCACATGCACGCCGAGTTGGCTTTGGACGGGTCGGGCCGCATCACCGGCATGAAAGCCGACATCCTGTCCGACCAGGGGGCCTTCTTCGCCGACGCCCAGCCTTCCAAGTTCAAAGCCGGGCTGTTCCACATCTGCACCGGCTCCTACGACTTCCCGGCCGCGCACGTGACCGCCAAAGGGGCCTACACCAACAAAGCCCCCGGCGGGGTGGCCTACCGGTGCTCTTTCCGAGTAACCGAAGCCTCCTATCTGATCGAGCGGCTGGTGGACAAGGCGGCTTTGGAGACCGGCATGGACTGCACCGAGTTCCGCATGCTCAACTTCATAAAACCGGAGCAGTTCCCTTACCTGTCGCCCACCGGCTTCGTGTACGACTCGGGGAACTACCACGCCGCTTTGGAGAAGGCCAAGCAGATCATCGACTACGACGGATGGCGGGCCCGCCAAGCGGAACGGAACACCCCCGACGCCGACAAACTGATCGGCATCGGAGTGGCCTCTTTCACGGAAGTGGTGGGGGCGGGCAACTCCCGGGACTACGACATTCTGGGGCTGAAAATGTTCGACTCCGCCGAGTTGCGGGTGCATCCCACCGGCAAGGCGATCCTCAAACTGGGCGTGCAAACCCAGGGCCAGGGACATGAAACCACCTTCGCCCAGATCGTGGCCGAAGAGCTGGGCATTCCTTATTCGCACATCAAAGTGATGTACGGGGACACCGACAACACCCCCTACGGCCTGGGAACCTACGCTTCCCGTTCCACCCCGGTGGGCGGGGCGGCCACCGCGGTCGTTTCCCGCAAACTGCGCGACAAGGCCCGCAAACTGGCCGCCCACCTGCTGGAAGCGGCCGAAGAGGACCTGGAGTGGGAGCCGGGCAAGTTCACGGTGCGGGGCACCGACCAGAGCGCCACTATCCAAGAGATCGCCTTCGCCGCCTACACCAACCATCCGGAGGGGATGGAGGCCGGTTTGGAAGGGGTGCACTATTACGACCCGCCCAACATGACCTACCCCTTCGGCTCCTACATCGTGGTGGTGGAAGTGGACACCGGGGACGGCTCCTGGCGGGTGTTGGACATGGCGGCGGTGGACGACTGCGGGGTGCGCATCAACCCGATGATCGTGGAAGGCCAGATCGCCGGCGGCCTCACCGAAGGGTTCGCCAAAGCCAACATGCAGTGGATCACTTTCGACGAGGACGGCAACTGCATCGGCTCCAACTTCATGGACTATCTGGTGCCCACCGCCTGGGAAACCCCCCGTTACAAACTGGGGGAGACGGTCACCCCCTCCCCCCATCACCCGATCGGGGCCAAAGGAGTGGGGGAGTCGGCCACGGTGGGCTCCCCGGCCGCCTTCGTCAACGCGGTGGTGGACGCCCTGTCTTCGCGGGGCGTCTCCAACTTGGACATGCCGGTGCTTCCCCACCGGGTGTGGGGCGCCTTGAACGGCGTGGAAGTCAGCCCCTAGGCCGCACCGGTGGACGTCCTGGCCCGGGCGGCCCGTCTCCGGGAGGAGGGCCGGGCCTTCGTCTTGGCCACGGTGGTTTGGACGCGGGGGCCGTCCTCCGGCAAAGGCGGTTGCAAGGCCGTCATCCACCCGGACGGCCGGGTGGAAGGATGGCTGGGCGGGGCCTGCGCCGTCCCCACCGTGGTGCGGCAAGCGCTGCAGGCCTTGGGGGACGGACGGGCCCGGGTGCTGTCCCTGGGGCGGCCCGACGAACGGACGGGGGTGACGGAGGCTCCGATGGCCTGCGACAGCGAAGGGGAAATGGAGGTTTTCGTGGAACCGATGGCGCCCGCCCCCCGCCTGGTGATCGTAGGTTCATCGCCGATGACCGCCGCCCTGGCGGAAATAGCCCGGGCGGTGGGCTGGAGGACATGGACGGCCGCCGAAGCCTCGCAAGTGGGGGAAATCGAACGGCAGGCGGAGGGCTCCTACGCGGTGGTGGCCACCCAGGGGGTGTTCGACGAACCGGCCCTGGCGGCTGTTTTGTCCACTTCGGCGGTCTACGTGGGCCTGGTCGCGTCGGAAAAACGGGCGTCGGCGGCCCTGGCCTGGTTGCGCGGCAACGGAGTTTCCGAAGAGGACCTGGCCCGGGTGCGCGCCCCGGCCGGGATGGATCTGGGTTCCACCACCCACGAGGAGATGGCGGTGTCCATAATGGCCGGCCTGGTGGCTTTCAAATCTTCCGCCCCGGGAGTCGCCGCCCCCCCGGTGGAACTACCGGAACAAGCGGTTGACCCGGTGTGCGGAATGTCAGTGGACGTTTCCTCCGCCGCCTTCACCGCCCGCCACGCCGGTGAAACCTTCTATTTCTGCGCCGCCGGTTGCCAAACAACCTTCCAAAAAAACCCCACCCAGCACCAACCCGCGTAACCCCCCAAAAAAGACGCCTCGGTCACGCCTCCGCAGAAACCCCAGCACCCGGTTCGGCGAGTGGGACATCGGCGGCAGCCGATGGAGCTTCGGGAGCCGGACGGCCCGCCAAGTAATCCCTGGCCATCTGTACCAGATGCTCTTGCACCTCAGGCGAAACCCCCAGTTCATCAGGGTTGCCAATAACATGACCCCTCTTAGGCATATCAGTCTCCTTTCGTATCCCCGGGCGCCACTTTACCGGGATATGTCAACATAATGCCTCACGCTCTGGTTTCTGGCCAAAAAACGGGTTTTACAGTAGATTCTTTATCTCTTGCAGTAGATCCGTGACCCGTTGAGCGACGGCTTCGTTGTCTGTTTCTGCGATGCGCCGGTACTTTTTACAGATCAGTTCTCTTATTTCGGCGGGGTCTCTTGATTCGGAGAAGACCCTGAAGAATTTTATCCAGTGCTCGGCTGGTATGCCCGCTATCAAGGACTCCAAGCTGGTCTGCAGGAAAAAATCCATTATTCCGGTTCGGGCCAAGCGGCCAAAGTTGCCACCAGGGTCAGACACTGGTTTGTCGGCTACCATGTCGGGTTTTGCCGGATATGGGCCTACATTTTCAATGGGCGCGACGATGGCGGAGTCGGATTTTGTCGTCCGTATTTCTTGCCACCAATGGTTGCGATACTGAGCGGCGTATCGAACTGACTCCACCCACGGTACGGCAACCACCGGCTTACCCGACAGTACATTGGACAGGTACCAGGGGATGACCGCGATCAGGTCATGCTCAGCGCAGGCGGATGGGGTGGTGGTCAATCTTAGGCTGGGCTCGCCTTCCTTGGACAGCAGGTACCAGCCTTTTAGTTCAATGCCAAGGGCGATGGTTTTGGAGTCATTGTTACGAGCAACTAGTCGAACATCCGGGAAGGTCTGCGCTTGGCGCTCGAATACGTAAGTCGACCATTCACCGTTGGGATCCCACACAGATCGCATGTTGTTGAGGGTTTTAACCACCTGTATCTCTATGGCGGCGGCCAGAACGGTATTGAGAGAGAACAAATCGGTGGCCTGAATTCCGGCAATGTGGGTATCAGATTCAAAATAGCCCGGCAACGAACGCAATGCATCGGCTATTCTTTGCCGCAACGCCGTTTTCGGGTCGGCGGCGGCCAGTACCGGCGGTACCGGAGGGCGGCGGGACGCTGTCATCTTGGATTGGAGGCTTGTATCAGTCGTTCTTCGGCGATGTCGGCGAAGGCCGTCACTTTTTCCGCGGCGTATGCCCGGCGTTTGAGTTCTACGGCGGCCGCCGACCCGGTGCATAGGCCGCCGAAGGGTTCCCAGATGACATCGCCCGCATCGGTGCAGGCCCTTATTATCCGTCGCATAAGAGCCAGGGGTTTCTGGTTGAGATGGGCGGCGGCGTTGCGCCCCGGATTGTGGACGCGGGGCGCGGAACGCAGACCGTTGCCCCGGTAACGTTCCTTGCCGTTGACCGGTGGATGACTCCACACATTGGTGATCCCGTGCTCGAAATTCCATTTGTATCTGAGTTTGCGCCAATCAGCGGCGGATGGCGGCCTCTCGCCGTCGAGGGAGAAGTAGGGGCGGTTGGTCGGGCGGCCGTGCTGGTTGGCGTAGCGCGCCATCTTCTCCAACATTTCCGGCGGCGGGAAATACCAATGCCGGTCACAGGTCAGATATTTACGGGTGGCGGCGTTGCGCACCCCGCATGCCTCATTGGCCAGGTTGAGCGGCAGGCCGGATCTCCGCCATTCGTGCCTCAACCACTCTTGCGCGGGCAACAGACCCCGACCGGTCGGCAGTTCCAGTTTGCGGGAGTAAAGCACGCACACCTCTGTAACGACCGGAAACCGGCGCAGGGTTCGGCCATTGGAGTTGCCGGCCACATGGCCCAACCCTTTGTCCCAGACGATGGTTTGCTCATAAATCCATCCCAGTTCCGCCAATAGGGGGTGCATGGAAGCCCATCCCCGTTCCGTGTTCCAGAACCACAATGCGGTGGAGGGAAGGGCGCGCGCGGACCAGGCTCGCGCGTGTCCGGCGTACCATTGGGGCAGAAGGCCGACTTCCAACGGATCTCCGGGGAATCCCCCCAATCCATAGGCGCCGTCGGATATGATGGCGTTGGGGCGGGGCCAGCCGGGATAGGCGTCCAATGCATCGCCCCGGTACAGCGAAAAACGGGCGCTGGCGGGGGACGGCTGAGCCGGGTCGCCCTCCGACAGGAGAGTGCCCGAAGTGGGATTACAAGTATGTAGTTTCATAGCAGTCTCCATCATAGCCGCTTTTGATTCATTAGTAGCGGGCGGGTGGGACAAACTGCGGCCGGGGTTTACCCCCGGGTGGGGTCAGCCGAGGATTATTAGGGATAGGGAGACGGCCGCTAGGGCGAATCCGGCCAGCTGGGAGCGGGAGGTTCTTTCCCCGGCGAAAATAATTTGGAAGATGAGGGTGAATCCGTACAACATTTGGAAGAGCAGGCCGGCGATGGCCAGGTTGCGCTGGGCGGCCAGCAGATAGGAGCCCATACCCACCGCCCCCATGGCCCCGATGAACGCCAAACCGGGCATTATGGAACGCTCCGGCTTCAAAGAATGCCCGCCGGCCAGCAAAAATATCCCGATGAAGACGAAACTGGTCACCCGTCCGCCCAGCAACGGCCACAGACCGGAGCCTTCGGCGGTCAAACCGAGCAGGGTGGTCATCCCCCCGATGGCCGCCCCCGCCCGCAGGCCGTGCCGGAGGGCCACCGGATCCCATTCCCCGGCGGCGTTGTGATGGCCGATCAGCCACAGGGCCGCCAACCCCACCAGAATGCCGATGGCGACGGCCGCGGTGGGAAGCCCGGTGGTGATGATTCCCGCCGCCACCGGCATAATCGCCCCCAGCACCGCCGACACCGGCCCCACGATCCCCACCCCGCGGGTGGTGTAACCGCGAAACAACTCCATCAGCCCCCAAGCCCCGAACAGGCCGGAAGCCGCCCCGTAGGCCATGTCCGCCAAGCTGGGATCCCCTCCCACCAGGAACGAAAACACCGTCACGACCGACATCGTGTAAAAGAAAATCCACCACACCATGGTCGGCAGGTGGGTTTTCCGTCCGATGCCGATGGCGACATGGTCGCCGAAGCCTATGGCCAGCGGCCCCAGCAGGGCCAGGAAAATGGTCACGTTCCCCCCCCGGCGCGAAGGATGCGGGGGGAGGGGTTTTCAGCGGAAAGCATCGAACCCGGTGATGGCTTGGCCGAGGATCAGGGCGTGTATTTCGTTGGTGCCCTCGTAGGTGAAAACCGTTTCCAGGTTGTTCATATGGCGGATGACCGGATATTCCAAGGTGATCCCGTTGGCCCCCAGGATGGAACGGGCCTGCCGGGCCACCGCCAAAGCGGACCGCACGTTGTCGAATTTGCCGAATGAGATATGTTCGGGGGAGACCCGCCCCTCATCTTTCATCCGCCCTATGTGCAAGGCCACCAAAAGCCCCCGGTTGACGGCCACCATCATGTCCGTCAGTTTGGCCTGGGTGAGCTGAAAGGAGGCGATGGGCCGTTCGAAGGCGCGGCGCTCAACGGCGTATTCCAAAGCCGTTTCGTAGCAGGTGCGGGCCGCCCCCATCGCCCCCCAGATGATCCCGTAGCGGGCTTCGGTCAGGCAGGACAGCGGCCCCCGCATGGAGGACGTCCCGGGCAGGGCCAGGCCGTCGGGGATCCGCACCTCGTCCAAGAACAGGGCCGAAGTGTGGGAGGCCCGCAACGACATTTTGCCGGTGATGTCGCGGGCGGAGAACCCGGGGGAGTCGGCGGGGACGATGAACCCCCGCACTTCCCGCCCGGGTGTTCCGGAGTCTTCCACCCGGGCCCATATGACGGCTACGTCGGCCACCGACCCGTTGGAAATCCACATTTTGGAGCCGTTGACGATCCAGTCGCCCCCGTCCCGGCGGGCGGAGGTGCGCATCGCCGCCGGGTCGGAACCGGCGTCGGGTTCGGTGAGGCCGAAGCATCCCAGGACTTCGCCCGTCGCCAGGCGGGGCAGCCATTCCCGCTTCTGCTCCTCCGAACCGTATTTCCAGATGGGGAACATGACCAGCGACCCCTGCACCGACACCATGCTCCGCACCCCCGAATCCCCCGCCTCCAATTCCAGGCAGGCCAGCCCGTAGTCCACCGCCGACGCCCCGGCGCAACCGTACCCCTCCAGGTGCATTCCCAACAACCCCAGTTTTCCCAACTCCGGGGCCAGTTCCCGGGGCAGAATCCCCTCCTGGAACCATCCGGTTATTTCCGGAGCCACCCGGTCGGCCACGAAACGGCGGACCGTGTCCCGGCCCAGCCGCTCCTCGGCGGTCAGCAAATGCTCCAGCCCCAGAAAATCCCGGGGGTCGGGGGGCGAGTGCGATGTCATAGGCCCCTTTCCAGTAGCGTCGCGGCCCGGCGGCGCGGCCGTTTGAATATGTAGCGTACAACGGAGCGGGCGCAACGGCAACGGAAGCGCGCCCCGCAGGCGCCCCGCCAAAAGATTAGAGGGGTATGATGGGCAACCCGCGCAACCCGCCAGTGTTCCGTTTCCCGCTCTGACATAGGAGGCACCACTATGAAACCTGTGAAGCGAATATGGGCGGCCGTGTTGCTGGCGGCCATGTTGGGCGGGGCGACGGCGGTTGCCCTGACCTCGTTCGATGATGTGCCCGACGACCATCCGCACGCCGAGGGCATACGAAATGTCGCGGAGCGGGGATGGTTCCAAGGCTACCCCGACGGGTCGTTCCGGCCCGATCGGAAAATCACCGCCGAGCAGTTGGCCACGGTGCTGTTGCGGGCCTATCCGGACGGTTTGACCCGCGGGGAGGCGGCTACTTTTCTGACCGGCGGGCAAACCCATCTGCAATCAGTGGCGCCTTCCGCCCAGGTGTCCGGTTCCTCAACCGATCCAACCACCACCACGGGGGCCGCCGCCGCGACCACCACCACCTTCGTCTGCGAAGACGACCAGGAATACCATGACGGCGAATGCGACGATTACGCCTACGACTACGACGATTACTGCCAAGAGGACGACGACGACGGCGAATGCGACGGCTATGACGACGAATACGACGAAGACTGACGGCCAACGCCGCTTCCGGTTTCGGCGGCGCGGCCCGTTTGAAATCCTGTAGCGTTAGCGGAGCAAAGGCGTACGGGAGACGCATCCCGTCAGGCGCCCCGTCCCCTGGAAAATTTAAGGAGCGTGATGAGCGAACCCACCAAGATCCTGCTCAACGAGTCGGAGTTGCCGACCCACTGGTACAACATCATCCCCGACCTGCCCGCCCCGCCCCCGCCGGTGTTGCATCCGGGGACTTTGCAGCCGGTCGGCCCGGACGACCTGGCCCCGCTGTTCCCCATGGACCTGATCATGCAAGAGGTGTCCGGGGACAGTTACGTGGAAATCCCGGAGCCGGTGCGGGACGCCTACCGGATGTGGCGGCCCACCCCCCTGCACCGGGCCCGCAATTTGGAGCGGGAACTGGGCACCCCGGCCCGCATCTACTACAAGTACGAGGGCGGCAGCCCGGCCGGGTCTCACAAGCCCAACACCGCCATCGCCCAAGCCTATTACAACGCCCAGGCGGGGGTGCGCAAACTGACCACCGAAACGGGGGCCGGGCAGTGGGGGAGCGCCCTGGCTTTGGCCTGCCAAATGTTCGGCCTGGAATGCGAAGTGTGGCAGGTGGCCGCCTCCTACCGGCAGAAGCCCTACCGGAGCCTGATGATGCAGACCTGGGGGGCGGTGGTTCATTCCAGCCCGTCGCCGGTCACCAACGCCGGGCGGGCCGTCCTGGAATCCGACCCGGACAGTCCGGGCAGCCTGGGCCTCGCCATCTCGGAGGCGGTGGAAGCGGCGGCCCCCAACCCGGACGTCAACTATTCGCTGGGGTCGGTGCTCAACCATGTGCTGATGCATCAGACGGTCATCGGCCAGGAGGCCCTCACCCAACTGGGCAAGGCGGGGGAGACCCCCGATGTGCTGATCGGCTGCACCGGCGGCGGTTCCAACTTCGCCGGCCTGTCGTTTCCTTTCATTCGGGAGAAACTGGCCGGCAATATGAACCCGGTCATCCGGGCGGTGGAACCGGCCGCCTGCCCGTCCCTGACTAAAGGCGAATACCGCTACGACTTCGGCGACGCGGCCGGGACGACCCCGTTGATCAAGATGCACACCCTGGGGCACTCGTTCATCCCCGACCCGATTCACGCCGGCGGCCTGCGCTACCACGGGATGTCCCCGCTCATCTCCCACTTGAAAGAGCTGGGGGTTTTGGAAGCGGAAGCCATCGCCCAGACCGAATGTTTCCAGGGAGCGGTGCGGTTCGCCCGCAGCGAAGGGATCATCCCCGCCCCGGAGCCCACCCACGCCATAGCCGGGGCCATCCGGGAGGCCGACCGGTGCCGGGAAACCGGGGAGGAAAAAGTGATCCTGATCGCCCTGTGCGGCCACGGCCACTTCGACATGCCCGCCTACGAAACCTACCTAGCCGACGGGATGAAGGACTACGCCTACCCGCAGGAGAAAATAGCAGCCGCCCTGGAAAAAGTCCCGGTAGTAACCGGCTGAAGCCCTTTCGCAATCTATTCACCCTTTGAATGATTATCATTCAAAGGGTGAATGATAAAGCACTGCCTCGGTTGGTGGTTCCCAGTCTGGTGGAAAGGCTGGGGGTGATGCCGGCGGTGGTGGTCACCGGCGCCCGCCAGACGGGTAAAAGCACCCTGGTGCAGGAACTGATCCCCGGCCGTCGACGCTTCTTCTCGCTGGACGACCTGGACGCCCTCGATTTGGCTCGCCGCAACCCCGGGGAACTTCTGGCGGGCGTCGGGCCGGTCACCATCGACGAAGTGCAGAAGGCCCCCGACCTGTTGCAGGAGGTCAAGCGGGCCGTGGATCAGGACCTGCGTCCGGGGCGGTTTCTGCTCACCGGCTCCGCCAACCTGTTGCTGATGGGCCAAATTTCGGAGTCGTTGGCGGGCCGGGCCAGCTACCTGACTTTGTGGCCGATGACCCACCGTGAGCAACAGGGCGCCGGCCGGGGCGGCATCTGGGAGGAGTTGTTGCAATCCGACAGCGAAGATTGGCCGGATTTGCTGGCCGCCGGGCCTGATGAGCCGCAGGACTGGCGGCAGTTGGCCCGCCGGGGCGGATTCCCCCATCCCGCCCTGCGCCTGGGCGCCGCCTCGGAGCAGGACATCTGGTTCGACGGCTATGTGCGAACCTACCTGGAGCGGGACCTGTCCGATATTTCATCCGTCGCCGCTCTGCACGACTTCCGGCGTCTGATGCGGATGACCTGCCTGCGCATCGGCCAACTGGTCAATCAGACCGAACTGGGTCGGGACGCGGCCCTCTCCCAGCCCACCGTCCACCGCTACCTCAACCTACTGGAAACCTCCTATATGCTGGTGCGCGTCCCCGCCTACACCGTCAACCGCACCAAGCGGCTGATCAAGTCCCCCAAGTTGTACTGGGGGGACACCGGATTGGCGTTGTTTTTAGCCGGGGGGCAACCCCAGGGGGCGCACTTGGAGAACATTGTGCTGAACAGTTTGCTGGCCTGGCGGGACGCCCGTCCCGGACCCGTGGATATTTTCCACTGGCGCACCGCGTCCGGCGAAGAAGTGGATTTCGTGATCGAGGCGGGCAATGACCTGTTGCCGGTGGAAGTGAAATCCTCCGCCCGGCCCCGGTTGCGGGATGGGGAGCGCATCAGAGCCTTCCGTTCCGAATACGGGGAGCAGGCTCGGGCCGGGCTGGTGCTACACGACGGCCGAGAGGTGAAATGGCTGACGCCCAACGTGCTAGCCGCCCCCTGGTGGAAGGTGCTATAATCCGGCTTTAGACGAACAGTTCACTTTGGAAAGCGTCAGCGGCGCGAAACCCCATCTGACCAGGCGATTTGATAACTTGCAAAACTTACAGTAAATTTAGTAAATCATGTGCATTTGAGTCAGAGGTGAAATGGTTGACGCCCAATGTGCTAGCCGCCCCCTGGTGGAAGGTGCTATATCCAGCTTTAGGCGAGGGGTTCGCTTTGGAAGCGTCAGCGACACGAAAACCCTCTTTGACCAGGCGATTTGACAACTTGCTAAACTTACAGTAAATTTAGTAAATAATGTTACATTTGAGTCAGAGGCCGTTGACCGGTTCCAAAGCCGATGGAAGGCTGTTCGTTGGCCGAGACGCTGAACTCCGTCGCCTGGAACGAGCCGCCCAACTGGACTTCAACGTGTTGGCCTTGGGCGAACGCGGCATCGGGCTGACGTCTCTGATACGTCAGCATCAACGGCGAATGGAGGAAGCGGGCCGCCCTTGCTTCTACCTGAGCGGTACCAAGATAAAAAGTTCCGAGCAGGTGTTTGAGGCGATACAGACACGCGGCATGGGCCGTGTCGATCCTTTTTCTCCGATGCGGAGAGTGTTGGGTTTTACCCAACCGGATTCCCCATTCCATGAACTGATTCAGAAGATTAACCGGGAAGCGGACAATGTGCCCTTGGTGTTTCTGGATGACATGCATGACCCAAAGTTGACGCACCAGATGTTCGGGCGTTACCGGGATGAAATATGGGGGTTGTCCTGTCGCTGGGTGGTGTGCGGTCTCACTCGTCATCGCTCCGAATATTTGACCTCGCCTGCCGATGCTTTTTTTGAGACGGAGATCGCCATCGGAACTATGGATGATTCCGTTGCGGGCGACCTGTTGGAGGCGCGGTTGGCGACGGCCAGAGGCGAGGATGCCCGGTCGGTGGAACTGATCCGCTCCAATTACGAACAAATCATCAGAGAGGGCGGAGGCAATCCCCGGCAGATTTTGGCTTCGGCGCGAGACACACTCCTCCGCGATGTTGATGAAAGTGCCAGTTTGGAGCGTCTCCGACAGGAGGCGGCGAAGTTGGGCGAAGCAGAAGGCCGCGTTTGGCAATATCTACTAACTCACGGCCCGGCCAGTGCCTCCGACGAGGAACTTCTGGAAAACTACGGGATAACCCGCGCCCGCGCCGCCCAAGTACTCGGACGTCTCGAAGAAGCCGGATTGGTAGTGGTTCATTACGAGAAGCAAGGAGTGGGCCGCCCTCGCAAGTTCTACCGGGCGGGTATCCCTCACCAGGAGGTCGCATGAGTCTAGAATTGTTGCGACGGCTTCAAGAAGAGCGCGCTTTTGACTCTTCCCCGCTTCGTCATGATTTGGGTGTATATCATGTTCCCTTCAGCGAGCTGGGTTCAATCAGGCCGCTGGAGCAGACACTGTATGATGCGGCGAAACGGGCGGAACGCCTGATGGTTATCGGTTGCTCTGGTTCGGGTAAGTCGAGCCTCATTGAGCACACGCTGGGACCGCTCGCCCAAGGGGTGGCTCCCATCCATATTCCTGTTTTTGCGGAGTCGGCTAATATTGTTACCAATGTGCAAGCAGTGGCTGGGATGATAATCCAGCAACTAGTGCAACATGCAGGGATGTCCGAAGCCGAACGTAAGCACGCTCTGCAGTGGGCATCCTCACAACGCCCCTTAGATTATAGGGCTAGTATAACTAGTTTTAAGGCAGATGCTTCTTGGACGGGTGCAGGGTTGGGAGCTGAAATCAAAAGGCAGGCTCCTAGCAACATGACTCTGCCCAACACTGCTTCGGGCACATTAGAAATAGTTGATCATTTGCTAAATGCAATAAAGGAAGATAAGTTGATGCCGGTGCTGGTGTTTGATGATACTGACAGATGGTTTCGCGAAATAGAATCTGAAAATACCGAATATTATGATATAGCGATCAGATTTTTTGGTTCGGTCCTCACAGAGATACGTCAACTTAGCACAGGACTTGTTTTGGCCGTTCATCCCCGCTACCTAGAGAACGAACAACTCAACGATCACATAGGCAACACTATAGAGAGCCCGATTGATATTCCTTTGTTAACTTCCGTTAGCGCATTAGGTAAAGTGCTTTATTCGCGCGTCGTGAAACACTCCTCTCCTACCGGTACTGATAATGTGCCGTCACTAGACGAAGTTCTGTCGCCGGAGGCACTGGATAGGCTGTACGATCTGTACCAGTGCTATTTTTCCGGATCATTAAGGGAAGCAATTCGCAAAGTTCACATAGCCTTAACCGATGCCTGCAATGGTGGATTTGAGGTTATCACGCCGGAGCTGATTACTCAGGCCGTTTGGTAACCCGGGGCGGGACTTAGATGGGTAAGGGGGTTTGGGTGGGGGATGCGGGGGCGGGGGGTGGGGAGGGTTGGGGGGTTTTGCGGGGGCGGGGGCCGAAGTGTTTTCTTATTATGCCGTTTACCATTATTCCCAGCCGTTTGCCGGCGGGGCGGGGGGCGTAGGCACCTTTGCGGTAGAAGCGGTGATAGCGGTGCAACAGGTCCGGGTATTTCTCGCCCACCCACTCGTAATAGTGTTGCTTCAGCGGACCCCGCAGGTGCAGGTAGGAACCGGTGATGAAGCGGGCCCCCGCCTCCGCCGCCCCGGCCACCACCTCCTCGATCTGTTCCGGCCGGTCGGACAGGCCGGGCAGGATGGGCATCATCAACACCCCGGACGGCACCCCCGCTTCGTTTAGGCGGGCCACCGCGTCCAGCCGTTTGCGGGGATGGGCGGTGCCCGGTTCGGAAGCGGCCCACACCTCCCGGTCCAGTGTGGGAACGGACAGGTTGATGGTCACTTCGGTGCGGGAAGCCGCCTCCCGCAACAAATCCAAATCCCGCAACACCAGGGGCGATTTGGTGAGAACGGAAAACGGGTTGCCCCGCTCCGTCAACGTTTCCACGATCCGCCGGGTCAGTTTGTATTTGCCCTCGGCCGGCTGATAAGGGTCGGTGTTGGTGCCCATCGCAATCGGATGCCCCGGCCAGCGGCGGGGTTCGGTTTCCCGCCGGATCAGCTCCGGCGCGTTGATTTTCACCACGATCCGGCTGTCAAAGTCTTTGCCTATGCCCATCCCCAAAAAGTCGTGGGTGGGACGGGCGAAGCAGTAGGTGCAGGCGTGGCTGCACCCCCGGTAGGCGTTGATGGTGTATCCGAAAGGAAACATGCCGTTGTCGGGAACCCGGTTGATCAGGGTTTTGGCCTCCACATGCAGAAATTCCAGACCCCGGTAGGCGCCCCGCCCGATGTGACGCTCCACCGCCTGCTCAAACAAAGCGGGCGGGTCTTCCCTCCGGTCGGCGATGGGCCAACGAATTTCGCTCATTCCCCCATAATACCGAACATATGTTCGGGTGTCAAACAAGAATCAGGGGATGCCTCCGCCTTCCAAAGGGTAGGGTTGTCCCGACACCGAAGGTAGAAACCCGGAGGAAGGCAATGGAGGGGTTGGACGGACAAACGGTGATAGTAACGGGGGCCGCCCGCGGCATCGGGGCGGCCATCGCCGAATATCTGGCCGGGCGCCGGGCGACGGTGATCGGCTGGGACAAAGAAGCGGTCGAAGACGCAACCCCGGCTCCCGGGCGGCCGGCGATGCGGCGGGTCGACATCAGGGACGGGGAGGCGGCGGAGGCCGCGGTTGACAGGATCGGCAACGACTACGGGGGGCTGTACGGCCTGGTCAACAACGCGGCGGTGTCGCTGGGGCAGCCCCTGCAGCAAACGTCCGCCGAAGTGTGGGAGGAAACCTTGGAGGTGAACCTGACCGGGGGTTTCCGGCTGATGCGCGCCGCCGCCCGGGTGATGATCGCCGGAGGCGGAGGGGGGCGGATAGTGAACATCGCCTCGGTTAATTCCTTCGCCGCCCAAGCCGGCGCCGCCTCCTATGTGGCCTCCAAAGGAGGGGTGGCCGCCCTGACCAGGGCCGCCGCTGTCGACCTGGCCCGCTACGGCATTTTGGTGAACGCGGTCGCCCCCGGCCCTATCGCCACCGAAGCCTACCGGGCGGTGTACGACGAACCGGCGGCCGACGCCGCCATTTGCCGCAACGTCCCCCTCGGACGCCCCGGACAACCGGAGGAAGTGGCGGCGGCGGTCGCCTTTCTGCTGTCGCCGGCCGCCTCCTACATCACCGGCTCCACCATCTCGGTCGACGGCGGTTTTCTGGCTTACGCCAGAGTGGACTGACCCGCCGCTCCCCGCTCCCGCCGCAACAGGCCCCGCTATTCTTAAGGGCGACATCTGGATACCATCCGGGAAAAATCCGGGGAGGAACGGCATGCGGCTAGCGGAGGATCTGTTTCTGGTGGGGGGCGGTTCGTTCAACGGGTTCGGGCTTTCCACCGCCGCCGACAGCCACGTTTACGCCTTCGTCTCCGGCGATGAAATTCTGCTGGTGGACTGCGGCATGGACCACCAGGGGGGTTTGGACGCCATTTGGCGGAACCTGCGGGCGGACGGGTTGCGCCCGCAAAACATCACCCACATTGCGCTCACCCACTACCACGTAGACCACTGCGGGGGACTGCTGTCGCTGCTGGAGCGGGTGGAGGCCCGCGTAATAGCCGGGGCGGAGACGCTGGCCGCATTAGCTACTGGGGACGTCCACGCCACCGGATTCGCCCTCGCCCAAGCGGGCGGCCTTTACCCGGAGGACTATCGCCTGCGGCCGGTTCCGGGCTTGGACGCCGCGCCCGGATACGGAAACTTCCGGGTGGGCGACGCCGTCGTGGAGGCGGTTGCCGCGCCCGGCCACTGCGCCGGCCACGCCGTGTTCGCTGTGCGCGGCGCGGCCGGAAACTACCTTTTCACCGGCGACTGCGTTTTCCACGGCGGGCGGATCGCCTTGCTCAACACCCCGGACTGCTCGTTGGACGAATACCGTTCCACGATTGCCGCCCTGGCCGAACGGCCGGTGGACGCCCTGTTGCCCGGGCACGGGGCGCTGGCGATGAGCGGAGGGGCCGAACACATCCAAGCGGCGGCGCAGGCCTTTGAGTCCCTGATCCTGCCGGAAAGCATAACGTAGCCGCCCCGGCGCCCAAAGCATCCAACCGCCCGGGGCGCCCATCGCGGGATTTTTCCGCATTGCGCCCCCCGGTCGCACAGCGGCGGGGTAGGCTGACCCCAAGGCCGTCGCAGACGCGAAGCCGGCGGCGGCTTGTTCACATGTCGATGAGAGGAGATTTGACGATGAACAGGTTGAAAAAATGGAGCGCCGTTTTGGCGGCGCTGGCCTTGGCGGCGGCCGCCTGCGGCAGCGACGGTTTTGAGGGGCAGGAGATCGTGGTCAGCTACATGCAGTCGGGCACCTACGACAACGCGGCCCGCGATCTGGTGGATTCCTTCCAGGAGGAGACCGGGGCCACCGTTGAGGTGGTGGCGCAGCCCTTCGAGGTGCTGACCCAGACCTATGTGACCGACCTTGCCACCGGCACCGGCCAGTTCGACCTGATTTCCTCCACCTCCTGGATCGCCGATCAGTTCCCGCAGTTGCGCTCCCTGGGGGACTTGTACAACGAAGAGGACTTCCCCGGCTTCATCCCCGAGTTGCTGCAACCGGGCCGGGCGGCCTACAACGGGAGCGACATCGTGGGCATCCCTTACGCGGTGGACGCCTACGGGCTGTTCTACCGCACCGATATTTTCCAAGAGGCGGGCGTCAGCGCCGACTGGTCCAACTGGGAGGAGTTCTTCGCCGCTTTGGACGCCTTGCAACCTTCCCTGCCGGAGGGGATGAGCCCCTTCGTGTTCTCCTACGGGGCGGTGGAGCAGACCCCGGCCATCTGGCTGGCCGCCTACGACAGTTGGATGGTGGACTCCGCCGGCCGCTACGGGGTGGACCGGGAACCGGCCATCCGCGCTTTGGACATCCTGGCGCGCACCTTGGACTACGCCCCGGAGGGGGCGGTGGCTTTGAGCATCGACGAAGCCAACGCGGTGTTCAACTCGGGCGGCGCGGCCGTGCTGATCTGCTGGCCCAGCTTCAACCGGGCGGCAGCCAACGAGTCGCTCCCCGGCCAATGGGCCCTCGGTTCCCTGCCCGGCCCGGGCCGTCCGTGGCTGAGCCTGTGGAACGCCTCCATCGCCTCCACCTCCGACAACCCGGAGTTGGTGTATGAATGGATCAAGTCGTACATAAACCCGGCGAATTCCACCGCCAACATGGCCGAGTACGGGATCGGTTCGCCCTTCGGCAGCACCTATTCCGACCCGGAGTTGCTGGCGGCCAACGCCCACGACTATCCGACGCAGGCCGCCAACTTGGCGCAGGCCATCAACGTCCCATGGACTTTCCCCGCCTTCGAGGTGGCTTTCCGGGCGGTGGGGGAGATGCTTACCGGCTCTCTCACCTCCGGGCAGGTGGTGGACGCTTGGCACGAAGGCTGGGGCCCCCTGGATCCCCCGGCCGCCGCCGTGGACGAGGCGGCCGCCTTGGGCATGCAGCAAACCTGACCGGCCCCGCCCCCGGGTTGGAGTCGGCTGACCGGAGCCGGTGGCCGCAATGACGACGAAGACGGCTCCCGGGAGATTCAAACTTCCGGGGCCGTCCCGTCTGTCCGCCCGCCGCCAACCGCAGACCGGGCTGTGGCTGTTCCTGGCCCCGGTCATCGCGATAGTGGCCGCCCAGCTGGCCCTGCTGGTGTGGACGGCCCTTTTGGCCGGCCAGGATTGGGTGCTCACCCAAAGCCAGCAGTCCGAAGGCTGGACGGGGGCGGACAATTTCCGGGCCGTGCTGTCCGACCCCATTTTTTGGAGGTCGGTGCGCAACACGGTCATCATCACCGGGGCGTCGGTGCCCGCGCAGCTGATCATCGGCGTGGGCCTGGCCTACGCCACTTTGGAGGTGGCCGCTTCCCGCTGGCTCCGCACCGCTTTGCTGGCCCCGATGGTGATCGCGCCGGTGGCGGTGGGGATCGTGTGGCGGCTGATGCTGAACGTGCAGGCCGGGCCGATAAACAATTTCCTGCTGGAACCGCTGGGCGTCCAAGGCCCGGTTTGGCTGGGCGACCCCGGCTGGGCCCTGGTTTCGGTGATCGCGGTGGAAATATGGGAGTGGACGCCGTTTGTAATGTTGCTGACCGCGGCCGGTTTGACCGGCATCCCGGACGACATTCGGGAAGCGGCCAAAGTGGACGGGGCGGGCCCTTGGCAACGGGTGCGGCGGGTGGAGTTCCCCATCATGAAATCGGTGTTTCTGCTCATCGTGCTGTTCCGCACCTTGGAGTCCCTGATCAGCCTGGACGTGATCATTTCCCTGACCAGGGGCGGTCCCGGCTGGGCCACGTTCACCCTGCCCTATTACATCTATTCCCTGGGCCTCCGCAACTTTGACCTGGGGAGGGCCTCCGCCGCTTCCCTGCTGTTCATGCTGGCGGCGGCGGCGGTGTCGGCGGCCATGGTGCGGGCGCAGACCAAGGCCCGGCTGTGACCGCCCGCCCGGAGACCCCGCTCCGCCGCCCGATGCGCACCCGGTGGATACGCTGGACGATCATCGCCGCCGGCCTGGCCTGGGCCCTGGCCCCCCTCTTGTTCCTGCTGCTGACCAGCCTGAAACCGGCCAACGCCTTCCTGGAAATCCCGCCGCGGCTGTTGCCCAGCTCGGTGACTTTGGACAATTTCCGCACCGCCTTCAACGACTTCGACGCGTGGCGGGTGGCCGTCAACAGCCTGACGGTGACCACCGCGGTGATCGGGCTGTCCCTGTTGTTCGGCATTCCCGGCGGGTACGCCTTGCACCGCCTGTCCATTTCCCCGCGGGTGGTTATTTTCTTCGTGGGGGTTTTGCTGTTCGTCCGCTTCTACCCGCGCATCGCCACCATCGTCCCCTGGTTTTTGGCCATGCGGGAGTTGGACCTGCTGGACACCCGCCTGGCCGTCATTCTCGGGCATCTGGGTTTGACTTTGCCTTTGGCCACCTGGCTCATGCACACCACCTTCCGGCAGGTGCCGCCCGACTTCGACGAGGCGGCCATCGTGGACGGGGCGGGCCTTTGGCAACGGCTGGTCCGGGTGCAGATCCCGCTGGCCGCCCCCGGTATCGCCGCCGCGGCCATCCTCAGCGCCTTCCTGTCCTGGAACGAGTTTCTGGTGGCGGCCAGCACCACCCGGGAGGGGGCGAAGGTGCTGTCGGTGACGGTGGCCGCTTTCATAACCGACAAAGGGGTGCTCTGGGGGCCGATGGCGGCCATCGCCGCCCTGATAATCATCCCGCCCCTGGTGTTCGCGTTGTTCGCCCAGCGGAATCTGATACGGGGCCTGACCGGGGGCGGGGTGAAAGGATGACCGCCCCTCTCTTCCGGGCCTTCTGCCGGGGATGTTCGGCTGAAATCCCCCCTTCGGAGCGCATCTGCCGGGAATGCGGGGCCACCCCCCGCTTTGAGTTCGCGGCGGACGCCCCGCTGGCGGCGGAAGGGGCCTTCGGCATGGACCGCTACCGCAATCTTTTGCCGTTGCCGCCCCCCGGCGAAGATCTGGTGGACCTCCCCGCCGGGGGCACCCCGTTGCTGTCGGTTCCGGGCAATACGTCCCCGGAACGGCTGTGGGTGAAAGATGAAACCCGCAACGGAACCGGTTCCCACAAAGACCGCCAGCTGGCCATCGCCCTGCGCCACGCCCACCGGGCGGGGGCGGCCGCTTCCCTGATCGTTTCGGCGGGGAGCACCGGCATCTCCCATTCCGCTTTGGCGGCCCGGTGCGGGATGCGGAGCATCGTGTTGATGAGCGGAACCCAGCCCCGCTACCGGCTGGTTCCGCTGCTGTTGCACGGCTCGGCGGTGGTGGCGGTCGACGAACAGATCGACCGCCTGCTGGAACGCGTCGAAGTTTTAGCCCAAAAACTGGGCCTCTACCACGCCAGCACCGCCGTCCCCCACAATTCCCATCAGGCGGAGGGGCCGAAAACCATCGCTTTTGAAATATACGAGCGCCTGGGCCGGGTTCCGGAGGCGGTGATCGCGGCGGTGGGCGGCGGCGGCACCCTGCGGGGAATGCACGACGGGTTCGCCGCGTTGCGGGAGCGGGGGTTGACGGAGCGAATCCCCCGCATGGTAGGGGTGGTGCCCCGGGAATGGAATTCGCTGGAGGTCGCCTTCCGCGAAGGGGCGGTCGAGCAACGGGACATTCCGTTCATCGACCGGGGCGGCCAACAGGGGGAGGCGGTGCTTTCCAAGTTGGCCCACGCCCGCCCCCCGGACGGAGCGGCCGCCTTGCAGGCGATAAGGGAGTCGGGGGGGACGGTGGTCAGCGTAACCGACGGGGAGGCGGTGCGGGGGGCCCGCTGGCTGGCTTCCCGCGCCGGGGTGATCGTGGAACCGGCCAGCGGCGCGGTGGCGGCCGCCCTGCCCCGCCTGCGGGAAGATTTCCCCGATCTGGGGGAGGCGGCGCTGCTCGCCTCCGGCTCCGGCTACCGGGAACTGCCGCTGCTGATGGATCTGGTCCCGGAACCGGCCCCGCCCCTGGCCCCCTCCCAGTTGGAAAAAACCCTGGAAAACATCATTTCCGACCAACCCGAAAACCGGGAAAAATAAAGCAAAGAAGGGAGAAAAACCATGAGCCGCCAGGTTGCCTTTACCAACTCCGCCCCGCCCCCCGCCGGGCCCTACTCCCAGGCGGTCCGCTCCGGGCCGATGCTGGCCTTGGCCGGCCAGGGAGGGTTCGACCCGGCCACCGGGGAACTGGCCGGCCCCGACTTCGCCGCCGAAGCCCGCCGGACTTTCGCCAACCTCCTCGCCGTTTTGGAAGCGGCCGGGGCGGGACCGGAAAACGTCATCCGGCTGGGCGTGTTCCTGACCGACCCGGTTCATTTCCAGGAGATGAATTCGGTCCTGCGGGAGTTTTTCGCCGAACCGTTCCCTGCCCGCACCACCGTCTACGTGACCCTGCCCGGCTCCATGCGCATCGAAGTGGACGCCTTAGCGGTCATATAAGCCGCATGAGCGCAACCGTTTCTTACGCTTTGGCGGACCTGGCCGGGCCGGTAGCCGACCGGTTGCGGGACTGGGAACGGGAGGACTTCGGGCGGCGGCTGTGGGAGGGCGATCACTCCCTGTGGTCGGCGGAGCCCGTCCCCGAACTAACCGACCGGCTGGGATGGCTGCGGTTGCCCCGAACCGCCGCCGGGGCCTGGCCGGAGTGGCGGGCCTTCGCCGAAGAGGCCCGCGCCGAATTCGACCAGGTGGCCCTGCTGGGAATGGGCGGTTCCAGCTTGGCCCCGGAAGTGTTTCAAAAAACCTTCGGCCCCGCCCCCGGGCGCCCCGATTTGCTGGTGGCGGACAGCACCCATCCGGCCGCGGTGCAGGCGGCCCGCTCCCGGCTGAACCCGGAACGCACCCTGTTTTTGGCCTCCTCCAAATCGGGCGGCACTTTGGAAACCCTCTCCCTCCTCCGCTACTTCTGGGAGCAAACCGCCCGCCTGACCGACGATCCGGGACGCCGCTTCGCCGCCGTCACCGACTCCGGCTCCAGCCTGGAATCTTTGGCCCGAAAACGGGGGTTCCGCCGCGTGTTCCACGCCCCCCCCGACGTGGGCGGCCGTTATTCGGCCCTGACCGCCTTCGGGCTGGTTCCGGCCGCCCTGCTCGGAATGGACGTCCCCCGGTTGCTGGCGGGAGCGGAGACGATGATGGGGGAGTGCGGCCCGGACCGGGCCCCGGCGGACAACCCCGGCTTGAAACTGGGGGCGGCCCTGGGGGAGGCCGCCCGCGCCGGACGGGACAAAATCACTTTCCTGTGCTCGCCCGCCCTGGCTTCTTTCGGAGCGTGGGCGGAGCAGTTGCTGGCGGAAAGCACCGGCAAACGGGGAACCGGCCTGGTTCCGGTAGCGGACGAACCGCTGGGCGACTACCGCGCCTACGGCCCCGACCGCTTCTTCATCCACCTGGCGTTGGCCGGCGACGACCCGGCCGGCCTCCCGGCCCTTTTGGAAACCCTGCAGGCGGCCCGCCATCCCATAGTCAGGATCGCGATGGACGACCTTTGCGACCTGGGCGGGGAAATGTACCGCAGCGAAATGGCGGTGGCCGCGGCCGGGGCGGCGCTGGGAATCAACCCTTTCGACCAGCCGGACGTCCAAGTGGCCAAAGACCTGGCCAACCGGGACATGTCCGGCGGGGAGGAGGCGGCCCCCCTCCCGGAGGCGGACGCGGCCGACCCCTCCCAAGCCCCCGCTTTGGCGGCCGCCTGGGAGAACTGGATATCCGGCCTGCGGCCGGGCGACTATCTGGCCGTACAGGTTTACCTGCCCATGGACGGCCCGGCCGCCCCGCTCATCGACGAACTGCGCCGCGTCCTGCGGGACTCCCGCCGGGCGGCGGCCACGGTCGGCTACGGCCCCCGCTTTCTGCATTCCACCGGACAGCTGCATAAAGGCGGGGCGGACAACGGGCTGTTTCTGCAGATAGTGGACCGCCCCCGCCCCGAACTGCCCGTCCCCGAAACCGAATTCACCTTCGGCCAACTGATAACCGCCCAGGCGGCCGGCGACTGCCGGGCCCTCCTCCAACGGGGAAGGAGGACGTTGCGGGTGAACGCCGGGGACGACCCGGTGGCCGGAGTGCGGGCCCTGCTGGACTTGGCCCGGGACGGAAACTACCGGAACTGATGGAAACGTTTCCGGGGGCGGGCGGCGGACGGGCGGAACCCCATCTGCTGGTGGTCTTCGGGGCCACCGGCGACCTGTTCCGCCGCAAACTGCTCCCCGCCCTCTACCACCTGGTGCGGGAACTGGGACTGGGCGACCGGTGCGCGATGCTGGGAGCGGCCCGCACCCCCCTCACCGACCAAGAGTTCCGAGAGCGGTCCCGGGCCGCCCTGGCCGCCGCCCGCCCCGACGACTCCGAAGACCCCGACGACCCGGACGACCGGAACCGCTGGTGCGACCGCATGCTCCACTACCAGCCGATAGGGGAGGGGGCCGACTCCTACCGGGGGCTGGCCGAACGGGTGCGGGCCGTGGAGGCGGAACACGAGCTGGGCGGCAACCGCATTTTCTATCTGGCGGTGCACCCGCAGGTGGTGCCGACCGCGGTGCGGGCCCTCGGCCAATGGGATTTGTCCCGCAGCCCCGGCTGGACCCGGCTGGTGGTGGAAAAACCGTTCGGCTCCGACCTGGACTCCGCCCGGGATTTGAACCGCCTGCTGCATAGTCATTTCCCCGAAAACCGGATTTTCCGCATCGACCATTATCTGGGCAAGTCCACCGTCCAGAACCTGCTGGTGTTCCGCTTCGCCAACCCGGTGTTCGAATCAATCTGGAACCGGGACCGCATCGACAACATCCAGATCACGATGGCCGAACGGGACGGCATCGGCGACCGGGCCGGTTATTACGACCGGGCGGGGGCGGTGCGGGACGTCGTCCAAAACCACGTGACGCAGGCGCTGAGCCTGGTGGCGATGGAACCCCCCGCCTCTTTCGCCGCCGAAGCCATCCGGGACGAGAAGGTCAAAGTGCTGCAGTCCCTGCGCCCGTTGCGGGCGGAGGACGCGGTCCTCGGCCAGTACGCCCCGGGCCGCATCGGCGGCGCCCCGGCGGCCGGCTACTTGGAGGAGCCGGGGGTGGCGGCGGGGTCGGCCACCGAAACCTTCGCCGCCCTGCGGGTGTTCGTGGACAGCTGGCGATGGCAGGGGGTGCCTTTCTACCTGCGCAGCGGCAAACGGCTCCCCGCCCGCCTCACCCAGGTGGCGGTGACTTTCCGGGAGCCGCCGGTGGCTTTGTTCAAAAGTTACGACCGGGGCCACCTGAAAGGCAACGTTTTGTATTTCCGCCTGCAACCCGACGAAGGCTTCGACCTGCTGTTCGACGTGCAGGTTCCCACCGGCGATCTGCGCCTGGCCACCTTGCCGTTCACCTTCAACTACGAGGACACGTTCGGCCGTTTCCCGGACGCCTACGAAACCCTCCTCTACGACGTGATGTGCGACGACCGGACCCTATTCGTGCGGTCGGACGAGGTGGAGGAGTCGTGGCGATTCTTCGAGCCGCTGTTGAAAAACGGGCCCCGCCCGGAACCCTATCCGGCCGGGTCGTGGGGGCCGGAGTCGGCCCATCGGCTGGTGGCCGCCAACCCCCCCGGTTGGACTTTGGCCCCCGGCTGGTAAGTTCAGGTGCGCAGGTAGTGGGCCATGGCCGGATGGCGCAACTTGGCCAAAGCCTGGGCCTCCACCTCCAAGGTTTCGGCGGGGGTGAGCCCGTGATGCCCGGCGACGTCCTCCAAAGGCTGGGGGGGTTGGTCGTCTAAGCCGTGGCGGGCGGTGAGGATTTCCCGTTCCAGCGGCTTCAGCAACATAAGCGCGGTGCGGAGCCGTTCCAAAAAAAACTGTTCGGGAACGTCGCCGTATTGAATTTGGTCGGTCATGGGGGGGATCCTCGTTCTTGGGGAAGTAAGAACGCTCCACCCTACGACCGCCCCGCGCTCCCTTGGGGTATTTCACCTATGTAGTTCAAAACCCGCCCCGGCGGCCGCCGACCAGGAGGCGACCCGTTCCGCGGTTATTTCCAGCACCGGGCCGGGCGGGGGGGCGGCCGCGTAAACCGGGTATTTTTCCAGCAGGGCTTGCCGGGCCCCGGCCGGGGTTTCCGTCCATTCCAGGATGCGGGCCCGCCCGTCCACCCGTATCCACCACAGGCGGGTCCAGTCGTCGCGGTAGCAATCCACCAACGCCGAAACCGCCGGATTGGCCCGGATGTTTTCCAAGCGGCGCAGGCGGAGGGTGGTCTTCGGTTTGCGGTCCACCGCGCTGTACAGCCGGCCTTCCCAGTAGGCGAACACGATGGGAACCAGATGCGGCCGCCCGTCCCGCCCGGCGGTGCCCAGCACGGCCCGGCGGGCCTCCCGCAGGCGCCGGTCGATTTCCTCCCGCTCCACCCCGGCGCCCCTTTCCGTTCCCGTCGTCTCTCGTTGCCCGGTGCGGAAACTAGCCCAGCCCGGCCGCCCGTCCTTTGTCCACCAGCTTCGCCGCCATCTTGCGGGAGGCCTCGTCGATCAACTTCCCGTCCAAGCTGGCCGCCCCCCGCCCGGCGGCGATCGCCTCCGCGTAGGCCTCCAGCACCCGTTGCGCCGCCGCGTATTCGCCGACGGTGGGAGTGAACATTTCGTTGGCCAAGGCGATCTGCGAAGGATGGATGCACCATTTGCCGTCCACCCCCAGCAGTTTGGCCCGCCGGGCCGACTCCCGGAAACCGTCCGCATCCCCGTAATCCCCGAACGGCCCGTCGATGGCGTCGCATCCCACCGCCCGGGCGTTGTTGACGATCTGGGCCAAAATGTAATGCCACTGATGGCCCGGATAGTCCGGCTCCACCATTCCCACCGAATCCTGCCACACCCCCTGGTTGGCCGAATAGTCCCCCGGCCCGAAAATAAGCGTTTCGATGCGGTCGGTCACCGCCGCAATTTCGGCCATGTTGACGCTGCCGGAGCCGGTTTCGATCTGCACTTCCAAGCCGATTCTTTTCCCGACGCCCAAGTCTTCTTCCATCTGGGTGAGCAAATTTTCCACAAACCACATTTGCCCGGCGTCCTGCACTTTGGGGATCATCAGGCAGTCCAACCCCTCCCACCCGCCGGACACCACTTCCATGATGTCCCCGTACTGCCAGCGGGTGGTGGCGTCGTTCACCCGCACCGTCACCACCTTGCCCCGGTAGTCGTGGGAGCCCAGGGCGTCGACCACCTGCCGCCGGGCCTTCACCTTCTCGGCGGGGGCCACCGCGTCCTCCAAATCCAGAAAAATCTGGTCGGCTTCGGTGGCGGCCGCTTTTTCCATCATGCGGGGATTGGAACCGGGCACCGCCAGGCAGGAACGGCGCAACCGGGCCGGACGGCCGGGAACGGAGCCGGTGGAAAGGAAAGGATTGACGGGCATGGGACGGGCCCCCTTTCTTGCTAGCCCCTAAACCTGAACCTGAAACCGGGTGGGGACTGAAACCCGGGTGGGCGTTGACGGGTTCGAACCGCCGACCTCTTCCTTGTAAGGGAAGCGCTCTCCCAGACTGAGCTAAACGCCCCGCCCTTACTCTAGCCGCCCCCGCCGGGGGGGGGGGGGGGGGGGACGCCCGTATAGGATGAAAACAATGACCGCCGCCCAACGTCGCCTCGGACGGGTCGTGTTGCTGTTGCTGGCCGCCGTCCTGGGAATGGGGATTGGGGCCATACTGGCTTTGCTGGCCGACATTCAGGACCGGTTCGGCTACCCCACTTGGGCTTTGGGAGTGATCGCCGGGGTCACGTTTCTGACCACCTTCGCCACCCATTTGCTAATGTCCCCCCTGGCCGACCGGGGCTGGGAACGGCGGGTGATCGCATTGGGAACCGCCGTCATGATCGCCGCCCTGCTGTGGATGGTTTACGCCTCCCTGCTGTGGCATTGGGTGGCCGCCCGTGCCCTGCTCGGTTTCGCGGAAGGGGCGGTGGTAAGTTCCGGCCGCCGGGTGATGCTCAGCTGGGACCAGGACCACCAGGGCCGGGCCCTGAGTTTGCTCACCTCCGCCCTCCTCGCCGGGTTCCTGCTGGGACCGCCCCTGGGCGGGGCGTTGAACGAAGTAAACACCGCCCTCCCGTTCCTGGTTCCGGCGGCGATGGGGGCCCTCATGCTCCCGCTGATCATTTTCGCCAAACCGGACGCCTACGCCCGGCCCGCCGCCCGCCTCAGCCGCCTCCGGATCGCCGCCATCCCGGGGATGACTTCGGGGCTGATCGTAGCCGGGATAGCCTGGTTCATCATTGGGGTGATGGACGCGGTCTGGTCCCGCTACGCCTCCGACCTGGGGGCCGGCACCCTGCTCATCGGCTTCAGTTACCTGTCCATCGCCCTGCCCAGCGTGGCCCTCAGCCCGGTGGGGGGTTCCATCGCCGACCGGACCAACCCGGTGCGGCTGGCCATGCTGGCTACTTTCGCCACCGTTCCGGTGGTGTTCCTCCTCGGCTGGGCGCCGGGGATGGCGGCTTTGATGGGGCTGGCGGCCGTTTATTCCAGCCTGTGGGCTTTTCAGCTCCCCACCGCCCAGGCGGCCGCCGCCAAAGTGGTCCCGCCCGGCCAGTCCGCCGAAGGCCAGGCCATCATGGAGGGCGTGGGCCTGCTGTGCGCCGGTGCGGGGGCCTTCGCCGCCGCCCCCCTCTACGGCTCGGCGGGCCCGCGGGCGGTGTTCGGCTTAGCGGCCGCCCTTTCCCTAACAGCCGCCCTCGGCATCTTCCGGCTCCGCCCCCGCTGGCGGAAACTATTCTGAAAAAGCCCCCGCCGGGAAAGTTTGCGGTTACGATTCTTGAACCGGCGCCTAATATCAAAGCGGGCCGGCCGGGCGGCTGGGCGCAACGGGAAGCAACCAGGAACGGGAGGGCGCGCTGAGCACGTTGTTCGGATTCGGGGCTTATGTGCCGGAGCGGGTGGTAACTAACCGGGATTGGGAAAAACGGTTGGACACCAGCGACGAGTGGATCACGCAACGCACCGGCATCAAAAAACGCCGGTTCGCCGCCCCCGGGGAAACCACTCTCACCATGTCGGCCAACGCCTCCCGGGCGGCCATCGCCGACGCCGGGATGTCCCCCGCCGACATCGACGAGATCATCGTCGCCACCGACACCCCGGAGGCGAAAACCCCCGACACGGCCGCCTACCTGCAGGACGAGCTGGGATGCCGGGAAGTCCCCGGCTACGACCTGGCCGGCAGCGGATGCGCCGGGTTCATCCAAGCCTTGGACGTGGCCCGGGCCCGCATCGCCTTCCATTCCAAAAACGTGCTGGTGGTGGGGGTGGAGTTGATAACCCGCCTGATCGACCTGACCGACCGCAACACGGCCGTGCTGTTCGGGGACGGGGCGGGGGCCCTGGTGATGGGCCCGGCGGGCCGGGGCGGTAAGGCCCGCATGGTGGAGGGGCTGTCCGGCACCGACGGCTCCCTGACCGGCATCCTCCACGTTTTAGCGGGCGGCACCCGCCGCCCCTTCAACCGCGACCTGTTGGAGTCGGGCGAACATCTGCGCCTGGTGATGAACGGCCCGGAAGTGTTTCGCAACGCAGTGGCCCGCATGTCGGCCACCGTCAAAGAACTTCTGCGGCGAATGGGCAAAACCGCCGCCGACGTGGATCTGGTAATACCCCATCAGGCCAACAGCCGGATAATCGACGCGGTAGGCAAAAACCTGGGGCTGGGGCGGGACCACGTGTACGTAAACATCCGGGAATACGGCAACACCGGTTCCGCCTCGGTGCCGCTGGCCCTGTGCGAAGCCCAAGCCAACGGACGCATCAAACGGGGCGACCTGGTATTGCTCACCGCCTTCGGGGCCGGTCTGCACTGGGCGGGGGCGGCCCTCCAGTTCTAACCCGGTCCGGGGCGGCGCACGCCAACCGCCTAAAACCTGTATTAACTGAATTTCGGGTATCCTGGGGGCGTCTACGAGAGGAGGCGGATGGCCGAATCGTTTCTTTGGAAAGGCCGTCTGGGCCCCATGGGACTCCACATTTCCGACACCACTTTCACCCCGTCCACTTTGTCGGCTTTGCTGGCCGGGGAGATGCGCATCGAGGAGGGGGACGTGGTGATCGACGTAGGTTGCGGCTCCGGGATTCTGGCCATCATCGCCGCCAAACTGGGGGCCCGCCACGTGCACGCGGTGGACAAAAACCCGGATGTGGTGGAGGTGGGCGGAGCCAACGCCGCCGCCAACGGGGTGGCCGGGCGAATCACCTTCTACCAAGGCGACCTGTTCGAACCGCTGGACGAAAAAGTGTCCGCGGACGTGATCATCGGGGACGTGTCCGGCATCCCCGACGATTTAGCCGACGAAAGCGGCTGGTTCCCCACCCGGGGCGGCGGCGGACGGCGGGGAAGCGAACTTCCCATCCGCATGCTGACCGAGGCCCGGCGCCGCCTGGCCGCGGGCGGGCGGATGTTTCTGCCCACCGGATCCATCCAGGACGAAGAGTCCATCCTGGAAGCCGCCCGGCGCATGTATTCCAAAGTGCGCAAACTGGCGGAACGCACCATCCCGCTCCCCGCCGCTTTGGCGGCCAGCCGGGTGACGGCCGCCCTGTCGGAGATGGGCATCGTCCGGCTGGCCACCCGCGGCTCCCGCAGTTTGTGGGAAGCCCGGGTGTGGGAGGTTTCCGGGGTCGCGCCGCCCGCCGCCGCTTTTCCCGTTTGAGGGCCGTCGGGCTCCGCAGCCAGGGTACGATGGGGGGCGAATGGTTTTTCAGGTAAGCCGCCTGCTGAAGGCGATCGACCGCCGGGCGCCCTTCGCCGCCGCCGTCGCATGGGACGCGGTGGGCCTGCAAATCGGCGGCCCGCAACGGCCGATAGAACGGGCGGCGGTCGCGCACGAAATCACCACCGACGTCGCCGAACGCCTTTGCGAAGGAGGGTACGACACGGCGGTCACCTACCACCCGTTGCTGTTTCAGCCTTTGACGGAGGTTCTGGACCGGCCCGGACCGCAACGCCGGGTGATGGCCCTGTTGAAACGGGGGGTGAGCGTCATCGCCGTTCACACCAGCTGGGACGCGGCGCCCGGCGGATGCTCCGACGCCTTAGCCGAAACCTTGGGCGTCAACCCCGGAGGATGGTTCGCCCAAATGGAGACCGAAGGGGAGGAGGGCTGGCTGGGCCGGGTGGGGATGTGCCAGGGAAGCGCCGCCCAGTTGCTTTCCCGGGTAGAGGAAAAACTGGGTTCCTCGCCCCGCCTGGTCGGCATGAAAGAGCGGCTGCAGAAGCGCGCCCGGGCGGGGATGGTGGCGGTCCTGCCCGGTTCCGGCGGCTCTTTCGTAGAAGAAGCCGCCTACTGCGGGGCCGACATCTACGTAACCGGCGACGTCTCCCATCATGAGGCCCGCCTGGCGCTTGATTTGGAGTTGGCGGTAATCGACGCCGGGCATATACCTACCGAGCGGCCGGGGGTGCGCAGGCTGTATGATTTCGTGGCTGAAACGTTGGGGCGGACGGCCGCGGTGGATGATTTGAGCAGCCCGCAAGATCACCCCTGGGAGGAGGCATGAACGAGTCGCCCGGTTTGCCCGGTTTGGCCGACCTGCTGGATGTGCAGGCCGTGGATTCGGCGTCCGACAAGTTGCTGGCCGACCGGGAGGGGATGCCCGAGTTGGCCGAACACGCCGCCGCCGCCCAATCCGCCGCCGAAGCGGCCGCCGCCCGGGACCAGGCGGAAGCCCTCCTGCAAGAAGTGGACGGCGAGACGAAGCGGGTGGATGATGAGTTGCAGTTGGCCGAGCAGACCCTGAGTGAACGGGAGGACCGTCTGTACGCCGGGGGGATGAGCGCCCGGGAGGCGGACACCATGCGGATAGACGTGGAAAACCTGGGCAAACAGAATTCCGCCATGGAGGACGAACTGCTGGAACTGTTGGAGAAGCGGGAGAAGGCGGCCGCCGCCGCGCAGGAAGCGAATCAGGCGGCGGAGGAAACGGAAAAGGTCAAACGGGGACTGGCCGAGACCATCGCCCGCAAACAGTCGGAAATCGATGTCCAGTTGGCGGCGCAGGAGTCCCGCCGGGGCGAACTGACCCCGGCGGTCCCCCCCGATTTGCTGGAATTGTACGAGGAGTTGCGGGCGCGGCGGGGCGGGGTGGTGGCGGGGGTTTTGAACGGACGCAGTTGCGGGGCCTGCCATATGGAAATGTCCATGGCCGAATACGAAGAAGTGGTGGAGGAGTTTCCGCCCCGATGCATCCACTGCCAGGCCATAGTGGTCCCCTGAATGCTCTTTTGGCATCTGGGGGGATCGCTGTTTCTGTTCCGCCACCTATTCCGAGACCCGGGGGTGGACGCAAGGTTCCTGCTGGCGGGAGCGATCCTCCCCGACCTGCTGGACAAACCAATAGGACTGGGCTTCCTAGGGTCGGGCCGCGTCTTCGCCCACACGCTGATTTTCGGCGGCGCCCTGCTAACGGCGGTGTTAATCACAACCCGCCGGGGCGGGACGGCCCGCAAACGATGGATGGCCCTGACGGTGGGAGTAATGTTCCATCTGCTGCTGGACGGAATGTGGGCAGCCCGCGAAATCCTGCTCTGGCCCCTCTTCGGCTGGGAGTTCCCAACCGGAGCCCCCAACGACTGGACAATGCTCCGCTGGCCGCTCCTGATACAAGAAACAGCAGGCCTGGCCTACCTGATCTGGCTATGGCGCAAACACAACCTGTCCGCCCCCGCCCCCCGTCGCCGCTTCCTAAAAACCGGAACCCTCCCCACAGAAACCAAGGTATAGTAGGTCGAGCAACCGACGAGGAAGAAAGATGAGCATCCGCCAAGAAGCACAACAAGAGTTGTCTAATCTGGATTTGGACGAGGAAGTAGTCCAGTTGGCCCTAGCCGCTCTCGCTGGCGAAGACGAGATAGAACGAGTCCTGTCCGGCGGAGAAGCGGATGTTCCCGAAGAACCGACGGATGCCAAAGCGCAGATTCCGACTATCTTTTTACAGAATATAGCCGTTGCAGGATTTCGAGGTATTGGACCGGAAGCTACACTAGAAATCCCGCCGGGTCCCGGCCTAACGGTGGTGGTGGGCCGCAACGGTTCCGGCAAATCCAGCTTTTCGGAGGCCCTGGAGGTGTTGCTAACAGGAGACAGTTATCGCTGGAAAGACAAGCATAAGGCTTGGGAGAGAGGTTGGAAAAACCTCCACCAAGGCGATAACCCTAAAATAACTGCTCGCTTTCAGGTAGAAGGAATGAATAAACCGACCGTAGTTGAACGAACCTGGAACGAGGGTTCCGGAATAGCGGATTCCGAGTATTTTGCGCAACATCACGGTCAGCCCCGTTCTGATCTAGATGGAATAGGTTGGGAAGAACCGCTGAATCTTTACCGGCCCATTTTGTCGTATAATGAATTAAGTATGGTAGAGAGCCGTCCCACCACCCTGCATGATATACTAGCTGAAGTGCTAATGATCGGAGATTTATCCGTTGCCCCCAAAAATTTAGCCCAAGTTCGACTTAAGAGGGAACGCTACAAAAAAGAAGTTGTCGAAGATTTGAAAGATAATATTCTTCCCGCACTGGAAGGCTCGGATGAGGAAAGAGCGATGAAGGTAAAGGAGGCTCTCACCAAGCGATCCTGGGATTTGAAAGTAATTACCGATCTTGGCTTGGAGCCCGATGCTGATTATAAAGTTTTACAAGATATAATGAACCTCGCAGTACCAGATGAAGAGAAGGTTACAGAAGTAGCCGAGGAGATTGATTTAGCCCATACCAGTTTGTCCAACAGATCCAGTACGGAAATAGAAAGCGCAGAACGCGTGAAGCGATTGTTGGAGACTGCGCTTAAACATTATGAATTGCCTCATAAGAACCAGCCTTGTCCCGTTTGCGGAGTGGGATTTCTTGATGATAGTTGGCATACAGGTGCTCTGGAACAGGTTAAACAACTGAAAGATATGACGCAAGGTTATCGGAAGGCTAAAAAAAATCTAGATCGGGCCTTAGATAAGGCCCGGCAACTGGCGGCTGTTCCAAAAACTAACCTGTCTTCCCGCGTCAAAAAACTGCGGGTCAGAATATCTATTTCTAATGTTCTTGACATCGATAGGTTAATTTCAGAGTGGGAACGGTGGAGTTCCTTTCCGGAGAGGGTAGATAAGACATTCGAACATTTTCGCTCACAATATTATACAGTCAAAAGGGAACGGAATATTGTTTCTAAACAGGCTAGAGAAATTTTCTCTGAACGAGAAGAAAAATGGAGAGCAATCTTGACTGAACTTCTAGAATGGGTTTCCAAGGCTCAAAAAGTTGTCAAAGAGAAACCGGAAATCGCTAAAATAAAGAAGGCCGAAGGGGCGATCAAAACTGTTACCGATAACATACGAAGCAGACGATGGAGGCCTATAGAGTTACAAGCTTTAGATTTGTGGAATGATATTAAATTGGAGAGCAATGTAAATTTACGCTCTGTGGAACTTGCTGGTGCGCGCAACATGAGAAGAGTCGATTTGCAAGTGGATGTAGACGGTATCAGAACAGAGGCCCTATCAGTGGTTAGCCAAGGGGAGTTAAGTTGTTTGGCATTGTCCCTTTTCTTCCCCCGTGCTATGTTGCCCGCCAGCCCTTTTCGTTTTTTGATGATTGATGATCCAGTTCAGGCTATGGATTCGGCCCGGGTTGACGGGCTAGCCCGACTTTTTGCGAAGATAGCCGAGGATCGTCAGTTGATAGTGTTTACCCATGACAATCGTCTTCCCGAATCTTTACGTCTCCTCAATTTGGATCACCATTGTTTAGAGGTGGTTCGTCTAGCTAAATCGAAGGTGGAAGTTTCAGAAAAACGTGATCCTGTTATTCAGTATTTTTTTGATGCCCGCTCCATTATGAAAGACGAAAATTTTCCGGCAGATATGGCGAGGCGGGTAATCCCCGGTTTCTGCCGCGACGGTTTGGAGGCCGCCTGCGTAGAAGCAGTTTGGCGGAGAAGGCTGGGCAGAGGAAAGTCTCATCAGGCAATTGAAAAAGAGTTGCTTTATGCCAAAAAGTTGAGCCAAAAGGCCTCTTTAGTATTTTTTGATAAGATTGATAAGGGCGGTGAAGTTTTTAAAACAATTGCGGGTAAATGGGAAAGAAGGTTGGCCGACGCTTACAGCGATGCTAATAAAGGCACTCATAAAAAATATTCTGGCGAATTACCCGCTCTGATAAATGACTGTCAAACGTTGGCGGAACGACTCCGTCGTCATAATGCTTAATATAGAAGACATTCGTTTGTTGCTCGCTGGAAACCCAAGCTCAAAAGGAGTATGGCTCCGTGCTGCGGTATTTTTAACCCGTGGTGTGTTGGAAAGGGAGGTGGATAGATTATGGAGAGTTGCATTTGGCGGTAAGGGACGCACGAATCGTCATACGCAGTTTATTTGCCTAAAGCAACTGGCGCGTGATGATCGTATTGACATGGATCCGGTGATGGCGGAAGACATACATTCTGCTTGGGCATCTCTCAGCAGAGCCTGTCATCATCACGAGTACGATTTGACGCCCACCGTTCCCGAACTGAAATTATGGATAAGACAAGTGGAGCGACTGGTTGAACATTTGAAAGACAATTCTGAAGAGAAGTAGGTGATCTTCCCAAACGGGGGGCGGTCTTCGTCAGGTGCCGGTGAGCAGAAGTTGTTGATTGTGTTCTTCGGTCTCAGCAGGTTCCGCGGGTTGGGGCGGGGCGGTGTTGGACACTGATGGTGAGGGGCTCAGCAGTGTTTTCAGTTCTTCGGGGGTTTGCGGGTTGGGCCAGGGTTGGGCTCCTTGTTCCCGTAGGGCGGTCAGTCCCGGACTGGGCAGGTCCCGCACATATACGGGGACCTGCTGGTCGGGATGCTTGTTTCTCTGCAGTTGGCTTTCGGCCCCCGCTTTGGTGCCGCCCTGCTCCGGGTGGGCGTCCACCACCAGGGCGGCGTCGGCCAGGTTGTAGATCAAAGCGTTGCGCCCCATCGCCGTCCCGCGGCTAAACCCGGCCCCGGGATCGTAGGGCGAGACCATCAGCATCTGGTCGTTCACGATCCAGTCCCGCCGGTCGCGGGTCATTATTTCTTTTTCCAGTTTGGCCGCCAACACTCCGACTGTCCGCCCGCCCGCCTCCAAAGCCCCCGTCATCACCTCCCGGTCCGTCCCCCGCGCCCCGCCGGAAACCACCGGGAGCGCGGCGCGGGCGGCCAGATCTCCCGTCCGCCGGGCGAAATCCAACGCCTCCTCGTCTGCCTCACGCGGCCCCACCACTGCCAGCCCGCTTTCGTTGAGAAGCGACCGGTCGCCGCACCCGTAGAGGATCGGGGGAGCGGAGCGGGGAAGGCGGTCCTGGAAATGGCGCGGGTATTCCTCGTCATAGGAACTTATCACCCAGATGGCCCGCGTATGCCAATGGTCGACGGCCTGAGCCAAACGGCCGCCCCGCCCCAACAGGTCTTTGATGCGTTCCATACCGCCATCGCCCGACGGGTAGTCGCCCAGGACCTCCTCCAGTCCCTCCAGTAGCAGGTCCGCCGGTTGGAATCCTTTCTCCCGCAAGTGCTCTTCCAGTTTCCGGTATTCCGGCAGACGCAGACGCTCGCTTGTTTCCCGATGTTTGCCCACATTGAGCGGCGCGGTCAGCAACAGGATGGCTTTAGTGTTGGGAAAAAGCGACCAGGTCATGAACTTCCCGCTTTCGCCAAAGCCAACGGCCACACTTCGCCCGCGCCGTGCGTGCGGAGCAACCAGGCGCATACGGTCATCGTCCACCGCGAATCCGCCATATCATCCACCAACAGTACCGGTTCCCGGAGGAGCCCGCCGGTCAGCCGGGAGTTCACTCGGAATGCCCCATCCAAGTTGCGGGCCTGCCAATAGCTGTTGCGCATCCCCTTTTGCTGTTTCTGTTTCCGGCCGGTGTCTTCCAAAACCATATGGAAGGGAATCCCCAGGGCGTCGGCCAGCCGCTGGGCGAAGTCGGGCACTAGGTCGGGATGATCGCGCGACGGCACGCAGGTGACCCATTTCGGTTCCGGCTCGGGTTTCCAGTCCTGCAACAGTTTCACGCAGCCTTCCACCAGCTGGTCGGAGAAACGGTCGTCTTGATATTTTCCTCGCTCTACCAACCGTCCCAACGTTCCGTTTCCCCATTGACACAATATCTTGCCCGGCTGATGCCGGTGTTCTTGCTCGATCCGCCCTTCAACCTTGTAGAAAGACAGAACGTCCCCCGGCCACTTTTTGCGCGGTTCGATTACGTACCAATCCCGGCTCAGGAAATCCGCCGCCGCCGTCTTCATCTGATCGGACGCCGTTGTGGGCGGGGGAGGCAGATTGTGGGTGGGGGCGGTCGCGGAGTGTGTGTCGTCTAAAGCCTTGACCAGAAACTCCATATGCTCCTCCGACAGGGCGGCGTATTCCCGCATTTGGGCCTGTTCGCGGCGGCGTATCCGGTCGAGGCGCTCCACCCGTTCCCGAAACCCTTCGCCCAGAAGGTGCGGGGTCAGCTGATAGCGGTTGCCCTGTTTGGCCAGCGGAGCGGGGGTTTCCACTTCCAGCAATTTCAGGGTTTGGTTCAACCGTTTCGCATTGATGTTCACTGCGGCCTGGAGCCCGTGGTACGTTAGTCCCTCATCTGATTCTTGCAGGGCGTCCAACACTTCTTCCACTTCTTCCCGGCTGGGGAAGGCGGTTTCTCGGAAATAATTGATTATGTCCTGGTCTTCCGCCCCGCTCAGCAACACCCCGTAGGCCCCGCTGGTGCCGCGGCCGGCCCTGCCCACCTGCTGGTAGTAGGCGACCGCTGATCCGGGGGCCTGATAGTGGATGACGAACCCCAAGTCCGGTTTGTCGAATCCCATCCCCAGGGCGGAGGTGGCCGCCAAGGCTTTGACCCCGTTGTCGAGCAGGGCGTTTTCCAGGTGCGGACGTTCGTCGGGGTCGGTGGATCCGGTATAGGCGCGGACATCCAGCCCGCGGCTTTGCAACCATCGGGCCACCTGCTCCGCGTCCCGGATGGTCAAAGTGTAAATGATTCCGCTGCCGGGCAACTGCGGCAGATGCTCCGCCAGCCAGGCCAGACGTTCCCGGGGGTTGGGCATGGCCATGGTCTGCAAGAGCAGGGAGGGGCGGCGCAGGTCGCCGCGCACCACCTGCAACCCGGGCCCCAGCGTTTTTTGCACATCTTCGATAACCCGGTCGTTGGCGGTGGCGGTAGTTGAAAGTACGGGAACATTGTCGGGCAACCCCCGCACCATGCTTTCTATCCGGCGGTAATCCGGCCGGAAGTCGTGTCCCCAGTCCGATATGCAATGGGCTTCGTCGACGACCCACATTCCGGGTCGGCTGAAATAGGGGGAATAAACCTCGTCGAGGAATTGCCGATTACCCAGCCGTTCGGGGGACACCAGCAGTACATCCACTTCGTTGCGGGACAGCCGTTCGATGACCGAATCCCATTCCAACCTGTTGTCGGAGTTGATCGTGTCGGCCCTCACCTCCAAACGTTTGGTCATCTCAATCTGGTTGCGCATCAAAGCCAGCAGGGGCGATATGAGCAGAACCGGCCCGCTCCCCGCAAGCGCAGAAGCTTGGCGGCTATGAAATACACGAAGCTCTTGCCCCATCCGGTTTTCTGGACCAGCAACAGCTTTCTGCGGCCGCCGCCCTCCACCAAGAAGCGGATGGTCTCTTCTTGGTCGGGGCGGAACGCGGCGTTGGGGTCGTCGGCTCCGGCGCGGAGCAGTCGATGGGCGAGTTGGGCGTCGTATGTCATGGCGGTAAACCTTATTCGGGGGGTGTGACGGAAATGAGGATGGGAGCGACGGGGACGGGTGTTGGGGACAAATCGAACCGTATGTGTCCGCCACCCAACAAATCCACATAGAACCTGTCCGGTAACTCCGCCCATCCAACAATCCACTCGCACGGCACGCCATCACCGTCCGGGTCAAACTTGGAGTTCCACTCAAACCCAGCCAGCGCCGCCCCCACCGTCGTCATCCTCCACACCTGCCGAGATGCACCCTGCCATTCCCGGCATCTGGCGTATTTTGTCTGCGCCTCATCCCAGCACAGCATCATAAATCCCGTAGATATCGTGCCTTCGGTGATTGTCACCCTTGCCGCTCGCCGGGTCGGTTCGTAGTCGCAATCCCAGATGTGTTGGCCGCCTGCCGACCACCGAAGCCGCGATTCTCGGCCAGCGACGGGTATCGCACTAACTGCCAGAATCATCAGGGCGCACAAGGCGGCAGCCAGGCGCCTCATATGTCTCCTGGAGCCGCGGCCCTCCTCCAGGAAGCGGATGGCCTCTTCTTGGCCGGGGCGGAACGCGGCGTTTGGGTCGTCGGCTCCGGCGCGGAGCCGTTGATGGGTGTGTTGGTTGTCGTATGTCATAGTGGGAAACCTTATCCGGGGGGTGTGACAGAAACGGGGATGGGGCCGTCAGGGGGCGGGACCGGCGCGGGCGGGAGGCTGGCGCCGGGACGGGACGGGCGGCCCGGCGCGGGGGCGGGTCCGCCACTCGCCGCCGACTTTGGCCAACTCCAGGTTGCGTTCCTGCAACCTTCGGTGGTGGGCGCCGCACAGCGAAGCCAGGTTGTCGATGTCGGTTGCGCCCCCGGCGTGCCAGTCGAGCACATGATGCAGTTGGGTCTGGTGGGAGGGGGCGTCGCAGGGCAGCACGCAACCCCGGTCGCGAATGGCCGCTACCAGTTTTTGCGAAGCGTTGGCCAGCCGACGGCTTCGTCCCAGCCACAGCGGGTTGCCCGACCGGTCGAATATTGCCCCCGCTATGTGGGCGTCGGGGGACAGCAGGCGCAGGATGGAGGGCGGAACGGGCCCCGTATCCAAGATTTCGCATTTCCCGTCCGGGTTGGTTCCGTCGAACAGGCCCAGTTCGGCGGTGATGATCAGGCGGGTGGAGGCCTTGCCCCCCATCCCTTCCATAGGGCGGAGATGGTCGGCGTCCCGGCCGGTCAGCAGTTCGAACAAGGCATCGGCCCGGCGTTGGTCGCCGGTGCGGACATCGTCGGGCGGAACCTCGCCGCCGCCGTCGGCCCGGCGCAGGGCTTCGGCGCGGAGATCCAAGGCTTGCCGGACCTGTCCGAAGCGGATGGGGTCCAACTCGGCGTGCACCACGCCCATTTGTTTGGAGTGGTCCCAGAAGGCGTACGCTTTGCGCCGCGCCCGTTGCCGCTTCAACTGTTCTTCGCCGCGGTCCGGGGAGTTGGCGTTGGCCCATTGGCGGGCCCGTTTGCGGAAACGGTCCGGGTCGGCGGCCGCCGCGTCTTCCAGCAGGCCCCGGTCCCCGTCCACCCGGCGGGGGCCGCATTCCCCGGCGGCGGCGGCCAAGGCGGCGACGTGGTCCAAAGTGATCTCGCCCGCCTGCAATTTGGCGCGGGCGTTGGGCATTTCCTCCAACTTCTGCGCCACCTTGGTCATCTGCTTGGCGTCCCGCCGGGTTATCCGCAGGGCGTCCCGCAGTTCCTCCTCCGACCCGGTTGCGCCGTCTGCGGCCAGACGGGAGGCTATGGAGCATTCCAAGGCGGACAGTCCGGCTTTGAGCCGGCCCAGTTCCTCTCCCAAGCGGCGCACCTCCTCCAAAGTGAGGCGATGGCCGGCCTGTTCGGCCCAGGCGGGCAACCCTTCCCGGAAGGAACGGCATTGGCGAATAATTTCATTCATAACCCCCAACTTAGGAGGGGGGTGTGACATTTTTTGGCGGGATGTCCCCCAACGGACAAAATCAGGCAAAAAACCTGAATTTTCTCGGCGTTCCCGGCCCGAACGGGGCGAACCGGCCGGGGTTTATCCGTCGGCGACGGCGCGCAGGGCGGGCAGCACCTTGGCTCCCAGCAGGTCGATCAGGCCTTCCTGGTCGACGGCGGCCATCTGGATGGTTACCACATCGGCGTCGATGTCTTTCACCAGCGGTTCGTAGACGTCGATGATGCCGGCGGCGTCGGCGGTTCGGGCGTAGCGGCCCAGCACCTCCTCGCGGGGCAGGTCGTCGGCCCGTTCCCGCAGGGTCATCGGATCCACCGCCTCCAACCGGCCCGGGGCCCGCAGCCCCCGCCAGGAAAACAGCGCCCGCCAGGCTTCGTCATCGTCCCCGGCCAGGATCGCCCACCGGGAGGTGAGGACGATGGGGGCCGGACGGCCATGGTCGGCGGCCTCTTCCCGAACGGGGCCGATCACCCGCTCCACGGCCTCCGCCGGGTCTTTCACCGACACGATCACCCCGTCCGCTTTGCGCCCCGCCAGCCGGGCCGACTTGGGGCCGCCCGCCGCCATCAGAATCGGCACCCGGGACAGAGGGGGGGAATAAAGTTTGGCCCGGTCGGTCACGTAATATTCGCCCCGGTAGGTGAGTTTTTCCCCGTCCAGCATGCGGCGCATTATTTGCAGGGCCTCGTCCATCCGGGCCGCCCGCTCGGCGTATTTGGGGAAATGGTATCCGAGGGGGCCTTCGTTGATGTTCTCCCCGGTTCCCACTCCCAGGTTGAACCGCCCGCCGCTCAGCCGGTCCAAAGTGGCGGCCGCCTGGGCGACCAGGGCCGGATGGAACCTCCACAGGGGAGTGGTCACCCCGGTGGTGAACTCCACCCGCTCGGTGGCCTGCGCCATGGCGGCGATGGTGGCGTAGGCGAACCCGGAGGCGGAGGCGTCGTCCACCCAGGGATGAAAATGCTCGGAGACCACCAGCATGTCGAACCCGGCCTGCTCGGCCCGCACCGCATGCTCCACCAGCTGCTCCGGATGCCACTGCTCATGGCCGCAGAAATAAGCGAATTTGGTCATAGGTCCTCCTAGGGGGCATAGTGGATTTGGCATGCCTGCCCCGACCAGTCTAATATGGCCCCCGCTATGACCCAAAACCCCAAATGGAAGTTCGCCGAAAACCAGGATGGTGCCATAGAAGGCCCGAACCATCCCGGCATCGCCAATTTTACGGGCGACCGGGCGACCGCCATTATCAGGGAAGCCATTCAGAACTCGCTGGATGCTAGGGAGGGTGATCGCCCCGTCTCTGTTATTTTCGAGAGGAAAATGTTGGATAGGAGTATTTTAGCGGCTGATGATTTGTTGGAGCACATTGAATGGTCTATTGAATCCCCTGCCAACGATGATGAAAACAGGCCGGATTTCAAGAAAGCCCAAAGTCTATTGGGGGGGGGGGGTAGAGAAGTTACATGTCTCTGTATAACGGACAGCAATACAACCGGGGCCGTTGATACAGAAGAGGACACATCGCCATGGAAGGCTCTTACCAAAGGTTCCGGGTTTCCCCGTAAGGCTTCCAAAAGTGCTACCGGATCTTTTGGCATAGGAAAATTTGCTTCGTTCACTTCAACTTATCTACGAACAGTACTCTATTCTACTGCTTTCCAAAACAACGGCAGGCTGGAACACAGGTTTCAAGGAAAAACGATTCTCGTTTCTCATAAAGACGGCAGTGGAAATCCATTGCAAAGTATAGGATACCTCGGTGATGGATTCGACCCGCTGAAAGATCAAGAAGTTCTGGCTGAAGTAAAGAGACTTGAACCAGGAACCTCTTTGTATATCCCCTATTATAGTTTTGGTAAAATGAGGCAGTGGTTGCAGGATAGCACTAGCATAGTTTTGGAGAACTTTTTTCATGCTATTATCCATGGCAACTTGCAAGTTCAATTCAGGGACTCTGTTGAAGATGCTTTTCCAACTAGAACTATAGACAAAAAAACAAGTAATAAATATCAGCGGGAAATAACAGGGGATAGCACAACATACAGGTTAATGCAGGTTTCTAAAAAGAAACCGCTAGCGAAAAAGACCTTCCAAGATGTAGGTGATATTTCTATCCGAATTACTATAAATCCAGAAACTAGATGGAGGGAGATCGGATTAGTACGGGATGCGGGAATGTTAATTACATCAGACAGAAAGAATATGTTCCCCAGCCTCAAGCGAATTCCTGCTCACTGGTGTGGGTTTACGGCAATAATTGAATGTCAATCCAAAGGGAAGTCCCTTTTACGCCAGGCAGAATCTCCCCGTCATGATCATATCTCAGCAGATTATATTAGAGGTGCAGATGTACGGGCTAGTACCGAAGAGAAGTTTAAAGAAATAGGTGATTGGTGTTTAGAAGAAATTCGAAAATTAGCAGAGCCGGATCTAGGAAGCGAGTCAGTTAATGTTGATGAACTTGCTCAGTTGTTAGGTGTTGGGGGTGATACTACTCTAGAAGCAGGTCAGGAAGTGCCTGATGAAGACGGAGATCCGGTGGTATCTGAGCCAGAAAAAGTCTTGCGGTCTCCCAATCAATACAAGAAAACATCCGTAAAGAAAGCTATTGAAGATTTAGTGGAAAGCATTGTTGATGATGAGACGGCTGATGATGCGGAAGAAGTAGAACGAACTGACAAAAAAATAGATAAAAAAGCGGACAAGAAGCGTCAAGTGAGAGCAGTTCCTCAGTCTTATATAAAAACACGATTTAGAACAGGATCAAAACCAACCCACTCTGTGATTGTATCTTTCGATCGTCCCGAAGGCAATCCCTCCAAAATTGAGTTAAATGCCATGGGTGAAGATGGTATCAGATATCTTATAGGTGTCAGTGAGGCAGTGTATGACGACAAATCTCTGTCAGTCGATAATGACCTTATTACTCTACCTGATACCACCCAGGAGCGCCAAAGTATTGAAATTTTTACTCGCGACCCTGTTCAAGGTAAATCATTCGATTTGAGATTCATAAAATGAAGCACGATCCCAATCGCCATTTTCTGTATCCGGTGGCTCGGCCATTGTCCGATGACTATCCGGATAGCAATATTACCGCTGATGTAAAGGCAAGCCTTGTATCAGATAGTGTGCAGATTACGGTCACATACCAAGTTGACGATGCTTCCATCCGTCAGCAAGTGTTGGATTCCAAGGCGCGTTGTGTCGCCATGTTGTACTGCACGGACACGCTATATCGTCGCTCCATTCGAAAGACAGTTGATGGTAATCCCCTTGAGATAACGGATATAATCCCTCTGAATAGTTTACGAAATCGAGTGCAAGTGCACCCGGTCATTGTGGCTGATTGTGATATTGAAACACTTCCGCTTCAGACAGCGCATTCAGAATACAGAGGAATGTCTTTTAGCGTTAAGACAGGGCAACCTTTGGCTTTTGATTCTCCGATGTATTTCAACGTTAATCCATCTCAAATGAAATTACAGAGCATTTTTAATTTAGTTACCGATACGGATGCTAGCAGGGTGCAGGCTGACGAATTTGAGATTGAGATGGATGCTACTCAACGATATATAAATATTATTGCCGACGAGGATACTATGTCTTGGTTTCAAGAGCTACGTCGCAATAGGAATATTACTTTTCCTAGTATTTATATGAGTGCATTGGTTACTGTACTATCGTATTTTAGAGAAATAGATGAAGGCAGTGATGAAGATATGCTCGACAAGATTTCTGCTGATGGATGGTTTTGGTGTATACGTAGGAAATTAGAAGATCAAAATATTACTTTGTCTGATGGTTCTAGTAAGGAACAAGTATCTTTAATCAAGGCAGCACAAAGTTTACTAACAGTGCATCGTAATTCCCGCCCCTTTAAGCGTTTGCTTTGGCAGCAAGGAGTAGAGAGCGATGATTGAAAACATCCCGTACATTAATGAGGTCGGCAATCAGATTTTGGAACGTCTTGTTCTGACTGATCCTAGTCTCTTTTTCGGAGGAAGGCATCTAAGAGACAAGCTGGAGGATTTGGCTGGTGACTTAGGTGAGTCTCCGTATTCTAACAAATCCATCAATCTTGAGACATCACTTGCACCGCTAAATCAGATTCGCGAGGATGGCCCAGGTACGGATGCGGATAATGCTCCGATACTTCGTCAGGCATTGTCCAGTGTGTCTCCTGCTGAGGCATCTGATGGCTTGCTATGGGCTTCCATCAACTGCTTTGCTTTGTCCCCCTATATTCCCGTTAGGTGGGGTACATCATCATTGAGGAGAGATGATCTGCAAAACACCGCTTTTGTAAAAAGGCACTGGCTTTGGCAGGGAACTGCAGGTAGAACCTGGAATGCGTCTGCTCGGCTTTGGTGGCTGGCGGAATTGGCAACCCGCGCCAGCGAATATTCTAGAAATTCGGTTGAGACACTACTAGAAGCAATGGGAAACAATGTGGGTTTATATCATCAACTGACCTCTCGTACGTTTCTGGCGGCAAATCCCCAGGTGGTGGCCGCGATTTATGATGTCGCTTTAGACGGAAGCCGACATGTTTTTGAAAAAGCATACGCCAACCAGTTGATGAAGGCTTTGAATATGAGGGCGGGGAATATTAGTTTTGATGTTTTTGATTATGACGAGTTATATACGATTGTTGAAAGTTGTTTGCCCCCAAAAGAACGGGGGGCCACCGACTAAGGTCGGCCGCCCCTCCTGCGTTGCGGGTCGTTAGTTTGGGCGGGGGGATACAGAGCACCGTTATGTGCCTGCTGGCCGAGCAGGGGGCGTTCGGGGTCAAGCCGGATGTGGCCCTCTTCGCCGACACCGGGTGGGAGCCGCAGGGGGTGTATGACACGGTGGAATGGTTGCGGTCGCAGGTTTCTTTTCCGATAGAAACAATCAGCAACGGGCGAAGCCTGCGGGAAGATGTTCGCGATGGGGTGAACGCGCAAGGCCAACCCTGGTTGACCATCCCGGCGTTTCTGGCCGAACGCAACGGCGACCCGGCGGGCATCAACTGGCGGCAATGCACCAAAAACTACAAGTTGGATCCGATCCGGACCGCGGTGCGAAGGATGCTCGGCGTCCGTCCCCGGCAGATGCTGTCCTCAGACACCAACGTGGAAATGTGGCTGGGGATTTCCACCGACGAGATTATGCGGGCCAAGCCCAACCGCGAATGGTGGATCAAGCACCGGTTCCCGCTGATTGACGATGTGCCCATGTCCCGTCGGGAATGTCAAGCCTGGTTTGAGGAAAGGTACCCGGACCGCACCCTGTCCCGAAGCGCCTGCGTGGGATGCCCGTTTCGCAGCACGGCCAGCTGGCTGGAAGTGCGGGAAAGCGACCCCGACCTGTTTGAGGAAGCGGTGCGGATGGACGCCCAACTGCGCTCATCCGGCCACAACGCCGCCAAGATGTTCCGCAAACGGGCCTTCCTCCACCACCGCCGAATACCCCTCGCCGAAGCCATCCAAGCAGACCAAGCGGAAGAAGAAGATCACTTCATAAACGAATGCGAAGGCCACTGCGCCCTGTAAGGATAAAACCTTCTTGGTGTTCCTATGATTCGATACGCCCTGTGGAGCACATTTGTATAAGCTTTTCCATCGGATAGGTGGAGAAGTCCACCACCGGTGCCAACCTTCCCAGCCATCCTAGCCGATCTTCGACATTTTCTTGCCTGCTACGGTTGTTGTTGGCCACAGGCTTTTCCCTATCAAATGATAGAAGTGCCGCTACTAGCACCTGGGGGCTATTTAGGACAGCCAAGCGTCTCACCAACACACCCACAACTCCTCTCCAAACCGCTGAACCGTGTAATATCTTGTGTGCCTCATCAGAGGTGAGATGTCCATCGGAAGCCTCTGCTACCCGGTCAGCCATGTGCGGTCTCCACCAAGCCTGTGCTATCGGGCAGTTAAAAACCGATACTGATCCACGTACATGAGAAAGGCCGCCTATTCGCCAGCCGATGAAGCGGGCTAAACTGTCATCATCGTCCATATTGTTTCCCGCTGTAGTCGTTATCCAGTCAGAGGGGACATATCCCTTCTCCCACCACAAGAGGGAAAGTGCCGTCCAAAGGGCAGGCCGGGAGGCTGCCGTTGGCACCACCGTTGGGGTCAGGGTTTGGTAAATCTCCCTTTCCAGTTCTACCGACGCGGCTCCCGTGAACTCTTTTGCCGACAGATTCTGGGGCAAAAGTGGAGGAGTGCCGCCTTCCAGGCCGTCTAGGCCAGAATTGACCCCCAGTTGGTCGAGCAGAATATCCAGTGCCTCCCCCGACCGGGCCGCTTCTGCCAGCAGTTGCGCCTTCTCCGTGGTCGCCCCTTCTCTAGTACTTCCTTTTGGCGTCGTCGCCATCCACCATTTTTGGCACGCCTCGTCAAAAACCCCGGTCGCTCGCAAGTAATCGGACATCACTCCTCCATCCCCTCCGGCAGAAGCATGAAAGCTTCCAAGCAGGTGGCAGCCTGCGCTGGGTCGTAATCTTCGTCCATCCAAGTAGGGACGTTTGCCTTTTGCAGGTGGGCGGCCATTTCCCCCAACACTTGTGAGCCAGCAGGGTCGTCGCTTTTCTTAAGGCGAGCCAATGCCCCCACTAGGGCGGCGATCATGATGCCGCTTCGCCTTTCCCTTTTTACGCTCTGCAAAGTTGCCTGAGTCATGAAAACCTTGAAGTGGTAATAGGGGTCCGGGTCGGCGACTCGGATTTCCCCATTCCTTGTCATTTGCTTATCTACTACGAATTCCAATATGGAGGCAACCGCCTCCTCCAGCGCAAACACTTCCCCTCGGGCCACCACCCGTCCTGGGGGGATGGTAAGCGAAGAAGCCCCATCTTGCCACACAAAGCTCAACATTTCCTTTGATAAGATTATCTGCCCATGGGCGCACAGTTGCGTGATGAGGAAGGGGCGCGCCGTGCAATGGGCCGGGTCCCACTTCACGGAGTACTCCCAAATACTCCTTTCAGCATCCGTACCTTCTTCCTCCAAACTATGAGTTACCGTCAGGTCGTCAAGTCGGTAAGTCGCGTATTCGGAGTAAAGGGTATGGGGGGATCGTATTTCGGAGACCCACGCCCCATTGTCCCAGACGGCTCTCGTGAAAGGGCCGACATCGGGGCCGCTCAGAATATTCACAACCCGCGCTTCGCTTTCACCTGTTCTCTCGAAGGTGTTGCTGTAGGAAACACCGGGGAAGTCGTAACCCAAGCCGTCGGCTCGTAACATCGGACGGTGGATCATGGCCGCCTCTTTACGATGTCAAGGGCCAGCGGCCCGCGTCCGCGCTCGACGGGAATAGTCATTTCTATCTGGAATCTATGCAAGTCGGTGGGAACCAGCACCTCGAACGGGCCCATCTTCTTCAAGCCCGGGGAGCCGGGGGATATGCGGCAAAATTCCGGCCGCGGTGAGGAGTCGCAGGTTTCATCTCCGCCGGTGGCGCGAATTACCCGCACCCCCAACACCTCCTCTTTGTGCTGGCCGAGTTCCACTTGTATCGCTCTAATGTTGCCGTCCCGGCTATCGCCGAGCACTATCTCGCCGAAGGCGAAAGGCACCGAGATGGACTTCCCCGGCCGGGCGGTTGTATCTTCCTCCGTTGGTATGATGGGCCGCGGATGGGGGCCCGGACCGGGTCCGGGACCGGGTTCGGGCTCCGGTTCACCTGGTTCCAACCACGGGGTCTCCCCTTCGCCTTCGCCGGGAGTCCAGACCGGGGGACGCGGGGGGAGGGGACGCGGCCGCGGCCGCTCCGTTCCTTCTCCGTACGCGGCGAAACCGGTTGGCCGCCAGGAATCCCCGGTTACGCTCTCCGCCTCCGCTAGCAGAATATTCAGTATCTCGTCCAGCATCCCCTTGAGTTCTTCTTTGTCCTCTTTAGGGAGGTTGGGGAGGTTGATGTCGTAATGCTCCGCCCCTTCGGAACGGCGTACCAGTTCGGAGAACCGCCGCCCATTTTCCGGGTCGGCCAGCACTACCGCGTCGAAACGTTCACGGTCGGCAAAATGGCCGGTAGGGTAATGGCTGTTGGTGATCCACATCCCCTCTCGGAAAAAGTTGACGCGGGTGCGGCCCCTATCCGTGTCATCCAGCTTTCGAAACAGGATGGTCGCCGTTTCCGAGGACAGTTGTTTTCCCTGATTGAGAGTGCGCCACGCCCGGTGCGCCATCCCCTCGGGGAACCGCCATCGCTCGGAGCGAACAATGTATCCGTCCTTTGACAAAGCCTTCCCCACCGAGTTCGGCGAGTCAAGCGTAATGCTTCTCTTCTCGTCTTTTACTTCCACCGCTATACGACCGTCGCAGATGGCGGGTGCGAAGTGGGCGGCGGCGGTGCGGGCGATGTAACGAAGCGCTTCGCCTGTTTCGGGGGGCTCTCCGAAGTGGTTGAAGCCCAGTATGGCCACCACCGTTCCGGTCTTGGCGGTTCCGGTCTCGGTTATGCGGTCAATATCCGGTTTGACAAGGGCGGGCGACTGGGAGACGTACTGGAAGGGAGAATCGAACATGCCGATTTTGTTTGGGTTGTCGCCTATGGCCAACGTTCCTTTGTGACTGCGGGTCTTTTGCTCCCCCCGCGGCAGGTGGGCGGCCAGCAGGCATCGCCCGGAGACAATCGGACCTTCGGGGCCGCGGGATCCGTATATGACGTAGCGCAGGTCGGAGGCCCCGAAGGCGGTCAGGTGCCCCAACCCGACCGAGCCAGCCCCATGATCGGTTTTGGTGGTGTTTCCCTCCGACAGCAGGCGGCTCATCGTATCGTCCGTCAGCCCTTGGCCGTCGTCTCGGCAAACCAACACCCACATCTCTCCGTCTTTGTCCCCCAGCACATCCTCGATTCGGTTGGCGACCGTATTGTCGGTTTCGGAAAACCTGCCTGCCTCCTTGCGGTTGCGGACCACATCCTCAAAGGCCCGCTTGTATCCGCTCAAATCAGGGATTTGCGATATCGGGACGCGGCGGATGGAGATGGAAACATCCACCCGCTGTCCGTTCTCGCGGGCGTCTAAGCAGTTTTGGAGCAACTCGCGAATTACCGGCTCGGCGTAGCCGCGCAAGGCGCGGTCGGCGTCGGCGGAGGCAAAGCCGGACTGGTCGGTGGGGTCTGGTGGGAAAATCAGCCGGGGGGTATGGGCGGTCATGTCCTTCCTTGTTGCGGAGGGCACGCAGTATACTTCCGCAGATTGTTCGGGGGAAAATCGGCGCATGGTTTGGCGCGTCGCCGGGTGTTGTGTTATATTTGCGGGACTCCGGATGGCGGTTGCCCTGCCGGAGCGAGGCCGAAGGATTAGCTGATATGTTCAACAATGTTCTCAAACTCAACCAGAGCGGATACCATATTTTGGAGGAGTTAGCTGAGATTGTACCCTATATTTTCATAGAAGGGGGTACTAGGCTACTTAAGAAGAGTTTAGATTTTTTGGCCGCCAAACGGAACGAGCGGCCTTTTGATCCCCGCGACATCAAATTGAAGGTTCCGCTTGATACGTTGAATACCCAAATCACCGAGGAAGGACCCGGCACGGATGCCGATTTTGTTCCTCTGATACGCCAGGCGACAGCCGGTATTGCGATGGACCAAATCGATCAAAAGATGTTTTGGACTTCTATAAACTGCTTGGTTTTGTCACCCTATATCGCCGAACGATGGTCCACTAGTCATTTGCTCAAAAAAGAACCGAACAGGTTCGTCCAAAAACATTGGTTCTGGATGGGCACAGAAAGCAGATGTTGGAACGCATCCGCCCGATTGTGGTGGTTAGGGGAGATGTCGCTCCGGGCATCAGAGTTTTCCATTCACTCCACCGACACGCTGTTGAGAGTTATGGCGGGCAATGTAGGGTTGTATCATCAACTAATGTCACGTTCCTATGCAGTTAACGATCCGGTTTTGACAGCGGCTATTTACGACACAGCCTTGGCGGGAAATAAGCAGTTGTTCCAAACCGATAACGCCAACGAACTCTTTAAAAATCTCAAAGCCAAGGCGGGTACTTTCAACGGTTTAGACTATTATGAACTATGTCAGATAGTGGAAAATAGCTTACCCGATACTTCTATGAGAACTGAGGATCGGCAGTGAGTTTGAAAAACATTCCTCGCCTAAACGATAACGGATATCGCATTTTAGATGAAATGGCTGATAGCGCGCCTCATATTTTCACGTCGGGAGATACCGCTCAACTGATAGAAGAGTTGGAACAGAGGGCCCAACAACAGGGCGTACCGCCATATGTTGATTCAAGGATCAACTTGAAGGTTTCTCTTGACCCCTTGAATCGGGTGGATAGGAAAGGGCCTTCCACCGATGCCCGCAACGTACCGATATTACGCCGAGCGGTTGCCGGAATTTCATCTGAACAGGCTGATCAGGGCTTATTTTGGACTTCCATAAGCTGTTTCCTGTTGTCTCCGTATATTTCACAACGCTGGAGTACCAAAAAACCTACTAGATTCGTCAAAAGGCATTTGCTGTGGATTGGGAAAAAGGGCAGGATTTCGAACTCTGCCGCTCGGCTGTGGTGGTTGGGAGAGATGGCCCTTCGCTCCTCCGAGTTTTCCATACATTCTTCTCGTACTTTACTCACTGTTATGGCAAATAATACAGGACTGTATCACGCTATTATGGATCGTAAATTTGCTTCTAACCCGGTTTTGGTAGCTGCCATATACGACACGGCTTTGGCTGGAAAAACCTATCTTCTCTACAAGGAACATGCTAACGACCTCTGTATAAAACTTCGTGCCAAGGCTGACACCTATAATGTTTTAGACTATTATGAACTATACCAAATAGTGGAAAACTGCTTGCCCCTCAAAGCACCCCGATCACCTCGGTAAGTTGCCCGTACAGCGGTTAAGGTTAAGCAATGAATAGCACCGTTTTAGGGCTGAATAGCGATGGTCTCCGTTTGGTGGAGAAACTGGCTTACACTGCTCCCCATCTTTTTTTCGAAGCCGATATGATACAATTCAAAAACGAACTGGATGAGTTAGCCGCCCAGGGGGAAGTGTCTCCCTATGACTCGCAAAATATCAAGTTGGTTGCTCCGATTGACTCTCTGAATCGACTTAAACGGAAAGGTCCGGGGTCTGATTTCCACTACGCGCCGATTATTCACCGGGCGTTAGCCGACAACCCACCGGAATATATGAACCAAGGTTGGTTTTGGTCTTCTATCAACAGCTTCGTCTTGTCCTCCTACGTCTCAATGCGTTGGGACAGTGGGCTTAGAAGATCAAACCCCGGCAAGTTTGTGAAGAGGCACTGGTTGTGGATTGGTGCCCATGGCAGACTTTGGAACGGTTCGGCGCGGCTGTGGTGGTTGGCGGAGTACGCTCATAGGGCATCTGAATTTTCCGAACATTCGGCTGAAACCCTTATCAACGCTATGGCCGACAACAGGGAGTTGTATACTCGAATCATGTCGCGGAGTTTTGCGATCAGAAATCCAACTGTGGTGGCCGCTATTTATGATGTAGTCTTGGCAGACAATAGCTATTTGTATAAAAGAAGTAATATTATACAGTTACTAAAGTCGTTAAAGATAAAGGCTGATACTTTCGATATTTTAGACTATGAAGAACTGCATCAAATTGTGATCAACAGCCTGCCGTCTCGATATGAAACTATGAGGATGTTTCCGTAACGGCGGTGGTTTCGGCGACGGTGGAGGTGACGGGGACGGGTTCGCCGGCGGGCGGCCCTCGGTCGGGCCAGAGGATGAACAACGCCAGCATCACGGCCAAGGCCAAGGCGGCCAGCAACTGGGGCCAGCCGCTTACGGGTTGGGGAGGGGCGTTGGTCATCTCCGCCATTCTAGCGACAGCACCCCTGCTTGCCCGGAATCTACCAGACCGGCCAGGGGATGGGCGGGCGGTCCTCCGGCGGCGGGGGATGAACCGGGTTGTCCAGCAGGCCCTCCACCCGTCCGGTCAAAGCGTCCGCCTCCGGTTTGCCCAGCAACCGCATCACTTCCGCATACAACCACCCCCGCAAAGCCTCCCGCAACCGCCCCGCCGCCCCGACCATTTCCTCTGGCAAAGGGCGGCCCGCGAAGTTCCACAACACGGTGCGCAATTTGGCTTCGGAATGAAAAGTCACCCCATGGTCGATGCACCATAATCGACCCCCGGCGTCCTTCAGGAAATGCCCCGCTTTGCGGTCGGCGTTGTTTACCAAAACATCCAAAACCGCCACCGGCCACAGCGACGGATCCGCGTCATTAATAGGCCCGGCGGCGTCGAATTCAGGGTCGGCTTCCACGAAACGCTGGGCGGAACCCGGCCCGAAAGGCCCTTCGGCGAATAGGGTTTCCGGCACCACTTCCAGCCCGGCCGCCTGCGACGTCTGAAAGGTGAGCACTTCCCGGGCGGCCAAAGTCCCCGGGGTGAAATCCCACAGCGGGCGTTCCCCCCGTTCCGGTTTGTAAACCACCATGTCCCCTTCTTCGGTGCGGGCCAGCAAAGTGGCGTTGGAGGCGTTGCGGAACCTGCCGATGATTTCGGTTACGACCGGCGCGGGGCGGATTTTCACCGGGCCGGCCGGTGGCCGTTGCCGGAGGGGCAGTCGTGGCCGTCGGGATTTTCCGGCAACAGGCACATGGGGCACAGCGGCCGCCCGGCGTTGACCGATTCCAACGCCATAATGGCCATCGCCCGCAACTGCTCGGGAGTGGTCATAAACAGCACCTCCTGCCCTTCTTCGGATCCGCGCAGCAGTATCTGAAAGAAATGGTCGGAGCTGATCCGCATGGCGATGGACTCCACCGGGAAAAAATGGTCGTGTTCGGACGGCCCGGTCATTTCCCCGGCGGTGGACACCATCCCTTCCACCGCCCCTTCGTCCACCGTTCGTTCCATGGCGCCCAAAATTTCGATGCTCTGCTGGGCGAGGGCCGCCGCCTGCTCCTTTTCGCATTTGAACCACACCGGGTCGCCCCCCATTTCGATCATCAGGTAGAAGGTGCGTTTGCCGGGCACGCCCACCGCCCCCACTCGGAACCAGTCGACCAGGCCGTAGTCGCGGGGAGTGAATTCGTGCGTCAATCGATTCCCCCCGTTCCCATTCGGTTGACGGAGGCCACCGCCGGCGGGCCCGGTCCCAGGATAATTTCCGACACCGACGCCGGGGAGACCACCAGCCGTTGAAACAGGTCCAGCGGCTGGCCCAGGAAATGGGCGAGGACAAGTTTGATCACATCCGCATGGCTTACCGCCGCCGCCGTCCCCCGGCCCGCTCCGGCGGCGATCCGTTCCACCGCCGCCACCGCCCGCACCTGCGCTTCGGCGAACGATTCCCCGCCCGGGAAGCGGGCCCGGGAGGGGGTGTTCCGCACCACCTCCCACAGTTTGGTGCGGCGCAGGGATTTGAGGGTGCGCCCCGTCCAAGACCCGAAATCCATTTCCACCAAGCCTTCTTCGATGACCGGTTCCAGCCGGTGGCGGGCGGCCACGATGCGGGCCGTTTCCAAGGTTCGTTCGATAGGGGAGGTGAACACGGCTTTGACGGCCCGGTCGGCCAGCAGGTCGGCGGTGCGGCGCGCGGCCGCCTCCCCGGCCTCCCCCAGGGAAACCCCGGGGGCCCGTCCGGTCAGCCGGACGCCGGTCTCGGGGGTGGGGGCGTGTCGGATGAGGAGTATGCGGGCCATCGGCAACAGGCTAGTGGGATGGGGCGGGCGGCGGTCAGACCAGGTCCGCCGACCGGGGGGCGATGTTTTCCGGGAGGTTGTTGCGCACGTTGTTCACCAGGTCGGAAACCGGATGTTCCGCCACCGCCTCCGACCGGAGCGGGGCCAGCAACGGTTCCAAAGCGGCCGGTTCCCGCATCTCCCGGTCCAGCCACATATCCCAGGATTCGGGTTCCAAGATGACCGGCATGCGGGTGTGGATGCCCGACAGGCGGCGGTTGGCGACGGTGGTGATGATGGCGCAACTGCGTGTCCAGCCGTCCGACTCCGGGTCCCGCCGCGCCGCCCATATTCCGGCGAACATCATCGGCTCCCCGGAGGCCAAAGTCACATAATGGGGGCGCCGCCCTTCCCGCTTCGGTTCCCATTCGTAGAAGCCGTCGGCGGGGATCAGGCACCGTTTGCGGCGCAACGAGTCCCGGAAGGCCGGTTTGACGGCCGCCGTTTCCGCCCGGGCGTTGATGTTGAGCGGGCCTTTGCGGTCCGGCGACCAGTGGGGGATGAGCCCCCATCGCATCGTCCCCAGCAGGCGCCGCCCCCGCTGTTCGGCCACCGCGTACACCGGATCGGTGGGGGCCACGTTGTAACTGGGCTCCAACTTTTCGGACGCCGCCTCCTCCGCCCCCAGGTAGGAGGCCAGGGCGCCCGGGTCCAAAGTCCGCGCGTAGCGTCCGCACATGCGTCCATCTTAGGCCGTCCCGGGGGGTGCCGGCGCCTGCTATCCTGGTGGTCGGCGAGTTCGCCAGACGGTCGCGGCCGCCCCCGGCGTCGGGAGGCGGTCGAGGAAAGTCCGGACTCCGCAGGACAGGGAGCTGGGTAACGCCCAGGCGGGGCGACCCGACGGAAAGTGCCGCAGAAACCAGACCGCCGATGGCCCGTAACGGGCACAGGCAAGGGTGAAACGGTGGTGTAAGAGACCACCAGCATTCCGGGCGACCGGGGTGGCTGGTAAACCCCTCTCGGAGCAAGGTCAAGCAGAGGCGCCGGCGGTCCGCCGATTAAGCCTCGGGTGGACCGCGCGAGGTTTGCGGCAACGCAGATCCCAGATGGATGACCGTCGCCCGGGGGCAACCCGGGCACAGAATCCGGCTTATCGGCGAACTCGCCCCTTCACCCGCCGTTTATCGTATTTTCCTTTTCCCGCTGTCGGCGGTCGCGGCGACCCGCCAGTTTCCCGCCGCCGTAACCTATCGCCACCGCCGCCGCCCCGAAAAAAAGCAGGGTTGCGACCCCGGCCGGGCTGCCCCCCAGCAGGCTGACAACCGCGAAGACGGCGTAGCAACCGACGGCGGCCATCCCCCCGTGGGCCCCCGCATAGGGACTGCGTGACAGGCGCCCCCCTACGTATCCGGCCAGAAACTGACCGGCGAGCAAGGACAGGGCCAGGCCGATCCAACCGGACAGGTTTTCCGGAACCCGGCCGGTGCGGTAGATGAGGGCCGTCAGAATGTAGGCCACCAGGCTGATTATCAGGGTGGCGAACAGGCCGCTCACCGCCCCCAGCAGGACGGCGCTCCAGCGGGTGCGGGCGGGCGCGGCGACGGGGCTCATACGCCCCCAATCTAGTTGAAGGCTCAAACGCCGTCCCCGTCCGGCGGGGCGAAACCGACCCAGATGTCGGAAATACCGGTTTTTGGGCCGCCGCGGTGGTAGATTTTCTCCCGGTAAGCGCAGACGGCCTGACGGGAGGTTTCGAAATGGCGTCAATTCACAAGTACGTAGCCGAGATGCTGGGCACTTTCGTGCTGGTCGGCTTGGGCGGAATGTCCATTCTCTACGCCGACGGCGACAGGGTGATGGTCAGCTTCGGCTTCGGTTTGGCCCTGCTGGCGGCCCTGTACATGTTCGGCGGACGTTCGGGGGCCCATTGCAACCCGGTGGTGTCTTTGGCGATAATGATGCGCAAAGAGATAACGCCCGTTGAATTCGTCGGCTACGCGGTGGGCCAGTTTGTTGGGGGGCTGGCCGCGGCCGGATTGATTTTAGCCATCGGAAGCCAGAAGGCGGCTGACATGATCGTGGCCGGTCCCGGTTTCAACCCCGCCAATGTCCGTTTCGGGGCGGATGACATTCTGATTGTGGAAACGATTCTGACCGCAATCCTGGTGATGGTGATTTTGCGCACTACGGCCAGTCATCCGAAGGTCGCCCCCATCATTATCGCTTTGACGCTGACCGTGCTCCATCTGGCGGCGATTCCCATAACCGGGGCCTCGGCCAACCCGGCCCGCAATCTGGGCCCGGCCATCGTAGCCGGCGACTTCTCCTTTTTGTGGGCGTATTTCGTCGCCGCCCTGTTGGGTTCGGTGATCGCCTTCTACCTGGACAAGTACGTCAACGAATATGGGATGATGTCCGGGGCCGAGGCCTAACCCCGGCCCGTCCGGCAAAAGCCGCAAGGAGCCGGGGAAGCCCGGTAAATTGAGTTCGCGCAACAGCCGGCGAACGGGAGGTTTCCCATGGTTGCTTCAATGAACAAGTATTTGGCGGAGTTGCTGGGCACCTTCGTGCTGGTGGCGGTGGGTTCCATGTCCATCATCAGCTCCGACGGCAACCTGCTGTTCATAGGCTTCGGGTTCGGTTTGGCCCTGCTGGGCGCCATCTACGTGTTCGGGGACCGGTCGGGGGCCCATTTCAACCCGGCGGTCACTTTGGCGATGATGATGCGCAAAGACACTTCCCCCTCCGATCTGGTCGGCTATCTGATAGCCCAGACGGCCGGGGCGTTGCTGGCCGCCGGGTTGGTCTTCTACATCGCGGGCCAGCAGGCGGTGGAGTTCACTTTGACCCGGGCCCCCGATTTGGACATAGTGGAGTTGCTGGTGGTGGAGGGGATCCTCACCGCCATTTTCGTGATGGTCGTTCTCCGCACCACCGCCGCCCACAAGCGGGCCGCCCCGTTGGCCATTTCGTTGGTGCTGGTGGCCATCCATCTGGCGGCCATCCCCATCACCGGGGCGTCGGTCAACCCGGCTCGCAGCCTGGGACCGGCCATCGTCGCCGGGGATTTCACCGACATCTGGGCCTACATCGTCGGTCCGGGGATCGGAGCGGCGGTCGGCTTCTACTTCGACAAGTTCATCAACGACGACCCGGTCCCCGCTACGCCGGCCGCCGCCGAATCCGCCGACTCCGGCGAACCGGGCGGCGACGCCTGAGCCGGCCCCCCTTCTCCATATAGAACCCGTCCCCCTCCCGCGGCGGGCCGAGGATCAGGTGATGATGTGTTCGGCCAGGCCGGCCACCCACCCGGTGGGCAGTTCCCAATGGCGGGCCCCGTTCACCACGATTTCCATGTAGTCGCTGGAGGGCTCCCCGGCGGTTTCCCCGCCCTCCGCCGACACATGGGTGAGCACCGCGTAACTGCGCCCCTGGCGGTCCACCGCTTTGAACTCCTCCGACGGTATCCGCCCTTCCGCTTTTTCAGCCCGGTCCAGGCCTTTGATTTCCGATTTGGGGACTTCGAACACCGCCCCCCACACCGTGTTGCCCCCCCGCGGGCGCACCGAGGGCAACGCCCCCTCCCAGTCCCGGTTGGTGATCGGAAACAGCAGTTCCGTTTCCGGCAGATGGGCTATGAACTGAAACTCGGCGGATGGGGCCGCCTCAGCCAGCAGGTGGGGGGCGATCCGGGCGGTGTAAGCAAAGTACAGCATTTTTCCTCCGAGAGGGTCTGGCCCCCCAAGTTTAGCCTGCGCCGAAACTTATGGGACCACCCGGCGGTAGTAGGGTTTCCGCAGGCGACCCGCGGCTCCGCGGGGACGCCGCTACGCGATCAAAACCATCGGAACGGGGCAACGGAAACATGGAACAGGCCAACCACGCGCAGGGGGAAAGCGGGTTTTCGTGGGCGGAGATCCTGGGCGGGCTGGGGGAGGGCCGCCACCTGACCCGGGCCCAGGCCCGGGCGGCCATGGATCGGGTGATGACCGGAGAGGCGGCCCCTTCGCAAATCGCCGCCCTCATCGTCCTGTTGCGGGCCAAAGGGGAGACGGCGGAGGAAATTCTGGGGCTGGTGGAGGGAATGCGGGCGGCGGCGGTGGCGGTGGACTTGGGGGACGCCGACCCGGTGGACATCGTGGGAACCGGAGGGGACCGTTCCGGAACTTTCAACGTGTCCACCACCGCCTCTTTTGCGGTCGCCGGGGCGGGGGTTCCGGTCGCCAAACACGGCAACCGTTCCATGTCTTCGCAATGCGGCTCGGCCGACCTGTTGGAAGAGTTGGGGGTGGCGATCGACCTGCCCCCGGAGCGCAACCGGGAACTTTTCCGCCGCACCGGCTACGCCTTTTTCCTGGCGCCCGTCTACCACCCGGCGATGCGCTGGGCGGGGCCGGTGCGCAAAGAGCTGGGCGTGCCCACCGTGTTCAATTTTCTGGGGCCGCTCAGCAACCCGGCCGGGGTGCGCCGCTTGGCGGTGGGGACGTCGGACGGCCGGATGGCGGAGCGGATGATAGAGACGTTGCGGGCGGCGGGGGCGGTGCGGGCCTTGGTCTTCCACGGCGAGGACGGGTTGGACGAGTTGAGTTTGGCCGGTCCGTCGGTGGTGTGGGGCCTGCGGGAGGGGCGGATCACCCGTTCCGTGCTGGAACCGGCGCAGGTCGGGTTGGCGACCGCCCCCTTGGAGTCGGTGCGGGGCGGGGGGGTTTCCGACAACGCGGCCATCGCCCGGGCGGTGCTGGAAGGGCGCCCCGGACCGGCCCGGGACATGACGGTGTTGAACGCGGCCGCCGCCATCCTGGTTTCCGGGGCGGCGGACGGGTGGGAGGAGGCGGCGGAGGCGGCCCGGCGCTCTTTGGACGGCGGAGCGGCGGCGGAGGCCCTGTCCCGGGTGGTTGCGGAGAGTCGGGAACTGGCCGGGTCTTCCTGATGGGGCGCCGGGCCTTCGCTTGCCTGTTGGCCGGGTCGGCGCTGGCCGCGGCCTGCGGAACGGGTGAGTTTTCCGAGCCGCCCGCATCATCCGTTCCGGCCACCGGGGCCTCCCAACCGGCCGAGCCGGCGGACGAACTTGTTCCGAACGTGACCTTGCAGTTGGACGATGGAAGCAGTTGGACGGCGAGGGAGGCGGCCCGGCCCGCCCTGCTGGTGTTCTGGGCGGAATGGTGAGGGGCCTGCCGGAGGGAGTTGCCTTCCGTAGACGGTTTGGCCCGGTTGTGGGCCGGGTCGGTGGATGTGATGGCGGTGGCCTGGCAGTCCGGCTGGGAGGAAACCCGGGCGGAGGCGGAGAAACTGTTGCGCACCGGCTGGACGCGCTGGACTTTGGACGAGGCGGCGGTAGCGGCGTTCGGCGTGGCGTCGCAACCGGTGTCGATTCTGATAGCCGACGGACGGGAGGTGCGCCGCTGGCACGGGCCGGTCGGCGGCGATGTAATCGGATTGGTACGGGATCTGACCCGCACCTGACCCCCCGCTACGAGCGAACCCCTTTTCCCCACGTATCCGGCCCGGCGGCCCCGGGTTTTCAGCATACGGGTGCGGGCGCAACGAAGCCCGGCCCGCTGGGGAACAGGCCGGGCTCGGTCGGGGGTGGCGGGTTACTTTTCCGCCGCGGATGGGTCGGCGATGGACCGGATCCTCTCCGGATTGTCCGGAACGGGGACGGACGGAGCCGGGCGGGGCGGAGCGGGTTCGGGAGGGACGGGATGGCCGTCGGTTATCCGCAACCGGTACATTACGACTTTCATGTTCCCCTCCACATCTCGAACTCGGTTATCAATGGTCAGCAGCCGGTCCTCGACTCGCTGAGTGCCGTTCGCCAGCCGGTTGGATTCCTCTCGGATTTTGCCTTCCAGGGAGGTTCTGGCCTCTTTGAGGTCGTCGGCAACCTTCTGGGTGTTGGCCTCCTGCCGGTTGGATTCCCGCAGGATCATATCCTCCAGTCCCTTCGCCAATTGGCGGGTGTCCTTCCGTTGCAAAACGAAGAACACCGTAAGCCCGCCGATGGTCGTCAGGGCGCCGGATATGCTGGCGTAGAACTCTTCCATGCTCGTACCTTACCCTTTCTGCGTCAGGGTGCGCGCCATTCGGGCCGCGCTTCTTACAATATGCAACATAAGGTAAAAAAACGACGACGACAACCCCCTTGTTTCAAGAAACGGCCAAAACGCGAAAAAATCTTTAGCCCGTTGGGCGCCAACCACGGCAAAATCGTTCATATACCGCGCCGGACGGACTATTCTGGGGATATGAAACCCCGCATAGGTTTCGCAACGGCGATCGGTTTGATGCTGGCGGTCGCCGCCTGCGGGTCCGGATCCGAGCCAGCCGGGACGGCCTCCTCCGCCCCGCCGGTTCAGGAAACCCCCTCCGCCCCGTCGGGACCGGCCGCCCCCGCCGTCTCCTTGCAGTTGGACGACGGTTCCTCGTTTGATTCTTCGCAGGCCGTCCGGCCCACCCTGTACGTGTTCTGGGCGGAATGGTGACCGACCTGTCAGCGGGAGTTGCCCGCTGTGGACGGCCTGGCGGCGGAGTACGAGGGCCGGGCGGACGTGATCGCGGTGGCCTGGAAGGCGTCTTTGGCGGACACTTCCGCCGCCGCCCGGCGGCTGTTGACCAGCGGGGCGACGCGCTGGGCCTTGGATGAGGATGAAAGCGTGTTCGCCGCCTTCGAAGTCGGCTACCAGCCGGTGTCGGCCCTGGTCCATCAGGGCGTGGAAATCGGACGTTGGCACGGGGAGGTTCCCATCTCCGAGGTGCGCGCCCTGTTAGATGAGGCGGTGCGGCTGTGAGCCGGGCCGGATGGGGGAGGGCCCTCGTCCTCCTGGCGATTCTGGCGGTGATCGCCGCCGCCTGCGGCTCCGGGGCCGCGCCCGAGTCGGCTTCTCCAACCGAAGCGGAGGCCCCGCCCGCCCCGGCGACGACCGCCGCCCCGCCCGCAACCACGGCGGACTCCGCGGCGCCGGGTTCAACCGCCGTTGCGCCCGAATCGCCCCAACCGGAAGTTTCCACTACCCCCGCCCCCGCCCAACCCGAAGCCGAGGCCCCCGCCGAGGAAGCAACCGAGGATGTCCCCGCAACCACCGAAGCCCCTACCTCCACCACCGCAACGGAAACCACCGTCGCCGCGCCGGCCACTACATCGACCACCGCTACTTCCGCCGTCGCCTCCACCACCGCCGCGACGACCACCGCGGTGGTTTCCGCCGATCCCGATCCCACCACCACCGTTCCCGCAACCACCACGACCACTACGACCACGGCCGTCACCACCACGACCACGGCCGCCACCACTACCGTCGCAACCACCACTACGACGACCGCTCCCACCACGACGACAACCACCACAACCACTACCGCTCCCGCCAGGACGACCACCACCAGGGCCGCCCCTGCCACCACCAGGGCCGCCCCTGCCACCACCAGGGCCGCGCCTACCACCACGACCACCACCACGCCTACCACCACGACCACCACCCGGCCCCGGCCGCAGGGTCCGGCCGCCCCGTCGGTGACGCTGGCCCTCGACGATGGTTCCACTTTTAGTTCAGCCAACGCCTCCCGGCCCATCCTCTACGTGTTCTGGGCGGAATGGTGACCGACCTGTCAGCGGGAGTTGCCCGCTGTGGACAATCTGGCGAGGGAGTACCGGGGGCGGGTGGACGTGATCGCGGTGGCCTGGAAAGCCTCCTACGACGACACGGCCTCCCGGGCCCGGAGCCTGCTGACCAGCGGCGCGGTGCGCTGGGGGCTGGACGAAGACCAGAGCATTTTCGGAGCGTTCGGTTTTTCCTACCAGCCCAATATGGCTTTGGTCAGCCAAGGCGTGCTGGTGAAAAAATGGATAGGGGCCGCCCCCATGCAGGATCTGCGGGCCGAAATAAACAATCTCTTGTGACAGCGCCACCCCCCAAAGTATTGGAGTCCCTCCCGCCGGCGGATGGACCCGCCGCGGACGGGGGCGGGACTCCCGAAGGAAACCCGCCGCTCCGGGTGGTCAAAGAGTTTTGGACGGCCCGGCAAAGGCGGGGGCACAGCCTGCACGAGATAAGCTACCGGGCCTGTTTCAAGCCGCAACTGCCCGAATTTTTCATCGAAAAATACACCAGGCAGGGCGATTTGGTGGCGGACCCTTTTCTGGGACGGGGAACCACCCCGTTGCAAGCCCATCTGATGGATCGGCGGGCGGCGGGCAGCGACGTCAACCCGCTGTGCGTAATGCTGGCCCGCCCCCGGTTTGACCCGCCTCCCCTCCGCGAAGCGGAAGCCAGGTTGCGGGAAATCCTGGACGCCGGCGGCGATGTTGCGGACGCCGCCGCCCCCGAGGATGACCTGCTCGCCTTCTACCACCCGGACACCTTGTCGCAACTTTTGATCCTCCGGCGGTGGTTCATGGACCGGGAGCGGGAGGACGGGTTGGATCGCACCGACGATTGGCTCCGCATGGTTTGCCTGAATCGCCTGAGCGGGCATTCGCCCGGGTTTTTCTCGGTGCGCACCATGCCGCCCAACCAGGCGGTGTCCGCCGAGTCGCAACGCCGCATCAACCAGCGGCAAGATCAAACCCCCGGCCCCAAGGACATCGTTGACATCGTGATGAGAAAATCCCGTTCGCTGTTGCGCACCGGATATCCCGCTCCGCAAACGCCGGCCCCTCCCATGTTGCGCACCGCCACCGCCGACCACCTCTTCTACCTAGCCGACGGCTCGGTTGATTTAGTAGTCACTTCTCCCCCTTTTCTCAACATTGTGGACTACCGCAAAGACAATTGGCTACGGTGTTGGTTCGCAGGCGTTGATGTTAGCGAAGTTCAAATAAGCGGTTTTTCCTCGGTCACCGAATGGAGGGGTTTTGTCCGCAACGCCCTGCGGGAAATGTCCCGGGTGGTGCGAGCGGGCGGCCACATAGCGTTTGAGGTGGGGGAGGTGCGCAACGGAGAGGTGCTGCTAGAAGAACAAGTGCTACAAGCATCGGAAGGGTTGCCCCTGATACCACGCGAGGTGCTGGTCAACCAACAAAATTTCACAAAAACCTCCAACCTGTGGGGCGTAGACAACAACAACGGCGGCACCAACACCAACCGAGTAGTGCTTCTACAAAGAGCAAACTAATGACTACTAAGCCTTTCTATCAAGTTATCAAACACCTCACAGGATATAAGGTGTTTCCTTTGGCTAACGCTGATTTGGCTAACGCTGATTTGGCTAACGCTGATTCAGATTCGCCTGTTATCGATACGTTGCAACTCGTTGCGGATACGGTTGCTGAAGATATAACGCTAAACCCTATCACAAGGCCGCGTCCCAATGAAGTTGGCAATGACGTGAAGAAAAGAGTTGGTAAAGTATTAAAAGCAGAAAATAAAGTTAACATTATCCCTATGGCTAAAAAGGCAGATTATCTAGAGCCAGCAGGTTATCCAGATTTCAAGATTCGTATTGCTGACGAAATATATTTTTTGGAATGCAAGACCTTTCAATCTGACCAAAAGAAAAAATCAATGAGAAGTTTTTATTGTTCTGATGGTCCCTCTATACGAGAAAAAATTAACTGCGATGCTATTCATATTTTGATGTCCTTTGAAATGAGAAATCAAGGGAATAAATATACTCCGCTATCTTATAGATTGGTTGATTTATATGATTTGCCTTGCACGCTCAAAAAGGAGTGGAATTCAAGCAATACAGAATTATACGCGTCGGGCAGAATTTTAGCTAAAAAGAATGTATAGATTTCCTTAGCTGGGTTTGGTGGGGAAGGAGGCGGGGGTTAGGGTTGGTCGGGGTTTTGGCGGTATTCGCCTACCTGCCGGGCTTCCACCGTGGCCCCGGCCAGGATTTCCTCTACGGCGGAGCTTAGGGTGAGCGCGTCGGTTTCGCCTATGAGTTTTCCAACCACCATCCCGTCTCGCAGGAAAATCGTTTCCGGGATTCCGAACACCCCCAGCTCGATGGCCGCCCGGGAGCCGGGGTCGGTCAAATAAAGAGTGTTCCCCCCCCGGCCCGCCTCGTCCAGGTAGTCCCGGGCTTCCTCCGCGGATTCCAAGAAAACAATCCCCAGGAAACGCACCGACCGGTCGGCGTAAGCCTCCGCCGCGGCTATCAAATCGGCGTGTTCGTTGCGGCACTGCAGGCACCAGGAGGCGAAAAAGTTGACCGCCGTCGCCCGGTGGGCGGCCGCCTCCGACCGCAGGTTGACCGGCTCCCCCCCGTCCAGGGAGGGCAGGGTCAGGTCGGGGACGGCCACCCCCACCACCGGCGAAAGCTCCTGTTCGGCGTTGAAATCGAAGTTGGAGGCCAGCACCGCCGCCGCCAAACCGATGACCGCCAGCCCGCCCCCCAGCAGAAACAGCCCTTTGCGGCTCATCCCCCGTCCTCCGCGCGGGCGCGGGCCGACTCCGCCGCCTCTTCCACTATGGGACGCAAATCGTCGGGCAACTCCCCGCCCGCCAACAGGGGCTCCAGTTGCCGCAACGCCCCCTCCGGGTCGTCTTCTTCCAGCAGGAGCAGTCCCAGGAAAAGGCGGGTCTCCCCGTAGCCGGGGTCCGTCGCCTGCGCTTCGTCCAGGTAGCGCCGGGCGACATCGGGCGCTCCGGACTGATGGCTCATCCACCCCACCCGGGCCAGCGCCCGCGCCCGCCGGGCGGCGTCCAAGGTTCCTTCCAAAGCCCCCAGATAGTGGGGGAGGGCGGTGGAGAAATCCCTCACCTCGAAGTAGCGGTCGGCCAAGGCCAGCCGCATCCCGGCTATTTCCGGCAGGTCCGGGTTGGCGGCGATCACCGCTTCCATCTGCGCATTGGTGACCTGCGCCAAATCCACCGGTTCCCCGCCGGGCGGCCCGCCCGCCCGGTCTCCTATCCCCACCGCCAGCCACGCCCCGGCCGCGGCCGCCGCGAACAGCCCTACCAGAATCACCGTCCCGGCGATGACCCGGCTCCGGGACGGCCCCGATGGCTTTTCCCGCGGAGGGCCGCCCGCTTCCCCGGCCAGCGAGGCCAGTTCCGCCCGGTAGCGGGCGGTGAGCAGGTCGGCGGTTTCCCGGTCCAGTTCCCCTTCGTCCAGTTGGCGCGCCACGTCGGCGATGTCGGCCCGGATGAGCTTTTCCCGCCCGGGGTCGGCGGCGGGCCGTTCAGTCATCGGGGTTTCCGCCGGGAGGGACCGGTTGCGGGCGGCGGAGGCGGCGGGCGATGAGCAAAGCCCCCGCCCCGGCGGCCGCCGCGGGCAGGATCCACAGCAACAAAGTCCCCCCCGCGAACGGGGGATCCAGCCGGATGCCCGCAAAGCGCTGTTCCAAGTGGTCCAGAATTTGTTCGTCCGACCATCCGTCGCCTACCCGGGCCGCCACGAGGTCCATCATATCCCGGGCGTACTGGGCGGGGGAGTCGGCGATGGATTCCCCTTGGCACACCGGGCACCGGATGCGCGCCCCCAGGGCCGCCACCCGGTCCGCCTCCCCCGGCTCCCCGGTTATCAGGGCCCAGGCCACCACCCCCGCCAGCCCCAAAGCGAGGGCCCCGGCCAGCAGGCGGGACGGGCGGCGGGCGGCGGGCCGTTCAGGCATCGGCCTTCTCCCGGCGCCGGGGGCGGTCCCCGGCCGGGGCGGGACGGCGCGCGGCCAGCAGCGAAACCCCGGCCCCGGCGGCGGTGATCAGCCCGCCCGTCCACACCATCCACTGCAGGGGGTAAACCCACACGTCGGCGGCCAGCCCCCCGCTGTCCAAACGGGTGAGCGACACGTACAAATCCCGGCTGAAAGTGGAGTGGACGGCGGGGGTGACGATGGGGCTGGCCGAGTTGGGGTAGAGGTTGAGCCGGGGGGAAAGGGTCGCCACCCGCCGCCCGTCCCTGGTCACTTCGATCCGGGCCCCCACCGCCGACCTGTTCGATTCGGCGCGGGTGAACGGGGAGGCGTATTCCAGTTCGTATCCGGCCAGGCGGGCCGTTTCCCCCGGGGCCAGCTGCATCTGGCCGCTGGTGGACAGGTTGGCGGAGGCGGCTATGCCGATGGCCAGCGCCGCCACCCCCAGGTGGGCGATTTGCCCGCCCCAGAAGCCGGGGTCGGCCCCCGCCAGCCGGAGCAGGGCCGTCCCCGCCCGCTCCCCGGTTTTGCGGCGCCGGGCCCGTATCAGGGAGTCCAGATGGCGGACGATGGCCGCCGCCGCCAAGCTGGTGAGAAAAGCGACGATGATCACGTGCCGGTTGCGGGTGGCCAGAAGCGCGGTGGCCGCCGTAACCGCCAGGGCGGCCAGCAACGGGAGGCGCAGGCGCTCCCACATCACCCGCGGGCGGGCCGTCCGGTAGGGGGTGACCGGCCCCAGTCCCATCGCCAGCAGCAACCCGTAGGAGAGGGGGACGGCCCACCGGTCGAAGAAAGGCCGCCCCACCCCCACCGCGGCGTCGGCGAAGGCTTCGGCGGCCAAAGGAAACAGGGTGCCGGCCAGCACCGCGAAGGCGAACACCGACAGGAGCAGGTTGTTGAGCAGAAAAGCCCCTTCCCGGCTGACCAGGGAGTCCAGGCGGGGGGAGTCCCCGATGCGGTGCGCCCGGGACGCCAGCAGGGCCAGGGAGCCGGCCAAAACGGCGATGAGGAAACCCAAAATAATGGGCCCGATGGCCGACTGGGTGAAACTGTGCACCGAAGCCACCACCCCGGAGCGGGTGAGGAAAGTCCCCAGGATGGTGGCTGCGAACACGCCGATGGCCAGCACGTAGTTCCAAGAAGACAGCACCCCCCGGCGCGACTGCACCACCGCCGAATGGAGGAAGGCGGTGGCCAGCAGCCAGGGAATGAAAGAGGCGTTTTCCACCGGATCCCACGCCCAGTAGCCGCCCCATCCCAGCACCTCGTAGCTCCACCATCCGCCCAGCACGATGCCGGCGGTGAGAAAAGACCAAGCCCCCAACGTCCAGCGGCGGGTGATTTTCACCCAGGAACGGTCGGCGGCGGCCCCCGGGCGGGCGGAGGCCAGGGAGGACATGGCGATGGCGAACGGAACCGACATTCCCACATATCCGAGGTAAAGGACGGGGGGGTGGACGATCATCAGAAAATGGTTCTGCAGCAGCGGGTTGGCCCCCCGCCCGTTCAGGGGGGCGTCGGCCGCCGACCAGGGGGCCCAGGCGGTTACGGCGCACCCCGCCCCTTCCGGGCCCGCCGCCGCGCACACCGCGAAAGGGTTGGCGGCGGTGGCCATCAACCCGAACCAGAATAAGGCGATCATTCCCAGCGCCGACAGGGCTCCCGCCCCCAGCCCGCCTGCTTCGGCGCGGAGCAGGGAACGGTGGAAAAACCAGATGTATCCGGCCAGCACCAGCCCCCACAGCACGATGGAGCCTTCCAGGGCGGCCCATCCGGCGGCGATGGCGTAGGGGAGGGGGGTTCCGGTGCGGTGATTGTCGGCGACGTAGGCCAGGTTGTAAGAGTCGGCAAGCAGGCCCGCTTCCAGGACCAGCATGGCGGCGACCGCCCCGAAGACCAGGACCCGCACCGCCGGGGCGAGGCGGGCGGGGTCGGTCGGCCTGCCCCGCAGGGCCGGAAATCCCCGCAAGGCCAGCATCAGGGCCCCTCCCAGGGCGGTCAGTATCGAACCCAGCCCCAGCCAGGGAAGAAGAACGGCCAACATATCGCTACGTCCCACCGTTGGGGACTTGGTAGGGGCCGTCGCCGTCCGGCGCCCGGTACTGTTCATCGTGGTTGACCAGCAACAGGTCAGAGTGGAACTCCCCTCCCCGCCAGGCCCCCTCCACCACCACCCCCACCCCTTCGCGGAAAAGTTGCGGGGGGGCTCCGGAGTGCACCACGGTAATGGAGGCCGCCCCGTCCCCGACGGCGAACACCGCCCCGTTTTCCCGCTGGACGACGCTCCCCGTCTCCACCAGTCCGCCCAGCCGGAACCGCTCCCCGTCCTCCCGGGGCCGTTCCACCGCTTCGCTGGGAGTCAGGTAATAAACCAGGTTGTCGCCCAGGCCGGTCCAAATCAGGTATGCGATCGCCGCCGCCAGCGCCCCCAGGCACAGGAGCAAAAAGCGCCGGTTGATCATCTTTCCGAATCGGCAGGGGGCGATTCCGGCCGGGGGAGCGCCCGTCCCAGCCGGACCAGGTGGATCACGTAGGCGGCCAACCCTCCGAAGACGGCCAGATACCCCGAAATCACCCAGCAGTTATCCACCGGCGACCCCTCCCGGATTTCCCAATTCGGGGGCGGCCACCGCCCGCCCGGCCGGTTCCGAAGAGACGGCCGCTTCCTCCCAGGCGGCTTCCCGTCGGGCCAAATCCAAGCGGACGGCCAGCAACGAGGCGAACAGGAAAAGAAAAGCCAGGATCATCACCCCCAGCGCCCGCCCGTACACCGGGTCGATGGGGGCGGCTCCCAAGTCGGGGCGGAGAATGGTCGGGCCCTGATGCAAAGTTCGGAACCACTGCACCGAAAAATGCACGATGGGCACTTGCGCGAAGGCGATCAGTGCCAGCGCCGAACAACGCACCGCCCGCCGCTCCGGGTCGGTCACCGAGCGGCGCAGGGCCAGATAGGACAGGCAGAAGAAAAACAGGACGGCGGTGGACATCATCCGGGCGTCCCCCCAGTCCCACCACACCCCCCAGGTGGGCCGCCCCCAGATCATCCCGGTGAGCAGGGTCAGGCCGGTGAAAACGGTCCCGATTTCCACCGCCGAGGCGGAAACCCGGTCGGCGGCGGGGGAGCGGCGGATGATGTAGAAGAGAGCGGCCGCCATTCCCGTCGCCAGGGCGGCGTAGGCGGCGATCACCGTCGGAACGTGCACGAACAGCAACCGCCCCAGGTCGCCCTGGGTTTCCTCGGCCGGGGCGGCGGCGGCCAAGGCCAGCCCGGCTCCCAGCGACAGGGCGGTGATGACGTGCAAGATGCGCCGGGTCATAGTCGGGCTTCCGTTTTTCCTCAGCGGGTCGGTTTGCTATCCGGCGGCTTCCTCCAACGGGTGGGACAGCAAAATTCCGGCGATGGCCAGAGCCAGGTCCATTCCCGCCAGCAGGAGCAACCATAGGATGATGTTACCGCCCCCGCCGAGGGCCGCGTTCGTCCCGGACGCCCCCGCCAGCAACACCGGGGCCGCCAAAGGCGTCGCCAGCAGAGGGGCGAGGGCGGTGCGGGCGCGCAGTCCGGCGGTCAGGGCGGCCGCCGCGGTCCCCAGCAGGGCGATCCCCAGGGCGGCCAAGACGGTGAGGGCGGCCAGGGCGGGCCATTCCGCCGGGTCGGGGGCCCGTTCGGGGGAGTAAAACACGACCATCACCGGCGTCAAAATCAGGGCGAATCCGCACAGCAGGACGCCGGAGGCCAGGCTGCGCCCGATGAAGGCGGGGGCGGGATGCAGTCCGCTCAGGCGGAGCAAATCCCGGACGGGCGGGGGGTCCGCGGCCGTGGAGCGGACGGCGATGGTCGTTCCGAACAGGAGCATCACCAGCCACAGCATTCCCGGTCCGATGCGCCGCAACATTCCGGCTTCGGTTCCGATGGCCAACGGGGCCAGCAACAGGGCCAGGGCCCCGAACGGGGCGATCATCCACAGGGCTTCCCCCGCCCGCAGTTCCACCCGCAGGTCTTTGCGCAACGTCCACAGGACCTGCCGCCAGAAACGGGGGGCCATCAGGCGGCGGCGGGAGGGTCGGCCAAAGTTCCGTCTTCCACGCTCACGGCGCGGGTGAGCAGGGGGGCAATCCGGCGGGGGTCGTGGGAGACCAGCACCGCCGCCCCGCCCGCCTGCAAGGTTCGGTTCACCGCCAGTTCCACCAGCGGGGCGGAGGCGGCGTCCAGGCCGGCGTGCGGTTCGTCCAACAACAACAGCCGGGGGGTCCAGGTCAGCAGGCGGGCGAATTCGGCCCGGCGCCGCATGCCCGCCGAGCAGTCCCCCGCCCGCCGGTGGGCCGCCTCCGCCAGCCCCGCCGTCCGCAACGGGTCGGGAGGGGGGGAGGGGGGGAGGGGGCCGCGCAACCGGTGGATTATTTCCAGGTTTTCCCGCAGGGTGAGTTCCGGCCACAGGGCCGGGACATGGCCGATGAGGGCGATGCGGCGGCGGATGGAGGCCGTCCGGTCGGGGTCGGAGTGGCCGGTCAGTCCCAAAATGTCATAGCGTCCGGAGGAGGGTTTGACGAGGGCGGCCAGCAACCGGAGCAAGGTGGTTTTCCCCGCCCCGTTGGGGCCGGAAACGCCCAGCGCCTCGCCCGGATGCAGGACGAGGGCCAGGTCGCGCAGGATCACCGTGCGTGCGGTGCGATATGAGACATCCTGCAGGGAAACCAACGGGGGAGCGGCCACCTAGCGGAGTGTAGAGGGTGTCGCCGCCCGCAGGCGCGCATTGGGCGGCGATGAGGGGCGCCGATCGGGGCGGGGTGCCTGTCATCCGGTCCGATTTTCCCAGGTGAGAGGGGTTTTTCGCTATTTTTGCATGATGTTTGTAGAAGGGGGTTGTTTTTTGTCATTGTTTTAGGTTATATTAGTAGGTAATGATACGGCGCGGGCGAAATCCCGTGTATACTGGCCGAGAGCAAAGGAGCATGCCGTGAACGGTGAATTCCTATACAACCTGTATTTGATAGTCGGGCTGTTCGTAGCCCTGACCACGGTGGTCTGGCTGTTCACCGCCGCCAACCGGCGAGCTATCCAGCAGGTCAAGGCCGACCTGGAGCGGGATATCCGCCGGGTGGACAAGAACGTCCGTCGGGTGGAGAAAGGCGTCCGTCGGGACATCCGCCGGGTGGACAAGCGGCTGTCGCGGGAGATCCGGAAGACGAATCGGGAGGCTCGGGAGACGAATAAGTCGGTGTGGCGGTTGCGGGTGGATATGCAGGTGGTCAAGGATCGCTTGAACATAGGGGAGGATTCCCGCCCGGTCGATTCCGCTCCGGTTGAGGCTGGTCCCGAGGCGGAGTTGTCCGTATCGTCTGATTCGGCTGCGACTGGCCCGGCGCCTGGGTCGCCTGAGTCGGGTTCGGGTGTTTCCGTTCCGGTTGCGGATGACGCTGTGTCGAGGCCTGTCGGTTCGCGGGCGGCTGCGCACCGGCAGGGCGGGGCCGGGGCGGTTCCGTCTGGGATCACCGCCCCTCTCCCGGCTGCTGAAAAGTAATCCTGCCGAGTTCCGGGAAACCAGCGGGGGTGTTGCCGTCGGGAGGCGCGCATTGGCTGGCGATGAGGGGGCGTCGATCGGGGCGGGGTCCCCGTCATTCAGTCTGATTTTCCCAGGTGAGAGGGGTTTTTCGCTATTTTCGCATGATGTTTGTAGAAGGGGGTTGTTTTTTGTCATTGTTTTAGGTTATATTAGTAGGTAATGATACGGCGCGGGCGAAATCCCGTGTATACTGGCCGAGAGCAAAGGAGCATGCCGTGAACGGTGAATTCCTATACAACCTGTATTTGATAGTCGGGCTGTTCGTAGCCTTGACCACGGTCATAGGGGTGGTCGCCATCGTCGGCTGGCGCGCTTTCCAGCGGCTGGAGGGTGACATCCGCCGGGTGGAGAAGGGCGTCCGTCGGGTGGAGAAGGGCGTCCGTCGGGACATCCGCCGGGTGGACAAGAACGTTCGTCGGGTGGACAAGCGGCTGTCGCGGGAGATCCGGGAGACGAATAAGTCGGTATGGCGGTTGCGGGTGGATATGCAGGTGGTCAAGGATCGCTTGAACATAGGGGAGGATTCCCGCCCGGTCGCTTCCGCTCCGGTTGAGGCCGATCCCGAGGCGGGTTCGTCCGCATCGTCTGATTCGGTTGCGGTTGGTCCGGCGCCTGGGTCGTCTGAGTCGGGTTCGGGTGTTTCCGTTCCGGTTGCGGATGACGCTGTGTCGAGGCCTGTCGGTTCGCGGGCGGCTGCGCATCGGCAGGGCGGGGCCGGGGCGGTTCCGTCTGGAATCACCGCCCCCCTCCCGGCGGCTGAAAAGTAGTCTCGCCGTGTTCTGCCTTGCTTCGGCCCCTTCTCAGACTGGGGGCAAAGGAGCATGCCGTGAACGGTGAATTCCTATACAACCTGTATTTGGTAGGCGGGCTGTTCGTCGCCATGACCACGGTCATAGGGCTGGTCGCCACCGTCGGTTGGCGAGCTATCCAGGGGCTGGCGGCCGACATCAAGGAGACCAAGGACGATGTCAAGGAGGTCAAGGCTGACCTCAAGAAGACCAAGGACGACCTGGAGCGGGACATCCGCCGGGTGGACGAGAACGTCCGTCGCCTCCGCCGCGCACGCCTCCGCCGCGCAAGTACGGCGCATCTTCACCACCGGTTGCGCCGAGTTGGAAATCTCCGTTGCCGAAACCGGCCAATCGGCGACCGCGCGGGCGGTATGAACCCGGCATGCGGCCCACCCGCTCCAACCCCCGGTTGCGGACCATAGCCCGGAGCCGCCGTCCAAATGAGCGACATAGGGGCAACGTTAACCGATCGACGGCCAATATGGACGGGTTTGCCCCCCGGGCGTTAATATGGGGGGCGCGACGCGGAGACGAGGTGGTAACGTTGGAGAGCGGACGAAAGGAGGCGAACTGGCCGGCGGGGATTCCCGGGTTCGCCTGGAGATGGGGAGCGTCCCCGGCAGTCGCAACCCGCCCCTCTCCCCGCAGCCGACCGAAGGCGTAGCGGTTGCGTTGGATGGGGACAGCTTCGACCGGGCCTCCTACATTGCGGGGTTCGCTGCGACCGACGAGGCTCGGCCCGTGCTTATGCAGGTGGAGATATTCCAGGAGATGGGCGTGGTGCGGCTGGCCGCCACCGACTCCTATCGGCTGGGAGTCCACCGGGTGGAGCGCATCTCCCCGCCCGGCAAATTCCGGGCCTGGATGCCCGCCGTGCTGATCAAGGCGGCGGCCAAGTTGGACGGGGATGAAGTGAAAGTGGAGATAGACGGGGAACGGGCGGTGGTAACCCGCGGCCCGGCCCGGCTGTGGGCGGGGCATCTCCACCGGGCGGACAGCGACTTCCCCTACGTCAACTGGCGCGGTTTTATGAAGAAACGCCCGGCCCGGGTCGGCGCGGTTCTCAAAAACCCCCGGGAGACGGCGGAGCGGATTCGCAGCCCGTTTAGGTTATCCCAGCGTTCGTAGTTCAAGCGTTTAACATACCAAATATGCTGTTCTTATCTTACGGGCAGGTTTACGCCGGGGAATCCCGCGAAGACCCTCAGGCGCGTCCCGTCTCCGTTCCCGGCCTGGGAGATGGACGACTGAAAGAGAAAAAAATGTCGACCCGCGACCCGGGCGGCTACTGGTGGAACAAAAACTCCGAGGACGGCTGCCGTCTTTACGTGGGCGGCGGGCACCGCCAAGACGGACTGTTCCTGCTCAGCGACGGCTGGCTGTTCTCCCTCCAAGACCCCAGCGAGGACGGAACGGAAGCCGTTTTGGAAAGACTGACCCTCTCCGCAACCCCCCCGCTGTCACCGTCCGACAGCCTGCAGGGAGCGTTTACAGATCCGGAGGGGAAAGAGGTGGCGGTGTCCTGGTCGAGGGCTATGGGAACCGGAAGGAGAGGCAAATTGAAGCGGGGTCACGCCCCCTCTTCCGCCATCAAATCCTATCAGAGCCGCACCGCCGACATCTGGACCGGTGCGGAAACGAGGCGGCGGAGCGGGGGTATTCGGGGCCGTTCGGGGGGAGGATTTTCTTTGACGGGAAAGAGGTGACCGCCTCCGGCCCCGCCGCCGAGGGTTTGCCGGAACGCACCCGGAGGTTGTATACGGATAACCTCACTAATCACGATCGGGCGGAGCGGAAGCATTGTTACGAGCTGTTGCGGGACGGGCGGGCTAAGCATCCGTGGCAACACGAGGAATCGTCCGAGCCGGGTTCGGGTGTTTCCGCAACGACCTGGAGCGGGACATCCGCCGGGTGGGTAAGCGGCTGTCGCGGGAGATCCGGAAGACGAATAAGTCGGTGTGGTCGTCGCGGGTGGAAATGGTGGATATGCAGGCGGTCAAGGATCGATTGAACATAGGAACCGATTTCCGCCCGGTCGCTCCCGCTCCGGTTGAGGCCGATCCCGAGGCGGGTTCGTCCGCATCGCCTGATTCGGTTGCGACTGGTCCGGCGCCTGGGTTGTCTGAGTCGGGTTCGGGTATTTCCGTTCCGGTTGCGGATGACGCTGTGTCGAGGCCTGTCGGTTCGCGGGCGGCTGCGCACCGGCAGGGTGGGGCCGGGGCGGTTCCGTTTGGGATCACCGCCCCCCTCCCGGCGGCTGAAAAGTAGTCCCTGCTGAGTTCCAGCGGGGGAGCGGCTAGCTAGCGGAGTGTAGAGGGTGTCGCCGCCCGCAGGCGCGCATTGGTCGGCGACGAGGGGGCGCCGATCGGGGCGGGGTGCCTGTCATTCAGTCTGATTTTCCCAGGTGAGAGGGGTTTTTCGCTATTTTTGCGTGAGATTTGTAGAAAGGGGGTTGTTTTTTGTCATTGTTTTAGGTTATATTAGTAGGTAATGATACGGCGCGGGCGAAATCCCGTGTATACTGGCCGAGAGCAAAGGAGCATGCCGTGAACGGTGAATTCCTATACAACCTGTATTTGATAGTCGGGCTGTTCGTAGCCTTGACCACGGTCATAGGGGTGGTCGCCATCGTCGGTTGGCGAGCTTTCCAGCGGCTGGAGAGTGACATCCGTCGGGTGGAGAAGGGTGTCCGTCGGGACATCCGTCGGGTGGACAAGCGGCTGTCGCGGGAGATCCGGAAGACGAATCGGCAGGTTCGGAAGACGAATGAGTCGGTGTGGTGGTTGTGGGCGGATATGCAGGTGGTCAAGGATCGCTTGAACATAGGAGCCGATTCCCGCCCGGTCGCTTCCGCTCCGGTTGCGTCCGATCCCGAGGCGGGTTCGTCCGCATCGTCCGATTCGGTTGTGACTGGTCCGGCGCCTGGGTCGTCCGAGTCGGGTTCGGGTGTTTCCGTTCCGGTTGCGGATGACACTGTGTCGAGGCCTGTCGGTTCGCGGGCGGCTGCGCATCGGCAGGGCGGGGCCGGGGCGGTTCCGTCTGGAATCGTCGCCCCCCTCCCGGCGGCTGAAAAGTAATCGGGCCGTGTTCCGACTCGCCTCGCCCTCTTCTTGGATTGGGGAGCAAGGAGCGATGTCTTGAGGGGTGATTTCCTACAAAACCTGTATCTGATGATTGGGCTGTTCGTCGCCTTGACCACGGTCATCTGGCTGTTCGCCGTAGCCGAGCGGCGCGCTATCCGGCGGTTGGCGGACGACGTCAAGGGTTTGAAAGCCGTCGTTAAGGATTTAGATGGTGGCCTGAAACGGGAAATCCGCCGGCTGGGGAAGAGCGTCCGTCGGATGGACGAGGGGTTGTCAGGGGAGTTCCGGGGGCTGTTGCGGGAAGCTCGGAAAATGAGGAAGGGCGTGAAACATTTGCAGAAGGACATGCGGGAGGTCAAGGAGCTCTTGGGCATCGAAACCGAATCTTGCCCGAAACGGCCCCGTTCCGGCGCGGATGATCGCGGTCGGGGCCGATAGTTCCCGATTGGGACGCTCGCCGGGGGACGGCCCCGGTCCGGCTAGGATGGGGGGCGGAGGTGATGGTTGGCTGGTAACCCGCATGTGATCGCGATGGTGTTGGCCGGGGGGGAGGGCAAACGCCTCTATCCGCTGACCCGCGACCGGGCCAAACCGGCCGTGCCGTTCGCCGGCAGCTACCGGATCATCGACTTCGTGCTGTCCAATCTGGTCAACGGCTTCTTCCGCCGCATCGCGGTGCTCACCCAGTACAAGAGCCACAGCCTGGACCGCCACCTGGCCCAAACTTGGCGGCTGTCCCCCCTGCTCGGTTCCTATGTGGCGCCCAGTCCGGCCCAGATGCGGCGCGGCCCGCACTGGTACGCCGGTTCGGCCGACGCCATCTACCAAAACATGAACCTGATCACCGACGAACGGCCCGACTACGTGCTGGTGTTCGGGGCCGATCACATCTACCGAATGGACCCCCGCCAGATGCTGGACCACCATATGGAAACCGGGGCGACCGCCACCGTGGCCGCCATCCCCGTCCCCATAGCGGAGGCCTCCGCCTTCGGGGTGATCGAATCCGACACCTCCAACCGAATTGTGCGATTCCACGAGAAGGTCCCCGATCCGCCTCCCATGCCCGGCGACCCTTCCCGGGCCTTCGCTTCCATGGGCAACTACATTTTCACCGCCGAGGCCCTAGTGGAGGCGGTCCACGCCGACGCCGCGCAATCTTCTTCCCGGCACGACATGGGGGGCGATGTCATTCCGGCCCTCACCGAAGAGGGGGGAGCCTACGTCTACGACTTCGCCCGCAACCAAGTGCCCGGCCAGCGCGGACCGGAACGGGGATATTGGCGGGACATCGGAACCATCGACTCCTATTACGAGGCGTCGATGAATTTGACGGCGGTGGAGCCGGTGTTCAACTTCTACAACCGGCGCTGGCCGATTTTCACCTGGAATTTCCCCGATCCGCCCGCCAAGTTCGTGCACGACGACGACCGGCGGCGGGGGCGGGCGGTGGATTCCATCGTGGCCAACGGCTGCATCGTGTCGGGGGGGACGGTGCGCCGCTCCATCCTTTCCCCCCGGGTGCGGGTCAACTCTTTTTCGGAGGTGTCCGATTCCATTCTGTTCAACGAGGTGACGGTGGGGCGGGGGGCGGTGGTGCGCCGGGCGGTGGTGGACAAGCAGGTGGACATCCCGGAAGGTTTTCAAATCGGGGTGGACCCGGCCGCCGACGCCGAACGTTTCACCGTCTCCCCGCAGGGGGTGGTGGTGATCGGCAAAGGGGACTCTTTGCGGTAACCCGGCTCCGCGGAGCCCATCAGCGGCGGCGGGAGGCCAGCTCTTCCATCACCAGTTCCGGCTCCACCCCCCGTTCGGCCAGCAAAACCAGCAGGTGGTAGAGCACATCGGCCGCTTCTTCCGCCAACCGCCCCGCCCCGCCCCGCCCCGCCTCCAGGTCCAGCGCCGCTTCCGCCGCCTCCGCCGCTTCTTCAATGATTTTCCGGCTGACGGCGGCCGCCCCGCCGGAGGCCAGCCGGGCCGTGTAGGAGCCTTCCCCCCCGGAGGCCAGCCGTTCCCCGATGGTCCGCCACAGGGGCTCCAGGTCGTGGAAACCCTGCGGGCGCCGGTCGGTGAAACAGGTGCGGCGCCCGGTGTGGCAGACCGGTCCGGCGGGAAGGGCCGACGCCAACAGGACGTCCCCGTCGCAGTCGGCGGCCAAGCCGGTGAGGCGCAGCACGTTGCCGCTGGTTTCCCCTTTTTGCCACAGGACGCGCCGGGAGCGGGACCAGAAATGCACCAGCCCGGAGGCGCGGGTGGCCGCCAGGGCCTCGGCGTTCATCCAGGCGCACATTAAAACTTCCCCGGTGCGGGCGTGTTGCACCACGGCCAAAACCAGCCCGTCGTCGTTCCACGCCACCTCCGGCTCGGGCGCCGCGTCGATTTCAGCCATGGCGGTCGGACTGGGCGAAGTCGAACACATCGGGGTGGACGTCCAAGCGGGTGGGGATTCCGGCGGCGGCCATGGCCCGTTTGACGGCGTCGATGGACACCTGCCCGCGATGGAATATCCCGGCGGCCAGCGCCGCCGACGCCCCGGCTTCCAGCACCGCCTCCGCAAAATGGGCCGGTTCGCCCGCCCCGCCGGAGGCGATCACCGGCACGTCCACCGCTTCGGCGACGGCCGCCGTCAGGGGAATGTCGAAGCCGATGTTGGTCCCGTCCCGGTCCATGGAGGTGAGCAGGATTTCCCCCGCCCCCCGCCGGACGCCCTCCGCCGCCCACTGCAGCGCGTCCCGCCCGGTATCGTCCCGCCCGCCGGTGATGAAAACGTTCCAGCCGCCGTCCCCCCTCGCTTTGCCGTCGATGGCCAGCACCACGCACTGCGAACCGAAAGCGGCCGCGCATTCATCGATCAGGCCGGGGCGGAGCACGGCGGCCGTGTTCAAAGACACCTTGTCGGCCCCGGCCCGCAACGCGGCCCGCATGTCCTCCGGGCTGCGCACCCCTCCCCCCACCGTCAGCGGCACGAACACGTTCCCGGCGGTGCGGCGCACCGCGTCCAACAGGGCCCCCCGCCCCTGCGGGGAGGCGGCGATGTCCAAATACACGATTTCGTCGATGCCCCCGGAGGCGTAGCGGGCGGCCAGCTCCACCGGGTCGCCTTCGTCGGTCAAGTCGACGAAGTTGACCCCTTTCACCACCCGCCCTTCCCGCACGTCCAGACAGGCTATGACCCGGGTGCGCAAAGTCATCGTCCGCGCCCCCCGCCCGCTTCGGCGACGAAGTTGGACAGCAGGCGCAGGCCCGGCCCGCCGCTGCGCTCCGGATGAAACTGCACGCCCACCCGCCGTCCCCGGCGCACCGCGGCCGCAAACGGGCGGGGATATTCGGCCCAGGCGATGACCAGGGACGGATCCTCCGGAACCGGGGCGTAGCTGTGCACGAAGTAGAAGGCGGCGCCGGGGGGGATGCCCGCGAACAGCGGGTCGTCGCCGAACCGCATATCGTTCCAGCCGATGTGGGGGAGGAGCGGAGCCCCCCGCAATCGCCGCACCGTCCCCCGCTCCAAGTTGAGGCACTGCGAGCCGTCTTCTTCGCTGGAGGCGAAAAAGAGCTGCATGCCCACGCAGATGCCCAGCAACGGCCCCTCCCAGGCCCGCAACGGCTCCGCCAATCCGGCTTCCCGCAGGCGGCTCATGGTGGCCCCGGTGGTTCCCACCCCGGGCAGGACCAGGGCTTCCTTCCCGGCCAGGTCGCCGGGGCCGGAGACGACCGACACCGCCGCCCCGGCCCGTTCCAGCCCGCGTCCGATGGAAACCAGGTTGCCCGCCCCGTGGTCGATCAACCCGGCCCGCAGGCCCGTGCCGCCGGTCACAGGGACCCTTTGGCGGAGGCCAGCCCCCGGCGCCGTTCGTCCCAGGCCACCGCGGCCCGCATGGCCCGGGCCAGGGCTTTGAAAGCCGCCTCGGCAACGTGGTGGTCGTTGCGTCCGGAGGCCCGCAGGTGCAAGGTGGCGCCCGCGGTGCGGGTGAAAGCCTCCAAGGCGTGGGGGATGTTCTGCGCGGTCAGCGAGCCGATGCGGGGGTTGGCAAATTCCAGGTCGGCGACGCAGAAGGGGCGCCCCCCTACGTCCACCGCCGCCCGCGCCAGGGCCTCGTCCATCGGCGCCGCCGCGTCCCCGAAGCGGGCGATTCCCGTCCGGTCGCCCAAAGCCTCCCCCGCGGCCGAACCGAGCACCAGGGCGACGTCCTCCACCGTGTGGTGGTCGTCCACCTCCAGGTCGCCCGCCGCGGCGACCGTCAGGTCGAACAGGGCGTGGTGGGCGAAGGAGGCCAGCAGGTGGTCGTAGAAGCCGATCCCGGTGGACACTTCGGCCAGGCCGGAGCCGTCCAGGTTGATTTCCACTTCCACTTTGGTTTCCGCCGTTTCCCGCGCGCGACGGGCGGTGCGGGCCGGTTTTTGGTCAGTCACTTTGGCCTCCTAGGTCGGATGAGTCGGATGAGTCGGATGGTTTTTCCAGTTGGTCGGTGAATCTGAGGGAGGAGGCCAGCCGGTGGGCGTCCAAACCTTCGGCGGCGGCCAGTTCCTCAATGACCGGGCGCAGGCCGCTCAAGCCTTCCCGGGTGAGGGTTTGCACCTGCCGCCACGACCCGAAGTCCTCCACTCCCAGCGGACTGCAGCACCGGGCCAGGCCGCCGGTGGGCAGCACGTGGTTGCCGCCGGTGGCGTAGTCGCCCGCCGACTCCGGCGACCAGCGCCCCACGTACACCGAACCGGCGTTGACGATGCGGGCCGCGTCTTCCTCCGGGCGGGCGGTCATCACCGTGGCGTGTTCGGGAGCGTAGCCGTTGGCGAACCCGATGGCCTCTTCCAGGGAGCTGGCGATGAGCATTTCCCCATGTTCGGACAGGGCGGCTCGCAGAATGTCCCGCCGGGGGAGCGCGGCCAGCAGGTCGGCGATTTCGGCTTCCACCCGGGCCGGGAGGCCGGGGTCGGTGGTCACTAAAACGGCCGGGGAGTCGGGGCCGTGTTCCGCCTGGCACAGCAGGTCGATGGCCGCCAGGCGGGGGGAGGCGGTTCGGTCGGCCAGCACCAGGGCTTCGCTCGGCCCGGCGGGGAGGTCGATGGCGCACCGCCCGGTCACTTCCAGTTTGGCGGCCGTCACCCAGGCGTTGCCCGGCCCCACTATTTTGTCCACCGCCGGGATGGTTTCGGTGCCGTACGCCAAAGCGGCCACCGCCTGGGCGCCGCCCATGGCGTACAATTCGTCCACTTCCAGCAGGGCGGCCGCCGCCAGCATCGTCGGGTCCATTTCCCCGTCCGCGCCGCAGGGGGAGGCGACCGCTATTTCCCCCACCCCGGCAACCAAGGCGGGGACGACGGTCATCACCAGGGTGGACGGGTAGGCGGCTTTGCCCCCGGGGACGTAGGCCCCCGCCCGCCGCAACGGGGCCCAGCGGCGCTCGATGCGCACCCCCGGCTGCGCCTCGGAAACGGCATCGGCCGGAATCTGGGCGGAGTGGTGGGCCCGCACCGCCTCCACGGCCCGTTCCAGGGCGGTCCGCACCGCCGGGGACAGGCCTCCCAAGGCGGCGGCTTTTTCATCCTGCGGGACCAGCGGGTCGGGCCGTCCGCCCCCGTAGCGGGCTCCGGCCCGGCGCAGGGCCCGGTCGCCTTCCATTTCCACCATGCGGCAGATTTCCGAGGCGCGGTCCCGCACCCGCCGGTCGGGGACGGCGGAGCGGCGCAACAGCCGGGCCCGGCGCCCGGGGGGGAGGTCGGCCAGGACGGCGGTGCGCAACAGCGGGCGGGAGCCGGTTAGGGGTTTTGTCATAATGTCACTCCCCGGCGCTACGGCGCCAGCTGGCCGATGGGCAGCACCAGGATGTCCCGTCCGCCCGCCGCTTTCAGCCGGGACAGCAATCCCAGCAGGTCGTCGGCGTCCACCACCGAATGCACCGCCGCCATGCCGTCTTCGGCCAGCGGCACCACGGTCGGCCCGCCCAGGCCGGGGATCAGGGAAACGATTTCGTCCAATTCGGAGCGGGGGGCGTTCAGCAACAGGTAACGCTTGTCTTTGGCGGCGACCACCGAGCGCAGGCCGATGGCCAAAGTTTCGCCCGCTTCCCGCCGCTGGTCGGGGATGGGCTCTTTGCGGACCAGCACCGCCTCGCTTTTCAGGATGGAGGCGATGGGACGCAGGCCGTTCACCCGCAGGGTGCTGCCGGTGGCCGCCAGGTCCGCCACCGCTTCGGCCACCCCCAGCCGGGGGGCCACTTCCACCGACCCGCTCAGTTTGACCACCTCCGCCCCCACCCCCCGTTCGGCGAAGAATCGGCGGACGATGTTGGGGTGGGAGGTGGCCACCCGCAATCCCCGGCAGTCCTCCGGGCGGGAGATGTCGGAACTGACCGGGGAGGCCAAAGTCAACTCGCACCGCCCGAAGCCCAGTTCCAGCATTACCGCCACATCCGGCGGGCGGATTTCCTCCAGCAGGTCGCGGCCGGTGATCCCCCAGTCGGCGTTGCCGTCCGACACCAGTTGCAGCACATCGGCGGTGCGGACGAACAGCAGTTCCAGTTCGGCGTTGCGCACCGGCACCGCCAGGGCCCCGGCGGTCGGTTCGAACACCAGCCCCGCCTGCCGGAGCAGGGCGGTGGCCGGTTCCCGCATCCTCCCTTTGCTGGGGACGGCCATCCGAAACCGGGGGTTCACGGCCGTTCTCCGGCTATCCGGTCCAAGGTCAGGCGGTAGCCGCCCGTCCCGTGTTTGAGCCATTCGTTGACCCGGCTGATGGTGGTGGTGGACATCCCGGTCCGTTCGGCGATTACCCGGTAGGGGAGGCCGGCGTCCAGCAGGGAGGCCACCGTCATCCGGCGGGCCATTTCGTCCAGTTCGGTGCGGGTGCACAGGTCGCGCAGCAAACGGGCCATTTCCTCGACGGAGCGCATGGCGAGCAACGCCCGGCACAGTTCCGGCAGGTAGCCGGAACCCAAATCCCCCAGTCGGGGATCGTTTTCCGTTATATCTGTTTTCGCAGTCATGGTCTTTCGGTTTCCCGCCCGCGGGCTTTGGCAGTTATTTGATTAACTTGTTAGCATACTAACACGCTAACAGGCTGTCAAACCGACCCCCATCAGGGGGGCCGAATGCGGACAGGAATAAGAACTCAAGGACAAAGGAGCAGCAGGTATGGAGATTCTTCCCGCAGTGGACGTGCTGGGCGGGGAGGTGGTGAGGTTGTGGCAGGGGGATTACGGGGCGGCCACCAGTTACGGGGATTCGCCGGAGGAGCAGGTGGATGCCTGGCGGCGGGCGGGGGCCGAATGGGTGCACATCATCGATCTGGACGGGGCCCGCTCCGGGACGCCCGACCGGTCCCTGTGGCGGCGGACGGCGGGGCGGGGGGCGGCGGTGCAGTGGGGCGGCGGGATTAGGGGGGCGGAGGAGGCGGCGGCCGCCCTGGAGGCGGGAATAACGCGGGTGATCATGGGCACCGCCGCGGTGTGGGAGCCGTCCGTGCTGGCGGAAACGGTGGCTTTGGGCTCCCCGGAGCGGGTGGCGGCCGCGGTCGACGTACGGGACGGCCGGGCCTCGGGCCAAGGATGGTTGGACGGGGGGCGGCGGTTTGAGGAGGTGGTGGAGTCGGCGCTGGAGGCGGGGGTAGGGTCGCTGCTGGTGACCGCGGTGCGCCGGGATGGAACCATGCAGGGCCCCGATCTGGAACTGCTGGACCGGATACGGCGGCTGGCCCCCGACGCCCATCTGCAGGCGGCGGGCGGCATCGCCGGGATGGACGACCTGCGCCGCCTGGCCGCGGCCGGAATGGACGGGGCGGTAATAGGACGGGCCCTCTACGAAGGGGCCATCGACCTATCCCAGGCCCTATCTGAGTTCGGATAACCGGACTTAGCCAAAGGCCGGAGCCCCTAAACCGGGGGGAGGGTGTGCTTTCTCGCGGAACGCGCCGTTCCCGCTTCTCTTGTCGGGGTATCTTGTCACGGCGAGGGGCCGTTGCGTGGTGTGGGTTTGGGATTTGTGGATGGTGTCGTAATGGTGTATGTGGATAACGTTGTGTCGACCTGGGGTGATATGTCGTTGCTGTTGAGGCATGTGGAGTTGCGTCTGTCGCAGATGGGTTCGTGCGTTGTGGGCCGGTGCGTATTACAATTGGTATGGAGTTGGCGAAACCGTATGTTAGTGGTTTTGATGATGTTGAGTTACCGTTTGAGGGTGTCGTCTGATGGCGGAGCGGGCGGGTATCTGTCATAATGGCCGCTCCGGCCAAAGGAGGGCTATGAAGAACAAAGAGTTGGAGAGGTTGTTTGCGGCGGTGATGGAGGCCGCTCCCCCGTCTAACGAGACGGAGGTGGAGTACAACATTTTAGGGCCTGCGTTGGAAGCGCTCGGGTGGGACAAGTATTCCCAGATTGCCTGGCGGCACCGCACTGGCGGTGAGGCCAAAGGGGAGGGCGGGGTGGTGGACGCCTCGTTGCATAGCGGGAACGGGGTGCCGCGGGTGCTGCTGGAGGCGAAGGCCTGGGATGCGGATCTTACTCGGCATATGTCGCAGATGCTCCGCTACGCGTTTCATGAGGCGGCGGAGGTGTGCGTGCTTACCAACGGCAAAGAGTGGAGGTTTTATCTGCCCAGAGCCCGCGGGGAGGTCAAAGATCGCATGTTTGCGCACGCTCATCTGGAGTTGGATGGCACAGCTGGCGCATCGGCGGTGGTGGCCCGTTACCTGTCAGCGGACAGGGTGCTGGACGGGACGGCGCTGGAGGATGCGGAGAGGTCGCTGGGGGAGTTCAAAGCCAAGCGGGAGGCGGTGAAGATACTGCCCCGGGTGTGGGACAAGATGCGTGCCGACGCCGATCGGGATCTGCTCCGTCTGGTAACCCGGCGGGTTGAGGCGGAGACTGGACAGCCCCCGCCAGCGGACAAGGTAGCGGAGGTTATCCGTCATGCTCAGCCGATACCGGGAACGCACACCAGACTCGCCCCGGAGCCGGAGACCGACATGACTCCGCGTCGTATGGCGGCTCCGCCAACGCCCTCGCCCGAACGTGTTCTAACCCCTGATAAAACGTTGGAGGCGGGCAGCTGGAAGAAGGCCACTGAAGCAGTAGTTGCGGAGGTGTCTCGGAGGTACCCTGGGTCGGACAAGTGGAACGAGTTGAGGTTCGTTAAGGCAGAACCGCCAAAACATGCTCCTTTAGAGGTAATCCCTGGTGCGTTTATCGGGTTGTCTTTAAGTGCCAGGCATCACCGGCGGCTTATGGGGGAAGTTTTGAAGACCTTCGGGCAAGTCGGTTGGCGTTTAGAGTTCGAGGACGGTCATGTGGAACTCATATAGACGGCTGCTACGGCACCCGATGAAGGGTTCTCCACGAAATCCACTTTGCCGTCCTCGTAGCCTTCCTCGTATGCATCTTGACCTATGTCATCACGATGTCAGACATTTGGGTTCTGGTCGCAGCCTGTCTCTTCGGCGGCCAAATGGCGGCCAGTATCATCGACCGGCGGCTGGCGTGTTGGCCACCACCTCGGCGTAATACTCCACGTTGGCCGTCGACGGGACGAAGTCCAGCAGGTCGCTCAAAAAGGGCACTCCCCCGATGCGCTCCAAATCGCCGGACCGTTGCAGGACGTCGCTTATGGTCACCGGGTCGATGGGTTGCCGGTTGTGATAGAGCTCGGCGACCGCCCGGAAGACGATCTGGTGGGCCGGTACGTAGAAGTCCTCCGGGCGTAGCGCGCCTGCTATCTGGTCGAGGGCTTCGGGGGAGCGTAGTATCGCCCCCAGCACCGACTTTTCGGCTTCCGTTATGCGGGCCGGGGTCATCGGCGACCGCCTTTAGTGGGGTAGCGGTGGGTCCATTTGCGGGCGGCGGCGGAGCGTCGCTTCCGGTGGTAAGCCCGATGGTTTCCGAGGTGGAGGCACTGGCCGCATACGCTTACCATCTGATGGCTGATCATCATCATCCCGCCGCATCTGCTGCAGTCGGTGATGTCACCCTCGAGCGGTTGGGGGTTCGGTGTCATCGGCGGGCGCCGTTCCGGTTCGGCCTGCGGGTTTACGGCCCGGCGCATGCGGTCGCCTACTGCGGGGCTGATGTCGTAGGCTTGCCGGATGATTCGGGGCCGCCAGTCAGCGACCTGGGTGTGTCGGCTGGGTTTCCGCCGATGGTGGGGCGGGGCAGGTGTTTCATGCGGGTTCCTTTCTGGTTGCGTTTATGCGGGTTAGTGTCTGATACAGCTCGGGATGGTCGGTCTTCATTCGGCGCATGTTGTTTTCGTGAGCGGAGATTTCTTCGGGGGTGGGGCTGGCGGGTTCGTCCCCCGGAGGCGGCTGGAAGACTGAGGTCAATCCGTCAGTTCTGTCAGCCGTGTATCCCCAGGCTTCCGCTATGGCTTCTGTGCGTGCTTGCTCTTTTGCCAGCCAGGACTGTTCGAGGCAAGGCGCGTTGCCGGCCTAGCCGGTTTGGAGTATCGGTGTTCGGGTTTTGCCGTAGTCTGCCGGGGGGAGTGCGGGCTTGGTAGGGGGCTCGTAACTGGGGGGAGGGTGTGTTTCGTGCGGTGTGCGCCGTTGCCGGTTCCTTTGTCAGGGTATTCCGTCGGGGGGTGCGTTACTTTCGGTGTCCCGGCTCGGTTTTGGCGGTTGAGCGGTTGATTCAGTTTTCGCGACCTAGATTCGGTTTTCGCGTTCTCTCAAATTTTGGGGTCCGCCCCTCCGCCCGCCCTCGTTTGGGTCCGGGTTTGCTTGGTTTGCCGGATCTCAATTTGCTTTCCCCCCCCCCCCCTCTTTATCATATGGCGTCTATCCGATCTAAGGGTTGGCGATTTGCGTCCTGACCTGTCCTGGTTTTAGGTCTGTTGTGCGGGTTTCCTGGGACCCGTTGGGAAAGGTTATTGGTGACAGGCTACTGTAAATCCGGGTATGCCGGATTTGTTGGACAACCTGGAGTAAGGCGAAGACAGGGCAGACGAACGCTGGCCCTGGCGTTGGCGTGCGCCCTGGTTGCGTCTTTGTTTCCCAATCTTTCTCTTACGCCGGCGTTGGCGCAGGCCGCCAACAGCGCCGTTTTGACCGTCTCGCCGGCTACGGTGGACGAGGACGGCGGAGCCCAACGCATCGTCGTCACCGCCACCCTCGCGCAGGCCGACCCTGCGAATCCGATCACCGTCGACTTGGCGGTGGAGGCGGAGGCGGGCACGGGTACCGTCGAGGGGACTCATTTTACTGCGGTGGATGACTCTGATCTTCGTATCACCATCCCGGCGACCGCGACCACCGGCACCGCCTGGTTTGATTTGATTCCGGTTGACGACCTCACCCTCCAGTCAGCCAACCGTTCAGTTACGGTAACCGGCTCTTCAACTGGTTTGGGGGGCGGTTCCGTCACCGGGACGTCGGTTACCATCGACGACGACGAGGCGGCCGCCGTCAACCTCAGCCTGGACCGGACTTCGGTGGATGAGGACGCGGGGACGGTGGCGGTGAAAGTCACGGCCGCCTTCGCCTTCCCGGACGAGCAAAGGCGCGCCGCCGCCACCGACATAGCCGTCACGGTGGGGGCGGAATCCGACACCGCAACAGGCGGAACCGACTACGCCACGCCCTCCCCGTTCACTATCACCATCCCCGCCAACCAGACCAGCGCCACCGCCTCCTTCAACCTCCCCGTTTCCGACAACTTGGCCGCCAACCCCGACAAAACGCTGACCGTTACCGGGGTCAACCGCACCCCCGGATGGCCGGTCGCGCCCGCCTCCCTCACCATCCTGGACAACGAATCCGCCATCCGGTTGTCGCTGGACAAAACGGAAGTGTCGGAGGGGGACGGGGCGCAGACCATCACCGTCACCGCCGCCCTGTCGGAGGGGCGCACCGAAACGACCGCCACCGAAGTCACGGTGGATGTGGTGGGGGAGTCGGGCGGTTTTGCGGCGGTGCCCCGGTTCACCATCACCATTCCCGACCGCACCCGCTCCGCCACCGGCTCCTTCACTTTCACGCCCGACGTTGATACGACGGCGGAAGGCGTGTCCAGGGTCACCGTACAGGGAACTTCGGATCGGTTGGATGTGTATCCGGCCTACCTGTCCATCATCGACGACGACAACCTGATTACCTTGTCGGTCGACACCGCTTTGGTGGCGGAAGGGACGGCCGCCGAAGTGGAAGTGACGGCCGCCCTGCCCGCCGCAACCACCCCCCTGCCCCGGGACATGCGGGTTCGGGTGGGGGTTCTGTCCGGGTCTTCCACGGCGGTGGCGGGGGAGGACTACCAAGCCGTCCCCGATTTTGACGTGGAGATCGAAGGCGGCTCCCGCAGCGGCTCGGCCACTTTCACGCTCACCACCTTCGCCGACCAAGCGGATGAGGTTGCGGAAAACATAACTTTGGGGGTGATTTCGGTTTCACGGCGGGACCCGGACGTGGACGACCCGGACATTCCGGGGGAAACCATGGAGGCGGAAACCTTCACCGCCCTGTCCATTTTCCGCACCGAATCCGCCGACCTGCACATCACCGCCCCCCGCCTGCTGACCGTGGCCGTTTCCCCCTCCCGGGTGACCGAAGGCTCCACCACCACTTTGACGGCCTCGGCCGCCTTGCCGGAGGGCATGGATCCGATTACCGAAAACGTTGCGGTGACGGTGTCGCTGGCGGCGGACGGAACGGAGGCGGGCGGTTCGGCGGAGGCGGCTGATTTCACCCCGGTGTCCGCGGTCATCAACATCACCGCCAGCCCCGGTTCCCCTTTCACTTCAGCCTCCCCGGCGGCGACCCAGGATTTCACGCTGGTGGCCGCCTCCGACGCCGACCGGGACGATGAAACCATCAAAGTGTCGGCATCGGCTTCCGGATACGGCATCGCCTCCTCTTTCGTAACCATCGCCGACGACGGCGCCCCTCCTCCCCGCCCCGACCCTCCGGCCATCAACCTGCGGGCGGATGTGCTGCGGGTGGGGGAGGACAGCGGAACCACCGCGGTGACGGTTACCGCCGAATACGCGGACGGGGCCTCCCGCGCCGCTCCCGTCATAGTGGAAACGGAGTTGGCGAACTACGCCGGTTACGCAACCGCCCCGGACGACTACGCGGCGGTGGCGAAATTCAACATCACCATTCCCGCCAACGCAACCAAAGCCTCGGGTTCCTTCAATTTGACGGTGGTGGACGATGCGTTGGCGGAAGGGGATGAGCGGGTGCGCATCATCGGGCGGGAAACGGCGGCCTCCCCCGGCCCGGCCACCGGTTCCATTCCGCCCGGCACGGACAGCGGCCTGACCGGATATGCGGTGAACGCGGCGGACATCGTCATAACCGACAACGACGACACCCTGTTTTTCTCCCTCACCCCCCTGTTTTTGGACGAAGCGGCGGGTGCCGCCCAACTCGCATACGAGGTGGGTTTGGCATCGGGGGTGACCCCGCTCACCGAAGACCTGGAAATAACCATCTCCGCGGCGAGCGGCACCGCCGTTTTGGGGACCGATTTCACCGCCGCCGCCCAGTGGGTGGTTTCTTTGCCCCAAAACACCCGCACCGTTTCCGGCTTTTTGGATGTGACGCTGATCGAAGACGACTTGGCGGAAGGATATGAGTTTTTCGAAACCTCGGCGGCGGCGCCGGGCCTGAAAACCTCCGCCATTTCGGTGTTTATCAACGATGACGATCAGCGCATCAACCTGTCGGTGGATCCCTATCGGATCAGCGAAGACAGCGGTTCCGGGGCGGCTTCCCGAATCACCGAGGTGACGGTTACCGCCTTCCTGCCCGGTTCGACGCCGGGGGTTGTCCTCCCGGGCGAGCCGGTGCGGGCCACCCCTCTCAAAATCCCGGTGTCGGTGGCGGCGGACACCGCCGGGAGCGCCGATTTCACGGCTGCGCCGGACTCTTTCACCATCACCATCCCGGCGGGCGCCAGCGAAGGTTCGGCTTCTTTCAACCTGACCGTCGCCGATGACCGCGTGGCGGAAGGCGGGGAGAACATCATCGTGCGGGCCGGGGATCCGTTCCAGGTTCATTCCCCGGTTTACACCTCGGTCCGCTCCATCACCACTTCCAGCCTGGCGCCCGGCCATCCGACGGTGACCATCGTGGACGACGACGCGGAGGACATCGTGCTGTCGGTGAGCCGCTCGTCGGCGGCGGAAAACGACGGGCCGATACCGCTGACGGTCACCGCCACTTTGCGGGAAAGCGTGGCCCGGTTGCGCACCGCGGCCGAAGTAACCCTTTCCACCTCGGGCAGTTCCGCCGCCCCCAACGCCGATTTTTCTTTGACGGACGGAACGGGCGGGACGGGGCCTTTCACGATCACCATCCCCGCCGGGCAAAGAAGCGCCTCCGCCGACCTGACCTTGTCGCTGGTGAACGACCGGAGCCGGGAAGGGTCGGAGGCGGTGGTGTTTTCCGGTTCGGCCCCCACTTTCAACGTCGTCCCGGCCGCCCCGCTCATCATCTTCGACGACGACACCGCCATCGCCCTGTCGGTTTCCCCGGCGGCCCTGGAAGAAGATTCCGGCGCCACTTCCCTGACCGTCACCGCCGCTTTGCCGCCGGGGGAGACCGCCCCGGCCGGCGGGCCGATCACGGTGGCCCTGACCGCGGCCGGGGATTCCGCCCCCGGCCGGGCGGAGGAGGGGGCGGGCAAAGATTTCACCGCCGTCCGCCCCGACCCGTTTCAGATCACCATCCCGGCCGGCATAAACGCCGCTTCCGTAATTTTCACCCTCACCGTTCTCAACGACGCCGTCTCCGAAGGGGCCGAAACGGTAACCATTTCCGGCGCAGCGCCAGGTCGGGCGGTCTCCCCGGCGACGGTGACCATTTTGGGCAACGACGGGGAGACGGCCGCTTTGGGTTCCGGCGGATGTTCGGACGGAACTTGGGTGGCCGACCCGGCCTCGGCGCTGGTCGGCGACTGCCAACAGTTGGTCGCGATGCGCAATCTCTGGCTGGCCAACCCGGACAACGCCGGGCTCCCCGCCGACCATCCGTTGCGTTTGTGGGGGAGCGGGCTGGTGGATTCTTGGCCGGGGGTGACGGCGACCGGCGGGCGGGTAACCGGCCTGAACCTGTCCAACGGAAATCTGGCGGGCAAAATCCCCGGCCAAATAAGTTCTTTGACGGCCCTCACCAGCCTGAATCTGGGCGGGAATAACCTGTCGGGTTCCATCCCGTCTCTGTCCGCCCTGACGGCCTTGACCAGCCTGAATTTGGGCGGGAATAACCTGTCGGGTTCCATCCCGGCGTTGTCCGCGTTGACGGCCCTAACCAGCCTAAACCTGGGCGGCAACAACCTGTCAGGGGCGATCCCGGCCGCGGTAACATCGCTTTCTTCGCTGACCAGCCTGGATTTGGGCGGGAATAACCTGTCGGGTTCCATCCCGGCGTTGTCCGCGTTGACGGCCTTGACCAGCCTGAATTTGGGCGGCAACGACCTGTCGGGCGCCTTCCCGCCGGTGACCGCCCTCACTTCCCTGGAAGGGCTGGATGTAAGCGACAACAAGTTGAGCGGCCCCCTGCCCTCCGCTTGGAGTTCTTTGACCGCCTTGGCCCGCCTGGACGTGAGCGGCAACCGTTTGACCGGTTCCATTCCCGCCGGGCTGGGCGGCCTGTCCGCGTTGACGGAGTTCGGTTTCTGCGGCAACGGTTTCACCGGCGCCCTGCCCGCCGGCCTGGCCTCCGGGGCGGTTTTGCCCGGTTACGACCCGGCCGCCGGAGTGGGGGGATGCCGGCGGGGGGTGGCTTTGCGGGTAAGCCCGGACGGCATGGCAGAAGGGGAGGACGGGGAGATAACGGTCACCGCCGAGTTGGTCGGCTTCGGAGGGGAGGGGGAACCGGGCTTGCCCGGACTGGACACGCCGGTGTCGGTGTCGGTCGGCGGCGGCACGGCGGCGGCCAGTGATTTTCGGGGAGCGGGAGCGGGGGGAGCGGTGGATAATTTCGTCATCACCATTCCGGCCGGTTCCACCAGCGGGAAGGCAAGTTTCCGGCTGGAAGCCTTGGATGATACGTTGTTCGAAGGCTCGGAGTTCATAAACCTGTCGGGCTCCTCCGCCGGGTTGACGGTGTTCGGGGAGGAGCTGTTCATCTTGGACGGGGACAGCAAAATTGCGTTGACCGTCGATCCCGGCTCCGTAACGGAAGGAGCGGCCGCGGCGGAAATCACGGTCACCGCCACTTTGACCGGATTCGGGGGCGCGTCTCAGCCGACGGCCCCTACAGCCGCCCTGTCGGTGCCGGTGTCGGTGGTGGCCGGCACGGCGGCAGTGGGGGATTTCACGCCGGTGGATGATTTTGCCATCACCATTCCGGCCGGTTCCACCAGCGGGACGGGTACCTTCCGGTTGGAGACGGTGGATGATGTTTTGCGGGAGGGGGAGGAGATTATTTCAGTGACGGGCCCGGCCACCGGGGCGACGGCTTCGGGAGGGCGGCTGGGGGTGTCCCCGGCGGAACTGCGGGTGGTTGACAACGAGCAGTGGGTCCGGATTGTCCTCCCCAGCGGGAGCTTCGTGCGGGAGGGGCAAACTTTTCAACGTTTTATTACGGGAGGGTTGGTTGGGTTTGGGGGACCCGGGCAACCGGCCTTTCCCCAAACTACGCAGGTGCAGTTGTCGGTGGCTGATTCGGCCGATGTCCACGGTTGGTCCGACTCTATACAATATTTTGGGGTAAGCAGGAGGTTTGCGATTGGATCGGAGGTTCAAATTCGGGCGAAGCAAGATGAATTGTTTGAAGGTCCGGAGGTGGTGACGGTTACCGGTACAGCTAGAATTCCAGCGACGGGGATGAGTGTGGTGGTGGAACCGGTGGAGGTGGCGCTGGTGGACAGGGAAAGCCGGGTGGAGTTGTCGGTTAGTCCGGCGCAGACGGTGCGGGAGGGCGGAGGCGCGGTGCGGGTGGCGGTGTCGGCGACTTTGGTCGGCTTCGGCGGACCGGGCCAGCCGGCGCGGCCGGAGGGGGATATGGCGGTGCAGGTGTGGGTCACCAACGGTTCGGCGACGGTGTCCCAAGATTTCGCGACGGTGAACCCCTTCACGGTTACCATTCCGGCCGGCAAGATGGCGGGGAGCGCAACCTTTGATCTGCTGACGATAGACGACGCGGATACGGAGGGTCCGGAGACGGTGCTGGTGGGAGGCCTGCATGGAGTGGCTTACGGCCCATGGGGGGTGCTGGATGTGCTGGGAACGGAAGTGCTGATCGAGGACAATGAAAGGGGGCAGAAGGAGATTATTCTGTCGGTCGATCAGCTCCGGGTGGCGGAGGGCGGGTCGGATCAGACGGTTACCGTAACGGCTACATTGCCGGGCATGGAAGCGAGTCCGGTACTTTTGGGATTGAATCTGGCGGACGGAACAGCCAAGGCGGCCAATAAAGATTACACGGCGTTGACGGGCAATGTTGATTTACTCATTCCGGCAGGCCAAACGCGGGCTATCGTGGATGTGACGGTGGCGATCCCCAATGACACCGCCGCCGAGCAGGACAAAACAGTGTTGCTTAGGGCGTTCGCCCCATTCGGGTTCGAGGCCTCCCCATCCGAATTCGCGATAACAATTGCCGATGACGACGCCTCCATCACGCCTTTGGATCCGGCCCGGTGCGACGACGGGACTTTTGTGGAGGACACCTCCAACACCGCTCTGATCGCCGACTGCAAGGCCTTGGTGGACATCCGCAACCATTTCACCGCCCACCCCGCCAACCAGAACCTGCCGACGGACGACCCGGCCACCTCCGACGTGGATGAAACCCATGTGCTCCGCGCCTGGGGGGCGACCGGATACGCCCCTTGGCCCTCCCCGGTCGTTTCCCCCACCCGCCTGGCCGGAAGGGCGTTGGACAGCATGTTCGAAACCCGGGACATCCGAATATGGCCGGGGGTGACTTTGGAAAGAGTCGGGGGCGTTTTGCGGGTGACGGGAATAAATCTGCACAACCAGGGATTGAAAGGTTTAGTTCCGGTCGACTCCATCCACGAGCGTTGCGAAGAGCCGTATTTCTCGCTTTCCTCCACCCCGCCCTGCACCAACGACCGGGGGGAGAGCTCCAACTTCCACTACACCGCCAGGCGGGCGTTTCCCATCCTCCCCAGCGCCGAGGCGGAGGCGAACCGGATCTCAGGCACGGTCCCCGCTCAGATTGGCGATTTGGCGGCTTTGACCAGATTGGACTTGGGGGGCAACCGCCTCACCGGCCCCCTCCCCGCCCCAGTGTTGTCTGCCGGGCTGACCTCTTTGGTTTTGTCGGGCAACGACCTGGCGTTGGCGGATTTGGACGTGACGGACCTGACCGGCCTTTCCGAGTTGCGGGCCGGGGGCAACCGGCTGACTTCCTGGCCCGTCGGACTGAACGCCAACCTGGAAATACTGGACTTGTCCGACACCGGCCTAACCGGTGCCCTCCCCTCCGGCCCCTCCGGCGTAACCACCCTGACCGGCCTCACCTACCTGGACCTGTCCGGAAACGGCTTCACCGGTGCCCTTCTCTCCGATTGGGGCGGGCTGGAGGAGCTGGCCGTTTTGGTTTTGTCGGACAACCAGCTGACCGGCCCCATCCCCGCCACTTGGCGGACCCTGACCAAGTTGGAGAGGCTGGACCTGGGCGGCAACCGCCTCACCGGCGCGATTTCCTCTCAGTTCCGCTCCCGCTGGGACGACACTCCGGGCGCCACCCGCCGGCTGGGCTGGGGTTCTTTGACCGATCTGGATTTGTCGGGCAACCAGTTTTCAGGGGAGATTCCCGCCTGGGTGGGCGGCCTGGCCGACTTGGAACGACTGAACCTTTCCGACAACGATTTCTCCTGGGGCTTGCCCCGTTTGGAGGGGTCCACCGGCCTGGTGTACGTGAACTTGTCCAACAACCGGTTGCAGGGTTCGGTGCCGTCGGCGTGGGCGGCGTTGACCGGCCTGCAACAGTTGCGGCTGGGCGGCAACCGGCTGTCGGGCCCCTTCCCGGCCTGGGTGGGAAGATTGCCCGACCTGCGGCATCTCCACCTGAACGACAACCGGCTGACCGGCCTCCTCCCGGCCAGTCTGGGGGATCTGGATCTGATTCATTTGGACCTGTCGGGGAACCGGCTGCGGGGCCCCGTCCCGGCCTCCTGGGCGGCTTTGACCGGTTTGACCATGTTAAATTTGGGCGGCAACCGGCTGACCGGCCCCATCCCGGCCGCGCTGGGAGGTTTCACCGGTTTGACCCTTTTGGATTTGGGCGGCAACCAGTTCGCCGGTTCCATCCCCGCCGCCCTGACTTCGCTAACCCGGTTGCGGGTTCTGGATTTGGGCGGCAACCGGCTGACCGGTCCCATCCCCGCCCGGATAGGGGATCTGTCCCGCCTGGAGAAGCTGAGTTTGGGCGACAACGGCTTGACCGGCGGCCTCCCCGCATCTTTCTCTTCGCTGACGGAGCTGACCCATTTCGACGCGGGCGGCAACCCGGTTCTCTGGCCGACCGGCGGAATCCCCGCCGGGGTTCTCGGCGTAACAACCTGGCCGTCCGCCGTGGACAAGCTGACCTTTTTGGATCTGAGCGAAACGGGGATGGCCTCCGTCTTCCCGGCCGGGCTGGAGACGCTGGACGGCCTCACCTACCTGGACCTTTCCGGCAACCGGCTCACCGGCCCCCTCCCCGTCGCCGTGAGCTCCCTAACCAAGTTGCGGACCCTGTTGGCCTCGGACAACCGGTTTACCGGTTCCGTTCCCTCCGCCTGGGGTTCCCTGTCCCCGGCGGCGGGCGGCTCCCTGTCCCGGCTCGGTTTCTGCGGCAACGGGATCACCGGCCCCCTGCCTCTCCTGCTCCGTTCCGGGGTGGAACTGGTCGGGTTCCCTTCCGGGGCCCGGGAGACGGGGGCGTGCGCCGGGGCGTTGGCCGTTCTAACCGTTTCCCCGGCTTTGACGGGCGAAGAGGACGGGCCCGTCGAGGTGGCCGTCACCGCCGTCCGCCCCGAATACGGCGGCCCGGGCGGCAACCTGTCCGAGCGGGACACGCGGATTTTCTTAACGTTGCTGGGGGATACGGCCGTGCTGGGAGCGACCGGGGATTTCACTTTCCGGGATCCGAACGGGACCGTTTTCCAACCACCGCAACCGACGGGACGGGTGCGGTTGACCTCCGACGCCGCCCGGCCTTTGCCGGAGGGTACGGCGGCGGACATCGCGGTCACCGCCTCTTTCGCCTCCGGCGCCGTCAGCAGCCGCCCCACCCGGGTCAGCCTGCGGGTGGGGGCGGAGGGGGACGTCGCAACCCCCGGCGACACAATCGGCGAAGGCGATTTCTCCTACCGGTGGACGGGGACGACCGCCCCGGAGGTGGTGATACCGGCCGGTCAGAACAGCGCCGCCGTAACCCTGCGCGTATCGCCTTTCTCCGACGGGAAGTTGGAGGGGACGGAGTCTTTCACCATCGCCGGGAGCACCGCGGACTGCAGCCTCGGTTTGGGCCGCGGCGACTGTTCGGTGGGTTCCACGCAGGCGGCCATCGCCGATCCGGGTTCCCCCATCGTGGCGGAGGTGGTGATACCGGCCGGGAAACGGAGCGGAACGGCAACGCTGGAGGTGACGCCCGTCGACGACGCCGCCTCCGAGCCGGTGGTGGAAAAACTGAGGGTGGTCGGCGAGGCCGGCTCGTTGCCGGTGGTCGGGACGGAGTTTCGGATCGTGGACGACGAAAGCGCCCCCACCGAGGTGGAATGGACACTCAACCCGACTTCGGTGGAGGAAAGCGCGGGCGAGATAGGGGTGGAGGTGACCGCTTCTTTGGCCGACGGCGGGGTGCGGAGCGATGACACGGCGGTTTCCTTCTCGGTGGGGAAGAGCACAGATTCGGCGGTCGCCGGAACGGACTATCAGGTGGTGGCCGACTTTACGGCCGTCATCCCGGCCGGGACGAACCGGGCCTCGGCCGCTTTCAGCCTGTCCGGCACCGCCGACCTTTTGGACGAACCCGCCGAATCCTTGACCGTGTCCGTCTCCGTCCCCGCCGGGTTGACGGCGGACGCCGACCAACGCACCCTGGCCCTCACCGACGCCGACGACACCCCGCAACGGCTGGTGTTGACCGTCGACGCCGACCCGGACACCACGGGGACGCAGAGCACCCTGGCGGAAAACGCCGGAACCCGCCGGGTAACCGTAACGGCCGCCTTCCCGGCGGGCGCGCAGGTTTCTTCCCAAACCCGGACGGTGGCGACGGCGACCATCGGCGGCCAGGCGGGCCTGCGCAGCACCGCCACCAGGGGGGAGGATTTCACGGCCGCGTCGCAGGTCAGAATCGTCATTCCCCCCGGCAGCCGCCGCGGATCCGCCTCCTTCGACCTGGAGGTGATAGACGATTCGGTGACCAGCGAAGGCAATGAGACGATCAGCGTGGTGGGAACCATCACCGAAGGCCCCGCATTCCCGTTCGACAACACTTCCCTCACCATCACCGACAACGATTCCGGGATCGTCCTCAGCATCACCCCCGATCAGGGATCCGAGGGCTCATCGGCCGTTAGCGCCACCGTTACCGCCGCTTTTGAAGCCGGAACCACCCCGCCCGCCGTCCCCACCCAGGTTACGGTAACGGTCGGGTCCCCCGGCGATTCGGCCGTCCGCCGCCCGGCCGACGATCCGGCCACCACCGACGTGGACGAGTCGCAGGCCGGGGATTTTTCCGCCCCCGCCACTTTGACCATTGTCATCCCGGCCAACACCCGCTCCGCTACCGCCCCCTTGGCCTTTCAGCTGCGCGACGACTTGGACGTGGAACAGGCCGAAACCATTTCCCTCACCGGGACGGCTGCCGGGCACGCCGTTTCCCCAACCGTCTTCACCATCGAGGCCAGCGACCCGTATCCCACTTCGGTCATTCTGCGCCTGAACGTGGACACCACCCACGAGCCGGTCGCCGGCGTCCGCACTTTCACCACTTCCCTCATCGCCGCTTTCCCGGACGGTTCGCCCCCCCTGACCCGGGACCTGCTGGTAAACGCCTCGGTGGTGACCGTAACGGAGGACACCGCCTCCTACCGTTCCGACTTCCAACCCCGGGACAACCTGGCCTTGACCATCCCGGCCGGTTCCACCAGTGCTTCCGCGGATTTCAGCCTGGTCATTCTCGGCGACGAGGAGACGGAAGGGGCTGAGACGTTGACCATCTCCGGCCGGGCGGCCGGGTTGGCCGTCGTTCCCGCCCGGTTGACCATAACCGATCCGTTGACCATTCCCGATTCGGCCGTCCTGCGGGTGAGCCCGGACGAGGTTTCCGAAAACGCCGCCGACCACACGCAGGTCATCACCGTCAGCGCCGAACTCAGCGCAGGGGTGATGGCCCCCGCCGGGGGTGTCACCATCGTCGTGACCGTGGCGGGCGGAACCGAAGCCGGGCAGGCCGAAGAGGGGGCGGCCAAGGATTTCACCGCCACCGCCCCCGCAAACATTTCCATATCGGCCGGCCAATCCACCGGATCGACTACTTTCCGCCTGACCGTCAAACCCGACGACATAGCCGAAGGCGACGAGACGATCTCCGTTTCCGGAGTCCTGTCCGGGCTGGCCGCCACCGGGGTTTCCGACACGACGGTGATCATCCCCGGCAACGACGGGACCATCCCCGACCTGAACCGGGCCCATTGCGGGAACGGAACCTATGTGGGAAACCCCGGCGGCAACTCCGGGCTGGTGTCCGATTGCCAGACCTTGGTGGACATCCGCAACCACTGGATGGACAATCCCGACAACGCCGACCTGCCCGCTGATCATCCGCTGCGCACTTGGGGCGGCCGCATTGAAACCTGGGCCGGGTTGTCGTTTGAGCGACTCCGGATAGGTCACAACCATCGGAGACGGGTTACGAAACTGGAGCTGGGCGGTTCCGTCGGCTCCCGCATCCGGGGAACTCTTCCCTCCGAGGTGCATTCCCTAGAGGGACTCACGCATCTGGTTCTGAAAGACAACCAACTGATAGGCCACATTCCATCACAGTTGGGTTCTATGAATTTCCTGGAAGTTTTGGATCTGCGCAACAACCAACTGTCGGGCGCCATTCCGGCTAGCATCACTTCCCTCCCCGGTGGCAGCTATAGATTTGATTTGCAGGAGTTGCGTCTGCAAAACAACCGGCTGTCAGGTTCCGTCCCTGCTTGGAGTTCGACCGCCGACAACTATTCTTTGCGACATGTGGATCTGAGCGGAAATGAACTGACCGGTTCAATGGCCGGCTTCGAACATCTGACCGGACTCAGCTATCTGGATTTGAGCCAGAACCGGCTGTCGGGAGCGATTCCAGCCGATTTCGTGACGCGGGGAAGCGGGGCTCTTAACACCCTGCGCCTGAACGACAACAACCTGTCGGGCTCCATTCCCAACTTGTCCCGGTTGCCGGATCTGAAAACTGTCGATTTGAGCGGAAACCGGTTGTCGGGCTCTTTAACCGGCTTGCGCCACGATCATCTAACAGACCTAAATGTGAGCGACAACCAGTTCAGCGGCTCCCTTCCCAACCTGCCTTCGTTGCCCTTTTTGGAGAGGCTGGATTTGAGCGGAAACAGGTTCACCGGTTTGCTTTCCGCTTGGAGCGTGACCCAGGCGCCCCGATTGAACACTTTGGATCTGAGCGACAACCAGCTGTCGGGGACGATCCCCTCCTGGATCGGCAGGGCCGGCAACCTGGTCAGCGTGGACTTGGGGAACAACAACCTGTCGGGCCCCATTCCCCCCTGGCTGACTTCCCGCACCAGAATAAGCAGACTTGTTTTGTCCGGCAACCAGTTGACCGGTTTAATCCCCGATTCGGTGGGGAACATGACCAGTTTGACGGAGCTGGATTTACACGACAACCGCTTCAGAGGCCCGGTGCCTTCCTCGCTGGGAAGACTTCGCAACCTGGTGGGACTCTATTTGGATGACAACCAGCTAACCGGCCCCATCCCCGATGAAATAGGAGCGCTGGCTTTCTCACCTGGTTCCACCGGGCGGTTGCGCCGGTTCAGCTTCTGCGGAAACAACCTCACCGGGTTTTTACCGGGCGGTTTGCGCAACCCGTGGGTGCATTTAGAGGATTCCCCATCCGACTCCGGGTTCGCCTACGGCCCGTTCGCCAACTGGTTCGCCCCGGTTTCGGACTGCCGCCGGGCGGTGGAGTTAAGCGTGGACCGCTCCGTATCCGAATGGGCTGCCCGCTCCGTGGAAGTTACGGCCACTCTGGCCGGGTTCGGCGGGAGCATCGGGCGCCCCATGCCCGACGAGGACACGGAGGTGACCGTTTCAGTGGAGGACGGAACCGCCTTCGCCCCCGGCGACTACGCGGTGGTGAATCCGTTCAAAATAACCATTCCCGTCGGTGAAACCTCCGCTAACGGCTCTTTTACCCTAACCCCCGTCAATGACAGTAGCGACTTCGAGGGGGACGAAACCGTGCGCGTCGACGGCGCTGGCGAGACCATTTCGGTTACGGGAACCGACCTCGCCATCATCGACGCCCGGCGCGCTATCGACGGAATCATTGTGACAGCCAGCCCGTCGGTGATCCCAGAAGGGGAGACCACCCGCGTAACTATCACCGCTTCCATACCGGACCACGCTGCCCCCGAAACCAACACTCAAATTAGGTTTCGGTATTTGAGGACGGTGGACGGGACGGCGACGAAGGGGACCGATTTCACCGATAACATCAGCGGCGAATTTCGTATTAGCCCAAATCAACGGTCAGGTAGCCGTGATTTCAACATATCCGCCACCGAGAACACAACGGCGGAAGCGGATAAGACTTTCTACGTATATGTGACTCCTTACTTAAACCGGGATGTAGTGAGGTTCAGAAATAGGATTATGTACGCCACGGTTACCATCGCCAATAACGATATCCTTCCGGCCTTAGATTCGGCTATCTGTAACAACTCGGCCGTGGTGCCGGCTGGCAATTCCGCCCTGGCGAGACAATGCCGGGCCTTGGTGGCCATCCGCAATCACTGGACCAACCGGCTGGACAACGCAGGCCTTCCCGCCACCCATCCGTTGCTCGATTGGAACGGGTCCTCATCCATTGAGACTTGGCCGGGGGTGACCGTGTCCATTCCCTCCGGGGGGAGTAGCAAACGGGTCACCGGTTTGGACTTGTCCGCCGACTCCGACCCCAATACCGCTGACCGCATCTCCGGAGCCATCCCATCTTTCGGCTGGCTGTCCGACCTGACCTCCCTGGACTTGTCCGGCAACTTGCTGACCGGCTCCATCCCGGCCGTCTCTTTGCCGAGTACCCTCACCTCTCTGGATTTGTCCGGCAACCAGTTGAGCGGCTCCATCCCGGACCGTCTGCGCCGCCTGACCGCCTTGACGTCTTTGGATTTGTCCGACAACCAGCTGACGGGGTCCATTCCGACCGGGATAGGCGCTTTGACTGCTCTGACGTCTTTGGATTTGTCTGACAACCAGCTGACGGGGGGCATTCCGACTGGGTTGGGTGCTTTGACTGCTTTGACTTCTTTGGACATGTCCGACAACCGGTTGAGCGGGGGCATTCCGCGCGCTTTAGGCGCTTTGACTGCCTTGATCTATTTCGATTTGTCCGACAATCTGCTGACCGGGGACATCCCACAGGAGTTGGGCCGTTTGAACAAACTGACCACCTTCAGTTTCTGCAACAACGCTTTGACCGGCCCTCTGCCCCAATCCCTGCGAACCGGGGTCACCATACCCGATTTCACGAACACGTACACCAGGGTGCAATCCTGCGCCAGCGTCATCTACATTACGGCGTCCCCGGATACCGCGACCGAGGGGGATAGCCGGCTCTTGCGGGTGACCGCCGAACTCCCCCCGGGGAGAACCGCCCCCGCTGGAGGCCTGGCGGTGAACGTAAGTACCATCTCCGGAACCGCCGCCTCCGAGATCGATTTCACCCCCGTCTCCACGGTGATCACCATCCCGGAGGGGGAAACAGAGAAGACCGACCGCCTCCTCCTATCTGTGACCGATGATTCAGTGAACGAACCGGCCGAGAACCTGTTCGTCGTCGGCTCCTCGCCCGGCTACCGAAACGGAGTGGATACGGTGACCATAGCCGCCAGCGACCGAACGCCCGCCACCAACGTGGAGTGGAGTTTGAGCCGCACTACGGTGACGGAAGGGACCTCCGACATCACCTATGAAATGACCTTGGTCGTTTCCATCCCCGACGACCAGAGCTCGTTCACCACCGCCCAACGGATATACCCGCTCTTCGGGGCCTCCGGGTCGGGAAGCACCGCCGCCAGCCCGGCGGATTACGCGGCGGTAACCGATTTCACCGGCGACCACATTATCCTGCCCGCCGGACAACGGCAGGTAACCCGCACCTTCTCCCTCACGGTCAAGTCCGACACCCTGGTGGAAGGCGATGAGACCATCAAAGTAACCGCCGAGGCCGGCACCGGCCGGTTGGTGCCAACCCCGCTAACCATCACCGTCGCCGACCAGGACGCGGTGGCGACCGTGCAGGTGGACACCGACGGCGGCACCACCGGCGATCAGACGACGGCGGCAGAAAGATCCTCCCCCCATTCCGTTTCCGTAACCATCTCCCTGCCCTCCGGCGCCACCAACTCCCTGGGCCGGGACCTGGTCATCCCACTCACCGTCATGCCCGGAACCGCCTCCTCCTCCGACTTCACCGCCGCTTCCCCCGGTTCCGCAACCATAACCCGCGGAACCACCACTTCTTCCCCGGTCACTTTCAACCTGACCGTGGCCCAAGACGCCGCCAACCTAAGGGAGCTGTCGGAGACGATATCAGTGTCCGGCTCTGCAACCGGATTTACCTTCAATCCGGCCGAAATCACTATCCCCCCCGATAACAAGCTGGCCATAATTCCCCTCTCAGTGGAAGCGGAGAACGCCAACAACGGCAACCCCCGCATCAGGTACGGCCCGGCGCGAACGGCTACTGGTTCCTCGGCAACTGATGATCATAGAGGCGCCTATTTTGGGATACGCATCAATTGGCCAGCCGGCGGAAGTCATAGAGGTGGATCGCAAACTACGCACCAGCATATTCCCTACGGGCAGTCGCGAGCTTCCGCAACTAACGTTATTACACTCTCCGGCTACGACGATCAAGTTGTCAACACTACCCCCCCTCGCTACGTCACAATCGACCACACTGTACATATGAGAGGTTGGCTATTTGCGGCCACCCGGGCTCTGATCGTAGACGATGAGTGGGATCGGCGGCCGACGGGCATCGACCTGACCGCGGACATGTCAACGGTGAACGAGCGGGCGGGGGCCACCCCGGTCACGATTACCGCCTCTTTCACCAACGCCGCCGGCAATCCGGCCCCCTTGGATACGTACGTGGACATTCCGCTGTCGGCGCAGTCCGGTTCCGCCATCGCCGGCTCCGACTTCCGTTTGACGGACGCCGCAGGCGGCCCGGTCCCCTTCGATTTCACCCTGCGGATTCCGGCCCGTCAAACCAGCGGCTCGGCCACCATCTACCTGGCCCCCGTCGCCGACGACACGCGGGAGATGGAAGAAGGTTTGTGGGTGGGGGCCCGCAGCGTCCCCAGCCCCAACGGCTTCACGTTCGGCAACGGGGTGGATCCGGTGCGCATCGCCATCCTCGATCAGACCGGCATCGTCCTGCGCGCCCTCCCCGACTCTCTAACGGAAGGCCCCGCCTCGTCCGCCATCTCGATCATCGCTTCCCTCCCGGACGGCTTCCCGACGCTCGACGAAAACCTTGTCATCCGCAACGTGCGTTTGCGGCCCGGCACCGCTTCCGCCGCCGATTTCACCGCCTCCCCGACGGGGGGAACCACCCTGACCATCCCAGCCGGGAGCACCACCACCTCCCTCCTGTCGTACAGGGTGATGGTGACCGACGACGACCTCGTGGAAGGCCCGGAAACGATCCTGCTGCAAGGCGACATCGGCCCCGAATACACGGCGCAAGGGGTTCTGACCATCAACGACGAAACCGGGGAAGCCCCGGTTACCGGCGTCAAGTTGGAGTTCGCGCCGAATCCGATCGGGGAGGGAGCCGCCGCGCAACAGGTGCAGGTAGTCGCCCGGCTGGGGACATGGATTCCCGCCCCCACCTCTCACACCTACACCGACGCGCAGGGCGACGAGGCGAGCGCCACCTGCCAGCAGGACGAGTTCGGCGTGACCCGTTGCGAATATCCCACCCCCTCGGGTTCGGGCACGACATTGGTGATTTACCGGCCCCGATTTACCCCCGTCGCCACCGCCGCCCCCACCTCTCACACCTACACCAACCGCGCCGGGAACCGGGTGACCATTTCTTGTCCGCACGACGAGTTCGGCGTGGCCCGTTGCTCGCACCCCGATCCCACCGACCCGGACCAAGAAAGAATGGTGTCGGTGGTGTACCGCCCGCAGTTCCGGTCCGTGGCCCTACCGCCCACCTCTCACACTTACACCAACCGCGCCGGGAACCGGGTAACCATTCCTTGTCCGCATGATGAGTCCGGAGTGGCCCGTTGCTCCTATTCCTATGTCGACTCCTCCGACCCGGACATGCCGCAGACGGTGGTGGTGCAGGTGGTTTACCGTCCAGACCCCGTGTCCGCGGCGCGGGCGGTGGACACGGTGGTGACCGCCTCGCTGGAAAGCGTCGCCGCCCGAACCGGCGTGGTTCCGGCCGCGCTGGGAACCGACTTCACGGCGGCGCCCCCCATTCGGGTGGTTATCCCGGCGGGGGAGACGGAGCGAAGGGTTTCTTTCCATCTGGATGTCAAAGACGACGGGGTGGCGGAGCCGGAGGAAACCTTCAAGTTGACCGGGAGGGCGGACGGGATGACCATCTTCGCGGAGCCGGTGGCCATCACCGGAGATTTGCGAAAGCCGCCGATTTCTTTGCGAGTCGTTCCCGGTTCGGTGAGCGAGGAGACGGGAACGGCCCTGATCCGGGTGACCGCCTCGGTGGACGACATTGTGCGGGATGTGTCGTCTTGCGTTCGCAGGGTAACCAACGACAGGGGAACCCCCGGCGACCCCAGCGATGATATCCAGGAATGCGTTGAGTTTGACACCAGGCAGGTTTCTTCCCCCGGTTTGCTTTCCTCCGTAGATCTTCCCATCAGGGTGTCGGTGGGGGAGGCCGGCGACACGGCAACCGAAGGAACCGATTACACGGCGGTGCCCGATTTCACGCTGGTCCTCCCCGCTGGCCGCCGTTCCGCCTCCGCCGTCTTCAAAATCGCCGTTGCTTCCGACCGGCTGGACGAACCGGCGGAGACGATAACCATCGCCGGTTCGGATCCTTCGGTGGGGTCGTCCCCCTCTCATATCCCCCTGTCCGTTTCCAGCGGACTGTTGACCATCACCGACTCCGACGCTTCCCCGGTGGTGGAGTTGGAGTTGGACGAGGCGACGGTCGCCGAAGGGTCGGGAACCACCGAGGTGGCCTTCACCGTTTCTTTGGTGGACGGTTTGCGCTCCGCCGCGCCCTTGACGGTGGCGTTGGGCGTAGCCGGGGCGGATGAGGGGGCCTGCGAAACCGACGACGACGCGGGGCGGGTTAACTGCCCGTCGCAACCGGGGAAAGCCCGGGCCGGCGCCGACTTTACGGCAGTGCCCAATTTCAACGTAACCATCCCCGCCGGCCAAAGCGCCGCCCGGGGCAAATTCAATTTCACGGTGACCGACGATCGGCTGGTGGAAGGGGAGGAGCGGTTGACGGTCACCGCCCGGCTGGGCGACGCTTCGGCCACCGGCCGGCTGTCCATCGCCGACGACGACGCCGCCCCCTCCGATTTGCGTCTAAGCCTGGTTCCGGCTTTCACCACCCGCGACGGACCCGAGGTTCCGATGAGAGAAGGGGGCCTGGCCCGTTCCTATTTGATTTCAGCCGCCGTACCCCCGGGTCAGGGTTTGCTGTCCTCCCCTTCCACGGTGACCCTGTCGGTGGGGGGCGGAACCGCTTCTTCCAATGACTATTCGGTTTCCATGTTGCCGGACAACACGGTTCTGGTTCCGGCTGGTCCGGTTACCAATTTGGGGCCGGGGGCGCAACCGGCGGACCTGCAGGTGCTGTTGGTGGTCACCCCCCTATCCGACCGGGCGGTGGAAGGCCTGGAGTCGCTGGTGGTTTCCGGGACGGCCACCGGCGGCCTGAACGTGGCCCCGGTGACGCTGGCCATCAACGACGCCGCCGGGTCCACCCCGGATCGGATCAGCCTGACTTTGGACCGGAGCGAAGTGGAGGAGGGGGCGGGGACGGTGCGCCTGGGGGTTACCGCCCGCATGTTCTGCCAGTCGGGGGCATGTTCGGTGTTGGCGGAGGACAGAACGGTCAACCTGGAATTGTCGGAGTCGTTGAGCACGGCCGCGGCGGACGACGATTTCGTTTTGGGATCCGGTTCGGTGACCATCCCCGCCGGTTCCTACAGTGGTTCCGCCCAGCTGGAGTTGCGGGTGTTGGACGATCGGCTGGTGGAAGGCAACGAGTCGGTGGCGGTGGGGGGTTCCGCTTTCGGTTTTCAGGTGAACGCGGCCACCGTGTTGATAACCGACGACGAACCGGCGGCCGGGGAGTTGGATTTGCGTTTCAACCGGGGGACGGTGGGCGAAGGGGACGGCCGGGCGCCGTTGGTGCTGACCGCCGGATGGCCGGCCGGTTTGAGCGTGACATCCGACACGGAGGTGTCGGTGGTGCTGGGCGCCGGTTCGGCGGCGGCCGGGATCGATTACGAGTTGCTGGATCGGGAAAGGTTCGTCTTGACGATTCCGGCGGGCCGTTCCAGCGTGTCGGCGGCGGCGGGCATGTTGCGGTTGGTGGACGACCGGGTGGCGGAAGGGTTGGAAACCTTTGAGGCCTTCGGGTTCGCGCGGTCGGTGGACGCCGCCGTTCCGGTGCGCTACAAGGTCAATTCGGCGGTGTTGCGCATCGCCGACGACGACCCGGCGGCGGTGAAACTGACCGTAGACGAAAACTACGTTTTGGAGGGCCGGCGCGGGGATATGACTCCTTCTCCGGCGGAGGAGGCGGTTCCGATAACGGTTACCGCTTCTTTGACGGGGGACGTCGCCGGCGGCACCGTGGTGCGGGACCGGGACACGTTGGTGCGGGTGGCGGTGGGGGACGGCGCCGACCGGGCCGTCTCAGGGGCGGACTACGTAGTTTCCGATGGTTTGCGCAACGGCGTCTTGCCTATTGTCATCCCAGCCGGGGAAAATTCCGCCTCCGCCGCCTTCCGCATGCGGGTGATCGACGACAACGTGGCGGGCGAGACCGACTGGTCGGCCGTTTCCCGCCCCGGCGGTTTGACGACGGTGGACGTTTCCCGCACCGAGTCGGTTTCCATCACCGGGGCGGTGGCTAAAGGTAGGGGAACCGATTTCTCCATCGCCGTGACGGGGACGGAAGTGGAAATCTGGGATCTGAACGATCGTTCCCCGACCGCGGTGGACTTGGCCGTGTCGCCGGTGCGGGTGACGGAAGGCGACGCCCGGCACACCGCCCGGCTGACGATCACCGCCTCTTTGAGGGCTCCGCCGATCGCGCAACCTTCGCTGGTCTGCCTGCAACGCAGTTCCCAAGGAGCGTGCCTGCGCAGTTACGCCCCGGTTGTCCCCAAACAGCCGCCGTCGATGGTGTTGGCGGAGGATCTGACGGTTCCCATCAGCTTGTCGGCTGATACGGATTCGGAAGGGAACCCGTCGCTGGGATGGGCGACTTCGGGGACGGATTACGGAACGCCGGTGCAGGTTTCCCCCCGGCCCGCTACCGGGCAGAGCGGGGTGACGGTGGTCATCCCGGCGGGCAAGTTGAGCGGGTCGACGGTGGTTGATTTGCCGATCATCGGCGACATTTTGACCGAATCCAATGTTCTGTTCGGACCGTCGGGCAAGGAGCTGTTGCGGGTGGGGGCCAACTTGGAGGGTCGGACCGCGGAGGGGGACGACTCTGAGACCAACCAGGAACTCATCCTCCATCCCCATCTGGAAGGTTGGACGGTGGAAGGGGCCATCTTTGAAATCACCGACGACGACCCGGCCTCCCTGCAACTGGAGCTGGACAAAACCAGATTAGAGGAGAACGCCGGGTCGCAGTCGGTGCGAGTGACCGCCCGGGTGGTCGCGCCGGACGGTTCCGCCGGCGCCTTCCCGGAGGACATTCCGTTGGTGTTGCAATGGGCGAACTTCCACCAGAATGAAGGGGATGAATCCCGCTTGTCGGCTACCGGCCTGGCTAAAGAAGATCACGACTTCCGACTGCAGGGGACTGCGCAGTTGGAGGACGACGAACCGGTAACCATATCGGGCCCTAATCTCCGCGCGACGGTGAATAGGTCGCAGGTGACGGAGGGTTCAGAGGTAGATGTTCTGTTGAATTTGCGTTTCCAGTCGATACTCGGTGACGGTGGCGCGAATGTTACGGTGTCGGTGGGGGTGGCGGGGGATTCGGCTGTGGCGGGGACGGATTATGAGTTGGTTTCGGCGCATTTTCAGAGTCCATTGACGATCACCAACGGACGGTTTAGCGTTCACGCTCGGAAGGGTACCATCGGTGCGAACATTACTTTGCGATTTAGGGTGACCGACGACGCGATGCATGAGGGGGCGGAGGTTATTACCATCGGTACCGATCGGGGGGCCTCGACGCAGTTGGTTATTCCGGCCAACGACATCCCACCCCCCGCGGATCGCAAGTTGGTGACCATACCGGCCGGTTCCAGCAGCGCCTCGGCCGTCTTCGACTTGGAAGTGGTGGATGACATTCTGGACGAGGGCGCGGGGGAGGACATTGTGTTTAGAGCGGTCGGCGCCGCCCTGCTCGGCTCCGACCTGTCCGCCCGCTTGCGGATAGTGGACAACGATTCGGCGGCGGAAACCATAATTCTGACCGCAACCCCGGGCGGGTCGGGTTCGGGGCCGGGGGTGGTGAGCGAAAGCGCCGGCGCCGATCTGGAATTGAACATGGCGGTGGGCTTCCCGCAGGGTTCGGCGGAGCGGTTGGAGGATACGGTGGTTACCTTGTCGGTCGAAAACGGTTCGGCGGACTCCTCCGATTACAGTTTGACCTTCTCAGACCCGGACGGGGCCGGGCCGTTGACGGCGGGGCAAGTGGTGATTCCGGCGGGAGAGACAGCGGCCCAGGTCCGGCTCGGTCCGGCGGTGGCGGACGATCCGGGCACTGCCGATGTGAACGAGGCGCAACCGGCTTCGGCTGATTTCGACGTGACCGATGACACGGCCGCGGAAGGCGACGAAACCTTCTTCATCAAAGGCGCGGCGGAAGGGTTTGCGGTCCGGTCGGAAACGGTGACCATTCGGGATTCGGAACCGGCCGCCATCCTGTTGACCATCGGCTCCACCCAGTTTGCGCAGGAGTTGGAGTTGGCGGAGGACATTCACGCCTCCACCACCGGGACCCTGACCCTGAAAATTAAAGCGGCTTTCCCGGAGTCGGTGGCGGATGGGGATTTGCCGGGCACGGCCACCGTAATCACTTTGGGCGGCGCGGACGGGAAGTTGCGGGAGCGGAACGGGGCGGTTTCCCGGCCGGCCACCGCGGGCGACTACGCGGTGCAGAGCGCGGTGCTCGACACTCGCAACACCCCCCTCACTCTTACCATTCCGGCCAACACGCGCAGCGCGGAGGGGACGATTCGGGTGGGGCTGACCGATGACCAAATCGTGGAAGGAATGGAAAACCTGCAAATAGTGGGTTCCGCCTCCGGCCAAGTGGTGTCCCCGGCGGTTATCCACATCGCCGACGACGACACTGTTCCGCCCGCTTTTGACCTGTCGGTTTCCCCGTTGTTCGCCGCCGAAGGAGCGGCCGCTCCCGTCCCGGTCACGGTCACCGCCCGGGCCCGGGGCGCCGCCCGGCTGGGGTTGGACACGGTCATTCAGTTGGCCTTGAGCCCCACCGAAGTGGGGGGTCCCGACTTCCAGCCGGTGGCGGCGAATGATTTGCGGTTGACGGTTCCGGCGAACGCGGCCAGCGGCTCGGTTACCTTCAATTTGACGATGGTGGACGACAACGTAGCGGAAGGGGTGACCGCCGTGTTGGACGCCGCGCAGTTGTCCGGGTCGGCCACTTCGCCTTTCAGCGGGGAAGAGTTGACGGTGGCCGCGGTGGGACAGCAGTCGCGGGTGGTGATGTTAGACAACGACGTAGCCCCCCGCAGCATCGCTTTGAGCATTCCCACCGGCGGGGTGCGGGAAGGGTCCGAAACCAATTCGGCCACGGTGCGGGCCTCCTTCCCGGACGGGTCGCCGGTGCGGCCGGTGGACACCAAAGTGTTGGTGCGGATCGGGGGAGCGGTGAACAACGCGGACGAGGAGGCGGGCGCGGGGGATTACGCGGCCCCCTCCAACCTGCTGGTAACCATCCCCGCCGGACAGACGTCCGGCCAAGCCTCGTTCGACATTCGCCTGGTGGACGATCGGCTGAGCGAAGAGCCGGAAAACGTCACTTTGACCGGGCGGGCGATCGCCCCCTACCACAAACCCTATCCGGCTTTGCCGCAAACCGATTTCACAGTGTCCCACGCCGTTTTGACCATCACCGACAACGACGTGCCGCCTTCTTTCGTAACCCTGCAAGTGGCCCCCGTCCCGCCCGCCGGGGCCGCCGGGGCGTCCGGGACGGCGGCGGCCAGGCTGTTTACGGGGATGGTGCGGGAAGGGGACGAGGTGACCGAATACACGGTGACCGCCTCTTTCGGCCCGGGGGCCGCCCGCTCCAAAAACACCGTCCTCACCCTCGGCTTGGGCGGCCGGGCGGCCAGCACAGTGGGGCTCACCCTCCCCAACGGACAGCCGATTATCGGGCCGGACGGGCTCCCGGCGACCATCACCATCCCCGGCGACACCGCAGTCAAAGGCGCCGACTTCCAAATAGTGGACGAAGACGGCGACCCGGTAACCGACGACTTGACCCTCACCATCCCCGCCGGACAAACCCGCGGCTCCGCCTCTTTCCGGCTGAAAGTGGTAGACGATTCGGTAGCCGGCGAAAACCCGGAGACCCTGACCGTCTTTTCCACCGCCGCCCCTCCGGCAAACTCCAATCCCCGGTTCGCGGTCATGCCCGCCACCGTCACCATCCTGGACAACGATCAAGTGTCGGAGATAGTCCTCACCCTGCTCGACTCCTCCGACCAGCCTTTGGAGTCGGTGAATGAAAACGCCGGGAGGGTGACGGTGAAAGTGAAAGCCTCCTACCCGGGAACCGCCGTCCTCGGCGCCAACACGGCCCTGAACGTGTCGGTGAACGACGGGAGCGCCGAAGGAAAAGGCGTGGACTACACCCCCGACCCCGCCGACACGGACGTGACCATACCGGCCGGAGACAACTCCGTCACCGCCACCTTCGACATTGACATCAACGACGACCCCCTGCGGGAAGCGGACGAAACCATCCGCTTCGAGGCAACGGTGACCGGGTTGCAAACCGCCGAATTCACTATTCGTCCGGTGGAGTTGACCATCGTGGACACCCTGCCGGTAACCATCACCGCCGACGTGGATTCGATAGCCACCGGCGTCCAAACCGCGGTCGGCGAAGACAGCGGAATCACCGATGTGGCCGTCGCCGTCTCGCTGGAAGCCGGCGAAGTCGCTCCCCCCGGCGGCTTGGCCTTCACCCTCGCTTGGGCGGAAACCGCCGACTCCGACAAAGCCGACCTGGGAACCGGAACCGGCGATGATTTCACGCTGGTGGACGGATCCGGCGACCCGCTGGACGACGCAACGGCCACCATCCCCGAAGGCCAAAGCAGCGTTTCGCTCACCATGCGCCTCAAAGTGGCCGACGACCGCAACGTGGAACCCAACGAAACCCTGACTATCACCGCCTCGTTGGCCGACCTCGCCCTGGAACTCACCCCGCCCACCCTGACCATAAACGACAACGATGCGGACCTGACCGTGGACAAGGCTACGGTGACGGAAGGGGAGGCGGAAACCATAACCGTCACCGCCTCCGTAGGCGCCCCCGCCCCGGCCGGCGGGCGCACCGTGGCCGTCGCCGTCGCCGACTCCGCCGACGACCCCGCCTACACGGCCGCCTCCGGGGATTACACCGCCAACCCCTCCTCTCTCAACGTGACCATACCGGCCGGGCAGACCAGCGCCGCCGCCTCCTTCGACCTAACCGCCTTCACCGAAAACACCCGGGCCGAAGATCATAAGACGTTGGCGGTGACCGGTTCTTTGACCGACTTCCAAGTGGATGCGGCCGATTTGACTTTGCTGGACAACGACCGGGGAATCACTGTGACCATCACCGACTCCGCCGACCAGCCCCTAACCCTGACCGAAAACGGAACGCCGGTCACGGCCAAAGTAACCGTCGCCTTGAACGCCGCCTCCAACGCCTTGAGCGGGAACGTCCCGGTGGCGGTGGAAGTGGGGGCGACCGGTCCGGGGACGGCCGGCCGCGGCGCTTCCGCCACCGACTTCACCGCCGCCTCCAACACCCTCAACATCCCCATCGCCGCCGGTTCCACATCCGCCTCCGCCACCGTCGACATCACCGTCGCCGCCGACCAGATAGCCGAATGGGACGAACCCATCTGGTTCGCCGGCGCCGCCGCCGGATTCACTTTCACCGACGGCCATCTGCGCATCGAAGACGACGATTCGGAAATAGCGGTAACCCTCAACAAGTCCTCCGCCCGGGAAGGGGCCGCCGGGGACGTCACGCAAGGCGGCGTAAGTTACGTGCGTTTCACCGCCACGGCCAGCTACACGGGGGCCGCCTCGTCGGAGATGGGCGCCGTTCAAATACAACTCAACCCGCGGGGCTCCGGCTCCAAACCGGCCGACGCCGCCGACTACGCCTACCCCACCCCCAACAGCATCCAAATCAGCGCCGGCTCCCTGCAAACCGCCTCTTCCCAGAACTTGGACCTGCGGATAGTCGACGACGCCCGGGTGGACGACGGCTCCGGGGCCGACAACGCGGAAACCCTGGAATTTTACGGGACCGGTTCATACACGGCGCATGGGATAAGCCAAACCGTCACCGCCAAGTCGGGTTCGGTTTCCATCTTGGACAACGACCATCAGATCACTTTGGCCCTCACCGAATCCGGTTCCCCTTACACCGGCGGAACCGAAGGAGACGACCTGGGGACGGTGAGCGCCAAAGCCTCCTTCCGCAGCGGCGTCACCTCCGACCGTACTTCCCCCACCGTGATCACCTTGCACATCGACGACGTAAACAACGCCGGCGACTCTTCCGACGACGCTATCACCGCCGAAGCCGGGGACGTTACCGACCCGGCCGCTCCCATAACCATCACCATCCCGGCCGCCGGGACGGAAAGCAACACGACCGCCCTCACCGGATTTTCTTTCACCGACGACTCCGTAGCCGAATTGCGGGAAAGGGTGTTGGCGGGCGGGACCGCCGACGACAGCCTGCCGGTGAGCGACGTGGCCTTGGACATCGTGGACGACGACTCCCGGATCACCCTCGATTTTGGAACCACTATGGCCGAAGAGTCGGACGCCAACGCCGGCGACGCCATGGTCACCGCCAAATTCGCCTCCACCGCCCAAAGTGTGGAATTCAACGCCGCCACCACCATCACCCTCGCTTTCAGCACCGAAGGCGCCGCCAACGCCGAAGCGGCCGATTTCACCGCCCCCGCCGCCGGCAGTGAAATCACCGTCACCATCCCCGCCGGTTCCACCAGCAGCTCCGCGGTCGCCCTGACTAGCGTGGTCCTCGACGACGACCCCCGGGCCGAAGGTAACGAAACCATCGCCGTAGACGGAACCGCCGCCGTCGCCGGAGACAGCGTCGGCTTGCCCGTCGACCGCTCCTACCTGACCATTCTGGACGACGACTTGCAGTTGGTGATTACCCACGGCACTTTCCAAAACTACGAGGACTCTAATGACGTTGTCCCGGTCAAGGTCAGCTTCGACTCCGCCACTACCTACTCCGACCTGACCGAAGATTTCACCGTCCGCGTGTCCACATCCGAATCTGACCCGGTTTCCGCCCGGGGCGGCGGCGCGGACTTCCACAACAGGTCCCGCACTCTCACCATTCCGGCCGGCCAGCTCAACAGCGGCAGTTTCAAGTTTTTGTACGGAGTTGTCATCGTCGATGACACCATCGCCGAACCACAAGAAAATTTCCTACTCACCGGAACCACCTCCCTGCCCTCCGAGTGGGGCGTTACGGTAACCCCCGCCACCCTTTACATCAGGCAAAGCGATACGGATATTGCCTTATCCTTCGGTAATACGAGGGCCGAGGAGAATAGTGACGAAAACGCCGAGGACGCGAAAATTACCGCCAGTTTCAGCTCGGCGACCTCCTCGGAGATAAGCACCGCCACCACCGTCACGCTCTCCTTTGGCAACGGAACCGCCACCTTGGGTTCCTGTACCGGGACCGGCCAGGCGCGGACTTGTACCGGGGATTTCTTAAATCCGAGTTCGGCGATAACAGTGGTAATTCCCGCCAACACCCTCACCTCGGCGGCCAAATCTTTGTCCGGTCTACCCCTTGTAAACGACAATGTTGCGGAGAAGAATGAAACTATCAAAGTGACAGGAAGTTCTCCCTCCTTTGGTGTAGACAGGACGGATTTGGTGGTGGCGGATTTAGATTCGGTGGTTTCATTCAAATTTAAGTCGACGTCTAGTAATACGATCAGCTTGAATGAAGGGACTGCCGGATCGGATGTGGAGGTGAAGGCAGAGTTCTTCTACCCCGGCGTAACTAATGGAATCGGCTCCAATCTAGATATCGAAGTGGTTTTCCGACCTGGGTATGATGGGGACTCCATCGACGACTATACTTATTCCCCCTCCACCCCCAACACGTTAACCATTCCCTCGACGGGTTTATCCAGTAGCTTCGTGGCTTTGAATGGTCTGACCATCGTAGACGATGCGGTAACCGAAGACTCGGAACTTTTTTGGATTGACGGAACCACTACTACCAGCATTGCCAATATCATTAATGGTGAAATAACGATAAACGACACCGACACCGGCATCGAACTGTCGGTTTCCCCCGAAGTGGTAGTGGAAGGGACCACCCAGACCGTCACCGTAACCACCGGTTTCGCCGGGGTAACCTCCTCCACCCGCAACGGGAACACCGATGTGACGGTATCGATTACCGGCGATGGGTCGACCGGGAAGGCGAAACTGGGTTCCGCGGGGCCGCCGATCGACGGCGACTTCGACACCAATAAAACAAACGACCAATTCACCATCACCATCCCCGCCAGGTCAGTCAGCCACACCGGTACTTTTGAACTAACCGCCTTCAAAGAAGACCCCGATCTTGTCGAAGCGGCCGAAGAGGTAACAGTTTCCGGGGCGGCAACCGTGGGCACCTCGGTTACGGCCAGCGACACCCTGCAAATTTATGACAAAGGCATCACCCTGACTTGGGAGGACAGCGAGGGCAATCCCTTGACCAGTGTGGAGGAGGCGAGCGGGTCCACCCAGGTGACGGTGAAAGCCACTCTGCCCGACGGTATAAGGTCCACCAGCAATCTGGTGGTGGGGGTGAACGTGGCCGCTGGCACCGCCGGTTTGGATGCTGGCACCACCTGGGATGTGGGGGAGGACTTCCGAGTAACCTACCCGGAATTGCGCTCCGGCACGCCCGCCGGATACGCGTTGGGGATCCCCATCGCGGCGGGGGCAGGTAGCGGGACCGCCACTTTCACCCTGCTGATAAACGACGACGAGGTAGCGGAGGGGACCACCGGTGAAACCATCCTCCTGGAGGCGGGCAACGTAACCGTCAGCGGCTCCAACTTGCCGGCGACCGCCGAATCTTCTTTGTCCGTCACCGACGACGATTCGGACATTGAACTGACCTTCGGTGATACCAAAGCCATGGAAGACGCCGACCTGAACGCCGGGGACGCGGAGATTACCGCCCGTTTCAACTCGGCGGACACTTCGGAGATAAACGCCATCACCACCGTCACGCTTGCTTTCGCCGATGGGACCGCCACCTCCGGGTCGGGTAATGATTACACGGCTCCGAGCACGGCTATAACGGTGCAAATTCCAGCCAACACTGTTTCTTCGGCGGCCACATCTTTGTCCGGTTTGGCCCTGATAAACGACACCGTTGCGGAACCGGAGGAGACCATCGTCGTGTCAGGGACCGCCGGTTCCCACACCGTTACCGGAGCGGACCTGGCGGTGGTGGATGATGATTCGGTGGTTACTTTGACACTCACCCCGGCCAAACTGACCGAAGGCGGCGCCGGGTCCGATGTGATGGTGGCGGCCGCCTTCCCCTCCACAACCACCTCCAACTCAATCGGCGCCGATACCGTCATCACCCTGTCAGTGGCGGCCGACGGGAGCGCCACCGCCCAAGCCGCCGATTTTGCCTACTCCCCGGCCCAGAGTTCTCCCGACACGGTAACCATCCCCTCCACGGCCACCTCCAGTTCCACCAGCGGCACGTTGACCGGTTTGACCATCGCCAACGATGCCATAACCGAAGATCTGGAAACTTTGCTGGTGTCCGGAACCCCCGACCAGGAGGTGATAGTTAACACTTCCACCCTGACGATAAACGACGCCGACAACGACTCCGGCATCTCCATTTCGGTGATACCACAGACGGTGGCCGAGCGGAGCGCCGCCCACACCATTACCGTCACCGTCGGTTTTGCCGGAGAGGTAACTTCTTCCACCCGCGCCTCCGATACTACGGTGAGGGTGGAAGTCAACGGCGACGGCGCCGCCGGGAAAGCCACTTTTGGATCGGTGACCACCGGCGACTTCTATGCCACCGATAACCAGGTGCCTGTCAACAATATCACCTATATAGACATAATCATCCCAGCCGGTACCACCTCAGCCACCGGTACCTTCCAGTTGACCGCCCGGGACGACATGGACGACGATGAAGGAGCGGAGGCGGTGACCCTGGTCGGGTCGGCCACCGTGGATGGGGAGGCGGTAAGCGACTCCACCGATGTAACCATAGTGGACCGGGTGATCACGCTGTCGCTGGCGGACGGCGACGGGAACGCCCTGACCAGTTTGGGGGAGGCGAGCGGGACCACGCAGATAACGGTCACCGCCACATTGCCCTCCGGGTTGGTGGCGGACGCCGGCGGGGAAGTGGTGGGGGTGAACGTGGTCACCGGCAACGACGCCGGCACCGCCACTATGGGTGCTGCCGGCCCCACCTGGGGCGCCGGGGAGGACTACCGAATTAACTTCCCGGCGATTGTGCCCGCCGGCACGCCCGCCGGATACGCGTTGGGGATCCCCATCCTGGCGGGGCAAGACTCCGGGACGGCCACTTTCTCGTTGGAGATAAACGACGATACGATAGCGGAAGGGCTGACCGCGGAAACCATCCTGTTGCAAGGTTCGGACACCACCGTCGGCGTCTACACGTTGAAGGTATCCGAAATATCCCTGGGCGTAGACGACGATGATTCGCAGATCGCCCTGTCCTTCGGCGACACGAAAGCCTCCGAGGAGGACGGCAACGCCGGAGACGCCCAAATCACCGCCAGTTTCACCGGGGCGACCAGTTCCGTAATCGGCGTCACCACCGTCACACTCTCTTTCGCCGCCGGAACCGCCACCGCCGGGGGAACCGACTTCACGGCCCCCACACCGGCGATAACGGTGGAAATCCCCGCCAACACCGTTTCCTCCACGGCCCTGTCCCTGTCCGGGTTGTCTCTCACCGACGACGCCCGGGCCGAAGGGGAAGAAACCATCACCGTTTCCGGCTCCTCCGGTTCCTACACCATCAGTTCGGCCACTTTGTACATAGTCGACGACAACTCGGTGGTGCAACTGACCAACGTCGACGGCGACTCCGTGCCCGAAGATTCGGACGGTTCGGGAGTGTCGGTGTCAGCCGCCTTCCCCGCCGGCACCACCGCCAGCGACATTAGTTCGGATACGGTAATCACCCTGTCGGTAAGCGATGGGACCGCCATGGCCTCCGACAACGATTACTCCTACGGCGCGGCCGATACGGTAACCATCCCCGCCAACGCATTATCCTCTTCCACTTCCGCAACCTTGCGCGGGTTGAGCGTGGAGCCGGACACGGTCACCGAAGGGCCGGAAACGGTGCTGGTGGGCGGCTCGTCTTCGCTGGGGGATGCCGCCGAATTCTCCCTGACCTTGGACGACGGGGACACCGGCATCGCCATTTCGGTTTCGCCGTCGACGGTGGTGGAAGGCGCCGACGCCCACGACATTACCGTCACCGCCGAATTCGCCGATGTCGCATCCTCCACCCGCGGCGCCGCCACCACGGTGACGGTGGACATCACCAACGACGGCACCGCCACCCTCGGTTCACCCCCTCCCGGAACAAGCAACGACTTCTACACCGACAAAACCGGCAACCAGTTCACCATCACCATCCCGGCCCGTATGACCAGCCACACCGGCGCCTTCAAGCTGACCGCCCCGGACGACGCCGACAACGGCGAAGGGGAGGAGACGGCCACCGTGAAAGGGTCGGCCACCGTGGACGGAAACGATGTTTCGGACACCGCCGACATCACCATCCTCAACAAGCAGGTCAGCCTGTCGCTGACGGACAGCGAAGGGAACGCTCTGACCAGCGTGGCGGAAGGAAGCGGATCCACGCAGGTGACGGTCACCGCCGCCCTGCCCGGCAGCGTGGTAGCGGACTCCGGCGGGGAAGTGGTGGGGGTGAACGTGGTAGCCGACACCGCCGGTTTGGACGATGGCACCACCTGGGATGCGGGGGAGGACTTCCGAGTAACCTACCCGGCGAAACCCCCCGGCACCCCGGTCGGGTATGCGCTGGGGGTTCCCATCGCGGCGGGGCAACAGACCGGGACGGCCACTTTCACCCTGGTGGTGAACGATGATGCGGTAGCGGAAGGGCTGGAAGCGGAAAACATTCGGGTGCGGGGCGGGGATGTGACTGTAAGCTCCTCCACCCTGTCGGTGCGGGGGGCCGGCCTGGGAATCGAAGATAACAATTCGGCGATCGAGCTGTCCTTCGGCGACACCAAAGCCTCAGAGTCGGACGGACACGCCGGCGACGCCATGCTCACCGCCGCATACGCCGGGGCTACCAGTTCGGTGATAAGCGACCCGGTTACCGTCACCATCTCCTTTAGCAACGGCACCGCCATCTCCGGTCCCAGCAGTGATTACACGCCCCCGGTTTCGGCGATGACCGTGCAGATCCCGGCCAACACCGCTTCTTCGGCCGCCCGGGCTTTGTCCGGCGTGGCCCTTCGGAACGACAAGCGGGCCGAAGTGGAAGAAACCATCGCCGTATCCGGAACCGCTACCGGCGACTACATGGTTACCGGCACCGACCTGGCGGTGGTTGATGATGATTCGGTAATTACTTTGACCGTATCCAAAACCACCTTCGAGGAGGGTGAAACCGTGTCCGGGGTGACGGTGTCCGCCAAATTCCCAGACGGCATCACCGGCAACGACATTCTCGGCGATACGGGCATTCCGGTGGACACCATCATCACTTTGTCGGTGTCGGGAGGGGGGACCGCCACCGCCGATGGCAACGACTTCACCTATAACCCGGCTTCGCCCATAACGTTGACTATTCCCGAGCAAAGCATTTCGCCTTCCGTCAGCCAAACTGTGACCGGGTTGGTTTTTTCCGACGACGATGTGACCGAGGACCCGGAGACTTTGCTGGTGGGAGGAGACCCCAATGTGGCGGTGGTGGTCAACCCCGTTGTCCTGACGTTGAACGACGCCGACAACGACCTGGACATTTCGGTGTCGCCGGCGACGGTGGCGGAACGGAGCGACCCGTATGATGTGACCGTAACCGCCGGATTCGCCGGGGCGACTTCTTCCACCAGAACTTCCCCCACTTCGGTGGCCGTGCAAATAGGAAGCGGCGACACCGACGGGGCGACTCGGGGTGCGCCGTCCCCTCCCAGCGGCGACTTCTGGACCGACAAATCCGGCGACACTTTCACCATCAACATCCCGGCCGGGGACCACACCGCCACCGGGACTTTTGAGTTGACCGCCCGCAGCGACGGCGACAACACCGAAGGGACGGAGACGGTAAAAGTGTCCGGGAGCGCCACCGTAGACGGGGAAGCCACCAGCGACGCGGAGGATATAAGCCTCTTGCAGCAAGGGATAGAATTGTCGGTAGTTGACGCCGACACCACCCTCGCTGGTATCCAGACGACCCTTACAGAGGGCGCGGGAGACTCCGCGGGAGACACCAATGTGAGCATCAAGGCCGCCCTCAAGTCCGGCATACCCGCTGGCACAGGGGCGGTTACGGTCAGCGTGACGGTGACCACCCATTACACCGACAGCGGGCAACCGGTGACACATACCGGAACCATCACCATCCCCGACGGGGACACCGAAAAAACCGCCGACATTCCGGTAAACGTGAAAGACGACGAAGTAGTCGGCGAAGGCGACGGAACTTGGATGATCGACGCCACCGCCGACGAAGGCTACCGAGTGGAAGGAACGACGGTGGACGTTGTCGACGACGACGCCGTCGCCCATGTGGAACTGATGGTTAGCCCAAGCGCGGTAGACGAGGGTACCAGCAACCAGAGCGTATCCGTAACGGCCCAGTTCCCGGCTGGTTCGTCCACACTCACCTCCGCCACGACGGTAACCGTCGATGTGGGCGGAACGGGCACCACCGCCGGTTCCGGTACGGACTTCGATAATCTGAATCCCGCCTCGCTAACGCTGACCATCCCCGCCGGGAGCCGGCAGTCAGAGACCAAGGCTTTCAGCGTGGACATCCTGGACGACGACGTAACCGAAGGCCCCGAGCAAATCGCGCTGGGCGGCTCCGCCACTGGCGGCGTAGCGGTCAATGATTCCAACTTAACCATAAACGACCTGGACGACGACATAGAAATTTCAGTGTCGCCGACGACGGTAGCGGAGCGGACCGACCCGTACGATGTGACCGTAACCGCCGAATTCGCCGGGGTAGATTCTTCCAGCAGAACCTCCGCCACCCGGGTAACAGTGGACATCACTGACGACGGCACAGCTACCCGGGGTTCATCCACCCCCACGCCCAGCGGCGATTTCGGGACTGACCAAACCAATAACAGATTCACCATCGACATCCCGGCCGGGGATTACAACGAGACGGGGACTTTCCGGTTGACCGCTCACAGCGACGGCGACGACAATGAAGGGACGGAGACGGTAGAAGTGTCCGGGAGCGCCACCGTAGATGGGGAAAGCACCAGCGACGATGCGGAAATCAGCCTATTGGAGGACGGCATAGAGTTATCAGTGGTAGACGCCGACACCACCGTCACCGACACTCAGACGACCATTTCGGAGGGAACGGGAAGGGCCGGGGTGAGCATCCGGGCCGCTCTCCAGTCCGGTGTACCCGCCGGCACAGGGGCGGTTACGGTCGACGTGACGGTGACCACCCATTACACCGACGGCGGGCAACCGGTAGCCGAAGCCGGAACCATCACCATCCCCGACGGGATGACCAGCGGAACCGCCGACATCATGGTGGACGTGCAGGATGACAATGTGGCTGGCCAAGGCGGCGGAACCTGGAACATCACCGCCACCGCCGACGAAGGCTACACAGTGGCAGGAACAACGGTGGATGTGACCGACGACGACACCGCCCCCACCCAAATCGAACTGTCGATCAACCCAAGTGCGGTAAATGAAGATGCGTCGAACCAAAACATAACGGTGACGGCCAGTTTCCCGTCCGGTTCGGCCACCCTCACATCCAACACGACGGTTGCCATCACCGTAGGCGGCGGAACAGGCACCGGTGTCGCCACTCCCACTACTGACTACACCGCGAATCCATCCTCGTTCTCCGTGACAATCGATGCGGGTGATACATCGGCAACGGGGTCATTCACGGTGACCACTGTGAACGACCAAATCACCGATGGAGCTGAGCAGGTCGCGGTAACAGGCGACTCCTCCGGGTTCACTGTCAGTTCCGCCATTTTGACCATCAACGACACCTCCACCGCCCCTACGCAACCTCCACCTACGCAACCTCCGCCTACGCCGCCTACGCAACCTCCGCCTACGCCGCCTACGCAACCTCCGCCTACGCCGCCTACGCAACCTCCGCCTACGCCGCCTACGCAACCTCCGCCTACGCAACCTCCGCCTACGCAACCTCCGCCTACGCAACCTCCGCCTACGCAACCTCCGCCCGATGACGGCGGGACGCCCCCGCCCGACGGCGGCGATGGCGGCGGTACGACGCCTCCGCCCGACGACGGCGAAGACGGCGGGGAGGGCGGCGGCGACGACGAAGAAGGTCAGGACAGCGAAGGCGGCGAGATTGTTGACGACGGCGAGCAGGACGGCGAGGCCGGTTCCGGCGGTTCGGGCGGCTCTGGCGGGGGCGGTTCCGCCGGGTCGCGGTGCGATGGCCGTTTCTGCGACGACGACGACAACGTCCATCAAGCCAACATCGAGAAGATGGCCGAATGGGAGATCACCTTGGGATGCGACGCCGACAACCCGACCCTGTTCTGCCCGTCGCAGACTATCCAACGGCGCCAGATGGCCGCTTTCCTGCACCGGGCGTACACTTTCCGGTTCGGTGAACCGCAGGCCCCGGAAGGGGTGGTCCTGACGGACGTGTCCCCCACCATCTGGTACCGCCCGTTCGCCGAATGGGTGGTGTCGGTGGGGGCTTTCGAAGCCCCGCAGGGACTGTTCCGGCCCAGGGGGGTGGTGACCAGGGCTGACATGGCGGTGATGATGGTGGCCGCTTTCCCCCATCTGCTGGCGGCGGAGGAGCCGCAGAACCTGTTCGAGGACGTGTCCGACCTGCCGGAGGATACGGTGCGGGCCATCGAAGGCCTGTACGCGGCGGAAATCACTTTGGGCTGCACCACTTCCGCCCCGTTGCAGTACTGCCCGGACCGGCGGGTGACCCGGGCGCAGATGGCTTCTTTCTTCGTGCGGGCTTTGAGCATCGGGGTGGAGTTGTCGTTCACGGACGGGTCCGGCGCCGATTTGACCGAGTTGGCGGAGGACAGCGGATCCACGCCGGTGACCGTCACCGCCTCTTTGCCCACCGGGGTGACCGCCCCCGCCGCCGGGCTGGTGGTGGGCGTGAACGTTTTAGCGGGCACCGCCCGTTTGGACACCGGCATCCATTTCACCGACGAGGATTTCCGGGTTTCTTTCCCGTCCGACGCCAGTCCCCCCGCCGGGCATTCGCTGGGGATCAGCATCCCCGCCGGGGAATCATCCGGTTCGGCGGTTTTGACGGTAGTGGTGAACGACGATGACGTGGCGGAACGCGCCGTCCCCGAAACCATCAGGTTGCGGGGCGCGCCGGTGACGGTGAACCGAAGGCCGTTGCCGGTGCTGGATTCTTTCCTGGGCATAACCGACGACGATTCGGCGATTTCTTTGAGCATCAGTTCCCGGGCCCGGGAGCAGGACGGCCACGCCGGGGCGGCCCGCGTCTCCGCCCGGTTCGCTTCCGCGGCTTCTTCTGAAATCAGGGCGGGCATCCGGGTGGTGTTGTCGTTCGCCGCCGGGTCCGGGACCGAATCCTCCGATTTCACCGCACCCCGCCGTTTCCTGAACCTGATCATCCCAGCCGGCGAAACCGCTTCTGCGGCTTTGGCTTTGAACGGGTTGGCGGTCAGAAACGACGCCATCGCCGAAGGGACGGAGGTGATCACGGTGAGCGGCAGGGCGGGCGACTACACGGTGATACCGGCCGGTTTGTCCGTCTCAGACGACGATTCGCAGGTGAGGTTGACTTTGGTTCCAGCGTCGCTGGCGGAAGGCGGGGACGGCTCGGCGGTGGCGGTGTCGGCCGCTTTCCCATCCGGGACGGCCTCTTCCGAAATCGGTTCCGACACCGTGATTGTCCTGTCGGCGGCGGACGGAACCGCTTCTTCCGATGATTACGCATACGCCCCGTCTTCTCCCAACACGGTGACCATCCCTGCCGGCGCCCTGGCTTCTTCCACCGCCGGCCGGTTGGCCGGGTTGACGGTCGCCGCCGACGGGACCGACGAGGGGAACGAGACGATCATGGTGGGCGGCTCTTCGCCTTTGGGGACGGTTTCCCCGGTTCCGCTGACCATCACCGACGGGGGAGGGGCCCCGGTTCCGGTCGGTTTGGAGTTGGAGGTTGCGCCCGCTTCGGTGACGGAAAGAGAAGACCCCTATGAGGTTTCGGTGACCGCCCGCCTGACCGGGGTGGACGTTTCCTCCCGCACCGCCCCGGTGACGGTGACGGTGACGGTGGCCGGCGGCTCCGGTGAGAACGGGGCCGTTCTGGGCGCGGCCGGGCCGCCCCCCACCGGCGATTTCGCCGTTAATCAGCCGGGCGGGACGTTCACGATCACCATCCCCGCCGGGTCGGTTGTTTCTTCGGGGACTTTCCAACTGTCGGTGTGGGAGGACGGGGCGGACGACGAGGGTTCGGAGCGGGCGGCGGTGTCCGCTGCGGCCTCCGTGGACGGGGAGAGCCTGTCGGCCACCGCAACGCTGACGTTGTGTTCGGGCCGGTTCTGCGATGAGGACGGCAGCGTCCACGAGGCCAGCATCGAGCGGCTGGTGGAATGGGAGATAACCCTGGGTTGCGATGCCGCCGACCCGACCGTGTTCTGCCCGTCGCAGACTATCGCCCGCCGCCAGATGGCCGCTTTCCTGCACCGGGCGGTAACGTTCCGCTGGGGCGCCCCGGAGGCGCCGACCGGGGTGGTGATAACCGACGTGCCCGCCGACGCCTGGTACCGGCCGTTCGCCGAATGGGTGGTGTCGGTGGGGGCTTTCGAAGCCCCGCAGGGCGTGTTCGACCCGTCCGGGGTGGTGACCAGGGCCGACATGGCGGTGATGATGATAGCCGCTTTCCCCCACCTGTCAGCGGTCGCAACGCCCCAAAACCGCTTCGCCGACGTGAATAACCTAACCGAAGACCAAATAAGGGCGGTAGAGGGCCTGTACGAGGCGGAGGTAACGCTGGGCTGCACCACCACCGAACCGCTCCGTTTCTGCCCCAACCAGGAGGTAACCCGAGCCCAAATGGCCTCCTTCTTCGTAAGAGCCCTAAACCAAGCCACCCCCACCCCCTAAACCCCCAGACACAAAGGGGGAAAAACCATTGGTAGGGTAGCGGGGCGCGCAAGCGAGACAATCCAGGCAAGGAGAACCGATGGCAAAGCTGAAAACCCAAAAAGAGCCCCAGGCCCCCAAGGATCCCCCAGATATAAACGTCCCCGACCGTTTCACCAGAGAAGACGCCGAGAGGGCCGCCCTTTTTCTGCAGAACCTGTTGCGGGCGAACGGGTCTTTGTCCAAGCCGGTCCATTTGTCAAGCAGAAACAAATCAGGCGAGCCGACCGCGGCGGAGCTGCCGCAGTTGGCGGCGCAACTGTTAGCCGAGTTGTTGAACAAGCTGGGGCAGGGGCACGCGGTGTCGGTGGAGACGGTGGAGGCCGATCTAACCCCCGGACAGGCCGCCAAGGTTCTAAGCGTAGACCGTCAGTACCTGATGGACCTGCTGAACAAAGGCGAGATCCCATATAGGAAGGTAGGAAACCACCACCAGATTTCCCTAACAGCCCTACTTGATTTCAAACGCCGAGACGACGATCACCGCCGCGAGATCGCCAGACAACTAACAGAAGAGGCGGAACATATAGGCCTTGGATATTAGCGAGAAGGGTAAAGGAGCAACCGATGGCAACGCTGGAAACCCGCAAAGGGCCCCTGATTCTGAACATTCCTGACAGTGTGACCAGGAGAATGGCCGAAGACGCGGCAAATTACCTAGTGGGCCTGCGGAACGTGAACGGACGCATCGCCAGGATCGTAGGGTTCGTCAGCAGCGACGGCGCAGAGGACCCAACTACGGTGATGTTGCCGCAGCTGGCGTTGGATCTGATCACCAAGTTGCTGACCGAGCTGGGGCAGGGGCACGCGGTGTCGGTGGAGACGGTGGAGGCCGAGCTAACCCCCGGGCAGGCGGCCGAGGTTCTGAGCGTAGACCGTCAGTACCTGGTGGACCTGCTGAATGAAGGCGAGATCCCATATAGGAAGGTAGGAAGCCACCGCCAGATTTCCCTAACGGCCCTACTTGACTTCAAACGCCGCAACGACGATTACCGCCGCGAGATAGCCAACCGACCCAACTGGCGTTCCCGGATTCACTTGTCAGGGACCGGACATGAGGGTGGTATTGTTACTGGCTCGCAAACAAGGGAGCGGGGCATCACCTACGGAGGCAAGGTGACGGCGATTGTGGAGGCCGGGGAAGCAGCGCAGGTGGCCTCCGCCAAAGAGGTGGTATCGGACGAAGCGCAAGAGGCGCTAGCGTCAGCCGGGGTGGCCCCCGGTTTCATGAGCGGGTGCTGACCGCGCTGGCAGCCTCCGGGGTCTCCGATGACAAGTAACAGGTCTTGGGGCGTTGGTTTAGCCTCCGGTACCCCCCAGAGCCGGGCGCAAAACCATGGGGGGCGGGATTGCGTTCCCCGCTCCTCGTCCGGTCAGCACCCCAGCCAATCGAACCGCCGCGGCGGGGGAGGTGAAAGATGATAAAATGGTTTAAGGGGATGGTGACCCGGGGGCGGAGCCAGGAACAGGTTGGTGGGGCGGAGGTCAGCGACGGACTGGGAGATCATCTGAAGGATCTGGTCTCGTTCGTGCAGGGGGACTACAAGTCAGCGCGTGAGGCGACGCCGGGACTTTCAGGACAGCTCGACTATTTGAGAGAGAAGACTTCCGGTATAGAAGGGGAGATCAAGGAGGGTCGAGACGCGGTGGTGGATGTGGCAGGCAAGGTTGGCGATTTGAGAAGGGGGCTTAGTGATGCCAGCAAGGCAATCAAAGAAGCCGCTGAAGAAGGCCAAGAAGTTGAATGTTTGATGCAGGACGCCGCGGAACTGGTGGAAAAATACAAAGACGTCGCAAGTGATGTCAAGCAGGCCGTAAATAAAACTAGGGCGGTAGCGAAGGGTGCCGGGGACGTGATGCCGGATATTGTCGATGTCGCGGCTAAAGCCAGGGAGGTGGTGGAGAGGCAGTACTCCACAGAGCAGAAACTTACCCAGATGGTGGAGCGTGGGTTGTCTCTTGTTTCCACCACAAGTATCAATAGTGTAGCGGAGAGATTCAAAGAGTCTGCCCGGCGGCAAAGCCGCAAAATCCTTTACCTCTGGATAGCCCTAGTTGTGGTGGTCTTGGGGGCTGTTTATATATCCATAGGGTTGTGGAATTCGTGGAAAATGGACGAGGTAAAAGAAGGTCTCCCTCTTTTTCTGATTCTGCGGTCCGCCACGCTCAGCGGGCTAGCCACTCTTATTGTGTTTCTGTATAGGGCGATGAAGCCCGCCGAGCAGGAGCGTAAGAACTACGAGATGAAGAGCAATGTGCTTGCGTCGTCGATGGCGGTTCATAAAGAATCGTTGTCCGCCCCACTGCAGAGGGTGGTCGCAGAGGAGCTCGGCTGGAAGGCGGCGCCGAGCAGATTGAAAATGTATCTACGAAACGATGATGTCGTTTGCCTAGAGAATCTTCTGAACGAGGACATCAACGTGGCCGGGTACGGGGTCATATGCTGGGACAAAGATAACCGTCGCATAGCGGATTACTCCTACCATATCACCGCGCAAGATATCCTTGCCGGGCATGAATCTATGTCGGTGCTTGATAAGGACATCAGTGAGGTGAGTCGTGTTGAGTTATATGATGGGGAACGGAATGTCGTGGCCCGATGGACGAATAAAGCGTAAGGGGACTCCGCCGGGCTGATTTATTCGCCTCCCATAGACAAGGGGCCACCATATCCACAACCACGTTCACTAGCCTCAGTACACTTCCTGTTATCCGCGTTTATCGTAACGAGCACATAGATTTTTCTTTTGATGTATACTTCTACGCGCTCTTTTAGCTTTGTCATTTTCACCTGTAGGATATATTCTTCCTTCTTTTATCAACTTCTTAAAATCTGATTTTAAATCATTATCGTGTGTATATAGAAGTCGCGCTCCACTGATGAGAGCTAATGCAATGATGTGTTGATCATTGGACTTACAGTTACCTTGCTGTAGCAACTGTTGGCATTTTTTATCAACCTTATCGTCATCTTTTGAAGAAATGCGTATAGCATTACCCGTTCTAAAGGCATTACGATACCAATTGCGAAACAGTAAAGTTCTATCCAGCTCTCCAAGTAGAGTTTTTCCAACCACTAATTTAATTCCTCCTTTCATAATCCAATTACGCAAATCGTCACCGGATGCCGACTTTTGTCCTAACACCTCGCTAACGGAGTTCGTATCTAATATAACGCACATTTTATATGCTATAATCCGATAGATCTGTCTACTTCTTCCATAAAAAACTTACCATAGCCCGGCGGTGCTCCCACAACATTCCCCGCTTTGTCGTATCTCATAGAATGTATCTTCACATCGAGTCCAGTCCGTTCAAAATACAAAACAGAAACATCAGATTCTTTTATTTTTCCGTCTCTAACGTCCATACGCACACGATCTATTATAAAGTCACTGTGCGTTTCAATAATAAACTGTCTATTATTGTTGGCGTATTGGCAAAGCAAAGAAGCTATCTCGGCTTGAGCCCTAGGATGAAGATGCACTTCTGGTTGCTGTAAAAGATACATACCAAAGCTATTATCTCCAAAGATGTCGGTTAGCAGAGGTAAGATTTGGCTGACACCATAACCAACATCCTTCAGGTTTCTCCAAGGCCCTGTTTTGCCTTTACCTCCTTTTCTAATCATAACCTGAAAGGGTTCACTTTCATCGCCAAAATGTTTTATTCTTATTCTATCTAAGATGCCGGACTGTTGCCCAAATTGTTCTATCATTTTTTTGATATGTTGCCATTCTTGTTTATTTCTGAGAGAAGCATCGGCCAGATACATAGGAATATGACCACCCTCATGTTCTGGCTTAGGGTTGTAAGGATCGTAAGTTCGAAGAGGTTTAGTTCTAAATGGACCACTAGCATATGGACGCTTACCGTGATGTCTCACAAAAGTAAAGGAACTTATCCTATCAAGTTTCCGAAAATGCTCCCAATCTTCGGCTTTTATAATCGGTGACCCCTTAAGAGATTTAAACTTTTTCTGTAAGTCACCTGATTTGGAAGGAATAGTCACAAGACGAAGTCCAGATAGCTCCTCAAGAGTATCATAAGATCTAATCTGTCTTTGAAACTGCCAACTACCATTTGCAGTAGATAATGTGGCCGTATATTTCTTTGAATTTATTTGTTGTATAAGTGAATTATTACCTTTGGTGATTTCTTTTCGTTTTAGAACAGGGTTAGTTCCATCTTTTTCAAATTGGACACCAAAATGATATTTGTTTTCTTCGAAAGCTGCGTAAAAATATTCCGCCTGTTCACCATTAGTATGATGGTAGGCGATATCCTTGAAGGTACCCATATCGAAGGGTTCTTCATTGAAATTATAACCTCTGCGGTTATGGACGGCATCCCAAAGGATCCTGATCATGGCCATGAGGGAGGTTTTGCCGGTGCTGTTTTCACCGACCAGCAACGTTAAAGGGGCCAACTGTGCGGTTTGCTTCTCGTGGAAGCACCGAAAGTTTTCGAGGGTGATGCTATCCATGATGCTGGCTCCGGCGCGCGTCGGCTTGGCGGGCGCGCCGTCTTTTTTGGTGCGACGGGCCTTCTGATTTGCGGTTGGGCGGGTGGTGGTGGTTGTCGCCATAGGCATATTTTAGCACAGCCCCGGGGGCTTGCGCGCCGGGCGCCCTGTGCTAGGATGGGTGTCCCTTCGGGAGTGGTGTAATTGGCAGCACGACAGGTTCTGGCCCTGTTAGTAGGGGTTCGAGTCCTCTCTCCCGAGCCGTTACCCCAGAGGGGCTGGGCGCCCGGCCTGCTGGTCGGCGGTTTGGCGGGTCTCGTTGATCGCTTTTTGCAGGGCCTTCACTATGCGGGAGCCTCTTCTGGCGAACCCCAGTTCTTTGATGGCTATGTCCATCAGTTCCGAGTCGGTCAGCAACCGCCCGTCGGATTCGATCCAGCGGATCAGTTTGACCAGGGACTGGGGACTGTATTCCCCTATGGGATCGCCCGGAACTACCGGGCAGGTGCCTTGGCGTTGCGGAACCCGGCCGTTCCTGTCCGGTTCGGGCGGCGGCTCAGCCGGTGGGGGAGTGGCGGGGTGGCTGGGCGCGTCCGTTTCCGCCGCGGCCCGTTTCCACGCCGTCACCGTTTTTTCTATTTCCTGTTCGCGGTGCAGAAACCAGTCGGTGGACCAGATGCGGTGGAACCGCCACCCGATGCGCTCCAAGTGTTCCTGCCGGAGGCGGTCGCGGTCGCGGGCCGTCCGGGAAGAATGGTACCGGGCCCCGTCCGCTTCTATGGCCAGCACCATCTGACCGGGCCTTTCCGGGTGGGCGGCCGCAAAATCAATCCAGTATCCGGCGCTTCCGTACTGGGCGACCAGCGGGATGCCCGCTTGTTGCAACCCTTTTTGGATGTCGCGTTCGAAGCCGTTGAGGGGGGTTTTGTTGGTGCGGGCGAAACCCAGTTTTTCGCCCCCCGTTTCGGCGTAGGCCAAGTACGCCCCCAGCATTCTGGCCCCTTCCGCTTTCAGTTTGTTCGGGTCCAGGTCGGCGGAGGTGAAAGACGAAACCACGGTCATGCGCCGCCGGGCCCGGGTCACCGCCACGTTCAGCCGCCGTTCCCCGCCTTCCACGTTCAAAGGCCCGAATCGGTGCACCATTCTTCCGTCCTGCCCCCGGCCGTAGCCGACGGAGAGGATGATGGAATCCCGTTCGTCTCCCTGCACCCGTTCAATGTTTTTGATGAACAGCGGCTCCGAATCCGACAGGCGCCGGGGACCGTGGTCTATCCAATGATCCAGTTCGGGATGATCCGCCCGTTCGTTCCGCAACAGTTCTTCCACCAGCCCGGCGTGTTTGACCCCCATGGTGATGACGCCCAGGCTTTCCTCCGGACGTTGACGGGCGTGTTCGAAAATCAGTTCCACCACCCGGGCCGCCTCCCGCACCTGTTTGCCGGTTCCGCCCGGGTCGTGGTCGGTCAGCACGTGGTTGACGCAGTCATCGTTGGCGGTTCCCGGAAAAGTGGTGAGAGAACCGTCGTAGAGGGTGGGTTGCGCGTTGGAGAAGGCGATCAGCCTTTCATTGCGGGAACGGTAATGCCAACTGAGGTTGCGGGTCCCGTGCGGAGGGGAAAGCAAAGTGGCCATCACATCCAGAATGGACTCAAACCCGCTGGTCAAAGAAGCGGGGTTTTCTTCGTCTTCGTCCTCTTCTTCGATGGACCCCATGAAAAAGCGGGTGGGCGGCAACTGTTTGGTGTCCCCGGTCACCACCACTTTCCCGGCTCGCAGGATAGGGCCGATGGCGTCGGGGGCGGTCACCTGCGAAGCCTCATCGAAGATCACCACGTCGAACAGCTGCTCCTGCGGCAAGGTTTCCGCCACCAGCAACGGGCTCATCGCCCAGCAGGGTTTGAGCGCCCGCAACACGTTGGGGGCCTCCTGCAACAGTCGGCGCACCGTCATATGCCCTCTTTTGAGAATGGCCTGTTTCCGCACCAAAAGGCTTTCTTCGTGATGGTCGTTGCGAGCGTCCCGGGACCATTTCGCCACCTGGCGGCGAACGCGATCTTTGCCTGATTCGATATGCTGCTGATCCACCCGCTTATATTGTTCAACCGTCCGGTTCAGCGCCTCCCCTGAAAAAGTCCTTATGGAACGGTCGTCCAATCGTATATGGTCGAGCAGGCTCTCATACCAAACGTAGCGGGCCAGATCCAGGGTTTCTTCCGTGTCCAACCGGCGGCGGGACGCTTCCACCAAAACCTCTTTCAGCCCCCGGGAGGAAAGATTCAAACCCAACTCTGTTATATCCGCCAAATTCAATAATGTTTCCTGATGCTCCAGCAAAATCTCCACCCGCTCCTGGAGTTTCTCAAATGTCAGGTCCCCCAACTCCGGGTCGCCGGTTTGTTCTACGACCTGCTCCAGTTTTTCCAGAGTTGCGGAAATTTCTTTATCTTTAGCAGAGGCGGGCAAATTTTGGGGAAACGCCGATTCGCCGCCCGAATCGTATTGCCCCCAAGTAGTCAGATGTGAGACTATCTTGTCCACAATTTTATGCAACATTCTCCGAGAAGGCTTGGTGTTATGTTGCCACAGTTGTTTCACCTCTTTCATAGCCTGGCGGTATTTGCCGTTGAAAGTCAAAAACAAACTCGGTTTGCTTTCCGCTATGACATTCAGCAGTTCGCGATCCAACTCATAGGCGGCCCATTCAACATATTCACAAAGTTCCTCAATTTCCGTTATAAACCCCACCAGATCCTTCCATTCGGAGACGGTGTTTAGCATTCTGAAACCGAGCTTTTCCGCAAACTTTTGCCATTCTCTCAAAATCTGAACCAGCTGGCTGTCCAGAAAGCGCAACGATTCAAGGGAATCGGATATTTGGTCGCGAGCGGTGAGGTTTCCCGCCTGATACGCCAACGCCCAGGGACTGGCCGGCAGTTCGGTTTCCGGCAACAAGGCTAAACCTCCCAAATCGACATACTGCCTTACGTCGCGAAGGGCCTGCTTCCACTCATCTTCCGCCAGGGCCTGGAGACTATCATCTGTGAAACGGATGTGGGAAGGGACTACTTTGCCCCGAAGGGTAATCAAATTTTCTTCAATGTCGTAAAGAGTTTCGTCCCAGGGGTCCCTCTTTTTATGCACGGAAGCGGTGTGCTCATTCAAACTTCTGCGATGCTGGGACAAATTTTCTTGTACGGGTTGAACATCGGGTTCCTGCGAATTAGTGTATTTATCCAAGGTCATACGCAGATCATTGGCCACCCGGCGCTTCAAACTGCTGGCCCCCGTCTCATGCAAATCCAAAGCTATGTCCAAATCGTTGTCGCGCAGACGTTTCAGCACCGCATCAATGGCGGCCCGCTTCTCGGCGACGAACAGGACCGTTTTCCGGGAGGCCACCAGGGCCGCGATAAGGTTGGAGATAGTCTGCGACTTGCCCGTCCCGGGCGGGCCTTCCACCACCAAATCCCGCCCGGCCAGCACCGTGTTGATGACGCCGGACTGGGAAGCGTCCGCATCCAACACCAGAAACTCTTCGGAAGGGTGCACCATATCGGGATTGACCGGTTCAAAATTAGCGTGTTGCGTGCGGAGCCTGGATCGGGCTTCGGTATCGCCGGCGATGGCGGCCAGCAGATCGTGTTCGCCCAGCAAACCGTTTTCTTCGGCTTCTTGGATGTCTTTCACCATCGCCAACTTCTGATAGGAAAAGTTTCCGACGACGGCCTTGCTCCGGTCGACCGAAAAATCCGGAATTTCGCCCCGGGCCTGGGCGGTGAGCCGGTCCGCCAAAGCCATGCGCTCCCCGATGCTGGAAAACTCCCCGTTCCGACCGCCGTCGAAAAGAAACTCGAACTCCGTTTCCAAATGGTGATGCAAAGTGGGATTGACCTGCCATTCCCCGCTGATTTGCAAATCGAAGTCTTTGGCGACCCCGCCCCTGGGCTTAAGCGACAGCGGAGTCAGGAGCAAAGGCGCCGCCGGAATGGAAGACGACCCCGGTCCGGAAGTGCGCTGGTTCGTCCAAGTCGTCAAACCCCAGGCGAGGAACAGGGTCTGCACCCCGCGTTCCTCGTCGTTTTCCCGCGCTTTGGCGGCCACCGTCCGGGCCCGCCGCGCCGCATCTTCCAGCCGGTCGGGTTCGGGGAACAGGCGCGAAAGCCGGGTTTTGCGGCTGTTCGTCAACTCGGCCAGGGCGGTTTGGTCGGCGCCCCCGCCCGCCGACAGGTCCAGCGTGCCCCGGCTGAGATCCCGGTAGTAGAGGAGCGGGTTGCGCCCGCTGCGGTCCAGCAGGTCGCTGCTCCATTTCTCAGCCGCCTCGGAAATCAGGTGGGCCGTGATCGGGTTGGCTGTGCTCATGCTCCGAACTTTACCCAAAGGGTGTGACGGAAAACCGGGTCCCCCGGAGTGCGGGAGTGCGGGCGGCGCTTTCATCCGGCAACGGCCGCCGGTCTGCTACAATCGGCGGGCACGGCCCCGTCGTCTAGTGGCCTAGGACGCCGCCCTCTCAAGGCGGTAACGCCAGTTCGAATCTGGTCGGGGCTGCCGGGGCCGGGGGCGGTCCGTTAACTCCGCCGGGCGGTTATTATCCGTCTATGCCCAAAATCATTCCCTCCCAAGCCCTCCCCTATATGGCCGACGCGGTGGCGTCGGGCCGCATCGAAGGGGAGTTTTGCGACCTGTCCACGCTCATCCTGTACGAGTTGGGGCCGGTGCCCGGCATGAGGATCGTCAACGAAGGGGATTACCGGAGGGTTTCCAACATGTGGCGCGCCACGATGGAACTCCGCCGCCGCCCCGGCGCCCGCCTCGCCCTCGATTTCCACCGCCGCCTTTTTCGGGAGGCGATGGAGCCGGGCGCCGAATGGGAGGCGGGTATTTGGCGCACCGTCCGGGTTTACATCCACCGGGGATGGATTACCCACATGGACTTCGACGGGGAATGGCAGTTGAAACCGGACCTGTTGCATATGCCGCCCCCGGAGGAGGTGCCCGCCCTTATGGCGAAATGGGATCGGGAGATGAAACGGGACTGGGAAACCGAGGCCGCCTCGCCCGCCGAAGCGGTGCGCCGGGCCGGGAACGCCCACGCCCGCTTCGAACGCATACACCCTTTCCCCGACGGCAACGGGCGGGTGGGGCGCGCTTTGGCCGGCGCGCAGATGGGCTTTTGGGGAATCTCCGAAGTGCTGTGGGAGCGGCGGCCGGACTACTACGACTGCCTGGACGACCCGGTCCAAGCGGGGGTTTTCTTCGAAAAGGCCTGGTCGGAGGCGGAGTCCCGCCGGGCCGGCCGCAACCGGAACTTCGAGGGCCCTTTGGCCGTAGCCGGGACCCGTCCGGGCGGGCAATGGGAGCTCATCCATCCCCGCGCCGAAGGAATATGGGCGGCGCGGGAGTTGCTCGATGAATACGGCCCCTCCCTGGGGTGGGGCGACGAAGGCTGGGGGCGCGCCCGCGTTGAGGGCCAACCCTGGAACCCCGAATACGGCGCCGTCTGGGAATGATCGCCGCGCCGGCGGGGGTGGACGAAACTCCGGTGTTGGCGGTGGACGAGGCGAAACTCCGCCGCAACATCGGGCGGATGGCTTCGGCGATGAAAACGGCGGGGCGGGCCTTGCGTCCCCATTTCAAAACTTCCAAAATGATCCGGGTGGCCCGGATGCAGGCGGAGGCGGGGGCGGCCGGGTTCTGTTGCGCCACCGTCGCCGAATTGGATGCCCTGATCAACGCCGGTTTCACCGACCTGCTGTGGGCGCATCAGCCGGTGGGCCCCGCCAAAGTGCGGGCCGCCGTCGACCTCAACCGGCGGGCCCGGGTGATGGTCGCCTTGGATTCCGCGGAGGCCGCCGCCCCTCTCAGCCAAGCGGCCGTCGCCGCCGCCCTATCCGTCCCTTTTCTGCTGGAAGTGGACACCGGCCTGGGGCGGGCGGGGGTGCTGCCGGAGGAAGCGCCCGCCGCGGCCCGCCGTCTGGCCGGCCTGCCCGGGTTGGAACCGGCGGGGGTGATGACCCACGAAGGCCATGTGTCCGCCCACGGCTCCGACCGCCCCGCCTTGGAAGAAGCGGGCCTGCGGGCGGGGCGGGCCCTGGCCGAAGCGGCGGACAACCTGCGGGCCGCCGGAGTAAAAGCCGACATCGTGTCGGTGGGTTCCACTCCCGCCGCCTCTTCTTCCCCGTTCGCCGACGGGGTGACCGAAGCCCGGCCCGGAACCTACGTTTTCCACGACGCCAACCAGGTGTTTTACGGGAGCGCCGACTGGGAGGACTGCGCCCTTACGGTGGTCGCCCGCGTCGTTTCCCGTCCCCGCCCGGGTGCGGCCGTCATCGACGCCGGTCGGAAAGCGATGAGTTCCGACCCTCCCCATGCCGGACGCGGATTCGGGACTTTGCCCGGCCGGGATGTCATCTTCGAACGGGCCTACGAGGAACACGGCGTCCTCGCCGGCCCCGGGGCCGACCGCCTGCGGGTGGGGGATCTGGTTTCCATCATCCCCAACCACGCCTGCCAAACCGTCAACATGTGGTCCGGGGCCGCCGTCGCCCGGGACGGCGCCGTAGCCGACCGCTGGGACATCGTCGCCCGCTACTGATGTCAGGCGTGGGCGTCTATCAGACGGGGGAGGGAATCATCGGGGGTCATCACTTCGAAAGCCCAACGGCCGAAGCCGCCGTGGGCGTTCACCGCTTCTATCCAATCCCGCATGTACGCCCATTTGGAGTCGTCCAACTCTTTCGGTTCGCCTTTCACTTCCAACACCAGGGTGGTTCCGTTTGTCAGCCGGATCAGAAAATCGGGTAGGTAGCGGCGCACCACCCCCCGGTGCGCATAGGACACCTCAAACCCCAGATGGTCGTTTTTGACCCACGCCTCCACCGCCGGATTCCCGTCCAATTCGGGGGGTACCACCGGTTCGAAAGTCCCGTCGTAAACGCAGAAGTTGATGTGGCTGCGCCGGGCGGGCCCCACCGCTTTCCCGGTGTACCACACCCTCATATCCCCGGTGGAGCGGATGGGCTTTTCCGGGTCGAACACCGGCGTCAAACTTTCCGTGTTGGAAGACTCGATCGCCTCCCAGAAATGTTGCACGATGCGGGTCATGTTCATCCCGATCAGTATCCGCCGCCGCAACGGATTCTGGTTCCACAGCCCGTTGATGACGATCCGGTCCGACTCCAGAAACTTTAAGGTGAGGGCCACCAGCCGGGCGCACAAAGTTGCCCGGGCGCCCGGCCAGTCGGGGGCCATCTGGTCGAAGATTTCCGCCGCCGACCCGAAGGCCAGCTCCTGCAAGCGCCGCTCGCCCCAGAACTTTTCCAAGTCGATGCGCACATCCGCTTCGTCCGTTTTCCCTTCCACGGTTACCGCCAAATCAGCCATAGTGGGCGTGTTGCGCGGGTCCAGTTCCAGCGGTTTCACCTTCTCCCAGTCCAAAGAAAGGCCGGTGCGGTACGCCCGTTCCACCCGTATCACCACCGGGAATTTGATTTCAAACCGGGCTTTTTCCGGCAAAGGGCCGATAGGGGTTTTCGGCTTCGGCGGCTTCGGCGGCCCGCTCTGCGACTCGTGGGGCAGAAACGTGAACGGCACCCCGAAAATATTCACGTATTCCGGTTCGAAAAACCCGTGTTCGTTCACTTCGTAGGAGGTGCGGCGCAACCCCCGGCCCACCACCTGTTCGCACAACAACTGGCTGGTAAAAGCCCGCAACCCCATAATGTGGGTGACGGTTTTGGCGTCCCACCCTTCCGACAGCATGGCCACCGAAATCACATGCCGTATCCGCTCGCCCGGATGCCCCTGCCGCCCGATGGTGTCCACCTGCCGCCGCAAGAGTTCGGCCCGTTGCTTTGCGTTCAGTTCCCCCGGCCCGTCTTCCGCCTCTTCCGCGCCCAGTTCGGCGACCGGGGTTTCGCTTTCTTCCGCCTTTTTGAGAGTGTTGGAGTCGATATGCAAAGTCAGTTGCGGGTCGCATAGTTCCGGAACCGGTATCCGCCCCCGGTCGAAGGCGTGTTTGACGCGGGCCGCCGTTTCAGTGCGGTTGGCGACGGTGATCATCACCGGCGGCGTCGGATGCTTCAACTCCTCCCAGGCGCGCCGGGCGGCCGCCCAGTCGGATCCGAGCAGGGTGTAGCCCGCCACCACCAGGTCGGGCAGCGGAGCTTCCGCTTTCGCCCGCCGGTTCAGGTCGGCTTTCACATCCTCATCGTTGTAAATGTGATACAGCCGGGATTTGAAAGTTTCCGGATCGTATTGCGTGTCGTCCCGCACTACCACCCGCGGCGTTTTCACCAACCCCGATTCGATGGCGTCGTTCAGGCTGAAGTCGCTGACAATCCACCCGAACAGGGCTTCTTCGCTGGCTTTCTTACCGGAGGGGACGAAAGGGGTGGCGGTGAAGTCGTAACAGCGCAGGATGCCCCGCGCCCGATGCAGGCGGTCCAGCGCCTCCACCCATTTGGTGGCTTCCTCCAGGTCTTTTTTGAAAAACTCGTTTGCTAAGCGGCCGGGGGGTATGCGCCAGGCGTGATGGGCTTCGTCGTTGATGACCAGCAGATTGCGGGAGCGGGACATTTCGTCCCCCAGCGCTTCCCGCACCCAAGCCTCATCGCTTTTCGCCCCCCGTTTGTCCACCGACCGCCTCCTTTTAATCTGCTCTTCGGTCTGCCAGCCCAAAGCGTGCCAGTTGCGCACCCGCACCCGCCCCTGCCGCAGGCGGTCCCGCAGGTTGGAGGGAACCAGGTCGAACTCGTCGAAGTAGTTGTCCGCATTTTGGGGGTCGATAACCGACAGTCGGCTGCGCACCGTCAGTCCGGGGGCCACCACCAGCACGTTGCGTGAGAAGCGGGGGTCGTTGGGATGGGTCACCTTGTTGAGAATCTGCCAGGCGATGACCATCCCCATCACCACCGTTTTTCCGGCACCGGTGGCCATTTTGCAACATTCCCGAACGAACCCGCCCCCGTCGCCGGGAACATCGATTCCGGTGCGCTCCGAGTGGGGGGCTTCTATCAGCCACATCAGGGTTTCGATGGCTTCCAACTGGCAGAAGAACAGGCGCTTGTCATCGACTCCCCGGTTGCGCCAATGTTCCAACAGGCGCCGGGTGACGCCGGTGGCCCCCGGATAGCCGGCCCGCCGCCAAGCAGCCACCCGCGGGCGGATGCGGTTGACCAGTTCTATCGGATGGAAGACGCCCGGGTCGTCGAAGGCCTGGGAGTCGGGGGTGGCCACCAAATATCCGGCTTCGCGGCGCCCTTCCACGTATTCGAATTCCCGCCCCGCCCGGTTGTAGCGCCAGTGGCTGGAAGGTTCGTTGTAAGGGGAGTTGACGATTAACCGGTCGATGCCGCCGGTGTGGGACAGGCCCCGTTGCGCCCCCTCGGTCGGCGGGCCTTTTTTGGCCATCAGCCGGCTCGGTCGTCCAAACTGAGCAAACGCAGGCTTTCCACCCCCCGGTCGTCCACCACTTTCACCGCGACCCGCCGATGTTCGCCCGCCGGAAACGGCAACGAAACCGTGCCCCGGTAGGCCTCAATGCGGGACTGGTCTATTTGCGCCCGCAAGGTTTTAGCCAGCCTGTTCCACCCCCCGTTTTTCTTAGTTCCGTCCAGAGGGAAAAACACTTGGCGGGGAAATAGGCTGCGCCCGTCGTAGTCGGGATCCAGCATCCACACCGCGATCTTGTCCGCCCCCCCGGAGGTAACCTGCCCGGTGCGGGTATCGAAGTAGTCAAACCCCAGCACTTCCACCAGAAACTGCCCGTCGTCGGTGCGTTCCAGATGCACATCAGGCTGGCCGACCAACCAAAAACTCTCGTTGCCCGAACGGGCCTTCTTCAGGTCTGAGGTGAGCAGGTCGGCGTTCATCTGCGCCCGCAGCAAGGTAACGCCCGGCCAGTTGGTTTCCTCAATGTCTTTGGCCGCTTCCGGGTCAAACATGAAAGCGGCGAAAACCAACAGTTCCGGTTTGTGCGCCAAGGTGCGGGCATCTTCGATAGCCCGTTCCACCTGCCGAGTTTCCAGGGGAGAATGCTCCGGCCCAAACGAAACCGCCAACCGAGACCCGTCATCGGTTTCACCTTCGGCATGCAAGGCGGGAAGAGGCAAAGGTTCCAGCCGGATCAGTTCGATACGATTCCCACCCGTTCCCCGCAACCCGGTCTTCAGCAGTTCATCCCGCCATTCAACCTGCCGTACGGATTCTCTACTTCGCGAAACTGATGCATCAGATGGGGGGGGGGGGTAGCGATTCCAGCGGATCTGCCAATGGCAGTACAGCAGGAGCAGGAACCGCCTCCATCGTGAAAGGACCGGTAACCCTTGTTTTACCGGTGTCTTTCAAAGGTTGGTCATATAGGGTTGTAACTTGAGGTGGTTCATCATAGGCTAGAATTCTCGCCGAAACTTTAGGCACCGTTTTGTAGACGAACCCACTCCCTACCCCCTCATCTGGTTGAGCTAACTTATAGTAATCAAAAACGGATGTCATAAGTCGCTGGCGAGCCAGAGTGAGTGCCACTCGGCTAGTGTCGCAAGTAATCCAACGCCGTCCCCATTGTTCCGCTACTACCGCAACAGTGCCACTCCCACAAGTGGGGTCTAACACTAAATCACCAGGGTCTGTAGTCATTAATATGCACCGTGTTATTACACTACGGGCTGTCTCTACTATATATTGTTTATTGTGAGCTGCCATAGGGGTGTTCCAGAAATTATTGATTCTCCGTCCTGGTACTTCGTCCTCATAATACTTATACCTAAGGTTATCTGAGGTGTCTAAAGAATGGAGTCGTCCTAATTCTGCTAAGTGATCTAGGCCTTTTTTAGATACACTCCACTGGCTATTGGATCGACAATGGTACATCTTACCGTTCCATTCATAGGGTTCGGAACGGCCAGTTGTTGACCAGCCTTGAGAAGTTAAACTTACGCGTTGAAAAATTCTTGCATCTTTAGGTAAAATATCAGGATCAAACCTCTCCTCGTTAGTTAATTTACGAATTGCACCATCTGCTAACTCAAGAAAGACATAAGAGCTAAAAAACTCAATTATTTCCTTTCGATTAATAAGTTGTTCAAATAGATGATGATATTTTACTAAAGATCTATCTTTCGTATACCACAGTAGATAGTTTGCTACATCTGGTAAAGTATTGCCAGAGCTCCCTCCTGAAGTTGCATAGCTTATAATAGTAACGCGGTTTTCAGCTCCAAATATTTCATCCATCAGTAATCCAACTCGTAATATATTTTCATCGCCTATTTGTACGAAACAACTGCCTGATGGAGTGAGTAGTTCGCGGGAGAGCAATAATCTATCTCGCAAATAAGACAGATAGGAGTGGATTCCCATTTCCCAAGTATCTCGGAAAGCTTTAATCATTTCCGGTTCGGTAGTTAGGTGTTCCCCCTTGCCATCTTTTACTTGGTTCTGATTGACGAAGGGCTGGAAGTTGGAGCCGTATTTGATGCCGTAGGGGGGGTCGATGTAGATCATCTGGACTTGACCGCCCAAGGATTCTTTTTCCAGGAGACTGTTCATCACCAGCAGGCTGTCTCCCGCAACGAGGCGGTTGCTCCAGTTGTGGGGGTGCCGGTAGAACTCGATGGCTTTGCGCAGGGGAGGATTTTCCTCCTCTGTCTCAAACAGGGACTCCTGCCCCTCCGGGTGTCCGTTGCGCTTGCGCACCGCCTCCATGATGGTGCGGGGATCGATCCGCTCGTGGACATGCAGGGAGACGGTAGGGACGGCGAACGATGCCCCCTCCGCCTTGCCCGCCCAGTTCAGTCGGGGGTCGATATGCGGGTCATGATCCGCCGGGTGGTTATAGGGGGGGGGGGGGTGGCTTCGGGTGCTCGTAGGTTTGGGCGGGCAGGTCGGGATCGCCCTCCGCCGTCACCAAGCCCGCGGGCGGGTTGTTGGTGCGCTCCTTGTCGGAATGCGTATAGCTCTTGATGGGCTTGGTCGTCTTGGGCTTGGCCATAGGTTGCAAACAGTACACCTGAAAGCCTGCTCTCGTAGCCAATTTGACAGATTTCTTTAAATATCGTAGAATATGGGAATAATCTACTCAACCAAGTAGTTATACTCTACACAAATAAAAATGTCACACCCCCCTCCTAAGGTAAACACCATGCAACACCACAACCACAAACCAACCGATACGCTGGAACGGGACTGCCAGCGGGCACTGGCCTCGCTGGACGCCCTGGGCGGGCGCCTGCGTAACGGGCCCGGCCAGGCGGAGTTGGACCGGTTGGCGGATACGTTGCGGCGGGCGGAGGCCAAGGTCGCTTCCCTGAAATGCGACCTGGCCGCCCAGGTGACCCGGATGTCGGGGGAGGCCGCTACTCGGGACGCGTTGCGGGATCAGTTGGGGATGACCAACCATCAGGCCAAGCACTTGACGCGGGTGGCGGACACTTTGCGGGAGATGCCCAACACCCGGGCCAAACTGCAGGCGGGGGAGATCACTTTGGAAAACGCTACGGCCCTGACCGCGGCGGCGGGGGAGGTGGGAGCTGCGCAGGTGGATAAGAACCGGGGTTTGCTGGAAGACGCCGCGCAAGCTAATCCGGATCATTTCCGCAAACAGGCTAAGCAGTGGGCCAACGCCCGTTCCGCTGACCGGGGTGAGAAACTGTTGGAGCGGCAGCGGCGGATGCGGCATGTGAAGCTGTTCACCGAACCCGGCACCGGCATGGGCATTTTGCATGCCGAGTTGGACCCCATCCGCTTCGGACAGATACGGCAAGCCCTGGACCTCCACGCCGAAAAGCTACGGCGGGCCGACTCCGGCGGGGACATCCACCCCGATGATATTCGCACCCATATGCAACGACGGGCTGACGCCCTAGTGGAACTGTTGACCGGCCGCGACGCCGACACCCTGCATCCTCTTTCCGACAACAAGTCGGGTAATGTTACTCAGTTGGTGGTGGTAGCCGACTTGGGCCTGTTGGACGGAACCCGCCCCGACGGCGACTGCGAAATCCTGGGAACCGGACCAGTACCGCCGTCCGTTCTGGAAACCCTCACCCCCGACACCAACATATGCGGAATCATCTTCGGAGGCAAAGGCCGGACGCTGTGGCTGGGACGCAACAAAAGACTGGGCAACGACGCGCAACGGCTGGCGGCCGCGGTACGGGATCGGGGATGCGTCCGCTGCGACCTTCCCACCCACTCCAACCAGCTACACCATATAAAGGACTGGTACGACGGGGGACCCACCGACATCGACAACCTGGCCTCGCTCTGCGGAACCCACCACCGGGAACTCCAAAAACACAACCTAAAATTGGAAAAAATTGGAAAAAACTGGCAAACCCGCCCCCGAACCGGGCCGCCTCTCCCTCCGCCGCCTCGGTCAACCCGGCCGCCCACCCGAGCCGGCCCCAGCCCATAGCGGGCGCCATTCCCAACTGGGGGGCAGGCGTAGCGCGCTGGCAATTGGCTTCGGAAGTTTTTGGACATCATCGGGAGTTGCAGGAACACAACCTGGATTTGGTTCGAGTCGGTATCGGTAACAGATAGCAAAACCCGCCCGCATATAATGGGTGCCATGCTGACCATATTGACCGCAGCCGAACATAACCGCATTGAGGAGGCTATCCGAAGCTGGCGCGCCGCCCCTTGCTGAAACTGCGGTATGACATCGGGCAAGCCCGACGAATACGTGACCGTCTCCAACATTTTGCACGACGCCACGGCCTCCCATCAGCGGCGGGCAATTCAAAAAAAACTGGCCCCGGAGTTGCGCCGCGTCCGATAGCGGGACGGCCATGTCGCTCATTACAAACCCGGAACATACCCGGAACAGATTTGACGGGTGATCCCTCCGCCATTGGCCCCATGCTCGGCGTGGATGACCCCGACCCTTCCGCTCTCAGCGCGGAGCGCGGAACGCAACGGGCCGCGCCGCGTTCCCGGTTCGGTCCGCCCGATGGGGTAAATCAACCCCAAGAGGCCGCGGAGCAACCGGAATACGGGGGGGGGGGGGATAATTCCCGGTGGCCCCGCTGACCGGGCGAGCCAAACCCGGAACGCGAAAAATATCTCTAACGACCCCCTTGAATTTTCAACAAAAAACTCGTATGTTATGGGCGGGAGGGCGGGGGGCGGGTGGGCCCCCCGAATTTTAAAAATTTTTGAGAACGCGAAAAGTTTTCTTATTCGGCGGGGCGTGCATCACCAAAATTTGGGCAAGGGAGGTGCGGTTCGGGCGCTGGCCGCCTCCTCATTCTACGCGGGAAAATCCAACTGAAGGCCTCCTGGTGTTATGGGGAGTGAATGAACCCTATAGCACGGGAGGAGGTCTTCGGGATGCATGGTAACGCGAGGTCATCGCCTTTGGGACGTTTGGGGATGGTGTTGCGGGTGCTAGAAGAAGGAGAGCCGGTGGCGCGGGTGGCTCGGCGGGGTGGGCATGTCTCGGCAGTGCGTGTCCAAGTGGGTGCGTCGCTACCGGGAGGAAGGCCGAGCCGGTTTGGAGGACCGGTCGTCGCGGCCGCGTTGTTCCCCCATGCGCACCAGCCCGGCGGTGGAAGAACAGGTGTTGCGGGCGGGGCCGGGCCGGTTGTCGGTGTTTACGGGGTGCCGGAGCGGACGATCAGCCGTATCCTGCGCCGTCATGGGATGTTGCGTCTGTGGGAATGCGACCTGTTGATCGGCGAGCCACTCAAACCCCCTCCCAGGCCGGTGGTGCGGCATGAACGGGGCAGGCCGGGGGAGTTGTTCCATACCTCCCGGCGGGGGATGGAGGATACATGGCCGGGGAAACGCTCCGGGGGGATGGACCTTTGTGCACTCTGTCGTGGACGACTGCACCCGCCTCGCCTACTCCGAACCGTTGCCGTACGAGGAAGGAACCACCGTCGCCGCGTTCACCGACCGCGCCTTGCACACCTTCCGCCAACTGGGCATCACCGACATCACCGACATCACCGACATTGTGGAGATCATGACCGACAACCATTGGAGATACACCCGCAGCCGCCTATTCGCCGTCCTGCTCGCTCAGCACGACATCCGTCATATCACGATCAAAACCCTATATACCCAGCAGAACGGCAAAGTGAACGATACAGCCAAACCCTCAAACCAAAATGGGTCAACTCCCAACCCTGGCCGGATAACCAAACCCGAAACCAAGCCCTCAACCACTGGCTCCACTACAGCATCGGAGGCAAAACCACCAATCTCCAGACCGTAACCAACCTACCGGCCATGTACATCTAATCCGCGCCCGGGCCAGCCTGTAGACCCAAACGCCCCAGCGGGCACCGCCGAGCCCACGGCGCCAGCCTGTTCTCAAACATCCGCCTGCTTTGTCAGAACAACCGGCTCCTTCTCCGTTCCGCCGGCTTGCTCCCAGCGGGCGCTCTCCCCCCGGACGATCCGGGACTTCGTTCCCGATGTTGTTTCCAAAAACCTAGAACGCGAAAAAAATCTCTAACGCCCCCCTTGAATTTCCAACAAAAACCCCGTATGTTATGGGCGGGAGGGCGGGGGGCGGGTGGGTACCCCAAAAATTTTAAATTTTTTTGGCTCCTCGGGTTTTTTTGGTGGGGGCGGGGGTTTAGTTGGTGTTGTGGGTTAGGTTAGTAAGATGCCTCGGTGGGCGTAGTTTTGGGGGTTGGAGGGGCTGTGGGCGGTGCGTTTGAGTTTTTGGAGGAGTTGTTGGCGGCTTCTATGGGTCCGTTGATTCGTCGTCCGATGGTGTGTAGGAGTTAGGCGAGGATTTCGTTGGACCAGCGGAGGATGGCGGTAACGGGTTTTGCGGTATTGGGGAATTAGGCCCGTTTGGCAGAGGTCGGTGAACCGGTCCAGGGCCCCGGTAGGAGATTTCCAAGTTGGGGGCCTGGAAGATTTGGTGTAGTTGTAGGGCTTGCCAGCCGGTTTCCAGAGCCGTTCCCGTTCGGAGGGGGTGAGACGGTCTTGGCGGGAGCGGTGCAGGCTGGGTTCCCAGGCCGAGGGACGGCCCTGGGATCGCGGCGGAGTTGGATCAGCGACGTTCCGAACCAGCGGATGACGTGGAAGCGGTCCGGCACGTGTTGCGCCCGGGGCAGGTACTGGTCGATGGCGGTCTTGTAAGGGGCGGCCCCTTCGGTTGCTACTACCTCCACGCCCCTTCTCCAGGCGGGGCCTTGATCCCGGAAGAACCTGGCCAACCGGGGAGCATACCCAACGTCTGGTTGGCCTCCCCGTCCGCTACCACCGTCACATACTTGTGGCCCCGGCGGAGGGAAGTCTCATCCACCAGCAACACTCGACACGCCCGTCCCCGCCACCGGGCCCCCTCCCGCTCCGCCGTCGCTTTTACCAAACCCATGATGACGCTCCAACTCACCCCCGCCCTGTCGGCTTCCCCTCAAACTCGGCATGCCCCTCCACATGCGCGCCACCGCACCCCCCGCACTCAAACTGCCGCCGCCCCCAAATCAGCACCGTCTCCCGCTCCCGGGTCGGGAGATCCCGCACCCGCCGGCAACCCCCTCTCCAGTTAACAACCGGCTCCTGCTCCGTTCCGCCGGCTTGCTCCCAGCGGGCGCCTTCCCCCCGGACGATCCGGGGCTTCGTTCCCGATGTTGTTTCCAAAAAACCGAGAACGCGAAAAATATCTCTAACGCCCCCCTTGAATTTTCAACAAAAAACCCGTATGTTATGGGCGGGAGGGCGGGGGGCGGGTGGGTACCCCCGAATTTTGAAAATTTTTTGAGAACGCGAAATTTCCCCCCCGGTTCAGTCAGCCGATCCACCATTGGAGGAGCCAGGCGGCCGCCAACCCCCACAGTCCGGCCACTGCGTCGTCGGCGGCTATGCCCCATCCTCCCGGCAGCCGTTCCGCGGCCGCCACTAGCGGGAAACGTTTGGTGATGTCGGCTGCCCGGAACACTACGAAACCGCCCAGGGCCGGAACTAATCCCACCCCGATCACGGCGATGAACGCCCCGGCCGCTTCGTCGATCACCACCCACCCCGGGTCGTTCTCCCCGGCTTGGGCGGCCGCCGCCCCGCCCGCCCAGGCCGACAGTCCGGTCACCGCCGCCGCCGCCGCCGCCTGCGCCTCCCATCCCCACCATCCCAGCAACAGGGCCGGCCCCAAGGCGAACAGCGCCCCCACCGTCCCCGACCCGGCGTCCGACCCCCGTATGCGGCGCAAGATCAGGCCGGTTCCGAACCAGGAGGCGAGGGCGGTGACGGCGGTTTTTCTGTTCATTCCTCCCCGGCGGCGCCGCGGGTTAATCGGCCTTGGCAACGAGGGTAGCGGAGCGCGGCGGGCCTTTCCCGCTCCGGCGGGCCGTTTTGGCCGCGTACGTCTTTTACCGGTTATATTATGGGGCTATGGAGACCTCGAAATACATTTGGATGGACGGCCGCCGGGTGCCTTGGGAGGAGGCCAACGTCCATGTGCTGACCCACGCCCTGCATTACGGGACGGGCGTCTTCGAAGGCATCAGGGCTTATGAGACGGAAGGCGGGACGGCCGTTTTCCGCTTGCGCGACCATATGTTGCGCCTGCATCGTTCCTGCCAGGCCTACCGGATAGACCCCCCCTATACGGTGGAGGAACTGGTGGAAGCCGCCAAATCCCTGGTGGCGGCCAACGAGTTGGAAGCCGGATACATCCGCCCCATTATTTTCCTGGGTTTGGGGGCGCTGGGGTTGGATCCCCGCAACGCCGAAGTGCGGGCGGCCATCGTCACTTGGCGGTGGGGGGCCTATCTGGGCGAGGAGGGCGTCCGCAACGGCATCCGGGTGAAAGTGTCCTCCTGGCGGCGCTTCTCCCATGACGCCTTCCCCAACGCCAAAGCCACCGGCACCTACATCAACTCCATTTTGGCCAAGCACGACGCCCTCACCGACGGCTACGACGAGGCGCTGATGCTCGCTTCGGACGGGGCCATCTCCGAAGGTTCGGGGGAAAACCTGTTCCTGGTCAGCAAAGGGACCGTTTACACCCCGCCCCTGTCGGCCGGTTGCCTGGACGGGGTGACTCGGGACACGGTCATCACCTTGCTGGCCGACGACGGCTATAAAGTGGTGGAGAAGGTGATTCACCGGGCCGACCTTTACTACTGCGATGAACTGTTCATGACCGGAACAGCCGCCGAAGTAACCCCCATCCGGGAGGTGGACAACCGGCGGGTCGGCTCCGGTTCCCCCGGCCCGGTCACCCGCCGCGCCCAGCAACTCTACGCGGAGGCCTACGGGGGGAAACTGGACCGCTACGCCGGTTGGCTGGACTACGTCTGAGAGGCGGGAGCGGAATCAGTGGGCCGCCGCCCCTACATTGAACTGGGAACCTCCGACCCGCCGGCGGAGGAGTTGGAGCGTTCCGCCGAGCGGCGCTGGCGCCCCACCCGCCCCGGCGAAATCCTGTCGCCCGCCGACGTTCCGGCGGGGGCCTCCTTCGGCCGCCCCGGCCCGGACGCCGGTTGGAGCCTGCGCCTCATCCGCCGCGCCGAATACGACCGGGGGAGCCGCCCCGGCCGGTTGGAAAGTTTGCTGACCTCTTTGGCGGCGGCGCGGGCGGCGGCGGCGGGCCGGGGTCCGGTTCCCCAAGATGTGGAGACGGCCCTGTCGCTGGTCGGGTTGCGCCCCGACGGTTTAGGGGAGGAGGCCCTGCAACGGCTGGCCGCCCGCCGGGAAGAATGGCTGGACGCCGTCGCCCATGAGCCTACGGCGGGGATGGCGGCCCTGGCGGACATACCGGCCGACCTGCTGGCCGACGCCCCGGAGCGGGCGCGGGCCCGCTTGGCCGCCGACCCCGGCCTGGTCGGCTGACCCGCCGGACGCGGGATCATCGGCGGGCGGTCGGCCTATGAAAGTGGTGCGCATCCAAACCGAAGAGGGCATCCGCTACGGGGTGGTGGAAGAGGAGGGCATCCGGGTGTACGACGGCTCGCCGCTGGTGATGTGGGAGCCGACCGAAGCGCTGGTGGAATTTTCCGCCGCCCGCCTGCTGGCCCCGGTGTTTCCCACCAAAGTGGTGTGCGTGGGACGCAACTACGGGGAGCACGCCCGGGAAATGGATTCGGATGTTCCGGAGTCGCCCCTGATTTTCCTGAAACCGTCCACGGCGGTGATCGGCCCGGAGAAGCCGATCGTCCTGCCGTCCGTCTCGCAGGAGGTGCATCACGAGGCGGAAATGGCGGTGATCATCGGACAGGTGGCCCGCAACGTGGCCGCCGAAGACGCATACCGGGCGGTGCTGGGCTACACGGCCGCCAACGATGTGACCGCCCGCGACCTGCAACGCCGGGACGGGCAGTGGACGCGGGGCAAAGGCTTCGACACGTTCTGCCCGCTGGGGCCGGCCATCGAAACCGAATTCGACCCGTTGGAGGATCATTCGCTGGAATGCCGGGTGAACGGGGAGGTGCGGCAGGCGGGTTCGGTGCGGGACATGATTTTCGGGGTGGCTCGGCTGATCGAATTCATTTCCGGGGTGATGACGCTCCTGCCCGGGGACGTTATCTTGACCGGCACCCCGTCCGGGGTGGGCCGGTTGCGGGCGGGCGACCGGGTGGAAGTGTCGCTGGAAGGGGTGGGCGCCCTGTCCAACCCGGTGGCGGACGCCCCGGCCGGGGGGCCGGAATGACGGCCGGCGGGCGCGGTTTGCGGCGCGGACGACGGTGACTCCCCGCCTCCGAATCGCCCCTTCCCCCACCGGGTTTCTGCATGTGGGCAACGTGCGGGCGGCCCTGTTCAACTGGTTGCACGCCCGCCGCACCGGCGGGGTTTTCATCGTCCGCATCGACGACACCGACCGGGCCCGTTCGGAGGAAAAATATGTTTCCGACATCGTGTCCGGGTTGCGCTGGCTGGGTTTGGACTGGGACGAAGGGGCGGAAGCGGGGGGGCCGCACGGCTCATACCGCCAGTCGGACCGGTTCGACCGCTACCGGGAGGCGGCGGAAGGCCTGGTTTCCGCGGGGCGGGCCTATCGCGATTTCCGCCCGGCGGGAAAGCTGGACGAATTGCGGTCCCGAGCGCAGGCGGAGCGCAAACCCCCCGGTCATTACATCCGCCGCCCGGATGACTCCGATGCGGAACGGGATCGGGCCCGGGCGGAGGCGGGGGAGGAGGCGACCATCCGGTTTTTGGTTCCCCCCGGGGAGGCGGTGGCTTTCACCGACCGGGTGCGGGGGGAGGTGCGGTTCGAGGCGGAGGCGGTGGACGACTTCGTGATCCTGCGCTCCGACGGGTCGCCCACCTATCATCTGGCTTCCGTAGCGGACGATGTGGACTACCGGATCACCGACGTGGCCCGGGGGGAAGATCTGCTGTCCTCCACCCCCAAGCACATTCTGCTGACCCGGGCTTTGGGGGCGGAGCCGCCCCGCTACGCCCATCTGCCTTTGCTGTTGGGGCCGGACGGGCGCAAACTTTCCAAACGGCACGGGGACACCGCCCTGCGGTTTTACCGGGAGGCCGGTTTTCTGCCGGACGCGGTGTTCAACTACATGAGCCTGCTGGGATGGTCGTTGCATCCGGAAAACGAAGTGTTTTCCCGGGCGGAGGCGACGGCCGCGTTTGATTTGGACGATGTGCAGAAAAGCCCCGCCGTCTTCGATACTGAAAAACTGGAATGGATGAACGGGTTGTACATCCGGGCTCTGCCGGCGGCGGAATTCGCGGAGTCGGCTTTGGCGGCGGCGGCCGGCGGACTGGGGCGGGAGTTGCCGGAGGCGGAGCGGGAGAGGTTGCGGGCGATCGCCCCCCTGGTGCAGGAACGGGTGCGGCTGCTGTCGGAGGTGACCCCCATGGTGCGGTTCCTGCTGGAAGAGGTGGAATACGATGAGGCGGCCTGGGCGAAGGTCATGAAAGAAGAGGCCCGCCCGGTTCTGGAGGCGGCGGCGATCGCGTTGCAGGCGGTGGAGCCGTGGGGCAAAGAGGGGATAGAGGAGGCCCTGCGGGGGATGCTGGACGTACTGGGGGTGAAGCCCCGCAAAGGACTGCAGCCGATCCGGGTGGCGGTAACCGGCTCCAACGTTTCCCCGCCGCTTTTCGAAAGCCTGGCCGCCCTCCCGCAGGCGGAGGCGCTGGCCCGCATCAAATCGGCCGCCTCCCGCCTGGGGGAGACCGCGGTACCAGCGAATGGGCTAGACTAAGGACTTCCCCGGTGGGCCCCGTCGTCCAGCGGTCTAGGACGCTGGCCTTTCAAGCCAGAAACGCGGGTTCGAATCCCGTCGGGGCCACCACTGTCGTAAATGTTGTCGAGATTCGACCGCGAGGAGCGTAAGTGGGCATTTCGGCTTTAGGGGCGCGTGAGGTTGTGGAGTTCTCATTCAAGCCCGAACAGCGATACAGCCATCCACCTCCAGCTTAGGTCCGGTCTGGTGCGCGGCGCTCGAAATGCCGTAGGGGTTTTCGCCCCTCGTGGGTTCGAATCCCACCCCCTCCGCTTTTGTCGGTGGGCGGGTTTGGCGGCGGGGCGGGCGGGCGGCGGTTTGACATATTGGGGGGGGGGGGTTAGGGTTTTGGGTGCTGGGCTTGTTGTGGGTTCAGTAGCCCGTTGCGGCGGCGGGTTTGGTATTGGTTCGCCGTTGGAGAGTTTGGAGGTTGGTGATGGGGCGGATGTCGGGGTTGGGTTCGGTGGGTGGGGTGTGGGGGCGTGTGTTGGGGTTGGGTTTGGCGGTGGTGTTGGTGGTGGGGTTGTTGCCGTTGGTTCCGGTGGGGGTGGAGGGGCAGACGCGGACTATTTCGTTTAGGATTACGGATCGGAATAATAATCCGGTTTCGGCTGTTACTGAGAATGCTGGGGATTTGCGGTTGCGGCTTCATATGGATATTTCGCCTGCGGCGCATAAGGGCGGTTCTGTGTATTTTAATACGGGTGGTAGCGCTACTCGTCATACGGATTATGGGTTTGGTTATGCTGACCAATGTTGTATATCTGCTGGTAATTGGTATAGTCATGTCCAAGATAATTCGTGGCTTTCTTGGGGTACTGGGGATACTCATAAATCAGTTGATTTTACGTTGAGGATGGTGGATGATAGGTTGTTTGAGTATTATGAGTCGTTTAAGATTGTGAGGGGTACTGCTACTGATGGTTTTACGTATGCGAATTCTGAGGTGGGGTTGTCTGTGATTGATCAGGATCGTAGGTTGGGGGTGTCGTATTCTGTTAGTGAGGTGGGGGAGAGTGCGGCGGGGCAGTGGCGGTCGGGTACGGTGACGTTGAGTAGGGGGGATGTTTCGAGTGGGGTGTTTGTGCCTGCTACGGCGAATTGGACTACTTATGGTGTTAATCCTTTGCAGGTGAAGGTGGTGGATGGTTCTGCGAAGAATGAGGTGGCGGGGGTGACGGATGAGAGGCGTGATTTTGTGTTTTCGCATTTTAATGATGTGGTGGTTGCGAATCGGCGGATTGTTAGTGTTGCTAAGGGGCAGGTGTCGGGTACGGTTGGTGATGTCGGGTTTCGGGTTTTGTCGGAGGTGGGGGAGCGGGTGGCGGAGCCGCCGGAGGTGTTTTATGTGACGGTGGATACTTCTCCGGTGTGGGGGGCGCCGGTGACGATTGTGGATGATGATGTGACTATTGCGTTGTCGTCGTCGTCGTCTAATAGTTCTTTTGCGGGGTTCGCGGAGAGTGATATTCCGCAGCCGGTGACGGTGACGGCCCGGTTTTTGCATGCGGCTCGTTCGGTGATTCCTACGGATACGGTGGTGAATGTGAGTGTGAAGTCGTTTTCGGATAGTCCTGTGTTGACGGGTGGGGGGGCGGTGGTGTCGTCGGGGGCGTGTCCGCAGACGAGTGGGGATGTGTGTTTGGATGTGGGGAATTCGTTTACGGTGACGATCCCGGCGGGGCAGGTGAGTGGGTCGAGGACGGTTTTGATGACGGCGCGGGATGAGGGCGGTACGGCGGAGGGGGTGGAGGGGGTGGGGTTGGATGGGTCGGCGTCGGTGGGGGGGGAGGCGGTGTTTGTGTATGGTCATGCTATCCGGGTGTATGATGCGGCTGACGCGAAGGTGATTGGGTTGTCGTTGCATGAGGCGGCGACGGGGGAGGCGGGGTTGTCGTCGGTGGGGGAGGGGGTTGGGAAGGCGGTGCGGGTGCGGGCTACTATGGCTGGGTCGTGGCAGTCGGTGTGGGAGTCGCGGTATTCGAGGGTGGTGTGGGTGACGCCGGGTTCGGTGAGCGGTTCGGCTACGTTGGGGTCGTGTTCGGGTTCGGGTCAGAGCCGGGTGTGCACGGGGGATTTCGGGCGGAGCGCGGGGGAGGTGTCGGTTCGTATGGGGTCGGATGATTCAGCGACGGTGGGGGATGTGACGATCACTACGTATGATGATACGGTGACGGAGGATGGGGAGTCGGTGGTGTTTTGGGGTCGCTCCAATTCGCAGTGGGTGGTCGCTCCGGCGATGTTGACTATTAATGATGGGGATCGGTATGTGGATTTGAGCGTGTCGCCGTCGACGGTAGCGGAGCCTGCGTCGGGCAATACCCGTAATGATATGCGGTTGACGGCCCGGTTTGGGCAGATGGTTGGTAATGTGTTTGTTCCGTCGACGTCCAGCACTCATAGCAGTAGTTTTACTTCGCGGTTGTATTTTCGGGACCAGTCGGCGACGCAGGAGGACGATCAAGGCAATGTAGATGATTTTTATCAGATTGGCTTTTCTTTTAGGGATATTTCCATCGCGGCTGGTTCGGTGTCGGGGTCGGTGACGTGGCCTTTCAACTTTTATGCTGATAATAAGGCGGAGGGTACGGAGGATTTCCGTTTTGAGTGGGGGAACAGCCAGGTAGCGGGTTATAGTTTGTCGCCGAATCCCAACGTGTATATCACAGATCCGGATTCGGCGCTTAATCTGTCGATAGACGCTGATGGGGGAACAACTGGGGTGCAGCCGTTGCGGGAGGGGGAGTCGTTGTCGGGGGCGGTGGGGGTGGCGGCGTTTTCGGCGGGTTCGTCTACGATCGGGTCGGCGACTTCGGTTGTTTTGTCTGCGGGGTTGGGTGCGCCGGGGGCGGGGGTGGCGTCGGCGGTTGATTTCACGTATGCGCCCGCTTCCCCGAACACGGTTTCGGTGGCGGCTAATAGTGTGTCGGGGTCGGCGGCGTTGGGGGGGTTGGCGGTGGTGGATGATGGTGTGGTGGAGGGTCCGGAGACGTTTGTTTTGTCGGGGGTGGTTACGGGGGTGGCGGGGGTGTCGGCGGCGGATAGTTCGGTGACGATTGTGGATGATGATGCGGATATTGATTTGACGGTGTCGGAGTCGTCGGTGCTGGAAGGAGCCGGGGAGCAGGCGATCACGGTGAGGGCGGCTTTTAGGGGGAGCAGTTCCGTTTTGACGGCGGCGACTGATGTGACGGTGACGTTGGCGAGCGCGGCGTCGGGTGGGGCGGTGTTGTCGTCGGCGGTGTGTCCGCAGACCAGTGGAGACGTGTGTTCCGACAAGACCAATAATCAGTTCACGGTGTCCATCCCGGCGGGCGCCACCAGCGGGTCGGCGACGTTGCGGCTGACCGCCCGGGACGACGGCAACGCGGAGGGGGGAGAGGGGCTGGTGTTGTCGGGGACGGCGTCGGTGGGGGGCGCGGCGGTGGCGGTGGCGTCCGCGGAGATTAGCGTGTTTGATCCGGGGCAGGCGATTGATTTGTCTTTGACCGACACCGCGCAAACTCCTGTGGCGTTGACGGCGGTGGGGGAGGACGGGGGGGCGCGGGTGGTGCGGGTGACGGCTACTGCTCCGGCGGCGGTGTCGGCGGAGACGGTGGTGTCGGTGACGGTGGGCGCGGCGGGGGGTTCGGCTGATCCGCAGTCGTGCGCGGGGTCGGGGCAGAACGAGGTTTGCACGGGAGGGGATTACGCAAAGTCGGATCCGGCGACGATCACTATTCCGTCGGGAGGGACGAGCGGGTCGGTGGATGTGACGGTCACCCCGTTGGAGGACACCATATCAGAAGAGAACGAGACGATCCGCGTCGGGGGTTCGGCGGGGGGGTATGCGGTGCGGGGGGCTGATTTGGAAATCACCGACCAGGACCGAACGGTGGGGATAGGGGTGGGGGAGGGGGAGGCGTCGTACGGGGAGGGTGGGGATCCGCAGTCGGGCTGGGCCACCCGCAGCCAGTGTATGACTTCCGCTCCGTTTTCCAGGACGGTGACCGGCCGCCTGGGTGGGTTGTCGGCGGAGGGGGTGTTCACCGCGTCTACCTCCTCGACGTTGGGTAGTAATGTGCGGGGGCGGGTGCGGACGGTGGATGGAACGGCTACTTATAATCAGGATTATTCGTCGGATGGGTTCGCGGTGGACACCATGCCTACCGCGTGGGAGTTTATTACCATCGCGGCTGGTTCCACGTCGGGGACGGCGACGGTGCAGTTGGTGAGTTGCGTGGATGACGTGGCGGAGGGGGATGAGACTTATCAGATGACTATTTCCAGCCTTCCGGCGGGTTTCGGGGCGGATCCTCAGTTGATGACGGTGACCGATGATGACAGCCGTCCTGGGTTGCGGGGGAGCGTGTCGGAGGACGCGGGCGGAACAGTGGGGGTGGAGGCTTTCCTCCCGGCGGGGTCGTCGGAGTTGACCGACCCGCTGGTGGTGTCTTTGACGTCGGTGATCGCCGACAGCGCGGGGACGGCTGATTTTTCTTATCCGTCGCCCGCGCCGGTGCTGTTGACTATCCCGGCTGGTTCCACTTCGGTCAGCGGCGCCATCCCGGGGTTGGCTATCACTGATGATGGGAGCGTGGAGGGGCCGGAGCGGTTGACTTTGGGCGGGACGGACGCGTCGGGGGCTGCGGTGTCGGGTTCGTTGGCTATCGTCGATGACGACGCGGTGATAGATGTGCTGGTTTCCCCGGCGGAGGTGTTGGAGCAGGCCGCCGCTCAACAGATCGGGGTGACCGCCCGTTTCCGGGGAGAAACTTCCGCGTTGACCGCGGCGACGGCGGTGACGGTTACGTTGGCGGGGGCGCAGAACGGGGCTACGTTGGCGGCGGCGTGTCCGGCTACTTCTGAGGATGCTTGCACCGACCAGGCCAACAACCAGTTCACCATCAGCATCCCCGCCGGGAGCGTTGAGGCGTCTGGGTCGTTTATGCTGACCGCCCGCAGCGACAACGCGGCGGACAACGACGAAGACCTGACCGTATCCGGCGCGGCCACTATCGGGGGGGAAGCGGCGGTGGTGGAGGGGACGGAGTTGACGATTTACGATCCGGGCCGGTCCATCGCGTTGAGTTTTACTGACACTGCTTCTACGCCGGTTCCGTTGGTGGATGTGGGGGAGGATGGGGGGGCTAAAGTGATTCGGGTGGTGGCTTCTGCGCCGGTGGCGCCGACGTCGGCGGTGGTGGTGGATGTGGTGGTGGGGGCGGAGGGTACTACGGCTGGGGCGGGGGATTATTCGTCGAGTTCGGATAGGGTGTCGGTGACTATCGCCGCCAACGACACCAGCGGGACGGCGGATGTGACTATCACCCCCGCGTCGGATACCATCACCGAAGACTTGGAGATTATCCGGTTCGCCGGTTCAGCTACTGGGTATGCGGTGGTGGCGAATGATTTGGTGATACAGGATCAGGATCGGGCGGTGAAGGTGATGGCGGCGGAGGGGGATCTGGTGGTGCGGGAGCCTAGGGAGGGGGAGGCGTTGACTAACCAGTATAATGGCATTCTCAAGTTTTTCCGGGGTATGACGGCTGTTTTGGGCGGGGTGTCGGGCGGGGTGTTCACCCCCTCTACCTCTTCTACTTACAGTTCTAATTTGGGGATGCGGGTGCGGGTTGATGCGGGGTCGGCCACCGTGGGCGGCCAGACTAGCACTACCGACGATATCTTCCATGAGCACGGCGAGGCGGACGACCCGCTGGAGGTGACTATAAACGCGGGGGCCCTTTCCGGTAATGTGAATATAGTGTACGCTCCCACCGCGGTTCCGGTGGTTGCTGTTTTGAAGGACACGGTGGCGGAACCGGATCAGATCTTTTACTTCCGTCCCGCCGTTCCCTCCGGTTGGACCGCGGTCAGGGAGACGATCACCATCCAAGACTCCAACCAGATAGCGATAACGGTGGACACTGACAGCGCGACGGGAACCCAGACCACGCTGGCGGAAGGCGCCACCGGTTCCGGCGTGACCGTTTCCGCCGCCTACTACAACGCCACCACCTCGGTAATAGCCTCCGCTACCAACGTGACTCTGTCAGCCGCCGCCCCCACCCCGGCCGGAGCCGGGAAGGCCGTCGCCGCCGACTTCACCTACACCCCGGCCACGCCCAATACCATCACTTTCCCCGCTAACAACGCCACCCCTTCAGCCACCGCCACCCTAACCGGGTTGACGGTCACCGACGACGCGATTGTGGAGGGGCCGGAGACGATTACCATTAGCGGTTCTTCCCCGTTAGGCGACGCCACCCCCGCTACTATAACCATCGTCGACGACGACGACGACATCACGCTGTCAGTGTTCCCCGCCTCAGTAGCGGAAGGCTCGGGTACGCAGACGATAACGGTTACCGCCGCTTTCGCGGGAACCACCTCCGCCCTGACCGCCGCCACCGACGTGACGGTGACGGTCGCTTCCGCGTCCAGCAACGGTGCCACCCTGGCCGCCTGCCCCTCCTCCACCACTGATGTGTGCGTTACCGGTTTGACCAGCAGCCAGCTGACCGTGACCATCCCCGCCGGGGAAACCAGCGGCGCCGCTACTTTCCAGCTCACCGCCCGCGACGACACCACCGCCGACGATGATGAGAAACTGACGGTAACCGGCTCCGCCACCGTCGGCGGCGCAACAGCTACGGTCACCGGAACCGAAATGTCGATGCGGGATCCGGGGCGGGCGATTACGTTGAGTTTCACTGACACCGCCCAAACCCCCGCCGCGCTAACCGCAGTGGAAGAAGACGGCGGCGCGCAGACGGTGCGGGTGGTGGCCACCGTCGGGACGGCCCCCACCGCCGACACCGACGTAACAGTCACCGTAGGCGCCACAGGCGGCACCGCCACCTTGGGAACGCTAGGGGACTATCTACGCAGCGCCGGGGAGGCAACGGTGACCATCGCGGCGAATGACACCAGCGGAACCGCCGACGTAACCATCACCCCCGTGCAGGACAGGGTCACTGAAGATCACGAAACTATCCGCTTCGCGGGCGCCGCTACGGGGTATGCGGTAGTACCAGCCGATCTACAGATCATCGACCAAGACCGGGTTATCAAGTTCACTTTGAACCCGGACACGATTGACGAGTGGGCTTCCCGCCGTAGCTCGGTTGTTTCGGATGGCACCGCTACTTTAGGAGGCACCTCCGGCGGCGTGTTCACTCCTTCCACGTCCTCTACTTACAGTTCCAATATGAATTTGCAGGCGTGGTCCCCTGAAGGTTCTGGCAATAGCCAAAATACTAGAACTATTGCTAGATATCACGTATATGACTGGGAAAGTTATTTGTTTTATTTGAGGAAATATTTTAATATTCCGTCTGGTTCACTCACCGCTTCGCAAGACATATCACATTCCGTCGAGGTAAACAACACAGCGGATCCGGATGAGGCGATTAAACGGCTGGGAGCGAGGACGCTTCCAGCGGGGTTCACTCAGGAAAGAGCCTGGATTAAGGTGCGGGACGTGACGGATTCGCGGGTGGTGTTCAGGGTGGACACCGACGGCAACACTATGGGCAACCAGACCGAAATAGCGGAGGGTGCTTCCGGCACAGGAGTGGAAGTATGGGCGGGATGGCCCTCCGGAGTCACCGCTACCCGTCACACGACGCCGGTCACGGCCACTCTTACTATCGAAGAAGATACGGAACCGGAGGCGGGGGAGGCGGGCGACGCCGATTTTGATTACGCTCCGCCGTCGCCGCTGTCGTTTACCATTCCTGTTAAGGTGGCGGAGGATCTTATGGCTACGCCTCCGGTGGTGGGTGTGTCTGGGTTGAAGAGTTCTTCGGGGACGTTGGCGGGTTTGTCGGTGGTGGATGATTCGATTGTGGAGGGTCCGGAGACGATAGCGTTTGGCGGTACTTCCAGTCTGGGTGCCGGGCATCCCGTTTCGGGGGAGTTGGTTATCGCCGATGATGATGCTGATATTTCGTTGTCGGTGTTCCCGGCGGTGGTAGCGGAAGGGTCGGGGGCGCAGACGATTACGGTTACCGCCCGTTTCGCGGGAACTAGCTCGGTGTTGACTGCGGATACTGTTGTGACGGTGACTGTTGCGGCGGCGTCGTCGGGTGGGGCGGTGGTGTCGTCGGCGGTGTGTCCGCAGACCGGGGATGATGTGTGTACCGACAAAACGAGCAATCAGTTTACGGTTACTATCCCGGCCGGGCAGTTGCTGGGGAGCGGTTCTTTCCAGTTGACCGCCCGGGAGGACTCCACCGCCGACGACGAAGAAGGCCTGACGATTTCAGGCTCAGCCGCGGTGGGGGGGGCGGCGGTGGAGGTGACGGGGACGGCGATGACGGTCCGCGACGCGGATAAGGCGATCACGCTCACTTTGACTGATACCGCGCAAACCCCGGCCGCGTTGACCGAGGTAGAAGAGGATGGCGGTGCGCAGACGGTGCGGATAACGGCTACTGCTTCGGCGGCGGTGGGCGCATCCCCGGTGAACGTAACGGTGATGGTGGGCGCGTCGGGCGGCGACGCGCTGTTGAACACTGATTTCACTCGTAGTTCGGCTACGGCGACGATTACTATTCCCGCGCAGGGCACGAGTGGTTCGGCGGATGTGACCATAACGCCCCTGTCGGATACCATCACTGAGAATCGGGAGATGATATGGTTTACTGGTTCTGTTGCTGGGTATGGGGTGGTGGCGGCTGGTTTGGGGATTGCGGATCAGGATCGGTTTATTCGGGTGTCTCCTTTGGTTGATCGGTACACGGAGCCCTTACCTGGTGGTTTCAGTTATACTACTCATCAGGTGGGTTTTAGAGCTGATTTGGGGGGTGTGTCTGGTGGGGTGTTCACTGCTTCGACGGCTTCTGCTTACAGTGCCGGTTTGAACAATTTGCGGGTGACGATGCGGGAGGGGACGGCGTTGGATTATACTGGGCCATGTCCGTTAGTGAGCTGTGATTGGCGTTGGAATGGTAATTTAGGTCAGGTGTTGGTGTCTATTCCGGCTGGTTCTTTGTCTGCTACGTTGGCTGCTTCGGCTTTTAGCACTTTGCAGGTGTATAGGTATGGCCCGGTGGCGGAGGCGGTGGAGACGATAGAGGTGGTGGTGGCTGAGCCGGCGGGTTTTACTGTCGTTGCGGGGATTATCAGCATTGTGGACGAATACGATACTCGGGTTGCTTTGCAGGTGGATACTGATGGGGATACTGATGGTTATCAGACGGTGATAAGGGAGGGCGGCTCTGGTTCGGTGTCGGTGTCGGGGAGTTTCCGGTCGGGAACGGTCAACGAGGTAGGTTCGGATGTGGCGGTGGCTTTGTCGACGGCGGTGGAAATCTCGGGGGCGGGGAAGGCGGTTGCGGCTGATTTCTCGTATGCGCCGCCGTCGCCGAATTCTTTCACCATCCCGGGCGCAGCCGTTGACCATGACGGCGACGGCGGTGACTCAACTGCGATGCCCCCAGTTCCTGGGACCGACCCCAGGGTTATTTCTTATTCGTTGGTTCCGGCCACGCTAACTGGGTTGACAATTGTGGATGATACGATTGTGGAGGGCCCGGAGACGTTTTTGGTGAACGGTACGTCTTCGTTGGGGGCGGTTACGGCGGCGACGGTGATTATTGGGGATGATGATGTTGATGTGGATTTGTCGGTGTCTCCGTCGTTGGTGGCGGAGGGGGCGGGGGCGCAGACGATTACGGTTACCGCTCGTTTCAAGGGTTCTAGTACTGTGTTGACGGAGGCGGTGGATGTGACGGTGCAGGTGGCGGGCGCGTCGGGCGGCGCGGCGTTGGCGACTGCGCCGTGTCCGCAGATGTCGGGGGATGCTTGTACGGATAAGACGGATAATCGGTTTACGGTTACTATTCCGGCGGGGTCGTTGTCGGCTAACGGAACGTTCCAGTTGACCGCCCGCGACGACAACGTCGCCGAGGGGGCCGAGGCTTTGACCGTGAGCGGTTCGGCTATGGTGGGGGGTTTGGCGGTGCAAGTGGAGTCGGCCACGGTTAACGTGGTGGATCGGGGTATTGAGTTGTCGGTTAGCAGCGGTGGGTCGGCGTTGACCGGGTTGGGGGAGGACAGCGGTTCCACCACCGTACGGGTAACCGCCACCCTCCCCGCCGCGTCGAGTACGCCGGTGATAGTGGGAGTGAACGTGACGGGCGGGTCCGCCACTTTGGACGACAACAGCGTGTTCGTAGCGGGGGAGGACTTCCGGGTCACCTATCCGCAGGGCGCTCCGCCGGCGGGTTATGGGATGGGAATTTCCATTCCCGCGGGACGGGCCAGCGGCTGGGCGGATATTGTGGTGGTGGTAAACGACGACCAGGTAGCGGAAGGGGCGGCGGAGACGATATCCGTGGATGGGGCGGTGGCGAGCGGGAGCGTGCTGACGGTGGTGGACACCGCTTTTGAGATCACCGACAACGACTCGGGTATAACCCTGAGCGTAACCGCCGACGCGTTGGAGGAAGACGGCGACGGGAGAGCGGCCCGGGTTACCGCTTCTTTGGCGGGAACCACGTCGCAGATCGGGGTCGCCACCGTCGTAACGTTGTCGTTCGCGGCGGGGGCTGGTACGGAAGCGGCTGATTTCACCGCCCCTGGGGCTGGCAGTGAGATTACGGTGACTATCCCGGCTGGTTCGGTCAGCAGTTCCTCCACCGCTCTGACCGGTTTGGGTATAACCGATGACGCTATCGCCGAGGTGGGGGAAACCATCCAAGTGGGGGGAACCACCCCGGGTTTGTCGGTTACTCCCGCTTCGTTGACTATTCAGGACGATGATTCGGTGATAGTCCTGACCGCTTCCGCGGCGGCGGCGGAAGGCGGAACCGGTTCGGGGATTACCGTGTCAGCCGCTTTCCAATCCGGAACCACCTCCTCCGAAATCACTACCGCTACTGCGGTGGCTCTCACCGTGGGGGACGGAACCGCGGTCAGTCCCGCCGACTACCAAAACAGCGGAACGTACACCGTGACCATCCCCGCCCAAGCGACCGGCGCTGCCGCCGGAACGGCCCTGACTGGGCTGACTGTGAAACATGATGATATAACCGAAGGGGAGGAGACGATCATTATCAGCGGAACTTCCACTTTGGGCGCCGCTGCTTCCGCTGTGTTGGCGGTCGCCGACGCCGACACCGCCCTCACCATCAGCGCTACCCCCGATCTGCTGGTGGAAAGACCCAACCATTACATTGTGAGCGTCACCGCCGCCTTCGACAATGTTTCCTCTTCCGCCCGTACTGCGGCTGTTCCGGTGACGGTCACCCTCGCCGACGACACCGCCACCCACGGCACCGGCAACGACTGGTACACCAACCTGCCTTCCAACCGGCAGCTGACGGTGAACATCCCCGCCGGACGGACCAGCGGCACAGCCACTTTCCGCATCGTTGCCCGCGCTGACAGCACAGGTGAACCCTTAGAGCGGGTTTCCCTCACCGGCGCCGCGCAGGTAGACGGCTCTGCGGTGACCGCTACCGCCGCCCGGTTGGAAATTGTCGACCAAGGGGTGACTCTGGGCTGGGCCAACAACACTGGCAGTGCGATAACCGCTATCGATGAGGACAGCGGAACCACCACCTTGCGGATAACTGCTTCCATACCCGTGGTGGCCCCCGCCGGTGGCGCTGTCATAGGGGTGGACATCGCAGATGACGGCACCGCCGTCGCCGCCGTTGCTTCCACCGGTTTCGGAACCGGGGAGGATTACCGCATCTCCCTGCCCTCCAGTCCCGCCCCGCCCGCCGGATACGACCTAGCCGTCGCCATCTCCGCCGGGGAAACCAGCGGCCACACGACGGTTACGTTGCAGGTAAACGACGACAACACCGCCGAGGGGGCGTCGGAGGGGGCTGACCCGGAAACTATCCACATCGAAGGCGGTACCCTGACTTTGGGCGGATCTACTCTGCCGGTGGTGGGGGCCAACCTGAATATCACCGACGACGACCAAGCCCCCGATGAAATAACCATCACTCTGCAAACCCCCGGCGGGGCCGACCTTACCCAAATATTTGAAACAGACGCCTCCACTCCGGTGGTCGTAAAAGCCGCCTACCAGGGCGACAACACTCTGCCCCACTCGGTGATCGTCCCCTTGGGAGTATCCAAAACCGGCGACACCGCCATACCCGCCGAGGACTACAAGGACGTAACCTCGCCCCCCTCCATTACCATCCCCGCCTACCAAACGCAAGGAACCGCCCGCTTCGACCTGGAAGCCATCGACGACGATGACCCGGAAAGCCCCGAAACGATCACCGTACGAGGCGACCCCGACGACACCCTGACCGCCTTCACCGTCGGTGAAGACACCCTAACCCTCGTCGATGACGAAAGCGCCGTAACCCTCTCCCTGGATGTCACCCAGGCCCCCGAAGGAACCCGCCAAAATGTTACCGTGAAAGCCGCCTTCTCGGCCGGCGTCGCCCAAACCGCTCAGAAAACCATCCGAGTAACCGTAAACAACGGAACCGCCACCGCCGGAGAAGACTATCAAACCCATGCCCCGTTCGATATCAGAATCCCCGCCAACAGCAACTACGCCACCACCAACATTACCCTAAACCTCACCCCCGACGACCGCATCTACGAAGGCGACGAAACCCTGGAACTGACCGGATCGCACTCCCAGTTCACCGTCAGACCCGTCACCTTCACCATCACCGAAAACGACGCCCAACCCAACCGCATCACCCTATCTGCCAGCCCCAACCAAATAAACGAAGGCCAAACCGCAAACGTAACCATCACCGCCTCCCTCGGCTCAGTCGCTCTAAAAGAAGCCATAGAAGTTACCGTCACCCTGGGAACCGGAGAATCTTACCAACCCGGCCCCGGCACCACCCGCACCATCCGCATCCCCGCCGGCCAAACCAGCGGAAGCACCCGGATAGACATACAAATAACCGAAGACCCCACCCAAGAGAACGCCAAACGAATCCCCATAACAGGCGACACCGCCGGATTCACCGTCACCGACACCGTTATCACCATCCCCGCCAACGACGCCCCCCCTGTCACCACCACCCCCACCCCCACCGGCGGCGGCGGAGGAGGAGGGGGCGGCGGCGGCGGTGGCGGTGGCGCCCCAGCCCCGCCCCCCGCAGGAGGCGGAGGGGGAGGGGGAGGCGGAGGTGGAGGTGGTGGAGGCGCCCCAGCCCCACCCGCAGGCGGCGGAGGGGGAGGGGGAGGAGGAGCCCCGCCCCCCGCGGCCGGAGGAGGAGCCCCGCCGCCCGCCGGTCCCGCCCCGCCGGTGGCGCCGCCGCCCGCGCCGGTGGCCTGCCAGGGACGGTTCTGCGATGACGACGGCAGCGTCCACGAACCAAACATCGCGCTGATGGCCGAATGGGGAATAACCATCGGATGCGACGCCAACGATCCCACCAAATACTGCCCCAGCGCCCAAATCACCCGCAGGCAAATGGCCACCTTCATCTACCGCGCAGTCAACCCCCGCTGGCCCATCCAAATCCCCACCGGCATAGAAATCAACGACGTCCCCGCCGACGCCAGCTACCGCCCCTACGCCGACTGGCTGGTAAGCATCGGGGCCTTCCAACTGAACGACGGGAACTTCAACCCCCGGGGCATAGTAACCCGAGTCGACATGGCGGTGATGATGGTAGCCGCTTTCCCCCACATCCAAGCCGTAACCGAATCCCAAAACCTGTTCGCCGACACCGGCAGCTTGGACGCGGCGGTGGTGCGGGCCATCGAAGGCATCGCCGAAAGCGAAGTGACCAGAGGATGCACCACCACGCCCCCCCTAAGGTACTGCCCCAACAACCCAGTAACCCGGGCGCAGATGGCATCCTTCTTCGTAAGAGTAATCAACCAAGCCCCCGCCGCCACCACCGACGACGCCGCAGGCGCAAGTTCATAACCACCCCAACCTATCCCGGCCTCTGCCCAACCCAGAGGCCGGGATACTTTTCCCAAACGAAAAAACTAAGGAGAGCCCAGTTTCAGCCGTTTAGCCTTGCCGTACGCGGTAATTTGCGAATGGGGATGGCCGGTCGGGGATAAATGATCTCTGAGAAGGGCAAACGCCCGGTCCGGACGAACCCACATTTTCGCCAGCCGATAGTTCTTAGGATCAACGCGTATTTCTATCTCGCCAAGGTTCAGTAATCTGTCTTTTCCTTTTAGTTTGGCGGGGAAAATTATTTTTTGAGCGGGGGTCTGGGTTTTGTTATACTGTTTCGAAGTATCCGCCCCAGTATTTGCGCATATTATGTCTATTACTTCATCGGAGTCAAAAACATGAAAGTGTTTATCAGCAGGTCTGGCGGTTGATGGATCAAACGAGGGAGGTAGTATACCCAAGTACTCCACTTCTCCATCAAACAATGCTTTGTGCCAAAATGCCTTGAATACATTTTCTTTTTGGAGTTCATCGGATAGTTCACGCATAGGAGGCTGGAGAGCCTGCTTGTAGTAGTCTCGGTTGTCGAGCATTGTTTCTCGATCTTTTGGAAAAACTCGAAGACAATCTCCAAGTAACGTCGCCACATTGCCAATGCCTTGGAGTATAGTGTTGCTATTCAAGCGAGATTCAGCATATAGGAAGACTTGCCATGACCTTTTTCCTGACTTGACAGAGTGCCTGCCGTCATTGAAGTCGACAACATCTGTCTTACCAGTGTGAGACCCGCGAGTTACACGGCCGCCTAAAATGCCGGCATAGTCATCTTCGTTGGTATGCCCGGCCACCTTTTTCATTTGAGCCTCATCAGACTCCATACCTTTATAGCCCGGAGGTTTCATTAGAAGCCCTCTTTGACTATTAGCAGTTCGTGGGAATTCTTAACATGATGATAGCTGCCGTTCACGATTCTGTTCTTACCAATCCGAGTTTCCCCCTGACCCAAGGTGTATTGCCATTCCACTTCTACAATAGTAAATCTGCTATACCATTCTCTGATTGCCTCACAATCATTGTAAGAAAGAATGAACCCGCCTTGATGGTCATAAAGCAAGTCTCGTAGCAATTCGTGGTCAAAGCCGTTATGATGAATCGGGAAGTTACGTTGCGGATAGATACCTTTGAACATACGACTGTCCCCATCCAGATAATAGGGAGGGTCGCAATACAAAAAGTCCTCTCGGTGGTTGGGAATCGTGTTTTCAAAGGAACCTGTGCCAATTTTTAGTTGCGGGCAACGAAAGGAACGAACCTTTTCCACCAAACGCTCGAAGCGAGTAACATCTTCATATATTTTTGACATCCAACCCAGGAATCCTGGTCCGTAGCTCAGATTGTGGTTAAACCAATAGTGGGCTGCCAGATCCAGGTTGTCATCAATGGGGGCAACTCCCTCCCAGTGACCTCGGAGGCGTTTCTTGACCAGAGAGTATGTGGATTTGTCGGGAGACCATTCCAAGATGCGCTCCGCCAACCTGAGGGGGGAATAAAGTTGCTTCTGCCAATAATTGGTCAAAATATCGAAAACATCGTATCCTTGCACGCGGATGCCCAGTTCTTTGGCGCAGGCAATTTCCACCGAACCGCCGCCGAAGAACGGGGAAACCAATTTTTCCACGTTGTCCGGCATACGCTCGATGACATGACCGACCGCTAGGCTCTTCCCGCCCGCGTAGCGCAAGGGGAGGCCGTTGTAACGCCGGTAGCGATAGCGGCCCCGGCTCTGCAACTGCTGGAGGAATTCCTGTCTGTCGGTCATGGTCTGCGCGAAGAGACTAGTCGCCCCCCCGCTCCCGGCGGGTAAATCCCGGCGGGACCCCTCCCGACCCCTTCGGCGGGCGGCTTTTGCCGGCATCGTACGGTTTTTCTCTACGGTCATTCAGCCCTCCATTCGTTGATGCGCTCAAGTTAGGGAGGGGCTGTGACATTTTCAGCCAAAGCCGCAATGACTGGGAAAAACCGGCTTTTCCCTCAACCGATGGAGCCGCATTGCGCGATTGCGACGATTACGACGAATATCAAGACGGCGACGCCGAGGAGGCATCCGCAGGCGGCGGCTTCGGACACTTCGCTTGTCTCCGGTTCGGGTTCGGGTTCGCTTTTTAGGCTTTCTTGCATTCTTTGACGGGCGGCCTGCTCCGCCAGAAGCTCCTGCCGGGCCCGTTCCGCTAGCCGTTCTTGCCGGGCCTGTTCGGCCAAACGGGCTTGCCGGGCTTTCTCCGCCTCCTCCCGTTTTCGCCGTTGCTCGTACGCTTCAACGGTCCGCCGGGCCTGGGATACCGGCTGGGGCGGGGCGGGGCGTTGCGCCCGCCGTTCATCGTATCGTTGGATGCCCGAACCGGGGCTTCCCCTGAAATTCTTCGCCGTTCCGGGCGACGCGTAGGGCCGGGTTCGGGAAGGCCGGGTTCCCGTTTCCCGGGGATGGGCGGCTGCGTCGCCGGCGAGGGACCGGTCGTAGGTGCGGCGTCGGCCGGGGTCGGACAGCGTTTCGTAGGCCTCGTTGATTAGGTTAAATCTGGCGTGGGCATGGCGGTCGTTCGGGTTGCGGTCCGGGTGGTGGCGTTTGGCGCGGCCGCGGAAAGCCTGTTTGATTTCCTCCTGGCTTGCGGTCTGTTGCACTCCCAGAATTTCATAATGGTTCATATCAGGTGCGGGCTGAAAGTTATGCGCAGTTGGCGATGATGCGGACTATGAAAACAACGAGAACCACCAGGCCCCACAATGCGGAGATTCTGGATCCGCCGCTTCTTTTGGGTTCGGGTTTGGTTCTGACGTTTTCCCGCATTCTTTGACGGGCGGTTTCTTCCGCCTGCCGGGCTTGCCGCTCTCTTTCCTTCACCCATTGCTCGTACGAGCCGGGGGCCGGGCGGGGGGCCTCCCAGGGCGGCGTGGGCGGTGGGGGCGGGGTGGGGGTGTTGTCGTTGAGGGCAAGGCTCAGGTCGTAGGTGCGGCGCTGGTCGGGGTCGGACAGCACCTCGTAGGCCCGGTTGATCCGGTTGAATTTGGCGTGGGCCTTGGGATCGTTCGGGTTGCGGTCCGGATGGTGGCGCATGGCGCGGCGGCGGAAAGCCTGTTTGATTTCCTCCTGGCTCACCGTCTGTTTCACCCCCAGAATTTCGTAGTGGGTTTTGCGCCGCGTGGTTCTCATCGACTCCTCATAGGTAAAGGCTGGTTGCTAATTTCGCCTGCTAGGTAAAATAGTGGTGAACGGGTGACGAAAACCGGCGGGGGAGGGGATGCCCGGCCTCGCCGGCGGTTACGGTTGGCATGCGTGGAGGGACTCGAACCCCCATCTTCCGGTTTTGGAGACCGACGCTTTACCCGATTAAGCTACACGCACCCGAAACGAACGGGTCGCTCGGGCGGCGCCATCGGAGAAACGCACGGTTTGCCATAATCTAAAGTTTAGCGCCCAACCGCTCAACCTGTCAACCGGGCCGAGTAGTTGCCCCGCTTCCGCTACTGGGGGATTCGATAGCCCAGATGTTCCAAAACGGCGTCGATCTCGGCTTGTTCTTCCTCGGTAACCATCAGGCCACTCTCTTCTATGAAAGCATCCAGTTCGGCGACCGCCTCGGCAACGCGTTGGGCTTTCTCCTCGGGGGTTTCGGTGTCTTCGTGTTGGAAGACGCTCAGGTCCAGGCCGAGCCGTTCCGCCCATTCCTCGCGGGTTTCGTTTTCGTACCCGTCGGGGATGTGCCTTTTCACCTGGTAGGTGCCTCCCGGGCTAGTCCAAACCTCCACCGCCATGGCAAACCTTCCTGCCTCAGACGGAGAAGGTTTCTAGGTCGCAACCGAGGGAGGTCATTATTTCGGTGATGTCGGTTTCGTCGCTGGTGACGATTCTGTCCCCCCGTCCTAGGGCACTGACCACCACTGAGATGTCCACCACATCGGATGATCCGGTTTTGTGACTGGCTGCGCCAACCTGTTTGGCCAGGTTTTCATCCAACGGTGTCTTCGTGTTGGAAGACGCTCAGGTCTAGGCCGAGCCGTTCGGCCCATTCCTCGCGGGTTTCGTTTTCGTACCCGTCGGGGATGTGCCTTTTGACCTGGTAGGTGCCCCCCGGGCTGGTCCAAACTTCCACCGCCATGGCAACCTCCTTATCGTTGCTACTTGTAATTTACCCGGCTTTGGAAAATACTTTGCCAGCCCCTGACCAGGCCTTTTGCCGGCTCAATGTCCGGGATGGCGCCTACCTCGCCCGCGTTGTTGGCAATGCCGGTCATTCTTGTTCCGGTTCTCCGTCGGGGTTGCGGAAGCCGAGGTGTTCCATCAGGGCGTCTAATTCGGCCTGTTGCTCCGGGGTGCGTGTCCAGCCCTGTTCTTCAAAGAATTTCTTGTTTTCGGCGACGGCCTCGGCGATACGCTGGGCTTTTTCCTCCGGGGTTTCTGGGTCTTCATGTTGGAATACGCTCAGGTCTAGGCCGAGCCGTTCGGCCCATTCCTCGCGGGTTTCGTTCTCGTATCCGTCGGGGATGTGCCTTTTGACCTGGTAGGTGCCTCCCGGGCTGGTCCAAACTTCCACCGCCATGGCAAACCTCCTTTCGCGGCTTACGTACAATATACCCGGCTTTTGGAAATACTTAAACAAGCCCCTGACCAGGCCTTGCTGGCTCAATGTCCGGGATGGCACCGACCTCGTCCGCGTTGTTGGCAATGCCGGTCAGCGTTTCACCTTCGCCGAGTCGGAGACGCGCATTCCCAGGTGCTCAAAGAGGGCCGCGAGTTCGGCTTGCTCCTCCGCGGAAAGGGTCAGGCCTTCCTCTTTCTCGACCCCCGCAACGAGCAAAAACTGACCGGCCTCCTCCAAGCAGGAGACCCCCGCGGGGAGGTACGCGACGCATGGCACGCTAAAGAAACCGTCCGGGGAATCTACCAAACCCCTACCCCCTCCGAAGGCGACCAATACCCCCGCCTGCTCGCCGCGGAACTCCAAGACCAATCCCGCTCCCCCGAACTCAACCAACTCGGACGCACCCTCCACCACCTGGCACTCCCAGATCGTGGCCTGGCATCACGCCCAAGTAATCAACGGACCCACCGAATCAGCCAACAACCTAATCAAACACGTCAAACGCGTCGCTTTCGGATTCCGCAACTTCCGCAACTACCGAACCCGCATCCTCTTCTACGCAGGAAAGCCCAACCCGAACCTACTCCCCAACCTCACCCCCCCCCCCCAAAAAAAAAAAAATCCGAAGAGCCGTTTTGCCAGGTTTTCATCCAACGGTTACACTTGGCATTGTTTCAATTCATGGAAGGGAACCATTCGGGGGTTGCGTCGTTCGGCGGCGATCAGGGCACCCGCGTCGTAGGTGACGCCGGTCATTCCTGCGTTACCTCGTCGTCGGGGACTCGATAGCCCAAGTGCCTAAAGAGGGCAACTAATTCCGCATGCTCCTCCGCGGAAAGGGTCAAGCCCTCCTCCTCTCTGAAAGCCTTCAGTTCGGCGACCGCCTCGGTGATACGCTGGGCTTTCTCCTCGGGGGTTTCGGTGTCTTCGTGTTGGAAGACGCTCAGGTCTAGGCCGAGCCGTTCGGCCCATTCCTCGCGGGTTTCGTTTTCGTACCCGTCGGGGATGTGCCTTTTGACCTGGTAGGTGCCCCCCGGGCTGGTCCAAACTTCCACCGCCACAGCAAACCTCCCTTTCAGCCTTTTCGTCAGCGGCCAGCGGTTAACGCGCCCGCATCGTAAGTCACGCCGGTCATTTTTGTTCTGGTTCTCCGTCGGGGTTGATGAGGCCGAGGTATTCCATTACGGCGTCTAATTCGGCTTGTTGTTCCGGGGTGCGGGTCCAGCCTTGTTCTTCAAAGAATTTTTTGTTTTCGGCGAGGGCCTCGGCGACGCGTTGGGCTTTTTCTTCGGGGGTTTCGGTGTCTTCGTGTTGGAAGACGCTCAGGTCCAGGCCGAGTCGTTCGGCCCATTCTTCGCGGGTTTCATCCTCGTAGCCGTCTGGCGTATAGGAGATGACCCGATGGGTGCCTCCCGGGCTGGTCCAAACTTCAAATGCCATAGCGAACCTCCTTGTTTCAGACGGAGAAGGTTTCTAGGTCGCAACCGAGGGAGGTCATTATTTCGGTGATGTCGGTTTCGTCGCTGGTGACGATTCTGTCCCCCTGTCCTAGGGCGCTGACCACCACTGAGATGTCTACCACATCGGATGATCCGGTTTTGTGACTGGCTGCGCCAACCTGTTTTGCCAGTGTTTCATCCAACGGTTCCACTTGGCATTGTTTCAATTCATGGAAGGTAACCATTCGGGGGTTGCGTCGTTCGGCGGCGATCAGGGCGCCCGCGTCGTAGGTGACGCCGGTCATTCCTGCGTTACCTCGTCGTCGGGGACTCGATAGCCCAGGTGCTTAAAGAGGGCAACTAATTCCGCATGCTCCTCCGCGGAAAGGGTCAAGCCCTCCTCCTCTCTGAAAGCCTTCAGTTCGGCGACCGCCTCGGAGATGCGTTGGGCTTTTTCCTCTGGGGTTTCGGTGTCTTCGTGTTGGAAGACGCTCAGGTCCAGGCCGAGTCGTTCGGCCCATTCTTCGCGGGTTTCATCTTCGTAGCCGTCTGGCGTATAGGAGATGACCCGATGGGTGCCTCCCGGGCTGGTCCAAACTTCAAATGCCATGGCGAACCTCCTTTCGCGGTTAGGTACAATATACCTGGTTTTGGAAATAATATGATCCACCTCTGACCAGGCATTTTACCGATTCAACGTTTGGGACGGCATCGGGCTTCGCTTTTTCAGATCGCGTAGATTTTCAGGTTGTGTCCAAGTGAGGCCATGATTTCCTTGATGTCGTCCTCATCGCTGGTCACTATTCTATCCCCGCGGCCTATGGCGCTGACGACTACTGAGATGTCCACCACATCGTTTGATCCGGTTTTGTGACTGGCTGCTCCTACCTGTTTTGCCAGAGTTTCATCCAACGGTTCCACTTGGCATTGCTTCAAGATCTGAGCAAGCGGCGCCTGGCGGCCGCTCCCATCTCTCCAGACTTGGGCGAGGACCCCGGCGGGCACCACCGGCCTGATCCCATTGCCAACGATCCATTCATGGAAGGTAACCATTCGGGGGTTGCGTCGTTCGGCGGCGATTAATGCGCCTGCGTCGTAGGTCACGCCGGTCATTCTTGTTCTGGTTCTCCGTCGGGGTTGATGAGGCCGAGGTGTTCCAGCAAGGCGTCTAGTGCGGCGGAGGGTCGGCGGGGGTTGGTTGGTCGGGTTCGGTTCTAGTCATCGGGTTCGTCCTCCGTTTCTATCGTCCGGCGGCGGCGTAGGACGCCCATTCTGTGGCGTTATTATTCGTCCTCCGTTCTATCGGTCGGGCCAGCCCCAGTAAGCGGCGCCGGCGGCGTAGAGGGTGTCGTCGGCTTGTTGAAACAAGGCGGCGTATTCGTCGGTTCCGTAGGCGGCGGCGGCGGCGGCGAACTCCGCCGCCGCGGCGGCGAACCCGGCGGATAATTTCGCGAGGGCGGCGGCTTGGGCAAGGTCGCCGGGGTCGGCGTATTCAGCGGTGGCGGCGGCGTATTCAGCGGCGGCGCGGCGGGCGGCGGCGGCGTACTCCGCGGCGTATTCAGCCGCCGCGGCGGCGTACTCCGCGACGACGGCGGCTTCAGCGGCGGTGTGGTCATAATCATAATATGATGACCAATATTGTGGATGTCTCGCGGCGTCTTCCGTAGCCCATAAAGCATTGCTGGTGGCCACGTCGTATTGAACGACACCGCCGTAACTACCACTACCGGCCGGGCGGCGTGGGTTTATAGTGGAGTCGGTGGCGATGGTGTAGTAGGCGGTGAGGGCGGCGGCTCCGGCGGCGGCGTATTTAGTGGCTAAAGCGGCGAGTTCGTCGTGGGACGTGGCGTCGTGTCCGTGGTCGTTGTAGGCCAGGGGTTCAAAGACCGCCCATCTGGTGTGCATGTACAGGTAGCTACCTTCGCAGAAACCTCTTAAGGCGGCGTATCCCGCGAAGGCGGGGTCGGTGGAGTAGTCGGCGGGGTCGGTGGAGTAGTCAGCGGATGTCAAGGGGCGGCGGCCGTCGTAGTAGGTGAACCAGCCAGCGGCGTAGAGTTCGCCGCAGGCGGCGGAGTAGGCGGCGGTGGCGAGCCGGTAGGCAACTGCCGCCGCCGTTTTTTGTTTAGGGTAGTGGTCGGCGGCGCGGGTAGCCCATTCGGCTCCGCGGGCGGTGTAGTAGATGACGGATTCCCTTGTCGTGGTCGGGGTCGCCGGGCGGGTAGTAGTCGGGGCGGTCGGGGCGGGTTGTAGTCCGTCTATTCCGTAGCGGAGGAAATGGGCTACATCCGCCCGCGTCCAAGAATCGTATCGGTCGTACAGGCGGCGGATTACTATCCGGAATTCGTTTTCTGATAGTTCCCGGTCGGGTTTAAACGACCCGTCCGGGTATCCCCGGAATAGCCCCTCCGCCACCGCCCAGCGGATAGAATCCGCCCGTTCGTGGTCGTCCGGTACATCGGGAAATCGTATCTGGGCGATTACCGGAACGGCTAGGGCTATCAGAGCGACCGCTACGCCCAGGCGTTTTACGAGTTTCATTCCGTACCTTTCATCCGCCCGCTGGGGTTCTAGTCGTAAGGATATTAGCCAATAGTCGGCGACCACCCGCCGTCATCGCCGCGCCGTCTGTTCGGCGGGTAAAACCCTCCGGGTCGGGCTAACCGGCGGGGCGGCGGGGGTTCGTTCCCCGAATCGGCGTGCCAATATAACCGGCTTTTGGAAATACTTGAACAAGCCCCTGACCAGGCATTTTGCCAATCCGCACCCAGATTGTTGCGCGGGTTAAGCGTTGACTATTACTACGTCCGCCAGCTGGTCGTGGACGGCGCGGTCGTTTTGGTTGACAAACGGGGACAGGATGTATACCAGCGCTACAAACGACAGCAACACCCAGAAGGAGGTTACGATGGCGAAAATTATCAGGCATGCGCCGAAGACCTGCGCCGCCCGGGTCAGCCCCCCGGGACGGCGGCCCCGCCTTTTCAGGAAGAAGCGCAACGCCGAAGCGACCAGCAAAATCATGATTCCCCATGACAGCAGATCGCCGGTGGGGGTGACGGCCAGCAGGCCGGGCAAAGCCAAAGACATCCGCGCTCCCGCCTCCCACCATCCCGGGCTCCCGCCGTCCGCCCCCACTACTTTGACGCGGGCGGCCATCATTCCCAAAGTCCGGCCCCGCAGTCCCACCAGGAACGTCTCATAAGCGAATCCGATCAGGACGGCCCAGAAAAACGTCCTTCCGGCCGTGTCCGCGTCCGCCCCCAGCGCCCGGGCGGCCAGCACCGCGGCGCCTACGATTGCCAGATCGATCAAACGGGCGGCCAGTTGCCGGACGGGGGAAGCGAAAGAACCCCTTCGCGGAGGGTCGTCCCTCCGGTCGCCGCCGGACTCCCGGCCCGCATCCGACTTTGGTTGGGAGAAAGGTTGGCCGGACCCGGTGGGGTAGTCGGCGCCGGTGAAAGCCGAGCCTTCGTTGCGGGCGTAAGAGGACTGGCCGGTCGCCGCCGCGGAACGCATGCGGTCGTATTCCCGCCGTTGTTCGGGGTCGGACAGCACCGAATAGGCTTCGTTGACTTTTTTGAAACGTTCGCCCGCCCGGTTCCCGGAGCCGGGGTTGGCGTCCGGGTGGTGCTTTTTGCTCAGCCTCCGGAAAGCGGCTTTGATTTCCTCCGGGGAGGCGTCCGGGCCTACCCGCAGCGTCTGGTAAAAGTCGGCGGCCGCTGGGCGGGTCCTCACGGCTACTTCCCCAAAGTTCCGTCCAGCGCCGAGTTGAGGAAACGGTGCATGCGGGCGCGGGCGGAGGCGGCGTATTCATGGTCGAACAGGTCGAAACCGTGCACCGCCCCCGGCCAAAAGTCCAGTTGGCGGGGTATTCCGGCCGCTTTCCATCGGGCGTCCATGAACAGGGTGTCGTCAAGCAGGGGGTCCGCGTCCCCCACCGTGAACATGGCGGGCGGCATTCCGGCCAGGTCGGCCAGCAAAGGGGACGCATCCGGGTCGTCCCGCCGATTTGAATCCGCGAACTGGTCGATGAACCAGGAGGTGATGGGCGTGTTGAGGATCAGGGGGCGGTCGCCGAAGCGGCGCATGGAAGGTGAGCCGCGCAGATCGTACACCCCGTAGGTAAGCAGGGCCGCCCGGAAGGGGGCCAGGCCGTGCCGGTCCCGCAACCGCAGGCAGGTGGCCGCCGACAGGTGGGCCCCCGCCGACTCCCCCCCGATGGCCGCCAGTTCCCCTCCCAGATGTTGCGGGGCGTGGCGGGCCAGCCACAGGGCGGCCCGTTCGCAGTCGTCCGGGCCCGCCGGGTAGGGATGTTCGGGGGCCAGCCGGTAATGGACGGAGGCCACCGTCAGCCCGGCGGAGTCCGCCAGGTCCTCCAGCAACGGGTCCTGATGGTGGGGGGCTCCCAGCGTCCAACCGCCCCCGTGGATGTGCATGAACACCCCCCTGGTTTCGCCCGCCGGTTTGATGACCCGCATTCGCACCGGCCCGTCCGGGGCGGGAAAGGCCATGTCCGCCGCCCGTTCGCTGAAAGTCAGCGGTCCCAGCAACGACCGCCCCTCCTCCCGGGCGCGGCGGGCCTCTTCCGCCCCCGCCTCCCAGATGGGCGGCAGTTCGCGGCAGTTTCTCTCCATTTGTTCGTTGAAAGCCAGCACCGAGGCGGGGGCCCGGGCCGGAATTTCGTTTATCACCCCAGGCCCGCCCCGGTTTCCTCCCGCAACCATTTCACAACCTCGATCAGGGCGTCTTCTTCACTCATCCCGGCGTCCAAAGCCCGCTGGTAGGTGGCCATTTGCCGTTGGGCGGAGGTGCCCCGGCGCAGGATGGAGCGCACATGCTCCACTTCTTCCACGCAGTCCAAGGCTTCGGCGTCGGGGCGCACCATTTCCAGGATTTCCTCCACCAGGTCGGGGAAGTCCACCAGGGTTTCCTTGCCCAAATCCAGCAGTTTGTCCTCCGTCCCGTATCGTTGCGCCCGCCACACGTTTTCCTCGATCAGGAAATGCTCGTAGAGCCGCCAACTTTTGTTTTCCACCCGCAACCGCCACAGCATTCGCATCAAAGTCACGTAGAGGGCGGCCAGGCACAGGGTGTCCTCCAAGCTGGTGGGCAGGTCGGGGATGCGCAGTTCCACCGTCGGGTAGCGCACCGACGGGCGGGCGTGCCACCAGATTTTGGAGGCGTCTTCGATGATTCCGGCGTCCACCAGCACGTCCACATGGCTTTGGTATTCGTTCCAGGAGGCGAAGTAGGAGGGGAGGCCGGTGCGGGGGGCGGCGTGGAACACGGAGATGCGGTAGCTGTGCAGGCCGGTGTTGGCCCCCTCCCAGAACGGGGAAGAGGAGGACAGGGCCAGCAGATGGGGCAGGAAATAGGAGATTTGGTTGAGCAGGTCGATGCGCAGATCCCGGTCCTCCACCCCCACGTGCACGTGCATCCCGCAGATGAGCAGTCGGTGCATTACCGTCTGGAAATCGGCGGCCAGTTCCTGGTAGCGCTCGCCGAGGGTAACCTGTTGCTCCTGCCAGCGGGCGAAAGGATGGGTGGAGGCGGCGGTCACCCCCATCCCGTGCCGGTCGGCCAGGTCGATCACCACTTTGCGCACCTGCGACAGGTCTTGGCGCAAATCGGCGATGTTGGCGCAGACGCGGCTGCCGATTTCCAGTTGCGCCTGCAGAAACTCGGGCCGGGCCCGCCCCTCCAAGGCCTCCGCCGCCTCTTTCAGCAGGTGGGCGGTGTCGCCCTGGATAAGCTGGTGGGTGCTCTGATCGACGAGAAGGTATTCCTCCTCAACGCCGATCGTCCAATCTGGTTCTTTCATACCCCCAGTGTAGCAGATGGTTGCGACAGAGGGTTATCGTCTATTCGCATGAGAGAGTTAGGGACAGCAAAACAGATTACCGTTTCAGTTGTTTGTATTCGTTGATTAGCGCGTGGAGCGTTTTCTCTGTCGAAACAACAATCCAAAACTTCGGCCCATCCTCGCTTTGTTGCTTGGTTACCCTTTTGGCAACGCGAGAAGGGGTTTTGAATATTTCGTCATCTTGCGACACGTCATTTATCCAGGTTCCGTCTTCATTTTTACCATACCGCAATAGTTTGATATGACCTTGCTCATTAACTATAGCTTCTGCTGATGCAGGTCCCGGCGTCTTTCGTGATGACCTAAGCAGGTCCCCGACATGCAACAACTCGGCACTGATGAGATCATGCAACTTTACACGTTTTATTGTATTTTAGGTTGCTTGGATAAAACATCCTTAGGTTTTTGGACGTCGATCCTTTGTTTTGGTTTTTTATCCAGATCTACGCCCAGGATAGAAAGAAGGGAGAAAATGTTTGCGGCATGGTGTCTGTATTTGTCCCATACGTCCATGTATACCTCTGGTCGTCCCGTGGGTCGGGCCGAATTGGCCAGGTTTATGCCAGAGAGGGATGACAATTTCTCCCATAGCACATGTTCCATCACGGCCGCCTCTTTTTGCGGTAGGGAAGATTTACTCTCGTCACCGGTGAAGCACACGGCGATATGCCATTCAGAAATCGCATCCTTGGGGTTTTGGTAATGATTTTTGAGTCGCTGGCCGAGGCCATCTTTGGCTTCAGCGGATTTACCCACATAAATGGTCTGCAACCCGATATCGTTTGGAACTATATCAACCAGTAGGTAGGTGCCCGGTGTTTCCAAGACACGAGTTTTGGTGAGGTCGGACCCTGTTTGCAGGGCGTGTCGCCACACAACTACCAGGCGGGGCCGCGGTTCCTCGTCGGTACCGATTGAGACGACGCCTCTTTTGACGAAGGCGAAAATAAATTCTTTCGACAAGGGAGTTCCCTTCTGTTGCTTGTCCTATACTCTTTCCAGAATATGGAGGCAGTATAGCATAGCCGAGTGGTGGCGTCGTTTATTTGTTTAGATGGACAAATCGGATTCAGCGCCTCCGCTGATCCCGCTTTACGGACTCTTCGGATTTGAGGGGCGGGTCTTGGTGCAAATTGGCGATGTTCGCATAGACGCGGTTGCGACAAACGGGCTACCGGCCGGAACGCAAGTTGAGCCGCTGGTAGTCGTCGCCTATATCGGCCAGGGTTTTGCCGGACGATGCGACTACCCAAAAAGTCCAGCCATTGGGATCGCTCTTGCCGCCTGCATCTCTTATTACTTTACCGCCTGCACCGGATGGCGAATCATAAACAAGCCTCTGTTTGGAGACATCGTTTAACCATCGCCCTTCATCATCTTTGGCATATCTAAGTAGCATTATATTTCCTTGTATATCGTTAATTTTTGCTTCAGCTTGTTGCGCCCGATTCTTGCGGGATGACTCCAGAACCTCCCCTACTTGCAACAGTCCGGCAACGAGCAGATCTGAAACTGTTTCTTCACGTCGCTTGGGACTCTTACTCTTTTGTTCGGGAGGGGGATCGCTGGGCCGTTTTGGAATTTGGGTTGTCTTATCCAGCAACACTCCTAATGCTCCCAGCAAAGAGACGACCGTTTGCTGGTGCGCTTTCAGATTCTCCCATTTGGTATTGGGGAGGCTGGGTTCGATGGGAGTTTGTTGGTTGGCGAGGGAAATGCCGGGGCGGGCGGTCAAGTTCTCGTACAGCAAATATTCCAGAGCACGGGATTCCACCTGTCCCAACGTGCTGTTTCTATCATCTCCGGTGAAACAAACAGCTATTAGCCATTCTGAAATATTGGCAAGAGGCGTAATACAGTGCTGATGGATTCTTTGGTTGATGAGAGTTTCCGCCGACCTGCCCACATATAGCGACTGTTTGCCGTCTTTCCCCGGAATCAGATCCGCCAGAACATAGACTCCCGACTTGTCCGGAAAATCCGGTTTGGGTTCTAAGGCGTGCCGCCACAGCAGGGTGATGTGCGGTTCGGGTTTTTCACCGGTCCTGACCGAGACGATGCCTCTTTTGAGAGGGGTGAAAATAAATCTTGAGGACAAGGGCGGCTCCCTTCTGCGGCTTTCCAGAATTTAGGAAAGCGTAGCAGGGGGGTGTGACGGGTTTCAGGAAACTTTGCTTCGTTGGCGGACGGCTTCGAATAGTAGAACTCCGGTTGCCATGGCGGCGTTTAGGGAATCCGCCTTTCCCGCCATGGGGATTCTGGCTTGGGGGTGGCCTTGGTTTAGCCAGGCGGGGGTCAGGCCCAGTTGTTCGGAGCCTATAACTATCGCCGTCGGGCCTGTCAGGTCGGATTCCCAGTGGGGGGCGGGGGCGTTGGGGCGGGCCAGCAACGGCGCTACTCCTCGGCAGCGCAGCCATTCCCGTGTTTCATCGGCGGGGGCGGTCGCCACCGGGACCGTGAACAGGGAGCCCACCGAGGAGCGCACTACGTTTGGGTTGAACAGGTCGGTGCGGGGGTCGGCGGCTATCACCGCGTGCGCCCCGGCGGCGTCGGCGGTGCGCAGCATCGTTCCCAGGTTGCCCGGTTTTTCAATGCCTTCCGCTACCAGAATCAGCATCGGCCCGGTTTGGTCCATCCGGTTCTCCAGGCCGTCCAAGCCGGCGGGGAAATGGGGGGCTACCGCCAGCAGGCCCTCCGGCCGGTCGCGGTAGGCGGCTTTGCGGAACGGCCCCTCGGCCAGATGAATCAACCGGGCCCCGGCTTCGGTCAGGCGTTTTATCAGGGCCGGCTCGTTCACTCCCAGAAACAGGTTTTCGCACACGTACAGTTCCGATATTTCCAGCCCCGCCCCGGCGGCTTTGGACAGTTCCCGAAATCCCTCGATTATGAAAGCCCGCTCCCCGTCGCGGTGGCGGCGGGAGCGCAGACGCACCAGCCGTTTCACCTTGGGGTTGGCGGGGGAAATGATTACATCGGACAGGGGCGCGCTCCGGGTCAAACGGGGGGCGGGGCTTGATCGAGGAGAACCGACTGGCTTACCCGGCCCACGTCCCCCCGTTGGTCGAACAGGAGCGAATCGGAGCCCCCCCGGCCGTTGGGGAAAAGGCGGCTGCGGGCGGCCAGGGCGATCCAGTCCCCCTCCGGCTCCCGCCAGAAAGTGACGGTCAGGTCGGGGTTGATGAAAATGTGCCGGTCGGGCCGGACCATCCAGCTGATGCCCTGGGCGCTGTCGGATATTCCCACCGCCCGTTGCGCCCCGGTCGGTTCCTCGCCCGCCACCAACGGGCACCGCCAGCGGAACCAGATGACGGCCGGGCCGGGGGAGTCGGTGGCGCCGTCGGCCAGGCGCCGTTCGCAGGACAGTCCGTAGAAGTGGGGGTAGCCCACTATTCCCTCGAACAGGTCCGATTCGGGAGGGGAGGCGCCGGGGCCGGGGGGAGGCGGGTAGGCGGTGGCGTCCAGGCCGGACAGCGGGAGATGTTCGGCCAGCGTCCGGATTCCCCAGGCGCGGGCCCAGGCCAGCGGTTGGCCGTGCTGGTCGACGGCTTCGACGGAGGTCATCTGCACCCGCCGCCCGGGACGGGAAACTTCGGTTTTCACCCGCAACGGGGCCAGGGGAACCGGTCCCGGCAGTTCCACCGACAGGCGGGACAGGGACATCCCCTCCGGCAAGGTTTTTTCCACGGCCCGGGCGATGAGGGCCGCCACCGGCCCCCCGTGCTGCGCCCGTTCCGACCAGGGGCTGGCCGTGTGCGGGGCGGGGATGAACCAGGCCCCGTCCCGCCGGTACAGCGGTTCCACCGGGCCGATGTCGCTCATGGGCTTATGGTAGGCACGGGGGCGGGGGCCGGTTGCGGGCGTTTGGGCCGGTCGGCGGGGGCGGGGAAGCCCACGGTCACCACCCCGATGGGCCGGAAGTCGGCGGGGAGCCGCAGCAGGCCGCCCAAGCCGGGGACGGCGTGGGCCCCCAGGAAACCGGCCGCCAAACCTTCGTCGACCGCCGCCAGCAACAGGTTCTGCAGGGCGGCTCCGATGTCCACCCACCAGAAAGGGACGGGCCATTCCCCCTCCGCCAAACCGGCCAAAAGCGACTCGGACTTGTCCGGGAGCCGGTAGCGGTTCACATAGGCGGCGGGGGAGACGCAGGGGATGATGTGCGCCGGGGCCCGGCTCAGCCACGGCTGGTAGCCTTTTTCCACGTAGCCGTCCTCCCCGGCCCGGCGGGCGATTTCCCGGCGCAGGCCGGGGTCGGTTACCACCTCCAGCCGCCGCCCTCCGGTTCCCCCGGCGGCGGGGGCCCGTTCGCCCGCCTCGGCGATCCGCCGCACCGCCCGGAGGTCCACCGGGGCGTCCCGGTAGCGGCGCACCATCCGCCGCCGGGACAGAACCTGGTGGAACTCCATCCGGCGGTCAGGCCTCCCGCACCGCGGCCGCCAGTTCCTCCAGACCCGCTTTGGCGTCGGCGAACAGCATCAAAGTGCTGTCCCGGTAGAAAAGGGGGTTGTCGATGCCGGCGAAGCCGGGGGAGAGGCTCCGTTTTATAACTATGGCGGCGGCCGCCCGGTCCACTTCCAGGATCGGCATCCCGAAGATGGGGGAGCCGGGGTCGTCGCGGGCGGACGGGTTCACCACGTCGTTGGCCCCCACCACCAAGGCCACGTCGGTGGCGGAAAAGTCGGGGTTGATTTCATCCAGGTCCAGCAGCGCCTCGTAGGGCACGTCCGCTTCGGCCAGCAACACGTTCATGTGGCCGGGCATGCGCCCCGCCACCGGATGGATGGCGTAACGGACCCGCACCCCCCGTTCCCCCAGCCGGTCGGCCAACTCCCGCACCGCGTGCTGGGCTTGGGCCACCGCCAAACCGTATCCGGGCACCAGGATCACCGACCGGGCGTAGGCCAAAGTGATGGCCGTGTCCTCGATTCCCGCCCGGCGCACCGGTTGCCCGCCCGCCGCCGCCGGTTGTCCGCCCTCCGACCCGAAGGCCCCGAACAGCACGTTGCCCAGCGACCGGTTCATGGCCCGCGACATTATGTTGGTCAGCACCAGCCCGGAGGCCCCCACCAGGGCCCCGGCGATTATCAGGGCCACCGAATCGATGACGAAACCGGCCGCGGCCGCCGCCAGCCCGGACAGGGAATTCAGGAAGGCCACGATCACCGGCATGTCCGCCCCGCCGATGGGCAGGGTGCGGGAAACCCCCAGCAAGCCGGCCAGCCCGACCGTCGCCCACAGGGCCGCCGCCCCGCCGCCCGCCACCGCCCAGGCCGCCGCCGCAACCAAGCACGCCCCCAAAACTATCTCCCCGGCCACCTGTCCCCACAGCAGGAGGGGGCGGCCGGTCACCAGGCCCGCCAGTTTGCCGAAAGCGATGAAACTGCCGGTGAAAGTGGCCACCCCGATCACCACCGAAAACGCAACCGTGACGCCCGTTTCCGCCGACAGGGGGGAGTTTTCCAAGAATTCGGCCGTGGCCACCAGGGCCGACGCCCCGCCCCCGAAGCCGTTGAAAGCGGCCACCAGCTGCGGCATCCCGGTCATCGCCACCCGGCGGGCCAGAACCGCCCCCGCCCCGGCCCCGACCGTCAGCCCGGCGCTCAGCGCCCACCAGCTGACCGCCCCCGACTCCGCCAACGTGACGATCACCGCTATCAGCATTCCCAGCGCGGACAGTTGGTTGCCGGAGCGGGCGGTGTGCGGCCCGCCCAGGCGTTTCAGGCCGACGATGAACAGGCAGGCGGCCAGCAGGTAGAAGACGGCGGCCAGTTGCGGGTTCATCAGCGTTCGTCGGGCGGGGGGTCGTCGGGCGGAGGGTCGTCGGGGCGGCGGCGGAACATTTCCAGCATCCGGTCGGTGACCAAAAATCCGCCCACCACGTTTACGGTGGCGAAAGCCACCGCCAGGAACCCCAAAACGGCCGCCGCCGTTCCGCTCCGCCCGGCCACCGCCAGCGCCCCCACCAGGGTGATGCCGGAAATGGCGTTGGAGCCGGACATCAACGGGGTGTGCAACTGCGGGGGAACTTTGGTGATCACCTCGAACCCGACGAAGGCGGCCAGCGCGAACACGGTGAGCCCCGCCGCCAAAGTCATTGCCCGCCCCCCAGTTGTTCCAACACCGCCGGATGAACCACTTCCCCGTCTTTGGCCAGGGTGACCCCGGCGACGATCGGGTCGTCCGGGCCGGGGGCGGGATCCGCGGTCAGGTATTTCACCAGTTCGTAGGCGTTGCGGGCGTAGAGGCGGGAAGAGTCGGTGGCCATGCGGGACTCTATGAAAAGGGGGCCGGAAACCGTCACCCCGTTCACCGTCTTCGTCCGCCCCGCCTCGGTTTCTCGGCAGTTGCCGCCCCGGGACGCCGCCCCGTCCACTATCACCGACCCGGGGGCCATGCCGCGCACCGCCTCGGCCGCCACCAGCAGGGGGGCGGGGCGCCCGGGAACGGCGGCGGTGGTGATGACCGCGTCCGCCTCCGACAGATGGGGGACGAGGGCCTCCCGGAGGCGGTGCGACTCGTCTTCGCTCATCGTCCGGGCGTAGCCCCCGGCAGCGGACCCGTCCGGCGGGGCGGCCGCCGCCTCTATGAAATCCGCCCCCAAACTTTTCACGTCCTCCGCCGCCTCCTCCCGCACGTCGAAGGCCCGCACCACCGCCCCCAGCCGGCGGGCGGTGGAAATGGCGGACAGCCCCGCCACTCCGCATCCCAGCACCACCGCTTTGGCCGGGCGCAGGGTGCCCGCCGGGGTGACCATCATGGCGAACACCCGGGGCAGGAGGGCGGCCGCCTCCAAAGCCAACTGGTAGCCGGCCAGCGAAGCCTGGGAGGTGAGGGCGTCCATGGACTGGGCGCGGGTGGTGCGGGGCAGGGTTTCAAAAGCCAGGGCGGTCACGCCGCATTCGGCCAAAACCCGAATGGACGGCGGGTCGTCCAGCGGGGCCAGCAAACCGATCAGCAGGGAACCGGGGCGCAGGCTTTTCCGCTGTCCGGGATCGGGGGGATGCACCGCTATCACCGCCTCCGCCTCCCGCGCTTCCCCCACTTCGCATCCCGCTTCCCGGTAGGCGTCGTCGTCGAAACCGGCCGCTTGGCCCGCCCCCGGTTCCACCATCACTTGGTGGCCGTCGGCCAGGTAGCGGCGGACGATGTCGGGGGTGATCCCCACCCGCTTTTCTTCGGGGAGGGGGCTGCGGAGCGCGCCGACCAGCACCGCTCAGGCCTCCGCCGCCAGGGAGGCTATCCGGTCCCCGATCTGGCCGGTGGAAGCCCCCATCTCCGGGCCGCCCATCGCCCCCAGGGTAGGCAGGACGGCCGCCGCCGCCGCCTCCAAAGCGCGGGCCGCCGCCTCTTCGCCCAGGTGGTCCAGGCACAAGGCGGCCGACAGCACCGCCGCCACCGGGTTGGCCCAGCCCCGCCCGGCGATGTCGGGGGCGGAGCCGTGCACCGGTTCGAACATGGAAGGGAAGACCCCGTCCGGGTTGAGGTTGCCGGAGGCGGCCAGGCCCATTCCGCCCTGCACCGCGGCGCCGATGTCGGTGACTATGTCGCCGAACAGGTTGTCGGTCACCACCACGTCGAACCGTTCCGGGCAGGTGATCATGTACAGGCACATGGCGTCCACGTGTTCGTAGTCGGTTTCCACCGACGGGTAACGAAGCGCTACCTCGTCCACCGTTCTCTGCCACAGGTCCCCGGCGTGGGTGAGGACGTTCGTCTTATGGCACAGGGTGAGGCGCCCGCGCCGGGCCGCCGCCCGCCGGAAGGCGAAATCCACCACCCGTTCCACTCCGAACCGGGTGTTGAGCGACTCCTGGGTGGCCACCTCGGCCGGGGTGCCCCGGCGCAGCGAGCCGCCGGTGCCGGCGTAGGGGCCTTCGGTGTTTTCCCGCACCACCAGCAGGTCGCACCGCTCCGGGGTGAGGCCGGCGATGGGGGAGGGAACCCCGGCCAGCAACCGCACCGGGCGCAGGTTGACGTATTGGTCGAATTGGAAGCGCAGGCGCAACAGCAAACCCCGCTCCAGCACCCCCGGCGGCACTTCGGGGACGCCCACCGCCCCCAGCAGGATGGCGTCGAAGCCGGCCAGTTCCTCTTGCACCGAATCGGGCAGAATCTCCCCGGTGGCCAGGTAGCGCCCGCCTCCCAAATCGTAGGATTCGGTTTCCACCGCGAAGCCGAAGCGCCCGCCCGCGGCCCGCACCGCTTTCAAAGCCTGGGCGGTCACCTCCGGACCCACCCCGTCCCCGCCGATCACCGCCAAGCGGTGGCGCCGCTCAGTCATCCGTTGCGCCGGCGGCGGCCGCGGTGTTGAGGGCCTCCAGAAAGGCGTGGCCGGAACCTTCCACCACATCGGTGGAAACCGCCCGCCCGGAGAAAGAGTCGCCCCCCACCCGGATGACGACGCTCACTTCGGCCATGGCGTCCGCCCCGGCGGTGACCGGGACCACCCGGTAGTCCAGCAGGCGGGGCTGGAAGTCGAAAGCCCGGACCAGGGCGGAAAACACGGCGTTCACCATCCCGTTGCCGGTTCCCTCCAAAGTCATCGTCTCCCCGTTGCGTATCACCCGTACCGCGGCCGACGGGTCGGCGTCGGTGCCCCCGCTCACCCGCAGCCATTCCAGCCGCACCGTCTCCGCCACCTCCCGCACCTCCATGTTGATGATGGCCCGCAGTTCCCGTTCGTTGATTTCGATCTTGCGGTCGGCCATCTCTTTCACCTTCTGGAAGGCGGCCTCGAACTGGTCCTGTTCCAAAGAGACGTCCATTTTGGACAGGGCGTCGGCGAACCCGGCCCGGCCGGAATGCTTGCCCAGCACGATCTGGCTTTCCGCCCCCACCGATTTGGGATCCATGATCTCGTAGGTTTCCCGGTCCCGCAGCACCCCGTGCTGGTGGATGCCCGATTCGTGGGCGAAGGCGTTGCGCCCCACCACCGCCTTGTTGAAGGGCACCATGTAACCGGTAAGCCGGGACACCAGGCGGCTGGTGGGCACGATCTCCTCGGTGTTGGCCCCCACTTCCACCCCGAAATGGTCTGCCCGGGTTTTGACGGCCATGATCACCTCTTCGGTGGAAGTGTTGCCCGCCCGTTCCCCGATGCCGTTGATGGCCCCTTCGATCTGGCGGGCCCCGGCGTGGATGGCGGACAGGGAGTTGGCCACCGCCAAACCCAGGTCGTTGTGGCAGTGGGTGGAGACGATCACATCGTCCCGCCCGCCGGTCACCTCCTCGTACACCCGGCGCAGCAGATGCACGTAGTCCTCGGGGGTGGCGAAGCCGACCGTGTCCGGGATGTTGATGGTGGTCGCCCCCTGTTCCACCGCCGCCCGGCAGCAGGCGATCATGAAATCCGGGTCGGAGCGGGTGGCGTCCTGGGGGGAAAATTCCACATCGTCCACGTAGCGGCGGGCCCGGGCCACCGCCTCCACCACCGAACGGAGCACCTCGTCCGGGGTCATCCGCAACATTCGCTCCATGTGGATGGGGGAGGTGCTTTGGAAGACGTGGATGCGGCGGCGGGCGGCGGGCCGCACCGCCTCGTGGGCTTGGTCGATGTCGTCCGGCGCGCACCGGGCCAGGGAGGCGATCACCGGGCCCTCCACCAGGCGGGCGATCTGCTGCACGCCGAAAAAGTCGCCTTTGGAGGCGGCGGCGAACCCGGCTTCGATCACGTCCACCCGCAGTTTGGCCAGCTGGCGGGCGATGGCCAGCTTCTCGTCGGGGGTGAGGGCGATGCCGGGGGCCTGCTCGCCGTCGCGCAGGGTGGTGTCAAAGATGATAAGTTGGTCTTGCGGCATGGGGTTTCTCCGATTTGCTAGGGAGGTTACGGGCGGTTGGCGGCGCCTCCACGGCCGTCACCGGCCATGGAGGCTGGTAAGTCCCAGGTTCTCCCGTAGGCGTTCGGCGCGGGCGGTCATAGCGGTCATGCCCGTCAAGCGGGGGTTTTGGGGTCCAAAAAGGGCATCAGGTTGCGCAAGCGGGCCCCCACCTGTTCGATCTCCGAGTTGCGTTCCGCGGTCCGGCGGGCCAGCAGGTTGGCCGCCCCGGAACGGGCCTCCTCCATCCACGCTTTGGCGAAGGAGCCGTCCTTTATTTCGGCCAGCACCTTTTTCATTTCCCGCCGGGTGTCGGCGGTGATGATCCGCCCCCCGATGCTGTAGTCGCCCCATTCGGCGGTGTCCGACACCGAATAGCGCATCCAGCTCAAGCCCCCCTCGTAGAGCAGGTCCACGATCAGTTTCAACTCGTGCAAGGTCTCAAAGTAGGCCGACTCCGGCTGGTAGCCGGCTTCGGTCAACGTCTGGTAGGAGGCTTTGATCAGCTCCGACAGGCCGCCGCACAGGATCACCTGCTCCCCGAACAGGTCGGTTTCGGTTTCTTCGGCGAAAGTGGTTTCCAGCACCCCGGCCCGGGTGCCGCCGATCCCCCACGCGTAGGACAGGCCCAGGCGGGCGGCGGAGCCGGTGGCGTCCTGATGGACGGCCAGCAGGCACGGCACCCCGGAGCCCTCCGTGTAGGTGCGGCGAACCAGATGGCCGGGGCCTTTGGGGGCCACCATCAGCACGTCCAAGCCGGGGGCGGGGGACACCTCCCCGAAGCGGATGTTGAAACCGTGGGCGAACAGCAAGGCGTCGCCTTCCCGCATGCGGTCGGCGATGCGGGAGCGGTAGAGGTCGGCGGCGTGCTGGTCGGGCACCAGCATCATCACCGCGTCGGCCCAGTCGGCCGCCTCGGCCGGGTCGGCCACCGCCAGGCCCTCCTCCCGGGCCGCCTCCCGGCTGCGGGAGCCCTCTCGCAAACCCACCGTCACCTCCACCCCCGACTCGCGCAGGTTGAGGGCGTGGGCGTGCCCCTGGCTGCCGTAGCCGATGACCGCCACCCGGCGGCCGCTCACAATCGACGGGTCGGCGTCCTGGTCGTAAAAAATGGCGGCCATCGCTTATCCTCCCGTCCCGGTCCCGGCGTTCATCCGGCCACCGCTTTCAGTTTGCGCCCCTTCGGTTCGCGGGCCATGGCGATCCTGCCCGATTTGACCATTTCCTGCAGGCCGAACGGGCGGAGCAGATCCACGAAGTCGTTTATTTTGGAGGGCACGCCCAGCACCTGGAAGGTAATGGAATGGGCCGACACGTCCACGGCGGTGGCGTGGAAAATGTTGGCCAAGGCCATTATTTCGGCCCGCCGCCCCGGTTCGGCTTTCACCCGCACCAGCATCAGTTCCCGCTCCAAGGTGGTGGCAGGGTCCATCTCGGTGATTTTCACCACGTTGATCAGCTTGTGCAGTTGCTTTTTCACCTGCTCCAGTTCGGGGGTGTTGACCACCACCGTCATTTTGGACATTCCCGGCTCGGCGGTGGGGCCCACCGCCAGCGAATGGATGTTGAACCCGCGCCGGGCCAGCAAGGAGGCCACCCGGGCCAGCACGCCCGGCTTGTTTTCCACCAGCACGCTCAGCACCTGATGGCGTTGCTCCATTACAGATCCTCCGGTCCGGTTATGATCACGTCGTTGGGGCCCCCGGCGGGCACCATCGGGAACACCATTTCGTCGCGGTCCACTGCGAATTCGGCCACCACCGGGCGATCGTCGATTTCCAGCATCCGGTTGATGGTCCCCTCCACGTCCTCCGGGCGGTCGGCCCGCAACCCGGCGCATCCCAGGGATTCGGCCAGTTTCACGTAGTCGGGGTAGCGGTCGCCCAGGTCGGAGGCGGAAAACCGCCCGTTGTAGAAGAGACGCTGCCATTGGCGCACCATCCCGTGGGCGGCGTTGTTGAACAGGGCCACCTTGATGGGGATGTTTTCGGCGGAGGCGGTGAGCAGCTCCTGGAAGGTCATTTGGAAGCATCCGTCCCCGTCGACCGCGATCACCTGGGCGTCGGGGCGGCCCGCTTTGGCCCCGATGGCGGCCGGCACCGCGAATCCCATCGTCCCCAGCCCGCCCGAGTTGATCCAGCGGCGGGGGGCTTGGAACGGCCAAAACTGGGAGGCCCACATCTGGTGCTGCCCCACCCCGGACACCACCACCGCCTCCTCGTCGGCCAGCTCCGCCAAGCGGGTGACCACGTACTGCGGCTTGATCGGGCCGTCCGGCTCCTGTTGGAAGCGCAACGGGTGCTTCTCCTGCCAGCCGCGGATGGAATTCCACCATTTGTCCAAGTCGGGGGCGGGGCGCTCCCCCCACGCCTCGCACATTTTTTCCAGGATGCGGCGGGCGTCTCCCACCACCGGCACCTCCGCCGCCCGCACTTTGCCTATTTCAGCCGGGTCGATGTCGGCGTGGATCACTTTGGCGAAGGGGGCGAAAGCCTCCGGGTCGCCGGTCACCCGGTCGTCGAACCGCACCCCGATGGCCACCAACAGGTCGGACTGCTGCATGGCGGTGGTGGCCGCGTACAGCCCGTGCATGCCGGGCATGCCGATGGCGCTGGGGTGGCCGTCGGGGATGGCCCCCCGTCCCATGAGGGTGGTGATGACCGGGATGCCGGTCAGGTCGGCGAAGGCGGTGAGGGCGGCGGCGGCCTCCGCTTTGATGATCCCGCCCCCCACGTACAGCACCGGCCGTTCCGCCCCCTCGATCATGCGGATGGCCTCTTTGATGCGCCGGGGGTGGGGCTCGGTGGTCGGTTTGTAGCCGGGCATGGAAATTTCACCCGGGTCCCGCCAGGTGATCTGGGCGTTGAGCACGTCTTTGGGCACATCCACCAACACCGGGCCGGGGCGGCCGGTGCCCGCCAAGTGGAAGGCCTCGGCCACCGTTTGGGCGATGTGGTTGGCGTCGGTGACGAAAAAGTTGTGTTTGGTGGCGGGCATGGTGATGCCGGTGGTGTAGGCCTCTTGGAAGGCGTCGTTTCCCACCGCCTGGGTGGGGACCTGCCCGGTGACGGCCACTATGGGCACCGAATCCATCAAAGCGTCGGCCAAAGGGGTGACCAGGTTGGTGGCCCCCGGTCCGGAGGTGGCGATGGCCACCCCCACCCGGCCGGTGGCCCAGGCGTAGCCTTCCGCCATATGGCCGGCGCCCTGCTCGTGCCGGGCCAGGATGTGACGGAATTCAGCGTCCAGGATGGGGTCGTAGGCGGGGAGGATGGCCCCCCCCGGGACGCCGAACGCCACTTCCGTCCCCTGTTGTTCAATCGCTTTGATGAGGGCCTGGGCGCCGGTGATGGTGGCCATTTTCTTTCCTTGTCGGTTCTGTTCGGGGGGTTGCCGTTGCTTGTCTTGTCCGGGGAAATCTAATCAAAATAAAAGCCCCCCGTTCGGGAGGCTGATGCGCACGCGCCGTTTGCCCGGCGGCGTGCGCCTTCTAAAGTACCAGGGTTTGGTCGATCCGCATGGGGATATTATGAAATATCGGCGGCGATTTGTCAAGTTGCGGGCGGCGGGCGGCGCGTTACCCGTCCGGAGGTCGGTATGATAGGGCTATGGAACGTTTCTCATCCGACCGATTAGTCCAAGTAATCAACCTGGCGCGCGAAGTTTTGCATGACTTGGAGCCGGGCGAAGTGCCCCATCCGTTGCGCAAGGTGCGGGCCGCCACCGGCCGCAAACTGCCCGCCCCGCTGGCGCGTCTTCTGTTGCGGGAGTTGAACACCGACGAGTGGTTGCGGGAAAAAGTGGCGGAGAAGTTCGAAGGGGAGGCGGATTCCTCCGACAGCCAGGAGGCGGCGGCCGCCCTTTTCCTGTTGCGTCCGTCGGGCTGGGAGGAGCGCCTGGCCGACGCGGGGCGGGCGGCGGTGGAGGAAGCCGAGTCGCAGGCCGTGGCCGCCTTGCGCAAAAAGGCGGCCGGGCTGGAAAAAGAGCTGGCGGCCGCCCACGACAAGGAGAAGGGGCTGCGCAAGCGGGTGGAGCAGGCCCGGTCGGAGACCCCCCGCAAGGTGAAGGAGGCGCGGGAGGCGGCCTACCGGGATCGGGACGCCAACCTGCAGGCCATCCAAAACATGAAGAAGGAGCAACGGGACATGGCGGCCCGGTTGCAGGCCAAAGAAGCCAAATTGGCGGAGGCGCAGGAGCGGCTGGCCGTCACCCGCGAAGAGTTGCTCAAGGAACGGCAGAAGGAGCATCACGAGGAGGCCAGTTTCGGGATCAACCCGTGGGGGGATCACGATGAACTGGGGCGGGCCCGGATTTTGGACGAAGTGTCCACCGCCTTTTTGCCCCCGTCGGAGTTCGACGAGGAGATGCTGTACGGGGACGGCCGGGGGAAACCGGAGCTGCCCGGGTTGCCGCCCGGCGTCAACCCGGAGAAACGGGAGGCGGTGGAGTGGCTGCTGACCCGTCCCGAGCCGTACGCGTTGCTGGTGGACGGCTACAACCTGGCTTTCAAAATTCACAGCCTCCGTTCCGATGACCCAGACATTCAGATGATCTCCGACCTGCCCAAGGCCCGGCGGCAGGTGGACGCCTGGCTGGCCCGTTTCCGCCGCAAGGCGGCCAACTGGCCGCAGGTGGTGGTGGTGTACGACTCGCGGGCCACCAGCGACCTGAACTCCTATCACGGCCACGGCGGAATTCAAGTGAAATTCACCGCCCAGGGGCTGACCGCCGACCGGTGGCTGCTGGACATGGCCATCGAGATGGGCAAACGTTCGGTGGTGATTTCCAGCGACCGGGAAGTGCGGGAGGGGGCCATGGACGCCGGGGGTTTGGCCCTGTGGAGCGAAGCCATGGCCGCCTGGATGCTGGATCTGAAACCGGGGGCCACCATCCGCTACGGCCCCTACGGGCCCACCCGCCTGGCCTAAGCTCCGTCCGGTTTTCTTGCTAAGTCAGGGGGCGGGGGGTCAGCCGTCGGTTACGCAGCCCCGGCTGGCCGAGTCGACGGTGCGGATGTATTTGGCGAGGGCGCCCCGGGCGGCGGCCGGGGGAGGGGCGGCCCATCGCCCGCGGCGGGCGGCCAGTTCCTCCTCGGAGACGCGCAGGGTAATGGCGCGCTCGGCGACGTCGATGGAAATGACGTCCCCCCGTTCCACCAAGGCGATGGGGCCGCCCTCTTGGGCCTCGGGGGTGATGTGCCCGATCAGGAAGCCGTGCGAGCCCCCGGAAAAGCGCCCGTCGGTGATGAGGGCCGTCTCCTGTCCCAGCCCGGCCCCCATAATGGCCGCGGTGGGGGTGAGCATTTCCGGCATTCCGGGGCCGCCTTTGGGACCTTCGTAGCGGATGACGATCACCGAACCGGGGCCGATCTCGCCCCGTTCCAAAGCCCGCAGCATCTCCTCCTCTCGGTCGTAGGGGAGGGCGGTTCCGGTGAAGGCCGTGCCCTCCTTGCCGGTGATTTTGGCCACCGCCCCCTCCGGGGCCAGGTTGCCCCGCAGAATCTGCAGATGGCCGGTTTCCTTGATGGGATCGTCCCACGGCCCCACCACCCGCCCCCCGTCGCTCAGGCCGGGGACCTCCGCCAAATTCTCGGCCAAGGTGCGTCCGGTGACGGTCAGGCAGTCCCCCCGGAGGCGTCCCCGTTCCAGCAGCATTTTCAGCACCGCGGGCACGCCGCCCACTTGGTGCAGGTCGGCCATCACGTGCTTGCCGGAGGGTTTCAGGTCGGCCAGATAGGGGGTGCGGTCGCTGATCTTCTGGAAGTCGTCGATGGCCAGGTCCACTTCCGCCGCATGGGCCATGGCCAGCAGATGCAGCACGGCGTTGGTGGAGCCGCCCAGCGCCATGACCAGGGTGATGGCGTTGTCAAAGGCCTCCCGGGTCATGATGTCCCGGGGTTTGATGTCTTCTTCCAGCAAGCGCCGTACGGCAGCCCCGGCCGCCCGGCATTCGGTCTCCTTGCCGGGGTCTTCGGCCGGGGTGGAGGAGGAGAAGGGCAGGCTCATCCCCATGGCTTCGATGGCGGAGGCCATGGTGTTGGCGGTGTACATCCCCCCGCAGGCCCCCGCCCCCGGGCAGGCGCGGCGCACGATGTCCAGGCGGGCTTCATCGTCCAAACGGCCGGCGATCATCTCCCCGTAGGACTGGAAGGCGTTTACCAGGTCGATGGGGTTTCCGTCCCGGTCCCGGCCCGGTTGGATGGTTCCGCCGTAAATCATCAGGGAGGGACGGTTGAGGCGGGCCATGGCCATCACCGAACCGGGCATGTTTTTGTCGCAACCGGGAATGGAAACGTTGGCGTCGTACCATTGGGCGCTCATCACCGTTTCGATGGAGTCGGCGATCAGGTCCCGGGACTGGAGGGAGAAGGACATCCCGTCGGTGCCCATGGAGATGCCGTCCGACACTCCGATGGTGTTGAAGCGCATCCCCACCATCCCCGACTCCTCCACCCCTTCTTTGACCAAGGCGGCCAAGCGGTTCAGGTGCATGTTGCAACTGTTGCCCTCGTACCACATGGAGGCGATTCCCACCTGGGCCTTGTCCATGTCGGCGGGGGTGAGGCCGGTGGCGTACAGCATGGCCTGGGACCCTCCCTGCGAGGACTCCTGGGTGATGCGGCGGCTGATGCGGTTAATGGGGTTGGCGGGATGGTTCATGTTTCCAATCGTAATCGAACGGGCGGGCGGCGGACGGCGGCGGGGGAGGTTAACCTGGGGATATGGAAACTTCGCGTTCGGAGCAACCGGGCGGGCGGCGGTGTTGATCGTCAGCGACGTGCACGCCGCCTTCGGGGCGTTGGCGGAGACGGCCCGGCGGAGGGAGCCGTTGCTGGTGCTGGGCGATTTGCTCAACTTCGTGGACTACCGCACCGGGGAGGGGATTGCGGCCGATGTGTACGGCCCCGGCCATGCCCGCAGTTTCATCAAAAACCGCACCGTCGGGGATTGGGACGCCAACCGCCGGTTGTGGCGGTCCGCCAACCGGGGGCGGGAGCGGGAAATGGCCGACCGGGTGCGGGAGGCGGTGACCGACCAGTACCGGCGCGCCCGGCGCGCCCTGGCCGGGTCGGGGGCCTATGTGATATTCGGAAACGTGGACTGGCCGGAGGAGATGCGCTCCATCCTCGGGGAGGAGGTGCGGTGGGCGGACGGGACGGTGGCGGAAATCGAAGGGCGGAAAGTGGGGTTCGCGGGCGGGGGGGTGCCCACCCCGGCCCGGGCCCGGGGGGAGGTGGCGGTCGAGGAGATGGCCGAAAAACTGGACCGTCTGGGGCGGGTGGACATTTTGTGCACCCATGTGGCCCCTTCGGTGGCTCCCCTGCATCGGGATGTCATCACCGGAACGCTGGAACGTTCCTCGGCGGCGGTGTTGGACTACCTGCTCTCCCATCGGCCCGCCTTCCACTTTTTCGGCGACATTCACCAGCCGCAGGCGGTCGCCTGGCGGGTGGGGGACACCTTGTGCCGCAACGTCGGCTATTTCCGCGCCACCCGCCGTCCGGTGCGCCATTAGCCTGGGGCGGGCGCGCAGACTTGGGGTAAGAATCCGGGAAGGGTTAAGGGCATGGTCGAAGCCACGGTGCAGACGATAGAAGTGAACGCTTCGCCGGAGGAATGCTTCGCGGTGGCGGCCGACCTGGCCGCCTATCCGGAGTGGGCGGGCGAAGTCCGCCGGGTGGACATCCGCAGTTGGGGCCCGGACGGCCGCCCGCAACGGGCGGAGTTGGTGGTCGACGCCATGGTGCGCCAAGTGACGGCGGACCTTTCCTATTCCTACGACCCGCCCCGGTTGATTAAATGGAAGGCCCTGCCCAATAAGGACTTGGCCGGGTTGGAGGGGTCCTACGAGTTCATCGCCGCCCCCGGGGGAACCAGGGTGGTGTACGCCTTGGCGGTGGAACCGGCCTTCCCGGTCCCCGGTTTTCTGCGCAAGCAGGGGGAGAAGCAGATCGTCGGCACCGCCCTGCGCAGCCTGCGCAAACGGGTGGAGTCGCTGACCGGCGGCTAGTTAAGCTAGTTGAGCTATTTGCGCGGGGAGGGGGGCGTAGGAAACCGGCCGCGCCCGGGGGAAGGAGGAACCCCGGGCGGGCCGATTGTCGATGGGAGATCGATCGGACGGGCCTTGGGTCAGGCCCTTTCGATCTCCACGGTTTTGGGCAGCGTCTCCGGACGTTTGCCGACGGTTATTTCCAGCAGGCCGTTGGAGTAGGAGGCCCGGATGGCGTCCGCGTCGCAGCTCTCCGGAATCCGGATGGAGCGGGTGAACGAACCCTGGGCCAGCTCCCGCCGACGGTAGGAGGTTCCTTCAGGGGCGGCGAAGGAGCGTTCGCCTTTGACGGTCAGCACGTCGTCCTCCAACGTCGCCTCCAAGCCGTCCGGATCGAACCCGGCCAACTCGTAGCGGACGGTCAGGGACTCCTCCGTCTCCGTCACGTCCACCCTCGGCTGCCAGGAACCGTCGGAGGGGGCGGCGAGCCACCCGCCTCCCCAGGCCGGTCCGAAGACGTCCAGCAGCCGGGTCAGCTCCCGGCCCGGCCGCACTCGCAAAGTGTTCATTGTTTTTTCCTTTCTAGTTGGTTTGTTTTTGGTTGTTTCCGCCCCCCGGCGCCCGCTTGCGCATCTGCCGGAGAGGCCTTCACTAAATATAATACTAATACACTTAGATTTTATTCCATCATCTTTTTATTTTTTGTTTACGGGCCGGCCCCGCCCCCCGGATATTTTCCCTGCCGGAGGGGTGTCCCGGCGGGCCGGCGGGTAGAATGAAAAACGATGAAAACTATGAAATCAACCGATGGCTTGACCTTGGGCATCGACTTGGGGGGGACTAAGATGGCTTTGGCCCTGGTGGACGCCGAGGGGCGGATGCGGGAGTTTTCCTCCATGCCCCGCCCCGCCACCGGGGCGGCCATGGAGTTGGAGCCGGTGGAGGCGGCGGAGCGGATCATCACCCCGCAGGTGCGGGCGGCGGGCATCGGGGCGGCCGGGTTGGTGAGGCCGTCCGACGGGGTGCTGTCGTGGGGTCCCAACGTGATGGGCCGGGAAGTGCGTTTTCAGGAGATTTTCCAGGCCGAGCTGGGTTTGCCCGCGGTGGTGGACAACGACGCCAACTTGGCCGCCCTGGCTGAAACCCGGATGGGGGCCGCGGTCGGCTACCGGCATGTGCTGATGATCACCTTGGGCACTGGCATCGGCGGGGGATGGATCATCAACGGAGCCCCCTACCACGGCCGTTCCTTCGCCGGGGAGATCGGCCATATGATCGTGGATGTGGGCGGGCCGTTGTGCACCTGCGGGCAACGGGGATGCTGGGAGACTTTCGCCTCCGGACGGCGGTTGGACCAGATGGCCCGCGATTTGGTGGCCGCCCATCCCAGCGGGCTGACCGCCAAGCTGGCCGACGAAGTCCCACCCAAGGGCGAGCATCTCACCCAGGCGGCCATCGAAGGCGACCCGGACGCTATGGCCGCCCTGTCGGAAATGGCCGGCTGGCTGGGAATGGGGATCGCCGGGTTGGTGGCGGCCCTCGATCCGGAGATAGTGGTGGTGGGGGGCGGGGTGTCGGAAGCGGGGGATCTGCTGTTGGCCGACACCCGGGCCGCTTTCGCCCGCGCATTGGAAGGGGCCGAGCACCGGGATCCCACCCCCATTGTGCGGGCTAGCCTGGGGGAGAACGCCGGCGTGATAGGCGCCGGACTCCGCGCTTGGGAACTACTGGGAGGAACAGAGTGACAGCCGAACCCGTATCGCCGACCGCCGCCCCCCCGTTGCGGGCCGACTGGAAGCATGAACTGGCGCAAGCCGTTCCCAACCTGGCCAAACTGATCGTGCGGACGGCGCGCGATCCCCGGGTGCCGGTCAAGTCCAAAGCGGTGACGGCGGCCGCGGTGGCGCTGGCCGTTTCCCCCATCGATCTGATACCCGACTTCATTCCCGTTCTGGGCCGGGTGGACGATGTGCTGTTGGTGGCGTTCGCCGTCAACCGCTTGGTGGAGCAAACCGGGATAGCGGTGGTGCGGGAGCATTGGGACGGCGACCCCCGCTTGCTGTCCGCCATGCTGGAAATAATCGACCTGACGGCCGGCATGATCCCCCGCCAGGTGCGGTTGCTGCTGAACCGCTACCTGTAACCCCGGCCCGGCCCCCCGCAGGTTCCGCCGGTAACCGACCGCGGGCGGCGAAGGTCATACCTCCCGCGGTGAAAGCGTGAAATCGGTTAAATACGGCGTTCTTTTTCCCGGCCAGGGCTCCCAGCGGCCCGGCATGGGAGAAGAACTGTTCGCGGCCCGGCCCGATCTGCTGGGGGAAGCCGCCGATCGCATTCTGGGGTGGTCCCTGCGGGAGGTTTGCCTGCGCGGCGACGCCGAACAGCTGACCCGCACCGACCGGGCCCAGCCCGCCCTGTACGCCCTGTCCTACGCCCTGTGGGATGAGTTCTCCCGGTTGTCTCCCCGGCCCCCGGCGGGGGCGGCCGGCCACTCCCTGGGGGAGTACGCGGCGTTGGCGGCGGCGGGATCTTTCACTTTCGAGAACGGGTTGCGATTGGTGGCCGCCCGGGGGAAGGCCATGGCGCGGGCTTCCGAAGCGGAACCGTCGGGGATGGCCGCCCTGTTGGGGGCCGACCGGGAGCGGGCGGAGGAGGCGGCCGCCGCCCGGCGGGGGGAAGGGGGCCGGTTGTGGGCCGCCAACCTGAACGCCCCCGGCCAGGTGGTGCTGGCGGGCGGGGCGGAGGACATCGCCTGGCTGCGGGAGAACGGTTCCCGGTTCGGGGTGCGCCGGGTGGCGGAACTGCCGGTGGCGGGGGCCTTCCACAGTCCTTTTATGGAGTCGGCGGCTCCGGAAGTGGCCGCCGCTTTGGCCGCCTCCGCCATCGGGGAGCCCCGCTTTCCGGTGTGGAGCAACGTGACCGCCCGACCGGCGGCGGGCGGGGAGCTGGCGGATCTGCTGGAGCGGCAGGTTACGTCCCCGGTCCGGTTCGCCGAATCGTTGACGGACATGGCCGGGGCCGGCGTGAACGTTTTCATCCACATCGGCCCCGGGGATGTGACCGCCCGGTTCGCCAAACGGACCGTAGCCGGGGCGGAAACTTGGACGGTGGACACGCTCCGGGCGGCGGAGGAGGCGGCCCATGCCCTCGGCTGACCGCAGTCGGCGGGGAGGGCTTCGCCGGGGAAACCGCCGTTATCGGCCCGGCGGTCAATACAATAAGCAACCGGTGAGCAACCGGTCGGCCAAGGAGAACCAATGCGCTACGCCGAGATAACCGGCTGGGGGAAAGCCCTGCCCCCCACCGTGCTCAGCAACTCGGATTTGGAACGGATGGTCGACACCAGCGACGAATGGATCACCACCCGCAGCGGCATCAAAGAGCGCCGCATCTCCCATGTGGCGGCCACCGACATGGCGGAGGTGGCGGCCCGGCGGGCGGCGGCCGGGGCCGGGATTGAAATGTCGGAGATCGACTTGGTGGTGGTCGCCACCTGCTCCCCCGAGTCCGTCATTCCCGCCTCCGCCTCCTATCTGCAGGCCAAGTTGGGGGCTGAAAACGCCGGGGGAATGGATCTGAACGCCAACTGCTCCGGCTTCGTGTACGGCTACGTGACGGCGGATTCCCTGGTGCGGTCGGGGGCGGCGGACACCGTGTTGCTGGTAGGCGTGGAACGGCTCAGCTGGGTCACCGACTATTCGGATCGGGGCACGTGCATCCTGTTCGGGGACGGGGCGGGGGCGGTGATCGTCCAATCCTCGGACGCCCCGGCCGGGGTGATGGGCTCGGAGTTGGGCGTGGACGGGACGATGGCCGACATTCTGTGCGTGCCCAACGACGGCACCGTCCGCCCCGGCTCGGCCGGCCCGGAAAGCAAAATCGTCATGTCCGGTTCGGACGTTTTCCGTCAAGCGGTTACCGCCATGGCGCAAGCCTCCGAGTCGGTGGTGCGGCAGGCCGGATGGGATTTGGACGACATCGACCTGTTGGTGCCCCACCAGGCCAACCAGCGCATCATCGACGCCACCGCCCGCCGCCTCCGCCTGGAGCCGGCCAAAGTGTTTCTCAACATTCACGCCTACGGCAACACCAGCGCCGCCACCATCCCCATCGCCCTGACCGAGGCCTTGCAGGCGGGACGGGTCCCCCCCCGCGCCAACCTGGTGTTCGCCGCCTTCGGCGGGGGGCTGACCTGGGCGGCGGCCGCGGTGCGGTTCGGGGAGCGGGTGACGCCGAAAGCGGACTCGGAGGCCTCCCTCCCCGGCACCGACCTGACGGTGTGGGATTTGCTGGAGCCCAACTTCGAACACTTCGGACGGTGGAGCCCGGTATGAACCGGACGGCGCTGGTGACCGGAGGCTCGCGGGGCATAGGGAGGGCGGCGTGCCTGGAACTGGCCCGCCGCGGGAACCGGGTGGCGGTGAATTTCGCCCGCTGTTCCGAGGCGGCCCGGGCGGTGGTGGACGAGATCGCAACCGGCGGGGGGGAGGCGGCTTCGTTCCAGGCCGATGTGAGCGACCCCGGCCAGGTGCGGGAACTGTTCGCCGGGGTGGAACGGGCGTGGGGGCCGGTGGAGATTTTGGTCAACAACGCCGGGGTGACCGACGACGGCCTGCTGTTGCGCATGGGAGAGGATTCCTGGCGGCGGGTGCTGGAAGTGAACCTCACTTCGGCTTTTCTGTGCAGCAAGGCGGCGTTGCGGGAGATGGTGCGGGCCCGTTGGGGGCGGATCGTCTGCGTAAGTTCGGTGGCCGGGTTGGCCGGCAACCCCGGCCAGGCCAACTACGCGGCCGCCAAGGCGGGGATGATCGGCTTCGCCAAATCCTTGGCTAAAGAGGTCGGCTCCCGGCGGATTACGGTCAACGCGGTGGCCCCCGGTTTCATAGCCACCGACATGACCGCCGGGCTGGAGGGGGCGGCTGAGGAGGGGGCCCGCGCCAACGCCAGCCTGGGGCGCATCGGCCTGCCGGAGGAGGTGGCGGCTGCGGTAGGGTTTCTCACCTCGGAAGAGGCGTCTTACGTGACCGGACAGGTGTTGCGGGTGGACGGCGGGTTGGCCGTCTGACCGCCGCAAAATCGTACATCCAACCCGACGGGAAAATCGAACAAAGGAGAACGAAGATGGACAGGGCGCAGGTACAGGCCGACATCAAGGATCTGTTGGTGGAGGAGTTGGCGCTGGACGCCGACAAGATCCACGACGGGGCCGGCTTCGAGGAGGATCTGGAAGTGGACTCCTTGGGGGTGGTGGAGCTGCTCATGGCCTTGGAGGACAAGTTCGGGGTGAGCATCCCCGACGAGGAAGCCGAGTCCATCACCACGGTGGGCGAAGCGGTGGATCTGGTCCACAAGAAGGTTTCCGAGTCTTAGCGGCCGCCGCGGGCGGGCAGGCGGAGCCGTTAGATGCGCAACGGCGGACGGCGGGTGGTGGTGACCGGCATGGGCGCCGTCACCTCCCTGGGTCATGACATCCCCGACACTTGGGCGGGGGTGCGGGACGGGCGTTCCGGCATCAGGCCCATAACCCAGTTCGACACTTCGACGGTGGCCACCCACTTCGGGGGGGAGGTGCAGGGCTGGGATGCGGAGTCGGTCATTCCCCGCCGGGAGGCCCGTCGCATGGACCGGTTCGCCCAGTTTTTCATCGGCGCCGCCCAACAGGCATTCGACGACGCCGGGCTGGTTTTCGAGGAGGAGGCGGAGGCGGAACGGGCGGGGGCCGTCATCGGTTCCGGCCTGGGGGGGATGCTGTCCTTCGACCAGCAGTTGCGGGTGATGTGGGAGCGGGGCCCGGACCGGCTGAGCCCGTTGGCGGTGACGATGATCATCCCCAATGAAGCGGCCGGTTTGGCTTCCATGCGTTTCAACCTGCGGGGTCCGGTGACCTGCGTGGTGACCGCCTGCGCAGCCTCCGCCAACGCCATCGGGGACGGGGCGGAGATCATCCGGCGGGGGGCGGCGGATGTGATGCTGGCCGGAGGGGGGGAGGCCACCCTGTGCGAATTCGGGATCGGTTCTTTCAACAAAAGCAAGGCCCTGAGCACCCGCAACGAAGATCCGCAGGGGGCGTCCCGGCCGTTCGACCTGCACCGGGACGGGTTCGTAATGTCGGAGGGTTCGGCCTGCCTGGTGTTGGAGGAACGGGAGCGGGCGCGGGAACGGGGGGCCCGTATTTACGGGGAGGTGCTCGGCTACGGGATGACCTCCGACGCCTATCACGTGACTTTGCCGCGACCGGGCGGGGCGGGGGCGGCGCAGGCGATGACCGCCGCCCTGCGGGACGCCGGGTTGCCGCCGGAGCGGATTGATTACATCAACGCCCATGGGACTTCCACCAAAGCCAACGACGCCACCGAGACGCAGGCCATCAAGACGGCCCTGGGGGAAGCGGCCGCCGCGGTGCCGGTTTCCTCCACCAAATCCATGACCGGCCATCTGCTGGGCGGGGCGGGGGCTTTGGAGTCCATCTTTTGCCTGCTGGCCATGCGGGACGGGATTCTGCCGCCCACTATCAACTATTCAACCCCCGACCCGGAATGCGATTTGGATTACGTTCCCAACCAGGCCCGCCCGGCCCGGGTGGAATACGCCATGACCAACTCTTTCGGTTTCGGCGGCCACAACGTTTGCCTGGTCTTCGGCCCCGCCTGAGCCCCCCGCATAGGTTTATCACCGGCGGCGCACCCCGCCCAACTATCTAACTGTACATGGCCGGCAGGTTGGTTACCGTCTGTTGGGTTGGGGGTTTGCTTCCGAGGCGGTAGCGGGGTCGGTGGTTATGTGGTAGCGGAGCCAGTGGTTGAGGACTTGGTTTGGGATTTGGTTGTATCCCGCCGTGGGTATTTGGCGCGAAACAAAGGCGGCAATCCCGGCGTCATAGGGATGGCCGTTTGACTGCGTTGCGCGGTGCCCCGCCCGGAACCCCCGGCAACCGAAACTCTTACTCCTCGTGCTCCCCGGCTCCCCCGTACTTGGTTTGCCGCCATTCGGCTAGGGAGCGGTGGGCCAGGGCGGTCACCACCCCCACTCCGATCGCGGCCGTCAAGCCGGAGGCCAGCCCGATGAAAAACACCCCCGCCCCGGCGCAGGAACCGGCGCAACCGGCCCGGGCCACCACCCCCCCTATGAATCCCCCCACCACCCCGGCGGCGATCACCGGAATGAAAAAAGACAGGCGGATTCTCATTGCGGGCCGTCTTTCCGCCGGCGGCCCCTACGGTCGAACCCGGCTGAGTCCAACAACGCCGGGGGAACCACTTCCGGGAGGACGGACACCGCCTCCGCCCGCCGGGGCGGCGGGCGCTCCGCGGCCAGACGGGCGTCCCGGCTCCAAGCTATTGCCGTCAACCCGGCGCAGACGACGGCCAGCCCCGCCCCCGCCGCCGTATGCAGGCCGATGGCCGCGGCCAGGCCCAAAGGGAGCAGACCCAGGCGGACCGCCCACAGCGCCCCCGGCAGGGCCCGGGCGTAGGCCCAGGCGGCCAGCGCGCCCCCTGCGGCCAAAACCCACCCCGGCGGGGTGACCCCCGGAACCGCCAAAGCCCCGGTCGCCCCGGGCAGGGCCGCCAAGCCGAGGACCAGAACCGAGGCCCGGGGGGGCACCCGATCCGGTTTGACGTTGCGCAGCCATCCGTCCAGCGGGCGGGTCCAGAGCAGAACCATCCCGGCCGCCCCGGCCGCCATGCCCAGCCACCACCACCAGTCGGTTTCCATGGCGATCGCCAGCGCCCCCCAAACCCCTCCCAGCGCCGAGGCCAGAACCCGAACCCACCGGCCGGGGGAGAGCAACAGGGCCACCGCCGGGATGGCCGCCAACGCCGCCAAGTCGGCCGCCACCAGGAAAGTCCCCCCACCCCCCCAAAGGGAACCGGCGAACAACAGGCGCAAAGGCCAGATCAGGCCGGCGGCGGTCAGCAGGCCGGCGGCGGCGCACACCGTACGGGGCATGGTCTTATTATGCCCGATCAACGCCCGATCAATGCCCTGAGCGACGCCCCGGTTCGGTCGGTGAGAAGAAAGACCGGCTCCGCCCCGGCCTTGAATGGTTACCATCCGGGAGATGGAATCCGATAGGCCGGAAGTCGGGAAATGGCCGGGCGAGGCGGTGTTCTGCTCCCAATGCGGAACCCGTTTGCGCCGCCGCCTGCTGTACGGGCGGGAGCGGGGATGGTGTCCGCAGTGCGGACGGATCGACTTTCGGGCCCCGCAGGTGGGGGTGGCGGCGCTGGTGCGGGACGAGCGGGGCCGGGTGCTGATGGTGAAACGGGGCCCGGAGGCCACTCAGCCCGGCAAATGGTCCCTACCGGCCGGGTTTATGGACTACGGCGAGGGGATGCGGGAGGCTGCCGCCCGGGAACTGCGGGAGGAAACCGGTTTGGAGGCGGAGATGGGCGATCCGGTCCACGCCGCCGCCAACTTTCACGATCCGGAGAAACTGAGCGTGTGCATCTGGTTCGCCGCCGCCGTGATCGGCGGGGAGTTGGCGGCCGGTTCGGACGCGGCGGACGCGGGATGGTTCCCCCCCGACGATCCCCCTGAGTTGGCTTTCGAAACCGACGCCGCCCTCCTCCGGCGGATAACGGAGGATGGCAAAGACCGGGAAGGCTGAGCGGCGCCGGGTAGGCGCCCAGTCGGCATCCGATAGAGTAAAATATCCAAAGTAAAACAATCGGCGGGCATTCACCTAGGGCCGGAGGGTTGGGTGTGGCGAAAGTAGCGCAAGTAGCGCAACCATTGGACAACGGGTTTCATCCGATGATGACCTTGCACACCTATTCCATTGCGGAGGCGGCGCGGTTGATCAGCGTTCCCCGCACCACCCTGCATGGTTGGACGCAACCCCGTAGCGACGCCCGGGGGGAGTGGGGCCCGCTGGTGGAGCGCGTTCCCGGCCAGCGCGCCCTGTCTTTTGTTTCGTTGGCGGAGGCCTTTGTACTGGCGGCGGTGCGGGCGGCCGGAGTTTCCCCGCAGATCATTCGTCCGGCGGTGGAAAAGTTGCGGGAGGAGATCGGTTTGGAGTACGCCCTGGCCTCCCGGAGGATGTTCACCGACGGGGCGGAGTTGCTCCATGAGTTTGCGGGAGATTCCCGGATCAGGCGGGCGGTGGGGCGGTTGACGGCGGTACGCAACGGGCGATGCGCGTTCCGGCCGGTGGCGGCGGGTTATCTGCAACGGCTGGTATATGAAGGGGGACGCGTCTCCAAAATCCGCCTGGAAACGCCCGGCGCGGCGATAATCCCGGGGGTTGGATCCGGCAGGCCGGTTTTTGAGGCCGCCTCTTGCTTGGTGGAAGTGGTGCTGTACCACTATGACGGCGGGGATGCGGTGGAGCAGCTGGTGGAGGACTTTCGGGTGCCCGCCGAATGCATCCAAGCGGTTATCGAACAGAGGCCCGCGTGGGCGGAGATGAGCGACCGCGCCAAGATCAGAAAAGCCGCCTGAAAGGAGGGGGTCAGGCGGGGGTTATGCGGGCCGTTTCCCGCCACGGCTCGCCCGCCTGCAGCCCCTCCTCGTCCGGGGGGACCAGGGTGATGATTTCGGCGTGCTCCGGTTTCTCGTCCCAGAACCCTTCCAGCGGGCGGCCGGTCAGCGACAGGCGGGCGGCCTGCAGGGGATCCTGGTGGGAAACCACCGCCACCTCCTGTCCGGCGGGACGGCCCGCGAGCAGGGCGGTGACGGCGCGCTTCATGCGGTCCGCCAAAGCGGTGAGCGACTCCGGGGAGAAATCCATCTGCAGGGGATTGGTTAGATAGGCGCGCAACTCGCCGGGGCGCGCCTCCTCCAAATCCTCCCAGCGCAGGCCGCGCCAGCGGGCCAGCAAACCCCATTCGCCCAGTTCGGGCAGGATGTGCAGCGACAGGCCGGCCCGCCCGGAAATGACGGAGGCGGTTTGCAGGGCCCGCCGCAACGGGGAGGAGTACACCGCCGCCAACGGGCGGTCCGCCAGATGGGAAGCGGCCGCTTCGGCTTGGCGCCGGCCCCGTTCGCTTAGCCCGAAGCCGGGCAGGTCGGCGTACACCACCCCTTGCGGATTTTCCACCTCCCCGTGCCGTATCAGATGGCAGGAGGACATGCCGCCAGGGTAGCCGTCCGGGGGTGTTTCGTCGCAGGGGGCGGCTAGGTTGGCGGATTATGGACGGGCCGCGCATCGCAGAACCGAAACTGCATGTGGACATGGACGCCTTTTTCGTGGAGGTGGAACGGTTGGACGACCCTTCCCTGCGGGGGTTGCCGGTGGCGGTCGGGGGGGACGGCCCGCGGGGGGTGGTGGCCTCCGCCTCCTATGAGGCCCGGGCCCGCGGGGTGCGGTCGGCCCTGCCCATGTCGCGGGCCAAACGGATGTGCCCCGAGATGGTGGTGGTTCCCGGCCGCCACCGCCGCTACGCGGAGGTCTCCGAGCGGGTGTTCGCCGTGTTCCGGGATTTCACCCCGCTGGTGCAGGGGCTGTCCTTGGACGAGGCTTTTTTGGACGTGGGCGGGTTGCGCTACCACTACCGGGACGCCCGGCGGGCGGCCGAGGCCATCCGGGCCCGCATTTTGGACGAGACCGGCCTGCCCGCCTCGGTGGGGGCGGCCACCGTCCTTTTCCTGGCCAAAATGGCCTCCGGGATGGCCAAACCGGACGGCGTGTACGTGGTGGCGGCCGGAACCGAGGCGGAGTTTCTGCGCGACCTGCCGGTGCGCAAGTTGTGGGGGGTGGGCGAATCCACCGGGGCGGAACTGGCGAAAATGGGCATCGCAACGGTGGGCGACCTGGCCCGCACCCCGCTTCCCGTTCTGCGGGGGCGGCTGGGCGATGCGGCGGGCGTACGCCTGCATGATCTGGCGCACGGCGTCGATCCCCGGCAGGTGGAGGTTTCCTCCTCCGCCAAGTCGGTGTCCGCCGAAGAGACCTACCAAGCCGACATTTCCGACCGCCCCGCCCTGGAAACGGAACTGCTGCGCTTGGCCGACCGGGTTTCCCACCGGTTGCGATCCTCCGGCCTGTCGGGCCGCACCGTTTCCGTCAAGGTTCGCTTCTCCGACTTCTCCACCGTTACCCGCTCCGAAACTTTGGACGGCCCCGTCGACCTGACCCGGATTATCTACCGCAGCGCCCTCCGCCTGCTGGACAGGGCCGGCGCCGGGGGCCGCCCGGTGCGGTTGCTGGGGGTGGGGGTGAGCGGCCTGACCGGGGAGGCTCAACCGGGAAAACCGGAGCAGCCGACGCTGGAGGAAGCGGACGGGCGGGCGGGGCGCTGGGATGATCTGGCCGAGGCGGTGGACGGGGCCCGTCGCCGGTTCGGGGCCGGGGCTTTGCGTCCCGCCCGCCTCGGCTCCGCCGACGGCGCGCCTAAAAAAACAAATCGCATATAATGGGCGCGCGGGCAAAGCGGAACGATGGAGCGGCGGTATGGCCCTGAGCGAGCGCGAACGGAAAATTCTCGACGAAATTGAACGTCAGTTCAAAAAGGAAGGTCCCGAGATAACGGACGAGATCTCGGACTACGCCTCCTTTTCCCACCGTTGGATACGCTTTTCGGTGTTGGGAACGGTAGCGGGCGTGTTGCTTCTGGGCACCTACTTTTTCAGCCGCGAGCTGGCCCTGCTGGGTTTCGGGGTAACGGTGGCGTCGGTCAGCGCCTTGGTGTCCCTCATCCGCCGGGAGCGACAGCGGGCCGCCGGCCGGGACGGCCTCAAATACGATCCAAGATTTATCCGCCGTTTTTTTCACAGCTGATTTTTCTTGACTACGATTGCCGTCTGTAGGCGGAGCAAGCGGACGAGATGGCGAGCCATCCACCTCCCCGTTCGGATACCCTGGAGTTGTTGCGCTCCTCCTGCCGACACCCCGACGGAAGGGCGGGCGGGTGCGCCCCCAGGATGCCAGGAGTAAGGTTTGCCACAAGGATTCACCGCCGGCCAAGCGTCCCGGCTGACGAACTGCACGGAGCACCAGCTCCGCTACTGGGACCAAGTGGGGTTGCTGGAGCCGTCGGTGCAGGCCACCGGCGGCCGGGCGGGCAAGCGCCGCCTGTATTCGTTCCAGGATTTGGTGGCCCTGCGGGTGGTGCGCAGCCTCTTGGACAGCGGGATGTCGCTGCAACGGGTGCGCCGGGCCTGGGAGTACCTGCGCCGGCACGGCGACATGGACCGCCACCTGGGGGAGCTGACTTTGATCACCGACGGGGTCACCATTTTCCATCTGGGCGATGACGACCAGGTGCTGGACGCGTTGCGCAACGGCCAGTTGGCCTTCCTGGTGGAGGTGGGGAAGGTGGCCCGGCAAGTGGAGGAGGACGTGACCCGGTTCGAACTGGACCGGGAACGGTTTCTGGAGTTTCTGCGCAGCGGGGAGGAGGATGTCCGCAGTCAGCGGCGCGGGCGGCGGGCGGCGGGCGGTTAACGTCCTCCGGGCCGCTCGGCGCGGGCCGGACGGCCCGTGACCGGGATCGTGTGGCGGGTGTTGTTGCGCCGGCCCGGCCTGGCGGCGGAGGCGGCGCGCTTGGCGGCGGCGGCCGCTCCCCGCGGTTGGTTCCGCCGCCCCCCTTTTCTGCCCATCCCGGATCCCGAGTATCTCCGGTGGCGAATGGCCGCCGCCTACGGCCGCCCCGACCGGAAACCGACCGTTCGGGAAATGGAAGATTTTTTGGTTTGGCGGCGGCGGTTGCGCCGCGCCCGCGCCCGGTGAAACGGGGGGATGGTTTCCGCTCCGCGCCGGGCTTGGTAAGGTTAGGGACGCGCCCGGCGGCAACCGCCGGGCGCGATAGGGAAAAAGGAAAGGAAAATGGCCGAACGGGCGCTGGTCCTCAACGCAACCTATGAACCGCTGTCCATTGTCAGCAGCCGCCGGGCCGTCGTGCTGGTGTTGCGCGACAAGGCGGACACGGTGGCCCCCGCCGATGTCACCTGGCGCACCGCCGACCGGACTTTCGAGGTGCCGTCGGTGGTGCGGTTGCGCAACTACGTGAAGGTGCCGTACAACCGCCGCGTTCCCCTTACCCGAACCGCGGTGTTCGCCCGCGACGGTCACCGTTGCCAGTATTGCCGGGCCCCCGCCGAGAGTTTGGACCATGTGGTGCCCAAGGCCAACGGCGGTGAGCACAGCTGGGAGAACGTGGTGGCCTGTTGCCGCCGGTGCAACATGCGCAAAGGCGACCGGTTGCCGCACGAGGCGGGGCTGAAACTGACCCGCACCCCTTCCACACCCAACTATCAGGGCTGGCTGTACGCCGCTTTGGGACGAAGCCGCGATCCGCGCTGGGTCCCCTACCTGCTGGCCGAACCCGCCTGACCCCGCCGGGCGGGGCAGCGAGCGCAGGGGGTAAGATAACGGGGTTCCGGGAAATATTCCGGGAAGCGATGGAGGTAAAGCATGGCCGTAGAATCGATGATGTTGCCGCTGGGCACGCCCGCCCCCGATTTTGACCTGTTGGACACGGTGAGCGGGAAGCGGATGCGCTTGGCCGATTTTGCGGAGGCCAAGGCCCTGGTGGTGATGTTCATATGCAACCACTGTCCGTACGTGATCCATCTCCGGGAGGGCTTGGCGGAGTTCGGCCGGGACTACGCCGGAGGGGAGGCGGCGGTGGCGGCCGTCAGCTCCAACGACGCCGACGGCTACCCGGACGACGCCCCCGATCGGCTGGGGGAGGTAGCGCGGGAGGTCGGATACCCCTTCCCGGTGCTGTACGACGAAACGCAGGAGGTTGCCTTGGCCTACAAAGCGGCCTGCACCCCCGACTTCTACCTGTTCGACGCCGACCGGAAGCTGGCCTACCGGGGCCGGTTCGACGGCTCCCGCCCCAATTCGGGGGTTCCGGTCACCGGCTCCGATCTGCGGGCGGCGGTGGACGCCGTTTTAGCCGGCGAACCGGTAACAGACCGGCAGTCGCCTTCCATGGGTTGCTCCATAAAATGGCGCCCCGGCGTAGACCCCGGCTACTAGGCCAGACCAGGTAAATCCGAGCCGGATACCGCCCGTAGCGGGGGGGAGGGGCACTCTGGGCCGTTCAAGTAAGAATGCGACCCCCTGTCCCGACCGTTTACGGGTATCGTCCATCCATGCCCGCAATTATTAGCGGAACGCCCGTACCGACGCGCAACCCGACGGGTTGTCCGGGCTTAATTTGAACCCCCTTTTTTTTTGGGGTAGGGGAAGCGTTTTCAAGAACGCGAAAGAATTACTTAGCCTCGCTTGCCTCCAAATTTGGCTTCTACCAGGTATTTTGCCGGCCCGTTACGTGAACCCCCCGACGACCCCCTTGTCCGGGTCGGATTTTCTGGGTATGTTGTGGGCGGGTGGGAGGGGGGTGGGTGGGCCCCGAGTTAAGAAATTTTTCGGGAACGCGAAAAAAATGCTTAGCGGGGGGAGTGGCGTAGTGTCGGAATCGGGGGGGGGGGGAAGGGGGGTGTTCCTGTCTGTTTGTCAAGTTGAGTTGGGTTGGTGGTGGGGGTTGTAGGGGGTTTGGGTTTTGAGCATGGTGAGGATGATGTGTGCTGTGGCGGCGGGCGACGGCGGTGAGGGCGGTGCGGTGGCTTTTGCCTTGGTCGCGTTTGGTTTGGTAGTAGCGTTCGGCGTGGGGGTCGTTTCGGATGGCTACTAAGGCGGCTTGGTGCATGGCGTTTTGGAGCCGTTTGTTGCCTGCTCGGTTGTGGGTGGTGGTGTTGAGGGTGGTTCCGGAGCTGTGGTGGGTGGGGGCTAGGCCGTAGGAGGCTAGTTTGGCTCCGTTGGCGAACCGGTGGGGGTCACCCTGTTTCGGTGAGGGTTGGGGTGGTGGTCCTGGTAGCGAATCCGGGGATTGTCACCGGGACCTGTCCAAGAGGGTGTGTTCGCAGCTCCTCGCTGAGGGCTTTCTCCAGTTGCTTGCGGTGAGTAACGATTCGGTCGAGGGTTTCGGCGTGGTTGGGGATGATCTGGGCCCAGGCTTCCGCGGCGGGAAGTTCGATGGGTTGGGATTTCACCGCTTCCCAGATAAGGGGGGCGGCTTTGTCGGATAGGCGGGGGGAGCGTTTGTGGATAAGGTTGCGGATACGAGCCCGGCCCGCTTTCCGCAACTGCCCGATGGTGGGGTATTTACGGAGTAGGTCCAGGATTCCGGGGCTGGTCAGCCGGTTGCCGATAGTCCGTTCCAAAGCGGGGCAGGTGCTGAGCAGGGCGTCCCGGAGACGGTTGATGATCCGCGTTTGATCGGCGGCGAGGTCTTCGTCATGGCCGTTCAAAGCCCGCATACGAGCCAGTTGCCCATCGGTTGCCTCCACAACATGGAGCCGGTCCAGGTTGCGTCGGGCGTAATCCGCCAGAACCCAGGCGTCTTTCGGATCCGTTTTAGCGGCGCCGTCGTATAGTTGGGCGGCTCGGCGCATCCGCAACCCGGTAACATACGCCACCGGCGCCCCCCGCTGCTCGGCGGCCGTCAGTAACATCACCGCTCCGCTGGAGATCATATCCACCACCATCAACGCCCGGTGTTCCCCGGCGGCGGCCTCTGTCTGGTCCAGCAGCTGCTCCACTGCGGCCGGGTCGTTGCCGACCGAGCCCTCGAACAAAGTTTCCCCATCCGGGGTCAGGGCTTGCGCCCAGTGCCGTTCCTTGCCCATATCCACACCAACGAACACCCCTATTTGCGGCTGATCGCCCGTCATCTCCGGCTCCTCCCGAAGTCGCTTACTTGTCTCCGCTCACCGGCGCGATCGTCTCATCCACCTTACAAACATCCCAACCTTCGGGTCGCAGGTTCCCCTAAGAGCTACGACCGCACACAAACATAGCGGGCGGCAACACATCCCAAGACCTCAAAATGACAGGGCGGGCGAGCCCCTGCCCGCTATGCCGAGTGACCGGCCAAGAATAAAACCAAAACCGGCCCAACAAAGGTAAGGGGGGAAGCGTTTTCAAGAACGCGAAAGAATTACTTGGTCTCGCTTGCCTCCAAATTTGGCTTCTACCAGATCTTTTGCCGGGCCGTTATGTGAACCCCCCCGACGACCCCCTTGTCGAGCTCAGTTTTCTGAGTATGTTGTGGGGGTGGGCCCCGAATTAAGAATTTTTTGGGAACGCGAAAAAAATGCTTAGCGGGGGGAGTGGCGTCGTATCGGAATCGGGGGAGGGGCGTTTTATGTGTGCTTGCGTGTGAGCGCCTGCGGGTGGTTTTGGCTACTTAGACCGGGGCGGGACCTAGGGACCTAGGCGAGAAGTTGTTTTTGCAGGGGGGCGGGGAAGCGGACTTTGAAGCGGGTGTTTCCTATCAGTTTCTGCAACCGGTGGGCGGTTTGGTTGATGTCGTTCCGCTGTTCGGGGCTGACTTCGGCCAGCAACCGGATGGCGATTTCCCCGTCGGGGCGTTGCGCCCAGCCGCCTACGATCCGGCCGTCCGCCCACACGGTGGGACCGGCGTTGCCGTTGCGGTCGAACAGCAACGGGACGTGCTCCGAGTTCAAAAACCAGTCTTTGTCTTTCCAGCCCATCGTGGTCGGATCCAAACCGGGAAGCAACGCCGTCCAAGGCGGGGTTTCCCCGGTCGGTTGGTCGTCGCCCCCGTTCACCCAGCCCGCCCGTCCGCCCGGCAAAATAACCTCCGCCGCCCCCGCCTGTTGCAAGGCCCGCCGGGTTTTGGCGGCCGTCCATCCCGTCCACCACCGCAGGTCGGTTTCGGGAGCGGGGCCGAACCGGTCCAGCCACCGCCGGGCCAGTTCCGCCGCCGCCTCCTCCGGGTCCTCCCCGTCCAACCCGTCCGGGAAGCGGTCGGTCATCGCCGCCCATTGGTACTGGGAGCTGATCCAGGAACCTCCGTCCGGCCGCCCCCGCACGATCCGCCCTTCGAATCCCATCAGGAACAACAACCGGGCCAGGGCCGACTGTTGCGCGTTGTAAGGTTTGCCCGGGGCCAGGTCCAGCATCACCCGCAAGTCGGGCAACTCCCGCCCCAGGGTGCGGGTGTCCGCCTCCCCCCGGTTGCGCAGAACTTCCAACACCCTCCCGGCGGCGGATTCCATCCACGCCCGGCCGTCCCCCATCCCGCCCTGCCCTTCCAGCAGGCCCGCCATTCTTTCCTTTTCTTTGGCCAGGATGTCGACGGCGGCCGCGGCGTGGGCCAGGCGGGCCGTCTCCGGGGTGGACACCCAGATGGTGCGGCGCATGGCGTGAAAGCGGATCAGGCGGTAATCCTCGTAGAGGGCCCTCCCCACCGATTTCAGCGAAGGAACCACCATGCGGGCGGCGGCCGACAGGTACACCGAAACCGGGTCGCTGGAATGGAGGCAAACCAGGGCGTCGGCGATGGCGGCCGGATCGTCGGTACGGGCGGACGGCATCAGCAAATGCCGATGGGCCAACCGGCGGCGGCGTTCCCCGTCGTCGAAGACGGCCGCCGCCATCCCCTACGCCGGGTCGTCCAGCAGGGCGGCGAAGTCGGCCGCGATCCGTTTCCAATGCCGGCGTTGGGTTTCCCGTTCGGCGGCCCCCGACAGCCGTTCCTGATGGAAACGAATCCCGGTGCGCTCCCCTTTGTCCTCCAAGGCGATCTGCACCGTGCTGTCGTGGTCCCAGTGGGCGGGCCGCCAGGTGAGCCGGATGCGGTCGTTGGGGCGGAAACTGCGCAACTCGCCGGTTACGCCGTCCGCCGTCTCATAGGCCTCTTTTTTCAATCCCCGGAAGGCGACATCCTCCCCCAGCCACAGGGCGATGCCGGCCGGGCTGACCAGTCCCCTCCACACATCCTCCACCGGCCGCCCAACGGTGACGGACACTCCTATCTGCCATCCGGCGTCTTTGGTTTTCCCGACCGGCGTCATCTGCGCCTCTCCTTGCTTGGTCCCGGCAGCCCCATTTTATCCCGGCGGGTTTTCCAGACAGCCCCCGGTATAGTTGGAACCGACCGGCAGGCGGGAAGAAGGGAAATAAACAGATGCGCGTTATCGCTCCGATCGGGTCCGAGACGGTGGGCGTCCCCGCTTCCCCGCAGGAGGCGGCGGCCGACGCCGCTAAAGCCGAAGAGTTGGGTTTCGGAGCCGCCTGGTGCGCCCATTTCAGCCGGGGGCTGGATTCGCTGACCGTGCTGGCCGCGGCAGCCGTCGCCACCTCCCGTATTGAACTGGGGGTGGGGGTGATCCCCACCTATCCCCGTCATCCGGCGGCGTTGGCCCAGTCGGCCGCCACCGTGCAGCAACTTTCCGGGGGCCGGCTGACTTTGGGGGTGGGGGTGTCCCACCGCCCCCTCATCGAAGATATGCACGGCTTGGACTATTCCAGCCAGCTGGGGCACCTGCGGGAATACCTGATCGTGCTGGGCGGGTTGCTCGACGACGGTTCCTGTTCTTTCGCAGGCGAGCATTACCGGGTGGAGGCGTCCATCGCCGTACCCGGAACCTCCCCGGTTCCCATGGTGGTGGGGGCCCTGTCCCCGGCGATGAGCCGGTTGGGAGGGGAGTTGGCGGACGGGGTCACCACTTGGCTGGCCGGCCCCCGTTCTTTGGAGCAGGTGGTGGTTCCGGCGGCGGCCGAAGGGGCGGGGGCGGCCGGACGGGCCGCGCCGCGGGTGATAGCGGGCATGCCGGTGGCTTTGGATTCCGACCGGGAGCGGGCCCGGCGGGCAGCCGCCCAAGCTTTCAGCCGCTATGGGACGTTGGTCAACTATCAGCGGCTGTTCGAACGGGAAGGGGTGGACGGCCCGGCCGATTTGGTGGTCTTCGGAGACGAGAGCGAGGTGCGGTCCGGCCTGCGGGCCCTGTTCGAAGCCGGGGCCACCGAAGTGTGGGCGATACCTTTTGACACCGGGCTGGGAACCGCGCCCGCGCTTGAACTCCTGGCCGAACTGGCTCGGGAATAACGCCCCGGCGCCGGGGGAGCGGGACTCAGCGGGGGGAGCGCATCCTTTCCTGCAAGGTTTCGAAACGGAGTCCGGCCCGCAGGGCCTCCACCGCCAGCACCCGGGCCGGGTTGATGTTGCCCAGGTTGACATTGCCGCCGAACCGCTGGATGAAAGCCGCCTGCTGGTTTTTGAGCGGGGCTTCCCACACCAGCCGTCCCGCCGCCTCGCCGACCCCGTCGGCGATGGTTTCCACCGCTTTCTGATCGACCGCCCCGGCGTCGTTGAAAACCCCCACGCCGGTTCCCGACTCCCGCCCTTCCACCACCACCCAGCCCGCCCCCCATTGCATGTCCAACAGGGCCTGTTCGGCCATCTGCCGGGCGGTGAGCTGCGCCTGCGGGTCTTTCCTCCCCACTTCGCTGATCACCGCCAAGTCGCTCCCGAGGGCGGTTTCTATGGCCCGTCGCCGCCGATCGGGGGGGAGTGCGATGGTACCTTCGGAGATCTCCACCGCGCTGAACCCCAGCTGGGCGGCCCGGCGGAAAAACTCGGTTTCCCGCTCCCGCATCGCCGCCGCCTCGAACAGGGTCCCCCCCGGAAAGACCAGCCGCCCGTCCCCGCGCAACATCTCCAACTTTTCCCGCAACACCCCTTCCGGCGTGAGGGCGGACGTGCCGAAACCGAGCTTCCAATGGTCTATCCAGCGGCCCGCCACCGACAGCACGTCCCGCACCTCGCCCGGCCCCATGCCGCTGTCGATGACCATGGTCACCCCGGCGGCCCCGTTTCTTTCCAGCCGGGCGGCCATCGCCTCCGGGGGGATGACCAGCTCGCGCCAGGCGGGCCCGTCCGGGTCCTCCGGTTTTTCCGGGTTAGTTACTTCCGGGGGAGGGCTCACAGATCCTGCAGGTTTTTGGAACCGGCCCGCAACCGCGACAGCTGGATGAAATGGGTCGGGTTGAGAAACAGCTCGTCCATTTCCGCCAACTGGTCCACGGTCAGGCCCCGCCGGTAGAGCTGGAACAGGTACTGGAAGGCGTCTTTGCCGCCGTAGCCGACGTGGTGCGCCCCCACCACCCGCCGGCTGGCCGAGTCGATGATCAGTTTTTGGAAGCCGGACATGCGGGGCTTGGCGAAAGCGTAGAGCATGGTGCGGTCGGTGGCGGGCAGGGCCACCTCCCACCCGTCTTCGCTGTCGGGCGGCATTTTGATGATGGTCACGTCCCCGTAGACTTCCCGGGCCTGCTCTTCGCCCATTCCGAACCAGGACACCTCGTAGTGGGTGTGCAGGAAGTCGGGGAATTCGGTTACCACGTAGTGGACGTCCTCCCCCATGATGTGGCGGGAGGCGTACATCCCCGACTTGCGGGCTTTGAACATTTCCATGGGGGCCCCGATCAGGTCGCCGATGGCGTACACGTTGGGCACCGAGGTTTGCAGTTGCGGGTTGACCATAACCGCCCCCTCCTCGTCCACTTTCACCCCCAGTTTTTCCACTGCCGCCTCCGAGTTGGGAATCTCCCCCAATCCGTGGAACACGAAGTCGGCGGCGATGCGACGGGGGCCGTCCGGGGTTTCCACGTTGACGGCCCGCACCCGCCCGGCGTCGTCCCCTTCCAGGCTGGTGGCCAGCGACTCCTCCCAGATTTCCATGCCCTGCTCGCGCATCATCGTGATCGTGTAATCGCGGGATTCCCCATCCGGCAGGTTTTTGAGAAGTTGTGAGCGCACCACCATAATCGTGCGCCGTCCGGTGGCTTGGAAGAAGCACCCGTATTCCACCGCCGTTTTGGAGCCGCCCAGCACCACCACCGTGTCCCCCGGTTCGTAGTCCAGGTCCTCCACCAGCGTTTCGTAGGTGTACACCCCGTGCAGGTCGGCGCCCGGGCATTCCAGCGGGCGGGAGCGGGCCCCCAAAGCCAGGATCAGGTTGTCGGCGGTGAAAGTGCGCCCCGCCACTTCCACGGTGCGGTCATCGATGATGGTTCCGGAGGCGTTCAACACGTATTCCAAGTCCAACTGTTCTTTGCTCTGGAAGTTCATAATGGCGTGGGGGGCGATGCGGCCCGCCCGGAACAAATCAACGATTTCTTTTATGGAATTGGTTTTCCCGGCCAGGTCGGGGAACCAGAACCGCCCCCCGAAGGTGCGGGCCAGCATCAACTCGGCCGCCACTTCGCTGAACAGGTGATGGGGGACGCAGGCGTTGTGCGGGCAGGAGCCGCCCAGGAACGGCCAGCGGTCGATGATCAACTGCCTGCCCCCCATGGCCCGCATGTAGGCGGAGCCGAACCGCCCGGCCGCTCCGCCCCCCAGGAAAATGGCGTCGTAGGGGCGGGGGTCCTGTTCGTCCACGTTGAACACCACCCGGCGGTCGGCGGGGTCTTCCAGCATGGAGTCGATCTCCGGCGCCCATTCGTTGATGGTCAGCGTTTGGTCGCGGATGTCCCAGTTGGCGACGGCGGTCATGCGCTCCTCCCCTCGGTCGGTTCGTTAGTTTCGTTCGGTTCCCCAACGGTTATTTTCCAGTCGACGGCTACCGCCCCGCGGCGGTTTACCATCACCGGGTTCAAATCTATTTCGATTATATCCGGTCGGTCGGCGGCCAGGCGGCTGACGGCGGCCACCGCGGCCGCAAAACCGGCGGCGTCGGCGGGCGGCGCCCCCCGGTATCCGGCCAGCAACCGGCGCCCGCGCAGTTTTTCGATCATGCCCATCGCTTCCGCTTCGCCGACCGGGGCCAGTGCGAAAACAACGTCTTCCCACAGTTCCAGGCGGGTTCCGCCGGTGGCGGCCATCACCACCGGTCCGAAGGAGGGGTCGCGCAACGCCCCGGCCGCCATTTCCACCCCGGACAGTTGCGGTTGGGCCAACGTTGCCCCGTATTCCCCGGCCAGTTCCCGGAAGGCGGCCTCCGCTTCTTCCGGGCGGCGCAACCCGGTGCGCACCCCGCCCGTTTCCGTGCGGTGGGCGATTCCCGGGTCGGCGGTTTTCATGACCATCGGCTCCCCGGCCTCGGATATCTCGGAGTTTCCGGAGATTTCCGACAGGGCCCGCCGCGCCTCGGCGGCGGAGGTGCACAGGAAAACGGGGGCGGTGGCGACGCCGTATTCTTGCAACAGGTCAGTGGCGGGCAACGCGGGCAGGGGACCGGGCGGATAGGGGCGGGAAGCCGGGCGGGGCGGGGGAGGGGAGTAGGGGGGCGGGGGTTTCCGCAGGGCGTAGCGCACCGCGTGCCCCGCGGCCCGGGCGGTGCGTTCCGGCCATTCCAGGCAGGGGATTCCCGCCTCCTGCAACGGATCGGCCTGACTGCGTATCGCCCGGGGCCCCGCCCAGCAACCGTACACCGGGACGTTCACCCCCTCGTCCCGCAACCGTTGCGCGGCGGCCAGCACCGCCTGCAGTGTTTTCCGGTCGGCGGCGGCCCTTTCCAGCAGGATCGGGATCACTAAATCCACTTCCCCGGAGCGGGCCAGGGTTTCCAGCAACCAGGGGTACAGTTCGGCGAATCTGGGCCAGACGGGGGTCATATCCACCGGGTTGCCCGCGGCCGCGAACGGCGGAAGGCGGGAGGCGATGGTTTCCCGCAACGGCCGGGAAAGGGGCGGCGTTTCCACCCCGGCGGCGTGGAGCAGGTCCGTCAGCTCCACTCCCATCCCGCCGGAGTTGGTGATGACGGCCGCCCGGGCTCCCCCCGGCGGGGGTTGGGAGGAAAGGGCCTGGGCCGCGTCCAGCATTTCCAGACCGGAATGAACCGCCAAAGCCCCGGCCTGTTCCATCGCCGCTTGGTAAATCTTCTGATCGGCTGCCAGCGAACCGGTGTGGGAGCGGGCGGCCCGGGCCCCGTCCCGGGAAATCCCGGTTTTGAAGACGATTACCGGTTTGCCGGGGGAGGTTTTGCGTATAACCTCCGCCAGATCCCGTCCCTCCGGAATCGATTCCAGGATGAGGCAGATGACTTTGGTGTCCGGATCGGTCCGCAGATATTCCATCACTTCGTGGTCGGCGATGTCCGCTTTGTTGCCCGAGGAGAAGATTTTGCCGAACCGGATCCGGTCGTCCCGCGCCCGGGTGTGCAAGGCCATCCCGTAGGCCCCGGTCTGGGTGACGAGGGCGATGTCCCCCGGCCGGGCGGCGGGGGCTTCCCGGTCCGGCGCGGTCAGGGAGGCGTTCAGTCCGCGGGCCGGGTTTAGCACGCCGAAGCAGTTGGGGCCCACCACCCGCACTTTCCCGGCCGCCCGAATCAGATCTTCCTGCAGGGCCGCCCCCTCCGGGCCGGTTTCGGCGAAGCCGCCCGCCAACACCGCCATCGCCCCCACCCCTTTGGCGGAAGCGGCGCGGGCCACATCCGGGACGGCCCGGGCGGGGACGGCCACCACCGCCAAATCCACGTCCCCTTCTATTTCCTCCAGGCTGGCCGCGGCCGCAACCCCTCCCACCGCCTCGGCGGAGGGGGTGACCGGGATCACCTCCCCATCGAAGGAGGACAGGTTGCGCCACAGAAGGTTTCCCACTTTTCCCGGGTGCGGGGAGGCCCCCACCAGGGCCACCCGCCGCGGGTTGAACACGCAGTCCAGGCTCACAGGCGGAAAGTCCTTTCCAACTCTTCGGTCCGAAACTCCCTTCGGCGCACCCGCAGGGGATCAATTTGGCGAATCAGTTCGATGCGGCGGCGGTCGGGCGGCTGCAAAGCGGACAGGTCGGGGGCGGGGCGCACTTCGAAGCCGGTGGCCCGTTCGATGTCGGAGAGGGTCGTATCGGGGAATATGCGGCGCAGGCGGGCCCGCCCGTCGGGGAAGTCGAACACGCCCAGTTCGGTCACCATCCGGTCCGGACCTCCCCCGGTGAAGCCCAGCTCCGCCCTGGTTCCGGCCGGGGTGCGGTGGCCGAGGTCGGTGATGAAATCGCATTCTTCCACCAGGCACCGGCCGGAGCGGTGGTTGGCGCTCCAAATGGTGATGCGGCGCACGGTGGCCGACACGTTGCATCCGCCCCCGCCTCCTCCCATTTTCACTTTGGGGCGGGGCATGCCCCCCACCGCGGTCAGGTTGGCGTTTCCCCAAGGATCGATCTGCGCTCCGGACAGGAACATGCGGTCGATGTCCCCCCGCACCGCCGCGTCGAAAAACTCCTCGAAGCGCATGGAGTAGGCCGCCCCCCTTTTCAGGGAGGCGTCGTTGCCGGTGGGGGGGATGAAAGGCGGGGACGGGTCGACGGCGTACATCGCCCCTTCGATGAGCATCATGCGGGGGGCGTGGGTGCGTTTGGCCAGATGCATGGCGACCTGCGCGCAGGGGCTGGCGAACCCGTGGAAGACGGCTTCCCCGTCCCGGATAGTGCGGGCCAACTCGGATACGAACCATTCGTCGAGGGTGAACTTCATCGGAACATTTCCATCCAGGCCCGGTCGGATTCCCGCCAGCGGGTTAGGTTCTCCAACCTGGCTTCCCCGATCAGGCGGCGGTATTCGGTTTCATCCGCCCCGGTTACGTATTTTTCCAGATAGGCGGCGGCGCCCGCCGGGGAGGCCGCTTCCCGCACCCATTCCGCGAGGTGGGGGCGGTCGTAGGCGTAAACCGGATAGCAGGAGGCGGGATGGGCCCCGTAGGGGGTTTCCGCCACCGCCGCCACCTGATGGGCGGGGATGACCACGCCCGCCCCGGCCACTTCTTCGGCGGGGGCCAGCCGTTCCACGGTGGCGATCACCTGCGCCGCCGCCCCCGCCAGCCGCTCGTCCAAGACGTAGGGCTGCTCCAAGTGCAGGTTGCCCCCCCGGTCGCCCAGCGGGGCGTGGACGAGGACCGCGTCGGGGCGCAGGGCGGGGACCGCCGTCAGGCGTTCCCCGGTGAAAGGGCAGGTGATTTCCCCGTATTCGGGATGCAGGTCGCGGATCCCGGTTCCGCGCACCCCCCGCACCGGCAGGAAAGGCAACCCCATTTCCGCCGCCCGCACCTGGGTGAGGATGGTGTCGCAGCAGCTTTCCCGCACCTCCAACGTTCCTTCCTGGGCCGCCCGGCGGAAGGCGGGGGCCAGGCCGTGGTCCTGTTCGAAACCCACGTAACTCTGCTCGCATATTTTGACCAGGCCGGCCGCGATGAGCAGTTCCATGTCTATGGAATGGGCGGAGCCGATGATGCGCAGTTCGCCGATCTGCTGGCGTATCAACTCCCGCACCAGGGCCATCGGCAAACGGGCCGACAGGCTCCCCCCCAGGGCGACCAATCCGCCATGGGGAACCATCCGGGCCGCCTCCTCCAAAGAGGCGGTTTTATCGGAGGCGAGGTGGAAAGGCACGGGCGGATGGGATTATTGGGCGGTCATCCCGCCGTCCACCGTGAAAACGGCCCCGGTTATGAAACTAGCTTCCCCGGAGGCCAGGAACAGGGCGGCCCGGGCGATGTCCATCGGTTGGCCGAGGCGTCCGATCGGGTATTTGGCGGTGGTCAGTTTCAGGCCCAGTTCCACATCGCCGTCGCCGCGTTTGGCCAGCAGCGGCTCCATGAGCGGGGTGTGGACGGTGCCCGGGCAGAGGGCGTTCACCCGGATTCCGTCCGGGGCCAGGTCGACGGCCATGGAGCGGGTCAGGGAGGTAACCGCCCCTTTGGCCGCGCAGTAGGCGGCAATGCCCGCCACCCCCGCCAGGGCGGCCACCGACGCCTGGTTTACGATCGCCCCCCCGCCCGACTCCCGCAGGCGGGGAACGGCGGCCCGGGAGGTCAGGAAGGTTCCTTTTACGTTCACCGCAAAGCAACGATCCCAGTCTTCTTCCCCCGCCTCGGCCACCGAGCCCGTCGAACCCACCCCGGCGTTGTTGTACAAGACGTCCAAGCGGCCGAATTCGGAGTAGGCCCGTTCCACCGCCTCCCCGATCCGGGCGGCCTGCGACACGTCGGCTTCCAGCGGCAGGGCCGTCCCCCCTTCGGCGCCGATCAAGCGGGCGGTTTCGGCGGCCGCTGCCCGGTCGACGTCCACCGCCGCCACCGCCGCCCCTTCCCGGGCGAACAGCAGGGCGGCCGCCCGCCCGATGCCCGACCCGGCCCCGGTGATCAGGGCGGCTTGCCCGTCCAGACGCTTCATATCGTTCATACATTCCAGTTTACGACCCGCCTGTGACACGCGCCGCGTAAGACCCCCTTTGCTTGACGGAGAGATTCCCGGCTAAGCGCGGCTAGCCTTGGGAAACAATCTTTTGGGATAAGGAGGACGGATTATGGGCGTAGCGGTGGTGACGGGCGGGGGGTCGGGGATCGGTCGGGCGGCCTGCGCCCGGCTGGGCGAAGACGGGTTCGCCCTGGCGGTTTTGGACTTGAACCGGGAGGCGGCGGAGGAGGCCGCGGGCGGGGGGTTGGGGTTGGGGACCGACGTTTCCGATCCGGAACAGGTGGAGCGGGCCTTCGACCTCATCGAACGGGAACTGGGGCCGGTGCGGGTTCTGGTCAACAACGCCGGCATAACCGGTTCGGCGGCGGCCGCCCGCCTGCACGAAACTCCTTTGGAGGAGTGGGAGCGGGTGATGGAGGTGAACGTGCGGGCCCTCTATCTGTGTTCCCGCGCCGCCCTGCGTTCCATGATTCCCCGCCGCGCCGGGCATATCATCACCATGGCTTCCGTGGCCGGGATTTCCCCTTTTCCGGGCCGGGCGGCTTATTCGGTTTCCAAAGGGGCGGCGTTGCTGTTGGCCAAGTCCATCGCCCGCGACTACGCCGCCGACGGGATACGCTCCAACGCGGTCTGTCCGGGGATGGCGGAGACCCCGATGACCGCTTGGCGGCTCAACCAGCCTGAGTTGCGGGCGGCCGTCGAGTCGCGGATTCCCCTGGGGAGGGTGGCGCAGCCGGAGGACATCGCCGACGCGGTGGCCCTGCTGGCCTCCGACCGTTTGTCCTATATGACCGGCCACGCCCTGGTAGTGGACGGGGGCTGGTCCATTTGGTGAACAGGGTGAACTGGGTGAACCGGTGAACCGGTGAACGGGTGAACTAGCGAAAACCCCTCCGGGGGAGAGACTTGAAGTTAAAAATTTTTTCCCGTTCCCGCCCCGGTCGGGCAAACGGGGGCTGTACCATAAGCGGGGCAACGTGCAACGAGTACGAGTAAGCGAGCAGCAACGAACGACAAGGAGGTAACCACAGGTACGCACCCGGCCCCGCTTTCCAACGAGACGAGCCAAGGAGGAAATATTATGCAGATCAGAGGTCAAGAGGTGACGATTCCCACCTCCATGGTGGGGAATTACCCCAATCCGAGATGGTGGGACGCCCACTGCGTCCGTTCTTGGAGCGGCGACCAGGAGCCGCCCGACTCCTTCGTGCGGGAAGCTTTGGAAGATGCCACGTCGGCCTTGGTAACCGACCAGGAGAACGCCGGTTTGGACATCATCACCGATGGGCGATTGCATGGGGACAACTACGCCGACCAGGCGCTCTACTACTACTACAAGCGTTTGGGTTACGACCTGAAAGGCGGTTACCTGGGGTTCCCCATCTACAGCCGGTTGCACGCCGGGACCCTCACCCAGGAGGTGAAGCGGCGGGGGGCGATCATGGTGGAGCAGGCCCGCGCCCTGCGCCGGGCCACCGACAAGCCGACCAAGGTGCAGTACACGGGGGTGCAGGTGCTGGCCCAGGCCACCAACGACCTGTTCTACGACAACCCGTACGATCGGGCGATGGCCATCGCCGAAGCGGTCAACGAGGACATCTTGGAAGTGGACGCGATGGGCATCGATTTCATCCAGTTGGACGAGTTCACTTGGCCCTACTTCTACGAAGACTGGGCCATAGAGGCTTTCAACCGGGCGGTGCAGGGCGTGCAAAACGCCCAGATCATCGTGCACATCTGCTGGGGCAACTGGGGCGGCACCCCCGCCTACATGCCGGACGACACGGCCGGGTCGGAGGGCATCTTCGACCTGACCATCCGGGAAGGCGACGAACCGGCCGCCACCGCCTCCATCGTCCCCCAGGCGTACGGGGCCGACATCAACGTTCTCAACTTGGAGAACTGCGGTCGGCGCTCCGATGACCTGTCCGGCTTGGAGGTGATCCGGCAGCACCCGTTGCCCGACAACGTGATGTTCTGGGCGGGCGTGATCGACGTCAAGTCCACCATCACCGAGACCGCCGAACAGGTGGCGGGGCGCATCCGGCGGTTGCTGGAGTACATCCCGGCCGACCGGCTGGGGGTGACCACCGACTGCGGGCTGATCCTGCTCCAGCGCTACATCGCGGTGGACAAGTTGCACGCCTTGGCGTCGGGGGCGGAGCTGGTCCGCCGGGAACTGGGCTAGAAACACGGGCGGAACCCGTTGTCTCCGGCGTTGGCGACCGGCGCCGGGGGCGGCTTTCCGCCGGTTCGCTAGATTAAATATATTATGGCGGCCGAACAGCCTTCTCCCAACGCCCGGGCCCATCCTTACCGCGGGTTGTCGGTGCAGCATGTGGACCGCTCCCCGGAACCCGATTTCGTCATGGAATACCTGCTGGGCCGGGAGGTGTACCGCCGCACCGACTACGTGGGCTTGGTATACGGGGAACATGGCGAACATGGGGAACGCGGGCCGGAGGCGGCCCTGGCGGCGGTTACCCGGGCCGAGGCGGGCCCCGACGACCTGTTCGCCCCGGTAACCGAAGTGGCGGTGTGGTCGGGCCCGGACCGCACCATGCTGGTGGAAGAGGAGACGGCGGACGTGGGCAACGCCACCGCTTTGGCGGAGGCCGCCCTGGCCCGGGCCCGCCCCGGCGTGTCCGGGTTTTTGGTGAAAGGCAAATTCGAGCATATTAATTTTATCTGGGAGCCGTCCCCGTTGCGCATTCACGTGACCGAAGTGACCCCTCCCGACCCGCCCAAGCTGCTGGAGCAGGCCCGGCAGGCGGTGGCCTACGACGAGGACCTGCCCCCGATAGAGTTGGTTTTGGAGGAGGTAACCTTCTCCGAGCTGGCCGCTCCGTCCCCTTCTCGCTCTTACTTGGTGCCGTGCCGGGGGGCCGGTTTGGAGTTGCCCGGCGAGTTGTCCTACCTGGACACCCGCCCCGCCCGCCGCGGGGATTGGGTGATGATCGGGTGCGAACGTTCCATGCAACTGCATCGCCATTTCTACGGGGACGATCCCCCCCAGGTGGACATCTGCCCCCGCCGCCGGGTGGACGAAGCCGAACCGGAGGGGCGGTGGCTGGTCAAATGCTGCATGTTGGAGCGGGGAACCGAGTTCGAGCCGGGCCGGGCGGTGGTGCCCTGGGGGGCGAATTTGGACGAGGTGCGCCGCGCCCTGCGCTGGCTGGCCGGGGTTCCCGCCCTGAGCGGATGAGCATTTTCCTGGGGGATTCCACCGTCTACGGCCATCTGTGGGCCACCGACGAAGCGAGGGGGATTTTGGAGGAGGAGGCCCGGTTCGCCTCCTGGTTGGAAATTTTGGCTTGCCTGGCCGAGGCGCAGGCGGAACTGGGCCTGGTTCCGGCCGGGGCCGCCCGTTCCATCCGGGAGGCGGCGGGCGGGCTGGAACTGGATTTGGAAAAGGTGGCGGAGCAAACCCGGGCCACCAGCCATTCCACCTTGGGACTGATCGGGGAGTTGCGCCGCCGGCTGCCCGAACCGGCCCGGGAGTGGGTGTATTACGGGGCCACCGTCCAGGATCTGAGCGACACGTGGACCGCGCTGGTGATGCGGCGGGTGGGCGACTTGCTGGACCGGGATTTGCTCCGCATCCGGCGGGCGGCGGCGCGGCTGGCCCGGGAGCATAGCGAAACCCCGATGCTGGGGCGCACCCACGCCCAGCCCGGCTTGCCGATACCGTTCGGGTTCAAAGCGGCGGTGTGGGCGGACGAGTTGGACCGCCACCGGGAGCGTTTGGAGCAGGGGCGGAGCCGGTGGGAGGTGGCGCAGTTGGGCGGGGCGCTGGGCACCATGGAGTTTTGGGGGGAGGAGGCCGTCCCCCTTTTGGAGGCTTTCGCTCGCCGTTTGGGGCTGGGGGTTCCCAACATCGCCTGGTTCACCAGCCGGGACCGCCCGGCCGAGTTCGTAGCCCTGTTAGCCGCCTGCGCCGCCACCATCGCCAAAATCGGCAACGAGATCATGGAGTTGCAACGGTTGGAGATCGGGGAGGTGCGGGAGCCGTTCATTCCGGGGACGGTGGGCAGCATCACCATGCCCCAGAAACGCAACCCGGAGTTTTCGGAACATTTGGACACGCTGGCCCGGCTGGTGCGGTCGGCGGCGGCGGTGATGGCCGAAGGGATGACGCAGTTGCACGAGCGGGACGGCCGGGGTTGGAAGGCGGAGTGGGCGGCGCTGCCGCAGGCGTGCGCCATGACTTTGAAGGCGACCAGCCTGGCCGCCCCGTTGCTGGAAGGGTTGGAGGTGGACGGGGAGCGGATGCGGGCCAACATGGAGGCGCAACGGGGATACGTGTTCGCCGAGCCGGTGATGCGGGCTTTGGCCGATCGGGTGGGCAAGCACACCGCCCACGAGATCGTCTACCGGGCGGCCATGAACGGGGTGGAGTCGGGAATGTCCTTCGCCGACGCATTGTTGGCCGACGAACGGGTTTCCGCCCATTTGGACCGCCCGGGGGTCATCGCCCTGTTCGACGCGGAGCGGGCGATGGGGGCGGGCCCCGCCTTCGCGGAGCGGGTGGCGGGGGAGGAGGGGGAGGTTTGACTTCCGGGACGGGCGCCGCCCGGCGTTCCCTGGCGACGCTGCCCACCCCGTTGCATCCGGCCCCCCGCCTGTCGGAGGAGCTGGGGGCGGAGGTGTGGCTGAAGCGGGACGATATGACCGGCCTGGGGCTGGGGGGCAACAAGGCCCGCCCGTTGCAGTTTCTGCTGGAGGACGCCCGGGAGCGGGGGGCGGACCATTTGGTGACCGGGGGCGGCCCGTCCTCCAACTGGGTTTTGCTGGCCGCGGTGGGGGCCCGGCAACGGGGTTTGGGGGTGGAGGCGGTGCTGTTCGGGGACGGCGGGGGGCCGGAGCCGGGATGCCTGCGGCTGTTGCGCCGCCTGCCGGGGGTGGAAATCACTTTCACCGGGGAGGGGGAACGGTCTTCGGTGGATCCGATGTTGGAGGCGCGGGCGGAGGAGGTTCGGAAACGGGGGGGAGTCCCCTACGTGGTGGAGCGGGGCGGGGCTTCCCCGGTGGGGGCGCTCGGTTACGCGCGGGCCGTTTCCGAAATAAACGAACAGCTGGCGGAGCGGGGGTTGGAGATGGGGGCGGTGTGGCTGGCCGCCGGGTCGTGCGGTACCCAGGCCGGGCTGGTGGCCGGACATTCTTTCACGGGCGCGGAGCGGCGGATAACGGGGGTGTCGGTGCATCGCCCCCTGCCGGAATGCCGCCGCCGCATCGCCCGCATCTCCGAGGCGGCCCTGGATTTGCTGTCGGCCGCCCCCGGGGAAAGGGCGCCGGCGGAATGGGAGGTGCTGGACGGTTTGCGGCCGGATCCGGCGCGGGTGCGGGCCGCGGTGCGGCTGATGGCGGACACCGAAGGGATTTTCCTGGACGACGAGTTCGGCGGCCCGGCTTTGGCGATGTTGGCGGAACGGGCCGGGGAGACGGCCGGTCCGGTGCTGTTTCTGGTAACCGGCGGCGCCCCGGGTCTGTTCAACGGCGGGGAGGGCGGCCGACGTGCGTGAGCCGCCGGAGGGCTATCTGGGGGCGGAAGGTCCGTTGGCGGACGGACCGTCGCCGGCTCTGGTGGAGGCGGGTTACCGGTTGGAGATCGCCGACGCCCGGTTTCTGCACCGGGGTTTGGGACTGGCCGACCTGGCCCATATTCTGGAGTTGCGGGAGGCGGGGGCGGTCCCGGAGGAGGCGGCCCGCGCCTTGTGCCGGGAGGCGCTGGTTTTTCTGGAAACCCCGGTGGAGGATTTTCCCTACGACCCGTTGTACGGGGACGCCTACAACAGCCGGGAGCGGGAGTTGGAACGGCGCTTGGGCCCGGCGGCCGGCTGGCTTCCCGCCGGGCGCACCCGCCGGGAAGCGGGGCGGATCGCGGTGCGCCTGGCCTTGCGGGAACGTTTGCTGGGCTTGCATGGGGCGGCGGCGGATTTGGCGATGACTTTGGCCGGGCGGGGGCGGGAGTTGGCGGAGGTCGCCTGGAACGACGTCACGTACCTGCAGCCCGCCCAGCCTTCTTCCTTCGGGTTTTACCTGGCCGGGTTCGGGGAGGGGGCGGTGCGCGACTTGGAGCGCATCCGAGCCTGCTACCGGCTGGCGGACCGCTCCCCGGCCGGTTCCGGGGGGGTGGGGGGGACCGTCATCCCTTTGGACCGGGAACGGCTGTCCGCCCGGTTGGGATTCGACGGTCCCACCGCCCACATTCGGGACGGCATGTGGTCGGCGGACGTGCTGGCGGATGCGGGATGGGCGGCGGCGCAGGCGGCCCTGACCGTTAATCGCCTGGCGGAGGACCTGGAAATTTTCGCCAGCCCCCAGTTCGGTTACGTCCGCTTGGCGGACGGGTCGTCGCGGGCGTCGGTGGCACTACCCCAGAAGCGCAACCCGTACGCGTTGGCGGTGATCCGGGGCGGGGCGGGAACCCTCATCGGGCGGGCGGCCGGGTTGATGGCCGTCGGGCGCACCCCGTCGGCCCGCACCGACAACTGGCTGTACGGCTACGGGGAGGCGGTGGGGGCGGTGGAGACGGCCGCCCGCCTGGTGCGGTTGGCGGAGGAAACGGTGCGGGAGATGGAAGTGGACGGGGGGAGGTTGGCGGCCGGGGCGGGGACGCACGGCTCGCTGGCGACCGATTTGGCGGAACGTTTGACGTTGGACGGCGGTTTGGACTACCGGAGCGCCTATCGCATAATTGGCCGGGCGGTGGCCGAAGCCGGCGACGGGGGCTGGCCGACGGCGGACGGCTTGCGGCGGGCGGCCGGGGAGTTGGGTTTCGGGGAAGACGCGGCCCGTTGGGGGGAGAGTTTGGAGGAGGCCTGGGAGGCGACGGGGAAGCCGGGGGAGTTAGGGGCCCGCTGGCCGACCGGCCGGGACGCCGTAGGTTCCTGCGCCCCGTCGCAGGTGGAGGAACACTGCCGGTCGGTGGAGGAAAGGGTTGCCCGGGCCCGGGAGTGGGCGGAGGCGGCCCGCAACCGGACCGAGGCCGCCGCCCGGGATTTAATCTCCGCCGCCCGCCGCCTGGCGGACGGGAAAGCAAAGTAGCCATGCCGGTTTTGTTGCTGGAATGCCCGGACTGCGGCCATCGTTTCCGTTCGCTGGTGGCGCCGGGGGCGAAAACCCCGGAAGTGTGGGTGTGCTCCCAGTGCAAAAGCCGCCGCGCCGTCGCAGTGGAAGAAGTTTCCAACACCAACCACCCGTGGGCGGGGGAAGACATGACCCCCTGTTGCGGCTAACCCCAAACCCCACCCCGCTTCTTCTCCCAGTGGCGAGGATAGTGACATCGTGTTATCAGAACAATATAGTTCATAAGCTGAATACTGTTACTATGTTGAATGCTATCTGAGTTATTGCTAGTATAAATCCCAGAGTAATACCCAACACTTTGATCAGGCTTTTTCCTCTTTCCTTGTATTTTTGCCAGCGACGAAATCTACCACTAGGATACGATGTTCTGACATCAATAGAGGCTATGTTCGTAGGAGGAATAAACAAGTAGGCTCCACTCTTGAATGTTATATGAATATCCTCAGCGATTGTTTTACGGTAAGCAAACTTTTCTTTTAGCTCTCCATTAAGGGAAATATCTATATACTTAAAGTCTACCTCCTTGTACTTCCGAACCCTGCTACTTCCAACAGGTCTTCCATAGTCAGCAGGATTTAATCCTATATTTATAGCCTCCGTCAAAGTAAATCGAATGTAAGGTTTCCCTTCCTCGATAATGCTGGCAATGAGAACACTACCGTATATACCTCCAAAGTTAATATCCATTTTGTTCACTTTCCTTTCTATGTTGAGAGTTTGGATAGGCTAGTTGACAACCTCTACACACAATGTGTTTGGTCGGTCAGGGCAACCGGATTACTGCTCCCTCTCCTGATGTCCCAGCACCGCCACTAATTTATTTCAAACACATGTGCGCTCCTTTTTTGGGCTGGGCTATTGTTCCCCATCACCTAAAACCATTATAGGATGAGCTGGCGGTGCACACCGCGTTGCGTGAGTATCCACAGAGGTTCTTCTGGTACTCAGGGTGAATAATAAGATTAGGGGGCGGGGCCTGCCCGGGCGGGGGTACGGGTTGATCTGGGCGGGGCGGGGACGGGGGGTCCGGCGCGGGGCCGGGTTTGCCAGAGGCCGCCGGTTTCAGCCAGTTCCAGGTTGTGGTCCTGCAGTTCCCGATGGTGGGGTCCGCACAGGGAAGCCAGGTTGTCGATGTCGGTTGGGCCTCCGTCGGCCCAGTCCAGCAGATGGTGCAGATCGGTCAGGTGGGGCGGCTCATTGCACCGGACGCATCCCCGGTCCCGCACCGCCGCCGCCAGCCGTTGCGCGTCGTTGCCCAGACGTTTGCTGCGTCCCAGCCACAACGTGCGGCCTTTCCCGCCGAAGATGATTCCGCACACGGAGTCGTCGGGGGAAAGCAGGTGGAGGACGGAGGGGGGCACCGGCCCGGTTCCCAAAATCTCGCAGGTTCCATCGGGCCGTGTTCCGTCGAACAGCCCCAGGTCGGCCACCACCACCAGTTGCGTAGCGGACTTGCCCGCCCCGCCCCGGTCGGGCAACGGTTGCATGGTTTCCGCGTCCCGGCCGGTCAGCAGTTCCACCAGGGCGTCCGCCCGCCGCTGTTCGTTGTTGCGGATGTCGTCGGGGTGGGCTTCTCCGCCCGAATCCGCCCGCCGCAACCGTTCGACGCGGAGGTCCAACGCTTGCCGCACCTGTCCGAACCGGATGGGATCCAGATCGGCCCGCACGATGCCCATCCCCGTTGCCTTGTCCAGGAAGGCGTGAGCCTTGCGCAACCGCCTTTGTTTCTCAAGCAACGATTCGCCCCGGTCGGGGGAGTGAGCGTTGGCCCACCGGCGGGCCTGCTTGCGAAAATGATCCGGGTTGGTTTGGGAGGCTTCTTTCAGCAGTCCCGAATTCCCGTCCACCGCCTCGGCTCCGCATTCGTCCGCCGCCGAAGTCAGCGAAGCGGCGTTCTCCAACGTGATTTCCCCGGCCTGCAGTTTGGCCCGCGTGTTGGGCATTTCCCGCAACTTCTGGGCCACTCCGGTCATTTGCTTGGCCTGATGGCCGGTCATTCCCAGATGGTCGCGCAATGTTTCGGCCGCCCGGGCCCGGCCTTTCAGTTCGGTGATGCGCGAGGCGAGGGCGCATTCGAACGCCGCCACTTTGGCCCGGAGCCGTTTGGCGGACGCGGCCAGTTGCTCCAGATCGTTTAGAGACAGGCCGTCGTCAAGGCGGGCGGCGGTCAGGTCGGTCAGGGCCGACTCGGCCCGTTCGCAGGCCTGTTGCGGCGCCTCGGCGCGGGGATCGGTTGTGTGTTTCATAGCGTTTACCTTATCAGGGGGGTGTGACATTTTTGTTTAGATGGGATTGTCGAATAGAATCTTATGTTTCTATATTCTACGATATTTAAATTTGTTTGTCAAATCGGACGGCCCGACAGGGGGAAGCGCTTAACGATGGTTAAGGTACCAGAGGGGTGTGACAGAATCCGCCGCGGGACCGGAGAACCCCCGGTCCCGCGGCGGTCGGTCGGGTCAGGGGGCGGGTTCGTACCAGCCGGAGCCGAAGATCAGGCCGTCCCGTTTCAGCACCCAGGAATGTTTCTGCTCCAGCTCGCCGGAGTCCGGGTTGCGGCGGATGTAGTCCACCCACGCCCCCCGCTCGGTGGCGGCGGCCAGCTCCCGTCCGTAGTTTTTGCCGTTGACGTCGGTGCGGGTGGTGGTGGCGGTTCCCACCAGTTCCGGGTTGGTGGCGATGGAGATGGTGGTTCCGTCTTCGATGATGAAGATGTACCAGGGCCCGTCGATGCTGTCGGTGGAGTTGTAGAAGTCGATGGTCGCCTGCCGGCCTATCTCCCGGTAGCGGTCGATGGCCTGTTGCACGAAATACTGGGTGTAGGCGGCCGGTTGGTCTTTGGTCGGCGGGGGCGGAACCTCGTCTTCGTACCAGCCGGATGCGAAAATCAGATCGTCGTGCAGCACCGCCCAGGTGTGCTTCTGCCGGTTCTGGCCGGTGGCGGTGTTGAGGAACACGTAGTCCACCCAGACGCCGTCTTGGTCGGCGGCCACCAGTTCCAGGCCGTAGGGCTTGCCGTACACCCCGGTGCGGTGGGTGGGGCTGGAGCCCCGCAGTTCCGGTCGGGTGGGATGGACGACGGTGTCTTCGTCTTCGATGATGAACACGTACCATTGGCCGTCCACGCTGTCGGACGAATTGTAGAAGTCGAAAGCGGCCTGCCGGCCCTGGTCGCGGTAGCGGTCGATGGCCTGTTGCACGAAATACTGGGTGTAGGTGGGCTCATCGCTTTTAGCGGGGGGGCGGCCCCGGTCCAGCAGGGCCCGGTTGCCCGCTTTCATAAAAGCCGCCAGGTCGGCGCGGGAGGCACCTTCGGGGAAAAGCCGGTTGAGGACTTTGGCGGTCTGGGAGGCGGTGACGGCGCGGCCGGGCCGGAAATTCCCGTCCGGATAGCCCAGGAGCAACTTTTTGGCGGCGCCGTTGTCGATGTCGGCCAGTTGCGGATGGTCGTCGGCCACATCCGGGAAGGAGTTGGGGGTGGTGTCGGCGGTCCAAGCCTTTATCGCCTGGGCGCCCCCCCAAACATAGGTGGCCAGGTCGGCGCGGGTGGCCCCCTGCGGGAAGGCGGGGCCCACGATGTCCGGGATTTCACCGACGGGGACAGCCTGGTCGGGCTGGAGGTTCCCATCCTCGTCGGCCTGCAACCAGCCGCGGGCCGCGGCGTAATCGATGGCCGCCCCTTCCGGTTGCCCGCCGTTCCCCTCGGGCGAATCATCGCCGTTGCCGTATCCGGCGGGCCCCAAGGACATCACCAAAGCCAAGGCCAAAGCGACAGCGGTCATCGTTCGTTTCATCACCGTTCCCCTTTCTTGGGTTCTTCTCCGAACAACCCCATAATAGCAACCGCCGACGCCGGGAGGTCCGGTATGTCCCGGGAACGTGGTAGGGTATCGCCGGGCAAACCGCAACGTCCGGAAAGGGGACAGTGATGGCGACGCTAGCCGCGCGCGAGCTAGATATACCCGATGAGCAAGATATCCAACAGGCCAAATACGCGGCGGAGCGTTTAGCCGAATTCCGGCAGGAGGGTTCGCCGCTGTTCCTCATCTGGGGGAGCGGTGGTTCGGATGAGGGGGCTGGCTCTGTGCCGATACCGGACGAAGCCCTTCAGCCTTTGGCGGAAATTCTAGAGGCGCAGTCGGAGGGCAACGCGGTAGCTGTGTTGCCAGTCCACACCGAATACACCACCGAGCAAGTATCTCGTATTTTGAAAATGGACCATTCTCATGTGACCGAGATTCTCGACAAAGGCAAGATTTCGTGTCGGATAATCGACGGTAAACGAACGGTGCCATTGTCGGAACTCCTAGAGCACAGCGGATTGGACGATGAGTGCAGGAAAGTTTTGCTACGAGAGTTGGCTATGCAATATATAATAATCAACCTTGAAGAGCCGATAACAGGAAGTAGTTTGATTATCAATGGATAGTTCAGCAGTCAAAGAGGAGCAGGCGAAGGGCCCGGCAAGTCTTTTGGCCAAAGTCCGACAACTCGGATCTTTACCTCACTCGAATCTCTCGCTATGGAACGGTGATGCTGACGGAGGCCTCGGTTATTCGCCATTGCCGAAAAGTATTGCGAAGCCCTTGGTTGATATGTTAACGGCTGTAGTGAATGGCAAGACGTTGGTGGTACTCTCTATCCCTAAGGAGGTTAACATCAAACGAGCTACTTCAATTTTGAATCTAACCTATCCTGAGATGCTGAATCTCTTTGACGAAGGCGAGGTGCAATATCGCAAAGTTGACGGCGAGCGTGTAGTGCCCTTGTCAGCGATCTTTGATTATAAGCGTCGTAGTAAAGAGCGTGCACGAGAATTAATAAACTATCTAACCCGGGAAACCCAATTAATGGGTCTCTACGAAATATAAGTCAATCCCACGGAAAAGGAGTCAGCCGGTGGCGACAACGGATGCTCGTAAAAAGGGCTCACGCTCGTGAGGAACCCCCCTTGGGGTTTAACGTTCCGGACGGTCTCACCAGGGATATGGCTGAGGAGGCCGCAAATTTTCTGGCAAACCGACGGGGAGCGGGTCAGGCCATCCAGATTGTCGCCTCCGTTAGCAACGGTGACAGGCGGCAGGAATCGGTGATTTTGCCACGGTTGGCGGTGGATATGATCGCTCAACTGTTGACCGAGTTGGGGCGAGGTCATGCAGTGGTTGTGGAGCCGGTAGAGGCTGAGCTGACCACTCAGCAGGCGGCCGACATCCTCAACGTGAGCCGCCCTTACCTAATCGGCTTGCTGGATGAAGGCAAGATTCCGTACTGCAGAGTGGGTAACCGTCGCAAGATTTCCCTGATGCAACTCCTCGACTATAAACGCTGCGATGATAAAAACCGGGATGCTATTGCGAATGAAATACTGAGCGAAACACAAAACATCGGGATCTATTATCCAGATTTTGAGGCTCATGAAATCGAGGAATAGAAATGGGCCGGTTGACCGTAGTGGCTACTAGTTAGTGGTGGTTGGTAATAGGAGGGGGATCGTTATCGCCTGGTTCATCATCGCTCCCCTTGTTGTATTTTTTTATGAATTTGGGGGTTTTGACAAGTGCTGTTTTACCTCCGCTTTGCTTCATAAAAGTGGCATTGAATAACTGTATATATGGCCAGAGATGATCCAATCCTATTTCATGGAGTATCATTTTGTCGATTTGGTCAGTAATATAACGAATCTCGCGAGCATCATAATTTCCTACCCATTGCTTAGCATTCTTAGCATATTTCAATGTCTCCTTAAGGGCTTCATGTATATCAGGTGCTAAATGAGATAACTCTTTTAGGAACTCACGACGTCCTGGGATTGGAATAGATAAAATCCCTGATTTTGTGAGGTGGAACCCATCACCAGAGCAAGCCCACCATAAAAGAGAGATTTTACTGAGGGATATAGCTAAGGCTGCATTGCGTGAATGGCGGGACTGGAAAAATATTGATTTAACCTGGGGCTGCTCAAGAGGATCACCAAACAAATCATAAGCTTCGGGAGGATCGATGAATGAACTGATATAATGATATAACACTGTTTTGTATGATAAAATAACTCCACTTTTTACAGTTAGATTACCTATAGTTGTTTCGTTCGAGAGAAGTTGTTGTAATATTTTCCCTTCTTGTGGTGAGCCAATTTTTAACCATCCGATATGTTTTTCGATTTCTTTAGGCAGGCGAGTATATCTTATATTTTCAAACAAGACTGGCCTATACTTCTTTAAACATCTATAGAAACGAGTTACAGAAAGATATGATTGTTCAGCAGTAGAGCAAGCAGATCCAGCCAGTATTATGACTCTGACTTTGACGCCTGCAAAAAGCGGATCAGGATCTTTATCGTAAGTGCTAATCCATCGCTTTGGTAGAGATTGGGTTACTATATTTCTGGTTTTGTTGAAATCCTTTCTAAATTGAAATGAAACTGGTAATATCATAGAGAATCTAGAGTTATGGTTTATAAATTGCAACGAACGTTCTACGCAAACATTGAATATATTGGCTAAATTATTAGTTTGAAAACCATGCCATTTGTACCCTATTACTTTATTTCTGCTGATATAGGGTGGGTTACCGATAACGACATCAAATCCACCATTATTGAAGATCGCCGGGAATTCGACGAACCAATGGAAGGGTTGGTGGGATCCTACCCATTGATCGAAATCGTCCTGTTCGGTTCTTATTTCGTATAGATTATTGTTGAGGCGGGAACGCAGTATTTCCTGTTCGTTTTTGATTTTCCTTTTCATTTCTCGGAGAGTGTTTGGATCGTCATTTTGTTGTTCGGCTTGGGAGAATTCATTCATCAGGTTGGCTAGCGGTATCGCACTTTGTTTGATGTCTTCCACTTTGTCGAGACCGAGCAGCTCCATTCCCAGTCGTTCTTCGGCATCTTTGAGATGAGCTATCCCTACCAACAGGTTACCGGTTTTGATGTTGAAATCTAGGCCGGGGAGTGGCTCTATGTTGTCGCCTTCGGACAGTTGGGCAACCAGTTTTAGGAACATTCTCAACCTGGCTATTTCACCTGCTTCCGGCATCAGATCCACGCCGTATAAATTATTGAGCGTTGCCTGCTTGTAGATGAAATACATACGATTACGGTGCTCATCAGCCTCACGTAACATGTTTGGAGTAGTATTTCCTATGGACAGTTCCGCCGCCCGGTCTAGTAGGGCCGTGTAGCAGTCGGCTAGGATGTCCAAGGCGGCGAATAAGAAGGCACCGGAGCCGCAGGTTGGATCTAGGATGGTAATCTTCTGTAGCGTTCGGTAGGCTGACTCCACTGACTCTATGGGCGTTAGCATTCCCAGGAAGTCGGTTATCAGGGTCCGTAAGTCCAGGTTGGCGGTGATGGCGTCGTCCACGGTGCGGATTTCTCCCTCCGCTACTCGCTTCCTTAATTCACGATAATGGCGGTGCCGGTCGATTGTTTCCCACCAAGTTTCACCAGGTAACCCGATGTTGGGCGGGGACTTTTCGAACCAATCCTCGTCTACTATTTGTGCGGGGTCGGCCACGCCTGCCGCTATATCATCCGGCAACTTCTCGGTGATGCCGTAGGAAATGGACTCATGGATATAACGATCCGGCTCCAACAGTAGCAAATCCATCGGATCATCGGTTAAATCCAGCCGGTCTAGCAAGGCGGGGATGACCGTCACCGAAGTCATGTAACCGGTGATGTCCTCTTTGGTGTAATATGCTCCCTGTTCTTTTTGGTTTACCAGTTGTTCAAAAACGTAACCTAGTATGTCTGGGTTGATTTCGTTTGGCTCATAAGTGGGTCGTTCGTCTAAATGCCAGCGGTATTGGTCGAAAAAATCGAAGATACGCTCGAACTCGCGGTCGGGAATGTTAATATTATGCTGCTCCTCCAAATAGTGAGGGTCGAATATGGCTCCGTTTACATAAGGAATTTCGCCGATTATTTCAGCTATATTGGGGTCATTGTAGAGGTGCTGGTGAGAACCGAAGCCCTCGTGAAACAGCGGCAACAGAAACTTGCGGAAGAATCCGTAGAAAGAGTCTTCTCCTAGTAGTCCGCGAACCATATTTAGGCGATTTCGTAGGTAATCACGGTCGCCCTCCAAAAACCCTTTCTTTTGTAGGAAGTAAATGAACATCAGCCGGTTTAGCAACACCGAGCCGTACCAACTTCGGTCAGCGAAACTTTCTATTCCTTTAATGAATTTTGTAAGGTTTTCGTGGTGTTCCCTGAAATCATCATAAAATCTCTTGGTTATCTTGTCGGCTTTGAACTGGCCCCGTACCCTGTTTAGTACGTCCATCACCGTTAAGTTGTCTTCTTCTTCTACGCAAAAACGGATTCCGGCTAGTCGTTGCACCAAGTGTTCGTTCATGGTGCCCACCTGATATTTGTAAGTTACCAGGTGATAGCCGACACCCGACGGTCTTGTTTCCGGCCATATCCATAACTGGCGGTTTCCGTCGACGAAAATTAGCAATCGCTCTCGGGATCGCTTGGAAATTTCTCGGTCGATGAGCCGTCGCTCCTGGGATCCGGGTATGCCGTCAATCTGCCATACGCCCACTCCCCGTTTGGCGGCCACCTGCTGCACCGCATTGTCCTGTCCGATGCCGGGGAGGGTGTCGTGTTCGGGGTTGTCCCAGCCCAGGTAGTTGAACAATTCGGTGAAGTCGCCGCGGTCCAAGAACTTGCGGATGCATTCCGTGTCCACCCTCATGGCGCGAACCCCATGGAGCAGAGCAGGCGCACCTCGCCTTCAGCTAGTTTGTCTTCCGGTAGGCATAGAGTCCCCGCTTCGTGCAGGGCCATTATCAGTTGCGCCAAATCTTCGGGGGTTCTTTCCCGCAGGGCTTTGGCTAGGCGATTGGCGGCGTCTTCTAGAAGCGGTTTGCGGAACAGCTCATCCAGCGCCTTGTCGATGGCGCTGCCGTCGATGAACAGGCTGTCCGGATATTTTTCCTTATAGTTGCGGAGGCGGTCCCAGCATCTTTTGCGGATGCCGGTGAGGGAACCTTCCCGGTGGGCGGCGGGGGACAGCAGCGGGCCGGTGACCGCGGTGGCCACCAGTTCGTGGTGGGCGGCGATATGGGGGGGGGGGGTGGCGTTATCGACTGGTTCGCATTGCGCGGTTTGCAGGGCCTGATAGGGGTCCAGCAGGCGGGAATCCCACTCCAAGTTGGTGAAAGCCAGGGCGGGCAGGCCGTAGCTCTTTTCGGCGCAGGCCAGCACGCCCGCTTCCCCGTCCGGCGGGGCGGCGATTGTGGAATACACTCCGTCGGGGAGGGCTTCCGCTTGCTTGGCCAGATCAGGGTGATGTTCTTCCGCGCGCCGCCAGATTTCATAGGCGTGGGACGCCCAATCCACTTCTTCGTCCGGTTCCTCCCAATCCATGCGGGAATTCTCGTCGTACAATCCTTCCAAAAAGCGCTGTTCTCCTTCCTCCCCGAAGAAAGTCTCATCGGAGCCGAACACGTATGCGCTTTCCGCCAGACGGCGGGCTATCCGTTTGCGCAGGCCGATCACCGCCTCCACCCCTTCCGCGGGCAGGAACGAATAGACCAGCACCTCCCGGTTTTTCTGTCCAATGCGGTCCACCCTCCCCGCCCGTTGGATGATTTTCACGATCGCCCACGGCAGGTCGAAGTTGACCACGATGTGGGCATCCTGCAGGTTCTGCCCTTCCGACAGCACATCGGTGGCGACCAGCACCCGGATTTCCTCCGAATCGGCGGGCAAACCCCCGATAGGGCGGTTGGCTTTTGGGGAGAAACGGCGGGCGGCGGCGGTCGGATCGTCGGAGGAGCCCGACACCGCCTCCACCGACTCCACTCCCCGCCGCCGGAGGGAGCGGGCAACGTATTCGGCCGTGTCCCGGTATTCGGTGAACACCAGCACTTTGTCATGACGGTGGGCGCCTTGGAGAAGTTCCTGCAAGGCGTCCAGTTTGGAATCTTCTTCTTGCTTCCACTCGCCCAAAAATCCCAGCAGGTCTTCCAGAAGGGCGCAGTCCCGTTCCAGTTTTTCGGCCAACTTGTCGGTGAACAGTTCCGGGCGCACCCATTTTACGGCGCGGCCCGCTTTGGCTTCGATCGCCCGGTGGACGGCGGCCGCCGCCTGCTCCCATTCCCGCGCCGTCCGGGGGGCGGCGGCCGGGCTTTCCTCACCCGGCCAGGGCTCCGCGTCTTCTTCGTCCTCCCATTGCGGGTTCTCGTAGTGCCCGATGGGCAGGGGAAGGCCCCGCCGTATGGCGTGCAGGTAAACCCGGTCCCGCAACAGGTGCCGTTCCAGGCTTATTCGGAAAACCGCCCCCGATGAGGAAAGCCGCTTGTACAGCCGGGTGCGGGTGATGCCGATCAGGTTGGCGGCGGCTTTCCTCCATCTTTCCATAATCTCCGCTTCCGCTTCGGTCGGTTCGGCCTGCGGGTGCAGGAATTTGGCCAGGGTGTAACGGGGCAGGCTCAGCCGGTCGATGGAATCCAAAGTGCGGTCGGACATCATCGTCGCGGTGGGGGAATCCGGGGGGACGTCGTGGCGGAGCGGATGGGGGACGCGGCGGGGGAAGACGATGGGCCGGCCGTCGGAGCCGGTAAGGTTTTCCCCGTAGTTTTTTTCAATGAAACGGCGGGTACGGCGCACCAGGAACAGGGACATCAAACGCCGGTAATCCTCCGCTTCTTCACTGCGTCGGAAAGCCCCCAAAGTTTGCGGTTTGTCTTCGCATTGGCGCAGAAACTCAACATCGCCCGTTTTCATGATGTGCCGTTCCGGGCGGATGCCCAAATCGGCGTCCGGGTTCACGAACAGCCCCAGTTGGTTTGCCACGTCCAAAAAGCGCTTGTTGTAGGGGGTGGCGGTGAGTAGGATCACTTTGCTGTCGTTGCGCCCGATGTAGTCTTTGAGTTGGATGTAGTCTTTACGGGTGCGGGTGCGCAGGTTGTGGCTCTCATCGATGACCACCACCCGGTAGCGGCGCATTTCGGGCAGATCGCGGGCAACCAGCGACAGGGACAGCACCCGGGCGTGCAACCGGTAATGCTCCACGTATCCTTGCCACATCGTCACCAGGTTTTTGGGGCAGACGATGAGGGTTTCGGAGCCGGTTTCCTCCTGCAGGAGCAGGGCGATGGCGGCGGCGATCATCGTTTTGCCCAGCCCCACCACGTCGCCCACCATCACCCCGCCCCGCCGGTTGAGGATGCGGGCCGCGATGCGCACCGCCGCCGCCTGGTAGTCGAACAGGTCGTCGGCCATCGACTGGGGGAGGCCGTATTCCACCAAGCCTTCCCGGGCCTCCCGGGACAGGTGGTAGGCCAGTTTCAGGTAGATCAGATAGGGATGCAGGCGGCGTTCGCCCGCCCATGATTCTTCCAGCGCCTCGATCAGTTCCGGGGTGATGTCCAAGGTGTACTGGTCGTGCCACAGGTTCTCGAACCAGTCGTGCAGTTTTGCGACCGCGTCGTGATCCAGCACGTCCACGTTCAGTTCCCCTTCCCGGGCCAGCCCGGCCATGGTCAGATTGGAGGAGCCGACGAAGCCGGTCATCGGGTTGTCCGGGTCGTCCCGGTGGCACAGGTACAGTTTGGCGTGCAGGCGGTGGCGCAGGAACAGCCGGGCGCAGGCCCGGCCCTCCCGCAGGGAAAGGGTGAGATGGCGGAGGGCGGCTTGGTCGTCGGAGGAGGGGAGTCCCAGGGTTAGCTGGCGGCGCAGGTCGGCCAAGGCGTCTTTGCCGAGCCGGTCGGCGGTGCGGTTGTCCATACGGGGGGCGTCTCGTCCGATTTTGCGCCGCTTCTCGATTTCCACATGGGGCGGGTCGGCCATTCCCAGAAGCAACCGCACCTTGTGGGCCGGGGACGGGGCGCCGGGCGGAGGGTCGGACATGGCGTCCACCGACCCGGCCAGCAACCCCCAGCCCCGCAGGTTGAAGTAGCCGACGCAGGCGTCTAATTGATGGGAGTTGGGCAGGGACTGCCGGAGGGCCTCGTCCAAGCGGGCGTCCAGGTTGTCGAAAATACGCGGCATTGTCGGCTAGCGTAGCCTCCTAATTAAGGATAAGGAGGGCTGATGGCCGATAAAGTTTGGACCAGTCCGAGGGGCCACTACAAGGTGATCACCGTTATTCCCGATGGGTACGAGGGTGGAACCCGGGAGGAGTGGGCGGAGCGTTTGGGTTTGGATCTGAGCGTTTTCCAGAGGGAGGACAACGAAACCCCGGAGGAGAAGGCGGAACGCGTCGCGCGGGCGTCGGCTGAGGTGGATGCGTTGTTTGAGGAGATAGGTTTTACGCCCACCGAGGAGCAAATAGCCGAGGTAGAAGCCCTCTGGGAGTATATGGGCTGGCAGAAAACCCCGAACGGCTAGGCCGGGTAAGCCGGTTGGCAGGAGAACCCAGTCTTTGACGAACGATCAAATCGCGGGACGACCCGCGACTTGCCGATTCCACGCTGGCTCGGCTTTGGCCTCCGTGCGGCGAAGGCGCCTGGGCAGTGATGGGAATATTTTATTTTGGGGGTGGGGGTAGGATGCGGGTAGCCGTAGGAAAGGAGATCGCTGATGGCGACGGAAGTTTGGACCAGCCCAAGGGGCCACTACAAGGTGATCACCGTTATTCCCGATGGGTATGAGAATGAGACCCGGGAGGAGTGGGCGGAGCGTTTGGGTTTGGATCTGAGCGTTTTCCAGAGGGAGGACAACGAAACCCCGGAGGAGAAGGCGGAGCGCGTCGCCAAGGCCCTTGCTGATAACAAGAGGCTCTTTGAGGAGCAGGGATGGAGATGGGAACGTACCCCGGAGGAGCAGGCTGAGTTGGACGCACTCTGGGAGTATCTGGGAGACAGTAGCCTGAACGGCGAGCCAGAGTTGGGTTGATGGGTTATACCTACGACTCGGGGGCCTTGATCGCCGCCGAGCGCGGCAACGTCAGAATGTGGGGTATGCATAATGATATGGTGTCCAAAGGGGTCAGGCCGGTGGTGCCCGCTGGGGTGTTGGCCCAAGTGTGGAGGGGCGGAAGTGGCCGCCAGGCGGTTTTGGCGCGGATGTTGCAACAGTGTGAGGTAGAACCCTTGGAAGAGGGTTTGGCCAAGCAGGTGGGCGTCGCTCTCCAAAAGGCGGGATCGTCGGATGTGGTTGACACATCTGTCGTAGTGAGCGCCATAGGACGGGGGGACAGCGTAGTTACCAGCGACCCGCAGGACATCCAAGATATATCGGATGCTTTAGGTAAACGGGTGAAAATTACCACTGTTTGACCTTGCGGATGGGGAGGGGTGCGCTGTCCCGGGCTCGGCTATCCAACCCCGGCGTCGCAACCGAGCAGGGGCGCCTCGTGCGCGTTGCGTTCGTTGCGTGAACCTCGGGAACGCTAGGCGCTGATCGGATCTTCGCGTCCCCCTCCGCCCCCATCGTCTGCGCCGAAACATTCTGTCAGCGGGCTTCTGTTCGTCATCCGGGTCGGAGCCGCGGTGGGGGGCGGCGGGGCGAAAGGGGCGGGTTCGATTTGACAGGTGGGATAAAGTGGACAATAGTGGGGCGAAGTGGTATAGTTACCAACCCGCCCCCGGAGGAAGGGAGCGGTCCGGCAAGGAGGAAGGGAAGCCCGCGGTGTTTCTCGGCGAGTACCAACACTCGGTGGACGACAAGGGACGGATGGTTCTGCCCTCCCGGTTCCGCAACGGCATGGCCGATGGGTGCGTGGTCACCAAAGGCCAGGAGCGGTGCCTGTACGTCTTTCCGATGGCCCGTTGGCAGGAGGAAGTGGAGCGTTTCCGTTCCCTGCCCCGCACCGACGCCCGCGCCCGCCGCCTCACCCGATCCTTCTTCGCCGGGGCCATCTCCCAGGAACTAGACGCCAACGGACGGGTGCAACTACCGCCGGGCCTGCGGGACTACGCCGGACTGGGCAAAGAAGTGACGGTGATCGGCGTCTCCGACCGGGTGGAGATTTGGAACACCGCCGAATGGACGGACTACACCGCCGCCGCCGACGAATTCTATTCGAACATAGAGGAGGCCTTATACGACGCCGGGATCTGAGAAAACGACAAGTCCCAAACCCCGGCTCATCGCCGGCTCTCCGGGAAACCATGGAAAGCCCTTACTCCGCCCGCTTAACTGGTTTCTCTCCGGAGGGCCGGCCATGAGCCAGGAAAGCAGATTAAGCCGCGAACCGCAAATGGTTGACTTTCACACCCCGGTTCTGACCGGGGAAATAGTGGAGGTTTTCCGGCCGGTTACAGAGGGCGTCATCGTGGACGCCACCTTCGGCGGAGGCGGGCACGCGGCGGCCCTGCTGGACAACCTGGACGAAAAAGTGCGGGTGCTGGGGATCGATAGGGATCCCGAAGCGGTCGGACGGGCGGCCCCCCATCCGCGTTTGGAAGTACAAGTCGGGAACTTTGGAGAGATGAAGCGGATACTTGCCGACAGGGGCATTGGCCGGATCGCCGGGGCGCTGTTCGACTTCGGCGTTTCCCGCCATCAGCTGGACTCCGCCGCCCGCGGTTTCTCCTATCGGCGGGACGGCCCGCTGGATATGCGGATGGGCCCCGACGCCCCTCTGACCGCCCGTCGCCTGGTCAACGACTCCCCCCTTTCCGAACTGGAGGGCATCCTGCGCCGCTTTGGGGAGGAGCCCGCCGCCCGCCGCATCGCGGCCGCCATCGTCGCAGCCCGCCCTGTGGAAACCACCGGACGGCTTAGCGAAGTGGTGCGCGCGGCCGCGCCCGCCGCCGCCCGCCGCCCGGGGCTTCATCCGGCCCGGCGCACCTTCCAGGCCCTGCGCATGGCGGTGAACGACGAGTTGACGGCGATAGCCGCCGGTTTGGAGCAGGCTTTGGCCGCCCTGGCCCCCGGCGGACGTTGCGCGGCCGTCTCCTACCATTCTTTGGAGGACCGGTTGGTTAAACGCCGCTTCCGCCTGGGGGAGGGGAGGGGGGAGGGGCCGACTTTGCCGGTTCCGCCGCCGGTGGAACTGGTTTCCCTCCATCGCAAACCGTTGCGCCCCTCCGAGGAGGAAACCGCCCGCAACCCTTCCGCCCGCAGCGCCCGGTTGCGGGCGGTGGAAAAAACGGGAGCGGCCGCGCCGGGGGGGAGATTGTGACCGTCCGCCCGCTCCGCCGGTCGGAGAAGGCCCCGCCGTCGCTCACCGTTATCAGCGGAGGCGGGGGCAGGCGTTTCCGAGTGGCGCTGTGGGTGTTGGGACCGTTGCTGTCCGTGTCCATTTTCATGTCCCTCATTTTCATGCGCACCGCCTTGGATCAGTCCATCTACGAGTTGCGCAACCTCAACGAGCAGATAACCGAAGAACGGGACCGGCGGCAAAGGTTGCGCCTGGAAATAACCCGTTTGTCCTCCCCGACCGTGATACTGCCCGCCGCCGAAGAGTTGGGGCTGATCCTCCCCGAGCGGGTGATGCAGCTGACGCCCTCCGGGCTGGGGCGGGACCGATCCGAATCGTCGTCCGATTTCCGAGACAACGACCCCACCCGGGATCTCACCCGCGCGGCGTCCGGACCTTGAGACCGTGAGCGCGGCATGACCGGAAACGCTGTGAGCGCGGGAGGCGGGCGTCGTTTCAGGCCGGCGGCGGCCGAGGCGCGGGAGGTCGGATTTGGCTAGGTTCCGCTGGCGGGCGGCCGTCGACTACCGGATGCTGACCGTCATCCTGCTGGTGCTCACCTGTTGGGGGGTGATCGGCTACCGCCTGTTTCAGGTGCAGGTGGTGGACGCCTCCGACTATCGGGAGGCGGCCGAGTCGCAACGGATCAGGGTGCGGGAAACCACCCCCGCCCGGGGGGTTATTTACGACCGCCAGGGACGGGTGATGGCGGTCAGCGTCGACTCCCGCTCCGTCTACGCCGACCCCCGCCAGATCGAAAATCCGGCCGGGACGGCGGCCGTGTTGGGCGGCTTGCTGCGGTTGGACATCGCCCGGTTGGAGAAACGTCTGCGTTCCGACGCTTCGTTCGTGTTCGTGGCCCGCCAGTTGGACGACGAGTTGGCCGATGAAGTGGAATCCTTGGAGTTCCCCGGCATCCACTTCACGACCGAGCCGAAACGAATGTACCCTTCCGGCCCGCTCGGTTCGCACGTCTTGGGGTTCGTTGACGTGGACTCCAAGGGCATAGAAGGGTTGGAGTCCTTCTACGATGTTCAGTTGGCCGGCGCCCCGGGGCGGATTCTCGCCGAAACCGCCCCCGGCGGCCTGCTCATCCCGCAGGGCCGCCACGAGATAGAACCGGCCGTCCCCGGGATGGACCTGATCACCACTTTGGACCGGGAGGTGCAGTTCACCTCCGAACAGGCCTGCCGGGACGCCTTGGAGCAGTCCCTGGCCCAACGGTGCACGGTGGTGGTGTTGGACGCCCGCACTTTCGAAGTGCTGGCCATGGCGGTCATCCCCACCTTCGACCCCGGCGACCGGCGCACGTTGGATCCGAGCAGCGGGGTGCTGACCAACACCGCCGTCCGGGCCGTCTACGAACCGGGTTCCACCCAGAAGCTGGTGACGGTGACGGCCGCCATCGAAGAGGGGGTGGTGGACTGGAACACCTTGTATCTGGTGCCCGACACCATCGAAGTGGTGGAGGGCGCCTGCGAGTTGGAATCCGACGGGGAGGACGGGGACGGCGGGGAGGAAGTGGAGGAGGCGGTGGAGATTCTGGGATGCTATCGGGATTTCAGCCCCCACAAAGACGAGGTGATGAGCGTCAAAGACTGCCTGCGGGAATCCTCCAACGTGTGCATGGTCAAAATCGCCCAGGATCTGGGGGCGGAGAAACTGGAGAAGTACCTGGAAGGGTTCGGCTACGGGCGGGGAACGGGAATCGACTATCCGGGCGAGGCGTCCGGGGAGGTGAACCTGGAATACGGGTGCTCCACCTGCCCCACGTCGGCCGCCATCGGATATTCCCTGTCGGTCACCCCGTTGCAGTTGGCCGGCGTCTACGCGGCCATCGCCAACGACGGGGTGTGGCGGCAGCCCCGCTTGGTGTCCAGCGTGGTGGACGGGGAGGGGCGCCGCCTCACCGAAGCGGGGGCTTCCCGGCGGGTGGTGTCGGAGGACACGGCCCGCATAATGCGCGCCCTGTTGCGCGAGGTGGTGGACAACGGAACCGGGCGGCTGGCGGCCGTCCCCGGTTATTCGGTGGGCGGCAAAACGGGAACCGCCCGCAAGTTCAACTACGAGCTCAGGGCCTACGGGGACGAATTTTTGGTCAGTTTCGTGGGGATGTCCCCGGTGGACGATCCGCGGCTGGTGGCGGCGGTGATGGTGGACAGCCCGCAGCTGGGCCTCACCGGCGGGTCGGTGGCGGCGCCGGTGTTCGCCCGGGTGATGGAACGGGCCTTGCACCAGCTGGGGGTTCCGGCCGATGCCTAGCCCCCCACCCGCCCGGGGACCCTCGGTGGGCGAGCTGGCCCGGTTGCTGGGCGGCGAGTTGCTGGGCGGCGGGGAGGTTCGCATTCGGGATGTGACGCATGACAGCCGGCAAGCCGCACCCGGGTTTCTGTTCGCCGCCGTCCGCGGCTTCCAAACCGACGGGCATGATTACGCGGCGGAGGCGGTCGCCGGGGGGGCCTCCGCCCTGCTGGTGGAAGAGTTCGCCCCGGTGGATAAGCCCCAGATCAAAGTGGCCGACGTCCGCCGCGCCCTGGCCCCGGCCGCGGCCGCGGTGCACGGCCATCCTTCCCGGCGCATGCGGCTGATCGGCGTGACCGGCACCAACGGCAAAACCACGGTCGCTTTCATGTTGCAGTCTGTTGCGGCCGCGGCGGGCGTCCCGTTCGGCCGGTTGGGAACCCTGGGCGCCTGGTGGGGCGGGCGCGCCGTGCCGCATTCCCGCACCACTCCGGAAGCCCCCGACCTGCAGCGGCTGTTGGCGGAGATGGCCGACGAGGGGGTGCGCATGGCGGCCATGGAAGCCACTTCCCACGCCTTGGCCCTGCACCGGGTGGAGGAGGTTTCTTTGGCGGCCGCCGCCTTCACCAACCTTTCCCAGGATCATCTCGATTTCCATTCCGGGATGGAAGACTATTTCCAAACCAAGCGGCGGCTGTTCGATGAGCGGGCCCGTCAGAAGGTGATTTGGGTGGAGGATGAATACGGGGCCCGGTTGGCCGGTTCCGTCGCCCCGCCGGTGACCGCCGTCGGCTGGTCTCCGTCCCATGAGGTGAGCGGCCGGGCGCTGTCCGAGGAGAGGTTGGAGATAACCATCGCCGGGGAGGGGCGGTGCTCCGTCCGCCTGAACCTGGGGGGGCGCCACAATATGGCAAACGCCCTTTTGGCGGCCGGTTGCGCCCACCGGACGGGAGTGGATTTTGACGACATCGCCCGCGGCTTGTCCTCCATGCCCCCCATTCCCGGCCGGATGCAACCGGTGGAGCGGGGGCAGCCTTTCCGGGTGCTGGTGGATTACGCCCACACCCCGGATGCGGTGCGCGCGGCGGTGGACGCCGCCCGCCGGATGGGGGAGGGGCGGGTGATTGCGGTGGCGGGGGCGGCCGGGGATCGGGACCGGGCCAAGCGCCCCCTGTTGGGCCGGGCGGCGGCCGGGGCCGATGTGGCGGTCATCACCTCCGACAATCCCCGCTCGGAGGACCCGGCGACGGTGGTGGAGGAGGTGGCGGCGGGGGCCCGGCGGGAGGGGGCGGTGGTGATGCGCGTGGTGGACCGGGCGCAGGCCATCGGGGCGGCGCTGGAGGAGGCGCGGTCGGGCGACGTGGTGCTAATCCTCGGCAAAGGGCACGAAACCGGGCAAGATTTCGGGGAGCGGGTGGTCCCGTTCGACGACCGGGAGGCGGCCGCCCGTCACTTGGAGGCCCGCTACGGGGATTCGGGGAGCCGGCCGGAGGAAGAAGCGGACATCGGGGAGAGGCGGGTCGTATGATAGCCATGCTGATCGCCGCCACCGCCGCCTTCGCGGTGGCCCTGTTCGGCACCGCCTACGCCATCCGGGTGTTGCGGGCGCTGAACGTGGGCCAGTTCATCCAGGAGGAACTGGAAGGCCACATGCACAAGCGGGGCACCCCCACCATGGGGGGGATCGCCATCGTGCTGGCCATCACGGTCGGTTACGCGGCTTCGCTGGTGCGGGTGGGGAGCGGGGGGTTGTCCATGCGAAGTTTCAGCGGGGCCGGGTTTCTGGTGATCGGGGCGGTGGCGGGAATGGGTTTGATCGGCTTCATCGACGACTATCAGAAACTTTCCAAGTCCCGCAATCGGGGTTTGGGCAAGGCGGCCAAGCTGATCGGGCAACTGGCCATCGCCGGGCTGTTCGCCTGGGGGGCGGCGGCGATGGGAGCGGACACCGCCCTGGCTTTCACCCGCCCCACCGGATTGGACTGGGGGGTGTTCGCTTTTGCGGTGTGGGTGTTGCTGATGCTCACCGGGTTCGCCAACGCGGTCAACATCACCGACGGCTTGGACGGGTTGGCCTCCGGTTCCGCGGCGCTGGTGTCCGGGGCGTACATCATCGTGGCCTTCTGGATTTTCCGCCATCCCAGCCTCTATCAGGTGGAGGGGAGCTTGGATCTGGCGGCGGTGGCGGCCGCCATGCTGGGGGCGTCGCTGGGATTTCTGTGGTGGAACACCGCCCCCGCCAAAATCATCATGGGCGACGTCGGCTCCCAGGCTTTGGGGGGCGGCCTGGCCGCTTTGGCGCTGCTCACCAACACCCATCTGCTGCTGTTGGTGCTGGGCGGGCTGTACGTGATAGAAACCCTGTCGGTCATCCTGCAGGTGGCCGGTTTTCACTGGCTGGGGGGGCGGCGCCTGTTCCGCATGGCCCCCCTCCACCATCATTTTGAACTGATGGGCTGGCCGGAGACCACCGTCATCACCCGCCTGTGGATTCTGGCCGCGGCCGGTGTGGCGGTGGGGCTGGGCATTTTCTACGCCGATTTTCTGGCGGCGGGGGGGACCGAGCCGGTGTTCGGGGCGGCCGGATGAGGGTTCTGGTACTGGGAGCGGCCGTGTCCGGACGGGGGGCGGGAGCCCTGTTGCAACGGGACGGGGTGGAACATCTGGTGTACGACCGCCGCCCGGAGGCCGTGGCCCCGCTGGCCGCGCAGGGGGCGGAAACGGCGGCCGGGGAGTGGCGGGATGAGTTGCTACGCGATGCGGACCTGGTGGTGGCCAGTCCCGGGTTCGCCCCGCATTCGGCCCCGTTGCGGGCGGCGGCCCGGGCCGGGGTGGAAACGGTGAGCGAATTGGAGTTGGCCTTGCGCAGCCTGGACTGCCCGTTGGCGGCGGTGACCGGAACCAACGGCAAGACCACCGTGGTGGAGCAGACGGCGGCCATGCTGCGGGAAGCCGGGATGCGGGCGGCGGCGGCGGGCAACAGCGGCCGGGCGGCCAGCGACGCCGCCCTTTGCGAATGGGACGCCCTGGTTTTGGAAGCCTCCAGTTTCCAGTTGGAATACACCTCTTCTTTGCGCCCCCGGGCGGCGGCGCTCCTCAACCTGGCCCCCGACCATTTGGACTGGCACGGGTCCATGGACCGCTACCGGGCGGCCAAAGCCAAAATTTTCCAAGGGGTTTCCGGCTCCGATCTTATGATCTACGACTACGACGACCCGGAGGCCCGTTCGCTGGCCGCCGGGGGGAGGGGGGCGCACGTCCCGATCACCGGAGCCGGGGGTGGGGGAGGGGTTTCCCGGTGGGGCCGGGCCGGGGATCGGCTGCTCCTGCCGTGCGGGGAGATGCCGTTGCAGGATGTTCCGGTGCGGGATCCCGCCTTTTTGACGGATCTGACCGCGGCCGCGGCCGCCGCCGGCCGGCTGGGGGCCGACTGCGGGTCCATCATGAACGTGATAAGCCGCTTTCGTCCCGGGGCCCACCGCCGCCAGCCGGCGGGCGAAGGGGGCGGGGTGAGGTGGGTGAACGATTCCAAAGCCACCAATCCGCACGCGGTCGTCGCCGCGGCCGCCGCCTATCCGTCGGTGGTGCTGATCGCGGGCGGGCGCAACAAGGGACTGGACCTGGGTCCGCTGACCTCCCTCCCCACCGTTCGCTTCCTGATCGCCATCGGGGAATCCGCCGGGTTTTTGCTGTCCCGTTGCCCGCCCGGGGCCGGAGCGGAGGCCGCTTCCTTGGAGGAGGCGGTGGAAGCGGCGGCCCGGGCGGCCGTCCCCGGGGACACGGTGTTGTTTTCCCCTGGTTGCGCCAGCTTCGACATGTTTTCCTCCTACCAGGAACGGGGGGAGGCTTTCATGCGGCTGGCGGCGTCGGCGGCGTCGGCGGATATCGTTTCGGCGGGGAGCGCGGCGTGAACCGGGTGATTTCCATTTCCAATCTGCTGGCCCGGGCCGGGCGCCGGGGGGCGGCGGAGCGCAACCGGACCCGGTTGTCGTTGATGATCCTGGCCGTGGTGGGGGTGTTGCTGGTGGTGGGACTGGGGGCCACCATGTCGGCCTCCTCGGTGGAGGGCATCCTGGAAAACTCGGACCGCCTGGCGGTGTTCAAACGGCAGGTGCGGTGGGTGGCGGTGGGGGCGGCGGCCATGCTCGCCACTTCCCGCATCCCCTACTCCAAGTACCGCGCCGCCGCGTTGCCCGTCCTGATCGCCTCCGCGTCCGGGTTGTTGCTGGTGCTGGCCTTGGGGGTGATCCGGGGCGGGGCCCGGCGCTGGATAGAAGTCGGTTCCATAACCGTGCAACCCTCCGAAATCGCCAAGTTGGGGATGGTGGTTTTTTTGGCGGCCGCCCTCACCGGCCTGGGGGACCGCGTTTCCGACCTGAAAGCGCTGGCGGCTCCGGTGATGGCGTCGGTGGGACTGATTTGCCTGCTGGTGGTGTTGCAGCCCGATCTGGGCACCACCATCGTGATCGCGGTCACCGGGTGGGGAATGATCCTGGCGGCCGGGGCCCCCGCCCGCTACGTTGCGGGAGGGGCGCTGCTGGGGGCGGGGGCGATGGCGCTGCTGGCGGTGGTTTCCCCGTACCGCCGGGCCCGTTTGGGATGCTTTTTGGATCCGCTGTCCGACCCGCTGGGAGACTGCTTCCAACTAACCCAGAGCCTGATGGCCTTGGGCAGCGGGAACCTGTTCGGGTTGGGGGTGGGGGCTTCCCGGGCCCGATGGGCCTATCTGCCCAACGCCCACACCGACTTTATTTTCGCCATCATCGCCGAAGAGCTGGGCTTCATCGGGGCGGTTACGCTTTTGACTTTCTTCGCGGCCCTGGTCGTCATCGGGGTGGTGATCGCCTCCCGCACCTCCGACCCGTTCGCCCGCCTGCTGGCTTTGGGAATCACCGTCTGGTTGAGCGTGCAGGCCATCATCAACGTGGGGGGCGTGGTGGGGGTGATACCGGTGACCGGGCTGGCCCTGCCTTTCGTGTCGGTGGGGGGGACGGCCATGTTGTCTTCCATGGCGGCCATGGGGGTTCTGATCAACATCGCCCACACCGCCCCCGGGGTGCGGTCCCGGCAGTGAGTTACGGGATAGCCGCCGCCGGAACGGGGGGCCATGTCTTCCCCGGCCTGGCGGTGGCCGAGGCGTTGGCCGCCCGCGGCGTGGAACGGGAGCGGGTGGTTTTTTTCGGGGGTTCCCGAATGGAGGCGGAAGCGGTTCCCCGGGCCGGTTTCGGGTTCGTTCCGTTGCGGATACGGGGACTGTCCCGCAGCCTGCGTCCCGGCAACCTGGGCCTGCCGGCGGTGGTGTGGAAAGCGGCCGGGACGGTGCGGCGGGAGATAGAGGAGCGGGGGATGCGGGCCGTGCTGGGGATGGGCGGATACGTTACGGTTCCCGCCGCTCTGGGGGCCCGCCGGGCCGGGACGCCCCTGTTTTTGCACGAGCAGAACCGCCGGGCCGGTTTGGCCAATCGGATGTGCCGCCGCTGGGCGGGGCGGTGCTTCGGCTCTTTCCCGGCCACCGACGGCCTGCCGGGGGCGGTCCCGGCCGGTTATCCGTTGCGCCCCCTGTTCGACGGCTACCGCCGGGAACGATGGCGGGAGGCCGCCGTGGAACATTACCGGTTGGACCCCGGCTCGCCCACTTTGGGGGCTTTCGGGGGGAGCCAGGGTTCGGCGGCGATCAACCGGGCGGTGGGGGATTTGGCAGCCGGGTGGGAGGGGCCGCCCTTGCAGGTGGTTCATCTCACCGGGGAGGCGCATTTGGGGCAGACGGAGACGGGGGGGGACGCGGCGGCGGTTACGCGGCGCACGGTCGGCTTCGAACAGCGCATGGAACTTTTTTACGCGGCCTGCGATCTGGTGGTGGGGCGGGCGGGGGGAGGCTTGTTCGAGATCGCCTCCACCGGAACCCCGGCCGTGCTGGCCCCGGGGCCGTTCGCCGGACGGCACCAGCTGGAGAACGCGTCCGCCATGGCGGAGACGGGGGCGGCGGTGATGCTGGCCGAAGAGAATTTGCACCTGTTGCCGGAGACGGTGGCCGGACTGCTGGCCGATGGGGAACGGAGGCGGGCGATGGGGGAGGCGGCCCGGGCCGTAGCCCGGCCGGGGGCGGCCCGGGCCATCGCCGCCGCCATGCTGGAGGCGGGTGATGCCCCCGGCGGATGAGGGGCTGCCGGCCGGGGGCGGCCCGCTGCACATAGTGGGGGTGGCCGGGGCGGGCATGAGCGCCCTGGCCCGTTTGCTGGCCGCCCGGGGGAGCCGGGTGTCCGGGTCCGACCTGCGTTTGCCGGCCGCCACGGCGGAGTCCCTGGCCGGGGAAGGGATTGAAACTTGGCCGGGTTCCCGCCCGGAGCGGATGGCCGGTTGCCGATTGGTGGCGGTTTCTTCGGCGGTGCCGCCCGACGACCCGGAACGGCGGGCGGCGGAACGGGCCGGGATTCCGGTGTGGGAGCGGCCCCGTTTGCTGGCCGCGGTAACCCGGTCCATCCCCACCGTCGGGTTCGGGGGGACCCACGGCAAAACCACTTGCACCGCTTTGGCGGTGACCGCCTTGCGGGCCGCGGGAGGGGATCCTTCCTTCGTGATGGGAGGGGAGGCGGTGGATTTGGGAAGCAACGCCCGCCGGGGGGCCGACGAACTGCTGATTTTGGAGGCTGACGAGGCTTACCAAACGATGACCCGGCTCCGCCTGCGGGGGCTGCTGGTCGCCAACGTCGATAGCGATCATCTGGAGCATTACGGATCGCTGGCCGCTTTGGAGGAGGCCTTCGCCGACACTGCGGCGGCGGTGGACGGCCCGGTGGTGATCGGAGCGGACGATGCGGGCGGACGGCGGCTGGCGCGGCGCACCGGCCGTTCCACGGTCGGTTTCGCCCCGGATGCGGAATGGCGGATTTCGGAGGCGGAGGCCGCGGAGGGGGGAGTTTCTTTCCGGTTGTCCGGACCGGGGGCGGAGGTTCCGGTGCGGGTGGGCCGGCCCGGCCTGCACACCGTCCGCAATGCGGCCGGGGTGCTGTCCCTGCTGGTCCTGCTGGGGTGGGACGCGGAGCGGGCCGCCTCCGGCTGGCGGCGGTTCGCCGGGGTGAAGCGCCGGTTGGAGGCGCGGGGGGAGGCGGCCGGGGTGAGGATCATCGACACCTACGCCCACCATCCCACCGAGGTGGCCGCCGACCTGCAGGCCCTGCGGGGCGCGGGGCGCCGCCGGTTGTGGGTGGTGTTCCAACCCCACCTCTATTCGCGCACCCGCCGCCTGGCCGGGGACTTCGGGCAGGCCCTCTCCGAGGCGGACCGGGTGGTGGTGACCGACGTGTACGGGGCCCGGGAGGACCCGGAGCCGGGCGTGACCGGCAGGCTGGTGGCGGAGGCGGTGGGCGGCGGGGTGGGGCGGACGCACTACGCTCCCACCCTGGCGGAGGCGGCCCGGTTGGTGGCCGGGCAAGCGGAGGAGGGAGATTTGGTGGTGACCATGGGAGCGGGGGACGTAACCGAGTTGCCCGACCTGTTGCTGGCCGCGCTGGAGGCGGGCGATGGATAGCTGGGCGGAGACGGCCGCCGCCTTCGGGGTGGAGGAAAACGTGCCTTTGGCCCCTATCACCACCTACAAGATGGGCGGGCCCGCCCGCTGGTACTGGGAGCCGCCGGATGGGGAAACACTGGCCCGGGCGGCCGGGGCGGCCGCCCGGTGCGGAGTGGAGACCGCGGTGCTGGGACGGGGCAGCAACGCGGTGGTGTCCGACGCCGGGTTCGACGGTTTGGTGATCAGGCTGGCGGCCGGATTCCGCGACATCGAAGCTTTCCGGGGGCGGGGGCGGATCCGGGCGGGGGCGGCCGTCGCCCTCCCGCAACTGGCCCGTCATTCGGCGGAACGGGGCCTGGGGGGGTTGGAGTTTTACGTGGGCATTCCGGGCACGGTGGGCGGGGCGGTGGCGATGAACGCCGGTTTCTTCGGGACCGAAACGGCGGAGGTTCTGATCTCGGCCGTGGTGCTGGACATCGCCCGGGGGGAGGCGGTCGAGCGGGAGGCGGCCGACCTGGGGCTTGGATACCGGACCAGCTCCCTGGCCGCCGGGGAGGTGGTGTTGGAGGCGGCCTTCCGAGTGGGGGCGGGGGACCCGGTGGTTTCCTCGGCCCGCATGCGGGAGGCAACCCGTTGGCGTAAAAAACGGCAACCGGGCGGAACCCTCAACGCCGGAAGCGTGTTTCGCAACCCGCCCGGCGACTACGCGGGCCGCATCATCGACCAGTTGGGTTTGAAAGGCCTGCGCCGGGGCGGGGTGCGGGTGTCCGAACGGCACGCCAACTTTTTCGTGGCCGACAAAGGGGCCTCCGCCCAAGACGTCTACGACTTGGCGCAGACGGTGCGCCGGCGGGTGCGGGAGGAGACGGGGGTGGAGTTGGAACCGGAGATTCGTTTTGTGGGACGGTTCGCGGATACGGGGGAGGGGGTATGACCATTGACCCGCGCCTGTTGCGGAGGCGCCGCAAAGTGGCCGCCGACAACGCCCGCCGGGGGATACGAAGGGCCTTGTGGACGGGGGCGGTTCTGGCCCTGGCGGGGGGTGCGGTCGCCCTGCTCAACTCTTCCTATTTGAGCGTTCAGTCGGTGGTGGTGACGGGGGTGGTCAACGCCGAGGTGGAGGGGGTGCTGTCCCGGCACCGGGTGGAGACGGGCCGCCCAATGGCGGTTATAAGGCCCGGCCAGATTCGGGATTCGCTGTTGGAGGATCCGTGGGTTAAAACGGCTTCGGTCAGTTTGCAACTTCCCAATACGGTGGCGGTGGATGTGGAAGAACGCCGGGGAGTGGCCTGGGTAATACTGGGATCCGGAGGTTGGGCTTTGGCCGCTCTGGACGGGGTGGTGGTGGGTTACGCCGACGCCGTTCCGGAAGCCAGTCCGGTGATTCGCATTCCAACCGAAGACCCGGGTTTGGGGGAGGAAATCCCCGATGATCAAGTGGCCGGGTCCCTGCTGTATTTGGATTCCCTTCCCCTGTCGCTGGCTTCCCAAAGCGGCGTCTACACCGCCGGCGACGAGTTGTGGGCCACGGTGGGGGAACGGCACATTCGTTTGGGTCCGCCTTTTGAAATGGCGGAAAAAGCAGAGGCGGTACTTTCCGTGATCAGCCTGCGCCAGGAGGGCGTCATCATCGACGTAATCGCCCCCGACCGTCCCGCCATCCGCGACAACCTGTTCGACCTTCTGCAGTTTAACCCTAACCTTGAACCTACACTAGAACCTGAACTCAACCCTGAAGAAGAGCCCTGATCGGTTTCAAATTCGACGGCGCAAAATTTTCTACTTGCCAGCCATAAAACTAAGCTTGTATAATAAGGTGAGCGAAACAGGTTGCACGAAAAAAATAGAAAGAGTAACCTGTCAGTAGACCTTGAGGTCGGATAAGACAAGAACCGGGCGATGCAACCCCCGGAACAAACCAAAGCAGGACCGACTAGGGAAGGAACGGAAATGGCAATGGATAGGATTCGGGAGCCGAAGAACTATATGGCGGTGATCAAAGTGGTGGGGATCGGCGGGGGCGGGATGAACGCCGTCAACCGGATGGTCGCCTCCCGGATTCGCGGGGTGGAGTTTGTGGCTATCAACACCGACGCCCAGGCGCTGTTAATGTCCGACGCCGACGTCAAGTTGGACTTCGGCCGGGAGATCACCCGCGGCTTGGGGGCCGGCGCCGACCCGGAGGTGGGTCGGGCGTCCGCCGAAGCCCATCGCGAAGAATTGGAGGATGTGCTCACCGGTTCCGATATGGTGTTCATCACCGCCGGCGAAGGGGGCGGAACCGGAACCGGAGGGGCCCCGGTGGTGGCCGAGACGGCCCGTAACTTAGGCGCCCTGACGGTGGCGGTGGTGACCCGCCCCTTCGGGTTCGAAGGCCGCCGCCGCAGCTCCCAAGCCGAGCAGGGCATAGCCGAGTTGCGGGAGGCGGTGGATGCGATGATCGTCATCCCCAACGATCGGTTGCTGCACCTAGTGGACAAGTCCACTTCCATGTTGGAAGCCTTCGTGGTAGCCGACGAAGTGCTCAAAAACGGGGTGGCGGGAATTGCCGAACTGATCACCAAACCGGGCTTGATCAACGTGGACTTCGCCGATGTGAAAACCATCCTGGCCGACTCGGGCAGCGCGGTGATGGGCATCGGCCGGGCCTCCGGAGACGACCGGGGCGTCCAGGCGGCGGAACGGGCCATGTCCAGTCCGTTGCTGGAAACCTCCATCGAAGGCGCCCGGGGGGTGCTGCTGGCCATCGTCGGCCCCCCCAACATGACCTTGCACGAGTTGAACGAGGCCGCCCAGAAAATCCGGGAGCACACCGAGAACGAGGCGCAGATCATTTTCGGGGCCCACACCGACGAGTCGCTGGGAGAGGAACTCCAGATCACGGTCATCGCCGCCGGTTTGGATCGCGGCCGGGTGGCCGCCCGTTCCTCCCAGAACGGCGGGGGGAACGGCCTGGCGTCGGCGTGGGATGTTCCCGAAGTGGAGGACGACCTGTTCGACATTCCCGAGTTTGTTGAGAAATGAGGCGGAGTACGGGCGGAGCGGGGAATGGGCCCCGCCGGGCGGGCGGATGGTGATCCGCCCGCCCGCCATAGAGGGGGCCGCCTTCACCACGGCCGCGGCCGGGGACATGTTGCGGGGCGATCGGAGGGAAGTGTCGGAGGCGCTGGGCATCTCCCTGGAATGGGCCACCGTCGGCCAGCGGCACGGAGCGGAGGTGCGGGAAGTGGACTCCCCCGGCCCGGCGGGCGCGGCCGACGCCCTGGTTTCATCCCGTCCCGGTTTGCCGATGGCGGTGTTCACCGCCGACTGCGCGGGGGTGGTTTTGCACACCGACCGGGCGGCGGCGGTGGTGCACGCCGGATGGCGGGGGGCGGCGGCGCGGGCGGTGGAAGCCGCCGCCCGCCGCCTGGGACGGACCGGGACGGTGCGCCGGGCGGCCCTGGGGCCGATGATCGGACCCTGCTGTTTCGAAGTCGGGGAGGACGTGTTGCGGGCGCTGGGGGAGTGGGAGGCGCGAACCGACTGGGGGTCCCCTTCGGTGGATCTGCCCGCCGCGGTCCGCGCCCAGGTCCCGCAGGCGCAGTGGTGGTCGGCGGGGCAATGCACCCGTTGCGGGGAAGGATGGTTCTCCCATCGGGCGGACGCCTCCCCCGCCCGGATGGCCGCCATCGGATGGTTGCCGTGAACCTCGCCGTGAAACAAGACACCGCCCCTCTGCCGGGGGAGACGGCCCGCCGCTTGGCCGAAGTGCGGACGCGGATGGAGCAGGCCGCGGCCCGCGCCGGACGGGCGGCGGACCAGGTTCGCTTGGCGGCGGTGGGCAAAGGCCATCCGGCGGAGGCGGTGCGGGACGCCTACCGCGCCGGCCACCGCCTGTTCGCCGAAAGCCGCGGCCAGGAGTTGGCCCGCAAGGCGCAAGAGTCGCCGCCGGATATCGAATGGCATTTCATCGGCCCCCTGCAGACCAACAAGGTGCGGCTGGTGCGCCCCCGCATCGCCCTGCTCCATTCCCTGGACCGCCCCCGGTTGCTGAAGGCGTGGATCGAGCAAGGACCGGACGGGGAGCGGGTTCCGCCGGCCCTTTTGCAAATCAACATCGGCCGGGAGCCCCAGAAGGGAGGGGTGGAACCGGACGGGGCGGCGGAGACGTTCGAACGATGGGAGGAGGCGGGGGCGCCGTTGGCCGGTTTGACGGCCATTCCCCCCCTGGGGGCCGAATCGGAATCCTCCCGCCCTTATTTCGCTAGAATGAAGGAAATAGGGGATTTGTTGTCGGCCAGGCTGGGCCGGCCGCTTATCCTCAGCATGGGAATGACCGATGACTTCGAGACGGCAATCGAGGAAGGTTCCACGCTAATTCGCGTGGGGAGGGCTATCTTTGGCCCGCGAAGCGGCGATGAGACGGGACCGTAAAGAGGCGGTAAATGAGCGCTTGGAAAAGGATGATGCTGGCCCTCGGGCTGGTGGATGAATACGAGGAGGACGAGCAGGCTCCCCGGCCGCGTCCGCCGGGCAACGGCCCCGCCCCGGGCGGGCCGCCCCGGCCCCGGCAACGGCCCCCGTCCCGTCCGCCGGGCGCGCCCCGGCCGGGCAGCGGCGCGCCGCCCTCCCCGCCCGGGGGGGTGCGGCCCGTTCCCCCCGGCGGCCCCCCGTCCGGGGGCCCGCGTCCCGGCCAACGCTCCGGGGTGGTGGTGCGGCCCGGCGTCCGGGAGTCGAGCGCCCGGGCGCAGGTGATAGAAGCCCGGGAGATAAACGACGCCAAACGGATCGCCGATCTGGTCCGGGAGAGGATTCCGGTGGTGGTGGATCTGAAAAAGGCCGAACCGGACATGGCGCGCCGGGTGGTGGATTTCGCCAGCGGTTTGACTTACGCCTTGGACGGCACCGTCACCAAGGTAGCGAAAGGGGTGGTTTTGGTCAGTCCCCCGCGGGTGGAACTTTCCCCCCGGGAGGTGAGCCGTCTCCACGCCCTGGGCCTGCATGATTCCCCGGCCGGCTGACGGGCCCGCCTGACTCCGATGTTCCTGGGCCTCATCTGCGCCGCCCTGCAGCTGTACGGGCTGGCCGTTTTGGCCCGAATCATATTGTCCTGGATCCGGGTTCCCTCCGATCACGCCGTGGGCCGGATCGGTTCTTTGCTGGCCGTCATCGTGGACCCCCCGTTGCGCGCCATCCGTTCGGTGATGCCCGACATTCCCATCGGCCCCGCCCGGTTGGACCTGTCCCCCATGGTGTTGCTGTTGGCGGTGTTCATCGTGCGGCGGGTGATCTGTTGACCTTGCCGGCGGGCGTTTCCGTGTAAGGTTTGGGTTATGAACCTGAGACCCGAAGACGTTGAGCAAGTCAAATTCCGGGTGGCCCTGCGCGGCTATGCCGAGGACGAGGTGGACATTTTCCTGGATCAGGTGGCGGACACCATCCGCGACCTGAACAGGAAGCTGGCGGCCGCCGAGAGGGAGACGCAGGAGTTGCGGGAGCGGGAAGCCCTCCGCATCCAGCGGGAGCTGATGGAGGCGCCTCCCCCTCCGGTCACCCCGCCCCTGTTGCCGGAGGAGCAACCGTCGTTGCCGGTGATGCCGGCCCCCGCCCCGGACCCTCCCGTCGCCGAAGGGGGAGGGGGGGAAGGAAATGCGGAGCGCGTGGAGGATTACGACCTGCCCACCCAGGTGATAGAACCGGAGCAAAGAGAAGGGGAACAGCCTCCGCCGCCCCCGCCCGACCCGGAGGATTCCCCCGCCGACCGCCCGCAGTGGGGCGGGTACTCCTACTGACTTAGGCTTTAGCCGCCGGCGGGGTCGGGCCGGTGCCTGTCGACCGACAGCACAATCAGGGACTGGCCCACTCGGCATTCCCGGATTCCCGGACCGGAGGCGGGCGCCGTCGCCAGTTGCGGGTCGGCGGCCAGGCGGGCGGCCAGCGCCTCCCCTGATATGAAACCGGCGTGGGCGGCGACGGCCTCCGCCAGTTGCGGGTCGGAGGTGTGGTAGCCCACCCGGATCCGATCCGACACGTCCAGGTCCAGCTCCCGCCGTACCCCCTGGATGCGGGACACCACCTCCCGGGCCAGCCCTTCGGCGACCAACTCGGCGGTGGGCTCAATGTCCATGGCCACCGAAACGGCCCCCTCGGAGGCCGTCGCCATCCCCGGCCGGGGGGTGCGGGTCACTACCACATCCCCGGCGCCCAGCCGGTGGCCGCCCACCGTCATCTCCCCGGATTCCAGAAACCGGGCCAACTCTTCACCCGAGGCCCCGGCCAGCGACCGGGCCAGGTTTTTGACCTCCGCCCCCAAGCGCGGGCCCAAGGTTTTAAAGTTCGGCTTGGCGCTCAACTCCACCAGGGACAGTTCATCGGAGGAGACCCCGATGCGCTTTACGTTCAGCTCTTCGGCGATCACCGCCCCATGGCGCTCCGCCGCCGCCGCCGTCTGCGGGTCGCTGGTCAGCACGGTCAGCGAAGCCGCCGGCCGGCGCACCCCCACCGAATGCTGGAGGCGCAACGACCGTCCCAGCCGCACCACCTGCCGGGCGATGGCCATGGAGCTCTCCAAGTCTTCGTCGATCAGGTTGCGGTCCTCCTGCGGGAAATCGGCGTGATGGACGGTGGTTTCCTCCGGCGCCAGGCCCAGATGGATTTCATCGGTTATGAAAGGCAGCACCGGGGCCAGCAGGCGGCTGAAGGCGGTCAGGGCCTCGTAGAGGGTGGCGAAGGCGGACAGCTTGTCCCGTTCCGACTCCGGGCCGCCCTCCCCCCGGCTGCGCCAGAAACGCCGCCGCGAACGGCGCACGTACCAATTGGTCAGGTCGTCCACGAAACCCAGGGCCGGCCCCACCACCGAATACAGGTAGCAACCTTCCATCAGGGCGTTGGTTTGCGAGATCAGGCTCTGCAGCACGCTGATGATCCAGCGGTCGATTTCCGGCCGCTCCCCGGGGGCGGGGGCCCGTCGCAGGTCGGCGAAGGTGATTCCGTCGGCGGCGGCGTAGGTGGTGAAAAAAGAGTAGGTGTTCCAGAAGGGGAGTATCACGGTGCGCACCACGTCCCGCACCCCCTCTTCGGAGAAGCGCACCGGTTCGGCCCGCAACACCGGGGAGTTGATCAGGTAGGCCCGCACCGCATCCCCCCCGTATTTGTCCAGCACCTCCAACGGCTCGGGGTAGTTTTTGAGGCGCTTGGACATTTTCCGCCCGTCGCCGGCCAGGATCAGCCCGTTGACCACGCAGTTGCGGAAAGCGACCTCGTCGAACAGGGCGCAACTGAGGACGTGCAGGGTGTAAAACCAGCCCCGGGTCTGATCCAGCCCTTCGGCGATGAAATCGGCCGGGAAGCCGCGTTGGAAGCGGTCCCGGTTTTCAAACGGGTAATGCAGGTGGGCGTAGGGCATGGAACCGGATTCGAACCAGCAGTCCAACACTTCCGGCACCCGCCGCATCTCGCCGGGACAGTCCGGGCAGGGGAAGACGACCAGGTCGGCCACGTGCTTGTGCATGTCCTCCAGCCACACCCCGGATCGTTTCCTCAGTTCCTCCCGGCCGCCGAAGCATTCCCGGCGTCCGCACCCGCCGCATTCCCACACCGGAATGCAACTGCCCCAGTAGCGGTTGCGGGACACCGCCCAGTCCCGGGCGTCCTCCAGCCAGTTGCCGAACCGGTGCGACCCGACCCGCTCCGGCACCCAGTGGATGGAGCGGTTCAGTTCCGCCATCCGTTCCCGGATTCGCTCCACCCGCACGAACCAGGTGGGGATGGCTTTGTAGATGAGGGGGGTGTCGGTGCGGTAGCAGTACGGGTAGGAGTGGGTGATGCGCTCCTGTTTCAGCAACGCCCCGGAGTCTTCCAGCATTTGGATGATGCGCTGTTCGGCGTCGTGCACGTGGGTTCCGGCCAACTCCGGGACCCGGTCGGTGAACCGCGCTTCCATATCCACCGGGTCCACCAGGGCTTCGATCCCGGCCGCGGCCAGGGCGTAGAAGTCCTCCTCGCCGTAGGCGGGGGCCATGTGCACCAAGCCGGTGCCTTCCCCGGTGGACACCTCTTCGCCCGGGATGACCCGGAAGGCCCCTTTGGCCCGCTCCCGCTCAAAGTAGGGAAAGGCGGGCCGGTAGGCGGCGCCCAGCAGTTGGGCGCCGCGGGCGGAGTCGGCGGGGGGAGGGGGGTCGTCCCACACCGCGCCCAGCAGGTCGGCGGCCGCCCAATAACGCTCCCCGTCTATTTCCACCGCCGCGTATTCGGCGTCCGCCGCCACCGCCACCGCCAGGTTGCTGAGCAACGTCCACGGGGTGGTGGTCCATATGGTCAGGTAATCTCCGGCCCGCACCGGCCCCGCCCCTTCCGCGACTTGCAGGCGAACCGTCACCGCCGGGTCTTCCGCTTCCCGGTATCCGCCCAGGCTGACCTCGAAGTTGGAGAGGGTGGTGCCCGCCGCCCACGAGTAGGGGAGCACTTTGAAGTCGCGGTACACCAGGTCTTTGTCCCACAAGGCCCGAAACACCCACCATACGCTTTCCATGAACTCGGGGTCCATGGTCTTGTAGTCGTTCTCAAAATCCACCCACCGTCCGATGCGACGGGTGATTTCCTCCCATTCTTCGGTGGTTACCTCCACCATTTCCCGGCAGGCGGCGTTGAAGCGGTCCACTCCGAACTCTTCGATTTGGCGGGGGCCGGAGACGCCCAGCCGGTTTTCCACCTCCATTTCTATGGGCAATCCGTGGGTGTCCCATCCGAAACGGCGCTCCACCCGGTATCCCCTCATCGTCCAGTAGCGGGGCACTACGTCTTTGATAACCCCGGCCAGAATGTTGCCGTAGTGGGGGCTGCCGGAGGCGAACGGCGGGCCGTCGTAGAAAGTGTATTCCCGGTCGGCGGGGCGCATTTCCACCGAGGCGCGGAAGGCGTCCGATTCGTCCCATCGTTTCTGCACCCGGGCTTCCAGGTCTTTCAGGTTCACCCGGGGGGACACCCGGCGAAAATCCGACCGGGCCGCCGCAGGAGAGGGGGATGACTGGTTGGCGGTTTCCGGCAAACGCTCCTCCTAGTCGGGAGTGGGGCGGTAAATATCGTAGTCAAGAACGCAACCCGGCGGCATCTTAGGTTTAGGTTGCAACCCGCTTCTTGTTATTCTATCTGCTAACATGGCGCGTCCGTTCCCCGGTGGGAGGTCTATTTGGCGCTTCGCCGCAAACAACTTGCCGAGTCCACGGTCCGCAGTTTCGAACGGAAGTTGCTGGAAGAAGAGGCCCGTTTGTTGCGGGTGATAGAGGTGCACGAGGCGGAGCGGGTGCAGGTGCGCTTAGCTGAAACTTCGGCGGAGCGCAGCCCCGACCCCGATTCCGCCGAAGGCGGTTCCATGGCTTTCGAGTTCGAGAAGGAACTGTCGGTGGACCGCAACACCCGCGATCTGTTGTCGCAGGTCCGACGGGCCATGGGGCTGATAGAGGAAGGGAAGTACGGAACGTGTCTGAGTTGCTCCCGTCCGATTCCGGTGGTGCGCCTGCGGGCGATCCCGCACACCACCATCTGCGTGGACTGCGCTTCCCGACGTCGCTGATCGGCAAACGGGTCCGGGCCGTCCTGATCGGCTCGGGGGTGGTTGCGGCCGACCAGTTGACCAAATGGTGGGCCCGTTCCGCTTTAGCCGACGGGGATGCGGATCTGATCGACGGCTTCCTGCGGTTTTACCTGGTGGAAAACCGGGGTTCGGCTTTTTCCCTGTTTCAGGGGGGCGGTCCGGTGCTGGCGGCGGTGGCCGCGGCAGCCGCCGTCTGGCTGGTGAAACTGGCCGGGCGGGCCGAAACCCGCACCCAACTGGCGGCGTTGGGCCTGATTCTGGGCGGGGCGGTGGGCAACTTGGTGGACCGGGTCGCCAAAGCCTCGGGGTCTTTCCTGGGAGGGTCGGTCACCGACTTCATCGACTTCTCGTTTTGGCCCACCTTCAACTTGGCCGACTCGGCCATCACGGTGGGGGTGGTGTTGTTGCTGTGGACGCACCGGCCCGTTCGGCGGTAGTGCCCGACCGGCTGGAAGGGCGGCGCTGGGACGTCGTTTTGGCCGACTTGGCGGGCATCAGCCGCGCCCGGGCCAAACGTTTGCTGGAGAGCGGGGAGGCGGCGGCGGCGGGCGGCGGGCCGTTGCGCCCGGCGGGCCGGGCGGCGGCGGGGACGGAAGTTCGTTACCGCTTGGGGGAGCCCCCGGCGGTGCGGCCGGCCGCCATGGACCTGTCGGCTCCCTATGAGGACGGTTATTTGGCGATAGTGGACAAACCGGCGGGGATGGTGGTGCATCCCGCCCCCGGACATTGGGACGACCGCACCCTGGTGTCGGCCCTGTTGCACCGCTGGCCGCAAGTGGAGGGGGTGGGGAGCGGGCCGCGCTGGGGGATAGTGCACCGGTTGGACAAGGACACGTCGGGGGTGATGGCGGTGGCCCTCACCGAACCGGCTTTTCGGGGTTTGAGCGAGGCGGTGGCCGCCCGGGGGCTGGAGAGAAAATACCTGGCTTTGGCCCACGGTTCGCTTTCCGTTCCCACCGGGACGATCGACGCCCCTTTGGGGCGGCGCCGTTCCCGCCGCCGCGTGTCCGCCTCCGGCAAACCGGCCGTGACCCATTACCGGCGTCTGGCGGAATGGTCCCTGCCCGACCTGTCGCTTTTGGAGATCACCTTGGAAACGGGCCGCACCCACCAGATACGCGCCCACCTGGAATCCATCGGCCATCACGCGGCGGGCGATCCGGTGTACGGCCGCCCGGCCCCCCCGGGGGCGGACCCGGGCCGGGTGTGGCTCCATTCCCGAAGCTTGGCCTTCCAACATCCGATAACCGGCCAACCGGTGCGGGCCCAAGCCCCCCTCCCCGCCGACTTGGAAAACAGCTTGCAAGCATTGGGCGCCCCCCGCGCGGGAAGCCTGGATTTTCTTTCCGAAGACACTTGCGGAGCGGGAGGCGGCCGGCCCGCCTGACAGGCGAAACGCCGGCTCTCGCCAGAGGCGGGTTTCAGGATTTGAAAGTAGCGGCCGGGTATTCCTTGCCGTTGATGGTCACGGTGGTTTGCCCGCGGGCGGCCATTCTCCGCATCGCCTCCAAGACATCCCCGCCGTGCTTGCCTTCATACAGCTCCTGGTCGTACTGGACCCGGCGGCGGTTGTCTTCGTGGTCGTTAAACCAGTGGTTGGGATCGGCCCTCCGCCGACGCTCTTCTTCTGACAGTTCCTCGGTCGCGGGAAGATCAACGTTCGGTTCCATCTTTGTTACATCCTTTCGCAGATAGCCGCCCAGTATAGCCGGTCGCTGCCCGCGCTAGTTCCGGGGGAAGGCTTTCTTTGCATAGTTTATGGCAAGCGTGAAAGATTTTTCCGGTCGGCAACGTCAGGTGATCACCAAATATCACATGGTGCTGGTCCTCTTTGGTGGGTCCGTACGCGTGGTATGTGACTACGTAATCCTTATCCCACCGGCCGTCGTCAGCTATGTACACCGTATCAGGGGAAAGGAGGACCTCTAGAATTTCGCCGAGTGGCATTCTGCGCCCAGTTTCTTGGGCGGAACCGAGTAGGCAGGCCTCTTCCCAGCCGAAAGGCAACGAATATCGATCCCGTGACACCCATTCGCAGTTATTAAAGGGAAACGCTTGGCGAATCGGGGGTGCTGGCTCTGTCGTTCCTGGTTCGTTTTAGTTGTTAGTTATCGACATATTAAATAATATAAAAGGAGTATGTGACACGAAAACATTCCCCAGCTTGGCGATTAGGGGAGGGGGCGGCATCGGTTGGGCGGGAGGTTTGTCGCACCGGGCGGGGAAACTGGTTTGATAATGCGCCGCGGGCGCTTGCGACTCGGCTAAAGTGGGCACGGCCTTCCCCCCTGACGCATTGGGCGCTCGCGGGCGTAACCCGTGCGACAGGGAAAGTCTTCAATGTCCAATGACGATTTCGTGCATCTGCACGTGCACAGCGAGTTTTCCATGCTGGACGGAGCGGCCCGCATCAGCGAAGTTATGGATGCGGTGGTTGCCGACGGCGGCCGGGCTATCGGGCTGACCGACCACGGGGTGCTGTACGGAGTGGTGGATTTCTACCGGGCGGCCCGCGACCGCGACCTGACCCCGGTTTTGGGGGTGGAAGCCTATCTGACGGCCGGTTCCCGCTTCGACCGCCCCCCGCCCCAGGCCAACACCCGCTACCACATTACGCTCCTAGCCGAAAACCAAACCGGTTACGCCAATCTGGTGAAGCTGGTCAGCAGGGCCTATCTGGAGGGCTTCTACTACAAACCGCGCATGGACCGCGAACTGCTGGCCGAACACGCCGCCGGGCTGATCGCCACCACCGGTTGCCTGGGCGGCCAGATACCGCAGTTGCTGGCCCCCGACGCCTCCCGGGAGGAGGGCAACACCGGGGGGGTGCGGGATGCGGAGGCCGCCCTGCGCGTCGCCGGCGAGTATCAGGACATTTTCGGCAAAGACAACTTTTTCATCGAACTGCAGGACCACGGCTTAGAACCGCAACGGCGGATTATGCCCGACCTGATGGACATCTCCCGCCGTTTGGGGGCTCCGCTTTTGGCCACCAACGACATTCACTACACCCACCCCGACCAGGCGCAGGCGCACGACGCCCTGCTGTGCATACAGACCGCCTCCAACATCGCCGAAGAAAACCGGCTCAAGTTCGATTCCCACGAGTTCTATCTGAAAACGGCCCGCCAGATGCGGGACCTGTTCCCCCAAGACCAGTTTCCCGGGGCCTGCGACAACACCCTGCGGGTGGCGGAACGGTCCGAGGTGCGGATTAATTTCGATCAGATTCTGCTGCCCAACTTCGGGGTGCCCGACGGCCACACCTCCGTCACCTACCTGCGCCAACTGGTGTTGGAGGGGGCCCGCGCCCGCTACCGGGTTTTGGAGGGGGAGGCGGCGGAGCGGATAGAACACGAGTTGAAAATCATCGAGGAAATGGGTTTTCCCGACTACTTCCTGATCGTGTGGGATCTGGTCCGCCACGCCCGGGAGCAGGGCATTCGGGTGGGACCGGGCCGGGGTTCCGCCGCCGGCTCCATCGTGGCTTACGCCCTGCGCATCACCGACCTGGACCCCTTGCACTACGGGCTGATCTTCGAACGGTTCCTGAACCCGGGCCGCCGGGAAATGCCCGACATAGACATTGACTTCGATGAACGTCATCGGGGGCGGGTGATTCAATATTTGGTGGACAAGTACGGGTCCGACCATGTGGCCCAGATTGTCACTTTCTCCACCATCAAAGGCAAGCAGGCCATTCGCGATTCGGCCCGGGTGCTGGGCTTTCCATACGAAACGGGCGACCGTTTGGCCAAAATGATGCCCCCGGCCGTGCTGGGACGGGAAGCTTCCCTCGACATCTGTTTCAACAGCCCCGCCGACGACGCGGAGAGTTTGGTCAAAGACTGGCACGCCAACGCCGCCGGCCTGCGCGAAGCCTACCGCGAGCAGGAGGAAGCCAAACAGGTAATAGACACCGCCCGCGGTTTGGAGCATCTGCGCCGCCAGGACTCCATTCACGCCGCGGCGGTGGTCATCTCCCCGGAGCCGCTGACCGAACTGGTGCCGTTGCAACGCAAAGGGGACGACAAAGAGGTGGTTACCCAGTACGAAATGGGGGCCATCGAGTCCCTGGGACTGCTGAAAATGGACATCCTCGGCCTGCGCACCCTGTCCACCATTGACAAATGCCTGGACCTGGTGGAATCCACGCAGGGTTTCCGACCCGACATCGACAACGTGGACCTCCAGGATCGGAAGACTTTTGAGATGATGTGCCGGGGGGACACGGTGGGGGTGTTTCAGTTGGAAGGCTCGGCCATGCGGGCCTTGATCCGGAGCTTGCAACCGGACCGGTTTGAGGACATCATCGCCTTGGTGGCCCTCTACCGCCCCGGCCCCATGTCCAACGATTGGCACAACGCCTACTCAGACCGCAAAAACGGCCGCCGCCCGGTGGAATACCCGCATCCGGCCGCCGAAGACGCCCTGCGGGACACTTACGGCCTGATGATCTACCAGGAGCAGGTGATGGAGATCGCCCGTCAGATAGCCGGTTATTCGATGGCCGACGCCGACTCTCTCCGCAAGGCGATGGGTAAAAAAATCCCCGCCATCATGAAAGCGGAGCGGGAAAAGTTCATCGCCGGGGCGCAGGATCAGGGGCATCCGCCGCAGTTGGGAGGCCCCCTCTTCGACTCCATTGAAGGGTTCGCTGGCTACGGCTTCAACAAGTCGCACAGCGCCGCCTACGGCCTGCTCGCCTATCAAACGGCCTACCTGAAAGCCAACTACCCGCCCCAGTACATGGCCGCCTTGCTCACCTCGGTGCGTAAAGACAAAGACAAGACCGCCCTCTACCTGAGCGAATGCCGCGTCATGGAACTGGAAGTGGTATGCCCGTCGGTCAACCACGCCGAAAGCGACTACGCGGTGGTGGGCGAGCAGATAATGTTTGGCATGGCGGCGGTGCGCAACGTGGGGCCGCGGGTGGTGGATTTCATCGTCGAAGCCCGGGAGGGCAAAGAGGGCCCGTTTACCGACTTCCATGACTTTCTCAACCGGGTGAGATTGCACGTGTTGAACAAGGGCACGGTGGGGGCGCTGATTAAAGCGGGGGCCTTCGACGCGCTGGGCCATTCCCGCAAAGGCCTGTACGAGGTGATGGAGACGATGGTGGATGTCACGCTGGCCCGGCGCCGCAACGAAGACAGGGGGCAGTACGGACTGTTCGGGGAGGACGACCCCGGGGTGGATGTCAAAAAGGTGGAGATCTCCGACGACGAATGGCGGCAGTCGGTCCGCTTGGGCTTTGAGAAGGAGATGTTGGGAATGTACGTGTCCGACCATCCCCTGCTGGGCTCCGGCGGCCGCCGGGTGCTCAACCAGGCCGACTGTTCCATCGTGGAGTTGCGGGAGCGCGAGGACGGGGAACGGGTGAAAGTGGCGGGGATAGTGGGCAAGATCACCCGCCGTTACACCCGCGGCGGGGATTTGATGATTTTCTTCGAGTTGGAGGATACGGCCAGCTCGGTGGAGGTGCTGGCCTTTCCCCGCACGGTGGAGTCGTGCGGCGACCAGATCGAAGCGGACGCCATCGTTTTGGTGGAGGCCCGGCTCAACCGCAGCGAAGACGAGGTCAAACTGCGGGCTCACGACGTGCAACAGCCGACGATACGCACCAACGAGGATTATCCGGTGCGGGTGCCCGCCGAAGCGATGGTGCCGGAGGCGGTGCGGGAGCTGAAACGCATCCTCGCCAACCATCGGGGCCAAGTCCCGGTCCTGTTGCATATGACCGCCGGCGACGGCGCCGAACAACGGGTGTTGCGATTGGACGATGAGTTTTCCATTAAGCCGTCCTCCACTTTGGACGGGGAGATAGCGGAACTGTTCGGGGCGGAGTCGCTGGCGGCTCCGGCTTCTTAGGGCGGAGGCAGCTACGGGGAGCATGGGCGGAAAGGAGGTAGGCCGTGGCCGAGTTTGACGTGGACGCCATGTTGCAACGTTTCCGGGATCGGGCGCAGGCGGTGCAGGAGCGCGGTTTGCCGCCGGTGGCGGGGGAGGGGCGGCAGGCTTTTATGGAACAGGCGGAGCGGGATTTCACCGACTTTGCCTTGATTGGCTCATCCGCTTGGTCGGTGGAGGACGGCCATCTGGTGTTGCGCATCCCCCTGGGGGGCGGCTCGGATGGGTAGCGGAGGGCGAAGATGATGGAAGCAGCCGGTTTGCTGGCCGGGTTGGAAAGGCAGGGGGAGATGATGGCCGGGGCCCTGTCCCGCGTTCCGGCCGACCGGACGGTTCCCACCTGCCCGGAGTGGGCGGTGCGGGACTTGGCGCACCACACCGGCCGGGTGCACCGCTGGGCGGCCGGGGTGGTGGGGGCGGAGCAGGACGAACCGTGGAGCGACCTGAAGCAGATTGTTCCCGACGGCTGGCCGGCGGACGCCGACTTGGCCGACTGGTTCCGGGAGGGCCTGCGGGGGCTGGCCTCCGTCTTGCGGGAAGCCCCCGATGATTTGCGGTGCTTCACCTTCTTGCCGGTCTCCGATCCCAAGTTGTTCTGGACCCGCCGCATGGCCCACGAAACGGCCATCCACCGGTTGGACGCCGAATTGTCCGCCGGGGGGCAGGGGGTTGATTTTGAACCCGGGTTTGCGGCCGACGGGGTGGATGAGTTGCTGACCATGTTCGTGGAACGCACCAGGGGACGTCTCGCCGCGCCGTTGCTGACCGCCCCCCGCCCGGTGACTCTGCGGGTGGCGGAATCCGACGGGCGGGGCCGGTGGATGGTCCGCTTCGGCCCGGTGGGGGCCTCCGGCTGGCGGGACGACCCGGCGGCGGAGGCGGACTGCACGGTGACCGGTCCGGCCGCTTCCCTGTACCCGTTCCTGTGGAACCGCCCCCGCCCCCGGGGCATCCGAGTGCAGGGAGACCGGGAGGTGTTGGAATTCTGGCGCCATCACGGTTCTTTCTAGAGGATGGGCGCAAAGCCGGGTTTTGGACGAGCGGCTAGTAGATTTACCCAGACGCAGTCGACATAGCCACCAATCAGCGAGGCTTGGATGGGATAAAGTCAGGAGAAACGGAGGGGAACCCGGTGCAGGATCGGGTGCCAGGCAAGGCGGCATCCCAACCGAAAGGCGAGAAACGGAGGCAAACCTGTGCAGGAAATGCAGTATCTTGGTCTGTTGCGGGAGTTGGTGGAGAGCGGGGTTCCCAAACCGGACCGTACCGGGGTGGGCACGTTCAGCTTGTTCGGACGCCAGATAAGGTTTGACCTGTCCGAGGAGTTTCCGTTGCTGACCACCAAGAAGATACATTTCCGTTCGGTGGTGCATGAGTTGCTGTGGTTCCTGTCCGGTAACAGCAACGTTCGCTACCTGAATGACAACGGGGTGCGCATCTGGGACGAGTGGGCCGACCCCGCAACCGGCGACCTGGGCCCAATATACGGGACGCAGTGGCGGTCTTGGGCAGGGCCGGATGGGGAGGCTATCGACCAGCTGGCGCGGGTGGTGGAGGAAATCCGCACCGACCCCTACTCGCGGCGGCTGGTGGTGTCGGCTTGGAACGTGTCCGACCTGCCCAAAATGGCCCTCCCCCCCTGCCATGTCCTGTTCCAGTTCTATGTGGCCGAGGGGAAACTGAGCCTGTCGCTCTACCAGCGCAGTGCCGATATTTTCCTGGGCGTTCCGTTCAACATAGCCTCCTATTCGTTGCTGTTGCTGATGGTCGCCCAAGTGACCGATCTGGAGCCGGGGGAGTTCGTCCACAACTTTGGTGATGTGCACCTTTATCGGAATCACTGCGAGCAGGCGCGTGAGCAGTTGGCGCGCGAGCGTGATCTCCAACCCCTTCCTCGTTTAGAGATCGTTACACGTCGTAATGATCTATTTTCCTTCGATTATAATGATTTTAGGTTGGTTCGAATACAAGCGGATCATCCTATACAGGAGCGCTTTCCCGTGTTCGCTGACGAAAAATATAAGTATGAGGGATACCAGTACCATCCGGCTATTCCGGCTCCGGTGGCGGTGTAGTCGAGGGACTTGACGCCGTGGACCGTTGGGAGTCGCTGATCGTGCTGATGCGCATCCTGCGGGTGTTGCTCATCTTCACCGCCCTCGGCCTGGGAGTGGCCCCGGTGTTGATGCTCATCGACCTGACCGGCGGCGGCACCGGTTACGGGCTGTGCGTGCAGGGCTGGACTTCCTGCGAAGGATCGTTCACCGCCGGGTTGGCGCGGATGACCGTGCTGTGCGCCGGGTTGTTCCTGTTGGCGGCCGGGGTTCGGTTGATTTCCACCCTCATCCGCCGCATCGAGCGACGCCGACAGTTCAGCGACTTCCTGGCCCGTCAGGGCATAGAGGGGGGATAGGCGGCCCGCAACTCGTCCAAAGTGCGACGGACCACGTACAGCCCGCGGGCGGACACCGCCGGATTCCCGTCGCCGTCGCACAACTCGCCGCTGACGGTCAAGCGCCGCCCCCGCCGTTGCTCCACCCGGGCCCGCGCTTCCAGTTCCTCCCCGCTGTTGCCCAACGGCCGTCGGTAACGCAACTCCAGTTTGCCGGTGACGGTCAAAACCTTTTCCTGCAGGATGCCCGCCCACACCAGGATTTCGTCCAAGGCGGCGGCCGCCACCCCGCCGTGCAGGCTCCCGGTCGTTCCTTGAAAGTCGGGGCGGGCCGCGAAGCGGGCGGTGATGTCCCCGTTGCGGGCCGCGAATCCGTCCATGCGCAACCCGCAGGCGTTGCCCCTCCCGCAGGCGAAGCATCGGTCGCCGGAGCTGCGCCGCAGGAGATCCACCACTTCTTCCAGGGAGGCGGATTGCGCCGGGGGAGGGAGGTTCACGGGCGGTCTCCGAGTCAGTCGGCGGGGGGCGGGGTTTTCGGCTGGTGGGCGCACAGGGATTCCAATTCGCATTCCCAACAGCGGGGTTTGCGTGCGTCGCACACGTCCCGTCCGAACTGGATGATCCGCATGGACAGTTGCCTCCACTCCGATTTGGGAACCAGGGCTTTCAGGTCTTGTTCGATGCGCGCCGGGTGGTCCTCCCCGGTGAGGGCCAGCCGGCCGGTCACCCGGCGCACGTGGGTGTCCACCGCGATGGCCGGTTGGCGGAAGGCTTCGGCCAGCACCACCGAGGCGGTTTTGCGCCCCACCCCTTTCAAGGTCACCAGCTGGTCCATGTCGTCCGGCACCTCCCCCCGGTAGCGTTCCACCAGGTCTTGGGCCAAGGCGATGATGGAACGGGTTTTCTGCCGGTAGTAACCGGTGGGGAAGATGACCCGCTCCACTTCTTCCGGATTGGCCGCCGCCAGGTCCTCCGGCTCCGGCCACCGGCCGAACAGGCGGGGGGTCACCCGGTTGACGTTGACGTCGGTGGTTTGGGCGGAGATGACGGTGGAAACCAGCAGTTCATAGGGGTTGGCGTAGCGCAGGGCGGTCCCAATTTCCGGGTAACGCCGCGCCAGACGGTTCACCACCCGGCGGGCGCGGCCGCGTTCCGCAGCCGTGGGGACGGAGCCGTCCGCCCTGGTTTCTCCCTGCGCCATCCCCGTGGAGGTTAGACCGGATTCCCGGCGGCGGCGGGGAGGGGCGTACCCTGGGGCGGAACATGATGCGCCGCTTCGCCTTCACTTCCGCCGACCGCCGAATTTTCCGGCTGGCCCTGCCCGCGCTGGGGGCTTTGGCCGCCGAGCCGCTGGTGTCGCTGGCGGACACCGCCTTCGTGGGGCGCCTGGGGGCGGACGCCCTGGCCGCCTTGGGGGTGGTGACCGCCGTGTTCGGGTTCGTATTTTTCCTGATGACCGCTTTGGCCTACGCGGGCACCCCGCTCATCGCCCGGGCGGTGGGGGCGGGGGATCTCCCGCGGGCGGCGCAGTTGACTTCCCAGTCCTTGTTGATCGCCTTGTTGCTGGGGGCGGCCGGGTTGGCGGTGATGGAGGCGGCCGCCCCGCAACTGGTGCGGCTGATGGGAGCGGGCGCCGAGGTGGCTTCTCCGGCCGCCGACTACCTGCGGATACGGGCCTGGTCGTTGCCGGGCCTGCTGTGGATCACGGTGGGGCACGAAGCTTACCGGGGGGTGGGCGACACCCGCACCCCCATGCTGGTAACCGTGGCCGCCGCCCTGCTCAACCTGGTTTTGGACCCGATGATGATTTTTTGGGCGGGGTGGGGCCTGAACGGGGCGGCCATCGCCTCGGCGGTCGCGCAGACCGGCGGGGGGGCGGCCTTTATGTTCCTGCTTCTCACCGGCCGCACCGGCCTGCGCCTTCCCCGCCCCCGCCTGCAATGGGGGGTGATGAAAACATTGCTGGGGGCTGGCTCCGCCCTCACCTTGCGCACCCTGGTGTTGGTGGCCACTTTCACCGCGGCGGCGGCGGCCGCCGCCCGCATGGGAGTGGCGGAGATCGCCGCCCATCAGGTGGCCATCCAGATTTTCGTGTTCCTGGCGCTGGTGGTGGACGCCTTGGCCATCGCCGCCCAGTCGTTGGTGGCCCGCCATTTGGGGGAGGGGGATTGGGCGGGGGCCCGCCGCCTGTCCAACCGCATGCTGGGATGGGGCTTTGTTTGGGGGACGGTCCTGGGGGCGGTCATCTGGGGTTTGCGCGGCCAGCTGGCCGGATGGTTCTCCTCCGACCCGGAGGTGGCGGCCATCGCGGCGGGTTTGCTGTCGTTGGTGGCCTTGGCCCAGCCGTTGGGGAGCGCGGTGTTCGTTTTGGACGGGATCCTGATCGGCCAGGAACGGTTCCGCTTTTTGGCGGCGGCCATGCTGGGGGCCTGCCTGCCCACCATGGTTCTGTTGTCGGCCGCCCCCACCGTGTCCCTGGTGTGGTGGTCCATTATGTTTTTGTTAGCGGCCCGCTTGGCGCCTTTGGCCTGGAGTTACCTGCGTCACACGTCGTCGGCGTAGGAGCCGAGTTCCGCCCCGGAAGATTCCGGTATCCACACTTGGGCCAGCGCCGCCAGCGCCGCCCCCGTTCCGGCCAAGGCGACGGCGGTGGGCAGCCCCCAGGCGTCGATGGCCGACGCCGCCAGGTACAGCCCCAGGAAGGACCCGGCCACCGCTACGGAATGCAGCCATTGGACGGCGGTGGCCCGTATGTAGGTGGGGAAAAGTTCGGCCCGTTGCACCGCTCCCACCGGCAGGGCGGCCGAGCCGGCCAGGGCCGACAGGAATATGGCAAGGAACAGGAGCGGGGGGCTGGTCAGCCAGTACAGGCCCAAGCCCCCCGCCAGGCCCAGCAGGATGGATATGACGATCACCGGTTTGCGGCCCGCCGCGTCGGCCATCCTCCCGCCGATGAAAAACCCCACCCCGCCCAGGGTTCCGCCCGTCAGCAGCATCACCGTGGACTGCAAGGTGGAAATGCCCAGGTCGTTGATGAGGCGCTCCAAGGAGAAAGTGACCGCCACCGCCGAGAAGCCGCTGAGGGACAGGTTGTAGAGGGCCAGCAGCCAGAACCGGCCCGCGAACCGGCCGAACAGCAGTCGCGTCATCCGCCCCCGTTCCGGGTCCAGGTATCCGAAAGCCGGACTTTCGCTCAGTTTGGGGGACAGGAAAGGGTAAACGAGCAGTCCGATGAGGGCGGCGGTGAACAGCCACCGCCATGTTTCATCTCCCAGGCGGGCCACCGGCAGGGCCATCAAACCGATTCCCGAACCCAGGCCGACCGCGGTGGAGTAAAAACTGACCGCCCACGCCCGGTTGTCGGGACGCATCTGTTCGGCCAGCAGAACGGTGGCCAGTATGGCCATGGCCGCCGCCCCCATGCGGGCCGCCACCTGCAGGGCGGTGTACATAGTGGCGTTGACGGACAGGGCGGTGGCCCCGGTGGCGAAGAAAAACACCATATAGGAGAGCAGGAAGGGCCCCCGCCGCCCCCACCGGTCGCCGAAGGCGGCGTAGATGACCGCGATCAGGGCCCCCAGGCGGGTGATGGCGAACAGGCGGGCCATGTCCCCTTCGTCCAGGCCGAAGGACAGCCGTACGAAAGGAAGGGTGTTGACCGCTTGGGTTTGGGCGTAGCCCAGGACTATTCCCGCCAAATACATTACGGCCAAAAGCCGGCGATCCTCGCGCCGATAACTGACCAGCGGACCCAAGGCCCGAATTAACGGGAAAGACATGAATGGCAGAATAGTAGGCTGATAGCGCAAGGCCCGCCGTTGGGGCGAAGACATCCCAACATTTGGTCGGAAAATTACGCATTTCGGGGCCCCGGCGCATCGGGGCGGCCCGCTGGAAACAAGGAGTTGGCGGAATGGATCCAGGTAGCAGTTTGAGCGCTTTCCTGTTCGGCGCCTTGTCGTTCGTTTCGCCCTGCGTGTTGCCCCTGTTGCCCGGTTATCTGTCATTGATGTCCGGTTATTCGGTGGCCGATCTGCAAGAGGGCCGGGCGGGGACCTTGCGCATGTTGCGGGCCACCTCCCTGTTCGTGGCCGGTTTCACGGCGGTGTTCATGGCGGCCGGGGCGGGGGCCACCGCCCTGGGCGGCTTCCTGGCCCGCAACCAGCGTCTGACGCAACGCATTTCCGGCTGGCTGATCATCGTCTTCGGGGTGATAATCGTGGCCTTGGCCGTATCCAACTCCCCCCGGTTGGCCTTTCTGGCCCGGGAGCGCCGCTTGGAAGTGCGGCCTTCCCGGCTGGGGGGATGGGCCCCGCCGGTGATGGGAATGGCTTTCGGGTTCGGCTGGACGCCCTGCATAGGCCCGGTGCTGGGGGCCATCCTCACCTTGGCCGCCTCCCAGGAAACGGTGGGGCGGGGAATGTGGTTGCTGTTCATCTATTCCATGGGTTTGGGAATACCGTTCGTGTTGGCCGGGGTGGGGTTGACCAAGCTCTACTCCGGGATCAGGGCGCTGCACAAGTACCTGCGCCCCATCAACATCGTCTCCGGCCTGCTCATGATCGGGTTCGGGGTGCTTTTCATAACCGGCCGCATCACCGTCCTGTCCGGTTGGATCAGCGATTTCCTGATCCTGATCGGGTTGGACGGGCTGGCCGTCATCTGATGCGCTGTTGAGCCGGCGACGGGTAGTTTTTCGATATGTCTTTGCATATTTTTCCGGACCGCGACCAGTTTCATGATCTGGCCCGCTCCTACCGGGTGGTTCCGGTGGCGGTCAAACTGCTGGCCGACCGGGAAACCCCGGTCAGCGCCTTCGAGAAACTGGTGGGCGACCGGCCCGGGTTTCTGCTGGAATCAATGGAGGGGGGCGAGCGGTGGGCGCAGTGGTCGTTTTTGGGATGGGACCCCGCCTTCACCCTTTTCAGCCGGGACGGGATCACGCAGTCGGATTCGGACAAAGTGGATATCCCGGCGGGCGACCCGCTGGCCGCGCTGGAGCAAATGCTGGGCCGCTATTCCACCGCCCCGTTGCCGGGCCTGCCCCCCCTCCATTCGGGGGCGGTCGGTTACCTGGCCTACGACGCGGTGCGCTACATCGAGCATCTTCCCCACCCGCCCCCCGACGACCGGCGGCTGCCGGAGATGATGTGGCAGTTCGCGGGCAGCCTGGCCGCTTTCGACCGGTTCAGCCAGAGCCTGACTTTGGTGCGCAACGTGTTCACCGATCTGTGGTCCAACCTGGACATCGCCTATTCGGACGCCGTGGAACGACTGGAAAGGCACGCCCTGCGCCTGGGCGACCCCCATCCTTACCGGCCGATGGACCCGTTCTTGGCCGAGCGGGAGCCCCGCCGGGACCCGGTTTCCTCTTCCATGGGGCAACCCGAGTTTGAGAAGGCGGTGCGGGCCGCGCAGGAATACATCAAGGCCGGGGACGCCTATCAGGTGGTGCTCAGCCAACGTCTGGCCGCCCCTTTCTTCGGCGACCCGTTCGCCGTCTACCGGGCCTCCCGGCTCATTAATCCCTCCCCCTTCCTGTTTTTCCTGCGTTACCCGGAGTTGTCGGTGGTGGCTTCCTCCCCGGAGTTGATGACCCGGGTGCGGGACGGCAAGGTGTTTTCCCGGCCCATCGCCGGCACCCGCCGCCGGGGGTCCGACGAAGCCGAAGACCTGGCTTTGGAGGAGGAGTTGCTGGCCGACCCCAAGGAACGGGCCGAGCACATAATGCTGGTGGACCTGGCCCGCAACGACCTGGGCCGGGTGTGCGAATACGGGACGGTGCGGGTGGACGACCTGATGACGGTGGAAAGATATTCTCATGTGATGCACATGGTGTCGGGGGTGTCGGGGCGCTTGCGGGACGGGTACGGCCCGGTGGACGTGGTGCGGGCCGTGTTCCCGCACGGCACCGTGTCCGGGGCCCCCAAGGTGCGGGCCATGGAGATCATCGACGAGTTGGAGCCGGTGGCCCGCGGCCCCTACGCCGGCGCGGCCGGATATCTGGATTTCAGCGGCAACGTGGACACCGCCATCTGCCTGCGCACCGTCATCATCGCCCGCGGCCAAGCCTGGGTGCAGGCCGGGGCGGGACTGGTGGCCGACTCGGACCCCGCCTCCGAATACCGGGAGACGATGGACAAGGCGGCCGCCGCCCTCTCCGCCCTTTCCCACGCCCGGCGCATATGACCGCCCCGCCCGACGGGGCCGACTGGCCTGATTCGTTCGGCGACGCGGGGGAGGAATACCGGGCGGGCCGCCGCCGGGGGGCGTACGCGGGGGGGACGCGGGCCCTGCTGTGGGCGGAGGGGCCGGATTCCGTGTCGTTTCTGCAGGGCATTCTCAGCCAGGACGTAGCCGGAATGAAACCCGGTCAGACGGCCCGCTCTTTCCTGCTGGAGCCGCGCGGCAAATTGCAGGATCTGCTGTGGGTGCTGCGGGGGGAGGAGCGGGTGGGTTTGGTCACCACGCCCGCCCGTTTGCCTGCCACTTTGGCCGCCCTGTCCCGCTGGAAGTTGCGGGTGGCGGCGGAGTTGACGGCCGATCCCCGGCCGGTGTTCGAAGTGTGGGGTCCGGATGCCCCCGTTCCGTCCGGCAACGGCTGGGACGAAGAGGAGGGGGCGATGGCGGCCGAGTTGGCCGTCTTTCCGATGCGCCGTTGCCTGTCCGCGGGGCGGAGCCGCCGTTTTCTGGAAGAGGAGGAGGGCATCCGACCCATGGGCCGCCTCGCTTACGACACCCTGCGGGCGGAGGCGGGGGAGCCGCTGATGGGGGTGGACTTGGATGAGAAAACCATCCCTCAGGAGACCGGCTTGGTCCAAGAGGCGGTCTCCTTCGACAAGGGCTGTTTTTTGGGGCAGGAGCTGACGGCCCGCATCGACGCCCGGGGCGGCCGGGTCAACCGCCGCTTGCGGGCGGTGCGCATGCCCCGCGCCGACGTTCCCCCGCCGGGCGCCCAGGTGGAATACGAGGGCCGGACGGCGGGCGTCCTGACCACGGTGGGGTCGGCCAATCCCCGGGGAACGACCGCCCTGTCGTTGCTCCATCGCTCGGTGGAGCCGGGGACGGAGGTGGAGGTGGTGTGGGAGAAGGGCCGTTTTCCGGCGGAGGCGGAGGAGGTTCCCATACCCTCCCGGCTAGTCTGACGGCATGCTGGACGACATCCTGGCCGGGGTCCGCCGCCGTCTCCCCATGTTGCAAGCCCTGGAAGGGGAGTTGCGGGCCGCCGCCCAGCGGATGCCCCCCGCCCGGGATTTCCACGCCGCCTTGGCCGCCCCCGGCCTGTCGGTGATAGCCGAGTTCAAACGGGCCTCCCCGTCCCGGGGGGTCCTCGGCGCCGATATGGACCCGGCGGAGCGGGCCGGTGAATACGCGGCGGGCGGGGCGGCCGCCCTGTCGGTTCTGACCGAACCGGATTTTTTCATGGGTTCCGGCGAGGATTTGGAGCGTGCTCGGGAAGCGGCGGATTTGCCGACTTTGCGCAAGGATTTCATTCTGCACCGGGCCCAAGTGTGGGAGACCCGGGCCATGGGGGCGGATGCGCTGTTGCTGATAGCGGCCCTCTTGGACGACGATTTGTTGCGCCTGTTGCTAAGGGCGGCCCGGACAGCCGGTTTGGCGGCCCTGGTGGAAGTGCACGACCGGGAGGAGGCGGAGCGGGCCCTGCGGGCGGGGGCGAAGATGGTGGGGGTCAACAACCGGGATCTGCGCACTTTCAAGGTGGATCTGGCCGTTTCCGAACGGCTGGCCCCGTTGCTGGAGGCGGCGGAGGCGACCGTGGCGGAAAGCGGCGTGCACGGCCCCGGCGACGCGGCCCGCCTGGCCGCCGCCGGTTACGACGGGTTGCTGGTCGGGGAGTATTTGACCCGTTCCCCCAACCCGGTCTCCGCCTTGCGCAACCTGCGGGGGCCGGCCTCCGGCGGACGGCCATGACCTGGGTGAAAGTGTGCGGTTTGCGCACCCCCGCCGATGTGGAGGCGGCGGCCGAGGCGGGGGCGGACGCGGCCGGGCTGGTGCTGGTGCCCGACACCCCCCGTTTCCTGACCGTGCCGGAGGCTTCCCGCTTGGCGGCCCTCTCCGCCCTCCCCTCCGTCATCCTCACCCGCGACATGACCCCGGAACGGTTGGTGGAAACCTGGGAGCGGGTGGGGGCGGCCGGGGTGCAGCCCTACGGGGAACATCAGGAACGGGCGGGCCGGGCCGCGGCCCGGGCCGGGGCCTTCGTCCTTTATCCGGTGCGGGTGCGGGGCCCGGTGCGGCTGGAAGCGATTCCGGACGGGCACCTGGCCTTGCTGGACGGCTATGCGCCGGGTTCCCTGGGAGGGGCCGGGGCGGAGGTTCCCGGCGAATGGCTGCCCCCGCCGGGAAGCCGCTACGTGCTGGCGGGCGGATTGCGGCCCGACAACGTGGCGGCCGCGGTGCGCGCCCGCCGCCCCTGGGGGGTGGACGCCTCCTCCGGCTTGGAGTCGGCCCCCGGCGTCAAAGACCCGGCCCGCATCGCCGCCTTCGTCCGGGCCGCCAAAGGCCGCACCGCCGGGGCGGAGCCGGCATGAGCGAAGCCCGCCCCGCCCCGTCCCGCAAACTGGAGCGCCCCGACCGGCGGGGCCGGTTCGGCGAATACGGGGGGCGGTTCGCCCCCGAGACGCTGATGCCCGCTTTGGAGGAGTTGGCGGAGGCTTTCACCGACGCCTGGTCGGACGCCGGGTTCGCCGACCGGTTTCATAAGTTGCTGCGCTCCTACGCCGGGCGCCCCACTCCGTTGCACGAGGCCCCGGCCCTGTCCGAACGGTTGGGGGTGCGGGTGTTGCTGAAACGGGAGGACCTGGCCCATACCGGCGCCCATAAAATCAACAACGCCCTGGGACAGGCCCTGCTGGCGGAGCGAATGGGCAAGCCCCGCCTCATCGCCGAGACCGGAGCCGGCCAGCATGGGGTGGCTTCCGCCACCGCCGCCGCCTACGTCGGTTTGGAATGCCGGGTGTTCATGGGCGACAAGGACATGGAGCGCCAATCCCTGAACGTGTCTCGGATGCGGATGCTGGGGGCGGAGGTGGTTCCGGTTTCCTCCGGGGCGGGCACTTTGAAGGACGCCGTCAACGAAGCCATGCGGGACTGGGTGCGCACCGTGCAAACCACCCACTACGTCATCGGGTCGGTGGTGGGGCCGCATCCTTTCCCGTGGATGGTGCGGGAGTTCCAGAAAGTGATCGGCGAGGAAAGCTTGGATCAGCTGGGGGGCGGGTTGCCGGATACGGTGGTCGCCTCGGTGGGGGGCGGCTCCAACGCCATCGGCATGTTTTACCCTTTCGCCGGTTTGGTGGGGGTGGAGTTGGTGGGGGTGGAGGCGGCCGGGGAGGGCATGGAGACCGGGCGGCACGGGGCTTCCATCGGGGCCGGATCGCCGGGGATTCTGCACGGGGCCCGCACCTACATGTTGCAGGACGAGGAAGGGCAGGTGGCGGAGGCCCATTCCATTTCCGCCGGTTTGGACTATCCGGGGGTGGGGCCGGAGCACGCCTACTTCGCCGACGCCGGTCTGGCCCGCTACGTTTCCATCACCGACGAGGAGGCGTTGCGGGGGGTGGAACTGCTGGCCGTCGCCGAAGGGATCATCCCGGCCTTGGAGTCGGCGCACGCCGTGGCTTGGGTGGAGAAAGAGGCCGCCTCGTTGCGGGGCCGCACCGTGCTCGTCAACCTGTCCGGCCGGGGCGACAAGGACGTGGAGATCATCGCCGGGAAAATCCAATGAGCCGGGAGGCCCTGGTTTCGCTGTTGACGGAGGCGCGGGAGTCGGGGGGCGCCGCTTTCATGCCTTTTATGACCGCCGGGTTGCCCTCCCCGGAGCGGGCGGTGGACATTTTCGTGGCCATGGCCGAAGCGGGGGCGGACGCCTTCGAGGTGGGCATCCCCTACAGCGACCCGCTGATGGACGGCCCGGTCATTCAGGAGGGCAACGACCGGGCTTTGCGGTCGGGCGTGACTTTGCGGTCGGGCCTGGAGACGCTGAGCCGGGTGACGGAGGCCACCGGCCGCCCCGCCCTGGCCATGTCCTACGCCAACCCGGTGTTCCGCATCGGACCCCGCCGGTTCGCCCGCTGGGCGGCCGAGGCGGGGGCGGCCGGCCTGATCGTGGCCGACTTGCCGTTGGAGGAGTCCCCACCGGTGGCGGAAGCCGTCGCCGAAGCCGGGATCGGCTTGGTTCTGTTCGCCGCCCCCACCACCGCCGAGGCCCGCCTGTCCCGGATTGCGGAGGCCGGCCCGGTGTTCATCTACGGGGTGGCGGAGATGGGGGTGACCGGCGAACGGGAGGCATCCTCCGACCATCCCCGGAGTTTGGCTTCCCGCATCCGCGCGCTGACCGATGTCCCGCTGGTGATGGGGGTGGGGATCAGCTCCCCGGAACAGGCGGCGGCCATCGCCCCCTACGCCGACGGGGTGATCGTCGGCTCGGCCCTGGTGCGCCGCGCCCTGAGCTCCCGCGATCCGGTGGCGGACGCCGCCGCCGCCGCCGCCCGCCTGGCCCAAGCCCTGCATTCTCCGCAAGCCGTTGGGAATAGCGTATAATGAGACAGCGGGGCAATGACCCCAAGGCCGGGATGGCGGAATTTGGTAGACGCGCTGGATTCAAAATCCAGTGCCCGCAAGGGCGTATGGGTTCGAGTCCCATTCCCGGTACCACCACCTCCCCGAGGGGAGGGGTCGGAATAACCGTCTAACCGTTCTGATGGATGAAGGCTTGGAAAGTCGTCACCCAGCAGTCGACCTTAGGCGGAACACTATTGTCCTTTTTGTATTATTTCTTTTCTATAATAAGTGTTAATGATAGATAACTCTACCTTCAACAGACATCTGGGTTACTGGATGCATGCTGATGAACATCCTTTGCCGCGTGGCTGGGTCCGGCTTAAAATCAATCCTTCCGCCTTGAGAAGAATGGCCGCAGAGCAGATACTGGAGGTTCTGAATGACTCAGAAGCGGAGTTCTTATGGGTTCATAGTGGGGACCCGCACCGAGAATATTTCCATGTATTACGGGTTACACAAGATGTAATCGACCATTTGGTTTGCGCCGAGACACATCAGACGCAGAGGCTATGGTGTTTCACAGTTGCCAGGGGATTTGCGGATCCTCTAGGCGTGTTATAATAAAAGCATGACTGAAGCGGATAGGGAGTCTGTGATGGCCCCGGTTGCCGGGAGGGTTGAGGTTGCTGATCCTCCAAGCTGGTTTGACGATCCGGCCAACCAGGTTGCGATAGAAGAATGGGTTGCGTCAGTGGAGCGGGGCGACTCGGACCATGCGGCGGCGGTGGAGGAACTTGTCCGTAGGTGGGAGGCGAAAGGATGGCGGATCGTTCCTGGCGAGCAACCGGGGGACCCGCCGCGCGGGGTGCGCATCGGGGAGACGGAAAGCAAATAACTCAAGCTCGCGGCCTTTGCGGGCGTTTGTTTCTGTAGTGATTTTAGGTGGCGGGGGCGGGCTACGATTGGCCTATGTCGCTTTTGGCGTTGCTTGACGGGCACAGCCTGGCCTACCGGGCTTTCTACGCCCTGCCCGAAACTTTGGCCACCGCCTCCGGGCAGGTGACCAACGCCGTCTACGGGTTCACCTCCATGCTCATCAAACTGCTGGGGGACCACTCGCCGGACGGGTTGGCGGTGGCGTGGGACGCGGGGCGGGACACCTTCCGCACCGAGCAGTTCCCCGAGTACAAGGCGCAACGGTCCGCCGCCCCGGATTCGTTCCGCAGTCAGCTCCCGCTAATCCAAGAGGTGCTGGAGGCGATGGGGATCCCCCAGTTGAAGCGCGAAAACTACGAGGCGGACGATGTGATCGCCACTTTGGCCCGCCGGGCGGAGGCGGACGGGTGGGAGGTGCTGGTGGTGACCGGCGACCGGGACAGCTTCCAGTTGGTCACCCCGGGCATCAAAGTGCTGTACACCCGCCGGGGCATCACCGACACGGTGCTGGCCGACGCCGCCTGGATCGAAGAAAAGTACGGGGTGCGGCCCGACCAGTACTTGGAGTACGCCGCCCTGCGGGGAGACTCCTCCGACAACCTGCCCGGCGTGCCGGGGGTGGGGGAGAAAACCGCTTCCCGGCTGGTGGCCGCCTACGGGGATGTGGACGGGGTGTTCGCCCATCTGGAGGAGGAGAAACCCAAACTGCGGGAGAGCCTGGCCGTGCATCGCGGGCAGGTGCTGGACAACCGCCGGTTGATGGCCTTGGTGGACGACCTGGAATTGGAGTTCGCCCCCGGCGATTTGGAGCGCCGCCCCCCGCACCGGGAGGCCCTGCAAACGGTGTTCGACCGGCTGGAGTTCGCCACTTTGTGGGAACGGCTCGCCGAATTGGAGGGCGGAATTCCCGGCCCGGTCCAAAACCGGACTTTGGAGGTGGAGGTGCGGGAGTTGCAAACCGCCGGACAGGTGCGGAAGTTGGCGGAAAGCGGGGGGCTGGCGGTGGAGCCGGTGCGCGACGGAAGCCGTTTGGCGGGTTTGGCGGCCGCCCCCGAACCGGCGGACGAAGAAGCGGGCCCGCAACCGGTGTTCTACGTTCCGGCCTCGTTGCTGGGGGAACTGGCCCCCGCCTTGGCCGACCCGGATTTTCCCCTGTCGGCCCATGGAGTCAAAAGTTTGGTTAGGGACCTGCTGGACGCCGGGGCGGGGGAGGCGGCCGGTTTGGCCTTCGACTCGGAGTTGGCCGCCTATCTGCTCAACCCGGCCAGCCGGCGCAACGCTTTGGAGGACCTGGCCCGGCAACGGCTGGGCGCGGAGTTGACGGCGGCGGACGACGGCGGCGATTCCGAATCCCAAGGGGCCCTTGATTTCACCGCCGGCCCCGATTTGACGGCGGCCGCCCGCCGGGCGGTGGCGGTCCGCCGGTTGCGCCCCCTCATGGAAGCGGAGTTGGCGGAGACCGGCCAACTGGAGTTGCTGTCCGGCATGGAACTGCCCCTGGCTCCGGCCCTGGCCCGGATGGAACGGACGGGCATCCGCGTGGACCGCCCCTACCTGGAACAGCTGGGCGATTCCCTGCGGGAGGAGCTGTCCGCCCTGGAAAACGAAATATACGAGGAGGCGGGTGGCCCTTTCAAAATCAATTCCACCCTGCAATTGCGCAAAGTCCTGTACGAAGACCTGCGCTTGCCGGTTTCCAAAAAAACCCCCAAAGGGGCGCCCAGCACCGACGCCTCGGTGCTGGCCAAACTGGAGGGGGCGCATCCCATCATCGGCAAACTGCTCGGCTTCCGGGAGCGGGAGAAACTGCGCAGCACCTACGTGGACGGCTACCTGCCGCTCATCGGGGAGGACGGACGCATCCGGGCCCGCTTCAACCAGACCGCCGCCGCCACCGGACGGCTCTCCTCCGACCATCCCAACTTGCAGAATATTCCGGTGCGCTCCGAACGGGGACGCACCATCCGCCGGGCCTTCATCCCCCGGGAGGGGTGGCGGTTCGTGGTGGCCGACTATTCGCAGATCGAGTTGCGGATTCTGGCCCACCTGTCCCAGGACCGGGGCCTGCTGGCCGCTTTCGCCGCCGGGGAGGACATCCACGCCGCCACCGCGGCCGGAGTGTTCGACGTTCCCATGGAGGCGGTCACCCCCGAGTTGCGGAGACGGGCCAAAGGCATCAATTTCGGCCTGCTGTACGGGATGGAATCTTTCGGTTTGGCGGAACGGCTGGAAATCAGCCGGGAGGAGGCGGCCGGGCATATGGACGACTATTTCGCCCAGTTCCCCCAAGTGCGGGACTTTTTGGACAAGATGGTGGAAGACGCCCGCCGCGCCGGTTACACCACCACCATCTTCGGACGGCGCCGTTACCTGCCGGAGCTGTCCTCCGATGACTACCGGGTTCGGCAGATGGGGGAGCGCATGGCCCTCAACGCCCCGGTGCAGGGTTCGGCGGCCGACATCATCAAACTGGCCATGGTGGAGTTGGATCGCCGGTTGCCGGAAGTGGAGGCCGCCCTGCTCCTGCAAGTGCATGACGAGCTGGTGTTGGAGGCGGCCCCGGGGGCGGCGGGGGCGGCGGCGCAGCTGGTGACGGAGGTGATGGAGGGGGTGGTCTCGTTGGATGTGGCGCTGACGGTGGATATCGCCACCGGCTCCGATTTGGCTTCGGTGAAAGGTTAGTTTCCCGGATGCGCTATCCTGCCCGGAGGCGGGGACGCGTTCTCGGCTTTCTCAACTTTTTGATACTCCCGCCCGAAATGATGCTACGCTTTACCGCATCCCTGTGGACGCGATCAGGCGTCCGCTTAGAAATCCAAATCCCCCGAAGGTGAAAAATAAACACATGACGAACATCGAGCACGGCGCCCCGTCCGACGACACGGCGTCCCCCCCCGGCGCCGTCGGCCAAGAAGCCGACCGGGACCTCAAGGCAGAGGAGTCGGCGCCCATCCCGGAACAGGCCGCCGCCGAGGTCGCAACCCATCCAGCCCCGGTTCCGGAAACCCCCGCACCCGTCGCGATGGAGGAGGACGCGTCCGGGGAACCAACCCCCGAACCCGTTTCCGGCCCCCATCCGCCCCCGGAGGCCGCCGCCCCTCCGCCCGCCGCCGAGCCCTCCCCGGATGACCCTCCCGCCGCGGAGTCCCCCATTCCCCAAGAGGAGAACGAGGAAGAAGCCGCAACCAATGCCGGTTCCGACCCCGACCCCGATGTTTCACCTGACTACGCGGCGACGGAGCCCCCGCCCCCTTCGGCCGACGCTCCGGTTGCGACGGGGGGCGATGTCCCGGAGGCCGCCCCCGATCTCGCCGCCGCGGATATTTCCGGCCCGGCCCCCGACCAGCCCGCCGCGGCCCCCTCCTCGCCGTCCGACCCGTCCCCGGCGGAGCCCGGCGGCGGCCCGGATTCGGCGGAGGGCCCGCCCGCCATCAAGGCCCGCAGCGTCAGTTCCCTCCCCGACGACATCGGCCCCGAAGATTTCGAATCGGCCATCGCCGAAACGGTGCCGGAGTTCAAAGACGGCGACATCATCGAAGGCCGGGTGGTCAACATCTCCCAAGACGAGGTGCTGGTGGACATCGGATACAAGTCGGAGGGGGTGGTTCCCCTGCGGGAGTTGTCCATCCGCAAAAACGTTCCGCCCAGCGAAGTGGTTGAAATGGGGCAGGTCATCGAGGTGCTGGTGTTGGAGAAGGAGGATGAGGACGGCCGTCTGATCCTGTCCATGAAGCGGGCCCAGTACGAGCGGGCCTGGGGGCGCATCGAGAGTTTGCGCACCGGGGGGGATACGGTGAAAGGGGTGGTGATCGAAGTGGTGAAAGGCGGGTTGATCGTGGACATCGGCCTGCGGGGTTTCCTGCCCGCTTCGCTGATCGATCTGCGCCGGGTGCGGGATTTGGACCAGTTCGTGAACCAGGAAATAGAAGCGAAGGTGATCGAGTTGGACCGCAACCGCAACAACGTAGTGCTGTCCCGCCGGGCCCATTTGGAGGAGGAGAAGGCCGAGCAACGCACCGCCTTCATGGACAATTTGAAGGAAGGCGAGGTGCGGGAGGGCAGCATTTCGTCGGTGGTCGCCTTCGGGGCTTTCGTCGACTTGGGCGGCATGGACGGGCTGGTGCATGTTTCCGAACTGAGTTGGCAACATGTCAATCATCCGTCCGAGGTGGTAAAAGTGGGGGAGAACGTGACCGTAAAAGTGCTGGAGATCGACCGGGAACGCACTCGTATTTCCCTGTCCATCAAGCAGACCACCGAAGACCCGTGGCAGGCTTTCGTCGCCTCCACCGAGGTGGGGGTGGTTCTGGAAGGGACGGTGATCAAGACCGTTCCGTTCGGGGCCTTCGTGTCGGTCGGCCACGGGGTGGAGGGCCTGGTGCATGTGTCGGAGATAGCCATGCACCGGGTGGAGTCCCCGGAGATGGAACTGTCCATCGGGCAGAACGTGACGGTGAAGTTGACCGAATTGGACGAGGCGCGCCGCCGGGCCAGTTTTTCCATCAAGCAGGCCCTGCCCAACTATTCGCCTTCGCAACCTTCGGACGGCCCCCGTCCCCCCCGTCGCCACGCCGCCCCGCCCAAGGTGCGCGAGTTCGAATCCGAGGACAAAGGGGACGAGGAGGAACCCAAGTCGGTGGAGGTGGACGCTTCTTTGGAGGAGATTCTCCAAGAACTCAAAGAGCGCGGCATCGGCCGCTGAGTCCGCAATGGGGCGGATGGCGGCTTCCCGCCCGGTTCGGATTATGGTGTGCGGGGGGATCGGTTCCGGCAAGTCGGCGGCGGGCGGGTTGTTGGCGGAACGGGGTTTTACGGTGATCGACGCCGACCGGGTGGGGCACGGCCTGTTGGAGCCGGGTCATCCGGTGGCCGGTCGGGTGGCGGCCCGTTGGCCGCAGGCGGCGACGGGGGGCCGCGTGAACCGTTCGCTTTTGGGGGGGATGGTGTTCGCCGACCCGGAGCAGTTGCGGGAGTTGGAGGCGATGACCCATCCCGAGATCGGCCGCCTCATCCGAGAGCGGGCCGCCCGGGCCGGGGGGTCGCCGGCGGCGGTGGAAGTGCCCGTGCTGAGGGGGGTGGCGGATGTTCTGTCGGAGGAGGGTTGGCTGCGGGTGGTGGTGGACGCCCCCGACGAGATGCGCCGCGCCCGCCTGGCGCAACGGGGAATGGCCGAGGGGGACATCGAGCTCCGCATGGCCGCCCAACCCACCCGCGAGCAGTGGCGGGCCGCCGCCGACTTTCTGCTCCCCAACCGAGATTCCCTCCGCGCTCTGGAGCGGGAAGTGGACGGGTTGCTGTCCTGGCTGAACGCCCGCCCCGGTTGAGATAGCGGCCCGGGCGGGCCGGCGCTTTCAAGCCCGGGTGACGTTTCTTTCCGTCAAATCAGGCACGCGATTTGTTGGCAGGCCGCCCGGGTTTGACGCAGGCCCGCCGGGATGTTCGATTGACTTGACATATTGGGGGGGGGGGGTAGCGTTTGCGTAGGGTGCCGGTTCGCGGCGCCGTGCGGCGGAGCGGATATGCGGAGGATTGGAGGTTGGGTGATGCGGCGGTTGGCGGTGTTGTCGTTGGCGGCGGGGTTGGTGTGGTCGGTGTTGCCGGTTGTCCCGGCGGCGGTGGGGGCGCAGACGGTGATTACGCTCAGCGTGGTGGAGGCGACGAGCGCCAGAGCCGCGATCACTTCGGTGGGGGAGGACAGTGCTACTTCGGGTAAGGACCTTTATTTGAGGGCGTCGGTGCCTTCGGCGGTGACTTCTAGTGTGACTGTGACTGTTTCTCGGGGTGGGACCGCTACCGTAAATAATGTGCACAGGGTTTTTTCCTTAAGGGAAACTAGGACGGAGTGTCGAGGTGGTGATGCGTGTATTGACTCATCTACTAATTTTAATGTTACTATTGGTGTGGGTCAGACGATCGGTTATAATATAGTCCCTTGGCAACTTTTGACGCGGGCGGATAGGATTACGGAGGAGCATGAGACTATCACCTTCTCCGGTGCCGCTTCTAAGTCTGGGTATAGGGTGAATGGTACTACTTTGACGATCACCGATCAGGATCGGGCAATTAAGGTGAACATATCGCCGGATACGGTATGGGAGAGAGGAGAAAGCGAATCTTTGAATAGAACCTATGGTCATGTCTATGAACCCACGGCAAAGCCTGTGGTGGGTGGAGTGACGAATGGTGTGTTTACTGCTTCTACTTCTTCAACTTACGGCCGAAGTTTAGATTACCAAAAGACAGGAGATACCGAGGTTATGCGAATAATGTCACAGGCGGGAACCGCTAGGTTACTAGGAACGGTCAATGAGGAAACATATTTTGATACGGATGTCACTGTAGGTCATAATAGGGATGATGATAATCCTGTAGGTGTGAGGATAGCCGCCAATTCGATTTCCGGGACTCTCCATGCCGTGCATACTATTAGCGGCATCTACCGAATACAAGTTAGAAGGGATGAGGTGGTGGAGCCGGATGAGGTTGTTTATGTTAGGTTGAACACCGTCCCGTCGGGTTGGACGGTGTTTAGGACTCCGATTACGATTAAGGATGCGAATCGGGTGGGTTTTACGGTGGATACCGATGGCGGTGAGATGGGTGACCAAGATACTATTGCTGAGGGGGCGTCCGGTTCGGGGGTGTCGGTGGAGGCTGCTTTTTGGAATGCGACGTCGTCGGTGATTCCTTCGGCGACGACGGTGACGTTGTCGGCGGCGGCGCAGACTCCGGCGGGGGCGGGGAAGGCGACGGCGGCTGATTTCACGTATGCTCCGTCGACGCCGAATACGATTTCTTTCCCGGCTAGAAGTATCACTGCGTCGGGTACGGCGACGTTGGCGGGCTTGACGATCACTGATGATGCGGTGGTGGAGGGGCCGGAAACCTTCCAAGTGGGTGGGTCGTCGGCGTTGGGGGCCGCTCGGTCGTCTGTGTTGACGATTTATGATGATGACGCGGATATTGAGTTGGAGGTGTCTCCGTCGTCGGTGGAGGAGCAGGCGGGGGCGCATCAGGTTAGGGTGACGGCTCGGTTTAAGGGGTCGTCGTCGGTTTTGGCGTCGGCGACTGATGTGGCGGTGACGGTGGCGGGGGAGGGCGGTGCGACTTTGTCGTCGTCGTGTCCGGTGTCTGGCGGGGATGATGCTTGTACCAGTTTGACGGGTAATGCGACCACGATTTCCATTCCGGCGGGTGGGACGTCGGCGAGCGAAACGTTTACGGTGACGGTTTCTGATGATGGTACGAGCGAGTCGGGGGAGAAGTTGGTGGTGTCGGGGACGGCGTCGGTGGGCGGGTCGGATGTGGCGGTGGAGTCGGCGGATCTGCCGATTATCGACGCGGGGACGCGGGTGGATTTGTCTTTGCATGAGGCGGCGAGCGGGGAGGCGGCGCTGGCGGGGATAGCGGAGGATGGGGGGGCGCGGAGGGTGCGGGTGAAAGCCACCGCCGAAACCGCGGTGACTTCGCAGACGACCGTCGTCGTAAACGTGGGTGCTATGGGTGGGACGGCGACGGTGGGGGTGTGTTCGGGGAGCGGTCAGTCCCGGTCTTGTTCGAGCGGCGACTACGATCGGGGGGTGGCGACGGTGAACTTGACGATCCCGTCGGGCGGTACGTCGGGGACGGCGGATGTGACCATCACTCCTTTGTCGGATACGGTGGCGGAGGGGGAGGAAACGGTCCGGTTCGCCGGTTCCGCTGCTGGGTTTACGGTGTTGCCCGCTGATTTGAAGATCACGGAGACGATTGAGTTGACGGTCAGCCAAACTTCGGTGGGTGAGGGAGCGACAAACGCGGGGGCGGCGTCGGTGATGGCCGCGTTTGCGGGGGCGTCTACTTCGGAGCTGACCGGGGCCACGTCTGTTACGTTGTCGTTCAGCGAGGGTGAGAAAGCGGAAGCGGCGGATTTCACCGCTCCGGGCACGGCGTTGACGTTGAGCATCCCGGCTGGTTCCATCTCCAGCTCGGCTACCGCTCTGACCGGTTTGTTGATTGACGGGGATGCGATTGCGGAGGGAGCGGAGAGCATCGACATTGGGGGCAGTGCGACCGGGTTTTCGGTCAGCGGAACATCGTTGGTTATCGCCGATGATGATTTGGGGGTGACTGTAAAAGCGGATACGGATGTGATGGTCGGGGAGCAGAAGACCCTGTCGGAGGGGGCAACGGCGGCGGTGCGGGTACAGGCCAGGTTCACATCGGCTACTTCCAACGATTTAGGATCCGCTCTGCAGGTGCGGGTCACCGCCGGGGTTTCGTCGCCGCAGTCAGCTATGGGCGGTGGTGTTGATTTCACCGCTCCCGCTACGCCGGTCATGGTGTCCATCCCCGCTGGTCAAAGCAGTCTGGTAAGCCCGTGGGTGAACTTGTCGGGTTTGTCGGTTGCGGACGACGCGGAGACCGAGCCGGCGGAAACATTTGACATCACCGGAACCACGGGAACGGAGGGTGCGACGGTGGCTTCTGATACGTTGACTATCGGGGCCAGCGATACCGCTTTGGAGGTCACGGCGTCGCCGGGAACGGTGTATGAAAGCGGTTCCGCTCATACGATAAGGGTGACGGCCGGGTTCGCCGGAGCGACTTCGTCCGCTTTGACCTCGGCCACTGATGTGACGGTAGCGGTGGCGGCCGGGGACAGCAACGGGGCGACGGTGGCCGCGACGTGTCCTCCCACTACTGAGGATGTTTGCACCGATCAGACAAACAACTCGTTTACTATCCGCATCCCCGCCGGGCAATTCAGGCACTCCGGTTCGTTTCAGATGACCGCCCGGGAGGACGGATCTGCGGAACCCGGCGCGGAGACGGTGAAGATAACCGGGTCGGCCACCGTCGCCGGAGAATCAGAGTCGGATACGGACACTATCAACGTGGTGGACAGCGGCATCACCCTCGCTCTGGCTAAGTCCGGGAGTTCCGTGTCTGCGTTGGATGAGAACAGCGGATCCTCCACTATACGGGTTACCGCTACCCTGCCCACCGGGGTCACCGCCCCCGCCGGCGGAGCGGTGGTAGGTTTGAATGTGGCGGGTGAGGCGACTGTGGACTCCAACGGTGTCTGGGAGGTGGGGGAGGACTACAGGGTGACTTTGCCTTCTAAACCGGGGGCGACTCCCGCTGGGTACGCGACCGGCGTCACCATCGCGTCGGGAAGCGCCAGCGGTTTCGTTGATGTAACCATCGTTGTAAACGACGACGGCGTCGCCGAACCGGCGAAACCCATAATCTTTGAAGGCAGCACAGTATCCATCAGCAGCGTCGACTACCGCACGGTAGACGCCAGTTTGACCCTAAACGACAATGATTCTCCTCCTACCGTCATTGACGTCACTCTCCACGAAGATGACGGCGGCGACGTAGGGGCGGAACTGACACAAGTACCCGAAGGCGAAACGAACCGGGTGCATGTGCGGGTTACCTTTCAAGGAACCGCCACCCGCTCCGCCACTACTTCCGTACCGATTGTGGTCGGCAAACCTTCCGGGGAAGCCACTGAGGGAACCGACTACGAAATGGTAGGCGACTTTACTATTAACATTCCCGCTTACCAATCCAGCAGGACCGGCAGTTTTGATCTGAAAACCGATGGAACATACAACGATGCGGCTTTTGAGGGGCCGGAAACGTTGACCGTCGCCGGGGGAACCCTCGCCGGTTTCACTATCGGGGAGGACACGCTGACCATCCTCGACGATGACCTGACCGTCATTCTTGCCGTCACGCCAGACGAAGTGACCGAAGGGGACGCCAATGTCACTCTAAGCCTGCGGGCCGCTTATCCGGGTTCGGAAACTTTAGGCGCTTCCCAGACCGTCAACCTGTCCTACGGCGGGGCAGCTTCCTCGTCTGACTACACCGCTTCCGCGCTCACCGACCTGACCATCCCCGCCAACCAAAACAGCGCCACCCCCCAAACCATTACCCTGTCCGCCATCGCCGACGACAACATCGCCGAAGGAGACGAAACCCTGCAAATAACCGGAACAGTCACCGGATTCACCGTCAAACCGGCTACCCTCACCATCAAAGACAACGACGACCCGCCCACCAGCATCACCCTAACCGTCAGCCCCTCCAGCATAAGCGAAGGGCAAACCCGAAATGTCGTCGTCACCGCCCGGTTCGGTGGACCTAAAACCCGTTCCCAACCCACTCCCGTAACCATAACCATTCCGACTTCTTCCGACTACCGGATCACCGCCCCTCTTACCACCCTTACCATCCCCGCTGAATCAGCCACCGGAACCGGGAATTTCACTATCGTCATCACCAACGACAGCCAACAAGAGTCAGCCGAGCGAATCAACATATCCGGAACCGCCGCCGGGTTCACCGTCAATTCCGCCATCATCACCATCCCCGCCAACGACGCCCCCGCCCCTGCCCCAGCTCCCAGCGGCGGAGGCGGAGGTGGCGGCGGTGGGGGAGGTAGTAGCGGTGGCGGAGGTGGCGGCGGAGGTGGCGGCGGCGCCCCACCGCCCGCCGCTCCGCCCCCGGCCGCGCCCCCGCCCGCTCCCGCTGAACCGGCATGCCAAGGAAGGTTCTGCGATGAGGACGGCAGCGTCCATGAAGCCAACATCGAACGGATAGCCGGATGGAGAATCACCCTCGGCTGCGACGCCACCGACTCCACCAAATACTGCCCCGGAGCCCAAATCACCCGCAGGCAAATGGCCGCCTTCCTCCACCGCGCCGTCAGCCAACGCTGGACCATCCAAACCCCCGAGGACATAGAAATCGCCGACGTTCCAGCCGATGCTTGGTACCGCACCTACGCCGAATGGGGCGTCTCTGTAAACGCCTTCGCGCTCACCGATGGAAACTTCAACCCGGGCGGTGTGGTAACCCGGGCTGATATGGCCATCATGATGATCGCCGCTTTTCCCCATCTCCAGTCCGTGGAAGAGCCTCAAAATCTTTTCCAAGACGTAACAGGACTGGACCCGGCGGTGATACGGGCTATTGAAGGAATGTACGGCAGTGGCGTAACCAGAGGTTGCGCCACCACCCCCCTCAACTACTGCCCGGACAAACCGGTAACCCGGGCGCAGATGGCCTCTTTCTTCGTCCGCGCCGTCAACCTCGCCCCCGCCGCCACCAGCGGGGACGGAGGAACATAACCAATCTTTGTTACTTTCCACCTGTTAAAATACGCGGTTGCCGGGTTAGGCGTTTCCCGCCCGGTTCGGATTATGGTGTGCGGGGGGATCGGTTCCGGCAAGTCGTCGGCGGGCGGGAAGTGGATGGGTTGCCGTCCTGGCTGAACACCCGCTCCGGTTGCAAGTCGCACGCGGCGGACGTTTGTCGTAGAAAGGCGGTAACGGGTGATAGAATGATGGGATGGCATCAAAGGTTAGGAGAGAGGTGCTGGCTTCCCCCAAGTTCAGCCAGCCTTTGTACACGATGGGGCAGGCGGCGAAGATCGTCGGCGTTGCGTACGGTACGTTGAGCAATTGGGCGAAACCATACAGTAACGGGCGACGTTTCCCCGGCCTGATCACCAAATTGGAACCTTGGAATCACCGTTCGGTGCCTTTCGTGGGATTGGCGGAGGCTATGGTTCTGAAAGAATTGCGCGATTATGCTTCTCTGCAGACCCTTCGTAAGACTTTGGGCCGGATTTCGTCTAGCCCTGGACAGCCGCGCCATTTTCTGGCCAACAAACGATTCTACCGTTCGGGGGCGGACATTCTGTACGACTTTTCTGACGAAGTCAATAATTTATCAGAGCTGGTAGTCGTTAACAAGCGACCGCCAGGTCAAGTAGTATTCATTGATGTCGTCCGGGATTATCTGGAACGTATCGAACCTGACTTTGACGAGAGCGGATACATCAAACTGATGAGACTGCCTTATTATAAGGTCGCGGAGGTGGTGGTGGATCCTCTACGGGGCGGCGGCGATCCCATATTCGCTCAAGGTGGTTGCCGCGTCCGCAATGTTCTACACAGATTCAGTTCGGGTGAAACACTAGAAAGATGTTCTGAGGAGTTTGGAGTTCCCGTATCTCATATTGAAGATGCCTTACGCGTTTTATCCCGACATGCTTCCTAAGTTCTTTATTGACCGGGATTTGGGTTCTAAAGAGTTACCTCGAATTCTCCGAGAGGCGAAGTTAGAGATTGAAACTTCCCAAGGATACTATGGTATTCAAGGGTCACAAAATATACCGGATGAGGAGTGGATAAAGATGGTTGCCCACAATGGTTGGGTTGCTATGTCTGATGATAAATTCAATCAAAAACCCTCAGAACGTGATGTGATAATAAAGTATCAAGCAAGATGTTTTGTTATAGAGGATGGTACTATTACAGCAGAAGAAGCGGCGAATTTGATATTAGATAATCTAGTAGAAATTGCCAGAATGTGTGCGGAGATGGGTCCTCTACTTTGTATATTGCGAATAAACGGAGGAGTTGAAAGGGTAATATGATAGTCGCTAGCACCGAAATGAGCAACACATTATATTTGGCATTGTCGGTTGCTACAGTTAGCCTGGCATGTTGTCAACTGCTAGCCGGGAGGGGTTTTGCCTGAGTTTCGGGTTCATTCCGATTTTCGCCCAGCGGGGGATCAGCCGCAGGCCGTGGACGCCCTGGTGGAGGGTTTGGAATCCGGGGAGCGGTTCCAGACGCTGTTGGGCATCACCGGTTCCGGCAAGTCGGCCACCGTGGCGTGGACCATCGAACGGGTGCAGCGCCCGGCCCTGGTGCTGGCCCCCAACAAGGCCCTGGCCGCCCAGTTGGCCTCCGAGTTCCGCGGATTCTTCCCCGAAAACCGGGTGGAGTATTTCGTGTCCTACTACGACTACTACCAGCCGGAGGCGTACCTGCCGCAGACCGACACCTATATCGAGAAGGACGCCACCGTCAACGATGAAATCGACCGCCTGCGCCATTCGGCCACAGCCTCCCTCCTTTACCGGGAGGATGTGGTGATCGTGGCCAGCGTGTCCTGCATCTACGGCCTGGGCAGCCCCGAGCAGTATTCGGGGCAGATGCTGCGGTTGGTGACGGGGGTGGAGTTTCCGCTGGCGGAGGCCATCCGCCGCCTGGTGGAAATCCAGTACGACCGCAACGAAGTGAACCTTATTCGGGGCCGGTTCCGGGTGCGGGGGGACACGTTGGAAGTGTTTCCCTCCTACGAGGAGACGGTGGTGCGGGTGGAGTATTTCGGGGACGAAGTGGATCGCATCGTGCGGGTGAATCCGGTCACCGGGGAGATTGTGGAGACGATGCCGGAGGCGTGGATTTTCCCGGCTTCCCATTACGCGGTGGAACGGGAGCGGATGGAGCGGGCCATGGCCGGCATCAGGGAGGAGTTGGCGGAGCGCCTGGCCGAGTTGGAGGGGCGGGGGAAACTGCTGGAGGCGCAACGGTTGCGGATGCGCACTACCTACGATTTGGAGATGATGGCCGAGGTGGGGTTCTGCTCCGGAATTGAAAATTACAGCCGCCACATCGACGGACGCCTGCCGGGGGAGCCCCCCTACACCCTGCTGGACTATTTCCCCGATGATTACATAACTTTTTTGGACGAAAGCCATGTGGCGGCGCCCCAGCTGGGGGGGATGTACGAGGGGGACCGCAGTCGCAAAGACGTGCTGGTGGAGCACGGGTTCCGCTTGCCGTCGGCGGTGGACAACCGTCCGTTGCGCTTCGACGAGTGGCTGGATCGGGCCGGGCAGGTGGTGTTCGTGTCGGCCACTCCCGGCAGATACGAGCGGGAGCATTCCCAGCGGGTGGTGGAGCAGATAGTGCGACCCACCGGGCTGGTGGACCCGGAGGTGGCGGTGCGTCCCGCCCGCGGCCAGGTGGACGACCTGATTGAGGAAATCAGGGGGCGCGCCGCGCGGGGGGAGCGGGTGCTGGTCACCACTCTCACCAAGAAAATGTCCGAGGACCTGACCGACTATCTGCTGGAGATGGGAATACGGGCCCGATACCTGCATTCGGAGATCGATACCTTGGAGCGGGTGGCTCTGTTGCGGGATCTGCGGCTGGGGGAGTTCGACGTGCTGGTGGGGATCAACCTGTTGCGGGAAGGTTTGGACCTGCCGGAGGTGTCGCTGGTGGCCATCTTGGACGCCGACAAGGAGGGGTTTCTCCGTTCGGTGACCAGCCTCATCCAGATCATGGGGCGGGCGGCCCGCAACGTGGCGGGGACGGTGGTGATGTACGCCGACGAGGTGACCGATTCCATGCGGTCGGCCATCAACGAAACCAACCGCCGCCGGGCCCGCCAGTTGGAGTACAACCGGGAGCACGGCATCGACCCGCAGACCATCCGCAAAAAAGTGTCCGACATCTTGGAGTTGGTGTCGTCCCGTTCCGCCTCCGCCGACCGCCCGGACCGGGAGCGCCCGGAGCCGAGGACCCCCATTGACTTGGAGGGGGAGGATCTGGGCAGGCTGATCCAAAGCCTGGAAGACGAGATGCGGGAGGCGGCCAAAGAGTTGCGCTTCGAATACGCCGCCCGCCTCCGCGACGAGGTAGCCGACCTGCGCAAAGAAATGAAAGCCCTGGCGGAAGCCGCCCTCTGACCGCCCCGAGGGCGGTAAAACTTGTCTCAGAGGCCTGGTATTCTGCCGGGCTATGACGACGCGTGGGATTCCTACAAGGCATCCGAGGGCGTCGTGTAGGTCGTAAAACCCGAATAGCGAATAGCGAGCCCGCCCCGTTCCCCGCAGATAGGATTCGGGGAAGCAGGCGAGAAAGGGGAGGCGAGGCAATGAAAACCGGAGGGCAGAGGGCGGATGTTCAACAGGGTTTGCCAGCCCAGGAGGGCGGTATGTTCGTTATTCGCCCCGCTAGCGTCTGGTTGGCGATCTGGGGGCAAAAGGGCTTTCAGGGCAACAAGAGCATCATCCCGGCGGATGTTTTCCCCGAATGGAAACGCCCCAAGGTGACCGCCGCCTCCAATTTGGTGGAGGCCGCCAACCTGGTGATGTCCGGCGAGGTCAATGGTTTTCGCACCACGTTCGATAAGATGCTGGCCGAACCGATCTGGATACCGCGCTACGTGGACCCGCAGAATACCGCCTACTTGATCAGTTTCCATCCGCCCGAGGTGGTGAAGGCCGGCAATTTTTTCACCATCAACGGCGGCGAAGCCTCGTTTCTAGCCGAGTGGGAGGTAGTAGCAACCGGCTGACCTGTTCCTACCGAACAGAGTCATTATGGATGGCGGCAAGGCGTTGGAGCAGGTGCTCCAAACGTTGCAGCTTTTTATTCCGGCGACTGGTATCGGCGCGCCGGTGGTGTTGCTGATGGTCGGATGGTATTACTCTTTCCTCGACCGGGGTGGCCAAGCCCCAAGGATCGATTTCCGTAAGCTGGTTCGGCGAGGATTCGGGATGCTGGCCATCGGTGTTGTGTTTCCTATCGGCCTTTCCAGCGCCGAGTTCTGGCTAACAGGGCCCGCATCCCGGTATTCCCCAGCGACCTTGGCCGTTATCGGAAACTTTGCGGTGACGGCGATGTTGATTGGGATATTCGTGCTGATATTATCCGCCGTCAGGGTGTTCCGTGCGTCGCCGCCCGGGAAGAGTGCGCTTGAAGACGAGAAGGCGTTGGTGTTGTCGGATTACCAAGAAGGCCTCATCGCTAAATTTTCAGGCATTTCGCCAAAAGCTTCCAAACCCGAGGAATCCTCCGGCGGGGGGCAAGCTGTCAGCGTTGAGGATTTCAGAGCTTCGCAGATGTGGCCCGGTTCTCCAGATGCCGACGGATCGCCTGGGGACGGAGAGTCCGAATTTCACGACTAGCCAATACTGGGGTTTTATTAAGTGGATTGCGTGAAGAGGGCATTTTCCACACGCACCGAGGCGGACACCTGTTCGGGTGCTCCGCCGGTGTCAATCACAAGATGCCAGCGGCCCGCGGACGGGATCGGTATATGACAGGGCGAGGCGGTGACATGTCCGCCATAGTACCGGTGCCGCCGTCCCCGCCGATATTCATTTAGGTTGTGGTCATCCATCAGTCGAACGTTCGCCTCGCCAGAAAGGTCCACTACCACCATCCTCCCGGCCTCTTGATGTCCCAGATCGTAATGTGAAAACTTCATAATCCGCATGGTACCCTCCCCGATGCCCGCCCGCGGGGGGATTGCGTTTTTTGGAAGTGCGTCTGACGCGGGCAAGCGGTTGCGGGTTGCTCCCCGGGGCTTCGCGCCGCACGGCTGGATCTGATGCGTTACGCCGGGTGTATGCGGGATTTGGGCGTTATCAAGCCCCCTTCTTCGTCGAAACTGTATCCGGGGGGCAGATTGTCCAGCAAGGCATCCATACGCTGGCTGCGTAGGTCGTCGAATTCGCCGGCCGCGAAACGGGCGGCCAGCTCTTCCAGGGACTCAAGCCCTTCGTAGATGCCGTCCAATTCCCCGGGCTGGTCTTGATGATGGGAGGTGACTGATTTCATGCGCATCACCCTAAACACTCATTCCTTCTGCTAGCCGTCGTTTTCAACATCGACGGCGGCGAACCCGCCTGAGACGTCGGTGCTGGCCAGGGCAATGCGGCTTTGACCAGGCGAAATGCCCTTTGGAGTCCCGCACGATCAGCCCGCCGACCTTGGTCCAAGTATCTATGGAACCGGTTTAGAGTAACAGGGCGATCGCCTGGCGGGGTAACCGTCGGGGTAGTCAGGGAAAGGAGGAACGGATGGCCGTCGAACGGAAAAACCGCTTTCTTATCACCTCTGAGGCGGCTTGGTTCACGTTGTGGACGGAAGGCGTGTTTCGGGGCAACGGGCAGTTGAACCCGTTGATAACGGGATGGGAGACCCCCCGTACTATGGAAGCGGCCGATGTATACGCGGCCGCCGCGGACGTGATGAGCGGTCAGGCGGCGGGGAAGCCCACCGTGCTGGGCAAGGAAAAGTACGGGCAGGTGGAATGGTTCGCCCTGTATACCGACCCGAAGATGATCAGGCTGATCTGCCAACATCCATACGAACGCGTCCGGCACTTGCGGTTGCTGGACACCTCCAAAGGGAAACGTCCGAAACTCCTGTTGCAGTGGCAAGTCCAGGTCATAGACCGATAGCGGGCGGCGGGTACGGAGGGAGGCGGATATGACCGCGGGGGAGTATTTGACGTTGGCGATGCAAGGCTTGCTGACCGTGGACACCATCCTGGCAGTGGGGGTGGTGGCCTGGTTGCAGTTGGAGCAGATCAGGGTGGCGGCCGTCCATCCATCGCGCCGCATCTGGGCGGAGGTGAAATGGTGCGTGCTATGGCTGATCGCGACGGCGGTCGGAGCGCCGTTGCTGGTGCTCATCGCCTGGAGGCCGGTGGAGGTCTTGTTTCTGGCGGCGGTTCCGGGCGGAATACCCGGATGGTTGTCATGGCTGTTGGTAGCCGCCATACCCTGCGCCGTAGTGGGCGGGGCCCTGCATAGGGGCGACCGTTTGTGGAGAGAGGTGCTACAGGTTCGGCACGAGGCGGGCTTCGGCGGAGTAATCACTGTCAACATCTCGTCGGGTGACGATGATTCAAAAGTGGAATACCCTTCGTCGGATGATCCTCGGTCTTATAACTCCCCATCGTCTGCTAGCATGGAAAAATGATCGAAACGAAGGATAGGATTTTTTATTTGACCGCCTGCACTAACTGCGGGGTGGCGGTTTCCCACGCACGGGTGCCGGACGACCCCGAGTGGGCCAACGCCAAGGCGTTCTGCCCCGAATGTAGTGCCGATCGCCGCCCCGTTCCCAGCGACGACGGGGCATCGAGCAACGGAATGCCCAAAAACCTCTCCGAACCAGAGCGGGTTCCCGTCGGGTAGGTCCCGTATCGCCCGGGGGACGTACATACGTGGGTTCTCCTTTCTAATTCTGTCGCACCGGTGTGGTAGAAATATGGTTATGGGATGTTCCTATGCTGCTTAGCGAGATCAAGCCGGGTATGCGGTTGGCGGGGGTGCGGGCCGACGGGCCGGTGGAGGTGGTGGCCTTCGATTTGATCGACGACCGGATGGGGACGCTGGTTTACCGGGCCTTTGACGACGCATTGGGGCAACGGCTGGTGTCCGCTGAGGACGCCCTCCGGTTTTCAGAAGCCTCCGACCGGCGGTGGACGTTCGACGCCGACGGCGACCTGTTCCGGCTGGCCTCCGAGGCGCGGCGCATCGGGCTGGCCCACCTGTTCGACCCGTTCGCCGCCGTGGACGCCTCCGGCATCGACCCGTTGCCCCACCAGATCGAGGCCGTCTACCAGAAACTGCTGCCCCTCCAGCCTCTGGCTTTTCTGCTGGCCGACGATCCGGGGGCCGGCAAAACCATCATGTCCGGCCTTTACATCCGGGAGTTGATGTTGCGGGGCGCCCTGTTCCGTTGCCTGGTGGTGGCCCCCGGTTCGCTGGTGGAGCAGTGGCAGGAGGAGTTGCACGACAAGTTCAACCTGCGTTTTGAGATTTTCACCCGGGAGATGGTGGAGGCGACCCTCTCCGCCAACCCGTTCCTGGAAAAAGACCTGCTCATCGCCCGCTTGGACCAGTTGGCCCGCAACGAGGACCTGCAGGCGAAACTGGAACAGGCCTCGCAGAGCAAAGAATGGGATCTGGTGATAGTGGACGAAGCCCACAAAATGTCCGCCCACCAGTACGGACCGGACCTGAGAAAGACCAAGCGGTTCCAGTTGGGGGAAAAACTGCGGGATCAGGCCCGCAACCTGCTGTTGCTCACCGCCACCCCCCACAACGGCAAAGACGAGGATTTCTTCGCTTTTATGACCTTGCTGGACCCGGACCGGTTCGCGGGCCGCCGCCGTCCCAACAGCCCCCCGCCGGAATACGATGATCTTCTAAGCCGCAACAGCAAAGAGAAACTGCTCACCTTCGACGGGAAAAAGCTGTTCCCGGAGCGCCGGGCGGAAACCCTGGCCTACGACCTAAGCGACCCGGAGCAAAAACTTTACGAAGAGGTTACCGATTATGTCCGCCACGGAATGAACCGGGCCGACCAGCTCCGGGAGCAGAACGACCGCCGGGGGTTCGTCATCGGCTTCGCCCTGGTCGGCCTGCAACGGCGTCTGGCATCCTCCCCGGAGGCCATCTACCAGTCGCTTCGCAGGCGCCGGGAGCGCGTGGAGAAAAGGCTGGCGGAAATCCGCAACCCGTCCGTCCGGGAGGAGGCTCGTCCTCCCCAGCCCCGCCTCGGCCTGAACAGGTTGCCGGACAGCCTGGAAGAGTTCGACCCGGACGAATTCGACGAGGACGACTTTGAGCGATGGGAGAACCAAGGGGTGGAGGAAGCGGCGGTCGATTTGGCCGACCCGGAAGAGCTGGAAAAAGAGATAAGGCAACTGAGAGGGTTGGAAGATATGGCCAACCGGGTGCGAAAATCGGGCAAGGACAGCAAATGGAACCAGCTGGCCGACTTTCTGGATTCGGAGGATTTCAAAGGCGGCGACCCGCCCCGCAAACTGATCGTGTTCACCGAACATAAAGACACCCTCCATTACCTGACCGCGAAAATTCAAACCAGGCTGGGCCGGACGGAGGCGGTGGAAAACATCCACGGCGGGATGAAACGGGAGGATCGCCGCCGCGTCCAAGACCGCTTCCGCAACGACCCGCGGGCGAGGGTGCTGGTGGCCACCGACGCCGCCGGGGAAGGCGTGAACCTGCAACGGGCCAACCTGATGGTCAACTACGACCTGCCTTGGAACCCGAACCGGATCGAGCAACGCTTCGGGCGCATCCACCGCATCGGCCAGACCGAAGTGTGCCATCTGTGGAACCTGGTGGCCCTTTCCACCCGGGAAGGCCAAGTGTTCGAACGGCTTTTGCAGAAGTTGGAGAACCAACGGGAGGCTTTGGGCGACGAAGTGTACGACGTGTTGGGCGACCCGCAGATCAACCAGTCCCTTCAAAAAGCCCTGTTGGATGCGATACGCTACGGCGCCCAACCGCATGTCAAGGCGCAAATCGAGATGGTGGTCGACGCCGAAATCGGGGACCGGGTTAAAGAACTGGTGCAACAGCGGGCGTTGGCGGGGGAGGTGATGTCGGCCGCCGAACTGGAGGAGATACGCCAGCAGATGGAACTGGCCAAAGCCCGCAAACTGTCCCCCGGCTTCGTGCAGTCGTTCTTCGCCGAAGGTTTGGATCGGATGAAGGGGAGAATGGCGGGCCGGGATCGGGGCCGGTTTGAAATCACTCGCGTTCCCGCCCGGTTGCGCCTCCAACATCAGGCGAAAGGCCCCATCCACGACCGCTACGAACGGGTGACTTTCGACAAGGATTTGGTGGAAGGCGAAGCCGGAAAACCGCGGGCCGAATTGATCGCCCCCGGCCATCCGTTGCTGGCCGCCCTGATGGAAGAAGTTTTGGGCGAGTACGGCCATATGCTGGCGGCGGGGGCGACGCTGGTGGACGAATCCGATCCCGGCGTCGAACCCCGGACGCTCATCTACCTGGATCATAAAATCACCGACGGGCGGTTCGACTCCCGCGGCCATCCGGAGACGGCTTCCCGCAAATTCCAATATGCGGAAGTGGACCGCAACGGGAATGTCAGCGACCCCACCGCCGAGCCCTATCTAAACTATCGGGCGCTGACCGGAGAGGAGCCGGAGCTGGTGGCGGCGCAAGTGGATCATTCCTGGGCGGATGCGGAGGTAGAACGGGTGGCCAAAAATTGGGCGATCGCCAACCTGGCTACACCGCATCTGAAGCAGACTTCGAAGTTGACAAAGGCGCGGGTGGATCGGGTGCGGCGGGCGGTGAAGCAGCGGCTCAATTCGGAAATAAGATTCTGGGACCGCCAGGCCAGCAAATTTAAGGAGCAGGAACTGCGGGGGAAGAAACCAAAACGCACTTCCGGCTACGCCCGGCAACGGGCCGACGAGTTGGCGGGCCGCCGGGACAACCGGTTGCGGGAACTGGAGGCGGAGGCCGAACTGGTCAATCATCCGCCGACGGTGGCAGCGGCAGCCCTGGTGATACCGCAGGGCCTGTTGGACGAGTTGAACGGGACGCAGCCGTCTTTGACTCCGGGGGAGACGGAGGAAACCGACCGCCGGGCGGTGGCGGCGGTGCTGGCGGCGGAACGCCGGTTGGGGAGGGAGCCGCAGGAAATGGAGCACAACAATCCGGGATTCGACATTATGTCCCGCGCTCCGGACGGGTTCTGCTTCTACATCGAGGTGAAAGGCCACAAACCGACCACCCCGGAAATCAAAGTAAGCAAAGTGCAGGTGCAACAAGGCCAGCACCACCCGGACCGGTTCCGCCTAGCGGTAGTGGAAGTGCCGGAGGACCCGGAGGGCGAACCGAAAGTGTCCTACCTGCTAAAGCCGTTCGACGGCTACGACCTCCATTTCGCCCAAGCCAGCCTCCCCCTGAAAGTATCCGACCTAATGACCCAAGCAGTAAACCCCCAATGACCGCCCCCCCCCCCCATATCACCCCAAACTCATAGAGGTAGCACTCCCGTTGGATGTCATAAGCCGGGAGTCGGTTCGGGAGAAGAGGATACGGCATGGTCATCCATCCACGTTGCATTTGTGGTGGGCGAGACGACCCTTAGCGGCTGCCCGTGCCGTTTTGTGGGCATCTCTAGTTGACGATCCCTCTGCCCACCTTGATATTTTCCCTACCGAAAAGGAACAGGCCAAAGAAAGGAAGCGGCTATTTGGTATATTAGAAAGGCTTGTTGTATGGGAAAACCTCCAAGACGAACAGTTGTTGTTTGAAGCGCGGGTCGAAATAGAGAGGTCGTGTAATGGCGATTTACCAAATGTATTAGATCCTTTTTGCGGAGGCGGTTCTATTCCTTTGGAGGCGAGTCGTTTGGGGTTACCTGCTTATGGGGGTGATTTGAATCCTGTACCCATTCTCATTACAAAAGCTTTAGTAGAAATACCTCCTCGGTTTGCAGGCAAACCACCAATTAATCCTGAAAGTAGGATAGGCTCAAGTTTGAAGACTTGGAAAGGCTCGCAAGGATTAGCTGATGATATTCGGTTTTATGGTGATGTGCTTAAGAAAAAGGCATGGAAAATATTAGGAAAATTATATCCGAGTGTTGCGTTGCCAAAAGAAAAGGGAGGGGGACTAGTTGAACCTATTGCTTGGTTATGGGCTAGAACAGTTGAATCTCCTGATCTATTTTGGAAAGGGTATATACCATTGTTAAAAAATGGCATACTTCGACAGGCTCGTAAAAATAAACCAGTAATTTGGGTAGAACCAATCATCAATAACACTACTCAAACTGTGATATATAAAGTTAGAGAAGATGGAATACCTAATGAAGTAACCGTTAGGCGATGCATAGCCACTGGCGCACCTCTTGAATTTAGGTATCTACGTCAGCAAGGTCAAAAAGGTCTAATAAAGCAGGCAATGATAGGGGTTGTTGCTAAACAAGGCAGAGGTCGTATTTATCTGGATCCTGTGGATTTACCTGATATTCCAGAACCAGTTTGGAAACCTGATTTTCCTCTCCCTCCCAAAGCATTGGGGTTTCGAGTTCAGGGTTATGGAATGAAAAAATGGAGTGATCTATTCACAAAACGCCAATTAAACGCTCTTTCTACCTTTTCTCATTGCTTGTCAAACATAAGAACAATGTTGGAACATGACGCTATTGAGGCAGGATTATATGATGATAAGACCCGTCTAAGGGACGGCGGTTCAGGGGTTACTGCATATGCCGACGCGATCATTACTTACTTGGCTTTTGCTATTGATAGATGTGTAGCTCGTGGATCCTCTCTATGTATATGGCAATCTGCGAATGAGTCAATTGGACAAGTATTTGGGCGACAAGCTCTTGCTATGGTTTGGGACTTTGCCGAGAGTAATCCTTTTTCGTCTTCAACCGGTAATTGGAGCAGTAATGTGGAGTGGGTAGCAAAAGCAGTAGCGCAAGTTCCATCTATACAGGAAGGTGTGATAACAAAAGGTAACGCATTGGAAAGATTGGGGGAGGTAGAGGCACCCTTGATATGTACGGACCCTCCATATTATGATAATGTTCCCTATGCAGATTTATCGGACTTTTTTTATGTGTGGTTGCGTCACAATTTATCAGATGTATGGCCGGAAGAATGTTCGACAATACTAACTCCAAAAAAGGAAGAGTTGATAGCAGATCCAGATCGTGCAGGATCAAAGGATGCGGCCGAGGAACATTTTGAAATGGGAATGGCATCTGTCATGTCTGAAATATCTCGAGTACATAATCCTGATTTTCCTGCTACCATTTTTTATGCATTCAAACAACAAGAAACTAAAGAAGGTGCTACTGTATCAACCGGTTGGGAAACATTTTTACAAGGGTTAGTAGATGCACAATTACAGATAACAGCCACCTGGCCAATACGTACTGAAATGCAAGGACGTTTACGGGCTACTGAATCGGCGGCATTGGCATCTTCAGTTGTGATCGCCTGTCGTCGTCGTCAAAAAGAGGTACCGATGGAAACACGGGGTGGGTTTATATCCGCTCTTCACAATGAACTTCCTAGTGCCATTCAACTGTTGCAGGAGCAGAATATTGCCCCGGTTGATATGGCACAGTCGGCTATCGGACCGGGGATGAGAATTTTCTCTCGGTATTCCAAAGTGGTGGAGGCTGACGGGTCGTCTATGTCGGTTCATGTTGCCCTGGCTCATATCAACGAGGTGTTGGGGGAAGTGTTGTCCGAGGAGGGGGCCGAGTTGGACGCCGACAGTCAGTTTGCTCTTACCTGGTATGAGCAGTTTGGATATGAACCGGCGCCTTTTGGCGACGCTGATGTGCTAGCCAGGGCTAAGGTGACGGCTGTGTCTGGTGTAGTAGAGGCGGGAATCGCCGAGTCGCGGGGCAACAAGGTGCGGCTTCTGCGACGGGAGGAACTGGAAGATGACTGGTCGCCGGTGGAGGACAAGCGACGCACCGACTGGGAGGCAGTGCAACACTTGGTTCGTCTGCTGGACCGTTCGGAGCCAGAAGCGGCCGGTCTGCTGAGGCAGTTGGGCGATTTGGCGGATCGGGCTCGGCAGTTAGCCTATTTGCTGTATGCGGTGTGCGATAAGAAGGGCTGGTCGGAGGAGGCAGTAGCATACAATGGCCTGATCGCCGTATGGCCGGAACTTGTACGTTTGTCGGGTACCTCTGCGGCTCGGCAACAAAAGCTATAGAACTAGAAAGGGAGTAAAGCCGATGGCCATCGCCAATCATGAACGTTTGCAAACCTGCCTGGTGCTCCTGCGGGACGGCCTCCGTCCCTACTGTGAGCGCACTTGGGATGGGTTCTACGGGGAAAAATGGCTGTCGGTCGTCAACGACAAGCTGAGGCATCCCGATACCAGCCCCTCCCCGGAGGATCTGTCGTTCCTGCTGAAAGGCATCAATGCCACTTGGCACGATGTGTGGAAGCATCATTTCGGCCAGGGCGAGCGCAACTGGATTTCGGAGCTGACCAGGGTTCGCAACGACCATGCCCACAACAAAACCTTTTCGGTGGACGACACCTATCGGGCTTTGGACACGATGGAACGGCTACTGGAAGCCTTCGGTGCCAGCGAACAGCAACAGAAGGTCAAGTCGCAACGCAACGACCTGATGCGACAACGTTATGAAGGACAGGCTAGGCAGGAACGTTTCAAGATCGCCCACACAGCAGGCACGCCTAAGGAGGGGTTGACCCCCTGGCGGGAAATCATCCACCCTCACGATGATGTGGCCTCCGGCAGTTTTGAGCAAGCCGAATTCGCCGCCAACTTGCATGAAGTTTGGTCCGGTTCCGCCTCCGAAGAATATCAGGACGCGAAGGCCTTCTACCGTCGCACCTATCTGACGGAGGGATTGCGCGACTTGCTGACCGGAGCGGCACGTCGCCTGGCCGGGGCTGGGGGCGACCCGGTGGTGGAGTTGCAGACCAACTTCGGGGGCGGTAAAACCCACAGCTTGATCGCCCTCTACCACCTGGCGGGGGAGGTCGCCCCGGCCGAGCTGGCAGGAGTGGGGGAAATGTTGGCTGATGAAGGCCTTGAACTGCCGGGGGGGATAAACCGGGCGGTGTTCGTCGGCCAGTGGGAGTCGCCCGCCGACCCTTCCGTCAAGCCGGACGGGACGACGGTCAACACCATCTGGGGGGAAATCGCTTATCAGTTGGGCGGCGCCGACGGCTATGCAATGGTGGAGGCCGATGACCTGGCCGGAACCAATCCCGGCGGGGCGAAACTGCGGGAACTGCTCCGGCGATACGGACCGGCCATCATCCTCGTCGACGAATGGGTGGCCTACGCCCGCCAGCTGCCCCAGGATCAGCAACGGAAACAGGTGCCCGCCGGAGACTTCGACACGCAGTTTACGTTCGCGATGTCCCTCACCGAAGCGGCGGCCGCGGCGGACAATGTGGTGATTCTGATTGTTCTTCCCATATCGGATATTGAAATGGGCGGCGATATGGGCCGGGAAGCGTATGAAAGGTTGCGGCTCGTGGTCGGCCGCAACGCCGCCCATTGGCAACCCGCCACGCCCGATGAAAGCTTTGAAATCGTCCGCCGTCGACTATTCGATCCGATCCCGAATGAAAACCACCGGGCCCGCGACCGGGTTTTGGAAGCCTTTTGGAAGTCCTACAAGGATTCCAACGATTTTCCGTCCGAGACCAAAGAGAAAACTTATTTGGAGCGGATGCGCAAGTCCTATCCGATACATCCGGAACTGTTCGACCGGCTTTTCCAGGACTGGTCGGCTTTGGATAAGTTTCAGCGCACCAGGGGGGCGTTGCGGTTGATGGCGGAAGTCGTTTCCAACCTGTGGAAAAACCAAGACCGCAACCTGCTGATCATGCCCGGCACTTTGCCGATGGACTATGCGCCGTTGGTGGCCGAGCTGAAGAAATATTTGGAAGAAGGGTGGGATCCGGTCATCAAACGGGATGTGGACGGCCCCAACGCCCTGCCGGCCCGCATCGATTTGGATAATAAGCAACTGGGGGCGTATTCGGCGACTCGGCGGGTGGCCCGCACCATATACATGGGGTCGGCTCCCTTGCCTGACGCCAACCGGGGAGTGGATGTCAAGCGGGTGGTGCTGGGATGCGCCCAGCCGGGGGAGCAACCGGGCAAGTTCACGGACGCCCTCAAATATCTTTCTAACGAGGCCGCCCATTTATATGTGGACGGCTCCCAGTACTGGTATCAGTTGCAACCCAATGTGACCCGGGTGGCGGCGGAACGGGCCGAATCCGATTTCGATATCTACGACGCCGATGAGGAGTTGCGGCGGCGCCTGTCGCAGTCAGCTGGCCATACCCGCCGGGACATTTTCCATTCGGTGTCCGTCTTCCCGGCCGGGCCGGGAGAAGTGGATGATTCGGATGACGGGGTCAGCCTGATTATCCTCCCGCCGGAAAAAGAACATGTTCGGGGCGCTGATAACAGTTCGGCGATAGATGCGGCCCGGGAAATTTTGGAGCAACGTTCCGCCGGGCCGCGCCAGCACCGCAACCTGCTGGCGTTTCTGGCCGCCACCGGCAAGCGGGTGGAAGAGTTGCGTTCCGCCGCCCGGCTCTTTTTGGCTTGGCGCTCCATCGATTCTGACCGCGACTCCCTTAACCTGACCCCGCATCAGCAGAAGCAGGTGGACAGCAAACTGAAAGAGACCGATCAGACGGTGGACTCCCGCATCAACCTGGCTTTCGAGCACATCCTCACTCCCCGTCAGAAGGCGGGCACCTCCGAGATCGAATGGTTGGAAAGCAAAGTTGCCGTCGCTGGGAAAGGGTCGTTGCCGGAGCGGGCGGCGAACAAACTCATAGCGGAGGAGAAACTGATTGACTCGTACAGCGGAGTGCGGGTGCGGATGGATTTGGACGGAGCGTCGCACGCCGAAGTGCCGCTGTGGGGGGAGCGGGGCGACATAACGGTGGGGGAGTTGTGGGCGGCCTACGCCAACTTCCCCTACATGCCCCGGCTGGCCAATTTCAGCGTGCTGGCCACCGCCATCAGCAACGGAACCGCCAGCATGAGCTGGGAAACCGAAACTTTCGCCTACGCCGAAGCCCACGACGAAGAGTCTGAAAACTGGCGGGGAATAGTCCGAGGAGCCCAAGTGGACAACCCCGCCCGCAGCGGCGTACTGCTACGCCCCGATGTAGTCCCACCCCTGGCCCCCCCGCCGCCCCCACCCCCGCCAAACGGGAACGGCCCGGTCGGTCCCCCTCCGCCTCCGCCAAATGGGCCGGTCACCCCTGATACGAAACCCACCACTTTCTATGCCGTCTTCAACCTGGACCCGGTACGAGGCATCAGCCAACTAAGCGACATTATGGAAAACGTGTCCAGTCACTTAGACGGCAAAGTAACACTAACCTTGGAACTAAGAGCCGAAAACCCAAACGGCTTCGACGACCGCACCCGTCGCACAGTAGAAGAAAACACCCAACAACTAGGCTCTCCAGACTACGATTTCGAGTAACCTCTTTATTTGGAAGTATCTTTGCTATGACAGGTTTGTTTTCTATAATGGCAGTAGTCTTTTAAGAGAGAATGGCCGATGCTAGTAACATCACGGAAACGTTGGGTCGCCTCTTCTTTGCTGGAATAGCCTGGATGGGATCCGTTGGTATTGAATTCACTAACCTTTTTACGTAGCCATTCCGTATCTACTTTAGATATTAGACCAATATTATGTAACAAACTTATGGCACTTTTTATACTTTTGGCCTTCCGGCTCTTGACGCGCATATAAATTGTCTCCAATAATGACTGCAGAAAAGCACGTAGCATCGCATTACAAGCTTCATAATGACCGCATTCTAGGCAAGAGAGTGCTTCATTGTAGAAATGGAGTTCTTGGTCCAAATTTGCAGTTTCAAGATACTTGATCAGCAAGCCTGAGCTTTCCCAGTACGGATTTGCGTTCAGGTATTGTTGCATTGCCCTGCGCGCATTTGCATGTGTAGGGTTGTCCCATAAGCGGGTAGGTGTTGGCGCCATCCGAGATCGTAGCTCTTCCGCTCTGCTGGATATCTCATGTAACCCTCGCGCACCCCCAACCGAGTCCAGCAAATCTTGAGAATTACGAAGGATCGTTAGGTTTCTCGAAAAGTCGCCTTCAAGAAAGAATGGCATTGACATGGTCCTTACCTCCTTAGGTAATCTGTCCAGGTCGGTGATCTTATTCGTTTTCATCTAAGCACCGCCTGGCTGAGACGCCAGTTTAGGCAACCTCCTGGGATTTGTCAAGCACCCCAGCAGTGGTCGTCCTATCTACGGCAGATAGGCTAGCAAAAACATACTCTGTGCTGGGCTTTTAGGCATCTTCCCCGGTGGGTTCAACTAACTTTGCAACCGTGTTACCCTCCTTATCCGGGAAGCCCAGGGTCGTGCGCCCCGGCTCCGGCGACCGCTCTTGGATGGGAGCGGGGGATAGTCGGGTCAGGGGGTGCGCCTGGCTGCTGGTCATGTAACCGAACAACTAGAAGGTATAACAAATGACAACTACGTTGCTGTCGCTGATAATCATCTGGCTGGCTGTCTTGCCGGGCGTCCTGTTCATCTGGGCGTTTGAGATGTTGGCTGGGAGATGGACCACAGGGATACGAGGTGGGCTCTTGCGGTCCGTTGGCTACTCGGCCGTGTTTCACATTCTATTTCTTCCTTTAACCTATCATTTGCGGGTTTCCTACTGGGATCGGATATGGGAAGGCATGTATGTCAGTCTTTGGGTTTGGCTATACATGTCCTTATATGTGGTTGTACCTATTACGTTGGGATTACTAGCAGCAGGATGGGTTATCAGTAGCGCAACATCCGCTACCTCCAAAAAGTATCGGTGGGCGGGGTTATTTGTTGGCAGATCTCCCGCCCCTCGTGCTTGGGATTTCCTTTTTGGCTGGCAACGGGTTGCTGGGTGGGTACGTTTGCGCACCAAAACCGGGCTGTATATGGGCGGGTACTATGGAGAAGGATCTTATGTAGCGGGATATCCTGATATACAAGACATTTATCTTACAAGAGCAATAGAGATTGATCCTGATTCCGGTGAATTTGGTATAGATTCCGAGGGGAAGCCACTGTCACTGCCTTCTGGTTTGCTTATTCGTTGGGATGAGGTAGAATATTTGGAGTTCACGCCGGATGAAAGGGAGGATGGTAATGATTAAGAAAAGAAACCGGCGCCCTCGCTGGAAAAGAGGGTGGCGTTACATGGCCCCCGATGTACGGATAGAGGACGCGGGGCCTCCTCCTAAGGGGCCTATCATCGGCCGTCATAATCCAGTGAGGCGTGCTAAAATCCTTGGCGGAGCGGAAACCCCTCCCGACGCTGTGGCTACTCCGCCCAGTAGCGAAAACTAGCATCCCAGCAGGGGCGGATCCCACATCCCGTAATTAAGATGGAGGTGGGATATTTGGAATCCCTGCCGAGCAGAAAGGAGCATGGTGGATGTTTATGAGAAGGAGGCGACCTATGAGGCATATGTGGGGTTATGCGACTGTATATGGGGGTTATATGGCAGCTGATGTGTCGCACACTGAGGTTGAGCCGCCACCGGCTGATTGGTTGGCCTCTATCAATCGGGGTGCCCGGCCTGAAAACCGCTGTTGCTGTAAAGCGAATTTTCATCCTGATGCCGATAGTGATAGGCTAAGTAGTGAAAACCAACCTTAACTAACAGATTGGGGAATCTAGGGGAGGAAGTAAGCGGCGGGTGTTTGGTTGGCTATTATGGGGGATTGCGCAATTGCCTTTCTTGAAACGGAACCGGGGAGATGACGGCTGACAACCTGGTGGTGCGGGGAGCCCGCGAACACAACCTGCAGAATATTTCGGTGGAACTGCCCCGCGATCGGCTGATCGTGTTCACCGGCCTGTCCGGGTCGGGCAAGTCCAGCCTGGCCTTCGACACCATCTACGCCGAAGGGCAGCGACGCTATGTGGAAAGCCTGTCCGCCTACGCCCGCCAGTTCCTCGGGCAGATGGACAAACCGGATGTGGATTTCATCGAAGGCCTGTCCCCGGCCATCTCCATCGACCAGAAAACGGCCAGCCGCAACCCCCGTTCCACGGTGGGCACCGTCACCGAAGTGCACGACTACCTGCGCCTGCTCTACGCCCGAATCGGCAAACCGCACTGCCCGCAGTGTCGCCGGCCGGTCACCCGCCAGACCCCCCAGCAGATCGTGGACCGCATCTCCGAACTGGAAGAAGGAACCCGCTTTCAGGTGCTGGCCCCGGTGGTGCGGGGGAGGAAAGGCGAATACGAGGAACTGTTCAACGACCTGTCCAAACAGGGGTTCAGCCGGGTGCGGGTGGATGGGGAAATAATGGACTTGGGAGGAAAAATACGCCTCGACCGTTACTTTACCCACAACATTGAAGTTGTAGTTGACCGTTTGGTCGCCAAAAAATCGGGGGTGCGCCGCCTCACCGACTCCCTGGAAACCGCCCTGTCCCTCACCGACGGCATCGCGGTGGTGGACGTGATAGACGGCCCGGAACTGACTTTCAGCCAGCATTTGGCCTGCGACCACTGCGGCCTGTCGTTCGACGAACTCGAACCGCGTTCTTTTTCTTTCAACAGCCCTTACGGGGCCTGTCAGACCTGCTCCGGCATCGGCACCAGATACGAAGTGGATCCGCAACTGGTCATCCCCGACGACGACCTCACCATCGAAGAAGGGGCGGTGGCCCCCTGGTCCGCCAACCGCAACCTCTACTTTCGCAACCTTTTGGACGGCCTGGCCGAAGAACTCGGTTTCCGGATGGACGTCCCGTTCAAAAAACTGGCTAAAAAGCACCGGGACGCCATCCTTTACGGCACCGGCGACCTGCGCATCCCGGTGACGATGACCTCCCGCCGGGGGCGCCAACGCCACTACCGGGTGCGCCACGAAGGGGTGATACCGCTCATCCGCCGCCGCCACGAGCAGACCGAAAGCGAAGCCTCCCGCTTCTACCACCAGGAATACATGCGGGAAGTTCCCTGCCAGGACTGCGACGGGGCCCGCCTCAACCCGGTGTCGCTGGCGGTGACGGTGGGGGATATGGACATTTTCCAACTGTGCTCCCGTTCCATCCGGGGAACCCTGGACGCTTTGGACAAACTGGAACTGAACGAACGGGACGCGGCCATCGCCGCCGCGGTGCTGAAAGAAATCAAAGCCCGGCTGGCTTTCCTGCTGGATGTGGGATTGGACTACCTAACCTTGTACCGGGGGGCGGCCACCCTCTCCGGCGGGGAGGCGCAGCGCATCCGCCTGGCCACCCAGATCGGCTCCGGCCTGGTCGGGGTGCTGTACGTGTTGGACGAACCGTCCATCGGCCTGCACCAGCGGGACAACCGGCGGCTGATAGAAACCCTGCTCCGGCTGCGGGATTTGGGCAACACCCTCATCGTGGTGGAACACGACGAAGAAACCATCCGCTCCGCCGACTGCATCGTGGATTTGGGGCCGGGGGCGGGGGAGAACGGGGGGCGGGTGGTGGCCGAAGGCGCCCTGCGGGACATCATCGCCGAACCGGAGTCGTTGACCGGCGACTATCTGGCCGGGAGGCGCTCCATCCCCGCCCCGGAGCGGCGCCGGCCGGGGGACGGGCGGGAAGTGGAAGTGATCGGAGCCTCCGCAAACAACCTGCGCGACTTGGACGTCGCCTTCCCGCTGGGGACGTTCACCGCCGTCACCGGGGTGTCCGGCAGCGGCAAATCCTCCCTGGTTTTGGAAATACTTTCCAAAGGCTTGGAGCAGCGCCTGTACCGCTCCCGGGCGGTGCCCGGCCATCACCGCCGCATCCTGGGGGCGGAGGCGGTGGACAAGGTGATCAACATCGACCAGTCGCCCATCGGGCGCACCCCCCGCTCCAACCCCGCCACGTACACCAAAGTGTTCGACCGCATCCGCTCCCTGTTCGCCTCCGTCCCCGAATCCCGGGTCCGGGGCTATAAACCGGGGCGTTTCTCGTTCAACGTGGCCGGGGGCCGGTGCGAAGCCTGCCGGGGGGACGGCACCATCCGCATCGAAATGCATTTCCTGCCCGACGTGTACGTGCCCTGCGAAGCGTGCCAGGGGCGCCGTTACAACCGGGACACGCTGGATGTTTCGTGGAAAGGCCGCTCCATCGCCGATGTGCTGGGAATGCCGGTGGAGCAGGCCCTGGAATTTTTCGAAGCCCAGCCCCCGATCGCCCGCACCATGCAGACCCTGTGGGACGTGGGACTGGGCTACATCCGCCTGGGGCAGCCCGCCCCCACCCTGTCCGGAGGGGAGGCGCAACGGGTGAAATTGGCCTCCGAGTTGGGCAAACGGGCCACCGGCGACACCGTCTACATCTTGGACGAACCCACCACCGGCCTCCACTTCGAGGATGTCAAAAAACTGCTGGCGGTGCTGCACCGGCTGGTGGACGGGGGCAACACGGTGGTCATCATCGAACACAACCTGGACGTGATCAAATCCGCCGACTGGATCATCGACATGGGCCCGGAAGGGGGGGACGAAGGGGGGCGGATAGTGGCGGAAGGAACCCCCGAACAGGTGGCGGAAGTACCCGACTCCTACACCGGCAAGTTCCTGCGGGAACTGCTCGTCCCCTGACCGGGGCGGCCCGCCGCGCTTCGCTGATGGAACGGCCCCCGCCCCGGGAAACGGACGAATGGGCGGAGTTGGCCGACTGGTGGCTGGCCGAATCGGCCTCCGAAGCCTACGCCGAAGAGGTGATTCCGTTGCTGTGCGAGGCCCTGCCGGACGTCGCCGGGCAAAAATGGCTGGACGCCGGATGCGGGGAGGGGGCGGTGGCCGACCGGGCGGCGGAGCGGGGAGCTTGGGTGGCGGGGGCCGACCTCAACCCGCGGTTGGCGGGACGGGCCGCCCGCCGCCATCCGGCGGTGCGTTGCCGCCTGCCCGACCTGGGATGCCTGCGGGATCGGTCGTTGGACGGGGCGTACGCGGTTCTGGTGCTGGAGCACATAGCCGACCGGGGGCGGTTTTTCGCCGAGACGGCCCGGGTGGTGCGGCCGGGAGGGGCTTTGGCGGCGGTGATCAACCATCCGGTGTACACCGCGCCCGGTTCGGGGCCGGTGCTGGACCCCAACGACGGGGAGATTTTCTGGCGGTTCGGGGACTATCTGACTCCCGGGGAAACCACCGAACCGGCCGGGGAGGGAAAAGTGACCTTCCACCATTGGCCGCTGGGGATGCTGTTGACCGCGGCCGCCGCCGCCGGGTGGTCGCTGGAGCGGGTTTGGGAACGGGGGGTGGGGGAGGGGGCCGCCGTCCGGAATCCGATATTGTCCCTGCACGGCCAAATTCCGCATTTGATGGCCCTGCGTTGGCGCCGGGGCGGGGCGGTCGCCGTTTCAACCGGGGGAGAGGGTAGCCTGCGGGCATGAAACGACCGGCCCGCGCCGAAGTGCCCGACGCCCCCGGGGCCTACCTGTTCCGGGACAGGCACGGGCAGGTCAACTACGTGGGCAAAGCCAAATCGTTGCGCAACCGGGTGGCTACCTACTTCAACCGGGACATCGGCCCCCGCACCCGGGCCATGGTGGAATCCTCGGAGCGGGTGGAATGGATCATGGTGGACAACGAAGTGGAAGCTTTGATGTTGGAATATTCCCTCATACAGGAGCACCTGCCCCGCTTCAACGTTCGCTTCAGGGACGACAAAAGCTACCCTTACCTGGCTATAACCCGCTCCGAAGAGTGGCCCCGGGTGCGGGTTATGAGAGGGGCTAAAAAGAAAGGAACCCAGTATTTCGGCCCTTATGCGCACGCCTACGCCATACGCAACACCCTCGACCTCTTGTTGAGGTCTCTGCCGGTGCGCACCTGTTCCCCAAACGTGTTCCGTAGACATCAACTTAAGGGTCGGCCCTGCATTGAATACGACATTGAACGTTGCTCGGCCCCCTGCGTCGGCTTCGTGGATGCGGAAACCTACGCCGAATACGTGGACGGGATGGCGGAAGTGCTGACCGGTTCCGCCGAAGACCTGTTGGAAAGACTGCGAATTCGCATGCTGGGCGAAGCCGACTGCTTGGAATATGAACGGGCGGCCCGCACCCGCGACCAGATGCGGGATGTGCGCAAAGCGGTGGCCCGTCAGGAAATGGTGTCCGACCGCCCCGAAAACTTCGACCTTATGGCAATGGTTGACGACGACCTTGAAGCGTCGGTTCAGGTGTTCCGGGTGCGCAACGGCCGGATCGTGGGAAGGCTGGGTTCCGTTATTGACAAAGTGGAGGACCTCGACAAAGGGCGGATAACGGCCGCGGTGCTGCGCGACCTGTACGGGGAAACGGCTTCCCCGCCGCCCCCTTTGGTTTTGGTGGAGGAACTCCCCCCCGGCGACGAACCCTGGGAGGGCGCCCTGTCCCGGCGGCGGGGGTCGGGGGTGAAAATCAAAGTCCCCCAGCGGGGGGCCAAAAAACGGCTGATGGCCACCGCGCAGGCCAACGCCTCCGAGGCTTTCATGCGCCACCGGTTGCGGCGGCAGTCCGATCACAACGCCCGGGCCCGCGATTTGCGCAGCCTGCAGGAGGTTCTGTCCTTGCCGGAACCTCCGCTCCGCATTGAGGCTTACGACATTTCCACCATTCAGGGTCGGCACACGGTGGCCTCCATGGTGGTGTTGGAAGACGGGCTGGCCCGGCGGGGCCATTACCGGAGGTTCCGCATCCGCACCGTGCAGGGCCAGGACGACTTTGCGGCCATGGAGGAGGTCATCCTCCGCCGATTTACCGCCTATCTGGAAGAATTGGGGAAACCGGCGGCGGAGCGGGGCAAATTTTCCTATCCGCCGTCGCTGGTGCTGATCGACGGGGGGGTCGGGCAACTGGGTAGGGCGGCGGACGCCCTCCACCGGCTGGAAATGGACATCCCGGTGATCGGGTTGGCCAAAAAGATGGAGCATGTTTTCGTGCCCGGCCAGCCGGAGCCGATCGTCATCCCCCGCGATCAGCCCGCCCTGCATCTTCTGCAACGGGTGCGGGACGAGGCGCACCGGTTCGCGTTGATGTACCACCGGCAGGTGCGGGGCAAGCGCATGATCGACTCCATCCTGGACGAAGTGGAGGGGATCGGGCCGGTGCGCAAAAAAGCCCTCATTCGGGAGTTCGGGTCGGTGAAACGGCTGCGGGCGGCGGAAGTGGGGCGACTGGCGGAGGTGGTTCCCCGAACCGTGGCCGAAAACCTCTACTCTGTGCTGCATGAGTAGCGGGAAGGCGCCGGAGGGAGGGCCGCGGGCCGCCGGGGAGGCCCCCCGCCTGCTGGTGCTGACCGGCCTGTCCGGGGCGGGCCGCTCCACCGGGGCCAAAGCGCTGGAGGATCTTGGTTTTTACGTGATCGACAACCTTCCCCCCGGCCTGCTCCGGCAGGTGGTGGATTTGGGCGACCTGCGGAGCCGGGGGGAGCATCTGGCGGTGGCGCTGGGCAGCCGCAGCGGGTATCTCATAAACGAGTTGGACGAAGCCATCTCCGAGTTGGAATCTTCCGGCATCCGGGTGACGCTGGTGTTTTTGGATGCCACCGACGACACCCTCATTCGCCGTTACGAGGAGCACCGCCGCCCCCATCCGCTGGGTTTGGCCACCCTGCCCGAATCCATCGCCGCCGAACGGGAAATGATGGAGCCGCTCCGCTCCAAAGCCGATGTGTACGTGAACACCAGCGATTTCAACGTGCATGAGTTCCGCCGGTGGCTGTCGTCGCAGTTCGCCGATTTGGAGGAGGAGCCGTCGTTGCGGGTGGCGGTCACCTCCTTCGGCTTCAAAAACGGCACGCCCCGCGACTTGGATCTGATGTTCGATGTGCGGTTCCTGCCCAACCCGTACTGGGTTCCCGAACTGCGCAACCTGATCGGAACCGACCGGCGGGTGCGGGAGCACGTGATGTCCCTGGCGGACGCCCGGGGGTTTCTGGAGCGGTTGCGGGAAATGCTGGTTTTCCTGATTCCCCGCTACCGGCAGGAAGGCAAATCCTATGTGAGCATCGGCATCGGCTGCACCGGCGGACGCCACCGTTCAGTGGCTTTGGCCGAAGAGCTGGGGGATTGGCTGCGGGAGCAAAACCACCACCCGGCCGTACGCCACCGCGACGCCGGCAAATAGGCCAAACGCCCCCGCTACCGGGAAATGTCGCACCCCGGCCGCAAACTGGAGAGGGCGGAGGGTCGGGGAGCGGATTGTTATGAGTCTCCGCTGGCGGCGGGGGCGAGGTTGATGGCGCGGACGAAGAAGGAGGCCATCTGGGCGCGGGTTACCGGTTTGTTCGGGCAGTAGTTGAGGGGGGTGGTGGCGCAGCCTCTGGTTACGCCTCTGCCGTACATTCCTTCAATAGCCCGCACTATCGCCGGATCCAACCCCGTTGCGTCTTGGAATAGGTTTTTGGGTTCTTCCACGGATTGGAGGTGGGGGAAAGCGGCGATCATCATGATGGCCATGTCAGCCCGGGTTACCACACCGCCGGGGTTGAAGTTTCCGTCGGTGAGCGCGAAGGCGTTTACGGATACGCCCCATTCGGCGTAGGTGCGGTACCAGGCGTCGGCTGGAACATCGCTGATTTCTATGGCCTCGGGGGTTTGGATGGTCCAGCGTTGGGAGACGGCGCGGTGGAGGAAGGCGGCCATTTGCCGTCGGGTGATTTGGGCTCCGGGGCAGTATTTGGTGGAGTCGGTGGCGTCGCAGCCCAAGGTGATTCTCCATCCGGCTATCCGTTCGATGTTGGCTTCATGGACGCTGCCGTCCTCATCGCAGAACCTTCCTTGGCATGCCGGTTCAGCGGGAGCGGGCGAGGGCGCGGCCGGGGGCGGAGCGGCAGGCGGTGGGGTGCCTCCGCCGCCGCCGCCTCCTCCTCCACCACCGCCTCCGCCGCCTCCACCTCCGCCTCCGCCCCCTCCACCGCTGGGGGCTGGGGCAGGCGCTGGGGTGGGGGTATCGTTGGCGGGGATGGTGAGTGTGAGGGTGGTGGGGGTGATGGTGAGGGTGGATGGGGTGGAGGGGGTGAGTGTGATTCGTTCAACTGGTTCTGTGGTGGTGTCGTTGAGGATGGTTATGGTGAGGTTGGGGGCTTGGGTTTGCCCGGCGGGAATGACGGCGGTCAGGCTGTTTATCCGGTAGTCGGAGTTGCGTTGGGCGTTTCCGCTGAGGCTGAAGTTGACGGTGGTATCGGTGGGGAGCGTGTTGGATCCGGCGGGTAAGCGGGTGGCGATGGTGGCGGTAGCGCCGGTGGTTTCGGCCAAGCTGTTTGCGGAGAGGCTGATTTGGATGCCGGTGGGCCGGTCGTCGTCGTCTTTGATGGTGAAGGAGGTTGGGGTGACGGTGTATCCGGCGGCGACCGTTCCGGTTATTTGCAGGGTTTCGTCTCCTTCGGCGATGTTGTCTTCGGTGGTTTGCAGGGTGAAGGTGGGGAGGGTGGCGCTGTTTTGATTGGCGGGGATGGTCAGAGAGGTGAGGGTGGGGGCGGTGTAGTCGGTTCCGGCGACGGCGTCTCCTCCGAGGGCCAGTGTTATGGTTTGGGAGGTGGTGAGGGCCGCGCCCGGGTAGGCGGCTCGCAGGGTTACGGCCGCTACTGCGTCTCCTTCGTTCACCTCGTCTGGGGTGAGGGTGAGGGTGATGGTTTCGTCGTCGATGATGGTGAGGGTGTCTTCCCTGATGGTGAAACTGGTGGGGGTTCCGCCGGCGACGGTCAACGTTTCGTTCCCTTCAAGGTTTTCGTCGTTGTACGTTCCGTCGGTTTTGAGAGTGAAGGTGCCGGTTCCGCTGGATTGGTAGGCGGGGATGTTTATGGTGAAGTCGCCCACCGTTTCGTAGTCGGTTCCCTCGGTGGCTTCCCCAGTGGCCTTACCGACCGTAATTGGCACGAGAGTGGGGGCGGAGCGGGTGACGGTTCCCTGGAAAGAAGCTTGCACCCGCACCGTGGTGTCCTCTCCGCCTTCGCGTACTTGGGTGAGCGTTGCCCCGGTGTCGTGGTTGAGGAGGGTGATGTCGATGTTAGGGGTGTCGTCGTTGTCGGTGATGGTCAGGGCGGCGTCTACGGTTGGGTAGTCGATGCTGTTGATGGTTACTTGGCTGCCGTTGATGGTTATGGTTTTGTTTGGTTCGTCTATGTTATCGTCGTTTACCGTGATAGTGATGTCAGCGTAGTTGCTGGTTTGTCCCTGGGCGATGGTGATGCCGGCGGCGTATCCGTCGGGGGTTGAGGCTGGTTTGGGGGGCAGGCTGATTCGGTAGTCTTCTTCTTCCGTCCAGGCGCTGTTGGTGTCAGCTATGGCGCTACCGGCTATGTTTAGGCCTATTACCGTTCCGCCGGTGGGGGCGTTCACCGGTAGGGTAGCGGTAACTCGTATGGTGGTGGACGCGCTGTTTTCGGCTAGCGCGGATATTGTGGAGCCGGATGCGGTTAGGGCGAGGGTGATGCCGCTGTCTACTACGTTGATGGTGTCGGTGTCGGATTCTGATTCTCCGGCGACGGTGGCCGAGCCGGTTATTTTCACTGTTTCCACAGTTTCCGTTGTGCTGTCGTCCCGGGCGGTCAGCTGGAATGTTCCCGTATGGCTAGTTTGCCCGCTGGGGATGGTGATAGTAAAGGAGTTCCCCGTCTGGTCGGTGCAAGCATCGTTCTGGCCGATCGCGGAGCACGACGCCGCCACCGACGCTCCGTCGGTGTCCCCGGCCGCCACTGCTACCGTCACAGCGGTGTTGGCCGCTAAAGCGGATGAGGTTGCTCCGGCGAACCCGGCGGTTACCGTAATGTCTTGGGCAGAACCTTCCGCCACCGTCCCGGGATGGGTGGTGATTTCCAGGGCGGTGTCGCTGGCTCCGATGGTCAAAGTATCCGGAGTTACCGTCACGTTGCTTCTTCCAGTGGCAGTGCCTGTGATGGCGAATGTTTCCGCTGGCTCGGTCACAGTGTCGTCCGTTACCGCAAGTCCTGTCAGGTTCGTCCAGGAGGCGCCCTGGGTTTGGCCGGTGGGGATGGACACCGTGACCGGCGTAGCGGGAGCGGTGAAATCTGTTCCCCCGCCTGCGGCTGATTGCGGCGATGAAACCCCGGCGGTAACGCGCACCTGCAGAGCGGATCCTAAATCGTTGGAGGTGGCGGTGGTGAACGCGGCCCGTACCCGCACCGCGGGGGTGGCTCCTTCCGACAGGTTTTTCTGCTCCCCGTTCATTCCGCTGTTGGTGTCCGCTGTTAACGTAACTCCCAGATCGTCGTCTGCTATCCCCAGCTCGGTTCCGCTCACTCGGAACCCGTCCGCCGTTCCCCCGACGTCGATTTTCTCCGTCTCCTCCGCGATGTCATCCCCGGTAATCAACAACCCGGTCAGAGCGGCGGCCGGGCTGGAGGTGGAAGCGGCGGGGATACTCACCGTGATCGCGGTGCCGGGGGCGGTGAAATCCGCCGCTTCCGCTCCCTGGCCTGCGCTGAACGATAAAGTGACATCGGCAGCTCCGGTCAGATCCGAAGTAGACGCCCCCGCGAAAGAAGCGGTTACCGTGGCTGCTCCGGCGTTGGCCGCTCCCTCGTCTACCGATGTTTGGCTGACTGTTAGCTCGATTGTTTCGGTGATTTTCAAATCAGCGGGAATAACCGCGAGCCCGGTAGCGGAACCGGCGAACCGAACCATTTCCTCCTCCGCGGTTGTGTCCGACAGGGGGGTGATGGTCACATCCGCCGTCCCCGACGTACCGCCCGATGAGATTGTCACGTCCACCGTTTCCGCTCCCCGGTCGTAGTCGCCGCTCGAGCAAGACCGGGACTGGCCGCTCCCCGAACACGTCCCCAATGTCGCCGTTCCCCCGGTTGCTCCCACGTTTACGTTGATGGTCGTCTCCGAAGTCACCGCGGCAGAGGCGGTGGCTTTCACCCGCACCGTCTGCGCTCCCCCGTCCTCCGCTATCCACGGCAGCGCAGCTTCCCCGCTGGTTGCCTCATGTAAAGACAAAACTACGCTGTCGTTGATCGGCAAATCCGCCGAGTCCACCGTCACATCCGTCCCGCCCACCGACGCCGTCCCCGACAGCGTCAGCTTCTCCCCCGACTCGCTTGTACTATCATCAGGAGCCGTCACCATAAACGTGCCGCTCCCCGACGTCGCACCCGCCGGAATAGAAACCGTCGTAGTATTACCCGTCAAACTTGTACAGGCATCCTCTCCGCTAGAAGGCGGACACGACGACCCTAAGGAAGCCCCGCCCGCCGCCGCTACCGTCACCGCCACATCAGTCGCAGACGTCAAAATCGACGATGACCCTTTAAACCGGGCCGTAACCGTTATCTGCTGCGCCCCCGCCTGCTCCCCGATCGACGACGGAGACACCTCCAGCTCAATATCAGCGTCATTGTCATAAATGGTCAACACAGACGCCCGAGCGGCCCCCAGCGCCGACGACCCGCCCACCTGGAAGGTTTCCGGCCCCTCCACAATCGTATCGTCGGTGATAGTCAACCCCGCCAATGTTGCCGTACCTGAGGCAGTGATACTATTCGCCGGGAAAGAAATCGTATTTGGCGTAGACGGAGCATAAGAAAAATCGGCCGTCGTCGCTTTCCCCGCTCCCGCCGGGGTCTGCGCCGCCGCCGACAACGTCACCACCGTCTCGGAAGAAACCTGCGACGACGTCGCGTTCCAAAAACTAGCCGACACTGACACCCCCGAACCGGAATCCCCCTCCGTTAACACATCCTGGTTTCCCGTAGATATACCATCGGTATCCACCGTAAAACCCGCCCGGTTACCATCCTTAATAGTTATCGGCGTACTAAATCGGGTCCAACCTGCTGGGGGGTCCACCCTAAGATAAAAAATCTCATCTGGCTCCACCTTCCTATCACTCACAATTCCCAAAGACAAACGAGCATTTGGAGTATGCACGCCAGTGAAATCCCCGGAAAGAGCTCCGGCCGTTATCGTCGCATGCAGAGGATCATTATAATCAGAATTTTGCTCGTGAAAGACATCGTTATTAGTACTGAAAGTTTCAGATTGCGTAGCCGTCCCATCTACTATCCATAATCGCACATTCGACAAATTTTGGCTGTACGTCGAAGAAGTAGAAGCAGTGAACACACCATCCGTAACCCCACCCAAAACAGCCTTCCTTGAATTAGGCCAATAGATATGACGACCGTTTCGATTCGTAGATTCACCTTCTCCTCTCTCCGGCATTACTAAAGAATCCGACGGCAACTCCACTTTTATCGCCCGGTCCTGATCGGTAATCGGCAGATTTGCCGCAGTTACCGTATAACCAGAGGGGCCGGTACCGGTGAACCGAATATTCTCGTGCTCCTCCGTAATCGTGTCGCTGATGGTCGTAATAGTTAAAGAAGAGGAATAACCAACAGTCGCGCCCGACGCAATAGTCACCGTTACCGTAGTGCTTGACGGCGTAACATAATCACCCGTACACGTAGTCTCCCCCGCCTGAGTGGTACAAGAACCCGCAGTAGCCGGATTCGTCGCGCCCGATGCTCCCACCGTCACCGTCACCGCAACACTGCCCGACACCGCCGCCGGGGCGGTGGCTACCACCCGCACCGTTTGCTCACCCCCGTCTTCCGCCAGAGCCGTTACCGCCGTCGGGGTCGACGCCCCATCGTCGAAGGAAAGCGCAATCGCAGTCGTCTGCGCCCTCACCCCGGCGGGCAAAGCGGGTAAAACCGACAGGACCAATCCCGCCGCCAACGCCAACAGCCCCAACCGTCGCATCCTGCAACCTCCGTCCTTCGCTTCCGGTCCAACCTGTAATCAGGACCGATGCGAAAGACGCTACCCCCCCCCCCAATTTGTCAAATTAAGGCCCCGAACGCCCGCTACCGCGTGTTCAGACTGAGGCGATATTCGATTGTTTAGAGGAGAGCGGGGTTGAGAGCAGGCGGCGGCAGCGATAGTTTCCCCGCTGGCCGGTTTTGGAATCGGGCGGTTGCTCGACCACAATAAGATGGCGGCGGTGGAGGAAGAACGATGGTTGCCTATCTGACAATGGACCAGCTTGAGTTGGCCGGACGGCGGGTTTTGTTGCGGTCCGATTTGAACGTTCCGTTAGCGGACGGGCGGGTGGCCGACGATTTCCGGGTGCGGGCCGCCCTGCCCGCCATCCGGCGGTTGCGGGAGGCGGGGGCCAAGGTGATCGTGTGCAGCCATCTGGGACGGCCCGGCGGGCGGCCCGCGCCCGAATTGCGCCTGGCCCCGGTGGCGGAGCGAATGGCGGAACTGGGCGGGTTCCCGGTGGCCGCCTCCCGCGATCTGGTCGGCGAAGACGCCCGCCGGTTGCTGCGGGAGACCGGGCCGGAGGAGGTGATCCTGCTGGAAAACACCCGCTTCCACCCGGGGGAGACCGCCAACCTTCCCGGCTTGGCCGCCGAACTGGCCGGGCTGGCCGACCTGTTCGTGTTGGACGCTTTCGGTTCCGCCCACCGGGCCCACGCCTCCACCACCGGGGCGGCGGACCGTCTGCGGTCGGCGGCCGGGCCCCTTTTGGAAACCGAACTGCGGGCCTTCGGAGCCCTGCGGGAAGACCCGCCCCGGCCTTTTACGGTTATCCTGGGCGGGGCCAAAATCGCCGACAAACTTCCGCTGTTGGAGGCGTTGCTCCCCCAAGTTGACGCTATGCTGGTCGGGGGCGGAATGTGCTTCAGCCTGTTGGCGGCGGAAGGATACGAAGTGGGGAAGTCGTTGGCGGAGCGCGAGCTCCTGGACCAGTTGCGGGACCTGATGGGCGGGGAGTACGGAGACAGGATCGTGTTGCCGGTGGACGTGATCGCAGCCGACCGCGCCGCCTCCGACGCGGCCGCCCGCGTCGCGGGCGTAGCGGAAATGGGGGACGAAGACACCGGTTTGGACATCGGCCCGGAAACCGCCCGCCGGTTCGCCGCCGCGGTGGCCGGGGCGGGCTCGGTGTTCTGGAACGGTCCGATGGGGGCCTTCGAATGGGAGCCGTTCCGGGCGGGCACGCAGGCCGTGGCCCGGGCCATGGCCGACTCCTACGCTTTCACCGTCGCCGGAGGCGGCGATTCGGCGGCCGCCCTGCGGATGATGGGCTTGGCCGGGGAGGTAAGCCATCTGTCCACCGGCGGCGGGGCCGGTTTGGAACTGCTGCAAGGCCGGGAACTGCCGGCGGTGGCCGCCTTGGGGAAATGGGCATGAGCGCCTCCGAACGCAAGCCGTTGATGGTGGGCAACTGGAAGATGAACGGATCCCACTTGGAAGCCATCCAGCGGGTGCAGAAGCTTTCCTACCGGCTGGACCCCGGCGACTACGACCGGGTGGAAGTGGCGGTCGGCCCGCCTTTCACCTCGTTGCGGTCGGTGCAGACGGTCGTGGAATTGGACAACCTGCCCATCGGGATCGCAGCCCAAAACGTTTCCTGGGCGCCGGAGGGGGCTTTCACCGGCGAAATTTCGGCGGGGATGCTGGTCAAACTGTCGGTGCGCTACGTGATAGTGGGCCATTCCGAACGCCGCATCCACTTCGGGGAGGACGATGCGCTGGTCAACCGCAAAGCGAAAGCGACGCTGGCGGCGGGGATGATCCCGATTGTCGCGGTGGGGGAAACCTTGGAGGAACGGGAGGCGGGCCGCACCGGGGAGGTGGTGGCGGGGCAGGTTTCCGGGTCGTTGCGGGGAATAAAATCCGAGGACATCGCCCGGCTGGCGGTGGCTTACGAGCCGGTGTGGGCGATCGGCACCGGACGCACCGCCGACCCCGCCGACGCCCAGGAGGCGATAGCCGCCATCCGGGAGCAGGTGCGGGAGCGGCACGGGGAGGCGGCTGATTCCATGCGCATACTGTACGGAGGGTCGGTGAATCCGGGGAACGCGGCGGCTCTGATGGCCAAACGGGACATCGACGGCGGGCTGATCGGCGGGGCGTCGTTGGATACGGACGTGTTCGCGGCCTGCATCCGATACTGGAGGTGAAGATGGCGGATGTCGCAGGGGGCTCGGCGCCGGTGGTTCTGCTCCGGCACGGGGAGAGCGTTTGGAACCGGGAGAACCTTTTCACCGGTTGGACGGACGTGGGGCTCACCGAAACCGGGGCGGAGGAGGCCCGCACCGCCGGGCTGTTGATGGCCGAAGCCGGGATGGCCTTTGACATTGTTCACACCTCGGTGTTGCGCCGGGCCATCGACACCGCCCATTTGGCCTTGGACGCTATGGACCGGCATTGGATTCCGGTGCGCCGCGACTGGCGGCTCAACGAACGGCACTACGGGGCCTTGCAGGGTTTGGACAAGAAACAGACCGCGGCCCTGCACGGCCCGGACCAAGTGTTCGCCTGGCGGAGAAGTTACGATGTCCGCCCCCCGGGGTTGGAGCCGGACGATGAACGGCATCCCCGGCGCGACCCCCGCTACGCCGGCCTGCCCCCGGAGGGAACTCCGGCCGCCGAATGCCTGGCGGACGTGGTGGAGCGGATGATCCCCTACTGGCGGGAGGCGGCCCTCCCCGACTTGCGGGCCGGGCGGCGTTTGCTGATCGCCGCCCACGGCAACAGCATCCGGGCCTTGCTCAAACACCTGAAAGGCATTCCCGACGGGGAAATCTCCGCCCTCAACATTCCCACCGGCATCCCGCTGGCGGTGGAACTGGACGAAAATCTGAAGTATCGGTCCGACCGTTATCTGGGCGATGCGGCGGCGGCGGAAGCGGCCGCGGCGGCGGTGGCCGCCCAGGCCGGATTGTAAGGCCGGGCCGGTGCCGCGCGCGGTGCGGGGGGCGGTTTCCCGGACGGCGGGGGGGCCGGTGGAGGTTTTGCGGGTGACGGTTCCCGACCCCGGTCCGGGGGAGGCGGTGGTGGACGTTCAGGCGTGCGGGGTGTGCCGCACCGATCTGCATTATCACCGGGGGGAATGGAGCGGGGATTTTCCGTTTTTGCTGGGGCACGAAGCGGCGGGAGTGGTGGCGGCGGTGGGGGAGGGGGTGGACGAGGTGGCGCCCGGCGACTTCGTGATTCTGAACTGGCGGGCGGCCTGCGGGCGGTGCCGGTGGTGCCGACGGGGACGGCGCGAGTTCTGCTCGGATTCGCTTACCGCCTCCCGTCCGATGACGTTGGCCGACGGGACGGCCCTCACCCCGGCGATGGGCATCGGCGGGCTGGCGGAGGCGACGCTGGTGGCGGCCGGGCAGTGCACTAAAGCGAATTCCGCCGTTCCCCCGGCGGCGGCGGGGCTTTTGGGATGCGGGGTGACCACCGGTTTCGGGGCGGCGGCGCACACCGGCGGGGCGGGCCGGGGCGATCGGGTGGCCGTGTTCGGGTGCGGCGGGGTGGGATGCGGCGCCGTCGCCGGCGCTTATTTGGCGGGGGCCACCGTCGTCATCGCGGTGGACATAGACGACCGGAAACTGGAATGGGCCCGGGGGTTCGGAGCCACCCACGTCGTCAACTCGGCCCGTACCGACCCGGTGGAGGCCGTCCGACGGGCCGCCGGCGGGCGGGGAGTGGAGGTGGCGATCGACGCGGTGGGGACGCCGGAAACCTTCCGTCAGGCGTTGGCGGTCCGGGAGGCGCGGGGGACGCTGGTGCTGGCGGGAGTCCCCGCCGCGGACGCCGTTTTGGAGTTGCCGATGTTTGAGATGTTCGACGGGGGAGGCGCCATCAAAATGTGCTGGTACGGAGACTGCCTGCCCTCCCGTGATTTTCAGACGCTGAGCGACCTCTATCTGCAAGGGCGGTTTGATTTGGAAGGTTTCATTTCGGAGACCATTGGTTTGGACGAGGTGGGGGAAGCCTTTCAGAAAATGGAGCAGGGGGAGGTCCTGCGCTCGGTGGTGGTGTTCTGAAGTCGAACCTTTTGGCCGTTATGGTTGGAAAATTCTTGGACGGGTAGGCGCCGGCGCGCTATGCTGGGGTCTCCGGTCGGCGACGGCCGGTTCGCGCAGCAGGCAGAAAGGAACGTCCCATGACCGTGGTTACCGCCGTCTTGACCGGGATTCATTTGGTTACGTCCCTGGCGTTGGTGTTTCTGATCCTGTTGCATTCCGGCAAAGGGGGTTTGGGCGATATGTTCGGGGGCGGGATGCAGTCCTCCAATTTGGCCGGTTCCACCCTGGCGGAACGCAACCTGAGCCGCTTGACCGTGCTGGTGGCGCTGGTGTTCGCGGCCACCACCCTCACTTTGGTCATCCTGCTCGGGGCCTGACCGCCGGGGCGGTTGCGGGCCCTATTCACGCACTCTTTTCCCCCGATCGGCTATTCTCCGGTAGGCGCGCAACCGCAAGCCGCCCCTAGTTTTCGAGCAAGGAGGAAGGGAATGCCGCAGACGGTACGAGGAGTGATCGCCCGTGCGGTGGGGGAGCCGGTGGAGATGGCGGAGGTGATAGTGCCCGATCCCGGCCCGGGGGAGGCGGTGGTGGACATTCAGGCGTGCGGGGTGTGCCACACCGACCTGCATTACCGGGAAGGGGGGATCAACGACGAGTTCCCGTTCCTGCTGGGGCACGAAGCGGCCGGGTCGGTGGCGGCGGTGGGAGAGGGGGTGGAGGATGTGTCTTCCGGCGACTTCGTAATTTTGAACTGGCGGGCGGTGTGCGGCCAGTGCCGTTCCTGCCGGCGGGGCAAGCCCCACATCTGTTTCGACACCCACAACGCGGCGCAGAAGATGACGCTGTCCGACGGAACGGTCCTTTCCCCGGCTTTGGGGATCGGGGCGTTCGCGGAGTCCACCCTGGTGGCGGCCGGGCAGTGCACCAAAGTGGATCCGGCGGCTTCCCCGGCCGCGGCCGGCCTGCTGGGATGCGGGGTGATGGCCGGAATCGGGGCGGCGGTAAACACCGGAGAGGTGGGACGGGGGGACAGCGTGGCCGTGTTCGGCTGCGGAGGGGTGGGGGACGGGGCCATCGCCGGGGCCAACCTGGCGGGGGCTTCGATCATCATCGCGGTGGACATAGACGACCGGAAACTGGAATGGGCCAAAGGGTTCGGGGCCACCCATGTTATAAACTCTTCGCAGACCGACCCGGTGCCGGCCATCCGGGAACTTACCGGCGGACACGGGGTGGATGTGGCTATTGAAGCGATCGGCCTGCCCGCCGCCTACCGGCAGGCGTTCGAGGCCCGGGATTTGGCGGGGACGGTGGTGCTGGTGGGGGTGCCCACCCCGGATATGACCATAGAACTGCCGTTCCTGGAAGTGTTCGGGCGGGGCGGGGCCCTCAAATCCAGTTGGTACGGGGACTGCCTGCCCTCCCGCGACTTCCCGATGCTGATCGACCTTTACATGCAGGGCCGGTTGGATTTGGACGGGTTCGTGTCGGAAACCATCGGGCTGGGGGACGTGGAGGAGGCTTTCCACAAGATGGAACGGGGCGAGGTGCTCCGTTCGGTGGTGATGTTCTGAGTCGGGCGGGGAGGAGCGGGCGATGGCTTTGGAACTGGTGACCACCGACGGCTTCTTCGCGTTGGACGGTGGCGAATGGGCGGTGACCAACAACATTTGGCTGGTCGGCGACGACCGGGAGGTTCTGGTGTTCGACGCCTCCCACGACCATAAGCCGATTGCGGAGGCGGTGGGGGGGCGGCGGGTGCGGGCCATAGTCCTCACCCACGGCCACAACGACCACATCAACGCGGCGGTCGCTTTGCGGGAAGCGGCGGATGCGCCGGTGCTGTTGCATCCCGCCGACCGCATGCTGTGGGACATGGTGTATGAATCCGAGGAGCCGGACGGGGACTTGGAGCCGGGAGGCGAGTTGGAGGGGGGCGGCCACCGCTTGGGGATTATTTCTACTCCCGGCCACACCCCCGGTTCCTGCTGTTTTCGAGATGAAGCGGGCCGGTTCGTAGTGTCGGGCGATACCCTGTTCAACGGGGGGCCGGGGGCCACCAACCGCACCTTCAGTTCCGAACCGGACATTCTGCGCAGCATCCGCGACCGGTTGCTGTTTTGCCGGATGAAACGGTGGTGCACACCGGCCACGGGGAGGCCACCACCATCGGGGCGGAGCGGGCCGGGGTGCTGGCCCGCATCTCCGAGTTGGAAATCGGCTAACATCGACCTGGTGGGAGTGGTTGTGTGCGTGCGTCGGGTCGGAGTGGCGGAATTGGTAGACGCGCTAGGTTGAGGGCCTAGTGCCCGTCAGGGCGTGGAGGTTCGAGTCCTCTCTCCGACACTATGGAACCGTTGAATATTGATCTAGAGGCGCCCGACATTGATCCGAGCGCCTTCGTAGCCCCCGGCACGCACCTTTACGGGCGGGTGCGGGTGGGGCCGCAGGCGGTGATAATGTTCGGGGCGTCGTTGCGCGCCGAATTGGATCGGATCGTCATCGGGCGGTGCAGCAACGTGCAGGACAATGTGGTGATGCACGCCGATGAAGGGTTGCCGTGCCTGGTGGGGGAGCGGGTGACGGTGGGGCACAACGCCACCGTGCACGGGGCGGTGGTGGGGGACAACTGCCTGATCGGAATCGGGGCCCGGGCTTTGAACGGTTCGACGCTGGGGGAGGGGGCGTGGCTGGCGGCGGGAGCGGTGCTGCCCGAAGGCCGGGAAATACCGCCGTGGACTTTGGCGGTGGGCATCCCCGCCAAACCGGTGCGGGAACTGACCCCCGAAGAAAAAGCCCGCCAAGACGCAGGCGTAGACCACTACCAACAGTTCGCCGCCCTATACCGCCGCCACCTAGCACCCCCACAATAACCGCCCCGGCCACTCCATCTAGCATCCGACTAGATGGCTAGATGGACGCGGTCTATTTACGGCGTCCCTGTTTTGTACGCCGGACTGTCCACCGATATGACGACCGCCCCATGACAATCCAAGCGACGGGTTCCCACCAACGTTGCGCCCATCCCTCTAGCATACTAAGGTTGCTAATAACCTGGGTTGATCCTATAGCGGCTAATAATACCAACAGTACTGTGATCCAATCTTGACCTAACTCTCGCCGGTAGTTGTGTTCTTGCTGTCGAAGCTCGCGTTTTCTTTCCACCGTGCGCTCTATGACGGGTAAAGAACTTTCCAAGTCACCTATCTCTTTATCGAGACGGCTGGTGGCAACCAACTGATTCAATACATTTACTTCTCGGGTAGAGGATGTGGGGGATGGCGAAGTCCGCTGTTTGTATGTTTGCAGAAAACGGGTTGCAGTAATCAAGTGCCCATCTTGATCAAAGTCTGTTCCTTCATCATCTAGGAGGGTGATTGCTGATTTGTTGAGTTGATTGGAGTGGTTCCACACAGACTGTAATCTGAGTTCCATTTCTACTAACATTTGTTTAGTTATATTAGCATTTTCTTTGTCTCCCCAGGTTCCGGCTACTACTGCGGACCAGGTTGCGTAGATAGTCGTGTGTGGGTTGGGATCGATATCACTCAAATTCTGCAAGCGAGTAAGTTCCATAGAATCAAAGTCAAGTTGGTTGATTTCGCGTGCTGTCATTTTATCATTTATGCCAACAGTAGAGCGATCAGAGATTATCTTGAGTGCTTTATCAGCCTTTTCGGTTGGAGAACCGTCCATTTCTAGGATATAGAAGTTGAACACATAGCTAGCCTTGGTTTGTCGCCAGTTTCCCACCCCCAGATTTTCCAGTAATTCTGCCAGGAAGGGGTTACCCTCGTTACTGAGCAAATGGTTATTCAAACGGTTGCGTTCGATCAAGATATTCTTTGCCATATCGTATTCAGATTGGGTAGGCTGAGGTTCTATGTTGTGAAGGAGGAAACAGGCTGAAGTGTCGATAAAAACCAGATCCACGTGATAGTCGGTTCCATCCGGCAACTGGATAGGATCTGGAAAATGATAGGCTAAGTAGTTGATTGTCCCCAGAGTATCGGAGCGCGACCAACCCATCTTTTGTGCCTGCTTGTGGGTATGTTCTGAACCCTCCCTACCGATCTCAAAGGGTAGGATGGCGTATTCGTGGCGAATCATCGGATTTGACCGGAGCCGATTTGGCGACGGAGGATGAGTAGGGCGTTTTGATGATATTCTTCTCCGGCGTGGCTGGCTGATGCTTTGGAAAGCACCACTGGCCGGATGTCGTTTTCGAACAGGTCCACCGCGCATTTCATAACGCACACGTCGGTGTCTATGCCGCATACGTGCACTTTGGTGACTCTCCGTTGGCGGAGCGTGTCTAGGAAATCCGGGGTGACGCAGGTGTAGATGGTTTTGTCGATGATTTCCGCCTTGGGCGAAGGAGTGAACGCCAGTTCCGTGTCGCGCGAACCTTCCCCGAAACGATGCCAGTCGATCAGGTTGCGGTAGGGGGAACCGGTGCCGTTGATGAACCGGGTGGCGAAGATGTGCGCGTAGCGGGCTTGCAGTTCTTCAACCAGCGGGATTACATGGCGGGTGGAATCGTTGATAAAACCGCGCTGGACATCCACGATCAGCAGGGCGGTATCACGCGGCTCAAGTTTGGCGACGGGTTCCGGCGTCATCGGGTCATTATATCAGGCGGCGGGTTATGCGGAGCTCGGACGGTAACGGGACGCCCGCCGGAGGAGAGGAGGTAAAGGGGCGGGTTTGGGTTGGGCCGCGGGCGGGGTTGGCTACCCTTCTTCCGGTTCGGGGGTTTCCTGCGGCGCTTCGTCGTTATCGGCGGGGTCTTCGGTCCAGGTGGGTTCTTCGGCGGCTATGACCGTGCTTACCAAAGGCAGGATCACTTTGAACTCGGTGCTTTCGCCCGGTTCGGTTTTCACCTTGATTTCGCCGCCGTGCTGGCGGATTATGTCGCTGGACAGGGCCAACCCCAGCCCGGTCCCCTTGTCGGTGGCTTTGGTAGTGAAAAACGGGTTGAAAATCTTGTCCACGATCTCATCGGGTATGCCGCCCCCATTGTCCCGGACGCTGATCTCCGCCGTCTCCCGGGCCCGGCGGGTCGTTATCCACACCGTGGGCATGTAGCCGGTTTCGCCGGCTTCCTGCAGTTTGTAGCGGCGTTCGTCGGTGGCCTGGCAGGCGTTGCCCACGATATTCAAAAACACCCGGCCCAGGTCCTGCGGGATCACGTCCAACGAACCCAACTCCGGGTCGTAGTCTTTCTCGATGGTCAGGTTGAAGTCCGGGTCCACCGCCCGGGCGCTGTGGTAGGCGAGCAGGGTGTGTTGATCCACCAAGCCGTTGATGTCGGTGGACTGGTGTTCGCCCCCTCCCCGGCCCATCCGCAACATGTCCTGCACGATCCGATTGGCGCGGTCGCCGTGGGAGCGGATGCGCTCCAAGTTGTCGGTCAGATCCTTGGCTATTTCCAGGAGCTCCTCCCGTTGTTCCGCCCGGTCCGTATCCTCTTCGGCCAGCACCTCTTTCAACTCGACGATAAGTTCCGCCGAGGCTTCGGAGAAGTTCTTAACGAAGTTCAACGGGTTGCGTATCTCATGGGCCACCCCCGCCGTCACCTCCCCCAAAGCGGCCAGTTTCTCCCGCATCACGATCTGGTCTTGGGCTTGCTGCAGATCCTCTAGCACATCTTCCAACTGGGTGTTTTTGTCGCCCAGCTCCTGGGCCAACTGTTCCACCAGGTTCAAACGTTGCACCTCCAGGGCGTGGCGGCGGAACACTTCCAGGGCCTCCGCCATTTCCGCCAACTCCCCCCGTCCCTCCACCGTCACGCCCTCCTCCAAGTCGCCTTCCGCCATGCGGCGCATCCGGCCCGACAGGCGGTTGATGCGACGCAGCAGAATCCGCCCCACTATCACCCAGCTGATGAGCAAGGCCCCGACAATCCCCAATCCGCTGATGGTCAGCAGCAGGGTGCGCCCGGTGCGGATGGCCTGGGCGGACGCCTGGGTGGCCCGGTCGGCGCTTTCCTGGGCGGAAGCGACCACCTCGTTTACGGCCGCCACCAGGGAAAGCCCCAGATCCTGATTTTGGGACAGCAACTGCCGTTGCGTTTCTTCCAGGCGCAGGCGCTGGGCCAGCAGGGAAAAGCCGCTGTCTTCGCTGGCGCTTATTTCAAACAGCCGGTTGAGGAGGGGTTCCACTTCCGACCGCAGGGCCGAGTCGCCCAACCCGCCCAGGCTGGCCTCCAGATGGCTGCGGGTGGATTCGAAACTTTCCCGCAGGGGTTCCACCTGGGCGGCGTTGGAAACGCTGAAAGCGCTGGACAGCAACTGGACGGCCAGGGTGGAATCGGAGCGCAAAGCGGCCAAGTTGCGGTAAAAATTGAATTGGGTTTCGGAGAAATGAACTTCGCGGGAGACAGGGTCTTCGCCCAGGCGCAGATAGCCGGTCAGCTGGTAGAACAGCTGGTCGTCGATCGCTGGAACCAGCAGGCCGTCCAACTGGTCGCGCAGGTTGTTGAGCTCCGAAAGCAAAGCGTCGCTTCGTTCGTTTAGGGCGAACTGGGTCGGTTTGTCCCCCTCGATGGTGTCCAGGTTGGAGAAAATAATCTGGGCGTCGGTGCGGATTCGGTCGAATGGGGAATCAGCCGTGTCCATCACCTCCAAGATGGATATTTGATCCTGGAAGGCGGTCCGCGCCAGTTCTATCTCCTCCGACGCCACCGCCAAATCCTCGGATGCGGCGGCGGCGGTCAGCCGGGGGGCGGCCGCGGCCAGGGTGCTGGCCGAATCGGCGATGCGGATGGCGGCGGCCATGGCCGGAATGCTCCCTTCGGCCACCCGGCTCTGGGCGTCGCTGACGCGGTTGAACGAAAACCAACCGACGATGGCGGCGGCGATGGTCAGCAGCACCGCCCCGCTGATCGCCATGTACATCTGAGTGGAAATGCGGAACCGGAGGTTCAGCATGCGTCGGAAAGCGCCCGCCATCTCAGCCGCCTCCGTTCAAGCGCAAGTCGTCGGCGGGCTGATAGGCGCCGTCGGGTCCGATGACGGTCACGAACACCTGATCCGAACCCTGATTGTCGCCCGCCCCGTACGACAGGCGGAACCCGTCGATGTCTATGACGTCGCCCCGCAGCAGGGAATCCAGGAAGCAGAGGCGGTCCACCGCCCGTCCGCACCGCTCCAAACCGGCGATGGCCAACCGCCCCGCCAGATAACCTTCCAGCGAAACGAAGCCCGGTTCGGCGGAAGGATCCAAGTCGGACAGGGCCCGCTGATAGGCGGCCACCACCGGTTGGGAATCATCGGTGGGGAAAGGCACCACCTGGGTGACGAACACCCCCTCCCCGGTCGGGCCCAACTCTTGGGCCAGGGCGTTGCTGCCCACGAACGAAATGTTGATGAACACCGAATCCATTCCGATGTGCCGGGCCCAGGCGATAAGGGTCGCCACCGGACGGTAGGCCCCCACCACGATCACCCCCTGCGGGTCGCCCTGCATCAGGTCCAGCAGGCCGGTTTTGACGGCCGTGGTGTTGCGGGGGTAAAGCCCGATGGAAACCGGTTGCATGTTCCGCCGTTGCAGGGCGGCCAAAGCCCCCTGGTATCCGGCCCGTCCGAACGAATCGTCCTGGTACATGATGGCGATCCGGTCGAAACCCAAATCGGTGGTGAGGCGGGCCACCATCTCCTCGGTTTCCTGGGCGTAGGAGGCCCGCAGGTTGATGATGTTGCCCCAGCTTTCGTCCCGCAGGAAAGAGGCCCCGGTGAAAGGGGCTATGAACGGAATGGCCGCTTCGGAGGCCACCGGGGCCGCCGAGCGGGAAGTGGGGGTGCCCACCTCGCCGATCAGGGCGAACACCTCTTCTCTTTCGATCAGCTGCATGGTGTTGCTGATCGCCTGCGTCGGCTCGTAGCCGTCGTCCAAAGCCACCAGTTCCAACATGCGGCCGTGCACTCCGCCCCGCCGGTTGGCTTCGGCGAAAGCGGCTTCGATGCCCATCCGCACCCCGATCCCCAGTTCTTGGGCGGGGCCGGTGAACGCCGCCGACTGACCGAACCGAACGCGGTCCGCGAAGACGCCGTTGGTCGCCCCGGTCCCGGCCGAGCCGATGGCCCGGGAAAGCGGGTTTTCCTCCGGAGCGGTGGTGGTGGACGGCGCTGGGGCTTCGGAGCCGCAGGCGGACATTAACAGGCCCGCCCCCAGCAAAACCGCCGCCAGCCCCAACCCGAGCCGGGCGCGGGGATTCATCCGGGCGGATCTCCTGATAATCGGGTCATCCGACCCCGGTTCATCGATACCTGGGTTCATCGGCGGTGGAAACGGTCAGGGTGAGGTGGTTGCGCCCCTCCTCCCGCTGGTAGGTGGCGTCGTCCACGATGGTGCGCACCATGTGAACTCCCAGGCCGCCGATGGGCCGGTCGTCCAAAGGCGCGTCCAGATCGGGGCGGGGGGCGTCTTTGATCGGATCAAAAGGGGTTCCGTTGTCGAACAGTTCTATGGTCAGGGCGTCCGGCCGGGAAACGAGCGTTATTTCCAGTTCGCTGTTTCCCTGTTGATTGCGTCCGTGGGTCAGGGAGTTGAGGCCCAGTTCCTCCAAAATCAGGTTGACTTTGAACACCAAACCGGACGGCCAGTTCTCCCGGCGCCCAAGTTCCTCCACCGCGTCCGTGATGTCAGTCAGGATGTCGGCGCTGGTTTTACCGCTCCCGGTGTCGAACTTGAGGGTGAGTTCGTTGCTCAATGGTCGTCCAGTCCCCGGTTGTGCTCCTAGTGTCGGCGCAGAACCAGGCAGGTGATGTCATCGGACTGGGGATGGTCACCGGCGAAGGCGTGCACCGCCTCGAAAATAGCCTGGTTGGCCTCCCGGGAATCCAAAGGGGCGCCGTCGGCGAACACCGCCTGCAACCGTTCCAACCCGAACTCTTCTTCGGCGGCGTTCATCGCTTCGGTCACCCCGTCCGTGTAGAAAATCACCGACTCGCCCGGGGCGAGGGTGATGGCGTTCTGTCCGAAGTCCATGTCCGGGGCCACTCCCAGGGCGATCCCCTGCACCGGGGGGAGCACCTCGGAGGAGCCGTCCTGTTTTACCAGAAGAGGCGGATTATGGCCGCCGTTGGCGTAGGTCAGTTCCCCGTTCCGCGGGTTGTAAATGGCGTAGAACAAGGTGACGAACATGGTCTGTTCGTTTTCCTCGTGCAACAGGTTGTTGACCTCGTTCAGCACCTCGCCTGGGTTTTCCAGCCCGATGGCGCTGCCTTTCAGCCAGGTGCGGCTCGACATCATAAACAAGGCGGCCGGCACGCCCTTGTCGGAAACATCGGCGATGGCCAAGCCGACCCGTTCGTTTTCCAAAGAGACTATGTCGTAGAAGTCGCCCCCCACGTTGCGGGCCGGTTCCATGCTGGCGAACACCTGATAGCCGTCGGTTTCGGGGAAATGGGTGGGCAGAATGGAAATCTGCATCTTGTTGGCCACGTCCAACTCGTTTTGGAGGGTCACCAGTTGGTCGCGGGAGGCGAGGGCTTCCCGCCATTCGGTGAGGTGCTTCAAGGTGCGGTCGATGGTCAGTTTCAGATCTTCGAAATCCACCGGTTTGGTTACGAAATCAAAAGCCCCCCGATTCATGGCGGTGCGGATGTTCTTCATGTCCCCGTAGGCGGAAATGATCACCGAGCGAATGTTGGGGTCCACTTTGGGGATCTGCTCCAACAGGGTCAGCCCGTCCATCTGCGGCATGTTGATGTCGGACAGCACCATGTCGATCTCGTCGTCTTCGCTCAGCCTCTCCAAGGCTTGGACGCCGTTGTTGGCGAAGACGAAGGTGTAGCGCCCGGAGCGAATGCTGCGCCGCATGCGCTGCAACATCAGCGGCTCCAAGTCCGGTTCGTCGTCGACCACCAGAATCTTGTAAGTGGTCTTGTCCTCGTCGGTTGTCCGTTTGGTGTCCGTGTCGGTCATGGTCATTGTTTTGATCCTAACGATGTCGGTGGAAGGTTAAGGTTTTGCCGTTCGACCGGGCCGGGCCCGCCCCTAGGACATGGCCGCGATGGCGGCGGCCGGAGAATCGTGGATGGTGATGATCTGGTTGAAACCGCTCATCGTGAAAATTTCCAGCACCGAATCCGAAAGCGAACATATCGCAAACTGCGACTGCTGTTGTTTCAAATCCTTGGCGATCAGCAGAATGATGCGCAGGCCGGCGCTGCTGATGTAGTCCAACTTTTCCAAGTCCAAGATGACCCTTTTGTCATCCGGGGCGATGGACGATTTGATGCCCTCCTGGAAGGAGGCGGCGGTGGAGCCGTCCACCCGTCCCTCGGTTTTAAGGACCAACGCCCCGCTTTCCCGCTCGCTGTTGATCTCCATGTTCTGGTTCTCCTTTACTCGGAATGGACCTGCGCGCGCCCCAAATTCCAGGACGCCCATTGTAGCGGAGGCGGGGCGGGGGCGGGCGCGTCGGATGTCATCTCCGTCTCCTTAGTTCCCCGGCTCGCCGATTGGTCTGCGCCGCCGGCCCGGGGCCGCCGGGGCGCACCGCGCGCCGATATTACCACCTCGGCCTCCTTTCGCCGCGCTCAGCGGGAGGGATGCCTCAATGGGCTTTGGGTAATGCCGCGCCATAGGCTAGCCTGCCGGTATGAGCCGCGTCGCCGATATTCCGAAACTGGTCTCAGAACTGGCCGAGCTGACCAAAGCTTATCTGGCGGAGAACACGGTGCAGCCGTTGCGCCGCATCGGCCGCTTCGCCGGTTTGAGCCTGCTGGGGGGAATTTTGATGGCGGTGGGATGGGTTCTGCTGTCGGTGGCCGGGTTGCGCCTGTTGCTGTCCGTTCTGCCCGACACCCCCTTGTGGAGCGCGCTGGCCTACGTCTTGGCCTCGTTGGCCGCCCTGATCGCCGCCTCGGCGCTCATAATGGGGGCCTCCCGCAGCAAGGCCCGTCCCTGACCGGCCGGCGCGAGAGGCGAATGACATGACCGACCGGCCCCGCCCCTCCGCCGGAGCGGAACCGGAGCCCCGGGAGGGCGACGCCGCCGGACCCGATTCCCCCGATCTGCTGCGGCGGATAGAGGCCAAAGCCCGGGAGTTGGAGGAGGCGGTGGCGGGGGCCGGCGCCCAGGCCCGCAAAGGGGCCGGGTTGGCCGTCTTGGGGGCGGTCGCCTCGGCCGGGCTGGCCGTCTTCCGGTCCCGGCGCCGCAAACGGGGGGCGACCAGGATAGAAATTCACCGGCTTTAAAAAATCGGGGGGGGGGGGGGGCTACCGGTCGTCGGGGATGCGGATCACCGCCGACTGGCCGGGCCGCAGGTACATGCTGGCCGCCGCCCGCCGCCGGGCGCGCCGCCGCCCCCGAACCTGCAACCAGACGCCGGCCGCCCCCGCCGCCAGCAACAGAACACGGCGTTCCCGTATTCCCCGCTCCAACAGGCGCACCGCCCAGTTTTTGGTTACCATTGCCGTAACAGGATAGGGATGGGAACGGGGATTAGGCAAAGCCGAGAGGGGGTCGGATGACGGGAAAGGCGGTATGTCGGATCGGGGAGAGGCGAGGCGCGCCAGGCTGAAGAAAAGCCTCTACGAGGCGGAGCTGGCCAAGATGCGCACCGAACTGGTCAAGCTGCAGGACTGGGTGCAAACTCAAAACCTGAAAGTGGTGGCCCTGTTCGAAGGGCGGGACGCGGCCGGCAAAGGGGGCGTGATCAAACGGATCGTGGAGCCGCTCAACCCCCGCATCGCCCGGGTGGTGGCGCTGGGCGTGCCCACCGAACGGGAACGCACCCAGTGGTATTTCCAACGCTACGTCCCGCACCTGCCGGCCGCCGGGGAAATCGCCCTGTTCGACCGCTCCTGGTACAACCGGGCCGGGGTGGAGCGGGTGATGGGATTCTGCTCCGACGAGGAGTACTGGGAGTTCCTGCATTCCGCCCCCGAGTTCGAACGGATGCTGATCAGGTCGGGAATCATCCTCATCAAATACTGGTTCTCGGTTTCCGATGAAGAACAGGAACGGCGGTTCCAAGCCCGCTTGGACAGCCGCAACAAGCGGTGGAAGATCAGTTCCATGGATCTGGCCTCCCGCTCCCACTGGGTGGATTACTCCAAGGCCAAGGACGTGATGTTCGAATACACCGATGCCTACGATTCGCCTTGGTGGGTGGTGGACGCCGACGACAAGCGCCGGGCCCGCCTGAACTGCATCGCCCATCTGCTGACCCGGATCGAGTACCGGGACGTGCGCCCTCCCGGCCTGGAACTCCCGCCCCGCCAGGAACCCGACTCGGAGTATTCCCGTCCCGCCAAAGGGGCCCAGCGGTGGGTGCCGGAGGTCTATTGAACCCCCGTTCCCGGACGGGCGGCGATTGTGGGAAACTGGAGGCATGAGACGATTTCCCAAATGGGTGACGGTGGTGGTGTGGATCACGGTGGCGGGCATGGTGCTCACCCTGCTGGGCTCCGCCGCCCTGTCCATTTTCTAGTCATGGCGGCGGGCGACCCGTTCCGGGAGGGGGAGCCGGTTCTGCTGTTCGACGACCGGGACCGCCGTTATCTGCTCCACCTGCGGGCGGAGGGGAACTTTCAGTACCATTTCGGCTCCCTGCCCCACGCGGCCCTGATCGGTTCCCCGGAGGGAAAGGTTTTCCGTTCCTCCAAAGGGGCCCCGCTGACGGCCTTGCGCCCCCGGTTGGGGGATTACATCCTCAAAATGCGACGCGGCCCGCAGGTGGTTTACCCCAAGGATCTGGGGGCGGTGCTGCTCTACGCCGACATTTACCCGGGCCTGACCGTGTTGGAAGCGGGCACCGGTTCCGGGGCTTTGGCCATGACGTTGACCCGGGCGGTGGGCCCCTCCGGGCGGGTGATTTCCTACGAAGTGCGGGAAGACCACGCCCGCCACGGACGGGCCGCCCTGCTCAAGCATTTCGGGGAACTGCCCGACTGGTTGGAACTGCGGACGGGGGATGTGGCCGACGGCTTCGGGGAGGCGGCGCCCGACCGCCTGGTGCTGGACATTCCCGAACCGTGGGCGGTGATGCCGCAGGCGGCGGCCGGGATGCGGCCGGGGGCGGTGGTCTGCTGCTACCTGCCCACCGTCCCACAAGTGGAACAGTTGCACCGGGCGCTGGAGGAAACGGGACGCTTCATCGACGCCGAAACCTTCGAGATACTGCGGCGCACCTGGAACATCCGGGGCCGTTCGGTGCGCCCCGACCATGGGATGGTGGGGCACACCGGTTTCATCACCGCCGCCCGCCTCTGCGAGCCGGAGGAGGACCCGCCGACCCCGCCCGGGGAAAGCCCGTAGCCGGAATATCGCCGAAATCCGCCCCGCCCGGTATACTTGCCACCGCCAAGCCAGGATGAGGACATGAGCCAACAACCGGACCGAAACGAATACGAACGGCGCATCGCCGCCCTGCGGGGAACCGTTCAGTCGTTGGAGGACGAAGTTTCCCTGTTGCGCCGCCGCCTGCAGGACGCCCCCGGCAAAGTGCGGGTGCTGGAGGCCCGCTTGGCGGAAACCAAAGGCAACTTGGCGCAGGCCGTCGGGCAGAACGAGAAACTGGCGGCGGTGCTGGAGGAAGCCCGCGAACAGTTGGCGGTGTTGCGGGCCGAAATCGAAAGACTGACCGCCCCGCCCAACCAGTTCGGGGCCGTGATGGGGGTGAACAGCGACAGCACGGTGGATGTGATGACCGCCGGGCGCAAACTGCGGGTCAACGCCCAGCCTTCCATCGACATCAAACAACTGCAGCGGGGGCAGCAGGTGTTGCTGAACGACGCCATGAACATCATCGAAGCGCGGGATTTCATACGGGGGGGCGAGGTGGTGTTGATCAAAGAGACGCTGGGGGACGACCGGCTGGTGGTGCTGGCCCACGCCGACGAGGATCGGGTGGTGGAGTTGGCCGAGCCTTTGATGGACACCCCGTTGCGGGCGGGGGATTACGTGCGCATCGAGTCCCGCACCGGATTGGCCTATGAGAAACTGATCCGCCCCGAGGTGGAAGAGCTGATTTTGGAGGAGGTTCCGGAGGTGGGATACGAGCAGGTGGGCGGCCTGCGGGAGGAAATAGAGGCCATCCGGGACGCAGTGGAGTTGCCGTTCGTGCACCGGAGCGTGTTCGACGAGTACGGACTTGTGGCCCCCAAAGGGGTGTTGCTGTACGGGCCGCCCGGGTGCGGGAAAACCCTGATCGCCAAAGCGGTGGCCCACAGCCTGGCCCAGGCGGCCGCCCAGCGTTCGGAAAGCGCCGACGTCCGCTCCTATTTCCTGAACATCAAAGGCCCGGAGTTGCTCAACAAGTACGTGGGGGAAACCGAGCGCCAGATACGGCTCATCTTTCAGCGGGCCAAGGAAAAAGCCGACGAAGGCGCGCCGGTGGTGGTGTTCTTCGACGAGATGGATTCCCTGTTCCGCACCCGCGGCACCGGCATATCCTCGGATGTGGAATCCACCATCGTCCCCCAGATCCTGTCCGAGCTGGACGGGGTGGAATCGTTGCGCAACGTGATCGTAATCGGGGCCTCCAATCGGGAGGACCTGATCGATCCGGCCATTCTCCGCCCCGGCCGCCTGGATGTGAAAATCAAGATTTCCCGCCCCGACGAGACCGCCGCCCGCCAGATATTCGGGGTCTACATGAACCCGGATCTCCCGTTCGACGAGCGGGAGTTGGCCGCCTGCGGGGATGATCGGCGGAAGCTGGTGGACGGGCTGATCGAACAGGTTGTGGAGCGGATGTACTCCACCGAGGAGGGGAACCGTTTTTTGGAGGTCACCTATCAGAACGGCGACCGCGAGGTCCTTTATTTCCGGGACTTCGCCTCCGGGGCGATGATCGAGAACATCGTCCGCAGGGCCAAGACCGGGGCCGCCAAACGCCGTATCGAAGGCGGGCCGGGCGGCATCCGGGCCGACGACCTGCTGTCGGCCATCAAACAGGAGTTCCGCGAACACGAGGACCTGCCCAACACCACCAACCCGGATGACTGGGCGAAGATCTCGGGCAAGAAAGGCCAGCGAATCGTCTATGTGCGCACCCTGCTCAAAGGCGGCGGCCAGTCGAGAAGCATCGAGGCGGTGGGAAGCGGCCAGTACCTGTAATGGCCCTGCCCGCGGTTATCGGCGCCGAAACCGAATTCGGGATCACCGGCCGCAATCAGCCGGACTGGAACCCCACTTTGGCCTCCTCGCAGGTGGTCAACGCCTATCAGGGGGGACGGGTGCGGGTGCAGTGGTCGTTCGACGAGGAGACCCCGGGCAACGACGCCCGCGGTTTCGGCTACGAGGGCTACGGAGCGGTGGAAGCCGACACCGGTTTGATCAACGTGGTGCTGTCCAACGGGGCCCGTTTCTACGTGGATCACGCCCACCCCGAGTATTCCAGTCCGGAATGCGCCGACCCGCGCCAGGCCGCCCTGTACGACAAAGCGGGGGAGCGGGTGGCGGAGGAGGCGGCGGCGGCGGTGCGCCGCGTCCTGCCGGAGGGGGAGGACCTGCGCATCCACAAAAACAACAGCGACGGCAAAGGCAACTCCTACGGCTATCACGAGAACTACCTGGTGTCCCGCGATTTGCCCTTCGCCGACCTGATCCGGTTCGCCACCACCTGGTTGGTCACCCGCCAGATTTTCACCGGTTCCGGCAAGGTCGGCTCGGAGAACGGCCGGCCGCCGGCGGAATACCAGTTGACGCAGCGGGCCGATTTCTTCGAAGAGGCGGTGGGGTTGGAAACCACTTTGAAGCGGCCCATCATCAACACCCGCGACGAACCGCACGCCGACGTCTCCAAATACCGCCGCTTTCATGTGATCATCGGCGACGCCAACATGTCGGAGGTGCAGACTTTCATCAAGCTGGGGGCCACCGCCCTGTTGCTGTCGGCGGTGGAAGACGGCGCCGTCCCCGACGATCTGGAGCTGGCCGACCCGGTGGAGGCGGCGTGGCTGGTCAGCCACGACCTGTCCCTGCGCCGCCCCCTGCGGCTGGCGGCTGGCGGCGGGGCTACCGCCTTGGAGATGCAACGGCAGTATTACGAATGGCTGTCCAAATATGCGGAACGGGAGTTGCCGGAACCGGTGTGGTCGGAGGTGTTGGAGGAGTGGGGGGCGGTGTTGGACGATCTGGAAACCGACCCGCACCGCACCGCCGACCGGCTGGACTGGGCGGCCAAATACCGGCTGGCGGAGGGCTACCGGGCGCGGGACGGCCTGTCATGGAACCATCCCCGCTTGGCGATGGCCGCCCTGCAGTACCACGACGTGGACCGGGGCAAAGGTTTGGCGTACCGTTTGGAGCAACGGGGGGATCTGCGGCGCCTGTTCACCGACGAGGAGGTGGAGCGGGCGGCCGCCCACCCGCCCGCCGAGACCCGGGCTTTTTTCCGGGGCAGTTGCGTGGACCGGTTCGCCGGCGCCTTGCTGGCGGCCAACTGGGACTCCTTGTTGTTCGACGTCGGGGAACCGAATTTGAAACGGGTGCCTATGATGGAGCCCCTGCGGGGGACACGGGACCTGGTCGGCGGCTTGCTGGACTCCTGTCGGAGCCCGGCGGACCTGCTCAGGGCTCTGGGCGAGTAGTTTTAGTCCGGATGGAAACCGGGCGACCCGGCGAGGAGAACAGGAGGCGCGATGGCCCAGGAACGGAAAGGCAAACAGCCTGCGGGACGCGACCAACGCGAGGAGGCGGAGCGGATCGACGTGCGTAACACCGACGAAAGCCAGATGGAGAAGATCGACGACCTGCTAGACGAGATCGACTCGGTGCTGGAGGAGAACGCCGAGGAGTTCGTGAAAAACTACGTCCAGAAGGGCGGGCAGTGACCGATCCGGTTTGGCCGTTTCCCCCGCTGGCCCCCGCCGGGCCCGCGGCGGGTTTCACCGAACTGTTGCGCAACCTGGATCTGGCCCCCGATTGGGAGGTGCGGGGGGCGGACCTGTCGGCGGTGGCCGCTCCCGAAGCCACCACCGTCCTGGCCTTGCGCTTCCGGGACGGGGTGGCGATGGTGGGCGACCGGCAGGCCACCGCCGGATACGACGTAGCCCACCGCCGCGTTCAGAAAGTGTTTCCCGCCGACGGGTTGTCGGCGGTGGCCGTTTCCGGCACGGCCGGGCTGGCCGCCGAGCTGGTGCGTCTCTTTCAGACCGAACTGGAACACTATGAGAAACTGGAGGGGGTGCGGTTGAGCTTGGACGGGAAAGCCACCTATTTGGCCCGGATGGTGCGCATGCAACTACCTTTGGCCATGCAGGGGCTGGCGGTGGTGCCCCTGTTTTGCGGTTACGAGCCGTCGGACGGGGCCGGACATGTTTTCACCTTCGACGTGGTGGGGGGGCGGTACGAGGAACGGGATTTCGGAGCGGCCGGTTCGGGGAGCCGGGAGGCGCGATCTTTTCTGCGGGGGGTCTATCGGCCGGACTCCGATCAGCGGACGGCGGTGGATCACGGGCTGGGGGCGTTGGTGGCCGCCGCCGGGCAGGATCTGGCCACCGGCGGCCCCGACCTCCGCCGGGGCATCTATCCCAATGTGGCGATCGTCACCGAAGACGGTTTCTCCGAAATGGACGAGGAGACGGTGGCGGAGGCCGCGCAACGGGCCTTGGAGTCGGCGGCGTGACGTTTCCCTTCTACGTACCGCCCGAACAGCTGGTCAAAGACCGGGCCGAGTACGCCCGCAAAGGCATCGCCCGGGGCCGCTCCATCGCCGCCTTGCAAGTGGAGGAGGGGGTGGTCGTCCTGGCCGAAAACCCGTCCCGCACCCTCACCAAAATTTCCGAAATCTACGACCGGATCGCTTTCGCCGGGGTGGGCAAGTACAACGAGTTTGAGTCGTTGCGGGTGGCGGGGATCCGCTACGCCGATGTGAAAGGCTACCAGTACGGGCGGGCGGACGTGACCGCCAAAAGCCTGGCCTCGGCTTTCTCCCAGACCTTGGGGAACATTTTCGTGCAGGGGGTGAAGCCGTACGAGGTGGAGATACTGATCGCCGAAGTGGGGTTGTCCGCGGAGCGGGACGGCCTGTACCGGGTGACCTACGACGGAACGTTGTACGACGATCAGGGGGTGGCGGCCATCGGCGGGCAGGCGGAGGCGCTGTTGGAAAAACTGGGGGAAGGCTATCAGCCGGGAATGCCGATGACCGAAGCTTTGAGCATGGCCGCCGCCGCCTTCCGGGAGGTGCAGGAACGGGAAGCGGAAGGTTGGGAGGGGGCCCTGCTGGACCGTGGGGGATCCCACCGGCGGTTCCGCCGTCTCGCCGCCGAAGAACTTTCCAAAATCTGACCGCGCCCCCGATGCGGGTACGGGCGGGTAGCCTGGGGAAATATGCAACGGCGCATCTTCGGGTTGGAAAGCGAGTTCGGGGTTACTTGCACTTTGCGGGGCCAGCGGAGGCTCAGCCCGGACGAGGCGGCCCGGTACCTGTTCCGCAGCGTTGTTTCCTGGGGGCGCTCCTCCAACGTTTTTCTGGAAAACGGGGCCCGGCTGTATCTGGACGTGGGCAGCCATCCCGAATACGCCACCCCCGAATGCGACGACATTTTGGATTTGGTGGCCCACGACAAGGCGGGGGAGCGGTTGCTGGAAGGGTTGCGCCGCACCGCCGAACGCAAACTGGCCGAAGAGGGCATCAAAGGCGAAATTTTCCTTTACAAGAACAACACCGACTCGGTGGGCAACTCCTACGGATGCCACGAGAACTACCTGGTGGGGAGGCAGGACGACTTTCAGCGCGTGCTAGACACGCTCATTCCGTTTTTGGTGACCCGCCAGATTTTCTGCGGGGCGGGGAAACTGCTGCACACCCCCCGGGGGACGGTGATGTCCATCGCGCAACGGGCCGAGCACATCTGGGAGGGGGTGTCGTCGGCCACCACCCGCTCGCGCCCGTTGATCAACACCCGCGACGAACCGCACGCCGACGCGGAACGGTTCCGGCGCCTGCACGTCATCGCCGGCGACTCCAATATGAGCGAATACGCCACCTATGTGAAAGTGGGCGTCACCATCGCCATCTTGGAAATGCTGGAGGATAGGGTGGCTTTCCGCGATATGACCATGGCCAACCCGATTCGGGCCATTCGGGAAATCAGCCACGACATCACCTGCCGCCGGACGGTGCGCCTCAGCAACGGGCGGGAACTGTCGGCCTTGGACCTCCAGTGGGAATATTTGGACCGGGTGATGCGCTATGCCCGCAACCCGGGCTTTTCCCCGCCGGTGGCCAAAGCGGTGGAAATGTGGGAGTTTTTGCTCACCGGCTTGGAAAAAGACCCGCTGTCGCTGGGCCGGGAAGTGGACTGGGTGATCAAATACCATCTGCTGGAGCATTACCGGCAACGGCACGGCTTGAAGTTGTCCGACCCCCGGCTGTCGCTGTTGGATTTGAGTTACCACGACATCAACCTGGACCGGGGGCTGTATTACATACTGGCCGGCAAAGGGTTGCTGGATCGGATGGTCACCGAAACGGCGGTGCGCGCCGCCGTCTCCTCCCCTCCGCAGACCACCCGCGCCCGGTTGCGGGGCGAGTTCATCGCCGCCGCCAAAGCCAAAAAACGGGATTACACGGTGGACTGGGTGCACCTGAAACTCAACGATCAGGCGCAACGAACGGTGCTGTGCAAAGACCCTTTCATAGCGGTGGACGAACGGGTGGAGCGCCTAATCGCAGGCCTCTGATCCCGTCCTCCGGAGCCCTCCTCGGCCCGGTCGCATAACTTTCCAACCCTCCTATGCTGGCGCGCTTGGAGGCCTCCCCCGAACGGCGGCGGAAAAATAGCGGCCATGCCCGAAAGGAGATCCGGCGGATGCGCCCTGGCAAAAATTACGACGAAGCGGCCTTGCTGGAAGAAGCCCGCCGCGAGTTGGAGCGGGAGGAATGCCGCTTCCAGGATTCGATGCGAACCATCCGCTGGTGGTCGGCGGGTTGCCTGGCGGTCACCACCCTGCACGGCGCCCTTCCCTACGGGCTGCTGGAGGGACTGGACAGCGGGGCGGCGCGGGGAGTGACGGCCTGCGTGATCGTCTCCCTGTGCGGATGGGCCTGGGCGGCGTGGGGGTCGGTTCGCAGGTTGCGACCGCCTACCCGCCCCGCCCGGTCGGATAGTTTGCAACAAGCCTATCTGCAAGGCAACTCGGTTGACGCCAGACCGGCGTTGCATGAAATATGGGGCGACCCGGATAATGCCGACCCCGACGAGGGAGTAATACAGGCGCTCGCCAAGCAATTGAATTCCATGGACAAGAATGCCGTAGAAGTATATAACCTTGTCAGAAGGGCGTGCGTTGTCACCGGTTTGGCCGCTATCACCGCTTTTTTCGTTGTTGTGCTAGGGTAGCCGCCATGACTACTGTATCGCCCATTTCGACTCGGATCCCCACCTACGACGAGATGGGGGTTCGCGACACCATTCTCAAGCATCGGGCTGCCATAACCGCCATAGTAGAAGTCGAACACCACCTGAGTTCCATTAAGGTTTTGCCGCAGTTCAGGGTTAAGGTCACGGACGGGGATCCGGGCGCGGTGGAAACCGCCGTGCGCCTGCCGCCGGGTTTCCGCGATCCGGAGATTGAGATGAAAGCAAAGCAAGCTGGTGAATATGAATGGCGTTTCCCCGGCTGGACGCGACGGCGGCTAAACGAGGTTCCCGCCCTGTGGCCTGCGGTCAAAGTGTTTACCGGCCGGGTCGAGGAGAGATGGCCGGATGATCCGAAGCCCGGAGTTTGCCGGATCGAGGATATGAGGTGGGGCGGCGAATTTGCTAAGCGGGTCGAGCAACAGATTGCGGATAACATCCTGTCGTCCCTGTACGGCCATCTTCGAGATGACCTCGGTCGGGAGGTTTCCCCCCTTCCGTCGGATGCGATACCGCGGGCTGGGTTGCGCCGCGGCGCTGCTTCGCTGATCATTCGTCATCCGTCCACCCCCCACGTCGGCTTGTCCGCGGCCCCCGACGACGGCCGCCCTCGTCCCCACTCCGACCTGGTTTCCGACTTGATTCCGCCGGGGGCGATGATCGTGTGCGAGGAGGCGCAAGCAGGATTGGGGGTGGGAGCGCGGGTTACATATCCCTGGTTTTATTACCGCTGGCGCCTCAAGGTGATTATCCACTACCGCTGGGCGGTCACCGCGCCGGAGGCCTTTCGCCTGTTCGCCGTCGCTTAGCCCGGCGGACCGCTGCCCGCCGCCGGATTAGGATTACGCCAGGGGTTGCGGCGACGGAGGGGCTCATCCGTAAAATCATCAAAACCGTGCTGGTTCCCGGCAGCGCCACCGCGTTGCTGACCCTGTCGGTGGCGGTGGGCATGGCGGTGGGGGTGGCCGCCTCGGCCCTCATTTTCGTGTTGGAAACGATGTCCGATTGGCTGGGTTCCCTCACCGAAACCCAACGGCTGGTTCCGTTGGCCCTCACCCCGCTGGGTTTGACTACGGCCTGGTTGATAACCCGCCGTTTGGCCCCGGAAGCGGCCGGGGACGGAGTGCCGGAAACCCTGGTGGCCCTAGGTACGGACCGGGGGCGCATACGGGGACGGGTGGCCCCCATCAAAGGAGCGGCCACCGCCCTCACCGTCGGGTTGGGGGGCAGCGCCGGCCGGGAAGGGCCGATGGTGCACATCGGCGGTTCGCTGGGGTCGCTGGCCGCCCGTTGGTTCGGGTTGGGGGAGGATCAGGTGCGCAGCCTGGTGGCGGCCGGGGCGGGGGCGGGGATCGGGGCTTCCTTCAACGCCCCCATCGCCGGAATGTTGTTCGCCATCGAAATCCTGTTGCGCAACTTCTCCATCCGCCACATTTCCTCCGTGGTGGTGTGTTCGGTGGCCGCCGCGGTCACCACCCGCTCCATCGTGGGGGAGGAGCTGATTCTGCGGGCCTTCCCCTTCCGGATGGAGGAGCCCCGGGAGCTGGTTTTGTACGCGGCGCTGGGCGTGCTGGCGGTGGGCGCCGGCTGGCTGTTGCTCAAACTCACCTCCTGGTTGGAGGACCGGAGAATATTCCACTCCGCCCGCTGGACCACCCCGGCGCTGGCCGGGCTGATCGTGGGCGGGCTGGGCGCGGCGGATCCCCGCCTCCTGTCCAGTGGCGGGGAACTGGTGGCCGGCCTGGTGCGGTTCGAACCGGAGATAGGGCTATGGTGGGTGCTGGGCCTGCTGGCGGCCGGCAAAATATTAGCTTCCTCGGTTACCTTCGCGGGCCGCGGTTCGGGCGGGGCTTTCATGCCCAGCCTGTTCATCGGGGCCGCCTTGGGGGCCTCCTTCGCCCACCTGGCGGACGGGTTCTGGAACCTGTCCGTCCTGCAACCGGGCGCTTTCGCGGTGGTGGGCATGGCGGCCTCCTTCTCCGCCCTGGCCCGGGCTCCCCTGACCGCCATCATCATCGTGTTTGAAATAACCGGCGACTACGGCCTGGTCCTGCCCCTGATGCTGGCCTCCACTTTGGCCACCCTGCTGGGCGACCGGATCCACAAAGACGGGATTTACACCTACGGCCTGGTCAAAAAAGGCATCCGCCTGGCCCGTCGTCCGGAGGTGGACATCCTGGACACGATTACGGTCGGCGAGGTGATGAGCGCCGACCACCCCGCGGTCGGCCCGGAAATGACCACCGCCGAACTGCAGGGCATTTTCGACCGGCGGCGCATCCATGGGGCGGGTGTGGTGGAGGACGGGCGGCTGGTGGGGATCGTGACCGTCACCGACATTATCCGGGCGCAAGGCCCCAGCGACTCCGTTTCGGCGGCGGATGCCATGACCCGCAACCCGGTCACCGTCTCCACCGGGGCCGCCGTATCGCAGGCTATGGAAAGAATGGCCCGGCTGGGGGTGGGACGGTTGCCGGTGATGGCCGAGGACGACCCGGAGCGGCTGGCGGGGATGTTCCGCCGGGAGGACGCGGTGACCGCCTACCAGCGGGCTTTGGCGTCCGAGGTGAGCGGACAGCGGCAGGCGCAACGGCTGCGGGCCCGGATGCTGCCCGGGGCCGACTTCTTTGAATACCTGGTGGGGGAGGGGACGGCCCTGGCGGGCAAAAAGGTGCGGGAAGCGTCCTGGCCGGAAGGCTGCACGTTGGTTTCCATCCAACGGGGAGCGGACGTGTTCGTGCCCACCGGCGAGACCGGCTTGGCCGGGGGCGACGTGCTGACCATCTACGGAACCACCGGCGGCCGCCGCCGTTTGGAGGAACGGGCGGGGGCCGAACCCGCCGCTTCCCCGGAGGCTGATCAGCCGCTGTCGGAACCCTCCCGGTGAGCGGTTCCGATTAGCCGCCGGGCGTCGTAAAATGCCTTGATATGTCGCGGGCAATCGAGCGTTACATTAACTTGCTGTCGTGCCTGGCCGCGGCCCGCAAGCCCCTCCTCATTGAGGAAATCCGCCAACAGGTGGCGGACTACGATCAAGAATCCTACGAGACTTTCCGGCGGATGTTTGAACGGGACAAGGACACCCTGCGCAACATGGGGGTGTCTTTGGAGATGCGGCCCATCGACGGCTGGGGGTTCGACGAGGGCTACGTGCTGGTGGAGGACTCGCAGTTGGTGGACGCCGGGCTGACCAGCGAAGAGCACGCCGCTTTGGCGGTGGCCATGCAAATGGTGCATGTGGCGGGCGGACAGGTGGGGGAGGACGGGCTGTTCAAACTGGGCGGAATGCCGATGCTGGACGCCGCCCCGCCGCAGGTGGCCGACCTGGGGCTGGACCCGGAGGTGCTGGGCGACGTGTTGCGGGCGGTGCGGGAACGGCGGCGCCTTACCTTCGACTACCGGGGGGTGCGGCGCATCACCGAACCGTACGGCCTGGCCTTTCTGCGGGGCGGCTGCTACCTGGTGGCGGTGGAGGCGGAGCAGGAGCGTCCCAAAAATTTCCGCATCTCCCGCATTCAGGAAGCGGAGGTGGGAACCAAACCGGAGGCTTTCACCCGTTCGCCCGGGGTTTCCCTGCGGAACGTGGAAAGGTTCGGGCGGTGGGAGGAGGGACCCGGCAAAATTCAGGCCCGGGTGCGCTGGAACCCGGAAGCGGTGTGGCTGGCCGCCCGGCGCCTGCCCGCCGGCGCCGAAGTGATCGAAATGCCGGACGGCGGGGCGGTGACGGAAATGACGGTGGGCGACACCGGGCATTTCCTGAACTGGATTCTCGGGTTCGGCCCGCTGGCGGAAATCCTGGAGCCCGCGGAACTGCGGGCCGACTTCATAGCCATGGTGCGGGGCGGACAATGATCGCCGACCGCACCGAGCGCCGCCTGAGGCGCATCCTGTCCCTGCTTCCCTGGTTGAACGCCAACCCCTATTCGGAGGTGGGGGAGGTGGTGCGCCGCTTCGGTTACCGGAACGAAGGGGAACTGGTGCGGGACCTGTGGCTTCTGACCATGTGCGGTCCGCCCGGCCATTACCCGCACGAGATGATATGGGCCCAGTCCGAAGACGGGATGGTGGTTTTGGAACAGGCTGAGCAGTTCGCAAGCCCCCTGCACCTGCGCCACATCGAGGCCCTGGTCCTGTTGGCGGCCGGCAAGTCGGTTACGGGGGCGCAGGCGTCGTCCCCCGCCTTGGAGCGGGCGGTGGGCAAACTGGCCCGGGCCCTGCCCGGTTTGGACGAGATTCTGGTGGCGGAACTGCCCCCGGCCCCGGATACGGCCCTCCTTTTGCAACAGGCAGCCGCCGAACGGCGGGTGGCGGAAATAACCTATCTGTCGTTGCACGGCAATCGGGAAACCGTCCGCTTGGTGGAACCGTGGGCGGTGACCTCGCACGGCGAACACTGGTATCTGACCGCTTTCTGCCGCATGGCGCAGGACCGGCGGGTGTTCCGAGCGGACCGCATCCGGGAGGCGGCGGTCACCGAAGAGGAGTTCGTGCCCCCCGACCCGGTTCCCCCGGCGGGGCCGCAGTTCGCCCCCGACGAGGACGGCCCCTATGCGGTGATCGGCTTGCGTCCCGCCGCCCGGTGGGTGGCCGATTACTACCCGGCGGAGGTGATGTCCGAGGAGGCCGGGGAGACGGTGATCCGGTTTCCCTACTCCCACCCCCGGGTTCCCACCCGTTTGCTGATGGGCCTGGGATCCTCCGCCCGGCTGATCGAAGGCGACGAGGTGCGGGAGGAGATGGGACGGTTGAGGTCGGAAATTCTGGCCCGCTACGGGGAGTAGGCCGGGCGGCGGGGCGGCGGGTTGGGGCGGAACGGCGGTTTTGCCCGGGCGAGGCTGTACCATTCCCCCTATGTTTCAATCCCTGAGCGCCACCGAGATTCTCACCATCGCGGTGCTGGCCCTGATCGTGATCGGGCCCCGCCAACTGCCGGGCATCGCCCGTCGCATAGGGCGCTATCTGGGGGAGATCAAACGGGTGGCGGCCGGATTTCGGGAGGATTTGGAACGGGAGGTGGGTCCCATCAAGGAACCGTTGCAGGATTTGAAAGATACAGGCCGGGAGGTTTCCCGTCCGTTGGGGGACGTGCGGAAAAGCTTGGACGATGCGGCCGTCGCCGCCAAACGCCCCGCGGACAAGGGGGGAAGCGGGGAAGGGGACGGGCCGGAGGACGGGGGCAAAAACGACGGCCCGGCGGTGCGCTGGGTGGGTCCGGAGCCGAAAACCGGAGTGCCGCCCGACCAAGCCTGGGAGGGCCTGAACGATCCGGTTCCGGAGGGAACGGCCGTCCCCGTTCCGCCCCCGCTCGTCCCGCCCCCGCCCGAATCCGTCCCCGTCCCCGGCCCGCCGCCTCCCGTTGAGCCCGCGTCTTCCGAGCCGTCCGTTTCCCCAGCGGACGGGTCAGATGAGCCTTCCCAGCCCCCCGCCCGTCCCGGCGAGCCTTCCCCGTCCGCCGAGGAAGGGGATTCCGGGGCGGCCCGATGAGCGAGCGGACGGAACGGTCCGGCCAGCCGCTGCTGGGGCATCTGACCGAGTTGCGCAGCCGGCTGGTCAAGTCGGTGATCGCGGTGGCGGTGGGGGCGGTGGCGGCTTTCTTTTTCCGGGAATGGATATTCGACCTGTTGGAGGCGCCCTATCTGCTGGTAACCGACCGGCCGTTGGTCATTACCGGACCCACCGAACTTTTTTCCATCGCCATGCGCATCGCCCTGTTCGGGGGGGTGGTCCTGGCTTTGCCGGTGCTGGCCTACCAGGCGTGGGCTTTCATCAACCCCGGCCTCACCGCCAAAGAGCGCAAATGGGCCTTTCCGGTGGTGGGGGCGCTGGTGCTCCTGTTCTGCCTGGGCGTGGGCTTCGCCTATTGGAGTTTGGAGCGGGCGCTGGGGTTCCTGCTGGTGGGGATAATGTCGGGGCCGGAAGTGCTGGTGACCGTGGACGCCTACACCCGCTTCGCGGTGCGTTTCCTGTTGCTGTTCGGGGTGTCCTTCCAGTATCCGGTTTTCCTCTTCGGGGCGGCGGCGGCCGGTATGGTCACTTCCGCCAAACTGGGCCGGGCCCGCCGGTGGGCGGTGCTGGTGATCGTGGTGGTGGGGGCCCTGGTCACCCCCACCGGCGATCCGCTCACCCTGTTGCTCCTGTCCGCCCCCCTCTACCTGTTCTACGAAGCGACCATCTGGCTGATACGCCTTGTCCTCAAAAAATAACCGCGGCGGCCTGACCGCTTTTTTGGATTCCCTGCCCCACCCGGCCGATCCTTTTCAGACGGCGGCTTTGGAGGCGGTGGAACGGGGGGCGTCGGTGGTGGTGGCGGCCCCCACCGGGGCGGGCAAGACTTTGGTTGCGGAAGGGGCGGTGGAGATGTGCCTGGGCCGGGGCGGGCGGGCTTTTTACACCACTCCCATCAAAGCCCTGTCCAACCAGAAGTTCCGCGACCTGTGCGGGATTTACGGGAGCGAACGGGTGGGTTTGCTCACCGGGGACAACACGGTGAACGGGGGCGCCCCGGTGGTGGTGATGACCACCGAAGTGCTGCGCAACATGATCTACGTGGGGGACGACCTGTCCGAAGTGGAGGCGGTGGTGCTGGACGAGGTGCATTATCTGCAGGACCGGGCCCGGGGGGCGGTGTGGGAGGAGGTGATCATCCACGCCCCGCCCCACATTCGGCTGGTGTGCCTGTCGGCGACGGTGGCCAACGCCGGGGAGTTCACCGACTGGGTGCGTTCCCGGCGGGGTCCGACCGAACTGGTGGTGGAGGAGCATCGTCCGGTTCCTTTGGAAAGGTGGTGGTCGGTGCGGGACCTCTACCAAAAGGAAACCCATCTGCTGTCCCTGTTTTCGGAACGGGAAGACGGGCGGGGGGAGGCGGTCAACCCCGACATTTCCCGACTGTTGGCCCGTCGCCGGCGGGGGCGGCGGCGGATGGTCGCCCCCCGCCGGTCGGAGATCGTGGAAATGCTGGAGGAGGAGGGAATGCTGCCCGCCATCTACTTCGTGTTCTCCCGGGCCGGGTGCGAAGAGTCGGCGCTGCGCCTGGTGGACTCCGGGGTGCGGCTCGCCGACTCGGAGGAGCGGGGGGAAATTCGCCGCCGGGCGGAGGAAGGCACCTCCCATCTGCGGGACGCCGACCTGCGGGCCCTGTCCTACGACCGGTGGGTTTGGTGTTTGGAGGCGGGGGTGGCCGCCCACCACGCCGGGCTGGTGCCCGCTTTCAAAGAAGTGGTGGAAGAGCTGTTTTCAGCCGGTCTGATCAGGGTGGTGTTCGCCACCGAAACGCTGGCTTTGGGAATCAACATGCCCGCCCGCACCGTGGTTTTGGACCGCCTGACCAAATACACCGGGGAGGGGCACGAGGCGCTGACCCCGGGGGAGTTCACCCAACTGACCGGCCGGGCCGGGCGGCGGGGCATCGACGAAGTGGGGCACGGGGTGGTGCTGCACTCGCCGCATATTCCGCTGGAGCAGATGGCGGGGATCGCCGCTTGGGGGAGCCATCCGCTCCGCTCCAGTTTCCGCCCCACCTACAACATGGTGGTGAACCTGATGGCCAACTACGACCGGCGCCGCTCGGAGCGGCTGTTGCGGGCCTCCTTCGCCCAGTTTCAGATGGACCGGCGGGGCGGGAGGGGCCGGCGAAGGGGGGGCCGGGACGGGCTGGTGCGGCATTTCCACCGGGCGCGGGAGTTGCTGACCGAGATGGGTTACGCCTCCGACTGGTCTTTGACCGGGCGGGGGGAGGCGTTGCGGGTGATTTACAACGAGTTGGATCTGCTGTTGATGGAAGCGGCGGCGGCGGGCCTGCTGGCCGGGCTTTCCGGCCCGGAGCTGGCGGCGCTGGTGTCCTGCTTCGTGTTCGAGCCGCGCCGGGAGACGGCCTCCCCCGACCGCCTGCCCACCCCCGATTTGGACGATCGCTGGGAACGGCTGCTGGTTTTGCGGGCGGGCCTGGCGGAGGCGGAGGAGGGGGCGGGCTTGGAGGCCACCCGTCCCCCCGAAGCCGGTTTCACACATCTGGCCTACCACTGGGCGGGGTACGCCGAGTTGGACGACCTGTTGGAGGAGGACGCCTTGGCCCCGGGGGATTTCGTGCGCACCGTCCGTCAAGTGGAGGACGTGTTGCGCCAACTGCGGGACGCCGCCCCTTTGCTGGAGGCGGCGGGGGACGTACGGGGGTTGGCGGAGGCGGCGGGGGAGGCTTTGAGACGGGTGGACCGGGGAGTGGTGGCGGCCCGGGGCGTGATGTGAGCGAGATTCCCTGGCTGGTGCTGTCCAATCCGGCGGCCGGGGTGGGGGAGGGACGGCGGGAGCGGGTGGAGGCGGTTTTGTCGGAACGGGGGATCGCGGCCGAAGTGGTGGAAATGCGGGACAGGGGGACGTTGCGGGAGGCGGTGGCGGAGGCGGCGCAGGCGGGACGGGACCGGTTCGCAGCCGTGGGGGGGGACGGGACGGTGAACGCGGTGGTGAACGAAGTGCTGGGCCATTCGTGGGAGCGGCCCCCGGTGGTGGGGATGCTGCCGGCGGGCACCGCCTGCGATCTGTTGCGCACCTTCGCCATCCCGCAGACTTTGGAGGGGGCGGCCGGCCATCTGCTGGGAACGGAGGTTTATCCGGCGGATGTGTGTTTGGCGATAGGGGAGTGGGGGCGGCGGTTCTTCGTGAACGCGGCCACTTTGGGGTTGCTGGCGGAGGCGGTGCGGACGGCGGGCCGGATGTCCCCCCGCTGGCGGTCGGCCCGGTACGTGGCGGCCCTGTTGCGTGTTCTGCCCCGGTTCGGCCGGTCGCCGGTGAGGGTGGAGATGGGGGGGCGGCGGTTTGAGGGGGAGGCGTTGGGGATGGCGGCGGCCAACGCCCAGTTCATAGGGGCGGGTTTCAACATCGCCCCGCGGGCGGCGATGATGGACGGTTTGCTGGACGTTCAGGTGTTTACCGCCCGTCGCCGGGAGGTGTTTCGTTTGACTAGAAAGGCCCGCACCGGAGGGCATCTGTCGGATCCGGCGGTTCGCCGGTTTGCGGTAGCGGAGGTGCGGGTGGAGGCGGAGGGCGGCTGGCCGGTGGAGGCGGACGGGGAGGTGCTAGGCGAGACCCCGGTAGTGTTCCGAGTGCAACAAGGCCTGCTGTCCCTAAAAATCTGATTTTGGTTGACGGGGGACGTCTTTTAGTTTACAATGAGCGTGCTGTCCATTGGAGGCAGAGGTGAGCCTGAGCCCGGTAACGGGTATCTTTCAGCGGAGGATTTACAAATTAAAAATATTTTTAGCTACCTTATTTTGCTATTAGCTTTGTTTGCTTCTGGTTGCACCTCAAATGTTGGGACTGAGACACCTGTTGACCAGGACAGTCCTGTCGATGTGATAACTAGTACTTCGGTACCGACAGTTTCTACAACTGAGAGTGACATAATAACTACTCTCACCCGAGATACTGTTGCAGATAAGACCCGAGTTTTAGGGCCAGCATGGGCGGATCAGCAAAGATGGTTTAATCCTCAAAGATGGTTTAATCCTCAACCTGAAGCCGTTTTTGAAATTTATCGTGATTATATTTTGAATAACCCTAATGATCTTTCTACTCCGATGGGAGCATTATGTTGGGCCCAACATGAGACCGAAAGAGCCGTAGCAAGATATGTTACCCGCGATGGAATGGATAGTGGCATTATTCCTCTCTATGTTGATTTATTAGGTTTAACAGATGAGCAAGTTGGGACAGGTGAGCAACCAATTGAAGTTTTACGCGAGCTGCTTGGAGATGACAATAGTGAAATTGGGCCAGTTGGTAATGTGGATGATAACGGTGATAGATCTAATAGTTCCGGGCCAGCTGATATTTCAGAAGACGATATAACTGTATCAGATGAAATATTAGAGCGATTTAAAGTTGCTTGGCGAACTATGGTTGAACCTCTTGACGATATTGGAGGTGAGGGGACTGAATGGAGAGCGATATTTCAGAATGTCGTCAAACCCGAGGTGTTAGCCGCTACTAGAGCAGGTTCTGGTTTGTCTGCTCCTCTTCAGAAATTTGCCGAGGAGTTATTTGCTACAGTTGGTGAGTATCTGGATGGTACTAAAACTGATTTGTTAGAACCGAACGGGTTGACTTATAAGCTTATCAATTGGGATCAGTTTGTTGAAGAGGCTAAGTATTCCCAAGACTGTAAACGGGCCTGGCTTGTTATTGGAGGAGTTGAGCAGTGAGCCTAGCGTACATTGGCCATTAGGTTTAGGATTGTGAGGGGGTCCTTGGTTTGAGAACCGCTTCGGTTTAGGCTTTCCCCGTAGGGCCGTCGCCGGTGCGGCGCGGAGAGTTAGGAGGGTTATGTCTGTTGCAGGCGGGGGCAGGCGGGGGCTGGCGGCGGTGGTCGGGCAGGGGATGGGCGTTGGGCGTTTTGGCCGCGGTGGAGGAGGTGTTGTCGGAGCGGGGATCGCGGCCGAAGTGGTGGAAATGCGGGACAGAAGGGGACGTTGCGGGAGGCGGCGGAGTCGGGACGGGACCGGTTCGCAGCCGTGGTCGGGGATGGGACGGTGAACGCGGTGGTAAACGAGGTGCTGGGCCATTCGTGGGAGCGGCCCCCGGTGGTGGGATGTTGCTAGCGGGCACTGCTTGCGATCTGTTGCGCACCCAGCCGCTCCGGTTCTGGTCGGGTCGGATATGGTAGTTGCTAGCGGGCACTGCCTGCGATCTGTTGCGCACCTTTGCCATTCCGCAGACTTTGGAGGGGCGGCCGGTCATCTGCTGGGAACGGAGGTTTATCCGGCGGATGTGTGTTTGGCGATAGGGGAGTGGGGGCGGCGGTTTGAGGGGGAGGCGTTGGGGATGGCGGCGGCCAACGCCCAGTTCATAGGGGCGGGTTTCAACATCGCCCCGCGGGCGGCGATGATGGACGGTTTGTTGGACGTTCAGGTGTTTACCGCCCGTCGCCGGGAGGTGTTTCGTTTGACTAGAAAGGCCCGCACCGGAGGGCATCTGTCGGATCCGGCGGTGCGCCGGTTTGCGGTAGCGGAGGTGCGGGTGGAGGCGGAGGGCGGCTGGCCGGTGGAAGCGGACGGGGAGGTGCTAGGCGAGACCCCGGTAGTGTTCCGAGTGCAACAAGGCCTGCTGTCCCTAAAAATCTGATTTTAGGTTGACGGCCCTTTTTTTTGGTGTATAATGGGCGTGCTGTCCATTGGAGGTAGAGGTGAACAGGAGGCCCGGTTTTAGGAATTTCGGTCGGGGGGTTAGGCGCGGCCGGTCTAAATCGGGTTTCTTTGGGTGGGTGGCCTTGCTAGTGGTGGTGGGTTTGCTTGGTCCAATGTTGGTAGCGGTTGATGTTGCTCCTGTTTGGAATGTTCCCACATCGCCTGAGAATTCTGTGGGGGGAACGGGGTCGTCGGGTACCGCGGCCGAGCCAGCAGAGGTGAATTTTGATGTGGGTGTGGAGCGGACCGAAGAGGACGCTGAGGTGGCGGCTGGGGGTTTGGTTCCGGCGGCGTTGGCGCATGCACACACTCAGCCTGGCGGGGGGTGCACCTACGGGCGGTGGAGCAGCGGTCGGTGTAAGGCTTGTCCGTCCGGTCAGGTATGGCGAACCGGCCGGGGATGTGTGTCTACTACCACCACCACTAATGCACCCACTACGACGACCACCGCTTCACGGTCTTGTCCGGCCGGTCAAACATATTACAGCAGTTATGGCGGTTGCCGGCCCAGCAGTTGCGCGAACGGTCGTACCAGTACCGGCTATTGTCGCGCCTGTGCGGATCCAACGCATTTGCGGTCGGGGGGCAGGTGTGTTCCCAAGACGAGGCCGTCTCCTGGTGATCCGTCGTGTCCGTCGGGTCAGTTGTACTATGGGGGCTATGGGGGATGCCGTCCTGCTAATTGTTCGGTTGGCAGGACTAGTTCTGGCTATTGTCGGTCGTGTCCGTCCGGCCAGTCATATTATAGCAGTTACGATGGTTGTCGTCCTTCTAGTTGTTCGAATGGTCGCTCTAGTACTGGGTATTGTCGGGCTTGTGTAGATCCTACGCATCAGAAGGTGGGGGGCAGGTGTGTTCCTAAAACGAGGCCGTCTCCTGGTGATCCGTCGTGTCCGTCGGGCCAGTTGTATTATGGAAGTTACGGGGGATGCCGTCCGCGTAGCTGTCCAGGCGGACGAACCGGTAGCGGCTACTGCCGTGCGGTCTCACCTCCGACACCCCGGCCCTCGCCACCTACTGGTACGACAACGACTACCTCAACAACTTCTACAACGACTACTACTACCACCACATCTACTACTGTGGTATCTACTACAATCAGTGTTGCTACAACTACTACCACAACAATCCGGGGCATCACCACAACAGGTTGTTCTAATGATGCTGGTAGTCAAGTCCCATCTGTTACAACTACTGTGCCCGCTACTACTGTTACTACGCAAAGGGGTAATGCATTTCCATCTACATATTACACTATAAGTTCTTCCACGATAACCTGGGAGGAAGCAATTGGAGTACGTATTACTACGACTACAACCCCAACCAGTACTACTACTCCAAGACCAGTTCCAACAGCAATTTTGAACCAAGGTTCATCATCAAAGGACGATTCTTCTACATGCCCTACTACAAATCCAGGTAATTCGCGTGCTGGCTGTATGTACGGTTCGTTATTGGGTAGCCAGCGTTGCCGGGGTGCTCCAGCGAGTTTACCTAATGCACCGACTCCTGGTTCCGTACCTCTTTATTATGATATGGTTTGTACTACCTATTCTGCCAATCAGAATACTAATTATTATCTCAATATGAGTAAAAGCAATTCTGGTAATTGTCCGGTGATGGGTATGCTTCTTGCTATTAGGGATTATAAACCTGAATGGGGCTATACTGAAAGTATATATGATGATTACGGCTTAGTAGCAGTCAAAAACACATCGGATAGCGAATGTAGCTATCTGACTGATGTTGAAAGAATTACTAATCGTTTTAGAAAATTAAAAAACGCACTGCTTTACGATTTTCAGATACCTTGTAAATCTCATGATTATTGTAGTGATTTACAGAGAGCGGGCTTCAGTATTACAGATCAAGATTGCGATGATCAATTCTATCTTTTGATGCAGGCGGATTGCAATAATAGGCAAGATTCATTTCTTCAAGATTCATGTTTTAAAAGGGCTCAGAAAATCTATAGTACGGTGAGGTGGCCTATGTTCGATGTTAGTGTATCCCCCGGCATGATAAAATTACAAAATTCTGCTACCAGGTTATGTGTTACAGTGAATTCAAATAATTCTCGTATAGTGCAACTCATGCCTTGTAATGATAGCGATAAACAGCAATTTCGTATTTATCCTTCAGGTGATAATGTAGGAACTGTATCTTACATCGTGAGACATCGACCACATGGAAAATTTGTGGACCGTGGTGAAGGAGATGGCACTGTAATGTGGCAACAGGCCGATACTTGCATTGAGGTAAAAGATCTTTTTCCTGTACAGAATTATGCAACTCCTAGACAGGTTATTTTAAACACCAGTTGTGACCATCCTAATAGTTCGCAAAAGATGATTATTTCAAGTCCTTTGAATGAAGATAAATACAGTTTCAGCAGCCTGAGCGATTCTGATTTTTGTTGGAAAGCCAAATCAATAGACAGAGGGGCTGGAATAATTAGCGCAAACTGCATTAACGGCGGCTTGAGTAGTATATTTCAGTGGAGGATTAGAAAATGAAAATAATCGTTCCCTTTTTTCTTATTATAATATTAGCTTTGGTTACTACGGGTTGCTCCCTAAATGTTGGGGCAGAAACAACCCTTGGCTTTGAGAGTCAGGCTACTGATACCACAGATGGTCCTTCCTCAATTCCGAAGGTAAATGAGGATGAGCAACAAACTGATAGTGCCATTGCCAGCAATACTTCTACTTCTGTGCCCGTTACGGATTCGGAGCCCGCTACTACGACCATGGTAGGAAGTAGCTTTCCATCCGTTGATGGTAATATATTATCAGGTGTTAATGTTGTTGAATCTACTACTACCACCACCACTACCATCCCTAATCCTATTGATGCTCGCCCTCTTAGTCAGGCTTGGATTGAGTCAGGCTCGCTAAGAAATGCTATTGGTTTGTTAGAGGATGCACGTGTTCAGGAAGAATACTGGTTGAATAATCCTAACACCTTATCAAATCCTATGGGTGCTTTTTGTTGGGCTTTTCATGAAATATATCGCTCCGTATGGAGATTATTGAGTTTTGATATTTTAGGTTCTGAAATTGAATGGCTGATGACTAAATTAGATATTACAGTTACACAGGTGGGAGAAGAAGGTATTGATAGGAATACGGCTGTGCTTAACATCCTAGCTGAAGGCGATAATCAAGATACTGCTCCAGTAGGTAATGTTGAGGGGGGTGATGCCCAAACAAATACAATAGAACCTGGTCAAGATAGAACTGATGAGGAGTTGGCTAGGCTATTGTTTTATAGTGATGAATATATTGAGCACTATCGTATTGAGAATAGGATTGCAGGTGATGGAACAGAATGGTATGATGCTCTAAGAGCCGTTGCCGATCCTAAAGTTATCGAGGCCACTAGATCAGGTGACGGTCTGCCTACCGTTGTGCAGCCTTTTGCTGATCGCTTCTTTGGGAGAGTAAATATGCTATCTGTTGATGCTAGATCGGCAACTGATGACTATTATGCTGGAGATTTCTATGATGCCTTTAGTGAGGAGATACCTTTGCCTTCGGATTTAGTTGCTTTTTTGGAAGAGGCAAAATATTCTCGAGACTGTAAACGGGCCCACCTCACCATTCTTGACTACAAGTAGGGTGTCGACATGTCAGAGAGAGTTGGAGGACAAATAAAATACATATTAAGAGTAGTAGCCTGTTTATTAGTTGCTTTAGCAGGTATTGCCTGTGCTTCCTCGGTGGATGATATTGATGAAGTAGTCTATGCTCAAGAATCACCAAGTGTTGAGACTAGTGCTACTATAGTTACTAGTACTGTAGCTAATATTGAGGGTGAGATAATAACTACTCTCACCCAAGATACTGCTACAGATAGGACCCGAGTTTTAGGGCCAGCATGGACGGATCAGCAAAGATGGTTTAATCCTCAATCTGAAGCCGCTTTTGAGATTTATCGTGATTATATTTTGAATAATCCTAATGATCTTTCTACTCCGATGGGAGCATTATGTTGGGCTCAACATGTGGGCGATAGTTGCATCAATTATCTTACTGCTCTAGATGGTCAAGATATTCTATATTGGAGGATCGAAAATGCCAATTTGTAAATTTACTTGGTTGCTTCTGTTTATTTGGGTGCTGGCGAGTTCTGCCTGTTCAGTCGATGTCGTTGCTGAAACCTCACCTGTCGACCAGGGTGGTTCCACCCAAGTGATTACGAGTACTTCGGTACCGATAGTTTCTACAACTGAAACTGCAATAACCGTTGTTACTAGCGTGGTTACCACCACGGTTGCTACGTTAGATTTAAGTCCAGCGTGGATCGAAGCGCAAGAAATGCTTCGAAGGTTATATACCACAGAATCATCAAATGTTGAAGGGCTTCTCGCTGAACACTTGGCAGATTCTCGTTTTTATGATAAGTATATTCGCGAGAATACGAATAATATATTATCTTCACCAATGGGAGCATTATGTTGGATTTACCAAGAATTACGCAGAACGCATGAATTGTATTTAAGTAGAATATATGCTGATGAACACGCCGAAGAAATACTTGGCCTATTGGGGGTTGTCAATGAAAATTATAATAGTCAGGGCTCATTAGATTTTTTGTTAGATTATCTGACGGGGAATATTATCATTGACAATGATGACAATAATGGTCCAGTCGGCGTTGTTGATGAAACCAATAGTGTCATGTCAGATTTGGGAAATTCAATAGAAAATGATGAGTGGACAGACAAAGATTTCTTAAATGCCTACAGGAATCCGGAAATGATCGAGTTGCTTCGAACAATCCAAGAGGGAGCTGGTGATGGTACGGAATGGATTCCTGCTGTTCGATCTGTGATGAGGCCTGAGGTACGAGCCGCCATCAGAGTTGGTAAAGGATTATCTCCGGATGTTCAATTATATGCAGATGCTTTGTTCAAAGCAGTTCAGGATTATATAGATAGTGATCAAACGGAACCTTCTAGCTTTTATGAAGATTTATCGGGTTTCCATGATTTTGTTGAAGCAGCCAAATATTCTCCTGATTGCAAAAGATTGTCTATCGCTTTAGACGAAATATGGGGTATGCTTTAGATTTTATTGAAACAGTATCAAACTTATTACGTGGTTCTTCAGAGATTTGGAAGATAAGAATGAATAATATATTAAGGGTAGTATCCCCACAGCCCGCCCAACCTCTAAAACTACACCTGCCGGAGGCATCCCTATACTCCTATCCCACAATACTAACCCACCAAAAAACATAGAACCAATTTGCATATCAAAATTGCTGGTGCTAAGATTTGCTATGGTGGGTTTGTAATATACCAGAAGGAGGATAGTCAAAATGAAAATAATAAGGTGGTTGCCAGTGGTCGTTGCTATTGGATTTTCTTTCTTCATGACATCAAGCGTTATGGCGAGAGAAGGTCTGGAATTTCCAGGGACTGGTAGGTTTGGTGATGATGATGGTAGCGTTCATGAGGGGAGCATAGAGGCTATGGCATATAATGGTATAATGGAGGGCTGTGACATTGAAGAATCGCATTTTTGCCCTGGGATGATGGTAACCAGAGCTCAATTTGCCGCTTTCTTAGATCGGGCTCTCGATTTGCCAGAGTCAGAGACGGATTTTTTTAGCGACGATGATGATAGTCCATATGAGGAATCTATTAATCGGGTTGCAGATGCTCAAATAACTCTTGGATGCAAAATAGATTCTTATTGTCCCAATCACTTGATCACTAGGGCACAGATGGCGACCCTTTTAGTTAACGCTCTTCCTAACCTCGAGTCGTCTGATGGTGCACTGGATTATTTTACGGATGATGAGGGCAATCGACATGAGGAAAACATAAACACTATAGCCTACAATGAAATTACCCTGGGGTGTGATAGTAGCCTTTATTGTCCCAGGGACAAAGTCCGCAAAGATCAAATGGCTTCTCTACTTAGTCGAGCACTCGAAATAGACCCATTGCCACTTAGACCTGTTCCCTGGCGACTTGAATTGATGATGCGATATTTACGGGGTGGAAATACAGATTTACAAGCTCCAGCAGGTGATGACAGGTTGTTCCTAGTTACACGCGATGGTTTGATACGTATTATTGATTCAGGTTCTCTTCTTTCTGAACCCTTTTTGGATATACGTGACGAAGTTAGAACACTGAGAGAAGAAGGTTTGTTGGGTCTATCGTTTCATCCTGATTATGATACTAACCGTAAGTTTTATATTTTTTATACTGACACGGAAGGTGACAGTCAGGTCTATGAATACCAAACATCTGATACCGATCCAAATCTTGCTGACACTGCTACGGCTCGCCATATTATCACATTTGAACAAAAGGAAGAGGTGTATATCCATAAGGCAGGACAATTACAGTTTGGGGATGATGGTTATCTCTATATAGCGGTGGGAGACGGCAACACAAAGGGCGATCCTAATGAGGATGGCGAAAACCCTCACACCGAACTAGGTACTATTATCCGAATTGATGTTAATAGCGGAGATCCCTATTCGATACCATCTGACAATCCGTTTGCTGATGGCGAATCCGGCCTTCCAGAAGTTTGGGCATATGGCTTGCGTAATCCATGGCGATTTAGTTTCGACAATGGTAATATCTATATTGCCGATGTTGGTCGTTACTCTTGGGAGGAGGTTAACATATCTGATGCTTCCGCTGGTGGGATAAACTATGGTTGGGATATTATAGAAGGTTCGTACTGTCATGAACCAAAAAAGGAGTGTGATACTACTGGTCTTTTCTTACCTCAAGTGGAATACTCACATGATGAAGGAGTTTCAGTGATTGGTGGATATGTTTATAGAGGCTCTGCTATACCGGAGATGGAAGGAAGGTATTTTTATGCGGACTTCTCTACTTCGCTAATTAGAACCTTCAAATATGAAAACGGAAATGTCACCGAACACTATGATTGGTCTCGGTCAGTTGAAAGGCCAGCACCTTTGTATTCATTTGGTATTGATGGGCACGGAGAATTGTATATATTAGGTGGATGGTCACTATGGAAGGTAGTACCGAATGATTAATTACCTTTGGAGGTTTTTAACATAAGATGATACTTGCTCAATTTCAGCAGTAGAGAATAAATCTCCCCAGGCAGGCATTATATTGTTTCCTTCGATAACTGCCTTTGTTATAGCCGATATACTTGATCTTGAAATTTGTAAGTTCGATCCTGTTCCTCCCTCGCCATCTTCACCGTGACACATTGCACAATGCATAAGATAAATGTTCATGCCGTCAACAGTTGGAATAGTGGTGGTGGTGGTAGTAGTAGTAGTAGTGCTGGTGGTGGTTGTGTCGGGGATTGAGGTGGTGGTGCTAGGATAACTGGTAGTGGTTGTAGTTGGGGTAAGAGTAGTAGTAGATATAGTTGTACTGGTAGTGCTGGTGGTGGTTGTGTCGGGGATTGAGGTGGTGGTGCTAGGATAACTGGTAGTGGTTATAGTTGGGGTAAGAGTAGTAGTAGATATAGTTGTACTGGTAGTGCTGGTGGTGGTTGTGTCGGGGATTATGGTTGAAGTATTACCGTTTTCATTACTTGAGGAAGTTGGGTCAACTGAGGTGGTAACAATTGATGTAGTGGTAATACTGATAGTGGATGGGGTATAAATTGTTGTACTAAATGTGATAGAGCTAGCAGATTCCGATGATGGTTGGTTTGATCCGCAACTAGATGTTATTATCGGTAAGCAAAGGCAAAGCAGTAAGGTAAACATACGCCTATAATAGCGGTCGTCGCCTTGGTTCTGGCCGGAACCCACGCGGGGACCTTCAAATGGTAAAGGAGGGCATTTCTGTGTAATATTTTTTGCAAACAGAGTACGCCGGGCCTGCCGAAAGGATAGGGATGAAGGATATGGTAGGGTTGCCATGGTATCTATCATACATATAAAGGATCCGGTTGTCAATTCCATATGGGCGGTGGGAGTTGTCTCGTCTATCATGTGAGTGTATCATGAATGCGACTCTCCGGTTTTAACAGATTTGTGAATATCCTTGGTTTGTTGGGACCGTTCGTTTAGGCTTTTCCCCGTAGGGCCGTCGCCGGGGCGGCGCGGAGAGCGAGGAGGGTTATGCCTGTTGCGGGCGGGGGCCGGTGGCGACGGTCGGGCAGGGGATGGGCGTTGGGCGTTTTGGCCACGGCGGGGGCGGCTGTTTTGTCCTTTGTCTTGGCCGCGGCGGCGGGGGCGCAGTCCGACTTGGAGGAGGCCGGGTGCTGGGACGGGCGCTACGTGGCCGAGCCAGCGGCCGCCCGGGGGCTGGTTTCCGATTGCCGGGCCTTGCTTTCCATCCGGGACTATTGGCTGAACCATCCCGACAACGCCGACCTGCCCGACGGCCATTTTCTGCGCACATGGGGGGCGGGGCTGTTCTGGAACGGGGTCACCATCGCCCTCACCTCCGACGGGCCGCGGGTAACCCGGATTGACTTTGCGTGGGGGGATCTGGGGGGCGGCGTGCCCGCCGAATTCGGGGAACTGACCGCTTTGGAAAGGCTGTATCTGAACAACAACCGCCTCACCGGACCCATCCCCGCCCGGTTGGGAGACTTGGCCGAATTAGCCGTCCTGCAACTCCACGACAATCAGCTCACCGGAGAAGTTCCGGAGGAAATCGTCCGGCTGCCCCGGCTGGGGCGGTTGCGGCTGACCGGCAATCAGCTGATCGGCCCGCTGCCCGCCGAGGAACGCCAGGCGGACGCAACCGAACCGGAAGAACCGCCGCCTGCCCCGCTCCGTCCGGCGTCCGAACCGGACCCGGCCGGGTGCTTCGACGGGACATTCGTGTTCGATCCCGCAGCCGACCCCGGACTGGCGGCGGACTGCCGTACGTTGCTCAAAATACGGGACTATTGGCTCAACCACCCGGACAACGCCGACCTCCCCGCCGGCCATCCGTTGCGCACCTGGGGCGTCGGCCTCTCCTGGGACGGGATATTGCTGGCCGAAACGGAGGAGGGAGCGCGGGTGGACACCATCGCCTTCCCGTGGTGGAACCTGGCGGGGGGCGTCCCGGCCGAAATGGCGGAGTTGGACGGCCTGCGGCGTCTGTTTCTCAACCACAACCGGCTCACCGGCCCCATACCCGCCCAACTGGGGGACCTGGCCGGCCTGACGCAACTGCATCTGAACAGCAACCAACTGTCGGGGCCGGTACCGCCCGAGCTGGCCCGGCTGACCGGCCTCGCCCGGCTGGCCCTGTTCGACAACCGGCTGACCGGCCCCGTCCCGTCCGCCTTCGGGGAACTTGTCGAACTGGTCTATCTGGACTTCGACCGCAACCGGATGTCCGGCCCGTTGCCGGAGGAATTGGGCAATTTGGTCAACCTGACCAGCCTGTGGCTGCGGGGCAACCGCTTCACCGGCCCCCTCCCGGCGGGGCTGGGAAACCTGGTCAAACTGCGCCGGTTGCACATCGCCGACAACGACTTCGCCGGCCCGATCCCCGAGGCTCTTGCCGGCCTGGCCCCCTCCGCAGGCGGATCGCTGGCCGTGTTGGACGCCTGCCGGAGCGGAGCGGTCGAATCCCTGCCGCCCGTCCTGCGCCGGATATTCGAAGACTCCTACAACGGCGGATACTGCGATGACGAAAGGGACGCCCACGAAAACGCCATCAACGGTTTGGCCGGATGGGGGATAGGCCTGGGATGCGACACTCCGGCCGGGTTCTGCCCGCACCGCGTGGCCGACCGGGCTGCGACGGCCGCCTACCTGTACGAGGCGGTGCGCCGACTGTTGGGACCGCCCGCCTGGACGGAACCCCCGCCCCCGGCGGACCTCCCCGCCGGCGCCTCCTACCGGAGGGCGGCGTCGTGGGCGATGGCCGCCGGGGTGATGGAAGCCCCCGGCGGCCTGTTCCGCCCGGCGGGGCGGGTCACCCGCGGCGAATTGGCGATGATGCTGACCCGCGCCTTCACCCATCTGAAACCGTCGGAACGGGCGGAGGGGGCGTTCGCCGACATGGCCCGCGGCGACGACTTGGCGGCGCGGGCCGCGGAGGCGTTGCTGGCGGCGGGGGTGACGCGGGGGTGCGCCTCCGACCCGTTGCGGTTCTGCCCCGGCCGGCCGGTGACCAGGGGGCAGCTGGCTTCTTTCCTGGTCTGGGCGATCGACGCGGCGGGGGCTTGAACGGAACGCCGGGCGGGAATGTTCGGCTTAAAGCAAAGGCCGCCGGTCGGACGCGGTTAGACTGCCGCGTCCGAACTATGCGTAAGTTCGCAAACGGGAGGTGGCCATGGTGGAGCCAGATGACAAGATGCTGGACGACGAAGACTTCGAGGATATCCCGGAGGATGTCCCCGAAGAGGAGTTGGAGGAGCAGATGTCTTTGGAGGAGAAGAACGGGCTGGACCCCGACGCCGACTTGGACGACGATGACGACGACCTGGACGACGGGGAAACCGACGAACCGCAACCCGGCCGGGACGACGACGATGACGACGACGAAGAAGAAGAGAGGACGGTGCCCCTCGACCCGTTGGAGGCCGAAGAGATGGAGGCGGTGGAGGCCAACGAGCCGGCCACCATGCTGGTGGACGAAGCCTCCGAGATTAAGGCCCTTCGCCGGGAGGAAATGGCCTTGGATTTGGACAACGAAGGGCGGCGCAAAGACGAGTTCGTGTGCCAGTCCTGTTTTCTGGTGCGCAACATCGTCCAGCAGGCCTACAAGCGCCGCAAAATTTGCATCGACTGCGCTTGACCGAAGCGGTTCCGCGGCCTGCGGCGGGGGAAAGCCAGGCGGCGGACTACCCTGGCAACGAATCGGAAACCTTCGTCCGAGCCGGACCGGCCAGATAGGAACCAGATGGAATATGCGGTAACCGCCCGCCCCGCCGGGGAAGAAGACGCCCCGATCCTGCTGGCTTTGTACCGCCGTCTGGAGAAGGAGATGACCGCCCTCCACCCGATGTGGCCCCGGGCGGACGGGTTGCCCGAACCGGTCGGAGAGGCCATTCTCCGGCGGCTGGCCGACCCGCATTCCCTGTTTTACATAGGGATGTTGGGAGGTTTTCCGCTCGGTTTCATATACGGGCGCTCCGAACCGCTCCTGGCCCACGAAGGGGAGGTCCGCCGCGGGGCCATCCGCCTGGTTTTCGTGGAGGAGGAAGCGCGGGGGGTGGGGATCGGGGAGGCGATGCGGGACGCCCTGTTGGACGAGTTGCGCGTCCGGGGGATAACCCTGTTCGACTCGCATGTGCTGCCCGGCCACCGGCTGGCTAAAAACTTTTTCGAGGCGGGCGGCTTCTCGGCCCGTTCCATCGTGATGCACCATGACGATGACCGCTGAAACCTCCCCGTCCCACCCCATCCTCGACGGCCCCCGGCGTCCGGTGGTGGGGGTGGGGACGGCGGTGATCGAAAAAGGGGCCTTGCTGATGGTGGAACGGGCCGGGCCTGTTCTCCCCGGTTTCTGGGCGGTTCCCGGCGGGAAGGTGCGGTGGGGGGAAACCTTGGCGGAAGCGGCAGTGCGGGAAACCCGGGAGGAAACCGGCCTGGAAGTGGAAGCGGGACGGGTGATATGGACCGGCCAGTCCTTCGGCCCCCCGCAACCTTCCCCCGGGGCGGCCCCCGGCTACCACATCGTCATCATCGACTTCGCGGCCCGGGTGACCGGGGGCTCCCTGGCGGCCGGGGACGACGCCCGGCGGGTTGCCTTCGTGCCCTTGGAGGAAGTGCGGGAATACCGGCTTACCCCGACCATGTACGAACTGTTGCCGGTGCTGGGAGCGTGACCGTGAACGCCACTCCTCCGTCCGGCGAGGTTTTGGAACTGCTGCAGGCTTTGATCCGCAACCGGTGCGTGAACGACGGGACCCCCGAATCGGGAGGGGAGATCCGGTCGGTGGAAACCCTGCGCGACTTCTTCGGGCGGGCGGGGGAGACGGTGGAGCCCGCCCCGGGGCGGGCCAGCGTCGTCTACCGGGTTCCGGGGCGGGACCCCGCCGCCCCCCGGCTGATGCTGATGGGGCATTTGGATGTGGTGCCGGTCACCGAAGAGTCATGGAGCGCCGACCCGTTCGGAGCGGAAGTGAGGGACGGGATGGTATGGGGGAGGGGGGCGGTGGACATGCTGAATTTGACGGCGGCCATGGCGGCGGCCTTCAAGCCCTACCTGACCGGCGACCTGCCCTCCCCGTCCGGCGATCTCATCTACCTGGGGGTGGCCGACGAGGAGGCGGGGGGCGGGTTGGGGGCCGAATGGCTGCTGGAGCGGCGGCCGGAACTGGTGGACTGCGACTACGTGCTAACCGAAGTGGCCTACCCTCCTTTCCGGGCGCCGGGGGCGGAGCCGGCGCATATGGTGAAAGTGGCCGAGAAAGGGCCCTTTTGGCGCAACCTCAAATTCTCCGGGACGCCCGCCCACGGCTCCTCCCCCTACGGAACCGACAACGCGGTTGTTAAAATGGCCCGGGCCGTCGCCGCCATCGCCGAATCCCCGGCCCCGGTGGAGATCACCCCCGAATGGCGGGCTTTTGCGGAGCGGGCCGGATGGCCGCCGGAGCGGACGGCCGCCCTGTTGGACCCCGATCGGGTGGACGCCGAAATAGACCTGCTGGCGGCGGACGATCCGGCCCTGGCCCGGTGGGTGCACGCCTGCACCCATCTCACGCTCAGCCCCAACCTGGCGGACGGGGGGGACAAGGCCAACACGGTGGCCGACCGGGCGCAAACGGCGGTGGACATCCGCATTCTGCCCGGGCAAACCGAGCAGGCGGTGACCGACCATCTGCGCAAAGTCCTGGGGCCTTCCTTCGACGAGGCGCAGATCGAATCCATGATCGACTTCGCGGCGGAATCCTCAGCCGCCTCCGGCCCGCTGTGGGAAGCCATCGGGGACGCCTACCAGTCCCTGACCGGTTCCCGGCGCATCGTTCCCGCCCTGGCCCCGGTCACCACCGACGCCCGTTTTTTCCGGGCCCGGGGGATCACCGCCTACGGGGCGGGGCTGTACGACGAACGCACCAACTTCGGCGACTTTCTGGGAATGTTCCACGGCAACGACGAACGGGTGAGCGTGGAATCGCTGGGCCTGACCGCCGGGTTGCTGGCCCGCATCATCCAACGGTTCTCCGACCGCACCTCCCCTTAGTTGCGCCCTCCTCCGGCCTTGCCGGGCCCCCGGCGGGGCAATGTCGCGCATAGATGGCGAACCCGGCGATAATGGGGGCATGGAACGCAACCCGCCCCCGTCCGTCCCCGCCCCCGATCCCCCGGCCGCGCCTTTGGAGCGCGCCCTGCTGGAACGGGCCATCGAAGAAATCGCCGCCCGTCCCCCCGAAGAGGCCCCCGAACCGGCGGAGGCGGCGGCGGCCGTGCTGTCCGCCCGTCTGGACGAGGAGGCTCCCCCCGCCTCCGCGCTCCGCGCTTTGAACGAGTTGCTGGGTGCCGTACCGGCCGACGCCCCGCCCGGCGATTAGCCCCCCGTGCCAACCAGGGTCTGGAAACACCGGTGAAACGGGACGCCTCGTCCGATACGGGAACCCCCGCAGGGAGGGCCGGATGAAGATGGCGATCGTCCTCCATCGGGAACGGCCGGAGGCGGTGCGGCTGGCCCGCCGGATGACGGAGCGGGCCCGCGCCCTTTCCGTGCAAGTGGCCTCCCACGAGCGGGACGCCCCCTTGTTGGGAACCGCCGTCACCGGCTTCGACGGCGAATCCGGTTTGGACGCGATAGTGGCCATCGGCGGGGACGGGACCGTTTTGCGGGCGGCGCAACTGGCCCTGCCCTCCGCCGCCCCGGTGTTCGGGGTAAACACCGGGCGGCTCGGTTTTCTGGCGGAAGGGGAACCGGAGGATGCGGAACGAATCGTGGAGGCGCTGGCGGCGGGCGACTATCGCATCACCGAGCGGATGGCCCTTTCCGCCCGTCTGGGGGGGAAGACGGCCGTCGGGTTGAACGATGTGGTCATCGAAAAGTCGGGAAGCCCGAAGACGGCGTCGCTGGCGGTGTCGGTGGACGGGGAAGAATTAACCACCTACCGGGCGGACGGGTTGGTGGTGGCCACCCCCACCGGTTCCACCGCCTACAACCTGTCGGCGGGCGGCCCGCTGGTGGACCCGGCCTTGGACGCCCTGATTCTCACCCCGGTCGCCCCCCACACCCTGTTTTCCCGCACTCTGGTGTTCCCCCCCGGCCGCGTCCTGCGTTTCACGGTGGCCGACCGGCAACCGGCGGGGGTGGCCGTGGACGGAAACGAGATGGGGGTCATGGGGGCGGGGGATTCGACGACGGTCTCCGCCGGGGGGCGGGTGCGGTTCATCACCCTCGACTCCCGGTCGTTTCCCGCCGCCTTGAAACGAAAATTCAACCTGGGGTAGGGGGAGGCGTGCTGGACGAGTTGTCGGTGAGCAACCTGGGGGTGATACGTTCCGCCCGCGTCAACCCCGGGGCGGGGATGGTGGTGTGCACCGGGGAAACCGGGACCGGCAAAACCATGTTGCTGGGGGCGTTGCGCCTGCTGGCCGGGGAGGCGGCGGCGGGCGATCTGGTGGGCCCGCACGACGGGGAAACGGCGGTCGAAGGGCGTTTCCTGTGGGACGGGGAGGAGGCGGTGGCCGCCCGCCGCATTACGGTAACCGGCGAGTCGTCCCAGTCGGGAAAACCCCCGCCCGCCCGCACCCGCGCCTACCTGAACGGGGCGATGGCCCCCGCCAAAGCCCTGGCCGAGCAAATGGAGGGCCGGTTTGAGATCGTGGGCCGCCACGATCATTTGACTTTGAGCAGGCCCGGCGAAGTGCGGGAACTCTTGGATCGCCGCCTGCCCTCCGCCGAGCCGGTGGCCGCCTACCGGGCCGCCTGGGAGCGGATGTCCGATTTGGCGGAGGCCCGCCGCCTCCTGGGGGGCAGCCGCCGGGAGTTGGAGCGGGAACTGGATTTGCTGTCCCATCAGACGGACGAAATCAACCGGGCCGGTTTCGAAGCGGGGGAGGACGAAGAGTTGAAATCCCGCCTGGCCCGCCTGCAGCACGCCGAAGCGCTGCGGGAATGGTACGCGGCGGCGGGGGACGGCCTGGACCGGGCCGGGGACCGGCTGGGGGAGGCGGTGGCGGCCCTGCGCCGGGCGGCGGAACTGGACCCGGGGACGGGGCCGTTGCTGGAGCGGGCCGAAGCGTGGGAGGCGGAGCTGACCGACGCCCGGGCCGCGGCCCGGGCGCTGGGCGAAGGGTTGGAGGCCGATCCGGAAATTCTGGAGACGGTCAACGAGCGGCTCCGCCTGCTGGGCGACCTGCGCCGCAAATACGGGGACGACATCGCCGAAATAAATTTGTTCCGCGACCGGGCGGCGGCCCGCTCCATGGAACTGGCCGACCTGTTGCGTCGGGCCGACGCCATCGACGCCGAATGGGAGGAGGCGCAGGCGGAGTTGGAGGAGGCGGGTGCGGAGTTGCGGGCGGCCCGGAGGGGGGCCGCCGAAGCCATTTCCGCCGAGGCGGTTTCCCATTTGACCGAGTTGGGCTTCACCGATCCGGTGGTGGAAATAGCCGTGCGGCCCGACAGTCCCGGCCCGGCGGGGGCGGAGCGGGTGGAGGCGCTGTTCGCCTCCGACCGGCGGCTCCATCCGGGGCCGGTGAAACGGGTGGCCTCCGGAGGGGAGTTGAGCAGGCTCATTTTGTCGTTGCGGCTGGCTTCCGGTTCGGGGGAGGCGCGGGTGGTGGCCTTCGACGAGATCGACTCCGGAGTGGGCGGGGCCACCGCTTTGACGATGGGCGCCAAGTTGGCCGCCCTGGCCGAGGATCGCCAGGTGTTCTGCGTCACCCATCTGCCGCAGGTGGCGGCCTTCGCCGACACCCACCTGGTGGTGGAGCGCCGGGGGGCGGAGGCGGTGGTGCGGGAAGTGGAGGGCCCGGAGCGCCTCAGGGAACTGACCCGGATGCTGTCCGGCCTGTCCGAATCGGAGCGGGGGCGGGAACACGCCGAAGAGTTGCGGGCCCTGGCCCTGTCCCGCCGGGGGCGGGAGGCGCCGGCGGTAACGGGGAGCGGGCGGCGGGCGGATTGACGCCGGATGTCCGCCGGGTGGGTTATGCTGTACTCCCGTGACGAAATACATCTTCGTGACGGGCGGGGTCGCCTCCAGCCTGGGCAAGGGAATCACCGCCGCTTCCCTGGGCCGCTTGATGAAAGCCCGCGGCCTGCGGGTGGTCAACCAGAAACTGGACCCCTACATCAACGTGGACCCGGGCACCATGAACCCGTTCCAGCACGGCGAGGTGTACGTGACCGACGACGGGAGCGAGACCGACCTGGACTTGGGCCACTACGAGCGCTTCACCGGGGAAAGCCTGCGTCGGGATTCCAACGTGACCACCGGTTCGGTCTATCTGTCGGTGCTGAACAAAGAACGGCGGGGGGACTATTTGGGGGACACGGTGCAGGTCATCCCCCACATCACCAACGAGATCAAAGAACGCATCCGCCGCCTGGGGGAGCGGGGCGAATACGACATGGTGATCACCGAAATCGGGGGGACGGTGGGCGACATCGAGATTCTGCCTTTCCTGGAGGCGGTGCGGCAGTTGGGGCGCAGCGCAGGGGCGGGCAACGTGGTCCACATTCACGTGACGCTGGTCCCCTACATCGGGCCCTCCGAGGAGTTGAAAACCAAACCCACTCAGCATTCGGTGGCCGAGTTGCGCTCCCGGGGGATACGCCCGGACGTGATCGTGGTGCGTTCCGACCGGCCCATCGACGAGTCGGTGCGGCGCAAAATTTCCCTGTTCTGCGACGTGGACCCGGACGGGGTGATCGCCGCCGAGGACACCGACGACATCTACGAGATGCCGTTGCTGCTGCACGAGCAGGGTTTGGACGGGGTGGTGGCGGACCTGTTGCGGTTGGACGACGCGGATCCGGATTTGACCGACTGGACGAGGATGGTGGAGCGGGCCCGGTCGGCGACCGAAACGGTGCGCATCGGGCTGGTGGGCAAATACGTGGAGTTGCCGGACGCCTACCTGTCGGTGGTGGAGGCCCTCAACCACGGGGGGCGCGCCAACCGGGTGCGGGTGGAGGTGGCTTGGATTCCCGCCGAGGATTTGGACGGGCTGTTCGGGGACCCGCATTTTACGGGGGTGGACGGGGTGCTGGTGCCGGGGGGGTTCGGCCTGCGGGGGATTGACGGCAAAATTCGGGCTATTCGCCACGCCCGGGAGAACGGAATTCCGTTTTTGGGGCTGTGCCTGGGTTTGCAGACGGCGGTGATCGAGTTCGCCCGCAACGTGCTGGGGCTGGCGGGGGCCCACAGCACCGAGTTTAATGCGACCGCCGCTCATCCGGTGATCGACCTGATGGAACGGCAGCAGGGGGTGGTGAACAAAGGGGGGACGATGCGCTTGGGGGTTTATCCGGCCAAACTGGCCGAAGGGTCGCTGGTGCGGTCGCTGTACGGGGAGGAGTTGGTGTATGAACGGCACCGCCACCGTTACGAGGTGAACAACCTCTACCGCCACCGTTTGCAGGAGGCGGGCATGGCCCTGTCGGGCATTTCCCCCGACGAACAGCTGGTGGAGTTCATCGAGATTCCCGGACATCCCTTTTTTGCGGCCACCCAGGCCCATCCCGAGTTGCGTTCCCGCCCCTTGGAACCGCATCCCCTGTTCGTCGGATTCGTGGCGGCCGCCCGTCGCCGGGCCGTCGCCCGGCAAGAGCAGGTGGGAGCCCAAATACCCGCCGAATCCGAAGTGATCGCATGACATTCCCCGGGTGGGGGGTTGCCCGTACGCGGGACCGGTCGGCGCGGCGGGCGGCCGGAGACGGATAGGGAAAGACGCCGGGGGAAGGAGGGGGAGGCCTAACTTGGCGTATATGAGCGCGGTTCTTACCTCCCCGGAAGCCGACCGGTTGGACGGCTATCTGTCGGTGTTGGCGGTGGAACGCGGCCTGAGCGCCAACACGGTGGCCGCCTATCGGCGCGACCTGCGCCAATACCTCCTGTTTATGGAGGAACATCATCAAGGGGTTCCCACTCCGACGGCGGTGGACGCTTTTCTGTTCGGACTGCATGAGCGGGAAATGCGGGCTTCCACCGTGGCCCGAAAACTGGCCGCGGTGCGGGGCTATCACCGGTTTCTGGTGGACGAAGGGCACAGCCGGGAAGACCCCACCCGCTTCGCCGAAACGCCCCGCCTGGGAATGTCCCTGCCCAAGGCGATGGATGTGGAAGAAGCCATTCGGCTGGTGGAAGCCCCGCCTTTGGACGGCGTTTTGGGGCGGCGGGACCGGGCCCTGTTGGAAGTCCTGTACGGGGCGGGGGTGCGGGTGAGCGAGGCGGTGGACTTGGAACTGCTGGCGGTGGATCTGGATTCGGCCACCGCCATGGTATCCGGCAAAGGGGGCAAGCAACGGCTGGTTCCGCTGGGCCGCCCGGCGGTGGCGGCGGTCGGCTCCTATCTGCCCGACCGGATGGAACTGCGCCGCCCGGGGGCCGACCCGGGGAATCTGTTTCTCAGCCGCCGGGGAAAGCGACTCACCCGCCAGGCCGTGTTCCAATCGGTGCGCAAATACGCCGCGCAGGCGGGGATACCGGACGACAAAGTGTCCCCGCACGTGTTGCGCCATTCCGCCGCCACCCACATGGTGGAAGGGGGGGCCGACCTGCGCACCGTACAAGAAATCCTCGGACACGCTAACATATCAACCACCCAGGTGTACACCAGAATGTCGTTGCAGCACCTGCACGAGGTTTACGTGGAGGCCCACCCGCGGGCCCTCCGTTGAAGCCGAAAAGTGAAAGGAAAGGCGAGTGCCCGACTATTCGGCAGCCAAGCGCTTGCTACTCGACCAGCGGGAGAAACTGGTCCGCCAGTTGACCGAGTTGGGAGCGACCGAGGCCGGCGACCTGCGCCGCGACCTTGACTTCGGGGAGGGTTTTTCCGACGCGGCGGCGATGACCGCCGAAAGAACCGAAGTGCTGGGGCTGGTGGATACGGCCATCAACCGCTTGCGGGAAGTCGACGCCGCCTTGGCCCGCATCGAAGACGGTTCCTACGGCGTCTGCGCCCAATGCGGATCCGTCATCTCCCCGCAACGGATGGAAGCCCGGCCGGTTTCGGCGTTGTGCGTGAAATGCAAGTCGGCCCAGAGGTGAACGCCCCGACCCTCCGGGAGAGTCCGGAGTTGCGGCACCTCGCCGCCGGGGCGGTGGAATACGCGCGCTCCCGCCGCCTCGCCCCGGCCGAGCAAATGGAGGCGGCCCGGTTGTTGGACTCGCCGGCGGAGGCGGAACTGTTTTGGGGCCAGCCGCCCGCCGACCAAAGGCACGGGCTGACCGGCGCCCGCCTGATAGCCCGGGAACGCCCCGGCCGCCGGGATTTGATGCGGGCCGCCCTGTTGCACGACGTCGGCAAACGCCGGGCCGGGCTGGGCCTGTGGGGGCGGACATGGGCGGCGTTGGCCGCCCGCCGGGGGTGGAAAAAATCCAGGAGGGCGGACCAATACCTGAGCCACGGCCGGACGGGGGCGGAGGAGTTGGCGGCGGCCGGAGCGGAGGAGACGGTGACGGACTACGCTCGGAGCCATCATGGGAGCCGCCCCCCGTCCATCCCCCCGCAGGACTGGCGGGCCTTGCTCCGGGCTGACCGCCCGCAGTGGAAAAGGCCGCCCCCGCCGATGGTGGCGGGACGGTGAGTTACAACGTCGCAACCGAAGTGTTCGAAGGGCCCTTCGACCTGTTGGTGAGCTTGGTCAACCGCCGCCAAGTGGATGTGATGTCCATCAGTTTGACCGCCATCGTCAACGATTACTTGGACTACTTGGAGCGGATACGGGAAATGGACATCGAAGTGACCTCCGAGTTTCTGGTGCTGGCCGGAACCCTGATCGCCCTCAAAGCCCGCCTGTTGATTCCCGGGGGGGCGGACGACGAAGAAGAGGATGACCTGTTGGAGGAACGGGACCAGTTGCTGTCCCGATTGCTGGCCTGCCTCACTTTCAAGGATGTGGCGGCTTTGCTGTCCCACCGCATGGAACGGGCGGCGTTGAAAACGGGCCGCAACGCGGGCATCGACCCGCCGCTCGACTCCCGGCCGCCCCCCCTGCCCGCCGTCTCCCCGCAACAGTTGGCTTGGGCGGCCCGGCGGGCGCTGGCCCCCGCCCCCGAACCCGACTTGGAGCACTTGGACATGGAGCTCCCGTCGGTGGCGGAGGCCTTGGAGGACGTGCGGATCCGGGTGACGGCGGAGGCGGCCTCCTCCTTCGACCAGCTGGTGCGGCATTGCACGCGGCGGGTGGAGGTGGCCGCCTACTTTCTGGCCATGCTGGAACTGGCCCGGCTGGGGGTGGTTTCCATCAGGCAACCGGAGCTTTTCTCCGACATCTTGGTGCGCCCCGCCCCGGACGCCCGGCCCGAGCCGGTTGCGCCGTGAAAACCCCCGCCGCTTTGGAGGCGATCCTGTTCGCGGCCGAAGCCCCCATCCCGGAGCGGGAGTTGGCCGAAGCTTTGCAGGCGCCGGAGGACGAAGTGCGGGCGGAGTTGCAGGCCATGGCCGCCCGTTTGGAAGACCCGGAGCGGGGTTTGACGTTGGAAAACGTGGCCGGGGGATGGCGGCTGTACAGCAAAGCGGAGGCCCGGCCCTTCCTGGAGCGGTTCGCTTCCTCCCCATCGGCCTCCCGACTGTCCAACGCCGCCTTGGAAACGTTGGCGGTGGTGGCCTACCGGCAGCCGGTCAGCCGCGGGCAGATCGCCGAACTGCGGGGAGTGGACTCCGAGTCGGCCCTGCGCACCCTGGCCCGCCGCGGATTGGTGGAAGAGGCCGGACGGGTGTCCGCTCCCGGCAACCCGGCCCTGTACCGCACCACCGACCTGTTCCTGGAAATGACGGGGATGCGGTCGCTGGATGAACTGCCGCCGCTGGCCGACCATGTTCCGCCGGCGGAGGTGGTGGAATCCCTGGAGCAGGGAACGCTTTGAATCAGGGGGAGCGCCTGCAGAAAGTCATCGCCCGCAGCGGCCTGGTTTCCCGGCGGGCGGCGGAGCGGTTGATCGCCGCCGGGCGGGTGCGGGTCAACGGGCGCACCGCCCCTCCCGGCCTCCGCGTCGACTCGGAGCGGGCGGAAGTGTCGGTGGACGGGGTGCCGCTGCCGACGGCTCCGCCCCGGGTCTACTATCTGCTGCATAAGCCGGAGGGGGTGGTGACCACCACCGACGACCCGCATGGACGGCGCACGGTGGTGGAACTAGTCCCCTCCCATCCCCGGGTCTTCCCGGCGGGGCGCTTGGACGCCGACACCACCGGCCTGCTGTTGCTGACCAACGACGGGATGCTGGCCAATCTGGTCGCCCACCCTTCGCGCGGCCTGACCAAAACCTATGTAGCCCAGGTGGCCGGTCGGCCGCAGGCGACCGACCTGGAGCGGTTGCAACGGGGATTGGAACTGGAGGACGGCCCGGCCCGGGCCCTGTCGGCCCGGATGGTGGGCAAAGGGGGGTCCGCCTCCCATTTGGAGCTGGTGATGGGGGAGGGGCGCAACCGGGAGGTGCGGCGCCTGTGCGCGGCGGCCGGTTTTCCGGTGCGGCAGTTGCACCGCGCCGCCCTGGGGCCGTTGCGGGACCGCACTCTGGCCGTGGGGGGGTGGCGGGAGTTGAGCGAGGCGGAAGTTCGCATGCTGTATCAGGCGGGCCGGGTCGCTGGGGAGGCGGGGGAAGAGCCGGAGCGGGCGGGGGCCGGTGGATGAAGACCTACCGGGTGCGCCCCAAAAAAGTCTCCGGGGCGGTGGTGCGCCCGCCCGGTTCCAAAAGCATCACCAACCGGGCCCTGGCGGCGGCCGCTTTGGCGGACGGAACCTCCGTGCTGCGCAACCTTTTGCGCAGCGACGACACGGAAGCTATGGCCGGGTGCCTGCGGGCCATGGGGGCGGAGATAACGGAGGACGGGGCGGACGCCGCGGTGCGGGGAAAGGCCCGGTTGCGGGGCGGGGGGCTGATGCAGGCCCGGGCCTCCGGCACCACCGCCCGGTTCATGACGGCGCTGGCCGTATTGGCCGACGGCCCCAGCGTGATCGACGGAACGGCCCGCCTGCGCCGCCGTCCCATTGGTCCGCTGGTGGAAACTTTGGCCGCGTTGGGAGCCCGGCTGGAACGGACGGAGTTCCCGCCGGTGCATGTTCGGGGCGGCGGGTTGCCCGGCGGTTCGGCGCCCATCGATGTTTCCCTGTCCAGCCAGTTCCTGACGGCGGTCATGCTGGCCGCCCCCCGGGCCGAGGCCGATGTGACGTTGCTCCCCGGTTCGGTGATGGTTTCCCGGCCCTACGTGACCACCACCTTGGAGGTCATGGCCGCTTTCGGCGGGCGGGCCGGATGGAACGGGGACGGCTCGCTGACGGTGGGCGCCGCCGGTTACCGGCCGTGCGATTTCCGAGTGGAGGCCGACGCTTCGGCCGCCGTCTATCCGTGGACGGCGGCCGCCGTAACCGGCGGGCGGGCCACGGTGGTCGGAATCAGCCCGGACACTTCGCAGGCGGACGCGGGGGCGCTGGAGGTGCTGGAGCGGATGGGATGCCGGGTGGAACGTTCCCCGGAGGGGATAACCGTGTCCGGGCCGGAACGGTTGCGGGGGACGACGGCGGACCTCAATCATTGTCCGGACGCCGCCCTGGCTTTGGCCGCGGCGGCCGCCACCGCCGCCGGCCCCAGCCGGTTCGTCAACTTGGCCAACCTGCGTCTCAAAGAAACCGACCGGTTGGCCGCCTTGGAAACCGAGTTGCGCAAACTGGGGGCGGATGCGCAGGCCGGCCCGGACTGGATCGCCGTCCGGCCGGGGGAGTTGCGGGGGGCGCGCCTGCGCACTTACGATGATCATCGGATGGCGATGTCGTTGGCGGTGATCGGGCTGGCGGTTCCGGGGGTGGTGATCGAGGATCCGGATTGCGTGGGCAAAACCTGGCCCGGTTTTTTCGAGATGCTGGAGGGGTTGTGAGCGGACGGAGGGTGATCGCCATCGACGGTCCGGCCGGAGCGGGCAAGACTTCGGTGGCCCGGGGGACGGCCGAGCGCCTGGGCTGGGCTCATTTGGACACCGGGGCCTATTACCGGGCGGCCACCTTGGCGGCCCTGGTGCGGGGGGCGGACTTGGACAACGAGGCGGAAACCCTGGCCGCGGCGGCGGCGGTGGAAATCGGATACCGGGGGGGAAAGATCTTCGTGGCCGGAATGGACATGGATCGGGCCATCCGGGGGGAGGCGGTGACCGGCGCGGTCAGCAAAGTGGCGGCCATGGCCGGGGTGCGCCGGCTTTTGGCGGGCCGACAGCGGGAATGGCTGGAACGAAACGGAGGGCGGGGAGTGGTGGAGGGGCGCGACATAGGAACGGCCGTTTTCCCCGAGGCGGAACTGAAAGTCTACCTGACCGCCCATCCGCGGGTGCGGGCCGCCCGCCGGGCGGGGGAGACCGGCGGGGAAGTGGAGGAGGTGCGGGCCGACTTGGACCGCCGGGACCGGATCGACTCCACCCGGGAGGCCTCCCCGTTGCAGATTCCCCCGCAGGCGGTGCTGATCGACACCACCCGGCTGACGCCGCGGGAGTCAATCAGCCGGGTTCTGCAACTAGCCGCCGAGCGGGGAATCACCTAGCCCGTCCGGGTAGTAGCTGGTTTCCCCCGGCCCGCGAAACGAACGCTCCGCCCTGGTGGCGCCCTTCGGGAAGTTTCAGGCGGCCGCTCGGCGGGGCTTATCCCCCTCCCTCCTAAAACGCCGCTGGCGCTTTTTGATGAGCCGTCGGATTGTTTTGTCGTTGGCGAGGCGGTTGCGGCGATCGGCCCACTCCGCTATTTCCACAGGAAGACGCGTGTTAATGTGGCGGAAAAGTTTCACCTCCCCCCTTCCAACTACTTGTATCATCCATCGCTGTTTCATGCGTTCATAGTCTTCTTCCGGCATCGGCCAGGGGTAGGCCGTACCTTTCGGAATGTTGATGAGCTTGGGAAACCCGATCACCCCCTTGATTTGGTTGTTGGGGTTTATCGCATAACGGAACTGATCCTCCGGGAAGCCTGGGGTGGGACGCACCCAGAGCACGCCAGTCCGCACTCGCCGGTGGCACAGGCGGTAGCGGAGCTTGCGCACGTCGAGCCGGGGGTTGGACAAGTTCTTCCACAACCAGAGCGTCACGCCTACAGCCAGGCTGACGAAGACTTCCCCCATTACGGCTCAACCTCCGGTACTCTAAGAGCCCCGGGGGACTTGTTCATCGGGCGGCCCCCGTCCTCCGTTCCAGGTAGTCCCGGACCGTCACTCCGCGCCAGGTCGGAGCCCTTCCCCCCGAAGTAGTTGATGGCGACGCGCGCCATCTGCTGGTGGCACTCCTCGGAAAATCCGGTGCGGACTTTGCGCGGAAACCGGGCGTCGGAGGTCATCGGGTAATTGCTGGATGCCATCTGAAAACCTTTCATCATCGCCCGGTTGCTCCGAGCAGTGCGGGGATCCTAAACGAGCACTATTCGGGGTTTGGGCACGCGCGTCCTTCTCACGGGGGAGGAGGGCGCTATTCCGCGTTCATCTAACCTTGTAAGCGCGTGGGAAAGAAGGCCGATAAAAACAAGTCACCGCCAAGTTGTACGTAGTCAGCGCGGTCATCTGCTTCGCCCGACTGGCGCTGGTCGCGGCGTTGATTGTGGGGATGGTGTGTGTGACCGGCCAGGTTGTATCGGTTTGGTGTCCTGGTGTGGAAATGAGATGCGTTATGTCCTCCACGTTAAGTCATGTACGGGATTTCCCTGCAGGCGGTGGTGATCGACACCACCCGGCTGACGCCGCGGGAGTCAATCAGCCGGGTTCTGCAACTAGCCGCCGAGCGGGGAATTCCCTAGTTCGTCCGGTTGGAGGTTGCGCAGGGCGCGGGTGGCGGTGATGGCGCGGTCCTCGTCCAAAGGGCCCGGTTGCGGGCCGGGACGGGCGGTGAAACCGAGCGCGGCGGCGGCTTCCAAGGCGGTCAGAAAGGTTCTCAGCCGGGCGGGCAACGGAAAGTATTCGCCCTCCTCGGTGATGCGGAACAGCCGGTATCCCCGCACCGGGTTCAGCCGTTCCACCACTTCCGCCACCAGATGGTCGGGGGCGGAGGCCCCGGCGGTCACTCCCGCCACCCTCACCCCGGCCAGCCACTCCTCCCGGACGGCGTCCGCCGAATCCACCCGGTAGGCGGGGGTGTCCAGCAGGCGGGCGGTGCGCACCAGGGCCCGGGTGTTGGAAGAATTGTCCGACCCCACCACCAGAATCAAGTCGCATTCCCGGCTCATTTCCCGCACCGCCCGTTGCCGGTTGGTGGTGGCGTAGCACAGGTCGCTTTTGCGGGCGGTGAGCAGATTGGGAAACCGGTCGTTCGTCTCCCGCAGCACAGCCTCCCATTCATGCATCCCCAAAGTGGTTTGGGCGAACAGGGCCACCCGTTCCGGATCCCCGGGCGCGAAGTCGCCCAACCCCCGTTCCGGTTCCACCAAAGTGATGGCCCCGGGGGCTTCGGCTACCGTCCCCACCGCTTCATCGTGCCCTTGGTGGCCGATGAAGATGATGTCGTAGTCGCGGGCGGCCGCCTTTTTCACCTCGTGATGCACTTTGGTCACCAGCGGGCACACCGCGTCGATCACCACCCCCGCCCGCCGGTTGGCCTCCTCCGCCACCTCCGGGGCGGAACCGTGCGCGGACAGCATGACCGGGGCTCCGGGCGGCGCCTGCTCCGGGGAGTCGATAAAAATCACCCCCGCCCGTTCGAAAGTTTCCACCACGAACCGGTTGTGGACGATCTCGTGGTAGCAGTAGACGGGGGCGGGGAAAATCTTCACCATCCAGGTCAGGGCTTTGATGGCCATGTCCACCCCGGCGCAGAAGCCGCGCGGCTCGGCCAGCAACACCCGCTCCGGGCGGGCCCGGGCGGCGTCCGGACGGGAAATCGGTTGCGACATACCGGTCAATCGTACAGGGCGGATACACCGGGCGGGGACATGCCGGGCGGGCGACCATCCGCCGTCTCCCCTAAATGCGCCGGAACCTTTTACAATGGAGGGGCGCGCCGGGCGCCGAACTGTTCGCTAGCGGAGGTAGGTGGCGTGTGGAACCCTCCCAACCGTTGATCGCCTTGGTGGGCCGCCCCAACGTGGGCAAGTCCGCCCTGATCAACCGGATTGTGGGGCGGCGGGCGGCCGTCACCGAGGAAATGCCGGGCGTGACTCGCGACCGCCGCCGGTTCGACGCCGAATGGAACGGCCGCCGTTTTGCGGTGATGGACACCGGCGGGTGGCAGCCCCCCTCCAAAAAGGAGGAGGCCCCTTTGGCGGCCGACATCCGAGAGCAGGCGGAGTCGGCCATAGCGGAAGCCGACCTGGTGATCTTGGTGGTCGACGCGCAGGGCGCGGTCACCTCCGAGGACGCGGCCGTGGCCGAAATGCTCCGTCCCGTGCGGGGGCGGGTATTGGTGGCGGCCAACAAATGCGACAACGATCAAACGGCTGTCGGGGCGGGCGTTTTTCATCAACTGGGACTAGGCGAACCGTTTCCGGTTTCGGCCATCCACGGGGCGGGGGTGGCCGATTTGCTGGACGAGGCGGTGTCCCGGATGGGGGAGGAGGCCCCGCCGTCGGGGGGCCGCCCGCCTGCCGAGCCCCCCCGGGTGGCGATTATCGGCCGCCCCAACGTCGGCAAATCCACCCTGCTCAACCGGCTGGCGGGCGCGGAGCGGGTGGTGGTGTCGCCGGTTCCCGGAACCACCCGCGACCCGATCGACATCGACATCCGGCTGGCCGGCTCCCCCTACCGGCTGATCGACACGGCCGGAATGCGACGGCGGCCCAAAATAGCCGAAGACGTTGAATTCTTTTCGGTGTTGCGGGCCCGGGAGACGTTGCGTTCGGCGGACGCCGCCCTGCTGCTGATCGACGCCCGGGAGGGAGTGACGCAACAGGATCAGCGCATCGCCCGGGAAGCGGCCGCCTCCGGGGCCGGCCTGGTGGTGGTTCTCAACAAGTGGGACGGGGCAGACGCCGAACAACGGGAGCGCACTACCGCCGAAACGGGGCGGCGGCTGGCTTTCGCCGGATGGTCTCCGGTGATTCGCATCTCCGCCCTGACCGGGGCCCGCATGAAACAACTGGCCCCGGCTTTGGAAACTGCCCTGGAAAGCCGCACCCGCCGCATACCCACAGCCCTCCTCAACCGTATGGTCTCGGAGTGGACCGCCGCTCATCCGCCCCCGGTGCGCAAAGGGCGCCGTCCCCGGATAATGTACGCGGTCCAGTCGCAGACCGAGCCCCCCACCTTTGCGTTTTTCGCCAAAGGGGGGACCATCGACGACACCTACTTGCGGTTTCTGGAGCGCCGATTGCGGGAATCCGGCGATTTCATCGGAACCCCCCTGCGATTGGCGGTGCGGAGGGGGGCGGGGCCCCGCCGGGCGGAGGCGGAATGAGCGGGGACTTGCCCCCTCGGGAGGATCAAACCCGGCCGCGGGATGATGAGGGGAGCGGCTCCCCCCTGGGATTCAAACTGTTCCTGGGATTGGCCGTCCTGTACCTGGGCTGGCGGCTGGCGCAGGGGATAATGTGGGTAATCGACCGGTTGGGATGAGCCCGCGGACAGACTCTGGTCGGGCTGGCGGGATTTGAACCCGCGGCCTCTTGACCCCCAGTCAAGCGCGCTACCAAGCTGCGCCACAGCCCGTTGCGGCCCCAGTATAGCGCCCGCCGCGGGCGCGCAACGGGTAAAATGCCGCCCGGACGGTCCGCCCACCGAACCGGAGGAGCCATGAACCCCGACCCGCCCCCTGGCCCGGCCCCGGATGTAACGGACAGAGGGTTGTGGACTTTGCCCAACCTGGTTTCCGCCTTGCGCATTTGCGCCATTCCGGTCTTTCTGTGGTTGTTGCTGGGAGCGGACAATGCGCGGGGGGCCGCCCTGCTCCTGATCGCCATCGGCCTTTCCGATTTCATAGACGGGGCGCTGGCCCGCAAACTGGGGCAGACCTCGCGCATCGGCAAGTTGCTGGACCCCGCCGCCGACCGGCTGGCCATTCTGGCCGCGCTGGCGGGGGGGTTGGCGGCGGGGGTGGTTCCGAGCTGGCTGGGATGGCCGTTGCTGGTTCGGGAAATTCTGGTGGGAGGGGGGGCGTTGTTGCTCATGTTCAAAGCGACGGTTAAACCGGAGGTGCGGCCCGCCGGCAAGTGGGCCACCGCCGTCGTTTACGCTTCCATTCCCGCTTATTACCTGGCCGCAACCGAGACGGCGGTTTGGTTTGCCGCCCCTGCTTTTTGGAGGATGCTGGGGGCGATCACCGGGATAGCCGGATTGGTTCTCTATTGGGGAGTGACCTGGCTGTATCTGGGAGACGCCCGCCGCGCCCTGCGCGCCTAAAGCTCCACTTCAACCTGAGAGCATCCCGCGCCGGGAGGAAAAATCAGGTTGAACGTTGGAAACGGGGCCGGCAGCCGCTACAATACGAGCATGCCTGAAAAAGAAAACCCGCCCCATGACGGGGAATCGGCGGAGTTTTCCACCGAGACCGACCCGACCGTCATCTTCGTCCCGATCAAAGAAACGGCGCTGACGCCGGAGGCGGCCCGGGCCATCGCCGGCGTGAAAGGAACGGCCTTGATAGTGGAACGGGGCCCGGAGGCCGGCAAGACCTGGCTGTTGGGCACGGGGGATACCGAATTGGGCCGCCACCCGTCCAACGACATCGTGTTGGACGACATCACCGTTTCCCGCCGCCATTGCACCATTCGCGTCGCCGAACGGAAAATTTCCCTGCTGGACGCCGGTTCCACCAACGGCAGTTACGTGAACGGCCAGCGGGTGGACGCCGCTCCGTTGGCGGCCGGCGACCGGTTGCTGATCGGCAAATTTCATTTGATGGTGGCCCGGGGCGATGGTTGAGGAGGACCACCTCACCATCGGCGAGGTCATCAATCTCCTCAAAGACGACTTCCCCGACGCCACCGTCTCCAAAGTCCGGTTTCTGGAAAGCCAAGGACTGATCACCCCCACCCGCTCCGCCTCCGGTTACCGGCAGTTCACCGCCGACGATGTGAAACGGTTGCGGTTCATCATGGAACAGCAACGGGACTGGTTTCTCCCGCTCAAAGTGATCCGCTCCCAGCTGACCCTTTGGGAGAGAGGGGAGGAGCCCTCCCCGGTGCGGGAGTCGGGTCCGGCCTCCCTCCGGGGATTGCTGGAGGCGGAGGACGAAGAGGAACTGCTCGACGAGCACGAACTGGCCGCCCGGGCCAAAGTGAGCCGGGAGCAGGTGCGGGAACTGGTGCGGCACGGCCTGATCACCCCCTACGAAAACGCCCAAAACCCCATGTTCTCCACCCGGCATGCGGCCATCGTCCGCCAGTGCGGAACGCTCATGGAAATGGGGCTGGAACCCCGCCACCTGCGATCGGTGCGCCACTCGGCGGAGCGCAGCGCCGACCTGCTGATCGGTTTGACCGCGCCGGTGCGCCGCCGTCGCAACCCGCAGGCCCAGCGGGAGGCGATGGACGCCCTCGCCGACTGCTCCGAAGCATTGAACCGGTTGATGACGTTGCTGTTCTCAGTGGAGATCAGGTCGGTCATCAACCCGGACTGAGGTTCGCTTTGCGCCGGGCGGCTGCCTGTTTGACCGCGGCGGGACTGCTCCTGCTGACCGCCCTCCCCGGCTGGGGGGCGGCGTTGCTGGGCGGTCCGTCCCCGCCTCCCGCCGCTTTCCTGCTTCCCGCCCCGCCTCCCCCGCTGACCGCCCCGGCCTGGATTCTCTACGACGACACCTACGGGCGGGAACTGGCGTCGCATCAGGCCGACCTGCCGCGGGAGGTGGCCTCCACCACCAAGATGATGACCGCCTTGGTGGCGCTGGAGTCTGCCGGGTTGGAGAGGCGGGCGGTGATCAGCAGGCGGGCGGCCGGGGTGGGGGAGTCGGAGATCGGGCTGACGGCGGGGGAGGAGATGTGGACGGTGCGGGATCTGCTGGCGGCCTTGCTGGTGGCCAGCGCCAACGACGCGGCGGTGGCCCTGGCCGAACACATCGGGGGTTCGGTGGAGGACTTCGCGGAGATGATGAACGAGCGGGCGGAGGAGATGGGCCTGGAGAACACCCGTTTCGCCAACCCGCACGGCTTGGACCAGGAGGGCCATTACAGCGCCGCCCGCGATCTGCTGGCCATCGCCCGGGCCGGGATGGAGAACGCCGACTTCGCCGGCTGGGTGGGCGCGCAGACGGTGGACCTGCCCGCCGACCGGGAGGGCGAACCGCGCGCCGCGGTCAACACTAACCGGTTGCTGGCCGACTATCCGGGGGCGATCGGGATCAAAACCGGCTACACCGACCTGGCCGGCCTGTCGCTGGCGACGGCCGCCGAACGGGACGGTCGACGGCTGTACGCGGTGGTTTTGGGGTCCGAAGACCATTTCGCCGAAGGGGCGGCCCTGTTGGATTACGGGTTCCGGGAGTTCGGAACAGCCACCCTGGTGGAGGGGGGCGGCCTTCACCGGCCGTTGGGCGGCCTGCTGGCCGGGGAGGCTTTGGAATCCCCCCAGCCGGGCCTGATCACCGAAGTGACCGTCCCCGCCCCGCCGCCCGCCGCCCGCCGCCCGTCCCCCCCGGCGCGTTCGCTTCCCCCACCCGTTTCGCAACCCGCCCCCCCGGCCCCGGCGCGGGAGGCCGGGCCGGAGGCCGTCGCCCCGCCCCGGGAGGCGGAGGAGACGGCCCGCCCCGACCTGCCCGGGGTGGCCGATGCCTGGGGGTGGGCGACCCGTTACCTGGACCTGTTGCTGGGGCGGCGATGACCGAACGGGCGGCCGCATCGGATATTTTCCAGGAGGTGGCTTCGGCGCAGGCCATCGCCTCCCGGGTGGCGGAACTGGGCCGCCGCATCTCCGAGGACTACCGGGGGCGGTCGCCGGTGTTGCTGGGGGTGCTGTCCGGCTCCCTTATGTTCCACGCCGACCTGGTGCGCAGCATCTCCATCGAATGCGAGACCGACTTCTTGGCGCTGACCAGGTTCGGGGAAGGGGGGAGGGTGCGCCTGGCCATGGACGCCGCCTCCAACCTGGAGGGCCGCCACGTTCTGATCGTGGAGGACATCGTCGACACCGGCTTCACGCTCTCCTTGCTGATCAAGACCTTGCAGACCCGCAACTGCGCCGGGGTGCGCACCGTCGCCTTGCTGGACAAAGCCCCCCGACGCATCGTGGACGTTCCCATCGACTATCGGGGATTCGAGGTGGGGGACGAGTTCCTGCTGGGCTACGGGTTGGACTGGGAGGGGATGTTCCGCAACCTGCCTTCCCTATGGGCGGTGATGGACTTCGCCCGGTTCAACGAAAACCCCGCCGCCCTTTTTGAAATTGCCTACGCGGACGTCTAGACTTGGATTATGAGCGACGCCGTTCCCATGGACCTGATCGGGGTTCGGATTGAATACCCGACCAACCAGCCGATAGTTTTGCTCCGGGAGACGGAGGGGGTGCGCTATCTGGCCATCTGGATCGGGGCCATGGAAGCCACCGCCATCGCCTACGCCTTGGAGGGGGTCAACAGCCAGCGTCCTTTCACCCACGACCTGTTGCGGATGGTTATAGAAGAACTGGAGGCGACGGTGAACAGGGTGACGGTCACCGAACTGCGGGACAGCATCTACTACGCCGAGATGGTTCTGTCCCGGAAAGGCCGGGAAACGAGCGTCAGCTCCCGCCCGTCGGACGCCATCGCCTTGGCGGCCCGCACCGGGGCCTCCCTGTTCGCCACCGAAGAGGTGTTGGCGGACGCCGGGATTGAAATCAAGGACGAGGACCAGGAAGCCGAAGTGGAACGCTTTAAGGAGTTCCTGGAAGATCTCACCCCGGCGGACTTCGCCTGAAACCGCAACACCGCCCGTCGGCGTCCCGGATGGGCCCGGACCGTAAAAGACCGATAAACGGGGGCGGGGGGTTTAGGCTGTCGAGTAACCGGAGGGTAGTTACGGCCGCGTAAGTCGTACTGCCGGATCCCGGACGGCGGGGGAGACGGCGAAGGGCTCGACGATGACGCAACGGAAGATATCGGAACCGGAGGGCTACGGAGGCCCGCAGGCGTGCCAGCTGGCGGGCATCACCTACCGGCAACTTGACTACTGGGCGCGCACCGAGTTGCTCACCCCCTCCATACAGGAGGCGCAGGGGTCCGGCACGCAACGGCTGTATTCATTCACCGACGTGGTGCAGTTGCGCATCATCAAACGCATCCTGGACACTGGTATGAACCTGAAAAAGGTTCGCATGGCGGTGGAATGGCTGCGCCGGGAAATGGAGAAAGGAAACGATCTGTCCGGGATGACTTTGATGTCGGACGGCGTGTCCATTTTCGCGGTAGGCAGCCCCCGGGAAATGATCGACGTTTTGGAAAGCGGCCAAGCGGTGTTCGCCATCGCCATTCAGCCGGTGGTGGACCAACTCACCGGAGAGTTGCATGAAATGATCCCCCGGGTAGCGGAAACCGGCCATCGGGCGCCGATCGGGGCGGCCTCCGCCGGGTAAAGTCAGGAGTCGACCTGAACGCTCCGCCGGCCCCGAAAACCCCCCGGGCGGAAACCATGAATTTCGCTCACGAAAGCGAACGGGACTTCGCCCGCTTGTTGGATTTCTACGACTTGGCCTGGGAATACGAGCCCCGGTGTTTTCCAGTGGAATGGGGTTCGGACGGACGGCCCGTCAAATTTTTCACCCCCGACTTCTACCTGCCCGAAGAAGATCTGTTTATCGAAATAACCACTATGAACCAGAAACGGGTCACATCTAAAAACCGAAAGGTGCGGAGGTTGCGGGAGCTTTACCCGGAGGTGCGCATCAAGGTTCTGTACAAAAAGGATTATCTGCATCTGGTGGCCAAATACGGGCTGGGGGCGGGCCGGGAGCGGGTGGCGGCGCTGAGCCGGGAACCGGGTCCGCCCCGGATTCATCCGGCCGAGCCGCTGTTCTCACCCGTCTCCTAGCAACGCGGACAGCGGCCGGCCGCTATCCTGTTCGGCGCGGGACGGCCGCGGAGAACCCTTATGAAATCATCGGTACGGATCGGAACCACCCGGGCCGGGGTCACCGAACTCACCCGGCGCTGGCGGGCGGAAAACCCATGGGCGGTTCTGCTGATCGTGCACGGCTTGGGGGAGCATTCCGGACGATACGAGGAAACGGGCCGTCTGCTGGCCGGGGCCGGCATCGAGGTTTTCGGATTCGACCTGCTGGGCCATGGGGCCTCCGGGGGGAGGCGGGCCGATGCTCCCTCCTGGGACGCGTTTTTGGAGCAGGTGGCCGACAACCTGGGCCGGGCGCTGGGGGAGGGGCGGCCCGCGGTGTTGCTGGGCCATTCCCTGGGCGGCCTGATCGCCGCCTCCTACACCCGCTCCCGGCACCGCCAACCCGACCTGGTGGCGCTGAGCGCGCCCGCTTTGGACGCGGCCATGCCCCGATGGAAGCGGCGGGCCGCCCCGGTGCTGGGAAAATTGGCCCCCGGTTTGCCGATTCCCAACCGGATTCGCCCGCACCACCTGTCCCGGGACCCGGCGGTGGGGGAGGTCTACCGGGCCGATCCGTTGACGACGGCCCGCACCCGGGCCCGGCTGGGGGCGATGATCATCGGGCAGATGGACAAGTTCAAGCGTTCCCTGGACGCCTACTCCGCCCCCACCCTGCTGTTGCACGGCGGCGATGACCCGGTGGTTCCCCCGGCGGCCACCGTCCGGCTGGGGGAGCGGCCGAGCGTGGAACGAAAGACTTATCCGGGTTTGCGCCACGAAATATTCAACGAACCGGAGGGGCCGCAGGTAACGGAAGATCTGACGGCCTGGATCAGGGAACGGGCCGGCTAGCCCGGCAAGGGGGTCACCCGCCGGCCTCGGCGGAGGGGGCGGGCGGAGGAGACAGCGACTCCTCCAAGGATTCAACGACCGTGTCCGACACCCACCCGAATTCGGACACCGCCGCCCTAAAGCGCTCCAAGGCCCGGGAACGCGCCTCCCCGGTATCGGGCGATTCCAAGCCTGCCACCATCCCCGCGGCCGAGTCGGCCAGCACCTGCAATGAATCCTGCAACCGGAGCCGGTTGTCCAAGGTCAGTTCGGCGGGCGGCTCCAGATCCGCCAATTGATTGGGCAAATCGGCCGCCTGCAACTGGATGGAGATCAACCCGCTGCGGGTCACATCGTAGTTTTGGGTTCGGTCGTCCCAAGCCTGGTTGACTTGGGCGGCGGACGAGCCCACCGCGGCTACCTCCTCCGCCAGTTGCCGCAGACCGGCCGCGTATTCGCGGATCGACGTCTCCCGGGCGGCGGGCAGGGTGGTGGTGGAGGGAACCGGTTCCGGTTCATCGCCGGAGCGGAACAAAGTAAGGGCGGCCAAAATCACCGCCGCCCCTATTACGAACAGAATTATCGCCCGCCGCCAAAAGTAAGGGTTGTAAGCCGGGCCCGTCTGCGCCGGCTCCTCCCCGGGCATGGGAGGCAGAGGCCCGCCTCCCCCCCGCTCCCCGCCCGACGGCGGGTAGGCGGTTCCGTAAGGATCGTCGCCCGGGGAGGGCCGGTCGTATTGGGAAAAATCAATGTCCCATTCTCCGCCGTTCCATTCCCCGGTCGGTTCCCCCCCGGTATCCCACTGCTCCGTTCCGGGCCGGGGGGGAGGGGGGGAGTGGGCGGCTGGAGGCGGCGGAGCGCGGGGGTCGGATTCTTGGTGGCGGACCCCGCATTGCAGGCAGTAGGAAGCGCGGGCGGGATTGGCGGTTTTGCACACATGGCAGACGAACCCGTCCGGGTCGTCCGAGGACGAAGAGGGCCGGGAAGAAGTGTGGGGGTTGATCATGGCCTCGGTCACCGGCTCCGGTTCGGCGGCGCCCAAGTCGGCCCCCATGTCCCGCGCCGGCGGAGGACGGCCTGCGAAAGGCGTTTCATCTCCCGGGAAAGTCACGGATGCTCCCTCAACGGTTTATTCCTTGTTCAGTTCAAGAATAGTGCCATTATGTCGCTAGCCTGGCAACATTATGCAAATCAGGATCGCCCCGCCGGGGCGGCTGGGCGAAGAGTTGCCGCGTCTCATCTCGGAAGTGACCAAGGCCGAAGGAGCCCCTCCGTTCAGCGAAGTGCTGCTGACCGCCCTCCGGGATCCGTCGCGGGGCGGAATCGGGGTGGCGGGGGAGGAGAATGGGCGGCTGGCGGCCTACGCCTTCGCCTTCCCCAACCCGGACCGATGGGTATGGACGTTGGAAGCGGCCCATTCCGCCTCCGCCCAGCCGGGCGACTACGACCGCTTTTTGGAACAGGCGCTGCAGGCGCTGGCCGGGGAGGGGGTGGAGGAAGTCGTGCTATGGGTGCACGCCCCCGGCCTCCATCCCGGATTGGCCGGCTTGCGGCCCGACCGCCGCCTGTTGCGAATGACCGTCGATTTGCCTCTTTCGGGATCGTCCCTGTTTTCGGAGGGCCCCCTGTTTCCGGAGGGCTTCGAAGTTAGGGGATTCGCCCCCGGCGAGGACAACGAGGCGTTGCTGGCCGTCAACAACCGGGCTTTCACCGGCCATCCCGAACAGGGGGCCTGGACCCTCCGCGATCTGGAAATGCGCCTGGGAATGGACTGGTTCGACGCCGAAGGCCTGCGCACCGCGTGGGCGGGGGAGGCCCTGGCCGCTTTCAACTGGACCAAGTTGCATCCGCCGGGAGCGGTCCGCCCCGGCCAAGCGGTGGGGGAGGTGTACGCCTTGGCGGTGGATCCGGCTTTCCGCGGGCAGGGATTGGGGCGGGCGGTCACCCTGGACGGCCTCCGCTACCTGAACCGGAGCCGGGGAGCGGAAAGCGCCATGCTGTACGTGGATTCCGACAACGGGCCGGCGGTAGGATTGTACGGCGGCCTGGGGTTCGCAGTCGAACACACCGACCGGGCCTATCGCTGGACCGCACCCGACGAAGCCGACCGTTGACCCCCGCCTAAGCCGAAGAAATGAGCATCCAACTTACCTTGCCGGACGGAACGACCGCCCGCCATCCGTCCGGGGCCACCGGCCGGGAAGCGGCCCGGGCCATTGGCGAACGGCTGGCGGCGGCGGCGGTGGCGGTCTCCTTGGATGGGGCGTTGCTGGACTTGGACCGCCCTTTGCCCGGGGACGGGGCGTTTGCGGTGATCACGGAGGAAAGCGAAGAGGGCCGTTCCGTCCTGCGCCATTCGGCGGCCCATATTCTGGCCCAGGCGGTGCTCAACCTGTTTGCGGGGGCCGACTTCGCCATAGGCCCGGCCATCGCCGACGGCTTCTACTACGACTTCGACATCGGACGTCCCTTCACCCCCGGGGATTTGGAGGCCATCGAGGCGGAAATGAAGCGGATCATCGCCGCCGATCAGCCTTTCCTGCGGGAGGAGATGAGCCGGGAACGGGGACTGAGTTTGTTCGCCGACCAACCATACAAACAGGAGATCATCCGGGAGGCGCAGCCCGCCGACCGGGGCGAAGTGGCCGAAGGGGAGACGGTTTCCGTGTACCGCAATCACCGGTTTGCGGATTTGTGCCGGGGCCCCCATATTCCCTCCACCGGCCGCCTCCCCGCCTTCAAGCTGTTGCGCACCGCCGGGGCCTACTGGCGGGGGGACGAAACCCGTCCGCAACTGCAACGGATCTACGGAACGGCCTGGGAGTCCCGGGCGGCGCTGGAGACGTATCTGACCAGGTTGGAGGAAGCCGAAAAACGGGACCACCGCCGGTTGGGGCGGGAACTGGACTTGTTCTCCTTCCCCCGTGAGTTGGGACCGGGGTTGGCGGTTTGGCATCCCAAAGGGGGAATGTTGCGCAAACAGGTGGAGGATTACAGCCGGCGCCTCCACGAGCAATTCGGTTTTGAGTTCGTGTCCTCCCCGCATGTGGCCCGGGCCGGGCTGTGGGAGGTTTCCGGGCATCTTGATTTCTACGGCGAAAATATGTACCCGGGGATGGAGTTGCAGGACGGCCGGGGGGAAGACGAGTACCGGGTGAAGCCTATGAACTGCCCTTTTCACGTCCTGATTTACCGTTCCGCCGCCCGCTCCTACCGGGAGTTGCCGTTGCGCCTGTCGGAGCTGGGGGTGGTGTACCGCTATGAGCGATCGGGGGTGATCCACGGGCTGATGCGGGCCCGCGGTTTCACGCAGGACGACTCCCACACTTTCTGCGCCCCCTCCCAAGTAGGCGAAGAGTTGCAACTGCACCTCCGTTTCGTGCTGGACTTATTGCGGGACTTTGGCTTCGACGATTTCCAGGCCGAGCTGTCCACCCGCCCCGAGGAGAAATGGGTGGGGGAGCCGGCCTTGTGGGAGTTGGCCGAGCGGGCGCTGGAGGAAGCCTTGCGCTCCGCCGACGTCCCCTACCGGATAGCGGCCGGGGAAGGGGCCTTCTACGGCCCCAAAATCGACGTACAAATCCGGGACGCCATCGGTCGCAGCTGGCAGATGTCCACCATCCAGGCGGATTTTTCCCTGCCGGAACGGTTCGGTTTGGAATATGTGACCCCCGACGACGGGCGGGAGCGGCCGGTGATGATCCACTCCGCCAAGTTCGGGTCGGTGGAACGGTTCGTAGGAGTGCTGTTGGAGCACTACGCGGGGGCGCTGCCGGCTTGGCTGTCCCCGGTGCAGGCGGCGGTCGTTCCGGTGGCCGACCGCCACTTGGAATACGCCGGGGAGGTGGCCGGGCTGTTACGGGAGCGGGAGGTACGGGCGGAAATCGGGAGCGGGGCGGGCAAACTGGGGGAGAAGGTGCGGGAGGCGCTGACGGCCAAGATTCCCGCGGTGCTGGTGGTGGGGGATCAGGACGCCGCGGAGCGGACGGCGGGTTTGCGCCGCCGGGGGGAGAAAGGGGAGGTCAGGGGAATGGCGTTGGCCGAAGCGGTCGCCGCCGTAGCCGCCGACTCCCAACCCCCCCGCTGATACCGGCGCGCGGCCGCCGTCTCAATAATGCATGTATCTAATTCCTTTATAGAACAATACTTTGGCTTCCCCCTCGCTCATCTTCCTGCCCGCCTCCTTTCCCCGACAGAGGTGCTGATGTCCGCAACAGGGGCAACCGCAACAATGGCAGGCTTGCGGAGCGATATCCGGATCCGGGGACGGTTGCGGCGGGTCGACCGGCGGGCTGTTATTCGATTTCATAGCAGTCCTCCCAAAATGGATATTAGCAAGGTAATTAGGGCGCTGACGGAAACACATGTGGAAGCGCGGGCGAAAAGGAGCGCTTTCCATTCATTGAGACAGAACCTCTGCTGATTAACCGAGTTATCGATGGCCACAAGCAGTTGTTGTAGGTTCCCGGAGTCTTTATCGACGCATTCAGCCAGAGCGGTGGACGAGGTGATGAGATTGGGCCGCCAAGCCAAGTAGGCCAAGATCACGCCGGTGACTGCGATAAAGCCCGTTATTCCTATCATCCAACCGGGAATCAACCCGCGCGTCGACGCCAACAGGGCGATGTAAACCCCTCCGGCGGTGATCACCGCCAGCAATTTGCGGTCCAGCGCATTGGACGCTTCCAGCAAGTGGCGCTTTTCCAGTTGCGCCCTGTCCAAGAGTTGGCGTACCGTGTCCGGGTCGGCGTCCGGATGAAGGATCGTTGCGGGCGGCGGGATGTCCTGCGGCGGGCGCAAGGAACCCCGGAGGCGGCGGAGCCCGCGGCGAACGGCGAGCAGGAGATGGTATGTCACATAAAACAACATAACCCATCTTTTTCAGAAAAAGAAGGGGTATGTTTTCAGGCGGGAGGGGTCAGGTTTTCCAAGTAGGGGTCGCCCAGGGGCCGGCCGGTGGAGGCGTAGATGCGGACCAGGGCCCGGCGATCGGGGGGGTCGTCGGCTGGGTAGAGGATGACGTTCCACACCGGTCGGCTGCGCCAGCCGATGAAAGTGAGGGCGGCCGAGGCGTGGCCCACCGCAAAAGGGGCCAAAGCGGCCGCCGCCGACAGGGCCTGCTCCTGTTCGATGCGCAAGGGCCAGGCGGTCCGGAAGTGATAGGCGGCCAAGACGATCAAACCGAGGGTCAAAGCCCAGAACCCGGCGGACAGGTCGGCCAGGGCCGCCAAAGCGGACAGGCCGGCCGCCGTCAGGTAGATGGCCCCGGCTACCGCCCGGCGGGCGGGGGAAGGGAATCGGTAGGGGCCGAGGACGCTGGAATCAAGATCGTCGGGCACGCCGGAGGCGGCGGCCACCTCGTCCGGTATGCGGATGCCGTCCGTCATCGGTCGGCGATGGGAACGAAGTCGCGCCGGGTGCAACCCTGGTACAACTGACGGGGACGTTGGATGCGGGCGTCCGGATCCCGGGACATTTCACGCCATTGGGCCAGCCAGCCGGGGAGCCTTCCCAAAGCGAATAGCACCGTGAACATGTTGGGCGGAAACCCCATCGCCCGGTAGATGATCCCCGAATAGAAATCCACGTTGGGGTAGATGCGCCGTTCGATGAAGTAGTCGTCGGCCAAGGCTTCGGATTCCAGACGCACGGCCAACTCCAGCAGAGGGTCGTTGGTTCCCCGCAACAGGGCCTGGGCGTGGGTTTTGATGAGGGCGGCCCGCGGGTCCACGTTGCGGTACACCCGGTGCCCGAATCCCATCAGCCGGAACGGGTCGTCCCGGTCTTTGGCGCGGGCGATGTAACGGCTGGTGTCGCCGCCTTCCCGCAGGATTTCCCCCAGCATGGACACCACCCGCTGGTTGGCTCCCCCGTGCAAAGGGCCGGACAGGGCCAAGATGCCGGAGGCGATGGAGGAAAACAGGTTGGCCCGCCCGGAACCGACCAGCCGCACCGCCGACGTGGAAAGGTTCTGGCCGTGGTCGGCGTGCAGGATGAGCAGGATTTCCATGATCCGGATATGAGCCGGATCCGCCCGGTAGCCGTCCGGGTCTTCGTCGGGGGCGAACATCATATGGAGCAGGTTGGCCGCATATCCCAGTTCCGGCCGGGACGGGGCCGGGCGGCGGCCCGTTTCCGCCCGGTAAAGATGGGCGGCCATCACCGGCAACTGGGCCATCAGGCGCACCATGTTCAGCCAGTCGCCCCCCTCCCCGGCCACATCCCGCGAGTCGGCGTAGCAGGAGTCCAGCAACAGGACGGCGGCCGCCAGCCGCTGCATGGGATGGGTGCGGGACGGCATGTCGGACAGGGCCTGTTCCATTTCGGGCAGGGTGCGGGCGTGGCGGGCCACCAACTCCCGGTACTGTTCCAACTGCAGGGCGGGGGGCAATTCGCCGGTGGCCAGCAGGTAGGACACTTCCAAGAAACCGGCGTGCTCGGCCAGATCCTCCACCGCGTATCCCCGGTAGCGCAACACCCCCCGCTCCCCGTTCAGGTAGGTGATGGAACTGACGGTTTCGGCCGTGTTGCCGTAGCCCGGATCCAGGGTGGTGAGGCCGGTGACGCCGCGCAGTCCGGAAATGTCGATGGCGCGCTCGCCTTCGCTGCCCTGCGCCACCGGCAGGGTCACCGGGGGGCCGTCGGGGGGGTTCAACTCGGCGTTGCGGCGGATTTCGGGGTCGGCGGCGCCGGGCTCCGCGCTCATGGCGATCCTCCCCTTATTCCTGTTGGCGGGCGGCGGCGGCCACCCGCTGCACTTCCTGCGGAGGGGCGGGTTCGTAATGGGAGAATTCAATTTCGAAGGTCCCCCGGCCGCCGGTCATGGAACGCAAATCCACCGAATAACGTTGCATTTCAGCCAGCGGAACCTGCGCCGACAGCACCCGGGATCCGCCTTCGGCGTCCATGCCCAGCACCCGGCCCCGTTTGGAGTTGATGTCGCCGATCACATCCCCCATGTATTCCTCCGGAACCCGAACCTGCGCGGTGACGATCGGCTCCAGGATGGTGGGCCGCAGGTCGTGGGCGGCGGCCCGCACCGCCAGAATGCCCGCCATCCTAAAACTCAACTCGTCGGAGTCCACGGAATGGAACTTGCCGTCGTAGACGGTGGCCCGCACGTCGATCACCGGGTAACCGGCCAGAATTCCCCGCTCCAGAGCCTCCCGGATGCCTTTGTCCACCGCCGGAATAAGGTTGCGGGGAATGGATCCGCCTTTGATTTCGTCGATGAACTCGTAGCCTTCTCCCCGCTGGTTGGGGGCGAACCTCACATAGGCCACTCCGAACTGGCCGCGTCCCCCCGACTGCTTCTTGTGCTTGCCTTCCACATCGGCTTCGCCCAAAATTGTTTCCCGATAGGGCACCTTGGGCACCCCGGTGTCCACTTCCACCCCGAAGCGGCGCGCCACCCGGGCCAGGGTCACGTTGACATGGGCTTCCCCCAGCCCGGCCACCACCGTCTCCTTGGTCTCCGGGCGCCGCTCCACCATGATGGTTGGGTCCTCCTCCTGCGCCCGGCCGAGGGCGGTGGAAAGACGGTCCTCGTCCTGGTTGGAACGGGGGGTGACGGTCACCTCGTGCACCGGGCGGGGCATGCGAACCGGGGTGATGACCGCCTCCGACCCCGCCTCCCGCAGAGTGTCCCCCACTTTTACCGTTTCCAGTTTGGCCACCGAGCCGATGCCGCCCGCCGCAATGCGGTCCATGTCCTGGTGTTCCTTGCCCAGCATGCTGAACAGGCTGGACATTTTCACCTTCTCGCCCCGGTTGGTCTCCAAAACCGCGTCCGCTCCGAACGAACCGGAGAAAAGGCGGAAGGTGTTGATGCGCCCCACGTACTGGTCGCCGGAGGTTTTGAATACGTAAGCCACCGCCGGCCCGCCCGGATCCGGTTCCAAGGAACCTCCCTCCAGGGGCGGCATGTTCCGCTCCAAAGGCGAAGGGCCGAAATCGACGATGAAGTCGATCAGGGTGTCGATTCCGGTGAGGGCGGCGGCCGATCCGACCAGTACCGGGAAAATATCTCCGGCGATCATCCCCCCGTGGATGACTTCCACCATTTTCTCCCGGGGCGGCTCGACGCCTTCGAAGTAGGCCTCCAAGAGTTCGTCGTCGGTTTCCACCACCGCCTCCACCAAGGCGGTATGCGCCTCCTCCACCCGGGCCGAAACCGAATCGGGCAACTCCATTTCCTTTCCTTGGGGATCCCCGCCCGCGTAGCCGTAGGCGCGGCCGCTCACCACCCGCACTATGCCGGACAGGCTTTCCTCCTCGCCGATGGGGACTTGGACGGGGGCGACCCGTTTCCCGAAGGAGGCGGTCAACTGGGCCAGGGTGCGGCTGAAGGAGGCCCGGTCGCGGTCCAGTTTGTTGACGAACACCGCCCGGGATATTCCTTCGGCGGCGGCCGCTTGCCACAGCAACTCGGTTTGAACTTCCACCCCGTCCACCGCCGACACCACGAACAGGGCCATGTCCACCGCCCGCAGGGCGGCCAAAGCGTCGGCTATGAAATCGGCGTAGCCGGGGGAGTCGACCAGATTGATGCGGTAACCGTTGTGCGTAAAAGACCCAACGCCGAGGCTGAGCGAGTTGCCCCGGTCTATTTCTTCCGGCTCGTGATCCATAACCGTATTGCCAGTTTCCGAGGTTCCCACCCGGTCGATTTGCCCCGCGTAGTAGAGCAGGGCTTCGGCCAAAGAGGTTTTGCCCGAGCCGCCGTGTCCGAACAATCCCACGTTGCGCGTCTTTTCCGGTGTCATAGTTCCCTCCGATTGGGTATCCTGCCTAGCAGTGTAGTGGGCGGCGGCCCGCCGTGTTCGTCCGTCGGCCCCGCCGAGGGAGATTCGGGGTGATTGAACTAAGAGCCCAAAAATACATAGAGAAGATAGCGGCCCCCATCGGTCGGGGGTTGGCCCGCATCGGGTTGCGGCCCACTCATCTCACGTTGGGGGGGCTGATCATCACCCTCGTCGGCTCGGGGATGTTGGCCAACGGGCTGGTGGTGGGCGGTTCGCTGGTCATTCTCGCCGGTTCGGCTTTAGACGGATTGGACGGCGCGGTGGCCCGGGCCACCAACGCCGCCTCAGCCCGGGGGGCGCTGGTGGATTCGGTGTCGGACCGGTTGGGGGAAACGGCCATGTTCGGGGCGTGCGCCTTCTGGCTGACCTCCCGGGGGTCGCCCGGCGAAGGAGACCCGGCGTTGGTGGTGTTGTGCGTGCTCAGCCTGGGGGCGGCCCTCATAACCTCCTATCTGCGGGCCAAGGCCTCCGAGAGCGGAGCCGACGGACGGGGGGGAATTATGGGGCGGGCGGAACGGGTGCTCCTGTTCGCCGCCGGTTTTCTGATCAATCAGGTCACGGCCATGCTGTGGCTGATGGCCGCCCTCACTTGGATCACCGTCATGCAACGGTTTTACAGCACTTGGCGGCAACTGGGCAAGTGACCGACCGTCTCATCTATCTGGCCTACCGCTTGGGGGCCGGTCTGTTCGGCTTGTTGCCGGAACCGGCCGCCCGCGGCTTGGGCGGGACGGCGGGGCGGTTGGCGTGGATATGGGCGGGGGAGCGCAAGGCCATGGCCCTGCGCCATGCGCGGCGGGCGCTGGGTTTGCCCGCGGACGGCGCGGGGGAGACGGCGGCGGAAGCGGCCCGGGCGCGGGCCGGGGCGCGGGGCATGTTCGCCTCCTACGGGCGCTACTGGGCGGAGACGTTCTGGTTTCGTCCCCGCCGGGCGGAAGCGATCCGCCGTCATATGGAAGTGGAGGGGATGGAATACGTGCGGGAGGCGGCGGCGGGCGGGATCCCCATCCTGGCCGCCCTGCCCCATTTGGGAAACTGGGAGATGGCGGGGGTTCTGGCCGAGAGAGCCGAAGTGGAAATCACCGCCGTGGCCGAGGCCTTGGACAATCGGTTGATCACCGACTGGTTCATCGGATTGCGGGCCGCCCTTTCCATCGAGGTCGTCTTGGCGGAGGGGCGACGCACTTTGCCCAAGCTGACCGAGGCCTTGCGGCCGGGGAAGGTGCTGGCTTTGGTGGCGGACCGCGACATGACCGGACGGGGGGTGGAAGTGGATTTTTTCGGGGAGAGGACCCTTTTGCCGGCCGGCCCGGCCGCTCTGGCCTTGCGCACCGGCTCCATGCTATTGCCGGTGGCGATGTTTTTCAGGCGGGGACGCGGGCACCGGGCGGTCATCGGCCCGCCGGTGCCCACTCCGGAGGGGGCCGATACGGAGACGGTCGCCTCCGAGTTGGCCCGCCGATTCGAAGGGTTCATTCGGTCGGCGCCCGAGCAATGGCACTTGGTGCAGCCCAACTGGCCCTCCGACCGGGCGTTTCTGGAGCGACGGCGGGCGGGGTCGTGAAAATCGTCTTGGTCTCGCCTTATTCCCTGGCCGAGCCGGGCGGGGTGCAGGCGCAGGTGACCGGCCTGGCCGAACGGCTGCGGGAGGCGGGGCACCGCGTGCGGGTGGCGGGGCCGGGAGCGGACGAGGGGGAGGGCGGGGCGGACGCCGGGCGGTGGGTGCGGGTTCCGGTGAACCGATCCAAAGCTCCCATAGCCCTGTCGCCCGCCGTTTTCCGCCGGGTGCGGGAGGCGGCGGCGGGGGCGCACGTAGTTCACATTCACGAACCTTTTGTTCCGGCGGTGGGTTGGGCCGCTTTGCGGGCGGACGTCCCCAAAGCGGTGACTTTCCACGCCGACCCCTCCCCAATGGTGCGGCGCCTTTACCGCTGGGCCGGGCCCGGATGGCGGCGGATGCTGTCCGGGGCGGCCGTCTCGGCGGTCAGCCCCACCGCCCGCCGGGCGGTGGAAAGGATGAGAGTGGAGGCGGAGGTGATACCCAACGGGTTGGATGTGGGTTCCTTCCGGCGGGAGGGGGAACGCCGCTCCCGCCAAGTGGTCTTCGTGGGGCGGCCCGATCCGCGCAAAGGACGCGATCTGCTGTTGGCCGCCTGGCCGGCCGTGCGCCGGGCGGTGGCGGACGCCCGTCTGGTGATAATCGGAGGCGGGGAGGAAACGGACGCGCCGGGAGTGGAATATGCGGGACGGGCGCCGGAGGAGCGCAAACGGGCCCTGTTAGCGGCCAGCGAAGTGTTGTGCGCCCCCAATCGGGGCGGGGAAAGTTTCGGGATCGTGGTGGCGGAGGGCATGGCGGCCGGATGCGCGGTGGCAGCCTCCGACCTGGAAGCGTTCTCCGATGTGCTGGACGGCGGCGGCTTGCTGTTCCGCGCCGGCGACCGGCGCGATCTGGTGCGGGCCCTGGTGCGGTTGCTGACCGATGACCGGTTGCGGGAACGGTTGACGGCCGCCGCCGCCCGCCGGGTGGAGGAGTTCGCCTGGGAGAAGGTGACCGCCCGCTATCTGGAATTGTACCGACGGGCGCGGGGGGTGGGCTGAGGGGCGGACCGGGGCGGTTGGCGGCAGGGGCGTTGACATAGCCGGATGCCGGGTTGGATACTGGTAGCATCACCGGAACGGCATCGGCGAGGAGCAACGATGGTGGATGCAAAATTGGATACGCGGCAAAATCGCGAGGTGGGCACCGACCGGGTCAAACGGGGTTTGGCCGAGATGTTGAAAGGCGGGGTGATCATGGACGTGGTCACCGCCGAGCAGTCCCGCATCGCCGAGGAGGCGGGCGCGGTGGCGGTGATGGCCTTGGAGCGGGTGCCGGCCGATATTCGCGCCCACGGCGGGGTGGCGCGCATGGCCGACCCGGCCCGAATTGCGGAAATTATGGAGGCGGTGACCATCCCGGTGATGGCCAAGGCCCGCATCGGCCATTTTGCGGAAGCGCAGATTCTGCAGAGCCTGGGAGTGGACTACATAGACGAGTCGGAGGTGCTGACCCCGGCTGACATGGAACGCCATATCGACAAGCGGCCTTTCACCACCCCCTTCGTGTGCGGGGCCCGGAACCTGGGGGAGGCCCTGCGCCGCATCGATGAAGGGGCGGCGATGATACGCACCAAAGGAGAGCCGGGAACCGGCAACGTGGTGGAGGCGGTAACCCATATGCGGCGCATGAACGCTGAGATAGAACGGGTGCGCTCTTGCGAGGAGGCGCAACTGCCGGCCGTCGCCGAAGAGTGGCGGGTCCCCGTGCGGCTGGTGCGGGAAACGGCGGAGCGGGGGGCGTTGCCGGTGGTCAACTTTGCGGCGGGCGGGATAGCCACCCCGGCCGATGCGGCCCTGATGATGCAACTGGGTTGCGACGGGGTGTTCGTGGGTTCGGGCATTTTCAAAAGCGGGGATCCGAAACAGCGGGCCCGGGCCGTTGCGGAGGCGGTCACCTTCTACCAGGATCCGGGCGTTCTGGCCGAAGTGTCCCGCAACCTGGGCGAACCGATGGTCGGCATCGAAATCGACGCCATCCCCGACGGGCAACGTATGCAGGAACGGGGCTGGTAGCCGGCTTATGGGAGAAGCGGCCGCCGGTCGGGGGTCATCCGCCATGGCCGGGGTGCTGGCCTTGCAGGGGGATTTTCGCGAGCACCGCCGGGCCATGGCCGGGGCCGGGATGAGGACGATGGAGGTGCGCACCCCCTCCGATCTGGAAGAGGCGGACGGGTTGGTGATCCCGGGCGGGGAGTCGACCGCCATCAGCCGGCTGGCTTCCCGCTACGGGATGATCGAGCCGTTGCGGGAGCGAATCGAGGCGGGCATGCCCGTGCTCGGCACCTGCGCCGGAATGATTTTTTTGGCCGCCCGGGTGTCCGACGGCGGAGGCCCCCGGCCGGGGGGGTTGGACATCACCGTGCGGCGCAACGCATACGGCCGCCAGAACGAATCCTTTGAATGCGACTTGGAGGCGGCTGTCTGGCCGGAGCCGTTGCGGGCGGTGTTCATCCGTTCCCCGATTGTGGAGGAGGCGGGGGAGGGGGTGGAGGTTCTTGCCGAATGGGACGGGCGCCCGGCGCTGGTGCGGCAGGGCCGCATCTTGGCCGCCGCGTTTCATCCGGAACTGACCGGCGACCTGCGGTTGCACGGAATGCTGGCCGATATGATGGGGGAGGATCGACGATGACCGGGGAGGGTTGAATGGCCGGGCATTCCAAATGGGCCAACATCAAACACCGCAAAGGGCGCCAGGACGCGGCCCGCGGCAAGTTGTTTTCCAAACTGACACGGGCCATCGAAGCGGCCGCCCGGGCCGGCGGGGGGGACCCGGCGGGCAACGCGGTGCTGGCCGCCGCCATCGACAAGGCCCGGTCGGCGTCGGTGCCCAAAGACAACATTGAGCGGGCCGTCAAACGGGGGACCGGGGAGATGGCGGGGGAAAGCCTGGAGGAAATCTTCTACGAGGGATACGCGCCGGGGGGCGTGGCGCTGTACGTGCAGGTGCTGACCGACAATCGCAACCGGGCCGCCTCCGAAGTGCGTTCCGCTTTCACCCGTTTCGGCGGGAATTTGGGCGAGCCGGGTTCGGTTTCCTACCTGTTCAACCCGAAAGGGTACGTTTTGGTGTCGGGCGAAGAAGAGGATGTTTTCTTGGCCGCCATCGACGCCGGGGCGGAGGATGTCCGTCCCAGCGGCGACCAGTTCGAGGTGATCACCGCCCCGGCTGATTTCCCGGCCGTTTCGTCGGCGATGGGCGAGGCCGGCCTGGCCGTGGAGTCGGCGGAAGTAACCCGGCTTCCCACCGCCACCGTCTCCTTGGACTCCGGCAAGGCGGGGCGGGTGTTGCGCTTGGTGGACGCCTTGGACGACCTAGTGGATGTCCAAGAGGTGTACGGCAACTTCGACATCTCCGACGAGATTCTGAGCGCCCTGGCCGAAACCTGATTTTGCGTATTTTGCGCAGAGGGGGCCGGGGGAGGGAGCGGTCAGACGGCGTGGACGTGGATGGTGTGGTAGCCGGTGGCGCCGTCCGGGCGGGCGGGCACTCTTTCCGCGGTCTGGAATTGGCCCGTTCCGTCGGCGGCCCGCACCTGGAGCTGATGCATCCCGGGGGACAGATTTACTTCAATCCGCCACTGCCGCCAAGAGTCGATGCTCAACTCTTCGGGCATTACGGCCTCCTGCCAGTCGTCGCCGTCCACCGCAACCTCCACCCGGGAAACGCCCCGGGACTGGGCCCAGGCCACTCCGGCGATGGTGATCGGTCCGGCGTTCATCCGCCCCGGGCGGGGATAGTCGATGCGGGACTGGGTTTTGATGGGGGCTTCCTTGGCCCATCCCCGGGGAATCCAGTAAGCGTCGAAGTCCTCCCAACGGGCGAACTCTATTTCCGACAGCCATTTGGTGGCGGAAACGTACCCGTACAGGCCGGACACCACCAGCCGGGCCGGGAACCCGTGTTTGAAAGGGAGCGTTTGATCGTTCATTCCCACCGCCAGCAGAGCCTCCCGTCCGTCGAACAGGGCCGCGGTGGGGAAGCCGACCGTGAACCCGTCCACGGAACGTCCGATCAGTTGGGTTCCCTCCGGGCGCACCCCCGCTTCTTCCACCAGGGTACGCAACGGCACCCCCAGCCATTTGCCGTTGCCCACCAGGCCGCCCCCCACCGGGTTGGAGACGCAGGCCAGCGTGATGTAGCGCTCCACCATCGGCTGGGACAGTATCTGCTGATAGGTGAGTTGCAAAGGACGATCAACCAAGCCGGTCAGGGACAGGGTCCAAGAGTCCAGGTCGACCGTTGGAATTCCCAAAGCGGTGTCGATCTTGTAAAACTGGTCGATGGGGGTGACGAGGGGGGAGACGCCGGGGGCGGAGGAAATCTGGGAGGCGGCGGGGTCGGGAACCGGGTCGGAGGCGCCGGGCAGGGCCACCTCTTCCCGGGTGGCGACCCGGATGCGGGAACGTTCCGTCCAGGCGCGTCCCAGGACGGCGGCTCCGGCGGCGGCCGCCGCCGCGCCGGCCGTTCCGGCCAGAAACGCCCGCCTGGAGGACGGGGGAGCGGAGAGGCCGGTTGCGTCCGGCTCGCTTTTTCGGTTCTCCCTCTCGATCAGGCAACGCAGGCCGAGCAGGGAGAAGAAACCGGACGCGGCGGCGGCCGCGGCGGAGATCGCGGTCAGGGCGGTGTTGGCCAAAGGCACGTCCGTTCCCACCCAGAAACCCAGCGCCCCGAAGGCGGCGAAAGCGGCCGCCCCCGCCCAGGTGAAACGGCGGGCGATCACCCCCACCGCTCCGCCGAGGAGAAGGACGACGACGACCATTCCCCCGATCAGGACGTTTTTGTCGTTGGTTCCGAACACGTCCACCGCCCAATCTTTCAGAGAAGGCGGAGTCACGTCGATGAAAGCGTCTCCCACCGCCAGCACCAGCGAAGGGGTGGACAGGTTGAACCCGGACAGCAGTTCCGCCACGCCCAGGGCCAGCCCGGCCGAAACCGCCCCCGCTACGGCGTACATCCACCCGGTGCGCCGCGCCGGGGCGGCAGTCGGGCCGGCGTCGGATTCCGAGACGGGCGGGGGGGCGGCGGAGGGGTCTTCGGTTTCCACCGGAGGGGGGTCTTGGCGTTCGTCCATCGGTAATGCCTCTTTCGCAACTTGCTACCGAACCTCATTTTAGGACGGGAGTAGAATAGTGCGCGCCAACAGAGGATTTATCAACCCCAAGGAGGTGTGGGGAAATGAGCGACCTTCCCGAGACCGACGCCGAATGGCGGCAACGTTTGACATCCGAGCAGTACCGGGTGGCCCGGCGGGGCGGTACGGAGCGGCCTTTTACGGGGAAGTACTGGGATTCCAAAGAGGAGGGCGTCTATCGTTGCGTAGGTTGCGGAGCCGCCTTGTTCAGCAGCGAAGCCAAATATGATTCGGGCACCGGATGGCCCAGCTATCACAGCGCGGTGGACGGCGCTCCGGTGGAGGAGCACGCCGACCGCAGTTACGGGATGGTTCGCACCGAGGTGCGGTGCAGCGCCTGCGGGTCGCATTTGGGGCATGTGTTTCCAGATGGGCCGCAACCGACCGGTTTGCGCTACTGCATCAACTCGGCTTCCCTGGATCTGGATCGAATCTGACCGTCGGTTCGGCTATTCAGTCGGGGGAGGGACGGAGAGGCGGCGGTTACCGGTTTCCGAACATGTTGGTCAAGCCTCCGATGAGGGAACCTTCCCCGTCCGAACCGCCCGGTTGCAGATTCTGCAACACCCGGTCGGCGATCCGGTTGAAGGGGAGCGACTGCAACCACACCCGTCCCGCCCCGCTGAGAGTGGCAACGAACAACCCTTCGCCGCCGAACACCATGGTTCGCAAGTTGCCCGCCCGCTCGATGGAGTATTCGATCTGCGGTTCGAAGGCCACCAGGCAACCTGTGTCCAAACGCAGGGTTTCCCCCTGCAGATGACGTTCGATGATGGTTCCGCCGGCGTGTAGGAAAGCCATCCCGTCCCCTTGGACGGTCTGCAGTATGAACCCTTCGCCGCCGAACAGCCCGGTTCCCAGTTTGCGGTTGAAAGTAATGTCCAGTTTGGTGCCCATGGCGGCGCACAGGAAAGCCTCTTTTTGGGCGATTATCCGCCCGCCCAACTGTCCCAAGTCGAGGGGGACGATTTTGCCCGGATAGGGGGCGGCGAAGGCCGCTTTGCGCAGGGAGCCGCCTCCGTTGGTGAAGTGGGTGAGGAACAGCGACTCACCGGAAATGGCCCTCTTGCCCGCCGATTTGATTTTGCCCCAAGCGCCCTGTTTGGGTTCGGAGCCGTCCCCCAAGCGGGTTTCGAACGTGATGTCGGGTTCCAGGTACATCATGCCGCCCGCTTCGGCGACCACGGTCTCGCCGGGGTCCAAAGCGACTTCCACGAACTGCATGTCGTCGCCGTAAATCTGATAGTCAAGTTCGTGGCTGCGCATTTCATCCGCCTTTCTCCATTCCGGCCGATACGTTGCGGCCGCCATCGGGCAACACTACCACCATTTCGGCCTTCGCCGACCCAACCGGCCTTGAACCGGCGCCGTTCGCCGACTGCGAAACTGCGACGAAGGGGGGCTACCGGGAGGCCAGTCGGCTGTCTCCGCCGACCATGAAAGAGGCCAGTTCGGCGCGGGTGGCCCCGTTCGGGTAAGCCCTGCTGACCACCGCCGTAATTTGCCGGGCGGTGATAGCTTGCACGGGACGGAAAGTTCCATCCGGATAGCCGGTGAACCATCCTCTGCGCACCGCCGCCGTCGCGTCGGGATTGTCGGTGTCGGGCGGGGGGGAGCAGGTGCCGAGCATGCTCCGCAAGGCGCCCCGCTCCGTTCGGTCGGCGGTCAGCGACCATTTCGTTTTGATCGCTATCCACTCTTGGGCGTACCGACAGTGCGCCGCCCCGGGGCCCGGTCTCCACTCCGCAGGATCGGAAGCGGATTTGCGAATGTTCTCCGAGCCGGGCATTACGTACAAGTTGTCGGTGTCTACATAAAACCGCCGCCGCTCCGCTTGCCCCCAGTTGTTTCCGCCGGAGTCGTGGGCTTCTTTAACCGCCACCAAATGATCGCGGTGAACATTCCCGGAGCAGTCAGGGTTGCTGGCCGAATAGTAGGCCCATTTGCAACTGCCGGTGCGCCACCGCAGGGCTTGGTTGACGGAAGACGGCCAGCGCACGCTCCACAAGTCCCGGTCGTAACCGCCGACGGCTTCGGGACGTTCCACCAGCGGCCCGTTGGCCGCCACCCGCCCATCGCCCCCCACCATAAAGGAAGCCATCTCCACCCGGGTGGAACCAGCGGGGAAAGCCCGGCTTACCACCGTCCCGAGCTGCCCGGCGGTGATGCGCTGGTCCGGTCGGAAAGTGCCATCCGGGTAACCCTGGAACCATCCTTCTCGCACCGCCTGCAAGATGTCCGCACGGCGGGGGTGAGAAGCGGGCACGTCCGAGAAATCTGTTTGTCCTTCGGCGGGCGCAACCACCAACCCGGCCGTCGCCAGCAAAACAACCAGAACGACCGACAAACCGGCCATCCGGCGGTCCGCAAGATCCCGACCCGGCCTCACCCGGGCATCTTCCGACATAAACCCAGAATACCCCCGCAGGTTCGCAGAACGGCGGATTTACAGGTTTTTTCCGAGCCGGCCTATCAGGCAGATGGGCATATTGCTAGATTGGTCCCGAAAGGAAGGTGACATGAAACGGAAGTACCTGACAGACGAAGAACGGTACGGCCTGACTACAGGACAGGTTGACAGGCTTCTCTACCGAGCCAAACGAGACAGGTGCGATATTTGCCAACGAAAGTGGGCAGAGGTTGCGCACGCAGCGCGGAAGCGGCCTCAAAACATTGACCACTGCCATGACTGCGATGGCGTGAGGGGGGTGCTGTGCTTCCGATGCAACTACTACGTGGTAGGCGTTCTAGAAAAAGGCCGATACGTGAGGACCAGGCATTACCGGCGGGCGAAGGACTACATTCTAAAGGGCGGAGCGGAGCATTTGGAAAAAACGGCCGGCCTTTGGGGGCGGCTGTTGAAGTCCCACAAGATGAGATGCGACTGTCCGAGAGATGTTTTGGAAAAGCGCCTGCGCAGGAAGAAGAAAGCCGGGCAAGCGACGCACTCCGACCGACTGGACGACCTGGACGGGTTCGCCGCGGACGAAGGGTGCCAACGTTTAGACGACCTGCTAACGGAGCGACTGGGCGGGAAGGCAGGTAGGGACGATCCCGAGTCGCGGCAGCGGGCAATCCGCTCTGGGTTCGGCCATATTAAGATGTGCAAGTGGTGTCTCCCAAAGTGGCGCGCCCAGTCGGCTGGCAACCGGTAGGTCCGGGCAGCGACGCGGAGGTGGCGGCAATCCAGCCCGAATCCGGTTCCCGGACTTGACCCGGCTTTCCCAAGAATGTCCGATAATGCCCGTTATGTATAGTTAAACCCGGAAGGGCATTACGGGCTGGCAACCGGCTTAAAGTCTTGTCCAACAAGGGTTTTAGCAATCTGCCAGATCACCCACCTCCGCCCTCCGTCAGTGATTGCTGGAGAAACATGGCCCGCCTACCCTCGTCGCCCACTCTGCAACCCGCGTGGCCGTCCCTGCTCCGGGGCTATCCACGTAGCCTGCTCCGTAACGATCCTCGCCCGCATCCAGGATCGAGAACCCGCAATCGGCGCTTGTGCCACTTCAGTCGCACCTACCGCGTCCCACACCTGGACTGCTAACAGTCCCCAACCGAAAAGCCGGTTGAAATTTCAAAATTTCCCATCTTTGGTTTGACTTTGTGTAGTGTTTCTGCAACAATCATGACATGAGCGAACCAGAAAAGCCCCTAGAAGGTGCTAGTGCACTGCTGTCCTTCACGACGGAGAACGCCCACTCCTACCGCGACGAGACAGAATTCTCCATGCTGGCCACGCGCTTCGCTGATGATGACATACGGCGCGACCTGTCCCTAGCAGGATTGAAAGATCCAGTGGGCGTGCTGCCCCTCGCGGGCATTTTCGGGCCCAACGCATCTGGCAAAACTACTATTCTGCGTGCGATGGCTGAAATGAGAATAGCGGTAAGAAACTCTTTTAGAAAAGGCGATGACGACAGTGGGTTTAGGCGTATTCCCTTTCTTCTCGACTCCCAGCACAGTCAAAAACCCTCTGTATACGGGGTTGATATCGTAATTGAAGGTGTTAGTTGGCAATATGGATTTATAGTAGATAACGAACGAGTTATTGAAGAATACGCTTACTATTATCCTAAAGGCCGTAGATCTCTATTATTTGATCGCAATAAAAATGCTGTCAAATTTGGTCCCGCCCTTCGTCCTGTTAGTAGCTCGTTACAAGATATATCGCGACCTAACTCACTGTTATTATCAGCGGCAGGTGCCACTAGTAACAAAATATTGGCTCCACTATATAAATGGTTTCGCAGTAACTTGATATATATGGATTCGAATAGTAGAGATTTTCGTCTTCATGAATTATCGAATAAAATTCGAAATAATAATTCCAAGGAAAGGATAATGGATTTGATAAGAGAATCTGATTTAGGTATTACTGATATACAGCAGATAGAACCAGATCAGGTTATGTTAGAACAAGCAAAACAGATGATTAGTATTATATCAGGTGAAGATTCAGAAATAGATATTGATGATCTTAAGTTACTGGGTAGAGTTCAATTTATTCATCGCGGTTCAAACGCAAATGTAGAATTGGATTCATCATTGGAATCCTTAGGAACTGTAACTTGGGCAAGCTTGATCCAGCCTATTATAAATGCTTTAGACAATGGACAAACTTTACTCATAGACGAAATTGATTCGAGCCTTCATCCGCTTCTTGTAGAATCTCTTATAAATTTATTTCAGAGTAAGGTTTCTAATCCCAATTGCGCCCAGATTATATTCAATTCCCATGATAGCAGTATTTTGAGTAATAGACAGTATGCTCTCACTAGGGATCAAGTTTGGTTTACATCTAAAAAACAGGAAGGTTCTACTATTCTTTATCCCCTGTATGATTATAAACCGAGAAGTGGTGAAGCCATTGACAAACGGTATCTTCATGGACGATACGGTGCTATCCCTAACCTAGGAATACACTTCAATCCTCAAGAAGGAAAATGAAAAAGTATAACCGCTCTCGTAAACTAAATCGTTCTCGTAGAGGCGTTGAACAACGGGCCACCGTAGCAGTGTTTACGGAGGGCAAAATAACAGAACCTCAGTATGTCAAGGTTCTAAAAGATATCTACAGAGGAGCCGTCAACATTGATGTTATAAACAGATACGTTGGTTCTGCTCCTGATGTTCTTGTAAAGAAAGCTATTGACTATCAGAGGAATGTAGACAGACATAATCCACAATACGATGAGATATGGTGCCTGTTTGATAGAAACGAACACCTAAACATCGAGGTAGCAATGCAAAACGCTCGTAAAAATAATATAAAGACGGCAATCACTAATCCATGTTTTGAATTGTGGTTGGTACTTCATCAAGAGAATCAATCTCGACATGTGAGCAAAGAGAGTATCCAGAAAAGGTCTCGGTCTTTGGGCATAACAGAAGGTAAGCATCTCTCGGAAACTGGTAAGAAATTATCGCGTGAAAAATACTATGATGCCAAAAATCGGGCGCAACGTCTTGAGAAGCAACACATAGGCAATGGTTCCAAGTCTTGGGAGAATCCTAGTAGTCAGGTGTGGAAGTTCGTTGACCGGTTAGCGTTGTTCTCGGAAGTAGGGGATGGCTAGGTTGGCGGGGGCGCCCAGGTAACGGGCGCGTTTGCCGCTGGCTAGAACTATCATCGCCGCTATGGCCAACGCGAAGGGCAACATGGCCAGGATGGTGGATGGCACGTTGCTCCACGGCTCCCCCAGGGTCTGCAGGGTGAACTGAATGTATTCGGCGGCTCCGAACAGGTAGGCGGCGAAAATGGCGCGCCACGGCCGCCAGCTGGCCAGGATTACCAGGGCGATGGCGATCCATCCCGCCCCGCCGATGGGGTCGTCTTGCCAGGTGGGAACCAAAGCCAGCGAGAAATAGGCCCCGCCCAGGCCGGCCAGCGCCCCGCCCGCCATCACATGCGCGTAGCGCACCCAGGTCACGTTGATGCCCACCGACTCGGAACTGGCCGGGTCCTCCCCCACCGCCCGCAACGACAATCCCATCCGGGTGCGGAACAGGTAATAACTGGCGCCTCCGGCGGCCGCCCACGCCAAATAGACCAGCAGGTCGTGTCCGAACAGCAACGGGCCGATCACCGGCAGGTCGGCCAGCCCCCCTTCCAAAACGGCGGTGAACGCCTCCCGGGAGGGGCTGCCCACCAGCGGCTCGGAGCCCGCCCGCCCCAGGAAACTGGCCAGACCCGACCCGAAAATGGTGAGGGCCAGGCCGGAGACGATCTGATTGACCCGCAGGGTGATGGAAGCGAAAGCGTGGATGGAGGAAAAGGCCGCCCCGGCCGCCATGGCGGTCACCACCCCCAGGGCGAGGCTGCCGGTGTTGAAAGTGGCCCAAAACCCGGAAACGGCCCCCACCAGCATCATCCCCTGCACGCCCAGGTTGAGAATCCCGGCCCGTTCGGTGATGATCTCGCCCACGATGGCGAAGATAAGCGGCGTCCCCAAAGTAACGGCGGCGGCGATGGTGAGAACCAGTTGCGAATCGTTCATCCGCCGCCCCCCTCCCCCGTCGTTTGCAGGGCAACCCTCCGCGACCGAACGCGGCGCAGTCGGTTGGCTATCAGGAACTCGCCCGCCACCGCAAAAATCAGAATGGCCCCTTCCAGCATGGTCACGGTAGCGGTCGGAACCCCGATGGACTGCAGCGAAGGCCCCACGTTGTTAAGAGCCCCCAGCAGAATTCCCACCGGGATGACCGCCAGCAGGTTGAGCCGGGCCAGGGCGGCCACGATGATCCCGGTGAAACCCAGGCCCAGGTTCAACGACCGGGGGTCCAAAGCCCCGGCCGGGCCGGCCACGAACAACGCTCCGGCCAGCCCGGCGAAGGCCCCCGACAGCAGAAACACGCTCAGAATCTTTCCCGGCACTTTGATGCCCGCGTAGCGGGCGGTGTTTTCCGAATCTCCCACCACCCGCACCTCAAACCCCCACCGGGTCTGGTTGAGCAGATACCAGGCCCCGGCCGCCGCCGCCGCCGCAATGAACACGCCGATGTCCAAACGGTTGAAAAATTCAGGGAAGCGGGCCCCCTCCGGCAAAGGCCGTCCCGACGGGAAAGTGCTGAAGCCCGAATCCCGCCACGGGCTGTGCGACCCGAAAATCAGATATTCCATCAGTCTCAAAGCGATGAAGTTGAGCATCAGGGTGGTGATGATCTCGTTGGTTCCCAGATAGACTTTGGGGAGGGCGGAAGCCGACGCCCACGCCGCTCCGCCCGCGCATCCGGCCAGGACCACCAGCGGAAGGGCCAGCCCGGGGGCGACCCCCTCCCCCAGCCAGATGGCCATCCCCGACCCGGCGATGGCCCCCATCAGGAACTGGCCTTCCGCCCCTATGTTCCACACCAGCATTTTGAAGGCCACCGCCGCCGCCAGCCCGGTGAGGATGAGGGGCGTCCCTGAAATCAGGGTTTCGCTCCAGCCCCGGGAACTGCCGAAAGCGGATCTCAACATGTGGGCGTACACAGTGGACGGGGTTTCGCCGGTTATGTACAGGAACACCCCGGCCACGAACCCGGCCGCCAACACCGAAAGGATCGGGATGAGCAGTTTCACCCACACCGGGGTCAAACCGCGCGGTTCTGAGATGAGCAGGCGCAGGTTCACGCCGACCGCTCCTCCCGGTGGCCGGCCATCAACAGGCCCAGCTGGTCGGCGGTGGCTTGTTCCGCTTCCATTTCACCGACGATTTCACCTTCGTAGATAACGGCCAGCCGGTCCGATAAGGCCAGCAGCTCGTCTAAGTCCTCGGAAATGAGCAACACCGCTACACCGCGACGGCGCTGGGCCAGCAGATGCTCCCGCACCGCCTGGGTGGCCCCCACATCCAGGCCCCGGGTGGGGGAAACGGCGAGAATCACCCGCGGTTCCATTTCGATCTCGCGGGCGATCAGGGCCTTCTGCAGGTTGCCCCCGGACAGCAGGCGGATGGGCAAGCCGGGCCGCACCCCCCGTATGTCGTACTGCTCGATTTGGCGGGCCCCTTCGGTGCGGAAAGCCCCCGCCGCCAGACGCCCCCTTTTGCTGTAGGGGGGGCGGCGGTAGGTTTTTAGGGCCAGGTTTTCTTCGGTGGTCAGACCGGGGGCCAGGCCCATACCCAACCGGTTTTGGGGAATGTAGGCTGTTCCGGCCGCGATGCGTTCCCGTACCGACCAGCGGGTTACGTCCCGGCCCGCCACTTCCACCCGTCCCGCCTCGGGGATACGCAGGCCGGCTATCCCGTAGGCCAGTTCCCGCTGGCCGTTGCCCGCCACGCCGGCCAGGCCCAAGATTTCCCCTTCCCGGACTTGCAGCGAAACTCCCCGGACGGTTTCCAAACCCCGGTCGCCAGCCACCCGCAGGCCGCTTACCGCCAAAGCGACCTCTCCCGGCTCGGTTTCCGTTTCCCTCCGGGGCAGGCGCAGTTCCCGCCCCACCATCATGGCCGCCAGATCATTGGGGGCCAAGTCGGCGGTATCGCCCCGGCCGGCGTTGCGCCCGTCCCGCAGCACGGTCACCCGGTCCGAGACCTGTTTTACCTCCGCCAGTTTATGGGAAACGAAAATCACCGACCGCCCTTCCCCGGCCAGCCGACGCATCGTGGCGAACAGTTGGGAGCTTTCCTGGGGGGTTAGCACCGCGGTCGGTTCGTCCAAGATGAGCACCCGCACATCCCGGTAGAGCAGTTTCAGGATTTCCACTCGTTGCTGCTCCCCCACCGACAGTTGCCAGATGCGGGCCGACGGGTCGACGGGCAGGCCGAACCTCTCCCCCATATCCTCCGCGATCCGTTCCTGACGGCGGCGTTGCACTCGCAACGGCAGGTCTTGATGGCCCAGCACCAGGTTTTCGGCCACGGTCAGGTTCTCCACCAGCCGGAAATGCTGATACACCATTCCCACCCCGGCCGCCAAAGCGTCTTTGGGAGTGCGGAAGTGAACCGTTCGACCGTCCAGCAATATCTCCCCCGCATCGGGGCGGTACAGGCCGGCCAGCGCCGAACACAAAGTGGATTTGCCCGCCCCGTTCTCCCCCAGCAGGGCGTGAATTTCTCCCCGTTTTAGTTCAAAGTACACCCCGTCGTTGGCTTTGACGCCGTAAAAGGACTTGTCGATGCCGCGCGTCTCGACGGCGGCATGGAGGGTCGCGTCATCGCCCATAGGATGGTAAATCTAATCGGGTTGAGGGAGCGCGGTCATGAAACCGCGCTCCCTCAGGAACGTGAATGGCCGGCCATCGCCGGGCCGGGCGATCAACCGGTGGGGCTGCCGGACACTCCTTGGACGAAGAAGTCCATAGTGAAGATGTCGCCCAACTGACGAGTGTTTCCGTCCTGGTCGACGATCGGGTCCGGGAAGACGGAGAAGGTCCCGTCGATGATCTGTTGCTTGCGCTCCAAAATCATGTCTTGGATGTTCTGCGGAACCGACGCCCCGAAGGGGGCGATGTCCACCATCCCGTCCGCCATGTTCCCGTAGTAGGCTTCCGGTTCCCAGGTTCCGTCGATTACCTGCTGGGCGGTGAGCAGATAATGGGGGCCCCAATCCCAGATGGCGGCGGTCAGCCAGGCGTTGGGGGCGAATTCGGTCATGTCCGTGTTGTATCCGACCCACTTGGCCCCAGCGGCGTCCGCGGCCTGTCCGGGGGCGGCTGAGTCTTGGTGCATGGCGATCACGTCCACGCCCGCGTCCAGCAGTGATTGGGCGGCCGCCGACTCTTTGGGCGGGTCGAACCAGGTGGAGGTCCACACCACTTCCACCTGCGCGTCCGGGTTGATCTCCTGTGCTCCCAGGGTAAAGGCGTTGATGCCCCGCAACACCTCCGGGATGGGGAAGGCGGCTACGTAACCGATGCGGCCGTTTTCAGTGGCGTCTCCGGCGGCCATTCCGCTCAGGTAGCGCCCTTCCTCGGCGGCCCCGAAGTAGTTGCCCATGTTGGGGCCGGTCTTGTAGCCGGTGGCGTGCATGAACACCACCTCCGGGTAGTTCTCGCCGGCGGCCAGCATCGGGTCCATATACCCGAAAGAAGTACCGAATATCAGGTCGTGGGTGTCGGCCAACTCTTCGAACACCCGTTGCGAGTCGGGCCCTTCGGGGATGATCTCCAGGGTGGTGATGGCAACCGCGTCGCCCAACTGCTCTTTAACGTACTGGGCGCCCTGGTCATGGGCCCACGACCAGCCCTTGTCGGCCACCGGGCCGACATGCACGAAGGCGATGTTGAGGGGCTCATCGCTGCTGTCGTCGCCGCAAGCCGCGGCAACCAACGTCAAGGCCAGCATCAAGGCGGCGAACCGCCATATACCTTTAAACATTTTGAGTTCTCCTTACTCCGCAAATCGCGCCCCGCCCGACAGCGGGGGGATACCGTGCGATACTACCCGCAAAACGGCATGTAGGCTAATCAGCCGGGGCGAATTGACGGCAGATGGGGGACATGGCGATGAGGGTAGAGGAGGGCTGTGACAAAAAAGGATGATGCGCTTCCGACGGCGGCTTCCCCTCCCTTCCCGCGCCTGGACGGGGGCTGGGAGCCGACCCGGGCCGCCCTCCACGCCTACAGCCGGGCTTTGTGCGCCCTGCCCGAAGGGATTCTCCCCCCTCATCCCGCTTGGTGGCACGCCAGCTTGGCGGTCGGCCCGGACGGGTTGCGCACCGGCAACCTGCCCTTGCCGGGCGGATGCATGGCGGCGGGGCGCCTGGACCTGCTCCGGCATCGGATCGCGCTGAACTCCAGTTGCGGGGAGGCCGTTTCTTTCGACCTGCGGGAGGGGCGCACCGCCGCCGAAATGGCCGACGGCCTAATCGCCGCCCTCCGGGATTGGGGCTTGGAGGGCGATTACCGGCGGGAGAACTTGGAAAGCGACGCCCCGCTCCGCTACCGCCCGCAGGCGGTGGCCCCTTTCCGCAGGGCGCTGGCCAACGCGGCGGTCGCCTTCGAGGCCCATCAGGCGGGGCTGCCCTTCCGGGAAGTAGGTCCCGTCCAGTTCTGGTCGCACGGCTTCGACCTGTCCGTGGAATGGTTCGGGACGCGGCAGGTGGAATACGAGGGCGCGATGCATCCGGTGCAGATCAACCTGGGTTTCTATCCGAACGGCGACCGCCCCTACTTCTACTCCAACCCCTTCCCTTTCACCGAGGAAATGTCCCGCAACCCGCTCACGGTCGGGGAATGGCACGACGGCGAGTTCCGCGGTTCCATCCTTTACTACGACCGGGTAGCAGATCGGCCGGACGGACGGAGGCTACTCAAGACTTACGCCGCCGAGGTTTACCAAGCCGCCCGCCCCGCCCTCGCCGACTAAGCGGTCCCGGCAACAACCAGGGTATGGTAACCTGCGTTTATGACGAAAATCACCGTTTCCGAATTGGAGCAAGATGTTGCCTCCTACGTGCGCCGGGCCATAGCGGATGGCGAAACATTCGAGATAACTGAGGACGGACTACCATCGGCCATCCTGAGCCCCGCCAATAGGTTTACTTCCCACGACCCAATCCGAGCCGACGGGGATTTTGAACCAGATGATGGCGCTAATGCATCGGCGGGTCTTTCCCCGCTAGATCGCCTCCGCGCCGCCGGTGAGGTGGAAAAACCGGTAGGTGATATTCGCGATGTGCCTGAACCCTTGAAACCAGTACCAGGTCAACCACTCCTGTCAGAGATGATCATATGGATGCGAGATAATGAACGCTACTAACAAGGTTGAATATTTCGATTCCTCTGCTATCGCAAAGATAGTACTGGATGAACCAGAATCCAGCGCACTTCGTAGATATTTGCCGAATGCTTATCCGATAGTTTCTAGTTGTACATGGCCAGTAGGTTGGTTACAGTCTGGAGGTTGGTGGTTTGCCTCCGAGGCTGTAGTGGGGCCGGTGGTTATTGTAGTAGTGGAGCCAGTGGCGGAGGGCTTGGTTTCGGGTTTGGTTGTCGGGCCAGGGTTGGGAGTTGGCCCATTCTCGTTTGAGGGTTTGGTTGTATCGTTCCACTTTGCCGTTCTGCTGGGGATGATACGGTCTGATCGTGATATGACGGATGTCGTGTTGGGAGAGCAGGGAAGCGAACGCTCGGCTGCGGGTGTAGCTCCAGTGGTTGTCGGTCATGATCTCCGCGATGTGGGTTACGCCTAGTTGGCGGAAGTGGTGGAGTGCGCGGGCGGTGAACGCGGCGACGGTGGTTCCTTTCTCGTCTGATAGCGTTTCGGAGTAGGCGAGGCGGGTGTAGTCGTCCACGACAGAGTGCACAAAGGTCCATCCCGCTCCGCTGGCGGGGGCGTTGCCCCGGCCGTGTACCTTCCATCCCCCGCCGGGCGGTATGGAAGAAAGCTTCTTAACATCCATATGCAGCAACTCACCAGGCCGTTCCCGTTCATACCGCACCACCGGCCCGGGAGGGGTTTTGAGCGGTTCGCCGGTCAGCGGGTCGCATTCCCACAGACGCAACACTCCATGGCGGCGGAGGATGCGGCTGATCGTCCGCTCCGGCACCCCCGTAAACGCCGACAATCGAGCGGGCCCCGCCCGCAACATCCGCCGCGCCCGCAGCACCAGCTCTTCCACCTCCGGGCTGGTACGCATAGGGGAGCAACGCGGCCGCGACGACCGGTCTTCCAAACCGGCCTCGCCTTCTTCCCGGTAGCGGCGCACCCACTTGGACACGCACTGCCGAGACATCCCCATCCCCCGAGCCACTTGCGCTACCGGTTCCCCTTCTTCTATTACCCGCAACACCATCCCCAAACGTCCCAAAGGCGACGACCTCGCGTTACCATGCATCCCTGAAGACCTCCTCCCGTGCTATAGGGTGCTTTCACTCCCCATAACACCAGGAGGTCTTCACTTATGCAACAACCAAACCGTCACCAACGTCCTGGCCAAGTACATCTAGTACGCTTGCCCGTTTGTGGTTACGATAAACGGTAAGCGCAAGGTTGGGAAGTGCGCGCCCCTCGTTGAAAATACGGTATCTGAAGGCGTCGGGTTCGGCGTTTGGGTTTCTTTAGCCGAAGGCCCCTTGGCGGCGGGCTTCGCTTATGCGCTCCGGGGGCCAGCCCAGTTCGGTAAAAACTTCCTCGGTGTGCTGGCCCGCTTCCGGGGCCGGGCCCTGCGGGGCGATGGGAACGCCGTCGATGCGGATCGGGGAGGCCACGGTGCGGAACTCCCCCGCCGTCGAATGCTCCAGCAACGGGAAAGAGCCCATCGCCTCCGCCTGCGGGTCGTCTGCCACTTCGGTGAGGCGGTTGGCCGGTCCCCACACCAACCCCGCCTCGTCCAAGATTTCCGCCCACTCCCCCAGGGTGCGGGAGGCGAAAGCCCCGTCCAACCGTTCCACTAGTTCTTCCATGTTGCGGTAGCGGGCGGAAGGGTCGGCGAACCGCTCGTCTTCGATCAACTCTTCCAGCCCCAAAGTGCGGCACAGGAGGGGCCACATCCGGCCGCCGGGCATGGTCAGGAACAGCCACCGGTCGTCGGCGGTGCGGTAGCGGTTGTTGAGGGCGGTGACCGCCCGGTTGCGGGCCCGCCGGGACGGTTGGCGGCCGTCGATCAGCACCGGGGCCAGTTCGGTGGCCATGGTCCACATCCCGGAGGCGTAGAGGCTGACCTCCGCCACCTGTCCCCTTCCCGTTTCCTCCGCTAAGCGCAGGGCTGCCAAAGTGGCGGCCACGGCCGCCATCCCGGTGTTGTGGTCGCCGGGTCCGGTGGGGGGCATGGGGGCGTCCGCTTCGGGGCCGGTCATGGCCTCGGTAAGGCCCGCCCGCCCGAAGAAGGCGGTTACGTCGTAACCGGGGCGGCCCGCCTCCGGCCCCGTCCGTCCGTAGCCGCTCACCAAAGTAACCACCAGCCGCGGGTTGGCCGACAGCAGACGTTGCGGAGCTATGCCGTATTTCTCCATCCGCTGCGGCAGCATGTTGGTGAGAAAAACCTGGGCGGAGGCGGCCAACTCCAACAAGGCGGTTACGCCGTCCGGACGGCGGAAATCCAAGGTGACGGAACGTTTCCCCCGGTTGCTGACCGTGAACGGATAATCCACCGCCGCCCGGTCCCCTTCCGTCTTCGGCTGGCGGATCAAGCCCCGTACCGAATCCCCCTCCGGCGGCTCCACTTTGATCACGTCCGCCCCCAGGTCGGCCAGCACCGCCCCGGCCGAGGGGGCGGCGATCCAGTTGGCCGACTCGACTACCCGCACCCCGGCCAACGGCCCCGGCGTTTCCACTCCCGGCATCCCGGCCGGTCAGGTCACGGAAGCCTGGAAGATGGCCGCAATGGAATCATCCAACGTCCGGTCGAACTCGGAGTCGCTCTGCCGAACATGCAGGCCTTCCAACAGGGCCCGGCTGAAACTGGCCGACATCCCCGGCTGGCGGGCCAGGCGGGAGTTGGCCTCCGCCTGGCTGTAGCCGCCGGACAGGGCCACCACCCGCGCCGTCCGCGGGTGGGCGATCAGTTCCGAATAGAAGCCGTCCTGGCTGGGGATGCTCAACTTGAACATCACCTGCTGGTTTTCGGCTAGGCCGTCCAAATGGTCGAAGACGGCCTCCAACAGCAAATATTCGGCTTGTTGCTTATGGGGGCTGTTGATGTTCACCTCCGGCTCCAAGATGGGGAGCAGGCCCGCCTCCAAGATGCGAAGCCCGATGAGGAACTGCTGGTCCACCACGGCTTTGATCCCGTCCGGGTCGGCCTCGTGCACCACCGACCGCATTTTGGTTCCGAACACGCCCTGCTCGCGGGCCGCCGCCAGCCTCTCGTCCAAGCCGGCGATGGGCGACATCAACTGCGCCCCCCGCGCCGGTTCCGCCAAGCCTTCGTCCGCTTTCAGGAAGGGGACCACCCCTTTCGCGTTCCACAGGTAATCGACCGCCCCCCGCCCTTCTATCTGACGGCCCAATGTGTCTTCAAACAGTATGGCCCCGTTGAGGCGGGTTCCGTCGAAGGCCGGGCTGGTGATAATGCGAGTGCGCATTTCGTGGATGCGGTCGAACATTTCCGCCGGGTTGGAATAGGATTCTTCGCCGAGGCCGTAACCGGCCAAAGCCCGGGGGCTGGAACCCCCGCTCTGGTCCAAGGCGGCGATGAAGCCTTGCCCCTCCCGCACCTTATGCAGTTGCTGTTCGTTCATTTCCCTCGTTTCCCGAACGCCGAACGTCCGTCCCTAACGATACACTCCCCGCCGCCCTTCCCTATTCCATTACGGCGGCGGGCGCCGGCGTCCGGGCCGCGTGACCGGTTAATACAGGGCTGTGATATGATGCCCCCTATGCTCCTCACCTGGAGGAAAATCATAAAACGTTGCCTGGTAGTCATGCTGACGGTGAGTCTGATGGGGATCGCGGCGGCGGTTCCGGCGGGAGCGGAGTCCGGTGATACGGTCATTTCTTTGAGTTTCACCGACGCCGCGTTGTCGGTGGTCGCCGAAGTTTCCGAAGACGGGGGGCCCCGGACGGTGCGGGTGGCGGCATCGGTGGCATCGGCCCCTGATTCGGATGTGACGGTGACGGTGACGGTGGGAGATTCGGGAGGGACCGCCGTCGCCGGGAGTTGCGCGGGCGTCGGGGCTTCGCAGACGTGCTCCGGCGATTACCGGGCCGGTGTCTCGTCGGCGACGGTTACTATCGGAGCGGGGGCGACCAGCGGTTTCTCCGATGCCTTCGTCATCACCCCCCACCGCGACGAGATTACCGAAGACGACGAAACGATCCGATTCGCCGGTACCGTCGCCGTCTCCGGGTACAAAGTGAACTCGGCCGACCTGCGGATCGCCGACGCCGACCGGGGCATCATTCTTACTTTGTCCAATCCTGTTATGACCGAGCGGGGAGACAGGGCGGGCGGAACGGCGGAGAATGTTTGCGACTGCCGACCGGCGGGGGCGCATCGGACGAAGTTGACGGCTGCCGTGAGCGGGGCCTCCTCCACCTACGGCTCCGATCTGCGGATGCTGGTGGCTTTCCAGGACGGAACCGCTACCCGGGGTTCCGGCGGTGATTGGCACACTGAGCACGGAGGAGACGCTCCGCAGGCCTACGTAACTATTCCGGCCGGCTCCGTTTCCGCGGACGCGGACCGTACCTTGGAATTTTTTTCCTGGGTGGACGATACGGCGGAACTGGATGAAACCTTCTCGGTCACGGTTACCGCGTCCGATGGGAGTCCGTTGCCGGGGTTCACGGTGTCCCCGGTTGAGATGACCATTGTGGATGACGATGCGCCGGTAACCCTGACCTTGAGTCGAACCTCGGTGGCGGAAGGACATGCCGGTTCTTTGACGATTACCGCCGAAATGCCCGGCGCCTCGCGTTCGGCTATCGGTTCCGCTTTGAGCCTTGCGATTACGGCGCAGGCCGCTACGGGGGATTTCGGGGCTGATGCAGGCGATTATTCGTATTCGGATACTACCGTCGTCATTCCCGCCCGCTCCACCGCCTCCTCCGCCGTCCCTTTGGGTTTGAGGATTATTGATGACACGGTGGTTGATGCGGGGAGCGGGTCGGGGAATGTGGAGCGGTTGTCCATCGGAGCGCTCCAGCCGGCGGGGCTGACTTCCGCTATCCAACCGGCCGCTTTGGAAATTACCGACAACGATGCGCGGGTGGCGCTGACCGCCGATGCGGTTCCGGAGGGCGGGAGCGGTTCCGATGTGAACGTGTCGGCTTCTTTCCTCGATACGGTCACCGCCTCGCATCTAACCGCCGACACGGTAGTTACGTTGGATGTGAAGGCCGCAACCCCGGCGGGGACCGGTCTGGTTGGGGCAACCGAATTTTCTTACTCCCCGACTGCGGCCAATACGGTGACCATTCCCGCCGGGGCGGTCGCCTCTTCCCTACCGGGGAAGTTGACCGGGCTGACCATAAACCAGGACGCCGTCGTGGAAGGGCCGGAAACGTTGCTGCTAGAGGGCGCCTCCCGATTCGAAAAAGCGACGGCGGAAGTGACGGTGCAAGACGACGATTCCGCCATTACCCTGTCGGCGGCGCCGGGGTCGGTGGTGGAAGGCGCATCCCCCCGGGAGGTAACCGTCACCGCCCGATTCGCCGGTTCCTCCTCCCTGCTTAAAACGTCCACCAACGTGGAGGCGACGATTACCGGCAGCAATGGAGCCGTTCGGGGCGCGGGGGGAGATTTCACCACCGATCAAGAAAACGGCTCTTTTACCATCACCATCCCAGCAGAGCAGACTAGCGGGACCCAGACCATCCGGCTCACCGCACGCGACGACGGCGACTTCTCGGAAGGAGACGAGAAGGCGGCGGTGTCGGGGTCGGCTTTGGTGGGCGGGGCGGCGGCGGCGGTGACCGGAACGGAAATAACCATCCAAGACCCGATTCCGGTTACGCTCAGTTTCACCGACGGCTCCCCCTCCCCCGCCGCCATTACCTCCCTACGCGAGGAGGGCGGAACGCAAACGGTGCGGGTAAAAGCCGCCGTAGATGCCGCCCCCGCCGCCGACTTGACGGTAAACATAACCACAGGAGGCGGTTCCGCGCTTCCCGGGGCAGACAACGACTACGTCTCCTCAGCGAACTCGGCGCAGGTGATCATCAAAGCGGGCGAAACCAGCGGACTATCCCCCGCCCTCACCATCACCGTCGCCGACGACACCGCAACCGAAGGCGGCGAAACCATCCGCTTCACCGGAACCGTCGCCGAAGCCGGGTACGGAGTGCGCGGAGCCGACCTGACCATAACCGACAACGACGACAATATCGTCCTGTCAGTCAGCCCGGACACGATAGTGGAACGCTCCACGGCCAACCTGATAACAGTCACCGCTACCTTTGCCGGAGCCGCCTCCTCCGCCCTAGCCGCCGACACCGAAGTAACGGTAAGCGTGGCGGGCGCCGCCGGAGCGGAGGGGGCCGTTGCAGGACCCGGCGCTGACTTCACAACCGACCAGACAGGAGCTTTTACGGTCGTCATCCCGGCGGCGCAGATTAGCGGGACCCAGACCTTCCGGCTCACCGCCCGCGACGACCACGACGACGCAGAGGGAGACGAGAAGGCGGCGGTGTCGGGGTCGGCTTTGGTGGGCGGGGCGGCGGCGGCGGTGACCGGGACGGAGATAACCATCCAAGATCCGATTCCGGTTGTGCTCAGTTTCACCGACGGCGCCCTCTCCCCCGCCGCCATTACCTCCCTACGCGAGGAGGGCGGGGCGCAAACGGTGCGGGTAAAAGCCGGAGTGGATGCCGCCCCCGCCGCCGACCTGACGGTGAACGTAACCGCGGGCGCTACAGGGGGTTCCGCCCTCCCCGGGGTCGGCAACGATTATGTTTCCTCCGCCAGCTCGGCGCAGGTGATCATCAAAGCGGGCGAAACCAGCGGATTATCCCCCTCCCTAACCATCACCGTCGCCGACGACGCCGTAGCCGAAGGCGACGAATCCATACGCTTCACCGCAACCGCCTCTGCGGCCGGTGATCGAATATCTTCGGCCTACCTGACCATAGAAGACGACGATGACGATATTGTCCTGTCGGTCAACCCGGATACGGTAGTGGAACGCCCCTCGGCCAATCTGATATCGGTTACCGCCTCCTTCGCCACAGCCGCCTCCTCCGCCCTGACCGCCGACACCGACGTGACGGTGAGCGTGGCGGGCGGTTCCGGCGCTGACGGGGCCGCCATGGGAGCGAGCGGCGATTTCACCACCGATATAGACGGCGGCGCCTTCACGGTCACCATCCCGGGCGGACAGTTGAGCGGAACCGGGCTCTTCCGACTAACCGCCCCCCCGGACGACGACTCCGAAGGCGCCGAGAAGGCGGGCGTCTCCGGAGCGGCCGCCGTGGGCGGACGGGCGGTTGCGGTAACCGGCGACGAGGTGAGCATCGTTGATACCGGAGTCAAGCTGTCGGTGACCGACCCGTCCGACGGGTCGGCGGTAACAGCGGTGAACGAAGCGGCGGTGGCGGCTCGCACCGTTCGAGTGACCGCCGTTTTGCCATCGGGGACAACCGCGGGCGCAGGCGGAGTAACGGTTCCCTTTGATCTAGCGAGCGGCTCCGCCGTTTTGGACTCCGACGGATCCACCTTCGGAACAGGGGAAGATTTCCAAGTCATCTACCCAGGATCGGACCCGGTGGAAGACGACGGGTTCGCCTCCGGGATTGCCATCCCCTCCGGGAATTCATCCCATTACATGGACATAACGCTGGCGGTAAATGACGATGCGGTCGCCGAAGGAAGCGAAACCATTCTGCTAAGAGGAGGGGAAGTGACCCTTTCCGATACCGCATACGCGGTGGTGGGCAGCCAGCTGGAAATCATCGACAACGACGCGTCCCCGACGGTGATCAACCTCACCTTGCTTTCCGCCTCCGACGCCGACCTAGCGGGAGTGGCGGAAGACAGCGGAACAACCAAAGTGCGGGTGCGCGCCTCTTTCGCCGGAGGCAAGTCGTTGCCCTGGGAGGTGACGGTTCCCATACAGGTAGGAGTAGAAGGCCGCGGCGGATTCTCCGCCGGATACAACCCTTGCAATCCGCCCCAGAATTTAATAGAGGTGAGCTTAGGCGGAAGCGGAACCCTGGCCATAACGGGCGACACCGCCTCCTCCGGAAGCGATTACACCGCGGTTACCGGGCTGTCGGTGACAATCCCAGCCTTCTCAACATCTGGGATCGCCGAGTTTGATTTGGCGGTGACGGACGATTCGCAACGCGAAGGGACAGAATCATTAACGGTGGACGGCGATCCCGAAGGGACGCTGAACCGGTTCACGGTCAACGACGACGCCTTGCTGATTTACGATGACGAGCAACCCCTTTCCGCAGTTGACATCACGTTGCTGGATTCCGCTGATCGTCCCATATCGCAAGTGAGCGAGGGAAGCGCCGCTAGCGTGACCGTTCAACTTTCCTACCCGGGAGAGGTGACTTTGGACGAGGAACGCACCGTCTGGGTAGTGGTGGAGGAAGTGACCGCCAAGTACCGGGTGGATTACGACATATATTGCGTGATTAAGCGGGCACTCACCATCCCCGCCAATCAACAACGAGTGGAAGACTCCTTCGGTTTGATAACCAGCGGCGTCCCCTACGATGACAACGTGGTGGAGGGGGACGAAACTTTGCGGGTAACGGGGGAGCTGGCCGGATACGGCTTCACGCCGAGGATTTTGACCATCAAAGACGACGATGTGCGGCCCTCCCGGATTGAGCTGAATGTTTCCCCGGCGACCGTTGCCGAGAACGTAGGGGAAGAGGCGCAGTCGATGACGGTTACCGCCAAGTTCCCGGACAACTCCGCGGTCCTTACCTCCGACACCGTGGTGACGATCACGATAGGCGGCGACGCCCGCTCCGGGGAGGACTATAAGGACTTGTCGGTGGAAAGCCCCTTCTCCATTACCATCCCCGCCGGATCGCGGCAGGGGCAACAGAAGATGACGGTGGCGATCGTAGACGACGTCGTCTACGAAGAAGACAATAAACAGATAGCTTTCACCGGCTCCGCTAGCGGGTTCACAGTCGAGGGAGCGTCGCTGACCATAACAGACGACGACCCCGCCCCTCCCAACGCACCGGACTACCCGCCGGGTACTAATCCGCCGGACGACCCCCCAGGCACCAATCCGCCGGACGACCCTGAGCCGCCGGAAACCAACCCCCCGGACGAACCGCCGGGCGCTAATCCGCCGGACGACCCCCCAGACAGCAATCCCCCGGACGACCCTGAGCCGCCGGAAACCAACCCCCCGGACGAACCGCCGGGCGCTAATCCGCCGGACGACCCCCCAGACAGCAATCCCCCGGACGACCCTGAGCCGCCGGAAACCAGCCCGCCGGTTGCCCCCGAGGAGCCAACCGTTAACAACCCGCCGCCGCCCGCCCCCCAGCCGCCCCGCCCCCCGCCCCCCGTCGTAGTTAACGACGGCGTCCCCGCTCCGCCGGCCCCGGCTCCTTTAATCCCGTCGCAACCGCCGTCGGAGCAGTCAGCCTGCCAGGGCCGGTTCTGCGACGAGGACGACAGCATCCACGCCGCGAACATCGAGCAGATCGCCGAATGGCGGATCACGCTGGGCTGCGACGCCGGCGATCCGACCATGTTTTGCCCTTCGGGCCTGATCACCCGCCGCCAGATGGCCGCCTTCCTTTACCGGGCCGCCTCATTACGGCCAAGCGCTCCGGCTTCGCAGGAAGTGACTATTACGGACGTGCCCGCCGACGCCTGGTACCGCCCCTTCGCCGACTGGGCGGTGTCGGTGGGATCGTTCACAGCCCCGCGCGGGGTGTTCGACCCGAACGGGGTGGTCACCAGGGCCGATATGGCGGTAATGATGACCGCCGCCTTCCCCCACATTGCGGAAAAAGAAGAACCGGACGGCCTGTTCGCTGATACGGACCACTTGGATCCGGCGACGGTGCGCGCCATCGAAGGAATGTACGAGGCGGGGGTTACCAGAGGATGCGCCGCCGCCCCGCTTAGCTACTGCCCCGACCAGCCGGTCACCCGCGCGCAGATGGCCTCCTTCTTCGTGCGCGCCATAAACCTCGCCCCGGCCGAGGCCGAACTCTAGGATCGAAGACGCGTTAGCCGACCAGGTTGCCGAAGCGATGCAAGGTGCGGCTAACCGTCTGCTCTTTTAGGTAGTAGGCCAACTCCACCCGCCCGCTGGGGGTTACCGGCGCCTCGATTATGTGCACGTTCCCCTCCCGGCAGGCCCGTCGCAACTCCCCCTCCGGCTCCTCCCCCACCATCCGCACCCGTTCCGCCCCCAACCGGCCCACCCGGGCCGCAAACACCGACTGGCTTTCCTCCGACGCCCGGGAAACCGCGGTCGGCGTTCCGCACCGGCGGGCGGCGGCCAAAGTCCGTTCTATCTCTTCTTCCCGGCCCCCCTCCCCCACCCGCACCGCCGCCCCGTCCAACGGCCGGTAACGGAAAACGTTGGACTCGCAGAACAGTCCGGACGGGTCGTGTTCCCGGCTGAAATGCTCCTCCCACCAGCGGGCGTCGGAAGCGGGGGCCGCCTCCCATCCCGCGCTCCCGTCCGGACGCCACTCCCCCAGCTGGCGCACGTAGTTGGGCCCCCCCGCTTTGGCCCCCGGCCCCACATTGGAGAGTTTCCATCCCCCGAACGGCTGACGTTGCACGATGGCCCCGGTGATGCCCCGGTTCACGTAGGCGTTGCCCACCTGCGCCCTTTCCAGCCAAAAATCCGCTTCCTCCGGATCCAAAGTGTGGATTCCGCCGGTCAGTCCGTAGGAGACCGAATTCTGTATTTCCAAGGCGGCCTCCAAGTTCGGGGCGTACATCACCCCCAGCGCCGGGCCGAAGCATTCCGTCAGGTGAAACCAGGAACCGGGGGCCACCCCCCAGCGAATCCCCGGCCGCCACAGCGACCCTTCGTCGTCGAGGCGTTGCGGGGCGACCAGCCATTCCTCCCCCGGCTCCAGCCGGGTCATAGCCTTTTCCAGTTTTCCCCCCACCGGGGCTATGACCGGGCCCATCACGGTGGCCGCCTCGGCGGCGGGCCCCACCGCCAAACTCAAGGCCGCGTCCCGCAGTTGGCGGCGGAACCGCTCCGACCGGTAAACGCCGCCCACGCACACCGCCAACGAAGCGGCGGAGCATTTCTGCCCGGAATGGCCGAAGGCGGAATCCACCAGGTCGGCCACCGCTTGATCAAGGTCGGCGTGTTCAGTGACGACCATGCAGTTTTTACCGGAGGTTTCGGCGAACAGCCGCAATTCGGGCCGCCAGGAGGCGAACAGGCGGGCGGTTTCCTCCGAACCGGTCAGAATCAACCCGTCCGACTCCTCCACCAGGCGACGGGAGGCCCGCTCCCCCTCCTCCCCCCGGGGCAGGGTCAGGAAAGCCAAGGCGTCCCGGGGGACCCCCGCCTCCCAGGCGCATTCGGCCATAATCTCCGCGCAACGCCGGGTGCGGCGGGACGGTTTCAGCAGCACCCGCGCCCCGGCCGCCAAAGCGGCGGTGGTTCCGCCGGCGGGGATGGCCGCCGGGAAGTTCCAGGGAGGGACCACCGTTATCACCTCCAGCGGCTCAAAAGCCGCCCCGTCCTCCGGCCCCAGCTCCAGGGCGCGGTCCCCGTAGTAGCGGGCGAAGTCGATCGCCTCCGAAACCTCCGGGTCGGCTTCGGCGAAGGTTTTGCGTCCTTCGCCCACCATGGCCGAAATCAGGTCGCCCCGCCGCCGGGCCAGCAGGTCGGCCATCTCATGGAGGGTTTCCCGGCGGCGGGCGGGCGGCGTCCTCCCCCAGGAAGAGCGCCGGGCGGCGGCGGCGATGGCCCCCAGCTCCTCCGCCGACCCCACCGCCGGGGTGCGCACCGCCCCGCCGTCCCGGGTTCTGACCCTGTCCGCCCACTCCCGGTTGCCGGCCAAGGCGGGATCGGTGTCCGGTTCGTTTACGAAGGCGTCCCGGTTGCGGGCCTCGGCGGCCGGGGCGGGCCTTTCCCGCCAACGGCGGGGAGCTTCGGAAACCGCCTCCCGGTCCCGCACCGCCGCCCGGAAGGCTTCCGCCTGCCGGTGAAACTCCGCCGTGTCCGGGGCGATGTTGAACAAGGCCCGCAGGAAGTTCCCTTCCGTCGAGTTTTCCTCCAACCGCCGGAACAGATAGCTGATGGCCGTGTCGAAAGTTTCCCGGGCCACCACCGGCGTGTAGAGGAGCACCCCGCCCGACGCGGTCTCTTTCACCACCCGGGACAAAGCCGGGGCCATGCCCTGCAACATCTCAAAGTCCACCCGGTCGGCCACCCCCCGTTCCCGGCTCAGCAGATGCGCCCAGGCCAGGTCGAAGAGGTTGTGGCTGCCTATTCCGATCCGCACCGCCCGCGTCCGCTCCGGACGCAATGCGTAGTCCACCAGCCGTTTGTAGTTGGCGTCCACCTCCGGTTTGGACGGATAGGGCGCCTGCTCCCATCCCCGCATTGCCGCCTCCACCCGTTCCATGGCCAGATTGGCCCCTTTCACCAGCCGGATCTTGATTTCCGCTCCCCCCGCTTCCCGCCGCCGCACGGCCCATTCGGTGAGCTCCCGCAGGGCGGCGGACGAGTCGGGCAGGTAGGCCTGCAACACGATGCCGGCGGTCGTACCCAGAAACTCCGGTTCGTCCAGCAACTCTTTGAAGGCGGAAATGGTCAACTCCAGGTCGTGGTATTCCTCCATGTCCAGGTTGATGAAGGCGGGCGGACGGGAGGCGGCGGCCCGGCGGAGCAACAGGCGCATGCTCCCCAGTACGCGGGCCCGGCTTCCCTCCCAGTCCCAGTAGTTGAGCTGGGAGACCACCGCCGACGCCTTGACCGAAACGTAATCAACCTGCGGGAGGCCGATGAGCCGGACGGTTTCCTCCAAGCGCCGGTCCGCCTCCTCCTCTCCCAGCACCGCCTCCCCCAGCAGGTTGATGTTGCGGGCGAACCCGGCCTGGCCCGGAGCCGCCAAAGCCCGGCGCAGGGCGGCCGGTTCGGCCTCCGCCAGCAGATGCCCCACCAGCCTCCGCATCCGCCTCCGGGCCAACGGCATCACCGCCCAGGGAGCCAAAGGCGCCAGACGGGCCCCGACCGCCAGCAAAGCCCGATCCGCAACCGACAGGAAAGCCGGGGCGCCGCGCCGGACGACCAGGGAACGCAGTTGGCGGGCGGCGACGCGATTACGTTCCGGGCGGATGACCCGATCCACGAACCCCATTGTGAAAGCCGTCCCCTCCGCGTCGGACAGCAACCGGCGCAACCGGCCGGCCGCCGCCCGGTCCCGGCGGTTCCCTCCTGCGGCTGCCAGCCATTCCCCAACCAGGCCGACAGCCTCTTCGGTCAGGCTCTGGTCCGCCATCTCATATTCCCACCTCGACCGACTCCACCGGGATGGACTCGGTTTCCAGAAATTCCAGAAATCGGTTGTAGGCCTCCGAGCGCATGCCGCCCAATCCCCGCTGGGTTCCGATCACCACCAGAACCGGCTGGGCCTTCCGGGCGGAGTCGATCAACTCCTCCCCCACATCCCCTTCCCGCATCTCCACCGTTACCGGAATGTCCCCCGTTTCGGTGTCTTTGGCGGCCAACCCCACCATGGTGCGGATCAGCAAGCGGGTTTCGTCTTTGATGGCGTGCTTGAAGGCGGGGGAGGCTTCCTCGTAGGTGCGCCCGTTGAGAACATGCACCACCCGCAACTCCGCGTCGTGTTCTATGGCCCGCCACAACGATACGGCGTGCAACAGCCGGGAGTCGATGCGGGCCCCGGTGGCCACCATCACCGTTTTCAACTTTCCGCCTCCTCGTCTTCGGCGCGCCGCCCGGCCTCCTCCGCCGCTTGTTTGTGCTGATCCCGGATGCGGTTGCCGATGTATTCCAAGGCGGCCAGCCTCTCCGATATTTCAATCACCAGCTCCTGGGCGACTTCTTCGCTGACCAGCCCCCGCAACACGGCGTCCGCCATCTCGGAACGTCCGGCCCGCAACATGTCTTCCCGGGCTTTGAGCAGGGTGTCTATCTCCAGCCGGGGATTTTCGTGAAAATGCAACATCATGGAACGACGGTCTTCGGTCAGCTCCTCGTCGTACAGGCTGTCCATCACCTCCCAGGTTTCGGGGGTGATGACCTCTTCGCCGCTCAGTTTCTGCAGTTCCATGCGTCCCGCCCGGGCGGCCAGGAAGCGGCCTTGGAAGCGCATGTAGTCGATCAACACCGGGGAGGTGCCGGGTATTTTCGCCCAGTCGATGGCCCGTTTGATGGTGGTGCCCTGCACCAGCAAGGTGAACAGCACCGCTCCGAAGGTCATCGACATCAGAATTTCCGTGTCGTAGGCGGAGAAGTAAAACGGCAAAGACAGGGCCAAAGCCAGATTGACCGCCCCTTTCAGCCCCCCCCAATAAAGTATGTGCTGGAAGGACAGCGGCACCTTGTTGACGGCCGGAAGCAGGTTGTTGACGCCCATCATCCCGTATACGATCAACATCCGCACCACGATCAGGCTCATAACCGCCACCAAGATCTGGGGTATGTGGCTGAGCATCAAGCTGATGTCCATTCGCACCCCCATCAGCAGGAAGACGAAGGCGTTGATCACGTAAGCGGACATCTCCCAGAAGTTCTCCAGCGCGTAACGGGTGGTGGGGGAAGTGTTTTTTCGGCCCAGGTTGCCCACGATCAGCCCCGCCATGATCACCGAGGAAATCCCGTCCAAGCCCAGGTTGGTGGCCGCTATGTAGGAACCGAGGGCCAAAGCCAGGGTAATGATGGTTTCCAGCAGGTAGTTGTCCAGGAATTTGAGGACCAGGGTCACCGTCAGGTAGCCCAGTACCGCCCCCACCGCCAAACCGCCGATGAACACCACCAGAAACCGACCCACCGTGTTGGAGAAGGTGAGGCTGGCGGACCCCGCCACCGTCAGGCTGAACAGGACGATGCCGGTCCCGTTGTTGAACAGGCTTTCCCCCTCCACCAGGGTGGACAGCCGCTTGTTGACTCCCAGTTCCCGGAAGCGGTCTATCACCGACACCGGGTCGGTGGAGGCGATTAGGGCCCCGAAGGCCAGGGCGGCTTGCCAGGGGATGTCCACGAAGGCCCGCACCAGCACCCCCACCAGGAAGGTGGTGAGGATGGTCCCCCCCACCGACAGGGAGAGAATTCTCCCCAGGTCCACCCGCAACCGTTGCCAGGGAAGATGCATGGTGGCTTGAAAAACCAGCGGGGGGATGAGCACGCCCAGAATGAAGCCCTCCGACACCTCCACGTTGAGGACGGTGATGAAGGACAGTCCCAGCCCCACCAGCACCAAGGCGACGGTGTAGGCGATTTTCAGGTAGCGGGCCAAAAGGGCCACCAAGGTGGCGATGCACAGCAGGACCGCCAGCAAAGTTTCCGCCGCCAGAACGGTGTCGGCCTCAACCATGGCCTGCGCTGGACCTAAGTGAAACATCATCCGTAAAGATACCAACCTCCCGGCGGCGGCGCGAACATTCCCGGGGTTGCCGATTTCCCAGGTCGGGGGCGGGGATGGTTGTATTCTGGGAGGGTCCGCGATCCGGGAGTTGGAATGAACGAGGCGTCGCAGGTTATTTACGTTAATGGGGCCAAACACGATGTTGCCTGGACCTGGATACAGGACGTTGGGATGAACGAGGCGACGGTGGTGATTTTCGCCGGCTTGTTAGCCGCTTTGGCGTCGGTGGCCGCTTGGAAGGAGTCGGGCGGAGGCGCGCCCGCCGGGTTGCGGTGGAGCCCGACCGAGAGCTGGGTTACCACCAGCGCCGTTATCTTGGCCTGGGTGATGACCGCCTACGCGGACCCGGCGACCGGGGGTGATTCCCTGTCGGGCGGGCTTATCGGCGACAACGATCTGGACGGCTTTTTCGATCCGGGGACCTCCCGCGCTCCGCTGGTGTTCGGCTTGATTTTGGTGTTGTCCCCGCTTATACACCGGGGCCTGTCCGGCGGCGGCCGCTCCACCCGCCTGGGTTTCGGGATAACGGCCGGGGTGGTGGCATGGGCGGCTTTCAGCGTGATCATCATCAGTTCTTTTCGCATCGCCGGCCTAGTGGACGGCTACCCCCTGCTCCCCCGCCTGCTGCTGCTGGCCGCGCTGACCGCTGCCGTGCTGGGCGTCTTCATCAACACCGCCCGCTCCCTAGCCGCCGTCGCCTCCCCCGACGCCCCCTGGACGCTCCCATGACCATCGGTATTTTCACCGATATGCACGCCCGTCGCTACGCGGAAATGTACGGGCGGGAGGACGGAGATTAGAAGGGATTGGGGCCGGAGCCGAGGACGGTCATTTCCCGGCGGGGGGAGGTGCGGGCCCCTGGAATGAGCAACACCGGCGCCCGGAACAAGTCGGGGGCCTCCAGATCCACCGGCATCGTCTTGCCGTCCAAGGCCCCTCCCGCTCCCACTAACAGGGTTCCGCCCCAAGAATGACCGGGATGGTCGATCGGCCCCAGCGAAGCCTCCGCCACATCCAGAGTGTTCTGGTTGGAGTCGATCACTTTTACGTAACCCTGGTATGCCATTGTCCGTTTATGGTAGCCGCCGCAGGCGGGATATTATGAAAATTCGGATGAAGCCCGACCGCGCTCCCGTTTCCGTCAACCGCAACAGCCGGGACTGGAACCTCCTATATCAGGACGACGGCGACCCGGCCCCCTTCGATCGGCAATGGCTGGCCCGCGTAGAAGGGCTTCCGCCGGGACGGGCCTTGGATCTGGGATGCGGGGCGGGCGGCAACGCCATCGGCCTAGCTGAAATGGGATGGGAGGTCACCGCCTTGGACATGGCGGCCAACGCCATCGCCTCCGCCCGCCGCGCGGCCGTAGGGGCGGGGGCGGAGGTGGATTTCCGGGTGGCCGATATGAGCGTGTGGGAGACGGAGGCGGCCTACGACCTGACGCTCATCTCCTACGCCCTCCCCTCCCGGGGCCCGGTTCGTGACAAAGCCCTGTCCACGGCCCGCGACTCGTTGGCCCCCGGCGGGAGGTTGATGATCGCCGAATGGGATGTCCGATACGCCTGGTGGGGTTCCCCCGATGATTACGCCACCCGCCGGGAACTGGAAGAAGCCTTGGCCGGACTGCAAGCCGCGGAAGTAGCCGCCGTTTCGGTAACGCGGGAGTTCAGCCCCGCCCACCGCCTCCCGGGCGCCCGCCGTCCCGGGCGGCGTCGGGCCTGGCACGCCGCCGCCCGCCGGTCCGGTTGAGCGGAGCGGATTCAGCCGGGAATAAATTGCCGGTATTCGTCTAGGAGGGGGATTACCACTTCGGCCGGGGCGGGCGGCAACCACACCCCCATGCGGTTGATTCCCATCTCCTCCCATTCCCCCCACCGTTCCGGGTCCGGTTTGCCGCCGAAGACCATGATGTCGAAGGCGGACGGATCCCGGCCCGCCGCCCGCAAAACCTCGCGGAGGGACTCCACCTGTCCGCCCAGTTTGCGGCCGGGGAAAGGCAGCCAACCGTCGCAGAAGTCGGCCATGGCCGCGAAAGTTTTGGGCCCGGCCGAGCCGCCCATGTATATGGGGGGATGGGGTTGCTGCACCGGTTTGGGCCACGCCCAGCTCGGCTCCAAGGTCAGCATCTCCCCCTGATAGGAGGCCTCTTCTTGCGTCCATAGGGCTTTCATCAAACTGATCTGCTCGGCTACCAGCGCCCGGCGGTCGCCGTAGGCCACTCCGTGTTGGGCCATTTCCTCCTTGTTCCAGCCGTATCCAATTCCGAACTGGAAGCGGCCGCCGGAGATCACATCCAAGGTGGCGACTTCTTTGGCCAGCCAAATCGGGTCCCGCTGGGCCGCCAGGGTGATGCCGGTGCCCAAAATCAGATTGTCGGTCACCGCCGCCGCCGCCCCCAGCGCCACGAACGAATCGAGGGTGCGCCAATACTCTTCGGGGAGCGGAGGGGCCCCGGCGCGTCCCCCCCATGGGCTGAGGCGGGAGGCGGGGATGTGGCTGTGTTCGGGAACCCACAGGGCCTCAAATCCCCTGCTTTCCAGTTCCTCCGCCAGCCGGGTGGGCTCGATGCCCTGATCGGTCAAAAAAATACAGGCGCCGATTTTCATTTTTCTCCTTTGCGGCTCGGGACGGCCCTATCTTACCCCGGTTCCTGTTTTGCCGTTCTGCTAGGGATGATACGGTTTAATTTTGATATGGCGGATGTCGTGTTTGGAGAACAGGGAAGCGAACGCTCGGCTACGGGCGTATCTCCGGTGGCTGTCGGTCATGATCTCCATAATGTGTGGGTGATGCCTGCTGGCAACACTTCAAACGATGCGTCCAACGTCACCGCCTGCAAATCCCGGGCCTCGTCCGGGGCGCCGGAGCCGTCCACCGGAACCCGCCAACCAGTCAGCCCGGCCAAACTGTCAATCATCGTTTCCGTCCCTTCTGACGAAGACCGACCATTATCCTGTTACCCGCCAAACCCGGCGATGCCATCAAAAACGGGGTATGCGATAGTTGATAAGTATGAATAACCAGCCAACGCTCACCGTCCACCAGCAGGTCGTGAAGTTCCTTGACCAGGTGCAACGGAACAGCAACCCAGCTCCTCCGCCGCCTCCGACACCGTCCGTCCCCGGCCTACCTACTGCGTCGCCCACCTAGCCGCCCGAGAAGTCAACCGGGTCCGCATTGGGGCTATCCGCGGGTCCTGCTCCGTAAACGACCCCACCCCGCATCCTGCATCAGGATAACGCCACCGGCGTTTGGGCCCGCATCCCCAACCCCAAGTGAACGGACCATTCGTAGTCGGACGCTCTATACTCACTATCGTCTAACCGACTGGGAGTTCATTCCTCGCATTACGATAAGATTGTCGCCGGTGAATACGGTGCGGTTTCTGACATTAATCATTTTCGCTTCCTCGCTATACATCTTTCTAGTTGCCATAGCCCATAGAGTAAAGAGGAAATTACAGTGGTAAACCACACTCGTATTGGAATGGCTAATAGCACAGTATCCACCGGAAAGAGTAAACTGCTTAATAGGGCCATTCCCCCAACGATGATACTAGGAGCATACCAAACCTTTGAAAACACAGAGGCGATAATCCCCGGAAGGGTCACATCTGGTGCAGGCAAAGTCAATGTTATATTCCTGGTATGGGTAGGAATTCGTGCCGTCCCGAATATATCTCGCCTTCTACTAGGCATTACTTGCCTACTAACAAATCTTGGAGATTAACCCAATTCACAGCACCTTTATCTGAAAAAGTAAGTATCTGGGAAGACTTGCCACCCACAGGACATACTGTCAACTGTACCGGTTCCGGTATATCGCTCTGCATGATCAAAGTCAACAGTCCCTGTGGAGTACTGCTGTAATCCACGTTAATTTCAAAGTCATAGGATTTCTCTAGTGAAATCCTAACATTGTGAGTATCTGTAGCAATCATTTATCTCTGTCCTTTCATAGTAGTGGCTGTCCGGGGTAGACTCACTAAAGGCTAAGTAAAACCCCGTCCCGCCCGCCTAGCCGTTCAACCACCAGTCCGATCCGTCCTCTCATCGTTCCTTTCCCTTCTGCTCTGCGTGTGTTGCGTTCACCGCCGGTCGGCCGCTTTCTACTGCTCCTTTCTGCTATGCGCCATTATACCATTTGTGATAACGACGTCAAATCTGACCCGCTGGTTTGCGGTTACGTCTGCCCTACCTACTATACTAGGTTGTTGGAAATAGCACCTGTAAAGGTGAGAACCTGCGATAGTCCACTATCCGTATAGGGGAAGTGTCGGACAAGTAACCGGAGCAGGACCTGGCCGGATAGGCGTTTAGTGGCCTTCGGATTTTAGGGGGGAGTGAGGTTGGGGAGTAGGTTCGGGTTGGGTTTTCCTGCGTAGAGGAGGATGCGGGTTCGGTAGTTGCGGAAGTTGCGGAATCCGAAGGCTACGCGTTTGACGCGTTTGATGGGGTTGTTGGCTGATTCGGTGGGTCCGTTGCTCACTTGGGCGTGATGCCAGGCCACGATCTGGAAATGCCAGGCGGCCAGGGTGCGTCCTAGTTGGTTGATTTCCATAGCAACCCCTAACTCCCCCCTCAAACGGAAGAGCTGTTTATTCCGCCGGAGGGTTCGGCTCAGGAGACGACCAGCGGGCGGCGGGTGACGGGATGGGCGATTACCTCCATCCGACGTCCGTAGACCTCCGTCAGCAGGTCGGGCCGCAAAGTTTCCGAAGGAGTTCCGAGGGCCCGCATTTTCCCCTCGGCCATCACCCCCACTAGGTCGGCGTAGCCGGCGGCCAAATTAAGATCGTGCAACACGGCCACCGTCGCCCCGCCGCCCCGGGCGGCCCGTTGCGCCAGTTTCATCACCAGATGCTGATGCCTGACGTCCAAAGCGGCCGTCGGTTCGTCCAACAGCAAAACCGGGGCCTGTTGCGCCAACACCCGGGCGAACATGGCCATGGCCTGCTCCCCCGCCGACAGGGTGGGGAATCGGCGCTCGGCCAGCCTCGTTAATTCCGTATCGGCCAGGATCTGCTCCACTATCAGCCGATCTTCTGCGGAGCGGGTCCCGCCCCGATGGGGGAAACGGCCCAGGGCCGCCACTTCCCGCACCCGGAGCCCGAACTCCAGATTGAACCGTTGCGGCAGGGCCGCCCGCACCTGGGACAGCTCCGGGGGTTTGCGTCCCGCCAGCGGTCGGCCCGCAAGGTGGACGGAGCCAGCGGTGGGAGCCAGGTCGCCCGCCAATATTCGCATTAGCGTGGATTTGCCCGCTCCGTTGGGCCCCACCAGCGCCGTCAGCGAACCGGCCTCCGCCTTCAGGTCGATCCCGTCCAGAATCATCCGCCCGCCCATCCGGCGGCGCACCCCCTCGGCTCGGAGCAAGCTCATCCCCAGCCTCCCTGGATACGGCGGGCGCGGACCAGCAACCACAGAAACAACGGGGCCCCCGCCAGGGAAGTCAAAACTCCCAGCGGGATTTCCGTTGGAGCGGCCGCGGTGCGGGCCGCCAAATCGAAGGCCAAGGTCAACCCGGCCCCGGCCAAAATAGAGGCGAAAACCAGCTTCCGGTTGCCCGGTCCCAGCGCCACGCGCATGGCGTGCGGGGCCAGCAATCCGATAAAGCCGATCACGCCGGCCGCGGCCACCGCCGCCCCGGTGAGCAAAGCCGCCGCCCCCATCACCGTCAGCCGAACCCGCCGAATGTCCACTCCCAGATGATGCGCTTCCTCTTCTCCCAGAAGCAAGGCGTCCATCTCCCCGGCCCGGCCCGCCAAAACCGCCGCGCCGGGCAGAGTCAGCAACAAGGTCACCCCCGCCGTCTCCCAGGTGGCCGCGCCCAGGGTTCCCAGACTCCAGAAAGCCAACGATCCCAGACGGTCGGCATCGACGGTATTGACCAAAATTCCGATTACCGCCGCGCCCGCCGCGTTGACCGCCGCCCCGGCCAACAACAACGTCGCCGCTTCCACCCGCGACCCGGAGCGGGCGATGCGGTAGGCCAGCAACGCCGCCGCCATCCCCCCGGCGAAGCCCGCCAGCGGAGCGGCCAGCGGGGAAACACCTTCCCAGCCGACGGCGATGGCCGCGACCGCCCCGGTCGCCGCCCCCCAGGAAACGCCGATCATCTGCGATTCGGCCAACGGGGTGCGGAACACCGCTTGCAATCCCGCCCCGGCCGCCGCCAAACCCCCGCCCACCGTTATTCCGAGCAGAATGCGGGGGGCGCGAATGGACCATAAAACCGACTCTTGCGTCGCCGAAGCTTCCCCTCCGATGTCCCAGCCCGCCCGTTCCGCCAGCAAACCCAGCACTTGGCCGGGGCTGATGGACACCGCCCCCATTCCCAGGTTCAAAACCAGCAAAGCGGCCGCAACCGCAGCAAGACAGACGAAGACCAAACGGGATCTTCTCCGCCCGTCAGAGGGCGGGGGGCTCTCAGCCCCCATCATCCCCGCCGTGCAGGGCGTCCACCAGATTCTGCAACACCCCTCCCATCCGGGGCGTCATCCCCAGAAACAACAGGTCGTCGTAAACTAGGAAGTTCCCCCGCCGTCCGGCCTCGGTTCCGGCTACGCCCGGCGTCGCCAGCAAACCCTCCATCCCCCCCATGGACTCTAGGCCGTCTTCGGTCAGAATCAACCAGTCGGGAGCGGCCGCCGCCAGTCCTTCGGCGGTCAGCAAGGTGAACTCGCCCACCCCGGAGGAGGCCCCGGCGTCGATTCCGCCCGCCGCGGCGATCAAGGCCTCCGAGGGCGACCCGCTTCCGAAGAGGAGCAACAGATCGCGGCCGCGGGAGTAGATGAAGGCCACCCGGGGCGGATCCGCCTCCGGGGGAATGGAGGCTTGGACGGCCTCCACCTCGGTCCGCATCCGTTGCGCCAGCTTCGCAGCCTCCTCCTCCGCCCCCAGCGCCTCCCCTACCATCTCCACGCGCCGGTAGGCCCCTTCCAGGGTGAAATCCGCGGGCAAGATCACCACCGGCGTTCCCGTTTCCCGCACCTGTTGCAAGGCGAAGGCCGGGCCCGCCTCGGCGCTGCCCAGCACCAGCGTCGGTTGCAAAGCGATGATGGCTTCCGCGTTCAGGGTGCGTTGATAGCCGATCTTGGCGACTTGTTGAGTCTCCGGCGGGTAGCGGGCGCTCAGGTCGTTGCCCACCACGAACCCCCCTCCGCCCAGGGCGTATACGATTTCGTTGATGTTTCCGTTGAGAACCACCATGCGGCTGATGTCGGAGACGACGGATTCAACTCCGTCGGCGCCGGTGATGGTGCGGGACGCGGAGACAGCCGGCAGGTTCCCCGCCGGGGAGATAGCGGCCTCATCGCTCGGAGGGGCGGGGCCGGCGCAGGCGGAGAAGGCTAGGGCCCCGGCCAGCGCCGTCGCCAGCAGGCGCCCGGCGGGCGGGTTCAACCGGCTGGGCAGGACACCCGGGCGGAGGACATAAAAGTGCAAAATCTTTCCCGGGTTACGATCCACGCCCCGTCCACCCGCACCGCGTTTCCGGTCAGATCTGTATAGACCGCCCGCTCTCCGAACATCACGTTGTAGGTTACCTCGGCTAGGTCCCCGTCGATTTCCACCGCGGTCGGGTCTAGGGAAATGCCCCCGAAGTTCTCGGCGGTCTCCGCATATTCTTCAATCACATCGCTTAGCTCTTCGGCGTCCTCCAGGTATGGGATTTTTTCTTCAAAGGGGATGCGGCTGTCGAATACGGTGCGGTAGGCCAGCAGCACCTCCGCTGACGCGTCTTCTGCTTCCGCGGTCGTCGTGTCAGCCTCGGCGGCGGCCGTTGTGGTTGTCACGGCGCTGGCCGCGGGGGCCTCGGTGGTGGTGGCCGCGATGGTTGTAGGGGCGGTTGCGGCAGGTTCCCCCGTCGGCTCCGAATCGGAGTTGCAGGCGGCGACGACCAGCGCCATCATGGTCAGCACGGCCGCCGCTTTTCTAGATATTTCCATCGTTCTCCTCGATGTCGGACCCGGGATTCAAACTAACCATCCCGGGTTGAATATTAGGTTAGCCTAACATTTTATATAAGGTATTACGAACCCAGCCTTCGCCGTTGCGCAATTCCCCACCATGCCAGTCCGGCGGCTGCCGCCAGCCACAGCCCGTGCCGCATCCAAGTGGCGGGAATCTGATGCATGTAATCGGGCAAAGCCGCGCTCCACAGCCGGTAAAACGGATTAGCGGTCTGCGTGAAATCAACTATTAGAGCGCGGACGCCAAAGGTGGCTTCCGCCGCCAGCCACACGTATGCTAACACTCCCGCCGCCCCCGCCGCTGCCCACCCCGTTTTAGCCGCCCGGGGCAGGCCGTCCGCCCACTTCATTATCAACAGGGCCATTACCGGAACCACCGCCACCGTCTGCCGTCCCGGCCACCACCAGCCGTGCATGGTGGCGGCGAGGAAAGTAGCCGCCAGCCATCCCGTCCCCGCCGCGCCCAGCAGCAACCTCCGTCCCGGGAAACGGCCCGCAGCCGCCGCGGCCGCCGCCGGAATCACGGCTAGGAAGGCCGGTTGCCAAGCGGCTAGGCCGAAGCCCCGATCGATCAGGAGTCCCAGCAACCGAACCGACCTCCCCGGCCAGTTCGGCTCCGCTCCCCAGGCGGTAAGTTCGCCGCCCGTAAAAAAATCGCCGGCGGCGTACGGCGTCCACCCTCCGTAGATCGCCTGGTTGAAAATCAGATAGGCCGCCCCCATCACCGCCCAAAACGCCCCCCAGCCGGCCACGGCCCCCGGACGGGTCCGCATCCTCCACAGCATCGCCCCGGCCAAAACGGCCGCTAACGGAACGTATTTGACGGCCAACCAGGGCAACGCGACAACCGCGGCCGCGGTGACCGCCCGCGACCGTCGGTCATCGGCGCCGGTCAAACAGGCGACGGAGACCACCGTAAGCAGGGCGGCCGCCATCTCCGGATAAATCTGGGTGCCGTAGAAGGCCATGGGCGGGGAAGCGGCCATCAGCAACGCCCCCGTTTCCGCCGTGCGGCGGGAAACGCCGAACCGGCGCACCGCCGTCCAAGCGGTAACCGCCGCCGTCGCCCCCGCTAAAACGGCCAGGGCCGCTTTAGCCGCCGCCCATCCGCCGAAGGCGGTGGGGAAGGCGAGATAGGCGGGCAAGAGCGGATTATGGGGGCTAAGGCGGGAACCGTCCTCCCGCAACGCGGTCTGCGTCGGCAAAGCGGCCTCGTGAAACTCCCGATACGACCCCGAGGAACGCTGGTTGGCGATATCCAAGTCGCCGTCTTGGGCGATGGAGAGGGCGGTCAGCAGGTACTGCGGCTCGTCGGCGGAAGTGCGGGCCCCGTAGGTGGCCCGGGCCCCTATCCCCGCCGCCGCTAGGAGCAGGGCCGCCAATCCCACCCGCGCCGCCCGCCAACCGTCCCCGCTCACGTCGGGGGACGGCGCAGTACCAGAAGCCATGTCAGAACCCACGACAATCCGATCAACGACAGGGAAGCCACTCCCACCTCGGCGAAAAATCCGTCTTGGGCCGCCCCCCAGATGAGAGTGGACAAGGTTTGGAAGCCGATGGGGGCCAACAGCAATGTGGCGGGAAGTTCCTTCAGGGTGGAAAGCATCACCAACCCCGCCCCGGAAATCAGGCCGGGGGCGATAAGGGGGAGATTCACCGTCCAGAACCGCCGGTTGCGTCCCGCCCCCAAAGTTTGGGCGGCTTCCGGGAGCGCGGGCGGCAAGTCGCGGACCGCGTTGCGGGAGGCCCCCATGGACTGCGCCCCGAAGTTCAGCACGTAGGCCAAGATCAGGAGGGGGAAGGTCTGATAGAGGCCGGACAGGGCGGAGGGGGCCCGGATGGCCCAAAACACCACCGCTAAGGCAACCACCAGCCCCGGCAAGGCGAAGACTGAAGATACGGCGGCGGCCGCCGCCGCGGGCAGAAACCCCCGCCCCCGAGCGGCCGCGAAAGCCACCGGCAAGGTGATCGCCGCCGCCGCGGCCGCGGCGGTAGCGGCGGCGACGGCGGAATTCAGCAACGGGCTGACGAGAAAATCGAGGCTGTCCCCCCAGCCGGAATATCCCAGCCCCACCGTGGCGGAGCCCCGCGCCGTCCACACCGCGAACACCGTCACCGGGGCCGCGAAGCCGGCGGCGGTAACCGCCCCGACGGCTGCCCCGGTCGGCCATCTCCACCCCCCCAGCCGGTAGCGGATCTGGCGGGCCCCGGAGCGGGAAACGGGTTGAACGGAACGGGAAATGGCCCATTCGCCGCCCGCCGCCCCCAGAGCCAGCACCGCCAAGATCAGGCCCAGCGTGAGGGAAGCGGCCTGGTCCAACAACCGGGCTGAGAAGATGGCCCGGGTGATGGTGTCGTAGCGCATCAGGGAAACCGCCCCGAAGTCGCTCAGCGCGTACAGGAAAACCAGCAGCATCCCGCTGCGGACGGCGCCCCGCGCCTGCGGGTAGGCCACCCGGCGCAACATCCGCCCGAAGCCCCGGTCCAGCACCCGGGCCGCCTCCTCCAGTTCCGGGGCGGTGTTGCGCAACCGCGCCGCGGTCGGGAGGTAGACATAGGGGTAGCTGAGCAGAACCAGCACCGCAAACGCCCCCCAAAAGCCCTCCGGCCGGGGGACGAAGGGGACGAGGGCCCCCGGTCCGAAGGCCGACAGCAAGGCCGTGGCCCCAACAAACGACGGAATGACCAGGGGCAAAGGCAACACCATCTTCCACAACCTCCGGCCCGGAACGTCGGTGCGCACCACCAGCCAGGCCAAAACCCCGCCCAAGGCCCCGCACGCTGCGGCGACGGCGGCGGACAAAAAAAGCGACCGCGACAAAGGGCCCCACACCGCCCAGCCGGACAGCGCCGCCGCCGCATCGCCCCCCCGGCTGGCCACCCCCCATATCAGGTAACCCAGCGGGAATAGGAAAAAAGCGGCTACCACTCCGGCCAAGGCGAGAGTGGGCCTTCCGGCTGCCGGCCCGGGTGAGACTTTTAACCCGCCGGTTTGGTCAGAAGCCCTCCAGTCCGCTTTCATCAATCAGTTCCTTGGTTCTTTCCAGGCCGCCGCCCAAACGGTCGAAGTCGTAGGAGGTTATGTTAATCTCCGACAATGCGGGCAGAACGGAAGCCGGCCGAACCCCGGCCGCCAGCGGGTATTCAAAAGTCTGCCGGCTGAAAAACTCCTGGGCGGAGCGGCCCAGCATGAACCGCACCAGTTCCTCGGCCCGTTCCGGTTCGTCGGAGGAGTCGAGTATCCCGATGGCGGTGATGATCAGCAACGACCCGATGTCGCCCGCGGCGAAAAAGTGGTTCTCGGAGGAAACATCGGGGTTTTCGGCCCTGGCCCGGTAGTTGTAATAATGGTTGACCAGCCCCATCGGAACCTCCCCCCGTCCCACGGCTTGCACGATGGAGGTGTTGTTGGGGTAGGTTCGGGCGTCGTTGTCCGCCATCCCCCGCAACCAGTCCAACGCGGCCCGGTCGCCGTGGGCCTCCCGCATGGCGGTTGTGAAATCTTGGAAGGAGCCGTTGGGGGGGGCTACCGCCACCCGTCCCCGATACTCCTCCCCGGTGAGGTCGAAGACCGATGAGGGCAACTCGGCCGGGTCCACCAGGTCGGAGTTGTAAACCAGGGTGCGCACCCTCCCCGACATCCCCACCCATTGCCCGGCCCCGTTGCGGAAGAGCGGATCCACCAGTTCCAAAATCCGCGAATTCAGGGGACGCAACCTGCCCTCCCCGGCCAGAAAACCCACCGCTCCCGGACTTTGGGAGATGAACACGTCCGCCGGGCTTTGCCCCCCTTCGGTTTCAATAAGCAACGCCAGGTCGGCCGACTGCCCGTAGCGGACTTCGATGTCGATATTGCCGGCTTCCGCGAACTCCCGCAACAAAGGTTCGATGAGGTTGGAGGTGCGTCCCGAGTAGACGGTGATCGCATCTCCGCCCCCCGAACAGGCGGCCCCCGCCGCTAGCAGGGCGGCCAGCAACGACAGGCAGACGGTTCGGCGAAGGTTCATACCGCCGTCCGCCAGCGAAGGAGCACCGCGGCTTGCCGCCGCGCCGCCGCCTCCAAATCGGTGGTCAAATCCGCGCCCAGCGTCCGGGCGGCGCGGGCGGTGTCGGCCAGGGTGTGGACGGCCTCTTCGGGGGGGGCGGGTTCTACGATCACCGGAGAGTCCGCCCCTAGGGCGGAAAACACCGCTTCTGTCATTTCCCGCAGGGTGCGGCCCCGGCCGCCGCCAAGGTTGAATACGCCGGTTTCCCCGGTTTGGGCGATGCGCGTCAAAGCGGCGGCAACCAGCCGCACGTCGGTCACATCCCGGGTGCGTTCCAAAGAACCGAACACCCGCAGCGGCCGGCCGCTCCGCACCGCCTCCATCCACAGGGAAAGGGCCATGTCGGGCCGTTGCCCCTCCCCGATTACGGTAAACGGGCGGGCGATGGCGACCGGCCGTCCCGACCTGAGGAACAGCTGCTCCATTTCCAGTTTGCGCCGGGCGTACTCCCCGGCCGGCGCCGGCCGGTCCCCTTCCCGGCAAGCGATCACCCGCCCCCCCTCCGTTTTGGCGCCCCCGTACACCGAGGAGGAGGAAACGGCCACCAGCCGCCGGTGCGGGGGGGAGGCCGCTATCACCATCCGGGCGGCTTCTATGATGTTGCGCCGCCGCCGCCGGGCGATGTCCGGCGCCCGGTTGCGAATGCCGACCTCCCCGGCCAGGTGAAAGACCACCTCCGCCCAGCCGGTCCACTTCCGGAGTTCGGGCAGGCATTTCGCCTCCGCCAGGTCCATGGGGACGAAGCGGGCCGGATCCCCGGGACGGGGACGCCGATCCACCCCCGTCACCTCGGCCCCCGCGCAAAGCAGTTCATCCACCAGGCAGGAGCCGATGAACCCGGAGGAGCCGGTCACCAAGGCTTTCATGAGCGCCAGCGTAGCCCCCCGGACAATGCTTGTAAAGTTGACCTAAGGATGAGTGTTTGGCAAACCTTACGAAACCCCGGTAAGGGTTCTAAAGTATCCCGGACTGTCTGGGTTTTGCTGTCGCTGGCGGCTACCGCGGCCGCGGCGTGGGCGGTGGGGGCGACGGCGGACTGGGCCGCCCTGGGGGCGGCCTTCCGCAATCTGGCCCGGGACCCGCGGTGGTTGACGTTGGGGATGATCCTGTTCGGGGCGGCTTTTCTCATCCGCTCGGTGACTTGGAGGCGAATGGCCCCCGGGTTGTCCCTGGGCCACGCCTGGGCGGCCATCCACGTCGCCCTGCTGGGGAACCATCTGCTCCCTTTCCGTCTGGGGGAGCCGTTGCGTCCCCTGTCCGTCCGCCGCCGGGCCGGACTCCCGCTGGGAGCGGCCGTTTCCAGCACATTGACCTTGCGTTCCGCCGATTTGCTGGCCCTCCTCGGTTTGGCCTGGTTGACGGGGGCCGCCAACTTGCCCGCCTTCCGGTCGGCTACGGGATGGGCGACGGCGGCGGCCGCGACTGCGGCGGCCCTGGCGGCCGGGGTTTTCTGGTCCCGCCGCTGGCGGTCCGGGGGGCGGTTGCGGCGGCCCGACCTATGGACCTTTCTGGGAGCGGCCCTGGCCTGGGCGGCGGAGGCGGGGTTGGTTTACGCGGCGGCCCGGGCGGCCGGCGTTTCCCTCACCTTGTCGGGCGCCATGCTGGTCACCGCCGTTTCGGTAGCGGCCCAGATCGCGGCCCTCACCCCCGGCGGCTTCGGCGTCTACGAGGCGGGGGCGGTCGCCGCCTACGTCTATCTGGGCGTAGACCCGGCGGCCGGCCTCACCGCCGCCCTAGTGGCACATTCGCTGAAAACCGCTTATTCCGTCGCGGCGGGGGCGGTCGCCTTGGCCGTCCCCCCTCCCCCGCTGGCCGGACGGTGGCGTCTGCCCCGCCGGCTCCCCCGCCCCGCATCGCCTCCCGTCCCGGACGGGCCGGTGGTTCTGTTCATGCCCGCCTACAACGAGGAGCAAACGGTGGGTGAGGCGGCGGGCCGGGTTCCCGAAGCGGCGGCCGGTCGGCCGGTCATATCGGCGGTGGTGGACGACGGCTCCCTCGACCGCACCGCCGAGCGGGCGGCGGCCGCCGGAGCGCGGGTGGTTTCCCTCCCCGGCAATCTCGGTTTGGGGGCGGCGGTGCGGGCCGGTTTGGCCTATGCGGTGCAAGAGGGGGCGGCGGCGGTGGCGTTTTGCGACGCCGACGGGGAATACGACCCTAGGGAATTGGAGCGGCTGGCGGCCCCCATCCTGGCCGGAGAGGCCGACTACGTGGTCGGGTCCCGCTTCCGGGGGGATATCCGTTTCATGTTGCGCCGCCGCCGGGCGGGCAATCGCCTCCTCAGCCTGGCCCTGTCGGCGGCGGCCCGCCGTCGCATCACCGACGGGCAGAGCGGGTACCGGGCGCTAAGCCGGGAGGCGGCAGCCCGGGCCGGGATCATCCACGACTACAACTACGCCCAGGTCCTGACCTTGAACCTGTTAGGGCAGGGGTTTCGCTACCGGGAGGTCCCCATTTCCTACAGCTTCCGCACCGCCGGGACCTCCTTCGTGCGTTTGTTCCCCTACCTGCGACGGGTGATCCCGGCCGTCTACCGCGAACTGAACCGCCCCTCCCGTCAGGCGAACAACCCGTCTCCCAGGAAGCGGCTTTCGTCGGGGACGCCGGGCAAGGCGAAGAAAAAACCTCCCCCTTCGGGCAGCACGTATTCCTCCAGCGGCTCCCCCGACAGCCGGTTCTGAACCGCTAAGAAGCCTTTGCCCATACTGCGCTGATAGGAGACGAAGGCCAAACCCATGTCCAGCCGCCCGGCGGCGTCGAAGCCCCGGGTGTAGGAAAATCCGCGGCGGAAGATCAGGTTCTCCTCGCTGGCCGGAGTGCGGGGGTTGGCCAGCCGGATGTGGGCGTCCAAAGGCGTCCGAATCCCGTCCGGGTCGTCGGAGAAGTCGGGAACGTCGGTTTCCTCCCGCATCCCCAGCGGGGCCCCGGTGTCCTTAGTACGGCCTATGATCGCCTCCTGTTCGGCCAAAGGGGTGCGGTCCCAGAACTCTACGAACATGCGGATCACCCGCACCGCTTGATAAGTCCCCCCCGTAGCCCAGGCCGGCTGGAGGTCCTCCGGCTGCACCCACACGTAGCGATCCATCATCGCCCGGTCCCGGGAGTCCAGGTTGGCTGTTCCGTCTTTGAATCCCAGCAGGTTGCGGGGGGCGCCGGCCCCGGCCTGTTTGGCCCCCGCCCCCCGGGTGTAGCCTTCTATCAGCCAATGCAAAACCAGGTCGCGGCGGCGGCGGCGCATCAGCTGGCGGAGGGCGAATTGCAGGGTGTCGGGGTGGCCGGCGTCGATGTTGAACAGCACATCCCCGTGGGTTCGTTGCGGATCCAGCCGGTCGTTGGCTAAAAAGGGCATGGCCTCCAGCTCGCCGGGACGGCGGTCGGCCAAACCGTACCGGTCGTCGAACAGCGACGCCCCCACGCTCATCACCACGCTCAAGTCATCCGGGGAAGGCTGCGCTCCCAGCAGGCCGGAGTCCGTGGGGGGAAAGGCCTCGTCCCGGATGGTAGGGGGACGTCCGGACATCAATCCCTGTATCTCATCGGTGATTTCCCGGAAGGTTTCCTCCAGGGCCGCCCTGTCGGGCGACAACACTTTGAAGGCGGCCATCATCCCCAGGGTGGGAACGGCGGGCGGGGCGATCCCGGCCTGATGCTCCCCGTAGAATTCGACGAACCGAGGAGCGGCCTCCTCCGCCCCGGGCCCCTCGTTTCCCCCGCAGGCGGCTAGCAGGGACGCGCCCCCCAGCAGGGCCGCTCCGCCCGCCGCGCCCGCCTTCAGAAACTCCCGTCGGGAAAAACCGGCGCCACCGGAATGAAAATCCGGTTTCATCAGGGCCTACATTAATCCCAGGGCGCCCGCCGTCAATGAAATGTTTTCCGATAATCCGGCCAGCTGCGCCTTCAGCAGGTCGATCGTTTCGTCGGTAACGGTCGCCTCCGGGGGGCACAGGGGGGAGGGGAAGGGATCGTTTTCTTGGCAATAGAGAACCCAGCCGTCCCCGTCCCGGAGGCCGGCCAGGGAGCCGTCCAGCTCGGCGAAGCCGGCGTTGATGCGGTCCAGCAGTTCCGGATCCGCTTCCCGCAGGGCGGGGGTGAGCAGTTTGATCACCTCCCGGGCCCCCTCCAGGTTGGCGTTGAAGTCCCATAGGTCGGTTTTGGAATAACGGTCTTCTTCTCCGGTGATTTTTCCCTGCGACACTTCCTCCACCAGCTCGGCCGCCCCCACCGCTACCGCCGCCGGAGGCAGTTCCAGGTCGGCCATCTGCTCTTTCAGGGTTTGCAGGTCGGCGTCCAGCTGATCGGCGAAGGGGGCGGCGCCCTCGGTGGTTCCCAGCTCGAACAGGATGTATTCCAGACGATGCCATCCGGTGAACTCCGGGTCGTCCGGTCCGGCGAAGTCGTCCACCCGGCTGTCCACCGCCCCGTCGATTTCCTCAATCAGTCCGGCGATCGGTTCGATCCGTTCCCATTCCACCCGGGCCGGAGCGTAGGCGTCGCGGGCGGCCTCCAAATCCCCGGCCCGCACCGCATCGTTGAAGGCCAGGTTGTTGACGATCATGGCGTCGATCTGCGCCGTTACGTATTCTTTGTACTGATCCACCGCCTGTTGCACCAGCGGGTTGTCCGTCCCCTCCGCGAACTCTTCCAGAGACAGCCCGGTTGCCGTCCCCGAACCGCTAGCGGACCCCGTACCGCTGGCCGAACCCGATGCGTCGCCGATGGTGCGCACTTCCGCGCCGTCGTCCCCGCAGGCGGCCGCCGCCAAGGCCAAAACCGCCGCCAGCGCCGCCGCCCTTATGATTTTAGGCATGTATCACCCTTCCCTTGCTGATGTTGTAAAGTTAGCCTAACATATAATCTTAGGCAAGACGAACATAAAGTTTTCAGTCTTCTACGATGTGTTCGGCGAAGCCCCGCCGGGCGGACTCCCAACGTTCGACGTCGAAGGCGCCGTCGGCGGTCACCGACTCCGCTGCCGCAACGGCCATGGCCATCGCATGATGGGTGTTGTCGTGGGCGAACAGCCCCTGCCGGCCGAAGGACAGCAACCGGGGCCGTCCCGCCAGCCATCGCTCCATCCGGCGCAGGCGGGTTTGGTAGCCCAGCTCGTAAACCGGGTAGGCGCGGGGAAGGCGCACCGCCTCGCAATGGACCGCTCGCGGTTCGGGCAGTCCGCCTTCCCGTAGCCACTCCGCCGTCCGTTCGGCCAGTTCCCCATCCGGCGCCCGCCAGGTTTCATCCCCCCTAAAGCAGGGAATTTCGGCGCACAGCACGGTGGCGTCCGCCGGGTCGGGGCCCTCCCGGTAGTTTTTGGGTTCCGACACCCGGGTCATCGGAAAGCGTCCCTCTGGAAAATAATGGGCGTCGTAGGATGTGTAACGGTTGCGGGGAACTACTAGATAGACCAGAACCATGGCCCGGTAACGCAAACCATTCCCATCCGGCCCGTCGGCCAGCCGGGCCAGCGCCGGGAGGGGGATAGTGGACCAGATGCGGGCCGCCCGAAAGATACTTTCCCCGCAGTTCACCGAAGCCCCTTCTTCCCCCACCGCCGCCGATTCAGCCTCCGTTCCGGTGAGGATGACCGCCCCGGCGGCGGTTGCTGCTTCCGCCAAGGCCTCCGGAATGCGCCCGAATCCCCCCGCCGGATAGTAGAAGACCCCTCTTTCCCCGGAACGGCCCTTCCAGAGTTTGGCGGCCAACTTGCCGGGGGTGTCGGCGCTGATCCGCCGCCGGGCCGCCTCGCCGCTCAACTGCTGAGGCTCCACCCCCCAGATTTTGCGGGCGTATGGGAAGTAGAAAGCCTCCCCCATCGGCTTCCCCAGCCCGGAGGCGACCCATTCATGGAAAGTGTCGGCCCTTCGCCGCCGGACGGCGGCCGCCGCCGCCCCGGCCGCCGCCCGCAACAGGAAAGGCTTGGGGGCGGAACGCAGCACATCCCCCGGAGCGAGCGGAAACCGCAACCAACGTCCGCCCAGCCGGATGCGCCCGTTGCGGGACCGTCGTTGCAGCTCTGATCCCAAAAGTTGCCGCAGCAACTCCAAAACCCGGGGATCGGCGGAGGGATGCAACCGATGGCTGCCGTGGTCCGCCGACTGGCCGGCCACCAGACGGGAGGCGGCCAACCCTCCCACTTGCTCCGCTCTTTCCAAAACTATGACTTCCCTCCCCCGCCGGGCCAGCAACAAGGCGGCGGTAAGTCCGGCGGGGCCGGCCCCTAGGATGATGAAGTCAGCGGAGCGGGAAGTCACGCCCCGCCGGCTCCGGCTCCGGCTCCGGGGAGGGGAAGGCCATCGTCTCCGGTCCGGCGTAGGAAAGGCGCACGTTGTCTCCGGGGCGGAAGAGGGGGACGGCCAGCACCCGCGCCGTCATCCGCAGTCCGTCCACATCCAGGGAATAAGCGGTGTCGTGACCGTAATATTCCATTGACGTAATCGTCCCCTGATCGCCGCTTTCCAGCGTGATGCATTCGGGACGCACCACCACGCCGCACGGGCCGTACGCGGGTACGGCCAGCGGAACCTCTCCGATGCTGGTGCGGGCGGTGCGCCCCTCGGCGATACCGTCCAGCAAATTGGCGTCGCCCACGAAGCGGGCCACCCAGGGATCCGCCGGATGGTTGTAAACCTCGCCCGGGGCGGCGAACTGCAGGATCCGCCCGTCCCGCATCACCGCCACGTCGTCGCCTACCACGAAAGCCTCTTCTTGGTCGTGGGTGACGAACACGGCGGTTATGTCCAAATCCCGCAACAGGGCGGCCATTTCGGAGCGGATGCGGGAGCGCAGTTCGGCGTCCAAGGAGGCCAGCGGCTCGTCCAACAGCAAAACCTCCGGCTGGGGGGCCAAGGCCCGCGCCAAGGCCACCCGTTGCGCCTGCCCCCCGGACAGGGTGGCCGGGTCTCGGTCGGCGAATCCGCTCATGTCCACCATTGCCAAAGCCCGCTCCACCCGGCTCCGATCGGGGCGGCGTCCCAGGCCGTAGGCCACGTTGCCCCCCACGCTCATATGGGGAAACAAAGCCCCGTTTTGGAAGACCATCCCCACGTTGCGGTCCTCCGCCCGGATATGAATATCCGCTCCGTCCAGCACCCTGCCGCCGATGGCGATAGTCCCGGCATCGGGGGTTTCCAAACCGGCGATCATCCGCAACAAGGTGGTTTTGCCGCATCCGGAGGGGCCCAGCAAGGCCAAAGTGCGGCCGCGCGGGATGCGCAGGGCGACCGAGGCGGCCACGGTCAGGGACCCGAAGGTTTTAGTCACGTCGTCCAGGCGGACATGAAATCCGTTGGTCATATCGCCTAACAGGTTACATCAAGTTAGCCGAACGTGAAAAGTCATTCCGCCGAACGCGCCCAAACCGAGGGGTGTATCTGGTGGCGGGAATGTTTGGGCCGCTAAAATGATTGCATAGGGTGGAGGTTGAATGGAGGTGAAATGTTCGCAACCCGCAACAAGGACAAACTGACGCCGCCCGAAGAGGCGTTGCCCGGACGGGAGGGATCCGTTCTGGAACCGGAACCGCATTTTGCGAACGGCCGTCCCATCGTCCCACCCTTCCCCGGCCATTTGGAAACGGCCTATGTGGGGATGGGATGCTTCTGGGGGGCGGAGCGCCTGTTCTGGAAAATGCCGGGGGTGTTCACCACCGCGGTCGGATATCAGGGGGGGCACACGCCCAATCCCACCTACCGGGAGGTTTGCTCGGGACGAACCGCCCACGCCGAGACAGTGTTGATCGTCTACGACCCGGCCCGGGTGCCTTTTGCGAACCTGCTCAAAGTTTTCTGGGAGGAGCACGACCCCACCCAGGGGATGCGCCAGGGCAACGACCGCGGCTCCCAGTACCGGTCGGCCATCTTCTGGACCACCGAGGAGCAAAGCCGGATGGCGGAGGCTTCCCGGGAGTCATACCAGCGGAGTTTGACGGCGGCCGGCAAAGGGACGATCACCACCGAAATCCGAGAGTCTCCCCCCTTCTACTACGCCGAGGACTACCACCAGCAGTACTTGGCCAAAAACCCCAACGGCTACTGCGGCCTGGCCGGCGCCGGCGTAACCTGCCAAATCCCCGCCCTCGCCTAACACCACATACGCGGTACGTTCCTTTGGACGGACCAAAAATAATGACTACAATCCGGGACGGCCCTGATAGCGAACGGAGGCGCAAGTGAGCCGACTGACCGGCTATGCCGACATCACCGGTGGACAACCAAAGGACGTCCTCGGTGAAGGCGCCGACTGGAAAACGGCCGGGGCGGATGATCTCCGCGCGCTCCGGGCGGATGGGGCCGCCCATCTGGGCGGGGACGAGGCTGTTGCGGTTCTAAGACATCACGCCGCCCTCACCGCCAACTAACAGAGGCGACACCAAAATGCCCTCCCCCCCCCCCCTAATGTTGCGAACCGCACCATTTTCACCGGAGACAACCTCTACGTCCTGAGAGGCCTCAACACCGCCAGCGTCGACCTCATCTACCTAGACCCCCCTTTCAACACCAAGAAACAATGGCGCGCGCCGATTGGAACAGCGGCAGAGGGCGCTGAGTTCCAAGACTCTTGGACGCTGAAAGACGTTGACCTAGAAACGCACGAGCGGCTAGCGGTTACCAACCCTGCGCTCCACGATGTGATACGGGCCGGTGGTAGCGCACGGGGTGATACCACGATGTGGTATCTGCTGATGATGTCCGAGCGCTTGTTGGAGATGCAGCGGGTGCTAAAGCCGACCGGGAGTATCTATCTGCATTGCGACCCGACTGAGAGCCATAGCCTGAAGTTGATGATGGACACCATCTTCGGATCGGACAACTTCCGCAACGAAATAGTATGGTCGTATAATAAATGGACAAATATTTCTCGTTACTTTCAACGAAGCAACGACATCATTTTGTTCTACACAAAAACGGATGACTACATTTTCAATAAGCAGTATGTGATGACCGACCATAAAAAGGCCGTCCTAGACAGAGGCTATGACTCTAATGTGGTAAACGGGGTTCGGCAGTTGCTTGTCTATGACTGGAATATCATTCCGAACAAAGTAAAAAACGATCCTAAGTACGACCGGATAGTTGATATGTCAGATAAGCCCAAAGGAGTAGCCGCCGCTCAGGTTTGGACAGACATACAATATCTAGCATCAGCGGCGAAGGAGCGAGTGGGTTATCCTACCCAGAAACCAGTAGCATTAGTGGAGCGTATTATCAAGGCCTCGTCCAAAGAGGGTGATTTGGTGCTTGACCCGTTTTGCGGGTGTGCTACAGCGGCGATAGCGGCAGAGAAAGAGGGCCGCCAGTGGATAGGCATAGACATATCACACAAAGCCATAGAGCTAGTGCAAGACCGCCTCCACGATGAACTGGGACTACCCTCCATCTTGGCTAACCACCGTACCGATATTCCCCAGCGCACCGACCTCGGCAACCTGTCTCCCTAAACCCACGAAAGCACTAACGGGGAGCAGGAGGATACTGCCACTGATGCGACAACACTTTAGATTCGGCGACTCCATGTAGGCTATATCATCCCTCGCTAACGACCATTCGTGGGCTGATTTGACTTTACGCCGTTTGTTCTGTACAATACCGATATTGGCGACTGTGCGCCTTAGAAGCAAGCAAGGAGGCTGGCAATGGCGATCATAGAAGTTGGCGTTACGGAGTTCAGATCTGATTTGAGACGATGGATAGATCAGGTCAAATCCGGTGAGGAGATTGTCCTGACCGAACGGCGTACGCCGATAGCCCGTATCACCGGCATTAACGCTTTGCCCCTCATCGAGCAACTAGAACGCGACGGCCTAATACGAGGTCCGCGTAACAAGAGCCGGACAAAGGCGTCGGGTCGCAAGCGGGTTTCGGTAAAAGGTTCGGTATCGGAGATTATTACGCAACAACGTAATTAGAGTACCCGCCAGTCGTTTGATTATCTCGCCTCCACCCCAAACGTCGGCTCCGTTTGACGACTACATAATATATTTCGACTCCAGTGCCTTGGTCAAACGGGTTGCGGAAGAAGAAGGTAGCGAAACGGTTACCTTGCTTTGGGATAGAGCCGCTTGGCCAGTGAGTAGCGCCCTAGCCTACCCCGAAGTCAGAGCGGCTCTTGCCGCTGCCCGCCAGAACAAACGACTAACCGAACGATCTTTGAATGCGGCCAAAAAACAATGGGAATCATACTGGGGCAATATTAAGGTTGTCGAGCCGTATGAGCAACTGTTGAAAGAGGCTGGTGATGTAGCCGAAGTTTATGGTTTGAAGGGTTACGATGCGGTTCATCTAGCATCCGCGGTGCGTTTCCCCCCGGAACTGGTCATTATGGTAACTTGGGATCGTCGGTTGCGGGAAGCTTCGTTGCAAGCTGGTATGCGGATTGCGCCCCGGTAGGGACATGTCTTAGCGGAGGAGGAAGCCGCGGGGGAAGGGGTCGTCGGGTTCTATTACGAACTGGGCGGAGCCTGCGTAGTGGGCCCGGCCCGCCACTTCCACGGTGACCACCGGATGGCCGCCGCCCACCCCGGAGCCCTCCCCGGTCGTTCCGACCACTTCGCCGGTCATTTCCGAACCGGCGACGCTGACGAACACCCGTTCCTCCCCCGGCCCCGCTTGGCCTTTGGCGAAACGCAGGGCCATGCGGGCGGTCACCCCCGAACCGGTGGGGCTGCGGTCCACCTGCGCGTCGGCGAACACGCAAATGTTGGCCGAGGGGCGGTGGTCGTCGATCCCGTCGGTGAGGATGGACCCGTACAGGTAGGCCATCTCCTCCGAATCGGGATGTGCCAACTCGCAGTCGGCGGCTACCGCCCCGGACAGGGCGGAGGCGGCCGCCCGCAAATCGGACACCGGCGAGCGGCGCACGTCCATACCGAAGGCGGAGGCGGGGGCCAGGGCGTAAAAAGCCCCCCCGTAGGCCACATCGTAGGACACCGGCCCCCACCCGGGAACCTCCGCCGTCCGGCCGATGACGTAGGCGAAGGCCCCCACGCTGTGAAACCGCACCCGCCCCGCCCGGCCTTCCCGCACCTCCGTGAACACTTCCACCGGCCCGCACGGGCATTGGATGACCATCCGCGTTTCCGGTTCCTCCGCCGCCGCCCAGCCCCGGTCCACCGCGTACCTCCCCAAGGCGATCACCGCATGCCCGCACATCAGCGAATAACCTTGGTTGTGCATGAACAAGACCGCAAAATCCGCCTCCGGGAGGTCGGGTTCCGCCGGGATGACTCCGTACATGTCGAAGTGGCCGCGCGGTTCGTGCATCAGCGCGGTGCGCAAATGGTCGTAGTTCTCCCGGGCGAACCGGCGCTTGTCCAAAATGGTTTCCCCCCGCAACGGCGGATAGCCGGATTCGATGATCCGCACCGGTTCGCCGCCGGTGTGCATTTCGGCGGTGGAGATGGTCAAAGAAGCGGCGCGGTCCATCCCGGAAATGGTAGCGGCGCCCGACCCGGCCCGGCGGGAGGGTAACCTGTACCGGACAGCAACCCCCAAGGCAACTTAGGAGCATAGGAGCACACCAACCGATGGGTTTCCGAACCGACCAGATACACGCCGGGGCGGCCCCCGACCCGGTAACCGGGGCCATCCTCACCCCCATCCACCAGACCAGCACCTTCGCCCAGCCGTCGGTGGAGGAATACATGGCCAAGGGATACTCCTATTCCCGCTCCGCCAATCCCACCGTCTCCGCTTTTGCGGAACGGATGGCCGTTTTGGAGGGAGGCCATTCGGGATGGGCGTTCGCCACCGGGATGGCGGCCACCGACGCCGTTTTCCGTTCCCTGTTGAGCGCCGGCGACCATGCGGTGGTGGGCGACGTCACCTACGGGGGCACATACCGCTTAGCCACCCAGATTTACGCCCGTTACGGAGTTGATTTCACTTTCGCCGACGGTTCCGATCCGGAGGCGGTGGAAGCGGCCGTCACCGACCACACCCGCCTCATCTTCACCGAAACGCCGGCCAACCCAACTCTCAAATATTCCGACATCGCCGCAATTTCCCGCATCGCCCGCAGCCGCGGCATCCCGCATGCGGTGGACAACACCTTCCTCACCCCCTACTTTCAACGCCCGCTGGAACTGGGGGCGGATTTGGCGGTCCATTCCACCACCAAATACATCGACGGCCTGAACGCCACCGTGGGCGGGGCGGTGGTGTGCGCCGGCCCGGAACTGTCCGAAAAAATCGGTTTCATCCAAAACGCGACCGGAACCATAATGTCGCCCATGACCGCCTGGATCTCCCTGCAGTCCTCCAAAACCCTCAGCGAACGGATGGAACGGCAGTCGGCCAACGCGGCCGCGGTGGCCGGCTACCTGGAAGGCCACCCGAAGGTGGCCCGTGTGGCCTATCCGGGGCTGGCCTCCTTCCCCTGGCACCGGCTGGCCTCCCGCCAAGCCTCCGGATACGGGGCGATGGCCTGGTTCGAACTGGAAGGCGGGTTGGAGGCGGGGGCCCGTTTGATGAGTTCGGTGCGCCTGTGGACTTTGGCGGAAAGCCTGGGGTCGGTGGAGTCGCTGATCACCCATCCGGTCACGATGACCCACGCCGATGTGGACGAGGCGGAGCGGTTGCGCACCGGCATCACCGACGGGCTGGTGCGCATCTCGGTGGGTTTGGAGGACGCCGCCGATCTGATCGCCGACCTGGACGCCGCGTTGCGGGAGGCGTAGATGGGCGAATACCGGGCCCCCCTGGACGACATCCGCTTCGCCCTGCGGCACATCGCCCGCTTGGACCAGCTGGCCGAGTTGCCCGCCTACTCCCACGCCGACCCGGAAACGGTGCATTCGGCGCTGGACGAGGCGGCCCGGTTCGTGGGCGACCTGGTGGCCCCCCTGAACCACCCCGGCGATCAGCAGGGCTCGGTTCTGACGGCGGAGGGCGGGGTGCGCACCCCCGACGGCTTCCGGGAGGCTTACCGGGCCTACGTGCGAGCCGGGTGGGGAGGGGTGGATTTCCCCGCCGAATGGGGCGGCCATCAGATGCCGAAGGCGGTCGGCCTGGCTTTTGAGGAAATGCTCGCCTCGGCCAACATGTCGTTCAGCCTGTGCCCCCTCCTCACTTACAGCGGAATCGACGCCCTGCTGGCCCACGGTTCCGAAGAGCAACGGGCCGCTTACCTGCCCCGGCTGATCAGCGGGGAATGGTCGGCCGCCATGAACCTGACCGAACCGCAGGCCGGGTCGGACCTGGGGACGATCGCCGCCCGGGCGGTCCCCGCCGGGGACGGAACCCATCGCATAACCGGCTCCAAAATTTTCATCACCTACGGCGAGCACGATCTGACCGACAACATCATCCACTTCGTGCTGGCCCGCACCCCCGGCTCCCCTCCCGGCACCAAAGGGATTTCCATGTTCATCGTCCCCAAGTTTTTGCCGGATGAAAACGGCGGCCCGGGGCTGCGCAACGACCTGAAAGCGGTGTCGCTGGAACACAAGCTGGGCATCAAAGCCTCCCCCACCTGCGTGATGGCCTACGGGGAGGACGGGGACGGGGCGGTCGGGTTTCTGCTGGGCGGGGAACATCAGGGAATGCGCAACATGTTCACGATGATGAACGCGGCCCGCATTTCGGTCGGCTTGGAGGGACTGGCCATCGCCGAACGGGCCTATCAGCAGGCGGTCGGCTACGCCCGGGAGCGCAAACAGGGGAAGGCCCCGGGAGCCCGGGAGGAGTCCCTGATAGTGGAACACCCCGATGTGCGGCGCATGCTGATGACGATGCGGGCCAACATCGAAGCCATGCGGGCTTTGCTCTACCGCACGGCCATGCACCAGGACCTGGCCGAACATGCCGCGGACGGGGAAGAGCGGCGCCGGCACGGCAACGCCGTCGCCCTCCTCACCCCGGTGGTGAAAACATGGTGCTCCGACCTGGGGGTTTCCCTCGCCTCCATCGGCCTGCAAGTGCACGGCGGGATGGGATTCGTGGAGGAAACGGGGGCCGCCCAGCACTACCGGGACGCCCGCATCGCCCCCATTTACGAGGGCACCAACGGCATTCAGGCCATGGACCTGGTGATGCGCAAACTGCCCATGGACGGAGGCCGGTTCGCCCGCTCCTACATAAAAGAAATGCGGGGGGCGGCGGACGGGCTGCGGGCGGCGGGGATGGCGGAGGCCGCCCCCCTGCTGGAGCGGGCGGCGGACGGCTTGGCGGAAGCCGCCGAATGGCTGACCGGGGCCGAACCGGCGGACCGGCTGGCCGGGGCCGGCCCTTTTTGCCAAATGTTCGGAATTGTGGCCGGCGGGGCGATGATGGCCGAAGCGGCCGCGGCCGCCCCCGACCGGGCCGCCAAACGGGCCGCGGCCCTTTTCTACCTGGAGCAGATCCTCCCCGGAGCGGCCGCCCATCAACCGGCGGCCACCGCCGGGGCCGCCCCCCTCTTCGCCCTCTCCCCCGCCGAACTCTGACCCCTCCGCGGGGCGGGTAAAACGCCGGGGCCTGCTGGTCAGGAGCGGCGGGTTCGCATGTAGGCGGACATGGCCCGCCGGGATTCCTCATCAGCGGCGGCCGCGGCCAGCAAATGCGAGTCGCCGATGCGGCCGATGGCGGGGGCGATCTGCTCGGCTACTTCGTTGATGGTCCGTTTCACCTCCCGCAGGGCGTAGGCCGATTTGGAGCACAAAACGTCCGCCAGCTCCCCCACCGCCTCCTCCAGCCGGGCGGCCGGGACCACCCGGTTGACGAACCCGGCCCGCAACGCCTCCTCGGCCGTGAAAGGACGGCAGGTCATGACCAGTTCCCGGGTGAGGGCGGGGCCGATTTCCCGTATCAGACGCGGCACCCCCGCCCAGCCCAGGGGCAGTCCCACGTCCACTTCCGGAATGGAAAAATAGGCGTCCTCGGCCGCCACCCGCAGGTCGCAGCAGGCGGCCAGCACCACCCCTCCCCCCACCACCGCCCCATGCAGGGCGGCCACGGTCACCGCCGGTATGGACTGCACCGCCTCGGTCATTTCCCTTCCCAACTCCCCCGCCTCCAACGGCGGGCCCTCCTCCCCGCTCAGCAGGGCGAAGTCGGCCCCGGCGCAGAAAGCCCGCCCCTCCCCCCGCAGGATCACCGCCTTCAGCGGCCGTCGCGACACTTCCTCCGCCGCCTCCCGCAACCGGCGCAGGGCGGAGGAGTTCAAAGAGTTGAGAGACCCGTCCCTGGCGAGGGCGATGACCGCCCGGTCTGGGGACGGATAAGTTACCGAAACTTCAGTCATGGCGGCCAACTTTACCCTCCGAACGCCCGGGCCGCGTCCCCGCCCGTGTCAGCCGCTCTATGCTTGACCAATGGTTGATCCCAACTTCTTGGACTTTGAAACCCTGGGGGTGCACGCCGGCCATCATCCGGATTCCGACTTCGGAGCCCGGGAGGTTCCCATTTACCAGACCGCCTCTTACGTGTTCCGGGACGTGGAGCACGCGGCTGGGCTGTTCAACCTGGAAAGGCAAGGGCACATTTACAGCCGCATTTCCAACCCGACCGCGGCCGTGCTGGAGGAACGTCTGGCCGCCCTGGAAGGCGGGGTGGGGGCGGTGGCCACAGCCTCCGGGATGGCGGCCATGTTCCTGGGGATCGCCACCCTGATGGGGGCGGGCGGGCACATAGTGTCCTCTTCCAGCTTGTACGGGGGCGCCAACAACCTGCTGGCCGTCACCCTCCCCCGCTTCGGCATTACCGCCACCTTCGTCCATCCCCGGGATACCGACGGCTTCCGGGAGGCCATCCGCCCCGAAACCCGGTTGGTGTTCGGGGAAACCCTGGGCAATCCCGGCTTGGAAATAATGGACGTCCCGGCGGTAGCCGAAGTCGCCCATCAGGCGGGGGTGCCCCTGATGCTGGACAACACCTTCGCCACTCCCTACCTGTTCCGCCCCTTCGAGTGGGGGGCGGACCTGGTTTACCACTCCATCACCAAGTTCATCGGCGGGCATGGGCTGGCGGTGGGCGGGGCCCTCATCGACGGGGGAACCTTCGACTGGGAGGCGTCCGGGCGTTTCCCCACCCTCACCGAACCCTATCCCTCCTATCACGGCCTCCGCTTCACCGAAGAGTTCGGAACCCAGGCTTTCATCGTGCGGGCCCGGGTGGAGGGACTCCGGGACTTCGGGGCCCCGTTGGGCCCGCAGGACGCCTTCTACATCCTGCAGGGAACCAAAACCCTGGCCTTGCGCATGCGCCGCCATGTGGAAAACGCCCGGGCGGTGGCCCGCTTCTTGGAGGAACGGGAGGAGGTGGCTTGGATCACCTACCCGGAGTTGGACGGCCATCCCGACCGGGAACGGGCCGCCCGGTTGCTTCCCCGGGGATGCGGGGCGATTCTGACTTTCGGCGTCAAAGGGGGCCGGGAGGCGGGCCGCCGTTTCATTGAGCGGTTGCGGGTGTTCTCCCATCTGGCCAACGTGGGGGACGCCAGGTCGCTGGTCATCCATCCCGCCTCCACCACCCATTCCACGATGAGCCCCGAACAGTTGCAACGGGCCGGGGTGGGCGAGGACTTGGTGCGCCTTTCCATCGGCTTGGAGGATCCCGGCGACCTGATCGACGACTTGACGTCCGCCCTGCGGGCTTCGCAACGGGGATGAGATGGAACTAGCGGTGGACGGCGCGGCGGTTTCCGCCACCACCGGCGGACGGGACCCCGGCCCGCAAGCCCCCCTGCTGGTGATGGTGCACGGGGCGGCTTTGGACAAAACCATCTGGCAGTTGCAGACCCGTTTCTTCTCCCATCGCGGCTACGCGGTGCTGGCTTTGGACCTGCCCGGCCACGGGGCCTCCGGCGGCCGGCCCTTTCCCTCCATCGCCGAATACGCCGAATGGGTGATCCGGGTTTTGGACGCCGCCGGGCGCCGGCGGGCCCATCTGGTCGGCCATTCCATGGGGGGGCTCATCGTTTTGGAGGCGGCCGCCCGCCATCCCGACCGGGTGCGCACCCTGGCTTTGATGGGCGGCGCGGCGGCCATGCCGGTCCATCCCGCCCTGTTGCAGGCGGCCGCCGACGATGATCCCCTCGCCTACCGGTTGATGACCTCCTGGGGTTACGGGAAACGTTCCCATCTGGGAGGGCATCAAACCCCCGGCTTGTGGATGACCGGGGCCGCCTTGCGGCTGTGGGAAAGGGCGGCCCCCGGCCTGTTGGCCAACGACCTGCGGGCCTGCGATGAGTATTCGGGCGGCCCGGCGGCGGCCCGGGCGGTAACGCGCCCGACGCTGCTGGTCACCGGGGCCATCGACATCATGGCCCCTCCCTCCTCCGCCGCGCCCCTGCGGGAAGGACTTGCCGACTGGGAGGAGTCGGTGATCGCCGGAGCGGGCCACATCATGATGATCGAACGGCCCGATCCGGTGATCGACGCCCTGGCCTCTTTTCTGAAACGGCGGGGCGGGGAACCTTCTTCTTAGGCGGGCGGCCGGGACGGGCGTTCGGGGTCGAAAAGTTCCCCCTGCGGCGTTTCGCGGCGGTAACGTCCCAGTCCGGTCCAGGGAAGGTGCTCCATAAACACCCAGCTGCGGCGGTGGATGCCGGACGGCCCCCAGGCGGCCAGGGCGGCCCGGTGGCGGGGGCAGGGGTAGCCTTTGTTGTCGGCGAAAGAATAGTTGGGATAGTGGGGCGACAATTCCCGCATGATCCGATCGCGGGTCACTTTGGCCAGGATGGAAGCGGCGGCGATGGTGAGGGAAGTGGCGTCCCCCCGCACCATGCGGATGACGCCCGGCCCCCCCACGAAGTCCCAACGGCCGTCCAGCAGGATCCGATCCGGGGAAACCCCCAGTGCCCGCAGGGCCCGGCGGGCGGCCAGCCGTTGCGCCTCCGACATCCCCAGTTGGTCGCACTCCTCGTGGCTGGCGTGGCCCACCGCCCACGCCCGGCACCAGTCCGCCACCCGGTCGAACAAGCCCTCCCGTTCCTCCTCGGTGAGCATTTTGGAGTCCCGGATTTTGTAGACCCGGCGCTGGGGGGGAGCCACCGCCACCCCCACCGTGAGCGGCCCGGCCCACGCCCCCCTTCCCACCTCGTCCACCCCCGCCACCAGCCGGTGGCCCTCCTCCCACAGGGTGCGCTCCGCCCGCAGGGAAGGCGCGGCCCGGCGCAGGACCGGCCTTAGTTTGGGGAGGGGGGCGGCCATAAGCCGACCCTAACCGGCGCCCCACCCGCCGGGCCCCCCGCCCCGGGTTTTAGTTGTACTTGGCCAAGCCAGGGGGATCAGGAGGGTGGGTTATGATTCTCCGGTGGTGGTGGGGGCTTGGTTGATTACTCTTACGAAGAAGGACGCCATCTGCGCCCGGGTTACCGGATT